>NZ_CP151946.1:102500-4347479 GCF_038592935.1 Bacillus sp. FSL K6-1560
ACGACTGGATTGAAGAAAAAGTTGATTATGCATTCAATGAGCAAAGAGGATACTTAACCAGCTGTCCTACAAACGTAGGTACAGGTTTAAGGGCTTCGGTCATGATGCATCTGCCGGCACTGGTTTTAACTAGGCAAATAAATCGAATTATACCGGCAATTAATCAATTAGGCTTAGTTGTTAGAGGAATTTATGGGGAAGGCAGCGAAGCAGTAGGGAATATCTTTCAAATTTCAAATCAGATCACGCTTGGTAAGTCAGAGCAGGATATTGTAGAGGATCTTAACAGTGTTGCTGCTCAGTTGATTGAACAAGAACGATCTGCCCGAGAAGCGATTTATCAAACTTCTAAAATCGAACTTGAGGATCGGGTATATCGGTCTTATGGGGTCTTGTCTAATTGCCGGATGATAGAATCGAAAGAAACTGCAAAGTGCCTTTCAGATGTTCGGTTAGGCATAGACCTAGGCATTATAAAAGGACTTTCAAGCAACATACTTAACGAACTTATGATTTTGACGCAGCCAGGATTTTTACAGCAATACTCGGGAGGCGCTTTGCGTCCGAACGAAAGGGACATTCGAAGAGCGGCTCTCATCAGAGAACGGCTTCACTTAGAAATGAATGGGAAAAGACAGGAGGATGAATCGATATGATGTTTGGAAGATTTACAGAACGAGCTCAAAAAGTACTGGCGCTAGCACAGGAAGAAGCACTTCGGTTAGGTCATAATAACATTGGCACTGAGCATATTTTATTAGGACTGGTAAGAGAAGGAGAGGGCATTGCTGCTAAAGCTCTTCAAGCGCTTGGACTCGGTTCAGATAAAATTCAGAAAGAAGTAGAAAGTTTGATCGGGCGCGGGCAGGAAATGTCTCAAACGATTCATTATACTCCTAGAGCTAAAAAAGTCATTGAGCTTTCAATGGATGAGGCAAGAAAACTCGGTCATTCTTATGTTGGAACAGAACATATTCTTCTTGGTCTGATTCGGGAAGGAGAAGGTGTTGCTGCGAGAGTTCTGAATAATCTCGGTGTCAGCTTAAATAAAGCAAGACAGCAGGTGCTCCAGCTTCTAGGAAGTAATGAAACAGGATCATCAGCGGCAGGAACAAACAGCAATGCGAATACGCCTACGCTTGACAGCTTGGCAAGAGACTTAACTGCTATTGCGAAGGAAGACAGCCTTGACCCTGTAATCGGCAGAAGCAAGGAGATCCAGCGTGTCATTGAAGTATTAAGCCGCAGAACGAAAAACAACCCTGTTCTCATTGGGGAACCAGGTGTAGGTAAAACGGCTATCGCAGAAGGTTTGGCACAGCAAATTATCAATAATGAAGTACCCGAAATTTTGCGTGATAAACGTGTGATGACATTAGACATGGGAACAGTTGTTGCCGGCACAAAATACCGCGGAGAATTTGAGGATCGCCTGAAGAAGGTCATGGATGAAATTCGCCAGGCAGGAAATATCATCCTATTCATCGATGAGCTCCATACATTAATCGGGGCAGGCGGAGCAGAAGGTGCTATTGATGCATCTAATATTTTAAAACCTTCACTTGCTCGCGGCGAACTCCAATGTATTGGCGCAACGACTCTTGATGAGTACCGTAAATATATTGAAAAAGATGCAGCACTGGAACGCCGTTTTCAGCCGATTCAGGTTGATCAGCCATCTGTAGATGAAAGTATTCAAATTTTACAAGGTCTGCGTGACAGATACGAAGCCCACCACCGCGTTTCTATCACTGATGATGCCATTGAAGCTGCGGTTAAGCTTTCTGACAGATATATTTCTGACCGCTTCCTTCCGGATAAAGCAATTGACTTGATCGATGAAGCGGGTTCAAAGGTGAGACTGCGCTCATTTACAACGCCTCCTAACTTAAAAGAGCTTGAGCAGAAGCTTGATGAGGTTCGTAAAGAGAAGGATGCGGCAGTGCAAAGCCAAGAGTTTGAAAAAGCTGCTTCCTTGCGTGATACTGAACAACGCCTGCGCGAGCAAGTAGAGGATACGAAGAAATCATGGAAAGAGAAGCAAGGGCAGGAAAACTCAGAGGTTACTGTGGATGATATTGCGATGGTTGTATCCAGCTGGACTGGTGTGCCTGTATCTAAAATCGCCCAAACTGAAACTGATAAGCTTCTCAATATGGAAAACATTCTTCATTCCCGCGTCATCGGCCAGGATGAAGCAGTTGTAGCTGTTGCAAAAGCCGTCAGACGTGCGAGAGCAGGATTGAAAGATCCTAAACGCCCAATCGGCTCATTCATTTTCTTAGGCCCTACAGGTGTAGGTAAAACAGAGCTTGCACGAGCACTCGCTGAATCCATTTTTGGCGATGAAGAATCCATGATCAGAATTGATATGTCTGAATACATGGAAAAACACTCAACTTCAAGACTTGTTGGTTCACCTCCGGGATATGTGGGATATGATGAAGGCGGTCAATTGACAGAGAAAGTCAGAAGAAAACCTTACTCTGTCGTGCTTCTTGATGAGATCGAGAAAGCGCACCCTGATGTCTTCAATATCCTTCTGCAAGTTCTTGAAGACGGACGATTGACTGATTCTAAAGGACGCACAGTCGATTTCCGCAATACCATTCTGATCATGACATCAAACGTCGGAGCAAGTGAGCTGAAACGCAATAAATATGTCGGCTTTAACGTTCAGGATGAAACTCAAAATCATAAAGACATGAAAGACAAAGTGATGGGTGAATTAAAACGAGCGTTCAGACCTGAGTTCATCAACCGTATCGATGAAATCATTGTCTTCCATTCACTTGAGAAAAAACATCTTACTGAAATTGTGTCATTAATGTCTGATCAATTAACGAAACGCTTGAAAGAACAAGATCTTTCTATCGAATTGACAGATGCTGCAAAAGCGAAAGTCGCGGAAGAGGGCGTTGACCTGGAATACGGTGCCCGTCCGTTAAGAAGAGCGATCCAAAAACATGTCGAGGATCGTTTATCTGAAGAACTCCTCAGAGGAAATATTCATAAAGGACAGCATATTGTTCTTGATGTAGAAGATGGCGAATTTGTCGTAAAAACGACTGCTAAAACGAATTAATATAGAAGACGGGAATGAGGCATACAGCATGTAAGTGTATGCCTCACTTTCATATCAAGAAATAGAACAAGGGAGAGGTCTTACACTATATATGGCTAAAACAAAATCGAAATTCATCTGCCAATCCTGCGGCTACGAGTCTCCAAAATGGATGGGGAAATGTCCGGGCTGCGGTGCTTGGAATACAATGGTGGAAGAAATGATTAAAAAAGCACCGGCCAATCGGAGAGCGGCTTTTTCTCATTCTGTTCAAACTGTACAGAAACCTTCACCTATTACATCAATCGAAACATCAGAAGAACCCCGCGTCAAAACCCAGCTTGGCGAGTTTAACAGAGTACTCGGCGGAGGTGTAGTTAAAGGCTCCCTCGTTTTAATTGGCGGTGATCCTGGTATCGGAAAGTCAACGCTATTACTGCAGGTTTCCGCTCAATTATCAGGCTCATCAAACAGTGTCCTGTATATTTCGGGAGAAGAATCTGTAAAGCAAACGAAGCTGCGAGCAGACCGTCTTGGCATTAATAATCCGTCACTACATGTTTTATCTGAAACCGATATGGAGTATATTTCGTCTGCTATACAAGAGATGAATCCAGCGTTTGTCGTTGTTGACTCTATTCAAACGGTTTACCAAAGCGATATTACATCGGCTCCAGGCAGTGTGTCACAGGTCAGAGAATGTACTGCTGAGCTGATGAAAATCGCAAAAACAAAAGGTATTCCGATTTTTATCGTAGGGCACGTGACGAAAGAAGGGTCTATTGCAGGTCCGAGACTGTTGGAGCATATGGTTGACACTGTTTTATATTTTGAGGGAGAACGCCACCATACTTTCCGTATTTTGCGGGCTGTAAAAAACCGTTTCGGATCTACAAACGAAATGGGCATTTTCGAAATGCGGGAAGAGGGGCTCACTGAGGTTTTGAATCCTTCGGAAATTTTCTTAGAAGAACGCTCTGCTGGTTCCGCAGGCTCGAGTATCACTGCCTCTATGGAGGGCACTAGACCGATTCTCGTTGAAATTCAGGCGCTCATCTCGCCAACAAGCTTTGGCAACCCAAGGCGTATGGCAACGGGAATAGACCATAACAGGGTTTCTCTGTTAATGGCTGTGTTAGAAAAAAGAGTTGGACTGCTGCTGCAAAATCAGGATGCTTATTTGAAAGTGGCTGGCGGCGTTAAGCTTGATGAACCGGCAATTGATCTTGCGATTGTAATTAGTATCGCATCAAGCTTTAGAGACACACCTCCAAATCCTGCAGATTGTTTTATTGGAGAAGTGGGATTAACCGGAGAAGTCCGGCGGGTTTCAAGAATTGAACAGCGTGTGAAAGAAGCGGCAAAGCTTGGCTTTAAACGCATGATCATACCCGCGGCAAATCTGGACGGATGGACAAAACCAAAAGGGATTGAGGTTATCGGAGTAGCAAATGTTGCAGAAGCGCTTCGTACTTCATTAGGAGGATAATAGATGGAAAAAGAGAAAAAAGGGGCGAAACACGAGTTAGACCTGTCATCTATATTGCAGTTTGTTGCTCCGGGTACACCGCTCAGAGCGGGGATGGAAAACGTCTTGAGAGCAAATACAGGCGGTCTGATTGTTGTTGGATATAATGATAAAGTAAAAGAAGTGGTGGACGGCGGCTTTCACATAAACACGGCTTTTTCTCCGGCGCATTTATATGAGTTGGCTAAAATGGATGGAGCGATCATTTTAAGTGATTCGGGTCAAAAGATCCTCTACGCGAATACTCAGCTGATGCCGGATGCCACAATTTCTTCATCAGAAACAGGAATGCGGCACAGAACTGCCGAAAGAGTAGCTAAGCAAACTGGCTGTCTTGTAATCGCTATTTCTGAAAGAAGAAATGTCATAACGTTATATCAGGAAAACATGAAGTATACACTAAAAGACATAGGATTTATTTTAACCAAGGCGAACCAAGCCATTCAAACACTTGAAAAGTATAAGACAATCCTCGATAAAACGATTAATGCACTGAACGCGTTAGAGTTTGAGGAACTTGTTACCTTCAGTGATGTCTTGTCTGTCATGCATCGTTATGAAATGGTCCTGAGAATCAAAAACGAAATTAATATGTATATCAAAGAGCTGGGGACAGAAGGGCATCTGATCAAACTGCAAGTCATTGAATTGATTACGGATATGGAAGAAGAGGCCGCTTTATTTATTAAGGACTATGTAAAAGAAAAGATTAAAGATCCGTTTGTTCTCTTGAAGGAGCTGCAGGATATGTCCAGTTATGATCTGCTGGATGATTCCATTGTGTATAAGCTTCTCGGTTACCCTGCTTCTACTAATCTTGATGATTATGTATTGCCGAGAGGATACAGGCTGTTAAATAAGATACCGCGTCTTCCGATGCCGATTGTTGAAAATGTTGTAGAAGCATTTGGAGTCCTACCAAGGATTATTGAGGCGAGTGCAGAAGAATTAGATGAAGTAGAGGGAATCGGTGAAGTACGAGCCCAAAAAATCAAAAAAGGATTAAAACGCCTGCAAGAGAAGCATTATTTAGACAGACAACTGTGATTTCGGTTAAAACCTTATGAATACGGGTATATTAATGTTGGTTTTTGTTTATTCTGATATTCGTAGGATGCATAAGACTTTGTGAAATTAAAATGTTAAAAAAGGAGGTGGGGGTATGTTAAAACGAATAGTTCAGGCGTTCTTCATTATTTTTGGCGGCGTTGTTGGTATATTTTTGATACCTGAATTGTTTGTACTGTTAAATATACAGGACATACCTTTAATAACAAACGCATATACGTCTGCGGCAATAGGAGCAATTATCTTTTTTCTCATCAGTATATGGGGTACAGAATACGTTGTGAACTGGGTGAAGTGGATAGAGGATTCATTGTTAAAAGCGCCGGTTCCAGATTTGTTATTTGGAAGTCTTGGCTTAGTTTTTGGACTTATAATTGCTTATCTTATCGTAAATGTTATTCCTTTAGACAATATACCTTACCGCATATTCAGCACAATAATTCCTGTATTTTTGGCTTTCTTCCTCGGTTATCTCGGCTTCCAGGTGGGCTTTAAGAAAAAGGATGAATTGATCAGCCTGTTTTCCATTAGCGCCAGAATGCAAAAGAAAAAAGGAACAGCTGATGAAGAACATGAGGTTCAAGACAAGAAGCTGAAAATTTTGGACACTAGTGTTATTATTGATGGGAGAATAGCAGATATTTGTCAGACTGGTTTTTTAGAGGGAGTTATCGTGATTCCGCAGTTTGTCCTTGAGGAATTGCAGCATATTGCAGACTCTTCAGATGTTTTAAAACGAAACAGAGGACGCCGCGGTCTTGATATCCTGAACCGCATTCAGAAAGAATTAGACATTGAAGTTGAAATTTACGAAGGCGACTTTGAAGATATTCAGGAGGTTGACAGCAAGCTCGTCAAACTTGCTAAGCTGACATCCGGGGTCGTTGTGACGAATGATTTTAATTTAAATAAAGTGTGCGAGCTTCAGAAGGTAGCAGTATTAAACATTAATGACCTTGCCAATGCGGTCAAGCCTGTTGTGCTTCCTGGCGAGGAAATGAATGTTCAGGTCATTAAGGACGGGAAAGAGCATAATCAGGGAGTTGCCTACTTGGATGACGGTACGATGATTGTCGTTGAAGAAGGACGCAATTATATCGGCAAGCATATTGATGTACTCGTCACAAGTGTGCTGCAGACAGCAGCGGGACGAATGATTTTTGCGAAGCCTAAGCTGTTGGAGAAGGCGCTGTAAAGGGAGAAAAAACAATGAGTTATGATGTGGTGATTCCTGCAGCCGGACAGGGAAAGCGGATGAAGGCAGGGAGAAATAAACTGTTCATTGATCTGAAGGGAGACCCGGTGATCATACACACGTTAAGAGTGTTTGACAGCCACCGGCAGTGCGATAAAATCATTTTGGTGATTAACGAGCAGGAGCGGGAGCACTTTCAGCAATTGCTGTCCGATTACCCGTTTCAAACTTCAATTGAGCTTGTTGCAGGCGGAGAAGAGCGTCAGCACAGTGTGTATAAGGGGCTGAAAGCCGTAAAGCAGGAAAAGATTGTCCTTGTACATGACGGTGCCCGCCCATTTATAAAACATGAACAAATTGACGAACTGATCGCAGAGGCGGAACAGACAGGAGCGGCCATCCTTGCTGTTCCGGTAAAAGATACGATTAAACGCGTTCAAGATTTACAAGTCAGTGAGACGATTGAACGTTCAAGCTTGTGGGCTGTCCAAACGCCACAAGCTTTTCGTCTTTCTTTATTGATGAAGGCTCACGCTGAGGCCGAGCGTAAGGGATTTTTAGGGACAGATGACGCCAGCCTCGTTGAACAGATGGAGGGCGGTTCGGTCCGTGTTGTAGAAGGCAGCTATACAAATATTAAGCTGACGACGCCAGACGATTTGACGTCAGCTGAAGCTATCATGGAATCAGAAAGTGGGAATAAACATGTTTAGAATTGGACAAGGATTTGATGTGCATCAATTAGTGGAGGGCCGTCCTCTCATTATTGGCGGAATTGAAATCCCGTACGAAAAAGGGCTGCTTGGCCATTCTGATGCAGACGTATTGCTGCATACTGTCGCTGACGCCTGCCTGGGAGCTGTGGGTGAAGGAGACATCGGCAAGCATTTTCCTGACACAGATCCCGAGTTCAAGGACGCAGATTCTTTCAAATTACTTCAGCATGTCTGGGGAATCGTGAAACAGAAAGGGTATGTCCTTGGGAACATTGATTGCACCATCATAGCGCAAAAGCCGAAGATGCTGCCGTACATAGAAGATATGAGAAAAAGAATTGCTGAAGGCCTTGAGGCAGATGTTTCTCAAGTAAATGTAAAAGCAACAACGACAGAAAAGCTTGGATTTACAGGCCGGGCGGAAGGAATAGCGGCTCAGGCGACAGTACTGATACAAAAAGGCTAACTTGTTTTGATGCCGGGTCTATTTGGTGGTAGAATAGATTCATACATTTTTGCCTGAGGCCATACATGACATGAAAGGAAGTATTTGAAAATGGGAAACGAAGTACGCGTCCGTTATGCACCGAGTCCAACCGGACATTTGCATATTGGAAATGCCAGAACGGCGCTTTTTAATTATTTATTTGCCCGCAATCAAGGCGGTAAGTTTATCATTCGAGTTGAGGATACAGATAAAAAGCGCAATATTGAGGGCGGAGAACAAAGCCAGCTGAATTATCTGAAGTGGCTAGGTATTGACTGGGATGAGAGTGTGGATGTCGGAGGAGAGTACGGCCCATACCGTCAGTCCGAGCGTAACGATATCTATAAAGTGTACTATGAAGAGCTTCTTGAAAAAGGGCTTGCTTATAAATGTTACTGTACGGAAGAAGAGCTTGAAAAAGAGCGTGAAGAACAGATTGCCCGCGGAGAAATGCCTCGTTATTCCGGAAAACACAGAGACCTGACTCAGGAAGAACAGGAGAAATTTATCGCTGAAGGCAGAAAACCAAGTATTCGTTTCCGCGTGCCGGAAGGAAAAATCATCGCCTTCAATGATATCGTAAAAGGCGAAATTTCTTTTGAATCAGATGGCATCGGCGACTTTGTTATTGTGAAAAAGGACGGAACGCCGACTTACAACTTCGCGGTAGCGATTGATGACTACTTAATGAAAATGACACACGTGCTGCGCGGTGAGGATCATATTTCTAACACACCGAAACAGATTATGATTTATCAAGCATTCGGATGGGATATTCCTCAGTTCGGACACATGACGCTGATCGTAAACGAAAGCCGTAAAAAGCTCAGTAAACGTGATGAATCCATTATTCAATTCATCGAGCAGTACAAAGAGCTTGGCTACCTGCCAGAAGCGCTGTTCAACTTTATCGGACTGCTAGGCTGGTCACCGGTTGGAGAAGAAGAGCTTTTCACAAAAGAGCAGTTTATTGAAATTTTTGATGTAAATCGTTTATCTAAATCACCAGCTTTGTTTGATATGCATAAGCTAAAATGGGTTAACAACCAATATGTGAAGAAGCTGGATCTTGATCAGGTTGTTGAACTGACGCTTCCGCATTTGCAAAAAGCGGGCAAAGTTGGCACTGAGCTTTCTGCTGAAGAACAAGAATGGGTTCGTAAACTGATTTCCCTGTATCATGAGCAATTAAGCTACGGTGCGGAAATTGTTGAGCTGACTGATTTGTTCTTTACGGATGAGATCGAGTATAATCAAGAAGCGAAAGCTGTTCTGGAAGAAGAACAGGTTCCTGAAGTGCTCAGTACATTCGCAGCGAAGCTTGAAGAGCTTGAGGAGTTCACTCCGGATAACATCAAAGCATCGATCAAAGCAGTGCAGAAAGAAACTGGCCATAAAGGGAAAAAACTGTTTATGCCGATTCGTGTTGCTGTAACAGGGCAAACTCACGGTCCGGAACTGCCGCAATCAATTGAATTGATCGGTAAAGAGACTGCAATTCAGCGTTTAAAAAATATCTAAATAAATGATTGTTGACAGGGAAGAGTATAAAGCTTTAGGTCATTACAGAAAGGATCTCCATTGGCTGAGAGAGATCCATGAGCCGGGTTTTAGAAGTGCGCCCTTAAGACCTTTGAAGAACGTTTTTTGAAACCAGTATTCAAAGGCGGCCGCCGCCGTTACAGGCTGAAGTTGGGAGAGCAGAAGTCTGCTTTTCAAACAGAGTGGAACCGCGCGGTTAAAGCGTCTCTGTCATGTTTACATGCAGAGACGCTTTTTTTATTGGGTAGAGGAAATCAGATAGAGAAACGGGGGGAAGCATGTGTTTTTTAGAATGCTCAAAGAAGACATTGATACTGTGTTCGATCAAGATCCCGCAGCAAGAAGCTATTTTGAAGTGATTTTAACTTATTCCGGTTTACATGCTATATGGGCGCATCGGATTGCACATGCTTTATATAAACGAAAATTTTATTTCCTTGCACGCCTTATATCTCAAGTAAGCCGATTTTTTACCGGGATAGAAATCCACCCCGGCGCTACAATCGGGAGAAGATTTTTCATAGACCACGGCATGGGGGTTGTCATTGGGGAGACATGTGAAATCGGCAATAACGTAACCGTTTTTCAGGGGGTTACCCTCGGGGGAACGGGGAAAGAAAAGGGAAAAAGGCACCCAACGATTAAAGATGACGCATTGATAGCCACAGGTGCTAAAGTGCTCGGTTCTATTACGGTCGGTGAAGGCTCAAAGATTGGGGCTGGTTCAGTAGTACTGCATGATGTTCCTGATTTTTCAACAGTTGTCGGTATCCCTGGACGGGTCGTTGTACAAAATGGCAAAAAAGTAAGACGCGATTTAAACCATCAGGATTTGCCCGATCCAGTTGCTGACCGCTTTAAGTCTTTGGAACAGCAGATTTTAGAGCTGAAGGCAGAACTTGAAGACAGAAAAGAAAGGATCAACCAAAAATGACAATCACACTTTATAATACATTGACTAGACAGAAGGAAACGTTTGTTCCTCTTGAAGAGGGAAAAGTGAAAATGTATGTATGCGGACCCACGGTTTACAATTATATTCATATCGGGAACGCGCGTCCGGCAATCGTTTACGATACGGTTCGAAACTATTTAGAGTATAAAGGCTATGATGTGCAGTATGTCTCTAACTTCACAGACGTAGACGATAAATTAATTAAAGCGGCAAATGAACTCGGTGAGGATGTACCCACCATTTCAGAGCGTTTTATTAAAGCATACTTTGAAGACGTAGGTGCGCTCGGATGCCGAAAAGCCGACCTTCATCCGCGAGTAATGGAGAACATGGATGCCATTATCGAATTCGTAGATCAGCTCGTGAAAAAGGGCTACGCATATGAATCAGAAGGTGACGTATATTTCAAAACCAGAGCATTTGAAGGGTACGGAAAGCTTTCTCAGCAATCAATCGATGAACTTAGATCAGGTGCACGCATCCGAGTCGGCGAGAAAAAAGAAGATGCTCTTGATTTCGCACTGTGGAAAGCGGCAAAAGAAGGAGAAATCTCTTGGGATAGCCCTTGGGGGAAAGGACGTCCGGGCTGGCACATTGAATGCTCAGCAATGGTGAAAAAGTATCTCGGTGACCAGATTGATATCCATGCGGGCGGACAGGATTTAACATTCCCTCACCATGAAAACGAAATTGCGCAATCTGAGGCGCTGACAGGCAAAACGTTTGCGAAGTACTGGCTTCATAATGGTTATATCAATATTGATAATGAAAAAATGTCAAAATCACTGGGCAACTTTGTGCTTGTGCATGACATCATTAAACAGCATGATCCGCAGCTTTTGAGATTCTTTATGCTATCTGTTCATTATCGCCATCCGATTAACTATTCAGAAGAACTTCTAGAAAATACGAAAAGCGCATTTAACCGTTTAAAAACAGCGTACAGCAATCTCCAGCACCGTCTGAACAGCAGTACGAATTTAACGGAAGATGACGATCAATGGCTTGAGAAAGTTGAAGAACACCGCAATGCATTCGAAGAAGCGATGGACGATGATTTTAATACGGCGAATGCGATTTCTGTCTTGTTCGACTTAGCGAAACACGCCAATTACTATCTTCAGAAAGACCATACAGCTGATCATGTAATTACGGCGTTTATTGAGATGTTTGACCGCATTGTTTCTGTCCTCGGTTTTTCGTTGGGTGAGCAGGAACTTCTCGATCAAGAGATTGAAGACTTAATCGAAAAGCGAAATGAAGCGCGCCGGAATCGCGATTTTGCATTGTCAGACCAGATCCGCGACCAGCTGAAAAGCATGAATATCATTCTTGAAGATACGGCTCAAGGCACTCGCTGGAAACGGGGAGAATAACAGATGCTTGAATTTGATACGATAAAAGATTCTAAGCAGCTTAACGGTCTTGCGCTTGCTTATATAGGTGATGCCATTTTTGAAGTGTATGTCAGGCATCACCTGCTTAAGCAGGGCTTTACCAAACCAAATGATCTTCATAAGAAATCAAGCCGGATTGTTTCAGCAAAGTCACAGGCTGAGATCCTATTTTTTCTGCAGAATCAATCATTTTTTACGGAAGAAGAGGAAGCGGTGCTAAAAAGAGGCAGAAATGCCAAGTCAGGGACAATACCTAAAAATACAGATGTTCAGACGTACCGCTACAGTACAGCATTTGAAGCGCTTCTGGGCTACCTTTTTCTAGAGAAAAAAGAGGAACGACTTAGTCAGCTCGTAGCCGAAGCTATACAATTCGGGACGTCAGGGAGGAAAACAAATGAGTCAGCAACATGATTACGTCATAGGGAAAA
This sequence comes from Bacillus sp. FSL K6-1560, assembly GCF_038592935.1. NCBI lineage: Bacteria > Bacillati > Bacillota > Bacilli > Caryophanales > Bacillaceae > Bacillus > Bacillus sp. FSL K6-1560. The sequence continues at coordinate 114,884 of NZ_CP151946.1, forward strand.
ATGCAGTGATCGAGACGTTAAAATCTGATCGGAAGCTGTATAAGCTGTGGATGGCGGAAAACACCGTAAAGGGACAAGCACAGCAAGTGATTGAGCTTGCCAAAAAGCAGGGAATCACGATTCAATACGTCCCGAGAAAAAAACTCGATCAAATGGTGACAGGACAGCATCAGGGCGTAGTGGCACAGGTTGCAGCGTATGAATATGCAGAACTGGACGATTTATATAAAGCAGCCGAAGAAAAAAATGAACAGCCTTTCTTCCTCATTCTGGACGAGCTTGAAGACCCTCATAATCTTGGTTCCATTATGAGGACAGCAGATGCGGTCGGCGCTCATGGCATCGTCATTCCAAAACGGAGAGCTGTCGGGCTGACAACAACAGTGGCAAAAGCTTCAACAGGAGCAATTGAGCACATTCCTGTAGCAAGAGTCACCAATTTGGCACGGACGTTAGAAGAGATGAAAGAGCGGGGAATCTGGGTTGTCGGAACGGATGCGTCAGCGCGTGAGGATTACCGCAATATGGACGGGAATATGCCTTTGGCTCTAGTCATCGGAAGTGAAGGAAAAGGGATGGGCCGCCTTGTGAAAGAAAAGTGCGATTTTCTCATTAAACTCCCGATGGCCGGAAAGGTAACTTCACTAAATGCATCTGTCGCGGCTGGTCTTTTGATGTATGAAGTCTACCGGAAACGAAACCCTCTGGGAGAATAAAGACCCATGGATATCCTGTTAGTAGACGGGTACAACATGATTGGAGCCTGGCCGCAGCTGAAGGATTTAAAAGCGAACAGTTTTGAAGAGGCGAGAGACGTACTGATTCAGAAAATGGCGGAATATCAATCGTATACAGGAAACAGGGTTATTGTTGTTTTTGACGCGCATCTCGTAAAAGGGCTTGAGAAAAAACAGACCAACCATAGAGTTGAAGTGATTTTTACAAAAGAAAATGAGACGGCTGATGAGCGGATAGAAAAGCTCGCTCAGGCTTTGAATAATATTGCGACTCAAATTCACGTTGCGACCTCTGACTATACTGAGCAGTGGGCGATTTTCGGACAGGGGGCATTGCGGAAATCGGCCCGGGAGCTTTTGAGAGAGGTAGAAACGATTGAAAGGCGAATAGAGAGACGGGTAAGAAAAATCACTTCCGAAAAGCCGGCGGGTAAAATTGCTTTATCGGAAGAGGTTTTGAAAACGTTTGAAAAGTGGAGGCGGGGAGACTTAGATTAAGTTGACGCTTTTTTGCCCAATACTGTATAATATTTCTATCTACGTGCGCCGGGGGGATCGGAGTGAATCTACAGAACAACAAGGGAAAATTCAACAAAGAGCAGTTTTGCCAGTTGGAGGACGAGCAGGTCATTGAAAAGGTTCATGTTGGGGACAGTGATGCGTTAGATTACTTGATTACGAAGTACCGAAACTTTGTTCGGGCAAAAGCAAGATCCTATTTCTTAATAGGGGCGGACAGAGAGGATATTGTTCAGGAAGGCATGATAGGCCTCTATAAGTCTATTCGTGACTTCAAAGAGGACAAGCTTACCTCATTCAAAGCTTTCGCAGAATTATGTATTACCCGCCAAATTATTACCGCAATAAAGACAGCTACTCGCCAGAAACACATTCCTTTGAATTCCTACGTCTCATTAGATAAACCGATTTTTGATGAAGAATCAGACCGAACGCTGCTGGATGTCATTTCAGGAGCGAAAACCTTAAATCCTGAGGAAATGATCATTAATCAGGAAGAATTTGATGATATTGAAATGAAAATGGGAGAACTATTAAGTGATTTAGAGAGAAAAGTACTCGTCTTATATCTCGATGGGAGAAGTTACCAAGAGATTTCTGATGAACTGAACCGACATGTGAAATCGATCGACAATGCCCTTCAGCGTGTGAAACGCAAGCTGGAGAAGTACTTGGAAATTCGCGAAATCAGTTTGTAATAGGAATTTATGCTATATTGACAGTATTTTTCTGACTATGATATGTTACTAAAGATAAGAACTAATGTCTATTTAGAAAAAGGTGTAATGACATGAGAAAAAAGATTACGTTAGCATGCAAGACATGCGGAAACCGTAATTATACGACAATGAAGAGCTCTGCATCAGCGGCTGAGCGATTAGAAGTAAAGAAATACTGCAGTACTTGCAATTCACATACAGCTCATCTTGAAACAAAATAGTTTTTGCGCTTTTAAATTGTGGAGGTCTTTTACATGCGTATTATGAAATTCTTTAAAGATGTTGGGAAAGAAATGAAAAAGGTAAGCTGGCCTAAAGGAAAAGAGTTAACGCGTTATACCATTACGGTAATTTCAACAGTTATCTTTTTTGTTATCTTTTTTGCCCTCCTTGACACAGGAATTTCTCAATTAATTCGTTTAATAGTTGAATAATGATCAGCAATACGTGCTATAATAGATCATAATATTACTTGCCAAAACCCGTTCAGCGGGTTTTTTATTGTGGCTTAAAATGAAAGTTATCATAGGCTTGCCGCCTATTTTTTGAAGCGTTATGGTAATTCACTAAAACCAAATGCGGGGAGGGAAGGACTGGACAGTCCTGAATAGAATGGAAAAGAATTGGTATGTTGTTCACACGTACTCTGGTTATGAGAATAAAGTAAAAGCCAACTTGGAAAAACGTGTTGAATCAATGGGGATGCAGGATAAAATTTTCCGTGTAGTCGTACCCGAAGAAGAAGAAACAGATATCAAAAACGGCAAGAAAAAAGTCGTGAAAAAGAAAGTATTCCCTGGTTATGTGCTTGTTGAAATTGTAATGACAGACGACTCTTGGTATGTTGTCCGCAACACGCCGGGCGTTACTGGATTCGTAGGATCTGCCGGGTCAGGTTCAAAACCGACGCCGCTTCTTCCGGGCGAAGCAGAAACCATTCTGAAGAGAATGGGCATGGATGAACGAAAAACTGATATTGACTTTGAACTGAAAGAGACAGTGAAAGTAATAGACGGACCTTTTGCTAACTTTACAGGATCAATTGAAGAGATTGATTATGATAAAAGCAAGGTCAAAGTTTTCGTTAATATGTTTGGCCGTGAAACGCCGGTTGAGCTGGAATTTACCCAAATCGATAAATTGTAATGTGAAAAAACTTGAAATTGCTATATATAAATGATAATATAGCAAAGGTACGTCTTGGACTTATCCAAGGCAACTAGCATGATATTTCGTCATTCATATAAAGAATGAAACCTTGAGTGGGAGGGTTTACCCTATTACCACATCACGGACTTAAGGAGGTGTGTCTCGTGGCTAAAAAAGTAGTTAAAGTTGTAAAATTGCAAATTCCTGCTGGAAAAGCTAACCCAGCACCACCAGTTGGACCTGCACTTGGTCAAGCCGGTGTTAACATCATGGGATTCTGTAAGGAGTTTAACGCTCGTACAGCTGACCAAGCTGGTTTAATCATTCCTGTTGAAATTTCGGTTTACGAAGACCGTTCATTTACATTTATTACAAAAACTCCACCTGCTGCAGTATTGCTTAAAAAAGCAGCTGGAATTGAGTCTGGTTCTGGTGAACCAAACCGTAATAAAGTGGCAACCGTTAAGCGCGATAAAGTACGCGAAATCGCTGAAACGAAAATGCCTGACTTAAACGCAGCAGACGTTGAAGCGGCAATGCGCATGGTTGAAGGTACTGCCCGCAGTATGGGTATTGTAATCGAGGATTAATTTGTTTCTTGTCGGGTTGCGAGTTTTAACAAGTTCGCAACCCTTATTCGTGGGAGGTTATTCCGCTATAACCACATAAGGAGGAAATTTTAAAATGGCTAAAAAAGGTAAAAAGTACGTTGAAGCTGCTAAGCTTGTAGACCGTTCTAAAGCTTACGACGTCTCTGAAGCAGTAGCTCTCGTTAAAAAAACAAACACAGCTAAATTCGACGCTACAGTTGAAGTGGCTTTCCGTTTAGGGGTTGACCCTCGTAAAAACGACCAGCAAATCCGTGGAGCAGTTGTTCTTCCAAACGGAACTGGTAAAACTCAGCGCGTTCTCGTTTTCGCAAAAGGCGAAAAAGCGAAAGAAGCTGAAGCTGCTGGTGCAGATTTCGTAGGCGATACTGACTACATCAACAAAATTCAACAAGGCTGGTTCGATTTCGATGTTATCGTAGCTACACCTGACATGATGGGTGAAGTTGGTAAAATCGGTCGTGTACTTGGACCAAAAGGTTTAATGCCAAACCCTAAAACTGGTACAGTTACCTTCGAAGTTGAAAAAGCGATCGGCGAAATCAAAGCTGGTAAAGTTGAATACCGCGTTGATAAAGCTGGAAACATTCATGTTCCTATCGGTAAAGTTTCTTTCGAGGATGAAAAACTTGTTGAGAACTTCACAACAATGTACGATACAATCCTTAAAGCTAAACCTGCTGCAGCTAAAGGCGTTTACGTGAAAAACGTTGCTGTAACTTCTACTATGGGACCTGGTGTCAAAGTAGACTCTTCAACTTTTAACGTAAAATAATATTGACATGACATCAACATTCTGATATTATTCAAAATGTTGTAAAATAGAATATCATTTATACCGTAGACAGTAGGGGCCTAACCGCTTAATTATCCTACCGAGGTGTATATTATCACAGCTATTACGTTACGTATGCTTGTATATACAGCCTCCATGTCTCATGGAGGCTTTTTATATGGAATCCGTCGTCTCAGTCGTGATCACCTAACGGTATAAGTGTTACACAAGAATCTACAGGAGGTGTAACCATGAGCAGCGCAATTGAAACAAAAAAAGTTGTTGTTGAAGAAATTGCTTCTAAACTGAAAGAAAGTAAATCAACGATCATCGTTGACTATCGCGGACTTAACGTTTCTGAAGTAACTGAACTTCGTAAACAGCTTCGCGAAGCTAACGTTGAGTTCAAAGTTTACAAAAATACGATGACTCGCCGTGCGGTTGAACAAGCTGAGCTTAATGGTTTGAATGATTTCTTAACTGGACCGAACGCGATCGCATTCAGCACTGAAGATGTTGTCGCTCCGGCTAAAGTTCTTAATGACTTCGCTAAAAATCACGAAGCTCTTGAAATCAAAGCTGGCGTTATCGAAGGTAAAGTTTCTACTGTTGAAGAAGTGAAAGCTCTTGCTGAACTTCCATCACGCGAAGGCTTGCTTTCTATGTTGCTTAGCGTACTTCAAGCTCCAGTTCGCAACCTTGCTCTTGCTGCAAAAGCTGTGGCAGAACAAAAGGAAGAACAAGGCGCTTAATCTAATCAGTTTTTCATAAATTAAAACAAAATGGAGGAATTACAAATGGCTTTAAATATCGAAGAAATCATTGCTTCCGTTAAAGAAGCAACTGTACTTGAATTGAACGACCTAGTAAAAGCAATCGAAGAAGAATTTGGCGTAACTGCTGCTGCTCCTGTAGCTGTAGCTGGCGGAGCTGCTGCAGGCGGAGCTGCTGAAGAGCAAAGCGAATTCGATCTTATCCTTGCTGGTGCAGGATCTCAAAAAATCAAAGTTATCAAAGTTGTACGTGAAATCACTGGTCTTGGCTTGAAAGAAGCTAAAGAACTTGTTGACAACACTCCAAAACCACTTAAAGAAGGTATTGCTAAAGAAGAAGCTGAAGAGCTTAAAGCTAAACTTGAAGAAGTTGGCGCTTCTGTAGAAGTTAAGTAATCTTCACTTACCTGTAGGGGAAGCTCGCTTTTATGAGGCGAGCTTTTTCTTTGCCATTCTTTAAGCCATGAAAAAAGGAGGTTCTAATAATGAGTGAGCACTATTATTCAGAAAAACCTTCAGTAAAAAGCAACAAGCAAACCTGGTCTTTTAGGCTTCGGAATAAAGATTTCACGTTTACCAGCGACAGCGGGGTTTTTTCTAAAAAAGAAGTTGATTTCGGCTCCCGCCTGCTGATTGATTCTTTTGAAGAGCCTGAGGTTGAGGGCGGCATTTTGGATGTAGGCTGCGGGTACGGCCCGATTGGTTTATCGCTCGCCAGCGACTTTAAAGACCGGACTATCCACATGATTGACGTTAATGAGAGAGCCGTAGAACTATCAAATGAAAATGCGGAACAAAACGGAATAACAAACGTTAAGATTTATCAAAGCGATTTGTTTTCAAACGTTGATTCTGCTCAAACATTTGCTTCTATTCTTACAAATCCCCCAATCCGAGCCGGAAAAAAAGTTGTCCATGCTATCTTTGAGAAAAGCGCTGAACACTTAAAAGCTTCAGGTGAATTGTGGATCGTCATACAGAAAAAGCAAGGCGCGCCTTCTGCCATTGAAAAGCTCGAGGAACTGTTCGATGAAGTTTCCGTCGTTCAAAAAAAGAAAGGCTATTATATCATAAAAGCAAAAAAAGTTTGACTCGGTATTTTAACTATGTTAATATTGTAAAATGCCAATGTATATATTTTGCTTGATATGATGAATTGTCAATATCTATGTATAAATTATACAAGTATGGAAATGCTAATAAAATCGGTATTTGTTTTTGGATGTGGTTTTCTTAATTAGAAACCCTTTTTTCTTTTGTCTTGTAAAAGTATTTTCTTTCTTTGGAAGAAATGCTTATTACACATATAATACGCATGATTTGAGGGGTGAATCAGTTGACAGGTCAACTAGTTCAGTATGGACGACACCGCCAGCGCAGAAGCTATGCTCGCATTAGCGAAGTGTTAGAATTACCAAATCTCATTGAAATTCAAACCTCTTCTTATCAGTGGTTTCTTGATGAGGGTCTTAGAGAGATGTTTCAAGACATATCACCAATTGAGGATTTCACTGGTAACCTCTCTCTTGAGTTCATTGATTATAGTTTAGGTGAGCCTAAATATCCTGTAGAGGAATCAAAAGAACGTGATGTGACTTACTCAGCTCCGCTAAGAGTGAAGGTTCGTTTAATTAACAAAGAAACTGGAGAGGTAAAAGACCAAGATGTCTTCATGGGTGATTTCCCTATTATGACAGATACAGGTACTTTTATCATTAACGGTGCGGAACGTGTTATCGTTTCCCAGCTTGTTCGGTCTCCAAGTGTATATTTCAGTGGTAAAGTAGACAAAAACGGTAAAAAAGGTTTTACCGCAACTGTCATTCCAAACCGTGGCGCATGGTTAGAATACGAAACTGATGCGAAAGATGTTGTTTATGTCCGCATTGATCGCACACGTAAGTTGCCGGTTACGGTTCTTTTGCGTGCTCTCGGCTTCGGCTCCGATCAAGAGATTCTTGATCTCATAGGAGAAAACGAATACCTGCGAAATACGCTTGATAAAGATAACACAGAAAACAGCGACAAAGCGTTGCTGGAAATTTACGAGCGTCTCCGTCCTGGAGAGCCGCCTACAGTAGAAAATGCGAAAAGCTTGCTTGATTCTCGTTTCTTTGATCCGAAACGATACGATCTTGCCAATGTAGGACGCTATAAAATTAATAAAAAACTTCATATTAAGAATCGCCTCTTCAATCAGAGACTTGCTGAAACGCTTGTTGATCCTGAAACAGGAGAAATCCTTGCTGAAAAAGGCCAGATTCTTGATAGAAGAACACTTGATAAAGTACTGCCATACTTAGAAAACGGAATCGGTTTTAGAAAGCTGTATCCGAATGGCGGCGTTGTTGAAGATGAAGTGACTCTTCAATCAATTAAAATCTTTGCTCCGACTGATCAAGAAGGAGAACAGGTTATTAATGTAATCGGCAATGCTTACATCGAAGAAGAGATTAAAAACATCACGCCTGCTGATATTATTTCTTCAATCAGCTACTTCTTCAACTTGCTGCACGGAGTAGGCGACACAGATGATATCGATCATCTTGGAAACCGCCGTTTACGTTCTGTAGGCGAGCTTCTCCAGAACCAATTCCGTATCGGTTTAAGCCGTATGGAGCGTGTGGTTCGTGAGAGAATGTCAATTCAAGATACGAATACAATTACGCCTCAGCAGCTGATCAATATTCGTCCTGTTATTGCGTCCATTAAAGAGTTCTTTGGAAGCTCACAGCTTTCTCAATTCATGGATCAGACGAACCCGCTTGCTGAATTAACGCACAAGCGTCGTCTGTCAGCATTAGGACCGGGCGGATTGACACGTGAGCGTGCCGGAATGGAAGTGCGTGACGTTCACTACTCCCACTATGGCCGTATGTGTCCGATTGAAACGCCTGAGGGCCCGAACATCGGTTTGATCAACTCACTATCATCTTATGCAAAAGTAAACCGTTTTGGCTTTATTGAAACGCCATATCGCCGCGTTGACCCTGAAACAGGGAAGGTAACGGGCAGAATCGATTACTTAACTGCTGATGAAGAGGATAACTATGTTGTCGCTCAAGCGAATGCTCGTCTTGATGACGAAGGCGCCTTTATTGATGACAGCATCGTAGCTCGTTTCCGCGGGGAGAACACTGTTGTTTCCAGAAACCGTGTAGACTACATGGATGTATCGCCTAAGCAGGTTGTATCTGCTGCGACAGCATGTATCCCGTTCTTAGAAAACGATGACTCCAACCGTGCCCTCATGGGAGCGAACATGCAGCGTCAGGCTGTGCCTTTGATGCAGCCGGAAGCGCCATTTGTTGGAACTGGTATGGAATACGTATCAGGAAAAGACTCTGGTGCCGCTGTTATTTGTAAACACCCTGGTATCGTTGAACGCGTAGAAGCGAAAAACGTTTGGGTTCGCCGTTATGAAGAAGTAGACGGTCAAAAAGTAAAAGGAAACCTGGATAAATACAGCCTGCTGAAATTTGTCCGCTCTAACCAAGGTACGTGCTACAACCAGCGTCCGATCGTAAGTGTCGGCGATGAAGTGGTAAAAGGAGAAATCCTTGCTGACGGTCCTTCTATGGAGCTCGGTGAACTTGCACTTGGCCGTAACGTAATGGTCGGCTTCATGACATGGGATGGCTACAACTATGAGGATGCCATCATCATGAGTGAACGCCTAGTGAAGGATGATGTTTATACATCTATCCACATTGAAGAATACGAATCAGAAGCACGTGATACGAAACTTGGACCTGAAGAAATCACTCGCGATATTCCAAACGTCGGTGAAGATGCGCTTCGCAATCTTGATGACCGTGGAATCATCCGTATTGGGGCAGAAGTAAAAGACGGAGATCTTCTTGTTGGTAAAGTAACGCCTAAAGGCGTAACTGAACTGACTGCAGAAGAACGCCTTCTTCACGCCATTTTTGGCGAGAAAGCCCGCGAGGTTCGTGATACTTCTCTTCGTGTGCCTCACGGCGGCGGCGGAATTATCCATGACGTTAAAGTCTTCAACCGTGAAGACGGAGACGAACTTCCTCCAGGTGTTAACCAGTTAGTACGCGTATATATCGTTCAGAAACGTAAGATTTCTGAAGGGGATAAAATGGCCGGTCGTCACGGTAACAAAGGTGTTATCTCTAAGATTCTTCCTGAAGAGGATATGCCTTACCTTCCTGACGGCACACCGATTGATATCATGCTTAACCCGCTGGGCGTACCATCACGTATGAACATCGGGCAGGTATTGGAACTTCACATGGGTATGGCCGCTCGTTACCTTGGCATTCACATTGCATCTCCTGTATTTGACGGAGCGCGAGAAGAGGATGTCTGGGAAACACTTGAAGAAGCCGGCATGTCTCGTGACGCCAAAACAGTGCTTTACGACGGACGTACTGGAGAGCCGTTTGATAACCGTGTATCTGTAGGTATCATGTACATGATCAAACTAGCTCACATGGTTGACGATAAACTTCATGCACGCTCTACAGGCCCTTACTCACTTGTTACGCAGCAGCCTCTTGGCGGTAAAGCGCAATTTGGCGGACAGCGTTTTGGTGAGATGGAGGTTTGGGCACTTGAAGCTTACGGTGCGGCTTACACTCTTCAAGAAATTCTGACTGTTAAGTCTGATGACGTGGTTGGACGTGTGAAAACATACGAAGCCATCGTTAAAGGCGACAATGTTCCTGAACCAGGTGTTCCGGAATCATTCAAAGTATTAATCAAAGAACTTCAAAGCTTAGGTATGGATGTCAAAATCCTTTCTGGTGATGAAGAAGAAATAGAAATGAGAGATTTAGAAGACGAAGAAGATGCGAAACAAGCTGACGGCCTGGCATTATCAGGTGATGAAGAGCCGGAAGAAACAGCATCTGCAGACGTTGAACGCGATGTAGTAACAAAAGAATAATCTCTAGTTATAAAGGCAAGTGACATCGGTTAATCCGAAGAAAAAAGGGAGGTAGGCCCCTTGCTAGATGTGAACAATTTTGAGTATATGAACATCGGTCTTGCTTCACCAGATAAAATCCGTTCATGGTCTTTTGGTGAAGTGAAAAAGCCTGAAACGATAAACTATCGTACGTTAAAACCTGAAAAGGACGGTCTATTTTGCGAACGCATTTTCGGACCGACTAAGGACTGGGAATGTCATTGCGGGAAGTACAAGCGAGTTCGTTATAAAGGCGTAGTTTGTGACCGCTGCGGAGTCGAAGTAACACGGGCTAAAGTCCGTCGTGAGAGAATGGGGCACATTGAACTGGCTGCCCCAGTTTCCCACATTTGGTATTTCAAAGGTATTCCAAGCCGTATGGGTCTTGTGCTGGATATGTCACCTCGTGCTTTAGAAGAAGTCATTTACTTTGCTTCTTACGTTGTAACTGATCCGGCGAATACACCGCTTGAAAAGAAACAGCTTCTGTCTGAGAAAGAATACCGTGCTTATCTTGATAAATACGGTAATAAATTCCAAGCATCTATGGGTGCTGAAGCAATTCATAAACTTCTTCAAGATATCGATCTTGTCAAAGAAGTTGATATGTTAAAAGAAGAGCTGAAAACTTCACAAGGACAACGACGTACTCGTGCGATCAAACGTCTTGAAGTTTTAGAAGCCTTCCGTAACTCAGGAAACAAGCCTTCTTGGATGATCCTTGATGTGCTTCCTGTTATTCCTCCGGAGCTTAGACCGATGGTTCAGCTAGATGGCGGACGTTTTGCGACTTCTGATTTGAATGACCTTTATCGTCGTGTCATCAACCGTAACAATCGTTTGAAACGCCTTTTGGACCTTGGTGCGCCTAGCATCATCGTTCAAAACGAAAAGCGTATGCTTCAAGAGGCTGTCGATGCCTTAATTGACAACGGCCGCCGTGGACGCCCTGTAACAGGCCCTGGTAACAGACCGTTAAAATCTCTTTCTCACATGCTGAAAGGGAAGCAAGGCCGTTTCCGTCAAAACCTTCTTGGTAAACGTGTCGATTACTCCGGACGTTCTGTAATCGTTGTTGGTCCTCATTTGAAAATGTACCAATGCGGATTACCGAAGGAAATGGCGCTTGAACTTTTCAAACCTTTCGTTATGAAAGAACTTGTTGAAAAAGGTCTTGCTCACAACATTAAGAGTGCGAAACGCAAAATTGAGCGCGTACAGCCTGAAGTTTGGGATGTACTAGAATCAGTTATTAAGGAGCATCCGGTACTGCTGAACCGTGCCCCTACACTTCACAGATTAGGTATCCAGGCGTTTGAACCAACGCTTGTTGAAGGACGCGCAATCCGTCTTCACCCGCTCGTATGTACAGCTTACAACGCTGACTTTGACGGTGACCAAATGGCGGTTCACGTACCATTATCTGCTGAAGCACAAGCTGAAGCACGCATCTTGATGCTTGCTGCTCAAAACATCTTGAACCCTAAAGATGGTAAACCGGTTGTAACACCGTCTCAGGATATGGTACTAGGTAACTATTACCTGACACTTGAGCGTGCCGGTGCTGTCGGTGAAGGTATGGTCTTCAAGAATACAGACGAAGCGCTTCTTGCTTATCAAAACGGATATGTTCACCTTCATACGAGAGTAGCTGTTGCAGCTAACTCACTTAAGAATGTGACATTTACCGAAGAACAGCGCTCAAAATTGTTAATTACAACTGTCGGTAAGCTTGTCTTCAATGAAATTCTTCCGGAATCATTCCCTTACATGAATGAACCAACGAAGAGCAACATTGAAGAGAAAACACCTGACCGTTTCTTCTTAGAAAAAGGTGCTGACGTTAAAGCTGTTATCGCACAGCAGCCAATCAATGCGCCGTTTAAAAAAGGCATTCTGGGTAAAATCATCGCGGAAATCTTTAAACGATTCCATATCACGGAAACGTCTAAAATGCTTGACCGCATGAAAAACCTAGGTTTCAAATATTCAACAAAAGCTGGTATTACAGTTGGGGTTTCTGACATCGTCGTACTCGATGATAAACAAGAAATTCTTGAAGAAGCGCAAAGCAAAGTTGACAACGTTATGAAGCAGTTCCGCCGCGGTCTTATCACTGAAGAAGAACGCTATGAGAGAGTCATCTCTATCTGGAGTGCTGCAAAAGACGTTATCCAAGGCAAACTGATGAAATCACTTGATGAACTCAACCCGATCTACATGATGAGTGACTCTGGTGCCCGTGGTAACGCATCTAACTTTACGCAGCTTGCCGGAATGCGCGGCCTGATGGCCAACCCGGCTGGACGTATCATTGAGTTGCCGATCAAATCAAGTTTCCGTGAAGGTCTGACAGTATTGGAGTACTTTATCTCCACACACGGTGCGCGTAAAGGTCTTGCCGATACCGCTCTTAAAACTGCTGACTCAGGTTACCTTACACGCCGTCTCGTTGACGTTGCGCAGGATGTTATCATCCGTGAAACTGATTGCGGTACTGACCGAGGCATTCTTGCTAAGCCTCTTAAAGAAGGAACCGAAACAATTGAGCGCTTAGAAGAACGCTTAATCGGACGTTTTGCAAGAAAACAAGTGAAGCACCCTGAAACAGGTGAAGTGCTTGTGAATGAAAACGAACTTATCGATGAAGATAAAGCACTGGAGATTGTCGAAGCCGGCATTGAAGAAGTGTGGATCCGTTCTGCCTTCACATGTAATACGCCTCATGGTGTATGTAAACGATGCTATGGCCGAAATCTTGCAACTGGCTCCGATGTTGAAGTCGGTGAAGCTGTCGGAATCATTGCTGCCCAATCAATCGGTGAGCCTGGTACACAGTTAACAATGCGTACATTCCATACAGGCGGGGTTGCCGGAGACGATATCACACAGGGTCTTCCGCGTATCCAAGAGCTTTTCGAAGCGCGTAATCCGAAAGGTCAGGCAACAATTACAGAAATCGACGGTACAGTCGTTGAAATCAATGAAGTTCGTGATAAGCAACAGGAAATTGTGGTTCAAGGCGCAGTGGAAACACGTTCTTATACGGCACCTTACAACTCCCGCCTGAAAGTAGCGGAAGGAGATAAAATTACTCGAGGCCAAGTACTGACAGAAGGTTCAATCGATCCGAAAGAACTTCTTAAAGTAACTGACCTGACAACTGTTCAAGAGTATCTTCTCCATGAGGTTCAAAAGGTTTACCGTATGCAGGGTGTTGAAATCGGTGATAAACACGTAGAAGTAATGGTTCGCCAGATGCTTCGCAAAGTACGCGTAATTGATGCCGGTGACACTGATGTGCTTCCAGGTACATTGCTTGATATTCACCAATTTACTGAAGCGAATAAAAAGGTATTACTTGAAGGCAATCGACCTGCTACAGGCCGTCCTGTCTTACTCGGTATTACAAAAGCATCTCTTGAAACTGATTCATTCTTATCTGCTGCTTCCTTCCAGGAAACAACACGTGTCCTTACAGATGCAGCGATCAAAGGTAAGCGTGACGAGCTTCTTGGCTTGAAAGAGAATGTTATCATCGGTAAGCTTGTTCCAGCTGGTACAGGAATGATGAAATACCGTAAAGTAAAACCAGTATCAAATGTTCAGCCGACTGACGATATGGTCCCGGTTGAATAACTGATTTCATTCTGCTGAAAGACTGCAAAAACAGTCTTTCAGCAGATATATTTATGAAAAAGTCACTCTATGAGAAGAAGAAATCTAAAAAATGTCATACCTTGTTGACATTCGTCTCCTAGAATGATAATATAACCAAGGTGCTCGAAATAAACCTGTTACTTTGGAGGATATGTTTATGTCTTATGATAAAGTATCACAGGCCAAATCAATTATTATTGGTACGAAGCAAACAGTGAAAGCTCTAAAGCGAGGTTCAGTAAAGGAAGTAGTCGTTGCAAAAGACGCAGATCCGATACTCACGTCAAGTGTTGTTTCACTTGCTGAAGATCAAGGTATCTCTGTCTCAATGGTTGAATCCATGAAAAAGCTCGGCAAAGCCTGCGGAATTGAGGTAGGAGCAGCCGCTGTTGCCATTATTTTATAACGTACTTTTGTTTTTGCGTAAGATTCCATCTTGTGTAAAGACATTGTTTTTTGCCTTTTGATGAACCACCTGGGTATGTGGGTTATAAAACGTAATGAAGGGAGGAAAAATTCATGCCTACAATTAATCAGCTAATTCGCAAAGGACGCGTGAGTAAAGTAGAAAACTCAAAGTCTCCTGCACTTAACAAAGGATACAACAGCTTTAAAAAAGAGCACACTAACGTATCTTCTCCACAAAAACGCGGGGTATGTACTCGTGTTGGTACAATGACACCGAAAAAACCGAACTCAGCACTTCGTAAATATGCTCGTGTTCGTTTGACTAACGGAATCGAGGTTACTGCTTACATTCCTGGTATCGGTCACAACCTGCAAGAGCACAGTGTTGTACTTATCCGCGGCGGACGTGTAAAAGACTTACCAGGGGTACGTTACCACATCGTTCGTGGTGCGCTTGATACTGCTGGAGTTGAAAACCGTGCACAAGGCCGTTCTAAATACGGTACGAAAAAACCTAAAGCAAAATAATATACGAAAATACGCATAATTGATGAAGGGAGGATATTCAGATGCCACGTAAAGGTCCTGTAGCAAAAAGAGATGTTTTACCTGATCCGATTTACAACTCTAAGCTTGTATCTCGTTTAATCAACAAAATGATGATCGATGGTAAAAAAGGTAAGTCTCAAACAATCCTATACAAGTCATTCGATATCATTAAAGAACGTACTGGCAATGATGCAATGGAGGTTTTCGAACAAGCATTGAAAAACATCATGCCTGTACTTGAAGTAAAAGCACGCCGTGTAGGTGGTGCGAACTACCAAGTTCCTGTAGAAGTTCGTCCTGAACGTCGTACGACTCTTGGACTTCGCTGGTTAGTTAACTACGCTCGTCTTCGCGGAGAAAAAACGATGGAAGAGCGTTTAGCTAACGAAATCCTTGACGCAGCTAACAACACTGGTGCTGCTGTTAAGAAACGTGAAGACACTCATAAGATGGCTGAAGCAAACAAAGCATTTGCTCACTATCGCTGGTAGGATTTATAGATTAACAAAACACAATTTCCTAATAAGGAAGGAGAAATTACCCAATGGCAAGAGAGTTCTCCTTAGAAAAAACTCGTAATATCGGTATCATGGCTCACATCGATGCCGGTAAAACGACTACTACAGAACGTATCTTGTTCTATACTGGTCGTATCCACAAAATTGGTGAAACTCATGAAGGAGCTTCACAAATGGACTGGATGGAGCAGGAACAAGAACGTGGTATCACAATCACTTCCGCTGCGACAACTGCACAGTGGAAAGGATACCGCGTAAACATCATCGATACTCCAGGACACGTAGACTTCACAGTTGAAGTTGAACGTTCTCTTCGTGTACTTGATGGTGCTGTTGCTGTACTTGACGCGCAATCAGGCGTTGAGCCTCAAACAGAAACTGTTTGGCGTCAGGCAACAACTTATGGAGTACCGCGTATCGTTTTTGTTAACAAAATGGACAAAATCGGTGCAGACTTCCTTTACTCTGTAGGAACTTTAAGAGACCGTCTTCAAGCAAACGCTCATGCAATTCAATTGCCGATCGGTGCTGAAGATAACTTCGAAGGTATCATTGACCTTGTAGAAAACGTTGCGTATTTCTACGAAGATGACCTCGGAACTCGTTCTGATGCAAAAGAAATCCCTGAGGAGTACAAAGAGCAAGCTGAAGAGCTTCGCAACAGCCTTATTGAAGCTGTATGTGAGCTTGATGAAGAGCTTATGGATAAGTACCTTGAGGGTGAAGAAATCACAATTGACGAGTTAAAAGCAGGAATTCGTAAAGGTACATTAAATGTTGAATTCTACCCTGTTCTTGTTGGTTCTGCCTTCAAAAACAAAGGTGTTCAACTAGTACTTGATGCTGTTCTTGACTACCTTCCTGCACCAACTGACGTTGCTGCAATCAAAGGTACACGTCCTGATACAAATGAAGAGATTGAGCGTCATTCTTCTGACGAAGAGCCATTCTCTGCATTAGCATTTAAAGTTATGACTGACCCTTACGTTGGTAAGTTGACGTTCTTCCGTGTGTACTCTGGAACACTTGATTCTGGTTCATACGTGAAAAACTCTACTAAAGGCAAACGTGAGCGTGTTGGACGTATTCTTCAAATGCACGCTAACAGCCGTGAAGAAATCTCTACTGTATACGCAGGGGATATCGCAGCTGCTGTAGGTCTAAAAGATACAACTACTGGAGATACTCTATGTGATGAGAAGGATCTTGTTATCCTTGAGTCAATGGAATTCCCAGAACCAGTTATCGACGTTGCTATTGAGCCTAAATCAAAAGCCGACCAAGATAAAATGGGTATCGCTTTAGCGAAACTTGCTGAAGAAGATCCTACATTCCGTACTCAAACAAACCCAGAAACTGGCCAAACGATCATCTCTGGTATGGGTGAACTTCACCTTGATATCATTGTTGACCGTATGAAACGCGAATTTAAAGTAGAAGCCAATGTTGGTGCTCCTCAAGTTGCGTACCGTGAAACATTCCGTACCGGTGCAAAAGTTGAAGGTAAATTCGTACGTCAGTCTGGTGGACGCGGTCAGTTCGGACACGTTTGGATTGAATTCGAACCAAACGAAGAAGGCGCTGGCTTTGAATTTGAAAATGCGATTGTCGGTGGGGTTGTTCCTCGTGAATACATCCCAGCTGTTCAAGCAGGTCTGGAAGATGCACTTGAAAATGGTGTACTAGCAGGCTTCCCGCTTATCGACATTAAAGCTAAACTTTTCGACGGTTCTTACCATGATGTTGACTCAAACGAAATGGCATTTAAAGTTGCTGCTTCTATGGCATTGAAAAATGCAGTCAGCAAATGTAACCCAGTTCTTCTTGAACCAATCATGAAAGTGGAAGTGGTTATTCCAGAAGAATACATGGGAGATATCATGGGTGATATCACTTCACGTCGCGGACGCGTAGAAGGTATGGAAGCACGCGGTAACGCTCAAGTTGTTCGCGCTATGGTTCCTCTTGCTGAAATGTTCGGTTACGCTACTGCACTTCGTTCTAATACGCAAGGTCGCGGTACGTTCACTATGCACATGGATCACTACGAAGAAGTGCCGAAGAGCGTCGCAGAAGAAATTATCAAAAAAAATAAAGGCGAATAATTGATTTTGCCGCTTAACTCAAGTATAACTACTATTGTAAGATGAGGAAGTGAAAGCTTTCTTTCACTTCCTATCACTCTATACATTACTAATTAAAAGCTCTTAAGGAGGATTTTAGAATGGCTAAAGAAAAATTCGACCGTTCCAAATCACATGCCAATATTGGTACAATTGGACACGTTGACCATGGTAAAACAACTTTAACTGCTGCTATCACAACAGTACTTCATAAGAAATCTGGTAAAGGTACAGCTATGGCGTACGATCAAATTGATGGTGCTCCAGAAGAACGTGAGCGCGGTATCACAATCTCTACTGCACACGTTGAGTACGAAACTGAAACTCGTCACTATGCACACGTTGACTGCCCAGGACACGCTGACTATGTTAAAAACATGATCACTGGTGCTGCGCAAATGGACGGAGCTATCCTTGTAGTATCTGCTGCTGATGGCCCAATGCCACAAACTCGTGAGCACATCCTTCTTTCTAAAAACGTTGGTGTACCATACATCGTTGTATTCTTAAACAAATGCGACATGGTAGACGACGAAGAGCTTCTTGAACTAGTTGAAATGGAAGTTCGCGATCTTCTTAGCGAATACGACTTCCCTGGTGATGATGTACCAGTTGTTAAAGGTTCTGCTCTTAAAGCTCTTGAAGGAGACGCTGAGTGGGAAGCTAAAATCTTCGAACTTATGGATGCGGTTGATGAGTACATCCCAACTCCAGAACGCGACACTGAAAAACCATTCATGATGCCAGTTGAGGACGTATTCTCAATCACTGGTCGTGGTACAGTTGCTACTGGCCGTGTAGAACGCGGACAAGTTAAAGTCGGTGACGAAGTTGAAATCATCGGTCTTCAAGAAGAGAACAAGAAAACAACTGTTACAGGTGTTGAAATGTTCCGTAAGCTTCTTGATTATGCTGAAGCTGGTGACAACATTGGTGCCCTTCTTCGCGGTGTATCTCGTGAAGAAATCCAACGTGGTCAAGTACTTGCTAAACCAGGTACAATCACTCCACACAGCAAATTCAAAGCTGAAGTTTACGTTCTTTCTAAAGAAGAGGGTGGACGTCATACTCCATTCTTCTCTAACTACCGTCCTCAGTTCTACTTCCGTACAACTGACGTAACTGGTATCATCCATCTCCCAGAAGGCGTAGAAATGGTTATGCCTGGAGATAACACTGAAATGAACGTTGAACTTATTTCTACAATCGCTATCGAAGAAGGAACTCGTTTCTCTATTCGTGAAGGCGGACGTACTGTTGGTTCAGGCGTTGTTTCTACAATCACTGAGTAATAGTATGATTTTAAACGAGACCCCTGCGGGTCTCGTTTTTTGTTTGCTTATCTTTTTCTTGTATAATAGGATCTATCATATTCGAGGGGTTAATATTTATGATTCCTGAAAAGAAATCAATCGCAATCATGAAAGAAATAAGCATTGGAAATACAAAGCAAATGCTGATGATTAATGGAGATGACGTGAAAAATCCATTGCTGCTTTTTTTACATGGCGGGCCGGGAACGCCGCAAATCGGATATGTTAGACATTATCAAAAAGAGCTGGAACAGTATTTTACAGTAGTTCATTGGGATCAGAGAGGATCGGGGCTTTCTTATTCTAAGCGAATTTCGCATCACTCTATGACAATAAATCACTTCATTAAAGATACAATCCAAGTCACTCAATGGCTTTTAGCTCATTTTTCAAAATCAAAACTTTACCTAGCCGGTCATTCGTGGGGGTCAATACTGGCGCTCCATGTGCTGCAGCAGTGTCCTGATTTATTTTACGCGTATTATGGAATCAGCCAGGTTGTTAACCCCCACGATGAAGAATCAACTGCTTATCAACATATTCGTGAAATTTCTGAATCAAAAAAAGCCAGCTTATTATCTTTCCTCACACGTTTCATTGGTGCTCCGCCTTGGAAGCAGGATATCCAGCACCTTATCTATCGGTTTTGTGTCGAGCTTAGCAGGGGAGGATTCACTCGTCGTCATCGTCAATCTCTAGCTGTAATATTTCAAATGCTTACTGGCAATGAGTATGGAGTGCGGAACATGCACAGCTTCTTTAATGGATTGCGCTTCAGTAAAAAACATTTAACTGATGAGTTGTACCGGTTTAATGCTTTTACATCAGTTCCTTCTATTAAAGTACCGTGTGTTTTCATTTCAGGGAAACATGACTTAATTGTTCCTGCTGAAATATCGAAACAGTATTATCAAGAACTTGAGGCACCCGAAAAGCGCTGGTTTCAATTTGAGAACTCAGCTCACACCCCGCATATTGAGGAACCGTCATTATTCGCGAACACATTAAGTCGACATGCACGACACCATTTATGATAGATCCTTGATAAATAAGAAAAACCCCTGTATAATAAAAAAAGTGTGCAAACCATGCATATTTTAAATAAGTCTTGCAACATGCGCCTATTTTCTGTATAATGGTGTATGTTGGTCTTTGACTGCGATGAAGTGAGAGGTTGCTGACACACCCGGCCGCTTTGCCATGGCAAGGTGTTCAGGTTTTTCTCACGGAGAACTGTCTAACGTGATGTAGGCGAAAAGGAGGGAAAATAATGGCAAAACAAAAAATTCGTATTCGTTTGAAAGCATATGATCATAGAATCCTTGATCAATCTGCAGAGAAGATTGTTGAAACGGCAAAACGTTCTGGTGCCAGCGTATCTGGTCCGATTCCGTTGCCAACTGAAAAATCAGTTTACACAATCCTTCGTGCGGTGCACAAATACAAAGATTCTCGTGAGCAATTTGAAATGCGTACACATAAACGTTTAATCGACATTGTGAACCCAACACCACAAACTGTTGATGCTCTTATGCGATTAGACTTACCATCTGGTGTCGATATCGAAATTAAACTTTAATTCTAAAATATAGAATGATCTTAATAGGAGGTGTGACGAATGACCAAAGGAATCTTAGGAAGAAAAATTGGTATGACGCAAGTATTCGCTGAGAATGGTGATCTTATTCCGGTAACTGTTATCGAGGCTGCTCCAAACGTTGTTCTTCAAAAGAAAACAGCTGAAAACGACGGTTATGAAGCAATCCAGCTTGGTTTTGACGACAAGCGTGAAAAGCTTTCTAACAAACCTGAAAAAGGGCACGTTGCAAAAGCGGAAACTGCTCCTAAGCGCTTCGTTAAAGAATTACGCGGAGTGGAAATGGATGCGTATGAAGTTGGTCAGGAAGTCAAGGTTGAAATTTTCTCTGCTGGAGAAATCGTAGATGTAACAGGAGTATCTAAAGGTAAAGGTTTCCAAGGTGCGATCAAGCGCCACGGACAATCTCGCGGACCTATGTCTCACGGTTCACGCTACCACCGTCGTCCTGGTTCAATGGGACCTGTAGATCCTAACCGTGTATTCAAAGGTAAATTATTACCTGGACGTATGGGCGGAGAGCAAATCACTGTTCAAAACCTTGAAATCGTAAAAGTTGATGCAGAACGCAATCTTCTTTTGATCAAAGGTAACGTACCTGGTGCGAAGAAATCTTTAATCACTGTTAAAAGTGCTGTTAAATCTAAATAATTCTCTTAGGAAAGGAGGAAATTGATTATGCCAAAAGTAGCATTATACAACCAAAACGGTTCTACTGCTGGTGACATCGAATTAAACGCTTCTGTATTTGGTATCGAACCAAATGAGAGTGTTGTATTCGACGCTATTCTTATGCAAAGAGCTTCCTTACGTCAAGGAACTCACAAAGTAAAAAATCGTTCTGAAGTACGCGGCGGAGGTCGTAAACCATGGCGTCAAAAAGGTACTGGACGTGCCCGTCAAGGTTCAATCCGTTCACCGCAATGGCGCGGAGGTGGTGTCGTATTCGGCCCAACACCACGCAGCTATTCTTATAAATTACCTAAAAAAGTTCGCCGCTTGGCAATCAAATCAGTATTGTCTTCTAAAGTGAACGACAACAACATCATCGTTCTTGAAGATCTTACTCTTGAT
The DNA here is from genome assembly GCF_038592935.1 of Bacillus sp. FSL K6-1560. Lineage (NCBI taxonomy): Bacteria > Bacillati > Bacillota > Bacilli > Caryophanales > Bacillaceae > Bacillus > Bacillus sp. FSL K6-1560. The sequence continues at coordinate 136,345 of NZ_CP151946.1, forward strand.
ACGGCTAAAACAAAAGAAATGGCAGCTATCCTTAAAGGATTATCTGTTGAGAAAAAAGCTTTAATCGTAACTGCGGATGCAAACGAAGCAGTAGCTTTATCTGCTCGTAACATTCCTGGAGTTACTGTTGTTGAAGCTAACGGAATCAACGTTTTAGACGTTGTCAACCACGAGAAGCTTCTGATTACAAAAGCAGCGGTTGAAAAAGTAGAGGAGGTGCTTGCATAATGAAAGATCCTCGTGATGTTCTAAAGCGCCCCGTCATTACTGAACGTTCTGCTGATTTAATGACTGAAAAGAAATATACTTTTGAAGTTGATGTAAGAGCTAACAAAACAGAAGTGAAAGACGCGGTTGAAAGCATCTTTGGAGTGAAAGTTGACAAAGTCAACATCATGAACTACAAAGGTAAATCAAAACGTGTTGGACGCTACACTGGTATGACTAGCCGTCGCAGAAAAGCGATCGTAAAACTTACTGCAGACAGCAAAGAAATCGAAATTTTTGAAGCTTAATTATCTGTAAAAAGAAGGAGGGAAATTCAAAATGGCGATTAAAAAGTATAAACCGACCTCTAATGGACGTCGTGGCATGACAACTTCAGATTTTGCTGAAATCACGACTGACAAGCCGGAAAAATCCTTGCTTGCTCCCCTTCACAAAAAAGGCGGACGTAACAACCAAGGTAAATTGACTGTACGTCACCAAGGTGGCGGACATAAACGCCAATACCGTGTTATCGACTTCAAACGCGATAAAGATGGTATACCTGGACGCGTTGCTACAGTTGAATACGATCCAAACCGTTCAGCTAACATCGCTCTAATCAACTATGCAGACGGAGAAAAACGTTACATTCTTGCTCCTAAAGGAATTCAAGTAGGTACTGAAATCATGTCAGGTCCTGAAGCTGACATTAAAGTAGGTAATGCACTTCCACTTATCAACATCCCTGTTGGTACAGTTGTGCATAACATTGAATTAAAACCTGGTAAAGGCGGACAGCTTGTACGTTCAGCTGGTACATCTGCTCAGGTTCTTGGTAAAGAAGGTAAATACGTTCTTGTACGTCTTAACTCTGGTGAAGTTCGCATGATCCTTTCTGCTTGCCGTGCTTCTATCGGTCAAGTAGGTAACGAACAGCACGAACTTATCAACATTGGTAAAGCTGGACGTTCTCGCTGGAAAGGCATCCGTCCTACAGTTCGTGGTTCTGTAATGAACCCTAACGATCACCCACACGGTGGTGGTGAAGGACGTGCGCCAATCGGACGTAAATCACCAATGTCTCCATGGGGCAAACCAACTCTTGGATTCAAGACTCGGAAGAAAAAGAACAAATCCGATAAATTTATCGTACGTCGTCGTAAAAATAAATAACGGGGTTGTCTACGGTTCTTTTCGGACCGTAGTGCAATCACGAAGGGAGGTTCCAAAATGGCTCGCAGCTTAAAAAAAGGACCATTTGTCGATGGACACTTGATGACTAAAATCGAGAAATTAAATGAAACAGACAAGAAACAAGTCGTAAAAACTTGGTCTCGTCGTTCTACTATTTTCCCACAGTTTATTGGTCACACAATCGCAGTCTATGACGGACGTAAACACGTGCCTGTATTCATCTCTGAAGATATGGTAGGGCACAAGTTGGGTGAATTCGCTCCAACTCGTACGTACAAAGGTCATGCTAGTGATGACAAAAAAACAAGACGCTAAGAGAGGAGGCTTTTAAATGCAAGCTAAAGCTGTTGCAAGAACAGTCCGTATTGCTCCTCGTAAAGCACGTCTAGTAATGGACCTGATTCGAGGCAAGCAAGTAGGTGAGGCAGTATCAATCTTGAACCTTACACCAAGAGCTGCTTCTCCAATTATCGAGAAAGTATTAAAATCCGCTATTGCAAATGCTGAGCATAACTATGAAATGGACGCTAACAACCTGGTTATTTCTCAAGCATTCGTTGACGAAGGCCCTACGTTAAAAAGATTCCGCCCACGTGCTATGGGACGTGCGAGCCAAATCAACAAACGTACGAGCCACATTACAATCGTTGTATCAGAAAAGAAGGAGGGATAAGTAGTGGGTCAAAAGGTAAATCCAGTCGGTCTTCGTATCGGAGTCATTCGTGATTGGGAATCTAAGTGGTACGCTGGTAAAGATTACGCTGACTTCCTGCACGAAGATTTAAAAATTCGTGAATACATTAGCAAACGCCTTTCTGACGCTTCTGTTTCTAAAGTAGAAATCGAGCGTGCAGCAAACCGCGTTAACATTACGATCCACACAGCTAAGCCTGGTATGGTTATCGGTAAAGGCGGTTCTGAAGTCGAAGCACTTCGCAAAGCCCTTAACAGCCTTACTGGCAAGCGTGTACACATTAACATTCTTGAAATCAAAAGAGCAGATCTTGATGCACAGCTAGTTGCTGACAACATCGCTCGTCAATTAGAAAACCGTGTTTCTTTCCGCCGTGCGCAGAAACAACAAATCCAACGTACTATGCGTGCTGGAGCACAAGGTGTGAAAACAATGGTTTCTGGTCGTCTTGGCGGTGCAGATATCGCTCGTTCTGAATACTACAGTGAAGGAACTGTTCCATTGCACACATTACGTGCGGACATTGACTATGCAACATCTGAAGCTGATACTACTTACGGTAAGCTTGGTGTAAAAGTCTGGATCTATCGTGGAGAGGTTCTTCCTACTAAGAAGAAAACTGAGGAAGGAGGAAAATAATATGTTATTACCAAAACGCGTTAAATATCGCAGAGAGCATCGCGGAAAAATGCGTGGCCGTGCGAAAGGCGGTACTGAAGTACATTTCGGAGAATTCGGTATCCAAGCTCTAGAAGCTTCTTGGATTACTAACCGTCAAATCGAAGCTGCACGTATTGCGATGACTCGTTACATGAAACGTGGCGGTAAAGTTTGGATCAAAATTTTCCCTTCTAAACCTTACACTGCTAAACCACTTGAGGTACGTATGGGATCCGGTAAAGGGGCTCCAGAAGGTTGGGTAGCTGTTGTAAAACCGGGCAAAGTTTTATTTGAAATTTCTGGTGTGTCTGAAGAGGTTGCTCGTGAAGCGCTTCGCCTTGCATCTCACAAATTGCCAATTAAAACGAAGTTCGTAAAACGTGAAGAAATTGGTGGTGAATCAAATGAAAGCTAATGAAATTCGTGACCTTACCACTGCTGAAATTGAACAAAAAGTAAAGTCTCTTAAAGAAGAACTTTTCAATCTTCGCTTTCAATTAGCGACAGGACAACTTGAAAATACTGCTCGCATTCGTGAAGTGCGCAAAGCTATCGCGCGCATGAAAACTGTGATTCGTGAAAGAGAAATTGCTGCTAATAAATAATCACTGAGGGGAGGTCGTGAGCATGAGCGAACGTAACCAACGCAAAGTTTACCAAGGCCGTGTTGTTTCTGACAAAATGGATAAAACCATTACTGTTGTTGTTGAGACATACAAAAAACATACACTTTACGGTAAACGCGTAAAATACTCAAAAAAATTCAAAGCACATGATGAAAATAATCAAGCTAAAATCGGTGACATCGTTAAGATCATGGAAACTCGTCCATTGTCTGCAACTAAGCGTTTCCGTCTAGTTGAAGTTGTCGAAGAAGCTGTTATTATCTAATAAAGTTCGGAATTCTTTTTCCGAAGGGAGGTAACAAATAATGATTCAACAAGAGACTCGTTTAAAAGTAGCTGACAACTCTGGCGCACGTGAAGTACTTACTATTAAAGTTCTTGGTGGTTCTGGACGTAAAACAGCTAACATTGGTGATGTAATTGTTTGCACGGTTAAACAAGCAACACCAGGAGGCGTTGTCAAAAAAGGTGAAGTCGTAAAAGCTGTTATCGTTCGCACTAAAAGCGGAGCGCGCAGAAGTGACGGTTCATACATCAGCTTCGATGAGAATGCATGTGTTATCATCCGTGACGACAAGAGCCCACGCGGAACTCGTATCTTCGGACCAGTTGCTCGTGAATTGCGTGAAAACAACTTTATGAAAATTGTTTCTCTAGCTCCAGAAGTTATCTAATGAAATAAATGCCTTACTCAAGGAGGTGCGATCAGGATGCATGTAAAAAAAGGCGATAAAGTTATGGTTATCTCTGGTAAAGATAAAGGCAAACAAGGAACAATCCTTGCTGCTTTCCCTAAAAAGGACCGCGTTTTAGTTGAAGGTGTTAACATGGTAAAGAAACACTCTAAACCAACTCAAGCTAACCCTCAAGGCGGTATTTCTAATCAAGAGGCGCCAATTCATGTATCAAACGTTATGCCGCTCGATCCTAAAACAGGTGAAGTGACTCGCGTAGGATACAAAGTGGAAGATGGCAAAAAAGTTCGTGTAGCAAAAAAATCTGGGCAAGTTCTAGATAAATAGTATTAAAAGGAAGGGAGGTCTATCTCATGAACCGCCTTAAAGAAAAGTACAATAAAGAAATTGCACCTGCTTTAATGACTAAGTTCAACTATGATTCAGTCATGCAAGTGCCTAAAATCGAAAAAATCGTAATCAACATGGGTGTTGGTGACGCTGTTCAAAACGCCAAAGCAATCGACAGTGCTGTTGAAGAATTAACGTTTATCGCAGGTCAAAAACCTGTCGTTACTCGTGCGAAGAAATCAATTGCTGGATTCCGTCTTCGTGAGGGAATGCCTATCGGTGCGAAAGTAACTCTTCGCGGAGAGCGCATGTATGATTTCCTTGATAAACTTATTTCTGTATCTTTACCACGTGTACGTGACTTCCGCGGGGTTTCTAAAAAATCTTTCGACGGTCGCGGTAACTACACACTTGGTATCAAAGAACAGTTAATCTTCCCTGAAATTGACTACGATAAAGTAACAAAGGTTCGCGGAATGGACATCGTTATCGTAACAACTGCTAATACTGACGAAGAAGCTCGTGAGCTATTAACTCAAGTAGGTATGCCGTTCCAGAAATAATCAATGAAAGGGAGGCGAAATCGTGGCTAAAAAGTCTATGATTGCGAAACAACAACGTACACCAAAGTTTAAAGTACAAGAGTACACACGCTGTGAACGCTGCGGACGTCCGCATTCAGTCATTCGTAAATTTAAACTTTGCCGTATTTGTTTCCGTGAGCTTGCATATAAAGGACAAATTCCTGGCGTGAAAAAAGCCAGCTGGTAATCCCCAAGAAAGGGAAGGAGGTAATTATATAATGGTTATGACAGATCCAATTGCAGATATGCTAACTCGTATTCGCAATGCAAACATGGTACGTCATGAGAAGCTTGAAATTCCTGCTTCTAAATTGAAAAGAGAAATTGCTGAAATTTTAAAGCGTGAAGGTTTCATTCGTGACGTTGAGTTCGTAGAAGACAGCAAACAAGGTATCATCCGCGTTTTCTTGAAATACGGACAAAATAACGAGCGCGTTATCACTGGTCTTAAAAGAATCAGCAAGCCTGGTTTGCGTGTTTATGCTAAATCTAATGAAGTACCTCGCGTACTTAACGGTCTTGGAATCGCGATTATTTCTACATCACAAGGTGTTTTAACGGACAAAGAAGCCCGTGCAAAACAAGCTGGTGGAGAAGTTCTAGCATACGTTTGGTAAGAAGTTTAACATGAATGGAGGTGTTTGGTATGTCTCGTGTAGGTAAGAAGCTACTTGAGATTCCTTCTGATGTTACAGTAACGTTAAATGATAACAACACTGTAGCTGTGAAAGGACCAAAAGGAGAATTAACTCGTACGTTTCACCCTGATATGGAGATTAAAGTAGAGGACAATGTGCTTACAGTCGCTCGTCCTTCTGATCAAAAAGAGCACCGTGCCCTGCATGGTACGACTCGCAGTCTGCTTGGCAACATGGTTGAAGGTGTATCTAAAGGATTTGAAAGAGGTTTGGAATTAGTCGGTGTCGGTTACCGTGCTTCTAAATCCGGAAATAAACTTGTTTTAAACGTTGGATACTCTCATCCTGTTGAGATCGTTCCTGAAGAAGGCATCGAAATCGAAGTTCCTTCTCAAACAAAAGTAGTTGTAAAAGGTACAGACAAAGAACGTGTAGGAGCTATTGCTGCTAACATCCGCGCTGTACGTTCTCCAGAGCCTTACAAAGGTAAAGGAATCCGCTACGAAGGTGAAGTTGTTCGCCGTAAAGAAGGTAAATCTGCTAAGTAAGATCGCTTAAAGTGAAGAAAGGAGTGACCTAGATGATTACGAAAACTAGCAAAAATGCTGCTCGTCTTAAAAGACACGCTCGTGTTCGCGCTAAACTTTCCGGTACTGCTGAAAGACCGCGCCTGAACGTTTTCCGTTCTAACAAGCACATTTACGCTCAAATCATCGATGATGTAAATGGTGTAACACTTGCTAGTGCATCTACTCTCGATAAAGACTTGAACGTTGAAAGCACTGGAGATACTTCTGCTGCTACTAAAGTTGGAGAATTAGTTGCAAAACGCGCTGCTGAAAAAGGCATTTCTGACGTAGTATTTGACCGTGGCGGATACTTATACCATGGACGTGTAAAAGCTTTGGCTGATGCCGCTCGTGAAGCTGGACTTAAATTTTAATAAAAGAAGGAGGGACACATGATTATGCGTCGTATTGACCCAAGCAAATTAGAGTTAGAAGAACGCTTAGTTACGGTTAACCGCGTAGCGAAAGTTGTTAAAGGTGGTCGTCGTTTCCGCTTCGCAGCTCTAGTCGTTGTCGGTGACAAAAACGGACACGTAGGATTCGGTACTGGTAAAGCACAAGAAGTACCAGAAGCGATCCGCAAAGCTGTTGAAGATGCGAAAAAGAATTTGATTGAAGTACCAATGGTTGGAACTACAATTCCACACGAAATCATCGGACGTTTCGGTGCAGGTAACATCTTGTTAAAACCTGCTTCTGAAGGTACTGGAGTTATCGCTGGAGGCCCTGTACGTGCGGTACTTGAGCTAGCTGGTGTAGCTGATATCCTTTCTAAGTCTTTAGGTTCTAACACACCGATCAACATGATTCGTGCAACACTTCAAGGTTTAAGTGAACTTAAACGTGCTGAAGACGTTGCGAAGCTTCGTGGAAAATCTGTAGAAGAACTGTTAGGATAAGGAGGGAACATTAATGGCTAAATTAGAAATTACCCTCAAACGAAGTGTAATCGGTCGCCCGGAAGACCAACGCGTTACTGTAAGAACACTTGGTTTAAAGAAAACAAACCAAACTGTTATTCATGAAGACAACGCTGCGATCCGTGGTATGATTAATAAAGTATCTCATTTAGTTTCTGTTAAAGAACAATAAAAATATTTGATCGGATAAGGAGGTGTCCTAATGAAACTTCATGAATTAAAACCTTCAGAAGGTTCACGCAAAACGCGTAATCGCGTAGGTCGTGGTATTGGTTCTGGCAACGGTAAAACAGCTGGTAAAGGTCACAAAGGTCAAAACGCTCGTTCTGGTGGCGGTGTACGCCCTGGATTCGAGGGGGGACAAATGCCTTTATTCCAACGTCTTCCTAAACGCGGTTTCACTAACATCAACCGCAAGGAATACGCTGTAGTCAACCTAGACAAATTGAACGGTTTTGCAGAAGGAACGGAAGTCACTCCTGAACTTCTTCTAGAGACTGGTGTTATTAGCAAACTTAATGCAGGAGTAAAGATTCTTGGCAACGGTAAATTAGAGAAAAAATTAACTGTAAAAGCCAATAAATTCTCTGCTTCTGCGAAAGAAGCTGTTGAAGCTGCTGGCGGTACAGCTGAGGTGATCTAACTTGTTTAAAACAATCTCCAACTTTATGCGTGTGAGTGATATCAGGAATAAAATCATATTCACTTTACTCATGCTTATCGTCTTTCGCATAGGTGCGTTTATTCCTGTGCCTTACGTTAACGCTGAAGCGTTACAGGCACAGTCTCAAATGGGTGTTTTTGATCTCCTTAATACATTTGGCGGCGGTGCGCTTTACCAATTTTCCATTTTCGCAATGGGAATTACTCCTTATATCACGGCTTCGATCATCATTCAGCTGCTTCAGATGGATGTTGTACCGAAGTTTACCGAGTGGTCTAAGCAAGGTGAAGTTGGCCGCCGTAAATTAGCTCAGTTCACAAGGTACTTTACGATTGTGCTTGGTTTCATCCAAGCATTAGGTATGTCATATGGATTTAACAATCTGGCAAACGGTATGCTGATCGAAAAATCCGGTGTATCGACATATCTTATCATTGCTTTAGTGCTCACTGGCGGAACTGCCTTTTTAATGTGGCTTGGGGAACAAATTACTTCTCATGGAGTAGGCAACGGAATATCGATCATTATCTTCGCGGGGATTGTGTCTAGTATTCCAAAAACAATTGGGCAAATATATGAGACTCAATTTGTCGGCAGCAACGATCAGTTGTTTATTCATATTGTGAAAGTCGCACTTCTTGTGATTGCGATTTTAGCAGTTATTGTTGGAGTTATTTTCATTCAGCAAGCCGTACGGAAAATTGCGATTCAATATGCTAAAGGCACAGGTCGTTCACCTGCTGGCGGAGGTCAGTCTACACACCTTCCATTGAAAGTGAATCCTGCAGGGGTTATTCCGGTAATCTTTGCGGTTGCGTTTTTGATAACGCCGCGGACGATCGCGTCATTCTTTGGAACAAACGATGTGACAAAGTGGATTCAAAACAACTTTGATAATACGCATCCGGTGGGTATGGCGATATATGTTGCGTTGATTATTGCCTTTACGTACTTTTATGCTTTTGTACAGGTAAACCCTGAACAAATGGCTGATAACCTTAAAAAACAGGGTGGCTATATCCCGGGGGTTCGTCCAGGGAAAATGACTCAAGATAGAATTACGAGCATTTTGTATCGACTTACGTTTGTGGGTTCTATATTCTTAGCCGTGATTTCCATTCTTCCTATCTTTTTCATTCAATTCGCTGGATTGCCTCAAAGTGCACAAATTGGCGGAACATCTTTGTTAATTGTTGTCGGGGTAGCCTTGGAGACAATGAAACAACTAGAAAGCCAGTTGGTGAAACGAAACTACCGTGGATTTATGAAAAACTAGAGGAAATGGATTTATCCATTCCCTCTTAATAAAGAGAGGACGGGGGAAATCCGAATGAACTTAGTCTTAATGGGGCTTCCTGGTGCCGGTAAAGGCACACAGGGCGAACGAATTGTTGAGGATTATGGGATTCCTCATATCTCAACAGGAGATATGTTCCGTGCTGCTATGAAAGAAGAAACACCACTCGGACTCGAAGCAAAATCTTATATTGATAAGGGAGAGCTCGTACCTGACGAAGTCACAATCGGAATTGTAAAAGAGAGACTTGGCAAAGATGATTGTGAAAGAGGTTTTCTTCTGGACGGATTTCCGCGAACAGTCGCTCAAGCCGAAGCTCTTGAAGAAATTCTTGAGGAATACGGCAAGCCGATTGATTATGTCATTAACATTGAAGTCGACAAAGACGCTCTTATGGAACGTCTGACTGGACGCAGAATTTGCAGTGTTTGCGGCACAACCTATCATTTAGTCTTTAATCCGCCGAAAACGCCGGGTATTTGTGATAAAGACGGAGGCGAACTCTATCAACGGGCAGATGATAATGAGGAAACAGTCTCTAAACGGCTTGAGGTAAACATGAAGCAAACTCAGCCTTTACTCGATTTCTATTCAGAGAAAGGTTATCTTGCAAACGTGAATGGCCAGCAGGACATTCAAGACGTTTATGCAGATGTGAAGGATCTTCTTGGAGGATTAAAAAAATGATTATCTGTAAAACCCCACGTGAACTTGGTATCATGCGGGAAGCAGGGCGAATCGTGGCTTTAACTCATGAAGAGTTAAAAAAGCACATTAAACCAGGAATCTCGACAAAAGAATTGGATCAAATTGCCGAACGTTTTATTAAGAAGCAGGGTGCAATCCCATCTTTTAAGGGGTATAATGGGTTTCGCGGGAGCATTTGCGTATCAGTTAATGAAGAACTCGTTCACGGCATACCTGGCAGCAGGGTGCTGAAGGACGGTGACATCATCAGTATTGATATCGGTGCTAAATTAAATGGTTATCATGGTGACTCTGCATGGACATATCCGGTAGGAAACATCAGCGATGATGACAAAAAACTTCTGGAAGTGACAGAGGAGTCTTTATATAAAGGCTTGCAGGAAGCAAAACCAGGTGAACGTTTGTCGAATATTTCCCACGCAATACAAACGTATGTCGAAAATGAGCAGTTTTCAGTTGTTAGGGAGTATGTCGGACATGGTGTTGGTCAAGACTTGCATGAGGACCCGCAAATTCCTCATTACGGTCCGCCCAACAAAGGACCACGGCTTAAACCTGGCATGGTTCTCGCTATTGAACCTATGGTGAACGCTGGCAGCCGCTACGTGAAAACATTGGCTGATAACTGGACGGTTGTAACGGTAGATGGGAAAAAGTGTGCTCATTTTGAACATACGATTGCGATTACGGAAACGGGTTTTGATATACTGACGAGAGTCTAGATGATGAAAATAATTCCGAAGACAGATGTTTTTCAAGCTTGATAGGGCAGAAAGCTTGGGTGAACATTGGCAAGACCGAATTCATCTTGCTGCTTGTCGTTGGAATTTTAACCATCATCAATGTACTAACAGCAGACGGAGAAAAGCGTACATTTCATTCTCCTAAGATAAAGAATATCAATCATTTAACCCTTTATGATTGCGTATCTCCGGAAGTTCAGAACAGTATAAACGAAACAGGGCGTGTGACAAACTTCTTTTGAAATTTGTCAGAAAGCAAGTTACTGATTTGAAGAAGGGAGAACACTTGAATGGCGAAAGACGATGTAATTGAAGTGGAAGGTACTATAGTCGAAACACTGCCAAACGCGATGTTCAAAGTTGAACTTGAAAATGGCCACACTGTTTTGGCTCATGTATCTGGTAAAATCCGCATGCACTTCATTCGCATTTTACCTGGAGACAAAGTTACGGTAGAATTATCTCCATATGACTTAACTCGTGGCAGGATTACGTACCGTTACAAATAAAGCACTCCGGAAACTGAAGGAGGTTGGAAACACATGAAAGTGAGACCATCAGTTAAACCAATCTGCGAAAAATGTAAAGTTATTCGCAGAAAAGGAAAAGTAATGGTGATCTGTGAAAATCCAAAGCATAAACAAAAACAAGGATAATTTATAAGGAGGTGCCCAGAGAATGGCTCGTATTGCTGGTGTAGATATCCCACGTGACAAACGTGTTGTTATTTCTTTAACATACATCTTCGGAATTGGCCGCACAACGGCTCAGCAAGTTTTAAAAGAAGCTGGAGTTTCAGAAGATACTCGTGTGCGCGATCTTACTGAAGAAGAACTTGGTAAAATCCGTGATATTATTGACAAACTGAAAGTAGAAGGTGACCTTCGCCGTGAAGTTTCTCTTAATATCAAACGTCTGATCGAAATCGGAAGCTACCGCGGAATCCGTCATCGCAGAGGATTACCTGTTCGCGGACAAAACTCTAAAAACAATGCGCGTACTCGTAAAGGTCCGCGTCGTACTGTAGCTAACAAGAAAAAATAAGTAAGGGAGGTTCTTAAACAATGGCTGCTGCTCGTAAATCTAACACGCGTAAACGTCGCGTGAAAAAGAATATTGAGTCTGGAATTGCTCATATTCGTTCAACTTTCAATAACACGATCGTTACGATCACTGACACTCATGGTAATGCTATTTCTTGGTCTAGTGCCGGAGCTTTAGGATTCAGAGGTTCTCGTAAATCTACTCCTTTTGCTGCGCAAATGGCTGCAGAAACAGCTGCTAAAGGTTCAATCGAACATGGTCTTAAAACTCTAGAGGTTACTGTTAAAGGACCTGGTTCAGGCCGTGAAGCTGCAATCCGTGCACTTCAAGCTGCTGGACTAGAAGTCACTGCTATCAGAGACGTAACTCCTGTTCCTCATAACGGATGCCGTCCACCAAAACGTCGCCGCGTGTAATTTGTTTGTATAGATTTTGTGTCCCTGTCAATAATGGGTTATGATACAGTTATTTATGAAACGAATGCACCGACTCGTTGCCTGAGCACATACGGGACTAAACAATGGGGAATTTCGGATGGAATCTCATATGATTCTATTCGAGGTTTCGACGTTTTGAAGGAGGGTTTTAAGTAATGATCGAGATTGAAAAACCAAAAATCGAAACGGTTGAAATCAGCGACGATGCCAAATTTGGTAAGTTTGTCGTAGAGCCACTTGAGCGTGGATATGGTACAACTCTGGGTAACTCCTTACGTCGTATCCTCTTATCCTCACTCCCTGGTGCCGCTGTAACATCAATCCAGATAGATGGTGTACTGCACGAATTCTCGACAATTGAAGGCGTTGTGGAAGATGTTACAACGATTATCTTACACATTAAAAAGCTTGCATTGAAAATCTACTCTGATGAAGAGAAGACGCTAGAAATTGATGTACAGGGTGAAGGAACTGTAACGGCAGCTGATATTACACACGATAGTGATGTAGAGATCTTAAATCCTGATCTTCATATCGCGACTCTTGGTGAGAATGCGAGTTTCCGAGTTCGCCTTACTGCTCAAAGAGGACGTGGGTATACGCCTGCTGACGCAAACAAGAGAGACGATCAGCCAATCGGCGTGATTCCGATCGATTCTATCTATACGCCAGTTTCTCGTGTATCTTATCAGGTAGAGAACACTCGTGTAGGCCAAGTTGCAAACTATGATAAACTTACACTTGATGTTTGGACTGATGGAAGCACTGGACCGAAAGAAGCAATTGCGCTTGGTTCAAAGATTTTAACTGAACACCTTAATATATTCGTTGGTTTAACTGACGAAGCTCAACATGCTGAAATCATGGTTGAAAAAGAAGAAGATCAAAAAGAGAAAGTTCTTGAAATGACAATTGAAGAATTGGATCTTTCTGTTCGTTCTTACAACTGCTTAAAGCGTGCGGGTATTAACACGGTTCAAGAGCTTGCGAACAAGACGGAAGAAGATATGATGAAAGTTCGAAATCTAGGACGCAAATCACTTGAAGAAGTGAAAGCGAAACTAGAAGAACTTGGACTCGGACTTCGCAAAGACGATTGACTAGTTTCCCATGTGAACTAGGATTTTCGTGTGTTTATTATTCAGAAACAGTATTCCAATAAAGGAGGGGACATCACATGTCATACAGAAAACTAGGACGTACGAGTGCACAGCGTAAAGCTATGCTTCGTGATCTTACAACTGATTTGATCATCAACGAAAGAATCGAAACAACTGAAACACGTGCGAAAGAACTTCGCTCTGTAGTTGAAAAAATGATCACGCTTGGCAAACGCGGTGATCTTCACGCTCGCCGTCAAGCTGCTGCATACATCCGCAACGAGGTTGCAAACGAAGAAAATAACCAAGATGCACTTCAAAAATTATTCTCTGACATTGCAACTCGTTACGAGGAGCGCCAAGGCGGATACACACGTATTATGAAGCTTGGTCCTCGCCGTGGTGACGGAGCACCAATGGCAATTATCGAATTGGTTTAATCACATATTTTTGTGTATCTAAAGAAGGGCGGGACAGTTTCTAACTGGATCTATGCCCTTTTTTTAGATACTGCAACTTTTAATAGAGAGAAAAGCAGAGCATTAGCTGAGAGGAGGCCGGTTTTCCATGAATCAAAATCAGTTGATATCGGTAGAGGATATCGTATTTCGATATCGGAAGGACGCAGAAAGACGAGCACTAGACGGCGTCTCCCTGCAGGTGTATGAGGGTGAATGGCTTGCAATCGTAGGTCATAACGGTTCAGGGAAATCAACACTGGCCCGGGCATTGAATGGTTTAATTCTTCCTGAATCAGGCGACATTGAGGTTGCCGGGATTCAATTGACAGAGGAATCTGTTTGGGAAGTGCGTAAGAAGATAGGTATGGTCTTTCAAAATCCGGATAACCAATTTGTCGGAACGACTGTTCGCGATGATGTGGCTTTTGGTTTAGAAAACAATGGTGTACCGCGGGAAGAAATGATTGAGAGAGTAGACTGGGCAGTAAAACAGGTGAATATGCAAGATTTTCTCGATCAAGAGCCGCACCATCTCTCCGGAGGCCAAAAGCAGAGAGTTGCGATTGCGGGGGTTATTGCCGCACGTCCTGATATTATTATCTTAGATGAAGCAACATCCATGCTTGATCCGATCGGGCGAGAAGAAGTGCTTGAAACGGTAAGACATTTAAAAGAGCAGGGCATGGCGACTGTCATATCCATTACACATGATCTGAATGAGGCAGCAAAAGCAGACAGGATCATTGTCATGAATGGCGGTAAAAAATATGCTGAAGGGCCGCCTGAAGAGATTTTTAAATTGAATAAAGAACTTGTTCGAATCGGGCTTGATTTACCCTTCTCATTCCAGCTTAGCCAGCTTTTAAGAGAAAATGGACTGGCTTTGGAAGAAAACCATTTGACTCAGGAAGGGCTGGTGAAAGAGCTGTGGACATTACAATCAAAGATGTAGAGCATCGTTATCAGATGAAGACGCCGTTTGAGCGCCTAGCACTGTATGATATCAATGCATCGATTAAAGAAGGAAGCTACGTAGCCGTTATCGGACATACAGGCTCTGGCAAGTCCACTCTTCTTCAGCACCTAAATGGTCTCCTGAAGCCGACGAAGGGACAGATATCACTAGGCAGCACTGTCATTCAGGCAGGGAAAAAGAATAAAGATCTGAAAAAACTTCGTAAAAAAGTCGGAATCGTTTTCCAATTTCCTGAGCATCAATTATTCGAAGAAACAGTTCTTAAAGATATTTCATTCGGACCGATGAACTTTGGTGTTAAAAAAGAAGATGCTGAACAAAAAGCGAGAGAGATGCTGCAGCTTGTAGGTTTATCAGAAGAGCTTTTGGACAGGTCCCCCTTTGAATTAAGCGGGGGACAAATGCGCAGAGTTGCAATTGCCGGCGTACTTGCAATGGATCCTGAAGTGCTTGTTCTGGATGAACCGACTGCAGGTTTGGACCCAAGAGGGCGAAAAGAGATTATGGATATGTTTTATGAGCTTCATCAGCGTGGGAACCTGACGACGATCCTTGTGACACACAGCATGGAGGATGCAGCTGCATACGCTGATGAAATAATTGTTATGCATAAAGGAACGATACAAGCATCAGGCAGTCCGCGTGATCTGTTTTTAAAGGGTGAAGAGATGGCCGGCTGGGGGCTGGATCTTCCTGAAACAATAAAATTCCAAAGACACCTTGAAGCTGTACTGGGTGTGAGATTTAATGAGCCTATGCTCACAATCGAAGATGCCGCTGCTGAAATCCGTGCTCTTTTTCAGGGGGAGAAGACTTTATGATGGACAGCATGATTATCGGCAAGTATGTACCGGGGACTTCACTTGTGCACCGGCTTGACCCCAGAACAAAACTGATCACGATCTTTTTATTTGTCTGCATTGTATTCTTAGCCAATAATGTTCAGACATATGCGTTGCTTGGTTTATTTACAATTGGCGTCGTTTCTTTAACAAGAGTTCCTTTCTCTTTTTTAATGAAAGGGCTGAAGCCAATCATCTGGATTGTCCTTTTTACGTTCCTTCTTCATATCCTTATGACACATGAAGGACCGATTATCTTTCAAATAGGTTTTTTCAAAGTCTATGAGGGCGGTCTGGTTCAGGGGATATTCATTTCTCTTAGATTCGTCTATTTGATTTTAATCACAACTTTATTAACGCTTACCACTACACCGATTGAGATTACCGATGGAATGGAGCAGCTGCTGAACCCATTGAAAAAATTAAAGCTTCCTGTTCATGAGCTGGCTCTTATGATGTCAATTTCTTTACGGTTTATTCCGACACTGATGGAGGAGACAGATAAGATCATGAAGGCTCAGATGGCGCGAGGCGTTGATTTTACAAGCGGGCCTGTCAAAGAAAGAGTGAAGGCTATTGTCCCGCTTCTTGTCCCGCTCTTCGTCAGCGCATTTAAACGCGCCGAAGAGCTTGCGGTGGCAATGGAAGCAAGAGGCTATCAAGGCGGAGAAGGACGTACGAAATATAGAAAGCTTGTATGGACAGGAAAAGACACTTCTGTCATTGTCAGCTTAATTGTATTAGCTGCTTTGTTATTTTTCTTAAGGGCTTAGAGGTGCTGTATGAGACTGAAATGCACGATTTCTTATGACGGACATTTGTTTAACGGTTATCAGGTTCAGCCGGGCAAAAGAACGGTTCAGGATGAACTGGAGAAGGCTTTGGCTGTCCTGCATAAGTCAAAAGACAGAATTCCGGTCGTTTCGTCTGGAAGAACAGACAGCGGGGTTCACGCAGCCGGACAGGTGATTCATTTTGACACTCCACTGTCTATCCCGGCTGAGAGATGGCCATATGCCTTAAATGCACTGCTTCCGGACGATATCGCAGTCAAACAGGCAGAAATTGCGGATGATGGGTTCCATGCACGATTTAGCGCAGTCAAAAAAGAATATCGCTACTTTGTATACACGGAGAAACACCCGGACGTATTTAAACGGCATTACGCTTACCATTTTTCATATCGCCTTAATGTGCAGGACATGAGAGAAGCGGCAAAGCATCTTATAGGGACACATGATTTTACGAGCTTTTGCGCGGCTAAAACAGAAGTGCAGGACAAGGTAAGAACGATTTACGAACTTGATTGGACTGAGACGGCTGACGGCCTGCAAATGCGGATCACAGGCAGCGGTTTCTTATATAATATGGTCAGAATTATTGCGGGTACTTTGCTTGATGCAGGTATTGGAAAAATTTCTCCCGATGATGTGAAATCCATGCTGGAAGCGAAGGATCGCGAAGCGGCAGGGCGCACAGCGCCGGGGCACGGGCTATATTTGTGGAACGTTTACTATGACAACTAAACCAGGTGTATAATATTTTCTTGACAGAGTCTGCATAAAGTTATAAGATATCATATGGTATGTATTTCAACCCCACGATAAGCCCCGGAACTTATTGTGTTGTGAAATAGAACGTAATCGAAGTTTATTGAAAATGACAGATCATTTAGGAGGGAAATTCAATGCGTACAACACCTATGGCTAACGCAAGTACTATTGAACGCAAGTGGTTAGTTGTTGATGCTGCTGGCAAGACTTTAGGTCGTCTTTCTTCAGAAGTTGCAGCTATCCTTCGCGGAAAACACAAACCAACTTACACACCACACGTTGATACTGGAGATCATGTGATCATCATCAACGCTGAAAAAATCGAGTTAACTGGTAAAAAGTTAACTGACAAAATCTACTACCGTCACACTCAACATCCAGGCGGATTAAAATCAAGAACTGCTCTTGAAATGCGTACAAACTACCCTGAGAAAATGCTTGAGCTTGCTATCAAAGGCATGCTTCCAAAAGGTTCTCTAGGTCGTCAAATGTTCAAAAAATTGAACGTATACCGTGGTTCTGAGCATCCACACGAAGCACAAAAACCTGAAGTTTACGAACTTCGCGGTTAATTAAAAAGGAGGTTACCAATTTGGCACAGGTTCAATATTACGGTACTGGCCGTCGTAAAAGCTCTGTAGCGCGTGTGCGTTTAGTTCCAGGAGAAGGCCGTATCGTCGTTAATAATCGTGAAATCAGCGAACATATCCCATCTGCAGCTTTAATCGAAGATATCAAACAACCATTAACTTTGACTGAAACAGCTGGCACTTATGATGTTTTAGTAAACGTACATGGAGGCGGCTTATCTGGTCAAGCTGGAGCAATCCGTCACGGTATCGCTCGTGCTTTGCTTGAAGCAGATCCAGAATACCGTACAACTCTTAAACGTGCAGGTCTTCTGACTCGTGACGCTCGTATGAAAGAACGTAAAAAATACGGTCTTAAAGGCGCTCGTCGTGCACCTCAGTTCTCAAAACGTTAATATATCAACGTTTCAAAGACTCTCAAGACCTTGTCTTGGGGGTCTTTTTTGTTGTTTGAAAACCTAGCACACCCACAAAACACCCACATTTATGATAAGTCAATGTAAGAATGAAAAAGATCTGCGGTTCTTTCCTTAACTGTTCTGGTTACGTGGGTGTAGATATCCATTGTAGTTTTAATATCACGATGCCCCAGGCGTGCTTGTACTTCTTTAACTGTCGCACCAGCTTCAAATAATATAGAAGCATGAGTGTGCCTGAGCCCATGGATTGTGATGGGGTGCAAATTATGGGTTTTAATAAAGCTGTCAAACTTATCGTTAGGATATGCAAGCCGTAAAGGGCGTTTATCTTCCCGTGTAAGCACGTTTTTGATGGAGGGGTATCTTTTACCCTCTGGGGTAGTTTCTCGTTGCTGTATGCGCCATTTTTTTAATATTTGGATGGTCTTCGTGTCAATATGTATAGTCCTGGCTTGATAGGTCTTAACTTTTTGAATTATTTCCTTGCCATCTTTAAAAAACAATGTTTTAGAAATAAATATAGTGCATTCGTCAAAATCTATGTCCTCCCACTCTAATGATAAAAGCTCTCCTTTTCTCATCCCTGTATAGATTAACAAATGAAACATTACATAATCCTGATGATCTAAGGTTATTCTTGCTAAGTTAAAAAAGTTTTTGATCTCTTGCTTGGTCCAAAAATTCCTTTTAGGTTCTTCCACCAAAAAATCGGCCTCATTCTTCGGAATTATTACATGTTCCATAGGATTTTTGGCTATGTAATCCATACGTACGGCATATTTAAAAACTTGGTTCGCTTGTATTTTCACATCATTAACAGAATCAATTTGTTCCGCAATTTCATCAATCATTTTTTGACAATATTCTTTTGAAATGTCTTGAATTTTTAAATGGGCGAATCTAGGAAGTATGTGTTTGTTAAATTTTGATTCTAGAGAGTACTGAGTACTTGGTTTTAATGTCTTGGAGTGAGAAGCCCACCAATTATCAAAGACCTGTTTGAATGTGGCTGAATTATTTGGAATAAACGTGCTGTTACTAATTTCCTGCTCTACTTTGGCTGCTGCAAGTTGAGCAGCTTTTTTTGTTGGGAATCCGCGTTTCGATTTCTCTTTGAATTTTTTGGAAATGGGGTCTTTTATTCTTATGCGATATTCCCATGATCCGTTAGTGTGCTTTCTAAAACTGGCCATCTTTTCTCACCTCATTATCGGAATATATGTTCGGTCTTTGGGTTAAAAATTTTTAGCGATGTTAGATATAACTAACTGTTTAGGGATTCCATACTGCTTAATAGCTTCTTCCACAGTTACGCACGCATCGGTGGAGGAGAACAATAAATTTACCGCGAAAAAATTCGCTTCCAACTCGATTCGATCTGTTGAAAATAGAGTCTGCCTTTTTAAAAAAGGAGTGTTTGCGTCTGGATGAAAGATTGCATGACCTAATTCATGGGCGCAAATAAACTCCTTACTATGTTCATTCGCATTCTGATTAATGTGGATGACTTTAACTCTGAAATGCCTACTGTAGTACCCCAAAGCTTTTCCTAAATCTTCATAAACTACCTCGATACCTAAACCTTTTGCAATTTTAAACGGATTGTTTGTTTGAAATTTCTCTGTTAATAATTTGATCTTTTTAGTAATTGACTCCACAAAAAGGCACCTACTTACGATATTTTTTAGGAGTGAACTTTTGTTTTGAAATTCTTTTGGCAAGGCGTAGGGAGTTTTCCAAGCTTGCAATTAACAGCTCTCTATCTTCGTCGTCCATATCGTCAAGAGTTTGGCCGTCAAATGCAGCATACCCGTTCTTGCCTTCTAACCCTTCTATAATTTTTTGTAGCTCTTTCTGAATATCTCTTTCATCTTTAGCAGTAAGTTCAGGCTCAAAGTTTTCTTTTTCTGTTCTGCCGAGAAGGTAGTCAACAGAAACGTTGAAGTAATCGGCAACTTTTTTGAGTTTGTCACTTGAAGGATTATTTTGTTTCCATGAATAAATAGAATTTTTTCCGAAACCTACATTTTCTTCTAGCCTTGAAAGGCTTATACCTCGATCTTTACAAAGTTTTTTAACTCTTTCAAACGTAGTCATATCAACCATCCTTAATGGCTCATGAAAAACTAGTTAAAGAAATCTCTAAAAAATAATTGACTTTTAAAGAATTCTTTAATACACTATGTTCATAAGCTACTTATTCAGCTTTTTCAGACACCACAAATCAAAGCCTATGTCTACGTCCCTCAACGTTTTAGGCAGTTTTTGTAGGGTTTGTTTAGCTATGCCTATACTCTACAATATTCTTTAATAACTGTCAATATTAAGCTGAATATTTAGCTAAAAATATAAAAAGGAGGTATTTTCTATGGAACTGGATTTTGGAAAGCAGGTTAAGACTTGGTTAATTCTTAACGACATGCAGCAAAAGGATTTAGCAAAGATGCTAAACATTTCGAATGCGTATCTCTCTGACATTTTGCTTGGTAAAAGAAAGGGCAAAAAAGTCAGGGAGAAAATTGTCAAAATCCTTGATATGAAGGAGGTTTCATAATAGCAATGCTAACGGTTCAGATTGATGAAAATGAAGTTAAACGCATTTGTCTAGAAAAAATTGAGGAGCAATTAAAGGCCATCGAAAATGAAAAGGTTTTTTGGAATACAAAAACGCTTCAAGAAAAGACAGATATGAGTTGGACTGAGATTTTAGATAAATTCTTTTACGATCCTCGTTGTCCCAAATATAAAGTTGGCTCTCGCTGGAGATTTCCTGCTGAGGAAATGAAAAAGTTCTTGTTAACCTGGTTGGCTGAACAGCCAAGGCATTAAGCCCTACTAAATGAGGAAGGTGAGAAAAATGAAGATCAAAACAAAAGAATGGCTTGCATTAAGTGAGGCGGAGCGTTTTATGAAGATTTATCAAGCTTTTGTGAAGAAGCATATCTAGAAATAAAAGGAGAGAGAAAAATGACCAAACAAAATAAATCAACCCCTGCGGCAACAGAGGTTGAAGAGGTTGGAGGTGATCAAATGGATAGCAGAAGATTTCATTTAATTGGAATTATAGTCAGTAGTATTTGTGTCATTCTGTCTCTTACTGCATTAATTCTGTCGCTTCAATAATCAAAGAAGATAAGAAAGGGAGTCGCTAAAATGGACACCCATGGGAGGAGAAAAGAAAGTGAAGCCTTATAGATCGGAAATGCAAAAAGTAAAAATCAAATCAGTTGAATATGAAGAAGCTTTGGAGAATACAGCAAAAGACCTCATTAGACAACTCAAAACATTTTGTCAGACATATGGAGACTTACTACATTGTTTAGATCAATTTAGATATAAGCCAAAAACTGAACAAGTTATTGCCGAATATGCTAAAAGACTTGTTAAACAAGAGATAAACAGCATCTTACTGAAAAAAATATAGCGCCCTAGGGACGCTATTAGATTACTAAACCATATCCATGAAATTTGAAGCGATTATGTTTCCATCAATTAATTCTAATGTTTGGCATAACTCAGGACGGAATCCAAATTCACTTTTCAAATTACTTATTGTTTGGCCGACTTCCCTGGCAGATTGGATATCAAATGTTCCACTATGGAAAACTGTTTGAATCGTTGAAAAAAGAGCAAGGGTGTATTTATATGTACGGCCAGGTTCAACAATTTGATTATAAGCAATATCTTCATAATCGCATGAATAATAAATGTGAACTGGCTCGATTCCATTTAGACCATGATTCCTAACGATATGTGAGAAATCATCAAGAGTTTTTGCAACAACTACCATTCTTTTCACCTCCTATTATCTTGATAGGAACATTATACCAAAAAAGGAGGATCGATAATGTTTCACCCATATGATTTCTATATTACACCAGAAGAGTTTGCACAAGCTGAGGCAAACGGGATATGTAAGGACACACTCATCTGGCGAATACGTAGGAAAGGTTGGAGCAAACAGCGAGCATTAACCGAACCGGTTCAGTTCCAAGACCGGGATAAATTCAGAGTGGAATGGAGTAAATGGGGAAAGTTTGCTGAAGAAAATGGCGTCTCGAGATCTGTCTTCTATGGAAGAGTGAAGATGGGATGGGATAGCGAAAAGGCGGCTACAACACCAAAAATAGATCAAAACGAACATATGAAAAGAATGTGTGAACTCTCCCCAAGAACCAAGCGCCGTAAATTCTCAGAAGATCTTGTCAGGTTAGCTGAATCGAACGGTGTCAGTTATACAAATCTACAAAACCGGGTGACTAATAAAGGTTGGGATCCATATACCGCGGCTACCACACCTTTGATGTCTCGACATGAGATTCAGCGAAAAGGGAATCAAACTTTTAGAAGAAAATACGGGTCAAATCCTAACGGTATTTTCTTTCTAAAAAGAAAGGAGCTCAAACATGAACTTAAATCATTTTCTTAAATCAGATAAGGAAAAAGCTAAACGTAAATTGGCATCCGCACAGTTTCTGCTGAACGAATTGCTTCCAGATGAAATAGAGGACAACAATTTCGATGAATGTATTGATCTCTGTTTGTCAGCTGCTGAAATGTTCAAGGAAATCAAACAGATGCATCATCCTGAACAAGTCGTTCAGCTACATGAAATTGCAAGTCAGTTTCTAAGCAAAGGTCTTAATGTCTCAATCGTAAAGAGGCCTGTATATGAATCTTGAGCATCCAATCATAACAGAAATTAACCGTTATGGTTACCCAAAAGAGTATCTGCAGTATGAACGGGGTCGGGAAGAGGATACCGATGAAGAAGACCAATAAAAAAGCCCACACGGCTATGTGGACTAAAAACAAACAAGCAACTCCATTTTAAATGGAATTCTCAACAAAATCAAATAGAGGAAGGTGTCTGATATGAATCCATTGCAGGATTTTGAATTAAATGAAATTAACAACGGCGAACTGCCGGGGGACCGTCCACAGTTTGAAATCACTGATATGAACAGCCTGAACTGGGCTTTCCGGAAAATAGCTGCTCTTAAGTCGCAGGAAAAGGAAATCAAAGCGCTGGCGGCCACAGAAAAGCAACGTATTGAAGAATGGGAAAGGCAGGAGCTTAAGCCTTTAGCTGACAGTCTTTCATTCTTTGAAAACTTGGTGAGTGTCTATCATACAAAGCAACTGCAGGAAGACCCGAAGGCAAAAACACTTTCCACACCTTATGGGAAATCAAAAAGCCGGACAACAAAAGCAGCGCCTAAAGAAGTGGACAAGGAAAAACTTCTGCATCATGTGAAAGATGCTGGCATGACTGAATTTATAAAAGAGTCTGTGGCATGGGGTGATCTTAAGAAGACATTGACTGTCACTGAGATTGAAGGTAAACCGATCGTAATTGATTCAAATGGACAAGCTGTCCCCGGCGTAGAAGTGCAGCCAGAAACAGTCAGCTTCAAAGTGGAGGTGTAAGGGATGTTTCAAGTAACAGACGCGCAGCGTCAAAAGGAAAAAGCAATTGTGGGATTTATCGGTCCAAGTGGTTCCGGTAAAACAGCCGGCGCCCTGCTGGTAGCTTACGGAATGATGCGTGAAGCATACCCAGAAGTAAGCGACGAGGTAATCTGGTCAAAGATCGGTGTCGTTGATACTGAGCACCGACGCGCAAAACTGTACGCTAATTTACAGTTTGATGAAATTCGCATCGGTAGCTTTAAGCATATTGATTTTACACCGCCGTATACAACTGAGCGTTATCAAATGGCTGTAGAAGCGATTAAGAACGCCGGTGCTGAGGTTGTCGTAATTGATTCACTCTCACACAACTGGCAGGGTGAAGGCGGAATAGTTGAAACACATGGCAGCATGTCCGGTAACTCTTTTCAAAACTGGGGCAAGCTTGCGCCGGAAACAACCAAGCTCATTAAGACGTTAACGCAAAATGATGTTCACATCTTAGCGACATTGAGAACAAAAACGGAGTATGTAGTGGAGCCTGATAATAACGGTAAAATGGCTCCTCGTAAGGTTGGGACAAAACCTGTACAGAAAGATGAAATGGAATACGAGTTTATGCTCAACTTTAATATTGACATTGATCATATGGCTGAGACCTCAAAAGACAATACGCGAATGTTTGAAGGATCTTCAATCAAGCTAAACCCGGAAGTCGGCCGCAAACTTTATCAGTGGCTTGAGCTCGGTATTGACGTGAAAGCAGAGGAAGAAGCCGAACGTATCCGTTTGATTGATGAAATTAAAACAATCGTCGCTGGCAACGAAACAGCTGCGCAGATGATTGAAGAATTTCAGATCAAAGCAAATAAAAAACTTGAACAATGGACTATTAAGCTGGCATCTGCCGCACTTGATAGATTACAAGATTTAAAGACTAAGGAGGAAAAATAATGTTTACAGTAGACCACAGCAAAGGTGAAGCTTTTGAACCGATTAAACCAGGAGAATATGAGGCCACAGTTATCAATTTCGAGGAGAAAACAGCAGCTTCATCCGGAAATAAGCGCCTTGTCGTAGACTATGAAATCCGTTCTGACGTTGAGCAACCATGTCAGGGCCAGAAAATCCTATACGACAATTTCACCGTTACGGAAAATGCAATGTGGAGATTTCACCAAGCATCAAAGGCCGCGGGTTTTCCAAACGGAATGCAATTTAAGGATCATATCGAATGGGCTAACGCGTTCCTGAATAAACCGGTTCGCCTGGTTGTCGGAGAACGAGAGCACAACGGCAAAAAATATCCGGAAGTCAAAGCGTTTAAGCCGTCTGAGGCGCCAGCGCCGGAAGCCGAACCGATTAATATCAGTGACGATGATGTACCGTTTTGATCATAAAAAACACATTTGAGGGAGTGTATAGCTCCCTCGTTTTTAAAGGGGAGTTATCACATGTACGAATTTAAGAACATACCGCAAGAGCTAAAAAACGCCCCTCAGTGGATTTTATGGCGTTCCGAAGAACGTGACGGTAAGCAAACAAAAGTGCCATACCAGATTGACGGCAGCATGGCTCAATCCAGTAATAAAAGAACCTGGTCGACGTTCCCGACCGTTTTGAAATTTTATAACGATCGAGATTATGACGGGATCGGCTTCATGTTTTCAAAAGATGATCCGTTCATCGGCATAGACATAGATCATTGTGTGGAGGATGGTGTCTTGTCCCCGTTCGCTGAGGAAATTGTTCAGGCGATTGGCAGCTACACCGAATATTCGCCCAGCGGCAAGGGCGTCCATATTATTACAAAAGGTAAGATCCCATTGCGCGGGCCGGGCACAGGGAGAAAAAATCCGGAACTCGGGCTGGAAGTATACCGCCATGGCCGCTATTTTACCTTTACCGGCAACAGCCTTGGGATCGGGGCAGTTGAAGAACGAACGGACGAGCTCAAAGAGCTGTTCGATAAATATTTGAAGGACAAAAAAGAAGAATCGAAACCGTCCAACCCGCCTGCTGCTTCATCCCGTGATATGAGCAATCTCTCCAATAAGGAGATATGGGAAAGGATGTTCAACAGCAAGAACGGGAAGAGCATTCAGGATCTGTTTAACGGTCATCTGATAAATGATGATCACTCCGCCACAGATATGGCTTTATGTAATCACCTGGCATTCTGGACGGATAAGGATCCCACAAAAATGGATTCGATGTTTCGGGAGTCAGGGTTGTTTCGGGAGAAATGGGATCGACAGCATTCATCTGACGGCTCTACATATGGAGAAATGACCATTGCTGCAGCCGTTTATTCTACCCATACGACAATTTCTGATTTGATGGAAGAGCAGCAGGAACAGCCGTATGAAGTGTATATTTCCCATCCCGATAATTCTCAAGTTGAGGATACGGAAGAGATCATTGACACCCCGCCGGTTTTTCATTTGACGGAGCTCGGCAATGCTGAACGGATTGTCTACTACCACGGAAAAAATATTCGATATTGTAACGAGCTTGACTGGCTGATCTGGAACGGGAAGAGATGGGAAGAAGACAGCAAACGAAAAATTGAAGCTATCACCGCCAAAACATTACGGGCGTTGTATGGAGAAGCAAAAGCCACGGAAGACAAATTCCGAAAAAAGCAGCTGAACGATTGGGCGAAGAAGTGCGAGCGTCGCAACATCAGGATGAACACAATTTTAGATGTGCGGCCAATGGTTTCAGTGAGGAAGCAGGAACTGGATTCCCACAATTATCTTTTTAATTGCGATAACGGTATTATCGATCTGAAAACAGGAGAACTTCTGCCACATGATCGGGATCTGCTTTTTACGAAAATATCCCCTATCTCGTATCAACCGGACGCCGACTGCCCGAACTGGAAAGCTTTTTTGGAAAGCATTTTTATAGATGACCAGGGCGCGCCAAATTATGAAATTATTGATTTCATGCAAAAGGCAATTGGCTATTCACTGACCGGGGATACCACGGAGCAAGTCATGTTTTTTCTATTCGGGAATGGCCGGAATGGTAAATCAACTTTTATCAATACCGTTCAGCACTTGTTTGGGGATTATGGCCGCCAGACCAACAGCGACACCTTCATAAAGAAGAAAAATGACAGTGCCATAAACAATGATATTGCCCGGCTGGACGGCGCCCGGTTTGTGTCGGCCGTTGAGAGTGAAGAAGGGCAGCAGCTGTCTGAATCGTTGGTGAAGCAGATCACCGGCGGTGAAAAGATGTCAGCACGTTTCCTGCGACAGGAGTATTTTGAGTTTACGCCGGAATTTAAAGTCTTCTTTACCACAAACCATAAACCGATCGTTAAAGGCAGCGATGAGGGTATTTGGCGCCGGATCCGGTTGATTCCGTTTACTGTCACGATCCCAAAAGAAAAAGTAGACAAGAAACTGCCGCAGAAACTGGCTGCGGAAATGCCTGGGATCCTTCGCTGGGCCGTTGAAGGCTGTTTGAAGTGGCAGAAGGAAGGTCTGGGAGAACCTGAAGCGATCAGGAAGGCGACGGAAGGATATCGGGATGATATGGACATTCTTGGACCGTTTCTGGATGAAAGGTGTGTTATTCATTCAGCTGTAAAGATTGAAGCCAAGGAGCTCTACAAAGAGTATAAGGATTGGTGTTATGAAAATGATGACGTTGAGTTAAAAAACCGTGCCTTTTATCGTCAATTAGAAATTCGAGGTTTTAAAAAAGCAAAAGGGGCAAAAAACAAGACATTTATCCATGGAATAACATTAAATCAGTACGCCGGAGGAAGTTTTTTGAAAAATAATGATGGGAGGGTTACTGAAGGGGTTACTGAAATCACTTCAAAAGGTAACCCGGATAAGGTTACTTCAATCAATAGAAAGAAGCTTTAACTATTGATATATAAGGATTTATTGATGTTTTACATTTATTGGGGGTTACTAGGGGTTGTCGAATCTGTCTGTTTAGTCTACTGAAAAAAATAAAATAAAAAAATAAATATATATATATTAATTACTTATAGGGCTTTAATGTCAAAACCGACAACCCATGATAACTCAGTAACCCCTAATGTTTGGAAATTTGTGCGGGGACGGATGAAAGGAGTCTTAATAATGAGTATGATATTGAAAATAGATGAACTGACCTTAACAGAAAAAAATAAATTGTATATTAATCAAAAAAGAGAAATTGATAGGTTGAACAAAGTCATTGAAGACTTAGAAAAACAACTAAGTGTTCGGAATGAAAATGATGAACAATCATTAATATCAACATTTTTGAAAAAGTATTCCTCTAAAATTTCCAAACAACAGATTGAGGCTAAACAACTTTATCAAGAATATGAAAAGTGGGTCAAAAGCTTATTACTAGGCAAAAGAAATTTTTATAATGTTGTAGCTACCTATGGTTATGAATTCAAAAGAGGTAAAGGAAATAAGCTCTTTGTCAAAGGTGAGGAAAATGCACCCAAAACAAATTTGTGATGACCTTGCCTTTTTGGAATCACCTTTGGTACTGGATGGGGATGGCCTTTATATTGAGAATCCGGAGAATGTATATCCAGAACTTGTGGAATTTGTTCAGTCTTATAAAAAACGGCTCATCCAGTATTTAAAAGGTGAATACTCAATGCAGGATCATAAAGTCAAACAGACCATTGACAAAATCATTAATTACTTTATGGGCATAGATCAAGAAATGAATCCAAAAATAGACGACTGGTTCAATCATGATTGGGATGCGGCAATCAAAGTCGCGAGATTGCTCGTTCTATTTTGGAAGAATGGCTGGAGAGATCTGAACAGCTCCGTTGCGAATTTTGAGGATGAAGAAACGGACAAGCTCTCTTTAGAAATCTATGAAAGGGCCATGTCGTACTTTAAGGGGAAGAAAGCATGACGATTATTCACTATAACTATTCAGATACTGAAATGAAAAATATTCTCGACAGCATGATCATTATTGTGGATACGAGGGAGCAGAAGAATCAGCATGTTCTTGATTATCTCCGTAAAAAGAAAGTGGCAATCAAATTCAAAGGAATGAAAACCGGCGATTACTCGGCCATGATTCCCAAGAATGATGAACTTGGAATCAGTCGTGATATGTATTTGAATGCAGCAATTGAACGGAAAAATGGAGTGGACGAGTTGGTGCAGTCGATTAAAGACCGTTCTCGTTTTGAAAATGAATTGATCCGGGCGTCCAGGCATCCGTTCACTCTTCTTGTGGAAGACCTGGAAGGGTATCAAAAAATACTGAACGGAAAATATCGCTCACAATATAAGCCGCAGTCTCTGCTTGGCAGCTTAAAAACGTTTGAAGTCCGTTACAATTTTTCAACCGTTTTTATTAACCCGAGCGCGACCGGAAACTATATCTATCACCATTTTCATTACATGGCCCGAGAATTGTTAAAGGGGGGCCTTGTGTGAATGAATTAATGAAGGCCCTTTATTATGAAAGAAAAAAGGACGAGCTTAAAGCGCGGCTTCTTAAAATGGGATATTTTAAAACGCCTGACGGACGGCAGCTGTATGAGCTTTCATTAACTGAATTAGACGAAATATTCAAAAAGAAATTGATTGAAAGGGGAAAATAACTATGGCATTTGTAGGCTTTGAAGAATCACAAGAGGTTCGGCAGCTGGCCGAAAGTTTGATTGATAAACATCATCCACATTTAAAAGACGCTAAACAGCAAATTGGTTTTTATCTTCGTGAAGGGAACAGCAAATGGGCTGGTAAGGCGAAAAAATGTACAGCATTCGAGCGTCATATGACAGCTTACATGCTTTTCGTGTTTATCAATAAGGCTGCATGGAAGACGATGCCGGAGGAACAACGCGCTGCTCTGGTAGATCATGAGCTTTGCCATTTTACTCGAGAAGAATGGGAAGAGCCAGATCCGAAAGATCAAAGTAAGTGGGTGACTGTGCAGTTTCTCGTCTATCTATACCGGATATACTCTTTTTTAGTGGAGAACATGTGTGTTTCGCCTTATACTGGATATACAGATCCTTACATAAGAGAGGAGACTCTATGAAATCGCTGCTGGCTATTTATCCCGGTTCGATTGTGTCTGAGGAGCTTTGCATAAGGGAAGGCTGTCTATGTTTTTTTGATGAGAGCAATCAGAGATATATCTCCATTCCGAAAA
This sequence comes from Bacillus sp. FSL K6-1560, assembly GCF_038592935.1. Taxonomy (NCBI): domain Bacteria; kingdom Bacillati; phylum Bacillota; class Bacilli; order Caryophanales; family Bacillaceae; genus Bacillus; species Bacillus sp. FSL K6-1560. The sequence continues at coordinate 165,864 of NZ_CP151946.1, forward strand.
CAGAGATCAGTGAAAAAGAAGTATTGGTGCTGCAATCATTTTTGACGCCTGCGGATGAGGGCAATCAACTGTCTATGAAATCACCTGAGGAAAACAAGTGGTTTTCGTTCCTTTTTTCCAGAGGGGAATTGCCGGCGTACATAAAGAAACGGACGAGATTTGTTCACTTTCATTTATTCGGCAAAATAGAAAGGACGTCCTTTACAGAAGCGGTTCGCCATTTTTGGCCGGTGTCTTTTGTGATTGTGTGGATTCATGAGGACAGAGGCGTGATTGTCGAGCAGGAAAGTGAAGCGGCGGCGAAGAAGGGCGAACTGGAATCGCTCGCAAAAGTTCTTGAAAGTGATTTCTACTTCAGTGTCCGTTTTTACGCCGGAAGATTTTACGAGCCGGATGAGTGTCTGCGAAAACATTACACTCGTGAACAGGCGTATTTCCTGTTTGCTGAAAAACGGCTGCCTCAGGTGCAGAGTGTGACCTTTGAGATGATCTTTCCTTTTCTATTATTAGAAACAGAAAAAGAAAAACTGGAAACACTGCTCTCTGAAGAAGCTGAGCTTTTATTTGGAAGTGAATCTGAGCTAAGGAAGACCATTAAGCTGTTTATTGAAAACAACTCAAACGTCACATTAACAGCGAAAAAGCTGCATCTGCATCGCAACAGCCTGCAATATCGGATTGATAAATTTATTGAGCGGTCAGGGATAGATATCAAATCGTACAAAGGCGCGCTTCTTGCCTATTTTATCTGCCTGCAAAATGAAAGTTCAGAATAAATTGGAAATATGCACGAAAAATGGCTGGGTGATTTTATGAACGCTGCCCATTTTAGCGAGAGGGAATTGCTGTTACACTCAATATAAGAAAGCGTTTACAATAACAAAGGGGGATGTTAGATGGCTGAATTGCGGATGGAGCACATTTATAAATTTTATGATCAAAAGGAACCGGCGGTTGATGACTTTAACCTTCATATTGCCGATAAGGAATTTATCGTATTCGTCGGCCCGTCCGGCTGCGGGAAATCAACGACGCTGCGAATGGTCGCAGGACTTGAAGAAATTTCGAAAGGCGATTTTTATATTGAAGGAAAACGGGTCAATGATGTAGCGCCAAAGGACAGGGATATCGCGATGGTGTTTCAGAACTACGCGCTCTATCCGCATATGACGGTCTACGATAATATCGCGTTCGGGCTCAAGCTTCGGAAAATGCCAAAGCCTGAAATCAAAAAAAGAGTAGAAGAAGCCGCTAAAATTCTCGGGCTTGAGGAATATTTGCACCGTAAACCGAAAGCGCTGTCAGGCGGTCAGAGACAGCGTGTTGCGCTGGGCCGGGCAATCGTGCGGGATGCAAAGGTGTTCCTGATGGATGAGCCTTTGTCAAACCTGGACGCGAAGCTGAGGGTGCAAATGCGGGCGGAAATCATTAAGCTCCACCAGAGACTGCAGACTACAACGATTTATGTGACACATGACCAGACAGAAGCGCTGACGATGGCGACACGGATCGTAGTCATGAAAGATGGGAAAATTCAGCAGATCGGGACGCCGAAGGATGTTTATGAATTCCCTGAAAACGTCTTTGTCGGCGGGTTTATCGGATCACCGGCGATGAACTTTTTCAAAGGAAAGCTCACGGATGGTTTAATCAAAATCGGTTCTGCGGCATTAACCGTCCCGGAAGGAAAAATGAAAGTGCTGCGTGAAAAAGGCTACATCGGCAAAGAGGTCATCTTCGGCATCCGTCCTGAGGATATACATGATGAATTGATTGTCGTGGAATCATATAAGAACTCTTCGATTAAGGCCAAAATCAATGTTGCAGAGCTGCTCGGTTCTGAAATCATGATTTATTCGCAGATCGACAACCAAGACTTTATTGCGCGGATCGACGCCCGCCTCGATATTCAATCGGGCGATGAACTGACGGTCGCATTTGATATGAATAAAGGCCATTTCTTTGACAGTGAGACAGAAGTGAGAATCCGATAAGATCAAAAAAACCGGACATGGGGATGTCCGGTTTTTTGCTATTGAAAATCTCAGAATCAAACCGATGAAAAAGGAGGAAGAAATAGACAGAAAGCAGGAGAACGATGAAACGATTGTTTTTAAGCATCTTTCTTTTGGGCAGCTGTTTGGCGCTTGCGGCTTGCGCTGATCAAAAGGCGAATGCAGAGCAGCCGATGCCAAAAGCGGAACAAAAGAAACCGGAAAAAAAGGCAGTACAAGTTCAGAAAAAAGAAGACGATACATCCGCATGGATCAAAACAGAGAAACCGGCAAAGCTGCCGATTTTGATGTACCACAGCATTTCTTCAGGAAACAGCCTCCGTGTGCCAAAGAAAGAATTCGAGGCGCATATGAAGTGGCTTCATGATAACGGCTATCAGACATTAACGCCGAAAGAGGCATATCTCATGCTGACGCAGGATAAAAAACCGAGTGAGAAGTGCGTGCTGATCACATTTGATGACGGGTACACCGACAATTATCAAGATGCGTATCCGGTGCTGAAAAAGTACGAGATGAAGGCAACGATTTTTATGATCGGCAAATCGATCGGACATAAACACCATCTGACAGAGGAACAAATGAAGGAAATGGCACAGCACGGCATATCGATTGAAAGCCATACGATTGACCACCTTGAGCTGAACGGATTAACGCCTCAACAGCAGCAAAGTGAGATGGCGGATTCGAAAAAGCTGTTCGACAACATGTTTCATCAGCAAACCACCATCATCAGCTATCCGGTAGGGCGCTACAATGAGGAGACGCTGAAGGCCGCTGAAAAAACAGGCTATCAAATGGGCGTGACGACAGAACCGGGCGCGGCTTCGAGAGACCAGGGAATGTATGCCCTCCATCGAGTGCGCGTGTCCCCAGGCATGTCAGGCTCGGCTTTTGGTGCGTACATCGAATCAATGAAGTAAAAAAAGGCGGCGTTTAATCGCCGCCCCCTCCGCCGCCACAGCCGGAATCGCTGAAACCTCCGTCACTGCTGCATCCATCATGGTGTGAGCCGTTGTCTGAATAACCGAAATACCCGCTGTCCGCCTGCTGGCGGCTTTTATTATCCGATGACTGCGGCTGAATGACTGAAAGAAAAACAATAATAGCTATTATCAATAAGATCACTATCACTTCTGCTCACTCCCTTTTTTCACCATATCTGTTATACGGATGAAACGCTGACCGGTTTCATTTCAAAGTGATTGATTCTTTCAGGCGGTCTCTGAGCCAGCGCTTTAGCACCCCATGTCCTTTGTTTGACAATAAAGTGCCGACACGCCAATACATAGGGGGATGAGGAGCGAACTGAAAATCAATCAGTCTGAAAAGCCAGCTTTTATCACGGGTGAGAGAATCAATTTGAAGCTCGTCTTCACCTGCTTCAGAGCTGTAGGCACTTTGTTTCTGTATGTCCTCATCCTGCCGAACCGCCAAGATTCTCAAGGCTTCAGCCATTTGTTTGTAACCGCCCTCCAGCAATGATGCGCCAAGGTTGTCAGCACGCACCTCCATCCATTGTGAACAAAAGGATTGATAGAGCTGGAACAGGATAATGATTGCCATAATGAAAGCCCAAAGCGCAATTTTGTGGGCCTCGGGATGGGTGATATGCTGCTCAAACAAGAGGAAAATCCCAACGACAGCTCCAAGATATAGAAAACGCAAAAGCTGTGATGACAGAACGTCACGTTTTTTGATATGAATTGCCTCATGGGCCAGAATGCCTTCGATGACACGCTGTGGAAGTGTTAGTGTGGCGCTTGTTAGGATGACCATTGACCTCCCGACATTCATGCCTACTGCCATTCCGTTGTAATCATCACTCTCCGTTTCGTATATGCGGACATGGGAAATGCCGGCCGATCGGAAAATCTTATCGGCCGCTGCCTGTACATGCGGATGATGACAAGGCTTGGCGTCCATTGCCGCCCGTAACACACGGTCTGACATATACATGTTGAATACCCAATATAGGATTACGGCAACAGCCATGACCCATGGAGAGGCGTGTAATGCGTATAACGCGAGCACCAATAAGGCGTAAGCGGATACCCCTTTTACGCTGGCGGCAAAATAAAGCTTCCCGAGCAGCCGCTTCACATTTTTTCTATGATAAAACGGCAAAACAGAAATCACATTGTCCACATTGTTTTTTGCATCTGTGTATTCCTGAAGAATTGTTTTCCATTTTTGCGGTTCCTTCACCGTCAGAAACAGTGTTTCGCCGGGAAGAGACAGTTTAATGACTTGCTGAAAGCTTGTTGTCAAATCTAAACGTGATGAATACATCGTCAGAAGCGGATGGAGCTTTAAGAGATCAGCTGTTGATTCAAGCTGAATGTCCTTCAAATCGGAAAGCGGGTATGTACGGGTTTCATAGTGTGAGCTGATATGCAATTTTTCTAAGGCTGCTGAATAAAAAACCTTTACGCTGAAAACATTCAGTATACGCTTCACCAGTGCCCCTCCGCCGGAGATCATGCCGAAAAGGATTACATATTTGAGGGGGCTTGGGTCAGGTCCATAGATGAAAAAAATAACAGCCCCTGCAAACACAATGGCGGTCAGCGTAATGTCTGACAGGAGGCGTGTTTTGTTTCTGGCCAGCTCGATCTCCTGCCAGTCTCCCGAAGGTTTTTCCGCACGCTCTGAAACAATGAGATCCATTGCGGTCCAATAGCAGTAGAACATTGTCGCGATTGAGACAATGCCGTCCATGAATGAGAGGTGAGAGAAGATGTAAACTGCAGCGCCGACCCATAGAACAATATCAATCCAGAAGTCTATGGCCGGAATGAGTTTTGCAGCCAGGGCTGATATCAAATAAAATCCCAGCCCGAGAAGCATAAAGAGAAATAGATGAGTTCCCATAGGCATGCCAGATTCCTTTCTATCTAGTATTTCCAACTATTACTATAGCATGGGATGGGAACTTGCAAAAATATGGACATGCAAAAAAGCAAGCTCTTTCGTTTGACGAAGAACTTGCTCCGAGGTGTATCAATAAAACTGGTGCAGCAGCAATAAGGTTAAGGATACTGTAATTGCACCCCCGATGCGGGTAGACACCTGGGCGAAAGGCATTAGCTCAAGCCTCTCAGCGGCGCTTAAAATAGCGACGTCACCCGTACCGCCTTGTCCAGAATGGCACGCATTGATTATGGCGGTTTCAATCGGATACATGTTCAGCCATTTTCCAGTGAAGAAGCCAACGGCCATCATGGTCACAACGACAGACAGAATCGTGATAATATTGCTGAGGTTAAAAGCGGCGACAAGCTTGTCCCACGGAGTCATGGATACCCCGATCGCAAAGAGAAGCGGGTAGGTCACAGCTGTTGAAAAGAAGCGGGACACTCCAAACGCACCATTTTCAATTGAGGCAGGCACCAATCTGAACAGCTTTATGAGAACAGCCAGTAACAGCATGGCAACGGGTGCCGGAAAACCGAAAAAATCGTGAGCGAGCATGCCGACTAAGTATAAAGAAACAGCAAGGATACCGCCTGACGCAAATAAAGAAAGGTTGAACATTTGCTGTCCGCTTTGAGATTCCTCCAGCGCAGGGGACTCTTCTTCGGAGCGGTCCACTTTGCCGTTGCCTGTCCATTCCGGTTTTTTCTTTCCGATTCTGTTCAGCAATCCCGCTAGAATAATCGCGCACAGGCTGCCTAGCATAATCGATGGCAGAACAAGTGCAAACGCTTCCCCTTGAGAAATGGGCATGATGTCAGAATATCCGATGGACAGCGGGATAGCGCCTTCTCCGACTCCTCCAGCCATAATCGGAATGACAATGTACAGCAGGGTATGCTGAAATCCGAGTCCGAGCAATGTCCCGACAGCCAGTCCGACAATAGCGGCTGTGACAGAACCGACAATAAGCGGAATAAAAATTTTCATGAATGCTTTTACGAGTGTTTCTCTTTTCATGCCGAGAATGCTTCCGACGACAATACCGGCGATAAACAAATATAGAAAGTTTGAGTTTTCTGTAAATTCTGTGGTGGATTTGACGATATCATTAGGCAGCAGGTGATAGTACACGACAGCGGACGGAATAAAAGTAGCTAGGATGGCCGGGCCGCCAATAGAACGCACAATCGGTATCGATTTGCCGATTTGGGCAAAGGTAAACCCGAAAAACGCCATGACGGCAATGGATGTCAAAATGTCACTTTTTACATCGTGATGCATAACAAAAACAGTGATTAATATAAACAGCAAGGCATACACAGGAAGCGGTATGATGCCTACTTTTATATTCATGGCTTTCGCAAACCAATTCTCTTTTCGAACCCCTTCGTGAATTGTATCCGTTTGCAATTGCATTTGTGTTTGAAGCTCTCCCATTGAAAAACCTCCCCTATTCTTGATGCAGTGAAATTGTTCACTATGTTAAGTATACTAAAAAATTGAAATTATTAATATATTAAAAATTTACTATTCAACTTTTCTCCACTTGCCGGTTCAAATGAAAAGAGGCATCCTGCCTAAAATCTGTTTATGACGGAGTGCTGAGAAACGAGTGCTGGTGCAGGGCAAGCATTTTGTTCGCAAGGAACGATGTGTTGATGTACGATAATAAAGGGTCATTTATCCTAGCAGCCGACATAAATAAGCAACAAAATAGACAAAAATCCGTCACATTGGGCGGGACTTTTTAGGTATTTTAGGCTTTATTTTTGAAATGAATCGTTGTAAAGTACTTAATATGAACCAGTCAGAGATTGTGTCATTTGGTCAGTCTGGCAATCTTGCATCATATTGGATGACTTTTTGACACATTTGTGAAATATTGAGCAATATTTTTTTCGTCTATTTTGTGAATTACTGATCAAAGTCTCGGTTCTATTTGTGAAGTAGTGAGCAAATTACAGTTTTAACCGGAAATGGAGGAGAAAGCATGAGTGAATTGGTATTAGCCCGCATACAGTTTGCATCAACAACGTTGTTTCACTTCTTGTTTGTGCCGATGTCTATCGGGCTTGTGTTTATGGTTGCGTTGATGGAGACTCTTTATCTTGTAAAGAAAAATGAGCTGTATCTCAAAATGGCAAAGTTTTGGGGACACTTATTCTTAATAAATTTCGCAGTCGGTGTTGTAACAGGGATTTTGCAAGAATTCCAGTTTGGACTGAACTGGTCTGATTACTCCCGTTTTGTCGGAGATGTATTTGGTGCGCCGCTTGCGATTGAAGCATTATTGGCGTTTTTCATGGAGTCTATTTTTATCGGATTATGGATTTTTGGCTGGGACCGCCTGCCGAAGAAAATTCACGCTCTCTGCATATGGCTCGTATCATTCGGAACGATCATGTCATCTTTCTGGATTTTAACAGCAAACTCCTTTATGCAGGAGCCAGTCGGCTTTACGATCAAAAACGGCCGCGCGGAAATGAATGATTTTGGCGCGTTGATTACAAACCCTCAGCTTTGGGTTGAATTCCCGCACGTTATTTTTGGTGCGCTTGCCACTGGAGCTTTCTTTATTGCCGGAGTGAGTGCTTTTAAACTGCTGAAGAAAAAAGAAGTGCCGTTCTTTAAGCAATCTTTTAAACTCGCAATGATCGTCGGCCTTTGTGCAGGTCTTGGCGTCGGCCTTAGCGGACACATGCAGGCTGAGCACTTGATGGAATCACAGCCGATGAAAATGGCTGCCAGTGAAGGTCTATGGGAAGACAGCGGTGACCCTGCTGCTTGGACCGCTTTTGCGACGATCGATACAAAAAATGAAAAAAGCTCAAATGAAATCAAAGTTCCTTATGCCTTGAGCTACTTGGCTTATCAGAAATTCAGCGGAAGTGTCAAAGGGATGAAAACCCTTCAGGCTGAGTACGAAAAAATATACGGAAAAGGCGACTACATTCCGCCAGTGAAAACGACATTCTGGAGCTTCCGCATCATGGTAGGAGCAGGTGTTGTCATGATTCTTGCTGCGTTAGGCGGCCTTTGGTTAAACCGCCGTAAAAAGCTTGAAAACAGCAAATGGTATTTGCGCATCATGATCGCGTTGATTTCCTTCCCGTTTCTTGCGAACTCCGCGGGCTGGATTATGACAGAAATCGGACGTCAGCCTTGGACGGTTATGGGGTTAATGACAACCGCTCAATCTGTGTCGCCTAATGTAACAGCGGGCTCCCTGTTATTCTCAATCATCGCATTCGGTGTGATGTACTTGATTCTTGGTGCACTGCTTGTCTTCTTGTTTATCCGTGAGATTAAAAAAGGTGCGGAGCATAGTGATCATCATGATGTTCCTGTATCAACAGATCCATTTAGTCAGGAGGTATACCATGGCATCTCTTCATGATCTTTGGTTTATACTCGTTGCCGTATTGTTTGTAGGTTTCTTCTTTTTGGAAGGCTTTGATTTCGGGGTCGGCATGGCGACCCGTTTTCTTGGCCATAATGAATTAGAACGCAGAGTGCTGATCAACACGATCGGGCCGTTCTGGGACGCGAATGAAGTGTGGCTTTTGACTGGCGCAGGCGCCATTTTCGCGGCATTCCCAAACTGGTATGCAACGATGCTGAGCGGTTATTACATTCCGTTTGTCATAGTGCTGCTTGCGTTAATGGGCCGCGGGGTCGCGTTTGAGTTCCGCGGCAAGGTGGATCATTTAAAATGGGTAAAGGTTTGGGACTGGGTCGTTTTCTTCGGCAGTCTGATTCCTCCGTTTGTGCTTGGTGTGCTGTTCACGACATTATTCCGCGGGATGCCGATTGATGCCGACATGAACATTCACGCACATGTATCTGATTATATCAATGTATATTCTATACTTGGCGGTGTGACGGTAACACTTCTTTGCTTCCAGCATGGATTAATGTTTATCACGCTGCGTACGATTGGTGATTTGCAAAACCGCGCCCGGAAAATGGCGCAAAAGATAATGGGTGTTGTTTTTGTAGCGGTTCTTGCCTTCGCGGCCGTTTCTGCGTATCAGACAGACATGTTTACACGCCGCGGCGAGATTACCATTCCGCTCGCTGTTTTGATTGTCATCTGCTTTATGCTCGCGGCTGTATTTATTCGTAAGAAAAAAGACGGCTGGACATTTGGGATGACAGGCGCTGGTCTGGCGCTGACCGTGGGAATGATCTTTATTTCCCTATTCCCTCGCGTAATGGTCAGCTCGCTTCATAGCGCATACGATTTAACAGTAGCTAACGCTTCTTCCGGAGATTATTCGCTTAAAGTCATGTCAATTGCAGCATTAACGCTATTGCCGTTCGTCATCGGCAGCCAGATCTGGAGCTATTATGTCTTCCGGAAGCGCGTCAGCCATAAGGAGCCTATGACTTATTAATGGGAAAAGACCTGTTTCGATATAAAGGAATGAAGCGGATTCTCACCGTGATTACTTGTTTAACGCTGATTCAGACAGCCGCCATTATTATGCAGGCAGAGTGGCTGAGTAAGGCCGTAACCGGACTGTTCAACGGGAAGGGCATTACCTCCCTTTTTCCGGTGATCGGCTTTTTCCTCATCGCTTTTATCGCCCGGCACGGGGTGACGGTGGCGCGACAGAAAATCGTCTATCAATACGCCGCCCGGACAGGAGCAGATTTGAGAAAAAGTTTTCTTGATCAGCTGTTCCGATTAGGCCCCCGCTTTGCAAAGAAAGAGGGGACGGGGCAAATGGTGACGCTGGCGATGGAAGGCATCAGCCAGTTCCGCCGCTACCTGGAGCTGTTTCTGCCGAAAATGGTCAGCATGGCGATTGTGCCTGCGGCGGTTGTCATTTATGTGTTTTTTCAGGATCGGACATCAGCCATCATTTTAGTCGCTGCTATGCCGATTCTGATCATCTTTATGATTCTTCTCGGCCTTGTCGCGCAGAGAAAAGCGGATCGTCAGTGGAAATCCTATCAGAGACTTTCCAATCATTTTGTTGATTCTCTTCGCGGGCTGGAGACATTGCGTTTCCTAGGTTTGAGCAAGTCACACAGCAAAAATATTTTCTATGTGAGTGAGCGGTATCGCAAGGCAACGATGAGCACACTCCGGGTGGCGTTTTTGTCATCATTCGCCCTCGATTTTTTCACGATGCTGTCGGTGGCGACAGTCGCAGTATTTCTGGGCCTGCGCCTTATTGACGGCGATATTTTGCTTGGCCCCGCTTTAACGGCGCTTATTCTGGCGCCTGAGTATTTTTTGCCGGTGCGGGAAGTGGGGAATGATTATCATGCAACGCTGAACGGCCAGGAAGCAGGAAAAACCATTCAAGAGATTTTGTCGCAGCCTGGTTTTAAAGAAGAGACGCCGCTTCAGCTCGAAGCTTGGTCTGATCAGGATGAGCTGAAGCTGTCAGGCGTGTCAGTCGGCCGTTCGGTGTCTGATATTCATCTCTCATTCAAAGGCAAGAAAAAAATCGGCATTATCGGTGCAAGCGGCGCCGGAAAATCAACATTAATTGATATTCTCGGCGGATTTTTAGAGCCGGATGGCGGGATGATTGAGGTTAATGGTACAAGCCGGTCCCATTTGCAGGACGGCAGCTGGCAGAAGAACCTTCTTTACATTCCCCAGCATCCGTACATTTTTGATGATACGCTTGGCAATAACATTCGCTTCTACCACCCAAGCGCTTCGGCAGAGGATACAGCCCGTGCTGCTGCGGCGGCGGGACTGGCGGAGCTGGTGGATAGCCTTCCTGAAGGATTAGAGGGGCGGATCGGGGAAGGCGGCCGGGCGCTCAGCGGCGGCCAGGCACAGCGTGTCGCGCTGGCCCGCGCCTTTTTGGGAAACCGTCCGATCCTGCTGCTGGATGAGCCGACCGCCCATCTTGATATCGAAACAGAATATGAAATAAAAGAAACGATGCTGGATTTATTTGAGGATAAGCTCGTCTTTCTCGCGACTCACCGCCTTCACTGGATGCTCGATATGGACGAAATTATCGTGCTTGACGGGGGCAGGGTTGCGGAAATCGGGACTCACAATGAACTGCTGGAGAAAAACGGTGTGTATACCAAACTCGTGAAGGCACAACTGGGGGAAAGAGCATGAAGAAAGAAGAATGGATTTTGCCGTATATCAAGCAAAATGCCCGCCTGTTCGTTCTGGTTATCTTTTTGGGCGCGGTGACGATTTTTTCTGCTGCTTTTCTCATGTTCACCTCAGGTTTTTTGATTTCTAAAGCGGCGACAAGGCCGGAAAACATTCTGCTCATTTATGTGCCGATTGTCGCTGTGCGCACCTTTGGGATTGCGCGGTCTGTGTCGCGATATGTGGAACGGCTCGTCGGGCATCACATCATTTTGAAAATCGTATCTGACATGCGCGTCCGCCTTTACAATATGCTTGAGCCGGGTGCTTTGATGCTGCGTTCCCGTTTTCGCACGGGGGATATGCTCGGCATTTTGTCTGAGGATATTGAGCATTTGCAGGATGCTTTCTTAAAAACGATTTTTCCTGCGATCTCAGCCTTGCTCCTGTATGCTGTGTCAGTGATAGCGCTCGGCTTCTTCTCTTGGCTGTTTGCCATATTGCTTGCGCTTTATTTGTTTGTTCTTGTTGTATTGTTTCCGGTTGTGTCTTTGCTCGTGACGAGAGCGAAGAATGCGAGGCTGAAAAGCGGACGGAATGTGCTGTACAGCCGTCTGACAGATGCCGTGATGGGTGTCAGCGACTGGATGTTCAGCGGACGCCGGCATGCTTTTATTGATGCTTATGAAAAAGAGGAACATGATTGGTTTGAGCTTGAACGGAAAAAACAACGTTTTACGAGATGGCGGGACTTTGCTGCGCAATGCTTTGTCGCCGGCCTTATTTTGCTGATGCTGTTTTGGACAGCGGGACAGCAAGCGGACGGCGAGCTCGCTAAAACGATGATTGCCGCTTTTGTGCTAGTGGTATTTCCGTTGACGGAAGCCTTTTTGCCGCTTTCGGATGCCTTAGGCGAAGTGCCGGGCTATCAGGATTCTATCAGACGCATGAACAAGGTGGCTCCTCAGCCGGAGGCGTCACAAACAGAATCAGGGGCTCAAATGCTCGATCTTCAAGATGTCACCTTGGCCTTTCGTGATGTGACGTTTTCTTATGACAACAGCAGCCAAGTGCTTGACAACTTTTCCTTTACGCTGCGCCAAGGAGAAAAAATGGCGCTGCTCGGCCGAAGCGGCTCTGGGAAATCAACATCGCTTGCATTAATCGAGGGCGCCTTGAAACCGGACTCCGGTTCTGTAACGTTAAACGGAGTGGAGACAGCGCTGTTAAAGGATCAGATTGCGGATGCGGTGGCCGTGTTAAATCAAAAACCGCACCTGTTTGATACAAGTATTCTGAACAACATCAGGCTCGGAAACGGAGAAGCAAGCGACGAAGATGTGCGCCGCGCCGCAAAGCAGGTCAAGCTGCATGACTACATTGAGTCATTGCCTGACGGATATCATACCTCTGTACAGGAAACGGGCATCCGTTTTTCCGGTGGAGAGCGCCAGCGGATCGCGCTTGCGAGGATTTTGCTGCAGGATACACCGATCATCATCCTCGATGAGCCAACAGTCGGCCTCGATCCTATTACCGAACGTGAATTGATGGAAACGGTGTTTGAGGTGCTGAAAGGAAAAACGATTTTATGGATTACCCACCATCTCGCGGGAGTGGAAGCGGCTGATAAAATCGTATTTCTCGAAAACGGCAAAACAGAAATGGAAGGAACCCATGAGGAGCTTCTGGCGGCAAACGAACGGTACAGCCGCCTGTATCACCTTGATGTTCCTGTAAAATAGAAGACAGCCCTAAAAGGCTGTCTTTTTTGTTTGAAAAAGAAAAGGGACAGGAAAAATAGGAAAAGAAAGCAGAGGAGGGATAGAGATGAATGTTCCATATTGGACGGAAGAGCATGTAAGGGCCACGCTTCCTGAAAGAGATGCGGAGAGCCATAAAGGCACGTACGGTACGGCTTTGCTGCTGGCTGGAAGTGACGACATGCCGGGGGCAGCGCTGCTTGCAGGGCTTGGGGCCATGCGGAGCGGTCTCGGCAAGCTTGTCATCGGTACATCAGAAAGCGTAATCCCGCTAATTGTTCCTGTTTTGCCCGAGGCGACCTATTGGCGTGACGGCTGGAAAAAGGCGGCGGATGCTCAGCTTGAAGAGACGTACCGGGCCATTGCCATCGGACCGGGCCTTCCGCAAACGGAAAGCGTACAGCAGGCAGTCGATCATGTGCTTGCGGCTGATTGTCCTGTTATTTTGGATGCCGGAGCGCTGGCGAAGCGCACATATCCGAAACGGGAGGCTCCCGTCATCCTCACGCCGCACCCGGGCGAGTTTTCCCGAATGACAGGGGTGCCCGTGAACGAATTGCAGAAAAAAAGAGCGGAATATGCAAAGGAATGGGCGGCTCAGCTGCAGACTGTCATTGTGTTAAAAGGAAACCAAACCGTCATCGCGTTTCCTGATGGAGACTGCTGGCTCAATCCAACCGGAAACGGGGCGCTCGCCAAGGGCGGAACCGGTGACACGCTGACGGGCATGATATTGGGGATGCTCTGCTGCCATGAAGATCCAAAGCACGCCATATTAAACGCGGTCTATTTGCATGGTGCGTGCGCCGAGCTCTGGACGGACGAGCACTCCGCTCATACGTTGCTCGCTCATGAGCTATCTGACATCCTGCCCCGCGTGTGGAAACGATTTGAATGATAAAAAAGCTGTCTTCAGAGAGAAGACAGCTTTTCTTGATACCCCGCCCGTTTTTTCAGACGCGGTTTCATTAATACATAGTAAAGCACAGAAGGCACGGCCAAGCCGATAATCCATGCGATGTCTCCGCCGCCAAACATTTTGGCAAGCGGTCCGATGTAAAAGCTTGTGTTGATAAACGGAATTTCCAGCAAGATAGACAGAACGAACGCAATTGTGGTGATCCAATTGACCTTTCCATAAGGCCCGTTTACGTCGAACATGGCTTTGACTTGATACTTTCCGTGGCGAACGAAGTAGTAATCGACTAAATTGATTGCCGTCCACGGAATTAAGAAATAACTGATGAAAAAGATAAAATTCAAAAACAGCTCCATAAAATTGCTCTGTCCCAGTAGGCTTAAGACTGTGCCGACAAGCGTGACACCCAGGATCATGATGATTCTGACTTTGGGCGTGACTTTTAATTTCAGAAACGGCTCCAGCGTTGTTGTCGTGGACATGAAGGCCCCATACAGGTTAAAAACATTAATTGCCATTTGTCCAAATAGCACAATGATCAGCATAATAAACGAGAAGGGACCGAACAATTGGACAATCTGGCTGCCTGAGTTTGCCGTAAAGTCAGGAAGTGAGGTTGTCAGCAATGCGCCGAGCAGCATCATCCAGATGGAGCTGACAGATGTACCTGCATAGCTGTACCAAAATGTTTTTGAAGCCGGTGTTTTAACTGGCAGATATCTTGAATAATCGGCAACATACGGCGCGTAGGCAAGCTGCCACGTCGCAACTGCGCTAACTGCCACCAAGAAAATTGGCAGATCAATCGCTCCGGGAATCCAGCTGCCTGCCGGAATCGGCAATTGAAAAATGAGAATCGTTGCAGCAAAAAATACAGCAAAAGAGGTCCAAGAAAGGATTTTTTGCATTTTGTGAATCAAATCATGGCCGAAAATGGTGAGTAAAAAACATACGGCGCTTAAGCCTATAATGCTCCATGATCCCGGGATGGGAACAAAGCTGCTTAAGGTTCCGGCCGCCAGAATCGTGCTGCTTGCGAAGAAACCAAGGTAGATAAACATGACTAAGAAGAGGGGAAGAATCGCTCCGATTACGCCGAATTGGGCACGGCTTTGAATCATTTGCGGGATGCCTAGCTGAGGGCCTTGCGCGGAATGAGACGCCATAAATATGGCACCGATTAAGGTTCCGCAAATAATAGCGGCAACACTCCAAAACAGATTAAGTCCCATTGCAACGGGAATCGTGCCGGTCACTAACGTGGTGATATGCATATTAGCCCCGAACCATACGGGAAATAAATCTTTCGCTTTACCATGTCTTTCTTCATTCGGAATATATTCAATCGTTCGCCTTTCTACTTTCAATGCATCGTCCTCCATATTGGATGTTTTTTTGAAATCGACATAAAGTCATAGCTTAACAGACTATAAGGGGGTTTACAAATAAGGATATGCAGCCAAACGGCCGGGAAGCCTGATCTGTCAATGGCTGAAAAGAATTGTAAAAAAGATGAACGCTTTTGAATCCGGTGTCGTCTCATAAGGCAGAAAAACAAAAAAGGGGGGATCACGGTCATTGGATACACATGAAGAACAGCGGCTGATCCAGCAGGCGAAAGAGGGAAACGACGAGGCGTTTACAGCCCTTTTCCACTATCACTATTCTTTCTTATATAAATACTTGTTAAAGCTTTCCCTTCACCCCGATCTCAGCGAGGAACTTGTTCAGGAAACCTTTCTGAAAGGGTACATCCATTTAAGAAGCTTTCAGGGCCGTTCAAAATTCTCCACATGGCTAATCTCCATTGCATCGCGGCTCTATCTCGATCACCAGAAAAAGAGAAAGAGAGAATGGAAACGGAATCAGACAGTTACGGAGGAAACAATCCGCAAGATCAAGTGGGACGTGTCGGCGAAAGGGGCAGAGTGGAGCGAAACGCTCGACCTGTTTTCAAAGCTGGACCCTAAACTGCGCACACCAGTTTTATTAAGGCATTACTACGGCTATACCTACGCCGAAATCGGGATGATGCTTCAAATCAAAGAAGGCACTGTAAAGTCCAGAGTTCATAAAGGGCTCCAGCAAATCAGAAAGGAGTGGGACGATGAATAAAGAAAAGCTTCCTGATCATTTAAAGTCAGAATGGAAAAAAATTGATCAAACAGCCAATCCCTCTATACCGACTCAAAAAGAACTGCTTCACCAGCTGTCACAAATGAAAGCTGAATACAGAAAAAAACTTCTTCAAGAGATCATTTTATTTGTATTTTGTGCGCTGATGGTTGTGAGTGCTGCAATCTTTGCTTTCACTCAAGTTCCTGCTGTGTTTATTGTGCTTCAGGTTTGTGTGCTTGCGGTGCTGCCGATTTTGATTGCGGCTGAGAAAAAAAGGCATCTCGGCGAATGCGAGGTGAAACGCGGATGACACAAACAGAAATTATCATAACGGTTGCGGCTTGTCTCATCGTATTGGCGCAGGGAATCTTTTTATTTATTGATGCGAAAAAACGTAATCGCATGGCATGGGTTTGGGGGATTGTCGGATTGATTCAAGCACCGATGCCTCTGATTTGTTATTACTTTTTTGTCATTAGGCCGGATCGGAAGAAAAGGGGGATCAAGCAATGAATATTTCTTGGGAAATGATTTTGCCGCTGATTGTATTACAGCTGGCTTTGGCGGTGTTTGCCCTCATCAGCTGTATAAAAGAAGAGCGGACGAACGGGCCAAAGTGGATGTGGGCTGCAATCATCGTATGTATCAATATTATCGGGCCGATATTATTTTTCACCGTCGGCAGAAAGCAAAGGTGAGCTGGCATGCTGTCTATTGAGTCATTATGCAAAACATATCGGCATCACGAAGCTGTAAAGAATGTCAGTTTTCACGTGAATGAACACGAGTGTGTCGCACTATTAGGACCTAATGGAGCCGGCAAAACCACGACTCTGCAAATGCTGGCCGGACTGCTTTCGCCAACCTCCGGAAACATTAAGCTGTTAGGAGAAAAAAAGCCGGATCGGCGTTTGATTGGGTACCTCCCTCAGTATCCTGCTTTTTATTCGTGGATGACCGCAAATGAATTTTTGACATTTGCGGGGAGACTGTCCGGCCTTTCGAAGAGAAAATGCCAAGAGGAAATCGGTGAGATGCTGGAATTTGTCGGTTTGCACGAAGCGGCGCACAAAAGGATCGGGGGCTATTCAGGAGGAATGAAACAAAGACTCGGTCTGGCACAGGCACTGCTCCATAAACCGAAGTTTTTGATATTGGATGAACCGGTGTCTGCACTTGATCCGACAGGACGGTTCGAGGTGCTGGACATGATGCGTGAGCTGAAAAAGCATATGGCCGTTCTGTTTTCTACACATGTTTTGCACGATGCAGAGCAGGTGTGTGATCAAGTGGTGATTATGAAAAACGGTGAAATTTCATGGAAAGGCGAGTTACAGGAGCTGAAACAACAGCAGCAAACGAACGTTTTTACCCTTTCAGTGAAAGAGAAGCTGGAAGGCTGGCTTGAAGAGAAGCCTTACGTCTCAGCTATTGTCTATAAGAATCCGTCCCAAGCTGTTTTCGAGCTGCCTGATATACACGCTGGCCGGTCATTATTAAGTGACTGTATCCGAAAGGGATTGACCGTCACCCGATTTGAACAGAAAACGGAGTCTCTAGAAGACGTCTATCTAAAGGTGGTGCACGCATGAAGGTGATGATGGCGCTTTTGCAGAAGGAGTGGCTGGAAGGATGGAAAAGCGGCAAGCTGATTTGGCTGCCGATTGCGATGATGATCGTCGGGCTGACACAGCCGCTGACCATTTATTATATGCCGGAAATCATCGCACATGGAGGGAACCTTCCTGACAGCATGAAAATCAGTTTTACGATGCCCTCCGGGTCTGAAGTGATGGTCAGCACGCTTTCTCAATTCAACACGCTTGGCATGGCTCTGGTCATCTTTAGCGTGATGGGCAGTGTAGCCAATGAAAGAAATCAAGGGGTAACAGCGCTGATTATGTCGCGGCCTGTGACGGCAGCCCATTATATCGTGAGTAAATGGCTCATCCAAAGCGTGATCGGCATTATGTCGTTTGCAGCTGGATACGGGCTTGCTTACTATTACGTCCGGCTGCTGTTTGAGGACGCATCATTCAGCCGCTTTGCCGCAAGCCTTGGCCTTTACGCGCTTTGGGTGATATTTATTGTGACCGCCGGCCTTGCCGGAAGTACGATATTCCGGTCTGTCGGAGCAGCTGCGGCTTGCGGGATCGGGCTCACAGCAGCCGTTTCCTTTGCTGTTTCACTATTTCCAGAAGGTGCGAAGTGGCTTCCGGCTGAGATTTGCAAGCAGGCGGAGCATATCCTTCTTCATGGAGAGCGGGCAGATTTTTTCGGATGGTCACTCACTTTCTCCATTCTGTGCATCATGCTTCTGGCCGTGTTTTCTGTGTGGCGCTTCCGGCGGTATGAAAGCTATTAATTGATCATGTTACGTTTTTGCGCGAGCATCACAGAAAAGGCGGCAAATGCCAGAGACCCGGCTCCATAAAAAACTCCCGCAAGCCCGATAAGCTGTGCGATTTTTCCGGCAAGAAGGGGCCCGAGGAAGATGCCTAGCGCATAAAATGATTGATAAAACCCCATCACTGACATTTTTAATCGGGCAGAACTGATTTCGACGACATGGCTTAGCAGCAGAGGAAAAACGAAGCCGAGCGCCAGCCCAATACAGGCGTGTGTGATGCAAACCGTGAACAATGCAGCTGAAAAAGGAACGTATAGCAAGCAGACCCCGGTGACAGCGAAACTAATGAGCATCACGGAGTAAGCGATACGGCTTGTAAAGCGCAGAAACACAAAGCTTAATGTGGCGGCCGCGTGTGGGAGGAAAAAGGCGCTCATCACCCAAAGCAGCTCCGCGTCGCCCATTCCGAGCTGATTCATGTAAAGCGGCGTAAAACCAAACACTGTGATAAATAATACGGCATGGGCCGTCATAGACAGGATGGTGAAAAGCTTCAGCTTTGGCAGCCGCAATGTATCTTTGATGTACTGATTGACACGAATGGTGCCACGGTTTGCGGGAGGAGCAGACGGATCCTTAATAAAGCAGCAGATCACCAGACCGGCGACCGAGGCTGCCAGCGCCATCCAAAAAGGGACCTGCCTGCCTAAATGGGCTGCCGCAAGCCCGCAGAACACAATGCTGGCAAACTGAGGCATGACGGTAAAAAACTGCATGATGCCCATTGCTTTTGATGCATTGCCATTGTTGAAATAATGTGCGTATAAAATGGTCGCCATCACCCACATAGAAGCAGTGATTCCTGCGAAAAGCCGGGCGGCCAGCACGAAGAAGAAAGAATCAAACATCAGAAAAAGCAGGCTGCTGAGGACGGAAAAGCCGAACCCGGCAATTAACAATTGCTTGCGCAAGGAAAACAGGATGTCTGACAAAAGGCCGAGCGGGAATCGCAGAAGGATTTGCGTGACCCCGTAGCTGCCGAGAATGATGCCGATTGCGCCATATGAAAAGTGCAGATCCTCCAAATACAGACTGAATACAGGAACGTAAATATAGCCTGAAAACCAGAAACAAAATACCATGCATAAAAAAACGGCGTGATCTAAAGCACCGATTGTTTTTTTATGAGGAATCAAGTCCTGCTGTAATTCCATCGTATCTCTCCACCCCTTTCCTTCCAGTACAACACAATTGTTGAAAGCGTTTCAATAGAAAAATAAAAAAACAGGGCTTCTAAAAAAGCCCTGTTCGCTGTTGTTAATACGGATCAGACGGATGACTCTCCTGTTCAGCCTGCTTTGCAGCCTGTTCCGTTTCAGTTGTGCCGATCGGCCCGTTGCTGTTGTTTTCGGAAACCTTTTTTAGCCCTTCTGCTACGCGTTTTCCGTAGTCAGGATCAGCTTTTGTGAAATTCTCAATCATTTGATCCTGAATTTCTTTTCGGCACGTAGAAAGCGTATTCACCAAATTCGTAATCAATTCGTTCCGCTCAAATTCAGTAAATCTCCGGTACGTTTCTCCAGCCTGTCCGAAGTTGTTTGTTCTGTCAATCGCTTCACGCTTTACATCACCTTCGACATGCGGCGTATGGTCTTTTCCGTCTTGCTTCGCTTCCTTCAGCCCGCCCATAATGGATGGCTCGTAGTTGACGTGCGGGTTTTGTCCTTCTGCTCTATCGACCCGATATTGCATTTGCCCGCCTTCCTGGTTGGTGGCGACATGCTTTTTCGGCGAGTTGATCGGAAGCTGCAGGTAATTTGCGCCTACACGGTAGCGCTGCGTATCAGAGTAGGCAAACGTACGCCCCTGGAGCAATTTGTCGTCTGAAAAATCAAGCCCGTCGACAAGCACTCCCGTTCCAAATGAAGCTTGCTCCACTTCCGCATGGTAGTTTTCCGGATTTTTGTTCAGCACCAATTTGCCGATCGGTTTCCATGGGAAATCGTCTTTATACCACAGTTTTGTTGGATCAAGAGGATCAAAGTCCAGTTCAGGATGCTCATCATCGCTCATGATTTGAGCATATACTTCCCACTCTGGATAATCGCCATTTTCAATCGCGTCATATAGATCCTGTGTGGCATGGTTAAAGTTTTTCCCTTGAATCTCTTCTGCTTCCTTCTGTGTCAGGTTGCGGATGCCCTGCTTCGGTTCAAAATGGTATTTCACGAGAACGGCCTTGCCCTCCTCATTCACCCATTTATAGGCATGTACGCCTGAACCCTGCATTTGCCGGTAGTTGGCCGGAATGCCCCAAGGCGAAAACAAGAAGGTGATCATGTGTGTCGCTTCTGGAGATTGAGAAATGAAATCGAAAATACGTTCACCATCCTGGATGTTGGTCACTGGATCAGGCTGAAATGCATGTACAAGATCCGGAAATTTCAGCGGGTCGCGGATAAAAAAGATTTTCAGGTTGTTCCCGACCAAATCCCAGTTTCCGTCTTCTGTATATAGCTTTACAGCAAAACCGCGCGGGTCTCTCAATGTTTCAGGCGAGTGTTTTCCATGATTCACAGTTGAAAAACGGACAAATGCCGGTGTTTTCTTGCCTTTTTCCTGAAAGAGCTTGGCCCGTGTGTATTTTGAAATCGGTTCGTCTCCGAAGCTTCCGTACGCTTCAAAATACCCGTGTGCACCTGCTCCCCTGGCATGAACAACCCGCTCAGGGATGCGTTCCCGGTCGAAGTGGCTGATCTTTTCGAGAAAATCATAGTTCTCAAGTGTTGTAGGCCCTCTATTCCCGACGGTTCTTACATTCTGGTTGTCAGTAACAGGATGCCCCTGCCTATTCGTTAAGGTATCCTCTGACTCGTTTTTCCCGGATGTCTTGTGGGAAAGCGCTTCCTCGCTCCCTTGGGCATTTGATTGGTGCTGCTTGTTTTGATGATCATCTTTCAATGGTTGGCCCTCCTTTTTTGAACGGTAACAATATTCCCTGAATGGAAAGATTTTAAAACAGCCGTTTTTTTTGATCTGCTTCGGGAATGGTACAATGTACAAAAATCGGTAAAAGGAGAGGTCGATTCGTGACGAGAGAAAAAAATCCGCTGCCCATCACGTTTTATCAAAAAACCGCTCTTGAGCTTGCCCCATCGCTTCTGGGCTGCCTTCTTGTAAAAGAAACAGACGAAGGCACAGCGTCAGGCTATATTGTGGAAACAGAGGCCTATATGGGTGCTGGAGACAGAGCGGCACACAGCTTTAACAACCGCCGGACGAAGCGGACTGAGATCATGTTTGCAGAAGCTGGGCGGGTATATACATACGTGATGCACACCCATACATTGCTGAATGTCGTTGCCGCGGAAGAGGATGTCCCGCAAGCGGTATTAATCAGGGCGATTGAGCCGCATGAAGGCCAGCTGTTAATGGAGGAGAGAAGGCCGGGCAGGAGTCCGAGGGAATGGACAAACGGACCAGGAAAGCTGACGAAAGCGCTTGGCGTCACGATGAATGACTACGGACGCTGGATTACGGAACAGCCGCTTTACATCGAAAGCGGGTACACACCGGAAGCAATTTCAACCGGCCCGCGCATCGGCATTGACAACAGCGGGGAGGCACGCGATTATCCATGGCGTTTCTGGGTGACGGGAAACAGGTACGTGTCGCGTTAGAATGTTTAAGGAAGAGGCAATCAGGGGAATGGTTGAGAAAAAAGAAGGGAGAATCGGAGCTTTGAAAAAGATGATCAAAACCGTTATCAAATGGGCGCCGGTCATTTACCCGATTGTTCGAAAAATCATGAAGGATCGCAAGGCGTCTAAACAAAAGAATATGTCCGCATCTAGAACAGCCGGCTGATCCCGGCTGTTTTTTTATAGGTCAGTTTTCCCTCTAGTCCTCCGGATGTTCATTGACTTGCCATTCTCTCCATTATAGAATTTATATACATTTCGCATCCCTTCATCATCCTTTCTGCCTATTCACTGAATCCCTGCATCTACTAGATAGGAGGTTTTTCTCATGCTTCATGGGCGACTTCGTGATATTCTGCGCTTGCTGATGGCGGCTGAAGCCCCGGTGACAAGTTCGTTTTTTGCCGCGCAATTAAACGTAACGACGCGGACAGTCCGCAATGATATAAAGGAACTTCAAGGTGTGCTAAGCGGTCACGGTGCCTTTGTACAATCTGTAAGAGGCTCGGGCTACAAGCTCCGCATTGATGACGAGCAAGTATTCAGAACACTGCTGCAAGATGAATTTCAGCAAAAAAAGGGCCTGCCGGTATTGCCGGAGGAGAGAATGGCCTATCTTATGAAACGTCTGCTGCTGGCGGACCATTATCTCAAGCTCGATGAACTTGCTGAAGAACTATTTATCTCAAAATCTACACTCCAAACGGATTTAAAGGAAGTAAAGAAACGTCTGCTGCCTTACCGCATCGTCATGGAAACACGTCCGAATTACGGCTTCAAGCTGCGCGGGGACGAGGTGCAGATGAGGTACTGCATGGCGGAGTACATTGTCGATGAAAGAGAAACGGAGATAGATGTTTTAAATGAAAAGGCTGATATTTTGCCAAAAGAAGAAATTGAGATCATCCGTTCCGCCATCTTGAAAAAAATGAAAAACGACCGCATCCCTCTGTCCAACATGGGACTGAATAACCTCATTATCCATATCGCTATCGCCTGTAAACGGATCAGAACGGAAAACTATGTATCTCTTTTCCCGAAAGATATGGATCATATCCTGCATCAAAAGGAGTACCAGGCTGCAGAAGCCATCGTAAAAGAGCTGGAATCAGCGCTTGCCGTTACGTTTCCGAAAGACGAGACGGCCTACATCACCATGCATCTCCTTGGCACAAAACGAATGACACAATCACAATGCGGAGAGGACACATTTTCAATAGAAGAGGAAACCGATCAGCTGACACTTGCCATGATCAAAGCTGTTGATCGTGAACTGAAGCTTGGCATCCTGCATGACAAAGAGCTGAAAATCGGATTGGCACTGCATATGAAGCCGGCGATCAGCCGCAACCGATACGGCATGAATCTTCGAAATCCGATGCTGGCAGCGATCAAGGAACATTATCCACTCGCTTTTGAAGCCGGGATCATTGCCGGAATCGTGATAAAGGAACAAACGGGTATTGAGATTCATGAAAACGAAGTTGGATATTTGGCTCTCCACTTTGGCGCCGCGATTGAACGAAAAAAAACAGAAAGCCCGCCGAAACGCTGTATCATTGTATGCGCATCGGGTGCCGGAAGCGCCCAGCTTCTGCGCGAAAAACTGCGTTCCCATTTCGGCAAGCGGCTCGATATTCTTGGAACGGCTGAGTATTATAGTCTTGAACAAATGTCCTACGAATCAATTGATTTTGTCATCAGCACCATTCCGATTAAAAAAGAGCTCCCTGTACCAGTACTGAAGGTTAACACCATCTTAGGCGGAACTGACTTTACAAAAATAGAATCTATTCTGAGTGATGAAAAGGAAAAAGCCAATCGCTACCTAAAAAAAGAACTCGTTTTTTTTCAGGAGGATCTGCGCTCAAAAGAAGAAGTGATTCAATTTTTAGGGCAGAAAGCGGTCGAATGCGGCTTTGCCGATGAAGAAATCATAGATTCCATTTTTGAAAGAGAAGACATGTCGCCAACGTGTTTTGGCAATCTTGTTGCCATCCCGCACCCGCTTGTTCCGCAGACGAAAACAACGTTTTGGGCCGTTTGTACGCTCAAAAAACCGATCAATTGGGAGAGTCAGCGAGTTCAATTTGTCTGTCTGCTTTGTGTCGAAAAGGAGAACAAAGCGGATTTGCAAAGCATGTATAAACTGCTTGGCAGCATTTTGGATGACCCGGCGGCGGTGAACCAGCTGATCAAATGTCGTTCATATCAAGAGCTTTCGGATGTGTTTGACCAAAAAATGCTGAGCTGACAGCCTGTATATACCTTTTTTCCGTTGCCTGCGGAAAAACCCTGAGTGTTTATGAAAGCGATTTCATAATATGATGATAGCAACAGCAGGACATTACAAAATTGATCAAACTCTAGGGGGTCTTTTACATGAATATATTACTCGTTTGTGCAGCAGGCATGTCTACTAGCTTACTGGTGAGCAAGATGGAAAAAAGTGCGCAGGAACAGGGAAAAGACTATACCATTTGGGCAGTTTCAGGCGATTCTGTACAAAATCATATCGATAAAGCGGATGTATTGCTTCTCGGTCCGCAAGTCCGTTACATGCTTCCACAGCTCAAAAAATTAGGAGAGTCAAAGGGGGTTCCGGTAGACGTCATTAATACCGTCCATTATGGCACGTGCAACGGGGCGGAAGTGCTGAAATCAGCTGAACAGCTTGGACATGTGTCATAGAGAGGGGCGGGCTATGTGAATAAAGTCAATCAGATCTTAGAAGAAAAGGTCATGCCTATAGCGGGAAGAATTGCGGGACAGCGTCATTTGCAGGCGCTGCGTGATGGTATCATCCTCACGATGCCCCTGATTATCATCGGTTCCTTTTTCCTCATCATTGGCAACCTCCCGATCCCGGGATACGCTGAGTTTATGGCAAAAACGTTTGGCAGCTCCTGGTCTGAAAAACTGGCCTACCCAGTCGACGCGACCTTTGAAATTATGGGTCTTGTCGCCGCGTTCGGCATCGCCTACCGGCTCGCCGAGAAATACGGTGTTGATGCCTTGTCGGCCGGAGCCATTTCCCTTGCGGCATTTTTATTAGCAACACCTTATCAAGTGCCGTTTATGCCGGATGGCGCGACGAAAGAAATCATGGTTGGCGGCGGGATTCCGCTTTCGCTCATGGGAAGCAAAGGCCTATTTGTCGCCATGATTATCGCAATGGTGTCCACAGAGATTTACCGCCTTATTATCCAGCGCAATTTAGTCTTCAAAATGCCGGACGGTGTCCCGCCGGCGGTAAGCAAGTCATTTGTCGCGTTAATCCCCGGCTTTGCCGTCATCTTCCTAATTTGGGCAGCCCGGCTGATTGTTGAAGCGACACCGTTTGAAAGCCTTCATAATATTGTAAGCGTTTTATTAGGGACTCCGCTTTCCATTCTGGGAGGAAGCCTTGGAGGAAGCCTTGTCGCCGAAGCCGTCAAAATGCTTTTATGGGCCTGCGGCCTTCACGGTGCAAACATTGTCGGCGGCGTCATGGCACCAATTTGGTACGGCGCAATGGATGCCAACCGGATCGCATTCCAAGCCGGTGAGGAGCTTCCTAAGATTTTCACCCAGCAATTTTTCGATATCTGGGTCAATATCGGCGGAAGCGGCGCCACATTGGCACTGGTTGTCACGATGTTTCTGCGCGCCCGAAGCAAACAAATGAAGCAGCTCGGGAAGCTTGCGGTCGGCCCGGCCATCTTCAATATTAACGAACCGATTATATTCGGAATGCCGATCGTCATGAACCCAATGCTCTTACTTCCGTTTATCATCACACCGCTTGTCACAGTGACACTTACGTACATCGGAATGAGCACCGGCCTTGTCGCAAAACCGGCGGGTATCGCAGTGCCGTGGACCATGCCGCCGATCTTTTCAGGCTACTTGGCGACAGGAGGAAAAGTCTCAGGCGCGGTCATGCAAGCCATTAATATTGTCGTATCCTTTGTTGTCTACTACCCGTTCTTCAGAATGTGGGATAAGCAGAAGCTGAAAGAAGAAAACGATCTGGAGCTGGTTCAAACGCCTGCAACATCAGATGACAAAGAAGCGGCTCTGTAGAGAAAGGAAGTGAATCGCGTGAATGAGGAAATGGAACAAATCATTTTTCAAATCATCCTTCACGGAGGAAACGGTAGGAGCTCCGCAATGGAGGCCATTGCCGCTGCGAAAAGCGGTGACGCAGAAGAAGCGCGGAAAAAGCTTCAAGACGCTGCTGAAGAATTGTCAAAAGCCCATCATTATCAGACAGAGCTGATCCAAAATGAAGCGGGCGGAGAAAAGACGGAAATGACGCTTCTGATGGTTCATGCACAGGATCATTTAATGAATGCAATGACAGTGAAGGATATGGCTGCAGAGATCATTGAGTTATATGAAAAAATCACCGAGCAAAGGGGAGCAAGCATATGACAAAAGGATTGAAGATTGTAACGATTGGCGGAGGTTCAAGCTACACGCCCGAGCTAGTGGAGGGGTTCATTAAACGGTATGATGAGCTGCCTGTCCGTGAATTATGGCTTGTCGATATCCCCGAGGGCGAAGAAAAGCTGAATATTGTCGGCACACTCGCCAAACGGATGGTTGAAAAAGCTGGCGTTCCGATTGACATTCATCTTACGCTCGATCGGAGAAAAGCGCTGAAAGACGCAGACTTTGTTACGACCCAATTCCGTGTCGGACTTTTGCAGGCAAGAGCAAAGGATGAGCGCATTCCGCTAAAATACGGTGTAATAGGCCAGGAAACAAACGGCCCGGGAGGCCTGTTTAAAGGATTGCGCACAATTCCGGTCATCCTTGAGATCGCAAAGGACATAGAAGAGCTTTGCCCGAACGCTTGGCTTGTTAACTTCACAAACCCTGCCGGCATGGTAACAGAAGCCTTGCTTCGCTACTCCAACCTGAAGAAAGTCGTCGGTCTTTGCAATGTTCCAATCGGCATCAAAATGGGCGTAGCCAAAGCGCTTGATGTAGATGTGGACCGCGTAGAAGTCCAATTTGCCGGACTGAACCATATGGTATTCGGGCTGGATGTTTTCTTGGACGGCGTAAGTGTGAAAGAGCAAGTCATCGAGGCGATGGGTGACCCGAAAAACGCGATGACGATGAAAAATATCTCAGGCGCCGAATGGGAACCAGATTTCTTAAAAGCGCTCAATGTGATCCCTTGCGGCTATCACCGTTACTATTTCAAAACAAAAGAGATGCTGGAGCACGAACTGGAAGCATCACAAACGGAGGGCACCCGCGCTGAAGTCGTACAGAAGGTCGAAAAAGAGCTGTTCGAGCTTTATAAAGATCCGAACCTTGCGATCAAACCGCCGCAGCTGGAAAAACGGGGCGGGGCTTACTACAGTGATGCAGCATGTAACTTAATCAGCTCCATTTATAATGATAAACATGACATTCAGCCGGTGAACACGATCAATAATGGTGCGATAGCGAGCATTCCAGACGATTCCGCAGTTGAAGTGAACTGTGTGATGACGAAAACCGGCCCTAAGCCAATTGCTGTCGGTGACTTGCCGGTGTCTGTCCGCGGCCTTGTCCAGCAAATCAAATCCTTTGAACGTGTCGCGGCAGAAGCGGCAGTTACAGGTGACTATCAAACTGCACTCCTTGCCATGACGATTAACCCGCTTGTCCCGTCCGATACTGTGGCCAAACAGATTTTAGACGAAATGCTGGAGGCGCACAAAGCGTATCTGCCGCAGTTTTTCAATAAAATTGAAGCGTAAAAAAGCCGGCCTGTAATGGGCCGGCTTTTTTCTTACTTGCTTTCAGTCAGCGCTGCAACTTCGGTCGTCCATCCGAATTCGTCTGCGACAGCGCCTTTTTGAATGCCTGTAATCGTGTCATATAGTTTTTTTGCGATTTCTCCTGTTTCACCGTTGTTGATCGAAAGTGTTTCATTCTGCCAGATCAGCTCGCCGACTGGGGAAATAACAGCTGCTGTACCAGTTCCGAAGGCTTCTTCCAGGATGCCGTCTTTATGGGCTTGGATGACCTCATCGATCGCAATTTTCCGTTCTGAAACTTGAAGGCCCCAATGCTTAAGCAAGGCGATGACTGAATTGCGCGTAATGCCTTCCAGGATGCTTCCGTTCAGCATCGGCGTTACGATTTCACCGTTGATTTTGAAGAAGATGTTCATGCTTCCAACTTCTTCGATGTATTTCTTCTCAATGCCGTCCAGCCAAAGCACTTGGGAAAATCCTTTCTCTTCGGCGACCTGCTGCGCTTTTAAGCTTGAAGCGTAGTTCCCTGCGGTTTTGGCATTTCCTGTTCCGCCTTTTACCGCACGGACAAATTCACTTTCAACAGCGATTTTGACCGGCTTAATGCCTTCTTTGTAATAAGAGCCGACCGGAGAAAGAATGATCAAGAGCTTATACGTATGAGATGCCGCAACACCAAGGAAAGGCTCGGTTGCGATGATGAACGGACGGATGTAAAGGGACGTGCCCTCCGCATTTGGAATCCAGTCTTTATCAATTGCGACAAGCTGCTTTAAGCCTTCAAGAACCAGTTCTTCATCAATTTGCGGGATGCAGAGGCGGTCGTTTGATTGATTCAGGCGTTCCATATTTTTTTCCGGTCTGAAAAGCAGAACATGGTCATCCTCTGACACGTAAGCCTTTAACCCTTCAAACACGGTTTGGCCGTAGTGATAGACCATTGCGGCCGGATCCATTGATAAGGGCTGATAAGGAATGATTCTTGGATCGTGCCAACCTTTATCTGCGGCATAGTCCATTACAAACATGTGGTCTGTAAACACTCTTCCGAACGAAAGCTGATTTGGGTCTGGTTTCGGTTTTTTTGTTGATGTCAATTCAACGCGAATTGTTTGTTTAGTCATGGTCAATCTCCCTGCTGTTAAATTGTTTATATTATCAAACTTATTTGAAAATAATTTATATTCTATTGTATACCTTCAACAAATAATCGCAATAGGTTTGCTCAAATTTGTAAGAAATTCATATGAAAAAAGCAGGAGAAATTAATTCTCCTGCGTGTTCATTTGCTCGAATAACCTGTCATAATCGGCGCGAGTGGCATCCCGAAGACCTTCAACACGTTCATTTGTAATCTCCTGTTTGCCTTCCTTCAAGCCGTCCAAGAAATATTGAACATATTCTTCAGATGAAATGCCCCGGTACGTCAGGCCTTGTTTATCGCGTGATTTTTGGTTTAAGCCCGTGTCCACCATAGGCGGTGCCATTTCAATCACTTCCACGCTCGTGTCGCGGAGCTGGTGTCTGAGCGTAAGCGAGAACGAGTGAAGTGCCGCTTTTGTTGCGCAGTACACCGGATAAACAGCTAACGGGTTAAACGCAAGCCCGGATGTGACCTGAACGATTGCCGCCTCGGGCTGCTTCATCAAATGAGGTGTGAAAAGGGCGGATAAATGGACAGGCGCTTGGAAATTAAGTTCAATTTCATCACCGTCCACAAAAAGCTCCTCTGTCCCTTTTTTAAAGTCAATTTCCTTTTGAATGCCGGCGTTGTTGACGAGAACATTCAAGTTCGGATATTCCTTTAAAGCCCATTCATACAATGCTTCCCGCTGCGAACGGTCTGCAACATCACATTGCTTTGTATGGATGTTTGGGAGCTGCTGCTTCGCTTCCGCAAGACGTGCTTCGCTGCGTCCGCAAATGATAACTTCATTGCCAAGTTCCAGCAGGCGCTTGGCCAGTTCAAGCCCGATGCCAGCAGAACCCCCTGTGATTAAAACCGTATTATTTGTCATCTTCATTGGATGTAACACCTCTTAATTAAGTTGGCTGTGATTCCTTTACTATTTCAAATCTTAGCAGGAAATATGCAGCCGCGTCCTATGAGATGCTCAGGATGAAGTGACTTTTCCGGTTTTATAAAATTCGTCAATTGCTTTATCGACATACACCCAGCCTTTCCAGCCGATGTGAATGGTGTCTTTCATGAAATACGGGTCATATTCATGCCCTGAGAAATCAGCAACCTGGAAGCCCTTCGCTCTGATTTGTTTATTTACCTTTTTGTAATAGTCAGTGCGTCCTTTTTTCGGGAAGCCCGTGTAATCGTACCATTTCCCGTTAACAGGAATGGTGACAAACATAGGCTCTGCGCCCGCATCCTTCAGGATATCGAGCATCATTTCAAAGTCGCCATATTCCGGTGACACCGCATACGATCTTCCTTTGTTTTTCCCTTTCAGCTTAGGCACTTTCGGCTTCAGCTTTTTATAGACAGGGTTGTCGATGTGAAAATCGTTAGAACCGGAGTGGCGTTTGCCTGATTGATCCGCTAGTTTATTCAATTCAGACCATGACTTATCCT
This sequence comes from Bacillus sp. FSL K6-1560, assembly GCF_038592935.1. Classification (NCBI taxonomy): domain Bacteria; kingdom Bacillati; phylum Bacillota; class Bacilli; order Caryophanales; family Bacillaceae; genus Bacillus; species Bacillus sp. FSL K6-1560. The sequence continues at coordinate 196,056 of NZ_CP151946.1, forward strand.
TTACTGACTGCGAGATATAGCGCTTTGGCCCGGATGATTCTGTCGTTGAATAATACAGATCTTTCTTTTCCAGCATGCTGTAATACACTTTGGCCGCCGGCTTCAGCGCGTTCACTTTCCACGTCTGGCCGTTTACCATTGCTTTGTACAGCTCAGAAAGAATGGCATCGTTTTGCACAGCCTTAAAGCGCAGCATGCGTTTCATCATTTTCTTTTTAATTTCAGGATCGATCTGATCGTTAAATGCCAAATCAAGCCCTTGCAGCGCAGAATAGTTCGGCGCGAAATGCTGTTCATCAGACCCGCGCTTAATAAACCATTGCGGAGACACGATGAATACGATTTTTTTGCCCTTCAGCTGATCCATATGGGCAGCGAAGTTTAAAGAATGAATCAATGACTGGGATCCGCCTTTGCCGACAAGGTATGGCGTGAATCCCTCATTGTTTACCTGAAAATAATTAGATGGGTGGAACTCGTCCAGCCGAGAAAGCTCAGAAGACCCGTAAATCGGAAGATATGTCGGATCTTTGAGCATCTGATCTTGTAAATATAGCCCTTGAAACATACTCGGATTCAAGGCTGTTGCTGACTCTTTCACACGCTTATCGGTGATGAAGCCTGTCAGCCATGAAGATGGAATTGCGATGGCGCCTGCGAATAGAATAAACGCCAAAATAATTGGACCGAAAAAACGCTTTTTCATTATTTCAACTCAGACAGCTGATTTACAATGTTGTTAGGTGTATTCCAAACGTCCCGGTCAAATTCAGTGATCGGCACTAAAATATCAAAACGGTTTTCAATCGCAAGCAGCAATTCTACTGTTCCAAAAGAATCAAGCAAACCTTCTTCAAAAATTTCAATATCAGGATTTTCCTTTACGATGTCATCCTGGCAAACCTCTGCTAAAACGTCTAATACCTCTTGTTTAAAATCCATAGCTTTCTAATCTCCTTTAATGGTGGTGATGAAATGGTTTTCCTGAGAAAATATAAAACCCGAAGCAAACGAAATGGAATGTGATCACAATCGCGAGAATGGTTGTCCAGCGGTTGGACGGCAGCCATTTATATTTCTTATTCCACTTCTCGAAAAAGTTGTAACACGTCATCAGAACGGCGTGATAGAGGCCGTAAATGATATATTGCGGCGCGAGCCCGTGCCAAACCCCCATCAGCATAAACAGCACGAAATATCCGATGTTTGAGACGGCCATACGGTTTTTGATCCACTTTTTCTTAGTCATCCAAAATACGAATCTCATAAACACATAATCTCTGAACCAAAATGACAGAGACATATGCCAGCGATTCCAGAAATCTTTAATATTTTTACTGATAAACGGTTTATTAAAGTTTTCTGGTGATTTAATGCCCATAATGTAGCTGACCCCGACGGCAAACATCGTGTAGCCGGCGAAATCAAAGAATAAATACATGCTGTAGCCGTACATGTACAGCAGGTTCCCAAGAATCTTATTGTGCGTGATTGCGGGAAGATTCATGATGAAGTACGTATTGATCGCGTAGCCGATAATAAATTTATACAGGAAACCGATGAAGATTTTATGGATTCCCGTATACAGCAGGTCGGCGTATTCTTCTTTCGTCCAAGCCTTCTGTTCATCCTTGACGAACCGGCGGTATCTGTCGATCGGGCCGGAGGAAATCGTCGGGAAAAACAGGATGAAATACAGCAGGCGGTGCAATGGCAGCTGTTCTTTCAGCAGTCCGTCTCTTGCTTCCATAATCAGCTGAACGCCTTTAAAGGTTAAATATGAAATCCCTAAAAAGCTGATCAGGTTATGCGGCGCATGATGCGGCTGCGGGTGCGACAGAAACGGCCATATTTTTGACAGAAATAAAGGCAGAATCGACGCGATAACAGCCCCGCAAAAGACAAAGCCGCTGTTCGCTTTCTGCCGGTATGCCAGATAGCCGCTGATCAGGAGCACCTGCCATATTGTAAACAGGCACAGCGCGATGACCCCGTGTAAGTCGTGCGAAAAAATTAAAGCCAATATAATGATAGATATGAACATGTTGTATGCTTGAAATCTTTTTCCGTTTAAGCCGAGAATGATCGTCGGCAGAAGAAGAATGCCAAGCAGTATAAAGAATAAAAACGAGCTGTAAGGCGTCATACAAGAACCTCTTCGCCAATGCGTTTTCGGTCAATTTTGCCGTTAGCCGTCATTTGAATGTGATCCTGATAGATAAATTTTCTCGGGATCATATATGCCGGAAGGGAAGCGGCAAGCTCTTTTTTAATAGCGCTTGTCAGCTGGAATTCCTTCTCGAACTCATGCTCCTCAGGCACAATAGCAGCGATCAAGTACTCAACTGTTCCGTTTGGCTGATAAGGAATCACGACAGCAGAGCGAACGTACTGTGACTGTCTGACATGGAACTCGATTTCCTCCAGCTCCATTCGATAGCCGTGAAGTTTAATCTGAAAATCCAAACGTCCTTGGCAGAAAATCTGACCGTCTTGAATAAAGCCGGCATCGCCAGTTCGGTATGCCCACTGGCCTTCATGAGAGAAAAACGCTTTTTCCGTCAGCTCTGGCTCACCAAGGTAGCCTCGGCTTACACTCGGCCCTGCAATGACGATTTCTCCTTTTTCTCCATCAGGAAGCGGCTGTCCCTGTTCATCCATAATGAAAATGTTCATATCTGGTTTGGCGAAGCCCACTGGAAGCGATTCGCTGCGGCTGATGACGTCAGCCGTAATTTCAACCGATGTGACAGCCACTGTCGCTTCAGTCGGGCCGTACGTATTAAAAATCTTTGCTTTCGGAAAACGCTCAAGCAGCGCTTTTGCCACAGAAACCGGAAGAACCTCTCCGCAAAACATAAATGTGTCCGCATGAGGCAGCAGATCCTGTGAAAAACCCGGATCCATCAGGCACATTTGCACAAAGGAAGGTGTTGATGTCCACACATTCAGCCCGGATTTCTTCAGCTCTTCAAATAAGACTTTCGGCTTGTTCACAGCATCCTTTGTCACGCAATGTAATGTCCCGCCTGATTGAAGGCACGGATATAGGTCCATGACAGACAAATCAAATGAGAACGGCGCTTGGTTTAAAAATATTTTTCCTCCGCTGACTGGAAAGTCTGCACAAATCCAGTCTGTGAAGCTTTGAAGATTCGCAGCGGAAATCTGCACGCCTTTCGGATTTCCTGTGCTTCCGGAAGTGTAAATGATATAAAACGTTTCGTGTTCTTTGACCCATTGATCTTGGCTGACAGAGCCGCCTTCGTTTTCCAGCAGTTCTTCCGCAGAAACTGTCTGAATCTGCTGGCCGACTGCATCAATTGAGAGTCCTGCTGCATGGATCAGCAATTCTGCTCCAGAGCTTTCGATAATTTTCGCAATCCGTTCGGACGGAATAGAAAGGTCAACCGGAATATAAGGATGTCCCGCTTTGACACTTCCCAAGAAGGAAACGATCATGTGCGGCTCCATGTGGCCGTACACAAGGATAGGAGATTTCTTTTCCCCAGAAATGCGTTTTTGGATCGCGGCAGCCGCGCGGTCAGACTGCTCCCATAATTCCTGATACGTGAGCGACTGGCCTTGAGAGCGGAAGGCATCGGTTTGCGGATAAGTTTCCGCATGTGTTTGAATAGCATGTAAAAGTTTCATAGTTATTCTCTCTCCAATTAGAAATCGTTATAAATATATGAACCGGTATTCGCGGTGTGAAAACCATACATAAAAAACAAAACAAGCAGTATCATCAAATAAAAGCCTGTATGACATGTCCACTTGACAGCGGGTTTTTCATACAGCTGTTTCATTAATTGCAGCATATCAAAAATTCCCTTCCCGTTTTTTCGACAATCACATGATTATTTGACGATCAGATGCTCAAAAAGTTTCATTTTTTCCCTAATCTCCCTCAAATTAATATATCGGCGTATGTTTTTGAAAATGAATCTTTATACCTGCAAGGGCAAGAATGGAATGTTTCGAGCTGATTCATAATAAAGGAAAAGATAGCTGGAGTCAAAAGATCTTTTTAACTTTTAAAAAGTGTAATGTACTTAAAAAAATTTTTCTGTACCTGTTCGTTCAAGTGAAAGCAGAAACCTAATGAAATCAGGGCGAGAAGCGTATAATAAGAAAGAAAACGCCTTCTTGCGGTATCTTGTGAAATAAGGGAGAAGTCATTATGATAGATAAGGAAGCAAAAGGAGTTTTTTATTAAGCTGCCGGCTGAAAAAAAGTAAGCCTTTTAATAGAAAGGAAGAGGAAGATGAACCAAACAAATAAGGGTGAGGGTCAGACAGCGCCGCAAAAAGAAAGCATGGGGCAGATCCTTTGGCAGTTAACCCGTCCTCATACGTTAACCGCATCGTTTGTGCCTGTGCTGCTCGGAACCGTTTTGGCGATGTTTTATGTGAAGGTTGATCTGCTGCTGTTTTTGGCTATGCTGTTTTCTTGCCTATGGATCCAGATCGCGACGAACTTATTTAATGAATACTATGATTTTAAACGCGGGTTAGATACAGCAGAATCAGTCGGAATCGGAGGGGCCATTGTACGCCACGGAATGAAGCCTAAAACGATTTTGCAATTAGCTCTGGCCTCATACGGGATTGCCATTTTGCTCGGTGTCTATATTTGTGCAAGCAGCAGCTGGTGGCTTGCGCTGATCGGCCTTGTCGGCATGGCGATCGGCTACCTGTATACAGGCGGGCCGCTGCCGATTGCGTACACGCCGTTCGGTGAATTATTCTCAGGCATTTGCATGGGTTCGGTGTTTGTGCTGATTTCGTTTTTCATTCAGACAGATATGATCAACACGCAAAGCATTTTGATTTCCATCCCGATTGCGATTCTTGTCGGCGCGATTAACCTGTCGAACAACATTCGTGATATTGAAGAGGACAAAAAAGGCGGACGCAAAACATTGGCGATTTTGATGGGGCATAAGGGAGCTGTTACTCTGTTAGCTGCGTCGTTTGCCGTCGCTTATATCTGGGTTGTCGGTTTGGTTATTACCGGTGCCGCAAGCCCATGGCTGTTTGTCGTCTTTTTAAGCGTGCCTAAGCCGGTTCAAGCAGTGAAGGGTTTCGTCCAAAAAGAAATGCCGATGAACATGATTGTTGCAATGAAATCAACAGCCCAAACAAATACATTTTTCGGATTCCTGCTCTCGATCGGATTATTGATCAGCTACTTCCGATAATAAAAAAGACCGCTCGTTTCGTGCGGTCTTTTTTTGTTACAATCGACCGCATTTTGTAAAAAAATTCATAGAACCTTGCAGCAGACAGGGACGTCTAGTACATGGACAGCGGATAAAGTTCCGTTAAAGGAGATGACGAACATGGATTTATCTGTAACACATATGGACGATTTAAAAACAGTAATGGAAGATTGGAAAAATGAGTTATTAGTTTATAAATTTGCGCTAGATGCGCTCGATACAAAGTTCTCAATTATCAGCCAGGAATATAACCTCATTCACGGACACAACCCGATTGAACATACAAAATCCCGTGTCAAAAGCTTTGAAAGCATCGTGAATAAGTTAATGAGAAAGGGCTGTGAGATTACGACGAAGGAAATGAAGGAGCATATTCACGACATTGCCGGCGTGCGCATCATCTGTTCCTTTATTTCTGACATTTATAATGTCGTGAATGTGTTGAAGCAGCATGAAGATTTGAGAATCGTAAAGGTAAAGGATTATATCCAGACACCCAAACCGAATGGCTATCGAAGCCTGCATTTAATCATTGAGATGCCTGTGAATTTAACGAACCGTGTGGAATACGTCAAAGCAGAAATTCAAATCCGGACAATCGCGATGGATTTCTGGGCGAGCCTTGAACATAAAATTTACTATAAATTGAACAATGACGTTCCTAAGCAACTAACAGATGAGCTGAAGGAAGCCGCGGAGATTGCCCATTACCTAGATGAGAAAATGCTGGGGATTAAGAAAGAAGTGGATTAAAAAAGACGGCACCCAAGTGCCGTCTTTTTTTATTTGATATCTTCAAAAATGTCAGTTGCTTTGGCCTTCATTTGTTTCTTAATGGTTTTCGGTTTCTTCTCTTTTTTCACAGCCTCATAGACTGCGGCTGTCACAAGATCGCCTGCTTGCTGGAGGCGTTCTTTGCTGATATGTTCGATCGAGTCTTCAGGGGTATGATACCACGGCTCAACTTCTTCTGTTTCCGGGTCTCCCCAAATAAAGTTGGCGGAATCAATGCCGGCTTCGTGGAATGGCACATGATCAGATGATCCTCCCTGTGTCAGAGACAGGCTGTCAAACCCAATTTTTTCAGCAGCCGTATGGCTGGATTCCCAAACATAGTTAGATTGGCCGTCCAATGTGTTGACATACAACTCAGACGCTTTTTCCCAGCTTGTGCCTACCATATCTAAGTTGAAGTTCACTTCGCTTCGTTTCAGCTCTTTTTCCGATAGATGATCTACATAGTGAGAGGAGCCGAGCAGGCCGAGCTCTTCGGCGCCGAAAGCGATAAAGCGGATTTCTTTATCAGATGGAACGCTTTTTAAGACACGCGCCATCTCCAGCATAACAGAGGTACCTGAGCCGTTGTCATTTGCTCCGGGCGAAAAAGGAACACTGTCGTAATGGGCCGTCACGTACACAATGTCTGGATGTTTGATGTTCTTTGGTTTTTTGATTCCGATGATATTCTGGGAGGTTTGGTTTGTGATTGCTTTTAGTTTTAAGGTGGCTTCTTTTTGCTGGGTAAGTGCTTCGCCGTCTTCTTTCTTAATGCCGACGACCGGAATGCCGACTTTATTTCCCGACAGGTTTGGCGTCATAGGCACGAGGCTTTCTTTGTTGTTATAAATGATGACAGCTTTCGCTCCGGCGGCTTCGGCATTTTTGGCTTTCTCGTAATAAGTCAGGTCTCCTCTGGAAATCAAGGCGATTTTGCCCTTGGCGTCAGCGGTAAAGTCCTTTTGATAGCCCAATCCCGCATTGTAAAGCGGGGCCGTCAGCCCTTGTTCCTCAGTCGGAGCTGAGCCCGACGCCGCTTGGAGAAGAATATCGCGTCCTGCTGAAGACAGTGTACCCTCAAGCCGGTCAGGAATGTTGAATCGTTGAACCTTCACATCAAGCTTTAATTTTCTCAAGGATGAGGCGATCAATAGGGCACTCTTTTTTTCAGCTGCAGTTCCGGCTATTCTGGGGCCGATTGCTTCACTTAGCTGAGAAATGGTAGAGTACGCATGCTTTGCTTTGAATGGAAGCTCGCGCTCGCTATTTGATATTTGTAAAGCGTGCGCGGCAGGGGTGACACTCTGTGCCGGCAAGAGCAGTGTGCCGGCAGTTAAAACAGCCATCGTCATGACAGTCAAAAGCTTTTTCATCAAAAATAAACCTCCCCTAAATGTATGGTTGGGGAATATTTCGGGATGCTAAAGGAGTTTCCTGCAAGATGGAGAGCGTTTTTGAAAAGACAGTGCTTTATACCTGCAAAAAAACGCTTATGAATGAAGGGTCATAAGCGTTTCGGAATATCAAACTATTGGAGCTTTAAAAACTTGCGTTTGCCGACTTGGATGATCATATTCTCTCTTATCTCTGCTTTGGCGTGAATATCTGTTATTTTCTCTCCGTCGATGCGTACACCGCCGTTTTGAATCATGCGGCGCGCCTCGCTCTTCGAAGAGAGGAGTTTTAGCTTGACGAGCAGATCAATCATCGCTATCGTTTTTTCGCCTTTCCAGTTTACGGCTGGTATATCTTCCGGCAGGCTGTTTTCCTGAAAGACTGTTTTAAACGAGTGTTCGGCAGCTTCTGCTGCTTTCTCTCCGTGATACATTCGGACGATTGTTTTGGCTAAAAGCATTTTGGCATCACGCGGATGAACGGCGCCGGTTTCTAAGTCTTTTACGAGCTGTTTTTTCTCTTCAAGCTCTAAGTCTGTCGCCAAGTGGATGTACTTTTTCATCAGGCTGTCGGGCAGTGACATCGTTTTTCCGTACATGTCGTTTGGATGTTCGTTAATGCCAATGTAGTTGTGTTTCGACTTCGACATTTTCTCGACGCCATCCAAGCCTTCCAAGAGCGGCATAAGGATGACGACTTGTTTTTCTTTGTTGTATCGTTCTTGAAAATGCCGTCCCATGAGGACATTGAAATGCTGATCCGTTCCGCCTAATTCAATATCACTTTCAAGAACGACGGAATCATAGCCCTGCATCAATGGGTAAAAGAATTCATGCAGTGAGATTGGTTTTTGCATGGCGATGCGTTCTTCAAAGTCGTCGCGCTCCATCAGGCGGGCTACCGTTATTTTCCCTGCTAATTCAATGACATCTTCCAGATTCAATGTTTTCAGCCATTTTGAGTTATAGTGAAGCTCGACTTTTTCTGGATCAAGCACTTTTCCGAATTGCTCAAAGTAGGTTTTGGCATTGTGCTGAACTTCTTCATCAGTCAGTTGCTTTCTGGCTGCCGATTTTCCGGTCGGATCACCAATTTTTCCTGTAAAATCCCCAATTAACAGCTGGACAATGTGGCCGTTTTCTTGAAATTGGCGAAGCTTATTTAACACAACCGTATGGCCCAAATGTACATCCGGTGCAGACGGATCTAATCCGAGCTTAATTTTAAGCGGCGTGCCCGTGGAAATTGATTTCACGAGCTTTGTCTTTAATTCCTCCGGCGGTATGACTTCGTGGGCGCCTGTCATGTATAGCTGAAGCTGTCTTTCTACCTCTTTTTGCTGTGACGCTGTGAGCTGCTCAAATGTTCTCATCATTTTTCCTCCTTTTTTACAAACACAAAAAAGAGCCCATCCCAATAAGGGACGTGGCTCAATGCACGCGGTACCACCCTGGTTGAAGACATTGTCTTCCGCTCATTCGAATAACGGTTTCCCGTTCTTTGCTACTTTTAAGGTTCACAAAGAAAGCTTGGGGAGGTAATTCACGTTTGCTGTGTGCCGGCTCGCACCTTCCGCCGGCTCTCTGAAACAGGGAGACAAACCGCTACTGGATTCCCGTCAAAGCTTATGTTGTATGAAGATTGTCAGCTACCTTTCTAAGCAGCCCTGTCAATATTTTCTGTTCGTCCTTCGTCATTCCCGCAATGAGCTCTGTTTCCCCTTTGTGAAACTCCGGGTAGAGTTCTTCGATCGCTTGTTTGCCGGAATCTGTGATAGAGACAAACACGAGTCGCCGATCTCTTGTGTCGATGCTTTTACGGCAAAAATTCTTTTTTTCGAGCGTTTTGATCACGTTGCTTGCTGTAGCTGTAGATATCCCTGACAGCTCAGCGATTTTTCTCGTTTCGAGCGCTCCCCATACCCATAGATCATAAAGAATGGAGAAAGCTGTCCAAGAAAGGTTATAGGAAGAAAGAACCTCAGTCTCCATTTTGACACGGAGCCTTTGTGCAGACCGATACAAATTCGTAGCGATCGAAATGGCTTCCAGGTTGAGTGACTCGACGGGCATTTGTTTGAGCTTAGAAAGTGTATCGTGTTCTTCCTTCCGAAGCTGCTGATGTTGATGTGAACGTTCCATTTTTTAGGCCTGCCTTAAATTATCAGAATCATTAGCTATGAAACGAATTGTAACAGAGTATGATGTGAACTTCAAGCCCATATATCGGTTGAATAAAAAAAGCCCAAACAACGCCAAAATAAACAAAAAACCGCAAACGGGGGTGCAGTTTTGCAAAAATATGTTCAATCCGTCTATAAACATGATCCGTTTCATCTGTTTTCGACAGAGCATGTAGTGACGTTAGCGATTATCGCCCTTTTGGCCATTCTGTTGTTTTTGTTCCAAGATGAGGTCAAGCAGCCGAGGGCCAGCCGGTTTTTACGTTCTCTGTTTGTGTTTCTTTTGCTTGGTTCGCAAATCGGCTATCAAATATGGATGGTCGCCACGGACAGGTGGTCGGTGCGCACTTCATTGCCTCTCCAGCTTAGTGACCTGTCGGTGTATTTGTCAGCTATTATGTTAGTGACAAAAAGCAGAAAGCTGTTTGTGTTTTTATTTTTTGTCGGCATCGGCAGTTCGATTCAGGCTCTTGCCACTCCTGACCTTGGTATGTTTTCATTTCCGCATATCCGATATATCCTCTTTTTTATTTCTCACGGGTCTGTGTTTTTATCCTGTCTGCTGATGGCTGTGATTGGCACCTACAGAATGGGCCAGCGCTCGTTATGGGTGACAGTCCTGCTTGTTAATGTGTACGGCGTCTGTATTTTCCTGATTGATCGCTGGCTTGGCGCGAATTATATGTATTTGACGAAAAAACCGGGCGGATCCTCTCTCTTAGATGTTCTCGGGCCATGGCCATGGTATATCGTCTCGGCTGAAGCCATCACGATCGCCAGCTTTTTCATTCTTTATTTGCTTTATCGCATCTTCAAAAAATGACACCTTTTTTGTTGTATCACACATTCTGTTTAAAAAAATGTCGGAGAACGTGTTTATTTTTTTGAAAAAGGGTATGTAACTTGTACAACAAAAAGGGAGATGAATACCATTGAGGAAAGATGAAATCATGCATATCGTATCATGCGCAGATGATAATTATGCTCGTCATTTAGGTGGGATGTTCGTTTCTTTATTGACTAACATGGATCAGGAGAGAGAGGTAAAATTATACGTCATTGATGGCGGAATTAAGCCTGATAACAAAAAAAGACTGGAAGAAACCACTTTGAAATTCGGAGTGCCGATTGAGTTTTTAGAAGTGGATACCAAAATGTATGAACATGCGGTAGAGAGCAGCCATATTACAAAAGCCGCGTATTACCGCATTTCGATTCCCGACTTAATTAAGGATGAAAGCATCAAACGAATGATTTACATCGATTGTGATGCGCTTGTCCTAGAGGATATTTCTAAGCTATGGGACTTAGACATTGCGCCATACACCGTAGCCGCTGTTGAGGATGCGGGGCAGCATGAACGCCTGAAAGAAATGAACGTCACTGATACAGGGAAGTATTTTAACTCAGGTATCATGATTATTGATTTTGAGTCTTGGAGAAAGCAAAACATCACAGAAAAAGTCATCAACTTTATCAATGAACACCCAGACGAAGACTTTCTTGTGCTGCATGACCAAGATGCACTGAATGCGATTTTATATGATCAGTGGTATGAACTTCATCCGCGCTGGAACGCTCAAACCTATATCATGTTAAAGCTGAAAACCCCATCTACTCTGTTAGGGCGGAAGCAATATAATGAAACAAGAGAAAACCCGGCAATCGTGCACTTCTGCGGCGGAGAAAAGCCTTGGAACTCCAATACAAAACATCCGTATCGCGATGAGTATTTCCATTACATGTCCTATACGAAGTGGAATACGATTGGGAATCCGGCGATCAACCAATAATACAGATATAAAAAAACGCTTTTGAGATGATCAAAAGCGTTTTTTGTTTGTCTCAGCGTGCGACTGACCGTTGGTAGAACCGCTGAATATGCATGGCGATGTAGCACAATTCTTTTTCAGGAAATTCAAAGCCGTATTCCTTCTTCACAAAGGTGCCGATGCTTAGGGCACACAGGAAGGCATCCTTAAACTTCTCTTTAATGATGTCGATCATTTCTGCGTCCAGCTCGTAAATGGATTCGCCTGCTTTGATATGCTGAATGGCAAAGCGGAGATGGGTCACAAGCCGTTCATAAGAGATGGTATCTTCAACCATATTAATAGACAGTTGAATTTCGATAATCTCGATAATATCACGGATCATTGTTGTAATATCAAGCGTTTGTGTCATATCGCCGGCATTGTTTCTTGCTGTGTGGATATGCATGGCGATATTGCCGATTTCATCATCAGGAATGTGAATCCCCAGTTTATCTTTAATCAGTGTTCTGGCCCATAAGCCGATCTGGAACTCCTTTGGATAAAGGACTTTGATTTCATTCAGCAGCGGATTTTTGATAACCATCCCATTGCTCAGGCGTTCAATCGCAAAAGAAAGATGGTCTGAAAAAGCGACATGAATGCGCTCGTTGATTTTGATGTTCAGCTCTTTTTCGGCATGAGAGATAATTTGCTCAGAAATCTGAATGTGGTCTTCAGGCAATGTTTCTAAAATCTCTTCGAACTGCTTATAGTCAGGTGTATCTTTTCTGATAAAGGTTTTTTCTATTTTTGACGGATCGACAATATCATTCTTCTTTTTGTTAAACGCAATTCCTGCACCCAAGAGAATCTTCTCTTCATTTTGATCCTTTACGACGATAGCATTATGATTTAAGATTCTTTTAATTTTCATAGCTTTTTTGTCCTTTCATCCCCCGTTTTATGAATGAAAACGAATAAATCCAGTTATTCTGTCTCTTCTTTAAACCCGAGAAACAATGTAGCTATAAAAGCAGAGACGGCTGCGATCAAGAAACCGATCATATAATGAACAAAATTAGCGGCGCCAAACGGCAGCACGATTGAAATCATCGGAATGCCTGTCAGCCCGTAGGAATTTGCCACAACTTGTACCGCAACCACGTATGCTCCGCCAATAGCACCGCCGATGGCTGCTCCGATAAAGGGACGGATCAATTTGAGATTTACCCCGAATACAATCGGCTCAACAATGCCTAAAAACGCGGTCAGAGAAGCGGGGAGCGCAATTTTTTTCAGGCTTGATTGTTTCGTTTTGAGGAATACCGCAAGCCCCGCTCCGCCTTGGGCCACATTCGCCATCGACCATATCGGCACTAAAAAGTTGACACCGACATGCGGATTAGCAAGCAGCGTTGCCTCAATTGCATAAAAGCTATGATGCAATCCAGATAGGACGATGGTGGAGTAGATGCCGCCGAAAAGAGCTCCGGCGGCAATGCCGGCGTGATCATAAATATAGACGATCGATTGTGTCATGATCTGGCCGATGATGGACGCGGCGGGATTCATCACAATCAGCGCGAGGCATCCTGTCACCATGACCGTAATAAAGGGAATGATCACGACATCAAGCGACTTCGGCACAATCGATTTTAATAGCTTCTCAATTTTGCTCATGACAAAAACGGAAAGAAGAATCGGTATCATGGAACCCTGATAGCCCATCATTGGGATATGAAGCCCCCATATGTCTAAAGAAGACGGGGTTTTGCTGCCGAGCATAGACGGGTCCAGCAGATCAGGATGCGTCAAAAGCCCCGCGATCACTGCCCCTAGGTATGGGTTGCTGCCAAATTGCCGTGCGGCACTGAAGCCGACTAAAATCGGCAGTAAAATAAAGGCTGTGCTGGACACGAGGTCGAGCATTTTAATCCATGGGCTGCCGGCAGCGAACCAGTGAAACACCTTAATCATGCCGATCAGCCCCATGAGCAGGCCGCTTGCTGTTATTGCCGGAATAATCGGCACAAAAATATCGGACAGTGTTTTCGCAAAAGCTGCGGCAGGGTTCAGCTTCCGGCTGGCTTTTTTCTGGTGGACAGGTTCTTCAGAAGGCGCGTTCTCCCATACATGAACGACTTCTTTATATATTTTGTTGACGACGCCTGCTCCGAAGATAATCTGGAAAAGCCCATAACGGAAAAAGGTGCCCTGCACACCTTGCAGGTTCTCAATGGCATGTATATCAATTTTCGTCTCGTCCTTTACATCAAAACGAAGACGGGTCGTACAATGGCTGATGCTGATAATATTGTTTTTTCCTCCTGCGAGCAGCAGTAATTCTTTTGCAATCTCTTTATGCAAGCAATCAAAACCTCCTTTGCTGAAGAAAAGTCGGCTTGTTCATCGTATCAAATGAAAAGTTGACAATCAAAATGAAAAAAGTGAGAAATATCGGCTGAAAATGACAAAAATGCCCGCGTCGACGCGACGACGGAGCATGAGAATAGGGGGTTGTCCAAGGCGCCGTTATGAGCCCAACACGAAAAGAAGAGTTAAAATGCCCTGCTTTTTAGGCATTAATACTCCCTTTGCATCATTGGGTCTTGCCTGACTGCCCAGTCACAATCCCGCCATATGTGGTGATAACTGTAATAACGTTCATTTTATGCTGTTCATGGCTGTATAGCAATAGTATGAAAAGCCTGTACAATGGATGGGAAAAAGGTTGTGTGTGGTGTTCTTAGAATGTAAAAAACCTTTAAGACCTGGAATGCAAGTCTTAAAGGTTTTTGGTTACTTTTTCGGTTTGACGGCGTTCAGCCGTTTTTGCAGCTTTGTTTTTTCATGGGATGCTTTTAATTGATTCACTGCAGACTGAGCGGATGTCTTTGATTTCTTTGTTTTGTCTTTTTCCGCTTTCTTCACTTTTGCCTTGGCAGTTTCGACTTTTTTTGCTTCAGCCGCCGCCACCTTTTTCTTCACCTTGTCTAACCGTTTTTGCAATGCTGTTTTGTCCTTGCCTGCTTGAAGCTGATTGACGGCTGATTGTGCTTTTGCCGCATTTGCATCAGTTGATTTCTTTTCAGCCGCAGATACGGATTGCTGTGCCGTCTTCAAATTGGTGCTCTTCACTTTGTTAAGGCGTTTCTGCAGGGACGTTTTTTCTGAACTTGCAGGCAGCTTGCCAATTGCTGATTGTGCGCTGTCCACATCTGTTTTCTTTTTGCTTTTTTCCGCTTTCGCAACTTTGTCTTTCGCTTGCTTTGACGCGATGTAGCGTTTTACTTGGTCTAAGCGTTTTTGAAGGTTCTTTTTGTCTGTTCCGTTTGGCAGCTTGTTGATGGCAGTTTGTGCTGTATCAACAGTTTGCTGTGTTTTATATTTTTCTGCCTTTGCGACTTTGTCTTTCGCATCTTTTACATTTCTGTAAGACTGTACTTTATTTAGTCTTTTTTGCAGGGCAGTTTTGGCGTCGGAGCCCGGCAGCTGGCTGACGAGTTCTCGCGCTTTGTCGATATCGATTTGTGCTTTTGTTTGTTCCGCTTTTTTCACCGCTTGCTCTGCTGCCGCGTACGCTGAATCTGTTGCCTGTGCTTTATACTGGATTAAGCCGTAGCCAAATTGCTGATCGCGGCCTGCGGTACCAAGATCAACGATGTTTTTCCGCATTTCCTCGCGAAGCTGGACGTTTGTCTCGGCAGGATCACGCTGTTTTAACAAGGCAAACATGGCAGCGGCGTGCGGTGTCGCTTGGGATGTTCCGCTTCCCGTTGCATAATACTGGTTTAAGTAAGTGCTTGTGATGTTTGTCCCCGGTGCTGAAAATTCAACTTCATCTCCAGTTGTTGAAAAGGAGGCAAGCTGATTCTTTTCGTTTGTTGCTGAAACCGCAACGACACTGCTGTATGCCGCCGGATAATTCACTGGCTTGCCGTTTCCGTCGTTACCGCTTGCGGCAACAAGCAGAACACCTTGTTCATATGCTTTGTTCACGGCCTCATGAAGGATTTTGCTGTCTGACGTCGTGCCAAGGCTCATATTGACGATGTCCATCCCGTTTGCGATCGACCAGTCAATTCCTTGGAGAAGACTTTGAAGATCCCCCGAGCCGTTCTGATCAAGCGCTTTAACCGCGTATATTTGTGCTTCCGGTGCGATGCCGTCAATTCCGTAGCCGTTATGCTTGGCTCCGATAATCCCTGCGACATGTGTTCCGTGGCCGTTATCATCTTTGTAAGAAGAGGTATAACTGACAGCTGAATACCCGCCGGCAATCGACAGGTCATCGTGGGGGGAGATTCCGCTGTCAATGACGGCAATTTTGATATTCTTTCCTGTCAGTCCTGCCTTCCAAGCCTGTTTCACCTGAATGGGCTCAAGGTTCCATTGCTCAAAGTTGTCAGAGGTGTCAGTGCCGTCTGACAGCACTTTGAAATCCGTGCTGTCTGCTGCGGTAAATGATACGTTGTTTTCTACATACAAAATATCAGGATCCTGCTTTAATTCTTTTACTGTCTCCTGGTCTGCTGTGACCGCTACCGCGGGAAGATGCTTATACTGCTGTTCAACATCAGCATCACTGTCCAGGATGGTTTCCTTTCCGGCCTTGTTTTTATAAACCACAATAACCTCTTTCTCGCTGCTGTTTTGCGCATGAGCGAGAGGGCCTATGGTGAGAAAACTGAAAAACAGAGTGACTGATACAACAAGTTTGCAAGACATGTTTTTCATGATTCATCTCCTTTTTCTATGATGTTTGATATATATATCGGAGAAAAAAAGAGAGATTAATAGTAAGAAGGAAAAAATTTTTCATGGGCAGGGTTGTTTAACAAAATACAGATTTTTTCCGCATGAAGAGGAAATTTTCCAAATGAATTTGTAAGCGTTTTCAAAATAAGATAAAGAAAACATTGCGGAGGTTGTTCACAAAGCAATGAGAAAAGGGGGCTTTTAAGATGAGCACATTCACTCGGGTGATGGAGGAAAAAATAATGCCTGTCGCCGGGAAAATTGCCGGGCAGCGGCATCTCAGCGCTTTGCGTGACGGAATTATCCTGACCATGCCGCTGATTATTATCGGGTCTGTCTTCTTGATTTTAACGAGCCTGCCGATTCCGGGGTATGCTGATTTCATGGCGAGTGTGTTTGGGAAAGAGTGGGCTGATAAGCTCGGATATCCTGTTAACGCTTCGTTTGATATTATGGCGATGATTGCCGCTTTTGGGATCGCCTATCGGCTGGCAGAAAGCTATGGTGTCGATGCCCTTTCTGCCGGAGCGATTTCAATTGCCGCATTTCTGCTGGCAACGCCGTTTGAGGTGCCGTTTACACCGGATGGCTCAACGGAGTCCATCATGGTAGGGGGCGGAATTCCGATCACGCTGCTCGGCAGCAAGGGCTTATTTGTCGCCATGCTGATCGCCTTGTTTTCAACCGAAATCTATCGGTACATTATTCAAAAAAATATCGTCTTCAAAATGCCAGACGGTGTGCCGCCTGCGGTAAGCAAATCGTTTGTCGCGCTGATTCCCGGCTTTATCATTGTGCTTCTCGTATGGCTGGCGCGTCTTCTGATTGAAATGACACCTTTTCAGAGTCTGCACAATGTCGTAGGAGACCTGCTTGGCACACCGCTTTCCATCCTTGGCGGCAGTCTCGGCGGAAGCCTGATCGCTGAATTTGTGCAGATGCTGCTTTGGTCGTGCGGGATTCACGGGGCTTCCATCATTGGCGGAATCATGGCGCCGATTTGGTACGGCGCGATGGATGCCAACCGTCTTGCCTTCCAAGCGGGCGAGGCGTTGCCGAGTATTTTTACGACTCAGTTTTTTCAAATTTGGATCAATGTCGGCGGAAGCGGGGCGACGCTGGCGCTTGTCCTGACGATGCTTGTGCGCTCCCGGAGCAAACAAATGAAGCAGCTTGGACGATTAGGAATCGGCCCTGCGCTATTTAATATCAACGAGCCGATCATTTTCGGCATGCCGATTGTCATGAATCCGCTCCTTATTGTCCCATTTATCATCGCACCGCTCCTCACGATTACCGCGACTTATATCGGCATGAGCACCGGGCTGGTGGCAAGACCGGCCGGAATCGCGGTGCCATGGACGATGCCGCCGCTCATATCAGGTTACCTGGCGACAGGCGGAAAGGTGTCGGGCGCCGTTATGCAGCTGGTAAATCTGCTGATCACCTGTGCTATCTACTATCCGTTTTTCAGAATATGGGATTATCAAAAATGGCGGGAAGAGAGTGCGGTTGAATCTGGGGATAAAAATGTGATGTGATAGATGACCAGCCTGTCATAGGGCTGATCATCTCCTTTTAAACGAAAGAGAATGTTAGAATATGTAAAGGAGGTGCGCATGCTAGATTATATATGGTTAGATGACGAATCACCAATCTTACAACAAGTACCAGTTGAATACTCATCTGCTGCACTTATCTTTTCTCCTTTTATCCAAATGCCTGAAGGATGGGAGAATGCAAAAAGAAAAAATGATTATGAACATATTTATCCAAACGATGATGAAATAAGAGGAATAGGCAAGGCTGTTTCCTGGAAGAAGGTTATGTCTTCTTGTTGCTTTCAAACACATGCTGAGCTGGCGCTGGCTTTAATGACGTCGATAGGCGCTTTAAGGGACGAGTTCGCGAGAGAGGATTTGGCTGAGGTGTTATATGAAAACATAAATGGAGACCTCTATTATCCCAGTGAGGATCATATTTCAAATTTTCATATTCCGAGTTTGGTAAAGGTATTAGGTGCGAACGGATCCAATCGGTTTTATTACGCAGAACCGATTGTGGAAAACCGCGGCGTTTTGGACATAACTGAAGCCAACTTGCGGACGGTTCTTGATGAAGCCGCAGCAGAGCTCGTTTTAACTGATGAGAAAATGGATTTTGTGTTTATGAGTGTATATGACTCATTCATTAATGTCTTTTTAGCAAAAGATAAAAACATCAATGACCTGGTTCAGCGTATGGGCTGGGAAGCTATGATTTGCGATGAGTCAACGTATATCAGTTGGTATAGATAAAAAAGAACGTACATCACAAAATGTACGTTCTTTTTTTTTACCGCTGAAAGAACTCAATCCACTCACCGTCAGGGCCTTCGATATAGAAATAACGGTATCCGTTTGGAAGTGTTGTGATCTCCTCGTCGATAAATTTCGCGTTCATTTTTTCCGCTTTTGTATATTCAGCCGCGATGTCATCAGTCAGCAGGGCAATGTGGTGCACTTTTCCTTCAGCGGGAAGCTCGCTGCTGTAGCCTTGAATCAGTTCAATTTCTGTTTCCGGGCCGTCTTCAAAGCCAAGAAAAGCAAGCTCGATTACACCGTTCGTGTGAGTGATGCGATCCTTCAATTTCATGCCGAGTACCTCTTCATAAAATGTGATGGACGCGTTAATATCTCTTACCATGATGCCTGTATGGTCAATTCGTTTTGCCATGCTGCTCCTCCTCGTAACTCTTTTTGTCTATCGTAGAAAAACCTTTCCTTTCTGTCAATGCAGACATCTTGGCGTTTTGTGGTACCATAAGAGAAAGCAAACGGAAAGAGGACGACATATATGAAGCTACTCACCCTAAAAAAAGCACACGCTGCCAAAATAAAAAAAGGCTATCCCCTTATTGAAAAAGAAGCTCTCGCAGGGAGTGCGGGGCACATGAAAGAAGGAGACCTCGTTGATATCGTGTCTGAGAGCGGCGGCGAGTTTCTCGCGCGGGGCTATTATGGCCTGCAAAACAAAGGGGTCGGCTGGACGCTTACCCGAAATAAACATGAACAGGTTGACCAGGCATTTTTTCTCACCAAATTAACAAAAGCGGCCCAAGCGCGCGCCAAACTATTTGAGGCTCAAGATACAACAGCTTTCCGCCTGTTCAACGGTGAGGGCGACGGTGTCGGCGGCGTCACCATCGACTATTATGACGGCTACCTGCTGATTCAATGGTACAGCAAGGGGATTTACACCTTTAAAGACATGCTGATTTCCGCATTGGATGAGATGGATCTTGATTATAAAGCGATTTACGAGAAGAAACGCTTCGACACGGCTGGACAATACGTTGAAGATGATGACTTCGTGAAAGGGAGAAGGGGCGAGTTCCCGATCATCATCCAAGAGAATGGCATTCAATACGCGGTGGATCTGAATGAAGGCGCCATGACGGGCATCTTTTTGGATCAGAGACATGTGCGCAAGGCGATCAGAGACCGCTATGCAAACGGGAAAACCGTTTTAAATACGTTTTCTTATACGGGTGCATTCTCCGTGGCAGCGGCGCTTGGCGGAGCGGAGAAAACAACAAGCGTCGACGTGGCAAATCGAAGCCTGGCCAAAACGATCGAGCAATTCAGCGTGAACAAGCTGGATTACGAAGCGCACGACATTAAAGTGATGGACGTGTTTAACTATTTTTTATATGCTGCAAAAAAGGATTTGCGCTTTGATCTGATTATTCTAGATCCGCCTTCCTTTGCGCGCACAAAAAAACGCACCTTCAGCGCGGCCAAGGATTATAAAAACCTGCTGAAGGAAACGATCGCCATCACTGCTGACAAGGGTGTCATTGTTGCCTCTACAAACAGCAGCGCCTTTGGCATGAAGAAGTTCAAAGGCTTTATCGATGCCGCATTTAAAGAGACAAACGAACGCTACACCATCATTGAGGAATTTACGCTGCCGGAGGATTTCAAAACGATTTCGGCATTTCCGGAAGGCAACTACCTGAAAGTGGTCCTTCTGCAGAAAAAATAATGAAAAAGCTGCCCTGTTCAGGGGCAGCTTTTTTTTATGTAGAAACGATCTGCTGGACGCGGCCGATGCGGCCATCTTCAAGACGGACTTTAATGCCATGCGGATGAAAGTTTGATTTCGTCAAAATATCCTTCACTGTCCCTCTCGTCAGTTTTCCTGTTTTTTGATCTGCTTTCAATACAATATCAACCTGCAACCCTTTCGAAATGCTGTTTCGCTCTTGCCCGTTCATAACGCACATCCTTTCTTTTGTTCATTATAGTCATTATGGTTTAAAAGTAACAGCCGGCTGATGAAGTGTATGTTTGTTTTTTTCAGCCTTCATTAAATATAATGTCAGGCCAAAGCCTGCTATGCTCAGAATGCCAAAAAGCAAGTAGACTGCGAAGATCGACACGTAGTCAAAAATGTACCCGCCTGCAAATGTGCAGAACCAGTTGCCGAACCCGTTGCCGATGGCGGCGTACATGGTCAGCGCCGTCGCTTCAACGTGTCTAGGGGTAATCTTTTTCACATATTGAAGCGCTGCCGGGATAAATAAACCGATGGCCACTCCCTGAAGAAAGACCGTCGCATAAATGATCCATAGTGAAGGCGCCGTGAAATAGAGCGCCCACCTGAATAATGAGACTCCGCCTGACAGCATAATGACGTTGAGCAGCCCCATTTTATCTATAAATGTTTGGGCGAATCTCATAAATGGAATTTCTGAAATGACACCGATGAAAAATAAAATGCCGATAGCGGAAAGTGACGCGCCGCTTTTGTCCAGAAAAAGACTGAAATACGTATTGTTCGCTAAGTTTGGAGCAAATGTCGTAAAGGTGATGATCATAAAGATGAGGAAAGTTTTGTTGCTGATAAGCTCCCGGAATCCTTTGCGGATATTGACCTTTGTTTTTGTTTTCTGCTGGCCGGGCATTTGTGAAGCCAATATGGCGGCAATGCACAGAAAGGCACAGCCAAAGATAAAGATCACGTGAATGGGGTACAGCTGGTTCGTCACCTGTCCCATGGCAAACACCGCGACACCGAAGCCGAGAGAACCAAACAGGCGGATTCCGCCGTAGTTGCCGTTTGTTTCTTGTGTGTACCTTAGTGAAATGCTGTCCGAAAGTGGAATAATCGTGCTTTGAAAGGCTGCAAAACAGGCCGCAATCAAAATAAACAGAGGGAAACTGTCAAATGCAATATAGGCTAATCCAATGATGCCTGTGATTGATGTGCAAACCGCCAGCAGGCCTTTCGTTTTTTGCGTATAGTCGCTCAGCATGCCCCAAAACGGCTGAAAGAAAATCATCACAATCGGGCCCAGTGACATGATCAAGCCGACCTGTGAGCCGCTTAAATGCTGTTCCTTCGTTAAATACATACTGAGTAAGGGAATCATGCTGCCCGTACCGAGAAAAGCAAACAAATAAAATCCTTTTAACGCGGCGTAATGCCGCCTCACCTGCAAGTTGTGCATCAGGGTGCCTCCTTTGGTATCCACAAATACATTATATTGGAATTCTCCAGCTTTTCAATAAGGGGAAGCACATAAAAAAACTGCCCTCGAGAGGACAGTTTTTTACATAAATGATAGCAAAAACGGCGCCGCGCAAAGCGTCATAATCGCAGCCAAGATCATCGACACGCTGGAAATCGTGCCAGACACAGAGCTAAGCTCAAATGCCTTTGACGTTCCCGCTCCGTGCGCGCTTGTGCCAAGCAGCACGCCCCGCGCGATTTCGTTATCAATGCGGAAGTAACGGATGACCATCGGGCCAATCACTGTGCCAAACAAAGCGGTTAAAATCACAAACACAGCTGTGACGGCAGGCATTCCGCCGATCATTTCAGATACGTTCATCGCGATCGGCGTTGTCACTGATCTCGGGACGAGGCTGTCAATTAAGCCGGTGCCGAGGTGAAGCCATTTCGCAATAAGAGCGGTAGAAATAATCGCGATGCATGAACCGACGGCCACATTCAAAATAATTTCCACTGCGTATTTCTTCAAAACAGGGAAATATTTATATAACGGGATCGCGAATGCCACGGTGGCCGGCTGTAACATATCGGTCAGCAATCCGCCGCCGAGATTATAGGACTCGTACGGGACATTCACCAGCAGCAGCAGACCGACTAACACGGCGGGCGTCACCAATAGCGGCGACGTATAAACACGCGGAAAGCGTTGATATACCTTTTTTGCTCCTAAATACACCAAAACCGTTAAAAACAAACTTACAATTCCGATGAACACGTATGCTTTTTCTCCTTTCTCTTTGCAATGAGTTGTGTAAGCGTTCCTGTAGACACCATCACGACAAACGTGCTGATGATGACAACAAGCAGAATGCTGACACCAAATTTCGACATAATGTCTCCGTATTCAATCACTCCGACGGCAGACGGGATAAAAAATAAAAGCAGCTCCCCGAGAAGCCACGCTGCACCAAGCTCGATCCATTCAAGCTTGATAATGTTAAAGTGCAATAATGTGAAAAGAATCACAATCCCTATTATACTGCCGGGAATATTTATATGAAGAAGGGCTGTCACCCAATTAATCAGCCGAGCAAATATAAATAACAGAGCGATTTGAATAACGGTTAGCAACAGTTTTTTCATATTGATGCCTCCCTTATATACTTATTGTACATAAGGTCTCTCTATAGGTAAAATATATATTAAGAATAAGAAGTATTCCTTTTGTCTATAGAAAGGGTGAAGCGCATGGATATCCGCCATTTAACATATTTCTTGGAAGTCGCCCGTTTAAAAAGTTTTACGAAGGCTTCCCAATCCCTTTATGTTTCTCAGCCGACGATATCAAAAATGATCAAAAATTTAGAAGAAGAGCTCGGAATTGAACTGTTTTACCGAAACGGCAGGCAGGTGGAACTGACTGATGCCGGTCATAGCATGTATGTGCAGGCGCAGGAAATCATTAAATCATTTCAAAACCTGACGTCAGAATTAAATGATATTATGGAAGTCAAGAAAGGGCACGTACGGATTGGACTGCCGCCGATGATCGGATCGGGGTTTTTCCCCAGAGTGCTCGGCGATTTCCGTGAAAACTATCCGAATGTCACCTTTCAGCTAGTCGAAGACGGTTCTATAAAAGTCCAAGAAGGTGTCGGGGACGGCTCTCTTGATATCGGCGTTGTGGTCCTTCCCGCAAACGAAGATATCTTTCATTCGTTTACAATCGTAAAAGAAACCTTAATGCTTGTCGTTCACCCTTCCCACAGGCTGGCTGATGAGAAAGAATGTCAGCTGCGTGAGTTGAAGGACGAGCCTTTTATTTTCTTCAGGGAGGATTTTGTCCTGCACAACCGAATTATGACGGAATGTATCAAGGCTGGGTTCCGGCCCCATATCATTTATGAAACATCACAATGGGATTTTATTAGTGAGATGGTATCAGCCAACCTTGGGATCGGGCTTTTGCCGGAACGGATCTGCCGCGGCCTTGACCCGGAAAAAGTGAAAGTCATTCCGCTTGTCGATCCGGTCATCCCTTGGCACCTCGCCATTATTTGGAGAAAGGACAGGTACTTGTCGTTTGCCGCCAGAGCTTGGCTCGAACATACGAAATCGTATTTATGGGACCCGAAAAAAGATAGTAAAGGATGATGCAAACATGGATGCACAATCAGCAGCAAAATGTCTTACGGCTGTCCGCCGGCATAGCCCACTGGTGCATAGCATAACCAACAATGTCGTAACGAATTTCACAGCAAACGGCCTGCTCGCGCTCGGCGCATCGCCCGTTATGGCGTACGCAAAAGAAGAGGTCGCCGATATGGCGAAGATTGCGGGTGCACTCGTTTTAAATATCGGAACGCTGAGCAAGGAGTCAGTCGAAGCGATGATCATCGCGGGAAAATCAGCTAATGAACATGGCGTTCCCGTCATTCTTGATCCTGTCGGTGCCGGAGCAACACCGTTCCGCACTGAATCGGCACGTGACATCATTCGTGAGGTGCGCCTTGCTGCAATCAGAGGAAATGCGGCGGAAATTGCCCATACCGTCGGCGTGACCGATTGGCTGATCAAAGGTGTTGATGCGGGTGAAGGTGGAGGCGACATCATCCGGCTGGCTCAGCAGGCGGCACATAAGCTAAACACGGTCATTGCGATAACTGGTGAAGTTGATGTCATAGCCGACACGTCACATGTATACACCCTTCATAACGGCCACAAGCTGCTGACAAAAGTGACAGGCGCCGGTTGCCTGCTGACTTCCGTCGTCGGTGCGTTTTGCGCTGTGGAAGAAAATCCATTGTTTGCTGCTATTGCGGCCATTTCTTCGTATGGGGTCGCCGCTCAGCTTGCCGCACAGCAGACGGCTGACAAAGGCCCTGGAAGCTTTCAGATTGAATTGCTGAACAAGCTTTCAACTGTTACTGAACAAGACGTCCAAGAATGGGCGACTATAGAAAGGGTGACTGTCTCATGACTCGTATTTCTCGGGAAATGATGAAAGAGTTATTATCTGTATACTTCATTATGGGGTCAAACAATACGAAAGCCGATCCTGTTACAGTTGTACAAAAAGCGTTAAAAGGCGGTGCCACCCTGTACCAGTTCCGTGAAAAAGGCGGGGATGCGCTGACAGGAGAGGCTCGGATTGAATTTGCTGAAAAAGCGCAGGCAGCTTGCCGTGAAGCTGGTATTCCGTTCATTGTCAATGATGATGTGGAATTGGCTCTGAAGCTGAAAGCTGACGGTATCCACATCGGCCAGGAAGACGCAAATGCGAAAAAGGTAAGAGCTGCCATAGGTGATATGATTCTCGGCGTTTCTGCCCATACGATGTCTGAGGTGAAGCAAGCTGAAGAAGACGGAGCCGATTATGTCGGGCTTGGGCCGATCTATCCGACTGAAACGAAAAAGGATACGAGAGCGGTACAGGGTGTATCTCTTATCGAAGCAGTGCGCCGCCAAGGCATCAGCATTCCAATTGTCGGCATCGGCGGAATCACAATAGATAATGCCGCACCTGTTATCCAAGCGGGGGCCGATGGTGTCAGTATGATCAGCGCCATCAGTCAGGCGGAGGATCCTGAGAGTGCTGCACGCAAGTTTCGTGAGGAAATTCAAACGTATAAAACAGGAAGATAATCGTTCATTTTCCTTCAAAGGGCTGTTCTGTAAAAGGACAGCTTTTTTGCTGTCCATCAAGGTTTTCAGACCTTCAAATTTTAATTGACAAAGGACAGGAACTGGCTATGATTATGTTATACAATGATAATCATTTTCAATTATAGGAGGAACATGATGGCTAGGGGGCTGGCACTTATTCTATTCAGCTTGTTGATGGTTTTCGGTTCTGCGGCACATGCGGAAGATGATCCGATCGCCGCATTAATTCAATTAAACAAGCAAATGATCAAATCCGTAAAAGACGGGGATATGGATTCGGCACAACAAACGTTTGAAACCTTCAAAGCGAAGTGGAAAAAAGAAGAACCTTCTATTAAGAAAGAAAACCTTTCTTCTCACAGTGAAATGGACGCGAATATCGCGATGATTTCTCTTTCTTTTATCAATCAAGACGCAGGCAAGCTCAAATCACAGCTTGAAGAGCTTTCGTCTCATTTAGAAACCTATCAGCAGGCTGTCGTGCTGAAAAAGACATCCTCAGGTCAATCAAGGGCGTCCTTAACAGCCTATATACAAAGCTTGAAAGACACAAAACAGTTCATAGAAAAAAAACAAATGGATGAAGCGTCATCCGCAATCGACAATTTAGTTACATCCTGGCTCGCTGTTGAGGGAGACGTCGTTTCCCAATCGAAAGAAGCCTATACGACATCGGAGGAAAATCTGGCGCTGATGAAGGCGGAGATCGGCAGCCATCCTGAAAAGGTATCAAAGCAAATTGACGAAATGATTCAATTGCTCGAGCCGATCGCTTCAAGCAGCTACAGCTGGTGGGATGCGGCGCTGATCCCGGTTCGTGAAGGAATGGAGGCCCTCCTTGTCATCGGAGCGCTATTAACCATGACAAAAAAAGCGCGGGTTACGCGTTCCTCGACATGGATCTGGGGCGGGGCGTCCGCCGGCATGGCTGTTTCCTTAGCAGCCGGCATCGGTGTCACGGTTCTGTTCTCCTCCAGTGTATTCGGAGAAAACAATTTCTTGCTTGGCGGCGTTACCGGCGTACTGTCCGCTGTCATGCTTTTGTATGTCGGGGTGTGGCTGCACAGAAACGCCTCAATGGATAAATGGAGAGAAAAAATCAATATCCAGAAGTCACAGGCACTAAAAAAACGAAGCCTGCTTTCCTTTGCGCTCATTGCATTTCTGGCAGTTGTAAGAGAAGGTCTCGAAACGGTCATCTTTTTCATCGGGCTTGTCGGGAAGCTCCCGCTCACTGAACTGATCGGCGGAACTGCCGCAGGGCTTATCGTTCTCGTCATCGTCGGTGTTCTGATGATCAAGCTCGGAATGCGCATTCCATTGAAGCCGTTTTTTCTTCTATCAATGGCGGTTGTCCTGTATATGTGCGTGAAATTTCTCGGAACCGGCGTTCACAGCCTTCAGCTGGCGGGCATTCTTCCGTCTGATGCAGAAAGCTGGCTGCCGTCTGTATCGGTGCTAGGAATTTATCCGTCCGTGTACAGCACGATTCCGCAAATGTTGATTTTACTCTTTTTACTGATTGCGCTTGTTTCAGAAGCGGCAAAACATTTTACAAACGGAAAGGAACTGACAAAATGAATTTCACAAAAATCGCTGTATCAGCCGGATGCATCCTTGCGCTGTGCGCTGGCTGCGGAGCCAATGACACATCTTCAACCAAAGAAAAAGCTTCATCTGAAAAAAGCGGGGTCACTAAAGAAATCACCGCATCCGTAAATAAAATGGAAACCATCATTTCTAAGCTGAATGACTCAGCGGAAAAAGGAGACCAAAAAGAGATTGAAAAGAAGGGGAAAGAGTTAAACAGCTACTGGCTTTCCTTTGAAAACGATATTCGCAGCGACTATCCATTCGAATATACAGAAATCGAAAAGCATCTTCAGCCAATCTACACAGAAGCGCAAAAAGACAAACCGGATGCAGCAAAAATCAAGACAGAATCCGAGTCACTGAAAGCGTCCTTAGAAGACCTGACAGAAGCGAAGAAGAGCGGCAAAAAGGCTAGCGATCAGCTGGCAAAAGCAGCGGATGAATATAAAAGCTATGTCAAAGAGCAGAGCGATCAGCTTGTAAAAGCGACTGAATCATTTACAAGCGCTGTGAAATCCGGCGATATCGAAAAGTCCAAAACGTTATATGCGAAAGCGCGTGTTTATTACGAGCGAATCGAACCGATCGCTGAAAGCCTCGGAGATCTTGATCCGAAAATTGACGCCCGAGAAAACGATGTTGAAGAAGGAGACAAATGGACAGGCTTCCATAAGCTTGAGAAGGCCATTTGGAAGGATCAAGATATTTCCGGGGAAAAGGCAACAGCTGACCAGCTTCTCAAGGATGTAAAAGAGCTTGACGGTTCAATTCAATCACTGAAATTAACCCCTGAACAAATTGTTGCAGGCGCGATGGAGCTTCTGAACGAAGCCGGAATTTCGAAAATCACGGGAGAAGAAGAACGCTACTCACGAATTGATTTAGTTGACCTTATGGCAAATGTGGAAGGCTCCGAAGCCGTTTATCAAACAGTGAAAAGCGCGCTTGTAAAAGATCACTCCGACTTGACGGAAAAACTGGATACGGAGTTCAGCGAATTTGAAGTTTTAATGGCAAAATACAAAACAAATGATCAGTCCTATACGTCTTATGATAAATTAAGTGAAAAGCAAATCAGAGAGCTGAGCACTAAGCTGACGACTCTTTCTGAAACCATGTCGAAGATTGCGAATGTGCTATAAAAGGAGTTTTGTAACATCATGAGCGATGAACAAAAAAAGCCAGAACAAATTCACAGACGGGACATTTTAAAATGGGGAGCAATGGCGGGGGCAGCCGTTGCGATCGGTGCCAGCGGTCTCGGTGGTCTCGCTCCGCTTGTTCAGACTGCGGCTAAGCCATCGAAAAAGGATGAAAAAGAGGAGGAGCAGATTGTTCCGTTTTACGGAAAACATCAGGCCGGAATCACAACTGCCCATCAGACGTATGTCTATTTTGCTGCATTGGATGTAACAGCAAAAGAGAAAAGCGACATCATTACGTTATTTAGAAACTGGACAAGTCTCACACAGATGCTGACGTCTGGCAAGAAAATGTCAGCTGAGCAGAGAAATCAGTATCTGCCGCCGCAGGATACAGGTGAGTCTGCTGATTTATCCCCTTCTAACTTAACGGTCACATTCGGATTCGGGCCTGGCTTTTTTGAAAAAGACGGAAAGGACCGCTTCGGACTGAAAAGCAAAAAACCGAAGCACCTAGCCGCTCTTCCAGCGATGCCCAATGACAACCTGGATGAAAAGCAGGGAGGCGGGGACATCTGCATTCAAGTATGTGCAGACGATGAGCAAGTGGCGTTTCACGCGCTGCGTAACCTGCTAAATCAAGCGGTCGGCACTTGTGAGGTCCGCTTTGTTAACAAAGGCTTTTTAAGCGGAGGAAAAAATGGTGAAACACCGCGCAACCTCTTCGGGTTCAAAGATGGAACAGGCAACCAGAGCACGGAGGATGACAGCTTGATGAACTCGATCGTGTGGGTTCAGTCCGGTGAGCCTCACTGGATGACGGGCGGCACCTATATGGCTTTCCGGAAAATTAAAATGTTCCTTGAGATATGGGACCGCTCTTCCCTCAAGGACCAAGAGGATACCTTCGGCCGCAGAAAAAGCTCAGGGGCGCCTTTTGGGCAGAAAAAGGAAACAGATCCCGTGAAGCTGAATCAAATTCCGTCTAATTCACACGTCAGTCTAGCGAAATCTACGGGAAAACAAATTTTGCGAAGAGCTTTCTCTTACACAGAGGGACTTGATCCGAAAACCGGCTATATGGATGCAGGTCTCCTGTTTATCAGTTTTCAAAAAAATCCCGACAATCAGTTTATCCCGATGCTGAAGGCTCTTTCAGCAAAGGATGCGTTAAACGAATATACACAAACAATCGGTTCTGCTTTATACGCATGCCCAGGCGGCTGCAAAAAAGGAGAATATATTGCCCAGCGTTTGCTGGAATCATAAAAGAAGCCTTTACAGGCTTCTTTCAGCGTGTCGACAAACCCTCGCATTCGTTGTCAAGCCTGTGCGTTGGTGCTCACGAATTAGAGCATTCGCTCCGCTCCAATGCTCGGCTTTCCTAGACTTCAAGGGTTTTCAATCACGCTGAAAGGATGACAAAATCCTAAAACTTTTTAGGATTTTGTCATCAATCTGAAAGAAGCCTAAATCGGCTTCTTTATTTAAAAAACAGTTGTAACTTTAATTGTTACAGTTTAAAATCAATTTAGTATGAAAGGAGATTATCATGACAGTACACATTAAAGTTTATTCAGATTACGTCTGTCCATTTTGTTTTGTTGGAAAAGCCGCTTTTGAAGAAGCGATAAAAGGAAAGGATGTTGAAGTCGAGTGGATGCCGTTTGAACTGCGCCCAAGTCCATCTCCTCAGCTTGATCCGGTCAATGATCCTTCCAAACAGTACATGTGGCAGACATCAATTCAGCCAATGGCGGAGAAATTAGGAGTCGAGATCAATTTTCCAAACGTCTCGCCTCATCCGTATACAGACCTCGCGTTTGAAGGCTTCCATTTTGCGAAGGAATACAATAAAGGACATGAATACAACACCCGTGTCTTTCAGGCGTTTTTCCAGGAGGGCCAAAATATTGGCGATATTGACATCTTGACGAAGCTCGCCGAGGAAGTGGGATTAGACGGTGCATCATTCAAATCAGCACTGGAAACAAGAACATATCAGGACGTGCAGCGCCAAGCCTTGAAGCACGCCTATGAAGAGGCTGACATCACAGCCGTTCCAACCTTTATTATTGGCGACACTGTAATTCCAGGTGCTGCCGGCAAGGATGTATTTGAAAAAGCGATTTCTGAAGAACAGAAGAAAAGACAAGGAAAAAGCTCT
Source organism: Bacillus sp. FSL K6-1560 (assembly GCF_038592935.1). Classification (NCBI taxonomy): domain Bacteria; kingdom Bacillati; phylum Bacillota; class Bacilli; order Caryophanales; family Bacillaceae; genus Bacillus; species Bacillus sp. FSL K6-1560. Next base: position 226,213 of record NZ_CP151946.1, read on the forward strand.
CTATAAAGAGAGCTTTTTTTATTCCTGTTCCATATGGACGCCAGTATGCGCCTTCACCTGTATTTCTGCAAACGTATCTTCATCAATTGTTTTATCAGACGACAACACCGTTCCGAGCCACGCGCCGAGAAAGCCGAGCGGGATGGAAATAATTCCTGGATTAGACAGCGGAATGAGCGGATCACCGGTAAAAATAGCACCTCCGGCCGGGTCCCACACACTAGGGCTCATCGATACCAGCACAAGCGCGCTGATCAGGCCTGTCAGGCTGCCCCATAAAGCGCCTGAGGCATTGAATCGTTTCCAGAAGACTGTAAACACAATCAGCGGAAGGTTTGCGCTGGCGGCTACTGCAAACGCGAGTGCAACAAGGAACGCCACATTTAAGGATTGTGCAAAAATCGCAAGGAGAATCGAGAGTACTGACACGGCGACAGAAGCCCATCTGGCCGCTTTCATTTGTTCTTTTTCAGTTGCTTCTCCCTTTCTGATGATCTGGCTGTAAATATCATGGGCAAATGCTGAGGCGGCAGACAGCACCAACCCTGTCACGACAGCCAAAATGGTGGCAAAGGCGATGGCTGATACAAACGCGAACAGAAAGTCTCCTCCGAGCGCTTTTGCTAAAAGCGGAGCCGCCATATTTCCCGCTTGATCAGCCCCTGTAATCGCGTCAAAACCGACAAATGCCGCGGCACCAAAGCCGAGAAACACCGTCATAATGTAAAACACACCGATAATCCATGTCGCTGACACAACGGATGTACGGGCCGTCTTGGCATCCTTAACGGTATAAAACCGGATCAATATATGCGGAAGCCCGGCGGTTCCCAGCACGAGTGCCAAGTTTAACGACAAGGTCTCAAGCGGCACCTTGTATTTATTTCCGGGATTCAAAAAATCAGCGCCAAGCGGAGTAGCCGTTTTCATCTGTTCAAACATGGTATTAAGGCTAAAGCCGAATTTCGAAAACACGATAATCGAAATCACGAGTGTACCGGCCATCAGCAAAACGGCTTTAATAATTTGAACCCAGCTTGTCGCGATCATGCCGCCAAACACGACATAAATGGTCATCAGCACTCCGACGATGAGGACAGCCGCGGTATAATCCAGCCCTAGAAGCAGTTTGATCAGCGCTCCCGCCCCCACGAGCTGAGCGATCATATAAAAAGTAGAGATGGCAATGGTATTGAGAGCCGCGACACCGCGGATTTTCTTTTCTTTAAAGCGAGCGGCAATCATGTCTGCCATCGTGTACTTTCCAAGATTCCGAAGCGGCTCCGCCACGATGTACAAGACAACGAGATAAGCCACCAGAAAACCGATGCTGTAAAAGAAGCCATCAAATCCATATAACGCAATCATTCCGGCAATCCCGAGAAACGAGGCGGCAGACATGTAGTCACCGGCAATTGCCAGTCCATTCTGAACGCCGGTGAGCCCGCCGCCCGCCGTATAAAACTCACTCGTCGTTTTCGTCCGCTTCGCGGCAAAATACGTGATAATAAGCGTCAGGCCAACAATCGCCAAAAACAATAAAAAAGCAGTCATATTCATGTCTGTTCACCCTTCAGATCCTCTTTTAAAGCGCTTACATACCGATCGAAATGAGCGGCTCTCCGGGAATACACAGTACTCAGTATCCAGGTCATAGCGAATTGGGCGATGGCGAACAGCCAAGCCCATGAAACAGCTCCAATGGCCGGTGCATTCAAAAAGGTGAAATAAGATGTCAAAACAGGGAGTGAAAAATAAAAGACAAAAAAGAAAATCGCAGAAGGAACAATAAAAGCGCGTTTCTGCTTTAAAAAAGCTTGAAAAGACGGCGTTGCAGCAATCTGTTTATAATCAGCTTTGTACATGGCTTTCCTCCTTTTGTTCGCTAAACGTAAGCAAAAAGGTACACCAATAGGTATGTACTGAAAGTCCGATTTATGCGTTGAACAATATCTGGAGGATGAAAAAAGAAGGAGGTCGTGAAGAGGTGAACACAGTGGTCTAAAGACAGGCGAAGGTTTTCAAGCTCGGCCGTGTATAAACGAGTTTGCTTTCAAAACCTCACCGAATGCAGCTTGTTCTCAGCAAAGCTGCTGTTTACCAGAGCACGGTTATCATGTTCGCATCACCTCTTTATGACAATGCATGTGCCAAGAGGTGATCGCATCACCGGCTGTCTGTCGTAGTTAGCTGACACACCGTTTGTCCTCAAGCTCAGCGCAGCGATTTGCTTTTGAATAGAGGATATGGTGAAAACTCAGATCAGGTGATAGAAAAGCCAGAGGTAAATAGATCCGCCTGTTCGGACTAGTCTTGCCGGACGGTTTTTTTGTGGTTTTTCTTTCTCGATGCTGTCTCAGATTCTAAAAACTGCCTCACATCATGAATGCCTAATCCAATGGATCTAGCTTCTTGAATTAACATATGCCAATCTTTGTCCAAATCTTTTTTAACATGAGTTTTCATAGTAACCTCCAATTGTATAAATGTTTTCCTGCAACATGCGGGCAATAAAAGACAAGCCAGCGCGATGATGAGGCGAGTACAACAAATTTCACACATAGTTGCTCGGTGTTCACAAACTGAAGGAAAAACCACCTACCTATTCCCTAAAAAAATGACTAATATAACCAATGGACCTTATTTATAATAATAAACAATTAAATACTGACTGGATAGTATGTAAATGAAAATAAATCATTTAGCCTATTAAAAATGACCCCTGGGAAACCGAATAGCATAACCGTTCAAAGAAATAAATACCGCTAAAGATTGATCCGGTGTAAGATAAGGGTAATCATTACCGCCAGGAGAAAAATATGAAAAAAAACAAATTTCAAATTAAAAGAGAAGCAACATTTGAAAGTTTTATAGACGCTGGCGTGAATTTGTTGATTGACCGAGCGTATGATCCGGTTTCTGTAGAAGATATCAGCAGAGCCGCCGGGTACAGCAAAGGAGCATTTTATGTTCATTTTGTCAGCAAGGACGATTTTCTGCTGTATCTTCTCGAAAAACGTCAGATGAAAAAAAGATCATTATAGGGTATCTTGATCAAATGGAGCGGGAGTCAGTGAAATCGCTGACATTGGACGAGGCTGCAAAACACGCTGCAGAACTGCTTTATTCCTATTACATAAATAAGCCGTCGTGGGACATCACCTCGTTTGCCATGAACATGCCGACGTATAAAGTCTTAAAGAAATGCAAGGCCTATGTCCGGCTGTACGAATTGTGGGTGGAAGAAAATGTGTTATATATTAAGTGGCTGAAGGAGAGAAAGCTGATTGACGCCTGTATTGATCCTGAATATACGGCTAAAATAATATGTGCAGTCCTCGACGGAATCATCAAACAATCATATGTATTGGGCCAGCCAGCCACCTTCCGCAGCTTTTTAGACGCACTCTCGGTATTTTTCACTTTAGACAGAGAGCACGAGACGCCAAGAATTTTGAAAAGTTTTTCAGAAAGCGAGGAACATCAGTGAAGTATAGAGAAATAATTATGTATATCATTATGGGGGCTTTCACAACCATTGTGAATATCGCCAGCTTTTATATATTGGTAGAGATCATGAATGTGGATTACAAAGCAGCCACTGTCGCCGCTTGGATTTTGTCCGTGCTGTTTGCTTACATAACAAATAAATTATATGTGTTTCAGCAAAAAACACATGATCTGCAGAGCCTGCTGAAAGAGCTCACTGCTTTTTTCAGCGTTCGGGTCCTGTCTCTCGGCATAGATTTAGGCATGATGATCATTCTTGTCGGCCAGTTCAATACAAATGAAACCTTGGCCAAAATACTCGACAACGCGGTCATTGTTGTCGTCAACTATGTTGCGAGCAAATGGCTCGTCTTTAAAAAAACAAAAGAAGAAGGGGTATGACAGAGGACAGCAGCATATGATCTGCCGTTTTCTATGGAGAAATAAGGGGAATAAAAAATAAAAACCAGAAAGGTGATTGCACATGCGGGAAGAGCTAAAGGGGATATTTGCAAGTGTATTCGGAGAAAAAGAGGGGTTACGGTTTTTTTTCGCACCTGGAAGAGTGAATCTGATTGGAGAACATACAGACTATAACGGCGGGCATGTCTTTCCGTGCGCGCTGACAATGGGTACATATGCTGCTGTTGCAGAAAGAAAAGACGGGGTTGTCCGGATGTATTCAGACAACTTTAAAGACGCGGGGATCAAGGAATGCAGCCTTGACGACATTCGCTATCAAAAAGAAGACGACTGGGCGAACTACCCAAAAGGCGTTATTTATGAATTTCAACAGAGGGGATATGCAGTTCCCCATGGCTTTGACATTGTATTTTCAGGGAATATTCCAAACGGGGCGGGGCTGTCGTCTTCCGCTTCTATTGAACTGCTGATGGGGGTCGTGCTCCAAAGCTATTTTCATCCTGAAGTAGATGCGCTAGAGCTTGTGAAAATGGCGCAGCATGCGGAAAACCATTTTATCGGCGTCAATTGCGGAATTATGGACCAATTTGCAATTGGAATGGGGAAAAAACATCATGCGATGCTGCTGAACTGTGACACGCTTGACTATGAATATAGCAAACTCAATGTCTCAGGCCTCGCGCTGGTCATCGCGAACACGAACAAAAAAAGAACATTGGCTGACTCAAGCTATAATACGAGACGCCAAGAATGCAATGATGCATTGCTTGATCTGAAAAAAGGCCTCGATATTACAGCACTGGGCGACATCAAGCCTTCTGATTTCGATGCGCATTCCAGCCTGATCCAAAATGAAACGAACAGACGCCGGGCAAAGCACGCTGTATACGAAAATCATCGTGCTATTAAGACGGCCCATATGTTCAAAGAGAACAATATAGATGAAATCGGGCAGTTAATGAAGGAATCCCACCTTTCATTGAAGGATGACTATGAAGTAACATGCCCTGAACTTGATGAGCTTGTGTTTGCGGCATGGGATCACGAAGGTGTAATTGGATCAAGAATGACGGGAGCAGGCTTTGGCGGCTGCACCATCAGCATTGTAAAAGATGAGTTCGTTGATGATTTTATTCAGAAGGTTGGAGACAGATATCAAGAAAAAACAGGGCTCCGAGCGGACTTTTATGTCGCGGATATCGGAGAGGGAGCGAGAGAACTAAAGGGGGAGTGACATATGAGTATTATTGAACATCTGGAACAGCTGCTTGAGTATGGCCTGGAACGAAAATTGATTTCGATCTGGGATCGGGAATATACGAGAAACCGTCTTTATGAAGCGCTGGGCATCACACATCCCGAGCCGATCTCCAGCACCAGCACCAGCATCAAGCAGTCACAAAGCCTGCCGGACTTGCTAGCTCCCATCTATAAATGGGCTGCCGAAACCGGCCGAATGGAAGCGGATACAGATACGTACCGTGACCTGCTCAGCGCAAAGCTGATGGGCTGTTTTGTGCCTGCCCCGTCCGAGGTCATTCGCAAATTTGAAGAGACAAAAGCATTATACGGCCCAAAACAGGCGACAAAGGAATTCTATCAATATTCAGAGGATGTCTATTATATACGGACTGACAGAATCGCCAAAAATGTTCATTGGACGGTGCCGACCGAATATGGCGAGCTGGAAATGACCATTAACCTATCAAAGCCTGAAAAGGACCCGAAAGCGATTGCGGCTGCAAAAGAGCAGGAACAGACAAATTATCCGATGTGTTTGCTGTGTAAAGAAAATGTCGGCTTCGAGGGAAGCGTGAATCATCCAGCCCGGCAAAATCACAGAATCATTCCGGTCATTCTTGAGGACGAACAATGGTTCCTGCAATTCTCGCCATATGTCTATTATCCGGAGCACTGCATTGTCTTAAAAGGTGAACATGAACCGATGGAGATCAGCAAAAAAACATTTGAAAGGCTGCTGTCATTTCTTGGCCAATATCCGCATTATTTTATCGGTTCAAACGCGGATCTGCCGATTGTCGGCGGCAGCATCCTAAGCCATGATCATTTCCAAGGCGGCGCGCATGATTTTCCAATGGCACGTGCAGAAGCGGAAGACGTTTATGAATTAAATGATTATCCCGGCGTGTCGCTGGGCTTAGTGAAGTGGCCGATGTCTGTGCTCAGGCTCCAAGGAGACGAACCGGGTCATGTCGCCGAAGCTGCTGACCATATCTTCCGCACGTGGCAGACGTATTCCGATGAAAAAGCCGGCATTGCCGCCTATACAGGCGATACGCCCCATAATACGGTCACACCGATTGCGCGGCGCAGGGGAGACTTGTACGAACTCGATATCGTACTGAGGAACAACCGGACGGATGAGGAGCATCCATTAGGAATATTTCATCCTCATCAAGAAGTCCACCATATTAAAAAAGAAAATATCGGCCTGATTGAGGTCATGGGATTGGCGATATTGCCTGGCCGCTTACAGGAGGAAATGAAAGAAACGGCAGCGGCGCTATGCTCTGCTGATCCAAAAACAGCCTTAGAACAAAATCCGCTCACGGCAAAGCATAGTGAATGGGCTCTTCGGATGATGGAAAAAAGAACCATAACAAAAGAGAATGCAGATCTAGTCATAAAAGAAGAGCTGGGACATGTATTCGCTCGCATTCTTGAACACGCCGGTGTATTTAAGCAGACAGCAGTGGGAAAACAGGCCTTCAGAAGGTTCATCGATCAGTTGGGCGCCAAACCAGTCAAAAGCCTCAACCGCTAGGGTTGAGGCTTTTTCGATTTTTATCGCAAAACAAACACCCAAAGCGCTGACGCTTCGGGTGCTGCTGCTTTTATCCTCTTTTTCTGGTTAACAGGCTTACTAGAAAGACAACAATGGCTGCGCCGATTACCGCTGGAATAATGGCAAATCCGGCTAGGTGCGGCCCCCATGTTCCAAGCAGCCCGTGTCCAATCCAGGCGCCTATAAGACCTGCGATCATAGACCCGATAATTCCTCCGGGCATATCTCCTTTTACAAACAGGCTTCCAAGCCATCCGATAATAATAGCGACGATAAGTGAAATAAGAAAACTCATCATGCAACACATCCTATTTTTTATTTATTTGCTTATATCATTCCTCTTTTTTGTATAAGATAAACAACTGGATGCTCTCATAAAAAAATACGGACAATTCAGAGCATATTGGCTCTTCATTGCGCCTTTTCTTTCAATATTTGATGCGTTAAAATGGTAACCGTGTGAAAAGATGCTAGACGAGGAAAAAATAATTCCTATCTAGAAAGTTTAACAAAATGAAATTTTTGATTGACCTAAGTTTTTTATTGTGGTAAACCTTAATTTGTCAGAATTAGTTCTTCATCATCTTTCTTTACTTTATATGCGGAAATAACTAGAAACTTTTCATCTTAAGCGATAGATGTGAATAAAGTTGGAGCAATTTTTGTCGATTTTATGACATTTAAGCGAAAATGGGATGAAGTTTATAAAAAAATAAAGCTAATAAGTGAAGTTTTTGATAGCATAACAAAGTAGAGAAAAGATTTTGAGGAAGTATGCACTTCAGATTTATTACATCAATAGGAAGGATGGTGATCTTCTTGTTCAGAGCATTAAAACCGTTGCTTGTATTAGCGCTGTTAACTGTGGTTTTCGTCCTTGGGGGATGCAGCAATGCTTCAGTACTAGATCCGAAAGGACCTGTAGCTGAACAGCAAAGTGATTTAATCCTGTTATCTATCGGATTTATGCTGTTTATCGTCGGGGTCGTCTTTGTTCTATTTACCATTATTTTAGTAAAATACCGCGACCGTAAAGGCAAAGATAATGGATCTTATAACCCAGAAATTCACGGTAACACGTTTTTAGAAGTAGTCTGGACAGTGATCCCAATTTTAATCGTCATTGCACTTTCTGTGCCAACAGTACAGACGATATATTCGTTAGAAAAAGCTCCTGAAGCAACAAAAGACAAAGAGCCTCTTGTTGTTTATGCTACTTCGGTAGACTGGAAATGGGTATTTAGCTACCCTGAACAGGATATTGAAACGGTCAACTACTTAAACATTCCTGTCGACCGCCCGATCTTGTTCAAAATCTCATCTGCAGATTCAATGGCTTCGCTATGGATTCCTCAGCTTGGAGGGCAAAAATATGCGATGGCAGGAATGCTGATGGATCAATACTTACAGGCTGACAAAGTGGGTACTTACGAAGGCCGCAACGCGAACTTCACAGGTGAACATTTTGCAGACCAAGAGTTTGATGTGAATGCAGTCACAGAAAAAGACTTTAACAGCTGGGTGAAAAAGACTCAGAACGAGGCTCCTAAGCTGACAAAAGAGAAGTATGATGAATTGATGCTTCCTGAAAATGTGGACGAATTAACGTTCTCTTCTACTCACTTGAAATACGTTGATCACGGACAAGACGCTGAGTACGCGATGGAGGCGCGCAAACGCCTTGGCTATCAAGCCGTTTCACCGCACTCTAAAACAGATCCGTTTGAAAACGTAAAGAAAAACGAATTTAAGAAGTCTGATGATACAGAAGAATGATATTGATCAGGAAAGGAGGAAGCCTGCATGAAATTCAAATGGGACGAATTTTTCGTAACTGGTGACCCATTAATTCTGGGCGCACAAGTTTCCATTGCACTTTCAACCATTGCCATTATTTTTGTACTGACTTACTTTAAAAAGTGGAAATGGCTGTGGTCTGAATGGATAACTACTGTTGACCATAAAAAACTCGGAATCATGTATATTATATCTGCTGTAATTATGTTATTCCGCGGCGGTGTCGACGGTCTGATGATGCGTGCCCAGCTAGCGCTTCCGAATAACAGTTTTTTAGACTCAAACCACTATAATGAAATTTTTACAACTCACGGTACAATCATGATCATCTTCATGGCGATGCCGTTCTTAATCGGTCTTATCAACGTTGTTGTGCCTCTTCAAATCGGTGCCCGCGACGTTGCGTTCCCTTACTTGAACAACCTGAGCTTCTGGACGTTCTTTGTAGGGGCGATGCTTTTCAATATTTCTTTCGTTATCGGAGGTTCTCCGAACGCAGGCTGGACGAGTTATATGCCGCTTGCAAGTAACGACATGAGCCCTGGGCCGGGTGAGAACTACTACCTCCTCGGACTTCAGATTGCCGGTATCGGTACCCTGATGACAGGGATCAACTTTATGGTAACAATCTTAAAAATGAGAACAAAAGGCATGACATTAATGCGTATGCCGATGTTCACATGGACAACACTGATCACAATGGTTATTATCGTGTTTGCGTTCCCTGTACTTACAGTAGCATTAGCACTTTTATCATTTGATCGTTTGTTCGGCGCTCACTTTTTCACATTGGAAGCAGGCGGTATGCCGATGCTTTGGGCTAACTTGTTCTGGATTTGGGGACATCCTGAAGTATATATCGTTATTCTTCCGGCGTTTGGTATTTTCTCAGAAATCATCTCAAGCTTTGCAAGAAAACAATTGTTTGGTTACAAAGCGATGGTTGGTTCTATTATCGCCATCTCTGTATTGAGTTTCTTAGTTTGGACTCACCACTTCTTCACAATGGGGAACAGTGCGTCCGTTAACTCATTCTTCTCAATTACGACAATGGCAATCTCAATCCCAACCGGGGTTAAAATCTTTAACTGGCTCTTTACAATGTATAAAGGCCGAATCAGCTTTACAACACCTATGCTGTGGGCGCTTGCGTTCATTCCTAACTTCGTTATCGGCGGGGTTACAGGGGTTATGCTTGCGATGGCAGCAGCGGATTATCAATACCATAATACGTACTTCCTTGTATCTCACTTCCACTATGTGCTGATTGCGGGTACTGTATTTGCTTGTTTCGCCGGATTTATTTTCTGGTATCCAAAAATGTTCGGCCACAAGCTGAACGAAAGAATTGGAAAATGGTTCTTCTGGATCTTTATGATCGGGTTCAATATTTGTTTCTTCCCGCAATATTTCTTGGGGCTTCAAGGCATGCCTCGCCGTATTTACACATACGGACCGAATGACGGCTGGACAACATTGAACTTTATCTCAACAGTCGGAGCTTTCATGATGGGTGTAGGATTCTTAATCCTTTGCTATAACATCTACTACAGCTTCCGTTACTCTACTCGTGAAATCAGCGGAGATTCATGGGGTGTGGGACGTACGCTTGATTGGGCGACTTCTTCTGCGATTCCGCCGCATTACAACTTTGCGGTGCTTCCTGAAGTCAAATCTCAAGATGCATTCCTGCATATGAAAGAAGAAAAAACTGAATTATACCCTGAAAGCAAATTCAAGAAAATCCATATGCCAAGCAACTCAGGCAGACCGTTCTTTATGTCTGTTGCCTTCGGTCTTGCAGGCTTTGGACTTGTCTTTGAATGGTACTGGATGGGCGTAGTCGGATTGATCGGAGTCCTGCTCTGCATGGTTCTGCGTTCATTCGAATACGACAACGGCTACTACATTAGTGTTGATGAAATAAAAGAGACGGAAAGAAAGATTTCCGAATAAGGAGGCGTGAGTTATGGAACATGCAGAACACGGCAATTCTAACGCGCCTATGGAATATCAATCTGAAACCGGCAGACTTAATATTCTCGGGTTTTGGATCTTTTTAGGGGCAGAAATTGTGTTGTTCTCAACACTATTTGCAACCTTCTTCGTTCTTAAAAACAGAACAGCTGGAGGTGTCTTGCCAGACGAACTATTTGAAGTCAATCTGGTAATGATTATGACGTTCTTGCTGCTGATCAGCAGCTTTACCTGCGGGATCGCTGTTCATGAAATGCGCCGCGGAAGTTTAAAAGGCGTAGTCATTTGGACAATTATCACTCTTCTTCTCGGTGCCGGCTTCGTCGGATGCGAGATCAACGAGTTTGTTCACTATGTACATGAAGGAGCGGCTCTCAGTACAAGTGCGTTCTGGTCTGGATTCTTTGTTTTACTTGGAACTCACGGAACTCACGTAACAATCGGGATTTTTTGGATCACAGGAATTCTGATTCAGTTGAAGAAACGCGGCTTAACTCCGCAAACTTCATCTAAAATCTTTATCTCAAGCTTGTACTGGCACTTCTTAGATGTTGTATGGATTTTCATCTTTACAGGTGTCTATCTCATGGGATTGGGGGGTCTGTAAAATGGCAAACAAATCTGCTGAACACAGTCACTTTCCATGGAAACACATTGTAGGTTTTATCCTGTCTATCGTTTTGACCCTGCTGGCTCTATGGGTTGCAGTGTATACTGACCTGAGCTCATCAGCAAAACTTTGGATTATCTTCGGCTTCGCCTTCATTCAGGCGGCGCTGCAGCTTCTCATGTTCATGCATATGACAGAGAGCGAAAACGGCACGATCCAAGTCGGAAACACGCTGTTCGGATTCTTTGGCGCGATCGTTATCGTACTTGGATCCATCTGGATTTTCGCGGCTCACTATCACCATGGTGACCATATGGACGGAAATCCTCCTGGAGGCGCTGAACACTCAGAGCATTCAGGCCATAACGAATAATACAAAAACCCTCTTCATTGGAAGAGGGTTTTTTGCTGTCTTCAGCTGCTTCGCTTTCTGCGAAGATACGGAAGGCCGTAAATGATAAATGCGGCGATATGAGCGACAATGACGTTAACGGCAAACAAGATAATCATGAGAGTGTGTCCAAGTGGAGAAAGGCTTTCTGTTGCGTAAAAGAAGAAGAATACCCACATTAAAATGATTGGCGGAATAGCTGAGAGTGCGACTTTTTTGTTATCAAGCCAAATAAAGAGAGGCGTTGCGCTGGCAACCAATAAGTAAGCAAAAAACATGTCCATCATACCCGTCTCCTTTCATTTTGTGATAACGTTTACAAAAATGAAATAGAGGAACTGAGTTGTGTCTGTTTTGTGATTGTTTTTTGAACATTCTGTTACAATTATTATACCATGTTTTCCAGAAATTGATACGTGTTTTTGCAGAAATGGACTGGATCTATCGTCTTATTTTTTTTGTTTAATGTGCTAGGAGAATGTATGGGCATGGGGCTCTGAATTTTTAGCTGTTTCTTATGAGGTATACATTATTTGGGAACATAACACATTATCGCATTCGTTTTTTAACAAATTCTATTGGTATGGCGTTTTTTTCATTTGAAAAGTTTTGTGTCAATCGAAACATTTCGGTTTATGATACGTCATATTTCGTGTAGCTGAAAAAGCGCCGCAAATGCTGAAAAAACATAAAAGGAAGCGAGCTTCACGTGTCATCTTGAACGTGGTTCATGTATAATAAACATTAGTGATTTTCCGATGAAAATGTAAGGCGGGATAGAATGAGTCGATATAAGAAACAGCAAAGCCCCTTTTACCAGGGGGATTTGATTTTTATATTTGGTGTGTTTTTTATTATAAGCGTAGTATCAATTTATGCTGCCGGTCAGTTTGGGCAGTATGGGAACACGGATTGGATTCAGCAAATTGTGTTTTATCTTTTGGGGGCTGTTGCCATTACAGTTCTTTTGTACTTTGATTTAGAACAGCTTGAAAAGTTAAGTTTATATATTTTTATCATTGGTATTTTATCTTTGATTATTCTTAAAATCAGTCCCGAGTCTATTGCACCTGTTATTAAAGGGGCAAAAAGTTGGTTTAGGATCGGTAGAATAACAATACAGCCGTCAGAGTTTATGAAGGTTGGTTTGATTATGATGCTTGCTTCAGTTATTGGAAAAGCAAATCCTAAAGGAGTTCGGACGCTTAGGGATGATATCCACTTGTTATTAAAGATTGCGGGTGTCGCAGTTATTCCTGTAGGTCTTATCCTGATGCAGGATGCTGGGACTGCGGGAATATGTATGTTTATCGTTCTTGTAATGGTTTTTATGTCAGGGATAAATTGGAAATTGATTGCGATCATAGCTGGTTCAGGTATCTTACTCATTTCATTAATTTTATTAGTAATGATAAACTTTCCTGACGTTGCTAAATCAGTTGGAATACAGGATTATCAAATTAAGCGGGTCACTTCTTGGGTGTCTGCTTCAAATGAGACACAGGAAGATTCAAATGACAGCTGGCAAGTTGACCAGGCCATCATGGCAATAGGATCTGGTGGTATTTTAGGTAATGGTATTTCTAATTTGAAGGTTTATGTTCCAGAGAGTACGACTGACTTTATCTTTTCTATAATAGGTGAGTCATTTGGCTTTATAGGCTGTGCAATTGTTGTCATCATGTTCTTCTTTTTAATCTACAGGCTTGTTGTTCTGATAGACAAAATACATCCGTTTAACCGTTTCGCTTCTTTCTTTTGCGTTGGCTATACGGCGTTAATTGTGATCCACACATTCCAGAATATCGGAATGAACATTGGCATTATGCCTGTTACCGGGATTCCGCTGCTGTTTGTCAGCTATGGGGGAAGCTCGACACTTTCCACGTTAATCGGATTTGGGATTGTATATAATGCAAGTGTGCAGCTGACGAAATACAGAAGTTATCTTTTTAATTCTTGATATGCAGACAGCCTTTACAGAGGCTGTCTTTTTTTGTGCAGAGCATTTCACTTTTGAGATCACTTTTTTTCGGATATGATAAAAAGTGATAAGGAGGTTTTTGTGATGAATAACACAATCGAAACCATTTTGAATCATCGGTCAATCCGGTCTTTTACTGATCAGCTTTTGACAGCTGAAGAAATTGATACATTAGTGAAAAGTGCGCAGGCTGCGTCTACATCCAGCTATGTGCAGGCATATTCGATTATCGGGGTTTCTGATCCTGAGAAAAAACGTGAGCTGTCCGTGCTTGCTGGGAATCAGCCTTACGTTGAGAAGAACGGACACTTTTTTGTATTTTGTGCGGATTTGTACCGCCATCAACAACTGGCTGAGGAAAAAGGTGAACATATTTCTGAGCTGCTCGAGAATACAGAAATGTTTATGGTTAGCTTGATTGATGCGGCGCTGGCTGCGCAAAATATGAGCATTGCCGCTGAATCCATGGGGCTTGGCATTTGCTATATCGGCGGCATTCGGAATGAATTGGACAAGGTGACAGAGGTGCTGCAAACGCCTGACCATGTGCTCCCGCTTTTCGGACTGGCAGTAGGCCATCCTGCGAACCTTTCCGGCAAAAAACCGAGATTGCCAAAGCAGGCCGTTTATCATGAAAATACGTATAATGTGAACACAGACGATTTCCGTCATACTATGAATACGTATGACAAAACCATTTCTGATTACTATAGAGAAAGAACAAACGGGCAGCGGGAAGAAACGTGGTCCGATCAAATACTGAACTTTATGAAGCAAAAGCCGCGTACGTATTTAAATGACTACGTGAAAGAAAAGGGCTTTAATAAAAACTAAAGCAAACCTCTCCGTCTGGAGGGGTTTTTATGTTTCACGTGTAACATATTCCGACAAATAGGGACATGCTTTCACAAATAAATGGCGAATGATAGGGGACACTGATAAGCAGTGTGAGCGGCTTTGGAGAAAAAATAGGGGATCAGTGATACGATGAGGATGAGGTGGTAGGGATGGTTTCATTAAGTATATTAGATCAATCTCCAGTATCAGAGGGCAGCAATGCAGAAACGGCCTTACAGCAAACCGTTGCGCTTGCCCAAGCTGCTGAGGACCTTGGATATAAGAGATTTTGGGTTTCTGAGCATCACTTTTCAAAACGGCTGGCAGGGTCCAGTCCTGAGGTGCTAATCAGTCATATAGCAGCGAAAACAAAGCGAATTCGTGTTGGATCAGGAGGAGTCATGCTGCCGCATTACAGTGCTTATAAAGTAGCTGAAAACTTTCGTGTTCTGGAGGGGCTGACACCAGGAAGAATTGACCTGGGGCTTGGCAGAGCACCGGGGGGAATGCCGATTGCATCATGGGCGCTGAATGACGGTGGTAAGCGCAATGCTGATCAGTATCCGCAGCAAATTAAGGAGCTGACCATGTATTTGCATGATTTGGCGGATGACAAACACCGTTTTCCGAATTTGACCGCTGCGCCGCATATTTCAACGGCTCCGGATGTGTGGCTGCTCGGCTCATCTGGAGAAAGCGCGCTGCTCGCAGCTGAATCTGGCGCTGGCTATATGTTTGCCCATTTTATCAATGGAGAGGGCGGAGAGGGTACTGTCAGACAGTATAAGAGGCGATTCAAACCGTCTGTGTTAGGAGATACGCCTCGAGCGGCAGTTGCTGTTTTTGTTCTTTGTGCTGACACGGAGGAGAAGGCAGAGGAGCTTGGGGCTGTGCTTGATTTTACACTTTTGGCGGGAGAGCAGGGTATTCCTTTAGAGGGAGTTCCTTCGTATGAAGCTGTTCGGAAAAATACGTATTCTCCTTATGAACAGAGACGAATTGCTGATAATCGAAATCGAATGATTGTTGGTACGAAAGAACAGGTTAAGGAGCGGCTGTTAGCTTTGAGTAACGCGTATGAAACAGAGGAAATCATGGTGGTGACCATCACGCATCATTTTGAAGATAAGCTCCGATCGTATCGCTTATTGCAGGAGGCGTTTGCTGACTGATCTTTAAAAAGCCCTGCCGAATCGGCAGGGCTTTTTCTTATTCAACAGTGAAAGGTTCTTCGGTCAAAACCTGGCTTGACTTGCCTTTGTTCGCGGCATATGCGAGCAAGTAATACTCTCCGGCCGGAAGTTTGGTTCCGCCATTAATCGTGCCGTCCCAGTCAAAGTACTGGTAACCTTTATCTTGGTTTTTATAAATGCCGGCTTGGCCTGCGAAATCAAGGTTGCTGTCATAGACGAGGAACGCCAGCTCTTCCGCTCCCGCAGGAAGGTAGGTTTCAATTTGATAGGTACCTTGTACAGACCCTTCGCTGACAGAGACAGATGTGACTCTCGGATAATCGGGCTCTTTCACAATCAGCAATGTAGGTACCTTAGCGACCGTTTTTCCGCCTTCTCTGACGATAACCGTTCCTTCATAGGTGCCAGCTTTTGTTTTCTTCGTATTGACCTTTACTTTTGCAGTGGCTTTCCCGGTTTGATGTGCCGGAATCACAACACGGCTTGTGCCGGATGTGGAAATGCCGCTGCCATTAAATGAGTATTCAAGTGTGTATGACTTTCTAATGGAAGATTGATTTTCAATCGTAAACGTTTCATTTTTTGTTTCGTTTCCGTTTTCCTTCAAGAACGTGCCGTATGAATAGCTTCCAGGTGAGACGAGCGAATCGGCTTTGATTGCGTTCATGATTCTTGCGCTGCCTGCGCCTTGAGCGTTATGCGGATATACTTCCCCATCGCTATCCTTTAAAGTGACAGCGGTATTCATGATGGCGGCTTTAATCTGTTCAACGCTCCACTTTGGTTTGGCTTGTTTAATAACGGCAACCGCTCCGGCAATATGAGGCGATGCCATGCTTGTTCCTTGTTTTGATCCGTAGCCGTATGGATGGTCAGGATCGTGTGTTGGGATCGTGCTCACGATATTGACCCCTGGCGCGGAAATATCAGGCTTAATCATCCACGTATCCATAACAGGGCCGCGTGATGAGAAATCAGCGACTTGTTCACCGAGCGCTTTTGAGACCGTCAACTTGAATGTTGTTTTTGTCTCACCAGCTTTCAGGGCGCTGACGAGTTTTTCGCCGTCTTCTAATGAAAGCTTAATCGTTGGGACAGACATGCCTGGCACATTGGCTTCAATTTCTCCAGAGAGGTTGTTATACACAACCATGCCGATTGCACCGGCTTTTTTAGCGTTATCCGCTTTATCCACAAATGCAATGCTGCCTCGTTTGACAACGGCGACTTTGCCTGTCAGGTCTTTCCCTTCAAAATCCTTTGCTTCGCCGATTCCCGCTTCGACAAGCTCAACTTCTTTGTTATTGAGCGCTTTGACGTCGTCCTCTTTGTTGTAGCCCATCACTTTTGCTGAAGAGTAGGAGCCGAAAGTGACGGCGTATTCATTGAGCGGCAGCTGAGTCGCACCGACAGAAATCGCTTCTCTTGATGTGCCCGGCGATCCGACTGTCCAGCCGTTCGGTCCGCTGTTGCCGTTTGAGGTAACAGCGACAACGCCTTCTGACATGGCCCAGTCAAGCGCTGTGCTTGTCGCCCAGTCCGGGTTGTTTAAAGAGTTTCCGAGAGACAGGTTCATCACATCTGCCCCGTCCTGCACTGCACGTTCCACGCCCGCGATGACGTTTTCCGTTGTGCCGCTTCCGCCAGGCCCTAACACACGATAAGCAAGAAGTGTGGCATCAGGCGCTACGCCTTTAATCGTTCCGTTTGCAGCCACAGTTCCGGCTACGTGTGTGCCATGGTCAGTTGCCTCGCCCCTCGGATCGCCGGTTGGTGTTTCTTTTGGATCGTAATCATTGTCCACAAAATCGTATCCTTTATATTGTCCAAAGTTTTTCTTCAGATCTGGGTGATTGTATTCAACCCCAGTGTCAATAATCGCCACCTTGATGCCTTTTCCTGTGTAGCCTAAATCCCATGCATGGTTTGCTCCGATATAAGGCGCACTGTCATCCATTTGCGGAGATACGGCGTCTTCGGAGATTGTGACGTCTTTATCCTTCATATTGTCTGTTTTATATGTGACGTTCGGGTACACTGCCTTAACGTCTTTTACCGCTAGAAGTTTTGGAATCTCATTAGCTGGAAGCTTCATAGAGAAGCCTGAGAATACCTGCTCATATTCCCGGTTTACTTTTCCGTTTTTCACTGCTTTGATTGCTTTGTTTTTTGCTTTGGTGCGAGCGGTTTTCAGCTTGCTTTTCGATTGGCTTTCTCCCGCTTCCTTCGCTTCTGCCAAGGATTTTTCTTTTAATTCCACTATAACGGTTGTTTTTTTGCTTGTCGTCATATCGATATCACCGAATACCTCGGCTTTTTCCAGATCAGCCGACGTTTTTGAAGAAGCCGGAGCTGCCTGAACGCCCGTAATGCCTGTGGATAACGCAAAAAATAAGACGAAACTTACAAGCAGAAAGCGAATGATCCCCTTTTTCAATGTGTTTCCCCCTTTGTATTTAGAAAAAATGTGAAAGATCTAGTATATATTTCTTGAAAATTCAAAAAAATCCTTGTGTCATTTGGACCATTTATTGGATTTTGTTTGTGTATAACGAAGGAGTTATACACAGAACCCTGTGTATAAGTGAATAAACCTGTGTATATATATAGTTAGGAATATACGTTCGTATACAAAATATAGATAGAGTTTGTGGACATGTGGATATCTCTTGTGATTAAGTTGTTCTTATCTTTGGGATAACTTGTGTATAAAGTTTTCAAAGCGGTTCTCCAATTTTCATTTCAATTCTTTCAGCTTTCAACAAAACTTCTAAAAACTAGTTGGTTTTTTCACTCATATTGTGACAAAGAATTCTCTTTCCACGGTCTATCATAGAGTCATGAGTTTTGCTAGAGCCGCTAGTTTGCGAGAAAAGAAATCGGCCGTCTTTTCTTGCGGGCTGCGGCTGAGAAAACGGGCTGCTAAAAAGGCTGCCTGCCAAAAAGAAGCGGAGGGATGTTTTTCTATGAAACGTTTGCTTGTATCTTTACGGGTGTGGATGGTCTTTTTGATGAACTGGGTGACGCCGGACAGAAAAACTGCGGCTGCCGCGGTCTATTCGGCTCAGCGTACATACCAAAGAAAGGCGGCTGTGCAGGCCGCAGGACTCGTTTCGTTTTATGAATGGCGGATGGCTGTGAATGAGGAAGAAAAGCAGAAAGCGAAAGCCGCCGCGCTTTATAAAAGAAGATGTTTGCAAGCCTTCAAGGAATCGCCAAAGCAGGAGAGAGCGGGCCCGCATCTTTACATGGCGGTCAAAAGGAGGTAAAATCCCAGTCAAAAGCAAATTGGCGGGAGAGATAACCTCTTGAAAATCTATAAAGTATTAAACAACAATGCGGCTTTAATAAAAGAGGATGATCAGGAAAAAATCGTGATGGGACCGGGAATCGCTTTTCAAAAAAAGAAAAATGATCTCATCCCTATGAATAAAGTGGAAAAGATCTTTGTCGTGCGCGACGAGAATGAAAAGTTCAAACAAATCCTGCAAACACTGCCGGAGGAGCATATAGAAATAGCTGAGGATATTATCAGGTATGCGGAAGGAGAGCTCGCGGCGCCGCTGAGCGATCACATTCATATCGCGCTTTCCGACCATTTGTCCTTTGCGATCGAAAGGATTCAAAATGGGCTGCTTGTGCAGAATAAATTGCTGCATGAGATAAAGGCGCTCTATAAAAAAGAATATGAGATCGGCCTGTGGGCGATCGGACATGTAAAAGAGACATTGGGCGTGTCTCTGCCTGAAGATGAAGCGGGTTATATTGCCCTTCACATCCATACGGCGAAGATGGATGCGGAGAGCATGTATTCAGCGCTGAAGCATACGACCATGATCAAAGAAATGATAGAGAAAATAGAACAATACTTTAATCGAAAGGTGGATGAAAACAGCATTTCCTATCAACGCCTTGTCACGCATTTGCGATACGCGGTCAGCCGGTTGGAATCAAATGAAGCGCTCCATCGTATGGACGAGGAGATGCTTTATTTCATCCAAAAAAAGTATTCATTCGCCTATCAATGTGCGCTGGAGCTGGCGGAGTTTTTGAAAAATGAATATCAATTACATTTGCCGGAATCCGAGGCCGGCTATATCACGCTGCATGTCCAGCGTCTTCAAGATCTCTCGGAATAACCGCTTTGACTTGCAGGGAGTGATCTCTGGAAGTTTTTTTATTGATCAGGATTCAGTGTGTAGTACATCCAGCCCATCATAACTATTCCCGCGGTCAGATTGCCGAGCGTAACGGGGATTAAGTTTCTGACTGCTCCCATCAGTGTCACTGTATCAGGGTGCTCGATCAAAAGCGAGATGGCGAATGTGCACATATTGGCAATGCTGTGTTCAAAGCCGGAAATAAAGAAGCAGAAAACGAAAAGCATCATGGTAAAAAGCTTTGCTCCTTCCCCTTTGAGAGACATTGGAATGAAAAAGGCGAGGCACACAAGCCAATTGCACAGCATTCCTCTGAAAAACAATTCGGAAGCCGGCGGCTCCATTTTGTGCTCTGCCAAATGAATCAAAAAGGAATGAACAGAAGGCTCCTCAAAAAGTCCCGTCGCGCTGATCAGGATGGCAAACAGAATGGCGCCGATTAAATTGCCGGCATAGCTTGACATCCACAAGTATAGGGTGTCGCGCCAGCTGATTTTTTTCCGGAGCGCGGTATAGGTGAAATAAAAGGTGTTGCCGGTAAATAAATCTCCGCCTCCGTAAGCAATCATCAGAATAGCGGCCCCGAAAGTGACAGCGGCTGCCGGAAAGGCAAACGGAGAATCAGCCATAAAGAAATAGCTGCCTGTTTTGCTTGCGGCTGTAATGCCAAAACCAATAAATATACTGGCCAAAATGGACCGAAGCACATAACGGATTTTGCTTGAAGCGAATATGTTTTGTTTTTTCAAAGCATACTGTTCAACCTTTTGTAATGCTTGAGTTTCCATTGTCTTTTCCTGCTTTCTTTCATGATTGAGCATAGTATAGCACGATATTGTGAAGTATTTCACAATTAATTTTTACGAATTTTTGTCTACATGTTATATCAAACTATTTAACTAAAAAAATAGTTGACGAAAACGCTATCATGATTTATGATGAAAGCGTATTCTTAATCTGAATAAGCGGGATTGTGACTGGTAAAGCAGGCAAGACCTAAAATTTGCGTAAATGAAAAAGGATCGCTGTGTCCTTTATTCGTTGGCGAATTTTAGGTCTTTTTTGTTTAAATAAAAGGGGGAGAAATAGATGGATTACAAAGAGACTGCAAAACGCCTCATTGAGCTTCTCGGAGGGAAAGAAAATATTATCAGCGCGGCTCATTGTGCAACAAGACTGCGTTTAGTGATGAAAGATGAATCAAAGATAGATCAAGCACAAGTAGAAGAGCTTGATGGCGTTAAAGGGGCTTTCAGCAGCTCTGGCCAGTACCAGATCATTTTCGGAACAGGCCTTGTGAATAAAGTATTCGATGCCTTTTCTAAAGAAGCTGATATCGAGCGTGAAGAACACGTCAATCATCAGGATGCGGCAAAAGAAAAGCTGAATCCCGCTGCGAGATTTGCGAAAACGCTTTCTAATATTTTTGTCCCAATTATCCCGGCTATTGTGGCCAGCGGCCTGTTAATGGGATTGCTGGGTATGATCAATGCGTTTCATTGGATGAGCAAGGATTCTGCAGTTTTTCAGCTGCTTGATATGTTTTCAAGTGCAGCATTCATTTTCTTGCCGATTCTAATCGGAGTAAGCGCTTCAAAAGAATTTGGCAGCAACCCGTACTTGGGAGCGGTCATTGGGGGAATCATGATTCATCCAAACCTTTTGAATCCATGGGGTTTGGCTGAAGCGACACCTGATTATATGCATCTTTTTGGATTTGATATCGCGCTTCTAGGCTATCAGGGAACTGTCATCCCTGTCCTGCTTGCGGTGTATGTGATGAGCAAGGTAGAGAAATGGACGAGAAAAGTGGTTCCGCATGCGGTAGATTTGCTTGTTACACCTTTTGTTACTGTAATTGTCACCGGGTTTGTTGCTTTTATCGCGATTGGCCCTCTGGGAAGAGCGCTTGGCTCCGGGATTACGGTTGCTTTAACTTATGTGTATGACCATGCCGGTTTTGTGGCAGGTTTGATTTTCGGGGGCACGTATTCACTCATCGTGCTGACAGGTGTTCATCACAGCTTCCATGCGATTGAGGCTGGGCTTATTGCAGATATAGGCAAAAACTACTTACTGCCGATCTGGTCAATGGCGAATGTCGCACAGGGCGGGGCAGGTCTTGCCGTCTTCTTTATGGCGAAAAAGGCAAAGACAAAAGAAATCGCGCTTCCGGCAGCATTTTCCGCTTTTCTCGGCATTACTGAGCCCGTCATATTCGGAGTCAATCTTCGCTACCGAAAACCGTTTATCGCTGCGATGATCGGAGGCGCATTGGGTGGGGCATATGTCGTCTTTACACATGTAGCTGCAAACGCTTACGGGTTAACGGGAATTCCGATGATCGCCATTGCGGCTCCGTTTGGCGTCAGCAACTTGATTCACTATCTGATTGGCATGGCGATTGCGGCAGTGTCAGCGTTCATTGCAGCATTTGTCATGAAGATTAATGAGGATGAGGAGAGGAAAAAATGACAGCACATGACCAGGAGCTTCGTCGCCGGGCTTATGAAGAAGTGGAGAAAAAAGAGCCCATCGCTAACAGCGATCCGCACCGCCAGCATTTTCATATCATGCCGCCGGTTGGGCTGCTGAATGACCCGAATGGCGTGATTTATTGGAAGGGCAGCTATCATGTATTCTTTCAGTGGCAGCCGTTTCAGACGGGGCACGGCGCAAAATTTTGGGGGCATTATACGACACAGGATGTTGTGAATTGGAAGCGGGAAGAGATTGCGCTGGCTCCGAGTGATTGGTTTGATAAAAACGGCTGCTACTCGGGCAGCGCTGTCACGAAAGACGATCGGCTCTATCTTTTTTACACAGGAAATGTCAGGGATCAGGATGGAAATCGGGAAACGTATCAATGCCTTGCTGTTTCTGACGACGGGCTGTCCTTTGAGAAAAAGGGTGTCGTCGCCCGCCTTCCGGAAGGATATACGGCGCATTTTCGCGATCCGAAGGTATGGGAGCATGAAGGCACATGGTATATGGTGATTGGTGCGCAAACAGAGAATTTGAAAGGGCAGGCTGTGTTGTTTGCTTCTGATAACCTGACAGAGTGGAGATTTCTTGGCCCGATAACCGGCGCGGGCTTCAACGGGCTGGACGATTTTGGATACATGTGGGAATGCCCTGATTTGTTTTCCCTTCAAGGATCGGATGTGCTGATTGTTTCGCCTCAAGGGCTTGAGGCTGACGGTTTCCGTTATCAGAACGTATATCAATCAGGTTATTTTGTCGGCCGCCTCAATTATAACAAGCCTGAACTGAAGCATGGTGAATTTACGGAGCTTGATCAAGGTTTTGATTTTTACGCGCCGCAAACACTTGAAGACGATCAGGGAAGGCGGATTTTATTTGCATGGATGGCGGTGCCTGATCAGGATGAAGGGTCCCATCCGACCATTGACTGCCACTGGATTCACTGCATGACGCTGCCGAGACAGCTGACGCTTTCAGGACAGAAGCTGATTCAGCAGCCGCTGCCTGAGCTAAAAGCCATGCGCAGAAATGAGAAAAAAATACACATCAACATGCATGGATCATCTGGTGCGCTTCCAGTGGAAAAACCTGAAAGAACTGAGATTCTACTGGAAGACATTCATACGGAGTCTGGCTTTTCAATCAGTATCCGCGGAACGGCTACGTTTTCCTTCCATAAAGACGAGGGGATTGTTACGCTGGAACGAAAGAGCTTTGACGGAAAAAGAACAGAAGCGAGACATTGCCGCATCAAGGATTTGCATACCGTACACATGTTTCTCGACGCGTCATCTGTGGAAATCTTTATCAATAACGGAGAAGAGGTCTTTAGTGCAAGATATTTTCCTTTCCCGGGAAATCATGAAGTAACAGCCAGTGCGACCGGGAAATCTGAAATGAATGTCGGAATTTGGACACTTATGTAGAAAATCCTTCTATTTTCTTATGTGAAATCTGAGCCATCTGTGCTATTCTTCAACGATAACCTACTATTTTTTTCTGTAAAAGGAGTTGTTTTCTTGAATATACATGAACAGAAGATAACACCGGAATGTTTGGAAAAGGCTGCTAACCAAGTTGAAGATAAGCGAGAAGAATATAAGGATGTGCTGCTTCAGCTGAAAAAAATGCTTGGCGGAACAACGCCGCACAGTGAAACGGCGGAAATTCTCACGCGGGCATATGAACAAATGAAGGAATATGCACTTTTTGTTCAGTCGATAGAAACATTTTTGAGGAAATCTGCAAACAATTTAAAAATCAAATAAACAGGCTGCCGATGGGATCGGCAGTTTTTTCTGTGAAAAGTCTTCGGTGATTTAAAAAGGGCTGCCTCTCTGTAAGGCAGCCCCTTTTTTTATGATTGTTGATTCAGGCGCAGTGCAGAATGCTTCGTAGGACCAACATACTGGTTTAGCGGGAAGGATTCTTTAATGGCCGCTGTGATGAATTCTTTCGCTGCGTAAATGGCTTCTTTGACTTCCGCACCTTTGGCAAGCTCCGCTGTCACGGCTGCTGAGAATGTACAGCCTGCGCCATGTGTATAAGGCGTATCGATCATTTCGCTTTCAAGGACTTCCGCTGTTTCTCCGTCATAGAGAACATCAACGGCTTTCTCGTGTTTGAGTTTGCCTCCGCCTGTAATGACGACATATTGAGCGCCGAGTGCGTGAATTTTTTTCGCGGCTTCGATCATATCGTCAACTGTTTTTAGTTCATCCATGCCGCTGAGCTGGCTGGCTTCAAACAAGTTTGGCGTAATGACAGTGGCTAGCGGAGCCAATTGCTCACGCAGGGCTTGGGCGTGCTCCGGATAAAGGACTTCATTAGCACCTTTGCAAACCATAACCGGGTCAATTACCACATTTTTTAATTGTTTTTCTTTGATCGTTTTTGCCGCAAGCTCGATAATGTCAACGGTTGGCAGCATTCCTGTTTTCATGGCGTCCACGCCGATGCCGTCCGTAATTGTTGCAAGCTGGGCGCGGATTGTATCAGTATCGATCGGGAATACCTGATGGTTCCAGCTGTTGTTTGGGTCCATCGCAACGATCACCGTTAAGGCGGTCATCCCGTATACGTTTTTTTCTTGAAATGTTTTTAAATCAGCTTGAATCCCAGCACCGCCGCTGGAATCTGAGCCGGCAATGGTGAGTGCTTTATGCATAGACATGTCTTGAACCTCCATCGTGTTTTGTCTTTCATTATAGTTAGATTTTCTCTGTATCACAATATAGAAGATCTATAGGAATCATTTGACAATCTCAAGGGGCTTTCGTAAAATGCTACATAAGAAAACTAGGTAGGGGTTTTGAGATGTTAAATCGTGAGCTGGTTAAGGGAAGCACGGTTATATTGGTATTGACGCTTCTGAACGAGCGGCCGATGTACGGCTATGAGCTTGTAAAAGAAATGGGAAACCGCAGCGGAAATGAACTGCAGATGAAAGAAGGGACCTTGTATCCTTCTCTTCACAAGCTTGAACGCCAAGGATATATTTCTTCCTACTGGGAGAAGCAGGAGAAAGGACCGGACCGCAAATATTACCGGATTACAGACGAAGGCAAAGAAGTGCTGGCGGAACGCACGAAGGAATGGAGCGTATTTTCAGCCATGATGGACCGAATACTGAAGTGGAGCGGACAAAATGGATAAAGAAACATATGTATCCGAAATCAAAAGCGGGCTTAAAGGGCTTCCTGAGGGTGAGGCGATGATAGAAGAGATTGAGAGTCATATTGAACATCATCTGTTTCGTTCTTTTCAGGAAGGAAAGAGTGAGGAGGAAGCTATGCAGACTTTATTGCAGGCGTTTGGAACACCAACTGACATTGTTTCTTCGTTTAAGAAAATACAGCCAGTAACGTTCCGTGCGTTTTTGATGTTCCATCTTTTCTGTAACAGTGCCCTATTCGCTGTCGGCATTGCGATTACAATAATGCATGTATGGCTTGAATCACCGTTTGTTCAAGCAGTATGGAAAGGCATTTCTGTTTCTGTTTGGCTGATCTTAGCTGCATATATGATCTACTGGGTGCTGATTGGGTATCAAGGCGTGAAGGAGTTTGGAAAACGTGGAGAAAAGCTTGTTCTACATACGATTCTGATCTCAATGGTGCCAAACGTCATTTTTATGCTTGTTTTTCTATTCAATGTAATTCCTGCTGCGCTGTTTCAATCCTTGTTGACACCTTGGTTTGTTGGAACTTGTGCTTTTGCAACGCTGTTATTTCCGTTATTTGGCCGAATGGGCTGTTATATTGGCAGGCGTCAGCTTGTCTGATTTTTTAGGTATATACATAGAATTTCTATGTAAAGGAGGTGTATGTCGTGAGGATTAGCTCTTGTTTATATGGTTTTGTAGCTCATGGGGCAGTATTTTTGTTTACTGGTGGCTGCATGCTCTTGGCTATGGCAGCCAGCTTGCCTTTTGTTTTTCTGCTTGATCGGCTGCCTGATGTCGTCTTTACAGCAGGTGCCATTCTTACGCTGCTATGTTCATATGCTTATGTCTGGTTTTGGGCGGTCCGATTTGCATATAACCAGAAAATGCGCCTGTTTGAGGTTCAATTGGGGTCCTTTGTGTTGCTAGCCCTCATGATATCTTTGTTTTTATTGGATGGATCTAGTATGAAAGACATCATGATGAATTGGGACGATGCAGGCTGTGCTTTTGTGCCGCCGGCTTTTACATTTTTGTGTCTTTCTTATGCACTGGTGCTGCTGCCGGTCTATCAATCTAAGCTGTGGCGTCTTATCCTTCCGAATGGCGTCCGCATGAAAGATATCTTTCATGTCTTTGGAGATCTGATGCTGATCATGGTGCTTCTGATCGGAGCCACTTTGCTGTTTCTATCATTGTAGTATGCCGTTTCAGTAGGATATTCCCACTGATCTCCTGTTCAATATATGTTTTAATAGTACATGACTATGAAAATGAGAAGGAGAGCATCATGAAGATTTCTATCGTAATTGTGACCTATAATCGGATTCCGGCTTTGTGTGAGCTTTTGGAGTCGATTTCCCGCCAGACCTTGAAGCCGTATGAAATTATTATTGTGAATGATGCCGGGGAATCGGTCGTGCCGGTCAAAGCACTGTATCCGGAGCTGCCGATTGCTGTCATCAATTTAGAAAAGAACTCGGGGCATGTGGCTGCGAGAAATGCCGGTGTAAAAGAGGCGTCTGGCGATTGCATTATGCTGTGTGATGACGATGATTTCTTTACGCCAGGGCATATCGAGAAAATGGCAAAGGAAATAGAAACGGCTGACTTCGTTCATTCTGATGCGGAAATAGTTTCGTTTGAAGAGAAATACGGAACAAGATATCCAGTGTCACGGAAATTGTTTGCTTATACCGCTGACTATGAGGATATGAGAGTGTTTTCTACATACGTGCCGTCGGGCAGCATGTACAGACGTTTTCTGCATGATGAAATCGGGTATTTCGATGCTGATGTGCACAATTACTGGGATTGGGATTTTTATCTGCGCGCGGCCAAGGATTACCGGGTGAAGCGTGTCCCTTGCGCCAGTGTGATTTATGCCTTCAGTGACGCGGGAGACAATCAGTCTGCGGACCTTGGCGCCAAGCGGAAGCAATATTTGGATCGTTTAAGTGAAAAGCACGGACTCGGGGAGCTGCCGACGAAAAACTTTGCCGTCCTGCTTGAAGAGCCTGAGATGAAGAGGCGGGAAGCGAAAAGTGAAATGGTTTGGGATGGCGAGCCTGTCTATTCCAGACTTCATCGTTCGTAAGGGGGCCTGAATCTTGAAACAGCTTTTACAAGACAGCTGGTGGAATCAGCTAAAGGAAGAGTTTGAGAAACCGTATTATCAAGAGCTCAGAGAAATGCTGAAGCGGGAATACGCGGAGCAAACGATTTATCCGGACAGCCGGGATATTTTCAATGCGCTGCATTATACATCATATGATGATGTCAAGGTCGTCATTCTGGGACAAGATCCGTATCACGGGCCGGGACAGGCTCAAGGTTTAAGCTTCTCTGTCAAGCCCGGTGTAAAGCAGCCGCCTTCGTTAAAAAATATTTTTCTTGAACTGCAGCAGGACATCGGGTGCAGCATCCCGAATCACGGGTCGCTTGTGAGCTGGGCAAAGCAAGGTGTTCTTTTGCTGAATACTGTGCTGACAGTAAGGCGCGGACAGGCGAATTCCCATAAGGGAAAAGGCTGGGAGCGACTGACGGACCGAATTATTGACGTGCTGAATGAAAGGGAGCGGCCGGTTATCTTTATTTTATGGGGACGGCATGCCCAAATGAAAAAAGAACGGATCGACACGTCCAAGCATTTTATCATTGAATCGACGCATCCCAGCCCGTTTTCGGCGAGAAACGGATTTTTCGGGAGCAGACCGTTTTCCCGGGCGAATGCCTATTTGGAGAAAATGGGAGAGGCGCCGATTGATTGGTGTATTAAGGATTTGTAAAAAGCGCAGGTGATCTGCGCTTTTTTATTTGAGTATTTTTCGAATCATTCGCAGCCCGTTTTTGGAGGAAGGATAACGAAATGCGAAGTCGAAGCGGTTCGTTTGTTTGACGACGCTTTTTTTGTGCGTGAATGTGTTAAAACTGTCAAACCCGTGATAGCTGCCGATGCCGCTTTCCCCGACGCCGCCGAATGGCAAATACGGCGTCGCCACATGCATTAACGTATCATTGACACAGCCCCCGCCAAACGACAGATTTCCTAAAACAGCGCGCTCAATTTCTTGGTTTGTGGTGAAGAGATACAGGGCGAGCGGCTTAGGGCGCGATTGGATTTTTTCAATGACTTCCCCGATATTGCGGTATATAAAGAGCGGAAGAATCGGCCCGAAAATCTCCTCCTGCATCACTGGAGAGTCATCCCTCACTTGTTCGAGAATGGTCGGCGCAATTTTGTGATGATTGGGATCAGATTGTCCGCCTGTGAGCGGGATGCCGTCATTCAGAAAGCTGAGCAGCCGCTGATAGTGCCGTTCACTGACGATTTTGCCGTACTGCGGATTCCGTTCCGGCTTAGGACCGTAAAATTCTCTGATCGCACGCTTCATTTCTTCTGTGAGCTTCGTTTTGATGTCCTCGTGGACAAATAAATAATCCGGTGCGATGCAGGTTTGTCCCGCATTTGTAAATTTCCCGAAGACGATGCGTTTGGCGGCAAGCTGAATGTCAGCATCTTTATGGACGATGCAGGGACTTTTGCCGCCGAGCTCCAAGGTTACGGGAATTAATTGTTTGGCGGCGGCCTCCATGACGATTTTTCCCACGGCTACGCTGCCTGTAAAGAAAATGTAGTCAAAGGGCTGCTGTAATAATGCTGTGCTGACGTCGGGCCCGCCTTCTGCCATAGCGACATAATCGGTCGGAAAAACGCTGCTGATGAGTTTCGGGAAACAGCCGGCGTATATTCTGATGGCTTGAGAACGACCGTGTTCCCCGCCGCAATGGCTCCAATCAACGGAGAAAGCGCCAGCTGCAAGGGATAGTTCCAAGGCGCAATCACCAAAACGGTTCCATACGGCTCAGGGATGATGATGCTTTTGGAGCCTAGATGAGTCAACGGCGTTTTGACTCGTTTCGGCTTGGACCATTTTCTCAGCCGTTTCATGACAAAGCTGATTTCCTCCAAGACGATTCCGATTTCTGTTGAGTATGCTTCTTGCTCGGATTTGTGGAGATCCTGGTAGAGAGCGGCTATGAGATCGGCTTCATGAGTTCTGACGGCTTGTTTCAGCTTTCGCAAAATGTTCAGTCTCGATTCAAGCGGTCTCGTATGTCCCGCCGCAAAATAGGCTTTATGCTTGCTGATGATAGAGGGGATGCTGTTCATTCCGTTTCTCCTTTTTGTAAGGTATGGTGATTTATTATGTGAAAAATCTCTTCTGCTTGTCAATCGCGCAAGGTTTGTCAGAAAAAATAACAAACTCATATCTGCGTTTACAGCAGGAATTTGATAAAATGCAGGAAGACAACATTTATTTTTTTGGAGGGTGCTTCATGAACATTCATATATCTGCTTTGATTCAAAAGATGGAAGAAGAGCTGAAAAAAGCAAAAACGGCTGAACGGGATGAGGAGCTGAAGCGTTATGTAGCGGTTGTCCGTTCTCTGTGTGATGTCGTGCTTGATCAGCCGGAGAACGCGAGCGCGCCCCGCATACAGCCGAGCGTTACGCCAAGTCCTGCCGCGCCGCCATCGACAGACCAGCTGATGATGGAAAAAATGATGGGGAGCGCGGGATTAAACAAATTTCGAAAGCAAGAAAAAGAGAAGCAGGAAGAGGATGGAAACGGAGAGTCTTTATTTGATTTTTAAAGAGAGAGGTTGAGCTTACGTGAAATTGGTTCTTGGCGCGCTGCAATGGACAGCGTTTATCATTGCTGCGGCGATAGTTGTTCCGGTGGCGGTTGCCCAGTCGTTCCATCTGAATCACTCAGATTCTGCGAGATTGATTCAAAGCACTTTTTTTGTACTGGGGATTGCCGCCGTCATTCAGTGTTTGAAAGGCCACAGACTGCCGATCAATGAAAGCCCAGCCGGCTTGTGGTGGGGAGTGTATACGATCTACGCAGGGCTAACGGGAACTGTGTTTGCGACATATGGAGACACACTGCGGGGTTTGCAGGGAGCTCTTCTTGTAAGCGCTGTATGTTTCTTTTTGTTAAGTGTTTTCAAGGTCATTGACAGACTTGCAAAATTGTTTACTCCGGTTGTAACGGGCGTCTATTTATTGCTTCTTGTCATGCAGCTGAGTCAGCCCATTATAAAAGGAATTCTCGGAATCGGTTATCGACAGGACGGGGTGGACGGTCTTGTATTTGGCCTGGCGCTTGTTGTGATCGCAGCCGCCTTTATAATGACAAATTCGAACATCATGTTTTTTAAGCAATATTCTATTTTATTAGCCTTGTTCGGCGGATGGGTGCTGTTTGCGGCTGCCGGAGCGGCAAAGCCGATTGAAATGCCGGACCGGCTGTTTCAGCTGCCTTCCCTGTTTCCTTTTGGGACACCATTATTTAACAGCGGCCTGATCATCACTTCTATTTTTATTACCATCTTGCTGATCGTGAATATGCTGGCGAGCATGAAGGTCGTGGACATCGCCGTGAAAAAATTCAGCAAACAGCCTGATGGAAAGCATCATGAACGCCATGCCGGTTTTGCCGCTTCATTCAGCCATCTGCTTAGCGGTTTGACGGGAGCTATTGCGCCTGTTCCGATTTCGGGAGCCGCGGGTTTTATTGAAACGACCAAAATGCCTTCTAAAAAACCGTTTATGCTCGGCAGTATTCTGGTTATCGTGATCAGCGTAATCCCGTTTTTTATGAATACGTTTGCGAGCCTGCCGTCACCCGTTGGATTTGCGGTGAATTTTGTTGTGTTCTCCGCAATGGGCGGTCTGGCCTTTGCCGAATTTGATTCATATGAGAAAGAAGAATCAAAAAGGGTGAGGTCTATCATCGGCATCTCGCTGCTCACAGGGGTCGGTATCATGTTTGTTCCTGAAACTGCGTTAAAGGGATTGCATCCGGTATTTATTTCTCTATTAAGCAACGGGCTCGTATTAGGGACGCTTGCTGCAATAGCGGCTGACCAGTTCCAGCTTTGGCGCAGGAGAAAATCCGACAATCTCGTGTCAACGGAGAACAAACATTGAATTTTGGTGCAGGTGCGATAAGATAAATGATATGAGTTTAACGAAAAGGCGGGAGAGATAGATGAAAGTTTTTATCATATTAGGGGCCATTAACGCCCTGCTTGCCGTGGGACTCGGAGCATTCGGCGCTCACGGATTAGAAGGGAAAATACCTGATAAATATCTTCAGGTTTGGCACACAGGCGTGCAGTATCATATGTATCACGCCCTTGGGTTATTCGTTGTAGCGTTTCTGGCTGATAAATTATCCGGCATAGGCAGTGTCACAACAGCCGGATGGCTGATGTTTGCGGGAATTGTGCTGTTTTCCGGAAGCTTATATATTCTAAGTGTGACGCAAATCTCCATTCTTGGAGCGATCACCCCGCTCGGCGGTGTGGCGTTTATTATTTCTTGGATTATGATCGTTGTCGCAGCCGTCAAATATCTATAAACAAAAAAGCCAATCCTCATCATATGAGTGATTGGCTTTTTTCTTATCTTGGCGAATAGGACGCCATGGAATATGGATACGTATAAGCAATTTCTTCATCAAATGTAATGTAATCGAGGTAGATTGTCAGGAGCAGGTAGCGTGTTCCTGATTTCGGGTCGCTGATAATAATGTGATCCCGGCCCGCAGCTTCGATGACGCCGCGAAAAATCTTCGAGCCCCATTCCTTGCTGTTTTCAAATGTCATATAAATGGTGGCCGTTTTTCCCCGATTCAGGCGCAAAATATTCTCGATGTAAGATTCCTCAACAGGCAGCATGCCGGGAACGCTTTGGCCCGGTCCTGACGGTGTAGGCCCCGATGGAATTTGAAAACCGCCGCCCTGCTGCTGGCCCGGGAATCCAAATCCCTGCTGTCCTTGCTGTCCTTGCTGTCCCTGCTGCATTGGCATCATTGGCTGCATCCCCATTGGCTGCATTTGTGAGCCTTGGCCTTGCTGCGGGTACGGGTTGGCGCCAAACTGAGGCTGATACCCCTGCATATTATCAAATGCCTGCATTTGCTGATATTGATTTTTTTTCGGTTTCATATCGTTCCTCCTTTTTATGAAAACCATTCAAAACATGTTCTGGATGTATAGGTGAACGCTCCGCGATGACTCACCTCCGATGGAAATCGATCTTAGTCGCTGGTGCGATTTTTATCTCTTTCACCTTATGAGGCTGATGCTTGGATTATGCTGAAAAAGAACAGCGGACCGATCAGATTTCGCTCTGGGCATCCGCTGTTTTTCAGAGACATACACAAACTTTTCGCATATTGGTTTGTATCCCTAGCGCAACTTGAGCATAAGCAACATAAGATAACGATAGTTTCAGGTGTGAAGTTCCAAGAAGGAGGTGTAGGATTTGCCGAAAGTATCAGTCATTATGACGAGCTATAACAAAAGCGATTATGTGGCAAAGTCCATTTCTAGCATACTCTCACAAACGTTTTCAGATTTTGAATTGTTTATTATGGATGACAACTCCAATGAAGAGACGCTAAATGTAATCCGTCCTTTTTTGAATGATAACCGAGTGCGTTTTTATCAAAGCGATGTATCTGGAGTGAAGGAAAGAACAGAAAAAACGAGATACGCGGCACTGATCAATCAGGCGATTGAGATGGCGGAGGGTGAATATATCACCTATGCGACGGATGACAACATCTATATGCCGGACCGCCTCCTGAAAATGGTGCGGGAGCTCGATACCCATCCTGAAAAGGCTGTGATTTACTCAGCCTCCAAAACCTATCATTTAAACGAGAATCGCGACATTGTAAAAGAAACTGTCAGGCCTGCCGCTCAAGTGACATGGAACGCACCGTGCGCAATTGATCATTGCTCGGTGATGCACAGGTATTCGGTGCTTGAGAAGGTAAAGGAGAAGTTTGGCTCCTATTGGGATGAAAGCCCGGCGTTTTACCGTATTGGAGATGCCCGGTTCTTTTGGAGAGTCAATCATTTTTATCCGTTTTACCCGCTGGATGAGGAGCTGGACCTGAATTATATTACCGACCAATCGATTCACTTTCAGCTGTTTGAATCAGAAAAAAATGAATTTGTCAGGAACCTTCCTCCGCAGCGAAATTGCCGAGAACTGCGTGAATCATTAAAAAAGCTTGGAATGGGGTGAGAGCTTGTCGGCCTATTTAAGCAATTATTGGGTGCTGTACCGGAAGTACGTGGAGCTTTTTGACAAACTTCGCTACAAAGGGATTCCGCTTGGGCTTATCAGTAATTTTTATCAATACATCAGCCCTGAGCTGAGAGTGATGATGGAAGAAGAACCGGAATTATTCGGATCGGTGGATCAGCATATCGATGAGGGACAGATTCAGCCGTTTTTTGAACAAAGAATCCGAAAAATCGTTAAAACAAATGACAAACCTGTTAAAGGGAAAGTCATTTTGCACTTTGATTACCTGCGTTTTTCAAACGAAAATTACTATCAATTTGATCCTGAAAAAACGGCTGTTTTGGCCAGATGGAGTTTGCCGCATTATTGTGATCTGCCTGTAATTAGCAAGCGGGAGATTGCAGATTCATTCCAAAAAGGCGATTCGAAGCAGTATCTCGAAACAGCCTGTTCGCTTCTCGCCCCTTATGATGATCACCCGGCATTTGGTGATCAAGCGTTTCGCGACCGGCTTTTCAAAGATATTCCTTTATTTATAGAGGCCATTGATACAGTTGATGCGCTGTTTGAGCAGGAAAAGATTTCAGCTGTTATTGTCGGAACGGCAGAAGACATTTACAGCAGGGTGCTCGCTCTCATGTGTCAAAGAAAAGGGGCCGTCAGCATTTGTCTTCAGCATGGCGCATTGATGGGAGATGAAGCCTTCATTCCTGTTTTTACAACCTATCAAGCTGTTTTTGGTGCGTATGAAGCAGAGTGGTTCATACGAAAAGGCTGTAAACCCGAGCAGATTCTCGTAACGGGACATCCCCGCTTCGATCAGATTTTTAACAGAACGCCTATGGATATGTCCATATTCTATCGAAAACTTGCTTTTCAGCCGACTAAAAAAATTGTGCTCATTGCCACTCAGCCCTTTTCAGAAGACTTTTATTCGGGTGTGCTGCAGGGGCTTTCTGATCAGAAGCAGTTGCAAATCATTATCAAACCCCACCCGTGGGAAATCGGAAAAAACAAGCTTGATCTGTATCACGAGGCGGCGAAAAAACATAAAGCATGCAGAGTCATCAAAAAGGAGCTGGAGCTTTATGATTTGCTGCCGTATGTTGATGCCGCAGTGACGCAAACCTCAACAGTCGGTCTTGAAGCCATGCTGTTTCAAAAGCCAGTGCTGATCGGAAAATCGTCCGGAAATCGCTCGTATCCGTATTATGAGTCTCTTGGCGATTTTATGTTTGACCAGCCGGATGAACTGGCTCAGACCTTGGTTGAGGTTCTTCGAAGTCCCGTCGTGCATCAAAAAGCAGAAGAGGCGCGCCTGGCATTCATAGCGGCTAATTATCCGGTGGCAGAATCAACAAATGCTTTATTTGCGGAACTGAAAGCCAAAACAGGGGTTGATTACAGGCGGGAAGATACTGAATAAAATGATAGGAGCGCAAAGAAATGGTGCAAAAGAGAAATCATTTTCTCCCTTACTCATTGCCGTTAATCGGTAAGGAAGAAATTCAGGAGGTTACAGAAACGCTTGAATCGGGATGGCTCTCTAAAGGCCCGAAGGTTCAGCAGTTTGAAAAAGAGTTTGCCGCGTTTGTCGGGGCGAAGCACGCCGTGGCGGTGAATTCATGTACCGCAGCTTTATTTTTGGCTTTGAAAGCAAAAGGGATCGGGCCCGGGGACGAGGTCATTACCTCTCCGCTTACGTTCAGCTCGACCGCCAATACGATTATTCATACGGGAGCGACGCCTGTGTTTGCGGATATTGACGAAAACACGCTCAATATTGACCCGGTAAAGCTTGAGGCGGCCGTCACACCGCGAACGAAAGCAGTTGTGCCCGTCCACTTTGGCGGGCAGTCCTGCGATATGGATGCAATATTGGCTATTGCCCAAAATCATGGTTTATTCGTGCTGGAGGATGCGGCACATGCGGTATATACGACTTATAAGCAAAGAATGATCGGTTCTATCGGGGATGCAACGGCATTCAGCTTTTACGCCACCAAAAACCTCGCGACAGGGGAAGGCGGCATGCTGACGACTGATGATGAGGAGCTTGCCGATAAGATACGGGTGCTAAGCCTTCACGGCATGAGTAAAGCCGCATGGAACCGTTATTCTTCAAATGGCAGCTGGTACTATGAAGTCGAATCGCCCGGCTATAAGATGAATATGTTTGATTTGCAGGCGGCCCTCGGACTTCATCAGCTGAAACGGCTGGATGATATGCAGAAACGGAGAGAAGAGATTGCCGGCCGCTATCAAACCGCTTTTCAGCAGATTCCTGGGCTGATCACGCCGTTTGTCCATGATGACGGCAGGCACGCCTGGCATCTATATGTTCTGCAAGTTGATGAAAAAAAGGCCGGGGTTACGCGCAGCGAAATGATTACGGCTTTAAAGGATGAATACAATATCGGCACTAGCGTTCATTTTATTCCAGTACACATTCATCCGTATTATCAAAAGCAATTTGGATATAAGGAAGCGGACTTTCCGAATGCCATGAATTACTATAAACGAACCCTTTCTCTCCCGCTCTATCCATCAATGTCTGACGACGATGTAGATGATGTCATTGAAGCTGTGCGGGATATCGTAAAAGGGGCTGATTAAGTGTATACGGTAAAAGAAAATGTTTCCAAAGAGGCAATTGAGGAATTTCTCCAAAGCAGAAAGCTTACACTGGATGTTCCGTATCAATTTTCCCTCGGCCTTTTTGAAAACAGCAGGCTCCAAGGCGTATTGCTTTACGAAGATTCTTTGTGGGAAAGCAAGGTGCTTCAGAAGAAAGTCATGAACGTCAAACTTCTTGCGGCAAATAGTACCGGGCAGCTAAAGAGGCTGTTTGAAGCTTTTTATACTGTACGCCAAATGGATGAAACGGATTTTATCTTTGTCCGTGTTCCGGCTGAAGATATCGGAGCCGCGCATGTGATACAACAGCAGCCATCCTCTTACTTTGTCGGGAGTTTGCTGAAGCTGGCGATGCCTCCGTCTTTTTATGACAAAACACCGCCATTTTTTGAACTGGGCCCGCCTGAGCCCGGAGACACAGAAGCGATATGTGAGCTGGCCCGAGACTCGTTTACAAAAAGCAGATATTTTCAGGATCCTCATCTCAGCCGCGATGCAGCAAACAAAATATTTCAGGAGTGGACACGAAACAATCTGAATGGAAGGGCGGCGGTCAATATTGTCGCTAAACACAATGGCGAGGTCATCGGCTATCTTCAGGGCTTATCAAGAGATGATGAATGCATTCTCGATTTGATGGCTGTAAAGCCGGGATTTGAAGGGAAACGTATTGCGTTTCATTTATTGGCGAATCTCATAGAACAACCGGAGACCCAGAAGCATAGAACGGTAACAGCGGGGACGCAGCTTCACAATGTAAGGGCGATCCGCCTTTATGAACGAATGGGCTTCACCGCTGAACAATCGTATTACTATTATCATATTTGGCCGGGCAAGGAGGCGAAATAATGGCAGCGTTTCAGATCGCGAATAAAACTGTAGGCAAAGACGCTCCTGTTTTTATTATTGCTGAGGCGGGGATTAATCATGACGGGAAGCTTGATCAGGCTTTTGCGCTGATAGACGCCGCGGTGGAAGCGGGAGCGGATGCCGTGAAATTTCAAATGTTCCAAGCTGATAGGATGTACCAGAAAGATCCTGGTTTGTACAAGACGGCAGCGGGCAAGGACGTCTCTATTTTTTCTTTGGTTCAATCTATGGAAATGCCTGCTGAGTGGATTTTACCGCTATTGGATTACTGCCGCGAAAAGCAGGTGATCTTTTTAAGTACGGTATGTGACGAGGGGTCAGCTGATCTGCTTCAGTCTACCTCGCCGAGAGCTTTTAAAATCGCATCCTATGAAATTAACCATCTCCCGCTGCTTAAATATGTCGCCCGGCTGAACAGGCCGATGATTTTCTCGACAGCCGGAGCTGAAATCTCTGATGTTCACGAAGCTTGGCGCACCATCAGGGCAGAGGGAAACAATCAAATTGCCATAATGCATTGTGTGGCGAAATACCCAGCACCGCCGGAGTACAGCAACCTCAGCGTCATTCCGATGCTTGCCGCCGCTTTTCCTGAGGCGGTAATCGGCTTCTCCGATCATAGCGAGCATCCGACAGAAGCGCCGTGTGCCGCGGTTCGGCTCGGAGCAAAACTGATAGAAAAGCATTTTACGATCGATAAAAATCTGCCGGGTGCCGACCACTCGTTTGCATTAAATCCGGATGAATTGAAAGAAATGGTCAATGGCATCAGGAAAACGGAAGCTGAGCTGAAACAGGGGATCACAAAGCCGGTCTCTGAAAAACTGCTTGGCAGTTCATACAAAACAACGACCTCCATCGAAGGAGAAATCAGAAACTTTGCATACAGAGGCATTTTTACAACAGCTCCGATTCAAAAAGGTGAAGCCTTTAGTGAAGACAATATCGCAGTGCTTCGGCCCGGACAAAAGCCGCAGGGGCTGCACCCGAGATTTTTTGAACTGCTGACCAGCGGTGTTCGGGCTGTAAGAGACATTCCGGCCGACACAGGCATTGTCTGGGATGACATTTTACTGAAGGACAGCCCGTTTCATGAATGATATTCTCTTTATCATTCAGGCAAGAATGGGTTCAACAAGACTTCCGGGAAAAGTGCTTCGGCCGCTCGGATCGAGTCCTTTACTTGATATTCTCGTTCACCGCGTTCAGAAAAGCGCGTTTTACCAAAAGGATCGGGATAATCTTGTCATCGCCACGTCTGACAAAGAAACTGACGACATATTAGAGGCGCACTGTATCAAACAAGGCTTTCGTGTTTTCCGCGGGAGCGAAGAACGTGTCCTCGATAGGTTTGTGAAGGTCATAGAAGCTGTTAAACCGTCAGTCATCATCCGGTTAACGGGTGATAATCCGTTTGTCGATCCGGAGCTGCTCGATGTAATGATTAAGGCGCATTTTGATCAAGGGTCGGATTATACGTATATCCTGAATGCCCCATTAGGGATTTGCGGCGAAGTGGTCAACGCCAACCTGTTAATTGACATCAGCCGTATTCAGAATATGGAGGATCAATATCAGGAGCATGTCACGTTATATATAAGGAATCATCCAGCTCTTTATCGTGTGCAGTTTTTAGAGGCGCCGGAACGATTTCGCGCCCCTCAATATCGGCTGACCATTGATACAAAGGAAGACTATGAATCGATAAAGGCCCTCTATCAAAAAGCAGGCGAGCGCCCCGATGTATCCGCCTCAGAGCTTATCACCCTTCTGAACCGGAATCCCGATGCGGCAATCGAACGAGAGGCTGAATAGCCATGCATGTTGGGATCTTCGCAGACGGCGGCTATGAAAAGGGAATGGGCCATGTTGTCCGGATGAAGAGACTTGCGGAGGGGCTCAAACAGCGATGCTTGATTACGTTTTATACGAATCAGGATTCTGAAGCGTTTCTTCATGAAGAGCATTGGCAGGTCATCGTAAAGCCGGAGCTGCAGCAGCACGAATTTATTCTCCGGGAAATAAAAAGCAAGAAGCTTGATTTGCTTTTGTTTGATATTCTAGGCGTGCCTGCAGAGCTGTTAAAGAAAATAAAGACGGAGACAGATGCGAAAATTGTTCTTTTTGAAGAGAAAAACAGTAAATCGATTCAATATAGTGACGCAGTCATTAACGGAATTTACGGTGACATCAGAAGCAGGGTGTACGTTCAGGGAAACACACGCATCTATGAAGGTCCGGACTATCTTATTCTTCACCCCGCCTTTCAGGCCGCAAGAGAGGATTACACACTTAAGAAAGACTGCCGCAATATCCTTGTTGCATTAGGAGGAAGTGATCCGAAGCAGCTTATTTTTAAAGTGCTGGCTGCCGCTGATCAAGTCCCCGACATAAAAGACAAAAACATAATGTTTGTGATGGGGAGCGCTTCACCGCATCAAGAGGCAGTCCGAAGGCGGATCGAAAAGAAGCCGCAGTACAAGATGATCGAACAGACAAATGATATGGCAGGTTTGATGAAACAAGCGGACGCAGCCATTGTCGCCGGCGGCATCTCTCTATATGAAGCCATTTGCATCGGCGTGCCGTGCCTTGTTCTTTCTCAGGTTGAGCATCAAACGGCTACAGCCAAAACATTTGCTGACCAAGGCGCCGCTCTTGATCTTGGATTGGGTGAGCTTGTACCGGATGAAACACTCATCTATCAGATGTCGCGCATTATGAGCAGCTATCCTCTTCGCCTTTCTTTGCATAAGGGAGGAAGGCCGCTCGTGGATGGCAAAGGCATTATGCGGGTAACAGCTATTCTTCAAGATTTATATGAACAAAAGATATAAAAATGCATGTAAGGAAGTGTTAATGTGAAAGGTGTTATTTTAGCCGGAGGAAACGGCTCACGCCTTATGCCCTTAACGAAAGCCGTCAACAAGCATTTGCTTCCTGTAGGCCCGTATCCGATGATATACTGGTCGATTATGAAGCTGGAGGAAGCCGGAATAAAAGACATTTTACTCATCAGCCAAAAAGAGCATATGCCGCAATTTTATAAACTGCTTGGAAACGGAGAAGAGCTTGGCGTTACTATCACTTATCAAGTACAGCCGGCAGCATCGGGCATTTCGGATGGGCTGTCTTATGCAAAGCGCTTTACGAAAAAAGAGTCTTTCATTTTATTATTAGGTGATAATATTTTTGAAGATTCATTAAAGCCTTATACAGAACGCTTTGAACAGCAGGGGAAAGGAGCAAAAGTGCTTCTGAAAGAAGTTGATGACCCAGAACGCTTCGGGATTGCTGAGATTGATGAGAAAAACAAGCGGATTCGTTCCATCATCGAAAAGCCCGAACAGCCACCGACCAACCTTTGTGTTACCGGCATTTATATGTATGATGCAGAGGTGTTTTCGTATATTGAACAAATATCACCATCAAAGCGCGGCGAGCTGGAAATCACCGATGTGAATAATCTATACATCGAAAACAGCCAGCTTACGTATGATGTGTTATCAGGCTGGTGGGTAGATGCCGGAACTCACGAATCGCTTTATCTCGCTTCCCAGCTTGTACACCAGGATTTACGGAAAGGACAGGACGAAAAGTGATGGCAAAATCATATTTAATTACAGGCGGGGCCGGCTTCATCGGGCTCACGTTTACAAAGCTCATGCTGAGGGAAACGGATGCGCGCATTACCGTTTTAGATAAACTGACGTACGCCAGCCACCCGGAGGAAATGGAAAAATTAAAGCAAAACAGCCGTTTTCGCTTTGTAAAAGGGGACATCAGCGTTCAGGAGGATATCGACCGCGCTTTTGATGAGACCTACGATGGCGTCATTCACTTCGCAGCAGAATCGCATGTGGACAGAAGCATTTCCCAAGCGGAGCCGTTTATCACCACAAATGTGATGGGGACATACCGATTGGCGGAAGCGGTCTTAAAAGGAAAAGCCAAGAAGCTGATTCATATTTCAACAGATGAGGTATACGGGGATTTAAAAGCGGATGATCCCGCGTTTACAGAAACGACGCCGCTTTCTCCTAATAACCCATACTCAGCCAGCAAAGCAAGCTCTGATTTGCTCGTGTTGTCTTATGTGAAAACCCACAAGCTTCCGGCCATCATTACACGATGCAGCAACAATTACGGACCTTATCAGCACAGCGAAAAAATGATTCCGACGATTATCCGTCATGCGAAGCAGGGCCTGCCTGTTCCGCTGTATGGCGATGGACTCCAGATCCGAGACTGGCTGTTTGCGGAGGATCATTGCCGCGCGATCAAGCTGATTTTAGAAAAAGGGACCGACGGCGAGGTGTATAACATCGGAGGCGGAAATGAACGCACGAATAAAGAGCTGGCGAGTGTCATTTTGAAGCATCTGGGCTGTGAGGAACTGTTCGCCCACGTGGAAGACCGAAAAGGGCATGACCGGCGCTATGCGATCAATGCATCAAAGCTGAAAAACGAACTGGGCTGGCGGCAGGAAGTGACGTTTGAAGAAGGCATTGCGCGTACGATTCAGTGGTATACAGACAATGACCGATGAGAAGGTGATCTGATTGACAAAGGTATTGGTGACTGGGGCGGGAGGACAGCTTGGCTTGGAACTATGCCGCCAGCTGAAGCAAGCCGGATATGAGGTCATTGCGTTAACAAAGAAGATGATGAACATTGCTGACCAGCGCTCAGTACGGCATTCGTTTGGCCATTATCAGCCGGATATCGTGGTCAATAGCGCCGCGTTTACGTCGGTT
The DNA here is from genome assembly GCF_038592935.1 of Bacillus sp. FSL K6-1560. Taxonomy (NCBI): domain Bacteria; kingdom Bacillati; phylum Bacillota; class Bacilli; order Caryophanales; family Bacillaceae; genus Bacillus; species Bacillus sp. FSL K6-1560. The sequence continues at coordinate 267,907 of NZ_CP151946.1, forward strand.
GATCAATGCGAGAAAGAGCTTGATAAAGCGTACTTGATTAACGGAATCGGCGCTTATTATACAGCGCTTGAGTCAACCCGCATCGGAGCTCAATATGTTCATATCAGCACGGACTATGTATTCAATGGGAAAGGAACCCAGCCATATAGGGAAGACGATCCCCTCGATCCGAAAACCATTTATGGCAAAAGCAAAAGGCTCGGAGAAGAACTGATACGATTAACGACAAAAGACAGCACAATCATCAGAACATCGTGGGTGTACGGACATGGCGGCAGTAATTTCGTTGAAACCATGTTGAAGCTTGCTGAAACGAAACAAGAGCTTCGGGTTGTCAGCGATCAAATTGGTTCGCCGACTTATACGAAGGATTTAGCAGAAGCGGTCATCAAACTGTTCAGCCATCCGCCGGGCATCTATCATGTCAGCAATTCAGGCATATGCAGCTGGTATGAGTTTGCGACGGCAATTATGGAAGAAAGCGGGCTGGAAACAGCCATTTTGCCTGTAACGACAGAGGAATATGGGAACAAAACGCCCCGTCCGGCTTACTCTGTGCTGAGCCATCGGGCCATTGAAGAAGCCGGCATCCGTCCCCGCCACTGGCGGGAAGCATTACGGGAGTATTTGCAGGAAAGGAGCAGTGCGTGTGATTGATGGAGTCAAGGTAAAAAAATTGACGAAGCATAGCGATGACAGAGGCTTTTTTGCTGAGCTGGTCCGGGACGATGAGAATCTCCTTGAGCATTTTGGGCAGGCCTCTTGGTCGAAAAGCTATCCGGGTGTGATTAAGGCATTTCATTATCATGAGAAGCAGGATGATCTCTGGTTCTTCCCAACCGGCCACGCTCAGGTTGTCCTATACGATCTTCGAGAGGATTCAAAGACAAAAGGAGAAACGGACGTCTATTATATGGGCGAAGACAACCCGATGCTGTTATTAATCCCAAAAGGGGTGGCTCACGGATACAGAGTGCTGGGAGAGACGCCGCTGACAATTATCTATTTTACCACCATGTCGTATAACCCGGATCAGCCTGATGAAAAAAGAATTCCGTGGAATGATGAGACGATCGGTTTTAACTGGAACACTGAATTCAGATAAAAATAGGAACGTGATCAATCGAAGAGCAGAGGCATCTTCGACTTTTTTTGTCCTTTTTTAAAATAGGATAAAAGATAGGAAATGTCAGGCGGATGTTACTAGAAAAAGAGAGAGAAATCGTCCATTTGAACCTTGTATAAACAGGAAGGAATTCTCAATGAATTCCAAGTGTTAATATTCCTTAAAAAGCATTTACTTCCATGGGAAATGATGATAGATTAATTTTTAAGAAAAAGAACTGGTAATTCGCGAATTACGAAAAGGCGCTTTTTCTGCAGAGGACGCTCTGGCCAAATTTCAACAATCAATTAGGGGGAAATGTCATGTTAAAAAGAACTTCATTCGTATCTTCATTATTCATCAGTTCAGCTGTTTTACTATCAATCTTACTTCCTTCGGGCCAAGCTCATGCACAGTCTGCATCAATCGAGGCAAAAACAATTAACAGCACGAAAGAGTGGACCACTTCTGATATTGAAGTGACATATAAACCAAATGCGGTGCTTTCTCTCGGAGCGGTAGAATTTCAATTTCCTGACGGGTTTCATGCTACGACAAGAGATTCAGTGAATGGAAGAACACTGAAAGAAACACAGATTTTAAACGATGGAAAAACAGTCAGACTCCCGCTTACGCTTGATTTGTTAGGCGCATCCGAATTTGACCTCGTCATGGTGCGCAAAACCCTTCCGCGCGCAGGCACTTACACGATTAAAGGCGATGTAGTAAACGGTTTGGGAATCGGTAGTTTAAATGCTGAAACGCAGCTTGTGATTGACCCTCGTTAATAAATAGATTTTTAATCAGAGACTGAGATGTTTTCAGTCTCTTTTTTGTTGATTAAAAAAGCTGGTACGGATCTTGCATGATGATAAGGGTGAATCCAATGCAGAAAGGAATTGGCGGGCTGATTTTTTAAAGCGCTTACATTACAGCCGGCCAAAAAAACAATGAGGTGAAAAAGATGTCAGCAAAGCAAGTCTCGAAAGATGAAGAAAAAGAAGCTCTTAGCTTATTTCTGTCTACCCAAACAATCATTAAGGAAGCCCTTCGGAAGCTGGGTTATCCGGGAGATATGTATGAACTCATGAAAGAGCCGCAGAGAATGCTCACTGTCCGCATTCCAGTCAAAATGGACAATGGGAGCGTCAAAGTGTTCACAGGCTACCGGTCACAGCACAATGATGCTGTCGGTCCGACAAAGGGGGGCGTACGTTTCCATCCAGAAGTCAATGAAGAGGAAGTAAAGGCGTTATCCATTTGGATGACGCTCAAATGCGGGATTGCCAATCTTCCTTACGGCGGCGGGAAGGGCGGTATTATTTGTGATCCGCGGACAATGTCATTTGGAGAACTGGAAAGGCTGAGCAGGGGGTATGTCCGTGCCATCAGCCAGATCGTCGGTCCGACAAAGGATATTCCAGCTCCAGATGTATACACAAATTCACAGATTATGGCGTGGATGATGGATGAGTACAGCCGGCTGCGGGAATTCGATTCTCCGGGCTTTATTACAGGTAAACCGCTTGTTTTGGGCGGATCGCAAGGACGGGAAACGGCGACGGCACAGGGCGTCACGATTTGTATTGAAGAGGCGGTGAAGAAAAAAGGGATCAAGCTGCAAAACGCGCGCATCATCATACAGGGCTTTGGAAACGCGGGTAGCTTCCTGGCCAAATTCATGCACGATGCGGGCGCGAAGGTGATCGGGATTTCTGATGCCAATGGCGGGCTCTACAACCCGGACGGCCTTGATATTCCTTATTTGCTCGATAAACGGGACAGCTTCGGTATGGTCACCAACTTATTTACTGACGTCATCACAAATGAGGAGCTGCTTGAAAAGGATTGCGATATTTTAGTGCCTGCTGCGATCTCCAATCAAATCACAGCCAAAAACGCACATAACATTCAGGCGTCAATTGTTGTCGAAGCGGCGAACGGCCCGACAACCATTGATGCCACTAAGATCCTGAATGAAAGAGGCGTGCTGCTTGTGCCGGATATCCTGGCGAGTGCCGGCGGCGTCACGGTTTCTTATTTTGAATGGGTGCAAAATAACCAAGGATATTATTGGTCGGAAGAAGAGGTTGCAGAAAAATTGAGAAGCGTCATGGTCAGCTCGTTCGAAACAATTTATCAGACAGCGGCAACACATAAAGTGGATATGCGTTTGGCGGCTTACATGACGGGCATCAGAAAATCGGCAGAAGCATCGCGATTCCGCGGATGGGTCTAATTTGAGAAGCCTCCGCAAAATAATTTTGCATTTGTTTTTTGCCTAAAGAGCAAAAATCGCAAAATAAATTTGCGTTCAAGATCGGAAATAGTGAAAGATGATCACCTGTTAGACAAATTTCTGTTCGCTTCAACAAGTTTTTTCAGTAAAAGACAAGAAAATGGCATGATTCTTGCATTTTTATTCATATGCGAAGATATATTTCATAACACGAGGGGGACTACATATGACAGTCACATACGCGCACGAACCATTTACCGATTTTACGGAAGCAAAGAATAAAACTGCATTTGGGGAGTCATTGGCCTTTGTAAACTCTCAGCTCGGCAAGCATTATCCGCTTGTCATAAATGGAGAAAAAATTGAAACGGACCGCAAAATCATTTCCATTAACCCGGCAAATAAAGAAGAGATCATTGGGTACGCGTCTACAGCAGATCAAGAGCTTGCTGAAAAAGCAATGCAAGCCGCATTACAGGCATTTGATTCCTGGAAAAAACAAAGACCGGAGCACCGCGCGAATATTCTCTTTAAGGCAGCGGCTATTTTGCGCAGAAGAAAGCATGAATTTTCAAGCTATCTTGTGAAGGAAGCGGGAAAACCGTGGAAGGAAGCAGATGCGGACACGGCTGAAGCGATAGACTTTTTAGAGTTCTATGCGCGCCAAATGTTAAAGCTCAAGGAAGGGGCTCCGGTGAAGAGCCGTGCTGGCGAGTTCAATCAATATCATTACGAAGCGCTTGGCGTCGGCATCGTCATTTCTCCATTTAACTTCCCGCTCGCAATTATGGCGGGAACAGCGGCGGCAGCGATTGTGACAGGAAATACGATTCTCTTAAAACCGGCTGACGCAGCCCCGGTAGTGGCAGCAAAATTTGTCGAGGTCATGGAGGAAGCGGGCCTGCCAAACGGCGTTCTGAATTACATTCCGGGAGATGGAGCGGAGATCGGTGATTTCTTAGTTGAGCATCCGAAGACACGGTTTGTCTCATTTACAGGTTCCCGTGCAGTCGGCTGCCGGATTTATGAGCGAGCCGCCAAAGTGCAGCCGGGCCAAAAATGGCTCAAACGGGTAATTGCAGAAATGGGCGGAAAAGACACAGTGCTTGTTGACAAGGACGCCGATCTTGACCTTGCTGCATCCTCTATCGTGTATTCAGCATTTGGATATTCAGGGCAGAAGTGTTCTGCGGGCTCCCGCGCGGTCATTCATCAGGATGTTTATGATGAAGTGGTGGAAAAAGCTGTGGCGCTGACCAAAACGCTGACTGTCGGCAATCCAGAAGATCCTGATACGTATATGGGTCCCGTGATTCATGAAGCATCCTACAACAAAGTGATGAAATACATTGAAATCGGCAAATCTGAAGGCAAGCTATTGGCCGGCGGAGAAGGCGATGATTCAAAAGGCTACTTTATTCAGCCGACGATCTTTGCAGATGTTGATGAAAACGCCCGCTTGATGCAGGAAGAAATTTTCGGCCCGGTTGTTGCGATTTGCAAAGCGCGTGATTTCGATCATATGCTGGAGATTGCCAATAACACGGAATACGGATTAACAGGTGCGCTTCTGACGAAAAACCGTGCGCACATTGAACGGGCGCGCGAGGATTTCCATGTCGGAAACCTATATTTTAACAGAGGATGTACCGGAGCAATTGTCGGCTATCAGCCGTTCGGCGGTTTTAATATGTCAGGAACAGACTCAAAAGCAGGCGGTCCCGATTACTTAATTCTTCATATGCAAGCCAAAACAACGTCCGAAGCTTTTTGATTTGAGAGAAATAAAATCGTGCGATTCTTTAGCGGATCGCACGATTTCAACTTTTTGATCAGGAGGACAATTTATGCAGTATACAAAAATCAGTCACATGAATCCGGCTGAAAGAGTGGAGGCGCTGACAGCATCTCTGGTCAGCCTCAGCAGCGTGAACGGCACCGTAGGAGAAGGGACAAAAGCAGATTTCATCAAAGAAGTGATCACGAGCTATCCTTATTTTCAGGAAAACCCCAGTCATGTGTGGGAACAGGCCATTCCCAATGACCCATACAATCGCAAAAATATTTTTGCGTTTATTGAAGGACATGGAGAAAGCCGAAATACAGTCATTTACCATGCCCATCTGGATACAGTCGGAATTGAAGATTTCGGCCCTTTAAAGGATATCGCTTTTGATTGTGAGAAATTGGCCGAGTATTTCAGCCGCTATGAGTTCGATCAGGATGTTCAGCGGGATGCCAAATCAGGCGAGTGGATGTTCGGAAGAGGATCTGTCGATATGCAAAGCGGCATCGCCGTGCATCTAGCCAATCTCCTACATTTTTCGGAGAACCTTGAGACGTTGCCGGGAAATGTATTGTTTATGGCCAATCCCGATGAGGAGAGCCAGCATTCGGGCATTCTCGCCAGCATTTCAGAGCTGAACCGGCTAAAAAAAGAAAAACAGCTTCACTATTTGGCCGCTATTAATACGGACTTTATTACCCCGCTTTACGATGGTGATCAGACAAGATATATCTATACCGGAGCCGCGGGAAAACTGCTGCCGTGCTTTTACATCCACGGGCGGGAAGTCCATGTTGGCGATACACTGGCAGGGATTGACCCGAATTTCATTTCATCTGAAATCACAAGCCGTCTCCACAATAACATCCATCTGGCAGAAAAGGTTGAAGGGGAGTTGGTTCTGCCACCATCCTGTTTGTATCAGCGTGATAACAAGGAATCCTATAATGTGCAAACGGCTGTCAGCACCAGCTTGTATTTCAATTGTTTTATTTATGAAAGAACAGCAAAAGAAATGATGGATTTGCTTATTAAAGTCACTGAGGAAGCATGCCGAGAGACACAACAAAAATTATCAGATTATTATGAAGAATATGCAAAAAGAGCCAACCTGCCAAAGAAACATTTATCATGGGACATTCAAGTGTATAGCCTGGAGCAATACTTAGAAAAGCTGAGAAACCGGGGGATAGATCCCGAGCAGTGTATCGAGCAGACATTCAAAGCCAACGAGCACCTTGAACTTCGCATGAGATGCTTTCAGGCAATCGAAGAGCTTCAAAAGCTTGACCCCGATCAAGGCGCAAAAGTCATTCTATTTTACGCACCTCCTTACCTGCCGCATAACTATTTGAAAGAAGATAGCGCAAGAGATCAGCTTTTGCAGCATGTGATTAAAGAAGCGGCTGACAAAACCGCTGAATCGACAGGCGAAACATTTGTCTTCAAAAAGTTTTTCCCCTACTTGGCAGACGGCAGTTTTTTATCACTGCACGAAACCGATGGCGAAATTGATTCTTTTATCAGGAACTTTCCTGGGTGGAATAGGATTGGGACCATTCCGTTCAAAGACATACGCAAGCTGAATATTCCATCCATTAATATGGGTGTGTACGGAAAAGACGGCCATAAATGGACAGAACGAGTGTATAAACCGTACACATTTCATGTATTGCCTCTCCTCATACAGCAAACCACCGTTCACCTTTTGCAGAGCTACCGGATGACCATCATGGCAAAAGAACCAAAGGGGGAAGGATGATGCAGAATCATAAAAATGAATTGCAGCGCAGCATGAAAAGCAGGCATTTGTTTATGATTGCTTTGGGAGGGGTGATTGGCACTGGGCTGTTTCTAGGCTCTGGCTTTACCATTAGCCAGGCGGGACCGCTCGGCGCCATTGCCGCTTATATCATCGGCGGATTTTTAATGTATCTCGTCATGCTTTGTTTAGGAGAATTGGCTGTTGCCATGCCGGTGGCCGGATCGTTTCAGGCCTACGCCACTAAATTTCTGGGACCGTCGACAGGCTTTATGATTGGCTGGCTGTATTGGTTCAGCTGGGCGAATACAGTGGGGTTAGAGCTGACGTCAGCAGGCATTTTGATGCAAAGGTGGCTGCCCTCTGTTCCGATCTGGATATGGTGCCTCGTGTTCGGCATCGTCATCTTTTTGATTAATGCGCTCTCTGTCAGAAGCTTTGCGGAAATGGAATTTTGGTTTTCAAGCATCAAAGTGGCGGCGATCATATTATTTATTGTGATTGGCGGAGCCGCTGTGTTTGGTTTGATTGACTTTAAAGGCGGACAGGAGACACCCTTTTTGTCTAACTTTATGACTGATAGAGGACTTTTCCCTAATGGGGTGCTGGCCGTTATGTTTACGCTGGTCATGGTGAACTTCTCGTTCCAGGGAACGGAGCTTGTCGGCATTGCGGCAGGGGAAAGTGAAAGCCCGGAAAAAACACTGCCAAAGTCCATTCGAAATGTCATTTGGCGCACGCTGTTTTTCTTTGTGCTCGCTATGTTCGTCTTGGTTGCCATCCTTCCGTACAAAACGGCGGGGGTGATTGAAAGCCCATTTGTAGCGGTACTCGATCAAATCGGCATCCCATTTTCGGCAGATATCATGAACTTTGTCATCTTAACAGCCATTTTATCTGTTGCTAATTCGGGGTTGTATGCGGCGTCGCGTATGATGTGGTCACTTTCATCAAATCAAATGGGTCCATCCTTTCTCACCAGACTGACAAAAAAGGCGTGCCGATGAATGCCCTGCTGATTACGTTGGGCATTTCAGGCTGTTCGCTGCTGACAAGTGTCATGGCCGCAGAAACAGTGTATTTATGGTGTATCTCAATCTCGGGCATGGTGACAGTTGTCGCGTGGATGTCCATTTGTGCGTCGCAATTTTTCTTTCGCAGACGTTTCCTTGCTGAAGGCGGAAATGTGAATGATCTGGAGTTCAGAACGCCGCTTTATCCGCTAGTCCCGATGCTCGGATTTTGTTTATATGGCTGCGTGTTGATCAGCCTTATTTTCATTCCGGATCAAAGAATCGGCTTATACTGCGGTGTGCCGATCATTATTTTCTGCTATGCATACTATCATCTAAGCATCAAAAAGCGTATAAATCATGAATCGATTGAAAAAAAGCAGACAGAGGCGCAATAGAAAAAGCTCTCCGGGAGGCCGGAGAGCTTTTTTACGCGTTACATCCTCATGTATTTTTAGAATGAAATATAGAAATATATAATGGGATTTAAATGAAAATAATAAAACTTATAAATATTTCGTTCGAATTGTAAATAGAGAAAAAACAATGCTAAACTATAATACAACTTTATGATAAGAATATTATGGAAGAGGTGTTTGAGAAAGAATGAACAGCAATCAAAACAATGACATCAAAACAAAACATCATTTTCCGTTATTGTTGGCACTGGCTTTAACGATGGGGGTATTTGCAGCCGGATCTGAAGAGCTTGTGATCTCACCGCTGCTGCCGGATTTAGCAAAAGCCTTCAGCTCAGATGTTAGTGTCCTTGCATTATCTATCAGTATTTACGGCATTATGATTTTTATCGGTGCGCCGCTTTTGGTTCCATTAGGCGATAAATACTCCAGAGAACTGAGCTTATTGGCCGGGCTTATGATCTTTATCATAGGAACGGTGATATGCGCTTTGGCTCAAAATATTTTTTTCTTCTTTTTAGGCCGGGCGCTCTCGGGATTGGCTGCGGGAGCGTTTGTTCCGACCGCATACGCAGTTGTCGGTGATCGTGTTCCTTATACATACCGGGGCAAGGTGATGGGACTGATCGTTTCAAGCTGGTCGCTGGCGCTGATTTTCGGAGTGCCGCTCGGATCATTTATCGGCGGCGTCCTGCATTGGAGATGGACGTTTTGGATTTTCGCCTTGATGGGCGTTTTAGTTGTCCTGCTGATTCTCCTTGAAATGCGCCGCCATGCCCAACATAAAAACAGCGGCAAGGAAGAAATAGAAGAGCCGGCAGGAACATTCCGGGATGCGCTGAAAGTCCCTCGTGTACCTGTTTATATCACGATAACTTTTTGTAATATGATTGGTTTTTACGGTATGTATTCCTTTTTAGGCACCTATCTTCAAGACGTTTTTACCGGAGGAAACACGGCTGCGGGCTTATTTATCATGATTTATGGAATCGGGTTTTCCATGAGTGTGATTACAGGAAAGATAGCCGACCGCATCGGAAAAATGCGCTCCCTTTTGATTGCGCTGGGGGTCATCAGCGTTCTGCTGGCGTGTTTACCATATGCGCCGGCGTCAATGTTTCTGTTAATCGTCAGCCTATTTATTTGGGGATTAATGCAAAGTTTGACGGTGACGCTGCTCAGCACCATTTTGAGTGACTGCTCAGAGCGTCATCGCGGAAAAGTCATGGTGTTTTACAGCCTCGCCTCGAATCTGGCCGTGACATTAGGTTCTGCTTTAATGGGACCCGTCTATGTGGCATACGGCTATGCAGCTGTCGGATTGATTTGCGCAGCCATCACAGTCCTCGGATTTGTGCTCAGTATATTCGCATATAAAAAGTACGGCAAACTTGAGCAGAAGGCCGATCAGTCCTTATCTCAATAAACAAAGTTTCTAAATTCCTATAATTAAAAACCCTTTATAAAGGGTTTTTTTGTTTGTATGGGAATAATTATCAATATTTTCAAAAAACATTGACAGTTCAATTGACGCTGGATAAAATTTACTTAAAATTTTAAAAGATTGGTTGGTGCTCATGATTATATTGGATAATAGCATTCAGACAAAAAAAAGAACTGATTCACTATCCAAACTCATTACAGTCAACACGCTCGGCCCTGAGGGGACAAGCAGTGAGTACGCAGCAAAGCATTTCATTTCCAATTTTACTCTTCTACAAGGGCTGAACAGTAAATTGTCCTTGCATGATACTTTTGAATCATGCATCGAAAGGACGCTCCAAAGCCCGCTGGAATATACCATCGTCCCACATGCTTACGATGGCATTAAGCATTTCTACATGAGGCCGGATTTGCAGCTATTGCAGATCTTCAGGTGCGACACACCGATGTACGGCCTGGCTGTTCGTCCTGATTTTGAATTCAGAGACGATATGCTTGATACATCTGTTATTGTTTCACATCCTTCACCTATTAATTTAATAAAATATTTTACCCGCAAAGATGTTCGTTTCAAACTAGTCAATTCAACCAGTCAAGCCGCAAGAAAAGTAAAAGAAGGTTTGTATGACATTGCCTTAACCAATGAGCTTGCACGGCAAAAGTACGGGCTAACCTTTGTAAAAACATTCAAAAGCATTCCAATGAGCTGGTCATTATTTGGAAAAGGAGACGTTGATGATGAAAACTAAAGAAGATATGCAGGAGCTTTATTTCCCGACACCGAAATTAATTGAATGGGAAAACGGAGTGAGGCAGTATTCAACCGTACGAGGGGATACTGAAGTATTAATGTCTTACGTCCCGCCGCATACCAATGTTGAACCCCATCAGCATAAGGAGGTCCAAATCGGCATGGTCGTTTCTGGCGAGCTGATGATGACTGTCGGAGATGTGACAAGAAAAATGACAGCCTTGGAATCTGCCTATATCGCGCCGCCGCATGTGCCTCACGGGGCAAGAAACGACACAGACCAAGAAGTGATTGCTATTGATATCAAGCGGCTGAAAGCTGATGAAACATATACAAGTCCTGAGGACTACTTTTTGGATATTTTCAAAACAAGAGACCTGCTGCCGGGCATGGAAGTCACGTTCTTTGTTGAGGATTGGGTAGAAATTATGCTTGCCAAAATCCCTGGAAATGGCGGAGAAATGCCTTTCCATAAACATCGGAATGAACAAATCGGCATCTGCATCGGCGGCGGCTATGACATGACGGTCGAAGGCTGCACAGTCGAGATGAAATTCGGCACAGCCTATTTCTGTGAGCCTCGTGAAGATCACGGTGCCATCAACCGTTCGGAAAAAGAATCAAAATCGATTAATATCTTCTTCCCGCCGCGCTACAACAGAGCAAAAGCAAAAAAAATGAAGGCGGATGAATGATCATGAACCTCACCGATAAAATCGTCCTCATAACAGGAGGCGCATCAGGCATTGGTTATGCTGCGGTTCAGGCTTTTTTGGGCCAGCAGGCCAATGTGGTTGTGGCGGATATTGATGAAGCGCAGGGAGAAGCAATGGTACGAAAAGAAAATAATGACAGGTTGCACTTTGTGCAAACGGACATCATAGACGAAGCTGCCTGCCAGCACGCAGTTGAATCGGCGGTTCATACATTTGGCGGACTCGATGTCTTGATTAATAATGCAGGCATCGAAATCGTGGCGCCTATTCACGAGATGGAGCTCAGCGATTGGAACAAGGTGCTGCAAGTCAATTTGACCGGCATGTTTTTAATGAGCAAACATGCACTCAAGCATATGCTGGCCGCCGGCAAGGGCAACATCATTAATACGTGCTCTGTCGGCGGACTCGTGGCATGGCCTGATATTCCTGCCTATAACGCCAGCAAAGGCGGGGTTTTGCAGCTGACTAAATCAATGGCCGTTGATTATGCGAAGCATCAAATTCGCGTGAACTGCGTATGCCCGGGGATCATCGACACACCGCTGAATGAAAAATCATTCCTTGAAAATAATGAAGGCACACTTGAAGAGATCAAAAAAGAAAAGGCGAAGGTAAATCCGCTGCTGAGGCTTGGAAAACCTGAAGAAATCGCAAACGTGATGCTGTTTTTAGCCTCGGATTTATCAAGCTATATGACCGGAAGCGCCATCACCGCAGACGGAGGATACACCGCACAATAGAGAAGGAGTGTTTTACATATGGAGAGAAAAACAGTATTGGTCATCGCTGATCTTGGAGGCTGCCCGCCGCACATGTTTTATAAAAGCGCTGCTGAAAAATATAACCTGGTCAGCTTTATTCCAAGACCTTTTGCAATTACAGCCTCCCATGCAGCATTGATTGAAAAATACTCGGTCGCGGTCATAAAAGATAAAGACTATTTTAAGAGTTTAGCTGATTTTGAGCATCCTGACTCCATTTATTGGGCGCATGAGGATCATAACAAGCCTGAGGAAGAGGTCGTCGAGCAAATCGTCAAGGTTGCCGAAATGTTTGGGGCGGATGCCATCACAACAAACAATGAATTATTCATTGCTCCGATGGCGAAAGCCTGTGAACGTCTGGGCTTGAGAGGTGCCGGCGTGCAGGCAGCCGAAAATGCCAGAGATAAAAATAAAATGAGGGACGCTTTTAATAAGGCCGGAGTCAAATCGATCAAAAACAAACGAGTCACAACTCTTGAAGATTTCCGTGCTGCTCTTGAAGAGATCGGCACACCTCTTATCTTAAAGCCTACATACTTAGCGAGTTCAATCGGTGTAACGCTGATTACGGACACTGAGACGGCAGAAGATGAATTTAACAGAGTCAATGACTATCTGAAATCAATTAACGTGCCAAAGGCGGTTACGTTTGAAGCGCCGTTTATCGCTGAAGAATTTTTACAGGGTGAGTACGGAGACTGGTATCAAACAGAAGGGTACTCCGACTATATCAGTATAGAAGGCATCATGGCTGACGGTGAGTATTTCCCGATCGCCATTCATGATAAAACGCCGCAAATCGGGTTTACAGAGACATCCCACATTACGCCGTCCATTCTGGATGAAGAGGCAAAAAAGAAAATTGTTGAAGCTGCCAAAAAGGCAAATGAAGGGCTTGGCCTGCAAAATTGCGCAACACATACAGAGATCAAGCTAATGAAAAACAGAGAACCGGGTTTAATAGAATCAGCAGCCAGATTTGCCGGCTGGAATATGATCCCTAACATTAAAAAGGTTTTCGGCCTTGATATGGCGCAATTATTATTAGATGTCCTTTGTTTCGGAAAAGACGCCGATCTGCCTGACGGATTATTGGATCAAGAGCCTTACTATGTCGCCGACTGCCATTTGTACCCGCAGCATTTCAAACAAAATGGCCAGATTCCAGAAACTGCTGAGGATTTGGTCATTGAAGCGATCGATATTCCGGACGGGCTTTTAAAAGGGGATACTGAAATCGTTTCTTTTTCGGCCGCAGCACCAGGCACTTCAGTTGATTTGACATTGTTTGAAGCTTTCAATTCCATTGCTGCATTTGAACTGAAAGGCAGTAATTCACAGGATGTGGCTGAATCAATCAGACAAATTCAGCAGCATGCAAAGCTGACGGCAAAGTATGTGCTGCCAGTATGAAACAGCTGAAACCCAACTCTAAATACTTGCTTTACGGGCAGGCGCTATCGTTCATGGGAGACTATTGTGTTCTCCCTGCCCTGCTCATTTTGTCTACATATTATCACGATTATTGGGTGACGTCCGGGGTCATCGTGGTCAGAAGCATTCCGATGGTGTTTCAGCCGTTTTTGGGGGTTCTGGTCGACCGGTTAGACAGAATTAAGATCATGCTGTGGACGGATATCATCAGAGGCATCATCTTTTTGGGGCTCACATTTCTTCCAAAAGGCGAGTATCCGCTGATTTTTCTGGCCCTGCTGTTTATTTCTTATGGAAGCGGCGTGTTTTTTAATCCCGCCCGTCTCGCTGTCATGTCGTCCTTGGAATCAGATATTAAAAGCATCAACACGTTATTTGCAAAAGCGACAACCATCTCCATTATCGTCGGGGCGGCTGCCGGAGGGCTCTTTCTGTTAGGGGGATCTGTAGAGCTGGCTGTTGCCTTTAACGGTGTGACATACCTGGTTTCGGCATTTTTTATCAGCCGTATCAAGCTGCAATTTGTGCCGATTCAATCTGAAAACATTAAAGAGGCCTTTCAGTCTTTTAAGGAAGGACTCAAGGAAATCAAAACCAATGCATTCGTATTAAACGCCATGTTTACGATGATTACAATGGCTTTGCTGTGGGGAGTTGTGTACAGCTATTTTCCGATTGTCAGCCGCTTTTTGGGTGACGGGGAAATCGGCAACTTTATTCTCACATTCTGCATCGGTTTCGGCGGCTTTATCGGAGCGGCGCTTGTCGGCAAATGGGGCTTTAACAATAATAGAGGCCTGACGTACTTTACCGTTTTATCCATTGTCTCGCTGGCGCTGTTTTTATTCACACCGATATTCGCTGTTTCTGTCATCGCGGCGATCCTCTTTTTCATCGCGATGGAATACGGGGAAGTGCTTGCAAAAGTGAAGGTTCAGGAAAATGCGGCAAACCAGATTCAAGGGCGCATTTTTTCAGTGGCCGAAGCGTCTATCGGATTATGCATTTCTATTGGTTCAATGTTCATTAACATCCTCAGCGCTCCGGTCATTATGGGGCTGATTGTCGTGATCGTATGCGGTTTGTTTCTGCATACGAAGCTCGTCAACAAATCGTTTTTGGAACGGGATAACAAAACGGAGCAAAAAGGAGTCTTTTAGATGGAAATAACACCGTCCGATGTCATCAAGACACTTCCAAGGCAGGAGTTTTCTCTCGTTTTTCAAAAGGTAAAGGAAATGGAAAAAACGGGAGCCCATATCATTAATCTCGGACAGGGGAACCCTGACCTTCCCACTCCGCCGCATATTGTGGAGGCTTTGCGGGAGGCGTCCTTGAATCCTTCGTTTCATGGATACGGCCCTTTCAGGGGCTATCCTTTTTTGAAGGAAGCAATCGCTGCTTTCTATAAAAGAGAATACGGCGTGACAATCAATCCTGAAACGGAGGTCGCGCTTTTCGGAGGCGGGAAAGCCGGTTTGTATGTGCTGACACAATGCCTGCTCAATCCGGGAGACATCGCTTTAGTCCCGAATCCAGGCTACCCTGAATATTTATCAGGGATTACGATGGCGCGAGCTGAGCTTTACGAAATGCCGCTGTATGAAGAAAATGGCTATCTGCCGGATTTTGAAAAGATTGATCCAGCCGTGCTGGAAAAAGCGAAGCTTATGTTTTTAAACTATCCGAACAACCCCACTGGAGCTGTGGCTGATGCGGCTTTTTATGCAAGAGCTGCTGCTTTTGCAAAAGAGCATCATATCCATTTGATTCATGATTTTGCATACGGAGCGTTTGAATTCGATCAAAAACCGGCCAGCTTTCTTGAGGCAGAGGATGCCAAAATTGTCGGAGCAGAGCTTTATTCATTTTCAAAAACATTTAACATGGCCGGCTGGAGAATGGCGTTTGCGGTTGGGAACGAAAAGATCATTCAGGCTGTCAATGAATTTCAGGATCATGTATTTGTCGGCATGTTCGGCGGGCTGCAGCAGGCAGCGAGTGCGGCGCTTTCTGGAGATCCGGAGCATACGGAATCGTTGAAACGAATTTATAAGGAACGAATTGACTTTTTTACGGCGCTTTGCGAAAAGGAACTGGGCTGGAAGATGGAAAAGCCAAAAGGAACCTTTTACGTATGGGCTGAAATTCCGAATACGTTTGAGACATCTCACCAATTTTCCGATTACTTGCTGGAGCATGCCCATGTCGTAGTCACACCGGGCGAAATTTTTGGAAGCAACGGAAAAAGGCATGTCAGAATCTCAATGGTGTCGAAGCAGGAGGATCTGAGGGAATTTGTCATGCGGATTCAAAAGCTGAACCTGCCGTTCGGGTCATTACAAGAAACATCCCGCTAAAAAGCGGGATGTTTTTATATGCTTTTCATGCTGCCGCCGTCAGCGGAAATTTGCTGCCCCGTGATGTAGGAGGCTTCCTCAGAGGCAAGAAACGCGGCGAGCGCTGCGGTTTCTTCGGCTGATCCGACCCGTTTCATCGGAATCCCGGAAGCAATCTGTTCTTCTGCTTTCTGTTTGGATATGCTGTTCTTTTTCATCACATTTTCCACAAATTGATGATAACGGTCTGTAGCGATAAAACCAGGATTTAGACAGTTGACAGTAATGTTGTGAGGAGCAAGCTGGATGGAAATATTTTTACTGGCGTTAATTAAAGCGGCATTCATCATACTGTTTGTGAACATGTTGGCGCCGGGTTCTTTCCACAGATTTCCGACAATGTTGATGATTCTGCCAAACTCGTTTTGTTTCATCAGTGAGGAAGCACGCTTGATTGCGTCAATATAGGCAACGGTCTTTTGAGTGAACGTGGCCGTCATATCCTCTATATTGCAGTTATCAAATGTGTCAGGCGCGCCGCCCGGGATATTATTAATCAGAACATCAAGCCGTCCGCATTGAGATTCGATTGCCTGAAAAATGGCCGCTCTCGTATGCTGGTCAGACATATCGCCCGCAAGGACAATGACGCTCGCCTCAGGATGCTTGGCCAAAATGTCTTCTTTGACAGATTCAATATTATCCAAATTTCGCGAATTAATGACGAGGGAAAAGTGCTGGTCTGCTAATTTCAGAGCGATTGCTTTCCCAATCCCTTGACTGGCTCCCATAACAAATGCGGTTCGTTTTGACAAATAACTGCACCCCTTTGAAAAAAATGGATTATTATCTACATCGTAAGAAAAAACGAAGAAAATAGCAAATTTTTTTTAAATTCTGATAAAGGAGAATTGAAAAACTCCCGCCGGATAGGGCGGGAGGGGATATTATACATATAGGAATTGAGGAAGTGTATCAAGCGAAAGGTGATTGCCGACAAAGAATGAACCAAATTCGCCATAGCGAGCGCTGACTTCGTCAAAACGCATTTCGTACACTAGCTTCTTGAATTGAAGGACATCATCGCTGAATAATGTAACGCCCCACTCGTAATCGTCAAAGCCGACAGAGCCGGTGATGATCTGTTTGACTTTGCCCGCATAGCTGCGGCCGATTAAACCGTGGCTTCTCATCAAGTTTCTGCGTTCCTCCATTGAAAGCATATACCAGTTGTCGTTGCCGGATCTTCTTTTATCCATTGGATAGAAGCATACATATTTTGATTCCGGCAGTTCAGGGTAAAGGCGCGCGCGCACATGCGGATTTTCGTAAGGATCGCCGTCACCGCTTGCCAAGTAGTTGCTCAGCTCTACCACTGATACGTAGGAGTATGCCGGAATGGTGAACTCAGCAAGTCTTGATTTGTTGAATTCAAGCTCAATTTGATTTAATTCTTCCATTGTAGGACGAAGGATCATCAGCATAAAATCAGCTTTTTGGCCGACGATGCTGTAAAGAGTTTGGGATCCTTTTCCTTCTTTTTGGGCTACGCCCCATTTTTCAAGCAACCCGGTGAATTCATGTATGATAGATTGGCGCTCATCACTGGACAGAAGCTTCCAGGAAGCCCAATCCATTGTGCGGAAATCATGAAGCGCATACCAGCCGTCAAGCGTTTTTGCCGCTTCATTCGTCATTTGCTGTTCACTCATTTATCTTCACTCCCATTATCTTTTCATGATTGCCTTCACTATACCATAGTTTATCCGATTCTACTGTGGAGAAACCTTGAACATCCCTTCCGTATAACTCCATCAAAATAGAAGAACCTATAAGGGAAGATTGAGTCACTTAAATTAGTTAGAAAAATAAGATTTTTTTATGAAAGCGCTATAATGAAAGTTGGCTGTTTGAATTTGATTGGAAGAAGAGTATGCTAGTAAAAGAAAGCGTTTTTGTAACTTTTTGAGGAGGTTTTATTGTGGCAGATTTATTTTCAACAGTGCAAGAAAAAGTAGCTGGAAAAGACGTTAAAATTGTATTTCCTGAAGGCTTAGACGAGCGTATTTTAGAAGCGGTCAGCAAGCTTGCAGGAAACAAAGTGCTGAATCCGATTGTGATCGGCAATGAAAATGAGATCCAAGCAAAAGCAAAAGAATTGAACCTTACGCTGGACGGCGTTAAGATTTATGATCCTCATACATATGAAGGCATGGAAGACCTTGTACAAGCATTCGTAGAACGCCGCAAAGGCAAAGCGACAGAAGAACAGGCTCGCAAAGCGTTATTAGACGAGAACTACTTCGGTACAATGCTGGTGTATAAAGGACTTGCAGACGGACTTGTAAGCGGAGCTGCTCACTCAACTGCTGACACTGTCCGCCCGGCTCTTCAAATCATCAAAACAAAAGAAGGCGTGAAAAAGACTTCCGGCGTGTTCATCATGGCTCGCGGAGAAGAGCAATACGTATTCGCAGATTGCGCGATCAACATTGCGCCTGACAGCCAAGATCTTGCCGAGATTGCGATCGAAAGTGCCAATACGGCAAAAATGTTCGACATTGAGCCTCGCGTGGCAATGCTCAGCTTCTCTACAAAAGGCTCAGCAAAATCTGATGAAACAGAAAAAGTAGCGGATGCAGTGAAAATCGCGAAAGAAAAAGCGCCTGAACTGACACTTGACGGCGAATTCCAATTTGATGCTGCATTTGTTCCATCTGTAGCTGAGAAAAAAGCGCCGGATTCCGAAATCAAAGGGGACGCTAACGTATTCGTATTCCCAAGCCTTGAAGCAGGAAACATCGGCTATAAAATCGCTCAGCGTTTGGGCAACTTTGAAGCGGTAGGACCAATCCTGCAAGGTTTAAATATGCCTGTAAACGACCTTTCAAGAGGATGTAACGCTGAAGATGTTTACAATCTCGCATTAATTACAGCGGCGCAAGCACTGTAATAAAAATGAAGACGATGGCAGCTCTCGACCGAGGGCTGCCTTTTTTGCGCTTCCGTATAGCCTTCTTTACCAAGACGGATGATATGAGTACAATAAAGAAAACTAATCATAACCATATATTTCATTAATGACAGGGGTGGGGTTTTTGTATTACGACGTGCTGAAAACGTTTATAGCGGTGGTAGAAGAAAAAAACTTCACAAAAGCGGCGGAAAAGCTGATGATCTCCCAGCCCAGCGTCAGTCTGCATATCAAAAATCTTGAGAAAGAATTTCAAACGGCTCTTCTGAACAGGTCGCCAAAACACTTTACGACAACGCCGACAGGAGACATTTTATATCAAAGAGCAAAGCAAATGGTGTTTCTCTACGAACAAGCCAAGGCTGAAATCTATGCGCATCATCACTATGTGAAGGGCGAATTGAAAATAGCTGCAAGCTTTACAATCGGTGAGTATATTCTTCCGCCGCTATTGGCCCAGCTGCAAAAGCTGTATCCAGAGCTGAATCTAGATGTCATGATTGGCAATACAGAGGAGGTCAGCGAGCGTGTGCGGATGCTTCAGGCTGATATCGGGCTGATTGAAGGACATACAAACGAGAATGAGCTGGAAATTGAACCGTTCATGGAGGATGAAATGTGCATTGCCGCTCCAAATCAGCAT
Organism: Bacillus sp. FSL K6-1560; assembly: GCF_038592935.1. Lineage (NCBI taxonomy): Bacteria > Bacillati > Bacillota > Bacilli > Caryophanales > Bacillaceae > Bacillus > Bacillus sp. FSL K6-1560. The sequence continues at coordinate 287,298 of NZ_CP151946.1, forward strand.
CCGCTCGCCGGGCGGAAAGAGATTTCGATCAGCGATTTGCAGAACGAAGCGTGGGTGACAAGAGAGAAAGGCTCCGGGACGAGAGAATATCTCGATCATGTACTCAGTTCAAATGGACTTCGGCCGAAATCAATGTTCACCATCAGCAGCAATCAAGGTGTAAAGGAAGCGGTGATTAACGGCATGGGACTTTCGGTTCTATCCAGAAGCGTACTGCATAAGGATTTGATCCACCGCGAAATCTCAATTCTGCATATTAAAGATTTCTCGTTAAAGCGCAAGCTGTCTTACATTCATTCTCCTCTCATGGAGAATACAAAAAATAAAGAAATTTTTATTACGATGCTGAAAAGCAATTATCAATCACAGCTGCTGAAATGATATAATAGTTTTCGTTCAATAAGCCTAACATGAAAGGGTTTTACATAGATGGCAAACCAACCGATTGATTTACTGATGCAGCCGAAATGGAGAGTCATTGACCAATCCAGTCTCGGCCCTTTATTTGATGCGAAGCAATCCTTCGCAATGGATGATACGCTGTGCATGTCCGTCGGAAAAGGCGTGTCGCCGGCGACAGCGCGCTCATGGGTGCACCACGATACAATTGTCCTTGGAATACAGGATACACGCCTCCCGTTTTTGCAGGATGGCATCTCCTTGCTGGAGAGCGAAGGATACCGTGTGATCGTACGCAATTCCGGCGGTCTTGCCGTCGTATTGGATGACGGTGTTTTAAATATCTCTCTCATATTCGAGGACGAAAAGAAAGGCATCGATATAGACAAAGGATATGAAGCGATGGTCGAGCTGATGAGACGAATGCTGAGACCGTACAACGCAAAGATCGAAGCCTATGAAATTGAAGGGTCTTATTGTCCCGGCAGCTATGACCTCAGTATAAATGGCAAAAAGTTCGCCGGCATCTCTCAGAGACGCGTTCGCGGCGGAGTCGCTGTTCAAATTTATCTCTGTGCGGATAAAAGCGGCAGTGAAAGGGCCGACTTGATCAGACGATTCTATCAAGCGGCGCTGAAAGACAAACAAAACGATAAAAAAGGCGTCTATCCGGAAATACGTCCGGAAACGATGGCGTCCTTAAGTGAGCTTCTGCAAAAAGACATCTCCGTACAAGACTTAATGTTCGCTTTATTGACGGAATTAAAAGCGTTAAGCACTCATCTTTACTCTGCCGGACTGTCCACTGATGAGGAAATGGAATTTGAGAAAAACCTCGTCCGGATGGCTGAGCGGAATGCAAAGGTATTTGGGTGAACGTTCTTCGCATGCCGGCTGTATATGCCGGCATGCATTTTTTATCACAAGCGGCATTTTACCCCAATAATCTTATTTTCAGATAAATCCTTCTTACATACAGATAACCACAGCAAAAAGAAAAACGATAAAATGACATCAGCATCCATATTAAAGGGGAGAGGCAGATGAAAGGGAATATTTACAGCCTTTTTGTATTGATTGCGGCTTTTTTCTGGGGGACCACGGGAACCGTTCAGGCATTGGCTCCAGAAAGCGCCACACCGCTGGCATTTGGAGCGTTCAGGTTATTAATAGGAGGAAGCGCCATGCTGCTTGCGGTTTGGATCAGCCGGGAGCTTCACGTGAAAAATTGGTCATGGCCGCTCGTATTTTTAGCCGCTGTTTGTATGGCGTGTTACCAGCCGCTGTTTTTCACAGCGGTTAAAGAAACGGGAATTGCAGTGGGAACTGTGATTGCCATCGGCAGTGCGCCTATCATTGCCGGGACCCTCGAATGGGCTGTATTGAAGAAACGCCCGCGAAACTCCTGGTGGATTGCGACTGTGCTGGCTTTAGCGGGTTGCTGGCTTCTGTTTTCCGACAGTTCCAATGTTCGGATTGATGTGGCTGGTGTTCTTATGGCGCTTGGAGCGGGTGCTTCTTTTGCAGGCTATACGCTCATCAGTAAAGCGATGATGAAAACCCAGCCTCCTCGAGCGACCTCCGCCGTTGTATTCATGATCAGCGCCATCTTGCTGACGCCGCTATTATGGCAGTCAGATATCTCGTGGATATGGACCCCTAGAGGACTGGGAACAAGCCTTTACATCGGGTTAATTGCAACATGTGCCGCATACTTTTTGTTTGCGAAAGGGCTTACCGGGGTTCCGGCCTCGGCGGCGGTCACGCTGTCTTTAGCTGAACCGCTGACGGCTTCATTGCTTGGCGTGTTTTTCATAGGGGAAATGCTTTCGCCTTCCTCGTGGCTGGGCATTGCGCTTATGATGCTGGGGCTTTTGGTCATTTCTGCTGAGCCTCGAAAACAAAAAACGGCCGAGGCAACTCACATGTCTTAATAGATTCACATAAGCTTCGCCTCATTTTACAAGAATAGCTGATCCGGCTGCAAAATGAGGAAATTCTCTTTTCTCAATAGAAAAGGGGATTTTGTACATGGCGAAAATCCCAAAACAGCTGCCCGTTTTGGGATTTTTCTATGTCATTCCGCTAATTTTTCTAAATTGCCGTTCCGGTCCATTTTGAAGGACGGAGAGGCATGTTCATCTTCTTCAAATAAAACTAGCTTTCTGGCTCTGTTCATAATTTTCACCAAGGTTTCATAATCTTCTTGGATCGTTTTTTGGTCTTTTTCAAGCTTTTGAACTTCTGCCTCTAGCTGCTCTGTTTTGTTTTGCAATTCCTGATTTTCTTTCTTTAAACGCTCGTTTTCCATTTTTAATGCTGATGATTGTTCGTTATTGCCTTCGTAATTCTGCAGGAAGCGGATCACATCATTCATCGTCATCTCAGGCGCAGCTGCAGGCGTTTGAGGAGACAATAAGTGTGATAGACTAGCTAACTCTTCCTTAAAGCTTTCATCAACAAAAGGCATATGTTCGCCAGACATTAAAGGTTGCTCATTTTCGACAGAAGGTGTTTCCGTTTTAACCGGCTCTTCTGCAGCGGTTTCTTGAATGATTTCAGGATCCACGGCAGGAGGCTGATATAATAATCTTTTTTTCGCAGGCTGCCCGTTTCCGAGCGCTCTCATCCGCTGTTTTCGTTGTTTCTTCGCAAGCTGAAGCGCTTTTTCATATTGATGGCGGACCACTGCGTTCCATCTGAATCCGCAGGCTGCAGATGTCCGGTTTAATTTATCGCCGACTTCTTCAAAGGCGTTCAGCTGAGTGCTGCCCTCCCTCACATGCCGAAGCACTGTTTCGGCTAAAAGCAGATCGTTTTCCTCTGACCAAGCGTCTTGTCGCTGTTTTGTCATTTATCTCAACTCCCATTTTTCTTTTCATGGTATTAGAATGTCCAGGTTGGAAAATATTTATACAAATTGGCTGAAAGAATAGGAGATACGAAGGGTGGACCGGCTTGCAGGAACAGTCGAATCCTTGTAAAATGAAGAGTGATGTGATTTTTTTTTGAAACGTGATTTTAGGTTATTCACATAGATGAACATAGAAATGAAGGGAAGCGTACGTCATGGCTAATGAATTTCGAGTGTGTGATGATTGCCAAGCCACTAATATCAAAACATTGCTGCCGCGTTTGAAAGAAGTGGACCCGGACGCAAAGGTTGAGGTAGGATGCCAATCTTATTGCGGGCCCGGACGGAAAAAATCATTTGCTTTTGTGAACAATCGCCCGCTGTCAGCTCCGACAGAGGATGAGCTGATTGACAAAGTAAAAAAGAAAATAAAAAAGTAAAAACATATTTTTTCTTAGCCTCGGCCCTCAGGTCAGGCTTTTTTGCTTCACAAGATGTGTTTTTCATGAAGATGGAACAAATCGCCGGGCAAATTCAAGGATGTTTTCAAAGAATAGAGTCGATATAATAGAAACACGGCTAAAAAAAAGAGGGAATGACGATGGCGTATCCAAATGGAAAATTATCAGAAGAAAAAGTGTTTAAAGATCCGGTGCACCGCTATGTTCATGTTCGGGACAAGCTGATATGGGATTTAATCGGAACCCGTGAATTTCAGCGTCTCCGCAGAATTAAGCAGCTCGGCACGACCTATTTGACGTTCCATGGGGCTGAGCACAGCCGGTTCAACCATTCTCTCGGTGTCTATGAAATTGTCAGAAGAATGGTTGATGACGTCTTTAAAGGCCGCCCTGAATGGGATGACAGTGAGCGCGAACTCTGTTTGGCTGCGGCGCTGCTTCATGACCTCGGGCACGGGCCGTTCTCGCATTCATTTGAAAAGGTCTTTCACCTTGACCACGAGGATTTTACAAGAGGTATCATTTTGGGAGACACGGAGGTTAATCAGGTGCTCAGAAAGGTGAGCCCGGGTTTCCCTCAGGATGTTGCTGAAGTCATTGCCAAAACATATAAAAACAAGCAAGTGGTCAGCCTGATTTCGAGTCAGATTGACGCAGACCGCATGGATTACCTCCAGCGCGACGCATATTATACGGGCGTCAGCTACGGCCATTTTGATATGGAGCGGATTCTTCGGGTGATGCGGCCGCGCGAGGATCAGATCGTCATTAAAGAAAGCGGAATGCACGCTGTCGAAGACTATATCATGAGCCGTTACCAAATGTACTGGCAGGTCTACTTCCATCCTGTGACCAGAAGTGCAGAGGTCATTTTAACGAAGATTCTTCACAGGGCGAAGCAGCTGCACGATGAAGGCTATGTCTTCACTCACGCTCCGGTTCATTTCTATTCTATTTTTGAAGGGAAATTGACACTGGAGGATTATGTAAAGCTGGATGAATCTATTATTTTGTATTACTTCCAGGCCTGGGAGGATGAAGAAGACGTGATTTTATCCGACTTGTGCCGCAGATTCATTAACCGCCAGCTTTTCCAATACGTTGAATTCAATCCTAATGAAGAAATGTCGGCTTATTTTGAGCTGACTTCATTGTTCAAAGAGGCGGGGATCGATCCGAGCTATTATTTGGTCGTTGATTCTTCATCAGATCTGCCATACGATTTTTACCGACCAGGAGAGGAAGAGGAGCGTCTGCCGATCCATCTCTTGACGCAAAACGGCCAAATTAAAGAGCTGTCCAGGCAGTCGGCTATTGTGGAATCCATCTCAGGTAAACGGCGGACGGACCACAAGCTGTACTATCCAAAGGACTTAATTTGTGACGGCTCTAAACATCCGGAAGCGAAAATGAAAATCCGGCAGCTGCTGGGACTGACATAGAAATTGGAAAGAAGGAAAAAGGAGATGTCGGGAATTTGTTGAAAGAACATGCAAAACTGATGAAGGTGTTCTCGGATTCTGGAGAAATCATCGGGCGAAAGAAGCTGCAGAAAATGATTTATATCGCCAAGAAAATGCAGTTTCCTTTCTATGAGAAATATGATTTTCACTTTTACGGACCATATTCAGAGGAACTGACGCTCCAGATTGAAGAGCTGTGCAACCTTGGATTTCTGCATGAGGTGAAGGAAAAAAAGGGCGGCTACTTTCAATACCGGTATTCGCTGACTGAGACAGGCTCCGCATTTTTAGACCATGCTGATCTGGACATGCCGGATATGAAAGGCTATATCGACAGTGTAAACAGCCGTTCATCACGGTTTTTAGAGCTGGTTTCCACGATCCTTTACTTTGACGGGCTTGAGGATGAGGAAAAGAAAGAAAAAGTCTTTACCATCAAAAGCAAGCAAAAATATACAAATGAAGAATATGACGAAGCGCTTCAATACATAGAGGAACTGAAGCAGATTTGTTAACCATACCAAGCAAAAGAAATGAATCGTTTCTTTTGCTTTTTTTATTGACAAAAGCTGCTAAGAGATTCATTATGGATAATAGTTATCTATAATGAATCAGGAGTGAATAGGATGAAAATGAAATCAGGAATGGAGCAGGCGGTTTCTGTGCTGCTGTTACTGTCACGGCTGCCGGTACAGGCTTCTTTGACGTCAGAGGCTATAAGCCAGCGATTGCGTGTGTCTCCGTCTTACTTGAAGAAGCTGATGAGAACATTAGTTCAAGCCGGTTTGGCAGAATCCTTACCAGGGACGAAGGGCGGTTTTACCCTGACGAAGCCTTTGGCTGACATTACGCTTTATGATGTTTATCAAGCGGTCGAAGGCAGAGGTTCGATGTATCAGGGGAAAGGCCTGCTGCAATCTGTATTTGAGGGTGAAAGTCACTGTGTGCTGGAGACAGTCATGGGGGAAATCGAGGATAAATGGTCCAATCTTATGAGAGAAGAATCCTTGCAGCATGTCATGGACAGAGTCGGGGAATTGTATGATCTTGAAAAAATAGATGATTGGGTAATCAAGCAAGTGAAAGGGCAATTGTAATGAAAAATAGCGGGTCTATACAAGAATCAACATCATCAACAGGCATATCCGTGCTGATCGTGCTCGCACTTGGTTTCCTCATGGCAACTCTTGATGTGACCGTTGTGAATGTGGCGATGGCTGATATGAAAAACACTCTTTCAATGTCACTTTCAGGTGTAACGTGGGTTGTGGACGGGTACATTCTTACTTTTGCGTCGCTTCTGCTGGCGGGCGGAGCCTTGGCTGACCGTTTCGGCTCGAAGACGATCTATATCTTGGGTCTAGCTGTTTTTGTTCTGGCCTCCTGTCTATGCGCTGCATCTATAAATGGGCAGATGCTGATTGCCGGACGTCTCATACAGGGAATTGGAGCAGCTTTGTTTATGCCAAGCTCACTCAGCCTTTTGGCTGCCTCTTACCCTGATGAGCGGGTGCGGGCGAGAATGTTTGGACTGTGGGCCGCGCTTGTTTCCGCCGCTTCAGCCCTTGGGCCTTTTATCGGGGGCGTGCTGGTAGAGTTGGCGGGCTGGCAGAGTATTTTTCTGATCAATGTGCCAATAGGGGCTGCTGCGCTCATTTCAGCTTACCGAATCCTCAGCCACGTTCCGGGAAAAAGCAGCCGCGTGAACATCATCGGGCATCTGCTTGGCATGATGGCTCTCGGGTTTCTTTCCTATGCTTTGATACAGGGGCCTTCAGCGGGCTGGCGCTCGCCAGTGATTCTTGCAGCATTTACTGCAACGATTTTGGCATTTGTGCTGTTTTTGCTGCGAGAAATTTCTGCAAAAGCACCCATCCTGCCGGCGTCCTTATACAAAAACGGCCGCTTCTCAGCAGCCCAATTTATCGGGTTTTTGCTGAATTTCGCCCTTTTTGGCGGCATGTTTATGCTCAGCCTTTTTTTGCAGGAAGCAGGAGGCGCAAGTTCCTTTATGGCTGGAGTGGAGCTGCTGCCGATGATGGCGGTCTTCGTGATCGGCAATCTGCTGTTTGCCCGTCTGGCGAATCGGTTTGAAGCCGGTCAGCTTATGTTTGTATCAATGTCGGTCAGCTGTATCATTGCATTGCTGTTGTTTGTGCTGATTTCTCCGGATTTTCCTTATTGGCAGCTGGCGGTGTTGATGTCTGTTATGAACCTCTGTACCGGTATTACAGTTCCTGCCATGACAACTGTGATCATGCAGGCTGCCGGGCAAAGACATGCGAATATCGCCGGTGCGGCGTTAAATGCAAACCGGCAAATCGGAGCCTTGGTCGGCGTAGCGATAACCGGGGTGATCATTCATCTGTCCGCCACTTGGTATGCTGGTGCCGGGTTTACGTTTTTGATGATGGGAGCGGCATACAGCCTCGCTGCATTACTTGTATGGCTGTTTCTGGCTGCCCATAACGGGACTGCCGCGTCAGAAAAAATGTAAATCACTGATTGCGCTTTGTGGGAATATATAGTAAGATATAAAAAATTATTGAAACAACAGGCACTGATAAGGACACGAGATGCTTTTTACGGTTTCCAGAGAGGGAAGGACAGCTGAGATCTTCCTAACGCAGGGAAAGCAGCTTACCGCCTTTGAGCCGTATCGGGGAAAACAAGTATCTGATACCGTCATGCTGCGTTACAGCATCTTTAAGCCGATCACCATGTGTAATTGATCGGGAATTTGGGTGGAACCACGGATGATCAACACATTCGTCCCTTTTAGAGGGATGGGTGTGTTTTTTTATTTGAATTGAATACATGCGAAGAAAAGGACATGAATGATAGTTACGGTTTTCAGAGAGGGAAGGAAAGGTGAGAGCTTCCCAGCTTAGGAATATCATTTACCACCTTGGAGCAGCATTGGGGAACTGAAGTAACCAATGCCGTCTATGCTGCGTTACAGCACCGAGCCGACAACATAGTATTTGTCGGGAACTTGGGTGGAACCACGGGTTAATCACACACTCGTCCCTATCTGTGGGACGGGTGTGTTTTTTTATGAATTGAATACATGCGAAGAAAAGGACATGAATGATAGTTACGGTTTTCAGAGAGGGAAGGAAAGGTGAGAGCTTCCCAGCTTAGGAATATCATTTACCGCCTTGGAGCAGCATTGGGGAACTGAAGTAACCAATGCCGTCTATGCTGCGTTACAGCACCGAGCCGACAACATAGTATTTGTCGGGAACTTGGGTGGAACCACGGGTTAATCACACACTCGTCCCTATCTGCGGGACGGGTGTGTTTTTTTATATATAACAATGAATAAGGAGTGTTCTAAAATGAGTAAACATGTACACATTCAGCTTCCGGACGGACAGATCCAGGAATATCCGAAAGGCATCACAATCAAAGAAGCGGCTGGTTCTATCAGTTCCAGTCTGCAAAAGAAAGCGGCCGCAGGTCAGGTCAACGGCAAGCTTGTTGATCTCAGTTTCAAGCTGGAGGAGGATGCTGAGCTTTCGATTGTCACACTCGATTCACAAGAAGGCTTGCAGGTGCTTCGCCACACAACAGCGCACGTGCTGGCCCAAGCAGTAAAACGGCTGTACGGCGAAGCGTCATTGGGGGTAGGGCCTGTGATTTTAGACGGCTTCTACTATGACATGAAGCTGGGGAAAAGCTTGGCATCAGGAGACTTAGAGGCCATCGAAAAAGAAATGAAAAACATAATAAATGAGAACCTTGAAATCAAACGTATAGAGGTTTCTTACGAAGAAGCTGAAGAGCTGTTTGCACAAAAAGACGAGCGGCTCAAGCTTGAGATTTTAAAGGATATTCCGCGCGGGGAGGATATCACACTGTACCAGCAAGGGGAATTCGTTGACCTGTGCCGAGGGCCGCATCTTCCTTCTACAGGGATGATCAAGGCGTTCAAACTGACAAGAGTATCAGGCGCTTATTGGCGCGGAGACAGCAAAAATGAAGTCCTGCAGCGGGTGTACGGGGTTGCCTTTCAAAAGAAAAAAGATTTGGATGCGCACCTGCATATGCTGGAAGAAGCGGCAAAACGAGACCATCGCAAGCTCGGCAAACAGTTAGGGCTGTTTATGTTTTCTGAAGAAGCGCCGGGGATGCCGTTTTATTTGCCGAAAGGGCAGATTGTCCGTAATGAGCTGGAGCGCTTCTCGCGTGAGCTGCAAACAAATGCCGGCTACGATGAGGTGCGTACGCCGTTTATGATGAATCAGCGGTTATGGGAGCAGTCAGGCCATTGGGACCATTATCGCGACAATATGTACTTTTCAGAAGTGGATGATACAAGATTCGCAATGAAGCCGATGAATTGCCCCGGCCACATGCTCATTTTTAAAAACAGCCTGTATTCTTATCGGGATCTGCCAATTCGCATGGCGGAATTCGGACAGGTGCACCGCCATGAATACAGCGGCGCTTTAAACGGAATGCTTCGCGTTCGGACGTTCTGTCAGGATGACGCCCATATTTTCGTTCGGGAGGATCAGATTGAGAGTGAGATCAAAGAAGCGATTCGGCTGATTGATGAGGTATATCGGACATTTGGTTTCGTGTATTCTGTTGAGCTTTCGACTCGCCCGGAGGATTCATTAGGCGATGACAGCCTTTGGGAAGCGTCGGAACGTGCCTTAGCACGCGTCCTAGAGGAGCTTGGCCTCTCTTATGAGATCAATGAAGGCGATGGGGCGTTTTACGGGCCGAAAATTGATTTCCACATAAAAGATGCCCTGAAACGGAGCCACCAATGCGCGACAATTCAGCTTGATTTTCAAATGCCGGAAAAATTTGATTTAACATATATCAACGAACTCAATGAGAAGGTTCGTCCCGTTGTCATCCACAGAGCGGTTTTCGGCTCAATCGACCGTTTTTTCGGCATTTTGATCGAGCATTACGGCGGGGCTTTTCCAGTCTGGCTCGCACCGCTCCAGGTTCAAATCATACCGGTTTCGCACGTTCACTTAGACTATTGCAGAAAGGTGCAGGCGGAGCTGAAGCAGGTGGGGATAAGAGCCGGCATTGATGAGCGCAATGAGAAGCTGGGCTATAAAATCAGAGAATCGCAGGTGCAGAAAATCCCGTACGTGCTGGTGCTTGGAGATCATGAGGAGCAGGAGAATGCGGTAAACGTCCGCCAATTCGGACATCAGCAGAGTGAACACGTTCCTTTCCAAACTTTTAAAGATAAACTTGTCAAACAGGTGGAAAATCGAGGCATGTAGGATAAAAGCTGTGAATTCACATTTTGCTTTTTTGACTTTCCCTATTCGGAATCAGTAAAATAATAAGTAAATCATATCGTTCGTATGTTATGAATGCATCTCGAAATGGGGAAATTTACATGGACCATGACAAACTGGAAGCAAATTTGCTGGATCACGCACTTACAAAATATTTGAAAAGCACGAAGCAATTAGATGAAGCCACCGTTCCGAAACACGTGAATAATGTAAGAGGATTTATTCTGCGGATCATATACAGACATGGGAGCTGCACCATAAAGGATATTTTGAAGGAGGTCACACTGTCTCCCTCTGCCACGACCACAGCTCTGAATCATTTAGAGCAGGAAGGGTTTATTGAGAGATCCAGAAATAACAATGACCGCCGCACTGTATGGATTACGCTTTCTGAATCGGGCCGGGGAGCGGCTGAACAAATGATCGAAAACCGCCAGCAGCTGATTGACGGGATGTTTGAACGTTTAACAGCCGAAGAGAAAAAGACGTTCTTGGCGATTATTGCGAAGCTGGCTCAATAGGGATAAAAAAGCCGGTGCGCGACGCGCCGGCTTTATAGAGATTATTCCATATCGCTCAGGCGTTTGCCTGCCACGGCATAATGGTCTTTTCTCATTTCTTCTATAAAGACAACAATTTTTTCTTCAGAAGCACCGGTTGTTTCCTTTACGGCTTCTGTTACTTTCTCGACAAGATTGCGTTTTTGCTCGTCTGTACGGCCTTCGAGCATTTTGACAGTTACGTATGGCATGGGTGCTGAATCCTCCTTTATCTCGTTTCCTCTCTTTAGAAAAAGAGGCTTCTTATAGTATACTGAATAAAGTAAATTCTTGCATTTTGAGAAAGAGGGATATCTCACTTGGACCGTTTTTTATATTATCCGTTATCTTTAATGCCATACCTCGTCATCACGCTAATTGTGTCGTTTACGATGCACGAGCTTGCCCACGCTTATGTCGCATACAAATTCGGTGACGATACGGCGAAAAAACAAGGAAGACTGACGCTGAATCCCATTAAACACCTTGATCCGTTCGGAACCATTTTGATTCTGGTGGCCGGATTCGGGTGGGCGCGCCCCATTCCCGTGAATAGACGCTTCTTTAAGAAGCCTCGGCTTGCCGGTGTGCTCGTATCTATAGCCGGGCCCGTCAGTAACCTGATTCTTGCGTTTATTGGTTTCTTTTTGTTAGTGTTGATGCATGCGTACGGAATGGAAATGCTTGCGGCGTTCAGCACGGGGCTGGATCAGTTTTTTTCTATTTGGATACAGCTGAATCTTGTCTTGTTTTTATTTAATCTGCTGCCGCTTCCTCCGCTCGATGGCTATCGAATTATAGAAGATCTCGTTCCGCCGGGCGTGCGTGCCAAAATGACGCAGGCGGAGAGCTACGGCTTTATCGTATTTTTGGTGCTGTTTGTGACACCGCTAGGATCTTACGTGCTGTGGCCGATGCTCAATGCAGGAAGAGATTCGATTTTAAAGCTGTTTTCAGCGATATTTCAACCGCTTTTGTAGGAGGTAGAACTTCATGGAAGAAAAAAAGAAAAAATCAATCGGGTTTAATATTATCAAAAGTGATCCGACAGACGGACACGGCGGTTTTGGCGTAGGGGCACTCAGCCTTGATAACATTTCTCCAGTATTCGTCGATGTAGAGGAAAAAGAAGCGTTCGTAGACATCGGTGCCATGCATGCCCGCAGCACCGTTGAAAAAGGAATTAAATTTCTCCCGAATAAAGAAGAAGTTCCGAACGGAAAACCATACTGGCTTGTGTGGGTGACGATTGACAGAAGAGAAGAGGGGCCTTATTACGCTGGTGTGACAGCCTGTGAAATGACGGTCGACAGAAGCATCAGAAGAGGCTACAAGTCACTGCCTGAGCATGTGAATCTGATGGATAAATCCATGAAACGGAAAATCATCGTTGATAAAATGGACGACAGCTCGAAGCGTGTACTAGGCGAATTTCTGAAAAAGCATGATCAGGGCCTATGGGACCGTTCCTCAGATGAGTTAAAAACGAGCCTGCTTCCAGAAAACAATTAATTTATGAATTTTCTGTGAACTTTTAAAGTATTTGAGATATTTTTCGTAAACATTGAGTAAACTGGTGATACAGAAATAGGACATGGAAAATCCCGAGCCGAAACAAGACTCGGGGTTTTTCATTTTTAGGGGGATATGATGTTCGAAACCATTCGAGTCGGCGATTGGTTGATAAAAGCCGACGTGGAAGAAACGAGAAAGCAATATGAGAAAGATATAGAGGATATGTGTGAATGCGGTAACTGTCTTAACTATTACGAGGCAGTGAATGAACTGCCAGTCCAAAAAGCACAAGTATTAGAAAGTTTCGGCCTCATTCCGTCCAAATGCACAGATATAAATTATCATGGGGTAAAAGATCATCTGCACTTTTATATAGCGAGTTATTTTATAGTAGGCCGTATTGTTGAAGGAAAACAAGAATGGAATCCGAAAAAGATTGATTTCTCGTGGCATATTTCATTTTCAGTGCCGCAACACCAAATTTACATTCCTAAGGGTTTTCCAAAACCAATTATTCAGCTCGATTGTGTTACGCTTCTTCCATGGGTCATTGACCAACCATACGAATAACCCGGCCTCCGAGGAGCCGGGTTATTTTCAATGATGTCGCCCCAGCCATTTGTCCCACCACTTTTTCTCGGAAGCGGGCTTTTCTTTGGATGGAAGCCGGTCTTTTGTTTGTTTTGCGGGTTCTGCCCCGTAGCACACGTTTGCGGGTTCTGTCCCTTTCACAAAATATGTGTAATGCTTAGCGGCGCAGCCGGGACCTGATGAGTAGCCTGTTTCCGGATCAATGTACACACCGGTTACGCCTTTTGGTGGCTTGAACGCGGTTTCCGGTTCGCCTTTGAGCGCGTCCTCCATGAAGTCCGCCCAAATGGTTTTAGCATAGCTTTTTTCTTCGACCGAGTCGATGGTGCTGTTTTTGTCATAGCCGGTCCAAACACCGGCGGCCAGCTTCGGATTGAAGCCGATCATCCAGCTGTCTGCGCTGGTGGTTCCTGATTTTCCGGCATACGTTCTTGTCAGGCGGTTGGCTATCGTTCGCCCCGTAACCGACGTATATCCATTTAAATCGGTATCAAACATGCCTGTCATCATACTCGCTGTGACAAAAGCGGCTTTTTCATCAAGCACCTGTTTATGCTGATTCGGGTTTTCGTACAGCACGTGGCCGGCTGCGTCCGTTACTCTTGAAATAAAAGTCGGTTCGATTTTCTTTCCGCCATTTGCGAGCATGGCATAGGCGTTGACCATCTCAATCGGACGTACGGGTTCGGTGCCGAGTGCCAGGGACGGCAGTGCTTGAAGTTGGGCGGTAATGCCGAATTCCTTTGCCGTCTTTACAAGTTTGTTCGTGCCGAGAAAAAGATGCGTTTTCACAGCGTAAATATTGTCGGAAAGCGCCAGCGCCTGCAGAAGCGTAATCGGCTTGTTGGCATAGTATCCGTTATAGTTGCTTGGAGAATAGGTTTCTCCCTTTGCATCAATTTGAAACTCGGTTTCTTCGCTTTTCATCAAAGTGACTGGCGTAAATCCGCTCTGAATCGCTTTATAGTACAGCAACGGCTTGATCGTCGAAGCAGGCTGGCGCTTCGCCTGTGTCGTCCGGTCAAATGGGCTTTTTTGATAATCCCTGCCGCCGACAAGGGCGAGAACGTTTCCGGTGCGGGGATCAATGGCTGAAAACCCGACTTGAATGTCAGAGCCCGCGTTAACCGTTTCGGTAATGGTCTCCTCGGCGATGCGCTGCATCCGTTTATCTACCGTTGTATAGACGTTTAACCCGCTCGTTTCAATTTGCTCCCGTGTCATGCCGAGCTTTTTCTCCAGCTCTCTCATCGCATTGTCGTAGAAATAAGGAGCCTTTCTCTTGGAAACTTGTTTATTCAAAGGCTGATAGGAAAGAGGTTCCTTGATCAATTCATCCGCTTTCTTTTGGCTGATCATCTGCTGCTTTTCCATCATCCGCACAATCGTTTTCTGGCGTTCCTTGGCCTTCGTCTCATTGACATACGGTGAATAGCCGGAAGGGCCTTTCGGGATACCTGCCAAAAGCGCCGCCTCCGCATCCGTCAGGTTTTTGGCATGCTTGCCGAAATACAGGCGGGAAGCTGCTTCAATGCCGTAGGCGCCGTGTCCGTAGTAAATCGTATTTAAATAGCCTTCTAATATCTCGTCCTTAGAATAGTTTTGTTCCAGACGGATCGTATAGAACGCCTCATTCCATTTCCGTTTCCACGTTTTGTCGTGTTCAAGGTATAAGTTTCTCGCATATTGCTGGGTGATGGTGCTTGCACCCTGAACCTTGGCAAATGCTTTCAGGTCAGCAAGCGCCGCGCCGGCCATGCGTTTATAATCAAAGCCGTGATGATCGTAGAAATTCTGGTCTTCAATCGCCACTGTCGCTTTTACGATCGTCGGATTCATGTCCTTTAAGGGGATCCAATAGCGCTTTTCGCCGTAGTTCGTTTCCCCGAGCTTTGAGCCGTCACTCGCATACAAAATCGTGGATTGCGGCACTTGCACCGAGGGAGCGCCCTGGTATTTGGCTATCAAAATGACAGTCATAAACACGGCAGCTGCCGCCAAGGCCGCAAAAGTCCCTAAAAAGATAAAGGCGCGAACGGTTTTCAGCGTCAGTCTCAGCCGTTTATTTGTCATTGCATCCACAACGGGTTCCCCCTTTTTTTATGTTTCTACTATTATGAGAAAAAAAGATCGTTTTTAAACATCGCAGAACAGGACGCATCTTTACTTTTTCCCCGCCATCCTCTATACTTTTTCCTTAGGTGAAAATGAGATTTCAACCGAGAATAAAAGCTGATAAGACGCTTACAATAAATGAATACAGCCTCGAAAGGGAGATGACAATTGAGCGAACTTTGGTACACAGAGAAGCAGACGAAAAACTTTGGCATTACGATGAAGGTTAACAAGACGTTACATACAGAACAAACGGAGTTTCAGCATTTAGAAATGGTGGAAACAGAAGAGTTCGGCAACATGCTTTTTTTGGACGGCATGGTGATGACATCTGAAAAAGACGAATTCGTTTATCACGAAATGGTGGCGCATGTCCCATTATTCACGCACCCAAATCCGGAGCACGTTCTCGTAGTCGGCGGTGGTGACGGCGGCGTTATCAGAGAAATCCTGAAGCACCCAAGCGTGAAAAAAGCGACACTTGTAGATATTGACGGCAAGGTTATCGAATACTCTAAAAAGTTCCTTCCTTCTATCGCAGGCAAACTGGATGATCCGCGCGTTGACGTGCAGGTAGATGACGGATTTATGCACATTGCAAAATCTGAAAATCAATATGACGTCATCATGGTAGATTCGACTGAACCAGTCGGACCGGCTGTAAACCTGTTTACAAAAGGATTCTACGCAGGAATCGCTAAAGCGCTGAAAGAAGACGGCATTTTTGTCGCACAGACGGACAACCCATGGTTTACACCGGAATTAATCACAAATGTACAGCGCGACGTGAAGGAAATCTTCCCGATTACGAAGCTGTATACGGCGAACATTCCGACATATCCGAGCGGTTTGTGGACATTTACAATTGGCTCGAAAAAATATGATCCGCTTGCAGTGGAAGACAGCCGTTTCTTCGATATTGAGACGAAATATTACACAAAAGATATTCATAAAGCGGCGTTTGTTCTGCCGAAATTTGTGAGTGACCTGATTAAATAATGAAGGTATGGCGCAGGAGCGAATCTTGCGCTTTTTTACAGGAAAGCGAGGGTATTATAGATGAGATTTGATGAAGCTTATTCAGGAAAAGTATTTATCGCGAGCCGTCCCGAGTGGGAAGAGGCGGACGCCATTCTTTACGGCATGCCGATGGACTGGACAGTCAGCTATCGCCCGGGCTCACGCTTTGGTCCAAGCAGAATCCGTGAGGTGTCAATCGGCCTTGAGGAATACAGCCCATATTTAGACCGCGATCTGGCTGACTTGAACTTCTTTGACGCCGGCGACATTCCGCTGCCGTTCGGAAATCCGCAGCGAAGCCTAGATATGATTGAAGAGTACGTGGACAGCATTTTAGAAAAAGGGAAGTTCCCAATGGGTATGGGCGGGGAGCACCTCGTGTCATGGCCTGTCATTAAAGCGATGTACAAGAAATACCCAGACCTTGCGGTTATCCATTTTGACGCACATACAGATCTTCGTGTTGATTATGAGGGAGAACCGCTTTCTCACTCCACGCCGATCCGTAAGGCGGCAGAATTGATCGGACCGCACAATGTGTATTCATTCGGAATCCGTTCCGGCATGAAAGAAGAGTTTGAATGGGCGAAGGAAAACGGCATGCACATCTCAAAATTTGAAGTGCTTGAACCGCTGAAAGAGGTGCTTCCGAAGCTGGCGGGCCGTCCGGTTTATGTCACAATTGACATTGACGTATTAGACCCTGCACACGCACCGGGTACAGGAACGGTTGACGCCGGCGGCATCACGTCTAAAGAACTGCTTGCATCCGTCCATGAAATTGCGCGTTCAGAGGTAAACGTAAAGGGCGCTGATTTAGTGGAAGTCGCACCGGTGTATGACCACTCAGAGCAAACGGCAAACACAGCCAGCAAAATCATCCGTGAAATGCTGCTTGGGTTTGTGAAATAGTTTTTAATAAAAAAGGGTCTGAATTACATCCAGGCCCTTTTTTATCTTTTAATTATTTAAAGTCATTTTATAAGAAATTCTTTTATTAGATTCGTTGTCTATTACAGTATAATAAGCAGATACTTTTGATGATTCAGGATTGAAATTTTTATAATTTACTTTTTCGTCGGGATACAAACTTAATCCTACATATCCTAGTACTGTTTTCCCTGGTGGAATCTCTGTATTGAATTGATACTTATCCGGCAAATCATAATTATAAGGCATCAATTGTTTATTATATTGATACTGACCAAAAAATAAAAAGTTTTTTCCGTCCGGTGAAAGATCTTCTAGAGTAATTTTATGATTAGAAGTATTTTCAGCATTAAAAGGCAAAATGTATATATATTTTATGGAATTTGTATCTTTATCAAATGACTTGACCGGCTTTAATGGTTTTAAAATATGGAATTTTATTCCTTTTCCTGTATCGATTGTTTGGTTTGCGGCAATATTAATATTTTTTGGAGTATATTTATCATTTTGGGCATTCACTGTATAGAAACGAACACAGCTGAATGTTACTATTATTAATAAAACAATAAAGAAAATCCAACGTTTATTCATCTGTATCCTCCAGTTTACCTTCACTAATATCAATAATTCTGTCGACAACACTATTTTCACATAGTGTATCATCATGACTAGCCACTACAATCGTTGTGCCGTTTTCTTTTTCGGTTTTTAGGATATCCAGTATAAGATTAATCCCTTTTTTGTCTAAGGCATTTGTCGGTTCATCTAAAAGAAGTAATTTGGGTTTTTCCATTATTGCTTGAGCAATTCCTAAGCGTTGCTTCATCCCTAAAGAATAGCGTTTGACTTTACGCTTATCTTCGGGGTCTAACCCAACTTTTCTTATTACTTCTTTGATTTCTTCATCAGATACTTTTTTCTTGATAGAAGCAAGGAATTTCAGATTTTGAAATCCCGAATAGACAGGGATGAAGCTCGGGTATTCAATTAACAGACCTGTATGTTCAGAGAAGTCAATATCTTTTCCGATCACGAGGCCGTTAACAGAAACTTCGCCTTTTATTAATGTTAGCAGTCCGGCGATGGCTCTTAAAATCATTGTCTTTCCAGATCCATTATGGCCTCTTAACACGACAAATTCGTTTTCTTTAATTGAAAAACTGATATCATCTAATACATGATTTCCCTTTAATTTTTTTACTATATTTTTACACTCGATATACGACGTCATAATTACTCTCCTAAAATATCTGTTTTTTTAATAAAAACTAGGCTGATAAAAGTACAAGCTGCACAGAAAATAAGTGCAATCAATAAAAAGTCAGAGGCATGAAAAAAACGACCATCTGAGTAGTTAATGTTCATGCGCGAATAATCAATAAAAGCCCACTTTCCAGCCATAGCAAATGAAGCGATGAATAAAGAGCTGTGAAAAAAAATAGATATTACAATATAAGCAACAATAATAATAAATGCTGATATAAAAGATATCATGAAAGTTAAAGTTTCTAGCAAAACTGCATACATAAACGAAACTAAGATTTGAATTAACATAAATAATATTACCTTGCTGTTCAGTTCTGCTGTAAAGCCATTAAATGAGGTAAATAACATAATGTATATAAAAAGCCATACGCACCAAATAGATCCAATCAGAACAAACAGTGACAGAAGTTTGCTGAATATATATACTCCTTTTTTGGGGAGTTTTGGAAGGATATAAGCTCCAGAAATTTGAATGTCACTAAACATAAAATTACCCACAATCAACAAAGGCAGCACTTGAAAACTAATCCATTGTAGAGGGATAGATAATCTATGCTGTGTATATAAGATATGTAGATCAAAGAAATTCATCGAATGAAATAGTGTGGTCAGGCTGTCGGAAAAACTTTGATGTTCTAGCTGTCCCGTCTTATTGCTATTCCAGAGGAAGCATAAAAGAAGGAGGGCAACAGCTAAGCTAATGACAAAGTATGTAATCTTACTTTCATTGAAACGCATGACAATATCACGTTTCAGCATATTCATAAAAGACAATCAGTTTGCTCCTTTCTCCTCAACCTGCTGTAAATAATTGCGTCGCTTTATAGATTCTATAGAAATCCCGAATAATAACAACATAATCCCTAATCTAATCAATAATAATTCAGCCGAATCACTTAATTCCAGTACAAAACCATTTAAAAAGAGCATACCATTACATGCAAGGTAATCAATTAAAAATAAAAGAATGAATAGAAAAACTACAATGATTTGATTCAAATACAGTAAAATAAATGAAACAACATAACAAATGAAAATAAATGCAAAGACATGAGTGATGAAAGATATCGGGGTCACATACAATAGTCCCGTATCATTGAATACACATAAAGTATATAATTCACCCATAATGATAATCCCGTATACTGCTGAAAATAAAAGTGTTTTTAAAAGGTATATCATTGTTAGATAAGGTGCATTGTTTACTCGGATTACAGTATAAATTGAAAAGTAATCGGATGAGATCAAAACAGAAAATACAACGGCAGCAGGGCATAAAATAGAAACGAGATGCCAATAGGAAAAAATATTTTCCAGTACAAAACTATCATCACTACCATTTTCTTGATGAAAAAAGAAATAAACAGCAATTAACTGCAGCAGTAATGCGACGGTGATACCCGGCCACTTCATTCTTAATGTTGATTTTAGAGTATTATAATAAAACACGGCGTTTTTTTCCCCACATATAAAGTAAAGTAGTTACAATGAACACGCTAAGGTTCAAATAAATAAACTTATCTACACTCAAAAACCCTCCATCGTTAACAATATATTTCATTGGATTGTAATGGTTGTTGAGTAAAGTAAAGCCTATCAAATTAATTAAGAAAGGTATGATATAAACAAAATATTTCTTTTTAATAAAAAATGATAAAGCTAATCCAATGGAAGAGAGAATGGCACCGTACAAACCATTTAGTATAAATAAAATGAGAGTATAAATCAGCGAGTTTTGATAATAAAGGTTTGCTAAATCAGTTCCGCCCAAAACGATTGGGTCCATATAATTGACGATTCCGTCCGGATTTACTGAAGGATATGTCATCATCAGCAAGTAAAGGTTTAATAATAACGGTAAAAAAATAACCAAAAAAGAAATCACAACATTCAATCCGAATAATACTGTAAAGTATTTCTTTTTAGTTGTTTTCGTTATAACATTCATAAAAAATCCAGTATTTTTATCTTCACGGTACATACCGGACATTGGAAGTGATGCTAATAACGGAAGAATGAGAATCCAGACAGTCTGAGCTGAGGTTGTATTTCCTTCTGCAATATTCGATAAAAACGGTGAGTTATGGATTTCATAAGGAAGATTGATCTTCTGATGAAAGAAGAGTATACCTAGATAACTGACGATCATAAGAACGATACTAATGAATAAAGAAAAATAAATCTCTTTATTTTTCAATAAACGCTTTAAAAAGAACGAAATCATGTGCGAGGCTCCTGTTTATTTTATTAAAACTCTGTGTGAGTTTTGGATAGTTTTATTTTAATAAACAATCTTGAAGAGTGGATATTATTTTTACCTTAAAAAGCGATCTTACATGTTTAATGTAAGATCGCTTTGTTTTGAGAAAAGCTATTAATAGATTGTATAATTTCCCTTAGGTTTTACGCTGTCAGGACTCCAATCAGTTGGGAAAGAATCACTGCTGCGGCTGTAACCGCCAAACCTTACGGGTACATTTCTCCCGTAATTTTCAACAGCAGTGTTGGAAAATAAGTATGTATGACCCGGGTGTACTGTTCCTTCGTGAGTTCCACCACCGGATACATTGTGCCAGTCGCGCCCGCCAGAGTGAACGTTTTTATCTGCCTCTGCCCATACATTAAATTTACCTCCATCATCTTTCTTTAGGAGATGCATATACATGTAGCTTCTATTTTGTTTTCTTCGAGCAGTTGTATAGTCGTAAGGGCTGTACCATCTGAAAGTAAAATGCACCCTTGAATCGCTCGTATTTGCTTTTGCATGAACCGCCTGTGTAACACCCAGTGAGGAAACTGCGATCCCAAACATGATGATGAGTAAACTAATCCTTTTTTTGAATTGAACTTTCAAAATAAATCCTCCATTTTTAAACTCCAATTGAAGTGATACTGAACTTAAGTCATATATATATTAGTTCAAAAAAAAGGAAAAGTAAACATATTTTTATTTTCATATAATAAAAATTATCTTGTTTCCTATGTTTGTGGGTTAGGTAACCAATTTAAATTAGTTAGTAATAATATTTAGAGATTCAAAAAATAAAACTTTTGTCCCAATTGTGTATTTAACAAAAAAACAACCGGTGAAAACCGGTTGTATTCATTAAATCATTCCTCGTTGTGCAACTTCAATTTGGTGTGTAGGTGCATTTGCAATAGTTGTTGCCACGAACACAGTGCTTAGAGCCAGACAAGAGAGTAATAGTTTAGACTTCAATTTCATACAAACTCACTCCTCCTTGAATAAGTTGCCTTACTTGTTCCACCTTCAAAAAATAAGCAGAAGCTTTTTGAAAATTTTTACGTTCATGATAATATTTTGCCACATCAATAGCGAAATCTTCAAGATCAGCATACAACATTTTACTTTCGAGAAAATTAAAAAATCCTTGAATTGCTTCTTCATCCGGGCCTGATAAGTATAAAGATTTCAA
The DNA here is from genome assembly GCF_038592935.1 of Bacillus sp. FSL K6-1560. Lineage (NCBI taxonomy): Bacteria > Bacillati > Bacillota > Bacilli > Caryophanales > Bacillaceae > Bacillus > Bacillus sp. FSL K6-1560. Next base: position 309,164 of record NZ_CP151946.1, read on the forward strand.
AAATTCAAACTCTGATAAATATATTACATCTCCGGCCTTTTGTGAATAAGCCATTCCCTTACTATGATATTCATGAGCTTTATCCATTTTTCCTAATTTATAATGGATCTGTGTAATTAAAAAATACGCTTGAGGTAAGGAAGGAAGAATATTTGATTCTTCAAAAACAGCTATTGCTCTTTTGAAATAAGGTATGGCATCCTCATATTGGCTTTGGCTGTTTTTACAAAGCCCGATATTGTACAAAGTTCTCCCCATTAATTGGGGCTGCTTTTCAGCTTCTGCCATAGAATAAGCTTTTTGAAAATGTGAGATGGCATCCTCATACTGTTTTAAATCTAAAAAATTGGTGGCAAATAAAGAATGACACTGCAGCAATCTTATATTATAAGCTTCATGTTCTTTGTATATTTCATATGCTTGCCGTGCATAGTCCATTGAAAAATACGTTTGTTTCATATAGTAATAAGATTCAGACATCTTAAAGAAAAACTCAGCTTTCTCTATCCGATCCTTAACGAATATCAGCTTGCTTTCGGCCTTTTTGAAAAATTTAATAGCCGACAGATATTCCCGCTGGTCCAGCTCGTACATGCCTCTGAAGAAATTAAAATAGTACTCAAGCAGACCAGTTAAACGAGCCTGTTTTTTATCAATCTCAAGCAGCAGATCAGACAGTCTCGGCTGTTCCTCAATCCTCATTTTTTCTAACGGTTCAAGGTACTCAAGCATTAGGTTGTGCCGAAACTCCATCAGTGAATAGTACAAATGAAGGTCTTGATCTTCTTCCATTTGATCCAGCTCTTGCTTGATTTCTCGTCGCAAATATTCTGCATCGGGTATGCTGAATCGGCGTATGTACATATACCATTCGTTAATCTTTTCTCCGATGGAAGAAGAAGATATGACACCTGTCACGTTTGCAAATCCCTCCCTTCATAATTCTATATATGTCATATTTTATCATCAACATTCTTGTGAGAAGCGCAAAAAAACCGCAATTTTTTCTTTCGTTACACCGCATGTTTGGAGATATATTTTCAAAAAGAAGCTTTTACCCTCAGTAATTTGTACAAGCAAACACGTTACTCTTCCATATTCTGTTATATCTGCGTGAGCAGTGTATGTCTGAAAAGGAAGTGAAGGAATGAGAAAAAATAAGCTTTCCTTTAAAGAAAAAGCAGGAGCAGAACAAGAAGAGTGCTTATGTTTTTGTGAGGGAGAAGCAAGCCGAGAAGCCATGTTTCAAGCGCCGATTGAATTACCTGAAGGATTTGTCGTTGATCCGGCTGAAGCTGTTGCAAACGTGACGTGGAATGCAGACAGCCTTTCTTGTGTCAGTGACCGTTGCTTAATTCAAACGGGGCCAGAGCCTGATGAGGTCGGTGTTCAATTTGCAGTGCGCCTGCAGGGAACCGTTACGCTACTCGTCAGTGTCTCACCTGTGCGAAATCAATATGGACAAGGGGACGGGGCTGTTTCCGTCATTCACAATGCAGAAATCGATCAAGTCGTCTATTATTCCGATGAACCGGATGATTGCCCGGATATCAGTGACATCACGATTGAGAACCTTGTTGTTGTTCCGCCGTTTTACGGCAGTCCTTTATCGGTGACGGGGACGATTGTGCTTGTACCGGAGCCGGAACCCGTCTACGCGTTTACAGCGAATCCAAATGATCAATCAGTTTCTGTGATTGATACAAACACCCATACTGTTGTGACAACGATTGCTCTTCCGTACAATCCGGCAGGTATTGAAATTACGCCAGATAAAAGCGCTGTGTTTGTCTTACATCCCAACAATAATGTGATTTCTGTCATCGATTATGACACATTAACAGTGACAGCAACTATATTGCTGGATCAGCCGCCTCGATTGATTAGATTTATCCCTAATCATGAGTTTGCTTATGTTTTCACCGGTACTGCCATTTATGTGATTGGAATTGATACGTTGACTGTTGAGAGGTCTATTCCTGTAGAAGGTTTTGATATTGCAATTGACCCCAATGGGTTGTTCGCCTATGTTCTTAATTTTGGGTTAGTGCAAAAAGTGGACTTATCTACCGGTGAAGTCTTAGGAACGATTGAACGAGAGCTTATCGTATCATCCATAGAAACAGATTCTACGGAGCGGTATGCGTATGTATTAGAACAAGAATTCTTATTCAATTATTTGACGGTTATTGATTTAAATACGTTTACGATCAGGGATACCCAAGAGCTGGAGCCTGACGGGCTATATGTAATGTTTACGAGTGGATCAGAGGTGTATTTACATGACAGCTTCACTGGCAATTTATATTCTGTCAGTCCGAATGGAGCAGGTGTAATTGGAAATCTTCCGCAATCAGCAACAGACTATGCGTTTACCCCGAATGGCGATTTTCTGTATGCAACTCGTTTTATAGAGCAGAGCATCATTGTTTACAACACAGATGATTATTCTGAGGAAACTGTGATATCTCTTGGGGTTTCACCGGGTGCCATTACGATTTAACCGCTGCATGTTGTGCATTTCTAAAAGGACGTGAAATCATGAAAAAGAATGATCTTTCTGCTTTACAGGAAAATTGTTTCTGTTTTTGTGATGAGGAAATTAGCCGGGAAGCGCCGTTTCAAGTGCCGATAGATATCCCTGAGGGCTTCAAGGTTGATTCGGCAGAAGCGTCAGCGGCTGTTACATGGAGTACAGACAATTTGTCCTGTATCAGTGAGCCTTGCTTAATCCAGACTGGGCCGGAACCAGAAGATATCGGTGTTCGATATGCCGTGAGAGTACAAGGGACCATTACGCTTCTTGTCAGTGTTTCGCCTGTACGAAATCAATATGGACAAGGAGACGGGGCTGTTTCGGTGATTCATACCGAAGAGATTGATCAAGTTGTTTATTATGCAGCACAGTCTGACCGCTGTCCTGATTTTAGTCAAATGACAGTGGAAGATCTTCTCATTGTACCGCCTTTCTACGGCAGTCCGCTTACGGTGGCCGGGACACTTGTTTTACCGCCATCGCCAGACCCTCAATCATATGTGTTTACTGCCAATACTGGAGACAGCACGGTTTCGGTCATTGATGCAGATTTAAACACTGTTGTAAAAACAATCCCGTTTTCTGCTGTGCCAACTAATCTAGGCATTACTTTCGATAAAGCATTCACGTATATCCTCCATGGAAATACCAACCTTGTCTCAGTGATTGATAATAAAACATTAACTATCATAAATACCATTACTGTTGGAGGAGGGCCGAGAAAAATCGAATTTGATCCAACAGATGAGTTCGCATACGTGATGGCCGCCGGATCTATATATGTGATTAACACGGCCTCTCAATCGGTCATTGATGTCATTCCGATACCCGGCGCTTTAGACTTTGCTCTTGATCCGAATGGACAGTATGTCTATACCGCTAATGGAAGCAGTTGGTCGGTTGATAAATATGATGTAAATACTGGGCAGTTGGTAGAAAGTATCATAGATTCATTTGAATTTCCCAGTTTAATTGCAACTCCTTACGCTGGAAATTTTGCGTACGTGTTGAATGGTGAGTTGTGGCCGAAAGGTGTAACGGAGATTAGTTTGTCTCCATTAAGCAGGGGAGGGGACTTCAGCCGTTTATTTGAAACGCTGATGACGATTGTATTTTCTCTCGATAGTACTAGAGCTTATTTTCTAGAGCCATATAGTGAACCGTTTCTCATTAATAACTTATATGTAGTTAATACGGCCAGACAGAGGATCATTGCAAACGTGTCTCTCCCCGGCGCCTTTGACCTCGCCGTAACGCCGGACAAACAGTATATTTATGCGGCACAGCCCAACGACAATGCTGTGACCGTGTACCGCACAAGTGATTATACAGCCGTGACGGTGATTCCGGTTGGCGCGGGTCCGTCTGCGATTGCGATGTAGCTATTTTATAGATCAAGAGAAGCGGTGCTGCGATAAGAGAATCGTTTATAAATAAATGATCCGATTTGCTGAATGGCAGCCAGGATAATCAGAAACAGCAGTTCACTTATAGAGAAACTGAGCATCCACCAAATCCCGGCTGCTGCCAGCACTCCCGCAAACACTTTTCTGAACAGGCTGCCGTGCCGGAAAAGCTGCCGCAAATACGTTCGCATGCAAAACAATAAATACAGGATCAGTAGCATCGCAAGTCCCATTGAAAGGGCAGGGGGCGTATGAAGGCGGAAAGGGACGGCTTTAACGATTTCGAACATGCAGCCGAATATGATGACTTGGCACAACACGGCAGCCATCACGTATGTTTGGCGGACGTTTTTATAGCTGTCACGCAGCGATTTGACGTCTTCTGCATATCGGCTGCACAAGTTGTGTTGCTGAAAGTCACAGCAGCTTTGATGAGACTGTGTGAGTTTCTGAAAAGCTGCTGTCATGTTTTTCACGGATTGGGTGACATAATGAAGATAGAGAAAAGCAGGCAGCATCAGGAGGGCAGCGGTACAAGCCAGCAGTCCGAGCCGCACAGCATCATTGTTGATCATCTGTACATATTGGGCGGCGGCTTCGGCAAAGGCCTGAACCCAGCCGAAGGAATAAGCCGCCATACCTATAAGCAGCAATAAAAGGGTAAAGACAGTGTTTTTTTTCATTGTCTGATCGCCTCTTTCTGAGAAACGTGAATGATCGCTTTGTTAGAAGATGCAATTGCATCAATGAGAGACAAGAAAACCTGCGCATCCATACTTTGAATGATGTGGTACATGTCAAGAAACGAGCAATCGCACCTGTCACACTCGGCTGCCCATTCGAAGCATTTACGCACATAATCGCTGTCATAAATGATCGCGTCTGTCAAAGAGTCCTTGCCGTATTGAAGCCAGGCGGCAACCTGTTCTTTCTTCTGTGTGACATAGTATGAAGCCACATCGATATAAGCTGAAGAATGGGTCCCTTGACTGTGAAGGATCAAGAAACCGCCATCCTCATATATATAAGTCTCGGCTGACAAGCGATCGATTTCCAGACGGTACGTTTGCTGAATCTCTTGAAAAAACGGTGAATCTAATTGAAATAGAATACGAGCCGCGATATCCCAATAAAGCTTTATCGACAACAGATCGTTTTGCCCGGGAAGTGCGCCGATCTGTAATCCGGTCCAGGTATCTTCCATCCGCACCTCATCACCCAGCACCATTTTTTGTGAGAGGGCTGGAGGGCATGCCGGGATGATTTTTCTTTCAGCATGATAATCCGGACGCTTTTCCAGCTGGAGGTGAGGAGGCAAAAGCGTTTCTGTATTTTCTGAGCCCCCAATCAAAAACAGTGTCATCCGATGGGCTTGGTAGGCAGCCTTATAGGCTTTTTGTAAATCATTGATGTCCAGCGCCTCAATATCTTCGATTCTGCCTGCGGGGAAAACGGCAGCTGGTGAGGAGGGAGAAAGCATGCTGATCAGCTGATAATGATATGAGAGCTGATGGTTAAGGTGTGCTGTTTGAATTTCGCTTGTAATCACAGCTTTTTCCTGAGCGACAATCTTCTTGTCAAATGAGTGGTTCCATAAAGCATCAAGCAGGATGGGAATCGTTTGTCTGAGCCGATCCGGTAATGAGGTAAACATGAAATTGGTATCGGTGTAGGTAGTGAATGCGTTTAAAAGCGCGCCATGCGCAAAAAAATCACTGTACAGATTGCGGCCGTTATGCCAGAAGAGAAGATGCTCTAAAAAATGCGCTGTGCCATACGGAAGCAGTGTATCACCGGATTCTGCCCGTATACATACATCCCGGCTTCCAAAATCGATTTTTACATTGCACAGCCGCAGGTGGGCGCGGGGGAATTTCAATCTGAATATTTTTAGTCCGCTGTCTGTGTATCTGATATCGGTTCGTTCATCCAGCTGTTGAAAAAAGGCTTTCTTTTCCATCTCTTCATCCCCTTACTACATGAGCTCCGATATAATTGATGGTCGCTATGAATTGCAATACATCACGGCATGTAACCGCTGAGATGCCATCCAGCAAGGCTTCTTTCGTGCAGGAGAAGCGGCGCAGGATCCCCATATAGGCCAATAGACCTTCGGGAGAATCGAATTGCAGCAGCAATTCATTGCGTAAAAACTGCTTTGCCTGTTCTAGTTCCCGCTCATCTGTATGAAAAGCTGAGACAGCTTCCAAAACGCGCGGGGGAATGTCTTTCTCATGAAGCTGATCTGTACATATTGAAACAAGCAGCAAATTGTTCATGACATCGTAACGGGTGATAACGTGATAGACTGCCAGATCCTTCTCTCTGAAGTGCTTGAATAAAGCGGAATGGCCGTACTTTCCCAGTAATCCGTCTATTAGCTGTATTTTGATATAATCGCTGGCATCTTTCATCTCTCCGCAGTCAAATCCGAGTGTCAAGACGGAAGGACCTGCAGCACTGCGTGTCTCTGTTTCAAAAACATGCCGGTTTACGGGTATTCTTCCGGACGTTACAGCGGACGTTTGCGGGGCATGTCCCCGAACATCACATGCTTGTACTTGTCCCAATATGTTCAGCTGTTTTTGCTGGGACACTAAATCAACGATAAAGTCCGTTGCGTCGAGAAACCGTTTAGGATGAATCGCCTTTATCCTGTCTCTCCGGCCAAACATGCCTGTGCCGTACATCGGGTTTCCGAAGACCTCCTCAGCCAAGCGCGCCGCCGAGTAGGAGAAAGGATCAGTGAATTTCTTTTCGATTCTCAGCAGCAGCTCATTCCTGGCCTTTTCAACTGCTTCGAATGAAAGAGAAGAAGGGAAAGACAAGTCTGCAAAAGTTTTCAGCAGGGCGTCAACATGAAGATTCCCGTTATATAATGGGTGAATCAAACGGGTCCCGCAGGTTTTCAGCTGCTGATCAAAAAAGAGATTCGCTGAGTACATGAAACGGCTGCCAGCAGCACAACCGAAAGCGTCAATGATTTGCTCCTTCAGGTACGCGGCGGCGCCGTAAAAATAAATTGTTTCTTCCTCAGGTTCCGCCGCGCTTTCGATCGGTTTCAGAAAGCTCGCGGCGATTGATATAGTTGAAAATTGATGAGTCTTCAGCAGGTTAACTTCCAAGCCGTTCTCTTTTGCTTGTATCAAAGAAACCACCATCCTGTTTTTGCAGGTAATAGACTATGACCAGACCGGCTATCGGAATGACCGCCAAGGATACAGCGGTGCCGGCTAATGTGGCTAAGAATAGGGGAAGACAAAACAGATAAGACCGATATTTTGAGAAACCGCTCCATAGCTGCTGCTCCGTCTGCCAGCTGAAGGAGGGCCTTTTTTCATCCGCAGTTAACCTGATAAAAGCTCCCGCCAGCAGCAACTCAATGCACTGCAAAAAAGTGAGAACTGAAATCGGACGGCCGCTGATGAAACCCACAATCATCACGACAAGGAGAAATCCGCCTGCCAATAGGCCTGAATAAAAGCGATATTTCGCCCAAAACATCGTTTTCCGCTTGATCGGAAGCGTGATGAGCAACATCCGGTCATTTTTTTCAATCGAGTACAAAAGGGCGATCGGCGAGCAGATGAGCAAAAGCGCGGAAATCACGATATAAATCACTTGCTGATTGAAGATGCCGGTGTTCATCATCTGGAACGAAAAGAAGCCGCTGAATACCGCCATTACCGCGTAATTTAACAGCATCGCTTTAGAAGAGATAAATCGGTTCCATTCTCTTTTGTAAAACGAAAATTCAGATCGCCGCATAAATGAATGCATCTTGCCCTGCTGCGGAGGCGCCTGCAGAAAGACAGGAAAGTCAATGATCACCGCCCACAGCATATGAACCGCGCAAAGCGGAAGCGTGGTGGCCGGCATCAAAGCGGCGCTGAGACATACACAGGCGAATATCGCCGCATGCAGCAGAAACATCAAGTTCTTCTTTTTGACGAAGTGGTTGCTTAGCACAACTCCGAAAATAATGGAGTAAACGGTAAAAAACGAAAACCTGCCGAGCCAAAACAATGTTTGCGCCCCTGACAGCGTTCCGTTTCCAAATAAGAACAGCGGTAAAATAAAAAAGAATAAAGTTCTTCTCAAACAGGTATCGACAAACAAAACGACACTCTGGGCGAGCCAAAAGCTCCGTGAAGAAATCGGCAGCAGGCAGCTCAGTTTCATATAAGATTCCTTCCATTGAGATGTCACGGAAAGAAACACCATATATGTGTTCATCAAAAGAAGCGCGAGTATGATATACGTTTTGCGCAACACCGATTCATCAATGCCGGCCTGGCGGATCAGCCCGATTTCAAACACGGCCAGAATGACAAGGCCTGCGGCAATGCGGATGGCGTCCTTTTTCCCTTGCCGGCTGTAAAGCTGTTTGAACAGCAAAGACATGATGGGGATTATGTTATTCATGGCCGATCACCTCGAAAAATTCCCGCCGCAGATCGGTCTCCTCTCCAATCGAAATGACCTTTTGGATCTGTTTGTTGTGAAGAATAGCCGCATAATCACAAAATCTTTGCACGACATCGAGCAGATGAGAAGAAAACAAAATGGTCCCGCCTGCTTCACAGTACTCGCGCATTTTCTGATAAAAAACCTCTATCGATTCCACATCCAAACCGACGAGCGGCTCATCCAAAATAAACAGGGGAGCGCGCAGCAATAAGCCTGTCATCAATACAACCTTTTGCCTGTTCCCCAAGGACAGCTCCGAAATTCTCCTGTTGGTGTATTTCGAAAAATGAAAGGCCTCGGCCAAACTGGCAAACTGCTGCTCTGAAAAATCCTTTTGATAAAGCGAATGGACGAAAGACACATAGTCCTTCGCCGTAATTTCTGTAAATAGCAGCGGGTAATCGGCGGCGAAGTAACGGTGAGTCTTCAGCTGATCTGATGTTTTCTGCGGCATGCCGGCCTCCGCTTCAATTCCGCACAGTGTAAAGCGCCCGCTGAAATTGCGGTTCACGCCTGTCAGCGTATTAATCAGTGTCGTTTTTCCGGCGCCGTTTACCCCAAGCAACCCGTAAACGGCGCCTTTTTCTAAATGTAAATCCACTTGTTCTAAGATGACGTTGTCCCGTTCATACCAAACGGATACATCGTGTATATCCAAAATGCTCATCGCGAGTCAGCCTTCCGCGCGCGCATCCCGAACAGAATGGCAATGGCAATGAAAATCAGCGTAAACAGATAATCGCTTTTGACAAAATAGACGACTGCGCCGATGACAAAGATAAATGAAAGGATATACAGTAAAATTCTTCTTTGTGCTGGTGACAAATCGTTTCCCTCCTAAATAAGCTGGACCACGTCTTCTAATTGTTCATTTTTCGCCCAAGAGCAAATGTTTTTTCGGTGATATTTGTTAGAGTTCAGCCCTTTTAAGTAACAGCCTCCGCAATAGCCGCTGAACGGGCATTTGTCTTTCATGCAATGTTCGCTGAACCGCGGCGCTTGCGTTTGCCACAGTTTATGGACGAGAGGGGAGTTAAAGATGCTTTCATAGGAATCATGAAAAATATTTCCCAATGAAAATTCCTTTGGAAAGAGGGCGCAAGGACGTACTTCGCCGAACGGGCTGATCACAATGGACTTCCAGCCAGCGCCGCAATTTGCCGCGCGTTTTCTCTCATAAGGAATAATCGGAATCAGATCTTTAAACTCATCAATCACATTTTGCTCGTATTCCATAAACTTGCGGTGCTGCTCGGCGTCTTCGTTGGATGGACAATATCCCTGCCTCTTCCGAAATCGTCAACCCAATTGTAAGAGAACGCCTTCGCCCCGAGATCCCGAACCTTTTGGGCCATATCGTGGATTTCCCACATGTTTTTTTCGAAGACAGACATGGCGACTCTGACAAATATACCGTGGTCACTCAACAATTTTATCGTTTTACAAGTTTGGGCAAAAGAGCCTTTTCTCCCTCTAAAGGAGTCATGGACCTCAGAATTGACACTATCAAGAGAAATGCCGACGATGATTTTTTGCTTGTAAGCCTTCAAAAGCTCCAAACTCTCTTTTCGCATGAGTGTTCCGTTTGTTAAGACAGCGACTTTTTTGAACTTTTTACACACATAGTCAAGAATCTCATTGGCGTTTGGATGGACAAAAATTTCTCCGCCTGTGATTTCGCATGTCAATACACCGTTATCAAACAGCATATCAGCCGTTTTTTTGAATTGCTCAATCGACACGGTGCCGAGCGCTTCAGGTGAGCTTTCCAAATAACAGTGGGCGCATTTCAAATTACAGCGGTGCGTCAGTTCAAAGGTGGCGTGGAGCGGCATCGGAAATTCATTGCTTCCGCTCGTGGTGATTGTATGGCGGCTGGCCCGGTTTCCAAGCTGAATAACCTGCTTGTTCTGGAGCATGTTGAGCATGTCGTAATACCAATCTTTATGGTCTTCCGGTGATTCATCATACACTGCACATTGCTCAGCTAAAATCTGCTCAGCTGTTTTTTGGCCATCCATGCGCATGCAGAGCTCGTAAGCCGTTTTGTTGAGATCCAAATACTCAAAGTCAGAAATGGAGACATTATCGCGCAAGTAGTCGATTTCTAACACGCCGCCCTCAGGAAGCTGGTGAACTCTTACACTTTCATTAATAAATGGAAACATCTGCTCTATAAACAAAATACCATCCCCTATACATATGATTCAAATGAAAAACGGTTGTGTATGTATATCCAAGAGGTAGATTTTAGTTAAAAATTGTAATTTACTTAAAAAGGGCATAGTAGAATGACTATGCCCTTTTGGGAGATCCTTACCCCCATAGACCGAATAGACCTGTTGCACCGGCAATTTCAAAATCAGGGATAGGACCGTCTACTAGACAAGCGGCTCCGATCGAGCATGTTGCACAACCTTTGTTTTCTACAATGACAGCTTTTTTCATAATTGAATCCTCCCTTTTTTTGTTTTTCTAGCAGATCTAGTTGTACTTTTATCTTAAAACTATCAAATTACTAATTCAATACATATAATTTGAAAAAAATGTGAAAAGGAAATGATAGATTTCGGAAAAATGTAACATTTCCTAAAGGTAATTAGTGATATGATTTTCTCTTCTATATAAGGAAATGCTTTTTATGAGGTTTATCTTCAAATCTGATGAGCAATGATGGTAAGATAGAAGCAGTTGAAGTTTACAAACCGAATGATTATACTATTCAAGTCAAAGTGGAATGATGAAAAGGACGTGTCAGAATGAAGCAAGAGACACCGATAACACTCCATGTGAAGTCTGTGATCGAGGATGACGGAAACCAAGAAGTCATCGAATTCCGCACCACCGGATTTTACTATGTAAAACAAAATAAAGTGTATCTATCTTATTATGAAGAACACGACTTAGGCAAAGTCAAAACGATTGTGAAAGTAAGCGAAGGCGAAGTCCTGGTCATGAGGTCAGGCGCTGTCAAAATGAATCAGCGTTTCGTAACGGGAGCTTCCACAATTGCTAAATATAAAATGTCATTTGGTGAGCTTGAGCTGAAAACAAGCACAAAATCGATTCAATCTGATCTCGATGAAGAAAAAGGCCGTATCAGCATCGCATATGACATGCATGTCGGAGACGAGCAGGAGCATTTACATAATATGACGATCACGTATGAGGGAGGAACTCACGCATGAACATTGCGGAACAAATGAAGGACGTGCTGAAAGAAGAAATCAAAGCGGCCGTTCTGAAAGCGGGACTGGCTGAAGAAAGCCAGATCCCCAATGTTGTTTTAGAAACACCGAAAGATAAAACACACGGCGACTACTCAACGAATATGGCGATGCAGCTGGCAAGAGTCGCAAAAAAAGCGCCGCGCCAAATCGCTGAAGAGATTGTCGCTCATTTTGATAAAGGAAAGGCTTCGATTGAAAAACTGGATATCGCCGGCCCGGGTTTTATCAATTTCTATATGAACAATCAATATTTAACAAAGCTGATTCCGTCTGTACTGGAAGCAGGGGAAGCATACGGGGAAACGAACATCGGAAACGGTGAACGAGTTCAGGTAGAATTCGTATCAGCGAATCCGACGGGAGACCTTCACCTCGGGCATGCGCGCGGGGCGGCTGTCGGCGATTCCTTGTGCAACGTGCTTTCAAAAGCGGGTTACGATGTAAGCCGCGAATACTACATTAACGATGCGGGAAACCAAATCAACAATCTGGCGCTTTCTGTTGAAGTCCGTTACTTTGAAGCGCTCGGATTGGAAAAACCGATGCCGGAGGATGGCTACCGCGGCGAGGATATCATTGCGATCGGAAAGCGTCTCGCTGAGGAATACGGTGACCGTTTCGTTAACGAAGAGGAAAGTGAACGCCTCGCGTTTTTCCGTGAATACGGCCTGAAATACGAGCTGGACAAGCTTCGCAAGGACTTGGAAAACTTCCGTGTGCCGTTTGATGTGTGGTATTCCGAAACTTCACTGTACCAAAATGGAAAAATCGACACGGCGCTTGAAGCGCTCCGCGAAAAAGGCCATGTCTATGAAGAAGACGGCGCGACGTGGTTCCGTTCCACGACGTTCGGCGATGATAAAGACCGCGTATTGATCAAGAAGGACGGCACGTACACGTACCTGCTTCCTGATATCGCGTACCATAAGGACAAGCTTGACCGCGGCTTTGATAAGCTGATCAATGTTTGGGGCGCCGATCACCACGGCTACATCCCGCGTATGAAAGCGGCAATCGAAGCACTGGGCTATGAAAAAGGAACGCTTGAAGTAGAAATCATTCAGCTCGTTCACCTTTACAAAAACGGCGAGAAAATGAAAATGAGCAAACGGACCGGTAAAGCCGTAACGATGCGTGACCTGATTGAAGAAGTCGGCTTGGATGCTGTTCGTTACTTCTTTGCAATGCGAAGTGCGGACACCCATATGGATTTTGACTTAGATCTTGCTGTATCAACATCTAACGAAAACCCTGTGTATTATGCACAATACGCGCATGCCCGTATTTGCAGCATGCTTCGCCAAGGGGAAGAGCAGGGACTTAAACCGGCGGCAGATCTTGATTTCAGCCATATTCAATCAGAAAAAGAATACGATCTGCTGAAAACGATCGGCGGCTTCCCAGAGGCAGTGGCGGAAGCAGCGGAAAAACGAATTCCGCACCGTGTCACAAACTATATTTATGATCTGGCTTCTGCTCTGCACAGCTTCTACAACGCAGAGAAAGTCATCGACCCTGAAAATGAAGAGAAAAGCCGCGCGCGCCTGGCTTTAATGAAGGCAACGCAAATTACGCTGAACAATGCGCTTCAGCTGATCGGCGTATCGGCTCCGGAAAAAATGTAATCACGATCAAAAGGACAAAGTCTTCGGGCTTTGTCCTTTTTTTATGAGAAAAACGTGTGATGTAATTCACAATCCTGTTTGGCGAGTTTTTGTATGATAAGACTGATTATTGAATCATTGAAAGGGGCAAGCCAAATGATCAACCGTCAACACATTCAATTATCGTTACAGTCATTAAGCTTGGTGGCAGGGTTTATGGTTTGGGTGCTGATTTCATCACTCATTTCCCAAATCACATTAGATATTCATTTAAGCAAGGGCGAGATTTCTTTGGTGACGGCGATTCCTGTGATCCTCGGGTCGCTTCTCCGCATTCCTTTAGGGTATTTAACGAACAGGTTTGGCGCGCGGCTCATGTTTATGGTCAGCTTCATCCTGCTTTTATTTCCTGTATTTTGGATCAGTATCGCGGACTCTCTGTTTGATTTAATCGCAGGCGGCTTTTTCTTAGGGATCGGGGGAGCGGTGTTTTCCATTGGAGTGACCTCCCTCCCGAAATATTATCCGAAAGAAAAGCACGGTGTCGTCAATGGGATTTACGGTGCAGGAAATATCGGGACAGCCGTTACGACATTTGCAGCGCCGGTTATCGCTCAAGCCGTCGGGTGGAAATCAACCGTGCAGATGTATCTGGTTTTGCTGGCTGTCTTTGCCTTACTGCACGTTTTGTTCGGCGACAGGCATGAGAAGAAGGTCAAAGTTTCTGTTAAGACTCAAATCAAAGCCGTTTACCGAAATCATGTGCTATGGTTTCTGAGCCTGTTTTATTTTATTACGTTCGGTGCCTTTGTCGCCTTCACTATCTATCTGCCGAACTTTCTGGTCGAGCATTTTGGGCTGAATCCTGCAGATGCCGGCTTGCGGACGGCTGGCTTTATTGCGGTTTCTACGCTGCTCAGGCCTGCGGGCGGATTCCTGGCTGATAAAATGAGCCCGCTCCGCATCTTAATGTTTGTTTTTGCCGGGCTTACATTATCAGGCATTATCCTATCGTTCTCGCCGACAATTGGCCTTTATACGTTTGGATCATTAACCGTGGCCGTCAGCTCAGGCATAGGAAACGGGACTGTTTTTAAACTGGTGCCATTCTATTTTTCGAAGCAAGCGGGGATTGCCAATGGGATTGTGTCTGCCATGGGCGGATTAGGCGGCTTTTTTCCTCCGCTCATATTGGCGAGTGTGTTTCAGGCAACAGGCCAGTACTCGATTGGGTTTATGGCGCTTTCAGAGGTGGCGTTAGCCAGCTTTGTCCTTGTCATATGGATGTATTGGCAGGAAAGAATGAAAACACACACGGAGAGAAACAGCCAGAGCATCAACTAACACTGGGGCATTCACAAGATTGTTAGTTTTTTCTCGATGGGTACAAATCAATTCACGTTACAATAAACACACAACGTGACTTTCTTCGAGGTGAGCTCATGAATTTTCTCTCTGTTCGACCATCTGATAGTGATCTTATTTCCAGCGATCTGCATGAATTGCTGGAATCGATCAGCACGAAAAGAAAAATGGAAAAACACACGTATTTGTTTCGAGAAGGAATGGATGCAGAAGAGCTTTATCTGATTCAATCAGGACTCATTGAAATCGGCAAGCTGACATCTGATGGAAAAGACCTGACGCTTAGAATCTGCCAAAAGCATGATATCGTCGGAGAATTAACACTTTTCACTGAAGAACCAAGGTATATGCTCAGTGCAAAAGTGCTAGAGGATGGCGAGGTGCTCGTCATTAATAAAAATAAGCTGGAAAAAGAATTAATCCAAAACGGCGCTTTGACATTTGAGTTCATGAAATGGATGAGCACGCACCTCCGGAAGATTCAGTCCAAAATCAGGGATCTGCTTCTTCATGGCAAAAAGGGGGCGCTCTATTCTACCCTTATCCGCTTATCAAACAGCTACGGAGTGGAGCGAAGCGACGGCATTCTGATTAACATTGTCCTGACAAATCAGGATTTGGCAAAGTTTTGTGCGGCTGCACGGGAAAGCATCAACCGTATGCTGGGAGATCTTCGCAAAAAAGGGGTTATTTCGATAGACGAATCCGGAAAAATTATTTTACACAAGCGGGACTATTTACGATGTGAGATTGAGTGTGAAAATTGCCCGCTGGAGATTTGCAATATTGACTGAAAAAAACAAGGACAGCGGTGTCCTTGTTTTTTTACCTTGTCATAAAGAGGCACATGACGGCAAAAAAGAAGCAGGCATTCACGATTTCCAGAATGCCAATCGTTTTTACGGGCCAATCTCTTCCATGAAAAAACCATGCCCGCAAGCTGCTCGGGATAAAAGCGAGAAACGCCCATCCTGCTCCGAAAAGAGCGGATAAAAAGGGGAGCAGCAGGTGATATCCCCATGACCAGTATGCAAATGTCCTGTTTTTTCTTTCACGAATCACCGATTTCACATAAAAGGAACTCCCGATAAAAAATAAAGCAGACTGCAAGAAAATAAACCAAGCCCAGCCGTCGAGGGTTCCCATCCCCAGCCAGCAGCTCGCAAACCCGCCCGAACAAAAGAACAAGACACCTGCAACATCATTCAATAGGGCTCGTTCGTTTTTTCTGCGGGCAAAATACATATGTATGAGAAACAGCGGCAGTAAAGAAACGCCCACCCAGATGAGAGGCGGCTTATGAAAGACCGAGAACATCAAAAAGCAGCAGGCGGGAAATCCGTAATAACACATCCACTTTTGATATTGTTTGCTTTGTTTCTTTTTTAAGGCAAGCGTAACGGGATAAACCGCTAAGTATAGGAAAAGCCAGCCTAGGAAGAGCGGAATATGCCAAATAACGGGGCCTCCCTTGACCATGCCGAGTAAAAATGGGATCAGCAGCATCGCCCACGCGCCGTGCTGCTTCGGAATCAGCGCCTTCATCGAAATCCTCCTTTTTTCTTTCATTATAAATGCAGTCACCCTCCTGATAAGTGACATTCATCATACAGGCTGTGAAATACATCACTGCTGTACAGGCTCAGTCGAGCTACACTAAAGCTATCCTTAGCACAGGAGGTTTTCCTATGAATCAGTGTGACTATTTATTATTTCTGAAACAACTTCCTATGTTTAATGAAGTGCCTCTATCCATTGTCGAAACCTTGCTGAAAAACGGCACGTTTATCCGCGGCTCATGTGATCAGTCTCCATCTTTTCTTCATTCTCAATCTGTCTATATTGTATTAAAAGGCAGTGTCCGTTTCGTGGACAGCAGGCTCCCTGAAGGGTCGAAAACCGTTGCGCTGTGGGAAAAAGGCGATGTGTTTCCGATTGATGAAAAAGGCGGGCTTTATTTATCGCCCTTTATCTCAGTCAATGCCACTTCAGACATTCTGATTCTCAACATCCCATATTACATATTTAAGAAAATGATGTCTTTTCATCCGCAGCTGCAAATGAACTTTTTGGCTATGCTTCAG
The DNA here is from genome assembly GCF_038592935.1 of Bacillus sp. FSL K6-1560. Classification (NCBI taxonomy): domain Bacteria; kingdom Bacillati; phylum Bacillota; class Bacilli; order Caryophanales; family Bacillaceae; genus Bacillus; species Bacillus sp. FSL K6-1560. The sequence goes on from NZ_CP151946.1 coordinate 325,859, forward strand.
CAAAATGTTTTTTGTTCCTATCAATTATTTTTGCGGTATCTGCATACATCACAGGATGAAAACGCTGAGCCCGGTTCTTAAATAGAGCCGGTTTTTTTGTCTTTGAATGAAAGGCGGCTAATGACCCAAGCGTCCTGCCTGAACGCAGCCTTCCTTCTCCTTTGTGTGAACATTTTGTGAAAAAAGCAGAGTGTGTGACATAGTTCACAAGGAAACACGCTGTCTCTGTTTATAGTGAACTTAGCATCACCTGACTCGGAAGGAGTGAACTCTCATGAAGAAAAAGAAAATGAGTCCGTTGTTTAGGAGATTGAATTATTTCTCTCCTATCGAACACCATTCAAATAAACATAGCCAAACTACCCGCGAGGATCGCGATTGGGAGAATGTATACAGAAACAGATGGCAGTACGACAAAGTCGTTCGCTCCACCCACGGCGTTAACTGTACAGGGTCTTGCAGCTGGAATATTTATGTAAAAAACGGAATTGTCACGTGGGAAGGGCAAAATTTGAATTATCCATCAACAGGACCGGATATGCCTGATTTTGAACCGAGAGGCTGCCCGCGGGGGGCCAGTTTTTCATGGTATATCTACAGCCCGCTGCGTGTGAAATATCCATACGTGCGCGGTGTACTGATTAATTTATGGCGGGAGGCACTGCAAGAACATCAAAATCCATTGGAAGCCTGGAAATCGATCGTCGAAAACCCTGAAAAAGCGAAGTCCTATAAACAGGCGAGAGGGAAAGGCGGTTTTGTGCGCGCTGAATGGCCGGAGGTGCTGAAGCTGATTTCAGCCTCTCTGCTGTATACAGTGATGAAATATGGGCCTGACCGAAACGTCGGTTTTTCTCCGATTCCGGCCATGTCCATGATCAGCCATGCATCAGGCTCCCGGTTTATGTCGTTAATCGGAGGCCCTATGCTCAGTTTTTATGACTGGTATGCGGATCTTCCACCAGCATCCCCGCAAATTTGGGGTGACCAGACGGACGTTCCGGAAAGCAGTGATTGGTACAATTCCGGCTATATCATCACATGGGGCTCCAACGTTCCGTTAACGAGAACGCCTGACGCGCATTTTTTGGCGGAGGCCCGCTATAAAGGCGCTAAGGTCATTTCGATCAGTCCGGATTTTGCGGAATCCTCAAAGTTCGCGGATGACTGGCTGAGTATTCGCCAAGGGACTGACGGGGCACTTGCGATGGCGATGGGTCATGTCATTCTGCAGGAATTTTACGTGAACCAAGAAACTGAACGTTTTATTGAGTACGCGAAGCAATACACTGATTTTCCATTTCTCGTCACCCTGTCAAAAGAAAATGGCGTATACACAGCGGGACGGTTTCTGCATGCGAAGGACATCGGGCGGCAGACAAAGCATGATCAGTGGAAGCCTGCGGTTTGGGATGAACAAACAAGTTCATTTGCCATACCCCAAGGGACAATGGGATCGCGCTGGGACGGGCAGCAGAAATGGAACCTGCACATGATTGATGAAGAAACCGGGGAACCGATTGAACCCCGTCTCTCTGTGCTGGGAATAGAGGACGAAATCGGCACGGTGCGCATCCCGTATTTTTCAAATGACGGAAACAAAGTGCTCGAGCGGGATCTTCCTATTAAAAAAATGAACCTGAACGGTGAAGAAACGTACATCACGACCGTGTTTGACTTGATACTGGCTAACTACGGCGTGAACCGGGGCATCGGCGAACGATCGGCTGTCTCCTATGATGATCCTGAGCCGTTTACGCCTGCCTGGCAGGAACAAATGACAGGAATCAAAAAAGAAGCTGTCGTTAAGATTGCCAGAGAGTTTGCCCAAAATGCGATCGATACAGACGGCCGATCCATGATTATCGTAGGGGCCGGCATTAACCACTGGTTCAACTCCGACACGATCTACCGAGCGGTGTTAAATCTTGTTTTACTTGTAGGCGCCCAAGGCGTAAACGGCGGAGGCTGGGCCCATTACGTGGGGCAGGAAAAGCTCCGACCTGCTGAAGGGTGGCAGACCATTGCAACTGCAAAGGACTGGGAAGGCGTGCCCAAGCTGCAAAACGGCACCTCATTTTTCTACTTTGCGACAGATCAGTGGCGTTATGAGGACCAGCCGATCAGTGATTTGGCATCGCCGATTGCTGCGTCATCCCGCTACAAGCACCACGCTGATTACAATGTGCTGGCCGCGCGGCTGGGGTGGCTTCCGTCTTACCCGACTTTCAATCAAAATGGCATCGATCTGTATAAAGAAGCTGAAAAAGCAGGGGCAGAAACACCTGAAGACGTTGGTGCGTACGTGGCCTCACAGCTCCAAGAGAAAAAACTGAAATTCGCGATTGAAGATCCTGATAATGAAGTGAATTTCCCAAGAAATCTCTTCGTATGGCGGGCAAATCTGATCTCGAGCTCAGGAAAAGGGCATGAATATTTTCTCAAGCATTTGTTAGGGACGACAAACGGCTTGATGAATGACGACAGCGACAGCATCCGCCCTGAAGAAATCAAATGGCGGGAGCAGGCGCCGGAAGGAAAGCTCGACTTGTTAATCAATCTTGACTTCCGAATGGCCGGTACGGCGCTGTATTCCGATATCGTGCTGCCGGCGGCGACATGGTATGAAAAACACGATCTCAGCAGCACAGATATGCATCCGTTCATTCATCCATTTGCTCCTGCGATCTCGGCTCCGTGGGAATCGAAGTCAGACTGGGATATTTTCAAGGCGCTGTCAAAAGCCGTTTCCGATCTGGCAGAAGAAGTCGATATGGAGCCCGTGAAAGAAGTGGTTGCGACGCCGCTCCTCCATGACACCATGCAGGAATTGGCCCAGCCATTCGGCAAAATCAATGACTGGAGCAAAGGCGAATGTGAAGCCATTCCGGGAAAAACGATGCCGAACATCCAAGTCGTTGAACGGGATTACAAACACATTTTTCATAAAATGACTGCACTTGGTCCGAACGTTGCTTTAAAGCCGAGCGGAACAAAAGGGATGAGCTGGTCAATAGCCGATGAATATGAATCACTCAAACAGAGATTGGGAGAAATCACCTCGGACAGTGTCGCAAAGGGATGTCCAAATATAAGTGAAGCAAAGCAGGCAGCAGAAGCGATTTTAACCCTATCATCCACTTCGAATGGAAAGGTCGCCGTCAAAGCATGGGAATCACTTGAAAACATCACGAACCTGAAGCTGAAAGACCTGGCGGAAGAACGCGAGGAAGAATGCTTTACGTTCGAACAAATTACAGCCCAGCCGAAAACGGTGATCACGTCTCCAGCGTTTTCCGGCTCTGAAAAAGGAGGGCGCAGGTATTCGCCGTTTACAACGAATGTTGAAAAATTAATTCCGTGGCGGACGCTGACAGGCAGACAATCCTATTATGTCGATCATGAACTGATGATGGAATTCGGTGAAACGATGGCGACATTCAAACCGATCCTCCAGCATCGCCCGTTTCTGAGCAAGCGGCCTGATCAAGAGGGAAAAGAAATCGTCCTCAATTATTTGACGCCGCATAATAAATGGTCTGTCCACAGCATGTATTTTGATTCTCTGCCAATGCTGACGCTGTTCCGCGGCGGGCCAACCGTGTGGATGAATAAAGATGATGCAGAGGACACGGATATCAAAGACAACGATTGGATTGAATGCTTTAACCGAAATGGTGTTGTCGTCGCGAGAGCCGTTTTGTCTCATCGGATTCCTAAAGGAATGGCGTTTATGCACCATGCCCAGGACCGCCACATCAACGTGCCAGGAACAAAGCTGACGAATAACCGCGGAGGCACCCATAACAGCCCGACAAGGATTCACGTCAAGCCGACACAGATGATCGGTGGCTACGCCCAGCTCAGCTACGGCTTTAACTATTACGGTCCAACGGGGAATCAGCGCGACCTGAACGTCGTCATCCGCAAGCTGAAGGAGGTCGATTGGCTTGAAGATTAAAGCGCAAATCGGTATGGTCATGAACTTGGATAAATGCATCGGCTGCCACACGTGCAGCGTCACCTGCAAAAACACGTGGACAAACCGTTCCGGTGCGGAATATATGTACTTCAATAATGTAGAAACAAAGCCGGGCATCGGCTACCCGAAGCAATGGGAGGACCAGGACAAATATAAAGGCGGCTGGACATTGAAAAAAGGAAAGCTCGAGCTGAAATCGGGCTCGAAAACCAATCGGCTTGCAGGCCTTTTCTATAATCCGAATCAGCCGTCGATTGATGATTACTATGAGCCCTGGAACTATGATTATGAAACATTAACGAATAGCCCGCAGAAAAAACACCAGCCGGTAGCACGCCCGAAATCGTCCTTGACGGGGGATTTTATGAATATCGAATGGGGACCGAACTGGGAGGATGATCTCGCGGGCGGCCACATAACGGGACTTGAAGATCCCAACGTACAAAAGATGGAGGAATCGATCAAAACAGAATTCGATGAGGTCTTTATGATGTATTTGCCCCGTATTTGCGAGCACTGCATCAACCCGGCGTGCGTATCATCCTGTCCATCCGGCGCCATGTACAAACGCGAGGAGGACGGCATTGTGCTTGTGGATCAAAACGCATGCCGTTCATGGAGATATTGCGTATCATCCTGTCCTTATAAAAAAGTCTATTTTAACTGGCAAACGAACAAAGCGGAAAAATGCACACTCTGCTTTCCGCGTTTGGAGGCGGGACTGCCGACCATCTGCTCTGAGACGTGTGTTGGCAGAATCCGCTACCTCGGCGTCATGCTGTATGACGCGGACAAAGTGGAGGAAGCGGCATCTGTTGAAAATGAAAAGGATCTCTACCATTCACAATTGGACGTTTTTCTTGACCCAAATGATCCTGAGGTTGCCAAGCTGGCAAAAGAACAAGGCATTCCGTCTGATTGGATAGAGGCTGCGCAGCAATCGCCGATCTATAAAATGATCATTGACTGGAAGATTGCGCTGCCGCTTCATCCAGAGTACCGCACGCTGCCAATGGTGTGGTACATTCCGCCGCTCAGTCCGATTATGAATCTCTTTGAAGGAAAAGGCAGCCGGCAATCCGCAGAAGATATTTTTCCGGCTATCGACCAAATGAGAATCCCGATAGATTATTTGGCGCAGCTGTTAACAGCCGGTGATACGGATCATATTCGGTCAACGTTAAAGAAAATGTCTGTCATGCGCCAGTATATGAGAGCGATCCAGACGAATAAATCAATCGACCCGGAACTGATCTCCAGTGTCGGCTTAACAGAACAGCAAATTGAAGATATGTATCGGCTGCTTGCGATTGCCAAATATGATGACCGCTTTGTGATACCGAGCAGTCATCGAGAAGAAGTTTCAGATTTATATGCTGAACAAGGGAGCTGCGGCTTATCATTTTCAGGCGGCCCCGGCTCCTGTTTCTAACTTTTGATAAATGAGGTGTAACAAGATGAACACCACAGACCGGCAAATTACGTTCTCCGCTCTTTCCTCTCTTCTCTCTTATCCGGATGAAGAGTGGAGAGCCGAGATTCCCGAATGGAAGGCTCTTATCCATGAAATCGGCAACGGGCAAATCCGGAAGAAGCTGCTGCACTTTTTCGAGGCGTCAGCCAGCTTTTCACCGGAAGCGCTGATTGAACACTATGTCTATACATTCGACTTTGGGAAAAAAACAAATATGTATGTCACCTACTTTAACTCGGGCGAGCAAAGGGAACGCGGCATTGAATTGCTGCATTTAAAAAACGCATACGAACAATCCGGTTTTCTGCCGACAGAGAAAGAGCTGCCTGATTATCTGCCGCTGATGCTGGAATTTGCTGCGGCTGCAGAAATTGAAGCAGCGAGAAGCGTGTTTGAGAAATATCTGTCCAATGTGAGGGAGCTGGCATCCCGTCTCGAAAAAAATGACAGTATATACGCTGAACTGCTGCACGTGCTGCTGGCCGCGCTTGAAAACATCGGCGTACGTGAAAGCGTTGAAGGGGCTGTTCAGGCATGAGCGGGCAGATCCTCTGGGGTATTATGCCATACATTGTATTGACGATCTTTATCGGCGGCCATATTTACCGCTACCAGCATGACCAATTTGGCTGGACGGCGAAATCAAGCGAGCTGTTAGAAAAGAAAAAACTTGCGGCGGGCAGCACACTTTTTCACTGGGGACTGCTGTGCGTTGTCGGCGGGCATGTCATGGGGATTCTGATCCCGGAAGGCGTGTATGCTTCCCTTGGCATTTCAGAGCATATGTATCACAAAATGGCGATTGGCGCTGGCTTGCCGGCGGGCATTGCGGCATGTACCGGACTTGTCATCCTGACGTACAGAAGGCTGTTTGACAAAAGAATCCGCAAAACGAGCTCGCCATCCGATATCCTTACGCTCCTCCTGCTGCTGTTCATGATGCTGTCAGGCGTTGCGGCCACGTTTCTCAACATTGATTCGAAAGGCTTCGATTACCGGACCACAGTCGGGCCCTGGTTCAGGGAAATCGTTTTGTTCAGGCCTGATGCCTCTTTGATGGAGAGTGTCCCGCTATGGTTTAAGTTTCATATTGTGATAGGATACGTCGTTTTTATCCTGTGGCCGTTTACGAGATTGGTTCATGTGTTCAGTCTGCCGCTCAAGTATCTGACCCGCAGCTACGTTGTATATCGGAAACGCTCGTGAAAATCCCCCTTGCAAGAGGGGGTTTTTTCTGCCAAGGTAATGGCTGGGCGGCCGGGAATCCTGTTGTGTTTGTATTTGGAAATAACATCAAGGATTTTATTCATTTTAAACCGGCGGAACAGCAGATTATGACTCAGCCTGACTAACTCCTTATATCTTTCTGATCAATTTCCCGTTTTATATATTTTCTCTCATCAGAATGGGTATCAAATTCACTCTATCCACCGTATTTGCAGTCACAGCGCCGCCTCTTTTTCGGCGCTTGCCGGAGTGCTCAGCGGGTTCGGCCTGCCACCCATGTTGTAGCATCAGGCTTCACTCGGCGTTGCCAATAGTCTTGCTTTATTTCTGCAGAAACGATGCGGATGAATTCCTTGACAGTTAGTTTTCACTAAACCTCTCCTCTTTTGGCAGAGAGGTTTTTTACTTACAAGGTTTATCGATTAGAAAAAAGAGGTAATACAGAGGTAATTGAATCAGATTGGAGAGAATCAGGATGCTGAAAAGGAGACTGGAATTTTTCTTTTTATATATGATGCTCATCGGGGCATATGTCATTTGGTTTTTTCCGGTTTCCAGACTTGAGTTTTACGGAGGATTGCTTTGCTATATAAGCATTATTTTGTTCAGCATCTATTCATTAATTCTTGAAAACCGCACCTCGCAGCACACGCTGCTATGGATCCATATTCTTGTCTTTTTTCCAATCGCCGGCTACGTGTTTTATCTGTTTTCGGGACAGCTTTATGTAAAGGGAAAGCTGTTTAAGACAAAACGAATGTACAACAGGGAAAAGCTCAGGAAGCTGTTTGACAAGGAGGAAACGCCCGAAGTGACAGGGCTGAAGGACAATCAAGAGAGGTTCTTTACCTATTCCATCAGGGCTGCCCATATGAATATCAATACGAAAAGCAACATCAAAGTGCTGAAAAACGGCGAAGAAACCTTCCCGGACATTTTCAAAGCAATGAGAAAAGCGGAATCTTACATACATATTGAATACTACATGTTTAAATCAGACATGCTCGGACGCGGCATGATGGATATTATGATGGAGAAAGCGCGCCAGGGTGTCGAGGTGAGGTTTTTATACGATGCGGCAGGAAGCATGAAGCTGGCAAGAAGAGATATTATGAGAATGAAACAAGCGGGGGTGGACATCGTCCCGTTTTCTCCGCTGAAATACGGGTTTTTCAACCAGAAGCTGAATTTCAGAAATCACCGGAAAATCGTGATCATCGATGGGAAAACCGGTTTTGTGGGCGGATTAAATGTTGGGAAGGAATATATCAGCAGAGATCCGTACATCGGATTTTGGAGAGATACACACCTGCGGCTTGAGGGGGAAATTGTGCAAACGCTCCACGCTATCTTTATGCTGGATTGGGAATACGTCTCCAATGAAGTGCTAATTGATCAAGAGGAGTACAATACCCCGGTTCCTGTGGAAGGAGGAGGCATTTATCAAATTGTCGCGACAGGCCCTGACATGAAGGAAAGCATGAGCGACCTTTATTATGAAATGATTTCTTCAGCGCAGAAATCAATATGGATCGCCACGCCCTATTTTGTCCCCAATGAATCCATTCGCACGGCGCTAAAAGCAGCGGCGACAAAGGGGGTAGAGGTAAGGGTTATGGTGCCGGAGAAGAACGACAGCTTTTTGACCCAATACGCGTCGAGGTCCTATTTCCCGGAGCTGCTTCTTGAGGGCATTGAAGTGTACTCCTACCAAAAAGGCTTCATGCATCAAAAAGTCATGATCATTGATGGTGATCTCGCCTCCGTCGGCACCGCGAATATGGACATGCGCAGCTTTCAGCTCAACTTTGAAGTGAATGTGTTCTTCACGGATGCCGAAGCGATCCGAACCCTTGAGATCCATTTTGAAGAGGATATGCAGGAAAGTGAAAAGCTCAGCCCTGTCGGCTTTTATAAAAGAGGCGTGGCTGACCGGACAAAAGAGTCATTTGCCCGCCTGTTTTCAGGTGTTCTGTAAGAAAAAAGAAATCTGATCTTTCAAAACAGCCCGTGTATAGTATAATTGAGAAATATTATCAGTTATTTATACATTGGGGGAAGATAGGGTGCTGCGGCAATTTTTTTCATATTATAAACCATATAAAACGTTGTTCTTTCTCGACTTTTTCTCAGCAATCGCGGGAGGTTTAATGGAGCTGAGTTTTCCTTTGATCGTCAATTATTTTATTGATACCTTGCTGCCGGGCAGGGACTGGGGGCTGATCATCGCGACCTCAATCGGGTTATTTGCGGTGTACGCGCTCAGCTCGGCTCTTCAGTATATCGTGACCTACTGGGGACACATGCTTGGTATCAATATTGAGACTGATATGAGAAAGTCACTTTTTGACCATTTGCAAAAGCTCTCGTTCAAATTTTACGACAACAACAAGACGGGAACGCTGATGTCGAAGCTCACGAACGATTTAATGTATATCGGTGAAGTCGCCCATCACGGACCGGAAGACTTATTCATTGCGGTCATGACCATTCTCGGGGCGTTCGGAGTGATGCTGTTTATTAACTGGCAGCTTGCTTTATTAACGTTTATCATTATGCCGATCGTCATTTGGCTAGCGCTTTATTTCAACAAAAAAATGACCAAAGCATTTACCACGCTGAACAAGGATATCGGAGACTTCAGCGCGCGTGTAGAAAATAACATCGGCGGCATCCGGCTTGTGCAGGCGTTCGGAAATGAAGCGTTTGAAAAAGAACGCTTCGCCGTCAACAACCAGCGTTTCCGTGCAACAAAGCTTTCTTCCTACAAAATCATGGCGAAAAACGGGTCAATCAGCTATATGCTGACACGGTTTGTCACGCTGTTTGTTCTTTTGTGCGGGACGTGGTTTGTCATTCGCGGCTCCTTATCGTACGGGGAATTCGTGGCGTTTGTGCTCCTGACAAATGTGCTGTTCAGGCCTATTGACAAAATTAATGCCATTATCGAAATGTATCCGAGGGGGATCGCGGGTTTCAAAAGCTATATGGAGCTCATGGAGACAGAGCCGGACATTCAGGATTCACCTGATGCGAGAGATGTTTCCGGCCTGAAGGGCAATATCCGCTATAAACATGTTTCGTTTGGCTATGATGGCCATCACAATGTCCTCAATGACATCAACCTATCCATTCAAGCGGGGGAAACGGTGGCGTTCGTCGGTCCGTCAGGTGCGGGGAAATCAACGCTTTGCAGTCTGCTTCCGCGTTTTTATGAAGCATCGGAGGGCTACATTACGATTGACGGGATCAGTATAAAAGACATGACGCTTTCTTCGTTGCGCGGGCAGATTGGCGTCGTGCAGCAGGACGTTTTCTTATTCTCGGGCACGCTTAGAGAAAATATCGCCTACGGCCGACTAGGCGCATCAGAAGAAGACATTTGGCAAGCTGTGAAGCAGGCGCATCTGGAAGAGCTCGTCCATAACATGCCCGATGGGTTGGATACTATGATTGGCGAACGCGGCGTGAAGCTTTCCGGCGGGCAAAAACAGCGTCTGTCAATTGCAAGGATGTTCTTGAAAAATCCGTCGATCTTGATTCTCGACGAAGCCACCTCAGCCCTTGATACAGAGACGGAAGCGGCGATCCAAAAGGCGCTTCAAGAGTTGTCTGAGGGGCGCACGACGCTTGTCATCGCCCACAGGCTGGCGACTATCAAAGACGCGGACAGAATTGTAGTTGTCACAAACAACGGTATTGAAGAACAAGGCCGTCATCAAGACCTGATCGAAGCCGGAGGCCTATACAGCAGGCTGCATCAAGCGCAATTCGGGCAAATTGTGCAGCGATAGGAGGAGAACATGGAAAGAAAAACTGTGCTGTACATTGCTGTTTCATTGGATGGGATGATCGCAAAAGAAGATGGAAGCATCGATTGGCTGGATGAATTTGAAGGTGAAGGTGACAACGGCTACAGTGATTTTTATCAGACTGTTGATACAGTCATTCTAGGGCGGGGCACATATGAGCACGTTAAAGTGCTAACACCGGTTTTCCCATATCAGGATAAAACCTGCTATGTTTTTACAGGATCGCCCGACAGTTATCAAGATGAACATGTGACGTTTATCAATGAGGGAGCCAGAGCCTTCACTGCCCGTTTGAAACAGGAAAAAGGCTCAAACATCTGGATAGCTGGCGGGGCAGAGCTTGTGAATGACTTTATGAAAGAAGATGCCATCGACGAATTCATCATCACTGTTATTCCCGTCGTTTTAGGAAGCGGCATCCCGCTGTTTCACGAACTAACAAATGAAACAAAACTGCGGTTAAAAGGGACAAAACAATTTGGACAAGCGGTTCAGCTCCATTATGTAAGAGCATAAGAAAAAGGATAGACAGATGTCTATCCTTTTTTGTATGTAAGTTAGAGCGCTTCTCTCTCAGCAGGCTCGATGAGATTTTGGAATTTTTCAATGAGCTGTGATGCTTTTGTTCCTTCAACTACGATCAGATATTCCTTTTCATTATGAGCCATGCGGAACGTTTCAAGCTCAATTAAGCTTTTGATTTTGCACATCGTTTTCTTTGAATAAATATAAACCTCGTGGCTTCCGGAATGGCACATTTTATAAAGATGAATCAAATTTCTTAAAGTAAAGGCCTGTGCGGCTACTTTCAGAGACTTGATATTTTTCATGATCTTTCTCCTCCATCGATTGTTGTCTTATATAGCCTAAGTTCCCAAAGCTGACAAGTCGTAAACCTATTTTTGCACATTTATGATTTCCATTGCAGCGCACCGCCCCCGATGCGTTTGACACCGCGGATGGAGCTTAATTCATCCATCAAGCGGAGAAGCGCCTTGTCTTTCTGCTTTGCTTCAATCATGAAATCAATATTCGTTCCCCATTGCCTAAAGCGTTCCAACAGCGGCAGCAAAAAGTTGGCGTCAACATAATCGGCATGGCTGCGTATCGCTTGCTCCGATTTTGGGGAAGACAAGTGAACCTTTGGCTGAAGGCCGATCCGCTCCCACGTTTTGATCATGCGGGGCAGTGCTACATTCAGGTCGGCGTGATCGTCTGGATTGGCGTAAAAATGATGAAAGTCAAAGACAAACGGAACATCCTCCTGCTCACAGACCTGAAGCGTTTCTTCCGTTGTATATGTTTTATCATCATTTTCAAGTGTCATCCGCTTTTTGATCTCCTGCGGCAGCTGTTTTATATTTTGATGAAATTGCGCAGTGGCGGTGTCTTTATTTCCGTAAGCGCCGCCAATATGAATGTTGATAACGGAGCGATCAGCAATGCCCATGGCTTCAAGCATGCGGTAGTGATACGCCATATCGGTTACCGCATTTTTTGTGAGGGATTCCTTCGGGCTCGTAAACAGAGTGAATTGATTTGGATGAAAGCTTGTTCGCAGTTGATGGGTTTTAACAAGCTCTCCAATCTCCCGAAACTCTTTTTGAAACGGTGTTACAAAATCCCACATCACGTCGGGATGCGTAGCCAGCGGCACAATCGAACTGGAAAAACGGTACAAAGGGATGCCGTGTCCGATGATATAGTGAAGGGTTCTCATCGTATTGCGCAAATTGGCTTTTGTCACAGTCAGAAGCGCTTCTTTTCTTTCAGTCTTTGAAAGCTTTGAATAACGCGCGAATGTCAATGTTTTAGCGGGAGACGCATCCCAAAGGCTCATCGCATTTGAAACGAACCCGAATCTGAAAATCATAGGAACTCTCCTTTATAAGAAATAAGATAATGCCCTGCCGAGCCATTCCGCCGGGCGCTGCCTGAATGTGCGCTTGCTGAAATCCTCCATCGTCAGCCGCTCCGACTTTTTCATATCCTCCTCAATCGTGGCATAGACTTCACTTGTAAACGCTTCGTCATCAATTTCGACATTCACCTCTTCATTTAAAAACAGGCTTCGTTTATCGAAGTTGGCTGTTCCGATAATGCTGAGATCGTCGTCTATGATGAGGGCTTTTACATGATAAAACCCTTGATAATAACGATAAATAAGACAGCCGGCATCCAAGAGCTCCGAATAATACGTAAAAGCAGCTTCTCGTACCAGCGGATGGTCTGATTTCATCGGTACAATGATTCTCACGGATACGCCGTTTTTTCTTGCGTTAATAAGGGCCTCTTGAAGCGGTTTTGATGGAATGTAATAAGGCGTGCAAACCGTAAGGCGATTCTTCGCTTGGGCAATATTGGCCAAGTATTTGTTTTCAAGGGAATAACCGTCGGTCGCATATATCTTGTGAGAAATAGTCCCTTGCTGAAGCTTTGGCCAAACATCCGAACCCAGTTGGATTCCGGTATTTCGTTTTAGATCAGAAGCAAAAAGCGTTTGAAGATCATGTACGCCTTCTCCCATCATGCGCAGATGATAATCCTCCCAATTGCCGAACTTCGCCTTCTTTCCAAGATATTCTTCGGCGATGTTAAACCCGCCGATATAACCGATTTTTCCGTCTATCACCGTAATCTTCCGGTGATTCCGTTTTTGCATGTGAAAAAAGAAAAAAGGAAAACGGGGACGATTCATCACATGGACATGGACGCCGGCATTTTTCATCGTCTGCAGCGCCGTTTTTTTAATTGCCCGGCAGCCAGCCCAATCCAGAAGCAAATAAACGGAGACGCCAGCTTGGGCTTTTGTTTTCAGCAAGGTATACATATTGTGGCTGACCTCATCATTTTTCATAATAAAAAACATCATGTGAACAGAAGAGGCGGCCTGGCGAATATCATTCATCATCCGCTCAACGAGATCAGCGCCGCAGTGGATCAATTCGATGTCACTCTTCTTTTTTGAAAAAACAGGCTCGTACGCCTTTTTTCTGTATCCGGCACGGCCCATGAAGATATCAAGCAGAATCAAGGCAAAGAAAATAACGACAATGATCATAATCACGATAAATACCTTCATACCGGCACTCCTTTCCGTAGTAAAGGTAGTGTGCCCGAACAGCAGGAATTTAATTATTGACTGAACACTCATTCATTATTTATCATAAAGATAATCTTATACAGATTCGGGGGTAGGGGATCGCGGTCTTTATCAGTAAAAAGGGGGAATTGGAATGAGCGGCTTTCTCATCGCAAATGCATTATTATTTCTGATTGTAACCGCTTACGCTGTCTATTTGTTTGTGTACTTGGTCAAAACAAGACTGGCCTACATCAAGCTCGGCCAGAAAGAACAATTTGATCAACGGTTCAAGGAACGGCTTCACGCCATATGGGCGAATGTATTCGGACAGAAAAAACTGCTCAAGGACAAGAAAAGCGGAATCATTCACGTCATGTTTTTCTACGGATTTATATTGGTTCAGTTCGGAGCAATTGACTTTATCATCAAAGGACTGGCTCCCGGCCGAAATCTGCCGCTTGGCCCTGTCTATCCCGCCTTCACCTTTTTTCAGGAAATTGTTACGTTTCTCATTTTAATTGCTGTTGGGTGGGCATTCTACAGACGTTATATCGAAAAGCTCGTGAGGCTGAAACGCGGTTTCAAAGCCGGACTCGTTCTCATTTTTATCGGAGGATTAATGCTGACCGTTCTGCTTGGGAACGGGATGAATCTGATTTGGCATGAGCATGGGCTTTCTTGGAGCGAGCCAATTGCCTCAGGTATTGCGTTTATGCTTAGCGGTGTCGGGAAAACAGGCGCGGCGGTGATTTTCTATATCGCTTGGTGGATCCATCTTCTGTTCTTGCTTAGCTTTTTAGTGTACGTGCCTCAGTCGAAGCATGCCCATTTAATCGCCGGCCCGGCAAACGTCTTTTTCAATCGAATGGAATCTGCCGGAAAACTTGAAAAAATTGATTTTACCGACGAAACGAAAGAAAGCTACGGAGCGGGAAAAATTGAGGATTTCAGACAGTCTCAGCTGCTTGATCTATATGCGTGTGTCGAGTGCGGCCGCTGTACCAATATGTGTCCTGCAACAGGCACCGGAAAAATGCTTTCTCCGATGGACTTGATTTTGCGTCTCAGAGACCATCTCACGGAAAAAGGCGCTGCCGTCACCTCGCGCTCCCCATGGGTGCCCGCAGCAGCGTTTCGGCATACGAGAGGCAATCAGCTGGCTGCGGCGTCAGCGGGCAGCGGATCGCAGGAAGCCGCAGCGGCGCTTGATTACAATCCAAGCTTGATCGGCGACGTCATCACAGAGGAAGAAATTTGGGCATGCACCACTTGCCGGAACTGTGAGGATCAATGCCCGGTCATGAATGAGCACGTGGATAAAATCATCGATCTCCGCCGCTACCTCGTACTGACAGAAGGAAAAATGGACAGTGACGCCCAGCGCGCAATGACAAGTATTGAGCGGCAGGGGAATCCGTGGGGACTCAACCGCAAGGAACGTGAAAATTGGCGTGACGAGGCGCCGGATGCTGAGATTCCGACTGTAAAAGAAATGAAAAAAGAAGGAAAAGAATTTGAGTACCTTTTCTGGGTAGGCTCCATGGGGTCTTACGACAACAGAAGCCAGAAAATCGCAATTTCCTTTGCCAAGCTGCTCAATCACGCGGGCGTGTCCTTCGCGATCCTCGGCAATAAAGAAAAAAATTCAGGAGACACGCCGCGCCGCCTCGGAAATGAATTTTTGTTCCAAGAGCTGGCTGAGAAGAATATTTCTGAATTTGAAAAAAATGATGTCAAAAAAATCGTTACGATCGATCCCCATGCATACAATTTATTTAAAAACGAATATCCGGATTTCGGATTTGAAGGCGAGGTTTATCATCATACAGAAGTGCTGGCCGAGCTTGTGAAAAACGGAAAATTAAGACCGCAGCACCCGCTTCATGAGACGATTACCTTCCATGATTCGTGCTATTTGGGCCGGTACAATGAAGTTTATGATCCGCCGAGAGAGATTTTGAAAGCCATTCCGGGCGTGCAGCTTGTTGAAATGGAGAGAAACCGGGAAACCGGCATGTGCTGCGGAGCCGGCGGGGGATTAATGTGGATGGAGGAAGAAACAGGCAACAGGATTAACGTCGCCAGGACAGAGCAAGCGCTCGCAGTCAATCCATCGGTGATCAGTTCTGGCTGTCCGTATTGTCTCACAATGCTTGGGGACGGCACAAAGGCGAAGGAAGCCGAAGACCAAGTCAAAACGTACGACGTCGTCGAGCTTCTGGCTCAATCCGTTTTAGGCGCTGATCTGAAAATGGGGGAGAAGCAATGAATTTTTCATTATCAGAAGAACATGAGATGATACGAAAATTGGTGCGCGATTTTGCGAAGCATGAGGTGGCCCCGACAGCGGCAGAACGAGACGAACAAGAACGCTTCGATCGCGAGTTGTTTCGGGAAATGGCAAATCTGGGGCTGACGGGAATTCCGTGGCCTGAAGATTACGGCGGAATCGGAAGTGACTATTTAGCCTATGTCATCGCGGTGGAGGAGCTGTCAAAAGTGTGCGCCTCCACCGGTGTGACGCTTTCCGCCCATATCTCTCTTTGCAGCTGGCCGCTGTTTGCCTTTGGGACAGAGGAACAGAAGACAGAGTACTTAACACAGCTGGCCCTCGGAGAGAAAATCGGCGCATTCGCTTTGACCGAAGCAGGGTCTGGCTCTGACGCCGGCAGCATGAAAACAACTGCTGAACGAATCGGCGATGACTATGTGTTAAATGGTTCCAAAGTGTTTATCACAAACGGCGGCGTTGCTGATATTTACATTGTTTTTGCCGTCACCGATCCCGAGAAAAAGAAAAAAGGCATTACCGCTTTTATAGTAGAAAAGGATTTTGAAGGATTTTTTACAGGCAAGAAAGAAAAGAAGCTGGGCATTCGTTCTTCACCGACAACGGAAATCATGTTCGAAGATTGTGTAGTGCCCGCATCAAAGCGTCTCGGAGAAGAAGGAGAAGGCTTCAAAATCGCGATGAAGACGCTTGACGGAGGCAGAAACGGCATAGCTGCACAAGCTGTAGGCATCGCCCAAGGAGCGCTTGATGCGGCGCTTCAATATGCAAAAGAGCGAAAGCAATTCGGAAAATCGATCGCCGAGCAGCAGGGCATCGCTTTTAAACTCGCGGATATGGCGACAATGATAGAAGCTTCAAGGCTACTGACCTATCAGGCTGCATGGTTAGAATCATCGGGCCTTCCATATGGAAAAGCTTCCGCCATGTCCAAACTGATGGCTGGGGATACGGCGATGAAGGTAACGACCGAAGCCGTGCAGATTTTCGGCGGCTACGGTTATACAAAAGATTATCCGGTAGAACGCTATATGCGTGATGCAAAAATCACGCAAATCTATGAAGGCACTCAAGAAATTCAAAGACTGGTCATCTCCAGAATGCTCGCGGATTAACGGAAAACATCTCTCAGTCGGATCACTCTTGTAAAATTATTTAAATTAACGCTGTTAAGGGTAGCATATTCTGTTTTATTTTGTTTATAATGAGAGGTATGGTTTGTATAAGAACGATACAAAATCGCTTTCATTATTGATAAAACAGATACATATAAGTAATAGAAAGGGAGTGTCCGACCTTGGGTATCAAACAATATTCACAGGAAGAGCTAAAGGAAATGGCTTTAGTTGAAATCGCTCACGAATTATTTGAAGAACATAAAAAACCAGTTCCTTTTCAGGAGCTTTTAAATGAAATCGCATCTTTGCTCGGCGTGAAAAAAGAAGAGCTTGGAGACCGCATCGCTCAATTTTATACAGATTTAAACATTGACGGCCGCTTCCTGGCGCTTTCTGACCAGACGTGGGGGCTTCGCAGCTGGTATCCGTATGATCAGCTTGATGAAGAAACTCAGCCGACAGTCAAGGCGAAAAAGAAAAAAGCGAAGAAAGCAGTCGAAGAAGATCTTGATCTTGACGAGTTTGAAGAGATCGACGAAGACGACCTTGATTTGGATGAAGTTGAGGAAGAACTCGATCTTGAAGCCGACGATTTTGACGATGAAGATCTTGATGAAGACGACGATGATCTTGAGATCGAAGAAGATATTATTGATGAAGATGATGAAGACTATGATGATGAAGAAGAGGAAATTAAATAGTATCAGATTTCATCTTCAAAACGATCTTGACTTTCATAGTCGAACTATGTAGTATGTATTTTGGGCTCTTCAAAAACGAAGAGAGAACATAGTACGTTATGCTCCCTTTCAAGAAATTGAAAGGGAGCTTTCTTATTTTCACCCCTCATTTTTCTTATAAATCATTTAAAAGGCTAAATGATTTTTTATAAAATAGTACATTTTAAAAATGTAGCTAAGAGCGAAGAGAGGAGCAAACGAAATGACGAAATATATTTTTGTAACCGGGGGAGTTGTATCCTCACTTGGAAAGGGTATTGTAGCAGCTTCATTAGGGCGTTTGCTGAAAAACCGCGGACTGAACGTGACGATTCAGAAATTCGATCCATACATCAACGTTGACCCGGGAACAATGAGCCCGTACCAGCACGGTGAAGTATTCGTAACGGATGACGGCGCTGAAACAGACTTGGACCTTGGTCACTATGAGCGTTTTATCGACATTAACCTGAATAAATTCAGCAACGTGACAACAGGTAAAATCTATTCAACAGTTCTTAAAAAAGAACGCCGCGGAGATTACCTTGGCGGAACCGTACAGGTCATTCCGCACATCACAAACGAATTGAAAGACCGTGTTTACCGCGCAGGGAAAGAAACAAACGCAGATGTTGTCATTACAGAAATCGGCGGTACTGTCGGAGACATCGAATCACTGCCATTCCTTGAAGCGATCCGCCAAATGAAGAGCGATATCGGCCGTGAAAACGTAATGTACATCCACTGTACGCTCGTACCTTACATTAAAGCTGCTGGTGAATTAAAAACAAAACCGACACAGCACAGCGTAAAAGAATTACGCAGCTTGGGCATTCAGCCAAACATCATCGTCGTTCGTACAGAAATGCCGATTTCTCAAGATATGAAAGATAAAATCGCGCTTTTCTGCGACATCGATACAAAAGCGGTTATTGAATGTGAAGATGCGGACAACCTTTACTCCATTCCGCTGGAGCTTCAAAAACAAGGGCTTGATAAGCTTGTTTGCGAGCACATGAAATTGGCATGCAAAGAAGCGGAAATGTCCGAATGGAAAGAGCTTGTTAACAAAGTCAGCAACCTGTCTCAAACGATTACAATCGGCCTTGTCGGCAAATACGTTGAGCTTCCTGACGCATACATTTCTGTTGTCGAGTCTCTCCGCCATGCGGGCTATGCGTTTGACGCAGATGTAAAAGTGAAATGGATCAACGCGGAAGAAGTGACAGAAAACAATATCGCAGAACTCACAAGCGGAACAGACGGCATCATTGTGCCGGGCGGATTCGGAGACCGCGGTGTTGAAGGTAAAATCGTCGCGACAAAATACGCGCGCGAAAACAACATTCCGTTCTTGGGCATTTGCTTGGGCATGCAGGTGGCATCTATTGAATACGCACGAAACGTATTGGGCTTAAAAGGCGCTCACTCAGCGGAAATTGATCCGTCAACTCAATACCCGATCATTGATCTTCTTCCTGAACAAAAGGATGTGGAGGATCTCGGGGGAACGCTTCGTCTCGGCCTTTACCCTTGTAAGCTTGAAGAAGGCACGAAAGCCTTTGAAGTGTATCAGGATGAAGTGGTGTACGAGCGCCACCGCCACCGCTATGAGTTTAACAATGAATTCAGACAGCAAATGGAAGAGCAAGGCTTCGTATTCTCAGGCACAAGCCCTGATGGACGCCTTGTTGAAATCATCGAGCTGAAAGACCACCCTTGGTTCGTAGCTTCTCAGTTCCACCCAGAGTTCAAGTCAAGACCGACAAGACCTCAGCCTCTATTCAAAGGCTTTATCGGAGCGTCTGTCGAAGCTGCAAATCAGAAGTAATAAAAAAGACTTGCCGTTTGTCAAAAGCGGGCAAGTCTTTTTTATTTGTTTCCGGCAAGTTCCAGCATGTACAATAAGATATTATGCATACTCTTGCAGAATTTCTTTTAGTGTAAACGATAAAGCGTGATAGACATACAGTGCTGTCATTAAAGAGGGAAATCCGTAACGGGTGCCGTCTTCATCGGGAACAAGCGGCATTTTTAATTTAGAATCAATATGCACATCACAATACTGTTCTATTCCCGCACTGTCTTTGGCTGCGGGCGATACGCATACGACTCCCGCACCTTTTTCATAAAGCTCTTTTGCGAGCGCCTGTTCTTCGGCTGTGCCCGTCCCTGAACAAAACATCAGCACCCTGTCGCTTTCTGTCACTTCCTCAGCGCTTTCTGGAAAGGCTTTGACAGATGGGAAGGGTTCTTTGCTTTCAGTGGCCTCAAAAAAGACGCCCTGCAGCTCATTTGCTCCGTATAAATAAATGGAATGCCCGCTGATCACCGCTTGAGCAAGCAGCCGCGCCCCATCTTCAATCGCGTCAGATTCCTTATCCTGAATGCGGGAAAAAATACCTGTTAACTGCGTCGTGAATATTTTCAACATAAGTGAATCCTCCTTTATAACGTACAATATCAGTATACAACAAAAGAGAAAATGCTCAGAAAATGTCGTAAAGTAGACTATTATAATTAAAGGAAATAGGAAAATCAAACAGAATACATACAATACTGCTTACTTTTGACGAAAATCATAATATTGGGGTGTAAAATGATGAATGAAAAAATTTTAATCGTTGATGATCAATACGGCATTCGTATTTTGCTAAATGAAGTGTTCAATAAAGAAGGCTACCAGACGTTTCAGGCTGCGAACGGCCTGCAGGCGCTTGACATTGTGACAAAAGAACGGCCCGACCTTGTGCTTTTGGACATGAAAATTCCCGGCATGGACGGAATCGAAATCTTAAAACGGATGAAGGTCATTGACGAAAACATCCGGGTCATTATCATGACGGCATACGGAGAGCTCGACATGATCCAGGAATCGAAGGAATTGGGCGCTCTGACGCACTTTGCCAAGCCGTTTGACATCGACGAAATCAGAGACGCCGTCAAAAAATATCTGCCCCTGAAGTCTAACTGACAAAAAGAAGAAACAAATGAATCATGTCATTATGTTGCCGATTTGTCGAAAAGTTGGTATCCTAGTTATGGAGAAAAAGCGATCTGAGTATTTACATATGACAGCAATATATGGGTCATGCTAGGGTGGAAAGCTTTTTTCGCTAGAAGACAATCAGGCTACATAAGGAGGACATTCGACATGCCTTTAGTTTCTATGACGGAAATGTTGAATACAGCTAAAGAAAAAGGGTACGCTGTAGGACAATTTAACTTAAACAACCTTGAGTTTACTCAAGCGATTTTACAAGCAGCTGAAGAAGAAAAATCTCCAGTGATCCTTGGTGTTTCCGAAGGTGCGGGACGCTACATGGGCGGCTTCAAAACAGTCGTTGCTATGGTAAAAGCACTTATGGAAGAGTACAAAGTGACAGTTCCTGTTGCGATTCACTTAGACCATGGTTCAAGCTTTGAATCTTGTGCGAAAGCGATTCATGCAGGTTTCACATCTGTAATGATCGACGCTTCTCACCATCCATTTGAAGAAAACGTAGCAACAACTGCTAAAGTTGTTGAGCTTGCTCATTTCCACGGAGTATCTGTAGAAGCTGAGCTTGGAACAGTAGGCGGACAAGAAGATGACGTTATCGCTGAAGGCGTAATCTACGCTGATCCTAAAGAGTGCCAAGAGCTTGTTGAGCGCACTGGCATCGACTGCCTTGCACCTGCATTAGGTTCTGTTCACGGCCCTTACAAAGGTGAGCCAAACCTTGGCTTCAAAGAAATGGAAGAGATCGGAAAATCAACTGGTCTTCCGCTAGTTCTTCACGGCGGTACTGGAATTCCGACTGCTGACATCAAAAAATCAATTTCACTTGGTACAGCTAAAATCAACGTGAATACTGAAAACCAAATTTCTTCTGCAAAAGCTGTTCGCGAAACATTGGCAGCTAAGCCTGACGAGTACGATCCACGTAAATACCTTGGACCAGCTCGTGAAGCGATCAAAGAAACAGTTATCGGTAAAATGCGTGAATTTGGTTCTTCAAACCAAGCTTAATTCAATTGGAACTTTTTATAGCCGCCTGACAGCTTGACAGGCGGTTTTCCGTCTATCTTTAGAAAGCGCAATCATATTCACAGTTCAGAAAATTTCTTAATCAGGGAGGCTTTTTGAAAATGTTATTCTTTGTTGATACAGCCAATATCGATGAAATTAGAGAAGCGAATGAATTAGGAATTCTCGCCGGTGTAACGACGAATCCTAGTTTAGTAGCAAAGGAAGCTAACGTATCATTCCACGACCGTCTTCGCGAGATCACAGACGTCGTGAAAGGGTCTGTAAGCGCAGAGGTTATTTCTTTGAAAGCTGAGGAAATGATCGAGGAAGGAAAAGAACTGGCGAAGATCGCTCCGAACATTACGGTGAAAATTCCAATGACGTCTGACGGTTTAAAAGCGGTAAGAGCACTTACTGACTTAGGCATCAAAACAAACGTTACATTGATCTTCAATGCCAACCAGGCGCTTCTTGCTGCCAGAGCGGGGGCAACATATGTATCTCCATTCCTGGGACGTTTAGATGACATCGGCCACAACGGGCTTGACTTGATTTCAGAAGTTAAACAGATTTTTGACATTCACGGCCTTGACACGCAAATCATTGCAGCGTCAATCCGCCATCCGCAGCACGTGACAGAAGCTGCTCTTAGAGGGGCTCATATCGGCACAATGCCGCTGAAAGTCATTCATGCGCTCACGAAGCACCCATTAACAGACAAAGGAATCGAACAATTCCTGGCAGACTGGAACAAATAATGAAAGGGGCGGCAAACAGCTTTATGCCTGTTTGCCGCGGCCTTTGTATTTCACCGACCTGATACAGCGGATCTTCAGATGCTGACGCCGCTTTACAGAGAAGGAATCATTGGGCTGCAGAAGCTGATATCGGAATGAAGGGTATGCGTACTGCTTTTGCCGGATGACGACGATGTCTCTCGAGCCGGCGGGTCTCTGTGATCTTTTGAAACCTGTACCCCCCAAAGCTTCGCTATTTTCTTCCTGATATTTTACAATGTGTTGTATTCTTTCTCTTCGAATTGGCTAGATTTTGGACATGAGCTTTATTTGCAGAGACAGAATAAAATGACATTTTATTTAGCTCCGCAGCTATCTTCTTATGGAAGGAGACTATCATGGAAAAGTTGAATATTGCCGGCGGTGACTCGTTAAACGGTACAGTACATATCAGCGGCGCTAAAAACAGCGCTGTTGCGTTAATACCTGCAACCATTTTGGCAAATTCCGAGGTGACAATTGAAGGGCTTCCAGAGATTTCAGATATTGAAACGCTGCGTGACCTGTTAAAGGAAATCGGCGGCAACGTGCATTTTGAGAATGGGGAAATGGTTGTTGACCCTACGTCGATGATCAGCATGCCGCTTCCTAACGGGAAAGTAAAAAAGCTTCGCGCGTCATATTATTTAATGGGGGCGATGCTCGGCCGCTTCAAGCAGGCGGTCATTGGATTGCCTGGCGGCTGTCACTTAGGGCCCCGTCCGATTGATCAGCATATCAAAGGCTTTGAAGCACTCGGAGCTGAAGTAACCAATGAACAAGGCGCCATTTATTTGCGAGCTGAAAGGCTGAGAGGCGCAAGGATTTATTTAGATGTCGTAAGCGTTGGGGCAACGATTAACATTATGCTTGCCGCTGTTTTGGCAGAAGGGAAAACGATCATCGAAAACGCTGCCAAGGAGCCTGAGATCATTGACGTCGCGACATTGCTTACTAGCATGGGCGCCAAAATCAAAGGTGCGGGCACCAATGTGATTCGAATCGACGGCGTGAAGGAGCTGCACGGCTGCAAGCATACGATCATTCCGGACAGAATTGAAGCCGGGACATTTATGATTGCAGGGGCTGCAATGGGCAAGGAAGTCATTATCGATAATGTCATTCCCACTCATCTTGAGTCGTTAACGGCAAAGCTGAGAGAAATGGGCTATCATATCGAAACAAGTGACGACCAGCTCCTCATTGTCGGCGGGCAGAAGAACTTAAAGCCGGTTGACGTCAAAACCCTCGTATACCCGGGGTTTCCGACTGATTTACAGCAGCCGATGACGGCGCTCCTGACAAGGGCGAAAGGGACGAGTGTCGTCACAGACACCATCTACTCGGCAAGATTCAAGCACATTGATGAGCTGAGACGAATGGGTGCCAATATGAAAGTAGAAGGCAGATCTGCCATCATCACAGGTCCTGTCGAGCTTCAAGGCGCAAAAGTGAAGGCGAGTGATCTGCGTGCCGGAGCCTGCTTGGTGGTAGCCGGACTAATGGCTGATGGCGTCACGGAAATTACGGGACTGGAGCATATTGACCGCGGATACAGCAGCCTTGAGAAGAAGCTTGAGGGGCTTGGAGCGACAATTTGGCGTGAAAGAATGACTGACGAAGAAATAGAACAGCTTCAAAATTCATAATGGTTTCTTGTGAGAGGAGATCGTGTTGAAATGGAAAGAAGTTTATCAATGGAATTGGTACGTGTAACCGAGGCTGCGGCATTGGCATCAGCAAGATGGATGGGCCGGGGAAAAAAAGATGAGGCTGATGAAGCGGCAACAAGTGCAATGAGAGACGTTTTTGATACAGTGCCGATGAAAGGGACCGTTGTAATCGGTGAAGGGGAAATGGACGAAGCGCCGATGCTGTATATCGGGGAAAAACTCGGAAACGGGTACGGCCCTCGCGTTGATGTCGCAGTTGACCCTCTTGAAGGCACAAACATCTTAGCAAGCGGCGGCTGGAACGCGCTGACGGTTATCGCGGTGGCAGACCATGGCACGCTTCTGAATGCTCCTGACATGTATATGCAAAAAATCGCAGTCGGTCCGGAAGCGGTGGGCTGCATTGACATCGAAGCACCTGTCATTGACAACCTTAAAGCGGTGGCAAAAGCGAAAAACAAGGATGTTGAGGACGTCGTTGCCACAATTTTAAACCGTGAAAGACACGAAAAAATCATTTCCGAGCTTCGTGAGGCCGGCGCCAGAATCAAATTGATCAATGACGGCGATGTCGCAGGCGCCATCAACACGGCTTTCGACCACACGGGCGTTGATATCCTGTTCGGATCAGGCGGCGCTCCTGAGGGTGTGCTTTCCGCTGTTGCGTTAAAAGCACTCGGCGGAGAAATCATTGGTAAACTTCTTCCGCAAAGCGAAGAAGAAATCACTCGCTGTCACAAAATGGGCCTTGATTTAAGCAAAGTCCTTCGCATGGAAGACCTTGTGAAGGGTGATGACGCGATTTTTGCAGCTACAGGGGTTACTGACGGCGAGCTGTTAAAAGGAGTTCAATTCAAAGGCTCTGTCGGTACAACTGAAAGCTTAGTTATCCGCGCAAAATCGGGTACTGTTCGTTTCGTTGACGGCAGACACAGCTTGAAAAAGAAACCAAATCTTGTAATCCGTCCATAACAAACAGAAAAAGCGGGTGTGAGCCCGCTTTAACTTTTGCAGAAAAGCGTCAACTCTATCAATTCCGTGTCAAAACCTTATTTCAGTTGAATAATTTTTTGAAATAAGGTAAAAATAAAGAGTGCTGCGAATTTTACTGCGTAATACCTTCTTTTAAGCACTAGGAAAGTTTCAATTTCTACCGCATACAGACGATATAAGTATTGATCTTCTCATGTTTTTGTCCTCGCTTCCTTCAAAACTCATTAAGACAATCCTTTTAACAAAAGCGCCGATCATGGGTGGAAGTGTTACCGATAGAAGTTCCTTTATGTTAAAAAAAGAATGTGCTTTGGCGGATGTTGTGCAAAAGCAGCAGATGACATGTTCAGAGTAAGATATTGACTATGAAAAGCGTGGTGTTTTTATGAAAGACGTATCTATTTCCTCTTTGGAAAATATGAAATTGAAAGAGCTTTATGAACTTGCAAGACATTATAAAATCTCCTATTACAGCAAACTGACAAAAAAAGAACTCATTTTCGCCATTCTGAAAGCGAATGCAGAACAAGAAGATCTGCTGTTTATGGAAGGCGTTCTTGAGATCATCCAGTCTGAAGGTTTCGGCTTCCTGAGACCGATCAACTACTCTCCAAGCTCAGAAGACATTTACATCTCAGCTTCACAAATCCGCCGTTTCGATTTGCGGAACGGAGACAAAGTATCAGGCAAGGTTCGCCCGCCAAAAGAAAATGAGCGCTACTATGGACTTTTGCACGTTGAAGCAGTAAATGGGGATGATCCCGAATCTGCAAAAGAGCGTGTGCATTTCCCCGCTCTTACGCCACTTTATCCGGATCGTCAAATGGTGCTTGAAACAAAGCCGAACTTCTTGTCTACAAGAATTATGGACATGATGGCGCCGGTTGGATTTGGACAGCGCGGATTGATTGTTGCGCCGCCGAAAGCCGGAAAAACGATGCTGCTGAAGGAAATTGCCAACAGCATTACAGCGAACCAGCCTGAAGCAGAGCTGATCGTGCTTTTAATTGACGAGAGACCTGAGGAAGTAACCGATATCGAGCGCTCTGTAGCTGGGGATGTCGTCAGCTCAACGTTTGATGAAGTGCCGGAAAACCATATCAAAGTGGCCGAGCTTGTGCTTGAACGTGCGATGCGTCTCGTGGAACACAAAAAAGACGTCATTATCCTGATGGACAGCATCACACGGCTTGCCCGTGCCTACAACTTAGTGATTCCGCCGAGCGGAAGAACGCTTTCCGGGGGGATTGACCCAGCGGCGTTCCACCGTCCGAAACGCTTCTTCGGAGCTGCGAGAAATATCGAAGAGGGCGGCAGCTTAACCATTCTTGCTACGGCTCTGGTCGATACAGGATCACGTATGGATGATGTCATTTATGAAGAATTCAAGGGAACAGGCAACATGGAGCTCCATCTTGACCGCTCTCTTGCCGAGCGCCGCATCTTCCCTGCCATCGATATCCGCCGTTCAGGAACGCGCAAAGAAGAGCTGCTTGTGCCTAAAGAGCATCTTGATCGTTTATGGTCTATCCGCAAAACGATGTCTGATTCACCTGATTTCGCAGAAAAGTTCATGAGAAAAATGAAAAAAACCAAAACAAACCAGGAATTTTTCGATATTCTCAATCAAGAATGGAAACAGGCAAATCTATCATCTGCAAGAAGGTAAATTGTATTTGCAAAAGAAGTAAATCACTGATATAATTTTCTCATATGCGTTTCGGACAAATGCTCCGAAATAATAACTCTGTTTCCACACGGGATTCAGGGCGGAAGGAGATGGATACAATGAAAGCAGGAATTCATCCTAATTTCAAAAAAGCAACAGTTAAATGCGCTTGCGGAAATGAATTTGAAACAGGCTCAGTAAAAGAAGAGGTACGCGTTGAGATTTGCTCTGAATGCCACCCATTCTACACTGGCCGTCAAAAATTCGCTTCTGCTGATGGTCGTGTTGATCGCTTTAACAAAAAATACGGTCTTAAGTAATAATAGATTTCTCAACAGGCAAGCAGCAGTCTTGCCTGTTTTTTATATTGTCTAAAACACAGCTGGCAGAGAGAGGGGAGCGAAGCCTATGTACATAATGAAACAAAGCGGGTGGCTTGAGCTGATTTGCGGCAGCATGTTCTCGGGGAAATCTGAAGAGCTGATCAGAAGAGTGAAGAGAGCAACTTATGCCAAGCAGGAAGTCAGGGTATTTAAGCCTGTAATTGATAACCGATACAGCGAAGCTGCTGTTGTCTCCCATAATGGAACATCGATGACGAGCTATGCCATTTCGTCTGCTGCGGACATTTGGGATCACATCAGTGAAAGTACAGATGTGATTGCGGTTGATGAAGTGCAGTTTTTTGATCAGGAAATTGTTGAGGTTTTATCATCTCTTGCCGATAAAGGCTACCGTGTGATAGCAGCAGGCCTTGATATGGATTTTAGGGGAGAGCCGTTCGGTGTCGTCCCGAATATCATGGCGATTGCGGAAAGTGTGACAAAGCTGCAAGCCGTCTGTTCTGTTTGTGGATCACCGGCGAGCAGAACCCAGCGCCTCATTGACGGCAAACCTGCTTCTTACGATGATCCGGTCATTTTGGTTGGTGCATCTGAATCATATGAAGCAAGATGCAGACATCATCACGAAGTCCCAGGTAAATCTAAAAAATAGTCCAAAACATGGGTATAAAGATAGAATGCACCGGCTAAAAACACCGGTGTTTTTTTTATATTCTGATAATATTCAATTAAAAAATTTAAATAAGTATATTAAAAAATTAAGTAATTTTCTTCCCTTGAATTTTGATTTTGACAGGCATACAATAGCTTACGTAATGTAAATAGTTTTGAGACATTGTTCGAATAATTGTCACAAAGTCGCATAAAGATCATGATCGGTCATATTTTAGATGGGTTATTACTTAACTTGGTTAACTATTTCAAGAAAGAAGGAGATTTGCTTGAATAACATAAAAAAAACGAAAGAAGGCCACTTAGAAACAACTCTTAGAGGAAAAGAAGTTTTATCTATTCCTACTTTAAATAAAGGCGTTGCTTTTTCACTAGAAGAAAGACAAGAACTCGGCTTAGAAGGGCTTCTGCCGCCAACTGTACTTTCTCTTGATCAACAAGCACAACGCGCGTACGAGCAATTCCAAGCGCAGCCTGACCGCCTTCGTCAAAATGTTTACTTAAGTGATCTTGCAAACCGTAACGAAGTTCTTTTCTATAAATTGCTGAAAAACCATCTTCGCGAAATGCTTCCTGTTGTGTACACGCCAACAGTTGGTGAAGCGATTCAGGAATACAGCCATGAATATAGAAGACCTCAAGGAATCTACTTGTCAATCGATAACATTGACGGTATTGAAAAAGCGTTTGAAAACCTTCATGCGACAGCAGGCGATATTGATCTTATCGTTGCTACTGACTCCGAAAGCATTCTCGGTATCGGTGACTGGGGTGTAGGCGGTATTAATATCGCAATCGGTAAATTGGCTGTTTACACTGCTGCAGCTGGTATTGACCCTAGCCGTGTTATCCCGGTTGTGCTTGATGTCGGTACGAACAACGAAAAACTTCTAAACGATCCTTTATATATTGGTAACAAGCATGAACGTGTTCAAGGTGAACGCTACGAAGCTTTCATTGACGCTTATGTAAAAGCTGCATTGAAATTCTTCCCTAAAGCGCTTCTTCACTGGGAAGACCTTGGCAACAAAAATGCACGCAACATCATGAAAAAATACAATCATGAAATCCTGACATTTAATGATGATATTCAAGGTACTGGCGCGATTACACTTGCAGGTGTGCTTGCTGCTATGAAGAAAACCGGCGCTTCTATTAAAGATCAGCGTGTTGTTATCTTCGGTGCTGGTTCTGCTGGTATCGGTATTGCTGATCAAATCCGTGACACAATGGTGCTAGCCGGATTATCTGAAGAAGAAGCTAACAAACGTTTCTACACACTTGATTACAGAGGCTTGCTGACTGAAGACATCGAAGGCATCCTTGATTTCCAAAAACCTTACCTTCGCAATGCGGATGAAGTGAAAGACTGGAAGCGCGATGAAAAAGGTCAAATTCCATTCGATGAAGTGGTTCGTCAAGCGAAACCAACAATCTTGATTGGTACTTCAGGGGTTTCAGGTGCATTCACAGAGGAAATTGTAAAAGAAATGGCATCTCACGTAGACCGTCCGGTTATCATGCCGATGTCTAACCCGACTCACCTTGCTGAAGCTGTTCCTGAAGATCTGTTCAAATGGACTGACGGAAAAGTGCTTATTGCAACAGGAAGCCCATTTGACAATGTAGAATACAACGGTGTTTCTTATGAAATCGGACAATCTAACAACGCATTCGCGTTCCCTGGTCTTGGACTTGGTTCAATTGTAGCTGAAGCGCGTATCATTACACCTGCTATGTTTGCTGCAACTGCTGATGCGATTGCTGAAATGGTTGATCTTGAAACACCTGGAGCAGGATTGCTTCCAAGCATTGATAAGCTTCAAGAGGTTTCTATCCAAGTTGCGATTGCCGTTGCTGAAGCAGCAATTAAAGATGGCGTGGCAAATCGTCAGCCTGAAGATGTGAAACAAGCGGTACTTGATGCAATGTGGACACCTGAATACAAAAAAGTCATCGCGAAATAATTAGCGAGTAAATTTTTCTGTCCGAGGGAAAGCTTTTTGTAAAGCTAAAGTATACGGACATAGGATTTGGAGGAGAATATTTTGAGCATCTTAGATATCTTAATCCTCCTGGCGCCGATCTTCTTTGTTATCGTGCTGGGTTGGTTTGCAGGACATTTTGGAAGTTATGATGCCAAGTCGGCAAAAGGGGTAAGTACGTTAGTAACGAAATACGCACTTCCAGCTCACTTTATCGCTGGTATTTTGACAACTTCCAGAAGTGAATTTTTATCACAAGTACCTTTAATGATTTCTTTAATTATTGGGATTGTTGGTTTCTATATCATCATTCTTTTGGTTTGCAGATTTATTTTCAAGTATGATTTAACGAACTCATCTGTATTTTCTTTGAACTCTGCACAGCCGACATTCGCATTTATGGGTATCCCGGTATTGGGAAGCTTATTCGGAGCGAATGAAGTTGCGATTCCGATCGCGGTCACAGGTATCGTGGTTAACGCGATTCTTGATCCGCTCGCGATCATTATCGCTACTGTTGGTGAGTCTTCTAAGAAAAACGAAGAGAGTGGCGACAGCTTCTGGAAGATGACAGGAAAATCAATCCTGCATGGTCTTTGTGAGCCGCTTGCAGCTGCTCCGTTAATCAGTATGATCTTAGTGCTGGTTTTCAATTTCACTCTTCCTGAGCTGGGTGTTAAAATGCTTGATCAGCTTGGAAGCACAACATCTGGTGTTGCTCTCTTTGCTGTCGGTGTTACCGTTGGTATTCGTAAAATTAAACTCAGTATGCCGGCTATCGGTATTGCGTTACTAAAAGTTGCGGTTCAGCCTGCATTAATGTTCTTGATTGCTCTTGCTATCGGACTTCCGGCTGACCAAACAACAAAAGCAATCCTTCTTGTTGCATTCCCTGGTTCTGCCGTTGCAGCCATGATTGCGACTCGTTTCGAGAAACAAGAAGAAGAAACTGCAACTGCGTTTGTGGTCAGTGCGATTCTGTCATTGATTTCACTTCCAATCATTATCGCGCTTACTGCGTAACAAAAAAAGCTCCCTTTACGGGGAGCTTTTTGCTTTAGGTTTGAAATTTGAACAGTGACAGCAGCGGTTTTTTTCTTGTTTTGTTTTTTTCAGAAGCAGCAGCGGTCTCGGGGATCGGCTGAGCGGTGAATTCTTTCATTTGTGAGGTCAGTGATTGCTGATCTGCAAGAATATCGTCGATTTCTCTGCGGTGCTGAAGCAGCTGGTAAGATACACCTTCATCGGCTTTTTGTTTCAGCTGGCGTTCCAGTTCCGACATCCTTGCCATCAATTCACTTTCGTCCTGCCTTTGCTGTAAAAGGGTGTCCAGCTTTTGTTCAAGCTGCTCGATTCTTCGTTCTGTGTCGCTATTTGTTTTTTGGACAAGGAAGCCTGTGCGCTTTTTAGCGCTTTTCGGCAGATGAATATCCTGAATCGCCGTACCTTCAGAGATTTGTTTTTGAACGGATTTTAGAACCTTCACGTCTTCTGCCGTGAACGAATAGTGTCCGAGCTCATTGCGTTCGGCCGGAAGATTCAGCTGCTTCACCCACCGCTGCACCGTTTTTGCGGAGACGCCGAGTTCACTTGCTACCATATTTGTATTCATGATCCCATACCTCCTTTTAAGCTAGGTATTCGACCATAGAATGAGGTTCCCTTCCCGTTAGACAAAACAAGAAAAGATTCGGCAAAGAAAGTGGGTATCTCCTTTTTTTCTTCAAAAACTGTTATTGTTCATACAGTTCTAATGGAAGCTGGTCAGGATCAAAAAAGAAGGTGAAACGTTTGCCGGTCAGCGGGTCTGTTCTGATTGGCTCTGTTTCGATTCCTTTTTCATGAAGCTCCTGAACCGCCTTATCCAAGCTGCTGACTGTAAAGGCGAGGTGGCGCAGGCCTGCGGCTTCAGGCCGGGTTTGTCGTTCGGGCGGATTGGGAAACGAGAACAGCTCAATGACATACGAGCCGTTAAGCGACAAATCAAGCTTATAGGAGCCGCGCTCTTCGCGGTACGTTTCTTGAATCACCTGAAAACCAAGCTTATGTACGTAGAAAGCTTTCGACTTTTCGTAATCTGAACATATGATTGCAATATGATGTATGGATTTCAGCAACATCATCCCTCCTCGAATTCCAGTATAGCAGAGGGGGCTTTTCCAGCTGGGATTGAAATGCTTTTGACTGGGGTTAATCACTATACTATAATGAGAATGTTACGCACAGGAAAACAGAGGTGAAGACCGTGTTAGACCGTTTAAAATCAATTGAAGAACGATACGAGAAATTAAATGAGCTTTTGAGCGATCCAGAAGTAGTCAACGATCCGAAAAAGCTGAGAGAATATTCAAAAGAGCAATCTGATATACAAGAAACAGTTGACGTATATAGACAATACAGAGATGCGTCAGAACAGCTGGCTGATGCAAAAGCGATGCTTGAAGAGAAGCTGGACGCTGAGATGCGCGACATGGTGAAGGAAGAGATTTCTGAACTTCAGAAGGAAACGGAAACACTGTCAGAACGGCTGAAAGTGCTCTTGATCCCGAAAGATCCTAATGATGATAAAAACGTTATTATGGAGATCCGCGGAGCCGCGGGAGGCGAGGAAGCCGCTTTATTCGCGGGCAATCTGTACAGAATGTATTCCCGTTATGCCGAGCTTCAGGGCTGGAAAACAGAGGTCATGGAAGCGAATGTAACCGGAACAGGCGGCTACAAAGAGATCATCTTTATGATTACGGGAAGCGGCGCGTATTCTAAACTCAAATATGAAAACGGCGCCCACCGCGTACAGCGTGTTCCGGAAACAGAATCAGGCGGACGCATCCATACATCCACTGCAACAGTAGCATGTCTTCCTGAGGCAGAAGAGGTAGAGGTTGACATCCATGAGAAGGATATCCGTGTCGATACGTTTGCTTCAAGCGGACCGGGCGGACAAAGCGTTAATACAACAATGTCTGCGGTTCGTCTGACTCACTTGCCGACAGGTGTAGTTGTATCATGCCAGGATGAAAAATCTCAAATTAAGAACAAAGAAAAAGCAATGAAGGTTCTCCGTGCCAGAATCTATGATAAATTTCAGCAGGAAGCCCAGGCTGAATATGATCAAACACGGAAATCAGCAGTCGGATCTGGTGACCGCTCTGAACGTATCCGCACATACAACTTCCCGCAAAACCGTGTGACGGATCACAGAATCGGTTTGACGATTCAAAAGCTTGATCAGATTCTTGAAGGAAAACTTGACGAAGTGGTTGAAGCGCTGATTGTTGAAGATCAGGCAAGCAAGCTTCAGCAGTCGGAAGGTTAAGATGAAGACGATATTCGAAGCCCTGAAATGGGCTTCTTCTTATTTAACCGAAGCGGGAAGAGAAGAAAATGCTGCCGAGCTCCTATTGCTTTATGATACCGGAATGGAGAGAAGCAAACTGCTCGCAAGCTTACAGGAACCGATTGGTGAAGACGAGCTGTATCGCTTTAAGCGTCACGTTGAGATGCATAAAGAGGGCGTGCCGGTTCAATACATTATAGGAAAAGAGTTTTTTTATGGACGGGAATTTATGGTGAATGATGATGTGCTGATCCCGCGGCCGGAAACTGAAGAAGTTGTCTTTCATTTGCTTGAAAAATATCGGAGTGTCTTTTCTGAAGACGGCAAGCTCGAAGTTGTTGACGTTGGTACAGGGAGCGGCGCAATAGCCGTCACGCTTGCGCTTGAAAACCAAAACTTTTCTGTGTCGGCGGTCGATATTTCGAAAGAGGCGCTGCAAGTCGCCTCTGCCAATGCAGAAAAACTCGGAGCAAATGTGCGCTTTTATCAGGGCGATCTGCTTGAGCCTTTTATTAAGGCGGGAAAAAAAGCGGATATCATTGTCTCAAACCCGCCATATATATCAGAGGAAGAAATGGCTGATCTATCGGAAATTGTCCGTTTTCATGAGCCGCTGCACGCGCTCACCGATGGCGGAGACGGGCTGAAATTTTATAAGCGGTTTATGGAAGACATTCCGCTTGTCATGAAGGATAAAGTATTTGTTGTTTTTGAAATCGGGTGGAAACAGGGAGCGGCGGTCAAAGACCTGATCCTCAAGGCGTTTAAGGGAGCGGAAGTGGAAGTGCTGAAAGATATTAATGGAAAAGACAGAACCATATGCGCTCTGATTCATAAAAATAAATAAGCAGCTTGCTGGCGAGTGAATGGATCAAGCTGTTTAACACCAGCAAAGGGGATGTAAACATGAAAAAGGCCCTGACAGCAGGAATCCTGCTCATTGCGATTGAGAGCATGATTGGCACCATTTTTCCGCAGGCTCTTTCATATGAAGCGATTTTTGGCGTTGCGTCTCTCGTTTTAGTGGGGCTCGCGATCATTACATCGGGTTTGGCTGTAAGCGGAAGCGATCAGCGGGCAAACTACCATTCAGAAACCAAAGAAGGCCGTACATCTCGCATGAAAATGGCGGCCGCTTTCTTTGTTGCGGCGATACCTTCCATTCTATGTTATTTGCTGACGATTTTGTTTTAATAAAAAAGGAAGCCTCTTAGGCTTCCTTTTTTTGCAGTAAAACAGAGTCCCATATCCAATAGATAAGAGCTGTTAATACAGCGAAAAGATAGAAGGCTGTATTTTGAAACAAAGATTGTCCCGAAGGCTGAAGCACGCCGAAAATGATCGCGTTGGCAATAAAAGCAGCGACAAGGTAATACAGCAGATACAAAGGGCTGAACCGTTTCGGCTTTTTATTCATCATGATTTGAAGCGGCAGTGCGAAGATCAAATAAGGAAACAGAAAATAAAATGCCATTGTGATGAGAGCGGCAATGATAAATGAATGAATATAAATTACTGAATAAAGAACGGACATCGTGAATGCTGATAACAGCACTGTATAATTGTATTTCATCTTAAACCTCCTAAAACACTATCGTACCATAAATAAGATTAACAGCTTGCTAGATTTTTTTCACCCTGCACGTTTACCCCTGGCTCTACTTGTCCATAATAGGGCTAGAAACAAAGCACGGAGAGGAACGGTGGGGACCGATGAAAAAAACAGTAATCATTTGTATATATATCTTTCTTTTACTATCTGGAGCGCTCGTAGGGCTGGCAAAAGAAGAGACGGCACAGAAATCGGAAAATCAGCCGGTGGTCATACCGGATCAGGCGATTCGTCTGAGAATATTGGCAAACAGCGATAGTGACCAAGATCAGCAATTAAAACGTCATATAAGAGACGCGGTGAATAAAGAAATCACAACTTGGGTAAAGGATATTACTTCTATTGAAGAAGCGCGTCGCGTGATTCGTTCAAAGCTGCCTGAAATCAAAGCAATTGCAAAGGAAACAATGGAGAAAGAAGGAGCGAATCAGTCGATATCCGTTGATTTTGACAAAATCTCGTTTCCGACAAAGCTTTACGGCAACATGGTATATCCTGCCGGTGAGTATGAAGCGATTTTGATTACGCTTGGAAACGGAGACGGAGCCAACTGGTGGTGTGTGCTGTTCCCGCCCCTCTGCTTTCTCGATTTTTCTAACGGGGAAGCCGTCAAAGAACAAGAAGATAAAGAAGCCTCAAAAAAGCAGACTGAAAAAGTGCTTGAGGACGTAACTGCTAAAGCGGAAAAAGCCAAAAAAGAAGAGAACGAAGAAAAAGAAGACGGCACAGAAGTGAAATTCTTTTTAGTCGAATGGATTTCCGATCTTTTTTCCTAATCATCTGGTCTAAAAATAGATTTGCTTCATAGATTGGAAGAAAGAACGCAAAAACGGGGTGAACGGATGTTTTATCAACTGCGGGAGGCAAGGGAAAAAGACGGAGATGTGCTCGAGGCATTTTTAAAACAGGCAAAAACCAGCTATGAAGGCGTGAAAGAGGGCTTCACTCAATTTCTTATGCTGGAGGACAGTGAGAAAAACATTGCCGGATGCCTCGGTATTGAAAAAATAAGCTGTGACCAGGGGCTGCTGCGATCACTTGTCATATCGGACAAGCTTCACCAAGGCCACATTGTCACGCTTTTTCAAAGCATGGAGGTGCTGTGCGAAAAGCATCAGATCAAAACCGTGTACCTAGTAGCAAATCAGCATTCCTCTGCGGACTTTCTGACGGCCATGGGTTTTGAAAGAGCTGAGAGTGTACCGGAGGAGCTGTTTTCTTCTGATCACTTCTGTGAATCGCGGCAAACAGAAGGAGCCGTTTTGATGAAAAAAGCGTCTGGATAAGTGCAGTTTATACACATACTTATCCACTTCTTTATTAGCGTTGTCCACAATTTGTGGATAACGCTTGTTTTATTACAGGACATCTTTTATACTTTCAAAAGGATTACACGCGTAAAACAATCGTTTTATTGTTGTGAATAAGGAGTTTGGTCAGAAATGAAAACGAAAAGATGGTTTGTGGATGTAACTGACGAGTTATCCACAAATGATCCACAAATTGCACAAGCAGCCGCTTTGCTCCGAGAAAATGAGGTCGTTGCCTTTCCGACAGAAACAGTATATGGCCTAGGCGCAAACGCAAAAAATACGGATGCCGTCAAAAAAATATATGAGGCGAAAGGGCGGCCGAGCGATAATCCCCTGATTGTCCACATTGCGGATATCAGCCAGCTTGAGGATTTAACGGGCCCGGCGCCGGAAAAGGCGAAAACATTGATGAAACGGTTTTGGCCGGGAGCACTTACGCTCATTCTGCCTTGCAAACCTGATGCGCTTTCACCTCGTGTAACGGCAGGTCTTGAAACGGTTGCCATTAGAATGCCGGATCATCCGCTTGCCCTTGCATTGATTCGCGAATCGGGACTGCCGATTGCAGCACCGAGCGCCAATCTATCAGGCAAACCAAGTCCCACAAAAGCAGACCATGTGGCTCACGACTTGGATGGCCGCATAGCCGGTATTATGGATGGAGGCCCTACCGGAATCGGGGTCGAATCAACCGTGCTTTCATGTGCGGACGACATCCCTGTTCTCTTGCGTCCTGGCGGCATTACGAAGGAACAAATTGAAGCGGTGATCGGGCCGATCCATGTGGATAAAGGGCTCAGCGACCAAAACGAGAAGCCGATTTCTCCAGGGATGAAATATACACATTATGCGCCGACAGCGCCTCTTGCCATTTGCGAAGGCAGCCCAGAGCGCATTCAGCACCTCATTCAAGAATATCAACAGGGCGGAAGACGGGTCGGTGTCCTGACGACAGAAGAAAACGCGGGCGTTTATTCCGCTGATTATGTAAAGAGCTGCGGAAGACGGGCTCAGCTTGAGACTGTTGCGGCAGGGCTGTATGATGCTTTGCGCAGCTTTGATGAGAATAAGGTGGATTTCATTATTGCGGAATCCTTTCCGGACACAGGTGTCGGTCTTGCTATTATGAACAGGCTGATGAAAGCCGCCGGAGGAAGAGTGATTCGCTGAAAGCAGTCAGATGTTCTAACCCTTTTTGGACACGCATAGGCTAAAAAAGCGGGGCGTGTCCAAGGGGGTTATTTATGTATGTCGGATTTGTTTATAGGCGAACTGATTACATTAAGCATCATGGCGTTTGCTTTAGGGATGGATGCTTTTTCTGTCGGCCTTGGAATGGGCATGGTCAAACTTAGAAAGAAGCAGATATTCTATATTGGTTTCATCATCGGCCTCTTTCACGTCATCATGCCTCTCGCAGGGATGGCGGCCGGTAACATGCTGTCAGGGCTCCTCGGCGTGTTAGCGGTTTATATCGGTGGGGCGCTGCTTTTTGTTCTTGGGGTTCAAATGCTTATGGCCTCTTTTAAACAGTCAGAAGAACGATTCATGTCACCGGCAGGGCCGGGCTTATTGCTGTTTGCCATCGGCGTCAGCCTTGACAGCTTTTCCGTCGGCTTGAGCTTGGGGATATACGGCTCGCATCCGCTCCTCACAATTACCCTGTTCGGGCTGTTCAGCATGATGTTGACATGGCTGGGCCTGCTGGTCGGAAAACAAGTGCAGTCTTGGCTTGGCACATACAGCGAAGCGCTCGGGGGCATCATATTAATCGTGTTTGGACTAAAGCTGCTTTTGCCAATTTAATATACCAATAAAAGAAACGAAGTCGCCGTTTCTTTTTTCTTCATATATAATAGAGAAAAATAAGGGGTGACTGACATGGATATTATTTTTGTCTGTACTGGAAATACGTGCCGCAGCCCAATGGCTGAGGCGCTTTTTAAATCAATTGCAGAAATGGAAGGGCTGAATGTCAATGTCCGCTCGGCAGGCGTGTTTGCTTCACCTAATGGGAAAGCGACGCCTCATGCAGTCGAAGCGCTGTTTGAAAAACACATTGCCCTTAATCATGTGTCTTCTCCATTAACTGAAGAACATATGGAGTCGGCTGATTTGGTTCTGGCTATGACCCATCAGCACAAGCAGATCATTGCCAGCCAATTTGGACGTTATCGTGATAAAGTGTTTACGTTAAAAGAATATGTCACAGGCAGCCATGGTGATGTCATCGATCCGTTCGGCGGCTCAATTGACATCTATAAACAAACGCGAGATGAGCTTGAAGAGCTTCTTCGGCAGCTGGCAAAACAGCTGAAAAAAGACCGCAGATAAGTTGTCAGAAAATCTGTAAACAGGTCATTTGCAAATCCTGCGTGAAGGAGTAGAATATAGTGAAAAGCACATCATATGGTGTGAATCAAAGAGCGGACAGGCTGCGCGGTCAATAAAGCGGGCGGGCCGCATCACACACGCTGGGAGGAAAAGCAGATGAAAGTAGCCATTGCATCGGATCATGGCGGCGTTCACATTCGAAATGAAATCAAAGAGTTAATGGACGAATTGCAAATTGAATATATTGATATGGGCTGTGACTGCGGCAGCGGCTCTGTCGATTATCCGGATTATGCTTTTCCGGTGGCCGAAAAAGTGGTTAGCGGCGAAGTTGACAGAGGCATTTTAATTTGCGGGACAGGCATCGGCATGAGCATTTCCGCTAATAAAGTAAAAGGGATTCGCTGCGC
Source organism: Bacillus sp. FSL K6-1560 (assembly GCF_038592935.1). NCBI lineage: Bacteria > Bacillati > Bacillota > Bacilli > Caryophanales > Bacillaceae > Bacillus > Bacillus sp. FSL K6-1560. The sequence goes on from NZ_CP151946.1 coordinate 364,696, forward strand.
GCTGGCGCACGATACCTTCAGCGCGAAGGCGACGAGGGAGCATAATGACACAAACATCCTTGCGATGGGTGAACGGGTGATCGGACCTGGTTTGGCTCGGGAAATCGCAAAAATCTGGCTGACTACTGAGTTTACCGGGGGAAGACACCAAACGCGTATTGGAAAAATCTCAGATTATGAAGAGAAAAACCTGTAGGGGTGCTGTTTAATGAATGAGTTGAAACAAACGTGGAAGACGATGCTGTCTGAGTTTCAGGACCAAGCGGAATTGAAACAAGATCAGCTCTTCGTCCTTGGATGCAGCACGAGCGAAGTGGCCGGCAGCCGGATCGGCACATCGGGCAGTGTAGATATCGCTGAAAGCATCTACAGCGGACTTGCTGAGCTTCGGGAAAAAACGGGAATCCATCTGGCGTTTCAATGCTGCGAGCATTTAAACAGAGCGCTTGTCGTCGAAGCAGAAACGGCCAAGCTGTTCAGGCTTCCAACCGTTTCTGCCGTGCCCGTTCCAAAAGCGGGCGGAGCGATGGCGTCTTATGCGTTTAAGCAGATGAAGTCTCCTGTTCTTGTTGAAACCATTCAGGCTGACGCCGGAATTGATATAGGCGATACGTTTATCGGCATGCATCTGAAGCCGGTGGCTGTCCCTGTGCGTGTCTCTCAAAACAGCCTCGGTTCAGCTCATGTGACATTGGCGCGTACACGGCCGAAACTAATCGGCGGAGTGCGGGCGGTTTATGAGTGCGAGTGAAAGGACTGCATAGCCAGTCTTTTCTTTTATTTTAAGGCAGTGAAATAAATTCCGAACTTTAAATTAAATTTAAGTTATTAATATTCGTTTTTACCAATAAAAATTTAGATTTTTTAAAAATAATCTTTTACATCGGCCTTAAAAACCATGTACAATAGTGATGGTAAAAACAAAGAACAGGATACGGATAGGAGAGGATCTCGCTGATGAAACATTTACCTGCGCAAGACGAACAAGTGTTTAACGCCATTAAAAATGAGCGTGAACGCCAACAGACTAAGATCGAATTGATTGCTTCTGAGAACTTTGTAAGTGAAGCGGTTATGGAAGCACAAGGATCTGTTTTGACAAATAAGTACGCAGAAGGATATCCGGGCAAACGCTACTACGGCGGATGCGAGCACGTCGATGTCGTTGAAGATATCGCCCGTGACCGCGCGAAGGAAATCTTTGGAGCGGAGCATGTAAACGTTCAGCCTCATTCAGGCGCGCAAGCAAACATGGCAGTGTACTTCACGATTTTGGAGCAAGGCGATACTGTACTTGGGATGAACCTCTCCCACGGCGGCCATTTAACACACGGAAGCCCAGTCAACTTCAGCGGTGTTCAATATAACTTTGTTGAGTACGGCGTAGATAAAGAAACTCAATATATTGATTACGATGACGTGCGTGAAAAAGCCCTCGCTCATAAACCGAAGCTTATCGTAGCAGGAGCAAGTGCGTATCCTCGTACAATCGACTTTAAGAAATTCCGTGAAATTGCTGATGAAGTCGGCGCTTACTTCATGGTGGATATGGCACATATCGCAGGACTTGTTGCGGCAGGCCTTCATCCAAACCCGGTTCCTTACGCTGATTTCGTTACAACAACAACACATAAAACACTTCGCGGTCCTCGAGGCGGTATGATCCTTTGCCGTGAAGAGTTTGGCAAGAAAATTGATAAATCGATCTTCCCTGGAATTCAAGGCGGCCCGCTGATGCACGTTATTGCCGCAAAAGCTGTTTCATTCGGTGAAGTATTGCAGGACGATTTCAAAACATATGCAGAAAACGTCATTTCAAACGCGAAACGTCTGGCTGAAGCCTTAACGAAAGAGGGCATCCAGCTCGTTTCAGGCGGAACAGACAACCACCTTATCCTTGTTGACCTTCGTTCGCTCGGACTGACTGGTAAGGTTGCGGAGCATGTACTTGATGAAATCGGTATTACGTCTAACAAAAACGCGATTCCATATGATCCTGAAAAACCTTTCGTAACAAGCGGCATCCGTCTTGGTACAGCTGCTGTAACCAGCCGCGGTTTTGACGGAGACGCATTAGAAGAAGTCGGTGCTATCATTGCGCTTGCATTGAAAAACCACGAAGATGAAGGAAAACTTGAAGAAGCAAGACAGCGTGTAGCTGCTCTGACTGATAAATTTCCTTTATATAAAGAATTAGATTATTAAGATCCTAAAACCCGCTGGGGCTTATGCCCGGCGGGTTTTTTGACGATGTTCTTGAAACTCAATGTCTTTTTTTGTAGAATCAATAGAAGTGTGTAATTGTTGATGGGACAATAAAAAAGGAGCTGAAACACAGTATGGGAAAGGTTTATGTATTTGATCATCCTTTAATTCAGCACAAGCTGACATATATACGGAATGAAAATACAGGTACGAAGGATTTTAGAGAGTTAGTAGATGAAGTGGCTACACTCATGGCATTTGAAATTACCCGCGATCTTCCTCTGGAAGAAGTGGATATCAATACACCGGTTCAGGCTGCGAAATCGAAAGTCATCTCAGGGAAAAAACTCGGAGTGGTTCCTATCCTCAGAGCAGGATTGGGAATGGTTGACGGCATTTTAAAGCTGATTCCTGCGGCAAAAGTGGGACATGTCGGCCTTTACCGTGATCCAGAAACCTTAAAACCCGTGGAATACTATGTCAAGCTTCCTTCTGATGTGGAAGAGCGTGAATTCATCGTGGTTGACCCGATGCTCGCTACAGGCGGTTCCGCAGTTGAAGCCATTCACAGCCTTAAAAAACGCGGTGCGAAAAATATCCGTTTCATGTGTCTTGTAGCAGCGCCGGAGGGTGTGGAAGAATTGCAGAAGCATCATTCGGACGTTGATATTTACATTGCGGCGTTAGATGAAAAATTAAATGAAAAAGGTTATATTGTTCCAGGTCTCGGAGATGCGGGTGACCGCATGTTTGGAACAAAATAAAAAATGAAATCCCCAAAAGGGGGTTTCATTTTTTTATCCAGTTTTTTGCTATTCGGTGAATCTGTATACAATTATAGGTGAAAATGTGAACATTCTGTGGAGACGTAAAGTATAAAAAGTTTTTTAACTTTAAACAGATTGACACATGTTAGGGGCTATTGTATGCTAAACGAGGGTATTATGAGAAGGTTTTCATAGCTTTCATTATAGTCCTCATCCTCAATGTAAATCCTCTCAGCAAACCCGTATTATGAGGATTTATTTAAGCGAATGAAACAGCATCCCTGCAAGGCTTGCGGATGAATGATTTTTTCGAACAGGCCCGTTTTGCCGGTCAAAAAAGGTCTTCTACTAAGGGTTAACCGCTGATTTTTGCCGTATCCAAGCTATACATTATTTTTTCATCAGGAGACAGATAATTGATGGACGATCCCAAGCTTACATTTAGCAGACAACGCAAATATTTATTGTTCATTTTGGCAGTGTATGTACTGGGTTATGGTTTAACAGCGTATAAAACCGTTTTTTTAGGCCTTATTCTGGGAACTGTTTTCAGTTTGTTTAATTTTTTACTGCTCGTCAGAAGAATGAATGCTTTTGACAGAGCTGTTGAGAAAGGAAAGTCCATACGATCTCTCGGGAGCGCAGCGCGGTGGTGCAATGCGATTCTTGCTGTGGCTGTTGCCTATAAAAATCCCGAATACTTTCATATGGCAAGTACAGTTATTGGATTAATGACAATATACCCTGTCATTATGATAGATTCCTTTATCCAGCTTAAACGTTCATCAATGGAAGAGAGGTGAAAACCCTTTGAATCATGGTTACAGAACTATAGAATTTCTAGGTCTTACTTTTAATCTGACAAACATTCTGATGATTACTGTGGCGAGTGTGATTGTTTTATTGATTGCTATATTGACGACAAGAACGCTTTCGATCCGTCCCGGAAAAGCCCAGAACTTTATGGAATGGATTGTTGATTTCGTCCGCAATATTATTGGCAGTACAATGGATTTAAAAACAGGGGCTAACTTCTTGGCACTTGGTGTCACATTGCTGATGTACATATTTGTGTCGAATATGCTGGGGCTGCCGTTCTCTATTACAATCGGACATGAGCTCTGGTGGAAGTCTCCGACAGCCGATCCTGCCATTACATTAACGCTAGCCGTGATGGTTGTTGCTTTAACCCACTACTATGGTGTGAAGATGAAAGGGCTCAAGGAATATTCCAAAGACTATTTAAGACCTGTTCCATTCATGCTCCCGATGAAAATCATCGAAGAGTTTGCGAATACGCTGACTCTAGGTTTGCGGCTGTATGGTAACATCTTCGCCGGTGAGATTCTTCTCGGCCTGCTTGCGGGATTAGCAACAAGCCATTATTCGCAAAGCGTGGCTCTCGGTCTTGTCGGTACAATCGGTGCCATTCTGCCGATGCTGGCATGGCAAGCATTCAGTTTATTTATTGGTGCTATCCAGGCATTTATCTTTACAATGCTGACGATGGTGTACATGTCTCATAAAATCAGTCATGATCATTAAAACATTATATCCAAACGGATAACATTTTAAAGGAGGAACTTTTTCATGAATTTAATAGCAGCTGCGATTGCAATTGGTTTAGGCGCACTTGGTGCAGGTATTGGTAACGGTTTGATTGTTTCACGTACGGTAGAGGGGATTGCCCGTCAGCCGGAAGCAGGTAAAGAACTGAGAACTCTTATGTTCATGGGTATCGCATTAGTTGAAGCCCTTCCTATTATCGCTGTCGTTATCGCATTCTTAGCGTTCTTTGGCTAAGCATAAAAGCCTTATATGAACTAAAAATGGCGAAGATCATTCCAAGAGAACCTTCGCCATTGCTTTATGTCTGATAAGCATCCCGCCTTGCCGGCTGAAAAGAGACAAGTGCGGCTGCTGGATCAGCAAAGAAAAACCTGCAGAAGGGAGTTGCCGTAGTAGATGTCTCAATTACCACTTGAACTAGGATTGTCGTTTAACGGCGGAGATATCCTGTTCCAACTGTTAGCTATGTTAATCTTATTAGCGCTTCTGAAGAAATACGCTTTAGGGCCGCTATTAAACATAATGAAACAGCGTGAAGACCACATCGCTGGAGAAATTACGTCTGCTGAAGAAAAAAATAAAGAAGCGCAGCAGCTGATTGAAGAGCAGCGCGTTCTTTTAAAAGAAGCAAGACAGGAATCCCAAACTCTTATCGAAAACGCAAAGAAACTGGGAGAGAAGCAAAAAGAAGAGATTATTCAGGCTGCACGTGCAGAATCTGAACGTCTGAAAGAAGCAGCAAGAACTGAAATCGTGAAGGAAAAAGAACAGGCGGTTTCTGCTCTCCGTGAGCAAGTAGCGTCTCTTTCTGTCATGATTGCGTCGAAAGTGATCGAAAAAGAACTGGATGAACAAGCGCAAGAGAAATTGATCCAGGACTATCTTAAAGAGGTAGGAGAAAGCCGATGAGTGGATCAGCTGTCTCTAAACGATATGCATCAGCTCTTTTTGATATAGCCAATGAGTCCGCTCAGCTGAATCAAGTAGAAGAAGAGCTAACTGTTGTAAAACAAGTATTTCAAAATGAAAAAGCGCTTAATGATGTGTTGAACCATCCGAAGGTGCCGGCTGCGAAGAAAAAAGAGCTGATCCAAAATGCATTTGGCTCTTTGTCACAGTCCGTGCTTAATACGATTTTTCTTTTGATTGACCGCCATCGTGCCGCGATTGTGCCTGAGCTCACAGATGAGTTTATCAAACTCGCAAATGAGGCCCGTCAAACAGAAGACGCAATCGTATATTCAGTGAAACCGCTGACGGATGCAGAAATGTTACCATTATCACAAGTGTTTGCAAAAAAAGCCGGAGTCGCTTCACTGAGAATCAGAAATGAAGTGCAGACGGATTTAATAGGCGGCATTAAAGTCCGCATTGGAAACCGGATTTATGACGGCAGCGTAAGCGGGAAGCTTCAGCGCATTGAACGTCAATTAGCCGGGGAAAATCGATAGAAGGGGTGAAACCTAAGTGAGCATCAAAGCTGAAGAGATTAGCACGCTGATAAAACAGCAAATACAAAATTATCAATCTGATATTGAAGTTCAAGACGTAGGTACAGTCATCCAAGTCGGTGACGGTATTGCACGTGTGCACGGCCTTGATAACTGTATGGCCGGTGAACTTGTCGAATTTTCAAACGGTGTTTTGGGTATGGCTCAAAACCTTGAGGAATCAAACGTAGGTATCGTCATCTTAGGACCTTTCAGTGAGATCCGTGAGGGAGACGAAGTAAAAAGAACAGGCCGCATCATGGAGGTTCCTGTTGGTGAAGAGTTAATCGGCCGTATTGTAAATCCGTTAGGCCAGCCGGTAGACGGACTTGGCCCGATCCTTACAAGCAAAACTCGTCCGATTGAGAGCCCTGCACCAGGCGTTATGGACCGTAAATCCGTTCATGAACCGCTTCAAACCGGTATCAAAGCGATCGATGCCCTGATTCCAATCGGCCGCGGCCAGCGTGAGCTGATCATCGGTGACCGTCAAACAGGTAAAACATCTGTTGCGATCGATGCGATTCTGAACCAAAAAGACCAAGACATGATCTGCGTATATGTTGCGATCGGTCAAAAAGAATCAACAGTCCGCGGCGTAGTAGAAACATTGCGTAAACACGGCGCGCTTGATTATACAATTGTTGTAACGGCGTCTGCGTCACAGCCGGCACCGCTTCTGTACCTGGCACCGTATGCTGGGGTTACAATGGCAGAAGAATTTATGTACAGCGGCAAGCACGTTCTTGTTGTATACGATGATCTTTCTAAACAAGCGGCTGCTTACCGTGAGCTGTCCTTGCTTCTTCGCCGTCCGCCAGGCCGTGAAGCGTTCCCTGGGGATGTATTCTATCTTCATTCCCGTCTGCTTGAGCGTGCAGCAAAGCTTAGCGACGCGAAAGGCGCAGGATCAATTACAGCTCTGCCGTTCGTAGAAACACAAGCCGGAGATATCTCTGCTTATATTCCGACGAACGTCATTTCCATCACCGACGGACAGATCTTCCTGCAATCTGATTTGTTCTTCTCAGGCGTACGTCCAGCGATCAATGCCGGATTGTCTGTATCCCGTGTCGGCGGCTCAGCGCAAATCAAAGCGATGAAAAAAGTATCAGGTACTTTGCGTCTTGACCTTGCGTCATACCGTGAGCTGGAAGCATTCTCTCAATTCGGTTCTGACCTCGACCAAGCGACTCAGGCAAAACTGAACCGCGGTGCGCGTACAGTTGAAGTGCTGAAGCAGGATCTGAACAAGCCGCTTCCGGTTGAAAAGCAAGTAGCCATTCTTTATGCGCTGACAAAAGGATATCTCGATGATATTCCTGTGGCGGATATCAGACGTTTTGAAGAAGAGTACTACATGTACCTTGACCAAAACCATAAAGACCTGCTTGACGGAATTGCGAAAACAGGAAACCTTCCTGCTGATGAAGACTTCAATGCTGCAATCGAAGGCTTCAAACGCACATTTGCACCAAGCAACTAACTCGAATGCTGATGAGAGAAAAAGGTTCTCTTTTTCTCTCTTTTTACGCAGATGAAGAGAAAAGGTGGTGAAATCTTTGGCCTCATTACGCGATATTAAGTCAAGGATCACGTCAACGAAAAAAACAAGTCAGATTACAAAAGCCATGCAGATGGTATCTGCGGCTAAGCTGAATCGTGCTGAAAACAATGCAAAATCATTTGTGCCATATATGGATAAAATCCAAGAGGTTGTGTCAAACGTCGGAAGAGTTTCCGGCAACGTGAAGCACCCGATGCTTCTCAGCAGAGAAGTGAAAAAAACGGCATACCTTGTCATTACGTCTGACCGCGGTCTTGCCGGCGCTTTTAACAGTTCGGTTTTACGGAGTGCTTATCAGGCCATGCAAGAACGTCATCAGTCTAAGGATGAGTATGCGGTGATTGCCATCGGAAGAGTGGGCCGTGATTTCTTTAAGAAACGTGAGATTCCGATCATTTCCGAGTTAACAGGACTTGGGGATGAAGTGACGTTTACAGAAATTAAAGATCTTGCCCGTCAAACGATCCAAATGTTTATAGACGGTGCGTTTGATGAATTGCACCTTGTTTATAACCATTTTGTCAGCGCCATTACTCAAGAAGTAACGGAGAAAAAACTTCTGCCGTTATCTGATTTGGGCAGCGGCGGCGGAAAAAGAACGGCGTCTTATGAATTTGAACCATCTGAAGAGGAGGTTCTGGAGGTTTTGCTTCCTCAATATGCAGAAAGCTTAATCTTCGGTGCGCTTCTTGACAGTAAAGCAAGTGAGCACGCTGCAAGAATGACGGCGATGAAAAATGCGACAGACAACGCGAAGGAACTTATCGATTCACTTTCGCTTTCTTACAACCGCGCTCGCCAAGCAGCCATCACACAAGAAATTACGGAAATTGTCGGCGGAGCAGCCGCTTTAGAATAGAAAGATTTTGTCAGGAGGGATAGCGATGAAGAAAGGACGCGTTAGCCAGGTATTAGGACCGGTCGTCGACGTGCGTTTTGAAGACGGTCACTTGCCTGAAATTTATAATGCGATTAAAATTTCACAGCCAGCTGCAAGTGAAAACGAAGTAGGTATTGATTTAACGCTTGAGGTCGCTCTTCATTTAGGTGATGATACAGTCCGTACAATCGCAATGGCATCTACGGATGGTGTTCAGCGCGGTATGGAAGCTGTAGATACAGGAGCGCCAATCTCAGTACCGGTTGGTGATGTAACACTTGGACGTGTTTTTAACGTTCTCGGAAAAAATATTGATTTGAATGAGCCGGTTCCTGCGGATGCGAAAAAGGATCCGATTCACAGACAGGCGCCTTCATTCGATCAGCTTTCAACAGAAGTTGAAATTCTTGAAACAGGTATTAAGGTTGTTGATTTGCTTGCTCCTTACATTAAGGGCGGTAAAATCGGATTGTTCGGTGGTGCCGGTGTAGGTAAAACCGTATTAATCCAGGAATTAATCAACAACATCGCGCAAGAGCACGGCGGTATCTCTGTATTCGCCGGCGTAGGAGAGCGTACTCGTGAAGGAAACGACCTTTTCTACGAAATGAGTGACTCTGGCGTAATCAACAAAACAGCCATGGTATTCGGACAAATGAACGAGCCGCCGGGCGCACGTATGCGTGTTGCTTTGACAGGCCTTACAATGGCTGAGCACTTCCGTGATGTACAAGGACAGGACGTACTGTTCTTTATCGATAACATTTTCCGTTTCACACAAGCGGGTTCAGAGGTTTCAGCCCTTCTTGGCCGTATGCCTTCAGCGGTTGGTTATCAGCCGACGCTTGCAACTGAGATGGGTCAGCTCCAAGAGCGTATCACGTCTACGAATGTTGGATCAGTTACATCTATCCAGGCGATCTACGTGCCTGCCGATGACTACACTGACCCGGCGCCGGCAACAACGTTCGCTCACTTGGATGCGACAACAAACCTTGAGCGTAAATTAACTGAAATGGGTATTTACCCTGCGGTTGATCCGTTGGCATCTACATCACGCGCCCTTGCTCCTGAAATTGTCGGAGAAGAGCACTATGCGGTTGCGCGTGAAGTACAGTCAACGCTTCAGCGTTACAAAGAGCTTCAAGATATCATTGCGATTCTCGGTATGGATGAATTAGGCGAGGAAGACAAACTTGTCGTTCACCGCGCACGCCGTATCCAGTTCTTCCTTTCTCAGAACTTCCACGTGGCTGAACAGTTCACTGGACAAAAAGGTTCTTACGTGCCTGTAAAAGAGACGGTACAAGGCTTCAAAGAAATCTTAGCCGGTAAATATGACCATCTTCCAGAAGATGCATTCCGTCTTGTAGGCCGTATCGAAGAAGTTGTTGAGAAAGCAAAAGAAATGGGTGTAGAAGTTTAATCTGGTCCTAGGAGGGTAAAAGCATGAAGACCGTTAAAGTCAATATCGTTACTCCCGACGGCCCAGTATACGATGCGGATATCGAAATGGTGAGTGTGAGAGCCGAAAGCGGCGATCTCGGTATTTTGCCAGGCCATATTCCAACCGTGGCTCCTCTTAAAATCGGCGCTGTCCGTCTGAAAAAAGACGGGCAGACTGAAATGGTTGCCGTCAGCGGCGGATTTGTCGAAGTCCGTCCTGATCAGGTCACCATCCTTGCCCAGGCTGCCGAGACAGCGGAAGGCATCGATAAAGAGCGCGCTGAAGCTGCACGCCAGCGGGCGCAGGAGCGTTTGAATTCTCAATCAGATGATACTGACATTCGTCGGGCTGAGCTTGCGTTACAGCGGGCTTTGAACAGATTGGATGTAGCAGGGAAATAAGAAAAAATCCTTCTCTTTATGAGAAGGATTTTTTTATGAACGCACAAGAGAATCAAACAGCGATAACAGCGGGCGATCCTCTTTTGGACGCAGGTATAAACCATCACAGGCATTCATTGTATGCCACGATTTGTGATGTCTTCTAAAGCCAAGTGTATAAGCGCCGTCTTTATAGGGATAAGGTTTTACAACCCATTCAGCATCTTCATGGCGGGCAATCACGCAATCTATAAGATAAACACTGATCATTTTCTCGAATTCTTCAATAGGAAGATTCCAATCAGCAAGCAAAAGCTCTTGTATACTTTGAAAATAAAGGTTTTCAAGCTCTTCAAGGCTTTCTCTCGTATAGGTAAGAGAAATGTTAAAAAACTGACACAATTCATTCAGTTCTTCAATCTGTGACTGTCTATAATCATAATAGAATGCAATTGCTTCCCATTCCTGATCAAAAATTGGCAGGTCCTCACCATATTGCTTTTCAGGCTGAAAAAAAGAATGATTCACATTTGCCAGCTCCTTTCCAATAAAGTATACCATGTAAAAGAATCGCACTTTAAGCGGGGATTAGCCCTAGATTTGGCTGATTATTCCGTTCTGTATAAAATGTATCATCTTTATCTGTGCTTCTTATATAATAAGAAAGGGTATGAACGCAGAGAAAGGAGTGTAATAGATGAGTGTATTGGGACAGCAGGCTGCAATCGGCATTGTCGTTCACCTGATTTTTATAGCAGTGACTTGGTGGGCGTTGCAAGCCGTCAATATAGATCCGTTAATCAAAAAAGGCAAAGTCGTGCAGGCAAGACTCCTGATGATTTTGCTGACAATCGCCATTGGAACGGCCGTTGCCAATTTCTTTTTAGATTACCTCAATTATTCACAGCAGCTTCCCTATCTATTTTAATAGGTTTTGAACATTATTAAATGGTTGGGAGAAGCGGGTTGAGGCGAATAGCTCGAGTTTTGACGAAGATTTTTACGTATGGCGCCTCTTGCCTCCGGTAAAACTGGGGATAAGGGGGAGAGATGAACATGAAGAAAAAACAAGTAAGCCACGCTATTATCATTTCCGTCATGTTAAGCTTCGTCATTGCTGTTTTCCATACCATTCATGCGAGTGAATTAACGCCGTTAGCACAAATGGCAGAGGGGATGGAACGCCAAGATGTGTCAATAGATAAGTGGACATTGCATGCAAAACAAAACATGTCACTGACCGAAAAAGAATTTTATCAAAAAGTGCAACGTTTAAAATCAGAGTATCGTCAATATGATTGGGTGATTGCACGGGAAGATAAAATTATAAAGGCAATTGGCACATATACTGACAAAAAAAATCGTACTTCTTTTAGACTGCAGCTTGTCACAACCCTCAAAAAACACAATCCAACTTCGTATTTATTATATGAGCAAATGAGTCTAGAGACACCGGATAGCTGGAATGATACATATGAACAGTTTGAACGGGAGACACTTGGGATATTCCAAGAAAAAGTAGTTATTTTTACTTGTCTAAATGGTCACTTAGATGATAATATGAATATTGTTTTGCAAAAAAAAGCAAATCAGTTATTAAATGAATTTCAAGCAAGATCAGTAGAACATGTAGTTGAGCCAAATTTCGTTTCTATTTCTGCGTTTACAGATGAGTGGGAAGAGTACATTATGACCTCGAAACATAAAATGAATTTGCAAATTGCACTTAGAAGTGCAGGAATGGGCGGAAAACATACCGTTACGGTTGGCACACCAATCGTTACGACTGAATATTAATATAGAGAATTTAGGGACGCGGAGGGGAATACCTTGGAAAAAATCATCGTCCGCGGCGGTCAGAAGTTAAACGGCACAGTCAAAGTTGAAGGCGCTAAAAATGCCGTTTTACCTGTTATCGCTGCATCTTTATTAGCAAGTGAAGAAAAAAGCGTAATTTGTGATGTACCTACGCTCTCCGATGTATATACAATTAACGAAGTGTTGCGTCATTTAGGAGCAGATGTGCATTTTGAAAATAATGAAGTGACTGTAAATGCTTCATACGCTTTGCAAACTGAAGCACCTTTTGAATATGTTCGTAAAATGCGTGCGTCTGTGCTTGTCATGGGGCCGCTTCTTGCGCGTACAGGTCATGCAAGAGTTGCACTTCCGGGCGGATGCGCAATTGGTTCCAGACCGATTGATCAGCATTTAAAAGGATTTGAAGCAATGGGCGCAGAAATCAAAGTCGGTAATGGCTTCATTGAAGCTGAAGTAAAAGGCCGACTGCAAGGCGCAAAAATTTATCTGGACTTCCCAAGTGTAGGAGCTACAGAGAACCTGATTATGGCAGCCGCTCTAGCTGAAGGAACAACAACGCTGGAAAACGTGGCAAAAGAACCCGAAATCGTTGATTTAGCAAACTATATCAACGGCATGGGCGGAAAAATCCGCGGAGCTGGCACCGGCACCATCAAAATTGAAGGAGTCGAAAAGCTTCACGGCGTAAAACACCATATTATTCCTGACCGCATTGAAGCGGGCACATTTATGGTTGCTGCTGCGATCACTGAAGGAAACGTATTAGTAAAAGGAGCCGTTCCTGAACACCTCACCTCTTTAATTGCAAAAATGGAAGAGATGGGTGTAACAATTAAGGATGAAGGTGAAGGTCTGCGTGTCATCGGCCCGAAAGAACTTAAACCGATTGACATCAAAACAATGCCTCACCCGGGCTTCCCGACTGATATGCAGTCACAAATGATGGCGCTTCTGCTTCGTGCAAGCGGCACAAGCATGATTACAGAAACCGTTTTTGAAAACCGTTTTATGCATGCGGAAGAATTCCGCCGTATGAATGGTGATATCAAGATTGAAGGACGTTCTGTCATCATTAACGGTCCTGTACAGCTTCAGGGAGCTGAAGTTGCAGCGACTGATTTGCGTGCAGGTGCAGCGCTGATTCTTGCGGGGTTAGTGGCTGAAGGTCACACACGTGTTACTGAATTGAAGCACTTAGACCGCGGTTACGTTGATTTCCATCAGAAGCTTGCCGCTCTGGGTGCAGACATCGAACGTGTAAATGATGAGTCTGCTTCTGAGCAAGAGAATAAAGAAGTCGTTTCTGACTTAAATGCATAAACTTACTTGAAAATCAGTATGTCACTCTGGCATACTGGTTTTTTATTTTTTGTGTATTATCATCATTATGCGCAAAATAGCAAAAAAGAATACGTAAATGACAAATAAAGTTTCTGTCCAAAACGAGAGTCATATTAGCTTGTCCCTGCCCATAGACTAGACTAGAGTCGAATCCCGAGCAGGAGGCAGCTGAATATGAAACAATTCGCAATCACACTATCCGTACTATGTGCATTGATTCTCTTGGTTCCCACACTCTTGGTTATACCATTCCAGCATAATAAGGAAGCGGGGGCCAGCGTAGAATCAGAAAAGACAGCAGTCAGCACGAAACCAGCATCGAAAGGAGCAGAAACATTGAAAGCATCACCTGTTTCTATTCCCGTCTATCGAACCGCAAATCAATCCGTAGAAAACATTCCGCTTGAAGAGTATGTGATTGGAGTCGTCGCCTCCGAAATGCCGGCAACCTTTGAATCTGAAGCACTGAAAGCCCAGGCCCTCGCCGCCAGAACATTTATTGTCAGACTGATGGTGTCAAATTCAGCGGTTGAGGCTCCTAAAGGCTCACTGGTGGATGATACACAGATGTTCCAGGTGTATAAAAACAAAGCGGAGCTGAAAAAACAGTGGGGAACAAGCTATGAGACAAAACTGAAGAAAATCACAGCTGCGGTAGCCAGTACGCAAGGCAAAATCTTAACGTACAACAACCAGCCGATTGAAGCCTCCTTTTTCTCCACAAGCAACGGCTACACAGAGAATGCAGAAGCTTATTGGACAAGTGCTATCCCATATTTAAAAAGCGTCAAAAGCCCATGGGATAAAAAGTCTCCGAAATATAAGGCAACGAAAACCTTTACAGTGGCAGAATTTCAGCAAAAGCTTGGCGTCAAGCTGGATGGATCTAGCGCAGTAGGGAAGATTACCGGCGAGACACCGGGCCACCAGGTCGCAACTGCCGTCATTAACGGCAAGACGCTGAAAGGAAGAGACATACGTGAAAAGCTGGGTCTCAACTCCGCCGATTTTGAATGGAAGCGAAATGGAGACACAATTACAGTCACGACGAGAGGATTTGGCCACGGTGTGGGGATGAGCCAATACGGAGCGAATTTTATGGCCAAAGAAGGCAAAACGGTTGATGACATTGTAAAGTACTATTACCAAGGCACACAAATTTCTGAGGCAGATGCGTTTTTGAATAAATATATGGCGAAAAAGTAGAAAAAGACGCTCATTGGGCGTCTTTTTCTGTTCCTGAATATCTTTTATCTAAGAGCAGCTGAAACGGTTTAGAGGAGCTTCTGACCATCTTTAAGGATCAGTCCTTTTTTCCTGATTTCAGGCTTTGAGATTGTGGTAAAGTCATCCACATTTGTCGACAGACTTCGACAGACTCATATAACGAAAGCCGAAAGGCGGACAATCTTCTCTTTTCATAGGGGCGTTAGGTGGAAATCACTAATAAAAACATAGGTTTCTATGCAAAAGTAAACAACAGCAATGGGGAAGCCCGCCCTATTTATTTCTCGGTTTTTGTTGATTACGATAGATTATGTTCAGCGTTGAACATCTGCACGCAGAAACAAATTGGTAAAGGGGTACGAACATGAAGAAAAGATTTTCACTGATCATGATGACAGGATTGCTTTTTGGATTAACTTCACCTGCTTTTGCAGCTGAAAAGACAGAAACGGAGGCTAAAGCGCCGGCGAACGTGGCGGTCTTGCTTGATGCCAGCGGAAGTATGGCGAAAAGAATAGATGGTGTATCTAAATTTAATTCAGCCAAAAAAGAAATTTCAAAGTTTGCGAGCTCATTGCCAGAAGGAACTCAGGTGAAAATGAGCGTGTTTGGCTCTGAAGGAAACAATAAAAATTCCGGAAAAGTTCAGTCATGTGAAGCCATTCGCAACGTATACGGCTTCCAAAGCTTTAACGAGCAAAGCTTCCTCAATTCTCTCAATACAATTGGGCCGACTGGCTGGACGCCAATTGCCAAAGCGCTGAACGAAGCGAAATCTTCTTTTGACCAGCTTGATGCAAAAGGGGAAAAAGTGGTGTATCTGTTGACAGACGGTGAGGAAACGTGCGGAGGAAACCCGATTAAAACAGCAAAGGAACTGCAAAAAGACAATATCACTGTTAATGTAATCGGCTTTGATTATAAAGAGGGATACAAAGGCCAGCTGAACGCAATTGCGAAAGTAGGCGGCGGTGAATACTTCCCGGCTTATACCCAAAAAGATGTTGAGAAAATTTTCACTCAGCAATCACTAATGTTATCTAAATAAGAAAAAAGAGGCTGGTGATGGTCAGCCTCTTTTTGTATGTAACAAAAACTTCAAAACTAATTAGCTGTCTGCCTGTAGCATAGTAGCAGATTTCCGTTTTTCTGTCATAATCAAGGCGAAAAAAGAATGAATGATCACACAATCTGTTTATGCTTTCTGGGCGGAAATGGCTAAAAATGAACGGCATTTCAAGCGATTTTGGACAGATCGTGAAAGCAGCACAAAAGGCAGCATGTCCTATATCTTTTTGCATTTTCGTATTCTAGCATAAAGAAGAATCCAACATATAGTTGGAAAATATGAAAAAGAAAGGAAGTAATCATATGAAAAAATTGCTGGCTGCCGGTATCATTGGATTGTTGACTGTTTCCATTGCCTCCCCGTCTTTTGCCGCTGAGAAACAGGCTGATACAAATGTAGCTGTTTTGTTTGACGGAAGCGGAAGCATGGTCCAAAAAACAGGAGGAGAGCGCAAAATAGACATTGCCAAAAAATCAGTAAAATCTTTTGCCGAACTTCTTCCAAAGGATACAAATCTTATGCTTCGCGTTTTCGGGCATGCAGGGAACAATAAACTGTCCGGTAAAGCCCTTTCGTGCAGTACGACGGAAACCATTTACGGCCTTCATCCATATGAAGGGTCTCTGTTTGACAATTCATTGAGTGAGCTCAAGCCGACTGGATGGACACCGATTGCCAAAGCACTTGCAGACACAAGAAAAGAATTTGAAGCATTTGACGCAGACGGGAAAAACGTGGTGTATTTAATCACTGACGGTGAAGAAACGTGCGGCGGAGACCCTGCGGCGGAAATCGAAAAGCTCCGTGCATCAAATGTGGATACGATTGTAAACATCATTGGCTTCAACTTTGATGTCAAGGGTAATGAAGAGATGAAACAAGCAG
Source organism: Bacillus sp. FSL K6-1560 (assembly GCF_038592935.1). NCBI lineage: Bacteria > Bacillati > Bacillota > Bacilli > Caryophanales > Bacillaceae > Bacillus > Bacillus sp. FSL K6-1560. Next base: position 381,344 of record NZ_CP151946.1, read on the forward strand.
CTGTCGCTGGCGGCGGAGAATATATTTCAGCGAACAGTGCGGATGAGTTCGAACAGGCTTGGGAAAAAGAAGCACAAAAATTTACTGAGTAAGGAACCTAAAGATCAGGCGCTCCCCCAGGCGCCTTTTTTTATTGGTTTAAAAACAATTTGGCCGGGAATGATACCCTAAAAAGGGGTTGAACATATGAAATTATTCGGAATGATTTTTCTTATAGCCACCGTTGCATTCATATTGCTTGGTGTTCTTCTAAAACTGGCAGCCTTCTTTTTTGTCAGCATTCTCACCTTGATCGCAGCTATTGTGCTGTTTACGGTTCTGAAAAAGAATCAGCATAATCAAACATAGAGTCCTTTCTATAGAGGGCTCTCAGCGTGTCGACAAGCCCAGCGTTCGTTGTCAATGCACATTGGTAAAAGGAATGGCGGCTAAATGCTTAGGCACCCTGCCTAAACACCGCCGTCATTACATCCTGTGAAAGCCCTTTATATAGAGGGCTCTTTTTGTGTCTCAGAATTCGACAAAATCCGAGGAGTGTGAAAAAATATAAAGGCAGGAACATTGCGGAGGGGAAGAGACATTGAACGATAAAGTAACTGCGGTCAGGGATGTATGGCGCTATGAACAAGGGGAAATAAGGAAAGTAGAAGACCGGATGGTGACGGAATTCCCTTTGACAGTGATACTGAATGGCAGTGAATTTGTGACGCTCGTTTGTACGCCTGAGCATATCGAAGAGCTTGTCATCGGATTTCTCGCATCAGAGGGTGTTATACGATTTCAAAAAGAAATTAAAAGGTTTACAATAGATGAAAGTCTCGGTTTTGTATATGTCGACCTCGTTCACCCTGAGACATTGGATCAAAAGGATTATACGAAACGGGTGATCGGCTCATGCTGCGGAAAGGGCCGTCATTTTTATTTTCAGCAGGATGTCAAAACAGCCAAGACGGCTGTCAGCCAAATCAAGATATCGCCTGAGGCATGTCTGGCGCTTATGAAGGACATGCAGCAAGGGAGCGGGACGTTTCAGGATACGGGAGGCGTCCATAATGCGGCGCTTTGCGACACAGAGAAGCTTCTGTTGATGCGCACAGATATCGGTCGGCACAACGCACTTGATAAACTATACGGACACTGCCTTCTAAACGGGATGTCCGTACGCGACAAACTGATTGTGTTCAGCGGCAGAATCTCATCAGAGGTCCTGTTAAAAGCGGCCAAAATCGGCGTGTCGATTGTCATTTCCAAATCGGCTCCGACGGAGCTTGCGATTCAAATGGCTGAAGAATTGAATATCACAGCGATTGGATTTGTCAGAAACGGATCATTTAATGTATATACACACCCTGAGAGAATCAGGGAGTAGGAAGGGGCTGTAGCTATGATTACAGAGTCGCGTCAGATGTTGGATAAAAGAAACAGACCGCTGAGAGACCTTCGCATTTCTGTTACAGACCGCTGCAACTTCCGATGCACGTACTGTATGCCCGCCGAATTATTCGGTCCGGATTATCCTTTTTTAAAGAAAGAGGAGCTGCTTTCATTTGAGGAGCTGGAACGGCTTGCGACATTGTTTGTCACAAGATTTGGCGTTGAAAAAATCCGCTTGACCGGCGGAGAGCCCCTCATGAGAAAGGATATGCCGGAGTTAATCAAAAAACTGGCCCGCATACCGGGTATTCGTGACATCGCGATGACGACAAACGGATCACTGCTGCCTGTTTATGCTAAGAGGCTCAAGGAGGCTGGGCTGAAAAGGGTTACGATCAGCCTTGATTCTTTGGAAGACGAGCGTTTTAAGAAGATAAACGGGCGCGGTGTTTCTGTCAGCAAGGTGCTGGAAGGCATTGAAGCGGCGAAGCAAGCGGGGCTCGGTGTTAAAATCAATATGGTCGTTCAAAAGGGCGTCAATGAAAAAGATATACTGCCTATGGCCCGTTATTTTAAAGAAAAAGGGCATATCCTGAGATTCATTGAATTTATGGACGTAGGCAACACCAACCAATGGGAAAAGAAAGACGTCATGACAAAGGCGGAAATCATAGATTTGATCAATGAACACATGCCGGTTGAGCCGATAGCGCCTAATTATATAGGCGAAGTGGCTTCCAGATTCCGCTACTTGGACGGCTCCGGAGAAATCGGCGTCATATCATCTGTATCTGATGCGTTCTGCGGATCTTGCAACAGAGCCCGTCTTTCTGCGAGAGGAGAGCTGTTTACCTGCTTATTCGCTTCAAGCGGATTTGACCTCAGAGCTCCGGTTCGCCAGGAATTAAGTGATGACGAACTATCAGAAATGATCGGGACAGTATGGAAAAATCGGATCGATCAGTATTCAGTCGATCGTACGCTATCAAAAGCATCTGGCAAAAAGAAAGTGGAAATGTCTTATATTGGCGGGTAATATGAAGCCAAAAGCTTATCGGCACTGTCCGGTAAGCTTTTTTTATTAGAATCCGAGTGCAAAAAATACGTATAAAAACCGAAATATATAAGGATAGGCATAAAGAAGGAATCATTGTAAGAAAATTTAATTCCAAAGCCATACATTATGATAAAATATAACCAATTAGAAAATAGAAAGGGTTGGAGGGGCATGGCCGCGTACGAGATCCCGTCATCTCAAGTAGGAGTGAAAATCAATAAGTGGTATAAGCACATTTTAGCATTTCAAGTGGCTGATGCCGTAAAGCTGAAAGAAGAAATTGATCTAGATATCGAACAGATGGAAGAGGATCAGCTGCTTCTCCTGTATTATCAGCTGATCAGCTACCGGCACCAAATTATGCTGGATTATGTAAAGCCTGACCTGCACGAGGAATCTCAGCTTCAATATCGTGAATTGATCAAAACGCTGGAAAGCAATCAGGACAGCATCTCCGGATTATCTGAGTATTATTTTCACTTGTTTAGAGGAATGTACGAATTTGAACAGAACAATTACATCTCGGCTATATCCTTTTATCGGAAAGCTGAGAAGATGCTTGCGTTTGTAGAAGATGAAATTGAAAGAGCGGAATTTCATTTTAAAGTGGCGGAAGTCTTTTATATTATGAAGCAGACGCACTTTTCCATGAACCACGCCGTACAGGCGCTGGAGACGTATAAGGCTCACGATTTTTACAGAGTCAGAAGAATTCAATGCCATTTCGTCATATCAGGAAACTACATTGACTACAGAAATTATGAAAAAGCGCTTGAACATTTAGATGACGCGTATCGCCTTGCTTTATTGGAAGGACAGCCCCGTTTAATCGGATCAGCCCTTTATAATATTGGGAATTGCTATGATGACAAGGGGGAGCTGGATCAGGCCGCCGAATACTTTGAAAAAGCGCTTCCTGTCTTCGAAGATTATCAGCTGGAACAGCTTCCAAAAGCGCTCTTCAGCCTGACTCGCGTTCTTTTCAAAAAACAAGATAGCGAAGCCGCGATGCGGTACTATGAAAAAGGGATTGCCATTGCCCAAAAACGAAACGACTTCTTCAGTCTGGCAAAATATAAATTTCTGCAGGCATTATATGTGGAATCTGTCAATTTGGATATGATTCAAGAAGTATTTGATTATATGGAAGAAAAGGGCCTGTACGTATATATTGAAGAATTTGCTTTAGATGCTGCCTCCTATTTCAGTCATCGCGAACAATATAAAGAAGCGGTGTATTTTTATGAAAAAGCGGTCAGCATGAGAGAGATGATTCAAAGGAACGATTGCTTATATGAAGTATGAGGCAAAACCATCTGCTGGCAGATGGTTTTTTTTTATGCAAAAAAAGGGGAGCATCGGAACGTTTATTTCCGGGGAGAACAGGAAAAATCGCTACAGCACTGTTTTTTGAACAAAAGCCGTTTTGGGATGCATCTGCACGTGAGGGGGAATTCAATGTTTGGTTTTAATGATATGGTGAAGTTTCTGTGGTCTTTCCTCATTGTTCTGCCGCTTGTACAGATTATACATGTTTCAGGGCACAGCTTTATGGCTTTTATTTTTGGCGGAAAAGGATCGTTGGATATAGGCATGGGAAAAACGCTGCTTAAAATTGGACCCATACGGTTCAGAACGATTTATTTTATCGATTCTTTTTGCCGGTACGGGGAGTTGAAAATTGACAATCGATTCTCAAATGCACTCGTGTATGCAGGGGGCTGCTTGTTTAACCTCATCACGATTTTTGCAATCAATCTGCTGATTATACACAGTGTATTAAAGCCGAATGTGTTTTTCTATCAGTTTGTCTATTTTTCTACGTATTATGTGTTTTTTGCCCTGCTGCCGGTCCGATATTCGGAGAAAAAGTCATCAGACGGGCTGGCGATATACAAGGTGCTCCGTTACGGAGAGCGCTACGAAATCGATAAATAACATTAGAATGTTTATTGCCTCTCAGATCGGGAAGGTAACAAGTACACACATAATTGAGAGGGGAGAATTAACATGGGTAACGATAGTGTAAAAGACAAAATGAAGGGCGGCTTCAATAAAGCCAAAGGAGAAGTGAAGGATAAAGTCGGAGATATGGCTGACAGAACGGACATGCAGGCTGAAGGCAAAAAAGATAAGGCGAAAGGCGAAATCCAAAAGGATATCGGGAAAGCCAAGGATAAATTTTCAGATAAAGATTAATCGTACGGAAGAGGCAGGAAACGAAATGTTTCTTGTCTTTTTTTGTTCGCTTTTTTTGATGTATGTGAATAAATATAACAAAAAAAGAAGCTGATTTGGTCAAGGTAACTAAATTTTTTAAATATTCTTTGAATTAATAGACGTCTTCTATATAATAATGACATAAGTTGTAAACTTTTATTACATCATTTGAGAAATCAAACAAAGGGGTTTGGATGACGGAATGTACTGCATCGAAGAAAGTGTCGGAAGCCACGGGAGTGCGAAAAAACAGTTGATATCGACACAAGCGGGATTCAGTGAAGGTCGGGATTCTTCACTCGTTAAGCCGAACGGTGGCGATCAGCGAAGTGTCCGTCTATGATGCGGAGTTAATGGCAATAATCGGGTTCTCGGTATCGTGGAGGACGGCGCCTCAGACTGGCCTCCATGCCATGCTTCCGGTTGCGGAGCAAAACAACGGGCTGCCATCAGAAATGTAACGTCTGGTTATGATCAATCGATGGTTTAGCACAGCCTCAGCATGGAGGTTCACCCGGGGCAGATTGTCGCTGTATTAGGCCGAAATGGAGTCGGCCAATCCACTTCATAGGCCTGCTTCCGGCTAAACAGGGGGGCTATTTGTTTTAATCAAACGTTTGTTCAAAACGAAAAGGCGGTCTCAGCAGCAGCTTGCAATCGCCAGAGCGCTGATGGTAAATCCGAAAAATATTTTACTTAATGAACAATTGGAAGGAATTCAGATTTTAATTGTCGAACTAGTCAGACAAGTTATTATAGAAATTTCCAGAAAAAAAGACATTTGTTATCTTAGTCGAGCGCAGTCTGGAAAACGCGTTAACCTGTGCTGACTATCTTTCTGTAATCGACAGGGGAACGGTTGTTGACCATGGCAAGGCTGATGAAGAAACGGCATGCCGCTTTGAAAGGCACCCTACCGTATGACCCCCATTCTCGAAGAAAGGGAGGTGATGTCCCGCCTGCATGCTCCACAAATTCGTAGTAACCGCATCCGCTTTATATGACAAAAGAAGGAGGATTACAGATGAAACTGACACCGGTTGAACAAGAAAAATTGCTCATTTTTGCAGCGGGGGAATTAGCCAAACAGCGAAAGGCGCGGGGCGTTCTGTTGAACTATCCTGAGGCTGCTGCTTATATCACCTGCTTTATTATGGAAGGCGCACGTGATGGGAAGGGAGTAGCAGAGCTGATGGAAGCCGGCCGCCATGTATTAACGGAAAAAGATGTGATGGAAGGTGTGCCTGAGATGCTGGACAGCATTCAGGTGGAGGCCACATTTCCGGATGGAGTAAAGCTTGTTACGGTACATCAGCCAATTTCTGCGGAGGTGAAGTCATGAAGCCGGGAGCATTTCAAATTGCTGAGGGAACCATTACGATTAATGAAGGCCGTGAGATACGGGAGGTAACGGTAAAAAACACCGGATCACGCTCCATTCAAGTCGGTTCGCATTTTCATTTTGCGGAGGCCAACGGGGCTTTATTATTTGACCGTGAACTGGCGATAGGCATGCGTCTTGATGTTCCATCAGGCACGTCGGTCCGTTTTGAGCCGGGAGAGCAGAAAACGGTCTCACTAGTGGAAATCAGAGGACGCAAGACAATTAAAGGGCTGAACGGAATGGCCGACACGTTTATCGATGAACGCGGCAAAGAAAAAACGTTGGCCAACTTAAAACAAGCCGGCTGGATGGAGAGTGTAATCCGATGAAAATGTCACGGGAGGAATATGCGGAACTATTTGGCCCGACAACGGGCGATAAAATCAGATTGGGCGACACGGATTTATGGATCGAAGTCGAAAAGGATTTCACAGTATACGGTGAAGAAATGATCTTTGGCGGTGGAAAAACAATCCGCGACGGCATGGGCCAAAACGGCAGAATCACAGGGAAGGACGGCGCTTTGGATTTGGTTATCACCAACGTCGTGCTATTGGATTACACAGGCATTGTCAAAGCGGATGTCGGTGTGAAAGACGGCCGGATTGTTGGTGTCGGAAAAAGCGGAAATCCTGATATTATGGATGGAGTCGATCCGCACATGGTCATCGGAGCGGGGACAGAGGTGATTTCCGGTGAAGGCAAAATTTTAACAGCCGGGGGAGTGGACACGCACATTCATTTTATTTGTCCTCAGCAGATGGAAGTTGCGCTTTCTTCAGGTGTGACAACCCTTTTGGGAGGCGGAACAGGACCCGCTACAGGCAGCAAAGCGACAACATGTACGTCCGGCGCGTGGTATATGGCAAGGATGCTGGAAGCGGCCGAGGAGTTTCCGATCAATGTCGGTTTCTTAGGAAAAGGGAATGCATCCGATAAAGCGCCGCTGATCGAGCAGGTGGAAGCCGGCGCCATCGGCCTTAAGCTTCATGAAGACTGGGGCACGACGCCAAGCGCCATTAAAACGTGTATGGAAGTTGTGGACGAGGCTGATATTCAAGTTGCCATCCATACCGATACGATTAACGAAGCGGGCTTTTTGGAAAACACGCTCGACGCGATCGGGGATCGGGTCATTCATACTTATCACATTGAAGGTGCAGGCGGCGGCCATGCCCCGGATATTATGAAGCTCGCTTCTTACGCGAACATTCTGCCGTCATCTACAACGCCAACCATTCCTTATACCGTTAATACGATGGATGAGCATCTTGACATGATGATGGTTTGCCACCATTTAGATGCGAAAGTGCCTGAAGATGTGGCGTTCAGCCATTCCAGAATCAGGGCGGCGACGATTGCCGCGGAGGATATTCTCCATGATATCGGTGCGATCAGCATGACATCATCGGATTCCCAAGCGATGGGGCGGGTCGGTGAAGTGATTATCCGAACATGGCAGGTAGCCGATAAAATGAAAAAGCAGCGCGGCGCTCTTGCCGGCGAAAATGGAAATGACAATGTGCGCGCAAAACGGTACATTGCCAAATACACGATTAATCCGGCAATTACGCACGGGCTCAGCCATGAAGTCGGCTCGGTGGAAAAAGGGAAGCTTGCTGATCTCGTTCTGTGGGACCCGGTATTTTTCGGCGTAAAACCGGAACTGGTCTTAAAGGGCGGCATGATTGCACGTGCGCAAATGGGAGATCCGAACGCGTCCATCCCGACTCCTGAACCGGTTTTCATGCGCCAAATGTATGCGTCTTACGGAAAAGCCAACCGCTCAACCTCGATTACATTTATGTCTCAGGCAAGCATAGAGCGTGGTGTGGCGGAAAGCTTAGGGCTGGAAAAAAGGATTTCTCCAGTCAAAAATATCAGAAAGCTGAGCAAGCTGGATATGAAGCTGAATTCGGCTTTGCCGAAGATTGAGATTGATCCAAAAACCTATCAGGTCTTTGCTGACGGGGAGGAATTGTCTTGCCAGCCTGTCGATTATGTCCCACTTGGACAAAGATATTTCTTATTCTGATAACGCGGCCGGAGTGCATCCGGCCGTTCTATTGACTAAAAACGGTGCACAAAACCCATGTATTTAGTGTATATTAGATGTTGACAAACGAATCAAATGTAACTATTATAGTTACAACGGTGGTGAAAAAACATGATTAACAGCCGTCTTGCTGTTGCCATTCATATTTTATCCCTCATCTCGATGGATGAAAAAACATCTTCAGAAATCATTGCAGACAGTGTCAACACGAATCCAGTAGTCGTGCGAAGAATGATCAGCCTGCTGAAAAAAGCTGATATTCTCACATCACGCGCAGGGGTGCCGGGTGCAAGCCTTAAAAAAGATCCTGCTGATATTTCTCTTTTAGAAGTGTACCGGGCTGTCCAAAAGCAAGAAGAACTCTTTGCGGTTCATGAAAACCCGAATCCGAAATGTCCGGTAGGGAAAAAAATTCAGAACGCTCTGGATGAAACGTTTGAAAGTGTGCAAAGAGCGATGGAAAATGAACTGGCAAGCAAGTCATTAAAAGATGTTATGAATCATCTCTTTTAATCAAAAGGGATGACTTCTCACCACTAACATGTAACTAAAATTGTTACAAATAAGGAGGAAATGAAAAATGAAAATTGGTATTATAGGCGCAAGCGGGAAAGCGGGAAACGAGATTTTGAAAGAAGCGAAAACAAGAGGCCATGAAGTGACAGCCATCGTCAGAAACGCTTCAAAAGTGCAGGAGCAGGACGTAGCGGTTTTGGAAAAAGATGTGTTTGAACTGACTGCGGAAGACATCAAGTCTTTCGACGCGGTCGTAAACGCTTTTGGAGCAGCACCCGGCCAAGAACATCTTCATGTTGAAGCAGGAAGAGCACTCATCAACATCTTAAAGGACGCGAAGCACACAAGATTGCTTGTTGTTGGCGGAGCGGGAAGCCTGTTTGTTGATGAAGCCAAAACAACCCGTTTAATGGATACGCCGGAATTTCCGAAAGAATATTTGCCAACTGCATCAAATCAAGGCGAGAACCTGAAAGATTTGCAGCAGACAGACTCCATTTCCTGGACGTTCCTCAGTCCTGCGGCATTTTTTGATCCAGCAGGAAAACGGACTGGCTCTTACCAAAAAGGAAAAGACAATGTCATCGTAAATGCAAAAGGCGACAGCTATATCAGCTATGCAGATTATGCCATTGCCGTGTTGGATGAGCTTGAACATCCCGAACACAAAAATGAACGCTTCACAGTGGTAAGCGAAGCGGAATAATAAAAAACCCGGAGCCAGCTCCGGGTTTTTCTCATTAATAAGTGCTGTACGTATCGCTGAAAAGGCCATCAGCAATCCCAAGCATTAAAAAGATGAAGAAGGCGATAATCGCAAGAATGGATACAGCAATGCTTACGATCAAATAAATCCCTTGCATCTTTACGAATTTCGCGTAATTCTCCAGCATTAAGTCTTCAGACTGTCCGCTATTGTGTTCAGCCATTTGGCCTGCTTCCCTAGCTGACCTCATCAAAAAGATACCGGAAATAATTTGCAGTACGCCTGGCACGGCACCGATTAGAAAAAAGAACGCGCCTGAAAGCGCGGTAATTGCGCCCATAATAATAAATAAAATGCCTGTAGCTTTTCCCCATTTCGAAATGCTGATGAGGGTTTTGTTCATTGTTTCAGGATTCATGTATACTGGCTCCCCTTTACAAAAAAATACTCACTTTTCTTTTATACACTATTTGTGAGAAGTTTTGTATATAGAAAATAACATTTTGGGGATTGACCCTAACGTTGCGTGATTGTTTACGATAAAAAAGAGGAGGTGTTATGTATGAAATATCAAGTTAAACAAGTGGCGGAGATATCAGGCGTTAGCATTCGGACGCTTCATCACTATGACAATATTGAGCTTCTGAATCCTTCAGCGCTTACTGATGCTGGGTATCGTTTGTACAGTGACGCAGACCTGGAAAGACTGCAGCAGATTTTATTTTTCAAGGAAATCGGGTTTCGTCTGGATGAGATTAAAGAGATGCTGGATCATCCGAATTTTGACCGGAAAGCGGCACTTCAGTCGCAAAAGGAGATATTGATGAAGAAAAAACAAAGAATGGATGAGATGATTCAAACAATTGACAGGACGCTTTTGTCCGTTGATGGAGGGGAAACGATGAATAAGAGGGATTTATTTGCCGGATTAAGCATGAAAGACATTGAAGAGCACCAGCAGACATACGCTGATGAAGTCAGAAAGCTGTATGGAAAGGAAATCGCAGAAGAAACAGAGAAAAGGACATCTGCATACTCGGCAGATGATTGGAGCTCGATCATGGCTGAATTTGATTCGATTTACAGACGAATTGCGGCTCGAATGAAGCATGGGCCCGATGATGCAGAGATTCAGGCCGCTGTGGGGGCATTTCGCGATCATATTTGCCAATATCATTACGATTGCACACTCGACATTTTCAGAGGACTCGGGGAAGTGTATATCACTGACGAGCGATTTACCGATTCAATCAATCAATATGGAGAAGGTCTTGCCGCTTTTTTGCGGGATGCGATCATCATTTACTGTGACCATCAGGAAAACCCCCGGCCGTAAAGGCCGGGGGTTTTTGGCGCATCTTATAAGATCGGCGACAACAGCCGCGAGACGGATTCTTTTATTCGAATCCACAACGGGCGCTGCAGATACTCCTCATAGGTGAATTTTCTGGATACTAGCAAATCTTCTTTAAAAGTTGAAACCAGTTTTTTAGCAATGGTGATATCGTATATAAATGCATTAACCTCAAAATTCAGCCTGAAGCTTCGGACATCAATGTTGGCTGTGCCGACTGACGCGATTTCGTCATCCACCACGATGGTTTTCGCGTGAATAAAGCCGTTATCGTAAATATAGACAGTGGCTCCGGCTTTCAGCAGATCGCCGATATACGAAAGTGTCGCCCAGTATACAAAGGCGTGATCGGGCTTGTTCGGAATCATAATGTTAACGTCAATGCCCGAAAGGCAAGCGATCCTTAAAGCATCCAGCAGGCTTGCATCTGGGATAAAATAAGGTGTTTGTATCAAAATGGAACGCTTGGCGTTTGAAATCATTTTGATGTAGCCATTTTTAATTTGTTCCCATTCCGAATCAGGGCCGCTTGTGACAATCTGCATCCCGACGTTGCCTTTTGGGCCGTAATCAGGAAAGTGATTTGGAATATATGTCAGCGTATGGTGATGAGAAGCTTGGTTCCAGTCAAGGATGAACCGTGTTTGGATGGCGTGCACGGCCGTTCCTTGCAGCCGGATATGCGTATCCCGCCAATAACCGAATTTTGGATTAAGCCCTAGATACTCATCTCCGACGTTAAAGCCTCCGACATAACCGGTCATACCGTCTATGATCACAAGCTTTCGATGGTTCCGGTAATTCAGCCGCAGGTTAATCGGCCTGAGCTTTGACGGGAAAAAGACCTCCACATGCCCGCCAGCCTCGCGAAGCTCTTTAAAAAACTTTTTTCTCAGCGTTCTGGACCCGAGTTCATCATAAAGCACTCTGACCTGAACACCTTCTTTCGCCTTTTGGATGAGAGCGTCCCGCAATTTTTTGCCTAATTCATCGCCTTTATAAATATAATACTGTAAATGGATATGATCCTTAGCCTTTGAAATGTCACTCAGCAGCCGCTGAAATTTATCCCGTCCATCTGTAATGACGTCAACTGAATTATCCTCTGTAAACACAGCATGGTTATTCATAATCAGCATATAAATTAAATCTTTGTTATCAAAGGTTGCCCGGTTGTTAAACTGGAATTGCTTGGTTTCTAAATCTTCAAGCTGATGCTTCAGCAGCCTTTCAATTCCAATCTTTTTCCGGTCTTCCCATTGAAACAAATGCTTGCGTCTGAGATTATGGCCGAATAATAAGTATAAAATAAAGCCTAAAACGGGAATAAAGAAAAGAACAAGCAGCCACGCCCAAGATGCACTGGCATCGCGCCGTTCTTTGAAGATGACAATGATGGCCAAAAGAATATTTAAAATGAAAAAAAGTGATAAAAGGATGGAAGAAATACTCACTTTGTAACCCCGCTCATTCATATTTATCAAGAAGATTGCCATTAGTATTCCATGAATAACAGTGATCTGATTCCCATTACAAATTATAACACTCACATTTTAAAAGAATAAAGAGCGGCGATCCAGATTCTTCGTGAAAAATACGGGCAGATTTCTTTAAAACCAGCTTGCACCTGCGTTAAAATAAACACATATGATAACGTTCGTGAAGCTTGAAACATCAAATAAAGGGGGAGGATTACATGAACTTTTACAGAGTCGAACAAATGCCGGGGTTCATCAAAACAGAAATGCAAAAAATTCAAAAGGCCGTACAGCCTTTCATGAAAAAAACCGTCATTTACCGTTTTCTTGCTATTCCGCTTGCTGCATTCTCTCTCTTTAATTTAGCTGCTTTTCTATTTCATGCTTCAGCTGACAGGGAGTCCCTGATCAGCGCAGGCATATTCGCCCTTTTGGCGGCGCTCGGGCTCGCATTTTTTAAAGAGGCAGGCTATCAGCATAAACAAATCCAAAAAACGGTTCACATCTATATGCTGAACAGGATCAAAAAGAGCGAAATCCTTTCAGAAGAGCGGAAAAGCTCCTACGCACGACAAATAAAGGAAGAGCCTTTTGCGATGCGGAGTTTTGTTGAATTTTTGACTGAGGAAGACAGACGCAAAAAAATGTATTAAAGAAGAGCTGCACCCGGATTGTTGAGATTTTCCAGACGATCCGGGTGTGTTTTTTTGCATGCAGACACCCGAAATAAAAAGTGCGGTTTCGGATTGATTCCGACTTCATCCGTTTTTTTGATATTCATTTCTGGGTAACAGCGTTGCTTTGTTGATTTCCTCTACTAGAGATGTCTATTGTATGCTTGCTTCAGGATTTGGTGTTTACGCCGGCCTGCTTTGAATAGTCAAATAAAATAGGCATGGTTCCGTTTATATGGAACTCATGCCCTGTACTGTCTCATCATTATTCAAACACCGGATCATCCTCATAATAATAAGAATCCGGATCATCATACGAAGGCGTGTTCTCAAAAGCAGCAATGCCGATTACCACCAGCACGAAAATGGCTACAATGATCCCGATCAGGACAGTAACGATACTGGATGCTGCATAAAACAGCTGCATTTTTATAAATGTCCCGTAATTTTCAAGCATGCTTTCGCCAGCGCTGCCGGTTAGATTTCCTTCGGCTTCCGCGGCTGCTTTTGCTGAGCGCATCAAAAATACGCCTGATATAATGAGCAGTACGCCCGGAATGGCGCCAATCACTGTCATCAAAACAGAAAGAGTGACAAGCGATCCCATAATGATTAACAAGATGCCAGAAATTTTGCCCCACTTGGCAATGTCGGATAGCGACTTGACAGCAGAGGCGCTCAGCTGGCGGGTCTCCTCCTCAACAGGTGCAGTCTCCTGTTTAACAAGGCTATTTTCTTCATTATGATTTTCAATTTCGTTTTCATCTTTATCCAGACTAATCATGAAAGCTCTCTCCCTAAAATTTTTAAATCGTATCTTTTCCCGTCCATTTCGGCGATGCCGGGGAATAGTCCCCATTCTGCAAACCCGTGCTTTTCAAACAGCTTCAGGCTTGGTTTATTATGCCCGAAAATGAAGGCCATAAGTGAGCGGATGCCAAGATTCGGGGCAATGCGGAGCGCTTCTTGAAGCAAATATGATCCAACACCTTTGCCGCGGCATGCTTCGTCAATGTATATGCTGACCTCCGCTGTTTTATTATAGGCTGGCCTTCCATAAAATGTTTCAAAGCTGATCCAGGCAGCGACGTTTCCGTTTTCATCCTCGGCCACATAGAGCGGACGTGCCTCTGTATGTCCCGAAAACCATTCCATCCGGTCTTCAGGAGTTACCGGTTCGGTATCGGCTGTTACCATTCGAGAAGCAATCGTTGAATTATAAATCGCCACAACAGCCTCCAGATCTTTATTTTCAGCAAGGCGCAATGTCATGTTCATACGTTTTTGGCACTCCTCTCAAAAAAATACATATTTTCGTTCAGTCTGTGCAAACTACATCTAAAAAAGTTTTTTTGGATAGGTTGTATATATTTTCAGAAAAGTGTTCAGAATGTTGCTGAGGTGATGAAACAATGAGAGAGGAAGAAAAGAAAACTTCTCAAGTCAAAAAACTTCAGCAGTTTTTTCGTAAACGCTGGGTGTTCCCTGCAATTTACTTAGTCAGTGCGGCCGTCATTTTAACAGCTGTCCTTTGGTATCAATCAGTATCAAATGATGAGGTAAAGGATCAGTTGGCTGATAACGGCGGAAACTCCGCATATGACAACAACGACGATGCAGTTGAAGTAGGAAAGTCAATGGAAAATGTCGCAATGCCGGTTGTTGATTCTGAAAACGTTTCTGTTGTGAAAAAGTTCTATGAAACCGATGCCGCAAAAGAAGAGAAAGAAGCAGCACTCGTTACCTATAATAACACGTACAGCCTAAGCAAAGGAATTGACTTAGCTGAGAAAGACGGAAAAGATTTCGATGTCTCTGCTTCTCTGAGCGGTACGGTTGTTAAAGCTGAAAAAGATCCAGTGCTGGGATATGTTGTGGAAGTAGAACATGCCGACGGTTTATCGACTGTGTATCAATCTCTTTCCGAAGTAAGCGTTGAGCAAGGTGACAAAGTAAAACAAAATCAAGTGATCGGAAAATCTGGCAAGAACCTTTACAGTGAAGACAGCGGAAACCACGTGCACTTTGAAATCCGTAAAGATGGGGTCGCAATGAATCCGTTAAACTTTATGGACAAACCAGTTTCTTCTATTGAAAAAGCAGCAGCTGCTGAAGAAAAAGCTGCCACCCAAGAAACAGAAGAATCCATTCAGCAATCTTCCGAGAAAAAGGACGGATCAACTGAAAAAGGAACAGAAGAAAAATCCGGTGAGAAAAAGGATGATTCAACTGACAAATCTGGTTCTAAAGAAAGCAGCACAACAGAAGACACTGAACAGTCTTAATGAAGAAAACGTCTATCCTTGTGATGGGCGTTTTTTTTCTGTTACTTTTTGCTTTGTTTTACCGTCTATGTTGTTACATGTAGGCACGTACGTTATAAAGGAGGTTATGTCATGAACCGCCTATTGCTCGCAGGCTGGATCTTTTTTATCCTGCTTTCTGTCTGTACGGAAAGCTTCAGCGGCATGGTCGTATCGCAAACGGTGGCTTTTCATTTTCAGCCGCACCCTGATCTGTCTCAATTTTTAGTTATGGATTTTACTGAGCTTACTGTACCTGAAGCGTTTATTCAAAAAATCGGACACGCGTTTTCCTTCTTTGTGCTGACATATTTGCTGTGGAAACAGCGGGGCAGCATAAGATCAGCTGCAGCCGGCTCATTTGCGTTTGCTTTTTTCACAGAAGTTCTTCAGCTCTTCTTCAGCAGGAATGGTTGTATCCGGGATGTGCTCATCGATGCTGTTGGAATTGGGTTGTTTTATGGTTTATATGTGTTGGCGAAGCGAAGAAAACAAGAGATGTATGAGAAATATTAAAGCCGGCTGTCTTGATTTCAGACGCCGGCTTTTGTCTTTCTTAGAAATTTTGATCGGTTGGTTTTTTCGTCAGTTTATTGATGATGGCTTCATAGATCCTCACGATCAAATCGACGAACGGGCGAAGCAGATCTGAAAATCTAAAGAAAAGGAACCCGATAATGATGGCGACAACGAGGCTGCCCAATACATCTACCGGATAGTGATGTCCCACCCAAATTCTCGAAAAGCCTGTCAAAAGCCCAAAAATGACAAGCGGCCAGCCGATTTTGCGGTTTCTGAAAAGCATCGCAATAGAAATCGCTAATGCACCTGTCGTATGGTCACTTGGAAATGAAGCATCCGCAGCATGCGGAATCAGTGTATGCACTGTATGCGCAACGAACGGGCGCGGTTCGAAATAAACAAGCGTAATCAAATAGTTGATCACAAGGCCTGCAATTCCTGTGATGCCTGCGTATAGCACATGTTTTCTGCTTTGTGTGTTCCCAAACAGCCAGATTGCCAATAGGATAAGGGCATAGGCGACAATGGCATATTCCGTGATGAAGACCATAATGGAATCGAG
Organism: Bacillus sp. FSL K6-1560; assembly: GCF_038592935.1. Classification (NCBI taxonomy): domain Bacteria; kingdom Bacillati; phylum Bacillota; class Bacilli; order Caryophanales; family Bacillaceae; genus Bacillus; species Bacillus sp. FSL K6-1560. Next base: position 397,550 of record NZ_CP151946.1, read on the forward strand.
AACTGAATTGTGATGAGATAGTCCATGGATTGCTTTAAAAATTTCGTAGTTCAAATAATCACCTTTTACATTTTTATATTTAGTAGACTAATCTTACTCATGAAAAGTTTCAAATAAAAATAGAGATTGTCTGAAATAACGGCGCTTGAAGAGAATTCGAAGAGGAATCGCGGTTTCTGGGGGGATTCTGTGCACAAAAAAAGAGATCCGGAGTGTCCGAATCTCGTACCGATATTAAAGTGCTTCAGGTCCTTCTTCGCCTGTGCGGATGTTGATCGTATTGCTGATTTCATAGACAAATATTTTACCGTCACCCGGTGATCCCGTTTTCAGCACCCTTTTAGCGGTCTCTGTCACTTGATCAACAGGAACCTTGCTGACCACGATTTCTATTTTTAAACGCTCGTATACATTGCTTTCTATTTTTACCCCTCGATAGAGCTCCGTATGTGCTTTTTGAAGGCCGCAGCCGTGTACATTGGAGAAAGTCAGAGAGGTCACTCCGATTTTTCCGAGTTCCTGCTTCAGCTTTTCAAAATTTGCCGGACGCGTTACAATTTCTACCTTGAACATTTGACCGCTCATAGCGTCACTCCTCACATAGAATCTTGATATGCTTTTTCCCCGTGCATCGTTAAGTCAAGCCCAAGTGACTCTTCTTCTTCAGTTGCGCGAAGGGGAAGGAAGAGGCTTACAAATTTAATAATAACGAAAGTGACAATAAATACAAAAACATAAGTGGCGGCGATGGCGACGATTTGTTTCCAGATTAAGCTTGCATCACCGTAAAATAACCCATCTGCGCCCGCTGAGTTAACAGAGGTTGTTGCGAATAATCCTGTTGCGATTCCGCCCCATGTGCCGCCGATCCCGTGCAGGCCAAAGGCGTCAAGCGCGTCGTCGTATCCGAATTTCTTTTTAAGCGAGAATACTCCCCAGAAACAAACTGCCCCGCCGATGATGCCGATAATAATAGAAGCGAACGGTGTGACAAATCCGGCAGCCGGCGTAATGGCGACAAGCCCGGCGATTGCGCCAGATACCGCTCCGAGCATTGTCGGTTTTTTGTTAATGATCCATTCTACTAAGATCCAGCCGGCGATCCCGGCTGCAGCCGCGGTGTTTGTGTTGATGAACGCGTACATGGCTACACCATCTAAAGTCAAAGCGCTGCCGACGTTAAAGCCGAACCAGCCGAACCAAATCAAAGCTCCTCCTAAGAAGGTGTAAATGAGGTTATGCGGAGAAGACGCTGTACCGTCTTTCCGTTTGCCGAGCACAATGGCAAGAACAAGTCCTGCCACACCGGAGGAAATATGAACAACATTGCCGCCAGCAAAATCGAGCGCTCCAAGCTGGCCGATCCAGCCGCCGCCCCATACCCAGTGCGCTACGGGTGTGTAAACCAAAGAGGCCCATAAAACCGAGAATAAAAGAAAAGCGCCGAATCGCATCCGCTCTGCGAAAGCCCCGGAAATAATCGCTGTAGTCAGAACGGCGAACGTCATTTGGAACATCATAAATAACGAGTGGGGGATGGTATCGCTGTAATCTCCCGGATCAAATCCGACCCCTTTGAGGCCGGCCCACTCCAGCCCGCCGATGATTGAATTGCCTGGTGCGAAGGCAAGTGTATATCCGAACAGCACCCAAACGATGGAAACGATGGCAATGGAAGAGAAACTGTGCATGGCAGTGCTCAGCACATTTTTGCTCTTTACCATTCCTCCATAAAATAACGCTAATCCCGGGGTCATCAGCCACACGAGTAAAGCGCAAAAGAACATAAAAACTGTATCGCCCATTTGCATGTCTCATTCCTCCGTATCTTTCAGAATAAAAAGCAATTATTATATTTCTTCATTATAGAGAAAAAAGAATGATAAAACATTTTCATGTAAGATTTCCTAACATGGTTTTTAAGAAATGTTATCGAGGGACGGAAAGAAAGGAGAACGACATTTTTTACGATATAAGACTTTGTATCTATAAAAGAAGTTATTCATATGAGCTGAAAAGGGAATTGACATTAATTAGAATACTATATACTGTATTAAGTGTACTATATCAAATAATACACTGAGGGGGATGTATGATGAAGAAAGGCGGCAGGCTGAGGAAAGCGGTACGCAAGTCGATTCCCGCGACGTTCCGATTGTTTTTAGCCTTTAATTTTTTCGTGTACGGTCTGGCGAAAGTGGTAATTGGCCAGTTTGGCGAGGTGACGCCTGAAATCGAGGCGGCTGCCGGGAAGGGGTTTACGATCGCGTGGACATTTTTCGGTTATTCTCATGTCTATGAACTGTTTATAGGTTTTGGTGAAATCCTGGCAGCTGTTTTATTACTGATTCCGCGAACGGCTGCATTAGGGGCGGTTATTTTTATGCCCATTATTGTGAACATCGTCTTGATTAACTATTGTTTTGATATTGGCGTGCAGGATCTTAGCACGATATTAATGGTTATGTGTCTTATCCTGCTTTGGATGGACCGCCGCAAATTCATGGGCATTTTCAGGCAGGAACCGATAGACAGCAGGCAGGTGATGAAGCGATGACGCCCCTTATGATTACAGTGCTTGCCGGTTTGTTCGTATGCACAACCTGTTACTACTACATAAAAGAAAAATCATGAGAAAACGTTCCTTCTGAGAATTTCACAAGCATCATAAAAGAACTTAGGCAGTGTGAAGAGTAAAATATGCAATGTGAGAAACACTAACAGTATCAGGAGGAGACGTATGATGAATACACTCAACATTGATTTTCAAAAAACAGCATTGGTTATCATTGATTTACAAAAGGGGATTGTGCCGATTGATCAAAGCGGCCAGGTTGTCCCGAACGCGAAAAAGCTCGTAGATGAATTTCGGAAACATAACGGGTTCATCAGCTTTGTAAATGTAGCCTTTCATGATGGAGCGGACGCCCTGAAGCCGCAAACGGATGAGCCTGCGCAGGGAGGTTCAGGGGAAATGCCGGCGGACTGGGCCGAATTTGTTCCGGAAATCGGTGTGCAGGATGGCGATTATACTGTGACAAAACGGCAATGGGGTGCTTTTTTTGGCACAGATTTAGACTTGCAGCTGAGACGTCGCGGCATTGATACGATTGTATTGTGCGGCATCGCAACGAATATCGGGGTGGAAAGCACAGCACGGGAGGCATTTCAGCTTGGCTATCAGCAGATTTTTATTACAGATGCCATGTCCACATTTAGCGATGAAGAGCATGAAGCCACACTGCGCTTTATTTTCCCGAGAATCGGTAAATCGCGGACAACGGAAGAGTTTCTGGAACAAGTGAAATGATGTTATCGAAAAAAAGCCGAGCTGTTTTTTTAACAGCTGTGGCTTCGGGAACAATGCTGAATCCGCTGAACTCGTCTATGATCTCTCTTGCGCTCCATAGCATCCAGCATGAGTTTCACCTCTCGTTTACAACGGTTTCCTGGCTGATTTCCTCGTTTTACTTGGCGAGTGCCGTAGCGCAGCCCGTAACGGGAAAGCTCGGTGATTTGATTGGGCGGAAACGCTTGTTTTTATTCGGGCTTATTCTTGTTGCGGTTTCTGCCATCGGGGCGCCGTTTGCGCCGACGTTTATGACATTATTGGTCATGCGGCTGTTTCAATCGGTGGGGAGCAGTGCGATTTATCCGTCAGGTGTCGGCTTGATTCGGAATCATATTCATGAGCGCCAAGCTTCAGCCTTGGCTGTACTCTCTATTTTTGCGTCCGCCATGACGGCGCTGGGGCCGACAGTCGGCGGGTTTTTGATTGTATGGGGAGGCTGGCCGGCGATCTTTATCGTTAATTTGCCGTTTATTATCCTCAGCTTCTTATTGGGCCTGTATATGTTCCCGAAAGATCAGAAAAAAGGGGCAGGAATCAAAACCATTATTCGGCAGCTCGATATTCTTGGAATTGTTTTATTTGCCGGGGGAATCATTTTCCTTCTATCCTTTTTGCTGTCGTTCAGCACGTCGCCGCATGCGGTTGAAGGTGTGCTTGGCTTGCTTCTGCTCTGTGCGTTTGTCTGGCGCGAGCTGAAAACGGATAAGCCGTTTATTGATGTCCGTCTGTTTAAAACACAGCGAAACCTGTCAGCCGTGTATGTTCAGTTTATTTTATTGAATGTTTTCTTCTATTGTTTATTTTTTGGTTTGCCAAGTTACTTTCAGGATGAAATGCATCTTTCTGTTCAAACGAGCGGCCTGTTTATGCTGTTTATGTCTGGAATGAGCATCGTTGTGTCACCTCTAACCGGCAAATGGATCGACCGATCTGGTGTCGTCAAGCCGATCTTTGCGGGAGCGCTTTTGATGACGGCTGGAGCCGTGCTCTTAACCATCTTTTTTATCAATGTCCAGACCATCGGTAAAGGCCTCATTCTGTCGCTCTTGGGTATAGGCTACGGACTGGGCAATGTCGCGCTTCAGGCAGCGATGCTGGAAACGAGTCCTTCCAACATGGTAGGAACGACTTCAGGCCTGTTTCAAACCTGCCGTTACCTAGGATCGATTTTGTCTTCGGTGATCCTTGGCATTCTTTTTGGTAAAGAAATCACGGCAGCCCATTTTGATATGATGGGAATCATTATGATTATAGCGGGCGGAGCAAGCCTGTTAATGGCTGTGAGATTTGCTGCATTAATGAAAACTGCATCTTAAGAAAGAGACGGGCTCTGAGGTCTGTCTCTTTTTCTTGTTTAAGCTGTTCAAATACAAACGGGAAAATTGTATATCATAGCCAGTGTTATTGTCTGACTCTTCAGTTATATTAAGTGACATCTAATGTCAAAAAACATAACGTGATGACATATAGACAATATGGAAAGGGGAGCCGGCTATGAAATTAAAAGAGAGTCAGCAGCAATCCAACAGGCTGAGCAATGAAGATCTGGTGCCTTTGGGACAGGAAAAACGGACGTGGAAAGCCCTGAACTTTGCCTCCATTTGGATGGGATGTATACATAACATACCGACCTACGCGACGGTGGGAGGATTAATTGCGATCGGCCTTTCGCCTTGGCAGGTGCTGGCGATCATTATTACGGCATCACTTATCCTATTTGGCGCTCTTGCCTTAAACGGCCATGCGGGGACAAAATACGGGCTGCCGTTTCCAGTGATCATTCGGGCTTCTTACGGGATATACGGCGCGAATATCCCCGCGCTTCTAAGGGCATTTACAGCTATCATGTGGCTTGGCATCCAGACATTTGCGGGTAGCACGGCACTGAACATTTTGCTTTTGAATATGTGGCCAGGCTGGGGAGAAATTGGCGGCGAGTGGAACATTCTCGGCATTCACTTGTCCGGTTTGCTTTCCTTTGTATTCTTTTGGGCTATTCATTTACTCGTATTGCATCACGGCATGGAGTCGATTAAACGTTTTGAGGTGTGGGCAGGGCCTTTAGTGTATCTGGTATTTGGCGGCATTGTATGGTGGGCCGTTGATATTGCTGGAGGATTGGGCCCGATATACTCTCAACCAGGAAAGTTTCATACGTTTTCAGAAACATTCTGGCCGTTTGCTGCCGGAGTTACTGGCATCATCGGCATCTGGGCGACATTGATCTTAAATATACCTGATTTTACACGGTTTGCTGAAACACAAAAAGAGCAAATCAAAGGACAATTTTACGGCTTGCCGGGAACGTTTGCGCTGTTCGCATTCGCCAGTATTACGGTGACCTCCGGCTCGCAGGTCGCGTTCGGAGAGCCGATTTGGGATGTTGTCGATATTTTGGCGCGGTTTGATAACCCTTATGTCATCGTCTTGTCCGTGATCACGCTCTGCATCGCCACGATCTCTGTAAATGTCGCGGCGAACATCGTATCGCCCGCTTATGATATAGCGAATGCCCTGCCGAAATATATCAATTTCAAACGTGGCAGCTTTATCACAGCGTTGCTCGCTTTATTTACGGTTCCATGGAAGCTGATGGAGAGCGCGACAAGCGTGTATGCGTTTCTTGGCTTAATAGGCGGCATGCTTGGACCGGTGGCAGGCGTGATGATGGCCGACTATTTTATCATTCGCAAACGTGAGCTCTCGGTAGATGACCTGTATTCCGAAACAGGACGGTATGTGTATTGGAAGGGCTACAATTACCGTGCGTTTGCAGCCACAATGTTAGGGGCGCTGATTTCGCTGATTGGCATGTATGTTCCTGCATTGAAGAGCTTATACGATATATCTTGGTTTGTAGGTGTGCTAATCTCCTTTCTTTTCTACATTGTTCTGATGCGTGTTCACCCGCCTGCATCATTGGCAATTGAAACGGTTGAACATGCGCAGGTCAGCCAGGCTGAATAAGATCTATTTAGACGGTATATTTTCATATTTTTGAATGGTTTTCCATAAATAGAACATTTATAATGGTTTTAGAAATCTATTCTAAAACGAAATGGGAATCGAAAATGAGAAAATGGTATTTTATTCTTTTGGCGGGTGTTTTAACGTCTGTCATCCTCGCTTTCGTTTATGATAAGACAAAAGCGAATGAGGAAGGATCTGGGGATTATCTGTATGTTTCGCCAAATGGCAGTGATCAAAATGAAGGAACAAAAGAAAAGCCGTTTCGTACATTGGCACACGCATCTGAGAAGGCTGCTGCCGGCACAACTGTCATGATTCGGGAGGGCGCGTATCATGAGACCCTTGATGTAAAGCACAGCGGTACGGACGGAAAGCCTATCACATTCCGAAACTATGAAAATGAAAACGTCGTGATTAGCGGTGAATCCGTTACGGACGCTGAATATGAAACACCGCTTATTCGTATTCACGATAAACATGACATTGCCATCAGCGGTTTAACAATTCAAGATCTTTCTGTTTCATCTGAGGAAGCAACTGCTATAGGGATTTATGTATCAGGGTCCAGCAGTCATATCGCCATTAAGGATAATCACATCCGGGGGATTAAGACAACAGCGGATGAAGGAAATGCTCACGGAATCGCAGTTTATGGGACTGGCAGCATGAAAGACATCCGAATCGAGGACAATACAGTTGAGAAACTGACGCTTGGAGCGAGTGAAGCAGTTGTGCTGAACGGTAATATCGACGGCTTCACAGTTGCAGGCAATGTGGTCCGCAACAATAACAACATCGGGATTGATCTAATTGGTTATGAGGGAACCGCGGATAAAAACGATTACGTGCGAAACGGAGTCGTAGAAAACAATACAGTTTATCAAAACTCGACTTACGGCAATCCTGCTTATGGAGATGAATACTCAGCGGGCGGGATTTATGTCGATGGAGGACACGATATCGAAATTAAGAACAACACAGTTTACGATAACGATATTGGGATTGAAGCAACGTCTGAACACAAAGGAAAGTATGCAAATGCCATTCAGATCACTGACAACAAAGTGTACAACAATGCGTACACCGGTATTTCAATCGGAGGATATGACAAAAAGCGGGGCGGCACCAGCAATTCTCTGATTGCCCGCAATATTATGTACCGGAATGACACAAAGGGACTGTATGGCGGACAGCTGCTGCTGCAGTACGATACGAAAAACAACACAATTGAAAAGAATATATTGACCGCCGGTGATTCCAGATTATTTATCGGAAACGATTTTACAGAAAATGAAGGAAATACGGTCAATCATAACGTGTACCACAAGGAAGCGGATCAAGACGGCATATGGATGTGGAAAAAGAAAGAATATGATTCATTCTCTTCGTATCGAAAAGCAACAAAAAACGATCAGCAATCCATTTATGCCGATCCGATGTTTCGTGATGAAGCGTCCTATGATTTTTCGTTAGATCCTGATTCACCTGCGCGGCCTGTCATTGAATAATTGCTATAAGCGGCGTTCTCTCGTTCAACCGAGAGGGACGCCGTTTTTTATATGCAAAAAAGACTGCCGGGATTTCCCGGCAGCCTGAAATTTATTCTGCAATAGACACTTTTCCTTCAGCCTCTGCAGGTTTTTTCTGGCTCCACGTATAGAGAAGCAGAGCAATTAAAACGAACAGCCCCGCTGTTAAATAAATGGCAGAGAAGCCGGCAGATGCTACAAACAATCCGAATACATACGATCCTACAGCAATTCCGCTGTCAAAGAAGGTAAAGAACGTTGCCGTTGCAAAACCGGAGCGGTGAGCCGGAGATTTCTGAATCGCCAATGTTTGCATGCAAGGAACGATTGATCCGTAGCCAAGACCGATAACCGCCCCTGAAAGCAGAAGCATTAAGCCGCTATGTGTGAAGGACAGCATGCAGAGTCCAACAGAGAAAATCAGGATTGATGGATAAATGACAATGCCCGGTCCGACTTTGTCGAACAATTTCCCTGTGAACGGGCGTGCAATCATCATTGTCACCGCAAAGCAAACAAAGAAATATCCGCTGATATCCGAAAGGTCAACTGATTTGGCGAATACAGACAGATATGATGTGACTGTTGAATAACAGAAAGAAATAAACAAACCGACCGTCGCAATTTTGAGTGCGCCCTTTTCAAACATATCCGAGAACGCAAAACGGAATACAGTCGTACCGCTGTCCTTACTTTGCGGCACTTTTATCAAGAACGAAACAAGTAAGCCCGCAACCATAAACAGCGCAAAGGCTGTAAAGAATACAGGAAAGCTTACCACTCTCATCAAATTCAGACCAAGGAAAGGCCCGATCGCCATAGCGAGGTTCATAGACATGGCAAAGTATCCAAGCCCTTCACCGCGCCGTTTGGCTGGAATAATATCAGCGGCAATTGCACCTGTAACAGTCGTTAAAATGCTGAACCAAATTCCTTGGAAGAACCGCAATCCGAGCAGCAGGGAAAAGTTATGAATCGGCATATACAGAAAAGATGATAGGGCGAAGAGCGCCATTGATACAATCGCCATTCTTTTCTTCCCGAAACGCTCAACGATGGCTCCGGAGAAAGGCCGTGTAATGATCGCAGACAGAAGGAACAGGCTGATTAAAAGCCCGCCTTGTGATTCTGTGCCGCCAAGCTCTTGCAGTGTATAGATCGGCAATACAGTTAAAAATGTATAAAAGAACACAAACACAAATAAATTGACAAGCAGGACCATAATAAAATCCTTGGTCCATATCGCATCCGCTTTTTTCAAATGTATGTCACTTCCTTATTTTCATTGTTGTAAAAACATGCGGAATAAATGAGAAAAAGCTTCTTTATCTTCATCCCGGAAATCTGCAAGCAGCTCTTCCTCGAATTTCAGCATTTTCACATTGATTTCTTCGTATTTTTTCTCGGCTTCTTTTGTGAGGACAACAAGTTTTTCCCGTTTGTCTTCACCTTGCCGTCTCTGAACCCAGCCGTTCTCCTCCAGGCGTTTGATCGTCCGAGTCACAGTCGGCGCTTCCACATTTAAATAGGACCAAATCTCTTTTTGAGTCATTGGTCCGATCGTACGCAAACAATATAAAACTGACCATTGAGATGAATAAAGGCCGAATGGCTCTAGCTGTTCATTGGCTTTCTTGGCAATCAGGCGGGCGCTTTGGTTGATTTGATGAATGAGGTGTCTGTTGACGTAGGACATGTCGGTCTCCTTCTAAAAAACTTACCTAAGTAACTAATTGCTTATTTCATTTTACAGGAGCGATCAATAGTTGTAAAGATGAAAATTTAGTGACGCGAAATAGTTTGCTGAATCTGAAAAAGTTCGTTTCACCCCTTGTCCTTATTGAGTTTTTAGCATATTCCCAAAAGAATGCTAATACACTGTTACAAACCTAACAAAGAGAGTGTTTGAGGTGAGGGATCGTGGGCATATTTCACAAACTTACTTTTAAAACCATACAACGAAGAAGCGGCATAATGAACGACTCTTTACAGAATACGGATCTCATTTCACACTTCTCACATCCATTTTAGGGAGGTCGAGTGGTGTGCACGATTACATCAAAGAGCGAACAATCAAGATAGGGAAGTACATCGTGGAGACAAAGAAAACCGTTCGTGTCATTGCGAAGGAATTTGGTGTTTCCAAAAGTACAGTACACAAGGATTTAACAGAGCGTCTGCCTGAAATTAACCCCGACTTGGCAAACGAAGTGAAAGAAATACTCGATTATCATAAATCCATCAGGCATTTAAGAGGAGGAGAAGCGACAAAGCTCAAATATAAAAAAGATGAAATTCTCGAAGGAGAGCCTGTTCAGCAATCGTAATCACCTGGCATTGCCTTCTTGAAATCGTTCATAAAACATCCGCAAAAATTTGTAAAGAACTTATTGTGCTTCCAACTTTTTTTCTATATTTTATGATAATATATATAATTAGGGCACAATGTGGATATTTACTGTGAAACAGATTTTCAAGGAGGATATAAATAGATGTTTGCAAGGGATATTGGTATTGACCTCGGTACTGCAAATGTACTGATCCATGTTAAAGGTAAAGGAATTGTTCTGAATGAACCTTCCGTTGTTGCACTTGATAAAAACAGCGGCAAAGTGCTGGCGGTTGGCGAAGAGGCAAGACGAATGGTTGGACGTACACCTGGGAATATTGTTGCGATTCGCCCGCTGAAAGACGGAGTTATTGCTGACTTTGAAGTAACAGAAGCAATGCTGAAACATTTTATTAACAAGCTGAATGTAAAAGGCCTGTTCTCAAAGCCGCGCATGCTCATTTGCTGCCCGACGAATATTACATCCGTTGAGCAAAAAGCAATTAAAGAAGCTGCAGAAAAAAGCGGCGGGAAACATGTGTACCTTGAAGAAGAACCTAAAGTTGCCGCTATCGGCGCGGGTATGGAAATATTCCAGCCAAGCGGTAACATGGTTGTAGACATCGGAGGCGGGACGACGGATATCGCGGTTATTTCAATGGGCGATATTGTCACCTCCTCTTCTATTAAAATGGCTGGGGACAAGTTTGACATGGAAATCTTAAATTATATCAAACGCGAGTACAAGCTGCTGATCGGCGAACGTACTGCGGAGGATATTAAGATTAAAGTCGCAACTGTTTTCCCAGACGCACGTCACGAGGAAATTTCCATTCGCGGACGGGACATGGTTTCCGGTCTTCCAAGAACAATTACAGTAAACAGTAAAGAAGTTGAAGAAGCCCTTCGTGAATCTGTCGCTGTTATTGTTCAGGCTGCGAAACAAGTGCTCGAAAGAACACCGCCTGAACTTTCTGCTGATATTATTGACCGCGGCGTTATTATTACCGGCGGAGGCGCGCTCTTAAACGGCCTTGACCAGCTGCTTGCTGAAGAGCTGAAGGTACCGGTCCTCGTTGCTGAAAATCCTATGGATTGCGTAGCCATCGGCACAGGTGTCATGCTTGATAATATGGACAAGCTTCCTAAACGCAAACTAAGCTGATTTCACAAACCTCATTCTGAAAAAGAATGAGGTTTTTTTATGAAAAAGCCTTCACGAAAAGGTGTTAAATGACGATAATAGGATAAAATACTGAGTTTTTATTACAGAACGAACGTTCCTATATGACAACTGGAAAAAATGCCATTTTTAGAGGTGGGAAATTTGTTAAAAGGATTATATACAGCAACATCCGCAATGATTGCCCAGCAGCGAAGAACGGAAATGCTTTCAAATAATATTGCTAACGCAAATACATCAGGATATAAAGCTGATCAAGGCTCTATGCGCGCGTTCCCTGAGATGCTGCTCAGCAGAATAGAATCAAAATCTCCGGCCGGGACATCAAGGACGGAAATCGGTTCCGTGAATACCGGAGTATATATGCAGGAGCTCAAGCCTCTCTTTACACAGGGAAGCCTGAAGTCCACAGACCAGCCTACAGACATTGCATTGATCGAAAATCAAGTTCCGATGAATGCGGAAACCAATGAAAAAGCTGCTCTTTTTTATCCGGTTCAAACAGCGGATGGAATCCGTTATTCAAAAAGCAGCACATTTTCACTAAATGAAAACAATCAGCTGACGATCAACGGACGCCCTATTTTATCGACGGATCGCCAGCCAATCACTGTTGATAATGAGAATTTCACTGTGTCTGAAAACGGTACTGTGACAACGAACGGACGCACAGCCGGCCAGATTGATGTCAGAATGGCGGAAGATGTCCGCAATCTCAAACGGGACGGAAATGATTTGTACAGCACGGCGGACGGTAATGATCTGCCAAGCGCAGCCGGAAATAATCAGGTAGCCTATTCATTAAAACAAGGCGTCTCAGAGCTTTCAAACGTGGATGTGACAAGCGCCTATACAGAAATGACTGAAGCGTACAGATCGTTTGAGGCGAATCAGAAGGTTATTCAGGCTTACGATAAAAGTATGGATAAAGCAGCAAATGAAATTGGAAAAATTTAAGATAACGGAAGAAAAAACGGGGGACATCAACTATGCTCAGGTCAATGCTAACGGCATCAACAACCTTAAACCAGCTGCAGCAGCAGATTGACACAATCAGCAGCAACCTTTCAAACAGCAACACAACCGGCTATAAGGCAAAAGATACGAATTTTTCTGAGCTTGTCAGACAGCAATTCGATCAGGTTGATGAAAAAAACGAGGAAGTGGCAAAAGCCCGAAAAACGCCGCCCGGCTTGCGCCTTGGCGTTGGAGCGATGATGAATTCACGCCTGGTCTCTGATCAAGGAAGCATTCAGAAGACCGATCGCGATCTGGATATCGCATTTACGTCTCCATACCAGTATCTTCAGGTAAATGTAAATGGAAACCGCCAGTATACGAGGGACGGGGCGCTGTATGTAACGCCGTCCGCTGCGAATGCCAACCAGCTGCAGCTTGTCACTGGAAATGGGTATCCCGTACTTGATGAGAACGGCAATACAGTGAACATCGACAGCTCAATGAAGAATATCACCATCAATAAGAACGGCACCTTAACCGCATCTGACGGAAACGCGGTTCAGCGGTTTAATCTTGGCGTTGTCCAAGTGAATAACCCTCAAGAGCTGAAATCCGAAGGGAATAACCTTTTCTCTATTGATAATGCGGCAGCTTTTGAAGAGCTGAACGGCGCTAATAGACAAAACATCGGCATGCAGCAGGGCTCACTTGAGATGTCCAATGTCGATATTTCAGAACAAATGACAGATTTGATCACGTCCCAGCGTTCATATCAGCTGAACAGCAGAACGATCACAATGGGAGATCAAATGCTCGGTTTAATCAATTCAGTCAGATAATAAGAAAATGGGCGTTTTTCAATCAGCCGCGCATGATAAAAAAAGCGGCTTTTTCGAAATCGTCCTTTTTTTTGTAGTATTCCGTAATATCTTCTAACAGCACTTCTAAATCCACCCACGCCTCGATTTTTTCTAATTCAAGCACATATTCGAGCAGCTGCTCATAAGGGTCTTCGGCTGATGTGAAGAGGGCTTCAAGCGTTTTTAATTTTAAATAAATGGTTTGAATGTCTACCTTTTCAGATAATTCTTTTCCTTTTTGAAGGACGGCTTTAGCTTCTGTGATGTTCCCTGTTTTAAAAAGCGCTCTGACAGACTCGTACACACAATGAAGATATGAGACTGGTGAATTCATTTCAAATTCTTGATTCTTTAATACTTTTCTAAAGTAAAGAAGCGCTTCCTGGTCTTTTTTCTCGGTCGCTTTTAAAAAGCCAAGGTTATAATAAGCGTGGCATAGCAGGTTTTCGTCATGTAGTTGCTGGGTTTTCTTAATGATTTCTTTGAAAAGCTGTTCAGCTTTTTCATAGCGTTCTTGATCAATATAATTCACGGCGAGCAAAAGTTTACAGGTGATTACCTTTTTGATATAGCCGAATTGGTGCAAATAGATGTGTAATGCTTTTTTGACGTATTGGATGGAAAGCGGCGGTGATTTCATCAAGTAATAGGCGCCGGCGGTTTGATAATATAAATCAGCGGCTTCAAACGTATTTTGAATGGCGGCCAGGTACTGTTCAGCTTTTTTAAAATGATGTACTGCATGTTTCGGAGCTGTTTTTACCATCTCGTATAACCCAGAGAAAAAATACAGATAATATTTCAATTCATCATCCATTTTGTCTTCCAGGCCATATAGGTCATCGAACAATGAATCGAGTCCGTTCTGGTTTTCAAAAAGCAGCTGATGGCGGGCCTGAAACAATTGATAACGCATCCAAAGTTTTGTGTTTTTTTTGATCTTCGGAAGGTGCTGGTCAATTTTCTCTTTCAGTGTGCAAACGTGATTCATTTTGCGTTTGCTCATTGCGGAATACCACTCGTCTAACATGTTTAGCATTCTTTTTTCAATAAACTTCGAAATCATTTTCCTACCTCTTTGCTATTGGTAAAATCTATAATTATCATATCATAACTTTTGACGGCTCTCATTGACAGTTGGTTACATTTTAGCGCGGTTGAAAAAGAGATTAATTCATAATATACTTTTCAAATGTACAGATTGGATCTTTGATGATTGCTATACATACTAATGCAGATGAAGGAGATGTCAAGACAATGCTTGATACTCAGCAAATTAAAGAAATTATTCCTCACCGTTATCCGTTTTTGCTTGTGGATCGGATTACGGAAGTTGAAGAGGGCAAACGGGCAAAAGGCTATAAAAATGTAACCGCTAATGAAGAGTTCTTTAACGGACATTTTCCTCAGTACCCGGTTATGCCCGGCGTATTAATCGTAGAAGCACTCGCTCAAGTCGGAGCTGTTGCGATGTTGATTAAAGAAGAAAACCGCGGCAGACTGGCTTTTTTTGCAGGCATTGATAACTGCCGCTTTAAAAAACAAGTCAAGCCTGGTGACCAGCTTCACCTTGAGGTTGAAATCATTCGTGCCCGCGGCACAATCGGGCGCGGAAAAGGCGTTGCCACAGTTGATGGCGAAGTCGTTTGCGAAGTAGAACTGACTTTTGCCCTCGGAGAATAATTGAAAAAAGGCAGATGGCCAGCGGCACATTTGTCTTTTTTTCTTTACAAATATAGAAAAGCAGGTGATTGTATGTGGAATGAATTTAAAGCCTTTGCCATGCGGGGGAATATCGTAGACCTTGCGATTGGTGTTGTGATAGGCGGCGCTTTCGGAAAGATCGTCACATCTCTAGTAAATGATATCATTATGCCTTTGGTCGGTTTGCTGCTGGGAGGGCTTGACTTTTCAGGCCTGTCGTTTACGTTTGGCGATGCTGTAGTGAAATATGGAAGCTTTATACAGACGATTGTGAACTTCTTAATTATATCGTTCTCCATTTTTATCGTCATTCGGACTTTGAATGGGTTAAGGCGCAAAAAAGAAGCAGCAGAAGAAGAGGCTGCGGAGGAAGCGGTGGATGCGCAGGAGGAGCTGCTGAAAGAAATCAGAGACCTGCTGAAGCAGCAAGCAAAGTCGCCGGAATAAAAAAGATGCCGTTAGAAACGGCGTCTTTTTTTATCTCAATTTTCGTTTAGGTTCGTTCTGTGTCCTTCAGTTCTGCAGGGCTTTCTGTTGTTTCAGCGAGATGAATGAGCATTGAGACAGAGGTGCCTGCATCCGGAATGCTGCTGATCATCAACTCGCTTCCGCAAAAATGTTTCAGCCGCTGATTGATATTTTTCAATCCGACGCTGCGATCGAAATCCGCAGATAAGAGGTCCTTTTGTTTTTCAGGAGTCATCCCGGCACCGTTATCCTCTACATTGATGTAATACTCATTTTTGCTTTGTTTTTTAGCTGTCAGTTTGATCCATCCTCCGCCTCTTTTCTTACTGACACCGTGAAGAACGGCATTTTCCACCAAGGGCTGAATCATTAAAGGCGGAAGGATAAAGTCAATGTCTTGATCTATATCGAAAAGAACCTCAAGCCGATTACCGAATCGCGTCTTTTCTATAGAAAGATAGGAATTGATAATCGAAAGCTCATGTCTGAAGGAACTGATGGCTGATGTATTTTGAAAGTCAAAACTCATTCTTAAATAGTTAGTAAATTCCTCTGTTACCTCTCGGGCCTTTTCAATATCCAAATGAGTGAGAGAAATAATCGTGTTTAATACATTATAAAGAAAATGAGGCTTGATTTGCGATTGGAGAAATGCCATTTCCATTCTAGTGGCTTGATTTGCTGTATGTTTCATCATGATCAGGTTTTGAATACGCGCCATAAATTCAGAGTAATGATAGGGTTTTTGCAAAATGTCATTCGCTCCGGCATGAAAAGCCTTGTATTTGTCATGGCCGATAATGGCAGCTGTAATGATCAGAACCGGAAGATCAACCATGCTGAATCGTTCGCGAATTTTCATACAGACTTCGAAACCAGTCATATCCGGCATCATCAAGTCCAAAATAACCAAATCAAGCTTCGTGCAAGAGATGATTTCTAATGCTTCCTTTCCGTTCTTCACAGCAATCACATTGTAGGGCACACCTTCAAGCATATCGCTCAAAATTTTTAAACTGTCAATGTTATCATCGACAATCAGGATGGTTGGAGCGTCAATATGCTCAGAGTAATAAGGCGTGCTAAATGAGATATCTGATAGATCTCTCTCGGATTGTAATTCAGGAAGGCGTTTTTTTGTTTCAGATACAGGTTCATTTTGGGCGATCGGCAAGGTGAAATGGAATGCCGAACCTTTTCCTTCTTCCGATTCGACCCAAATGTCTCCGTTATGGAGCTGAACCAGCTGTTTGACAATGCTGAGGCCAAGACCGGCACCATCGTCTTTATTCTTTTCGGCTTGCTGAAAAGACTCAAAGATGGTTTGGCGATCGGCTTCTGAAATGCCGCTTCCTGTATCCGCTACTGTCACTTTGATCATGTTGTCGTTCAGTCTTGAAGCAGAAAGTGTGATTTGGCCCTCTTTTGTATATTTGATTGCATTGTCTACTAAATTGGTTAATATTTGGCGGAAGCGGTTTTCATCTGCGAGCACTAAAGGAAGATCGTCAGGGATATGGTTCATCATATTCAAGTTTTTATGTCTCGATAAAAGATTGTAGAAATTCATTTCCGAACAAACTAAAGTATAAATATCAACAGGAACCGGGTGGATTTGAAGCATGCCCTGCTTTATTTTTTCTAAATCTAGAATGTCATTTACCAGATTGGACAGCCTGTAGCCCATGCGGATGACGAGCTGCATATTTTCTTTCTCTTCTTCTATCGTTCTTTTTCCTTTGCCGGCCAGCAGGGTCTGGCATATATTAATGATGCTGTTCAGCGGTGTTTTGAATTCATGTGATGTTTTGGCGATAAATTCATCCTTTAGCCGGTCAATTCTGAGCAATTTCCACGACAGCACTTCATTTTCACGGAATGCTCCGGCAAATTGCTGCGCCATCAGCAGAACGATCGCCAGTAAAGCGATAACTGTTGGCAGTGAATAAATCGAATTAAAGGAAAAAGCCGTTTTGCCGCTGTAAGCTGAAATGGTGGTTAAAATGACAAAAGCACTCATTGATATAGATGCAATAGTAAGATACAGACTTCCTTCCATTTTGCGGATCGCAGCAATCGTAAAAATATATGTAATATAAACCAGAGTCGAGACGGCTAGCACAGAATGTAAGATGTACGAGGTATGGCCGATAAAACCCACGGTTAAAAAATCTGTGACTAAGACCAGCCCGGAAGAAACAGTGGCAATGCGAATAAAACGCTTTGAAACAATCTCTCTGTAAGCGAAAAAGAGATAGAGAAAAACCGCAATGCTGACGAGCACTGTAGAGATTGCCCTCAATGAATTTAGCAGTGAAAATGAAATTGACGGAAAGAGGAGAAATATAATCCGCTCTTTTCCGATCATCAGAATAATGAACGAAAACAGAAGACACATAACAGAAAAAAACAACAAATGTTTATCTTTTTTTCTTTGCAGGAAAAAGCCCAGAAAATATAATCCGGTAATGAAAAAAGCTGTAATCATGATTGTATCATTAAGAAAGGAAATTTTATTTTCCCGCACTATTTGCTCCTGGGTGCCAAAAGTAATTGGCTTTGCGATTCCCCATCCCGGCGTTTTTCCGAAGTTCGAAAATTGTACGACAAGTTCATTGTCACCCTTGTGAAGCGTAAAAAAGCTCGTATATGGGCGGTTTTGTGCCGCAAAATCAGGTTTATTTGAAGGGTTGCCGCTTTGGCCAATGAATTGTCCATTAAAATAGATGCGATTGGCACTGTAAATAAACGACGTGCTGATCCCAAAAACCTGATTGTCTTGCTTTGATCTGATGGTCAGCTTATACGTTCCGTAATCCACATTGATACCCTGCTTGGCTAGCTTCACATTGCTGGGGACATCAACGAAGAGAGGATCTTTTCCTTTTGCTGAGGCGATCTCTTTTGGTGACAGAATCTGATTTGGATACAATGTCCATTCTCCGTTCAGCTGTACATTCCCATCCTTCTGAAAATCCCACTTCTCCAGGTTCATGACCCCATGCCTTGCCGCAGGAAGCGTTGTTCCGGAAAAATGGCCAATGGCAATGAAAACCATAAAAAATGCAGCGTAACCGAAAATAATTGAAGTAAAGATGAATTTTTCTTTCATATTATAGCTCCTTTATTTAAGCAGGCTCATTCTAAATTCCTACCTTTTTATAAATATTGTAAGTGCAAAATTTCAAAAACTACAATAGAAAGAAAAAGAATCCAGATAAAGGGGTTATTTGTCATGATATAATAGAAGTTATTTACTGATATCTCGATTTTACATATAGGGTGGGATGTTTTGTGAAAGCGTTAATTGTTGATGATGAGCACTTGGCATTGCTTCATTTTAAGAAAATGCTTGAACGAACAAACGCCTTTCAATCTATTATGGCGTATCAAGATCCAGTTGAAGCCTTAGAGCATCCTGAGACTCCTGCTGTAGATGCGGTGTTTCTTGATATTGAAATGCCGGGGGTAAACGGCATTGAGCTTGCTGAGGCGATTCAATCGATGAATGAAAACATCCAAGTCGTTTTCATCACGGCTTATAATGAGTTTGCTATCAAAGCGTTTGAGCTGAATGCCATTGATTATTTGCTGAAGCCTGTCATATACAAGCGGCTTGAGACAACTGTTGAACGAATCAAAACGAATAATATGCTCAGACAAAATGCAGAAAATACCGAGGCGCATTTTTCCATCCAATGCTTTGGGAGCTTGCAGTTTCATCAAACCTTAAAGGATGTCAAAACAAGCATTCCAGTCAAGTGGAGAACGTCGAAAGCACGTGAAATATACTTATTTTTGCTTCACAATCAAGGCCATGTGGTCAGTAAAGACATGCTAATCGATCTTTTTTGGCCTCATTACGATGTTTCAAAAGCAAGCACCCAACTTTACTCCACCATTTACCAAATACGAAAATTATTCAGCCAGATCCCTTTCAGCCAAACTATCGAGAAGACTGATACTGGGTATATTCTTCGGCTTTCAGGCGCAAAAATCGATGTTGTCGAATGGGAAAAATCACTAAAAGGGGCGCCGCCGCTCAATACGGCTACATTACATCTGCACATGGATATTTTCATGTCCTATCAAAATCATTACCTAATGGAGCACGGTTATCTTTGGGCAGAACCGGAAAAGACGCGTCTTTCCCAGCTTTGGCTTGGAAAGGCCTATGAACTGATCGATTATCATATTCATGAAATGAACGATCATCAAGCGATGGACATTTGCCTGCAAGCCGAGAAAATTGAGCCATGCGATCATAAAATTATGCAATACAAGCTGCAGCTATTCAACAAAAACGGGAAGGTAGAAGAGGCGATAAAAGAATATCAGCGTTACAAACAAATGAAGGATCAAATTAATTAAAGAACTCCAAACCAGTATGTGTCGATTGCCTTTCGATGCACACTGGTTTTTTTGTGCACTTAAAGGGAAGGCCCTCGCCATATGTCTCCTGGGTGAAACTTCAACTCTCTCCAATTCACTTCAATCATACATGATTTCTGAGTTGTACAGAAATTGTATAGTTCCATTTCATACAATGTAGTTTGGTTCGGATGGCAAATCTTAGTTTTGAAACTCATTCGGTATTAGCAGTTCTTTTTGGGGGATGAGACATGATGTTATGGTCTCGCGGATCAATCGGCAAGTGAAAGATAGATAAGAAAGGGAGGAATGAAAAGTTGAGAACGAGGAGTTTTCCCTTAGGGCTGAAAAAAAGCGGGCGGATCGTTATGATCATAAGCCTTGCCATCTTTTTCTTCTTCAGCCAGATCGCCAGCTATACTCTTACAGCACAGGCTGTGGACGTAACGTCAAGTGACAGCCAATTCTTCGATTCGGTAACAGTTAAGGACGCCAAGGGCCAGATTGTTGACGGATCAAAAGGAAACAAACCGGCACTAACACCGGGGGACGAAGTGAAACTGACATATGAATGGTCATTGAAAAAAGACAATAAAGCAGATAGCGAACAGGATATCAATGTGGAGATACCTAAAAGCTTTACATTTGATAAAGGTGCAGAAGGTGAGATCAAATCTGCTGATCAGGTCATCGGCAGCTATCAAGTGCCGGCGGGCAGCAGCACCATGACAGTAAAATTAACAACTGCATCCGCGGATTCTCCTGATGCCAAGGGGACCATTACACTGCCAGCTAAGTTTACTGCAGATGTAAAAGGCGATGAACATACAGCAGCAGCCCTTTTTCAGCTAGGGGGAGGCAAAACCCAGCAGGTGATCATTCCTGTTAAGAAAGAGGAGACACCAGATGCCGAGGCGGAAGAGCCAAAAAACGACTCTTCTGATACTGCGGGTGATCGGGAAGGGAAAGATGACAAACCTGCACCTTCAGTCAGCAAGGATCAAAAAGAGGAAGAACAGCAGCCGTCAGATGACGCTAAGAGCGGCGAAGCCTCTAAGAGTGATGATTCAAAAAAAGTGTCATCCTCAAGTCAATCAGCTTTCAAAAGTTTGCAAACTGAAGAAAAACAAATCACGCAAAATATTTTAACTGGCGTGACGTTGACGGACGAAAACGGAAAGCCATATGACAAGGGCAATCGCGCCAATACGAATTCTCCGGTGAAAATTTCAATTGATTGGGCCATTCCCGACAATTTAGGAAAAACAATCAATGCCGGCGATAAATATGAATTTGATTTGCCTAAAGAATTTATTATGCATAATGACATTGTGAACCTGCCTTTAAGCGCCGGAGACACCACATACGGGACATTTTCTATTGATACGAACGGACATGTGGTAATGACATTTAACGGCGAGGTAAAAGACAGTTCTAATGTCAAAGGCACATTGGTTATCAATACGCAGTTCAACGAGAAAAAAATAACGGGTTCGACAACACAAAAGATTCCATTTCCTGTGAATGCCGATACTCCTGAAACAACAGTTTATTTTAAACCCAATGTGAGTAAAACCATTGATAAATCAGGTGTGCTGGATAAAGGCATCAACCCTGGTAAAGTAACATGGACGGTCGATGTCAATAAAAAGTTGGATCAAGTCAAAAATGCCAAACTCACGGAAAGCCTTCCAGATGGCGTCATCTACCGTTCAGTTAAAGTGTATGAACTCAATGTGAACATTGATGGTTCTGTCAGCAGAGGAAATGAAGTTTCTTCCGGCTACAGTGTTGATTCAAAAGGAAATGTCACATTTGACGGGACAATTGATTCAGCATACCGCCTTGTATACGAAACCGACATTGACAATAGTGCGAAGCCGAGTGAAGGCGGAAATGTAACGCTGACGAACAAGGCGGCATTCAGCGGAGACAACCTGGAACCCATTTCTGCCGAAGCCACTGTTGCAGCCAAATATGGAAAAATGATCGCGAAATCATCGACCGGCTATGATGGAGAATCTCAAACATTCAGCTGGGCTCTTTCATACAATTACGGTGAGAAACAGATCGACCAATCCAAGGCCAGCATTAAAGATGCTTTTGGAACTGGCGATTTGCATCTTGTGAAAGATTCTTTGAAGGTTATTCCTATTACCTTTGGACAGAACGGCAGTGAGCAAGCGGGAACGCCTTTAAAGGAAGGCGAGGACTATACGCTGATCGATAATGGAAGCGGATTTGAAGTCAAATTTAATAAAACCATTACCAGCGCGTACAAAATCACATATCAAACAAAGGTCAACAGCGGAGTGATCATTGATAAATCTACAACATACACCAACAGCGTTGTGACCGGAACAGGGGATTCAAAAGAGGCTTCCGGAATAGCCATTCAGCAAAACCTCATCAAAGGATATTCAAACGTAGATTATGAGAAGAAGACGGCTGATTGGACGATTACAGTTAATAAAAATAAATACTTGATGAACAATTGGACTTTGAATGATCAATTTGAAAGCGGCGGAATGGTTCTGCTTGATGAATCGTTCAAGCTTCAAGACACAACGAACAACAAAACATTGCAGAAAGACAAAGACTACACGTTAATAAAAAAACCGGATCATAAAGGCTTTACTTTGGCATTGATCGGGGATTATGCAAAAACAGACAGTCAATTTAAGATCACTTATACGACAACGTTCAATGCCGATTATTCTAACGAAAGCGTTAAGAATACAGCTCAGTCGACATGGACTGATCAAAACGGCAATGAGCGCACGAATAAGGTATCAAGCGGTTTTACGCCGAATCATCAGACTTCAAATAATGGTTTCAAAAACGGATCATATAACGCGGTTTCAAAGGAAATCACGTGGAAAATCGGCGTCAACTATAACGGCGAGCCGACGAAAAACCCTTATATCAAAGATGCCATAACAGATCCTCAGCAATTTGTGCCGGGTTCCGTTGTCGTTAAGAGTTATACGATCAATAAAAACGGCTCGATCACAGAAGGAGACGCGCTTGATCCTTCCAAGTATGATGTCGAAGAGCCTTCTGCAAAAAATGAACGCACGCTGACGGTACACCTTAAAACAGGCGATTCTGTACCATATCTGATTGAGTTTAAGACATCACTCAAAGGACAGGTCATTGATCAGAATCAGTACACAAACAAGGCAACCTACTATAATGACGGTTATGCAGACCGCACACTGACGGGCTCTGTTTCAGTTACGAACGGAGGAAGTCTGGTTTTCAAAGGCGGTAAACAAAATGGAAGCTATATCGATTGGAACATCAATGTCAACTCCAGCCAATCAACGCTGGATGATGTAAAAGTTACTGATACGCCGGATGAAAATCAAATATTAGATGCGGATTCTTTTAAAGTGTATCAAGCAAAATATGATGAAAACGGAGTGGTCAAAGACAGCAGCGGAAATCTGACTGCGGGAGATGTCGAGCTTCAAAAAGACAAAGATTACACGTTAGACATCAAAACGGACAATACAACAGGTGAACAATCGTTTGTCCTGAAATTCATAGGCAGCTATAAACAAATTGACCGCGCCTATGTGATCAAATACCGGTCACTGATTAACATAGCCGGCACGAGCGGCCATGTTAAAAATAAGGTGTCCATTTCAGGAACAAATGTGAAGGAGCAGACTCAAGAAAACAGCAGCTCGATCTTTGTTGCCATTTCAAGCGGCGACGGTTCCGGATCCGGAGAAAAAGGAAGCCTGACGATTTTTAAGACTGGAGAGGACGATAAAGCTCTTGAAGGAGCAGAATTCCAGTTATGGTCTGAGGACTCCAAACAGCTCCTCCGCACTGGTACGACGGATGCCGGCGGGAAGCTTACATTCGGAAATATTCGCTACGGTTCCTATGTATTAAAAGAAGTCAAAGCGCCTGACGGATATACCATCAGTGATGCTTATGCAAAAGGAGTCTCTGTTAAGATAGACAGCAACTCCTCCAAGACAGGAGCGCTGCACAAAGTCATAAATCAACAGAACAAGGTGACGCTTATCAAACAAGACGAACAAAACAATCCTTTGGCGGGTGCTGTTTTCAAGCTGGAGAAAAAATCAAATGACGGCACCTATACTCTCATACGAACAGATATAAAATCTGATAAAAACGGAAAAGTAGAAATGAACGGTTTGCCGGCGGGCTACTATCGCTTGACAGAAACACAAGCTCCTGAAGGCTTTATCGTAAATACAAAAGCGATTCACTTCTCAGTCGCAAAGAATGAAAAGAATCAAGTGTCCGACGTTAATTTAGGGAAAATGACCAACTATCAAGGAAAAGTCTCACTGACGAAGGAAAATGCTGAAGGCCAGAAACTTGAAGGCGCAGTATTCAACATTGTCGATCAAGATGGAAAGGTCGTTCAAGAGAAGCTGACTTCAGATAAAGACGGTAAAATCGAGGCTTCGGGTCTTGCGCCGGGACGCTACGCCTTTGTGGAAATAAAAGCGCCAGCCGGCTATGTGCTGAATACAAAGAAAAAAGAATTTACCATCTCAGAATCTGCAGCAGGAAAGCCTGAAGCCGCAGATGCCGGAATCGCCGTTAACGATAAAGGCTCTGTTGAGCTGACGAAGGAAGATGCCGATGGCCAGAAGCTTGAAGGAGCCGTCTTTAAGATTATCGACAAGGAAGGTAATGCGGTTCAAGAAGGACTGACCTCAGATAAAAATGGGAAAGTCGCAGCTTCAGGCCTTGCACCGGGACACTACGCTTTTGTTGAAACGAAAGCGCCAGCGGGCTATGTGCTGAATACAGAGAAAATTGAGTTTGAGATCTCTGATTCCTCTGAAGGAAAGCCTGAAGCTACAGATGCCGGGATCGCTACTAACCATAAAGGCTCCGTTGAGTTGACGAAGGAAAATGCTGAAGGCAAGAAGCTTGAAGGTGCAGTATTCAATATTGTCGACGAGGAAGGAAATACGGTTCAAGAAGAGCTGACTTCCGATAAAGATGGAAAAGTAAAGGCTTCGGGCCTTGCGCCGGGACGTTACGCCTTTGTTGAAACGAAAGCGCCAGCCGGTTATGTGCTGAACACGGAGAAAATAGAGTTTACCATCTCAGAATTTGCAGCAGGAAAGCCTGAAGCCGCAGATGCCGGGATCGCCGTGAACTATCAAGGATCGGTTCAGCTGATGAAGGAAGATCAAGAGGGAAAAGGCTTGGCAGGCGCGGTATTCAAAATCACGGACAGCAATGGGAAAACAGTGAGAGACGATCTAGTCTCAAAAGAAGGCGGCAAAATTGAAGTTGACGGGTTAGCGCCGGGAAGCTATCAATTTATCGAAAAACAGGCGCCAGATGGATATCTTTTATCCGAAAAGCCAGTGTCATTCACCATTAAAGCAGAATATGGCGGCAAACCTGAGCAAGTGAAAGCAACAGCGGTTAATACGAAGAACCTTGTTGTCCTCACCAAAGTGGATCAGCATGATCAGCATAAAGTTCTGCAAGGTGCGGAGTTCAATTTGACAGATGCCAACGGCAAAGTGCTGAAGTCCGGTTTGGTTACCGATGACAAAGGACAAATCACGGTGCACGGCCTTAAAGCTGGCGAATATCAGTTTGTTGAAACAAAAGCGCCTAAAGATTATGAGTTGGACCAAACTCCTATATCGTTCAAGATCACAAACACAGACACGAAAACAGTCGAAATCACCGTGGAAAACATATTGGCACCAGGTGACGTAAATGTGAAAAAAGTGGATCAAGACGATAAAAATACCGTTTTGGAGGGCGCTGAATTCAAGTTATTGGACGAAAGCGGCAAGCCTGTAAAAACTGACGGGTATGGAAAAGAGCTTTCTGAACTCTGGAAAACAGATCAAAATGGGCAGTTCACTGTAAAAGGCCTTGCGCCGGGAAGCTACCAATTGATTGAAACGAAGGCTCCCGAAGGTTATAAACTTGACGAAACACCGATTGAATTCACAATTGAAAAAGGACAGTCAAAAGCTGTTGAGATCGTAGTTTCTAATCAAAAAGTGAAAACACCAGCGCCTGATAAACATGATCATCCTGATAAACCTGCACCGGGTGGAAATGGAAAAGATGATGGAGATCATCCGAATACCAATGGTACAGATGGCAGCTCGGATGGTCAGTCGAACACAGACAAAACCCTTCCAAAAACCGGAGATACAGACAGCATGCTGACAGCAATGATCGGTATCCTGCTGCTTATGGCAGGCGGAGGCTTAGCTGTTGCCTCAAGAAAGAAACAAAGAAAAGGATAAAGTTGAAGGCACCTGATCATCGAAGAATCGATCAGGTGCTTTTTTGAAAAGTGAAAGTGACACGGAGCGTTTTTAGAAGGATGCATAAGAAAGGGTTTTTTGCATGTACAAGAAAATGATCATTACGGTGTTCATCCTTTTCGGACTGCTGCTGATCTCTTCTCCTTATATCAAAGGTGGAATTATAGCTTATCTTAGCAAAAGCCAGAGTGAATCGGCCTTAACTGTGGAGCAGCTGAAAAAAAATAATGAGAGAGAAGCGGAATATGAATTTGATTCAATCGAGCCGCCTGAGTTGATGGATGCTGTAAAGGCCGGCTTTGATCACGATCAAAAAGC
The DNA here is from genome assembly GCF_038592935.1 of Bacillus sp. FSL K6-1560. Taxonomy (NCBI): domain Bacteria; kingdom Bacillati; phylum Bacillota; class Bacilli; order Caryophanales; family Bacillaceae; genus Bacillus; species Bacillus sp. FSL K6-1560. Next base: position 423,896 of record NZ_CP151946.1, read on the forward strand.
GGTTATCGGGCGGATAACAATTAAAAGTGTTGATCTGGAGCTTCCGATCGTAAAAGGCACAACCAATGAAAATCTTTTGATAGGGGCGGCAACAATGCGCCCGGATCAAAAAATGGGCGAGGGAAATTATCCGTTGGCGGGCCATCATTTGAAGCAAAAGAATCTTTTGTTCGGACCTCTGGAAAACATAAAAACAGGTGCCCAAATTGTCATCACGGATTTTAAAAAGGATTATATCTATTCTGTAACATCTAAAGACATCATATCGGAAATGGATGCAGATGTAGTTGAGGAGACAAACAAAAAGGAGATTACGTTAATCACATGTGACAAGGCTGTCAAAACTGAAGGGCGCCTTGTTGTGAAAGGGGAATTGGTTGATTCTTTTGGCCATACAAATTAAATATGGAAAAGAAAAGCTGCCGTTTAAAACGGCAGCTTTTTTCATGCAGAACATATCTATTCTAAATGTTTATTGTGATGCTCTTCGGTTCTGTGTCTGTTTTGGGGAACATGCCCCCTCGTATTTATAACTTTTGTTTAAATGCCTCAATGAGTTTTGTTCCTGTATAGCCCTCTTTTACAAGGGACTCGAGAATGGTTTCAGTGCCCTGCTGTTTTCTTGTGACCATTTGTCCGTAGAGTAAAACCTGAATGCTTTCTTCCAGCTTGACGATATTTTTCACTGCTGCTGTCAGCTGGGCGGGGCGATTGCTTTTTTTCGTGATCGTTACAAATACTTTGGCTTCAGATTGGCTGTTTTGAAGCTGTTCAAAAAAAGACAGATGTTCTTTCTGTACAAGCGCCTCAATCAGCCAGTGATTTTCACCGTCTTCTTTATTTATAATCAGTCCGTCAATAAGGGGAAACTGTTCAATTGATTGTTCTTCCTTGTCCACTCGTTCCACATTCAGGTCAACCAGTTTAAAGGTTTTCATTTCTTCTCACCCCGATTACTTCCAAAGTTTTCTTGCCTTCCATTATAACATAAACGTTTTCGAGGAAAAAATCCTGCAATGTTGGGGCTAAAGAATTTTGTATGAGCGAAACATTTAATAATTTCTATTTTTTCATTATACTGTAACTGACTATGGATTACGGAGAGATGTGGTATGAATCAATTTCGTTTAAAAGAAATTTATATTGACGGCGTTCCTTCTGAAAGTCATTTGATTCAAAAGGAAGTAACATATATGTTAAGCCGTAAAGAAGTGTTTGAGGTTCATCTGAACAAAAAAGGAAGAATAAGTTTTTTATACGAAACACAAGATGGCATGGAGCAGTATAAAATCAAGCTGTCAATGCCGGAAAAAAAATTGAGCTTTCAGTGGTTTGCGTGGGATGGCTCTTCCTATGTGCGCATGAATACGCAAAACTGGCTGACAAAGCAAATCTTTTTCCGTTTTTTAAAAAGTACATATTTCTTCAAAGGAAAGAAGCAAAAGATGTTTTTAGCTGAAGGAAAAATGAAAACGAAAGATAAAAACAGAGGCTGAAAGCCATTTTTAAGCGTTTTTCTTTTCTTGTTGCATCATTTACAATACATACAACCGCAAGGAGAGGAGGAATCGCATGTTCAATCAGGTCATGCTTGTCGGACGTCTTACAAAAGATCCTGATCTTCGCTACACTTCCGCCGGTGCGGCAGTTGCACATGTTACGCTCGCGGTGAACCGCAGCTTCAAGAATGCTTCAGGTGAAATCGAAGCTGATTACGTCAATTGCACACTTTGGAGAAAAACAGCTGAAAACACGGCGTTGTATTGCCAAAAAGGTTCTCTCGTCGGCGTAAGCGGACGGATTCAGACAAGAAGCTATGAAAACGCGGAAGGCGTTAACGTGTATGTAACAGAAGTGTTGGCTGACACTGTTCGTTTTATGGACCCTAAACCCCGGGAAAAAGCTGCTGATTGACACCCCCTGCTCCTCCCGTTATCTATCCATTCACTATTATCCGGATCTCCGCATCATCCCCTCAAAATTGACCAGTCGACCAGACTGGTTCTTTCTTTTTGTCCACTTAGGAAAAATTGGTTCTCTCGACGCATTTTTACTTAAAATCACTTATTAATATTGAATAAAATTAAATAAAAACTTATAATTGCTTATAAATGATTGCTGAGAAAAGGAATGAGGGCGTGTACCAAGAAGAAAGATTAGTAGCGATTTTGGATTTTTTAAAACAGCATAACCGAATTACAACGGAGCAGATCTGTACGCTCCTGCAAGTGTCAAGGGATACAGCGCGACGAGATCTTGTGAAACTTGAGGAACAGAATGCCATCATCCGCACAAGAGGCGGCGCCATTTTGCCGACTGTGCATCAGAAAATTCAAAGCTATTCCGGCCGCCTGAAAACAGTGTCTAAGGAAAAAAATAAGATCGGCAGGCTTGCAGCATCGCTTATTCATGATGGTGACCGGGTGATTTTAGACGCCTCTACAACTGTTCAGGCATGTGCAAAGCATTTGAATGCGGTTGATTGTACGGTAATCACCAATTCGATTAATCTTGCGGATGTGCTGTCCGATAAAGAGGGAATTGAAATTTATCTGCTGGGAGGCAAGCTGGAAAAGGAGCACCGCTTTCTGTACGGGTCCTCTGTGATTGAAAAGCTCTCAAACTACCATGTTGATAAAGCGCTGATTGGTGTGGTCGGTATTTCCGAACATGGCATTACAATTGCGCATGAAGAGGATGGCATGGTGAAGCGGAAAATGATACAGCAGGCAAAGCAGGTCATCGCGCTTGCAGATCATTCGAAGCTGGGCAGCACCAGTTTTTATCAGTATGCGGAGCTGAATGAAATCGACCTTTTGATTACAGACAGGCTGCCGAATCAGGCATTTTGTGACTTGCTTGACCGAAACGGCGTTGAGCTTCTCGTGACAGAGCAGGATGAAGGAAAGGACTGACAAACGTGAAATTAATTGCGATTGACTTAGATGGAACCTTACTCAACAGCAAGCATCAGGTAAGCTTGGAAAATGAAAACGCACTGCGGCAGGCGCAGCGGAACGGTATTGAGGTGGTGGTGTCAACTGGGCGCGCTCATTTTGACGTCATGTCAATCTTTGAACCGCTGGGGATCAAAACATGGGTCATCAGTGCAAACGGCGCCGTCATTCACGATCCCGACGGCAGGCTTTATCATCACGAAACGATTGATACGAAACGGGCGTATGACATTCTCTCATGGCTTGAGTCGGAAAACTATTATTATGAGGTATTCACAGGTTCAGCGATTTATACGCCGCAAAGCGGCAGAGAACTTCTTGATGTTGAGCTGGACAGATTCAGAAGCGCAAATCCGGAAGCGGATCTTTCTGTCCTTAAGCAGGCGGCCGAGGTGCAATACAGCCAATCGGGCTTTGCTTACATTAACTCCTTTCAAGAGCTGTTTGAAGCCGATGAGCCAATCGATTTTTATAATATTCTCGGCTTTTCTTTCTTCAAAGAAAAGCTTGAGGCAGGCTGGAAAAGATATGAGCATGCCGAAGATTTGACGCTTGTCAGTTCGGCTGAGCACAACTTTGAGCTTTCTTCCCGAAAAGCTTCCAAGGGGCAGGCGCTGAAGAGGCTTGCGGAACAGCTAAATATTCCGCTCGAGGAAACCGCGGCTGTAGGTGACAGTTTAAATGACAAATCGATGCTGGAGGCTGCGGGAAAAGGTGTAGCGATGGGCAATGCCCGGGAAGACATCAAATCGATAGCCGATGCTGTCACCTTAACCAATGACGAACACGGTGTCGCACATATGATGAAACATTTGCTGTAGGTATATGTGCTGCTCCAAAAGCGCATCCTGTTGATATAACCGGCGTAACGGATTTTTTGGAAATTCGGCGTGACGGCTATGAACGGAAAAAAGCTGGCTCTTTCAGAGCCAGCTTTTTTAGTCATGATTATTGCGCTGTTGCGCTTAATGTAAACAGTTCTTCGAGCTCCTGTGTGGAAAGCTCGGTAATCCAGTTTTCACTTTGGATAATTTGATCGTTCAGGGTTTGCTTGGATTCAAGCATGACATCAATTTTTTCTTCGATTGTTCCTGTCGTAATCATTTTATGAACGTGGACAAAGCGCTCCTGGCCTATGCGGTATGCACGGTCAGTCGCTTGATTTTCAACCGCCGGGTTCCACCATCTGTCATAATGGATGACGTGATTGGCGGCGGTCAAATTAAGTCCGGTGCCTCCAGCTTTGAGTGAAAGAATCAGTGTCGGATATTCTTTCCTTTGAAATTTCTCAACGAGTGTATCCCGCTCTTGCTTGGAGAGACTCCCATTTAAAAATTGCACAGGTTCCCCGAACGTTTTTTCAAGCAGCCGCTTCATCATGTTCCCCATCTGAATGTATTGCGTGAAAATCAGGCAGCTTTCGTTTTGGGCGCGGATCGCTGTCATCAGTTCCAGCAATTTTTCGAGCTTGACTGATCTGCCGGCCAGCAGCTCGGTTTGCTCTTCCTTTAAATAAAGCGCGGGATGATCGCATATTTGCTTAAGCCGTCCAAGCATGCTGAGGATCAGCGCTTTTCGCTGCATGCCGGTCAGGGATGTCATATGGTCAAAAGTGTCTTTGACGAGCTGCTCATAAAGGGATGCCTGCTCGGCTGACAGCGGGATAAATTCTTTTTCTTCCAGCTTCTCAGGAAGATTAAGCGCGACCTCTTCATCCCGTTTCGTCCGGCGGAGAAGGAATGGCCGGATTAATTGCTGAAGCTGTCCGATTCTCTTTTCGTCACGGTCTTTTTCGATCGGCAGCACATAGCGTTTATGGAAGCCGGTCAAACTGCCGAGGTAGCCTTTATTCATGAAGTCAAAAATAGACCACAGCTCAGTCAGGCGGTTTTCCATCGGCGTGCCGCTCAGCGCGATATGGTGAAGCCCCTTCAGCTTCCTGATTGCGCGTGATTGCTTCGTATGCGCGTTTTTAATATTTTGCGCTTCATCAAGGCAGATCGTGTTCCATGTCACAGAAGAAAGCTCTTCAGTATCGGCATGTGACAGTCCATATGAAGTGAGCACCACGTCTGCGTTTTCATAATGCGCTGCGAAATCATCACCCTTTGGCCGGCGCGGCCCATAATGGAGCGCGACAGACAGATCAGGGGCAAAGGTTTGAAGCTCCCGCTGCCAGTTGCCAAGTACGGATGTCGGCGCAATAATCAAATGAGGCGTTTTTTGCCGGCCTATTTCCTTCACGTGAAGGAAATAGGCGATCATTTGAATCGTTTTCCCAAGCCCCATATCGTCAGCCAGACAGGCGCCAAAACCGCTTTCCCGCAGAAACAGCAGCCAGTTCATGCCGTATTTCTGATAAGGGCGGAGCGTTCCTTTGAAAGAAGGACTGACTTCGTGCTCCGGCAGGTTTTCCGCGGCAGTGAGCTTTCGAATCAGTGACCTGAGCTGTTTAGACAGATCAAACTGAATGCCGGCGAAAGCGGATGTATCAATCAGATCCGAATCCTCAAGTCCGCCATCCTGCTGATCCATTAGCTCCCGCGCCAGAATATCAGACATGTGGAGTCCCTCTGATTCTGCTTTTTCCATCAGGCGTTTCATCTGTTTGATAAACTGCGGATCGATTTTAACCCATTGCCCGCGGATATTAACAAGGCGCCTGTTGCTGGCGACAAGCTCATTAAATTCAGCCTCAGTCAGTTCAATTCCATTTGTCGCAAACCGCCAGTTAAAATCAAGCAGTGCATTCATGCCGACAAATGACTCGCCGCGCGGGGAGGACGACACCTTTGCTTTCAGCATCATGTTGCTGTCTCTGACAATCTGCCACCAGGACGGCAGGAGGATTTCTACCCCCATATCGACAAGCGCCTCACTTGCTTCTGACAGGAAGATCCAGGCTTCTTCCTCCGAGATCAGCGTTGTCCCGGAATCAAACGACAGCCACGGAACCGTTCTGTGAAAGCGGTCCTGCTCACGCGCGATTTTATCGCTGTACGCCTGCCACGATTTTTTGAGGCTCTTCAGTCCGTCAAAGAATTCTACAGCACCGCTCTTTTTATCGCGTAAAAACATCTCGATCTTCCATTCGTCTCCGTCAAAGTCCGGTTCATTTAAGCGCAAGCCGACAGTAAATGGAGATTGGTCGTCAATCCAGCCAATGCCTTCCAGAAAATCCTCTTCATCAAGAAAATGGCCGCGGAATGTCGTAACCGCAGGCGATTTCTCCTTGATATGTTCCCATTTCTCCCGCAGGTCATCGTCGTACTGGATGTAATCCTGTACGGCAGCGGAAAACCATTCCGCAGTAAAGCCCTCCAGTATATTATCGCGGTCCTTCCAGCGAAAAACACCGTTTGTCCATGCGTCATAGTCAGGCATAAAATCGCCGTCCGCGATAAATTCATAGATGGTCGATGCCGCCTCGATCAGCGGCTCCGTTTCTTCTGTAAGCTGCACGGAGCTGAATGAGTTGAACGAGTTTTTGCCGAGAAGCTCTACAGTCATCCATGGAGATAGCAGGACAGCAGTCGTCCCGATGAAGCTGACATCCTCTAGAAAGGTTCCGTAAAATGAGGATTCATGCCATTGGAACAAATGCTTTTTCATATGGTTGTAGGGAAGAGGCTGCTCATTCTCATCAAAGGCTGAGAGCGTAAATGACCCATCTTCCATTTGTTCGACGTGGATGAGAATTTCTTTAAGACTCGCCATCAATCAACTTTCCTTTCTGCAGTTCTTCTTGAAGCGCACGCAGGCGCTTGTAATGCGAGCTCAGCAGCTGAATATACCGCTCCCACACCTTCTGCTTTTTCGCTTTTTTGTACAGGGTGCGCAATTTTTTCAAATACCGGGCGGCTTCCTTGTACGAGCTGCGGTTCTTCTGATCAATGAAAAAAGCCACTTCTCTATGGTAAGCCGGTATAAGCGCCTCAGGGTCGCTCGCTGCAATTTCCTTGAGCATCATTTTATCCATTTCATTGATGGAAAAGCCGACAAGGCTATGAATTTCAATCCACTCGGCATAGCGTTTTTTTTCATATAAATGATGGCTGTATTCTGTGAACGTATACGGCAGACAGCCCGCGGCAAAGCGTTCAAACAGCGCTTGATCATTGGTTTGCTTCACATAGGAATTCAACAGAAGGAACAGCTCGCCGATCACATCGCGAATCTCTTTAAACGGCTTATCCAGCTTCGTATAACCCATCGCAATTGGTTCAATTTGCTGGTACCATATTTTAAGCCGTTTCCAGTCCTTCTTGGCAGTCATTTCACTCAGCCATTGGAATGTATAAGGGAGCGCTTCTGGCGGGAATTGATCCGCTTCCGCAAAAATAACGTCATCATTCTTTTGCAGGAATTCTAAATGCAGGCGCCCGAATTGCAATTCGGGAGAAAAACGCCGTCCTGCTTCTTTTTTCAATATCTCCTGTTCGCGTGCCACCCATTTTGGCCGCGACAGCAGCGCACTCCAAATTTCACCGAAGACGCGGATGCGTTCATATTGGAAAATTTCTTCTTTCAACAGCAAATGCCGGATAACATCCGGTGTTTTATCCAAAAACGGATCAAGCGCAAAAGACAGCGCGTACGTTTTTAATTTATCAATAGAGCTGTAGATTGTATCCATCAGCTGTTCAACGTACGGATTGAGGGAATAAAAATCTTGTTCGGGGTTCAGCTTGCCCGCTTCAATCAATGTGAACATGCGAAGCCAAACCGCAATCGCGGAATGAATCTGGTACAGGCTTTTCAGCTCCGGCTTGTTCGGCGCATGTTTTTTTAATGCGGACAGGTAGCCGTAATAGAGGCCCTGCATGTTTTGGCTGCCTTCTGGCGTACGTGCCTGCCAGAGAGAAAACTCTGAATCAAAAAAAGCAAGCCAGTTTGAAAGCGATTCTTCATTAGGCAGCACCTTTTCCTGAAACTGGCGGCGGACGAGCTCTTTGCTTTCCTCAAGCTTTTCCCTCTCGAGCCAATACTCTGTAAAAGTACCCACTCGCTCGAACATTGCATATACATATAAAAACACAGCCAGCATATGGCGGCAGATTCTTCCGGACGGACATGAACAGCCGCTTTTGACTATGACAAACAAGTTCAATGTGACCCGCACAGGCACAACATCCTGCACGTAAGCCGTAACTTCCGTCGGACTCACTGCTTGTAAACGATAGACTGAATCCTGCCGATATAAAATAAGGGCTTTTTTAATCAGCTGAACATTTTCTTCATTGTAAGGAAGAAGTTCTTTTAACTGTTCAGCAGATGCCAGCACATCGTCTTTGGAAATCATATTCTGAAGCATGATTATCGCTCCTAACCGAGTCACGTAATAAAAAGATCCAATTTCTCTATTATATCGCAACACATCGGCCTTAAAAAGTTTTTCCTAAAAAAGGACATAAAAAATGGGATGTGTCGAATGATGTATTAGAGATTGCAAATTGATAACCAGCATCATATAATAATCGTGTTTTCAACTTAATGGAAGCTGAAAGGAATAAAAAGATGAGTGAAAAGAAATTGAATCAAGAAGAATTTCTGAAAATTTTGATGCATGCACATGAAATTGGTGAGCAGTCATCTGAGATGACGACGAAGGAAATGCTTGAAAATTTGATTTCTCATATTAAAAATGGATATGCAACATAAAAATCCCGCACGCCTTTAGCGGGATTTTTTTATGCGAGAAGACGTGACTGCACGAATAAGAGAAAATGAGACAGCGCTGTCAACACAGTAAATATAGCGCTTACATAAAAAGTGCTAACATAACGCATTGTAAAAAAATGTCGAATTATGTCACGTGAAAAGCTGGAGAAATGCGGTTTCAACGTTGTATAATCGTAGATGGAAAAGGATGTTATAAGAGATTTGGAGGTATCATGGGAGAATCTACAAGCTTAAAAGAGATATTATCAACGTTAACAAAACGCATACTTTTGATTATGATTGTAACCGCGGCTGCCACTGCTGCCGGCGGACTCATTAGTTTCTTCGCACTTACACCCATCTATGAAAATTCAACTCAGATTCTGGTCAACCAATCGAAAAATGAACGAAAAGAAGTCCAATTTAACGATGTCCAAACCAATCTTCAGTTAATCAATACGTACAATGTCATCATTAAGAGCCCTGCCATCTTAGATGAAGTCATTAAAGAAATGGGCCTGTCGATGACATCCCAAGAACTGAATGACAAAATTACTGTATCCAGCGAACAGGACTCCCAAGTGGTCAACATATCAGTCAGGGATGAAAACGCGGAAACAGCGGCTCATATTGCCAATACTATAGCATCTGTTTTTCAAGACAAAATCACATCTATTATGAATGTTGACAATGTCAGCATTCTGTCAAAAGCCGAGGTTTCAGAACATCCGTCCCCTGTATCGCCAAAGCCGCTTCTAAACATTGCCATCGCGTTTGCGGCCGGATTGGCGGGAAGCATCGGACTGGCCTTCCTGCTTGAGCATTTGGATAATACGATCAAATCGGAAGAGCAGCTCGAATCCTTGCTGGACATACCTGTTTTAGGGACAGTTTCCACCATTGCGAATGAGCAGAAAACAGCAAAGACCTTACAGGGTTTCCAATCTGAAAAAACGGGGAGTGGACATTTTGGCGCTTAAAAAAAGCAGAGACTCGCGGATGCGGAGAAATGTCATTGCAATGACAGAGCCGAAATCCTTGAACTCTGAACAATATCGGACGATTCGCACGAATATAGAATTTGCTTCAGTGGACCGGCAAATGAAATCAGTCATGATTACATCGGCTTGTCCGGGGGAAGGAAAATCAACAACGGCCGCCAATCTGGCTGTCGTATTCGCCCAACAGGGAAAAAAAGTGCTCCTGATTGATGCTGATTTGCGAAAACCAACAGTACATACGGCCTTTTTTCTTGAAAATACGGTTGGCTTAACATCTGTTTTATTAAAGAAAAGCTCTATGGAGCAGGCTGTACAAGCATCGAATGAAAAACATCTTGACGTGCTGACGAGCGGCCCGATCCCGCCAAACCCGGCCGAGCTTCTCTCCTCGAAGTGGATGAAGGAGCTTGCATACGAAGCGTGTGCGGCATATGATATGGTCATTTTTGATACGCCGCCTATTCTTGCCGTAGCAGATGCACAGATTTTAGGCAACGTGGCAGACGGTTCTGTTCTGGTTATTTCAAGTGGGAAAACAGAAAAAGAACAAGCCGCAAAAGCGAAAGAGGCGCTTGAAACGTGCAAAAGCAAGCTCCTTGGGGCGATTATAAACGGCAAAAAGCTTTCGAAGCACTCTGAATACGGATATTACGGAAACAAGGACAATTTCATGCAAAATAAATAACGTGCATCGTGCCCGTTATTTATTTTTGCGAAAAAAGGGGGCTAGGACATGATCGATATTCACTGTCACATTCTTCCCGCATTGGATGACGGGGCAGGTGATTCGGCCGACAGCATAGAAATGGCAAGAGCCGCTGTTCGTCAGGGAATCCGGACGATCATTGCGACACCTCATCATAACAACGGTGTGTATAAAAACGAGCCAGCCGCAGTCAGAGAAGCAGCAAATCAGTTAAACAAACGTTTAATCAAAGAAGACATTCCTTTACATGTGCTTCCGGGACAGGAAATCAGAATCTGCGGCGAGGTGGAACAAGACCTTGCCAAACAGCAGCTGCTTTCGCTGAATGATACAAAATACATCTTGATTGAGTTTCCGTTTGATCACGTTCCCCGATATGCGGAGCAGCTTTTTTATGATTTGCAGCTGAAAGGATATATTCCGGTTATCGCCCATCCTGAACGCAACAGGGAAATTCGCGAAAACCCGTCTTTGCTGTATCATCTTGTGGAAAAAGGAGCAGCATCTCAGATTACTTCAGGAAGTCTTGCGGGGACCTTCGGCAAGCAGCTGAAAGCATTTTCTCTCCGGCTGGTTGAAGCCAATTTGATCCATTTAGTAGCCTCAGATGCCCATAATGTGAAAACGAGAAATTTTCACACTCAAGAGGCTCTTTATGTTCTAGAGAAAGAATTCGGCTCGGAACTTCCTTATATGCTGACGGAAAATGCAGAGCTTCTCCTGCGGAATCAGACCATCTTCAGACAGCCTCCGCAACCGGTCAAAAGAAGAAAATTGTTTGGTCTTTTTTAACAGCCGATTCTCATTTCACCACTTTCTTTTTGAGAGCGATATAATAGTGTATTGTATGGTTGAATCACATTTCAGAAATCTGTACAGGCTGTACCCGACAGGCTATGCGGGAGATCTTTCGCATTCATGATAGGATGTTCTCATACGATATTACGGAAGCTGCAAAGCGGCAATTTAACTGTTGGAGGGAAACAATGAATATAACAGTCATCGGAACAGGCTATGTCGGTCTTGTGACAGGTGTTTCTCTTTCTGAGATTGGACATCATGTAACCTGCATTGATATTGACGCTCACAAGATTGATGAAATGAGAAAGGGCATTTCCCCCATATTTGAACCAGGTCTTGAAGAGCTGATGAGAAAAAATACAGCTGATGGACGGCTGAACTTTGAAACGAGCTATGAGAAAGGCTTGGCCCAGGCAGACATCATTTTTATAGCGGTCGGCACACCGCAGAAAAGCGACGGGCACGCCAATCTGGAGCAAATTACAGATGCGGCCAAACGCATCGCAAAGCATGTCAAACGAGATACAGTCGTGGTAACGAAAAGCACAGTGCCCGTTGGGACAAACGATTTGATTAATGGACTGATCACTGAACATCTAGCGGAGCCTGTCAGTATTTCGGTCGCATCCAATCCGGAATTTTTGCGTGAGGGGTCGGCGATCTATGACACCTTTCATGGTGACAGGATCGTGATCGGGACGGCCGATGAGAAAACAGCAAATACGCTGGAGGAGCTCTTCCGTCCGTTTCAAATCCCGATTTACCAAACGGATATCAGAAGCGCCGAGATGATCAAATATGCCTCAAATGCTTTTCTGGCCACTAAGATCAGTTTTATAAACGAAATTTCGAATATATGTGAAAAGGTCGGTGCCGATATTGAAGCAGTCGCATACGGGATGGGACAGGATAAGCGGATCGGGAGCCAGTTTTTGAAAGCGGGCATAGGCTACGGCGGCTCTTGTTTTCCAAAGGACACAAACGCCCTCGTGCAAATTGCCGGCAATGTCGAGCATGATTTTGAACTGCTGAAATCGGTTATCAAAGTCAACAACAATCAGCAGGCGATGCTGGTTGATAAAGCGCTGAACAGGCTCGGCGGGGTGACGGGAAAAACGATTGCCCTTTTAGGCCTGTCATTTAAACCGAATACCGACGATATGAGAGAAGCGCCGTCAATTGTTATTGCAGACCGTCTCGCTGCGCTCGACGCCCGTATCAGAGCCTACGATCCCATTGCAGTTAGCCATGCAAAGCATGTTCTCCCGCAAGCTGTTGAATATAAAGAGACGATCGAGGAAGCTGTCAAAGGGTCTGACGCCGTCATGATTTTAACCGACTGGGCTGACATTAAACAATTCCCGTTAGCGGCTTATCAGGATTTGATGGAAACGCCGCTCATATTTGACGGCAGAAACTGCTACACATTGGATGAGGCTTTGGCTGCAGGAGTGGAGTATTATTCTGTCGGACGGAAGGCGGTTGTTCCGTCAGGTGCAATTCAATAGATGAAAAAGAAAGGCTGGTTGCGCACCAGTCTTTTTTTCATCTATTGCGGGGTGCTGAATACATTTGCTACTATTTAACTATTGTTTGGAAAATTATGCAGAAGTAGGGCTTCTTTAAACATTCGTTTGAAAAACATTAGAAGAAAACCAGAAAATAAAACCTTGGAGATGCCGGAAAAGGAGAGAATCTGATGAATCATCTGCCCGAAAAAATGAGACCGTACCGCGACTTGCTGGAGAAATCAGCGAAAGAATACGTGAAACTGAATGTGAGAAAGGGGAAAACAGGACGATATGACAGCAAAATTGCCGGTGATCCCTATTTCCCCAAGCATGAAACATATCCGACTGACGAAAATGGACAGCCGATGAAGCTTCTGGCGCAGATTAATTTCTCGCACATTCCCCAGCTTGACGGCTACCCTTCTTCAGGTATCCTGCAGTTCTACATTTCTGTTCATGATGACGTCTATGGATTGAATTTTGACGATCGATGTGAACAAAAGAATTTCAGAGTGATCTATTTTGAAAATATCGTAGAAAACGATGACGAGCTTGTTTCTGATTTTTCATTTATTGGCACAGGCGAATGTGATTTTCCGATTTTATCAGAAGCGGCAGTCGAGCCTGTGAAATCTTCGGAATGGGTGCTGCCTACAGATTTTCAATTTGAGCAGTATACGGGCATGGAAACAATGGAGTTCTTTGGTCAGTTCGGCGAGGATGAAGAAGACATTTATAATGAACTGGCTGAAAACGGATTTGGCCATAAAATTGGCGGATACGCTTCTTTTACCCAGCATGATCCCCGGGAATACGCATATAAAGAACACACCATCATGCTTTTACAAATTGATTCAGACGATGATGTCGATTCAATGTGGGGAGACGTCGGCATCGCCAATTTTTTCATCACACCTGAAGATTTAAAGAAAAAAGACTTTTCAAACGTTCTGTACAACTGGGACTGCAGCTAATACAAGCTTTTGATCCAAAGGGTCAGAAGCGGAAATAATATAAGCCAAATGACAAAATCAGACGTGGCCGACCAGATGAAGAACATAAACATGAACAGAGGCAGATCAACAACATCTGCCTCTTTCAAGTGCCTTTATAACTATGACATTAGGTGATTTCATTTTAAAAAACGTTTTCATTAGCAGTATAACGAACAAAAACAAGATCAAATACCTACATTTCAAGAGCATTATATGCCTAAATTAAGCCATTTACCCTATTTAAGCCGCCTTCTGGCTATTTTAAAATATAATATATGGAAATAAAGTATGGAAAAGTCTATCTTCATCAGCCCCTCCATACGACTTTTTGAGTATTAAGAGGTGATTCAGATGGGTTATGAAAGTATGCTGGCGGATATCAAAAGTTCGCTCAACGGAAAAATTTCCGACGTGGAAGACAAGATCGAAAAGCTGAAAAAAGCAAAAAAGGACATAGACACACTGCAAGAAGAGGCAATCACTGAAATCAAAGAAATTGTGAAACCGGAATTGGGCAAGCATTGGACGGGAACAAAAGCCGATGATTTCGACAAGGGAAGAGAAGAGGCGAAATCGGAAGCATCTAAGATTGTGAATGATAAATATAACGAGTATATGGCTTCGATTCAAAGCAAAATATTCTGGCTTGAGACAGAGAAATTTGAGCTGAATTTGACAAAAAGTGCAGCGAATGCCGCAGGCGACCTTCTTGCTAAAGGAGAAGATTTCGTAGAAGAAGCAGGAAGACAAATTAGTAAACTAAAATGGTGGTGATCTTTTTTTATGTCAGAAATTAAGCTGAAGTACGACACAGTCATCAAAACATTGGATTCTGTCAAAGATGCGCTTGCTGACGTATCAATCGGCGCCGCGGGGTCCAATGGAAAAAACAAACTCGATTATACGAAAAAATATCATGAGCGTGAGGAGAACATCAAAACCATGCTCGGAGATTACAAAAAAGCGGTACAGAAAAATATCGAGGATACAAAGGATAACGTAGATTCACTCAAAGAGCAGGACGAGGCGATAGCTGTAAAATAGAACAGAAAGGGCAGTGCGATGAGCAAAGTATTTGAATCACAGTCGTTAATCAATGAAGCGAAGAGCAGAAAAAAACAATATGAGACGCTTGAAGAGCAGCTGAATACGCTGAAAAAAGTGTTTCAGGGAGTTGCCGATTTAGGCGATAATTTTAAAGGAAAAGGCGCGGACAATATTAAAGATTTTTTTCAGGGACAGGCAGAAATCGTAGACAGCTGGCTGACGCTTGTCTCTGCTCAAATTGCGTTTTTAAACGGCATTTCAGGAGATATTAAAGATCAAGAACTGAATGATTCATATGTGGAAACTTCTTTTTTGGATCATGAGCTGCCCAATGGAGACCTGAAAGCCTCAGAGATTGTCTCCGCTCATAAAGAAGAAATCGATTCTATTTTGTCAGGCATCAGCGATATTATTGATCTCGACATGTACACGCTTGACGACTATGCAGATAAGATGGGCGATGCCCAAAAAATCAGACGTGATACAATCACAGCTGTCGATAAGCTTGATGAATCCCTGACCACTGAATATCAAAATTTAGAATCTCTGGACAACGCAGTGCTCACCAAATATTCTGTTCTCATGCAGGCCACCAGCAATGGGAAGAGCGCATCCCCTATGTACTATGACAAAAAAGCCTTCCACAGCAATGAAGTCTACAAAAGCGTCATTGAAGTAGAAAATCAAGGAACAACATATATCGATGCAAAAGCCCAGCAAGCAGAAGCAAGACGGCTCCAGGAAAAAGCCGAGGAAGAAGCAAACAAACCATGGTACGAAAAAACATGGGATGGAGTTTGCAACTTTACTGGAGAAGTCACTGGCTATTATGATTATAAAAGAGCAACTGAAGGCGTTGATCCGGTTACCGGAGAAAAACTCTCCACCGCAGAGCGTGTGACAGCAGGAGCTATGGCCGCAGCCGGATTTATACCGGTCGTCGGCTGGGCAGGCCGCGCCTTCAAAGGCGGAAAAGCCATCTACAAAACCGGAAAAGCTGCTATCGCGGCTGAACACGCTTTAGATGCCTACAAAACAGGCAAATCCTTAGACATTCTCAAAATGACTGAAATGGGCGCATACGGCCTTGTAGCGTCAAACGGATTCTCAGAAGCCGTCACAGGCCGGGATATGTTCGGAAACAAAGTGTCTGAGGAGAAGCGGAAGCAAGGGGCGCTCGAAGCGGCATTGAGCTTGGTTGGAGCCGGTGCATTGGCGAAACACATTGATAAAGGCATCCCGCTTGCAACCCATTCAAAAGTCCAAAAAGCAAACAAAACACTAGAGAAAGTAAAACAATTCAAAGTCCCAACAAACGTCCGCGTGTACGCAGAACGCCCTGTTACTCCGGATGGCTTCACATTCGGAATCCCGACAGTTCGTGTCGATGTGGAAAAGACGGCTGTTAAGGATCTTGGGATTGTGAAGATGGTTAGTGATGGCGGTCGTAAGGGAAGCTCTCATAGTCCTAACATTTCTAAAAATCACGATAAAGTAGCGCACGATGGATATTATGGTCGTAAAGAATTTAGAACGATGCTTAATAATGCTTCGTTTACTCCGCATGGCCATAAACATGTTAAGGCTAAAACACCTGAAGAAGCAAAACGTTTTAGTATGACAGGTAAAAAAGCTGCTCAGTACTTACCAGATGTGAATAACAAAGCTTTAGAAAAAGAGGCACTTTTAAAAGGTCATATTATTGATAATGGAAATAACAACTATTATTTCATTTATGATGCAGGAAAAACAGTCGGTTATGATCTAGGTACACCAACAAGCTGGATTAGAGCGGAGTTTTCTGGTGGTGAATATCATGGTCATCCGATTGCTGGAAGTCGATTAGATAAGTATTTAAAACAACTTGGTATTGATAAGTAATAGGAGGCTTTTATGAGAAAGATAAAAAAAATGCCAGAAATAAGTTTACAACCCTTAAGGATTCCAAAAGGATGGACCATAAATCAAAACAGTTTTAGAGAAATTGATCCGAAAAACCTAGCACCAGACGATGAAAAATGGTTGTTTTTTTCACAAGATTTAATGCAATTAACATACTCTCGTAAAAATTACTTACTTGATTTAGGTTGGTATCCAGATGCGGATGCTAATGGATTTTATCAACTAGTTATGATGCAAAATGAGGATTGGGATCAACCCATATATGAATTTCAGACAAATAGCCATATTGAAATAGTTAAAAATATAGAATTTATATTAAACAAAGTTACGAATAATGAAATGTAGTTAAACATTTAATTAGAACTATTAATAAAGTTTGCAGAACCTGGAGTTGTAAGTTTTCAAACAATTTTCAAAGTAAAAATGAATACAAAGAAAAACAGACACTAGTTAACAGGAGGTAGGATTGATTTTAGATGCATGTTAAACAAATACATTCTTTCAATCTAAACAGAGAAGAATTTGTAAAAACACAACAATCCCTTATCCATAAAATCAACCTATCCACCTCCATCAACCTAGACTCCATCAAAACCTGCGCTGGCGTCGACCTGGCCTATTGGGAGCAGGATGGAGAACCGTATGGGGTGTGCAGTATTATCGTGGTTGACGCTGATACAAAAGAAGTCATTGAAAAAGTGCATAGCATGGGCAAAATCAGCGTACCGTATGTTTCCGGTTTTCTTGCGTTTCGTGAGCTGCCTTTGATCATCGAGGCGGCGAAAAAGCTGGAGACGGAGCCGGATGTCTTCTTATTTGATGGCAACGGATATCTGCATTACAATCATATGGGCGTTGCCACCCATGCGGCTTTTTTTCTGGGTAAGCCGACGATTGGGATAGCGAAAACCTATCTCAAAATCAAAGGCTGCGATTTCGTGACGCCTGAAAATGAAGTAGGCGCATACACCGATATTATCATTGACGGCGAGGTATATGGACGGGCGCTGCGAACGCGGCGGGACGTGAAGCCTATTTTCTTGTCTTGCGGTAATTATATTGATTTAGACAGCAGCTATCAGATCACGATGAGCCTGATCAATCAAGAAAGCAGGCTGCCGATCCCTGTCCGCCTGGCTGACCTTGAGACGCATGTTTTGCGAATGTTTTATCAGAAAAATCACATGTAAAACTTGCAGGCCGGGAGCTGCAAGTTTTTTCATTGACTCCTATATAAGGGCATTCTGTGAGAATGCGAGGAACCATATATCAAACGGCATTTCTGGGCCAAAATAAACAAGCACCTGTCCAGGTGCTTGTTTCTATAAATGAGGAATCACAAGGCCGCCATACAAAAACGCCGCGATAATCAGGAACGCCGGATGCATCTTGAATTTTGTCATGGCAAGGAGGGAGATCCCCGCAATCACAATCGATTGGATCCAGCCGATCGCTTTGATGCCGTCTGCGCCGATTTGCCAGGTAAGAATGAGCATCATGACCGCTATGACAGGCTGGACGGACAGCGTCATGCCTTTGATGACAGGTGATTGGCGGAAGCGCTGGATGATGCGCAGCAGGACGATCAATGCGAGCGCCGACGGTACGACGGTTGCGATCAGGGCAATTAGGAAGCCGGGCCACCCGCCTGCGCTGTAGCCGACATACGCAGCGATTTTCGTGGCGATCGGGCCCGGCAATGCGTTCGCAAGTGCGAGCATATTTGAGAATTGATCGTTTGAGAGCCAGCTGTATCTGTTTACGACTTCTTCAAACATTAGCGGGATAGAAGCTGGTCCGCCGCCATATCCCAGTAGGTTTGCGATAAAAAACGCCATAAATAAATAGATCGATATCATGAGGCTGACATTCCTTTATCTTTTGAATGTTTATTTGTGATTTTGTCTTTCAGTTTAAAATGAAACGCCCCGTACGCTAAGAAAATGATAATGACCAGGCCGGGATTAATCTGTAAAGTTTGCAGGCCGATAAAAGCGATGATAAAAAACAGGATGCCGGTAACCCAGCCGAAACCTTTAAGCGCTTTTTGGCCAAACTCGTACGCCATGATTCCGAGCATTACCGCAATTACCGGCGTGACGGCACCGATCATACCTGCAACAATTGCTGAATGGCTTAACACATTTACAGCCGCAAACAAGCCCACCATCGCAAGACATGTAGGCAGAATGTGGGCGAGGGTCGCCACAACTGCACCTAATGTGCCTTTTAGCTTAAAGCCCAGATAAGCAGCCATTTTGGTGGCAATCGGTCCGGGAAGCGCATTAGCGATTGCTAATATTTCTCCGAATTCATCATCGTCAATCCATTTATATTTATTGACCGCTTCATGGCGGATCAGCGGAATCACGGAAGGTCCGCCGCCGAACCCTAATATGCCGGTGCGAACCATTGCGGCCGTCATATCCCGATAAGGATGGTTTTTCATTCGTTTCTCTCCTTTACAGCTTCATTCCCATACGGCTTTTGTATCGTTTGATCAGCATCTGGCAATCAACACTGACGACGCCTCGCAATGGATACAGCCGTTTTGTTAAAAATTCTTCCATTTCTTGATCGTTGGCAAAGATCCCATGCATATGCAGCTTGCTCGGGCCTGTCATGTGATAAAGGCTGGTGACCGCAGGCTCTTCCTCAAGCTTAAGAGCGACCTCTTCTAAAAATTGCGGTTCTACCTCGACATTGAAAAACACGGAAACATGAATGCCGATTTTAGCGGGATTGATGACAGCGGTGAATTTTTCAATCACACCGGCTTCAATTAATTGGTTGATACGGGCCTGCACGGCGACCCGTGACAAATCGACTCTTTTGCCAAGATCCGTATAAGAAATTCTGCCTTCTTCATGCAAAATCGTGAGAATTTGTTTATCAGTCTGATCAAGTACAAGGTTGGGGATTTGATATTCATGACTCAATTGCTCCACCTGCTTTCGTAGCCTTTTAGCAATCATTTTATCATAAAAGTTACGTATCGAAATAATAATTTTTCATTTGTTTTCGAAATGAATGCGAAAATATCTTATTATTTGCGAAAAGAAGAAAGTTCGTCAGTTTTTCTGCCGGATCAGTAGATGTGAAAAATCAGGCTCCCTATACTGAAGAAAATTTCTTAAAAAAGGGGACTTGTGATGAACAAATCTGTCATCGGTACAAAGCAAATGGTCGTCAGTCCGCATTACCTCGCTTCTCAAGCCGGAAACCTTATACTGGATAAGGGAGGCAACGCGTTTGACGCCGCTGTTGCGGTGAGTGCTTGTCTTGCGGTTGTGTACCCGCATATGACCGGACTTGGCGGGGATTCCTTTTGGCTGACCTTTCACCAGGAAACAAAGGCAGTAAAAGTCTACAATGGCAGCGGCCGTTCAGGAAAAAACGTAACGAGAGATGTATATAAGGGAAAAAGCGCGATTCCGCTGCGGGGGATTGACAGTGCCATTACCGTGCCGGGAATGGTTGATAGCTGGGATGCGGTCCTGAAGGAGTACGGGCGTCTGTCTCTTGCAGATGTATTGGAGCCCGCACGCGATTATGCCCAAAATGGGTTTCCTGTATCAGCTGATCAGTGTCGTCACACAGAAAAGAATATTGAATTGCTGGCTTCCACGCCTTACACGGCTGACATCTTCACGAGAAGGGGCAAAGCACCTGTCCCGGGAGAGCGGTTTGTGCAAAAAGAGCTTGCAGACAGTCTGAACTTGATTGCTGAAAAAGGAAGAAGCGCATTTTATGAAGGAGATCTCGCTCAGCGGATTGTCTCACATTTACAAAATAACGGCAGTTACATGACAATCGATGATTTTAAAGCGCATCGGGGTGAGTGGGCAGCGCCTGTATCAAGTGATTATCGAGGATACAGTGTGTATCAGGCGCCGCCGAATTCTCAGGGATTTACCGGTTTATTAACACTGAACATTTTGGAAAACTATGATTTCACACAAATCGAGCACGGTTCATTTGAGTATTATCATGTGCTTGTGGAGGCGTTGAAAAAGAGTTTTGTAGATCGGAATGCCTTTTTGACTGACCCTGCGTTTGCTGACATTCCGCTTGAAAGGCTTTTAGATAAAAATTATGCGAAACGATTGGCGGGAGAAATCGGCTATCTGGCAGAACCGGCAGAAAGCAGGCCGGTGGGAAGTGATACGGCATATGCGGCCGTAATCGATGCGGATGGCAACGCAGTGTCATTCATTCAAAGCCTGTACTTTGAATTTGGCTCGGTAGTCACTGCCGGTGATACAGGCATATTACTGCAAAACCGCGGATCATTTTTCTCACTGGATGAAAATCATGTCAACACGCTTGAACCGAGAAAGCGCACCTTCCATACGCTGATGCCGGCTATGGTCTGTAAAGGCGGAAAGCCAAAAATTCTGTACGGCACACAAGGCGGCGAAGGCCAGCCGCAGACCCAGACGGCCATCATTACCCGAATGCTGGACTACGAAATGCATCCACAACAGGCAATCAGCGAACCGCGCTGGGTATGGGGCAGAACGTGGGGAGAGGAATACGAAGGTCTCAGAGTCGAGGGCAGATTCACAGACAAAACAATCCAAAAACTGAAAGACAGCGGGCATCTCGTGGAGGTTGTCGGTGACTATGATCCGCTGATGGGACACGCGGCTGCAATCAAAGTTGATGAAGAAGGCTTTCTCCAAGGCGGAGCCGATCCTCGGGGAGACGGAGCGGCTGTGGGGATTTAAATAACTATAGGGTACAAATATAAATCAAAAGCATAAACATGAGGGAGACCTCTACAATGTGGTACATATACTGTTTATCTTCAGGTCTATAATGCCACTCCATAAAAATTCGTATTGAGTCAATCACAATAAAAAATAAAAGAAGCAAATATTCAACTGGAAAAAAGGAGAGTGAAACCACAAACAAAATAAGTAAAGTGATTTCGATCCATTTGTGTGTATTGCTGACATGCTTATATCGCCAGCCGGATTTATCAATACCGTATTTTTTCTTTATAAAAAATTGAGAGGCGAGACTGATGGTAATAGCGATCAGCATTAAAATCCAAAAGTTTGTCATTCCAATTCCTCCTCATCTACCTTTATACGAAGAAAAAGGAAAAACGTTTCATAAAAGAACACCCCGAGCTTACTCTGGGTGTTCTTTTTTTTGATATTTTTTCAGTTATTTACAGGCGACATTTTGTAATCATAAGGTCTTTTTGACTAGTTTCTTCTATTTAAATAGTCCTTCTCTTCAGCTGGGACGAATCAGTGTGAATTCTTCCCCCAGCTTGGCATAGTGATTTCCCGCCAATCGTGAGGCAGGCTTTAATTCATCCGTTAAAATATATCCCTTTTCTGCATCATACACCTTTTCATCTAGGTGGAAGCAGACAACTCTTCCGATGAGCAGATCTGCTGTAGTGATGCCTTGATCATTGTCAAAGGTAATATGCCGCTCTAATTTGCACTCAAAGCGAATGCGGGCTTCCTTAATGCCGGGAACTGAAACAGCTTTGCTTTCAACAGGATGAAGCGAGGTGCGTGTAAGCTCGCTTTCATCCGGCCTTAAGCTTGCAGCTGTTTCATTGATATCTTCAATGATGGCTTCATCACTGACATGAACGACAAATTCTCCGTTCTCCACTGCGTTTCGCGCTGTATCTTTTTGGCGTCCTTCCGTCCTGTTAACAGAAATACTGAGAAGCGGAGGATCTGAGCTGACGACGTTATAAAAACTGAAAGGCGCGGCATTGACCGCTCCTTCTGAAGAAAGTGTTGTCACAAATGCAATGGGGCGGGGAATAACGGTACCTGACAATAGCTTGTATGTGTCTTTGGCACTAAGCTGATCAGCTTGAAATATGTACATAGCAACAACCGCCTTTATCGTTAGGATACCTTGATTATAACGAAATGGTTTAAAGGAAACCAAATGATGCGGGTTGCATATGTTATGTCATGACATATATCTAATACAGGGCAAATAAAAAAATAGGCTTCCGTACCTCCGCCGGCAGCCTATTGAAACAATGAAAACTTAGATTATTTGTATTTCTTTTTGACTACCCAGCAATTGCCGTCTTTCCAGTATTCTTTTTTGCTGTCATAATCATCGTGTCTTTTGTAGTCGTCGCAGTGGTGGTGCGGTTTTTTGTAGTATTTCTTATGGGAACGATAAGATTTTTTGTGTGTACGGCATGACTTCTTATAGCTGCGAGATTTTTTGTAAGAACGGCAAGATTTTTTGTAGCTGCGAGATTTTTTGTAAGAACGGCAAGATTTTTTATAGCTGCGAGATTTTTTGTAAGAACGGCAAGATTTTTTATAGCTGCGAGATTTTTTGTGAGAACGGTACGATTTTTTGTGGCTGCGTGATTTCTTGTGAGAGCAGTATGATTTTTTGTGGCTGCGAGATTTTTTGTGAGAACAGAATGATTTTTTGTGACTGCGAGATTTTTTGTGAGAGCAGTATGATTTTTTATGGCTGCGAGATTTTTTGTGAGTGCGGTGCGACTTTTTATGACTGCGTTTTTTTCCATGAGGCTCTTGGTATAAATAATCCTTTAAACCTTCTTTTTTTGCGGATTTCACCGCTTCTTTGATGTCAGAATGGGAATAGTGGCCCAATTTGAAATCCTCCTTTTAAAAATGATGTTAAGGATGAAGATCCTTACTACCCTCATAGTACGCGCGGTTTTAAAAAGTGTATAAGTGTTCCGCTGAGATCTTATAAAAATAAAAGCCTAATATTTGTAAGGAGGATTATGGATGAAGAATCAATCCAATTTACCGCTTTATCAGCTGTTTGTTCATCCAAAAGATTTGCGTGAATTAAAAAAGGATATATGGGACGATGATCCGGTGCCAGCTGTGATGAAGGTAAATCAAAAAAGGCTGGATATTGATATCGCTTATCGGGGATCACATATCAGAGACTTCAAAAAGAAGTCATACCATATTTCCTTTTATCAGCCGAAAACATTCCGCGGCGCGCGAGAGATTCACTTAAATGCGGAGTATAAAGACCCTTCCTTGATGAGAAACAAATTGTCTCTGGATTTTTTCTCGGAGCTAGGGACACTGTCTCCAAAGGCAGAGTTTGTGTTTGTAAAGGTGAACGGGAAGAATGAAGGGGTTTATCTTGAACTTGAATCCGTAGATGAATATTATTTGGCGAAAAGGAAGCTGGCTGATGGCGCGATTTTTTACGCGGTGGATGATGATGCTAATTTTTCTCTGATGAGCGATTTGGAAAAGGAAACGAAGACGTCGCTGGAGCTTGGATATGAAAAGAAGACAGGGACTGTGGAAGATGATTTTTATTTACAGGATATGATTTTTAAAATTAATACTGTCCCTAAAGCTCAGTTTAAGTCAGAAGTGACAAAACACGTGGATGTCGATAAGTATTTGCGCTGGCTTGCCGGTATTGTATTCACCTCGAACTATGACGGGTTTGTCCACAACTACGCATTATACAGAAGCGGGGAAACCGGATTATTTGAGGTGATTCCTTGGGATTATGATGCGACCTGGGGCAGGGATATCCATGGAGAGCGGATGGCTGCCGATTATGTAAGAATTCAAGGATTTAATACACTAACCGCCCGGATATTGGATGAATCCGAGTTTCGCAAGTCCTACAAGCGCCTGTTAGAAAAAACGCTCCAATCTCTTTTTACGATAGAATATATGGAACCGAAAATCATGGCGATGTATGAGCGGATTAGGCCTTTTATCTTGATGGACCCATACAAAAAGAATGATGTTGAGCGTTTTGACCGCGAGCCGGATGTGATTTGTGAATATATTAAAAACCGTTCACAATACCTCAAAAATAATTTAAGTATTTTATGAATGTGTGAAAATAGGTATTCTGCTGAAAAAGCGACAATTAGGCTATTGAATTAGTTCAACAAATAAACGTGACACGTATATATGCAATATGTTTATCATCTATGTATAAGTGACTAGGAGGAACTTGAATGAGCAAAAGGAGAATGAAGTATCATTCAAATGATGAAATATCTTATTATAACTTTTTGCATTCAATGAAAGATAAAATTGTTACTGTATATCGTGGAGGTCCGGAATCTAAAAAAGGAAAATTAACTGCTGTAAAATCAGATTATATTGCTTTACAAGCTGAAAAAAAAATAATTTATTATCAGTTGGATCATGTGAAAAGTATTACTGAGGATACCAATAATAGCACCACAGCAATTGAGACTGAGGAAATGCCCGACGCTGACGATTTTCATAGCTTAATCGGACAATTCATGAACCAATCAGTTCAATTTAATCAAGGGGGTCCGGAATCTAAAAAAGGAAGATTGGTCTGGCTGGGAGATGATTACGCTGCGTTAAACACAAATGAGGATGGGGTAGTGTATTTTAATATCCATCACATAAAGAGTATAAGTAAACATGAGCCAGATTTGAAAATAGAAGGACAGACGCCATCAGGTGTCTTGGAAGCTGATGATTTAAGCGAGGTTTTTAAGAGTCTGACTCATAAATGGGTTTCAATTAATCGTGGAGGTCCGGAAGCCATTGAGGGTATCCTTGTAGATAATGCCGACGGCCATTATACTATAGTGAAAAATCAAGAGGTGCTTCGCATCTATTCTTATCACATAAAAAGCATCAGCTTAGGCCCAAAAGGGTCGTACAAAAAAGAGGATCAAAAGAATGAACAAAGCCAGGAAGACAATAATGATAAGGACAGCAATTCGTTCATTTCATCAAAATCATATAGCTCATCAAAATCATATAGCTCATCAAAATCATCTAAACGATCACTAAAATCTTCAGATTATCAATCATCCAAATCTGGTCGTTCGTCACGTTCAAAAAGTTCATCAAAATCATCTAAACGATCACTAAAATCTTCGGATTATCAATCATCCAAATCTGGCTGTTCGTCACGTTCAAAAAGTTCATCAAAATCATCTAAACGATCGCCAAGATCATCAGATTATCAATCATCAAAATCATACAGCTCATCAGGTTCAAAGAGTTCATCAAAATCATCTAAACGATCACCAAGATCTTCAGATTATCAATCATCAAGATCACCAGGTTATTCAAGTTCAATAAAAAGTTCAGGAAAACAAAAGGAAGATTATAGCTATGAAACGATTGTCAGAACGATAGACTATCACTGGAAACGTAAATTTTAATAGATAATGGAGGAGCATCAGATTAAGTGATGCCCTTTTTCAGTTAAAGGAGGAGAATCGTGAAAGGTTTGAATCAATTCCTTAACACAGATGTTGAGGTTGTCATTTCAGGAGATACAAGGTTTGTCGGCACCCTCATAGATATCGGACAGGATATTTTTGTTATTTTTGATGGCTGCAATTATCTTTATATTCCCTTGTTGCATCTTCATCAAATGAAAAAGGCGAAAATAATGACCAGTACTGAGAAGCCATTTTTGATCAATCCGGAAGATCCAATGATAGAGGCAGAAACTCAAGCTTTTTCATATAGAAATACATTAAACAAGGTCAAAGGCCAGTTTATTGAAGTTTATGTAACTGGGGGTCGATCGATCCATGGGTATGTTACAAATGTTTTAAACGATTATATTGTATTTTTCTCACCTGTATTTAAAATACTTTTTATATCTATGCATCATTTAAAATGGTTTACCCCTTATTCAACTGAACAAACACCGTACACTCTTGACAACTCACAATTGCCTGTCGTGCCTTCCAAAGTTCCTCTTGTGCGTAATTTTGAGGAGCAGATCAAAAAAAATATTGGTGAATTGGTCATATTTGATATGGGAGAGGTGCCAGAAAAAGTTGGTCTATTAAAGGATGTCTCTAATAATATCATTGAGCTTATTAACGCAAATGGAGAGCCAATCATTTGGAAGTTAAATCATCTAAAGACAATGCATCTTCCCTAGTGTATGCAAAACTGCCCTCTTGAATAGCAGAAGGCAGTTTTTCGTTTCATACTGTACTAAAGAAATAACCAACTGATCCAAAAATATAAACATGTTAACGTAAAAAGAACAGTCAGCGGAATGATGATAATGGTCGTTTTTATATATTCGCCCCATGAAATACTTTCATCATGCTGTTTTAATATATGCATCCAAATAAGCGTTGCTAAGGTTCCCATAGGTAATAATAATGAACCGATATCACTGCCGATAATATTTGCCAAGTAGATGATTTTTGTTGTTGAAGGATTCAGGGTCATTTCAGTTAAGGTAAAAGTACTGATCATTAAAGCTGGATGGTTGTTAAAGAGATTAGAAAAAACTGAAGTAGAGATACCTGATGCGAAAGTTGCGTGGGCGAGGCTTCCAGAAACGACAGGTTCAAAATAATTCACAAGTAACTCAGTGAATCCAATATTATGCAGACCATAAATTAAGACATACATAGTAAAAGCGAATATAAAAATGTGCCAAGGCGATTTATATAACAAGTCTCTTGGGGAGGTTTTGAAATAAATCCATCTCCAGCTCAACAGGATAAAAGATCCGATGACAGCGACTAGAGGAACAGAAATACCGGTATATGATGCTGCAAATAGACTCATTCTGACGAGAAAAACAAATGCAAGCACAAACAACATGATTTTTGTTTGATTTCGTTCTGGTAAAGGAGCTGATGGCGAATGAAGAGGATGGTACCTTCTATGCCGCAGAGACTGAAAATGGCTCGGTATATCTGGCAGGTTCTTGGGAAGACGTTTATAAAAGAACATAAACAGTAGACAAGTCATAAAAATGAGTCCCATCATACTAGGGACAAACATCATGGCAGTGTGAAGATATAGATCCATTCCAATGATTTTGAGAGAAATTAAATTAACAATATTACTTACGCCAATCGGTGCGCTAGAGGCTGTGGCTATTAAAACACCGCTTAATAAATATGGGGTTTTTTGATGTTTTTTTAAACCTAAATATTTTAGTACAAGCAAAAGGATTGGAGTTGTGATCAAAATGCTCCCATCATTATTCAGGAAAATGGTCATGAGAAAGCAGAGCAAATTGGTTAGCCAAAAAAGCTTGATGCCTGAACCCTTGGATTGTTGGAGCAGTTTTGCAGCCACCCAATAAAAGAAACCAAAGCTTTCTAGTGCAATGGCCATAATCATAGTGGCAAGGATTGTAACCGATGCACCCGTGACTTTTGTTCCGATTTCCCCTAAGTCTGCCAATGACACACTTCCGCACAATAAAACCATTAAAGCGCCAAATGTGGCGGGGATAGCTTCATTTAGTCCTTTTGGTCTCCAGAAAATAAAAATCATTGTTACGAAAAAAGCGAGCAATGTGAATATGCCGGTGAACTCAATAATTTACTTCACCTCTCTATCTTTCATTTTTAAAATCAAACTAATGTCCTGCGCTTACTAATGTCCTTGCCAACTATTTGTACTGTATGTATACGTATACTGATATGAAGTTGTACTAAGCGATTATATTAAATTAATAAAATTTCCATAAGAATCCCAAAAGAAAAAAGAGATTGCAAGTATCGTTCATGTACCTGCATCACTCTCTTTAGTTCTTGTCTGCTGACAATTTGAAATATGAATAAAATGCTTTATAAGCGGATTATGATTGTCTTTGCGGTAAGCGATAACCCATTCGGCATTAAGCTGTATTTGGTCCATTTTTCGATAAGTAACATCCAAATTAAATAATTTTTTGGCTGAGGAAGGAACAAATGTCATACCAATTCCGGCACTGACTAAACCAATCACCATTTGATATTCTGTGGCTTCCTGGACAATGTTGGGTCTGAAGCCCGCTTGTTCACAGAACTGAATAAAATCCATGTATAGAGTAGGCCATGCTTCTTTAGCAACAGTAATAATTGGTTCATCTCTTAAATCCTCAATCGTAATTGATTCCTTAGAAGTCAATGGGTGTTGCTTAGGCAAAGCTAAAACACAAGGGCTGCTTTGGGCGGTTTCGATATGTAAAGCTGTATGCTGTAAGGGAGGATGAAGTATACCAATATCAATGTTGCCCTTTAGTAGCTCCTCTTGCTGCCTAGACGAGGATATTTCACGCAGTTCTATTTTCACAGATGGGAATTTTTTACGATATTCCCGGACAATCGGCGGCAGAAATTCATATGTAGCTGATCCGACAAAACCGATTACGAGAAGGCCTTGCTCGCCGCGGGCCGTCCGCTGTGCCAGTTCAATTCCTTGTCCGATTTGCATCAAGGCCATGCGGCAATGATTTAAAAAGATTTCTCCTGCTGCGGTAAGCTCGACAAATCGTTTTGTCCTTTTCAGAAGCGTAACTCCGACTTCTTCCTCCAGCTGTTTGATCTGCTGGCTGAGAGGAGGCTGCGTCATGTTCAGCCGCCGGGCAGCCTTTCCGAAATGAAGCTCTTCGGCTACTGCGATAAAGTATTGAAGATGGCGAAGCTCCATTCAATATGCATTCCTTTCCATAGGTTAATAATTCGTATTACATATTAATCATAAGGCGAATCGATATTGGAGGTCAATTTCCAAAGAGTGTATAGTGAAACTTATCACAAGATATTTAAAATTTTACGTTTAAAATGCATAATAAGGAGTGAGGGTGTTGACAAAAGCAACAAAAGAACAAAAATCCCTTGTGAAAAACAGAGGGGCGGAGCTTGTTGTTGATTGCTTAGTGGAGCAAGGTGTCACACATGTATTTGGCATTCCAGGTGCAAAAATTGATGCGGTATTTGACGCTTTACAAGATAAAGGACCTGAAATTATCGTTGCTCGGCACGAACAAAACGCAGCATTCATGGCCCAAGCAGTCGGCCGTTTAACTGGAAAACCGGGAGTCGTGTTAGTCACATCAGGACCGGGTGCCTCTAACTTGGCAACAGGCCTGTTGACAGCGAACACTGAAGGAGACCCTGTCGTTGCGCTTGCTGGAAACGTGATCCGTGCAGATCGTTTAAAACGGACACATCAATCTTTGGATAATGCGGCGCTATTCCAGCCGATTACAAAATACAGTGTAGAAGTTCAAGATGTAAAAAATATACCGGAGGCTGTTACAAATGCGTTTAGGATAGCGTCAGCAGGGCAGGCTGGGGCCGCTTTTGTGAGCTTTCCGCAAGATGTTGTGAATGAAGTCACAAATACGAAAAACGTGCGTGCTGTTGCAGCGCCAAAACTCGGTCCTGCAGCAGATGATGCAATCAGTGCGGCCATAGCAAAAATCCAAACAGCAAAACTTCCTGTCGTTTTGGTCGGCATGAAAGGCGGAAGACCGGAAGCAATTAAAGCGGTTCGCAAGCTTTTGAAAAAGGTTCAGCTTCCATTTGTTGAAACATATCAAGCTGCCGGTACCCTTTCTAGAGATTTAGAGGATCAGTATTTTGGCCGTATCGGTTTGTTCCGCAACCAGCCTGGCGATTTACTGCTAGAGCAGGCAGATGTTGTTCTGACGATCGGCTATGACCCGATTGAATATGATCCGAAATTCTGGAATGTCAATGGAGACCGGACAATTATCCATTTAGACGAGATTATCGCTGACATTGATCATGCTTACCAGCCTGATCTTGAATTGATCGGTGACATTCCGTCCACGATTAATCATATCGAACACGATGCTGTGAAAGTGGAATTTGCAGAGCGTGAGCAGAAAATTCTTTCTGATTTAAAACAATATATGCATGAAGGTGAGCAGGTGCCTGCAGATTGGAAATCAGACAGAGCGCACCCTCTTGAAATCGTTAAAGAGTTGCGTAATGTAGTCGATGATCATGTTACAGTAACTTGCGATATCGGTTCGCACGCCATTTGGATGTCACGTTATTTCCGCAGCTACGAGCCGTTAACATTAATGATCAGTAACGGTATGCAAACACTCGGCGTTGCGCTTCCTTGGGCAATCGGCGCTTCATTGGTGAAACCGGGAGAAAAAGTGGTTTCTGTCTCTGGTGACGGCGGTTTCTTATTCTCAGCAATGGAATTAGAGACAGCAGTTCGACTAAAAGCACCAATTGTACACATTGTATGGAACGACAGCACATATGACATGGTTGCATTCCAGCAATTGAAAAAATATAACCGTACATCTGCGGTCGATTTCGGAAATATCGATATCGTAAAATATGCGGAAAGCTTCGGAGCAACTGGCTTGCGCGTGGAATCACCAGACCAGCTGGCAGATGTTCTGCGTCAAGGCATGAACGCTGAAGGTCCTGTCATCATCGATGTCCCGGTTGACTACAGTGATAACATTAATTTAGCAAGTGACAAGCTTCCGAAAGAATTCGGGGAACTCATGAAAACGAAAGCTCTCTAGCACTCTGCGCATCACGACACTGTTTTATGAACAGCACTAAATAAAAGGAGTGAAGGGAAATATGAAACGAGAAAGCAACATTCAAGTGCTCAGCCGCGGTCAAAAAGACCAGCCTGTGAGCCAGATTTATCAAGTATCAACAATGACTTCTCTATTAGACGGAGTATATGACGGAGATTTTGAACTGTCAGAGATTCCGAAATATGGAGACTTCGGTATCGGAACCTTTAACAAGCTTGACGGAGAGCTGATTGGGTTTGACGGCGAATTTTACCGTCTTCGCTCAGACGGAACCGCGACACCGGTCCAAAAAGGAGACCGTTCACCGTTCTGTTCATTTACGTTCTTTACACCGGACATGACGCACAAAATTGATGCGAAAATGACACGCGAAGACTTTGAAAAAGAGATCAACAGCATGCTGCCAAGCAGAAACTTATTTTATGCAATTCGTATTGACGGATTGTTTAAAAAGGTGCAGACAAGAACGGTAGAACTTCAAGAAAAACCTTACGTGCCAATGGTTGAAGCGGTCAAAACACAGCCGATTTTCAACTTCGACAACGTGAGAGGAACAATCGTAGGTTTCTTGACACCAGCTTATGCAAACGGAATCGCCGTTTCAGGCTATCACCTGCACTTCATTGACGAAGGACGCAATTCAGGCGGACACGTTTTTGACTATGTGCTTGAGGATTGCACGGTTACGATTTCTCAAAAAATGAACATGAATCTCAGACTTCCGAACACAGCGGATTTCTTTAATGCGAATCTGGATAATCCTGATTTTGCGAAAGATATCGAAACAACTGAAGGAAGTCCTGAATAAAAGAAAAAAAGAAAGCCCCTTTTAGCAGGGCTTTCTTTTTATTTGGCTCTTTTCCTGATTTTAGTTAAAATAACATCAAAACAGTAAAGGTGTGGTCTGATGAAAATATTGGTTTTGGCAGTTCATCCTCATATGGAGACCTCAGTTGTCAATAAGGCGTGGGCTGAGGAATTGAGTAAACATGACAATATCACAGTACGGGATCTTTATAAGGAATACCCGGATGAAGAAATAGATGTTGCGAAGGAACAGCAGCTGTGCGAGGAATACGATCGGATTGTCTTTCAATTCCCGCTATATTGGTACAGCTCTCCGCCGCTCTTGAAAAAATGGCAGGATCTTGTGCTGACTTACGGCTGGGCTTTTGGTTCAGAAGGAAATGCCTTGCATGGCAAGGAGCTGATGCTGGCTGTATCAACAGGGAGCGAAGCGGAAAAATATCAAGCGGGCGGAGCAAATCATTACTCGATCAGTGAGCTATTGAAACCATTTCAGGCCACGAGTAATCTGATCGGCATGAAGTATCTGCCTCCATATGTGTTCTATGGCGTGAATTATGCAGCTGCAGAGGATATTTCTCACAGTGCAAAACGGTTAGCCGAATACATCCAGCAGCCTTTTGTTTAAAATACAGCCCTGTCCAACATACGGCAGGGCTGTATTTGTTTAAAAATCCGGCAGCTCAGACAGGTTATTTTCCTTGATGCCGTCCGGTTCACTTCGCAAAATGTCACGCCCGTATTTATGGAAGACATCAACATGAGCGAGTTTTCCTGATTTTGCTTCTGACAGCGCAGTAGGGTAGTCGAGCTCTCTTCCTGTATTGGTTTTCACTGCGATAATATTGTCTTCCTCATTTCTTCTAACCGCAATAATTTCTTCTTTTCCAGATGGAACATTTTCTTGATCGACAGTTGTTTGCCGGGCTTTATACGATTCATATGCTGCTTCAAATTGATCCATATTTACACCTCCGCTTTTTAGCGTGAACAAAAATGTCGATGATCATGTAAGGTTTCGACACAGCATACGACAATATTTCCTGAGAAATATCTTGGGAATGTGACAAATCAATTCATAATAAAAGGGATTCCGCATAAATGCGGAATCCCTCTCAGTTATTTTGTCATGTGTAAATCCTTTGTTTTCATATAACCTGTCGCACCGCCGATATCAACGAATACCCAATCAAAATCAAAACCGCCTTTATTCGTTTTACTCCAGCCTAAAAAAGAAACGCTTGTGTCTGCTGGAAGAGTCTTAATGCTCTTTCCATCAGCGGAAGTATATACTTTTGTTTTTGTTTTGGTTTTTACCGTTGTCGCTGCTTTTACAATGTAATGAGTGGAGACAAGTCCTATTTTTCCGTTTTTATACTGAACCTTTGCCCAGTCAGCATTTGAGAAGGAAATCAGCTTTAAGCTATCTCCTAGGTGCAGCGTATCGGCTTTCTGGCTTGATGCGGAAGGCTTCGTTCTGACATTTAGAGCCTCTGCTGATACCAAATAAGAATCAATCGGATAACTGTATAAATCATCAATGCTTACCGTTGTTTCTGGCTGTTGAGCATGGATCGTTCCAGCGCCGCCAGCAGCCGCCGCAGTCATTCCAGCCGCAAGTGCTAATGTTGAAAATAGTTTTGTTGGTTTGTTCATGCCGTTCCTCTCCTCACGTAAGAGAAATAATTCATTCTATATCTCTATTCACGTTATCGCAGGTTCCTAAACATCAGACAATTATTTTTGTGTTTCTAGTTTGAGAGGCGCGGATATTGTTTTTTGCACTTTTTTTCCGTGCAAAATATCATCTGCTGCTTCTGTAGCCAATTTACCGATTAATTCAGGCTGCTGAGCTACGGTGGCTGACAGCTTTCCGTCTTTAATGGAAGCGAGCGCATCTTTATTGCCGTCAAAACCAATCACCAATATGTCTTTCCCCGAGCTGTTAATTGCCTCGAGAGCACCGAGCGCCATTTCATCGTTGTGAGCAAAAACAGCTTGGATATCAGGATGTCCCTGCAGCAGGTTTTCCATGACAGTCAGGCCTTTCGTGCGGTCAAAGTCAGCTGATTGTTTTGTGACAACTTGGAGTTTTTGGTCTGCGATGTTATGGAATCCTGAGCCGCGTTCCCGTGTGGCAGATGCGCCGGGGACGCCTTCAAGCTCTGCCACCTTTGCTCCTTTTCCAAGTTTGTCGGCAATAAACACCGCGGCCATTTCACCGCCTTTTACATTATCGGAAGCAACGAGGGTTTCAACTTTTCCTTGTTCGGCAGATCGATCGATTGTTACGACGGGCACACCGACTGCGTTTGCAGATTCTACTGCCGTTGAGATCGCCGAAGAATCAGTCGGGTTGATTAATAATGCATCAACACCTTGCTGAATTAAATCTTCCACGTCACTCGTCTGTTTCGATGAATCATTTTGTGCATCAACAATGATGACTTTCATTCCCCGTTTTTTAGCTTCTTTTTCGATACCCTTTTTTAATGAGACAAAAAAAGGATTATTAAGTGTTGATACGGACAAGCCAATGGTGAATTCCTTTTTGTTCCCCGAGTTTGACGGCTTTGCCCATTGGGGAGGCTCAAGCGAACAGGCGGTTAACAAAAATAATGATAACGTTAAAATGACGGATACAGCCTTTTTCATGTGAAAACCCTCCTAAGCTGACTTCTTGCGGTCTAATAATACCGCAATCAAGATAACAATCCCTTTGACAACCAGCTGATAAAATGATGAAACGCCAAGCAGATTAAGCCCGTTATTAAGTGTGCCGATGATCAGGACCCCGATCAACGTGCCGACAATGCGTCCGCGGCCGCCGGAAAGACTTGTCCCTCCTAAGACGACTGCCGCGATAGCATCAAGTTCGTACGATTCTCCCGCAGTCGGCTGGGCCGAATGCAGGCGGGAAGTCAATATGGCACCTGCAAGAGCGGATAAAAGCCCGGCTAAAGAATAGATCATCACTTTCACGCGCGTCACTTTGATGCCTGAAATGAGCGCGGCTTTTTCGTTGCCGCCGATAGCGTACGTTCGGCGTCCGAATGGTGTTTTATGAAGAAGCACCCAAAGGATGACAAAGGCAAGAACCATCGTAATTGCCGGTACAGGAATGCCTAAAAAGTAACCGCGTCCGAACATCTGAAAAGCGTAGTTTGTGCCAAGTCCGGTAATCGGATTTCCATCTGTATACACTAGCGTCAGTCCGCGAAACACAGTCATGGTCGCAAGCGTGGCGATAAAGGGCGCCATTTTTCCTTTAGTAATCAATAATCCGTTGATCATGCCTAGTACGGCACCAATGATACAGCCAAGGATGATCGCGAGAACCGGATCGACACCGGACACAATCATCCCCGCAACTAAAGCACTGGACAGGGCAAGAATAGCGCCGACAGAAAGATCAATGCCGCCTGTCAAAATGACAAAGGTCATTCCGAACGCGATTAATCCGTTAATGGCGACCTGGCGAAGCAGGTTTAAAATATTCAGCGGTTCAAGAAAGCTGGGATTTAAAATAGATACAATGATAACGAGAATAAATAAACCAAGAAATGGGCCGAGTTTTTGCATGACTCCGTCGAAGTGAATGCGTTTTTGTTCTGTTTGCAGTTGTTCCGTTTTCATATTACCGCCCTCCCGTGGCAAGTGTCATAATTCGTTCTTGTGTCGCTTCTCGCGCATGGATTTCTCCGCTGATTCTGCCTTCATGGACAACGATAATCCGATCGCTCATTCCCAGAATTTCAGGCAGCTCTGATGACACCATGATGATAGCGACGCCGCGTTCGGTCAGCTCATTCATCAGCGTATAAATCTCTCGTTTGGCGCCAACATCCACACCTCTTGTTGGCTCATCCAAGATAAGCACTTTCGGTCCGATGCCGATCCACTTGGCTATCACCACTTTTTGCTGGTTTCCTCCTGATAAATGGCGTGCGTGCGTTTCCGGTGATGCTGTTTTGATAGTGAGGCGTTTGATTAACAGATCGACAAATTCAGCCTCCCGCTTATGATCAATGAGGCCCTTTGGTGAGAAGCTGGACAGATTGGGCAGGGCAATATTTTCGCGGATCGAGGTGTCGAGCAGAAGCCCTTCATCCTTGCGATTCTCTGTAATAAAGCCGAGACCTTTTTTCACGGCTTCCTGCGGGTTCTTAATAGCCGTTTTTTTCCCAGCGATCCATATCTCACCCGTGTCCAGCCTGTCAACACCGAACAGCGCTCTCATCATTTCTGTCCGGCCGCTCCCATTAATCCTGAAACACCGACGATTTCACCGGAACGAACATAAAAGCTGACATCTTCAAAACTCCCTTTTACGGAGGCATTTTTCACCTCGAATACTTTGTCACCGAGAGAAGGAGTGCGTTTTGGATATCGTTCAGTCAGCTCCCGTCCGACCATTTTTTTGACGACTTCATCAAAATCAGTTTCTGAGATGTTTGTTGTATCCACCGTTTTTCCGTCACGCATGATGGTAATTCTGTCGCAAATCGCAAAAATTTCTTCCATGCGATG
This sequence comes from Bacillus sp. FSL K6-1560, assembly GCF_038592935.1. Taxonomy (NCBI): domain Bacteria; kingdom Bacillati; phylum Bacillota; class Bacilli; order Caryophanales; family Bacillaceae; genus Bacillus; species Bacillus sp. FSL K6-1560. Next base: position 460,124 of record NZ_CP151946.1, read on the forward strand.
CGAAATATAGACAATGGAGACGCCGTTCTTTTTTAACGCTGTAATGACCTCAAAGAGCTTGCTGATTTCACGTTCAGTCAACGCTGCGGTCGGTTCATCCATAATGATGACCTCGGCATTTGTCATAAGCGCTTTTGCGATTTCGATCATTTGCTGCTGTCCGACCGAACATTCACCGGCTTCTTGATCAAGAGAAAGAGAGACGGAGAGTTTGTCAAACTGCTCCTTTGCTAGCGCTTTCATTTTTCTTGTTTGTAAGACGCCCAGCTTGGAGGATATCTCTTTACCGATAAATAGATTCTCAAGAACGGTCATTTCCGGCCAGATATTCAATTCCTGATGGATAAAGGCTATTCCATGCTGTTCCGCTTCTTTCGGATTGGAAAAATACGTTTCGTTTCCGTTTATGCTGATTTGACCTTTATCTGCTTTGTGCAGGCCTGTCAAAATGTTCATAAGCGTGGACTTGCCGGCGCCGTTTTCTCCCATTAATGCGTGAACCTCGCCGGGCATGAGCTGAAAGGAAACGCCTGACAGCACCTGGTTTTTTCCAAATGCTTTATGAATGTCTTTCATTTCAATCTGCATGTTTCATCCTCCTTTCTAGAAAAGCACACCCGCCTGCAGGATGCAGTTGGCATATGGTGTGAATTCTCCTGTTCTTATGACTGCCTTTGCTTCTTTTGTCAGCAGCTTAAACTCCTCGTGAGAAAGGTATTCAATCTCTTGTTCAGAGAAAAGATTTTCTAGAAATTTCGCATTCTCCTGATTGGCTGCTTTTATGTCAGCTGCAGCAATGACTTTTTCGATGACCATCTCGTCAGCGAGTACTGCCGCTGTATCTTGGAAAGCCGGAAGGCCCGGCTTCAGTGAAAGATCAATTTTCAAAACGCCGTCAGGAACCGGCAGTCCGGCATCCGCGATGACAATTTTATCAGTGTGGCCAAGTTCGGCTAAAATCTTGGCAAGATGGCTGTTCAGTATACCGTGTTTTTTCATGAAAGCAGCTCCTCTACTTCATTTCTTGTCGGCATTCCGCCTTGGGCACCGAAGGAACAGACAGAAAGGGAAGCGGCACGATTGGCAAACCGCAATGCGGCTTCAATATCTTTTCCCTCAGCCAGGGCCACGGCAAAGGCTGCGTTAAACGTATCACCGGCTCCGGTTGTATCAACGGGCTCAACAGGGAAGGACGGGATGAGCACCTCTTTGCTGCCAGCCGAATAGCGGACGCCTTGTTTTCCTTCCGTAATAAAGAGCTTTGCCGGATAAAGCGCCAGAGCTTCAGAAATGGTAAGCTCAGGGAATAAAATCGAAGCCTCGTGTTCATTCGGCGTCAGATAGGTGGCGTGATCAATTGTTTCCTGCTTGAGCGGGCGGGCCGGTGCTGGGTTTAGCATGATCGGGATATCGTGAGAATGGCAGTATTTGCACACCTCATCAACCGTTTCTTCTGGGATTTCCTGCTGAATCAGCACCATATCGACTTTTTCAATCTGTTCGAGTGCGTTTAACGCATACGCTGGGGTGATGTCATCGTTCGCGCCTTTGACAACGACAATGCTGTTGTCGCCTTCAGCAAGCACAATATGAGCGGTTCCGCTTTCCGTATGTGTAACCGGTTCCATATAGTCAGTGCAAACGCCGTTAGCTTTGAGATTATTCAAAATAGCTGTTCCATAATGATCGTCTCCGACCTTGCCGACCATAAACACTTGCGCCCCAAGTCTGGCTGCGGCAACGGCCTGATTTGCTCCTTTGCCGCCCGGCACAGTCTGAAATGACGTGCCAAGAACCGTTTCACCGGCTTTTGGGCGTTTGTCCGAGGTGACCACTAAATCCATAGAACAGCTACCAATCACACAAATATTACGCATCTTAATCTTCCTTTCTTGTCGTCTTTCTTCCTATATAGGTGACAGGCATTTGAATTGCCGTTTCTGCCAGCGGCTGTTTTTTGATGATACCCAAAAGCAGTTTGGCAGCTTCTCTCCCCATATCATATGCGGGCTGTTTAATTGTAGAAAGTGGCGGGAACAGAAGTCCGCTTTGCGGAATGTCATCATAGCCGATAATTTGAATGTCCTCCGGCACGTTTTTTCCGCGCCGCAATGCTTCATGTAAAACGGCAGCGGCTTGAATATCATTACTCGCGATCACACCATCTGTCGCTGGATAAGCGGCAAACAGCTCCTTCGCCATCGATTGTGCATCTTTAATTGAAAATGAAGCCGTCTCAATGACCTGAAAATCAACTTCAGCCTGCTTTAAGATTTCCAAAGCACCGTTAAATCGATCTTGAGCGGTCGGCAGGTGAGCGGGTCCTCTCAAGAGCGTAATGCGCTGGCTTTTTCCGTGAATGATAGCCTGAGCGGCTAACTTTCCTCCTGTATAGCCGTCACTGGACACAGAAGGAGCCCCTTCAAGTGTTCTGTCCAGAAAAACAACTGGATAATTCATGCCGCTGTATTCCTCGAGATCCGGGTAATTTGTTGCGGCAATAATGCCTGCGACATGATTTTGCTTAAAGGTTTGAAGGTATTCAAGTTCTTTTTTCAATTCCTCGTCACTGTTGCCGAAAATAAGGCGATAGCCTTCCCGGTTCAATTCATCCTCCGCACCGCGGGCAAGCTGGGGGAAGAAAGGGTTTGTGATATCCGGGAGCAAAAGTCCGATCAGTCGGGATTCTCTTTTATATAGAGATCTGGCGACTTCGTTCGGGTAATAGTTCAGCTTCGCCATCGCCGCTATGACACGCGTTCGCGTTTCTTCGTGTACATAGCCGTTATCATTCAGGACGCGGGAAACCGTCGCAACTGAAACGCCCGCCGCTCCGGCAACATCTTTAATTGTAGCCAAAACAGCTCCTCCTTGTTTATGTAACCGTTTACATAGATAGATTATCATGAACAATCCGAAGTTAGCAATAAAAATATCAAAAGAAATCTACTTGTAAATTGTATATATAATTGAAAAATTTAAGGTTTTCACTCTTTTTTTGACAAAGTCTTCACAAATATGGATGAAGATTTCTTGAACAAATATTAAGTTTTATTAAAATTGTTTCAAAGTCATGCGTTTAGACCTGTAAATGGTGAGAAACAGAAAAGACTATCATCCCAGAAAATGTTTAATTATGTTAGAGAATTCGGACTCGTATGTTTAGCGTTTTCATGGCTGGTCCCATTAGTCATTTTGGAATGGGCCTAATATTGCCGCTTCCATGCAGAAAGGATGACATTATGACCTTGTCCTTAAGAAACAGGATAAAACTATTTTGTGTTCATAAGAACCGGAAACACGCATGATAGCAGGAGATGCTTGATAACACAGGCTGAAAAAAAGATTGATTTGAAATGCATATTAAATACAAACAGCGGGGTGTGACTATACGTCCAGAAGGATATCAGGAGAAAAATGAAAGCGCATTCTATTTGATTTTTAAAAAAAGTGATAAGGTGTAAGTCCTGCTGTTTTCCAAAAATAGAAAACAGTTTGTAGGTATAAAATCTCTTTCAAAAGAGAAGTTTGGCTTAGTCGATTAGGGAAGATTATGTTACATAATGCCGATTGAGAATTCATAGTGATTCTATATACTGATGAATGAATTTACAACAATATAGAAGGAGATGTCGAAAAGCAATGTGGTTACTCATTATAGCCTGTGCTGTCATACTGGTCATCGGAATATTAGAAAAACGACGACATCAGAAAAACATTGATGCCCTCCCTGTTCGGGTGAATATTAACGGCATCCGCGGAAAATCGACTGTGACAAGGCTGACAACCGGAATATTAATAGAAGCCGGTTACAAGACTGTTGGAAAAACAACAGGAACAGATGCAAGAATGATTTACTGGGACACACCGGAGGAAAAGCCGATTAAACGGAAACCTCAGGGGCCGAATATCGGAGAGCAAAAAGAAGTCATGAGAGAAACAGTAGAAAGAGGGGCTAACGCGATTGTCAGTGAATGCATGGCTGTTAACCCAGATTATCAAATCATCTTTCAGGAAGAACTTCTGCAGGCCAATATCGGCGTCATTGTGAATGTTTTAGAAGACCATATGGATGTCATGGGGCCGACGCTTGATGAAATTGCAGAAGCGTTTACCGCTACAATTCCTTATAATGGCCATCTTGTCATTACAGATAGTGAATATACCGAGTTCTTTAAACAAAAAGCAAAAGAACGAAACACAAAAGTCATCATTGCTGATAACTCAAAAATTACAGATGAATATTTACGTAAATTTGAATACATGGTATTCCCTGATAACGCTTCTCTGGCGCTGGGTGTGGCTCAAGCACTCGGCATTGACGAAGAAACAGCATTTAAGGGAATGCTGAATGCGCCGCCAGATCCGGGAGCAATGAGAATTCTTCCGCTGATCAGTCCGAGCGAGCCTGGGCACTTTGTTAATGGGTTTGCCGCAAACGACGCTTCTTCTACTTTGAATATATGGAAACGTGTAAAAGAAATCGGTTACCCGACCGATGATCCGATCATCATCATGAACTGCCGCGCAGACCGTGTCGATCGGACACAGCAATTCGCAAATGACGTATTGCCTTATATTGAAGCAAGTGAACTAATCTTAATCGGTGAAACAACAGAACCGATCGTAAAAGCCTACGAAGAAGGCAAAATTCCTGCAGACAAACTGCATGATCTAGAGTATAAGTCAACAGATGAAATTATGGAATTGTTAAAGAAAAGAATGCACAACCGTGTCATATATGGCGTCGGCAATATTCATGGTGCCGCAGAGCCTTTAATTGAAAAAATCCACGAATACAAGGTAAAGCAGCTCGTAAGCTAGGGGGAAATGCAGACATGTTCGGATCAGATTTATACATCGCACTAATTTTAGGTGTACTACTCAGTTTAATTTTTGCGGAAAAAACAGGGATCGTGCCGGCAGGACTTGTTGTACCGGGATATTTAGGACTTGTGTTTAATCAGCCGGTCTTTATTTTACTTGTTTTGCTAGTGAGCTTGCTCACGTATGTCATTGTGAAATACGGTTTATCCAAATTTATGATTTTGTACGGACGCAGAAAATTCGCTGCCATGCTGATAACAGGGATCGTACTGAAAATCGCATTTGATTTTCTATACCCGATTGTACCATTTGAAATCGCAGAATTTAGAGGAATCGGCATCATCGTGCCAGGTTTAATTGCCAATACCATTCAGAAACAAGGTTTAACTATTACGTTCGGAAGCACGCTGCTATTGAGCGGAGCGACCTTTGCAATCATGTTTGTTTACTACTTAATTTAATGTAAGGTGTGTCAAACGATGAAAAAAGAACTGAGCTTTCATGAAAAGCTGCTAAAGCTGACAAAACAGCAAAAAAAGAAAACCAATAAGCACGTATTTATTGCCATTCCGATCGTTTTTGTCCTTATGTTCGCTTTCATGTGGGCGGGAAAAGCGGAAACGCCGAAGGTCAAAACGTATTCTGACGACGTACTCTCAGCCTCATTTGTAGGCGATATTATGATGGGACGCTATGTTGAAAAAGTAACGGAGCAAAAAGGGGCAGACAGTATTTTTCAATATGTTGAACCGATCTTTAGAGCTTCGGATTATGTAGCAGGAAACTTTGAAAACCCGGTAACCTATCAAAAGAATTATAAACAAGCAGATAAAAAGATTCATCTGCAGACGAATAAGGAATCAGTAAAAGTCTTGAAGGACATGAATTTCACAGTTCTCAACAGCGCCAACAACCACGCAATGGATTACGGCGTTCAGGGCATGAAAGATACACTTGGAGAATTTGCGAAGCAAAACCTTGATATCGTTGGAGCGGGATACAGCTTAAGTGATGCGAAAAAGAAAATTTCGTACCAGAAAGTCAACGGGGTAACGATTGCAACGCTTGGCTTTACCGATGTGTCCGGGAAAGGTTTCGCGGCTAAAAAGAATACGCCGGGCGTGCTTCCCGCAGATCCTGAAATCTTCATCCCTATGATTTCAGAAGCGAAAAAACATGCTGACATTGTTGTTGTGCAGTCACACTGGGGACAAGAGTATGACAATGATCCAAATGACCGCCAGCGCCAGCTTGCAAGAGCCATGTCTGATGCGGGAGCTGACATCATCGTCGGCCATCATCCGCACGTCTTAGAACCGATTGAAGTATATAACGGAACCGTCATTTTCTACAGCCTCGGCAACTTTGTCTTTGACCAAGGCTGGACGAGAACAAGAGACAGTGCACTGGTTCAGTATCACCTGAAGAAAAATGGAACAGGACGCTTTGAAGTGACACCGATCGACATCCATGAAGCGACACCTGCACCTGTGAAAAAAGACAGCCTTAAACAGAAAACCATTATTCGCGAACTGACGAAAGACTCTAATTTCGCTTGGAAAGTAGAAGACGGAAAACTGACGTTTGATATTGATCATAGTGACAAACTAAAATCTAAATAAACGGAGTGATAAAGATGAAATTTGTCAAAGCCATCTGGCCATTTGTTGCCGTAGCCATCGTGTTCATGTTTATGTCAGCTTTTAAATTCAATGATCAGCTGACAGATCAGGAAAAACAGAAGATTGATATGGAAATGAATAAAATCCAACAGCAGGAAGAACCGGTAAACGCCAATAAATAATTCAAAAAAGAGAGTGTCTGATGAGACACTCTCTTTTTATTTGCCCAGCATATTCATTATGTAAAAATATCAAAAAGTCTCTTAACATATTCAAAAAAATACCGATGTTAAAACTGCAAAAAGAGGAGGAGATAATAAAAGTGAACACACTGGCAAACTGGAAGAAGTTTTTGCTTGTGGCGGTTATCATTTGTTTTTTGGTTCCAATTATGACAAAAGCGGAGATTGCGGAAGCTGATACATCATCAGAATTGATTGTCAGCGAAGCAAAAAACCTGCTTGGATATCAGTATAAATATGGCGGGGAAACGCCGAAAGAGGGTTTCGATCCATCAGGATTGATACAATATGTGTTCAGTAAGGCTGATATTCATCTGCCGAGATCTGTAAACGACCAGTATAAAATCGGAACAGCTGTAAAGCCGGAAAACCTGAAGCCGGGTGATATTTTGTTTTTCAAGAAAGAGGGAAGCACCGGCACTGTTCCGACACATGACGCCCTTTATATCGGAGACGGCCAAATGGTTCACAGTACACAGTCAAAAGGGGTTATCATCACCAATTACAAAAAAAGCAGCTATTGGAGCGGAACTTATATCGGGGCGAGACGAATCGCTGCCGATCCGGCAACGGCTGATGTTCCTGTCGTACAGGAGGCTGAAAAATATATCGGTGTCCCATATGTGTTTGGCGGAAGCACGCCGTCAGAGGGCTTTGATTGCTCGGGGCTTGTGCAATATGTGTTTCAACAGGCACTCGGCATTTATCTGCCACGATCAGCCGAACAGCAGTGGGCAGTGGGCGAGAAGGTAGCCCCTCAGAACATAAAGCCTGGTGATGTCGTCTATTTCAGTAATACGTATAAAACGGGAATTTCACATGCAGGCATTTATGCGGGCGCAGGCAGGTTCATTCAGGCAAGCCGGTCAGAAAAAGTAACCATTTCCTATTTGTCAGAGGATTACTGGAAATCGAAGATGACGGGTATTCGCCGATTTGACAACCTGACAATCCCGAAAGAAAATCCGATTGTTTCCGAAGCGACGCTTTATGTCGGAGAAGTACCTTATAAACAGGGCGGAGTAACACCTGAGACAGGATTTGATACAGCTGGATTTGTCCAATATGTATACCAGAAAGCAGCTGGTATTTCCCTGCCTCGATACGCAACAAGCCAGTACAATGCCGGAACTAAGATTGAGAAGGCGGACCTGAAGCCGGGAGACATTGTGTTCTTTCAATCAACAAGCTTAAATCCCTCCATCTATATCGGAAACGGACAAGTTGTTCATGTCACATTATCAAACGGCGTGACCATCACCAATATGAACACGAGCACATATTGGAAGGATAAATACGCAGGAAGTATACGGGTGCAATAAAAGAAAAAGACTCCAATCTCTGGAGTCTTTTCTTTATGCATATTGGCCTGAAAGAAGCTGGTCTATAAAGTAGGCCACACCATTTTCGTCATTGCTTTTTGTGACAAAGGTGCTTTTTTCTTTTAATTCATCAATCGCATTTTCCATGGCGATTCGGTGTCCGGCGACTTCAAACATGGACAAATCGTTTGGACTATCGCCGATCGCATAGATATCCTGTGTTTCAATTCCGTATATGTCAGCCAGCTTTGTTAACGCGCGTCCTTTTCCTGATGAGGCCGGCAGGATTTCGATAATATGTTTTCCTGAAGAAGTTTGCGCCAGTTTTTTATGATGCTTCAGTTCTTCCTTCGCTTGTTTCAGCTTGTCCATATCAAAGGAGAAGCAAAGAAGCTTATAAATGTTTTCACCGCCGTCAAAAACCGATTCGATATGAGGAATTGGTTTAATGCCAAACTGTTTGAATTGAGTCATGGCTCCCTGCCACAATTCATCCGTCTGCTCGTTTGGGTTTGCGCTCTTTAGAATGTCAAGCTCCGCGTGCAGCTTAGCTTCGCCGTCAAAAGGAGATAGCAGATGGTCATCTGTATATACCTCAAAGTAAATGTTTTTTGAAAGTAAGTAATCAGCAATCGCTTTACCGGCTTCCTGATCCATTAATGTCCGGCTGATCAAACGGTAACCCGTGTCATGGATCGTGCCGCCATTAGCTGCAATGATAGGGATGTCCAAGTCATTCAGCAGTGCTTTTACATCAAATGTCGCTCTTCCCGTGCAAATGGTGACGAGGATGCCGGCATCAACGGCCCGCTTGATCGCCTCTCTGTTTTCCGCAGAAATGACGCTTTCTTTATTCAGTAATGTTCCGTCTAAATCAATCGCAATACATTTCATATGTAGGGGAACCTCCTTAAAAATGAAGCTGCTTCGTGTAGTATGTTCAGCTTGCCTGTGAAACATAATCCATATAAATTAAGGCTAAACGTTACTTTGATAATTTTCAACAAGGAAATATGTAAAACGGGATGGCGTAATCGCCATCCCGTTCATTATACACCTAAATCGTTTTGCAGCTCTTTTTTAACTTCCTGCAGCTTTTGCTGATTCAATTTGAAATAATAGACTCCGGCAGGTTCATAATCATAACCCGTCAGCTGAATAGACTCAACTGATTTCAATGAAGTGATGAACGGGAACAGGCCGATGGCATCTTTAAGAGATAAGTTCATTTTTAAATTTTGCCCCATCGTATCCACAATATCATCATAAGCCGGAATTGAGCTCAATGATTTTGATTTATCTATAATGGCGCTCAGCACTTCCATTTGTCTTTGCCCGCGTAAAAGGTCACTGTCCGCTTTACGTGTTCTTACGTAAGCGAGCGCTTCTTCCCCATCAAGCGTATGTGTTCCTTTTTGAAGAACGACTTTACCTTTTGTATCTTTTTTGATTTGCTGAATGACTTTATCGCTTTTTACAGTTACTTTGACGCCATTTAACTCGTTTACGACGTCTTCAAAAGCCGTGAAATTGCTTTCTACGACATAATCGACGGGAATATCCAGCATTTGTTCAACTGTTTTCACAGTCAGGTCAACGCCGCCGTAGGCGTGAGCATGTGTGAATTTATCATACCCGTGGCCTGGGATATTTACATAGGCATCACGCGGAATGCTCAGCATTTTAGCTGTTTTTTCTTTCCGATTAAATGTAACCAGCACATTCGCGTCACTTCTTGCCTGATCGACGGTCTCGCCGTTTTTCTCCCTGGCATCAATTCCTAAGAGCAATACAGAAAATGAATCTTTTCCAGGATCAAATTCTTTGATCCGTTTTACGGATTGTTCTCCGCGTGCAAGGCTGACGTGAGCTTCCTTAGAAGCATTGTTCAGCTTTACAAAAGCGTAGGCGCCGACAGAGCCTGCCGCAATGACTAGAAAAGCCATTAAACCGGCAACGACTTTCACCCATTTTCTCAGTTTTCTCTTTTTCTTTCTGCGTTGTGTTCGTTCTTCCATATATCAATACCTCACGTTTCTTTAATATTTGAAGCGTACCATTCTATTTGCCATGGGGCAACTCCTCGAAAGACATTTTTCGATAAATATTCCTATATTTATAAGTTCTTGTTTTTGAAAATTGATAATGATGATGTGCTGAATCACCTTATATTGGACGCCGCAGCAGGTAAAATGTTTCAGTGACATTGAAAAAAATACAAGTAAATGATTGGAAAACCTATGATCAGCAAAATAAAAAGGTTTAATAGCCGGAAAAAGAGGCTAAAAGATTTCTAAAAAAATCCCACAGACAATGTCATTGCAGCTGATGGAGAAAGGGAGTCATTTTTATGAAAAAGCAGTCAAATATATGGCTTTATTTTTTCGGAGCTCTTGGAGGCGCGTTATATGGCTATGATACCGGAGTGATTTCCGGAGCTATTTTATTTATGAAAAAGGAGTTAGGCTTAAACGCGTTTACAGAAGGTCTTGTTGTCAGCTCCTTGCTGGTTGGGGCGATATTAGGCTCAGGAGCGGCCGGCAAGCTGACTGACCGTTTCGGAAGAAAAAAAGCAATTATGGCAGCCGCGCTGCTGTTTTGTATAGGCGGTCTTGGTGTGGCACTTGCCCCAAATAAGGGAGTCATGGTGCTGTTTCGCATCATTTTGGGACTTGCAGTCGGAACATCGACGACAATCGTGCCCCTTTATTTATCTGAACTGGCGCCAAAACATAAACGCGGGGCGCTGTCATCGCTGAATCAGCTGATGATCACGGTCGGCATCCTTCTTTCTTACATTGTCAATTACATATTTGCCGATGCCGAAGCGTGGCGCTGGATGCTTGGATTGGCTGCTGTGCCGTCATTGCTCTTGCTCATTGGCATTTTGTTTATGCCGGAGAGCCCGCGCTGGCTGTTCACGAATGGCGAAGAAAGCAAAGCAAAGAAAATTCTTGAAAAATTGCGTGGCACAAAAGATATTGATCAGGAAATACATGATATAAAAGAAGCGGAAAAGCAGGATGAAGGCGGCCTGAAGGAGCTGTTCGATCCATGGGTGCGCCCAGCGCTTATTGCAGGTTTGGGACTCGCTTTTTTGCAGCAATTTATCGGAACGAATACGATCATCTACTATGCGCCAAAGACCTTTACAAACGTCGGATTCGGAAATTCCGCTTCGATTTTAGGCACAGTCGGAATCGGCACAGTCAATGTTCTCATGACATTAGTAGCGATTAAAATCATCGACAAGATTGGAAGAAAGCCGTTACTGCTATTCGGGAATGCGGGAATGGTGATCAGCTTGATCGTTCTCGCTTTAGTAAATCTCTTTTTCGATAACACTCCTGCTGCCTCATGGACGACCGTCATTTGTTTAGGTGTCTTTATTGTTGTCTTTGCAGTCAGCTGGGGACCGGTTGTGTGGGTGATGCTTCCTGAATTGTTCCCCCTTCACGTCAGAGGGATCGGAACCGGGGTATCTACCTTGATGCTGCACGTTGGGACATTGATTGTTTCATTAACCTATCCAATATTAATGGAAGCGATCGGCATCAGTTATTTATTCCTGATTTATGCGGCGATCGGTATCATGGCGTTCTTATTTGTCCGTTTTAAAGTGACAGAGACAAAGGGAAAAAGCCTTGAAGAAATTGAGCAGGACTTAAGAAACAAAAACGGGCAGGGAGGATCAGCTGGAAAACAGCAGACTGTCGGAACATAAAAAAGGGTGCGCGATCATGCGCACCCTTTTGATTGCTTACTTTCCCACAGTGCCAAAGTTAATGATTTTAAAAGAAATATCGTACTTAAAATCAGCCTCAGAAAATATTTCATCCCAATGCCCTTTTACTTTATTCCAGTAGTCAGGGTGTTGAATCCTTATGTGGTCTGATAAAAAGACCGGATCGGTTTTATACTCGTGCTGCAGTTTATCCATTACCTGCTTTACGTCTCGTTCAAGCTTTTTCTCAAAAATGTTCTCCAGCCTGTGCAAATATCTTTTGCTAAAGGAGTTTTCATTCGGGTTTTGGTCTTCTGTCAGGATGCCCTTTGTTTTAACAGAAATCTGAAAGACAGGCTTTCCGTTTTCAATGACGGGCTTAATTTTCGTTTTCGACTTTTTAATTTCAAACGTAATCGGATGTCCTTTATCTGTCGTTGGCATGACACCGCCTTGGATCGTCCCCATGACCCATGTCAGTGTTTGGGTTTCATCAGCTGAAAGAAACCCAACGAGTTTATTGCTGCCTCTTTTGATAACGCCTGAACCGTCATACTTGGCTTTTCCCTTTTGGTTTTTCACGGCTTGAATAAGATAACTGTACCCGTTCTGAGAGTATATAGATGCTCTGCCGATGCGCAGCGGTATGATAATCTTACCGTTATATCCGCTGTGAGTTGTCAAATCAATCAGTTTTTCTGAGGGCATCGGCTGCTGCTGATTGGGGTTTCCTTTTGTGAAAACATCAGCTGCATTCCCTCGGGCTGCCATCAAATAGCTGCTTCGCCGCAGCTCATCATCCCGGATAAAGTGGTTGAAGACTTGGTCTACATTTTGATTCCTCATCAGTTTTTCTCCCAAAAGAATCACTTTTAAATGATCGCTATAAACAGGAGGGTCCTTGATGGATACGTCACTGACTGCTTCCAGGATCGTTTTCCCGTAGGACGTCACATTAACAAATTCGGGTTTTCCGGATGATTGGCTGTCTTCGCTTTGGGGAAGAAGGTTTTGATACGTCAGTTTGTACTGGTGATCATCTGTCTCATCGATCGCCAGCCCTCTGGCGAAGGATAGTTGCTCGATATCTTTGACATCCCAGCACCCGCAGAGGGCCAGCAGCATAAAAAACATGACGGAGAATTTTGTTGCTGTTTTCATTGCAGCTGACTCCTCCCAAGTTTTTTCTGTACCCAGCTTAAAAGCCAGACGAAGAATGGAATTGCAATCACAATTAAGAAAGCATATCCAAGAAGCGTCCCGTAATAAAACACGTCATTCAAGTCCTTGGGATACATCGTTATGAAAAACGTCGCAACCAGCATTGCAGTCAGCAGCCAAGCATTGTTTTTATTTTTTAGATGAAAGATTTCCGTTAACCCGATATGGGCGCCTTTGAAGGATCCGTGCATACAGGTAAATTGCTGAGCTGTCCAGGTCAGCTGTAAGAACAAATCAAATCGTTCAATAAAAATACCCGGAACCTCTAATGCGTGGATGAGGGAAATGGTCGGCCATGTCACCGTTTTTGCCTCAGCCACAGTCATACAGCCAATCACAATGAACAAAGTAATGCTGTAGAACACTGTAGAAGTCCCGATCCCAAAAGCAACAGCCTTTTTCGCTTGCTTCGGATCTCTCATAAATGGGACGAGATAAAAGATGATTTCAAATCCTGAGAAATATAAAAGTGTTTTTGGGAATAAAGAGAAAAAACTTTGATAGCCTCCTTCAAAAACAGGCCGGATAAAATCGAACTGGAACAAGCGAAAGCTGAACATCAGAAGCATCATAAAAATAATAAGGGTTATAGGAAAAATATAAGCGTATACTTTTGCAATTGAATAAACGCCTCCGCCCACATGATAGATGGCAACTGCAAGAAATATAAACACAACAACTGCCATTGGCGTGTTTTTCAACAAAAAGAATCCGACAACCTCTCCCAAAATCCGAGCTTGAAAGCAAACAATCCCAATGAAATATAGACAGATATATAAATTCAATAGAAAGCCGATGAATGTTCCAGCTACAATGCTGTTGAGCTTAAAAAGGGTTTTTTCGCTGTTTTTTTGAAGGAAAGGCAAAAAAAGCAGAACAATGATAATAAAAATAACGCCCTGCAGCAGTATCATAAGCCATCCGCTCGGACTGCCGGTTTCGGCAGCTGAGCGGGGAAGGGTCAGCACCCCGGCACCGATCAGTGTGCTGCTGATCATAATGAGCGTCTGCATAAATGTCAGTTTATGCTCTGATTTCCTCATAGCCATCACCTTTGTCTGATGTTATCTTCGGGATCGTTTCGTGTCGGTCTTCTTTTTAAAAACATCGTGGGAATACGGATGACTGTGTCTTTCAAATCCTGTCCAGGCTGCGCCATGATCGGGATAATGTAATCCTGTCCAAAGCTTTTCAGGCGCATGAGATGGCCGATCACAAACAGATAAACCATTATAACGCCATACATGCCAAGCGCTGTTGCACTTATCATAACCCCGATCCGAATGATCCGCAGCGGAAAGTTATAGGCGTATGAAGGAACGGTAAAGGATGCCAGTGCTGTGACAGAAACGACAATGACCATAAGCGCACTGACAATTTGTGCCTGAACAGCTGCCTGTCCGATGACGACCCCGCCGATAAGGCCAATTGTCTGTCCAATCGGCTTAGGCAGCCTTAATCCGGCTTCTCGAATCAATTCGATCGTAAAGATCATGATAAAGGCCTCTATAAAAGGCGGGAACGGTACGTTAAGCCTGCTGCCTGCAATGGAAATGGCCATTCTAGTCGGCAACAGCCCGGTGTGAAAAGAAACGAGAGAAATATACAGACCGGGCAAATAAATGGTGATCAGGATGCTGGAATAACGAAGAAGGCGTACAAGTGACATTGGGATCCAGCGCTGGCTGTAATCATCGGGCGAATGAATAAATTCGTCAACCGTAGCCGGTACAATCAAAGCAAACGGCGTACCATCCACTAATATGGATACTCGTCCTTCTAATAGAGCAGCCTCTACACGATCTGGCCGTTCTGTACTTAAAATCGTGGGGAAAATTGAAAATGGTTCGTCTTCAATCAGCTGTTCAAGCGTCCCCGATTCCGGCAAATTATCTATATTGACTGATTTCAGCCTTTTAAACACTTCTTTGACGACATAATCGGGGGCGATATCCTGAATATAAGCGACAGCGATTTTCTTTTTCGTCCTTTTTCCGAGTGTCATTTCTTTGATGACAAGATTAGGGTCACTCGTCCGTTCACGTATAAGCGCCGTGTTTGTCCGCAGTTTTTCAATAAATCCTATTTTAGGGCCGCGTTCCACGACTTCGGAGGAGGGTTCATCAAGACTGCGTGTTGCGACTGACTTTGTGTCGAAAGCTAATCCTCCGCGATAGCCATCAGCGAGCAAAATGGCTTGACCTGAAAAAACGAGTTGCTCTATTTCTTTCATTGTAGAAACAACGCTGTGGTGAAAGCCGAAAAAAAAGGCGGATAAGTCTTCAATCGAGCTTTCCTTATGGGCTAACGCCTCTTTTTGTAAAGGAGAAATGACGTATTGCGCCAGCATTTTATTCTCTGTCAGACCGTCAATATACAGTAAACACGCCTTTTGTCTGCTATCTCCGAAAGCAAATGTATAAAACATCATATCGTCGTTTTGTCCCAATGTTTTTTTCAGTGTGTTTAAATTGTTCTGGAGATCAGAGTCGATTTGCATAGTTTCTCTCCTTCGTAAACAGATTGACGGTTTTTATTAATTTGTATCAAAAAAGGAGAATTATTCTTATCGAGGAAAAGGCTGAAACAAAGCTTCTTTTCGACGTGATATAATAGATAGGAAGCGTTTTCTTTGAAGGGGTAGTGAAAAGATGATGCTTTGTACATATGTTGTCATCGGAAAAAAGACAGCTTATACGGGCGTTTGTAAGAGGGGCGCACCGGGAAAATGATGATCAGTTATTTACAGGGGAGGGGTACGGATCATGACGCAATCACCGATTTTTCTAACGCCTGTGTTTAAAGAAAAAATCTGGGGCGGAACCGCTTTACGAGATAGATTTGGATACAGTATTCCTTCAGAAACAACGGGGGAATGCTGGGCCATTTCCGCTCACCCAAAAGGACCGAGCACTGTTGCAAATGGCCCGTATAAAGGAAAGACATTGATCGAGCTTTGGGAAGAGCACCGTGAAGTATTCGGCGGCGTAGAGGGGGATCGGTTCCCGCTTCTGACAAAGCTGCTGGATGTGAAGGAAGATACGTCAATTAAAGTTCACCCTGATGACTACTATGCCGGAGAAAACGAAGAGGGAGAACTCGGCAAGACGGAATGCTGGTACATTATCGACTGTAAGGAAAACGCAGAAATCATTTACGGGCATACGGCCCGCTCAAAAACCGAACTTGTCACAATGATCAACAGCGGTGACTGGGAGGGCCTGCTGCGAAGAATCAAAATTAAACCGGGTGATTTCTATTATGTGCCGAGCGGAACGCTGCATGCATTGTGCAAGGGGGCCCTTGTTTTAGAGACTCAGCAAAATTCTGATGCCACATACCGGGTGTACGATTATGACCGTCTTGATAGCAACGGAAGTCCGAGAGAGCTTCATTTTGCCAAAGCGGTCAATGCGGCTACGGTTCCTCATGTGGACGGGTATATAGATGAATCGACAGAATC
Organism: Bacillus sp. FSL K6-1560; assembly: GCF_038592935.1. Taxonomy (NCBI): domain Bacteria; kingdom Bacillati; phylum Bacillota; class Bacilli; order Caryophanales; family Bacillaceae; genus Bacillus; species Bacillus sp. FSL K6-1560. The sequence goes on from NZ_CP151946.1 coordinate 476,545, forward strand.
AAGAAAAGGCATAACCATTAAAACATTTGTCCAAGGGGAATATTTTTCGGTGTATAAATGGGACATCAATGGCGAAGCTGAAATGGCTCAGGATGAATCCTTTCTGATTTGCAGCGTGATAGAAGGAAGCGGTTTGCTCATGTATGAGGACAAAACATGTCTGCTCAAAAAAGGCGATCACTTTATTTTGCCGGCTCAAATGCCCGATTTTACGATAAAAGGAACTTGTACCCTTATCGTGTCTCATATTTAAACTTAATCTCACTTCGAGATTAAGTTTTTTTATTAGAAAATGGAAGTGATTCACCTATAAATGAAGCATGCGCGTGCCGATAAATAAACTAGTTTTATATACTCATAGAATAAGAAAGAGGAGAAGGAATGAAAAAGAGACTAATCGCACCTATGCTTCTATCCGCCGCGTCCCTTGCCTTTTTTGCCATGTCTGGTTCTGCCCAGGCAGCCGCGTATACCGACTACTCACTATATAAAGTAGAGCCGTCGAATACATTCAGTACAGAAAGCCAAGCCTCACAAGCTGTCGCCAAACTGGAAAAAGATACTGGCTGGGATGCATCCTATCAGGCTTCAGGCACAACAACGACCTACCAAATTTCCGCCTCAGGCATTCATAGCGAATCAGAAGCGAAAGCAATACTGAGCGGACTCGCCAAACAGACATCGATTACAGGAACGTCAAGTCCTGTTGGAAGCAAACAGCCATATGTCACAATATCGTCAGGTGCCATCTCCGGAGAAAAACAGGCCAACACTATCCTAGCAAAGCTGAAACAGGAGACGGGAGTGGCTGGCGCTGTAAAAGCTTACGGAGCAGCTCAGCCCTATATGAACGTCATGACATCAGACATTGCTGATGAGACAAAAGTCAAGGCGCTTATCCAGAGCCTGGCCAAGCAAACGGGGATTAAAAGCTCGTATCAGCCCATCACACACACGGTGTCTGTCACAACCATTCAGTCTGGCACAATCGTGGGAGACAGCAGAGCAGCGCAGATCAAAAACGCCTTCCAAAAGGAATCTGGGCTGCAGGCATCATTAAAGGAAACAGTGAAAGGGCAAGCCTATTATACGTTCACAACTGCTGCCATTTCAGGTGAAGCGAATGCCAAGACTCTATTGCAGCAGCTGAAACAGAGCACTGGCATCACAGGCAGCTACAAGTCCATCAATCAAAAAACAACCGTTGAGTCATACAATGTCCAATCAGCTTATTTCAAAGGACTGAATACAGTAAAGGATGCCATCAGCCAAATCAAGAAAAACACCGGCGTATCCGGCAGTTATCAACAGGTTGGAAAAAGCACATCATATACCGTGAATATGAAGGGTATAACAAAACAGCAGCTCCAAAAAATAGACACTTTCTTTAAAAAGAAAAAATGGCATTACACGTCATCCAGCGTCAAAAAAACGACAACGTCTGCAGCTTATCAAATCACGACGGCAAAGATTTTAGGCGAGCAGCAAGCAAACAAAGCAGCAGCCTTCTTTGCTCAGAAAAAAGTAAAAGCCACAAAAACAACAGCTGGAACTACAGCAGAAAATCAATATCAACTCATCTCAGAAGAAACATCAGACCAATCAAAAGTCACAAAGGGTTTGAACATATTAAAGAAAAATCAGCTGAGTGCTTCTGCGAAATCCGTCAAAAAACAAATAGCTGACACGTTTAAAATCACAACCGAATCTCTGCTTGATCAAACGAAAGTCAATCAGGCACTCACGTTTTTCAAATCGAATCATATATCAGCAGCAAGCCAGAAAACCGGTCAGACAGCTGCGAGCAGCTACCAAATCACAACTGAAGCTATCATCAGCCAAGAAGAGATTGACCGCGTTTTAACATTTTTCAAACAAAATAAAATCGCAGTCACAACATCAAAAACAGGCCAGACTGCATATACACAATACAAAATCGTGACAGCCCAGCTCAGCAGCAAAACTGCATTGAACAATGGGTTAACCTATCTTAAATCGCAAGGTTTAACTCCGAGCTACACAACGAAAAGCAATACGCTTTATAAAATCAGCGTAAACGAACAGTTCACAGGCAATGATACAGCTGCTGCGGCATCATCCAAGCTAAAACAATTATACGGATGGGCATCATCTATCGTGAAAGTCAAAAACGGTCCGCAAATCATGAAAACAAATTACAATCTCTCGCTTCGTGATATGGTCCAAAAACAAATGACAGTAAGTCCGCAAACAGACGGGGCGGCTTACGTATCGCTCACGTACATTAATACAGCAACATCAACCGTTACGGCTGATGCACTAAATATCCGGTCAACGCCGGAAGTCAGCCCGACGAACGTGATCGGCCAATTTAAAAAAGGCGATAAGGTAAAAATCATCGGCCAGACAAACGGCTGGGCCAAAATTAATTTAGGCTGGCGAAACGCAAGCAGTGATGAAGTGGTTCAATACGTGGATCCGAATAACTTTTCCAGAGACAGCAAATACTACTTCCAATTTCTCAAGCTGTCACAGACGGCCGGACTAAACGCTACTGAAGTCAATCAGAAAGTGCTTGCGGGTAAAGGCATCCTGACAGGAAAAGCAAAAGCATTTATCGATGCCGCCAATAAATACGGCATCAACGAGCTGTACTTAATCTCACACGCTCTCCTTGAAACAGGCAATGGAACATCTGATTTAGCCAATGGCTTAACCTATAACGGAAAAACCGTATATAACATGTACGGAATTGGCGCCTACGACAGCAACCCGAATTACTACGGCGCTAAATACGCGTACGAGCAAGGCTGGTTCACACCAGAAGCGGCCATTATCGGCGGAGCTAAATTCATAGGCTCATCGTATATCCACAACACAGCTTACAATCAGGACACACTGTACAAAATGAGATGGTCAGCTACAGCGACACATCAATACGCAACAGACATCGGCTGGGCGTACAAACAAGTAAACCGCATGTACAGCCTGTATTCATTGCTGGACGGTTATACACTTTACTTTGATGTTCCGGAATATCGATAAAAAACTTAGAAAGTTGCAAATAGGCTGTAGCTATTTAATAGCTACAGCCTATTTGTATATCACACCTCAATCTTGTCCGCAACAATCATAAAAATACTCATTCTTGAAGCATTTGAGATGGCTGCATCATCGGGTCTGATTTTTGTACTCCCTTTCATAAAACCTATTTCAAGCACATTTGATTTTTCTCCGCCGGCAAAATACCAGGATCCCATTCGGATATCCTTTTGTTTTAAGCGGAAATCTCCTTCTATCGATTGATGCAGTAAACTAATATAGCGTTCATTTAATGTGACTTGCAAGTTTCCATCTGCATTGATAGTAATATTTCGGACTAAATTTGATGTGTAAGATGGTAAATAACCTGAAGTCGGAACCATCCATTTTTTGTTTTGAGCATTATACTCTAAAATGAAGGTTTGAATAAATGGTTGAAATCTTTCCGGAGGTGTATCTTGGTGCCCCACGGTTTTTAATAAAGGGGATCGAAGCATAGGTACATGATTCATGAAGTTTTCATAAGAATGGTATGCATAAATTCTGCTTATACGATTTCCTTCTTTTCCACTTGTAATTCCCACCATTAATGATTTTGCCCCAGTTTCAGGATTGGTGTACATACAGATCCCTTCCGGTTCACGGAAGTTATTCTCATATCTAGTGGACAAGTCTTTGCCAACAGTAATTTCTTTTTGCACCACTATTTTATTATCGGAATCAAATACAGTTATGAGATTCGGATAGCTTTTGCTGTTTGTATCTCCTGTATACCAATATAAATAACCGTCATCTAAAAAGAAACCTTGTAAATAATGAAGTTCGTCAGGAATGTTAATAGTATAAAGAGGATTGTTTTTATTTGCTATTGCATCGTCCAGGTTAAAGATTGTCACCCACTGTTTATTATTATTATTTTTTGTATCGTATTGTCTAATTGCCAACTGTCTATTCTTCATATCAAGAGCAGGTGTAACCCTATGATCGAAAGGCATATTCGAGAATCGCTGAAGTTCTTTAGAATTTTCATCTAAAGTCGCGCCTGCTTTATATGGGAAACAAACTAATTCACTTTTATCTGTTTCGTTTGGTTTATCGTATAGAGACCAAATATAAATGGTGCCATTACGGTTTTCAATTCCTATATTTGTACCATGACCTCCATGTTTCAACAGCATGCTGTCTAATTGTAAACCTTCAAGAGATAGACGAGTTATGCGATAGCTTTGGGTGTTGTCTTTTCCTAATCCACTTGCGACTTGGGTTGTATAAATTTGGTGGTTTTTCTCATCGAAATTGAATGATTGAAGTACGGTTTTGTCTGCTACACGTAGTTCAGTAAATAATTTTGGCGTGATGTTGGTGAAATCAAACAGTTCTTTTCTTCTCATAAATTTACCACCTCTATTATTATTTGCTGCCATAAGCAACTAATTACATTAAAGCAAACATACGTTCGGTAGTCAAGAGAAAAAAGAACACTTGTTCTATTTTTGAACAAGTGTCATCATTTAGCTTATTAAATTTTCGATGAAATTCAATAAATTTTGGCTTGAATTCCCATCAGAATACTTATTCCATCTATCGGAAAAAACTTTTATTTTGGAATAATTAAATGGGGTTTGAATTTCATTTATTAATGATTCACTGTCATAGCAGGCTCTTCCAGGTATTATGGAAAGATAATTATCAACCAATCCCCGCTTCTGTTGATAAAGTTTTAAATCATAAGTATAAAAAAGAATGGGTTTATTTAAAATCGAAAATTCAAAGGGAACAGAAGAATAGTCAGTGATTAATATGTCTGCAGCCATGAGTAGATCAAACAAGGCATAGTTAGAAACATCTTTAATATAATCACTGGAATATTTAATATCAATATTGTTCTGAATGGCGGGATGCAGCTTAACAAATAAAACATATTCTTCTTTTAACTGATGAATTAATTGTTCTTCTGTAAAAGGCAATTGAATTGATTGCATATTATAATCTCTAAATGTCGGTGCATAGAGGATTATTTTTTTTCTTTGTATGTTTAGAGTATCTGAAAATTTTTTCTTGTTTTCTCGGTAATAAGGGTCTGTTAAAGGTACACCTATTTTTAATAATTGGTTATCCTTTATTCCAAATGATTTCTTGAAGATATTTGCCATCTCTTCTGAGCCAACAGTTAAATAATCATACGAACTGTATACTTTTTGGAACCTTTTAATATCAGTTTTCGTCCGTTGCATGTTTGTAATGTCTTCCAAACCAAATTTTTTGAGTGAGCCATTTGCGTGCCATACTTGGATACATTTCGTTTGCTTCCGCTTATTTAACACACTTGTTAATAGAAAGTAATTATCTGTTATGATCACTTTACTGTTAAACATTAGGTATACAGCTTTAATGAGATGGATAGGGTTTTTTTCTTGTAATAAATATGCATCTACATTCGGGAAGCTCTCGGCAATAGAAGAGGCCTGTTGGGTATACAGGATGTTAAGTTTATAAGAGTATTGTCCTTGTTCATATTCCTCCAGAATCGCTTTTGCGTTTGCTTCGAATGAGATCAGGAGGGTCACTTTGCTTTCAGGTTTCACCCATTGCAGAAAAAAGGCGATTGCTGATAAAAAATACAAATAGCAATTCGCCAGTAGTGATCTTATTTTCATTTTTATCATCCATTTATTTGAAAGTTTTCGTTTTTAAATCTGTTTTGTATGATCTTTTTCAGGCTTTGGATAAAAAGTTTTTCCATTCCTCTTTCCGTTTAAAACAGCTAAAGCATATTTTGGAATGCTAAGCATTCTTTTCAAGCGCCATGGATTCGTTACTAAACGATAGAACCATTCTAAATTTAAACGGATCATCCAAGAAGGAGCCCTTTTGACATTGCCACTATATACATCAAAGCTTCCGCCTAAACCTATAGATATAGCTTTAGGGAATAAATGTCTGTAGTTATGAATGAACTTTTCTTGATGAGGATATCCTAAAGCTACAAAGACCATATCTGGTTTTGATTTGTATATTTGTTTAGCTACAAATTGTTTATCTGCTGAATATCCATCGTTGTATCCTACTATTTCTATATTTGGAAACTCCTTTTTGATCTTAGATATAACTCCATTCAGAACTTCTTTTTTTGCTCCGTATAAATATATTTTTTTAGACAACTGGTTAGCAAGTTCTAATAATGATATAAACACATCGTATCCTGCAATTCGTGATTGTAAAGGGTTATGAGTTAAACGTGATAATAAAACAACTCCAATCCCATCAGGTAACACAAAATCAGAGGACGAAATGATATGGTGATAATTTTTATCTTTTGTTGTTGCATAACCAATTTCAGGATTTACAGTAGAAATAACTGCTCCCCGATGCTGACTAATATAATGAGTGTTTAAATAAGAAATGAATTGCTCTAAGTCTCCGTTAACATAAGAAAGATTGTGAACATATTCAGTTTGCAATTATTTGTGCCTCCCTTCATTTTAATTCGATTTAGTTATCTATGAAAAACCATGAGAGTTGAAAAATGCTTCGTTTTTCGTTTATTTAAGATTTATTTTATCACAAATTATTAACCTATATGTAACATGGGTTTTACAAAAATTTAAAACAAACAACAATTTTTCACGTTTTTATGGAAATAACATTCTAAATCAATGCTTAAAACACTTATAAACGAAGGACTGTCAGCAATAAAACGATGCAAAAAATGGATTTCAGATTATGTTTACATTTGCTTAACCTTTTATAGGCTATGTGCTATAATTAGGTTCCATAAGCTCGTTAAAAAGATGTCAAATTTAAAGATCAGGGATAAAGCAATTTGTTATCCAGTTTTACTATAATGTATGTTTATTAGAAAGGAGCTTTCACTTTTATGAAGAAAGTCATTACTTATGGGACTTTTGATTTATTGCATTGGGGACATATTAAATTGCTAGAGCGTGCGAAACAGCTTGGAGATTATTTAGTTGTTGCAATTTCTACAGATGAATTTAATCTTCAAAAACAAAAAAAGTCTTACCATAGCTATGAGCATAGAAAACTGATTTTAGAAACAATCCGTTATGTTGATGAAGTTATTCCTGAAAATAGCTGGGATCAAAAAGTTCATGATGTGGTTGATCATAATATTGATGTTTTTGTTATGGGTGACGATTGGGAAGGAAAGTTTGATTTTTTGAAAGAACACTGTGAAGTTATTTATCTTCCTCGAACTGAAGGGATTTCAACAACTCAAATCAAGAAAGAGCTTGCAGGAATTTAAATTTAATTGTGACTAAAAACTCTATTTTAGTACTTCTTATAATAATAAGAAGTACTTTTTAATGTTATTTTTTTCTAACTAGTTGAATATTCGAAAGGAAGATTTTGTTATTGTGAAAATTTTTCAATGTTATAATATCACTATTGTCGAAAGAAATGTGGTTGTTTTATGAAGATAAAAGGGAAATTGAAAAGTATAAGGAATAAGGCTGTGCGAAGAGTTTACAAAATCCTTTTTCTGCTGATGAGTAAGCTTCCGGTAAAAAAGGGTACTGTTATTTTTGAAAGTTTCCATGGTAAACAGTTTAGTTGTAACCCTAGAGCAATCTATGAATATATGATTGAACATTGTCCGGAATACAATCTTATATGGAGCGTAAATAAGGCTTACAAAAAACAATTTGAAGATAGGGGAATTCATTATATTGATAGATTATCTATAAAGTGGCTGTTTAAAATGGCAAGGGCTGAATATTGGGTGATTAATAGCCGTTTGCCTCTTTGGATTCCGAAACCTGCTCATACCACTTATATTCAGACTTGGCACGGAACCCCTCTCAAGCGATTAGCAATGGATATGGATGAGGTGCTAATGCCTGGGACAAATACTGAGAGTTATAAAAAGAACTTTGTTAAAGAAGCTTCTAATTGGGATTACTTGATTTCGCCGAATCAATATTCCTCAGAGATCTTTATCAGAGCTTTTCGCTTTAATAAAAAATTGCTAGAGACAGGTTATCCAAGAAATGATATTCTTTATCAAGAAAATAACCTTTCTTACATTAAAAATATAAAGAATAAACTAAATATCCCTTTAACAAAAAAAGTTATATTGTATGCCCCTACCTGGAGAGACAATAAATTTTATAGAAAAGGTAGATATAAATTTGATTTAGATCTTGATCTGGATATGCTGAAAGAAGCTCTTAGTGATGAGTATGTTATTATATTGAGAATGCATTATCTTGTCGCAGAGAACTTTGATTTGGAAAAGTACAAAGGCTTTGTTATCGATTGCTCACTATACGAAGATATTAGGGATCTGTATTTAATATCTGATTTGCTTATAACTGATTATTCTTCTGTATTTTTCGATTACGCAAATTTAAAAAGACCTATGTTATTTTTTGTTCCTGATTTGGAAGACTATAGAGATAATCTCCGCGGTTTCTATTTTGATTTTGAAAAAGAGGCGCCAGGGCCATTATTAAAAATAACTCAAGAAGTAATCGACCAAATAAAATCACTGAATGAAATTCCGAAAAACAACAGTGTGTTAGAATCTTTTTATGAAAAGTTTTGCTATCTTGAAAACGGAAACTCAACTAAAAAGGTAGTTGAAAAAATTTTCAACTTAGATTTATAATGACTCTGTTTATAATTAGTTGTTTTTTAAAAAAAACGAACAAGAGCCAGCCTTAGTATTTCTGATAAGTAAAGATTTTGGAAACAGAAGTAAAATGATGTGAAGCTGGAAATTATTTAGAAGGTGTGACTTTTAAAATGATCGATGCTTATGAAGAAGATGTAATGGAACAGGATAATCTTGAGCCTATTGAAGATATAGGTAAGGTTTCAATCATCATCCCTTACTACAATACAAAAGATTATATAGAAGAATGTTTACATTCAGTATTGGAACAAACCTATGAAAATCTGGAGATTATTATTGTAAATGATGGCTCCGCCGATGATGATACTGTATTTTTAGAAAAGATTATGCCAGAAGATAGCCGTATAGTTTATATTAAATCTGAAAAACACCGAGGGGTTGCTTCTGCACGCAATATTGGTTTAAAAGCAAGTACAGGAAGTTTCCTATACTTTTTAGATAGTGATGATGTTATAACAAAAAATGCAATTGAACTTCTTACAAAGTATATTAAGGACGATCAATTGATAGTAGGGACAACTAGACGTCTTAATAAGCCGCTTGATTTGATGAACATTTCTTTGCGAAATAAATCTAAAGTATTAGTAATAAAAAAACTATTTAAGGTCTTTAAAAATCGAAGTGTGCTGAATCTGCTAATTCGCCGGGATATCTTTAATGATATACAGTCAAACCTGTTTTATGAAGGCACAACTTGTTTTACTGACATATCTTTATTGGTTCAACTGATAACTCAAATAGATAAAATCGCGTTGGTCAAGCAGCCGACATATTATAAGCGCAGAAGAAATGATCCAATAACTAATCCTGGGGTAATGCAATTATCGAATGAAGTTAAAACAAATGACTTTATAACGATTTATGAGCATTTACATGAATCATATAAAACCAATGAAAAAGTCACACGCTATTTAGATTTGTTGTTCCTGAATTTTTACAGAAAAAACATTGTATTGCTTTTTAAAGATATAGAAAAAGTAGATCAATTTTTCAAAGATATTGCTGTTGCTGCCAAACGACTTAGTCGGAAGACTTTAGCAAATCAGCCAATGCATATTAGAGTAGAGTTGAAGCAACTTCGTAATGAAAATGTGAAAAAATACAAAAAGAATATTAAAACCCATCTAGAAATCAGAAGCTTAAGACAAGGTTTGAAGAGCTTAAAGAAATTTAAAATTTATTGTTATAGAAAATTCTTTATTAAAATGCCGCTTAAAGAAAAACACATCGTGTTTGAAAGCTTTTTAGGAAAAAATTATTCAGATAGCCCGAGAGATATTTATGAATACATGGTTAAACATAATTTGGATTATAAATTTGTTTGGATTTTTAATGATAAGAACAGAAAAATTCCAGGCCCCGCCAAAGTTGTAAAGAGATTTAGTTTTAAATATTATTATTATTTAGGTGTTTCGAAATATTGGGTAAGCAATTCAAGAATACCTATGCACATAGATAAAAGAAAAGAAAATGTTTATTTACAGACATGGCATGGTACTCCTCTCAAAAGGCTTGTATTTGATATGAAGGAAATTTATTCTGCTAATCCAAACTATAAGAAGAACTTTTATATTCAGTCCAGAAGATGGGATTACTTAATCGCACCCAATAAATATTCCTCTAACATTTTCAAATCAGCTTTTTTATTTGAAAAGAACATGCTTGAAACAGGCTATCCAAGAAATGATATTTTATATCGAGATAATCAGCCTAAAAAGATTAATGATATTAAAGAAAGAATAGGCATACCTTTAAATAAAAAAGTAATCCTCTATGCTCCGACATGGAGAGACGATGACTATTATGCAGCAGGGAAATATAAGTTTAACTTGAAACTTGATTTGCAAAAAATGAAAGAAAAGCTAGGCGATGATTATGTTATCGCACTCAGAATGCACTACTTTATTGCAGACGAGATAAACACTGATGGACTAGAAGATTTTGCTTTTAATTTGTCTAAATATGATGAAATTGCAGAGCTTTACTTGATCTCTGATATTTTAATAACAGATTACTCATCTGTATTTTTCGACTATGCTAATTTAAAAAGACCAATTTTATTTTTCGCATATGATTTGGAAAAGTACCGTGACAAGCTACGAGGTTTCTACATTAACATTGAAGAAGATGTTCCGGGACCAGTAGTTAAAACAAGTGATGACGTGATAAACAAAATATTAAATATTGATGTTGTAAAGCAACAATACGAAGCAAAGTATGATGATTTTTATGAAAAGTTCTGTAGTTGGCATGATGGAAATTCAACAGATAAAGTTGTAAAGAAAGTATTCTTAGAGAATAACTAATATAGCATTACAGCATGATGTTAAAAAGCTGTCGAGGACTCGACAGCTTTTTAACACTTATTGATAAGTGAAAAAAAACATATTATCTGTTACAATTATCTGCAGTGCTTTCAGTTTTTATAACAGAAAGATGCTAAAAACAACTTAGTCTAAGGAAGATAAAAAATGAATGATTTGTTGCGAATACTCAGAGAACAAATAACGTCATTTCCTTTAATTTTAAGATTGGCGGCTTATGAAACCAAGTCTAAATATCAAATGAATTATTTAGGTGTCTTATGGCAGTTCTTAAATCCGCTTATCCAAATGCTGGCCTACTGGTTCGTGTTTGGTATGGGGATTAGAAAGGGCGGTCCTGTCACAACCGGAGCGGGCGAAGTGCCATTTATTATTTGGATGTTGGCAGGGTTAATTCCATGGTTTTTTATCAGTCCAACTATACTTGATGGCTCAAACAGTGTATTTAAGCGCATTAATATGGTGGCTAAAATGAACTTTCCGATTAGTTCTTTACCATCAGTCGCTATTGCGTCTAACCTGTTTAGTTATATTATTATGATGGCGATTTATATTATTGCTTTACTATTAAATGGTATTTTTCCGAGTGCGCATTGGCTACAATATATTTACTACTTTATTTGTATGATTGCTTTTATGTTTTCGTTTAGTTTGTTTAATTCAACGATCAGTGTACTGATTAGGGATTATCAATTTTTGCTGCAGGCTGTAACAAGACTTTTGTTTTTTTTGTTACCAATTTTTTGGGATGTCAATGAAAGACTTGGTCATAGTCATCCAGAATTAGTTCCTTTTTTGAAGCTGAATCCATTCTTCTATATTATTGAAGGATTCCGTAATAGCTTCTTAGATGGTCAATGGTTTTTCCATGACATGAAGTACACGCTGTACTTTTGGTTGTTCACATTTCTTTTATTGTTAGTAGGTTCTATCCTGCATATGAAATTCAGAGACAAGTTTGTTGACTTTCTTTAATACGTAAGGAGATTGTACGATGAAACTAAAAGTTTCGTTTCGAAATGTTTCAAAGCAGTATCATTTGTATAAAAAACAATCAGACAAGATTAAAGGATTGTTTTTTCCGGCTAAGGATAATGGTTTTTTTGCTGTGCGGAATGTCTCCTTTGACGTGTATGAAGGGGAGACAATCGGCTTTGTAGGAATAAACGGGTCAGGAAAATCGACCATGTCTAACCTGCTGGCTAAAATTATTCCGCCGACCAGCGGTGAAATTGAAATGAACGGCCAGCCGTCGCTGATTGCGATTTCGGCGGGTTTAAATAACCAATTGACGGGCCGGGACAATGTCCGGCTCAAGTGTTTGATGATGGGGTTAACCAACAAAGAAATTGACGAGATGTACGACAGTATCGTGGAATTTGCTGAGATTGGCGATTTTATTGATCAGCCGGTTAAAAACTATTCCAGCGGGATGAAATCGCGTCTCGGTTTCGCGATCTCCGTTCATATTGACCCTGACATTTTAATTATTGACGAAGCTCTTTCTGTAGGGGACCAAACGTTTTATCAGAAGTGTGTGGACAGAATAAATGAGTTTAAAAAGCAAGGAAAAACGATTTTCTTTGTCAGCCACTCGATCGGCCAGATTGAAAAGATGTGTGACCGCGTCGCTTGGATGCACTACGGCGAGCTTCGTATGTTTGATGAAACAAAAAACGTTGTCAAAGAGTACAAAGCATTTATCGACTGGTTTAATAAGCTGTCTAAAAAAGAAAAAGAAACATATAAAAAGGAGCAAACGGAAGAGCGGAAGAAAGAAGATCCTGAAGCGCTTGACCGTCTCCGCAAAAAAAAGAAAAAGCCAAAATCACTGGCTAATGCTGTTCAAATTGCTATTTTGTCTATTCTGACTGTCTTCATGGCGGGAACGATGTTCTTTAATGCCCCGCTTCGTACAATTGCTTCGTTTGGCGCTATTCCGCAAAATGAAGTGAAGAACCATCATGGCGATGCAAAGGGCAAGTCAGAGGAACGCTTAACCGCAGTCAATAAGCAAGGGTTTATAGCAAATGAAAAAGCGGCTGCTTATAAGGATCAGGGTTTGAAACAGAAGGCTGACGTTACACTGCCATTCGGTACAGAGGTGACGGTAGCTGCAAAAGGCAAACAAGCAGCGAAAATACAGTTTAACGGACAATCTTATTTTGTGAAGAAGAGGGCTGTTGCAACAAACGTGAAACATGCTGAATTGCGGGCTGCTGACTTTACGCCTTATATCCCACAAACTGCAGCATCTTCCTATGAACACTTCCTGAAATTCTTAGGAGACAGAAGTAGCACCATCCAATCGAAATTGAATGAATACACTGAGGGAGATACAGCTGACGGCAGAAAGAAGCTGGATTTTGATCATGAAAAAATCAGCTATGTGTTGGAGAATGATAAAGCAACAGAGCTTATTTTTCATAACATTTCTCCTATCACCCCGGCGTCACTATCCTTAAGTGATAGCGATGTATTGTATGACAGCAGCAAGAAGCGTTTTCTTGTGAATACAGCTGATCAGGTTTTTGCAGTTGATAATGAAGAGCATACGCTGACCTTGATGTCGAAATAAAAAAGGCTATTGGATGAATGTCCAATAGCCTTTTTGTTTAGATTTCTTCTTTGTTTAGTAAACCTTCCATAAATGGAACGAGCTGATCGCGAAGCTCTTTATCCTGCATCGCAAATTCTAGAGTTGTTGTGATAAAGCCGAGCTTTTCACCAACATCATAACGCTTGCCTTCAAAATCGTAAGCAAACACTCTTTGAATTTCATTCAGTTTTTGAATGGCGTCTGTGAGCTGAATTTCTCCGCCGGCGCCAACCTGCTGCTCTTCTAAATACATGAAGATCTCAGGCGTGAATACGTAACGGCCTAAGATGGCAAGATTAGAAGGTGCTGTGCCTTTAGGCGGTTTTTCAACGAAGTTTTTCACCTGATAACGGCGGCCTTCACTTGTCAGCGGGTCAATAATGCCGTAGCGGTGTGTTTCTTCTTCAGGCACCTGCTGAACACCGATAATAGAAGAAAGTGTTTTTTCATATTCATCCATTAATTGGCGCAACCCTGGTGTTTCAGCCTGAACAATATCGTCTCCAAGCAGTACCGCAAACGGCTCATCGCCGATAAAGTTGCGCGCGCACCAGACAGCATGTCCGAGACCTTTAGGTTCTTTTTGGCGGATATAGTGAATGTCAGCCAGGTTAGAAGCTTTTTTCACTTTTTCAAGCAGCTCAGTTTTTCCTTTTTCTTCTAGGTTTCTTTCAAGCTCAGGAGAGTAATCAAAATGATCCTCAATCGCACGCTTGCTTTTTCCTGTTACGATAATAATATCTTCAATACCGGCTTCAACAGCTTCTTCAATTATGTATTGAATGGTAGGTTTATCAACGATAGGAAGCATTTCTTTCGGCATTGCTTTCGTAGCCGGGAGAAAACGTGTTCCTAAGCCTGCTGCTGGAATTATGGCTTTACGTACTTTTTTCATTTAAAAGGCACCTTCCTTATGATCGAAAAAATTTATGGTTAAACTATTCTCTATTTACCCTTTTCATTATGTTTTTACACATTTTTATGATATCGGATAAACCATTTTTAAACAAGCTTTATCCTTAATATTAAAAACTTATATCATTTTATTTGAATCAAGAATGAAATGATTTAAAATGAAGCATTTTCATGTAGAATATGTAGTATGAATTTATTTACTATAGCAGAAAACCAGGTGACAAATATGAAAAAACTAAAAGTGATGACCGTTTTCGGGACCAGGCCTGAAGCGATCAAGATGGCACCGCTTGTGCTTGAATTGAAAAAATATCCTGAAATAGATTCCTATGTAACGGTAACTGCACAGCACAGACAGATGCTCGATCAGGTGTTAGATGCGTTTCACATCAAGCCTGACTTCGATTTGAACATTATGAAGGAGCGGCAGACACTGGCAGAGATTACGTCTAACGCACTTGTAAAATTGGATGAGTTGTTTAAAGATATCAAACCCGATATTGTGCTTGTCCATGGTGATACGACGACGACGTTTGCCGGAAGCCTAGCCGCTTTTTACCATCAAATTGCTGTCGGTCATGTGGAGGCGGGGCTCCGTACAGGGAATAAGTATTCCCCGTTTCCGGAAGAGCTCAATCGACAGATGACAGGGGCGATTGCTGATTTGCATTTTGCTCCGACAGGCCAGGCGAAAGACAATTTATTAAAAGAAAACAAAAAGGCCGACTCTATTTTTGTAACGGGCAATACAGCGATTGACGCACTCAACACAACGGTTAGGGATGGTTACTCACATCCTGTTCTCGATCAGGTGGGTGAGGATAAAATGATTCTCTTGACCGCTCACCGCCGGGAAAATTTGGGTGAGCCAATGGAAAACATGTTCAAGGCCATCCGCAGAATTGTAGGGGAATTTGAAGATGTACAAGTCGTTTACCCTGTGCACCTGAATCCTGTTGTCCGGGAAGCGGCTCAGAAGCATTTTGGTGATTCTGACAGAGTGCATCTGATTGAACCTTTAGAGGTGATTGATTTCCATAACTTTGCAGCGAAATCGCATTTTATATTGACAGATTCGGGCGGCGTGCAGGAGGAAGCCCCATCTCTCGGGAAACCGGTGCTTGTTCTGCGTGATACGACGGAACGGCCTGAAGGAGTGGAAGCGGGAACGCTGAAACTTGCAGGGACGGATGAGGAAAACATTTATCAGCTGGCAAAACAGCTGTTAACTGATCATGATGAGTACAAGAAAATGTCCCAGGCTTCTAATCCGTATGGAGATGGAGAGGCTTCCCGCCGGATTGTGGAAGAATTGCTGTTTCATTATGGGTATCGGAAAGAACAACCGGATTCATTTACAGGCAAATAAAAAAGAAGCTTTGCACATTGTGCGAAGCTTCTTTTTGTTTTACTTTTCGAGGCTTTCCTTCAGCTCTTTTGTAATATCGGAAAGGGCGCTTTCATCAGCTTGGTAGTAGTAAATTCCATTGATTTTCGTGCCTGTACCTTTTAGTTCGTGCTGTTTAATATGTTTCCGCGCACCTTTGTAATCCGACTGGATATCCCACATGTTATCGAAGGTCAAGTTCGTTTTCACATTATCTTCAACAACTTTAAACATATCTCCGAATTTCGTGATGGAAGAAATATTAGCGCCTTTATTAATAATACCTTGGATGACTTGGCGCTGGCGGTCCTGGCGTCCGAAGTCGCCTCTCGGATCTTCTTTTCTCATCCGGGTATAAGCGAGCGCTTCTTTTCCGTTCAGCGTGATTTCTCCTTTGCCGAACGAATAACCGTCATAACTGAACGGGAATGTGCTGTTAACTGTAATGCCGCCAAGTGTATCAACAACGTCTCTAAAGCTTTCCATGTTCACTTTTACAAAATAATCAACCGGAACATCGAGGAAGTTCTCAACAGTGTCTACCGTCATCTGCGTGCCGCCGAAAGCGTATGAATGGTTGATTTTATCCATTGTGCCTTTTCCGATAATTTTTGTATACGTGTCACGCGGAATGCTGACCATATCGGTTGTATTCGTTTTTGGGTTAACAGTCATATAAATGAGCGTATCGGCACGGCCCTTATCGCCGTCGCGTTCATCCACACCCATGATTAAGACGGAAAAAGGATCTTTTTTATTGATACTGACCTCTTTATCCCTCTTTTTAGATTTATCAATGCTTTCATGAATACTTGCCACGGTTGATGCTGCTTTATGCCATAAGTAGTATGCATAGCCACCAGTTCCGAGTACAAGAAGTCCGATTATCGTTAAAATTGTCAGTAATAAAGTTTTTTTCTTTTTTCTGCGTTCGTTTCTCATCCATTGCACCTCGTCTGTTAAATTACTTTCATTATGAGTTAAATTTCCAATAAATACAACTCTATTTAATACAAGAATGAAATCCTAAAATAGTCGTTTTTTATAAAAAAAAGTTTCATTGTTTCTTAATTTTTCTTTAAAATATAAAATAGGTTGACGATAAAATATAATGAGGTGAAAAAAATGAAAAAATTTATTGCTTTACTGTTCTTTATATTGCTTCTTTCGGGTTGCGGGGTTAATAGTCAAAAGAGTCAAGGTGAAGAAATGTCGAATGATAATACTGTAATAAAGGAAGGAGTTTATGTAGGACTAGCGGATACTCACACAATTGAAGTAACTGTGGATAATGAGCCTGTTAGTTTTGATATTACTGATGAATCGACGAGTGATCTTGGTAACTTAAATAATGGTGATAAGGTCAAAGTTAAATATGAAAAAAATGAAAAAGGCCAACTTTTGTTAAAAGATATTGAACGCACTAATTAAACGATGAGGAGGGAACTTGAAATCTTGAAGTCTTCCAAACGAATAATCTTATGTTTCTTTGCTGCAGTTTTTTTAATCAGTATTCCATCTATCACTTTTGCAGCAGACTCTAACATCTCAGTAAAGTTGACAAACTATATCGGAAATAAATCAAGCATCAGTCTGACTCCAACAGGGTTCTATAAAGTAACCGGTAGCAATGTGGCCGTTACGGACCGATTTGGAGGTTCTTCACGGTATGAAACTGCAGCTCTTGCATCAAGCAGCCAATGGAAGTATCCGAGTACTGTCATATTGGTCAATCGTGACACGATCGGTGATTCTTTATCAATAATTCCACTGGCAAAAAAGCTAGATGCTCCGGTTTTGCTAACTCATCCTGATAAATTATCTAAAGCCACAGAAGAGCAGATTGCTAGATTTAGTCCCGATAATATTTTGATCATCGGAGGAACAGCGAGTATTTCTAAGGATATTGAGACTAAGTTGAAAACATACGGGACGGTTAAAAGAATAAGTGGTAAGAACAAATATATATTATCTGAAAATATTGCTAAAAAGATGGGTAGTTATGATAAGGCTATTGTCGTCACTGGTAAAGTGTTTCAGGATGCATTAGCTATTGCCCCCTATGCAGCAGCACATGGATATCCAATTTTTTTAACAAATAAAGATAACTTACCGGATTATGATTTGCCTAAAAAAGTCATTATTGTCGGCGGTACAACCAGTGTCAGTGAAAGTGTTGAAAAACAAATCAAGAAAACATCAACTGTGCAAAGAATACCTGGAGCAAACAGATATGAAATGGCCGCAAATATTGTGGAACAATTAAACTTAAAAGCTGATAAAGCAGTTATAGCAAATGGTAAAAAGTATGCTGATGTATTAGTAGGTGCTTCACTTGCCGCAAAGAAAAACACTCCAATTTTATTTGTGAAGCAAGACACTGTACCTGATGTTACAGAAAATGTGACGAAAAATAAAGCAACATATGCTTACGATTTTATTGGAAGTACAAGCGTTATTTCTACAGGAGTCGAGAAATCTCTAGCTGACAAATTTTATCTTGCAGGTGGAAAAAGCTACAATTTAAAAATCAACAGTGGGAAACTGAATCTCGAAAACATAAAAACATACGGAAATTCTCTCAGAATAAAACCTGAGAAATATTCTACTTCAAACAGAATCAGCCTTAATGGAAGAGAGTACCTTGGTACAGTGAATTTCTCTATTGAATCTACCAAGTACATTAGACCAGTCAATGAAAACATACCGTTTGAAGATTACCTAAAAGGTGTTATTCCAAATGAAATGCCCGCTAGCTGGCCGCTTGAAGCTTTAAAAGCACAAACCGTCGCTGCTAGAACATATTCTATTACTAAAACCGGTAGTACAGTAGCTGATACGACTGCTTTTCAAGTATATGGAGGATTTAGCTGGAATTCTAATACGACCAAGGCCGTTGAGCAGACGGAAGGAAAGGTCTTAAAGTATAACAATTCTTTAATATCTGCAACTTATTCATCAAGCAATGGTGGTTACACTGAGGCAAGTAACGAGGTTTGGTCAACAAGTGTTCCTTATCTAGTTGCTAAAAAAGATACCAAAGATCCTCAGACTAGTTGGACACTATCTTTATCAAAGCAACAGCTTGATATGAATTCATTGGACACAAACAAACCATCTTCGTGGTGGTCTTCGGCTGTTGAAACAGATTCATCAAGACTTTCTGGTGTGAAAACATGGATATTGAAAAATAAAGAAACGAGTGCAGTTGATGTAAAGATCGTAAGTTTAGAAGATTTGAGTTTTAGCGGAACTACGCAAGGACAACGTGCCAAAACAGCATCCTTGAAAGTTAAGTACCACGTGAAAAATAATACTGGAGACTATAGCTTAAATAAAAGCACAACGATCACAATACCGACTACCCAGTTAAGAACTATGATGGGTACAACCATATTTAAGAGTACATATGTCACTATCAAAAAAGAGGCATCTAAGTACACAATTATCGGTAAAGGGTATGGTCATGGAATAGGAATGAGCCAATATGGTGCAAAAGCAAGGGCGGAAGCTGGAGATTCATACAGCTCTATTTTGAAATTTTATTACCCAGGTACAACTTTGACAAATTATTAATATTAATAGGCATATAAGGAGGAAATTTGATTGCGTTCATATATAAAAGTCCTCACGATGTGTTTTTTGGGACTCATTTTGTTTGTACCATCCGCTTTGGCAGATAATTCAGTAAAAAGAGTCGGCGGTGACAACAGATATGATACAGCCATTCAACTATCCAAGCAAATATATTCAACAGCTAGCACTGCAGTGGTAGTAGGAGGTAGTGCGTATCCGGATGCTATTTCGGCTGTACCGCTTGCATATCAGAAAAACGCTCCTCTACTTTATACGAATACTAAGACATTGTCTGGTGAAACTAAAAATAGATTAAAAGAGTTGCACACAAAGAATGTAATAATAGTAGGGGGAACTCCGGCAGTTTCCGAAAATGTAGCTAATCAAATTAAAAATCTAGGGATTAGTGTGAAACGTATAGGTGGCAGTAGTCGCTATGAAACAGCAGCAAAGGTAGCAAAAGAAATGAAGTCAACTTCTAAGGCTATTATTTTAAATGGTTTTGTATATGCGGATGCACCAGCTATTGTCACTTATGCAGCAAGAAATGGGTATCCAATTCTATTTACGCGAGAATCGTCTTTAAAAAGCGCAACAGCAGAAGCCATTAAATCAAATGGTATAAAAAGCACAATTGTCGTAGGTGGTACAGCAAGCATTAATAACACAGTATATAACAAACTACCTTCTCCAACCAGAATTAGCGGTTCAAACAGATATGAACTCGCAGCTAATATTGTTCAAAAATTAAATTTGCCGACAAGCAATGTACATGTAGGCAATGGATGGCTTTATCACGATTCAATAGCAGGAGCTTACTTGGCTGCGAGGAATAACCAATCTCTTATTTTGACGAATGGTAAAAATTTATCAATGGGTGCACGGAAGATTATAGGAAGCAAAAATACATCTAAATTTACAGTTATAGGAAAAGAAGGAGCTATTAAGAATAAAGTAGCTAATCAATTAAAGAACCCGGTAGTTGGTGAAACAATCTTTATTGATCCGGGTCACGGTGATCAAGATTCAGGAGCAATCGGCAATGGACTCCTTGAGAAAGAAGTCAACCTTGATATAGCGAAAAGAGTCAATACAAAGCTAAATGCTTCAGGTGCTCTTCCAGTACTGTCAAGATCTAATGATACTTTTTATTCTTTACAGGAGAGAGTAAATAAAGCAGCTTCTGCACAAGCAGATTTATTTATCAGTATACATGCAAATGCTAATGATAGCTCATCCCCAAATGGAAGTGAGACGTACTACGATACAACATATCAAGCCGCAAATAGCAAGAGACTGGCTGAACAAATTCAACCAAAGTTAGCGGCTAATCTTGGAACGAGAGACCGGGGAGTAAAAACAGCTGCTTTCTACGTTATTAAATATTCTAAAATGCCGAGTGTTTTAGTTGAAACTGCCTTTATCACTAATGCATCAGATGCAAGTAAATTGAAGCAAGCGGTTTATAAAGATAAAGCTGCACAAGCTATTCATGACGGCACAGTATCTTATTACAGATAATCGAAAGAGACAAATCTAATCACAGATTTGTCTCTTTTTTATATGAAATGATTAAAACAAATAGGACTTGTATATAAAATAGTAAAAGAGTATTAACAACATTTATCAGAAAAAACACGTAATTCACACTTCTTAACATACCATTTACATCCAATTAACATCCGTCTGCTAAACTGACTGGCATAGGTCATCATAACATCCCAAACAAATCGTGAGGTGTGTGTCAGTGAGTGCAGAGAAAAGCATGAATGTGAGTCGTGAATTCTCAGTTCAGCAAATACATTCTTTTACATTATCTGAAAAGACGGCTCGTTATTTGGCAATAAAGCGCGTAATGGATATTTGGTTTGCGCTCATTGGGTTGGCGATTGCGCTGCCAATGATTGCGGTATTTTCAATATTGATTTGTTTGGAGACGCCGGGGCCTGCCATTTATACGCAGGAACGCGTAGGGAAAGGCGGGAAACCATTTAAGCTTTATAAGCTTCGTTCCATGAAAATAGATGCCGAGAAGTCTGGGGCGGTTTGGGCACAGAAGCAAGATCCGCGGGTGACAAGGATCGGAGCTTTTATCAGAAGAACGAGAATTGACGAGCTTCCTCAGCTGTTTAATGTGCTGAAAGGCGATATGAGTATGATAGGCCCTCGTCCGGAACGGCCCGTATTCACGGAAAAATTCCAGAATGAGATTCCAGGCTTTACACAGCGTCTGGCTGTTAAACCGGGATTGAGCGGCTGGGCTCAGGTGAACGGCGGTTACGATATGACGCCGAAGGAAAAGCTGATATTTGATTTATATTACATTCGCAATCTGACTTTCACTTTAGAATTAAAAATTATGTTAAAAACTTGTAAAGTAGTTTGGACGGGTGATGGTGCAAGATAAAACAGAATGCCATTATTCACCATCAATCTGAGCTTAAAAAGAAGTAGGGAATATGATGCCAAGTATTACAAAACAAATCATGAGCGGTGCAAAGTGGACAAGTATTTCAACCATGTGTATTACAATCATACAAATTGTTCAGTTTGCCCTGCTTGGAAATATGATGACCTTAACAGAATTTGGGCTTGTCGGCATGATTACAACGGTTACAGTTTTCGCCCAGATTGTGCTCGATATGGGTTTTGGCGCAGCATTAATTCAGAGAGACGACGCGACGGAGCGCCAGCTGTCAACATTGTATTGGCTTAACATTATGACGGGCGTTTTGCTGTTTGTTCTTTTATATGTGAGCAGTCCTGTCATTGCGGGATTTTATCAAAGAGAAGAGCTGGTGTTTTTGGTTCGGATTCTGGCGATTATGTTTTTGATCGCGCCAATTGGACAGCAATATCAGTATATGCTGCAAAAGCAGCTGCATTTTAATACGTTAAGCAAAATAGAGATTTTTTCAAATGTATTGTCATTCGGATATTTAGCGATAGCGGTTTTTATGATGGATGCGATTTTGGCGTACGTGATTTCTCAAGTCCTGCTGCAGTCCAGTAAAGGGATTTTATATTGGGCAGTATACCGAAAAAAGTGGCATCCTGCTTTTGTTTTTGATTTGAGAGGCATGAAGGATTTCTTTTCTTTTGGAGCCTTTCAGCTTTCATCCCGTCTTGTGAACAGGCTGGGAGCAAATATCGACATGATTTTGATCGGCCGGTTTATTGGTGCTGAAGCATTGGGGATTTATAACCTCGCTTATCAGATTGTCACCATTCCGGTTTTGAAGATCAATCCGATTGTCACACGGGTGGCATTCCCTGTTTTCGCAAAAAACAAATATGAAAACAGCGTGATCAGAGAAGGCTTTCTGAATATGACAAAAATGCTGGCGCTTGTTTCGTTTCCGCTGTTAATCGGGCTCGTATCTGTGTCAGACGCCTTTATCACAGCGGTTTTCGGAGAAAAATGGCTTGCTGCTGTTCCGATCCTAAATGTTCTGGCGATTGTCGGAATACTAAGAGTGCTCATGAATCCAAATGGATCTGTGTTGCTGGCTAAAGGAAGAGCAGACTTATCGTTTTATTGGGATTCCGGCGTCCTGCTGCTGTACGGATTATCACTCTTTGCAGCTGTACAGACGGGAAGCCTGCTGACAGTCGCATGGGTGTATGCCATTATCAGCGTTGTTAATTTCCTGATCGGGCGCTGGCTTTTGGCATATGTCATCAAGCTTAACCTTTCGGCTTATTTCCAGTCGATTATGAAGCCATTTCTGATTACTGCGGCGATGGGCATCATCGCGTTTGGTGTAAGCCTCAGTACCGAACACTTCAGTATGCAGGCAGAAATGCGGCTGGTCATTTCAGTTGCGGCCGGGGCGCTGTGCTATCTCTTTCTTTTGGTAAAAGCGTACCCTCAAACAAAAAGCAAACTACTAAGAAAAGGACGTTTGTCATGAAGATTTTGTGGATCACAAGCGTATATCCGAGCAGTATGAAACCCGGAGAGGGTGTGTTTCATGAGACACAGGTGCAAGAGCTGCAAAAACTCGGGCTTGATATCACTGTGATATGCCCACGGCCTTTTCATTCAGCACCTGTCCGCATGCTGAAAAAGACATATCGAAAAAAGGATGCCAGACCGGAGTATGAGATTAGAAAGGGAATACCGGTTTACCGGCCTTTCTATCGGGCAGTTCCCGGCCAGCTGAAGTGGGCGCAGCCTCATCGGAGAATCGCATCAGCCGTTTTAAAAACCATGAAACAGCGCGACCTATATCCGGATCTGATCCATGCGCATTTTGCCATGCCATCGGGCGGGGCTGCGGCAGTCGTGTCAAAGTCAGCGCAAATTCCTTATGTCCTGACCTTGCATGGCAGTGATGTGAATGTCTATCCGCATTACAGCAAAGGAGCGTTTAAAGCCTTCAAGCGTGCCGTAGGTTCTGCGTCAGTTGTTTTAGCAGTCAGCCACAAGCTTCAGGAAGAAGCCAAAAAGCTTTCGGGCTTTGACAGCTCGGTTTTGCCAATCGGCATACAGCTCAGCCGTTTTCAGGAGAATGAGGAGACGAAAGAGGAAATCAGAAAAAGACTCGGACTCCCGCTCGATCAGCGTCTGGCTGTCTATGTCGGCCGGCTGGTCAGAGAGAAAGGCATTTTTGAACTGTCTGAAGCGATCGAATCGCTGCAGGACTCTCCTAAGGCAGTCTTTGTCGGGGATGGTCCCGCAAAATCGACGCTGACGCAGAAGGGGCATATCGTCACAGGCCAAGTGCCGAATCATCAGGTAAGAGACTATTTACTTGCGGCAGATCTATTTGTACTTCCTTCTTACAGTGAGGGGATGCCGACTGTTGTGATTGAGGCGCTGGCGCTAAGGGTTCCTGTTATTTGTACGGATGTTGGCGGAGTGTCGTCTTTATTCGGAAAGCACCAACATCTGCTGATTAAACCGAAATCCGCTCAAGCCTTGGCGGAAGCGATCACTCGGTACGAACATGAGCAAATATGGAAGCCGGAAGTAGCAGATGACTTGTATGAAACCGTGCAGGCTCAATTTGACGCAGGAAAAAACGCCAAGGCCTTGCATCATCAGTATCAGACGGTCACGAAAACGTCCGTTTAATCGTAAGACACTGCGACCATTATAAATAGGAAGATCATTTTACAGGAGAGGGTTGAGCGCTGTGAAAAAAATAGCTGTCATTGGAACAGGTTATGTAGGACTCGTATCAGGCACTTGCTTTGCGGAGATCGGCAATAAAGTTGTTTGCTGTGATATCGATGAATCAAAAATCAGAAGCCTGAAAAATGGGGTAATCCCAATCTATGAACCAGGGCTTGCAGACTTAGTTGAAAAAAATGTGCTGGATCAGCGCCTGACCTTTACGAACGATATCCCGTCCGCCATTCGGGCCTCAGATATTATTTATATTGCAGTCGGAACGCCTATGTCCAAAACAGGTGAAGCTGATTTAACGTACGTCAAAGCGGCGGCGAAAACAATCGGTGAGCATCTTAACGGCTACAAAGTGATCGTAAATAAAAGCACAGTCCCGGTTGGAACAGGGAAACTGGTGCAATCTATCGTTCAAAAAGCCTCAAAGGGGAGATACTCATTTGATGTTGTATCTAACCCTGAATTCCTTCGGGAAGGGTCAGCGATTCATGACACGATGAATATGGAGCGTGCCGTGATTGGTTCAACAAGTCATAAAGCCGCTGCCATCATTGAGGAACTTCATCAGCCATTCCATGCTCCTGTCATTAAAACAAACCTAGAAAGTGCAGAAATGATTAAATACGCCGCGAATGCATTTCTGGCGACAAAGATTTCCTTTATCAACGATATCGCAAACATTTGTGAGCGAGTCGGCGCAGACGTTTCAAAAGTTGCTGATGGTGTTGGTCTTGACAGCCGTATCGGCAGAAAGTTCCTTAAAGCGGGTATTGGATTCGGCGGTTCATGTTTTCCAAAGGATACAACCGCGTTGCTTCAAATCGCAAAATCGGCAGGCTATCCATTCAAGCTCATCGAAGCTGTCATTGAAACGAACGAAAAGCAGCGTGTTCATATTGTAGATAAACTTTTGACTGTTATGGGAAGCGTCAAAGGGAGAACCATTTCAGTCCTGGGATTAGCCTTCAAACCGAATACGAACGATGTGAGATCCGCTCCAGCGCTTGATATTATCCCAATGCTGCAGCAGCTGGGCGCCCATGTAAAAGCATACGATCCGATTGCTATTCCTGAAGCTTCAGCGATCCTTGGCGAACAGGTCGAGTATTACACAGATGTGTATGCTGCGATTGAAGACACTGATGCATGCCTGATTTTAACGGATTGGCCGGAAGTGAAAGAAATGGAGCTTGTAAAAGTGAAAACCCTCTTAAAACAGCCAGTCATCATCGACGGCAGAAATTTATTTTCACTTGAAGAGATGCAGGCAGCCGGATACATTTATCACTCTATCGGCCGTCCCGTTGTTCGGGGAACGGAACCTTCTGACAAGTATTTTCCGGGCTTGCCGCTTGAAGAATTGGCTAAAGACTTGGGAAGCGTCAATTTATAAAAAGAAAAAGTGTTACTTGGTTGAAGCTGCCGGCTGCTAGGCTCGGCCGCCGGCTCCTGAAACATCAGGAAAGGGGTTAAACATGTGAGTATCAAACGATCAGCGGTCCATACGCTAGCGTTACTGGCCGCTGCTATATTTGGAGTCGTCCTATTGCTGGGAGCCATCCATAAAGATATAGGTTTCATGCAGATGGCTGCTGTGCTTGCGGTGTTGGCAATTGGCCTGTTTTTACTGACGCTTGCAACCGCATTTACAACAAAAGAACGGCTCTTTATGGCTGTAATCTATATTTTGATCGCCTGCACTTTTTTAAATAATGCATTTTTCGCTATTCATCTTGGATTTTTCAGTTTGTTCCTTTACCGGCTTCTGCTCATTGCAGCGGGTTGCCTTCATATTTTCGGCATGGTTCGGAATCGAACCCATATTGAAAGATGGCATGGGCTGCAAGTAAAAGGGATTTTACTCTTTTTCGCCTTTTGGTTTATATATGGCCTTGTTTCTCTGCTGTGGGCCAAGTCGGTAACAGTTGGCCTCAAGTATTTAGCCTTATTGGCAATGGGAATTTTCTTCATTTATCTTATTGTCATGTACGTGCAAAAAATGGAGCGGCTGATGATTGTTTATGCCATTTGGCTGGTGATGACGGTATTTCTGATGATCATTGGTTTTTACAATCATATCACCCACCATCATCTTGCGAGTTCCACATTGTACAGCGGACCGGAGTATAAGCAGCATTATCCGACATCGGTCTTTTTTAATCAAAATGACTTTGCGACCTTTTTATCCATCAGCTTCTTTTTTTACATCACGATGATGAAAAACATTAAGAATGGATACATCAAGGCAATTGGCCTTGTGCTCTCGCTCTGTGCGTTGTATTTAATTTTTGCCACTGGTTCAAGAGCCAGCCTTCTGGGTATTTTTGCAGGTATTGCTGTCTACATCTTCATTGTATTGCCGCCTGTTTTAAAGAAAATGGCTATATGGCTGTCGGCGGCGGGAATTGCTCTTTTCGCAGTTCTTTTCGCCAGCAAAATCTATTCAAAGTTTTGGGAGCTGTTTCTGGCCCCGCAGACGCTGCATTCATTTCATGACAGGCTTCCATCAAATGTGGCTCGGGCAAATCTGCTGAAAAACGCTTGGCATTTTTTCCTTGATTCATACGGATTCGGAGTCGGGGCAGGAAATGTATCCTATTATCTTGAGCATTATGCTGTATATGATACTGACAATGTGGCAGAGGTGCATAACTGGCTTGTTGAAATTCTTGCTAATTTTGGCTTGTTCATCATGCTGGGATATCTGTCCGTTTATGCCTACCTCATATGGGTGCTTTACAAGTTTTATGAAAGAAAATTAGAAAATCAGTCAAAACTGATCACAGAAGGACTTATTACCGCTATGGTCAGTTTCCTGGTATCAAGTATCAGCCCAAGCTCTGTTTCAAATTTATTTTTCCATTGGGTGTTTATGGCGCTCGTCATCGCCGCCGTGAATGTGTTAAGGCGATCCAGACAAATGCCTGAGCCGATGTACAGATAAACAGACTACAAAAAGCAGGGAGACTTATATGAACGATATATTGATAAGAATAGCCCGTCGCATAAAAAAAAATATCATTTGGATCGTAGCGGTGCCAATTATATTAGGTGCGGCGGGGTATATCCTGCCGTCACAGATCGCTGATCAAAAGAGCTATACAGCTGAAGATACTTTGGCTGTGGGAAGCTATGATCATCCGGTTTATAACAGCACAGAAGAGATTCCGCTTCTGCTTAAGAGCGACTCTTTTTTGAAGGAGGCGCTTCCTGATGAAAAGGATGAAGATGTAGCAGAGATCAAAGAGAAGCTTACCATCAAAACGGAATCCAAATCGTTACTGACTTTAAGCTATAGCGACGAGGATAAGGATAGAACGGAATCTGTCTTAAACGCCATATCCTCCACCTTCCTCAAAAATGATCAAAAGCTGTATGCAGAAAGAGAAGCCGTCATCCGCAGCAGCATAGACGCGCTTGAAGGCGAGTCGGTGAGCGAGGATTCCAAAGTGGATAAAGAGAGATTTTTATATGAGCTCAAAAACACACAGCTTAACCTGAAAGCGGCAAGTGTTACTGATTCCGAAACCGTAAGTGAGACAGCAGGCGGCGGAATGTCTCCGAAAAAGAAAGCAGTTCTCGGCGTTATGATTGGCCTTACGATTGCCTTTATGTTCGTTGTCATTCCTGAATTTTTCAGAGAATCCTTTTAAAATCATACGATGGAGATGTGATCATGACCAATTGGAAACCTCTCGTATCTGTCATTACACCTTCCTATAATGCGCGTGACTATATTGAAGACACGGTTCATTCGGTATTAGATCAGAGCCATCCTCATTGGGAAATGATTATCGTGGATGATTGCTCAACGGATGGGACCCGCGACATTTTACAGCAGTATGAAAAAATAGACGAAAGAATTCATGTGGTGTATCTGGAAGAGAACTCCGGAGCTGCGGTTGCTCGCAACAAAGCGTTGGAACGCGCTCAAGGGCGCTACGTAGCATTTTTGGACAGTGATGACAAATGGAAAAAAGACAAACTGGAAAAGCAGCTTGAGTTTATGATGGAGCGCTCCTGTGCGTTTTCTTTCACGGGCTACAGCTTAATGGCGCAGGACGGGACCCCACTCGATAAATTTATTCATGCGCCGGAAAGCCTGACGTACGATGACGCCCTGAAAAATACAATTATCGGCTGCTTGACGGTGATGATTGACAGGGAGCAAACGGGACAGATCCAAATGCCGAATATCAGAACGAGACAGGACTTAGCCACATGGCTGTCTCTTTTAAAAAAAGGATTTACTGCCTATGGAATGAATGAATGCCTGGCTGAATATCGGCTTGTCAATAACTCAATTTCCAGCAACAAATGGAAGGCTGCGAAAAAAACGTGGTTTGTCTACAGGGAGATCGAACGGCTTCATTTTATGAAAGCAACATGGTGTTTTGTTCAATATGCAAAAAACGCGGTGAAAAAAAGATTATAGCCGCAAACAGAGAGAAAAGGTGATGAAGGTGGAAACAAAAGAAGCAATCATTCATGTCATCGTTGCCACTGCTGAATGGGGAAAAGACCAATTGAGATACAGAAGGCACCGGCTGGCAGAATTTTTAGCTGCTCAGGAGGAAACGAAGGAAGTTATTTGGGTATGTCCGGCTCCGCGTGCCCAAGGGAAAGAGTTTCAGGAAGTCCATTCTGGCATCAGGCAATTCGCTGTCAAAGACCTGCTGCAGAAAAAAATGTTTCGTTTCGGACGATATACAGATGTCTTTTACAGACATAAGCTCTCCCCATTACTCGATGAGCTTACATCTGCTTCTGCAAACGGTGAACGCTGCTGTTTATGGTACACGTTTCCGGGATTCCCGCTGCTGTCTTCGCTGTATCCTTGGGATCAGGTCATTTATGACTGCAGTGACTTATGGGCGGCGCCGATCAGCGGCCGATCAAATCTGCTGTCTGAATTCCGGCGAAAAGTCATTAAATCGGCAGAGCTGAGAATTATACAACGAGCAGATTCAATAACCTGTTCATCAGATTATCTTCACAAGGAAGTAGACAAAAAACTGACTGCAGGACGAGAAAAGGTTCATACTGTGGAAAACGGTGTGGAGTATGAGCTGTTTTCTGCAAACAAACAAGCTCCCGATCGCAGTATACTGCAGGGGAGAGAAGGAACAGTGTTAGGTTTTATCGGCGGAATTAAACCGAAGCTCGATTTTAAAATGATTGAAGAAGCCGCCCTGCAAAAGCCTGATTGGACATTTTTATGGGTTGGCCCGGATGCCACCAATGGTGACGTTTCGTTTCAAGAGCTGCTGAGGCTTCCAAATGTCATATGGACCGGCCCGGCAGATCCGAAAGAAGTTCCGCATTTTATGGAGCTTATCGACATTGGCATCATGCCTTATAAAAAATCATCGTATAATCAAGCTGTGTTTCCGCTGAAACTATTTGAATTTTTAGCGGCAGGAAAACCTGTCGTCGGCTCTAATCTTCCGTCAACCTCAAAAATGCAAAAGCCGTATGTATACGAATATGTAGAAGGTGATCATCCAATTGATTTTATAGCAGCTTGTGAAAAAGTTCTCGAACAAAACGGAGACGAAACCTATAAAGAAATGCGCCGAAACATCGCTCGCACACAAGATTGGAATTGCTTATTTACACAAATTATGAAATATACAGGGATTCAAAAACATGCGTAGTCCTATAAATTGGGATGCGCGTTTTTTGATTATACGTGTTTCTTTTTGATGAAGCTTGTTATAATAACTAAGGAGAAGGTATAATGGAAGGAACGGTTCTCTATATAAATAAAGACTTCATTTAATTCCAAAGGAGACTTCTTTATGCTTGACGAACGCATGATTCGCATTGTTGTTGCGTTTATTGTCTCGCTGCTGACAGTTTTAATCATGACCCCAATCGTAAAAAGGATTGCGATTAAAATAGGTGCAGTTGACCAGCCCAGCAATCGAAAAGTACATGACAAAATCATGCCCCGCATGGGCGGGCTGGCCATATTTATCGGGGTGGTTGCAGGCGTGCTTGCATCCGGTATTTACACAGAAACAAGGATGACGGCAATTACAGTCGGAGCATTCATCATTATTGTGTTAGGTATTCTTGACGATAAATATCAATTAAGTGCAAAAGTTAAGTTTTTGATTCAATTAGGTGTAGCCATTATGATTGTAAGCACTGGCTTAAAAATGGACTTTTTCTCAGTACCTTTTTTAACAGAACGATTTGAGTTAGGATGGATGGCTTATCCGCTGACGGTATTATGGATTGTCGGCATCACGAACGCAATTAACCTGATTGATGGATTGGATGGCCTTGCTGCCGGTCTTTCTGTTATCGGCCTGTCAACGATCGCTGTCATGGCGCTATCCGGTGGAAAAGTGCTCATTCTGTCACTCTCATTAGTCGTTATTGCCAGCACGCTGGGGTTTTTGTTTTACAACTTCCACCCGGCAAAAATCTTTATGGGAGATACGGGATCACTTTTTTTAGGGTATAGTATTTCGATTCTTTCATTATTAGGCCTGTATAAAAGTGTCACATTGTTCAGTATCGTTATCCCGATTATTATATTAGGCGTACCGATTTTTGATACAACATTTGCTATCATCAGAAGAATATTAAACAAACAGCCGATTTCAGCGCCGGATAAGTCGCATATTCACCATAGACTGATGGCCTTTGGCCTTTCACATCGGATGTCGGTCTTAGTTATTTATTTAATTGGATTTATTTTCAGTATCAGTGCGATTGTACTTAAAAGTGCCACAATTTGGCTTTCTTTGTTTATTATCTTCATTTTAATTATTTTTATGCAAATCATAGCAGAAGTGACAGGACTCGTGAATGAAAAATTTAAGCCGTTTACAAAGTTTTATAAACGGCTGGTGAAAAGGAATTAAAAATTCCGGCTTATGCCGGAGTTTTTTTCTGCGCAAAAATGCCCGATCCTCTAAAAGGACCGGGCATTTTTTAATAGGATGAATCAGTTGTTGAATTCGTTGTACTGTTGTTTGAGCTTGTGCTGCTGTCATTCGAATAGCTGTTTCCGCTCGTCGTCCCGTCAGTTGTTGTGCCAGTGCTGCCAGAACTGCTTGAGCTGTCAGTCCCGTCTGTGGCACTTCCGGTACCGGAAGTGCCAGTGCTTGTATCAGGAGAATAATCTAAATGCTCTTGAAGCGTTTTTCTGACTTTCTCGAGATTTGTAGCATCAGGTTCAAAGTAATATGTGTTGTTAGGCCCTAAATACAAATCAGAACCTGTAATGCTCAATGTGTCGATTTTTTTGCTGGTAAAGCCGCTGTAAATCTGCTGAAGCGCTAAACCTTCAGTAATGCGAATATTGGTTTCAACGTTTTCGCTGGCTTTTTCTGCGATTTTATCAATTTTAGCAATGTTGCTTGCACTTGACATTCGGTCAATCAGCGCGTTTAAGATTTGTTTTTGTCTGTCATTACGGCCAAAGTCTCCGCGTTTATCCTGTTTTCTCATCCGGGCATATGCTAAGGCTTCTTCGCCGTTCAAATGCATCTCGCCTTTTTTGAAGTAAATCCGTTTGCTTTCGTCTACATCACTTTTTTCATCGAAATCGAAAGGCACGTCTACATCAATACCGCCGACTTCATTAATCACATCTTTAAATCCGTCAAAATCAACTGTGACATATTTATCAATCGGGATTTGCAAGAAGTTTTCAACAGTTTCAACTGTCTCATCTTTACCGCCTTTGCTGTAAGCGGCATTGATCTTCGTCTTGCTTCCCGTTGTGTCACCAGCTAATTGCACACGTGTGTCACGCGGAATGCTCAGCATTTTCATGGTTTTATTTTTGGGATCCAGGGTAACAACAATAAGAGAGTCTGATCTCCCTTTTTGTCCTTTAGTCGCGTAATCCTCTATTCCCATAAATAAAATAGAAAACGGTTTTTTCTTCATGTCTACAACTTCGTTGCGAAGATTTGATTTATTCCCGCGGGATAGGGCATCGTACGATTCATCCGCAGCGTTAATTGTTTTATAAAGTTTATACCCGCCAAGCCCTACAACTACCAATAGTGCAAGGGCGAACAATAACATAATTCTTTTTAAAATTTTCCTGCGTTTGCTCTTTTTCTTTTTTCGCACACGCACTCTAACGCGTTCAGCCATTATTCAGTCTCCTTTATGTGATTGACGGCTTTTTCAAGATACGTCAACTCTCCCTCTTTAATATCACTCTTTCCATTTGTCAGTTCTGTCATCCATTCAGAAAAAGCGTTTGTTTCTTTTTCTTCGACGTATGTTTCGAATTCAACATTTTCTGAATAATGGATTTCCTTTAACAGAAATTGTGACTCCCTTAATTCATTTTCAATCTTGCCAAGCCATGTGTAATCTGCAGAAGTATGCATGATTCGCATAAGCTTCCGTTCTACAACACCTATATGATTTAATCCTTCAGACACTGATTTCCCATAAGCGCGAATTAATCCGCCAGCACCAAGCTTAATGCCTCCGAAGTAGCGTGTAACGACGGCGCAAGTATCCTTCAGCCTGCGTTTTTTTAAAACCTCGAGCATCGGCACTCCCGCTGTACCGCTTGGTTCCCCGTCATCATTGGCTTTTTGGATATGATCATTCTCGCCAATAACATAAGCCGAGCAATTATGAGTCGCATTCCAGTGCTGTTTCTTTATTTTCTGTATAAATTCCTGTGCCTCTTGTTCGGTAGAAACACGGCTTAAATGACAGATAAAACGCGATTTTTCTATAACAATCTCGTGTTCTCCTGCTTCTTTCACAGTAAAATAGCTGTGCAGCATGCTAGCTGACCCTCCTGCTAAGCATAAAAGACTGCCTATACAAATTCGTACAGTCTTTAGAATTTTTGTGCGTATTTTGGTATCATAAAGAGTAGATAGTATATAAAAATGTTTTTTTCTAGAATATACGCATTCTTTCATTATAATTCGACATAATTTGCAGATCAATTACATTTATAATAAAAATATATGACAACGCCGTGACGGAGGGAAATTATGAATAAAACAAAGATGGATTCCAAAGTGCTGGATTCTATTTTGATGAAGATGCTGAAAACCGTTGACGGGAGCAAGGACGAAGTTTTTCAAATCGGGGAGCAGTCACGCCAGCAGTATGAACAGCTGGTCGAAGAACTGAAACAAATTAAACAGCAGGTGTATGAAGTGATCGAGCTTGGCGATAAACTTGAAGTGCAAACCCGCCATGCGAGAAACCGTTTATCCGAGGTCAGCCGTAATTTTCATAGATTCAGTGAAGAGGAAATCCGCAATGCTTATGAAAAAGCCCATAAGCTGCAGGTAGAATTGACGATGATCCAGCAGCGTGAGAAGCAATTGCGCGAACGGCGGGACGATTTGGAGCGCAGATTGCTAGGGCTTCAGGAAATCATTGAGCGGTCAGAATCATTAGTAAGCCAAATTACAGTTGTGCTCAACTACTTGAATCAGGATTTGCGCGAAGTTGGACTGCTTCTTGCTGATGCTCAGGCAAAACAGGATTTCGGCTTAAGAATTATTGAAGCGCAGGAAGAAGAGCGAAAAAGAGTCTCAAGAGAAATCCATGACGGACCCGCTCAAATGCTGGCGAATGTTATGATGAGATCGGAATTAATCGAGCGGATTTTCCGTGACCGGGGCGCAGAGGACGGATTCCAAGAAATTAAAAATCTACGCCAAAATGTTCGGAATGCCCTTTACGAAGTGAGAAGGATTATATATGATTTAAGACCGATGGCCCTTGATGACCTAGGCCTGATTCCAACTTTAAGAAAATATTTATATACAACCGAGGAATATAACGGGAAGGTCAAAATACATTTTCAGTGCATTGGAGAAACAGAGGATCAGAGGCTAGCGCCTCAGTTTGAGGTTGCGCTCTTCAGGCTCGCACAGGAAGCTGTGTCTAATGCGCTAAAGCATTCTGAATCTGAAGAAATTACAGTCAAAGTTGAGATCACAAAGGATTTTGTGATTTTAATGATAAAAGATAACGGTAAAGGGTTCGACCTGAAGGAAGCGAAAGAGAAGAAAAACAAATCATTCGGCTTGCTGGGCATGAAAGAAAGAGTAGATTTATTGGAAGGAACGATGACAATAGATTCGAAAATAGGTCTTGGGACATTTATTATGATTAAGGTTCCGTTATCTCTTTGACTATGATTTGTAAAATAGAGCCAAAAGGCATATTGACCGAATGCTAGAGTATATAGAACAATAATACAAGGAGGCGTGGCTTGTGACTAAAGTAAACATTGTTATTATCGACGACCATCAGTTATTTCGTGAAGGTGTTAAACGGATATTGGATTTTGAACCTACCTTTGAAGTGGTAGCCGAAGGTGATGACGGAGACGAAGCGGCTCGTATTGTTGAGCACTATCATCCTGATGTTGTGATCATGGATATCAATATGCCAAACGTAAATGGTGTGGAAGCTACAAAACAGCTTGTAGAGCTGTATCCTGAATCTAAAGTAATTATTCTATCAATTCACGATGACGAAAATTATGTAACACATGCCCTGAAAACAGGTGCAAGAGGTTATCTGCTGAAAGAGATGGATGCTGATACATTAATTGAAGCGGTTAAAGTAGTGGCTGAGGGCGGATCTTACCTTCATCCGAAGGTTACTCACAACCTCGTTAACGAATTCCGCCGCCTTGCAACAAGCGGAGTTTCTGCACACCCTCAACATGAGGTTTACCCTGAAATCCGCAGACCATTACATATTTTAACTAGGCGGGAATGTGAAGTTCTGCAGATGCTTGCAGACGGAAAAAGCAACCGCGGAATTGGTGAATCATTGTTTATCAGTGAGAAAACCGTTAAAAACCATGTCAGCAATATTTTACAAAAAATGAATGTAAACGACCGGACGCAAGCCGTTGTGGTCGCCATTAAAAATGGCTGGGTAGAAATGAGATAGTATAATAGGAGACTTGCCTTTTTCTAGGCAGGTCTTTTTTTAGGCTGCCGTTTCCCTTACAATATAGTTATAAAGCAATAAGGCAGGTATCGAAGCTATGAATATTGCAGTCGTAACAGACAGCACGGCATATATTCCGAAAGAAATGCGTGAACAACATCAGATACATATGATCCCTCTCCAGGTTGTTTTTGGGGAGGAGACTTACCGTGAAGAAATTGAGTTGGACTGGAAAAGCTTTTACGAAGAAGTGAAAAAACATAATGAGCTCCCGACGACTTCTCAGCCGCCAATCGGCGAGTTGGTTGCGCTATATGAAGAGCTTGGCAAGTCTTATGATGCGGTTATCAGTATCCATCTTTCCAGCGGGATCAGCGGAACATTCAGCAGTGCAGCAGCGGCTGATTCGATGGTCGACAATATTGATGTGTATCCATTTGACTCAGAGATCAGTTGCTTGGCTCAAGGCTTTTATGCCCTTAAAGCTGCTGAATTAATCAAAAACGGAGCATCATCGCCGGAAGATATTATAAAAGAACTGGAAGAAATGAAAAAAACAGTTCGTGCTTATTTTATGGTAGATGACTTAGCTCATCTTCAGCGCGGCGGGCGATTAAGCAGCGCCCAAGCCTTCATTGGTAGTCTTCTAAAGGTAAAGCCTATCCTTCATTTTGACAATAAGGTAATTGTGCCTTTTGAGAAGATTCGCACACGTAAAAAAGCAATTTCGCGAATTTATGAGCTTTTAGACGAAGATGCGAGTAAAGGGTTGCCTATGCGAGCTGCTGTTATCCACGCTAATCGAGAGGAAGAAGCAGCGAAAATCATTGAAGAGCTTTCTGCAAAATATCCTCATGTTGAATTTTATAACAGCTATTTTGGCGCGGTAATCGGCACTCATTTGGGTGAAGGTGCGTTAGGAATTTGCTGGTGTTTTAAATAAGGCTAAATCTCCGTTTTTAGAGCGGAGATTTTTTTATATTCTTATTTTAATAGTTGGACAGAAAATATTCATTCAGGCATACTGTCTCGAAAGGAGGCGTGCTATGTGAATGTGCCAGTTGAAAAAAACAGTTCCTTTTCTAGAGAATTGCAGCAGACGCTTCGAAGCCGTCATTTGCTCAGGACTGAGCTCTCATTTTCCGATGAGATGATTGAATGGCATATCAAGAATGGATATATCACTGCTGAAAATTCTATATCCATAAATAAACGGGGATATAGATGTAATAGGTGCGGCCAAACTGATCAGCGGTATTATTCTTTTTATCACTCATCTGGAAAGAATAAGCTGTATTGCCGTTCCTGTGTCATGATGGGCAGAGTGAGTGAGGAGGTTCCTTTATATTCATGGGAAGAGGAAAATGAACCAAACTGGCAGTCAATTAAACTGACATGGGACGGCAAGCTTTCAAGCGGACAGCAAAAAGCCGCCAATGTTTTAATTGAAGCAATATCAAAAAAAGAAGAGCTCCTCATCTGGGCGGTTTGCGGCGCTGGCAAAACAGAAATGCTGTTTCCTGGTATAGAATCAGCGTTAAATCAAGGACTGCGTGTATGTATTGCAACACCTCGCACCGATGTTGTATTAGAGCTTGCTCCAAGGCTCAAGGCTGCCTTTCAGGGTGCTGACATTTCAGCGCTTTACGGAGGAAGCGATGACAAAGGGCGGCTATCTCCGCTTATGATTTCCACTACGCATCAGCTTTTGCGATATAAAGATGCAATCGATGTTATGATCATTGATGAAGTTGACGCTTTCCCATATTCTGCTGATCAAACCCTTCAATTCGCTGTTCAAAAAGCAAGAAAGAAAAACAGCACCCTCGTTTATTTAAGTGCAACACCTCCTAAAGAATTAAAAAGAAAAGCACTGAACGGACAGTTACATTCAGTTCGCATCCCCGCAAGACACCACCGGAAACCTTTACCCGAACCGCGCTTTGTATGGTGTGGAAACTGGAAGAAGAAATTAAACCGAAATAAAATTCCGCCAGCGGTGAAAAGATGGATAGAGTTTCATGTAAAAGAAGGGAGGCCTGTTTTTTTATTCGTTCCTTCCGTTTCTATTCTGGAAAAGGCTGCTGCGTGCTTTAGAGGTGTTCATTGCCGAACCGCATCTGTGCACGCGGAAGACAAGCATAGAAAGGAGAAAGTGCAGCAATTCAGAGATGGTCAGCTCGATCTATTAATCACAACAACAATACTGGAAAGAGGCGTCACAGTCCCCAAGGTGCAAACGGGTGTACTAGGAGCGGAATCACCTATCTTTACGGAAAGCGCACTTGTTCAAATTGCAGGAAGAACCGGCCGGCATAAAGAATATGCGGACGGCGATGTCATTTTCTTTCACTTCGGCAAAACAAAGAGTATGCTCGATGCAAGAAAGCATATAAAAGAAATGAATGAATTGGCAGCAAAAGTTGAATGTACAGACTAGCCATTATTTGAAAACGTGGTACAGTATACTCATATAACCGATGATGAGGAGCTGTAAAAATGCTTGTCAATTCAAAAGAAATCGTAATGAAAGAACTGCTCGACCGATATATGGACCAGCTTCATATGGCCTGTACTTGCCAAGTATGCCAGAACGATGTATTGGCACTTTCTTTAAACAAAGTGAGTCCATCCTACGTTACTGATCTTAAAAAGATCGCATATACGAAAGCTGAGCTGGTAGATAAACAAAAAAACACAGCAATGCTTGTCATTTTGGCTGAATCTGCTGCAGTAGTTTCAGAGAGTCCAAGCGATTTATGTCACACGAAGCAGGAGGAGGTATTCATAAACTGATCTGTTTATTATGTGATTCGCAATTTTCTCAAGATGTTACATGGAGAGCCCTTTTTTTACTAAAGCCTGATGAAAAGGTTTGTTATTCTTGCAGAAGCAAATTAAAGAAAATCACAGGACATATCTGCCCCCTGTGCGGCAGACCTCAATCTGTTCATGCCGTATGCAGGGATTGCGAGGTGTGGAGAACAAGGATCAGAGACAGTTTGCTATTGCGTCAGAACCGTTCAGTTTACACATATAATGATATGATGAAAGAAACGCTCTCCCGTTTTAAATTTAGAGGAGATGCAGAAATCATAAATGCATTTAAAAGTGATTTTTCTTCAACCTTTTCTAAGGTTTACCCCGATAAGCATTTTGTTCTTGTACCTATTCCGCTGAGCAAGGAACGGGAAGAAGAGCGCGGATTTAACCAGGCACAGCTCTTGGCAGAATGTTTAGACCGGCCTTCCCACCATCCCCTCATTCGCCTGAATAATGAGAAACAGTCAAAGAAAAAGAAAACAGAACGCCTGCTGTCAGAGCGCATTTTTGATACAAAAAATAATTCAGCAGAAGGTATGGATATCATTTTAATAGACGATCTTTATACAACAGGCGCCACCTTGCACTTCGCAGCCCGCTGTTTATTAGAAAAAGGAAAAGCCGCTTCAGTGTCATCTTTTACCTTGATCAGAAGCTAAATGATTCTGTTTTTATGCCGATATAATCACTAGAAATTGACACAGGCATATTATCTAATAAGGAGAAAAAAAGATGGGAGAACTGGCTAATTGTCCGAAATGCAATGCTTTATTTTTAAAAACAAAGCTGCAAACCGTATGTCAGGCGTGTATTAAGGAAGAAGAAAAATCATTTGAGACTGTCTATAAATTTTTAAGAAAACAGGAAAACCGGCAATCAACTTTGAGCCGGATAACTGAGGAAACAGGTGTGGAAGAAGAGCTGATATTGAAATTCATCAGGCAGAAGCGAATTCAGATCACTCATCTTCCTAATTTGGCATACCCTTGTGAAAGGTGCGGGACATCGATTAGAGAAGGCAAGTTCTGCAAGGCTTGCCAGTCCGATATTAAGGATCAAATGGATCATTTGAACCACGAGGATGCTCTGAAAATCGAGAAAGAAAATAGTAAAAAAGACACATACTATGCCTATAATACCAAAAACAGCTGATTCCCTAAACTAACTGAAAACGCAGTCGATAAAAGGGTTAAGATTGTTTAAAGACTGCAACGGAAAGCGAGAGGAATCCTATGAAAATCAATCAATTTGGAACACAATCCGTTAATCCATATCAAAAAAATTATGATAAGCAAGCGGTGCAAAAAACTGCTGCACAGCCTCAAGATAAAATTGAAATTTCATCACAGGCTAAAGAAATGCAACATGCATCCGACGCAGTCACTGGTTCACGACAGGAAAAAATTGCGCAGCTTAAAGCGCAAATTGAAAACGGGTCATACAAAGTAGACGCAAATCATATCGCGAAAAATATAATTAATTTTTATAAAAAGCAATAAAAAAGGAGAAAGCCCATGTCAGCGAAGGCAATTATTGAACAATTGAAGCGACTTTGCGTTCTGCATGAGCACCTGCTCACGCTGTCTGAAGAAAAGACGGAAGCGCTCAAAGCCGGCAAAACAAAAGAGCTTTCTAACATTTTGACAAAAGAGCAAAAATATATTCAAGCAATCACGCAGACAGAAGATGACCGGATCAAAACAACTTCGGCCTTTCTCGGATATAGCGAAAATAATACTATTTCCGCATGTATCGCCAAAACCTCAGGCAGTGAAAAGGAAGAGCTGGAACAATTATACGAATCTCTTTCTCAAGTTCTCGGACGTCTGAAAAAAGTAAATGAGATGAATAGGCAGCTGACAAGAGACGCGCTGCAATTCATCTCTATTTCGTACGATATGCTGGTTCCTAAGGAAAATAACTTCAATTACAGCAAATCAATTAAAGCTGAGCTGCCGAAAAGCAGCCAAATGAAACTGTTTGATTCAAAAGCTTAGCAGAAAGGAATTCAGAAAATGACATCTACCTTTATGGGGCTTGAAACTGCAAGGCGGGCGTTAAGCGCTCAGCAGGCAGCGTTAAGCACTACTGCAAATAACGTGGCAAATGCCAATACTGATGGTTATACAAGACAGCGGGTCTCATTGGAGGCAACTGACTATTTCCCTGCTGTATCTAAAAATGCAGAAAAAACAGCGGGACAAATGGGTACGGGCGTTCAAGGAAAATCAGTTGAGAGAATAAGAGATATCTTTCTTGACTACCAATACCGTCTTCAAAACAACAGTGCCGGATACTATGACACGAAGGCAAAAGCGCTGTCCCAAATGGAAGGCGTTTTAAATGAAACGGATGACAGCGGCTTGAACAGTGTGCTCAATTCGTTTTGGAATTCCCTGCAGGAATTATCGAATAATACAAATGAAGAAAGTGCACGTTCTGTTGTTGCTCGAAAAGGACAAGCTGTAGCTGAAACGTTTAATTATATTTCTGAATCACTTACAAATGTCCAATCGAATTTAAAAGCAGAGCTAAATACAACTGTGTTGGATGTCAATTCTCTGCTTTCTCAATTAAACAGTTTAAATAAGCAAATTGCACAAGTAGAGCCGGTCGGGCTTCTTCCGAATGGTTTATATGACCAGCGAGATTTGCTGATCGATAAATTATCCTCAATGGTTGATATCAAAGTCAACTACAACAAATCAGGTGGGAATGCACTTGCATCTGCTGAAGGAACTGTATCAATTGAAATCCTTGATAAAAATAAACAGTCGCTAGGAACTGTTTTGGACGGTAAAAATTACGAGGTTTCAGAACTTGCAGCCAACTATGATAATGAAACTGGGTTAGTATCAAGTATTTCAATCGGGGATACAGCTGTGCAGGCGGAGTCCTTTAGCAGCAAGGGATCCCTTTTAGGATTTATAGAGTCTTATGGGTATATAACAGCAGATGGCCAAGAAAAGGGCGTATACCCGGAAATGCTTTCTGATCTTGACAATATGGCGCTTGAATTCGCGAAAGCTTTCAATGAAGTGCACAGAAATGGTGTGACCAAGAGCGGTGAACAAGGCGGAGACTTTTTTGATTTTACTGGCGGTGAAACTGAACCTGCCAAGGGCGCGGCGGGCAAGATCAAAGTGGCTGACAGCATAATAGATTCAAAAGGCGCAAACATTGCTTTCTCACTGACTGGCGCAGCCAACGATAACGCAAATGCTACAAAATTAGCAAATGTTTTAACCGGTAAAATAACCATTAACGGTAAAGAAACTAGTGTTTTAGATTATTATGCGGGTCTGATTGGCGAGCTAGGGATCGAAGCTCAAGAGGCTAATCGACTGGCGTCTAATACAGAAACACAGCTTAATGATGCTGACATAAACCGTCAGCAAATGAGCGCAGTTTCTTTAGACGAAGAAATGACGAATATGATTCAATTCCAACACGCATACAATGCAGCTGCAAGAATGGTGACTTTACAAGACGAATTACTTGATAAAGTGATCAACGGTATGGGTGTTGGAGGAAGGTAGGTAGAGTCACATGAGAGTAACACAAGGCATGATACAGCAAAACTCACTGAGATATATCGGTTCGAGCTACTCGAAGCTGGATAAACTCCAGTCGCAGATTTCTTCAGGGAAAAAAATCTCAAAAGCTTCCGACGATCCTGTAGTAGCAATGAAAAGCTTAAAGTATAATACGCAACTGTCTCAAGTGCAGCAGTACAAAAGCAATGCCTCTCAAGCCTTTACCTGGCTCGAAAACACAGAAACAAACATTACAGAAGGAATTGACATCTTGTCAAAGGTCAGAGAATTAGCGGTTGAAGCTCAAAATGATACAAACGGCGAGGCGGAGCGGCAAGCGATTGGCGTAGAAGTAAAGCAGTTAAAGGAACAGCTTTTAAATATTGCGAATACACAAGTGAACGGCAGATATATCTTTAATGGCACAAATTCAGATAAGCCTCCGGTTACAGATAACGGAGACGGAACTTATACAATTTCTGATACAGCTGATGTCGTAGTCAATATATCAAATAATATGTCATTGAAAGTGAATTCAGATCCAAAGTCAGCTTTTGGAGGCACTTCTGAAAGCGGGCAGAATGTATTTGAAATGCTTGATTCTTTTGAGAAAGCACTAAATTCTGGTTCGCTAGATGGCATGGACAGTGTTTTAGATGATATTGATCATTTTTCTGACGGCATGAGTGCTGAACGATCTGATCTTGGAGCGAGATATAATCGTCTTGAACTGGTTAATACAAGACTGTCAGCGCAAGAAGAAACAGCTACCAAAGTGTTATCAGACAATGAAGATGTAGAACTGGAAGAAGTAATAACTGAATTTATTGCGCAGCAAAGTGTGCACAGGGCTACTCTGGCCGTTAATGCGCAAATTGTTCAGCCTACATTGATTGACTTTTTAAAGTAAGCGGCTCTCAGGAGTTCGCTTTTTTTATAGTTCAGGAGGTAGAGTGATGCAGATTCCCAGATTGATTATGCATAGTGTTCAAGGAAAAATTGGTTTAACAACGACGCCTGCCAGCTTAAAAATGGAGCAGCCTCAAGCTGATCTAGAGATCGAACAGCCGAGTGCGGAAATGGAAATATCGGTGACACCTGGAAAACTCACGATTGACCAGACACAAGCATGGGAAGAATTAGACAGAAAGCATGTTTTCAAGAGAATTGAAGAAGCCGCACAACAAGGGCATGAGGATGTAATGGAGGGAATAGCGCGCACTGCAGAAGAAGGCGACGAGCTTATGAGGATTGAAAATAAGGGGAACCCAATCGCTTCACAAGCAAGGAAGAACTCTGAAATGCACCAAATTCAATTAGGCGAAAATTATGCTCCTTCTCTATCTAGGGTGAAAATACAATATACTCCGTCACAGCTTGATGTTCAGATTACGCCGCGAAAGCCTGTTATTCAGGCTGAGCCGCATAAGCCAATTGTTGAATATACGCCAGGAAATGTTAAGGTTGACATGCTCCAATACCCTGATTTAAATATAGATGTAGAATACCCGAAAGAATCACCCGAAAAGTAAAAAGAAAAGGATCGTGAACAATGATCAT
Source organism: Bacillus sp. FSL K6-1560 (assembly GCF_038592935.1). Classification (NCBI taxonomy): domain Bacteria; kingdom Bacillati; phylum Bacillota; class Bacilli; order Caryophanales; family Bacillaceae; genus Bacillus; species Bacillus sp. FSL K6-1560. Next base: position 520,002 of record NZ_CP151946.1, read on the forward strand.
TCATACGAAGTACCATGGCCAAATGAACATAAAAGAAGAACAAATCATTCTTTTTGAAAGCGGGATTCCAGGCTTTTTAGAAGAAAAACAATTTGTCATACTTCCGCTTTCAGAAGACTCTCCATTCGTGGCACTGCAGTCCGTCACTTCAGAAAATCTTGCGTTTATCGTCGTAAGTCCGTTTATCTTTTTTAAGAATTATGAATTTGATCTTGATGAATCAACTGCTGAACTTTTGGATATCGATAATATTCAAGACGTAGAAGTCATGACAATATTGACTATGGCAGAGCCATTTGAAAAGTCTACTGCGAATTTATTGGCTCCCATTATTGTGAATCGCAAGAACATGATGGCTAAGCAAGTCGTTTTACACGACTCCTCATATACGACAAAGCATCCGATTGGAGGAGAATCATGCTAGTTTTATCGCGGAAAATAAACGAAGCGATTCAAATAGGTGCTGATATTGAAGTAAAAGTGATTGCGGTTGAAGGGGATCAAGTGAAGCTTGGAATTGACGCCCCAAAGCATATTGATATTCACAGGAAAGAAATTTACTTGACCATTCAGGAAGAAAATAACCGTGCAGCAGCGTTATCCAGCGATGTGATCTCCGCATTATCCTCACAAAAAAAGTGAGGATTTTTTTATTTTTGTATTAACAAAATCAGAGACAATCCGATATTAATGATGTAGCCGGGAGGAGGCGCAAAAGACTCCGCCAGTTACAAAATAAGGGCACAAGGACGTGCCTTAACAACAAATTCAAGGAGGAACAAAACAATGAGAATTAACCACAATATCGCAGCGCTTAACACACTGAACCGTTTGTCTTCAAACAACGGTGCGAGCCAAAAGAACATGGAGAAACTGTCTTCAGGTCTTCGTATCAACCGTGCGGGAGATGACGCAGCGGGTCTTGCGATCTCTGAAAAAATGAGAGGGCAAATCAGAGGTCTTGAAATGGCTTCTAAAAACTCTCAAGACGGAATCTCTCTTATCCAAACAGCTGAGGGTGCATTGACTGAAACTCACTCTATTCTTCAACGTGTTCGTGAACTAGTTGTTCAAGCAGGAAACACAGGTACTCAAGATGGTACTGACCTTCAAGCGATCCAAGACGAGATCACTTCACTTGTTGAAGAAATCGGTGGCGGAACAAACGCTAACGGTATCTCTGACCGTACTGAGTTTAACGGTAAAAAACTTCTTAATGGCGATTTCTCGCAAGCTAGCGGTAAATCATTAACATTCCAAATCGGAGCTAACAGCAGTCAACAGCTTTCTGTTAATATCGAAAGTATGGCTGCGAAAGATATCGGTGCAGTAGACACTGCTACAGGTACTCTTATTACTGGACAAGCAGTATCTGACATCGATGTAACAAAATTCAAAGACAATGCAGCTGACACTGCTACTGTAGGATTCAATGCTCAACTTAAAACAGTTGATGACGCAATCAACACAGTTTCTAAACAACGTTCAAAATTAGGTGCGGTACAAAACCGTCTTGAGCATACAATCAACAACTTAAGCGCTTCTGGTGAAAACCTAACTGCTGCTGAGTCTCGTATCCGTGACGTTGACATGGCTAAAGAAATGAGTGAGTTCACAAAGAACAACATTCTTTCTCAGGCTTCTCAAGCGATGCTGGCTCAAGCAAACCAACAACCGCAAAACGTACTTCAATTATTACGTTAATTTTAAAAAAGACCTTGGCAACGCCAAGGTCTTTTATTTAATATTTCTAGCTCCGAATACTTCCCCCTTGCTGTCACTAACTCGTGATATAATAACCGGATTCTCCACTAACTTTTTATAAGTATTTCCAAACAAGAAATCTAAAACAGAAGATTTTTTTTCCAAAAATATGTGTAATCTTATCTCGATTTAGTCGATATAAACGATAGATTGGGGCATAGGGGATGATCAATTGAACATTGAAAGGCTCACTACGTTACAACCTGTTTGGGATCGTTATGATACTCAAATACATAATCAGAAAGATAATGATAACGAGGTTCCTGTTCATCAAGTTTCATATACCAATCTTGCTGAAATGGTGGGGGAAATGAACAAGCTTTTGGAACCTTCGCAAGTTCACCTGAAGTTTGAGCTTCATGAGAAGTTAAATGAATACTATGTAAAAGTAATAGAGGACTCTACAAATGAAGTGATCCGCGAAATTCCACCAAAACGGTGGCTTGATTTTTATGCGGCTATGACTGAATTTCTCGGGTTATTTGTAGATGAAAAAAAGTAGAATAGGAGTGGTTTGAGATGGTCACAAGAATAACAGGTCTGGCATCAGGAATGGATATAGATGATATTGTATCAAAGCTGATGCAGACAGAAAGAGCGCCGCTTGATAAGCTGAAGCAAAAAAAGCAGACTCTTGAATGGCAGCGTGACAGCTATCGTGAAGTCAATACAAAAATAAAAGAATTGCAAGATTATATGTCTAAAAATACGTTGACATATCCTAGCACGTATCAGAGCAAAACTGTGACAAGCTCTAATGAGTCTGTGTTAACTGCTACAGGAAGCGCAAGTGCACCAAACTCTTCTTCTACTGTTGAAGTGGCGAGCTTGGCAACCGCAGCAACGTATAAGGCAAACAATTATACGGGTTATACACAAGGCGATTATAATTTGGCATTTAACGTTGTTGCGCCTGGTGAGACAACGGCAAAAACAGTGAACATTAGTGTGACGAGCGCCGATACGATTGATAATGTGATTTCTAAACTTAACAGCTCAGATCTAGGAGTATCAGCTTTTAAAGATAAAATTTGGAATGGTACAGAGTACGTAGAAACCATTGCGTTTTCTTCTAAAGCAACAGGTGCAGGGGGCAGTATACAGGCAGCAGACTCTGCTACAGCTGACTTTATGTCCGGTCAGCTTGGTTTTTCTTTGGATGCTGATAATAAGCTCACTGCTTACAAAGAAGGCACAAATGCCAAAGTCACAATTAACGGCTTTGAAATGGAGAAGCTGACAAACAATTTCACGGTAAATGGTGTTACTTACTCGATTAAAAATACAACTGCAGCCACAGGCCCTGTTACCACATCTGTTTCTACTGATGTTGACGGGATTTATAACCAAATCAAAGAGTTTGTAGATAAATACAATGAAATGGTTGACAGCCTGAATGAAAAGCTGAAAGAAGAAAAATACCGAGACTATACTCCGTTGACAAGTGAACAAAAAGAAGCCATGTCCGATAAAGAGGTAGAGCTCTGGGAGGAGAAGGCGAAAAGCGGATTGCTTAGAAATGATTCCAGCATCAGCACTGGCACGAACCAAATGCGGACTGACTTTTATACTCAAGTTAATGCGGATGGGAAAACCTATCAATTGACAGAATTCGGCATAACAACCTCAAGTGCTTACCAAATGCGGGGACATTTAGAGATTAATGAAGACAAACTGAAAGCCAAAATACAAGAAGATCCGCAAAGCGTTGCCGCTTTATTTACAAGTGGATCGAACAGCAGCGCCTATAGTGATAAAGGGGTTATGAAACGCATCGGTGACACCCTGAAAAGTACGGTGAAGAGCATTGAAGCAAAAGCCGGCAACTCGACAATGGGAACCAATGATTATTCAATCGGTAAAAATTTAAACACGATCAGCACAGATATTACCAAAATGCAGGACCGGTTGACCACAATAGAAAACCGCTATTATACAAAATTCAGTGCAATGGATTCTGCGATTCAAAAAATGAACGAACAAGCGTCCTATTTATCACAGCTTCTTGTACAATAAATGTAATTTGGAGGATGACACATGGCGATCCAAAATCCTTATACAGCCTATCAGCAAAATTCAGTGAATACGGCTACACCCGGTGAGCTGACGCTTATGCTGTATAATGGCTGTTTGAAATTTATAAGACTTGCCGCTCAGGCCATTGAGAATGATGATATGGAACGTAAAAATGAAAATCTGATTAAAGCGCAAAATATTATTCAGGAATTAAATTTTACACTTAACCGTAACATAGAGCTTTCCGCTTCTATGGGTGCGATGTACGATTATATGTATCGCAGATTGGTACAGGCAAATATCAAAAATGATACGGGCATGCTGGCTGAGGTTGAAGGTTATGTAACAGATTTTCGCGATGCTTGGAAACAAGCCATTCAAAGTGAACGGAAGGACCGGCACGGATCAGGCGGGATCGCATGAATAATATAGATCAACTATACACTGAGACGAAGAGTATGCTGTCACACATACAAAATACGCCGGAAAGCGATGAACTTTTAAAGCAAATTGAAGACTTTGTGGCTACACGGTCTGAACTGATTCAGGAGATATCTCTGCCGCTTTCAGAAGAAGAGCGAAAGCAGATGAAACTTATTTTGACATGGGATCAGCTGATTGTGAAGGAAATGGAAAGACTGAAGCAGTCAATCGCAACAGAACTTCAGCAGATGAAAAGAAAACGTGTGATGCATACGACGTATTTAAACCCTTATAACAACATTACGATTGACGGCACATATTATGACAAGCGTAAATAGGTGAGTGCCTTGAAGAGCATTGAAGATTATACGCTTTTATCAGCTTATTATCATCTTCTTTTTACCATTGAAGAAGGATTGTGTTATTTGATAGAGGCTGAAGAGAATTTATCAAAAACAGAAGGGGATCGGATCTACCAAGATCTGATCCAAGCCTTTTTTTATTTGGATTCAACACATTCAACACTTCTCTTCATTATGGATTCGCGGTGTGCTGAAATTTGTGTGAAAGCATTTGACCAAATTTTTGCGGAGTTTGATCAATTGGTCTCTTTCTCTTTTCCCTCTCATGAGTTCTGTGAGTATTTAAAGGAACATTTTCTGATTCATTATAGAAAATGGATGCTGTCTATTCATCAATGTATGGAACCCTTTTTAATCAATTAGGCGTGTGTGAGGTATTTGTTTCGTTCAATCAGCATATACATATACCTCCGAACCGCCAATAACAGAGCAAATACAAACAAAATTCGACAAAGTTCACTGAATTTTCACAAAAGATTTATGTTTCAGCAGGAATTGTAAAGGGTAAAAGAGAAATAGATACATATCCTTAATAAAAGGGAGGCGTTCTTTGATGAACTATAACATCAGAGGAGAAAATATTGAAGTGACACCCGCGTTAAAGGATCATGTCGAGAGGAAGATCGGCAAGCTGGAGCGCTATTTTGACCATAGCGTGGATGCTGATGTGAACGTCAACTTGAAGTTTTACAATGACAAGGAGTCTAAGGTTGAGGTTACGATTCCGATGACAGATCTGGCGCTTCGGTCCGAGGTGCATAACGAGGATATGTACAACGCAATTGATCTCGCAACAAACAAACTGGAACGTCAAATCCGTAAGCATAAAACGAAAGTAAACCGTAAATTCCGTGAGCAGGGCTCTCCAAAATATTTATTGGCAAACGGTCTTGGCTCTGATACAGATATTGCGGTTCAGGATGACATAGAAGAGGAGGAGAGCTTGGATATCGTCCGTCAGAAACGCTTTAATTTAAAGCCGATGGATAGTGAAGAAGCGATCCTGCAAATGAATATGCTCGGCCATAATTTCTTTGTTTTCACAAATGCGGAAACAAACCTTACAAATGTCGTGTACCGCAGAAATGACGGGAAATATGGCTTAATTGAACCGACTGAATAATGAAGAGAAGCCTTCCGTGATGTCCGCGGAAGGTTTTTGTTTTTCTTATTTGCAAATTCTTTGGAAATAACAAAAGGTATGATATGATAATGAGAGGTATACATGGACTAGTAAATTATTTATACATGCCTTTAAAATAGGCATGTGATGATAGAGGAGCGTTATAAATGCTTGGAATTTTAAATAAAATGTTTGATCCAACAAAACGTACGCTGAATAGATACGAAAAAATTGCTAACGATATTGATGCGATTCGCGGAGACTATGAAAATCTCTCTGACGACGCGTTGAAACATAAAACAATTGAATTTAAAGAGCGTCTTGAAAAAGGGGCGACAACGGATGATCTTCTTGTTGAAGCTTTCGCTGTTGTTCGAGAAGCTTCACGCCGCGTAACAGGTATGTTTCCGTTTAAAGTCCAGCTCATGGGGGGCGTAGCGCTTCATGACGGAAATATCGCGGAAATGAAAACAGGGGAAGGGAAAACATTAACGTCTACTCTGCCTGTTTATTTAAATGCGTTAACAGGTAAAGGCGTACACGTCGTGACTGTCAACGAATACTTGGCAAGCCGTGACGCTGAACAAATGGGGAAAATTTTCGAGTTTCTCGGTCTGACTGTCGGCTTGAATTTAAACTCAATGTCAAAAGACGAAAAACGGGAAGCTTATGCAGCTGACATTACTTACTCTACAAACAATGAGCTTGGCTTCGACTATTTGCGTGACAATATGGTTCTTTATAAAGAGCAGATGGTTCAGCGCCCGCTTCATTTTGCGGTAATAGATGAAGTTGACTCTATTTTAATTGATGAAGCGAGAACACCTCTTATCATTTCTGGACAAGCTGCCAAATCCACTAAGCTGTACGTACAGGCAAATGCTTTTGTCCGTACGTTAAAAGCGGAGAAGGATTACACGTACGATATCAAAACAAAAGCTGTACAGCTTACTGAAGAAGGAATGACGAAGGCGGAAAAAGCGTTCGGCATCGATAACCTCTTTGATGTGAAGCATGTCGCGCTCAACCACCATATCAACCAGGCCTTAAAAGCTCACGTTGCGATGCAAAAGGACGTTGACTATGTAGTGGAAGACGGACAGGTTGTTATTGTTGATTCCTTCACGGGACGTCTGATGAAAGGCCGCCGCTACAGTGAGGGGCTTCACCAAGCGATTGAAGCGAAGGAAGGGCTTGAGATTCAAAACGAAAGCATGACCTTGGCGACGATTACGTTCCAAAACTACTTCCGAATGTACGAAAAACTTGCCGGTATGACGGGTACAGCTAAGACAGAGGAAGAAGAATTCCGCAACATCTACAACATGCAGGTTGTCACGATCCCTACCAACAGGCCTGTTGTCCGTGATGACCGCCCGGATTTAATTTACCGCACGATGGAAGGAAAGTTTAAGGCAGTTGCGGAGGATGTCGCACAGCGTTATATGACGGGACAGCCTGTTTTAGTCGGTACGGTTGCCGTTGAAACATCTGAATTGATTTCTAAGCTGCTTAAAAACAAAGGAATTCCGCATCAAGTGTTAAATGCCAAAAACCATGAACGTGAAGCGCAGATCATTGAAGAGGCCGGCCAAAAAGGCGCAGTTACGATTGCGACTAACATGGCGGGGCGCGGAACGGACATTAAGCTTGGCGAAGGTGTAAAAGAGCTTGGCGGACTCGCTGTTGTCGGAACAGAACGACACGAATCACGCCGGATTGACAATCAGCTTCGAGGTCGTTCCGGACGTCAGGGAGACCCGGGGATTACTCAATTTTATCTTTCTATGGAAGATGAATTGATGCGCAGATTCGGAGCTGAGCGGACAATGGCGATGCTGGACCGCTTCGGCATGGACGACTCTACTCCAATCCAAAGCAAAATGGTATCTCGCGCGGTTGAATCGTCACAAAAACGTGTCGAAGGCAATAACTTCGATTCGCGTAAACAGCTTCTGCAATATGATGATGTTCTCCGCCAGCAGCGTGAGGTCATTTATAAGCAGCGCTTTGAAGTCATTGACTCTGAAAACCTGCGTGAAATCGTTGAAAATATGATCAAGTCTTCTCTCGAACGCGCAATTGCAGCCTATACGCCAAGAGAAGAGCTTCCTGAGGAGTGGAAGCTTGACGGTCTAGTTGATCTTATCAACACAACTTATCTTGATGAAGGTGCGCTTGAGAAGAGCGATATCTTCGGGAAAGAACCGGATGAAATGCTTGAGCTCATTATGGACCGCATCATCACAAAATATAATGAGAAGGAAGAGCAATTCGGCAAAGAGCAAATGCGCGAATTCGAAAAAGTTATCGTTCTTCGTGCCGTTGATTCTAAATGGATGGATCATATTGATGCGATGGATCAGCTCCGCCAAGGGATTCACCTTCGTGCTTACGCGCAGACGAACCCGCTTCGTGAGTATCAAATGGAAGGCTTTGCGATGTTTGAGCATATGATTGAATCAATTGAGGACGAAGTCGCAAAATTTGTGATGAAAGCTGAGATTGAAAACAATCTGGAGCGTGAAGAGGTTGTACAAGGCCAAACAACAGCTCATCAGCCGCAAGAAGGCGACGACAACAAAAAAGCAAAGAAAGCACCGGTTCGCAAAGTGGTTGATATCGGACGAAATGCCCCATGCCACTGCGGAAGCGGGAAAAAATATAAAAATTGCTGCGGCCGTACTGAATAGTTCGCCCCGGCAAGTTTACTGACCGCGGCGCCTGCAGGCGCCTGCGGATCTTTTAATGAGGTGAATGAAATGGAATTATCAGAAATCAGAGCAGAGCTCGAAAATATGGCTTCTCGTTTAGCGGACTTTAGGGGGTCTCTTTGACCTCGAATCAAAGGAGGCCCGCATTGCTGAGCTAGATGAACAAATGGCTGATCCGGAATTCTGGAATGATCAGCAAAAAGCTCAAACGGTTATAAATGAAGCAAACGGTTTAAAGGATTATGTCAATTCGTATAAAAAATTGAATGAATCCCACGAAGAATTGCAAATGACTCATGATCTTTTGAAAGAAGAGCCGGACACTGATCTCCAGCTTGAGCTTGAAAAAGAACTAAAATCATTAACAAAAGAGTTCAATGAGTTTGAGCTTCAGCTTCTTCTCAGCGAGCCGTATGATAAAAATAACGCGATTTTAGAACTGCACCCTGGTGCTGGCGGTACAGAGTCACAGGACTGGGGCTCTATGCTTCTTAGAATGTATACAAGATGGGGAGAGCGCCGCGGCTTTAAAGTAGAAACTCTCGATTACCTTCCAGGTGATGAGGCGGGAATCAAATCAGTGACATTGCTCATCAAAGGACACAACGCTTACGGGTATCTCAAAGCAGAAAAAGGTGTTCATCGTCTTGTGCGGATCTCACCATTTGATTCATCAGGCCGCCGCCACACATCTTTCGTTTCATGTGAAGTCATGCCTGAATTTAACGATGAAATTGATATTGATATTCGTACGGAGGATATTAAAGTTGACACGTACCGTGCAAGCGGCGCGGGCGGACAGCACGTCAATACGACGGATTCAGCCGTTCGGATTACTCACTTGCCGACGAACGTAGTTGTGACATGCCAAACGGAGCGCTCACAAATTAAAAACCGTGAAAGAGCCATGAAAATGCTGAAGGCCAAGCTGTATCAGCGCAGAATTGAAGAGCAGCAGGCAGAGCTGGATGAAATTCGCGGTGAACAAAAAGAAATCGGCTGGGGCAGCCAAATCCGTTCTTATGTATTCCATCCGTATTCCATGGTAAAAGACCATCGGACCAATACAGAAATGGGGAACGTTCAAGCTGTAATGGATGGTGACATTGATACGTTCATTGATGCCTACCTGCGTTCTAAGCTTTCATAAGCTGAAAAACACACCTGATGCTTACGGGTGTGTTTTTTTATTCCTTATATCCTTGATTTCACTGCTGCTTTAGCATATTACCACTGTATTTGGGTGTTATTTACATCTAATCAGGGAAGGATTAAAATGCTATCGGAGAGCATTGGAAGAAACGGAGGATATATGATGGACGTACGGAATAAAACATTGTGGATTTTGCGGGATTATGTATACATATTGATAGGAGCAGCGATTACGGCCGTGTCCTTTAATGTATTTTTGCTTCCGAATAAGATTGCCGCCGGCGGTGTCAGCGGGATCAGTACGATTTTACAATCATATGGTTTTGAAGCAGCGTATGTACAGTGGATTATTAATATCCCTTTATTTATTGCTGGCGTCATTTTGCTCGGCGGGAAATTTGGACTAAAGACGCTTGCAGGTTCTGTGTTTTTGCCGCTAGTAGTGTTTCTGACAAGGGATATTCAGCCCGCCACTCATCATGAACTCTTGGCGGCGATTTTTGGCGGTGTCGGGATAGGTATCGGAATTGGTATTGTGTACTTAGGGAAAGGTTCGACGGGAGGTACAGCCTTGGCTGCACAGATCATTCATAAGTACTCCGGTCTGTCATTGGGGAAGTGCCTCGCCATCATTGACGGAATGATTGTTGTTACGGCTATGATCGTATTTAATATTGAGCAAGGCTTATATGCCATGCTTGGCGTCTATGTGTCCAGCAAAACCATTGATGTTGTGCAAGTCGGCTTTAATCGTTCAAAAATGGCACTCATCATTACAAAGCAGGAGCAGGCTGTCAAGGAGGCTGTCTTACAGAAGATTGACAGAGGCGTGACAAAAATTTCTGCAGTCGGCGGATATACTGACGATGACCGTCCGATTTTAATGTGCGTGGTTGGGCAAACTGAATTCACCAAATTGAAACAAATCGTCAAACAGATTGATGAGTCAGCTTTTGTGATTGTAGCAGACGCGAGCGAGGTGCTGGGCGAGGGTTTCAAACGCGCTTAAACGAGGTTATAATATGGAAGAGATCGTAAAGGAGTTGTGCTTCTCAACATGAAATCAAAGTTATCGATACTAATGATTGGATTTGCGCTTTCTGTTCTGTTGGCTGCCTGCGGATCAAACGATGCAAAAGAAGAGAAGGCAGACACCGGCAGCAAGACGGAAGCCACTGCATCTGAAGGGGAAGAATTATATCAGCAAAGCTGCGTAGGCTGCCACGGCAAGGATTTAGAAGGTGTGTCAGGGCCTAATCTCCAAGAGGTCGGAGGCAAATACGATGAACACAAAATTGAAAGCATTATTAAAAACGGCCGCGGCAATATGCCAAAGGGGCTTGTAGAGGATAACGAAGCCGCTGTTATTGCCAAATGGCTGTCAGAAAAAAAGTAAGATAAAAACATCCTTGCCGAGTGCCGGCAAGGATGTTTTTATGCCTTGACAATATGAATGAAAAGAAACTGTAATAGTATTATGTCTAAATTTGACGTATAATGAAGTGTATTGAAAAAGGGAACTTTCAGATTTTTCATCTTTTTACAAATGAATGGGTCATAAATTGTCGAATGCATTCGAAGAGTATGACCGTGTGATAGATAAAATGATATAAAAGATTAGGTGATTTCATGATAGAGATGAAGGAAGTATATAAAGCCTATCCGAACGGCGTAAAAGCGCTCAATGGGATTTCTGTTACCATTCATCCCGGCGAGTTTGTGTATGTTGTTGGTCCGAGCGGAGCGGGTAAATCTACTTTTATTAAAATGATTTACAGAGAAGAAAAACCGACAAAAGGACAAATTTTAATCAATCATAAAGATCTCGCGACAATTAAAGAAAAAGAGATTCCTTTCGTGCGCCGCAAAATAGGCGTTGTCTTTCAGGATTTCAAGCTTCTTCCGAAACTTACTGTTTTTGAAAATGTGGCATTTGCCCTTGAAGTGATTGGAGAACAGCCGTCTGTCATTAAGAAACGGGTGCTTGAAGTGCTTGATCTCGTGCAGTTGAAGCATAAAGCGCGACAATTTCCTGACCAGCTTTCAGGCGGGGAGCAGCAGCGTGTATCTATTGCAAGATCAATTGTGAACAATCCTGATGTTGTCATTGCTGATGAACCGACAGGAAACCTTGATCCGGATACGTCTTGGGAAGTCATGAAGACGCTGGAGGAAATTAACAACCGTGGGACAACAGTCGTGATGGCGACACATAATAAAGAAATCGTAAACACCATGAAGAAACGTGTCATTGCAATCGAAGATGGTATCATTGTGCGTGATGAGTCAAGAGGGGAGTATGGTTCATATGATTAAAATTCTCGGGCGCCACTTGCGTGAGAGTTTTAAATCTCTCGGTAGAAACACATGGATGACATTTGCATCCATTAGTGCTGTAACCGTTACGCTGATTTTAGTCGGCGTGTTTTTAGTGATTATGCTGAATTTGAATAACATGGCCACGAATGCTGAAAAACAAGTTGAAATCAAAGTGCTGATTGATCTGACTGCAGATCAGAAGGCACAGGACAAGCTTCAGAACGATATTAAGGAACTGAAGGGCATTCAGAGTGTTACTTTTTCATCTAAAGAAAAAGAGCTTGACCAGCTGGTTGACAGTTTTGGTGACAGCGGAAAATCTCTGACAATGAAGGATCAGGAAAACCCGCTTAATGATGCGTTTGTCGTCAAAACGACAGATCCGCATGATACGCCGAACGTGGCGAAAAAGATCGAAAAAATGGATCATGTTTATAAAGTCACTTATGGAAAAGAAGAGGTCAGCCGTTTGTTTAAAGTGGTCGGCGTTTCCCGCAACATTGGAATCGCGTTAATTATCGGCCTGGTATTTACGGCGATGTTCTTAATTTCCAACACCATTAAAATTACAATTTTCGCAAGAAGAAAAGAAATTGAAATCATGAAGCTTGTCGGCGCGACAAACTGGTTTATCCGCTGGCCGTTTTTCCTTGAAGGATTGCTGCTAGGCGTATTCGGTTCTGTGATTCCGATTGCACTGGTGCTGAGCACTTACCAATACGTCATCGGATGGGTCGTTCCAAAGGTTCAAGGATCATTTGTCTCTCTTCTTCCTTATAATCCATTTGTATTCCAAGTTTCGCTAGTGCTGATTGCAATCGGCGCAGTAATTGGAGTATGGGGAAGTCTGACTTCCATCCGCAAGTTTTTGCGAGTATAAAGTGAAAAAGCCGTTCCGCTTTCGGGACGGCTTTTCATTTGCCTTCTTTTTCTTCTATGATTACATGAAATCTCCATCCTTTACATATACTATCTCTAGGTTTTGGTAAAGACAGTCTGGCATACAGGAGGAGTAAAGGATGAATCAAAAAATAATGGCTGTGATAGCAGCAGGGAGCATGCTGTTCGGAGGCGCCGGTGTATATGCGGGAATCAACCTGCTTGAGATGGATAAGCCCCAGACTGCAGCAGTTCCCACGACGGCACAAGCTGACTCTGAACGGGATAAAGCTATGGACAAAATCGAAAAAGCGTATGAGTTAATTTCGAATGAGTACGTAGAAAAAGTAGATAGAGAAAAGCTGCTCGAGGGAGCCATCCAGGGAATGCTGTCTACGCTAAATGATCCTTATTCTGTTTACATGGATAAGCAGACAGCTAAGCAATTTTCTGATTCTCTTGATTCCTCATTTGAAGGCATCGGGGCTGAGGTTGGCATGGAAGACGGCAAAATTATTATTGTTTCTCCATTCAAGAAATCGCCAGCGGAAAAAGCCGGGTTGAAGCCTAATGATGAAATTATCAGCATCAATGGAGAATCGATGGCCGGCAAGGATTTAAACCACGCTGTGTTAAAAATAAGAGGAAAAAAAGGGTCCAGCGTTTCAATGAAGATTCAGCGGCCTGGAACGAAGAAGCAGCTGTCATTCCGGATCAAGAGAGCTGAGATTCCACTCGAAACGGTTTTTGCATCAGAGAAAAAAGTACAGGGGCATTCTGTCGGATATATTGCCATCTCTACTTTTTCTGAGCACACCGCAGAGGATTTTGCAAAAGCGCTGAGGGAGCTTGAGAAAAAAGAAATAGAAGGACTTGTCATTGATGTACGCGGCAACCCGGGCGGATATCTTCAAAGTGTGGAAGAAATTCTTAAGCATTTCGTTACAAAGGATCAGCCGTATATTCAGATTGCTGAACGCAATGGGGATAAAAAACGTTATTTTTCAACATTGACCCATAAAAAAGCGTACCCTGTCAATGTGATTACGGATAAAGGAAGTGCCTCTGCATCAGAAATTCTTGCCGGCGCATTAAAGGAAGCTGGTCATTATGATGTTGTAGGCGATACGTCTTTTGGAAAGGGAACGGTTCAACAGGCTGTGCCAATGGGGGACGGCAGCAACATCAAATTAACGCTTTACAAGTGGCTGACGCCAAATGGAAACTGGATTCATAAGAAAGGAATTGAACCGACCATTGCGATTAAGCAGCCCGATTATTTTTCCGCCGGGCCTTTACAGCTGAAAGAGCCGCTTAAAGTGGACATGAACAATGAAGACGTCAAGCATGCGCAGGTATTGTTAAAAGGTCTCAGCTTTGATCCGGGACGTGAGGATGGCTATTTCAGCAAAGACATGAAAAAAGCGGTTATGGCTTTTCAGGATCAAAACAAGCTGAATAAAACCGGTGTGATCGACACTCGCACTGCAGAGACATTAAACCGGCAGATAGAAAAGAAAAAATCAGATGAAAAAAATGATTTGCAGCTTCAAACAGCATTGAAATCATTATTTGTCAATTAAAGGAGATGGTATTCCATCTCCTGTTTCTTTGTGCTTAAAGAGATTATGGATCATAAGTCACATAAAAAATGAGTTTTTGACAAGAAATTAAAAAAATTTTCACAAATAAACATTTATAAAGGACTGTTATTACCCGATATCAATATATGAGAGAGACTTTCTAACGAGTTAATATGCATTTAAAATGAAACTTTTGCAAGTTGCCTAGTCTTTGTTTACTTCATACAATATAAGAAGGTTCTAAAAAGAACAGTAATCAGGTTAATGGCAGCTGAACGACAGGTATTTAAAGAGTAACGTTAGCGAGAATGCTTGTTAGCACTCCAGTACTGCTGCTTATACTGGCCCGTGCTTATCTGTATAAAGAAAATGGGGGTTCACAATTGAAGAGGGCAAGTATTGTGCGTGAAAAAAAATATTATGAATTAGTGGAACAATTAAAAGACAGAACACAAGACGTAACATTTTCAGCTACAAAAGCACTAAGTCTTCTTATGCTGTTCAGCAGATATTTGGTCAATTACACCAATGTCGAATCAGTAAATGACATTAATGAGGAATGCGCCAAACATTATTTTAACTACTTAATGAAAAATCATAAGCGATTAGGAATTAATCTGACAGATATAAAAAGGTCGATGCATCTAATCAGCGGGTTATTGGATGTGGATGTAAACCACTATTTAAAGGATTTTTCACTATCGAATGTCACGCTGTGGATGACGCAAGAGAGATAAACTCTCCTGAGGATATCCAAGCCATTTAATATTTGATAGAATATAAGTAACATGTTTGGCTTGAGGCGGTGAGAGATAGTGTCTGTTCAATGGGGAATTGAACTGTTAAAAAGCGCGGGCCTGTTCTTCTTACACCCGCTTTTCTGGTTTTTTATCATCATAACCCTGGCTTTCGGCTATGTAAGAATCAAACGGGAACGAAAAACCTTTCATACAAGAATAGCAGATATTTATGATGATCTGAAATTTACATATACAAAGGGACTGATTCCAGGTCTTCTTTTGTCAGTTATTTTAGGTGGACTCGGAATATCGATTCCTCTCGGTTTACTTGCGATTATTGCCGTTATCACTGCAGCGGCAGCGTTCACTCTTCGCGCAAACTGGATGTCTGCTGCATATATCGTCAGTGTGAGTATGCTGATAGGTTTTGGACTGCAAATATATCAGGCGGAGCCCTTTCTGGAGAGATTTCCGCAAGGATTTGCAGTTGTTTGGCCGGCTGTAGCTGTGTTTCTAGGTTTGCTGATTATCACTGAAGGAGCGGTTGCTTATCGTTCTGCGCATGTGAGAACATCACCGGCACTTGTCGTAAGCAGCCGCGGTTTGCCGATCGGACAGCAGCTGGCAAACCGGGTTTGGCTTTTGCCGCTGTTCCTTCTCGTGCCCGGTAATGGTTTAGAATCGCACCTTAGCTGGTGGCCCGTGTTTACTGTTCCCGGCGGCTCATTCCATTTTCTATGGATTCCTTACTTTGTCGGATTTGGACAAAGGGTACAGGGATCGCTGCCTGAAACGAGTATAAGGATCACAGCGAAACGCGTTTGTATTCTCGGTCTTGCCGTCGCAGTTCTCGGTGCAGCGAGCTTACTGTGGACGCCGCTTGCGGGTGCAGCGGTCTGTACTGCTTTGTTAGGGCGCATTTTTCTGTCCATAAAGCAAAGAGTGAATGATAACGCGGCTCCGTTTTACTTCTCGAAAAGGGATCAGGGCTTAATGGTGCTTGGGATTATCCCCAATACGCCGGCTGAGGACCTGGAATTGAAAATCGGGGAAATCATAACGAAAGTCAATGGCATACCGGTTAAGAACGTTTCTGATTTCTATGAAGCGCTTCAGCATAACCGTGCATATGTGAAGCTTGAAATTATCGGTTTGAATGGAGAAATTCGTTTTGACCAGCGAGCTTCTTATGAAGGAGAACATCATGAATTGGGCATCCTCTTCGTAAAGGATGACCGTGAAGACGAAGCAGTCGCTTCTGGATCATAAAAGGCAGCCCGGCACCGCAGGAAGATGCGATGCCGGGCTGTTTTGTGTTACGCTGAGTTTTTTTCTATCCGTGCCGTTTCATCAGATTTGATGCCCAATGAAACAAAAACGCCGATGATGGATACAGCAAAGAGAATCATAAATAGGATGTGATATCCCGAAATCAGGCCAATTAAGGCTGATGAAATGATGCTTCCGAAATAACGGAAGGTCGAGAAAATACCGGATGCCACTCCTGACATTCCGGGGTCTACTGTGGCAAGGGATGACACCTGCATGCTGGTCAGACCGACTCCGGAAGCGAGCCCGCCAAGGATAAGAGAGAGCATGAGGAACAAGACAGAATGCGAGCTGCTTAACAGCAAAAATAATAGATTCGCACCAGCCATCATGGCAAATGAAAGAAAAATGATTTTTTTGGCTCCCCATTTGTGATGGAGCTGCGCGCCCACCCAGTTGCTGGCTGACATGAAGATTGAAAATACAGAAAGCGCCATCCCGCTGTTAGACGTATTAAGCCCAAATTGGTTCGTCATAAATAACGGCATAATCAATAAGACGGCATACATCATCAAATTGCTTAACAAGACTGATAAATTCGCATTTGTAAAGGTTGAGCTTTTAAACAGTGCAAAGTCAATGATAGGGTGCTTGGTACGTTTTTCTCTTCTGAAAAAAAGCGGAACAAAAAGAAGTATCAATACACTGTATACCGCATATCCCCATGGAGCCTCATTTTTCGTCAGCAGGATAATGGAAACGATGCTGCCTGCAAGCAAGAGAGAGCCGATGATATCCAGCGGCGCGTCAGATTTATTTTCTTTATATTGAGGAAACATCGTTAATGCCGTAAATAAAGCAATAGCGAGGAACGGGATGTTGACCCAAAAAATCGAATGCCAGCTGAAGCTGTCAATCAGTATAGAGCCGATAAAAGGCCCGAGTGCTGCACCAAGTCCCGCACCCAGTCCGAAAAATCCAAACACTTTCGGTAGGCGTTTTTCAGAAACAACATGCCGGATAATGGCAATGCTGTTTGGCGTAAGCAATGCCCCGCCGACAGCCTGCAATGCCCGAAAAACAATTAACAGGAGCAGACTCGGTGAAAGGGCGCAGCCTAGAGATGCGATTAGAAAAAGGCCGACTCCCCATAAGTACATTGTTTTATTGCCGTACATGTCACCGAGCTTTCCTGCAATCGGCTGTGTGACTGCCATCACGATTAAATAAACGGTAACCACCCAAGTGATGCTTGCGATGGACTCGTTATACGTATGGGAAATAGATGAGAGCGCGACCGCGATCATCGTTGAATTAATGGGAGCCAGAATGGCCCCCAATAATAGCGAGACGATCAGCGCCCATTCTTTTCTTGAGCTCATTGGGATCCTCCTTTTTATTATGCCAAGGAGTTAATCAGCAGAAATTCCTTTGACAAATAGAGCTGTGCTGTGCTCCAGCATTTTTTCCTGGGGCATTGATATGACCCGGTCTCCTAAGTGGAGACGGTGAATGAAATAACCGAAGATAATCGACATGAACACGTCGGCATGCTCCGCTTCATTTCCTGTCTGAATAACCCCTTTCTCACCCATTGTTTTGAGATAATCAACCAATAGCTGTTTCATAGATTGGGGATATTCAGTGACGTGGTTAATGACATCCTGAAACATGGCCGGTTCACGAAAGCTGATTTTAATGATATCTTTTCTATGTTCGAGCTCCTCCAAGAGACAGGTTCCGATATGAAGCAGGTCTTTGTACAAATCCCCTTCTGTTTGTTCCAAAATGCTGCCTCTGTTTGAAGAATGCTGAGAAAGCAAAGCCTCAACTAGTCCTTGTTTGTTTTTAAAGTTCCTGAAAATCGTCGCTTCACTTACATTTGCTTTTTCTGCAATTTCTTTTGTAGTTGTTGCGCGATATCCTTTTTTGACGAGCAGCTGCATGGCAGCGTCAAGGATTCTCTTGTTTGTCGGTCTCAATACGTTTCACCTCACGAGTATACTGGCAGGACAAGTATACACCCGCCCCGCTTGTATAAGAAAGAGGGGGACGCATCAGGACCGGCTGACAACTGTGATTTTGCCGCTGCTTCCGTCAACAGTGATGATGTCACCGTCTCGCAGTCTTTCGGTTGCCGTGCGTGTGCCGAGAACGGCTGGAATGCCGTATTCACGGGCAATAATCGCAGCGTGAGACAAAATGCCGCCTGTGTCTGTAATAATCGCTTTGGCGTCTTGAAACAGGCTGGTCCATAGCGGTGTGGTCATCTTGCAAACGAGTACGTCCCCAGGCGCGAATTGAGAAAATTCATTGGCGTCCCGAATGATTTTCACCGGACCTGTCGCAATGCCGCTTGATGCCGCAATGCCAAAAATATGATTCTCTGTGTTTTTTTCATCCTCTATCACAGCGCCGACAATTTCTTCAGCTGCTTTGAGCTGTTCTTTTGTCGGGGTGCCGAGGTAGGCAGGGGCTTGGGCCAGCTCATACTCATGAAAAATCTGTCTGCGTTTTTCAGCCTTTTCTTGCAGGGATACAGGGTGAAGAAGCGCTTGTTCCACTTCGTCGTCATATAAAAACCAAAGGTCCTCACGATCTTGAATGACACCGTTTTCCGCCAGCAATTCACCTATCTTCAGCAGAAAGATTCTCGCCTTGGCATCCAGCATGGCGTCAATATAAAAGTGGTGATCATCTTTTATATTTGCAGAGTTCAGTGTCCATTGATAATAGCGGTCAAATTCGGTGCGCAAACCGGGATCTTCTATGTTTTCCAAGAATTCATTGTATAATTTCTCTCGTTTTTCTTTCGTTTTCTGAAATTCATTGTCAAAATGATAGCCATTACGGACATAATTTTGAATATTAGCCAGAGCGAAATACGGATTTTCCACCCAGATTTGTTCAATCAGATCATGACTTTTAACAGATCTCCATCCGTATTCTTGCAAGAATTCATGGACGTTCTTCAGGAAGTGTCTCCCCTCATCTGTTTGTTCTAATTTCTCCTGGAGCTGTTCAGGCTTGTTGTTTTCAAAAATGGTCAGAAGGTTCGGGTTCTCCTGAACTTCCATAGAAAATAGCCATAAGCAACGGTCCGTTTCCAGTGATTTGTTCATTTTTCCTGTCAGCATCTCATAAAAATGAGCGTTTTCGGACTCTCCTTGAATGTCCTGATACATCGCTTGCAGTTTGTTTGTTAAAAGGATTTGCGGGAAAACGATATTGAAGTGCTCTTCATAAGCCGTGAGATAAAAGGCCTTTAGTTTTTGAAAAGCATCCAGTGCGCTTTCTGCGGTATGCTCAGTTTGTGCGAGCTGGTCCAGTGTCCGGTAAAAAGGGAGGTATGTGTGATTGATGATGTCATACATATGCTCCGATAAAATCGGGAAAAGCTCTTTGCCGCAGTCTTCAGAAGGAGGCTGCTGTCCACCTTGGTTTTTGGAATAAATATGTCCGCGATAAAGTTTTACTTCATCAACAACTACACCAATCGGAAACTTTTGCATGCTCTTCTTCAAGCCATATTCCAATGCCGGCACGATGAAGGATGAAAATAACGGACTCACCGGACCTTCAATATTAGACTCCATGTTAAGCCAGAAATCATTCATATCAGTGTCGGTAATCATGAAGCTGCGTTTTTCTTCTGCCGCCTTTTTGTCCTGATCAATGGTTGTAATCGGGCGAGCTTGCAGAAGGTATATTTGATGATCAGCAATTCCAAATTCTATATCGACAGGATATCCGTACAGGTCTTCGGTTTTTTTTGTGATTTCAGCCAATTCAATCACTTGTTCATCTGTAAGGCAAAAACGGCTGCGCATGTCTTCACTCGTTTCTTTTTCAGCAATTCCTTCTGCCGCAGACTCCATGTAGATTTCCTTTGCACCTATTTCTTTCTGAATCTCAAACGAAGATTTATTAACAATGAACGTGTCTGGGGTAACACTTCCTGAAACAACAGCTTCACCCAACCCGTAGCTGGCGCTGATTAAAAGCTCTCTATCATCATGGGTAACAGGGTTGCGGCTGAAGATAACACCTGACATTTCTGAATCGATCAGCCCCTGAACGACTATTCCCATTAACGGCTCTGCGATTTGATTGTTCATTTTTTTCTTATAGCTGCTGACCCGCCCAGAAAAAAATGAGGCCCAGCATTCTTTCACTTTAGCCAGAAACTCTTCCTCTGTTTTGATATTTAAGTAGGTTTCATATTGACCCGCGAATGAGGCGCCTTCTAAATCTTCCGAAGCAGACGAAGAACGCACGGCTACGGATCGATATGATTCTCTAAGCTTATAAAAGGAACTAGTCAGCTCATTTTTCAGCTCATCCGAAAATGTTCCGGAAATGATCCCGCTTTCGACGTTTTCGCTAGTCTCTTGAAGCTGGTTGTCCTCCATAAAACGTGCGAGCGCATTCGTTTGAATAATAAACCCGTCCGGAACAGGAAGACCGTGTTTGGTCAATTTAATCAAATTCATTCCTTTTGCTCCAGCCAGCTGGCTGGACTCTTCTGCCTGGCGAAATAAAACAGAATACATATTTGAAACCCCTCTTTTCTTCATTCATTTTGTTTTTCTCTCTAGTCTTTTTATTGCGGAGCCTGTGTTTAAAAAATGATAGTAAACACTATCATTCAATTGTAGGTTTTCAGGAAAATGCTGTCAAACGCAGAAAGTCCTAAATAAAATGAATAGTTAAGTTGGTTATATTATCCTGAAAAATGCGGCCGTACTGGTACTGTATGCCTATTTTCTTTTATTCTCGGAATCTGGCGGCGGACTTGATGATGTAATAAAAAAAGTGCCGCTGATTAGAACAGCGGCACCATGGAATAAGTTTTGACCGGCACCAAAATGCAAATATGGTGATTGATTTTGGCTGAAAAGGGGTATGGTGTAGGAGAGGGAGCGAATGCACGATTGTCCGATTCTTCATTTTTTACTATAATCAGATCAGATGAAGAATCCCTGAGGAGGGTTTTTGTTGATTACAAAAGCCGTTTTTGCATTGTTTTTCCCTTTTATGCTTGTTGTTCTATTTACTAGAGTCACCTTTAATCATTATGTGGCGATCGCTTTAACAGCTGCATTGCTGTTTGCCTCTTATTTAAAAGGCTATACAGAAACGTATTTTATTGTAGGATTGGATGTTGTGTCTCTTGTGGCTGGGGGACTGTATATGGCCAAAAAAGCTGCAGAGAAAAAAGAAGAATAAATCGGACATAATGAATATAAAGACTGAATACCTGCTTTTACGATTTAAAAGCAGGTTTTTTATACACAAAAACAGCTGGAAATAAAAAACCACCGAACTTTAGTTCGTATTTTTAGTGATTTTGCTTTCCATTGTGTTACTATATCTATAGGAAGATTTCGTTAAAGAAACGGAGGCTTATTTTTGTGAAAGATCGCTTTGAGTTAGTCTCGAAATATCAGCCCCAGGGAGATCAGCCGAAAGCCATTGAAAAGCTTGTGAAAGGAATTCAGGAGGGCAAGAAGCATCAGACTCTGCTGGGTGCGACAGGAACTGGGAAAACATTTACGGTGTCTAATTTGATTAAAGAAGTCAATAAGCCGACTCTCGTGATTGCCCATAACAAAACCCTTGCTGGACAGCTTTACAGTGAGTTCAAGGAATTTTTTCCGAACAATGCTGTCGAGTATTTTGTCAGCTACTATGATTATTATCAGCCGGAGGCGTATGTGCCTCAAACGGATACATTTATAGAGAAAGACGCTAGTATTAATGATGAAATTGATAAACTGAGACACTCCGCCACATCAGCTTTGTTTGAGCGCAGAGATGTCATTATTATTGCGAGTGTGTCTTGTATATACGGCCTCGGTTCGCCTGAGGAATACCGGGAAATGGTCGTGTCATTGCGGAGTGAAATGGAAATTGAGCGCAACGAGCTGCTCAGAAAACTTGTAGACATCCAATATGCCCGCAACGATATCGACTTTCAGCGCGGTACATTTCGTGTGCGCGGGGATGTAGTGGAAATCTTTCCGGCATCCCGTGATGAGCATTGTGTCAGAGTTGAATTTTTCGGTGACGAAATCGAACGGATTCGGGAAGTAGATGCGCTGACAGGAGAAATTCTCGGCGACCGAGATCATGTTGCGATTTTCCCGGCATCCCACTTCGTAACGCGGGCCGAGAAAATGGAGAAGGCGATTCAAAATATCGAGAAGGAGCTTGAGGAGCAGCTGAAGGTCATGCATGAAAACGGAAAGCTCCTTGAAGCGCAGCGTTTAGAGCAGCGGACAAGATATGATCTTGAAATGATGCGTGAAATGGGTTTCTGCTCCGGCATCGAGAACTATTCAAGACATTTGACTCTGCGGCCTCCAGGTTCAACGCCGTATACGCTTCTTGATTA
Source organism: Bacillus sp. FSL K6-1560 (assembly GCF_038592935.1). Taxonomy (NCBI): domain Bacteria; kingdom Bacillati; phylum Bacillota; class Bacilli; order Caryophanales; family Bacillaceae; genus Bacillus; species Bacillus sp. FSL K6-1560. The sequence goes on from NZ_CP151946.1 coordinate 542,743, forward strand.
TTTCCCAGACGATTTTATGATCGTGGTGGATGAGTCGCATGTGACAATTCCTCAGGTGCGCGGCATGTTTAACGGAGACCAGGCGCGGAAACAGGTGCTCGTGGATCACGGCTTCCGGCTTCCATCAGCGCTTGATAACCGTCCGCTTCGTTTTGAGGAATTTGAAAAGCATATGCACAATATCGTGTATGTATCAGCAACACCAGGGCCGTACGAGATTGAACATACAGATGAAATGGTCGAACAGATCATTCGTCCGACGGGGCTTCTTGACCCGCTTATTGACGTCCGTCCAATCGAAGGTCAGATTGACGACTTGATCGGCGAAATTCAAGCAAGAATCGAGCGGAATGAACGGGTGCTTGTGACAACTTTGACGAAGAAGATGTCAGAGGATCTGACCGATTATTTAAAGGAAATCGGCATTAAAGTAAACTATCTGCATTCTGAGATCAAGACGCTTGAACGGATTGAAATTATCCGCGACCTGCGCCTTGGCAAGTACGATGTGCTTGTCGGCATCAACCTGTTGAGGGAAGGTTTGGACATTCCCGAAGTATCCCTTGTTGCGATTTTGGATGCGGATAAGGAAGGTTTCCTTCGTTCGGAGCGGTCGCTGATCCAGACCATCGGACGGGCAGCCAGAAATGCGGAAGGCCGCGTCATTATGTACGCCGATAAAATAACGAAGTCTATGGAAATTGCGATTAATGAAACAAAACGCCGCCGCGAGCAGCAGGAGCGGTTTAACGAAGAGCACGGCATTACGCCGAAAACGATAAATAAAGAAATTCGCGATGTCATTCGTGCCACAGTAGCAGCTGAGGATAAAGCGGAATACAAAACAAAAGCCGCGCCGAAGCTGTCGAAAATGACGAAGAAAGAACGCCAGAAAGTCGTTGAACAGATGGAGCATGAAATGAAGGAAGCCGCCAAGGCGCTTGACTTTGAGAGAGCCGCGGAGCTTCGCGATTTACTTTTAGAGCTAAAAGCGGAAGGATGATGAACAAATGGCTATGGATCGGATAGAGGTGAAGGGAGCCAGGGCGCATAACCTGAAAAATATAGATGTAACGATTCCGAGAGATCAGCTTGTCGTTGTCACGGGTTTGTCCGGATCAGGTAAATCCTCCCTTGCCTTTGACACGATATATGCTGAAGGACAGAGACGGTATGTCGAGTCGCTGTCTGCCTATGCCCGCCAGTTTTTAGGGCAAATGGATAAGCCGGATGTGGATGCAATTGAGGGGCTCTCTCCCGCCATCAGCATTGATCAGAAAACAACGAGCCGCAATCCGAGGTCTACTGTCGGTACGGTAACTGAGATTTATGATTATCTGCGTCTTTTATATGCGAGAGTAGGGAAGCCTCATTGTCCGGAACACGGAATTGAGATTACATCCCAGACCATCGAGCAAATGGTGGACAGAATTCTGGAATACCCGGAACGGACGAAGCTTCAGGTGCTGGCGCCGATTGTCTCGGGCCGAAAAGGCGCTCATGTCAAAGTGCTTGAACAGATTAGAAAACAAGGCTATGTCAGAGTCAGAATTGACGGCGAGATGGCTGAGCTTTCCGACGATATCGAATTAGAAAAGAACAAGAAGCATTCCATTGAGGTAGTCATTGACCGGATTGTCGTGAAAGAAGGCGTGGCAGCCCGGCTGTCAGATTCATTGGAAACGGCGCTCCGTTTAGGTGAAGGACGGGTTATGATCGATGTCATCGGTGAGGAAGAGCTGATGTTCAGCGAGCATCATGCCTGTCCGCACTGCGGATTTTCAATTGGTGAGCTTGAGCCGCGTCTGTTTTCGTTTAACAGTCCGTTCGGGGCGTGTCCGACGTGTGACGGTCTCGGAATGAAGCTTGAAGTGGATGCCGATCTTGTCATCCCCAATCAAGATTTGTCATTGAAGGAGAATGCGGTCGCCCCTTGGACACCGATCAGCTCACAATATTATCCTCAGCTGCTTGAGGCAGCCTGCACCCACTACGGGATTGATATGGATGTGCCGGTCAAAGATTTGCCGAAGCATCAACTGGATAAAGTGCTGTACGGCAGCGGAGATGACCTGATTTATTTCCGATATGAAAATGATTTTGGACAAATCCGCGAAGGTGAAATTCAATTTGAAGGCGTATTGCGCAACATTGAAAGACGCTATAAGGAGACAGGCTCCGATTTCATACGTGAGCAAATGGAGCAGTATATGTCTCAGAAGTCTTGTCCGACGTGCAAAGGCTATCGGTTAAAGAAAGAGGCGCTTGCCGTACTGATTGACGGCCGCCACATTGGAAAAATTACCGAGCTGTCTGTCGCCGACGCACTTGCCTTCTTTAAAGACCTTACCCTTTCTGAGAAGGATATGCAGATCGCCAATTTGATTTTGCGCGAAATTGTGGAGCGCTTAAGCTTTCTGGACAAAGTCGGCCTCGATTACCTGACATTGAGCAGGGCAGCGGGTACATTGTCCGGGGGAGAGGCACAGCGCATCAGGCTGGCGACTCAAATTGGCTCGCGTTTATCCGGTGTGCTTTATATTTTAGATGAGCCGTCTATCGGTCTGCATCAGCGTGATAACGACCGCTTGATCAGCGCTCTGAAAAATATGAGAGACCTCGGGAACACGCTGATTGTTGTCGAACATGATGAGGACACGATGATGGCAGCAGATTATTTAATAGATATTGGACCGGGAGCCGGCATTCACGGCGGACAGGTGATATCTGCGGGTACGCCGGAAGAAGTGATGGAAGATCCAAACTCATTAACGGGCAGCTATTTATCAGGGAAAAAGTTTATCCCATTGCCTCCTGAAAGAAGAAAGCCGGACGGACGTTACATTGAAATTAAAGGTGCTTCAGAAAACAACCTGAAAAAAGTGAATGCCAAGTTCCCGCTTGGGACGTTTACAGCAGTTACAGGTGTTTCCGGTTCAGGAAAGAGTACACTCGTTAATGAAATTTTGCATAAGGCGCTGGCGCAAAAGCTTCATAAAGCGAAAGCGAAGCCCGGCAGCCATAAAGAGATTAAAGGTTTGGATCATTTAGACAAAGTCATTGACATTGACCAGGCGCCAATTGGAAGAACGCCGAGATCCAACCCTGCGACATACACCGGTGTATTTGATGACATTCGTGATGTATTCGCGCAGACAAATGAAGCGAAGGTCCGCGGCTATAAAAAAGGCCGTTTCAGCTTCAACGTGAAGGGCGGACGATGTGAAGCCTGCCGCGGAGACGGGATTATTAAAATTGAAATGCACTTCCTTCCTGACGTATACGTTCCATGCGAGGTGTGTCACGGCAAACGCTATAACCGTGAAACGCTTGAAGTGACGTACAAAGGAAAAAGCATCTCTGATGTGCTTGATATGACGGTTGAAGATGCTCTTTCTTTCTTTGAAAATATCCCGAAAATCAAACGCAAGCTCCAAACCCTTTATGATGTTGGTTTAGGTTATATTACGCTCGGCCAGCCGGCGACGACCTTGTCAGGCGGAGAAGCGCAGCGCGTGAAGCTCGCGTCAGAGCTGCACAAACGCTCGACCGGACGCACGCTCTACATTTTAGATGAGCCAACGACAGGTTTGCATGTCGACGATATCGCCAGGCTTCTTGTCGTGCTGCAACGGTTGGTAGACAACGGAGACACTGTACTTGTTATTGAGCACAACCTTGATATCATTAAGACAGCCGATTACATTGTGGATTTGGGCCCGGAAGGCGGAGCCGGGGGCGGAACCATTGTCGCGTCAGGAACGCCTGAGGAAATCACTGAAGTGGAAGAATCATATACAGGCCGTTATTTGAAGCCTGTTATCGAACGTGACAAAACACGCATGAAATCGCTCTTGAAAGCGAAAGAAACAGCTACATCTTAAAACCCTCTGTTAAGAGGGGACAGCTTGTCAGCAAGTCCATCCTTGGGCTTAGCAGGCAAGCTTTTTCTTTACGGCATAATAGGTTTAGAAGTGAACTTACTGTTCAAGCAGGAAACACAGGTACACAACAAGCAGAAGATCTTGGTGCAATTAAAGATGAAATGGATGCGCTTATTGAGGAAGTTGATGGCATTTCAAATCGTACTGAATTCAACGGCAAAAAGTTATTAGATGGTACTGAAACTGATGGTTTCACTTTCCAAATTGGAGCAAATGCTGGCCAGCAGCTTACAGTTAACATTGACAGCATGTCATCAACTGCTTTAGGAGTAAACGCACTTAATGTAACAGATTTTGCTAATACTCCTTTTGATACTCAACTTGAAAGTATTGATACTGCAATCAACAATGTCTCAAACCAACGTGCTAAACTTGGTGCGGTACAAAACCGTCTAGAGCACACAATCAACAACCTTGGTGCTTCTTCTGAAAACTTAACAGCTGCTGAGTCTCGCATCCGTGACGTTGACATGGCGAAAGAAATGAGCGATTTCACAAAGAACAACATTCTTTCTCAAGCTTCTCAAGCGATGCTTGCTCAAGCAAACCAACAGCCGCAAAACGTGCTTCAATTGTTACGTTAATTTTGAACGGCTATCTCTTTCTGATAGTTACAGCTTGCCGACAGAGTCCATTAACTGGATGTGCCGGCAGGCTTTTTTTGTTACAATCATTTTGTGACAGCCAGGGAATCACTTGTTTTTTCAAAACAAAAAAGGCAAGATATTGTCATCTAACCTTTAGCTTTGTTTCAGTTATAATGAATGATATGTTTTCCGCAATTACAAAGTCTTCTTATACAGCTGCTTACTTACACTCATTAAATCTTGAACAATATGCGTGTTGCTGCTGTCGAGCAGCACTTTTATATATTGGATATCGTGAGAGATCGGGAAGGGTCCGTGAATCTGCTCAAGCTCGGCGATCATTTCACGATTCATTCTTTTTTGTTCATGAATCAGCTTTAACACTGATTCTTGTGTTACTGTATAGTCACTGGGATCTTTCTCCATTGCTTGTCCAGCCTCCTTGGTTGCCGTAAGCTTTTTACATATTGTAATCGGTATAGCCGGAAGATTCTACTTCTAAAACTTTTTAAAATCCAATTTCCGTAAATCGGAGCATGTCTAAAGAATGAATTTGAAACCTGAAGAGATTTTAAACGTATAAATAAGTAAAACGTCCCTGATCTTTTGTCATGGACAATTCACAATAGGAGTGTGGAATGAATTGAACCGTAATCAAGCTATTATTGCATCACTTTGTTATTTCAGTGTGTTCATTGCGCCAATCATTGTGCCGATTGTCGCATATTTTGTTGTAAATGAGAAAGAAACAAAACGCCATGCGATACGCTCTCTTATTTCTCACATAGTTCCGTTTGTCGGCTGGCTGTTCCTTTTTATTGCTTTACTTGGCGGAGCCGTTGCGATTGATGGAGACAGCTTGCTTCCTGTATTTGTAATCATCGGGGGAGCGGTTATTTATTTCTTAGTTGTCATTGGCATTATTATTTGGAATGTGATTCAGGGCATTAAGGTCCTGCGTGCAGCATAAGTAGACAATGGGGAGGAGATCGTAATGAAGCAAGAAAAGGAACGAATCCTTAAGCTTGTTGAGGAAGGGAAGCTTACAGCACAAGAAGCTTTGACACTGATTGAAAAGCTTGACAGCGACTACAAGGAAAAAGAAGAGAAAATCACAGCGCTCTCAGTTCACGTTCATGACGAGGAAGAGCCATTTACAACGGCAAAAAAAGAAAGCGGCAAGCCGTCTTTAGGAGCCAAGCTGTTTGACTGGATTGATTCTGCTGTAAAAAAGGTCAAGGAAGTTGACCTTGATTTAAACTTTGGCCATGCGTATGATGTTCAGCACATTTTTCAATTTAAAGATACTGACTTTTCCAGTGTTGAGCTGCAAATTGCCAATGGCAGCGTGAATATCGTCCCTTGGGAAGATGACGATATCAGAGCGGAATGCCAGGCGAAGGTATATCGCGCTGATAGCCAGGATGCGGCGAGACACGCATTTCTTCAGCATATTGAATGTGAAATCAAAGGAAATAAGTTTTTTATCCGTACTGAGAAAAAGACGATGAAAACGAATGTCACTTTGTATATTCCTCAGAAGGAGTATGATAAGATTCGAGTGAAGCTGTTTAACGGTCCGGTCAGAGGGGAACATTTACATGTAAAAGAGTTCTCAGCGAAAACGACAAACGGCGTGCTGTCGTTCTCGCACTTAACAGCCGAAAAAGCCATAGCTGAAACGGCCAACGGGCAAATTAAGCTTGCCAACCACAGCTGCGGAACGATAGAAGCGGAAACCATTAACGGATTGATCGATCTCCGAGGGAAAAGCGAATCCATTGACGTTCAAAGCTTTAACGGAAATATTGCGATTAACGTAACAGAATCAGACTGCCGCTCCATTTATGCAAAAACAACGACTGGAAGTGTGGAGCTTGCGATTCCGGACGATCTCGCAGTGAAGGCAGAGCTGAAAAGCAATCTTGGTTCGCTGTCCCATGAATTAATGGATGTTGAGATGCTGAAGGAAAAAAATGATACCATTCAAAAAGAAATGATGTTCACTTCAAATCAGGCACATGATCAAAACATCACCGTCTTCTCAGAATCACTAACAGGCGCCATCAAACTAAAGTACTCACAGAGGTGATCGAATGAATAAGCTTTATCGCTCAGAAAAAAATAAGAAAATCGCCGGTGTTATCGGAGGTCTCGCGGAATATTTCAATTGGGACGCATCACTCCTCAGAGTCATAACTGTCATCTTAGCCATTATGACAAGTGTCTTGCCGGTTTTGCTCATTTATATCATTTGGATTTTTATCGTCCCGTCAGAAAGGGATATGAAATGACATGGTAAAATGGGCAGTCAGCATTTTAGTCAATGCATTGTTATTAATCGTCATTGATGGATATATTGACTCCATCCATATCAGCAGCATTGGGGCAGCGATTATCGCCAGCCTCATTTTATCGATCTTAAACGTGCTGATTAAACCGCTTTTAATTATCTTTACACTGCCGGTCACCATGGTGACGCTTGGACTCTTCTTGTTTGTGATTAACGCCATCACGCTTATGATGACCGCGTCCATTATGGGTGACAGCTTTCAAATCGACGGCTTCGGCACAGCGATATGGGCATCCGTTATCCTGTCGGTCTTCCATTTGCTGATTCAAAAAGGCATTTTAGAGCCGCTTAGAAAAAAATAAAAAAAGCTGCCCGCAAAGGCAGCTTTTTTACATGTGGTGCTTTTTTTGTTTCGTGCGCTTCTGCGGCGAAAACATTGGCGGAAGAAGGCAAAAGCTCAATGCGGCAAATCCAAGGCCTAGGAGGCTAAAGGACATGGCAGACGGCATCATTGTGAGCAAGTAGGCAGATACCATCGGACCTGCTGCCATGCCTGTATATCGGATAAAGTTAAACATTCCGATTGCACTCCCTCTGTTGTGCTCAAATTCATTAGTAATCATTGTAGAGTACAAGGGAGGAATAACCCCCATCGAGATGCCAAACAGTGCCAGCGTCAGAGCCATGAGAACGAGAGAAACGGAATGTGTAACAGCAAATAAAATGATGCTGCAGGCGGCAATCACATTGCTTCCGATAAACAAGGTGTGCAGCCCGATTTTTGCCTGTATTCTTTTAAACAGAAACGTACCTGCAATCGTGCTCAGCGCCAGCGGCAAATATAACAGTCCTGCTATACCCACATCTATATGGTAATGCTCTGTCAGCAATATTGGGAGGTAGACAATTACTGCAAAATAAATGAAAAAGAGAACAAAACTTAAAGTCAAAATGACGTTCCCTGTTCGATTTGTAAATATTGATTTATAATGAGCGAACACATTGCCTTTGGCTTGCTGCATAGATTCAGTTGGAGAATCTTTAGGAAAGGTGATGCTGTTTGTCACCAGCAAAACGATCGAGATGGCCGCAAGTATCCAAAAAATCCCTTCGTATCCGGCTGCTCCGCCTATGAATCCTCCTAGAACTGGGGCAATAGCCGGTGCGACAGACAGGAGCATTTGATACGTTCCCATTGCACTCCCGCGTTCATTGCCTGTAAACAGCTGTCCGATCGTTGTGGCAGCAATAAGAGGCAGTGCTGCGGAACCGGCTGCCTGTATCATTCTGAATATCAGAAACAAAGTAAAGTCAGTAGTCACCGCACAGCCGATGCTGGCTGCTGCCGTTGCCAGAATACCGGTAATCAAGACGATCCGAGCGCCTTTAAAATCAATGATCGCTCCTAATATAATTTGCATTATTGCTGTCACAATCATAAAAACTGAGACTGACAGGTTCACCATAGCTGTGGAAACATGGAATGATTCTTTAATGATCGGAAGAATAGGTGAATAAATGTTCTGGCTTAAAGATGCAAAAAATGCACTGAAGCAAACAGTGTATAAGATCAATACTGCCTTTGATTTTGTATGAGCCAAAGTGTACACCGCCTTTTTGTTTACTTTACAGGTTTGTCCGGAGTCCCATCGGTTTGTTCTGCTTCAAGTGTTGACGTCAACTGCTCTAGAAACTTCAATACAGCCTTTTGTTCTTCTTGTGAAAATGAATCGAGGAATTGGTAAAAAGCCAGCTCCTTTTTTTTATGCAGTTTCTCATGTAAGTCGAAAATCCGTCTGCCTTTACGGGTTAATTTAAAATAAACTTCTTTTTTGTTATCTGTCAGCTGATAGCTGTTAATGAATTCTTCCTTGATCAGTTTTGTGCTGATTTTCGTTACATTCGCTTTCGATAAGTTCATTTTTCTGGCAATCCCCGCATTGTTAATGGGTTCATGCTGGCCGATGCAGTCAATGACGTGAATGCTTGTCATATTTTTGGGAATTTCAGCTACATCCTCTTCTGCGGCCTCCTTAAAAAATTGCTGAAGTGAAGTGTTCGCTTTTTGTTCATTAAGGTGCAGCAGTCTCACGTATATGTCGTATATCATCTGTTTTGTCAAATCAGACATAGGCTACCTTCTTTCTTAGGAATAATAGTTTACGATGAAACACTAAAACAAATAGTTTACTGGTGAACAATTTTATTTTATCTTTTCTTGTTTTCGTTGTCAATTGTTGGTGTTTAGACTATTTGTTGATATGTCATGCTGAATATGCGTGTAAAAAGTGTGTGGAAAATGTGATGTTTACATTTATTTTCAAATATTTGGGCACAGATCATATTGACGTTTGGAAGGAAAAGGGATAAAATGACTAATGTTTACTAGTAAACATTTATCATGATATGGGTATTGAAAATGATTATTAAAATCTTAAAAAACATTTGGAAACTTTAAGTGATGCCTGCCATTCGTCTTGTTCAGTTGTTCTAGCTATTCCATCTTGTATTTGAGGGTGATGACTTAAAGCGGGATAAGTTTTAGGGGTGAATGAGATGACCGGAATGGTAACGGAAAGAAGGTCTGTGCGTTTTATTGCTGAGCCATTAACGGAAAACTGCAGAGAAATATTTGAACGGCGCAGGCATGTTTTGGTGGGGATCAGCCCATTTAACAGCAGGTTTTCAGAGGATTATATTTACAGATTAATTGGATGGGCGAAAGCTCAATTTAAAAGCGTTTCTGTTTTACTTGCGGGGCATGAGGCCGCTAATCTTCTAGAAGCGCTTGGAACTCCGAGAGGAAAGGCTGAACGAAAAGTAAGGAAAGAGGTATCACGAAACAGGAGATTTGCAGAAAGAGCTCTTGTGGCTCATGGCGGGGATCCGAAGGCGATTCATACATTTTCTGATTTTATGGATAACAAAGCCTACCAGCTGTTGAGACAAGAAGTTGAACATGCTTTTTTTGAGCAGCCTCATTTTCGACATGCTTGTTTGGACATGTCTCGTGAAGCGATAATCGGGCGTGCACGGGGCGTCAGTTTGATGATGGAAGAAGTCAGTGAGGATATGCTGAATTTGGCTGTGGAATATGTCATAGCTGAGCTGCCGTTTTTTATCGGAGCTCCGGATATTTTAGAGGTGGAAGAGACGCTCCTTGCTTATCATCGTCCGTGGAAGCTCGGTGAGAAGATCAGTAACCATGAATTTTCTATTTGTATGCGGCCGAATCAAGGGTATCTCATTGTACAGGAAATGGCGCAGATGCTTTCTGAGAAACGGATCACATGTGAAGGATGATAGGGGGAGTAAAACATGAGCCAATCGATTAAATTGTTTAGTGTGCTTTCTGATCAATTTCAAAACAATCCATATGCTTATTTTTCACAACTGCGGGAGGAAGATCCGGTTCATTATGAAGAGTCGATAGACAGTTATTTTATCAGCCGCTATCATGATGTCCGCTATATCCTTCAGCATCCGGATATTTTCACGACGAAATCACTTGTTGAGCGTGCCGAACCAGTAATGCGAGGCCCTGTGCTGGCCCAAATGCATGGAAAAGAACACTCTGCCAAAAGAAGAATTGTAGTGAGAAGCTTCATCGGTGACGCACTGGATCATCTGTCTCCATTGATTAAACAAAATGCAGAAAACTTGTTAGCGCCTTATCTTGAAAGAGGGAAAATTGATCTCGTCAATGATTTTGGAAAGACGTTTGCGGTGTGCGTCACGATGGACATGCTCGGGCTGGATAAAAGAGACCATGAAAAAATCTCTGAGTGGCACAGCGGAGTTGCCGATTTTATCACGAGTATCTCTCAATCTCCTGAAGCGCGGGCACATTCGTTATGGTGCAGCGAACAGCTTTCCCAATACTTGATGCCGGTCATTGAAGAACGTCGCGTCAATCCGGGATCAGATTTAATTTCCATCCTATGTACTTCTGAATATGAAGGCATGGCGATGTCGGACAAGGATATACTCGCACTGATTCTTAATGTGCTGTTAGCCGCAACGGAACCGGCTGATAAGACGCTGGCACTGATGATCTACCATTTGCTCAACAATCCTGAGCAGATGAATGATGTTTTGGCTGACCGTTCGTTAGTTCCGAGAGCCATTGCGGAGACATTGCGTTATAAACCGCCGGTTCAGCTGATTCCGCGGCAGCTGTCCCAAGATACAGTGGTCGGCGGTATGGAAATCAAAAAAGATACGATTGTTTTTTGTATGATCGGTGCGGCTAACCGGGACCCTGAAGCATTTGAACAGCCTGACGTGTTTAATATTCATCGGGAAGATCTTGGCATCAAGAGCGCTTTTAGCGGCGCCGCCCGGCATCTCGCTTTCGGATCCGGCATTCATAACTGTGTAGGAGCAGCTTTTGCCAAAACCGAAATCGAAATTGTAGCTAATATTGTGCTGGATAAGATGCGGAATATCAGATTAGAGGAAGATTTTTGTTATGCTGAGTCCGGTCTGTATACACGCGGACCCGTCTCACTTCATATTGTATTTGACAGGGCTTAATAATATGGAAAGGTCTCTCCCGTGCGGGTGAGGCTTTTTTACATATGCTTGATCCACAAGTTAATAAACGCAGTCACTGTTTTCAACTCATCAATTGAAAATTCATTGAAGAGCTGTTTGTATTGCTCCTTTGCTTTTTGATGAAGCCGTTCATGTAACCCCGCCAGTTCTTTGCCGCTTTCAGTTAACGTATAAAAAATTTCTTTTTTGTTGCCCGGCTTTTTTGTCACTGTAATGATGTTATGTTTCAACAAAGCTTGAATTGCTTTTGAAACAGCTGCTTTTGAGATATGTAAGCGGGATGCTAAGAAGCTGTTATTCACATTTTTGCTGGTATGTAAACAGGAAACAATGTGAAGCTGGGTCAATGTCCAGTCTTTTTTGAGGTGGTCGAGATGTTGTGAGGACGGAATCTGCACCTTTTGCCAGACGCGTTTATCTCTTTTTAATGCGAATTGTTGTATAGCTTGAAATAATTCATCATGAATGCTGTTGTTCATCAATTTGCCTCTCTGATTTAATTGTTAACTGGTTAACTATCCTTAGTTTACTGGGGAATAGTGGAATTTTCAAGAGGCAGACGTTTTTTTGTTCTTTATGCACAAAAATGAACTCATAAGCTTCCCTGTTCAGACGCAAAATACATGAAAAGGGAGGTGCTTTGATGAGGAAATACACGGTTATTGCTTCTATATTACTGTCTTTTCTTTCCGTTTTGTCTGGCGGCCATCATGAATCGAAAGCTTTTCCTGTTGTACAGCAGGAACTATTTCAAACGCCTCATTACATACCCTTGCTTGAAAATCCTCCTCAAATTGATGTGAAAGCTGAAATGAGAAACAATCTAATGATTGAGGCTCAAGTTCGCGATAATTCGTATCAAGCATTTTCCGCCTTTCTTTTTTATAAACAAAGTAATGAGCTGGGCTACAAAATGGTGCCGATGGACCCGACCCCCGGAGCGGTCCGCAAGTTTTTGGCACAAATTCCGAAACGTTTGATTTGGAACAGCGAGCTTGAGTATTACATTGTGATGTCGAATGGGAAGCAGCGGGTGGAGTCGGAGACGAAGAAACTGAAGCTTGAAGGATACCAGGCTGACCTTGCCCATATTCCGGAGCTTCTGATCACAGAGCTGGCGGTTGATACGAAGAATATAGGACGTGCAGACGGTTATGAATTTATTGAGATTTTTAATACGACTGACAGAACGATTGATTTTAAAGACTACCATATCCGTTACCGCTACCCAAAAGAAGGGCCTGACTCCGATTTGATTTGGAGACCTGATGAAAGGATCTTGATACCATCCGGCGAAACGTTTGTCGTCTGGCTGAAGCCTGCCGGGCATCCAGAATTGACGTCAGAGGATTTCAATCGTTATTATCAGACACAACTTAAAGAAGGAAAAAATCTCGCGGTGATAGACGAGACAGAGGGTATGGCCAATACGAGGCCGCGGGCCGTTGTGATATCAACGAATACAGGAAAGGACATTTCGGTTGCGCATTATCGGAAACATGCGCTGCGCCGGCTGTCATCAGTGCTTTATAAGTATCCGTTGAACGGAACCGCAGAACTTCTGAACATTTCAATCGGGGAAAAGAATCCGTCTCCCGGAACCGTATTACAGGCACAGGTGCCCGAGCAGAAACGGAAAATCAAGCTCGATAAAGAAAAGCCGGTCATTGAGGATTTGACTGACCGCAAGCCTGTCCGCCCTGCTGAAAGCATTGAGCTGCGGGCTGACATACGGGACCGAAGTCTAGTGAAAACAGCGGCCTTTTACTACCGGACGGATGAGAACAAACCGTTTAAGCGAATTCTTGCTGAAAAAGACCGCAACGATAATCTCTACCATTATATTGTGTATTCGCCTGAATTGATCGGGAAGGATCAGCTAGAGTATTATGTGGCGGCCGGGGACGGGATAAATGAAGCGAGAACGCCGGTCAAAATGATTGATATTAAACAAACAAGCAAGTCGCACGGTCTGCGGATGAATATTGAAAACAGAGACACGCTGTCGGGAACTCAATTTCTCAAAGCCACGACAGAAGGGCGAGCTGACCGCATTAAGCTATGGATTGACGGGAAAAAACAAGTGACAGAGCACGCGATGGAAAAAGAAGTATATTTTGCGTTCGATACGAGGAAAACGAACCTTTATTTTAAAAACGCGGTAACGATGGAAGGAAAAGTGCTGAAGGTGTTCGATGATACAACAAATAAATACCGCACCTATTCTGTTCCATTGCCAGAGACACTGCTTCGGAAAGGGAAGCAGCTGCAGCGTATTACAATACGATCGGGTTCGAAGGTGTCTCCGTTTGATACGGCTGAAAACCGTGATGACTTCTTAGTCAAAAACGCCCGATTGGTGTTATCGGATGGAACGGTGATCAGGGATCAGAGGGTGTCTCCTGAGAAGGAACTCTTTATTGGCGATAATCAGCGCTCGAATAAAAGCTGGCAATTTCAGTTCAATCTGCCTGACGGACTATTTACATCACAGCTGCTGGAGTGGGACACATCAAAGCTTTCTGAAGGCACTCACCATATTCAAGCAAGCGACGGCAAGGAAAATGTCAGCCTGGTTGTACGGGTAGATAATTCAGGACCTCACATTGAGCCGAATATCACCGAGGGGCAAACGTATAAAGGAAATCTTATCCTGCAGGCGGATATGTATGATAAATGGAGCAAAATTGAGGAAGCGGAAGCGTCTTTAGATGGAGAAAGCATTACACTCCCATATCATACGTCCTCTTCTGATCTTTTGCCGGGAAAACATTCTCTAAAAGTGACAGCAACGGATCTCGCGGGCAATAAAACAGTGATTGAGAGGACGTTTAAAACCGAACGAGAGCATCCGGACCAGCCGGAGGTTATAGACAGCGATGCCGACACGCATAAGGCCAAGCTTTCTGTCCGGGTGAAAGATCCGACGAATGATGCCATGGATGTTGGTTTTTATAGGGGATTTCAATATACAGCGCGAAATCATGTGAAAATATTTAAGCACGCGTCACTGACTGAACCGCCGAAAAGCTTTGTGCCGGAAAGGGAGACCCCATTTACGAATCAAGAATTGGAGCGGGTATCAGCTACTGATGGAAAAACAGTATCGACAGAAAACAAAGAGCTTTTCCCTTATCATCGCTTTGAAGTGACGGTTGATCCATCAATTGATGAGAATGATCTGGCAGAAGCGGTTTGGAAGGGCAGTTCTTTGCCGGGGAGAAAGGTGACGATGTATGCTTGGAATTATCGGACAAACGAATGGCAGCCTGTTGACAGCTTCGTCGCGAAGGATGACAAACCGTTTACGCTGAAAGCGTCTGTGATTGCCGCCGATTTTGTACGGGAGTCGAAAATGAATGTGATTGTACAGGATGAAATTCCCCCTGCGAAGGATATGTACACATTTGTCTGGATGTCTGATACACAGTATTACGCCGAAAGCTATCCGCATATTTTTGATAAACAGACCGAATGGATAAAGGATAATCAAAAGCAGCTCAATATCAAATATGTGTTCCACACGGGTGATATTGTAGATGATTCCGCCGATATCAGACAGTGGAAAAACGCTGATCGGTCAATGTCCGTTCTGGATAAGAACGGAATTCCTTACGGCGTGCTGGCCGGCAATCACGATGTCGGGCATAAGGACGGCTCCTACAGGGCGTTTGGCAAATATTTTGGCAGCGATCGTTTTGATAAAAAATTGCATTATGGCGGTTCCTATAAAAATAACCGCGGACATTATGATCTGATTTCTAGCAACGGCAATGATTATATCATGCTGTACATGGGGTGGGGCATTACGGATGAAGACATCGCGTGGATGAATCAGGTGCTGAAGAAACACCCTGACCGGATGGCCATTTTAGCTTTTCATGAGTATTTGCTGGTCAGCGGAAACAGAAGCCCGATCGGAGAGAAAATATTCAAAGAAATCGTAAAGCCGAACCCGAATGTCGTGATGGTATTGAGCGGGCATTATCATAGTGCGATGAGAAAAACAGATGAGCTGGATGATGATGGTGATGGGAAACCGGATCGTCTTGTGCATCAAATGCTGGCCGATTATCAGGGCGGGCCAGAAGGCGGTCAAGGGTATTTGCGTTTGCTTCAATTTGACCAGGCCAATGACATGGTGCACGTATCGACGTATTCTCCGTATGTAAAGGATAAGAATTACTATGATACGGATACCTATGGCAACAAGGATGAATTTTCCCTTTCGCTTGATTTGAAGCCAAGAATCAAAAAGGTGGAAACCGATTATTTTGAATGTAACGTATATACCAATGAAGAGCTTGGAAAACGGGAGCAAGTGAAGAGCGGGGATACAGCTGAATTCCGCTGGGATCATCTTGAACCGCAGTCTGTTTATTATTGGTACATTATAGTGGAAGACAGTTTTAACGGCAAAACGAAATCACCGATCTGGAAGTTCAAGACGAAAAAAGAAACATATCGTCCGGCACCAGACCAGTTTGATTTTCGCCATGTCTCCAATCCTTAAAAAGGGTTGGAGGCTTTTTTTTATGAAAGACGATCCATATAGTGGACAAATGTATAACGGTCGCCTCTGTATACGGATTTTGCATGCTCAAAAGCAGTTCCGTTCTGCAGATATGTTGTTCGTTTAATTAATAGGACTGGCGCTCCCTTTTGAATACCAAGAATGTTCGCTTCTTCCGTGGTGGCAGCGCTTGGCTCAAGCTCCTGTTTTGCACGGGAAATCGGTATGCTGTTATACCTTTCAATATGATCATAGATCGACGACTGAAAATGCAATTCGTTCAATTCACCCGCAAGCTCAAACGGAATATGTGAGGACTCAATCGCCATTGGAATATCATTTGCCAGCCGCACCCGAGTGATTTTATGGATAGAGGAGGGGTGCCCGCAGCCTAATATAGCCGCGAGCTCCTCAGTTGAATCAATAAGCTGATAATCAATGAGCCTGCTGCCCGGTGTCATCCCGCGGCTTTTCATATCCTCGGTAAAGCTTGTCAGCCCTTGAAGTGCTTGTTCCATTTTTGGCTTGCTGACAAAGGTGCCCCGCCCTTTCAGGCGATAGAGCAAGCCTTCATTAACTAAATTAGAAAGCGCCTGGCGAACTGTCATCCGGCTGATCCCGAATTGTTCGGCATATTCGCGCTCGGAAGGAAGAGGCATATCCGGCTGCAGCTCTCCGCTCTTAATTTGGGTTTTTAATTGCTCCATAATCTGATAATAAATCGGAATAGGCGATTGTTTATTGATATTCATAAGTCAGCATGTTCCTTTCAAGGTCTTAATGACGCGGCTTCACGATCAATCAAAACCGTAACATCGGAATGCAGGTGCAAAGCAGATGCGGGAAAATCTTCGCTTATGTTTCCTTCTAACAGCTTACGAACAGCTTCTGCTTTGCTTTTCCCAGAAATAAGCAGCAGAATGCGTTTGCTTGAGAGAATCGTTCGAATTCCCATTGTCAGTGCTTTTTTCGGCACGCTGTCTATGGAAGGAAAATATCTGGCATTCGCTTGGCGGGTTTGCTCATTTAATGTCACAACATGAGTTCGCGACTTGAAAGACGTTCCCGGTTCGTTAAAGCCGATGTGTCCGTTTCGGCCGATGCCGAGAAGCTGAATGTCAGTGCCGCCGAGGGACTCGACTAGCTGTTCATACCGTCTGCATTCGGCTTCCAAATCGTCTGCATTTCCATTCGGAATAAAATGCCGGCTAGGCTTGCTGTCGATACGCTGAAATAAACGGTCATTCATATAGAAGTGATAGCTGTTCGGGTCATTGCTTGAAAGTCTGGCGTACTCATCCAAATTAACTGTAGTGACGTTTTCAAATGAGAGATTCTCAGTTTGGTGCAGGCGGATCAGCTCGCGATAAGTGCCTTCCGGTGTGCCGCCCGTCGCTAACCCGAGAACGGCATCAGGTTTTTCTTTGATTGTATCTGCCGTTATTCTGGCTGCTTTTTGGCTTAGCTCTTCATACGTTTGACATTCCATTACTTTCATATCTGGTCAGCCTCCTTGGATATAAATGCAATGTTTCCGCGGCAAATGGTGAGAATCACCTCGCAATCACTGCTGACAATCACCAAATCTGCATCTTTTCCCACAGTCACACTGCCTTTTCGGTCAAAGATGCCCAACTGTTTGGCCGCGTTTGCAGAAGTTATATTAGCTATATCCGTCCAAGAGCAATTTGTAAACTCACGCATATGCCGTGCGCCCTCGTTCATTTTGAGGATCGAACCTGCAAGGGTTCCGTCTGAAAGAAGAGCTGTTCGTCCTCTTACCGTCACACTTTGGCCGCCGAACTCATATACGCCGTCTTTCAGTCCTTTTGCCCTCATGGAATCGGTAATTAAAATGAGCTTGCTGCTGCCTTTCGCCAAAAAAGCAAGCTTAGCCGCTAAAGGATGGGAGTGGATGCCATCGGCTATTAGCTCTGTCACAAACCCATCATGGGCCAGCGCCGTTCCGATCACTCCGGGTTCTCGGTGATGAAACGGGCTCATCGCGTTGTACAGATGGGTCATATGGCTCGCCCCTGCTTTTGCGGCATCCGACAGCATTGCGGAATCGGCATCCGTGTGCCCCATGGATGCGATAATCGATTCGTCTTTCAAATGGCGGATCAGTTCAAAATGCTGATCCTCCTCCGGCGCAAGTGTAACAATTTTGATCAGTCCGCCCGCCTCCTGCTGCCACTTTTTGAAAAGCGCAACATCCGAAGGCCTAATCCACTCTTTTGGCTGCGCTCCGGCTCTTTTAGGCGAAACAAAGGGGCCCTCTAAATGAATGCCGAGCAGTTCTGCACCTAATAAAGAGGACTCTTCAGCCGCTTTCCACTCTCTTGCGTTCACCAAAGCTTGAGAAATGTTCCCATGCTCTTGGGTAATCGTTGTGGCTAAAAAGCTCGTCGTGCCTTCTTCGGGCAGTCTTGACGACATGATGTCGAGCGCAGAAAAGCTTGCATCCATCGTATCTGCGCCATAGCCGCCGTGGATATGAATGTCAATCATGCCGGGAAGCAAAACGGAATTCGCAGGTGCTTGAATTTCTTTTGAATATGACTCCTTGGGCCGTTCTGTTGAGACTGTGCTGATTTTTCCGTCATTGATTCCGACATAGCCGTTTTTGATTACTTCATTTTCTGTCACGATCGCAATGTCTTTGATAAGAAGACTCTCTGCCATAGATGATCCGCCTTTCTGGAATTTGAATACCTTTATTTTACTCTTTTTCAGACTAGTGATCTAGACCAGCTGAGGTGTTTTCCCGCCTTTTATAAAATCTGTTTTAGGTTCAAGCCTGAAAGTGATAAAATGAAAGTATTGTGAGCAAGCTCGGGGCAGCCCGGAACAGGAGGAACATATCGTGGCAAAGGTTCGCACAAAAGACGTAATGGAACAGTTCAATTTGGAATTAATCAGCGGAGAAGAAGGAATTAACCGCCCGATTACAATGAGTGACCTATCAAGACCAGGCATTGAAATTGCCGGATATTTTACATATTACCCGAGAGAGCGCGTGCAGCTTCTCGGAAAAACAGAGCTTTCTTTCTTTGAACAGCTTCCTGAAGAGGAGAAAAAACAGCGAATGGATTCTCTGTGCACTGATGTAACACCAGCTATTATTCTTTCTAGAGATATGCCCATCCCGCAGGAGCTGATTGACGCCTCCGAGAAAAATGGGGTGCCTGTCCTCAGATCGCCGCTGAAAACGACAAGACTGTCAAGCCGTTTAACCAACTTCCTTGAGAGCAGGCTGGCGCCTACCACAGCAATTCATGGTGTTCTTGTCGATATATATGGTGTCGGCGTGCTGATCACAGGAAAGAGCGGCGTCGGAAAAAGCGAAACAGCGCTGGAGCTTGTGAAAAGAGGGCATCGCCTTGTTGCCGATGATTGCGTTGAAATACGGCAGGAGGATCAGGATACTCTTGTGGGAAACGCTCCGGAATTAATTGAGCACCTTCTTGAGATCAGGGGCCTTGGCATTATCAACGTGATGACGCTATTTGGCGCTGGCGCGGTCAGAAGCAATAAACGAATCACGATTGTCATGAATCTTGAACTCTGGGAGCAGGGCAAGCAATACGACCGGCTCGGACTTGAGGAAGAGACCATGAAAATCATTGATACAGAAATTACAAAACTGACGATTCCCGTCCGCCCAGGCCGAAATCTTGCAGTCATCATCGAAGTGGCAGCAATGAACTTCAGATTGAAGCGGATGGGGCTGAATGCCGCTGAACAATTTACCAACAAGCTGGCGGACGTCATTGAAGACGGTGAACAAGAAGAATAGGAGTTGGCGTTAAATGAATGAAGCGATAGAACCACTCAATCCGATAGCATTTCAGCTGGGGCCGTTAGCCGTCCATTGGTACGGAATCATTATCGGTCTCGGCGCTTTGCTCGGGCTGTGGATTGCGATGAGGGAAAGTGAAAAACGGGGGCTGCAGAAAGATACGTTTATTGATCTTGTCCTGTTTGCCATTCCGATTGCGATTATTTGCGCGCGAATTTATTACGTTGCCTTTGAATGGGACTATTATGCGGCACATCCGGGAGAAATCATTAAGATTTGGAAGGGCGGCATTGCCATTCATGGCGGATTAATCGGCGCCATTTTAACGGGTTATGTGTTTTCGAGAGTGAAAAAACTTTCGTTCTGGAAGCTTGCGGACATTGCCGCGCCCAGCATTTTGCTTGGCCAGGCGATCGGCCGCTGGGGGAACTTCATGAATCAGGAAGCGCACGGCGAGGCTGTCAGCAGAGCCTTTTTAGAAAACCTGCACCTGCCTGAATTTATCATCAATCAAATGTATATCAATGGGCAATATTATCATCCTACTTTTTTATATGAATCACTATGGAGTTTTGTCGGCGTCATTGTTTTACTGCTGCTTCGCAGAGCGAATTTGCGTAGAGGCGAGATGTTCTTGATCTATATCATTTGGTATTCAATAGGAAGATACTTTATTGAAGGAATGCGGACTGACAGCTTAATGCTGACAGATTCACTTCGCATCGCTCAGGTGATTTCAATCGTATTGATTGTTTTGGCTGTGGCAGCCATCATCTTCAGACGCGTCAAGGGATACTCGAAGGAGCGGTACGCGGAGTAGACGTCAACAAAGGGGGATGAGGCATGAAGAAAATCTTTCTGGCCGGTCTTGCAGCAGGTTTTCAAACAACATGGACGCTGGGTAAAGTGATTTTCCCGGTAACGCTATTGGTCACTTTGCTTCAGCATACCCCTGTCATGGATTGGCTTGTACGGCTGATCACACCGGTAATGGGTCTCTTCGGGCTTTCTGGTGAAGCGGCCATTCCGCTTGTACTGGGAAATATGCTGAATCTGTATGCGGGAATTGCCGGGATTTTAACATTGGATTTATCTGTGAAAGAAGTCTTTATTTTAGCTGTTATGCTTTCATTCTGTCATAACTTGATTATCGAATCGACAGTTGCCGCAAAGGTTGGCATCAGAATTGGCGTCATATTGGCCGTGCGCATCGGTTTAGCCGCTGTGTCAGCCATCGTCATCAACCTTATTTGGCATGGCGGACAGGAAACGGCGCAGTACGGTTTTATCGCTGCGAAGAGCGTGGCGCCAGACAGCTGGCTGGCAATGCTGACAGAAGCCTTAACGAAAGCCGGACTTGGTGTTTTGCAGCTGGCGGCAATTGTCATACCTCTGATGATCATCATCCAGTTTTTAAGAGATTTAGGCTGGCTGCATCGGTTCTCCAGGTGGCTGTCTCCGTTTACGCAGCTGCTTGGCATGAATAAAAATACGTCTATGACAATGGTGGCGGGACTGACGATTGGTCTGGCCTACGGAGCGGGTGTCATGATCAAAGCTGTCGAGGATGACGGCGTGAGCAGGCGGGATATGACATTGGCATTTATATTTCTCGTTGCCTGCCACGCGGTCGTGGAAGATACACTTGTCTTTATTCCGCTCGGCATACCAGTCTGGCCGCTTCTTTTGATTCGTGTCACCACAGCAGTTCTGCTGACAATGGCTATTGCGCATACATGGAAAAAGTGGAAACCCTCAGCGGTTGGAAAGGAAGCAATATGAGTGACAAACAAGTAACGACGATTCTGTTTGATTTAGACGGAACGCTTATTAATACGAATGAATTAATTATCGCGTCCTTTTTGCATACACTGGAGCATTATTATCCGAGCAAGTATAAACGAGAAGATGTCCTTGCATTTATCGGGCCGTCTCTTTTTGAAACGTTCTCTTCGATGGACCCTGATAAATGCGAGGATATGATCGCTATGTACAGAGCGTACAATCATGACAGGCATGATTCACTCGTGACTGAATATGAAACGGTATATGAGACCCTGGATGCATTAAAAAAAGCCGGCTTTACATTAGGGATTGTGACAACAAAATTAAGAGATACTGTCAATATGGGCCTCAAGCTCACGGGAATCGGCGAATTCTTTGAAACAGTTGTCACCCTTGATGATGTGACGAATGCAAAGCCTGATCCCGAGCCTGTGCTGTTAGCGCTGAAACAGCTAGGAAGCGAGCCCGAGGAAGCCATTATGGTCGGTGATAATTACCATGATGTGCTGGCAGGGAAAAACGCCGGTACAAAAACGGCAGGAGTCGCATGGACGATTAAAGGGCCGGAAATGCTGGCGAAGTATGAGCCGGATTTTATGCTTGAGAAAATGAGTGATCTATTACAAATCGTTGGAGTGAAGTAATCTGTGAGAAAAACAGATCGTCATCCGGTCTCGGGGGCCAACTCACTGTGGCATGTCTATCAAACGGTACCTTTTTTAAAGGTCGTCAAAAATTTCATTGTCATTCAAATTGCGAGATATACGCCGTTTATAGGGATGAAAAACTGGCTGTACCGTACATTTCTGCGGATGAAGGTTGGAAATCAGACATCCTTTGCCCTCATGGTGATGCCAGATATCATGTTTCCGGAAAAGATCTCAGTCGGAACAAATACAATCATCGGGTACAATACGACCATTCTGGCCCATGAGTATTTGATTCACGAATACCGGATCGGCAAAGTTCTGATCGGAGACGAAGTGATGATTGGTGCCAACACGACCATTCTGCCCGGGGTGAAAATAGGAGATGGCGCAGTTGTGTCCGCCGGAACACTTGTCCATAAAGACGTGCCTGCCGGCGCATTTGTCGGCGGAAATCCGATGAGGATCATCTATACGAAGGAAGAAATGCAAGAAAGATTGAAAAAGTCCGCTGAATAACATCAGCGGACTTTTTTGGTTAAAATTGAGTGTTGTTGTTTTCGTAAATATGCTGAACACCAATCCATTTTTGACCGACATTAGAGTAGCGTGTATTTGTCATTCTGACCGTGCTTGTTTTGCTGTCCGTCCGGAATATCGCTTCCTTCATGTTTGTGATGGTGCACTTATCGATGATCACATCAACGTGGAAGGTTGAACCGCCAAGCTGTCTTATGAACTTTCCGCCATTGTCTGCCGTGAAGTTTTTCACTGTGAATGTACTGGCTTTATTGATTTGGAATATCTTATCTGACGCTTTTTGAGCAGAACCGCCGTCGATCGTCACTTTTCCTTCCTTCTTCACCGTTAACGCATCCTCACCAACATCTTCCCATTTCACATTCTGAATGTTAACGTTTCCATAAGTGTGCACGCCATCAGCAGCAGGGGCGCCAAGCACCACATTTTTCAGGGTTGCTCCATCTTCCACACGAAAAACAGGGTCTTGGTTTTCTGACTGGCTTCCGTCGCCTAATTCTTTCCCTGCCACAAACCGCTGTCCTTTCCCGTCATATGTTGTATTTTTTGGTACGATAATTGTTTCGTGCACCACTTTGTCTGCTGCAAAAGCGGTTGATGACTGAAACTGGCTGAACACCATAACCAAACCGAACATAAATAGGATAGACACGAATTTTTTCAATGATAAATCCTCCCCGGATATCTTTCATTTTTTGCAAGAGAAGCGTCAGCGACTTGCACCGGCTTCTCTCACATAGATCGGGGCAAGGCTGAATCTGCTTTAATCATAAAAACAGATAGCCTGATAGTAAAGACAATTCTGGATGATAAATGGAAAATGAATCGATCTTACCGATTGAAACAAAAAGCATGAATATTGTCGTATTTGCTCAGGATAGAGCATAGTGAGGCTTCAGGTGTTTACTTTTGAATAACTACGGCCTGGCTGCCCATTTGTTTCCACGCTTTTTCAAAGCTTGTTCTATCGGTTTTTCTGTTTTTATAGCCATACGGATCATTGAGATACACATATTTATCATCATATCCCGTAACGGCGACGCTGTGTTCGCTGTACGTAATCTCTATCGTTCCGTTTGGCGTTTTCCATGTCTGCATGTTGTCAACTGGCGTAAAGTTGGCTGTCGTGATAACCCAAACTGGATTGCCTTTTTCAAGCTGTTCATAAACAGCAGAAATGCTTTTTCCAGTCAGATCGGACACTTTGTCTCCCGCATAGGTTTTCGCCAGCTGATAGATCGGTCGATGGTAGACACCGAGACCAGGGCCATTCGCCATATCCCCGACAAATCCGTCATTCGGATCACCCTTTAATCCGCTGCTGTATGTCAAAGGCACTGTGGCAACCTGATTTGCCAGGGTGTTTTTTGTCACGTCGTATCCTGCGTAATTCAGCACCATCGCAAGGCTTGTTACTTCACAGCCGTTATAGAGCCGGGGTGCGTCCATTTGATTGTAAAGGATGACATCCAGCGGTTTTGCGCTTCCCTTCAGCTCCTTTTTGCTATTCGCAGCTGAGTCTGTATCGCTATCAGAAACCACTTTTTTAAGGCTGTTCAAAAAAGGAATATCTATATCTTTTGCATCTATTTTAAGTCCGAAAAAAATAACGCCTGAAAGAATCATCAGGACACATAGAGTTCGCAGTGTTTTCATCTTTATCTCCTTGTTCTCTATTTGATTTGTATTATAGCATGCCAAACATAAAGAATTTGAGATATTACGTACCTTTAATACATTATTCATGATTTTTTCATAATGAGGAGAAGGATATTCGAACTAAAAATATCCTTACTGAAGTTAAGCGTTGATTTTCATTCTTTCATCTGCTAACATATTATCATATTAGCGAACTAAAGGATTCGGAATTTTCCTTCATAAGATAACAGCGGAGGTGCTCGGGTTGATGTTTATGTTTGAAAAACCGCACGGCATGAGAGATACACTGCCCGGTTTATACGAAACGAAAAAAAAGGTGAGACGATCGTTAACCGATTTGATTGATAAATGGGGATATCAATTTATGGAAACGCCGACACTGGAGTTTTACGATACCGTTGGCGTCCAGTCAGCAATTGAAGAGCAACAGCTGTTTAAGCTACTTGATCAGGACGGCAAGACATTGGTGCTTCGCCCGGATATGACGGGACCGATTGCAAGGGTGGCGGCATCGAAGCTTCTGAAACACGGTCATCCGCTAAGAGTCGGCTATGCGGCAAATGTATTCAGGGCTCAGGAGCGTGAAGGCGGACGTCCGGCTGAGTTTGAGCAGGTCGGAGTGGAGTTAATCGGTGACGGCACGACGAGCGCGGATGCGGAGGTCATTGCTTTAGTCGTCGGGGCATTGAAAAACGCTGGGCTGGCATCCTTTAAAATTGCCATCGGCCATGCCGGCATTGCGGATGCTTTGTTTGTTGAGGTGCTCGGGAACGTTGAACGAGCTGATGTGCTGCGGAGGTTCTTATATGAAAAGAACTACGTCGGCTACAGAGAGCATGTCAAGTCTCTCCCGCTTTCCTCCATTGATAAAAGCAGGCTGCTTGAGCTCCTTGAACTGCGGGGCGGTATAGAAGTATGCGGACGTGCCGAGGAAATCGTCGATTCTGCGCAAGGAAAAAGCGTGGTTGATGAGCTGAAGGCGCTGTGGGACATTCTTGAGGATTACGGATGTACGGAAAATGTCCGCCTGGATCTGAATATGGTCAGCCACATGAGCTATTACACAGGGATTTTATTTGAAGTGTACGCCGAGAATGTCGGTTTTGTCATTGGAAGCGGTGGCCGTTACAACAAGCTGCTGGGCCATTTTGATTCACCTGCACCGGCAACAGGCTTCGGGCTTCGGATCGACCGGCTGATTGAAGCCCTTCATATGAAAGAAGAACCTTGTGATATAGACGCTGTTATTTTCAGCAAAGAGCAGCGGGCGCAAGCCATCGCTTATGCGAATGAAGAACGCATGAAAGGGAACAAAGTGGTTCTTCAAGATTTATCGGGAATAGAAAATATCGACCAGATGACAAAATCTTTTGCAAACGTCACTTATTTTATCGGTGCCAGAAAGGAAGAGCAAAATGGGTAAGTTACTCACAATGGCGATGCCAAAGGGCCGGATATTTGAAGAAGCGGCAGGGTTGCTGAGGCAGGCAGGCTACAGGCTCCCTGAGGAGTTTGAAGATTCGAGAAAACTGATCATCGATGTGCCGGAGGAAAATCTTCGTTTCATATTAGCGAAGCCGATGGACGTAACCACGTATGTGGAGCATGGCGTGGCAGACGTCGGAATTGCGGGCAAGGATGTCATGCTGGAGGAGGAACGCGATGTGTATGAGGTACTGGATTTAAAAATCAGCAAATGCCACTTAGCTGTCGCCGGACTTCCGAATACAGACTGGAGCGGCGTAGCGCCAAGAATCGCGACAAAGTATCCGAATGTGGCTTCCAGTTATTTCAGAGAGCAGGGAGAACAAGTCGAGATTATTAAGCTCAACGGTTCAATTGAACTGGCTCCGCTCATTGGGCTTGCAGATCGGATAGTGGACATTGTTTCCACAGGACAGACGCTGAAGGAAAATGGGCTTGTTGAAACGGAGCACATTTGTGACATTACCTCTCGCTTTATTGTTAACCCGGTAAGCTATCGCATGAAAGACGATGTGATTGACGAAATGGCATCCCGCCTATCTCTCGTTGTGGAAGGAGAGACGGCAAAATGAAGATCAAAACCATCAGCGGAGCGGAACGGCTTTCTCTCAAGCGTTCCATCGATGCCGGAACGGAAGAGCAAAGAAAGACGGTCCGGTCCATTATTGAAGATGTTAAAGCAAACGGTGATCAGGCGGTTCGCAGCTACACGGCGAAATTTGACGGCATCGAAATAGACAGCCCGCTGGTCACAAAAGAAGAATTTGAGGAGGCATACACCTCACTGGATCCACGTCTTCTTCAGGTGATTAGGCAGGCAATCGAAAATATTAGGGAATATCACGAAAGACAGCTTGAATCCTCCTGGTTTTATCACAGAAAGGACGGCACAATGCTGGGGCAGAAAGTGACGGCGCTGGATTCCGCCGGTGTATATGTGCCGGGGGGAACGGCCGCATATCCTTCATCTGTTTTGATGAATGTGATTCCGGCGCTCGTAGCGGGCGTTGAAAGAATCGTTCTCGTCACGCCTCCGGGAAAAGACGGTCTGCTGTCTCCTGGAGTTTTGGTTGCTGCAGCCGAGCTGGGCATAAAAGACATTTACAAAATGGGCGGCGCTCAGGCGATTGCGGCGTTAGCATACGGAACAGAAACCATTGAGCCAGTGGATAAAATCACGGGTCCGGGCAACATTTATGTCGCGCTTGCCAAACGGGAAGTGTTCGGCGATGTCGATATCGATATGATTGCCGGACCTAGTGAAATCGTCGTGCTGGCTGATGAAACAGCGATTCCGAGCGAAATTGCAGCCGATCTGCTGTCACAGGCGGAACACGATAAGCTCAGCTCATGTGTGTTTGTCACAGATTCCATGGCGCTGGCCGAGGCGGTTTCAGCCGAGGTGAGTAAGCAGCTGAAAACCTTGCCGCGTAGAGAAATAGCGGAAGCTTCAGTGAGAGATTACGGTTGTATATATGTGGCGGAAACAATGGTGGAAGCGATTAATACTGTCAATACACTCGCGCCAGAGCATTTAGAAATCATAACACAGTCTCCGGAAGCTTTGCTTGGGAGTATCAAACATGCGGGTGCAATTTTTTTAGGCAGATACAGCCCTGAGCCTGTCGGTGATTATTTTGCCGGACCGAACCATGTGCTTCCGACAAACGGAACAGCCAGATTTTCAAGTCCATTAAACGTAACTGATTTTCAAAAGAAATCGAGCATTATTTCTTACAGTCAATCAGCCTTTGAAGAACATGCTGAAAGCATCGCGGCTTTTGCCAGACTGGAAGGGTTAGAAGCCCATGCCAGATCAATTGAAGCGAGAGAACGGAGGATTTCTAAATGAGAAAAGCGGAACGCGTCAGGAAAACAAACGAAACAGATATTGAGCTGGCATTTACAATAGACGGCGGGGGACAAGCGGATATCAAAACAGATGTGCCGTTTATGACACATATGTTGGATTTATTCACGAAACACGGCCAATTCGATCTTTCCATTAACGCAAAAGGCGATGTTGATATAGATGATCACCACACGACTGAAGATATCGGCATCTGCTTAGGGCAGGCGCTGCTCGAAGCGTTGGGCGATAAAAAAGGAATCAAACGCTACGGATCGGCGTTTGTGCCGATGGATGAGGCACTTGCTCAAGTTGTGATTGATTTAAGCAACCGGCCGCACTTAGAAATGCGCGCTGACTTCCCGGCTGCTAAAGTTGGAACTTTCGATACGGAGCTTGTACATGAATTTTTGTGGAAGCTGGCGCTCGAAGCTCGAATGAACCTGCACGTCATCGTTCATTATGGCACAAACACCCACCACATGATTGAAGCCGTTTTTAAAGCACTGGGACGTGCGCTTGATGAAGCGACAACGATCGATCCGCGAGTTAAAGGAATACCGTCAACGAAAGGGATGCTGTAAATGATCGGCGTGATAGATTACGGAATGGGGAATTTATACAGTGTCTCAAAGGCGCTTGAACGTGTCGGCGTGCCGTATTTTGTTTCTGAAAAGCCGGAGGAGCTGAAAGAAGCTGATGCCTTCATTTTGCCGGGAGTCGGTTCATTTGGAGACGCGATGGACAATTTGCGCTACACGAAGCTTGATCAATTGATTCACGATATGGTCTCAGAGGGAAGGCTGCTTCTAGGGATCTGCCTCGGCATGCAGCTTTTATTTGAAGAAAGCGAAGAAAACGGCACCGCTTCAGGACTCGGGCTGTTAAAAGGAAAAGCAGTCAGGCTGAAAGCAGAAGATGAAAAAGGAAACAAACTGAAGGTTCCGCATATGGGCTGGAATCGTCTTTCTTTTCATAATGAATCTCCGCTGCTGACTAAAACAGAACAAGGCTACGCTTACTTCGTTCATTCCTATTACATAGACGGGATGGAGGAGAACGCGCTTCTGGCAAGCGCCGATTATGGTGTGCGAGTGCCTGCTGTAGTTGGAAAAAGGAACGTCTTCGGCGCCCAATTTCACCCGGAAAAAAGCAGCACGGTCGGAATGTCTATCTTAACCCAATTTACGAAAATGGCAGCAGAACAGAAGGTGAAAAAATGAGTGCTTTTACATTATATCCGGCAATTGATATGAGAAATGGCAAATGTGTCCGCCTTGTTCAAGGGGATTATAATAAGGAAACGATATATGGCGATTCACCGTACGAGATGGCTGAGTTATTTGCGAGAGAGGGTGCCGAATGGATCCATCTCGTTGATCTCGACGGGGCCAAAGAAGGGAAAAGAGTGAATGACCGCCATGTGATTGAGATTGCGCAAAAGCTGAACCTGAAAGTCGAAATCGGCGGCGGGATCCGTTCCGAAAAAGACGTCTACGAATATTTATCAGCAGGAGTCGATCGGGTAATTCTCGGAAGCTCAGCAGTTTCTAACCCTCCGTTTGTCAAAAAAATGCTGAAACAATATGGCGAGAAAATTGCAATCGGACTGGATGCGAGAAACGGTTTTGTTTCAACAGAGGGATGGCTGGAAACATCAACCCTTAAGGCAACTGAACTGGGCAAAGAGCTTGCCAATGAAGGTGCGGAAGTCTTTATTTTTACTGACATCGCGACAGACGGAATGCTGTCAGGCCCCAATGTTAAAAGCACGGTCGAGCTTGCTAAGGAAACGGGGAAATCGGTGATCGCTTCCGGCGGAGTCAGCTCCGTCACGGATCTCGAAGACCTCGCCCGCTATGAGGCGGACGGCGTCTCTGGAGCAATCATCGGAAAAGCGTTGTATACCAATCAGTTTACGCTGGGTGAGGCGCTTGAAAGGGTGAAGCGCAAATGATCACAAAACGGATTATTCCATGCCTTGATGTCAAAGAAGGACGCGTTGTCAAAGGAATTCAATTTCTTGAATTGAAGGATGCCGGTGACCCAGTTGAACTGGCGGAAGTGTACGACCGGGAAGGCGCGGATGAACTCGTTTTTCTTGATATTTCTGCCTCGCATGAAGGACGCAAAACGATGGTTGACGTTGTGGAGCAGGTTGCCGCGAAGCTTGCGATTCCGTTTACAGTCGGCGGCGGCATCAATCAGCTCAGTGATATGAAAACGATACTGCGTGCCGGAGCGGACAAAGTGTCGGTGAACACGGCAGCTGTTCTCCGCCCTGAGCTGATTGCAGAAGGAGCCGAGTTTTTCGGTTCGCAATGCATCGTTCTTGCCATTGATGCCAAGTATGACAAAGAATCTGACACATATAAGGTCTATACGCACGGCGGCAGAAAGAAAACAGATTGGGAGGTCACCGCGTGGGCAAAAGAAGGCGTCAAACGCGGGGCAGGAGAAATATTGCTGACAAGCATGGACTCTGACGGTGAGAAAAAAGGCTTCGACCACACGCTGACAAAGCTTGTTTCCGAAGCTGTCCCCGTCCCTGTTATCGCCTCGGGAGGCGCGGGAAACGCACAGCATATGCTTGAGGCTTTTACAAAAGGAAAAGCTGACGCCGCGCTGGCCGCCTCAATTTTTCATTATAAAGAAACATCGATTAAAGAAGTGAAATCATACTTGAAAGAATACGGGGTGAATGTGAGATGAAACAGGCAGATGAACTGCGTTTTAACGAGGACGGATTAATTCCTGCCATCGTGCAGGATGCGGCAAGCAAAGAAGTGCTGACACTTGCGTATATGAACAAGGAATCGTACGAAAAAACGCTGGAAACGAAGGAAACATGGTTTTACAGCCGCTCACGCCAAGCGTTATGGCATAAAGGAGAAACCTCAGGGAACACGCAAGCCGTCAAAGGTATCCGGTATGACTGCGACCAGGACGCATTGATCGTACTTGTAGAGCCATCCGGCCCGGCATGCCACACTGGCAGCTACAGCTGTTTTATGAAGGAACAAACAGAAGAACAGGCCGCAGGCCGATTCGGCATCATGAACGAACTGGAACGCGTGATCGCGGAACGCCAAGCGGAAATGCCTGAGGGAGCTTATACTACTTACCTTTTCCGTGAAGGCGTCGATAAGATTTTGAAAAAAGTCGGTGAAGAAGCATCCGAAGTCATCATCGCCGCGAAAAATCGGGACCACGAGGAACTCAAATGGGAAGCGGCAGACCTGCTGTATCACCTACTTGTCCTGCTCAGAGAACAAGCCTTGCCGCTGGATGATGTGCTTGACGTATTGAAAAAACGCCATTCTGAGAAAGAAGAGTAAAGAGCCGTATGATACGGCTCTTTTTGTTTTGTGAAAAAAGTAATAGGTATTTAGATTTATATGAGGTGTTATATATGATTAGTTAATAAAAGGAGATCAAAACCGAGTCTGATTTCCTATTTATCCAAATTCCGCCATGATGTAACATGAAAAAGGATGAAATAATCATCTCTTAACCAGGTCAATAGAATTATTTTTGGTATAAAAATAGAATACTATTCTCACAAAACCCGTGGAGGTTCGTAATGAAAAAGATCATCTTTATTTGCTTCAGCTTATTACTTGCCCTGACAGGAGGATGCAGTATGAATGACAATGATAAAAACACCACAAATGACAATAAAACAGAAGCGGTAAAACCAAAAGACATGGATCCCAAGGATCTGCCCCAAGTACCTGCGTTTCAGGACGAGAAAACGAGAGAGTATATGGTGTCAACAAAAGAAGAGGAACCAGGATATTATTTGCTGGAATCTAAGCTGAAAGGGTTTAGGATGTTGTTTCCGGAGGATGGGAAGTATTCAAGCTATTTGTCTAGCCATGATGAAAATGAAGAAATCATAGCATTTGATAGCTATAAAAAAACAAAAAATAAAATGCTAAATGCACAAATAGAGTATTATCAAGGAGTAACTTTTATTAACAATCCTGAGACAATGTTAGACCAAATTAGTAGTGAAAATGGCTATAATGGTAATTTTGAAAAACTAGAGAGCGAAGGTAAAGATATTTATATTGCTCACAAGAAAAATAATTTTGAAAATGATAAAAATAAATATAATTTTTCGTACAGATACTTCGGTTATATTAAATCTACTGAGAAAGACCAAATAGGTATTGTGTTTTCGTTTATGTTTAGATGCCCAAATAATGATAAGCCTTGTACGTTAGATAAAGATAACTTAGGAGATCAGGTTAAAAAGCTCGTAAAATCCATCACCTTTTTAAATAAGGAGGGGTAAGATGGCTAACTATAATATATTTTCAAATGAAAATGTAAAACTGCGGTTAATAAATTTAGAGTATGATTATAAAAAAAAGTTTGCATCAAACAATCCTAAAGAAATAAAGGAAGCAAAAGCAGAATTTGAAGCGGAAGTCCGCAGGATCTATAAAGAAGAAACTAATCAAAATCTTCCTAAGGATATTGAGATATATACATCTAAAGAACTGATTAAGAAAAATAACCAAAAAGATAAGTCAATAAAAGAATCGGGTTATGATGGTACGGCAATATATATAAAAGATAGTGAAAATCAAATAGACCAACTTCATATTATTTCAGAAGGTAGTGCTGATAACGAGGATTGGTCTTATAATTTTTTTGGCCTCTTCTTAGGGATCGACAATAGCCAATACAGAGCAACGAGAGAATTTACTAAGGAAGCAAAGAAAAGAGCTGGAAATTCTGATGAGTTACATACTTATGCTCTTGGGCATTCACTTGCAAATAACAACCAGGTAATGGTTCAGTTAATAGATGGAGAATTTGATGAAGTATATGGGGTAAACGGTGCTCAGGTTAGTGTAAATCATTTGTTACAGGCTGATAAAGATTTACTTGATGCTATGATCAATAAATTTAATGTTCTGAATACTGATGAACTTGAAAACGTCCGCAAAGAAGACCTTAAAAAAGCAATCACCCAATACTACAATGACAAAGGCGTCACAGCAAAGATCACCCAGCGTATTTCTAAAGATGACCCGCTCTATGGCGTCAGCGGAAAGGCCGATTTTATTACATTTGGCAATGTAAAGATGAAAGATACAAATACAGATGTCAAAGGAATCAGAAGTATTATAGATAAGATTCCTGATGAGGAAGTCCGTTCTATCCAAACTTTTTTACGAAAGTATTCGGATGAATATAAAAAAGGCGGGCTAAACGGATTTATCATGGCTTCGACCGGGATAGATGCAGAGCTTGTCGGCAGTATATTTAGTGCTGATGGAAATGTGGCGAAAGGGAAAATAGTGAAAGACCGGTTTGGTGATATACAGGTAATGGTTAAAAATATCGGGGGAAAAATGCCGGCCTTTATCAAATTCTTTCATACTATCTTGAATAATAGCGGAACAGTTGTGGATCAGCTTGAAGAGAATGGGTATATTGATGAGGCGCAAAGGAAGAGTATCAAAAAACAGTTAAAAATTGTTAATAGTAAGATAGGCGATATAGAAATTCAATATCAACAGTTAAAATACGCACTTTCTACTAATAATGTTGTTGCAATTGTTTATTATGTCTGTGAGTTAATAGGCAGTGTTAATGAATTAAAAGATGCATTTGAAACACTCGACACAGAAACAAAAGACGCACTAAAACTTATCGTCGACGGCCACAGTATCGTTCAAATGCTCAACGCCTTGTCAAAGGAAAAAGGCTTCAGCTATAAAGGCTCCGATATTTATTTTACAGGGAAGAGCGGCTCGGGAGAAACGATTCAAGTCAATCTCTCATCCGCTGTCAGAATCTATCAAAACGGTATGAAAATCGTTGAAGATATGGAAGATGCGATTTCTAAGTACCAGAAGGTTTACAGTCAGGAAATCGATGAAGACTTCATAGATAAAAAACAGGCGATCACCACGGCGGTTCATCATATGGAAGAAAACCCTTCGCATTATGCCTTCGATCTTCAATTCCGGCTTGCAGCTGGTTTCAGCCACACATTCGATAAATTGGAGAAAATCTCAGTTCATGAATCATTCCACACAGGTGCGCTTCCTGCTAATGATGGAATTGTTGCTGAATTAAAAAAACAGACAACAGAAAAAAGAGATTTTATCAAAAATATCCGCGAGAGTATTGAAAAGCTGTTTGAAAAAGAAGAAATGATTTCTCAGTTATTTGATTTTCAGCCTTAGGAGGAATATGAAGAGTGACTTCCTTATTTTCAGAAAGTGAAACAGAAATTGTATCAACAACCTATATGTTTCTTACCCAAGATGAAATGAAGGGGAAAGCGGGCACCCTCAATCAACCGATCAACGACTTTCTCAGCCTGACAAAGAAATTTGAGTCTTCATTAAAAGAGGAAATCAAAGGGCAAAAAGGGTTGATTGTAAAAAAAATAAAAAAAGAGCTTGAGTCTAAAAGCGAAAAACGAAAAGCCGCCCTTGAGATGATAAAAGAAGAACATACTGCAAAAGTTGATCGATACAAAATGATAATAGAAGACCTGCGACAGCAGGATGTAACATTGACCTACAGAAAAAAGAAGCCTGTGAAAGATGTCTAACATAAAAAATCTCCTATTCAAACAATGAGTGGGAGATCTTTTATTTTGATCACGGCAAAAATATACTGAAAAAGTCTCTCGCCATTGATATGATTGAGAAAGAGTAAAAATCATCCTTTTGCTATGACTTTTCACCTTTCTGAACGCTGAAACAGGAGGAAAATATATGCCAAACCAGAAACAAAAATCTAAAAGTAAATTGAAACCCTTTTTTGCCTTAGTAAGACGGACCAATCCTTCTTATGGAAAGCTCGCCTTTGCGCTTGCCCTCAGTGTTGTAACCACACTGGTCAGCCTGCTCATTCCATTATTAACGAAGCAGCTTGTCGATGGTTTTTCTATGTCAAATCTGTCAGGCACGCAAATCGGGTTGATCGCGCTGGTGTTTTTCGTTCAGGCGGGTTTAAGCGCTTATGCCACCTATGCCCTTAACTATAATGGACAAAAAATCATTTCCGGGCTGCGGGAGTTACTATGGAAGAAATTAATTAAGCTTCCTGTCTCTTATTTCGATACAAATGCTTCCGGAGAAACAGTCAGCCGTGTAACGAACGATACGATGGTGGTCAAAGAATTGATTACAACCCATATCAGCGGATTTATTACAGGCATCATTTCTGTCATTGGATCATTGACAATCTTGTTTATTATGAACTGGAAGCTGACACTGCTTGTGTTAGTGGTCGTTCCGCTGGCCGCTCTTATTTTGGTGCCGATTGGACGGAAAATGTTCTCCATTTCACGGGAAACACAAGATGAAACGGCTCGTTTTACAGGACTGCTGAATCAAATTCTCCCGGAAATCAGACTTGTTAAGGCTTCAAATGCGGAGGATGTCGAATATGGGCGCGGGAAGATGGGGATTTCCTCATTATTTAAGCTTGGCGTTCGTGAAGCCAAGGTTCAATCGCTTGTCGGTCCGCTTATTTCACTCGTGTTAATGGCAGCGCTTGTCGCAGTGATCGGATATGGCGGCATGCAGGTCTCATCAGGCGAGCTCACAGCCGGAGCGCTCGTGGCTTTTATTTTATATTTATTTCAAATTATTATGCCGATGGGCCAGATTACAACGTTTTTCACACAGCTGCAAAAATCAATCGGTGCAACAGAACGAATGATTGAGATTTTGGCAGAGGAAGAGGAAGATACAGTGACAGGAAAACAAATTGAAAATGCGCATCTGCCTATCCAGCTTGATCGCGTGTCTTTTGGATATAAGCCTGATCAGCTGATCTTAAAAGAGGTCAGCGCTGTCATTGAAGCAGGTAAAGTCACAGCGATTGTCGGTCCGAGCGGCGGGGGGAAAACGACGCTGTTTAAGCTGCTTGAACGTTTTTATTCTCCGACTGCAGGGTCCATTCGGCTGGGGGACGAGCCGATTGATACTTATTCGCTTGAATCGTGGCGGGAGCACATCGGGTATGTATCGCAGGAAAGCCCGTTAATGTCCGGGACAATCAGAGAAAATATTTGCTACGGGTTAGAACGAGATGTGACGGATGCTGAGATCGAAAAAGCCGCGGAGATGGCATATGCGCTCAATTTTATAAAGGAGCTGCCGAATCAGTTTGATACAGAAGTGGGCGAACGCGGCATTATGCTGTCAGGCGGACAAAGGCAAAGAATTGCGATTGCGAGAGCGCTTCTCCGTAACCCAAGCATTCTTATGCTCGATGAAGCTACCTCAAGTCTCGACAGCCAATCTGAAAAATCAGTTCAGCAGGCGCTGGAGGTGCTGATGGAGGGCCGCACAACGATTGTTATCGCTCACCGATTATCTACCGTTGTAGATGCGGACCAGCTTTTGTTTGTTGAAAAAGGGGAAATTACCGGTCGTGGAACACACCATGAGTTAATGGCTTCCCATGGCCTTTATCGGGATTTTGCTGAACAGCAGCTGAAAATGAATGCAGACTTAGAAAACAAAGCCGGGTAAATTTTGGTCGAATCAGCCAATAAAAAAGAGGAGGGATTTTCCCAATCCTTCCTTTTGAACTATTGAGGGGCTTACGATTTATGGTATACTACTGACGGTAATATTGTATAAAACGGAGGGTAGTTGTGGGAAAACACACTTCTGAACATAAAAATCACGCACAAATTGTCCAGCTGCTTCAAGATGGACAATATTTTTTTCATAAAGGCTTGAAAGCGTATAAAGAGCGCAATCTAAAACGGGCAAGCAAACTGATTCAGCGCGCGGTTCATTTGGAGCCGGAGGATTCAGAGATGCTTTCACAGCTTGCGGTCATTTATTCGGAAATGGGCCAGTATCAAGAGTCGAACGATCTTCTTGACTATATCATGGCAAATCTGGAGGCCGAAATGCCGGAGTGCCATTACTTTAAAGCGAATAACTTTGCCCATCTGGGGCTCTTCCAGGAAGCTTATAAAGAAGCGGCCGCTTATTCTGATGCGGACCCGGATGGTGAATTCGCCGAAGAAAACGATAGTCTGCTTGATTTGCTCGATTTAGGAGACGACGGCATTGAGGATTCGTTGTATGATCAGGATGAACTGCTGGTGAAACAGGATCGGGCAAAGTCATTGCTGGAAAGCGGCCAGCTTGCTGAAGCGGTTGCGGCGCTTGAGGAAATCACAGCTGAATATCCGGAGCTTTGGTCAGCATACAACAATCTCGCGCTTGCCTATTTCTATTCAGGAAACGTTGTAAAAGCGAAGCAAACCGCTTATGAAGTGCTTTCTCATAATGAAGGAAATCTTCACGCCTTATGCAATCTTCTCGTTTTCTACTATTATGAAAGAGAAGACGAAAAAGTGGCGGAATTGAGTGATCAGCTCTCCAATGTCTATCCGATGCTAATGGAGCAGCGTTATAAATTGGGTGCTACTTTGGCGCTTGTCGGCCGCTACGAGATCGGATATAAATGGCTCAAATCATTATATAAAATCGGCTTTGAAGGTGACGACACCTTCTTTTACTGGCTTTCATGCTCTGCTTATTTTACGGGACATACCGACTTTGCCGAGACGATCTGGAGAAAAGTCGAGTCGCAATATCCCGGCGAAGACCGCCCGGCGCCTTGGATTGAGCGGAGGGAAGCTCTTCCTTCATCTGTGGAACAGCGTCTCGCAGCCTATTATATCAGCAGCACAAAGGGAGAAACAGAGCATCTTGAAGCGGTGATACGCTCAAAGAGAATAACCGCTCCTTTTGAAAATCATTTTGTAAAGCTGCTTCTAAATGGAGATTCTGCGGCTGCTGACGTTTCAGAGGATGCACTTTTCGCCTATCAAACGGTCAAACTATTAGAGCAAGCTGAAAAAGAAGAGATGAAAACAGAAGTCATGAGCTGCTGGGTTTTCCATGTCATCCAGCAAATTCGTGCAGCTGCCCCGTTGAAAAATGAGAAAGGCTGGGCAGCAGCCATCTGTTATATTTGGAAAGAAGCCCATGGCAAGCAAGACACGAAAAAAGACACAGCGGCCCGATTCGGCATCTCTCCGGCAACTTTGACGAAATATATGAAATATATTGATGATATTCTAGAATAGTAAATTTTAAAGAGTCGATTTATTTAATCGACTCTTTTTTTGTTTGATAGATTATATTAAGAAAATAATATCGACAGTTTTTTTACACGCTTAAGAAAAATGACAAATGATGTGTGACTTGACATCTGTTTGAAACATAAATGTAATAAAATTTATCGCTAATTTGTCGAAACTTGATGGTATAATGATTCTCGTACATAAGGAATTAGTGTTTTTTACATATGATGTGAAATAAACGCTATACAACCAGAATAAGAGATGCACAGAATAATTAACCATAAACAACCATCATTCCTCGTAGAGTATGAGGAACGAAACTTGATGTTCAAAATACGATTCCAAATGAGGACAGGTTCACAGTAAAAGGGAGGATATAAAAAGTGAGAAAGAGTTTAATTACACTTGGTTTGGCTTCCGTCATCGGGACAAGCAGTTTTTTGATCCCATTTACAAGTAAAACTGCATCGGCGGAAACATTAGATGAAAAGAAACAAAAAATCGAAAGCAAGCAATCTGAGGTTGCTTCCAGCATTGAAGCGAAGGAAAAAGAATTAACTGAGCTTCAGGAAAATCAATCAAAGATTGAAAAAGAACTGAAAGACATTAACGCTAAGGCGCTTGATACAAGCAACAAGATCGAAGATAAAAAAGAAGAAAATGATAAAACAAAAGAAGAAATCAAAAAACTGAAAAAAGAGATTAAAGAAACAGAAGCACGTATCGAAAAACGCAATGAAATCCTGAAAAAACGCGTTCGTTCTTTACAGGAAAGCGGCGGATCTCAAGGATACATAGATGTTCTTCTAGGATCAACAAGCTTTGGTGACTTTATCTCTCGTGCGACTGCGGTTTCATCTATTGTGGATGCAGACAAAGATTTAATCAAACAGCAAGAGCAGGATAAAGCGAAGCTCGAAGATTCTGAAGCGGATTTGAATGACAAGCTGAAAGAAGTTCAAGCTGCATTGGCTAAATTAGAAACAATGCAAAAAGACCTTGATAAACAGCTTAATGAAAAAGACAAGCTTTTCGACGAAGCAAATGCAAGCCAAAAGAAAACGGCTAAAGCGATTTCTGAATTAAAATCAGAGGCGTCTGAACTTGCAAATCAAAAAGCAAATACTGAAGCTGAACAAGCACGCATCAAAAAAGAACAAGAAGCAGCGGCTGCTTTGATCAAAAAGCAGGAAGAAGCACAAAAAGCATCTGATGAAACACAAACAGATGACAGCCAAACGGCTACAACTGAATCAGCAAAAGCAAGCTCATCTGATGATTCTTCAGACAATTCTTCTAACGGTTCATCAAACAGTTCGTCTAACGGCTCATCTTCTAAGAAGAGCAGCGGCTCAAACAGCAATTCAGGCGGCACTGTTATCAGCAACTCTGGCGGAATTGAAGGCGCGATCAGCGTTGGTTCAAGCATTGTAGGACAATCTCCATACAAGTTTGGCGGCGGACGCACTCAGTCTGATATCAACAACCGTATTTTTGACTGCTCATCATTCGTACGCTGGGCATACGCTTCTGCAGGTGTTAACCTTGGACCTGTCGGCGGAACAACAACTGATACGTTAGTTGGCAGAGGACAAGCTGTCAGCGCGTCCGAAATGAAACGCGGAGACCTTGTGTTCTTTGACACTTATAAAACGAATGGACACGTAGGAATCTACTTAGGTAACGGTACATTCCTAAACGACAATACATCTCATGGCGTATCTGTTGACTCTATGAGCAATCCTTACTGGAAAGCAGCATTTAAAGGCGTTGTAAGACGTGTTGTTCAATAATAAATATGACAAGGGCCTTCTATAAACAGAAGGCTCTTTCTTTATTAACATATACCCTTTTCGAATACATTTAATCGTGTTGAGCAAAAAAATAGCGTATCACCATGAGATTTTATAGGATATGGGTAAGGAATACGTTTGATGGGGATTCTTATCTTATAAGAAAGAGCCCAAACTTGAAAAGATGGTTTAAGGAGTGAATAGTGTGTCAGAAGAAAAAATTTATGACGTGATTATAATCGGCGCGGGCCCTGCTGGGATGACGGCCGCTGTATACACATCAAGAGCGAATTTATCGACATTAATGATTGAAAGAGGAATTCCTGGCGGACAAATGGCCAATACGGAAGATGTAGAAAACTATCCTGGATTCGAAAGTATCCTTGGGCCTGAGCTTTCTAACAAAATGTTTGAACACGCGAAAAAATTCGGCGCTGAATACGCTTATGGCGATATTAAAGAGGTCGTTGACGGCAAAGAGTACAAAGTAGTCAAAGCCGGTTCAAAAGAATATAAAGCCCGTGCTGTCATCATTGCTGCTGGTGCGGAATATAAAAAAATCGGTGTGCCTGGCGAAAAAGAATTGGGCGGCCGCGGTGTATCTTATTGTGCAGTATGTGACGGGGCTTTCTTTAAAGGCAAAGAGCTTGTTGTTGTTGGCGGCGGAGATTCCGCGGTTGAAGAAGGCGTGTATCTGACTCGTTTCGCTTCAAAAGTAACAATTGTTCACAGACGAGATAAACTCCGTGCTCAAAGTATTCTTCAAGCGAGAGCATTTGATAATGAAAAAGTTGACTTCCTGTGGAACAAAACCGTGAAGGAAATTCATGAGGAAAACGGCAAAGTCGGTAACGTAACGCTTGTCGATACGGTAACCGGTGAAGAAAGTGAATTCAAAACAGACGGCGTATTCATTTACATTGGCATGCTTCCTCTGTCTAAACCGTTTGAAAACCTGGGCATTACGAATGAAGAAGGCTATATCGAAACAAACGACCGCATGGAGACAAAGGTTGAAGGGATTTTCGCTGCCGGAGACATCCGCGAAAAATCACTGCGCCAAATCGTAACGGCTACAGGAGACGGAAGTATTGCGGCACAAAGCGTACAGCATTATGTCGAAGAGCTCCAAGAAACGCTGAAAACCTTAAAATAAAAAGGGCTGTCATACGAGTTTCACATTACGTTACTGGGTTTTAATTCCGCTGTAACACATGTGTAATGCTTTTCGGTTATGATTAATAAAGTAATTGACCCCCTTTTTATAATGAATACACTTTTTTGGCACGGATTCTCCAGTTATCCGTGTCCTTTTTTTGTCCATAAATAAAAGATGAATGCCAGTTACAGCAAAATCATCTGAATTAAGGAATGAATATGCTGTAAAATAGAAGAAAAGATTGTCAATGTCTCTTCATTGTGGGAGGCATCTTGAAGCGGTATAATAAAGAGACGATGACAGGACGAAGGTTAGGTGACGTACTTGCAAAGAGTGACAAATTGTGTGCTTCAGACGGATGACAAAGTTCTTCTGCTTCAAAAGCCGAGACGCGGATGGTGGGTCGCGCCGGGAGGCAAGATGGAGAGCGGAGAATCAGTTAGAGACTCCGTCATCAGAGAGTACAGAGAAGAGACTGGTATCTATATCATAAATCCTCAATTAAAAGGCGTTTTTACCTTTATTATTAAAGACGGTGACCACATTGTCTCCGAGTGGATGATGTTTACGTTTGTCGCTGATTCATATACAGGACAAAATGTATCAGAATCAGAGGAAGGCAAACTGCAGTGGCACGATGTCAATGACATTCAGAACCTGCCTATGGCCCCTGGAGACGGCCATATCCTTGATTTTATGATGAAGGGACAAGGGCTGCTGCACGGCACATTTACGTATACACCGGAATTTGAGCTGCTCAGTTATCGTTTAGACCCGCAGCACATCAAATAGAAAGACAAGTCAGGGGGGAGAAAGATGAGTGCTAGTGAATCACATGATATTCAGCTTGTCATTATAACCGGAATGTCGGGAGCGGGGAAAACGGTCGCGATCCAAAGCTTTGAAGATCTCGGCTATTTCTGCGTCGATAATCTTCCGCCTTCATTGCTTCCGAAGTTTTTAGAGCTGATGAAGGAATCAAATTCGAAAATGAGCAAAGTTGCGCTCGTGATGGATTTGCGCGGCCGCGAATTTTTTGACCGGCTGATTGAAGCGCTGGATGAAATGGCCGAAAATCCGTGGATCACACCGCGAATTTTATTCCTGGACGCGAAGGATTCCATTCTCGTCACAAGATATAAAGAGACGAGACGCTCGCATCCGCTGGCAGCGACTGGCCTGCCGCTTGAAGGCATCGCGCTGGAACGAGAGCTGCTTGAGGAATTAAAAGGCCGCTCTCAAATCATTTACGATACGTCTGACATGAAGCCGCGTGATTTGCGTGAAAAAATCGTGAAGCACTTTGCGACAAACCAAGGAGAGACATTTACCGTGAATGTCATGTCATTTGGTTTTAAATACGGTATTCCAATTGATGCAGATCTCGTCTTTGATGTCAGATTTTTGCCGAATCCGTACTATATCGAAAGTATGCGGCCGCTGACTGGCAAGGATAAAGAGGTTTCCTCTTACGTCATGAAGTGGAATGAAACACAAAAGTTCAATGAGAAATTAATTGATCTGCTGAGCTTTATGCTTCCATCTTATAAAAGAGAAGGAAAAAGCCAGGTTGTCATTGCGATCGGCTGCACAGGGGGCCAGCACCGCTCTGTGACATTAGCCGAGAATTTAGCTGATTATTTCAAAAAGGATTACTATACTCATGTTACTCACCGGGACATTGAAAAGAGAAGCCGGAAATAAGATGGGACATAAGCCGAAAATTGCAATCTTTGGCGGCGGTACAGGTCTTTCTGTATTGCTTCGGGGCTTAAAGCATAAACCTGTTGACATCACGGCCATTGTAACAGTTGCCGATGATGGGGGAAGCTCTGGCCGTCTGCGGAATGAACTGAAAATTCCGCCTCCCGGAGACATCAGAAATGTGCTTGCCGCTTTATCCGATGTGGAGCCGCTTGTTGAAGATCTTTTTCAGCACCGCTTCAATAAAGGGAATGACTTAACAGGCCATTCTCTCGGGAATTTGATTTTGGCAGCGATGACAAATATAACCGGTGATTTTTTTCACGCTGTCACTGAAATGAGCAAGGTGCTGAATGTAAGAGGAAAGGTTTTGCCGGCTGCCAATGCCAGTGTTGTTTTGCATGCTGAGATGGAAGACGGCCGCGTGGTCTCAGGCGAGTCAACGATCCCAGAATACGGACAGCGCATTAAGCGTGTTTTTCTCACGCCTGAACAGATTGATCCGCTGCCGGAAACAATAGACGTGATCAGGGAAGCGGATTTGATTATTATCGGCCCGGGAAGCCTCTATACAAGCATTCTTCCCAATTTGCTCGTCCCAAAAATCGGGGAAGAAGTGATAAAGGCGCCGGCGAAAAAAGTATACATTTGCAACGTGATGACTCAGCCCGGCGAAACGCTCCATTACACCGCTGCTGATCATGTGAAAGCGCTCAATCAGCATATGGGCTGCGGTTTTATTGATACGATATTAGTGAACAGTGAAGACATTCCCGACGAAATAAAACGTAAGTACGAAATGGAATCGGCGCGTCCTGTTGATTTTGATATCGAAGAGC
Source organism: Bacillus sp. FSL K6-1560 (assembly GCF_038592935.1). Taxonomy (NCBI): domain Bacteria; kingdom Bacillati; phylum Bacillota; class Bacilli; order Caryophanales; family Bacillaceae; genus Bacillus; species Bacillus sp. FSL K6-1560. Next base: position 585,995 of record NZ_CP151946.1, read on the forward strand.
TGAAAGCGATGGGGCTTGAAGTCATCAGAGATCAAATTGTAACGTATAAAAATGACGTAATACGTCACGATACACATAAAGTGGCCTCTCTTCTTGTTGATTTACTGAAAGAATGAAGCCTTGAAATGAGGTGGCTATATGTCATTTGCATCAGAAACAAAAAAAGAATTAACGAATCTGGAAGTGAAGGACTGCTGCATTAATGCCGAGCTGTCTGCACTCATTCGGATGAATGGAGCTTTATCATTTACAAACCGCCATCTCGTACTCGATGTTCAAACCGAAAACGCGGCGATTGCCCGCCGCATCTATACATTGCTGAAAAAACAATATGATGTGTCGGTCGAGCTGCTGGTCAGAAAGAAAATGCGGCTGAAAAAGAATAACGTCTATATTGTGCGTTTTTCAGAAAATGCAAAAGCGATCTTAGAGGATTTAAAAATACTCGGGGAGAATTTTGTGTTTGAACGAAGTATTTCGAAAGAGCTGGTCAAAAAGAGATGCTGCAAGCGTTCTTATATGAGAGGAGCATTTTTGGCAGGAGGTTCGGTCAATAACCCGGAAACCTCCTCGTATCATTTAGAAATCTTCTCTCTTTATAAGGAGCATAACGATTCATTATGTGACCTGTTAAATGAGTTTCAGTTAAACAGCAAAACGCTTGAACGGAAAAAAGGCTACATTACCTATTTAAAAGAGGCTGAAAAGATTACAGAGTTTCTGAACGTAATTGGCGCTCACAATTCGCTTCTGCGATTTGAGGATGTCAGAATCGTCCGGGACATGAGAAATTCGGTCAACCGCCTCGTCAATTGTGAAACAGCCAACTTAAACAAAACAATCGGCGCATCGCTGAGACAGGTGGAAAATATTAAATACATCGATGAAAGAATCGGCCTGGAGGCGCTGCCTGAAAAACTTCGGGAAATTGCGCAGCTGCGAATTGATTATCAGGAAGTGACGCTGAAAGAGCTGGGGGAAATGGTAGCAAGCGGGAAAATCAGCAAATCAGGGATCAATCACAGGCTGAGAAAACTTGACGAAATCGCAGAACAGCTGCGGACAGGGCAAACCGTCACTTTAAAATAACCGTAAAGAAAAGGGGAGATCTTATGGTTCAACAGAAAGTGGAAGTTCGATTAAAGACAGGACTGCAAGCACGTCCTGCTGCTTTGTTTGTACAAGAAGCAAACCGGTTTACGTCAGATGTGTTTCTTGAGAAGGATGGGAAAAAAGTAAACGCCAAAAGCATCATGGGGCTGATGAGCCTTGCGGTAAGCACAGGCACTGAGGTTATCTTGATTGCCCAGGGAGAAGATGAACAAGAGGCGCTGGAGAAGCTGGCTGCTTACGTTCAAGAAGAAGTTTAGGTGATAAAAATGAGTGACTTTCTAAAAGATTGCTTTCAGAAAATTGGCTGGGAGAAAGATCATGTCAGCTTCGGCGATCTTCCCCTTTTTCTCAAAGCAATGGCATACCGTTTTCCATTCGAAAACCGTGCCGTACTTGCAAAAGAGAATTATAAGATCACAAAAGAAGAGCTATGGCGACGTCTGCTCAAAGATCAGCACGGCGGCCTATGCTACGATCTAAATGGTTTCCTTTATTTTGTCTTGCATGAGGCCGGGTTTCATGTGAAGCTCATTCGAGGAACGGTTTATGCAGGCAATCAAGAGGGATGGGCACTAGAAGGGACGCATGCTGCTGTATGGCTGTCTGCGGAAAACGGCGATTACCTCGTTGATATCGGCTTCGGCATCAACCTGGCGCTCCAGCCGATACCGCTTTCCGGAGAAACGGTACAGTCACCAGTTGGGTCATTCCGAATCAAAAAAGAAGAGACAGAAAAGGGCAGCCATGTTCTTCTGATGGACAAAGGAGAAGGCTGGCAAATCGGGTACGCCTTTACTCTTGAAGAGAGTGATCTCGGGGACTTAGATAACATGAAGGACATCATTCACTCTCATGAAAAATCTCCTTTTAACAAATCCCTGCTTGCCTCAAAGCTGACGCCGAGCGGAAGGATGGTCATGTCAGAGCGCCATTTTACGATTTATGAAAACGGCGGTGACATTCAAAAAAGCGACATCGGTCCTTCAGGATTTGAAGAGAAATTAAATACTCATTTTTTGTAACGTGAAAAGCTTGCAGGTTATCTGCAAGCTTTTTCTTATGAACAAGTGTAGATTGCTGTATCAAATGCATCTTCTGGGATATACAGTTTTCCCTTTTCGTATTTATAAGGAATTTCATTCTCTTTAAAACACTCTTTTTCATATTCAGTTAGTGTATCCCCAATTTCTATGTATTTCCCGGTATAGTTGGGCTGACATGCAGAAAGAATTGACGTAATTGCCAGAAACAGCATGATTTTCTTCACCACGACACCTGCCTATTATGAAAATTTTACCTTTATCATTCTATCATAACGAAAAGAAAAAGACCGATTTACTATTCCGCACATGCTATAATAATTTTGGAATCTTCTAGAAAAATCATCGTGATGTACATATAAGGGGGATCAACGTGTATCGGATTTTGCTTGTGGAAGATGATGAGCGGATTGCTTCTTTGCTGGGCGGTCATCTTCAAAAATACGGATATGAAGTGAAAATTGCTGAAAAGCTGAATGATATAAAATTGGAATTTGGAGAAATGAAGCCTGATCTTGTGCTGCTTGATATCAACCTGCCTTTTTTTGACGGGTTTTATTGGTGCAGGCAAATTCGTACCATTTCCAATGCGCCGATTATCTTTATATCGGCACGGACCGATGAGCTGAATCAGGTAATGGCGATTGAAAATGGCGGCGATGATTATATCACAAAGCCGTTCCATCTAGAGGTAGTGATGGCCAAAATCAAAAGCGTCCTGCGCCGCACATATGGTGAATACTCGCCCTCTTTGCCGCAGGAATCTAGAATAGTGGAGCTTGGCGGGCTGACGATTTATCCTGATCAAAATGAGGCCGAATGGAACAGCTCCCGTATTCTGTTTTCCCAAAAAGAATTCCAGCTTCTCTCGATTTTTGTGAGGGAGCATAAAAAAATTGTTTCTCGTGATGAACTATTGGAGGCGTTATGGGATGACGTTGATTTTGTCGATGACAATACGTTAACGGTCAATGTCAACCGGCTGCGGAGAAAACTGGAGAATGCAGGACTGACAGATTGCATTTCCACAATCAGAGGACAAGGCTATCAATTTCAAGTCAATCGGAAGGATGAAGCGGAGTGTTAAAAACTTATCTCACCGACCGCTTAGCCATTATTCTATTTTCATTATTAGGGATAGGGTCCGCCATGCTGATTGCGTATTTAAGCATTGTAGAGAGCGGCGCAGAACCTTCCAAAGAAAATATGATGTACATCTGGATTTTGCCCGGTACTCTTTTAGCCGCAGGTTTTGCTATTGATTATGTTCGGCAATTTTCCTTTCTTACATATGTTAAAAAGCTTGCAGAACAAGCCTCTTCTTCGAATGACATCGGACAGTCTTTGAAAGCCCGAAAGCCAAGAACAGGAGAGCAAGCGCTTTGGACGAAAATGATCAACGCACTCGGGCAGCAATACGAAAGCAGGCTCTCACAATATATCAATCAGCAAAAACAGCATTATACCTTCACCAACCAATGGGTCCACCATATGAAAACACCGGTATCCGTCATATCCTTAATGATTCAGGAAGGAAAAAACGGAACCTCATCCTCTTTTCCGACGTTTTTAGAGGAGCTAGAGGATGAGAATGAGAGATTTCGCCACGGTCTTGATATGATGCTGCAAACGGCTCGGCTGGAGGAATTTGCATTTGATGTAAAACCGCAAACCTTTGATTTGGCAGAAATGGTTCGTTCACTGATCAATCAGGAAAAACGTCAGTTTATCAAGCGGCGCCTTTTTCCAACATTACATGTGCCGCCAAATGCCGTTCAGATTTCCAGTGATCAAAAGTGGCTTTCCTTTGTTGTTGAGCAAATCCTTTTCAACGCCTTAAAATACTCAAAGCAAGGTGTGGGAGACCCTATTACAATCCGGATTGAAACGCAGGGACATGAGACGCGATTGTCGGTTGCCGACGAAGGAATCGGCATACCGCCGCAGGATCTGCCGCGGATTTTTGACGCGTTTTTTACCGGAGAAAATGGACGAACCATGAAAGAGGCAACTGGAATGGGCCTTTATTTAGCAAAACAGGTTTGCAGCCGTCTCGGCCATAAGCTGTATGCGGAATCAAAAGAAGGGGCTGGCACTGTGATGACCATCGTGTTTTCAAGTGACACCCTCGTGAATGTGACAGCATTGTAAGGTTGGGGAGCGGAATTGCAAGAAAGTTCGATGGGAGGATGCTGACTTCCTTTTTATAATAAAGAAAAAGGAGGAGCAGAACATGAACGTGTTGCAAACAACGAACCTATCGAAAACGTACTATTCAAATAAAGGAACAATATCATACCAAGCGCTCAGCGCCTTTGATCTCAGTGTGTCAAAAGGAGAATTTGTCGGGATTATGGGGCCGTCGGGAAGCGGAAAAACTACGCTTTTGAATTTGCTGGCTACCATTGATAAGCCGACCCAGGGCGAGATGATGATCAACGGCATTCAGCCGAAAACGTTAAAGGACCAAGAGCTGGCTTTGTTTCGCAGAAGAGAACTCGGCTTCGTCTTTCAGGATTTTAATCTGCTTGATACGCTGACGATTCGTGAAAATATTCTCTTGCCACTCGCATTGGATAAGGTAAAGCTGAGAGAAATGGAAGCCCGATTGGATGAACTGGCGGATACGCTGCAAATCAAGCACATTCTCGATCATCGCACATATGAGGTGTCGGGCGGACAGCAGCAGCGGGCAGCCTGTGCCAGAGCGATTATTCACAATCCGGCGCTCATTCTTGCCGATGAACCGACAGGAAACCTCGACTCAAAATCGGCAAAGCAAGTGATGAACACACTGGCTCAGCTGAATGAGGAAAAGGAAGCGACGATTCTGTTGGTTACGCATGATGCCACAGCAGCAAGTTTCTGTAAACGAATTGTTTTTATTAAAGACGGACGTTTCTTTTCAGAGATTCACAGGGGAACAAACAGGCAGGTGTTTTATCAAAGTATATTGGATACCTTGAGTGTGTTGGGAGGCGATTTTCATGAATTTGAGAACTATCGCCCGTAAAAACATTCTTGGGAATCTGCAACGGTATGTGGCCTACTTTTTAAGCTGTGTGTTTGCCGTTTCGGTGTTTTTTGTCTTCACATCATTTATTTTTCATCCTGATGTCAATGAAGACAATATATATGGCGGAAGCCTTGTCAAAACATGCTTGAGCGCAGCTCTTGTCGTCATCATTGTGTTTTGTATATTTTTCATCACATATTCCAATTCAGCGTTTTTGCAGGCAAGAAAGAAAGAGTTTGGGCTGCTGACACTGTTTGGCACATCAAAGCAGCAGCTTCGCAAGATGATTTATTATGAGCAGTCACTTATTTCTCTTGCGGCGATTGCGGCCGGCATTGGAGCAGGCCTGTTATTTTCAAAACTGTTTTTTATGATCATGACATGGATGCTCAGCGTGAAGGTGCCGATTTCGTTTGCCATTGTGCCGAAAGCGTTTGTGATGACAATTGCCGGCTTTCTCATCCTGTTTCAGACGCTGCTCATTTTATCACTGGGACGGATTCGGAAGCTGGAAATTATTGAACTGATTAAATCGGCCAAAAAGCCGAAAAGTTTGCCAGTTTATTCGAAATGGCTCACTGTATTGTCTTTGCTATGTCTTGGCAGCGGTTATTATCTATCTGCAACAGCCAATGCAATTGACATGATGTTTCGGGTATTTCCAATTTTGATTTTAGTGTTAATTGGCACGTATTTCTTTTTTACACAAAGCAGTGTGGCGTTTTTCCGCATGCTGTACCGAAAGAAACACAGCTTCTACAAAGGCACGAATATCATTGTGCGTTCCAACATGATATTCAGGCTGAAGGATCATGCACGCATGCTGTTTTTAACCTCTGTCATTACAGCGGTCATATTAACAGCTACAGGTGTCATCTATATGTTTTATTCCGATTTACAAAGGCAGGAGGAGCAAAGCATTCCTCAGTCTGTTTCCTGGGTGGAAAAGGATGCTTCCCGCTTTCAGGTCATGAAGCCTGAGACAGCTGAGAATACATTGAAAAAAGCTCATGCTGTTATCAAGTATAAGGTGGATGCCACAGGGATTCCTGTCACTTTTCAGTCAGACTTGCCGTATGGAAATAAGAAGATGGAAGCGGAAGCTCTGCTGATTTCAGAAAAAGTCTATAATCAAGTCGCAAAGGAAAAAGGGTTCCCAGTTATTCATTTACAAGAAAATGAAGCATTTATTAATGTTTCTTTTCAAATGATGGTGAAAGACACATTTGGAGAAGGGGAAACAGCAGCATTTCATATGAAGTCTGGAAAACCCCTTTCCTACGTCATGAAAAAGCAGCAAAACAAAGGGATATTGATGTCTGTCGATGGAGTCAGCCGTTTATTGGTTGTCAGCGAAAAGAGCTTTGACAGTCTGTCACAGGATGTGCCGCTGAAGGAACAGATGAGAATGGTAGGTTATGAGCTTGAGCATTGGCAGGAGACGGTGGATGTCTCTGAAAAGCTTGAAAACATGGTGCCGAAAGAACATACATCTGATTTTCAAACACGTGCTCCTAGTTATCAAATTGTGAAGCAGGGAGTTGCATTAATGCTGTTTATTGGTCTGTTTGTCAGCGTGCTGTTTTTTATCGTGCAAGGAAGCATGCTGTATTTGCGGATGTTTACGGAAATAGAAGATACGAGAGTGCAGGTGTTAGCGTTAAAAAGGATAGGGGTTACGGACAAAGAGATTCACTCGATCCTTGGAAAGCAAATAGGATTTTTATTCTTCATCCCATTTATCGCAGGTACGATTCACGCCGGCTTTGCGTATGCAGCGTTAAGTAATATGCTGAATTCCAATTTATTTCTTGAGGCCGTAATTGTCATCTTCATTTATTTTGTATTCCAGGCTGTTTATTATATCGTCACCCGCCATATTTATAAGCGTGCTGTTCTTCAGCGTATGTAATAGAAATCCGGTCTGTTATCAGACCGGATTTTTGATTTATTGAAATTCTCTTGTGAGATTTTTCGGTGTTTGTCCTTGAATGGCTGCAATCATATTTTCGGCGGCCTGTTTGCACATGTTGAAGCGCACTTTAGCTGTTGCTGAACCGATATGAGGAAGCAGCGTGACATTATCCAGCTGCAGAAGCGGATTATCTCGGGTGACAGGCTCTTTTTCGTATACATCTAAGCCGGCTCCCCTGATCCAGCCTTCCTGAAGAGCGCGAACCAGTGCTTTTTCATCGACTGTCTTTCCCCGGGAAATATTGACGAAAATTGCTGAATCCTTCATTAACTTAAATTCACGTTCTCCTATCATGTGATAGGTTTCATCAGTCAGCGGCGTAATGAGAAGAATAAAATCAGATTGCTCCAGCAATGTATCAAGCTCTGCATACTTAACGCCGATGCTGTCTTCTGTTTCTTGTTTGCGATGTCGGTTATGATAAAGCACTTCCATATCAAAACCAAATTTGGCGCGTCTCGCTGCTTGTTCTCCAATTCTGCCCATGCCGATAATGCCTAACGTTTGATGATGAACATCAATTCCGAAAAGCGCTTCCTCTTCCACGGTTCCCCATTTTCCTGCTCTGACAAAACGGTCCAGTTCGGCAACACGTCTGGCGGAAGACAGAATCAGTGAAAAAGCCAGATCTGCAACTGTGTCATCCAGTGTATAAGGTGTATGAGTGCCGATGACTCCTCTTTCTTTCATTGCTTCTATATCGAAGTTATCGTAGCCTACTGATTGGTTGCTGACCACTTTGAGCTTAGGCGCGTGTTCCAGCAACTCACGATTGATTGACGGCCCGGAAGTCCCTGACGTTAAAAGCCCTTCCACATCTTTTAATTTTTCAAATAGCACGTCACTCGGAAGCGTATCCTCCTGCCATACTTCATAACGGCAATGTTCACCGATGAATGCTTCAATCTCTTCAGGAATCGGTTTTGTGATAAATACAAATGGTTTCAACAAGGCTCCCCCTTTATGGCTGTTGTCTATTTCATTATATCGGAAATAAATAGATGTTAAAAATATAGCTGCGTTCTTTTTATTTTCTGGTTCTTTTGAACTTAAAATGGAGATCGAACAGCTAAATCTGCTTAAAAAAGTTTTTTAATTATCAGAATTCACCCATATTTTTTGTCAGACAAATCATCAATATGCGAGCAGCAGCCGGATTATAGGATTCATTAAATATAAATTTTATTATCTTTGAAAGATATAAATGTTTATGTTTTGATTCTACAGTCCAATTATAGTGTCTTTTTTTGAAATCCTTTTCTTGGCTTATTCCTATGCTATAATTCCTTACTGTAAGCTGGGTAAGAAGGCTTGCAAAATCATATGGATGGGAGATGAATCAAATGGTTTCTTTAACATCAATTTTGGAACACAATCAGCGGTTTGTCAGAGAGAAGAAGTATGAACCGTACAAAACGACAAAGTTTCCTTCGAAAAAGCTCGTCATTGTCACCTGTATGGATACAAGGCTTACAGAACTTCTTCCGCAAGCAATGGGGCTTAGAAACGGTGATGCTAAAATTGTAAAAAACGCGGGAGCCATCGTTTCTCACCCATTTGGAAGCGTGATGCGAAGCATACTGGTCGCGATTTATGAATTGCAGGCTGAAGAGGTATGCATTGTCGGCCATCATGAGTGCGGAATGTCAGGGCTGAATGCGTCCTCGATTCTTGAGAAAGCAAAGGAACGCGGGGTGGAGGATAGCTGCCTGAATTTGCTGACGAGCGCCGGACTTGATTTGAAAACGTGGCTGACCGGTTTTCACAGCGTGGAAGAAAGCGTTTCCCACAGTGTGAACATGATTAAGAACCATCCGCTGCTTCCAAAAAAAGTGCCGGTTCACGGGCTTGTCATTCACCCTGAAACAGGAAAACTTGATGTGGTCATTAACGGTTATGAAACTGAGCTAATAAACAATCACTCATAAGGGAGGTTATAACAAAATATGCGATTCTCAGGGAGATTCAAGGGATATAATTTACAGAAATTTCAGAAAGACTTAATTGCAGGTATCGTAGTAGGTGTCGTGGCAATTCCTTTAGGAATGGCGTTTGCCATTGCCTCGGGAGTCGAGCCCGAATACGGGCTGTACACTGTTGTTATAGCGGGGATTTGTATCTCTTTGTTCGGGGGATCTAAATATCAAATTGGCGGTCCGACAGGCGCCTTTGTCCCGATACTGTTCGGCATTATCATGCAGTACGGATTAGAGAATCTGCTGATCGCAGGGTTTATGGCAGGGGTAATGCTGGTGCTGTTTGGGCTGTTTAAGCTCGGAAAAATAATGAAATTTGTGCCTAAACCCGTTATCGTCGGTTTTACAGCCGGAATTGCCGTGCTGATCTTTACGGAACAAATCGCTAATTTTCTCGGATTGAGAAATGTTGAAAAACATGAGAACTTTCACCACAACATGTTTGAAATTGTGCAGCAGCTCGGCACCTTTAACGTGTATGCCATTTTGACAGCTGTGATCGGGCTCGTCATTTTGCTTGTATCCGCCAAGGTGATGCCTAAAGTGCCGGGCGCTTTGTTGGCGCTTCTTATTTCCACAGTGGTCGCGGTTGTCTTTTTCCCTGACCGCATGGCAACGATCGGGTCAACTTATGGTGAAATCCCCCGCCATTTGCCTGAATTTCAGTTTCCTGAGCTTACTCTGGATAAAATGGTTATGCTGTTTCCGGCTGCGCTTGTCATCGCGCTTCTTGGAGGACTTGAGTCGATTTTGTCCGCAATGGTCGCCGATAACATGAAGGGCTCAAAGCATGACAGCAACAAGGAGCTTGTCGGCCAGGGGATTGCGAATATGGCAGCGCCCCTGTTTGGCGGAATCCCGGCTACAGGAGCGATTGCGAGAACGGCGACCAATATAAAAAACGGAGCGGTTTCTCCAGTTTCCGGCGTCGTTCACGGCGTAGTCGTTCTCCTTGTCCTGCTTGTATTTGCGCCTTATGCGTCCCATGTGCCGCTCGCCAGTATGGCACCGATTCTCATGGTGGTCGCATGGAATATGAGTGAGCGCAAGGAAGTCGCAAACATGCTGAGACTGAAAAACGCTGATTCCTTTATTTTGGCGGCGACCTTCGCCCTTACGGTTCTGTTTGACTTAATCATCGGTGTGGCAACCGGATTGCTGCTTGCATTTGTGTTCTTTATCAGAAGAATGAGCGAAGCGACCCGCATCCACAATCAGGAATCGCATCCTGTTCTGGCGAAGAGAGAAGATCCATCTGTCAGCATGTATGCCATAGAAGGGCCGCTGTTTTTCGGATCAATTGATTCCCTTGAATCGTCATTGCTGGAGCATGTACAGAAAAAACCGAAAACCCTCATTCTGCTCATGAATAAGGTGCACTATATGGATACGTCAGCTGAAGCGGTGCTTGGGAACATTATGAATCGAATTAAACGCCACAATGGAAAGCTGATGATTGTAGGATTGCAATCGCAGCCGAAGGAGCTGCTGCATAAAACAGGCCTTTTTCACAAAATAGGAAAGCAGCATTTCTTTGATCACCATGATGAAATCACAGGTTAAAAAAAGCGGCCATCGCGGCCGCTTTTTTATGCATGCTCAAATCGTTTTGTCAGTTTTTCTTGGTGGGCCTTCATGACGTCTTCTAAAGAGACACCATACATATCAGCAAGAATGGCGATATTTCCGATGACATCTCCCATTTCTTCAATCAATTCTTGTTTTTGCTCAGCGCGTGACGATTCTTTCTCATCCGGCCGGTCTCTGCCGATTTCATACGCCCTGACAGCCCGGGCCAATTCTCCGGCTTCCTCCATTAAAAAGCCGACGCGAATAAAAGGTCCGTATTCTGTCCAACCTCTTTTTTCGTAAAACTCTTTCATCCATTTTTCTGCATCAGCCAGTTGCAACCCCATCACTCCTGCATTCTTTATGTATTTCATATTGATATTATCACATGAAGATGGGACAATATATAGTGTGTTTTTGAATATTTAACACGATATATAGATGCGGAGATGACAAGATGAAAACCATTTGTGTATTTGCGGGATCAAACCCTGGGGGAAATGAAGCGTATAAAAGAAAAGCGGCAGAGCTTGGCGTGTATATGGCTGAGCAGGGAATCGGCCTTGTCTATGGGGGCTCCCGCGTAGGCTTGATGGGCACGATTGCTGACGCGATTATGGAAAACGGCGGAACTGCAATCGGGGTCATGCCGAGCGGTTTGTTCAGCGGGGAGGTTGTCCATCAAAACCTGACTGAGCTGATTGAAGTAAACGGGATGCATGAACGAAAGGCTAAAATGAGCGAGCTGGCGGACGGCTTTATCTCGATGCCGGGCGGCTTCGGTACATATGAAGAATTATTTGAAGTGCTGTGCTGGGCACAGATCGGCATCCACCAAAAGCCAATCGGACTGTACAATGTAAACGGATATTTTGAACCAATGATGAAAATGGTGAAATACAGCATTCAAGAAGGGTTTTCTAACGAATCGCACCTAAAACTGATTCACAGCTCGTCACGGCCGGATGAGTTAATTGAGCAAATGCAAAATTATTCTTATCCGATTTTAGAAAAAAAGTGGACAGAAATTTAAAAAAGAGACTTTCTCATGGAAGTGGAGAGAATGAGTTATGATCCATGAAATATCGAGTGTTTTTAACAAAGTGAGGTTTCCTTAAGGGAAATCTCTTTTTTATTTCTCTTTTGCCTGCATCGTATATTTAGCAGTAATAGAGGACTTTATCACTAGTTTGGATAATAAGCACAGATAAGGAGGGGATGAAAATGGCAACTTTGTCAGATGTGGCGAAAAAAGCAAATGTTTCAAAAATGACGGTATCACGAGTGATCAATCACCCTGAGACGGTGACAGATGAATTGAAAAAGCTTGTTCATTCTGCGATGAAAGAGCTGAATTACATCCCTAATTATGCGGCGAGAGCGCTCGTGCAAAACAGAACACAGGTTGTGAAACTATTGATACTTGAGGAAATGGATACGACAGAACCATATTACATGAACCTGCTGACAGGAATCAGCAGGGAGCTGGATCGCAATCACTATGCTCTCCAGCTTGTGACAAGAAATTCTCTTAATATTGGCCAATGTGACGGCATTATTGCCACCGGCTTGAGAAAGAACGATTTTGAAGGTGTAATAAAAGCTTTTGAGAAGCCGCTCGTCGTATTTGGACAAAATGAAATGGGCTATGACTTTATCGATGTGAATAACGAGAAAGGCACTTTTATGGCAACCCGCCATGTTATGGGGCTGGGGGAGCGGGAAGTTGTCTTTTTTGGCATTGATTTAGATGAGCCTTTCGAACGTGCAAGAGAACAGGGGTATATGCGGGCGATGAATAAAAGATTTAAAAAATCGAATATGTTTCGGATCGACAACAGTTCTAAGAAAAGTGAAGGCCTTGCAAGAGAACTGCTGAAATCCATGGACAATCAGGCCGCATTTGTCTGCGCATCTGATCGAATCGCGCTCGGCGTCATTCGTGCGGCGCAATCCCTTGGAAAGCGAATTCCAGAAGACGTTGCGGTTACCGGAAATGACGGTGTGTTTCTTGATCGCATCTCCTCGCCGCGCTTGACTACGGTCAGACAGCCTGTTGTTGAAATGGGGGAAGCCTGTGCGAAAATGTTGCTGAAAAAAATGAATGAAGACGGTGCTGCACAAGGAAGTCTATTTTTTGAACCAGAGTTAATTGTACGAGAATCAACGCTGTAAGCGCCGTATTCTGTTATCGGTAACAGGGTGAAAAGGATTGTTCCCACAATTTCATCATGATACTTTCAAACTATGAGCCGGCTTCAATAAAACGGAAATCAAAGGGGGAAACATGATGGAATATGCAGCGATTCACCACCAGCCATTCAGCACAGATGCTTATTCTTATGATGGGCGGACTGTGCATATCAAGATTCGGACGAAAAAAGGTAATGCAGATCACATTCGATTCATTTGGGGTGATCCCTATGAGTACAACGACGGCAAATGGTCGGCAAACGAGCAGCCGATGAGAAAAATTGCTGCAACAGAAATGCATGACTATTGGTTTGCTGAAGTGGTGCCGCCATTTAGGCGTTTACAATATGCGTTTGTTGTAACAGACGATCATGAAGACATCTTTTTCGGAAGTTCGGGTGTATGCCCTTATAACGAAAAAACACTGGAAACGATTCATTATTACTTTAAATTTCCGTTTGTTCACGAGGCTGATACATTTCAAGCGCCTGAATGGGTCAAGTCAACGGTTTGGTATCAAATTTTTCCGGAGCGTTTTGCAAATGGAAGAGAAGACTTGTCACCGAAGAATGCATTGCCGTGGGGGAGCAAGGACCCGGACGTCAATGATTTTTTTGGAGGAGATTTGCAAGGGATTGTTGACAAGCTTGATTATTTAGAGGATTTAGGGGTGAACGGCATTTATCTGACGCCGATCTTTTCCGCGCCTTCTAATCATAAATACGACACGCTGGATTACTTTTCTATTGATCCGCATTTCGGGGATCTAGAGATTTTTCGTACATTGGTCAGCCAGCTTCATCAGCGGGGGATGAGAATTATGTTAGATGCGGTTTTTAACCATATAGGAAGCGCGTCTCCGCAATGGCAGGATGTCGTCAAAAACGGAGCTCGATCCCGCTATAAAGACTGGTTCCATATTCACTCTTTTCCCGTCACAGGCGACAATTATGACAGGTTTGCTTTTACAGCTGATATGCCGAAGCTAAACACGGCTAATCCCGAAGTGCAGAAATATTTGCTTGATATTGCTTTGTACTGGATTCGCGAATTTGACATTGACGGCTGGCGTTTGGATGTCGCAAATGAAGTGGATCACGTGTTTTGGAAGACATTCAGGCAGGCTGTATCTACTGAAAAGCCTGACGTTTATATTTTAGGTGAGATCTGGCATTCTGCCGAACCCTGGCTTAGAGGGGATGAATTTCATGCGGCGATGAATTACCCTTTTACTGAGCCTATGATTGAATATTTTGCTGACCGGACGATCCCAGCCTCACGTATGGCCTACCGTGTCAATGCACATTTGATGAATGGAATGAAGCAGGCCAATGAGGTGATGTTTAATTTACTGGATAGCCATGATACAAAGCGCCTTTTGACCAGATGCCGCAATGATGAGAAGAAAGCACGCGCGTTGCTGGCCTTTATGTTTGCCCAGACAGGCTCACCATGCATCTATTACGGGACGGAAATCGGGCTGGACGGCGAAAATGATCCATTATGCCGGAAATGTATGGTTTGGGAAAAGGAGAAGCAAAACCAAGACATGCTGCAATTTATGAAACGGTTAATTGCTTTACGCAAGCAGGAAAGCACTTTATTGACTGAAGGACATCTTGAGTGGAATCTGCTGGATGACCAAAACGATTTTATTAGCTTTTCACGGACTCTTGATGAAAAAATACTGATTTATTTCTTTAATCAAGGGAATGTGGTTCAACACGTCAGTTTACTAGATTTGAATATTGAAAGGAATAAGAGGATCTGTGATGCATGGACAGAGCAGCCGCTTCAGCATCACGATGTCATTGCCGTTCAGCCGGGAGAATTTTTGATTTTGAGTGCTGCTGCCCCAGTATAACATTCTGTTATCGGTAACAAATCGAAAGTTGTTGTAACCGCTTTCTATAGGACAATACAATTGTTATAGTTTCGTAAATAGAAGGGGGAAAAGAGATGGTTCTTTTAAAAAAGGGGTTCGCCATATTGGCGGCATCATTCCTGGCAATCGGCCTTGCCGCCTGCTCAAGTTCAAAAAATCCAGCAAGCTCTGATGGCAAAAAGGTGCTGACTGTGTCTGTCGAAGAAACGTATAAAGAATACATTGAAAGCATAAAAACAAAGTTCGAAAAAGAAAATGATGTCACAGTAAAAATTGTTGAAAAGCAAATGTTCGAACAGTTGGAAGCGCTTCCTCTTGATGGCCCGGCGGGTAATGCGCCTGATGTTATGCTTGCTGCATATGACCGGATCGGCGGTTTGGGACAACAAGGACATTTACTTGATATTAAGCCATCTAACACAAAAAGCTTTGGTGATAAAGAAATGCAGCAGGTGACAGTTGACGGCAAAGTGTACGGAATGCCGCTAGTCATTGAGACACTTATTTTGTATTACAACAAAGATCTTTTAAAAACAGCGCCAAAAACATTTAAAGACCTTGAAAAGTTAACGGAAGATCCTCGATTCGCGTTTGCTTCGGAAAAAGGAAAATCAACCGGATTTTTAGCAAAATGGACTGACTTTTATATGTCGTACGGCTTATTGGCTGGATACGGCGGATATGTGTTTGGAAAAAACGGCACAGATTCCGGGGACATCGGCCTGAACAATAAAGGGGCTGTAGAAGCGGTGAAATATGCGGAGAAATGGTTTGAGACATATTGGCCGAAAGGAATGCAAGACAATTCAAGCGCAGACGACTTTATTCAGCAGATGTTTTTAGAAGGCAAAGCGGCTGCGATCATTGGCGGTCCTTGGTCAGCTGCCAACTATAAAGAGGCTAAATTGAACTACGGAGCGGCTCCCATTCCGACATTGCCAAATGGAGAAGAATACGCCCCTTTTGCTGGCGGGAAGGGCTGGGTTGCCTCGAAATATACAAAAGAGCCCGAGCTGGCTGAAAAATGGCTTGAGTATGCTGCAAATGATGCCAATGCTTACGCTTTTTATGAGGATACAAACGAAGTTCCGGCCAACACGGCTGCAAGGAAGAAAGCCGATGAGCAAAAGAATGAACTGACGTCAGCTGTGATTAAACAATATGAAACAGCAACGCCGACTCCAAATATTCCGGAAATGGCTGAAGTATGGACAGGAGCGGAAAGTTTAATTTTTGATGCAGCTTCAGGAAAAAAATCGACACAAACATCAGCGAATGATGCTGTAAACGTCATAAAGGAAAATATTAAAGAAAAGTATGTGAAATAAAACGGCGGGATAGCGTCCGGAAGAATAGAGGGCGGAAAAATGAATAAACATCACACACTTGCAAAGCAAAAACGAAAGGCAGGGCTTTTATCGATTATTCCAGGACTTGGGCAGATTGCGAATCAGCAGTTGTCAAAGGGGCTCTTATTTCTTGCCATCACAGGCTTGTTTGCTTTTGAATTATGCGTTTTCGGTATACAGGCGCTAACCGGATTGATGACATTGGGAAGTGTTCCCGGTGAAGATCACTCGCTGTTTATGCTGATTGAAGGCACGCTGCAATTGATCGTGACAATGATTTTCCTCATGTTCTATATCTTTAATATTCATGATTCGCGTAAGACCGCCGCAATGAAAGCGGCGGGTTTGGAAGTCAATACAACAGCCAAGGATATGATCTGTCATGCGGGCGATAAAGGGTTTCCATATCTATTTACACTGCCGGCATATATCATGATGGTGTTTGTGATTATCTTTCCGGTTTTGGTGACTCTGTTTGTTGCATTAACAAACTATGATTTTTATCATATTCCGCCTAATCGTCTGATTGACTGGGTCGGGTTTGAAAATTTCTTGAATATTTTTTTCCTTGGCTCCTATCGTGAAACATTTGTGAATGTACTGGGCTGGACGGTTATCTGGACAATCTGTGCAACAACGCTGCAAATCATTTTAGGTATTGTGACGGCACTTTTCGTCAATCAGGATTTTATAAAAGGCAAGCGGATATTTCGAATGATTTTCTTATTTCCATGGGCTGTTCCGGCGTTTATTACAATCATGAGTTTTTCCAACATGTTTAACGACAGCATAGGAGCGGTGAATGCACAGGTGATACCATTATTCAATCACCTGCCGTTTGTCGAGCTGCCTGCGATCGCGTGGAAGACCGATCCTTTCTGGACAAAGACAGCCCTCATTATGATTCAAACGTGGCTCGGCTTTCCATATATATATGTCATGGTAACGGGAGTGCTTCAGGCGATTCCAGGTGAATTGTATGAAGCGGCAAAGATTGACGGGGCCACTTTTATTCAGCGTTTTCGGCATATTACATTCCCGATGATTTTATTTGCCACAGCACCCGTGATGATTACTCAGTATACGTTTAATTTCAATAATTTCTCGATCATCTATTTATTTAATGAGGGAGGGCCAGGCAGTGCGGGAGCCGGGGCCGGGTCGACCGATATCTTAATTTCGTGGATTTATAAACTGACAACAGGCACATCACCCCAATATTCCGTTGCGGCGGCTGTGACACTGTTAATTTCTTTCATTGTCATTGGAATTTCACTGATTGCTTTCAAAAAATCGAATGCTTTTGGCAATGAGGAGGTTATGTAGGTGAACGCGAGCACTGCCAGAATGCTTAATAAAATCTGTACGTATTTCTTTTTGACGCTTTTAAGTATTGTCATTATATATCCGTTGCTGATTACGGCATCATCAGCCTTCCGTGTGGGGAATTCGGCGGCTTTTCAGCTCGATTTTTCGGGTCCTTGGACATTGGATCATTTTAAGCGGCTATTTGACGAAACGCTTTATCTCAATTGGTACAGCAATACACTTGTCATCGCGCTATCGGTCATGGTTTTGCAGGTTACGATTGTGACACTTGCCGGGTACTCGTACAGCCGCTATCGGTTTGCAGGCAGAAAAAAGAGCCTGATATTCTTTTTAATCATTCAAATGGTGCCGACAATGGCGGCGCTGACTGCTTTTTATGTCTTGGCGATGCTAATAGGCGCACTCGATCAATACTGGTTTTTAACAGCGATCTATATCGGCGGCGGAATTCCGATGAACACGTGGCTGATGAAAGGTTATTTTGATACTGTGCCGAGAGAAATTGATGAAGCCGCGCGAATTGACGGAGCGGGACATCTGAGGATTTTCGCTTCAATTGTTCTACCGCTTGTTAAGCCAATGCTCGCGGTACAAGCGCTTTGGGCGTTTATGGCACCGTTTGGCGACTATTTGCTGGCGAAATTTCTGCTTCGCTCACCGGAAAGGCTGACCATCGCTGTAGGATTACAATCCTTTATTTCTAATCCGCAGCAGCAAAAAGTAGCTCTATTTGCAGCCGGTGCCATCCTTGCCGCACTGCCGATATGCGTTCTATTCTTTTTTCTCCAAAAGAACTTTGTGTCCGGTTTGACAGCCGGCGGAACAAAGGGGTAATGCAAATGAAGAATCTGGAGAATAAAAGCTTTATCATCCGCTGCCTGAAGGCGGCTGCATCCCCATCAGGTGTTTGCCGTTACGGGAATACCTTCAGCTGGCTGCAGCTCTCTTTTCTCTTTATGTTTTTAACGGCCTGCTTAATGACGCCGTTAGCGGTTTCGTTTGTGAAAATGGATCGCTTCAGCGTTGCATCTTTCATGCCGTCAGCGATTCAAGGGGTTAATGATCAATTTGCTGATCAATTGCAGGGTTTTCAAATCAGGAACGGAAAACTAACAGGCGGGAAGAGCTCTGAGAGAATTGAAGATGGGCAGAATGTGATGGCAGTCGATATGAAGCATGAATATGAGACAAGCGGTGAAAATGGGCGATTGAAAGTAACTGGATTTGAAAACGCCATCATATTTCAACCTGATCAACTGGTGATCACCGATCAAAACGAAACGGGGTTTTCTGTTGGCTATGCGAAAATGGACGTTAAGCTCGAGAAACCAAACGTCCATGATGTAGAGGTCTTGATCGATACATTGTGGTTGGCACAGTATAAGCCGATGATCATGATGCTGGCATATACGGTGGTTTCTATGATCCAGCTTTTGTTAACGTTTGTTCTTGCCGGAGGTCTCTGGATCACAAAAATATCAAACATGGTCTCTATTGCATCATTCAAGGAAGCGGCCTCTATAGCGATTTGCGCATCAGCACTGCCGGCATTTGCGGCAGCTGCTATCGGCATGGTTCATTTTGATTTGATTACTGTATTGATGATCCATTCGTGTGGCGTTACTTTGATGATCTCTTTTGCATTTAGATATTTGACCAAAATCCGCCGTGATAATGGAAACTTACATTCGGGAGGAAATGATGATAAATCAGCGGTTATTTGAGATTGATGAATGGAAAATCAAAACAAATACATTTAATAAGGAGCATACACGGCTGCTGGAAAGCCTGACGTCTCTTGCCAATGGCTATATGGGGGTCAGAGGGAATTTTGAAGAAGGCTATTCAGGCGACAGTCACCAAGGCACATATATTGCAGGCGTGTGGTTCCCCGACAAAACGCGAGTCGGCTGGTGGAAAAACGGGTATCCGGAATATTTCGGAAAAGTGATCAATGCAATGAACTTTATGGGCATAGGCTTATATGTTGACGGTGAAAAAATCGATCTCCATCAAAACCCAATCAAATCATTTGAGGTAGAACTCAATATGAAAGAGGGGATTCTGCGGCGAAGCGCTGTTGTCCGCATTCAAGATAAATCCGTCAGAATCAGGTCAGAGCGGTTTCTTAGCCTTGCTGTAAAAGAACTCTGTGCGATTCATTATGAAGCGGAGTGCTTGACGGGAGATGCTGTCATTACGCTTGTTCCTTACCTGGATGGAAATGTGGCAAATGAAGATTCTAACTACGAAGAACAGTTTTGGCAGGAGGAAGCGAAAGGTGCTGATTCTCACAGCGGCCATTTAGCGGCAAAAACAATCGAAAATCCATTTGGAACACCGCGCTTCACGGTTTTAGCCGCAATGGCAAACGAGACGGAGGGTTTTGTCCATGAAAGCTTTAAAACGACTGAAATGTATGTCGAGAATCGCTACAGTTATCAAACGAAGGCATCATTGAAAAAGTTTGTGATTGTCACGACTTCACGTGATTTTCGTGAGGAAGAGCTTTTATCGAAAGCCAAGGAGCTTTTGGCGGATGTGGTAGAGAACGGCTATGAAGATGCAAAACGGAGGCACACTGATCGATGGAAGGAAAGATGGGCAAAAGCGGACATTGAGATTAAAGGAGATGAGGAGCTTCAACAAGGAATCCGCTACAATATCTTTCAGTTATTCTCGACATATTACGGGGGCGATGCCCGTTTGAATATCGGGCCGAAAGGATTTACTGGCGAGAAATATGGAGGTGCCGCATATTGGGATACTGAGGCGTACGCCGTTCCGATGTATTTGGCGACAGCCGAGCCGGAGGTGACGAAAAACCTGCTTTTGTATCGCTATCATCAGTTGGAGGCTGCCAAACGAAACGCTGCAAAATTGGGGATGAAGGGGGCACTTTATCCGATGGTGACGTTCACAGGTGATGAATGCCACAACGAATGGGAAATCACCTTTGAAGAAATTCACCGCAATGGCGCGATCTGTTATGCGATCTACAATTATATCAATTATACAGGCGACCGTAACTATATGGAAGAATACGGGATAGACGTACTTGTGGCAGTCAGCAGATTTTGGGCCGACCGTGTTCACTTCTCGAAACGAAAAAATAAGTATATGATCCATGGCGTCACAGGGCCGAATGAATACGAAAACAACGTTAACAACAATTGGTATACGAATGTCATTGCGGCTTGGACGTTGGAGTATACTCTACAAAGTCTCGAAAGTATCTCAGCGGAGAAACGCCGCCTTCTGGATGTACAGGAAGAAGAATTGAAAGTCTGGAGAGAAATCATCCAGCACATGTACTATCCGTATAATGAAGAACTGCAAATTTTCGTTCAGCATGACACGTTCTTGGACAAAGATCTGCAAGCAGTTGATGAATTAGATCCAGCGGAGCGGCCTCTTTATCAGAAATGGTCATGGGACAAGATTCTCCGCTCCAATTTTATTAAGCAGGCAGATGTTCTCCAAGGCATTTATCTTTTTAATGACCGTTTTACAATGGAAGAAAAACGGCGAAACTTTGAATTTTATGAGCCGATGACTGTTCATGAATCAAGCCTATCGCCCTCTGTCCATGCGATTCTCGCAGCCGAACTCAAGCTGGAAAAGAAAGCGCTCGAATTATATAAGCGCACAGCAAGGCTTGATCTTGATAATTACAATCATGATACGGAAGAAGGCTTGCATATTACTTCAATGACGGGTAGCTGGCTGGCAATCGTTCATGGCTTTGCAGGCATGCGCACCGCGAATGAGACGCTGTCATTTGCTCCGTTTTTGCCGAAAGAATGGGACGAATATTCATTCAACATCAATTATCGAAATCGATTAATCAATGTGACGGTTGACGAAAAGCGCGTTATTTTTGAGCTTGTAAAAGGCGAGCCGCTGCACATGAACGTTTATGAGGAACCAGTTGTCCTACAGGGACGATGTGAAAGGAGAACGCCTAATGAGTGAATGGTGGAAAGAAGCTGTCGTTTATCAAATTTACCCGCGCAGTTTTTATGATGCCAATGGAGATGGATTCGGGGATTTGCAAGGTGTGATTCAAAAGCTGGATTACATCAAAAATCTCGGGGCGGATGTCATCTGGCTCTCCCCGGTATTTGATTCCCCGCAGGATGACAACGGATATGATATCAGTGATTACAAAAACATGTATGAAAAGTTTGGGACAAATGAAGATATGTTTCAGCTGATTGATGAAGTCCATAAACGCGGAATGAAAATCGTCATGGATTTGGTCGTGAACCACACATCAGATGAGCATGCTTGGTTTGCTGAAAGCCGCAAGTCGAAGGACAATCCTTACCGGAATTATTATTTTTGGAAAGATCCTAAACCGGACGGCTCAGAGCCGAATAATTGGGGATCGATCTTTTCAGGTTCAGCGTGGACATACGATGAAGGAACAGGGCAGTATTATTTGCACTACTTTTCGAAAAAACAGCCTGATTTAAATTGGGAAAACGAAGCCGTTCGCCGGGAAGTTTATGATGTAATGAGATTCTGGATGGATAGAGGCGTTGACGGCTGGCGGATGGATGTGATTGGCTCTATTTCTAAATACACCGATTTTCCGGACTACGAAACGGATCACAGCCGCAGCTATATTGTCGGCCGTTATCACTCTAACGGCCCACGTCTTCATGAGTTTATTCAAGAGATGAACAGGGAAGTGCTTTCTCATTACGACTGCATGACAGTCGGAGAGGCAAACGGCTCTGATATTGAAGAGGCGAAAAAGTACACAGATGCAAGCAGGCAAGAGCTGAATATGATCTTTACATTTGAACATATGGATATTGATACAGAACAAAACTCGCCAAATGGGAAATGGCAGATCAAGCCGTTTGATTTGATTGCTTTAAAAAAGACGATGACAAGGTGGCAGACCGGGTTAATGAATGTCGGCTGGAATACCCTTTATTTTGAGAACCATGATCAGCCGAGGGTTATTTCCCGCTGGGGCAATGACAGGAAACTGCGTAAGGAATGTGCGAAGGCATTTGCAACGGTTTTGCACGGCATGAAAGGAACGCCGTTTATTTACCAGGGAGAAGAAATCGGCATGGTCAACAGCGATATGCCGCTGGAGATGTATGATGATCTTGAAATAAAGAATGCATATCGTGAACTAGTCGTCGAAAACAAAACGATGTCAGAAAAAGAGTTTGTCAAAGCCGTGATGATAAAAGGAAGGGATCATGCGAGAACACCTATGCAGTGGGATGCCGGAAAACATGCGGGATTCACAACCGGAGACCCGTGGATACCGGTAAATTCCCGCTATCAAGATATCAATGTGAAAGAGTCCTTGAAAGATCAAGATTCGATTTTCTTTTACTATCAGAAGCTCATTCAATTACGAAAGCAATATAAGATTATGATATATGGCGATTATCAGCTGTTGCAGGAGAATGATCCGCAGGTCTTTTCTTACCTTCGAGAATATCAAGGGGAAAAGCTTCTTGTCGTTGTGAATTTATCGGAAGAAAAGGCTCTGTTCGAAGCGCCTCCAGAACTGATTCATGAGCGTTGGAAAGTGCTGATTTCAAACTATCCGCAGGAGCGGGCTGACTTAAAGAGTATTAGCCTCAAACCTTATGAAGCTGTGATGGGCATTAGTATATGAAAGCGGTCATTTTTGATTTAGACGGAGTGATAACAGATACTGCTGAATATCATTTTCTCGCTTGGAAGCACATCGCAGAACAAATCAATATCCCCTTTGACAGAGACATGAATGAAAGGCTAAAAGGAATCAGCAGAGAAGAGTCACTTGAAAGCATATTGATCTCTGGCGGTGCGGAAACAAAGTATACAAATGCGGAGAAACAAGAACTAATGCATCGGAAAAATCACGATTATCAAACGTTGATCAGCAAATTGACGCCGGA
The DNA here is from genome assembly GCF_038592935.1 of Bacillus sp. FSL K6-1560. Classification (NCBI taxonomy): domain Bacteria; kingdom Bacillati; phylum Bacillota; class Bacilli; order Caryophanales; family Bacillaceae; genus Bacillus; species Bacillus sp. FSL K6-1560. The sequence continues at coordinate 609,358 of NZ_CP151946.1, forward strand.
AGATCTTTTACCGGGGATTGGCAGGCTCCTATGTCAATTGAAAAACGAAAATATAAAAATCGGGTTAGCATCTTCAAGTCGCAATGCTCCTAAGATTTTAAGACGTTTGGCAATTATCGATGATTTTGATGCCATTGTTGATCCGACGACTCTTGCGAAGGGGAAGCCTGATCCTGACATCTTTTTAACAGCTGCAGCGATGCTCGATGTTTCCCCTGCTGATTGCGCGGCAATAGAAGACGCAGAAGCAGGCATTTCTGCAATCAAATCTGCAGGGATGTTTGCGGTTGGTGTCGGTCAAGGACAGCCGATGCTTGGTGCTGATCTGGTTGTGAGGCAGACGAATGATCTAACACTTGAGCTGTTACACGAGGAATGGGAGCAGTTTAGAATCAAAAGTGTTTAAATGAAAAAAACCTGCAAGAGACGCAGCTCTTGCAGGTTGTGTTATTACTTTTTGTCTTCTGTGTGAGTCAAAATTTTGTCAATCAGGCCGTATTCAAGCGCTTCTTCAGCAGACTTGAAGTTATCACGGTCTGTGTCACGTTCGATCACTTCAAGCGGCTGGCCAGTACGTTCAGCTAGGACTTTGTTTAATTTGTCGCGAAGCAAGAGAATGCGTTTCGCAGCAATTTCAATTTCTGTCGCTTGACCTTGCGCACCGCCAAGAGGCTGGTGAATCATGACTTCACTGTTTGGAAGCGCATAGCGTTTGCCTTTTTCGCCGGCTGCAAGCAGGAACGCGCCCATTGACGCAGCCATACCGATACAAATTGTAGATACCTTCGGCTTAATAAACTGCATGGTATCATAGATCGCCATACCGGCTGTAATAGAGCCGCCCGGGCTGTTGATGTAAAGAGAAATTTCTTTTTCAGGGTCTTCTGCTGCTAAGAATAAAAGCTGTGACACGATGGAGTTCGCAACGTTGTCATCAATCGCAGATCCAAGCATGATGATACGATCCTTTAATAGACGAGAATAAATGTCATACGCTCTTTCTCCGCGGTTCGTTTGTTCAATGACTGTAGGTATTAAATTCATAATGCTCCTCCTTCACCTTTTAGGTAAGTATGTAGTTACATGATACATTTTTGGTCAATAAAGGTCAAACAAAAAGCTGGCCTAATATGCAAAGTCGTCTCTTTTTCCCATTTTCCCCAAAAATACAGGGGTTCAAACCATCGTATGTCAGATTGCCAATTAAGATGCTTTGTCTATTTAAAAAACGGCCTCTCACAAATAGAGGGTTGTTATTTGAATGGAATTATCGTATAATTAGTTGTGCTGACGTTCTCATAACGCAGTCATTCTGCGCTCGTAGCTCAGTTGGATAGAGCGGTGGTTTCCGGTACCACGTCTGTCGGGGGTTCGAATCCCTCCGAGCGCGTCCAATAGAACAACAGGAAAGACAAGGGTTTGGCGATTTGCCGCTCTTGTCTTTTTTGTTTTGTTTCATAAATCTCTCACGCTGAAACATAAATTTTCCTTCTCTCGGGCACGTTATGGAATGTGTGCGATATTGAATTTGCGAGGAGGATGAACATGGGTATTTTAAGCGGAAATCCGCAGGATGAACCGATGCATTATGGTGAGGTATTCGGCTTATGGAGTTATGTGATGGCGGGCAATAAAATGGTCGGCAATTACCAAATGCTATTGAATCATGTCGGTGATGACGACCTGAAGAAGCTGCTTCGTGAGTCTATTGAGAAATGCCAAGATGAAATCAAGCAGGTCAGCACGATCCTGAAAGAAAACGGGGTGGCGCTGCCGCCGGCTTCTCCTGAACCGCCGACAGCAGATATTAACGATATTCCGCCTGGCGCACGGTTTCTCGATCCGGATGTGGCGGCCTCCGCGGCAGCACAAAATGCTGCAGGTCTTGTGACATGCAGCAAAATGATGGGGCAATCGATTCGTGAGGATATTGCCATGATGTTTGGGCAATTTCATATGTCGAAAGCGGCAACCGGCGCAAAATACTTAAGGCTGCTAAAAAACAAAGGCTGGCTCATCCCGCCGCCGCTTCATCTTCAAAAACATCACGAAGCTTAATGGCAAAGGCATATACAGCTGTATATGCCTTGATTTTATGAAGATGACGTAAGACGCAGGCCGATGACGCCGGCTAGGATAAGGCAAAGTGAAATCACCTGTGATAGCTGAAACCGCTCCTTAAACCAAATGAGCCCGACCGCCGAAACACCAATGCTTCCAATGCCAGTCCAGACGGCATATGCGACTCCGGCAGGCAGGACGATCATCGCTTGGGACAGGCAGTAAAAGGATAAGCCGAATCCAACAGTCATCACAATGATCGGCCATTTTTTTCTTGTTCCGTCTATATATTTCATGGCAATGGCAGCTATAATTTCTTCTATGCCGGCAATCACTAATAAAAACCATGCCATTATTGTTCACCTCCCGGCTGAGATTTGCTTTCTTTCGTAAATAATTTCATTCCTAAAATGCCAGCCAGCAATAAAGCTAAAAAGAACATCTGGGCTGCTGAGAAGGATTCGCCCAGAACAATTCCAGTCAGATATGTTCCGACGGTTCCGATTCCGACAAACACAGTGTACGCGGCGGCCATCGGGATTTTTTGATAAGAGCGGATCAACAGGATAAAGCTGACCGCGATTAAGATAAAAATGATGATCCAATCCAAAAGCGAATCGGCATGTTTGAGGGAAGAGGCCCAAACAACTTCTAAAAGCCCTGCAATAAAAACAAGAACCCAATTCAAATGAAACACCTCTCTATTTTATGAATGAACGTCAGTCATTTTTAGGGCATTAAAAAATGAGCGGTGTTACCCAGTCATTTTTTAAGCAGTGCCTAAGCTCCGTTTTAAGAAAGTAAAAATTTCCTTTTTATACACTTCAACATTTTCATCTTGTTCAAATCCGATATAGAATCGTTCCGCAGTGTTCTCGACCAAGTTGATAATTGTTCTGGCCGTCCATTTTGAATTGATTCCTTCCGTTACCTCAAGGTTTGCAATGGCCTTGTTGATGATTTTTTCAAGCCAGGAATAATAAGGCTGATAGATCGTCTCCCATTTTTCCATGGAGTGGTCGATCGCAAGCCCGGAATAACAGAGGACAATAATATCCTTATGGCGTTCAGTAATGAGAAAAGTCTCATCAATTAATATATCTAAAACGGTCCAAAAATCCTCGTCCCCATGCAGCCTGCCTTTGATTTGATCAAGTGTATGGGTGAGAAGATTTTCTGCAATGGCCGGTATGAGGGCATTTTTAGATGAGAAATACAAATAGAATGTTCCTTGGGCAGTGCCGGCCTTTTTGACAATATCAGAAATAGAAGCTTTGTCGAGGCCTTTTTCAGAAATGACTTCTATGGCAGCCTGCAGAATTTTTTCATATTTGCCCGATGATTGTTTTGGCATGAGGAACACCTCCGATAATGACTGACTCTCATTCATTTTATCGCGTGTATGTATGTTTGTAAAGAATAAAGAAGCAAGAAAACCTCTTGCTTCTTTATTTATCGTAATCAATGGCGGCTTTTGGGAGCCCGGTATACTTTGCCCAGTAATAAATCGCAAGTGAGCCGATCGCGACTAAAATGAGGTCGACGGGATTGCTGATAATCCCTAAACCATGTCCGAAAGAACCGATGTAGGAAAAGATCAGCATCATAATATAAAACCCGATAAGCCACCAGGCTGATTTCAGCTGCTGAGCGAGGCTGACATCTTCTTTAGGCGTATATTTGCTGAAACAGAGATAGATCAAAAACATCACGAGTTGTGAACCGAGCAGCCAGGAGACTGTTTTCCATCCTGACCAGTACACGATAAACGCTGTAAATATAAAGGAAAGCGGCCCGATAATGCTCATTCCCTTTAAATAAAACGGCCTGTTTAAGTCCTTCGCGTTGACCCTCAGCGCAGCTGAAGAAATGGGTGCAATCGCATATGAAAGAATGAGCGCGACTGAACAGACATTGACGAGCGCGTTCCACGAAGGAAAGGGAAGTGTCCAGAAAATGGACAGGGCAAACGAAAGCCAAAGCGAAGCGCGGGGTGTCCCCGTATCTTTATTGACCTTTGAGAATATGCCAAATAATGTGCCGTTACGCGCCCAGGCGTAAACAAGGCGGGATGTCGTATTCATAAAGATATTCCCGTTTCCTCCGGGAGACAGAATGGCGTCTAAAATGACAAGCGTTGCAAGCCAGCCTAACCCGAGCATGACCGCAATATCCTTAAACGGCAATGAGAACTCCCGGCCAATTGCCGGCCAGCCATGTTTCAGTGTTTCTGTCGGGATTGCACCAATAAAGGTGACCTGCAAAACAGTATAAATGATGGTTGAAACGATAATGCAAATGATTAAAGCGATCGGGATATTGCGTTTTGGATTTTGGACTTCACCTGCTACAGATACAATCGGATGCAGGCCGAGATACGCAAACATGACGCCGCCTGTCGAGATGGCAGCCTGAATACCTGTAAATCCAAACGGTGCAAATCCTTGAACGGATAAATTCTCCGGCTGAAAATGAAAGATCAGCACAATAATGATGGTAATCGGCACAATATATTTAAAAATCGATATGATGAAATTCGCCTTAGCGAAGGTTTTGACGCTCCAATAATTCAGCAGGAAAAACAAGCATAATAGGGCAAACTGCAAGATCCAGCCGGAAATGGTTGGCGAATCAGACCCTTTAATGGTCAGGCCGGGAAACCAATAGGCCACATACTGGCGCACAGCTGTCACTTCAATTGAAATCAAGCTTGTATAAGCGACAATCGTGACAAACGAAATTAAGTAGCCGACAAGGTGGCCATGTGAATAAACGGGGTATCGAATGATGCCTCCGGTACGGGGCAGAGCGGCTCCGAGCTCTGCATATACGAGCCCGATTAACAAAATAATGGCTCCTCCGAGGATCCAGGAAAAAGCGCCGGAGGGCCCTGCTTTTGAAGCGACATTACTGACAGCGAACAGCCACGCTGATCCAAAGATGGCTCCCATCCCAATCAAAATCAGATCAAACAGCGACATTGATTTTTGAAAATTTCCTTGTTTAGACATTCGCTTCCTCCTTTGAAACCAGCCTTATATTTCTTACAATGCCCAATATGTAACAGAGAATACCGCTCCTAATAAAAAAACAGGGAAGCCTGCGCTGCCCCTGTTTTTATTCATGAACCGAATCAAAGTGTTTCACTGTTATATTTTTGAAGGAGGCTGTGCCGCCGTCAGAATAAAGGGTAATTCCTTTATCTTCAGGCTTTGGGAAGACTTCATTTGAAAAAACGGTTTTCCCGTCGCCAACAAATACTTCTATCGTTGTTTTATCGACAAGTATTTTCAAATGCACCTTACGTTTGCTTACATCATAAAGAGCTTTGCTTTCGACATAGGTATTGCTTTTGTCAGGCTGATTTGTGCCTGCTCTATTGACATAAGCATAGCCGCCTTCAGCGAAAATACCGACATCAATATGGCGTTTTTGGTCTTCTGATTCTCTGAGCCTGACGCCTGCATTCTTTAGCTCTGACCAAGAAAGATCCGTATCAAGCTGGTACGTATCACCTGTTATCGACAATGTTTTTGATCCGTTCACATCCTGATCCTCTATTTCGTCAGTTGAAACAGTCAGCTGCTCCAAAGCTTCAACCGGCTGTGAGACGAGGCTGTATGTTCCATCCTGCTCCTTCAGCCGGAGTTCGCGTATGACAGAATCTGTGCCGTTAAAGCCGTTCTTCATTGTCGGGGTGTTGTTGGCATAATCCCAATTGTTCATCCAGGCAAGCGCATACCGCTTTTCTAATGGATCTGTGTTTTTGCTGTCTTCGAACGTCACACCGCCATACCAGTCGAAGCCATAGTCAAGCCATTGGGCTTCAGTCTGATCCGCTTTGAATTCTTTTCCGTCGAAGCTTCCGGTCCAGTAGGCGTACGTATTTGGTTTGCCCCACGGTTTGCCATTCGCGCTGGCACCGAGAACCCACTTATTCGTTCCGTCGCTTGCCCGCATCATGTAGAGGTCGGGACATTCCACCATTCCCGCTTGTTCTGGGAAGAATCCGCTTGTGTAATGCCAGTCCTTAAGATTATCGGATTCATAAAAGCCGATTTTTGATCCTTCAGCCATGACCATGACCCATTTGTTATCCTGGTCATCCCATATGACTTTCGGATCTCTGAAATCGTCTGTGCCTGGATTAGGCATAACGGGGTTGCCACTGTAGAATTTGAATGATTTTCCCTTATCTGTGCTGTACCACAAATATTGTTCCTGTTTTTTGTCTTTGGCTGAGGGCTGTGTCACAATCGCGACAAGCGCATTTTTCCCGAAGCCGGCTGTGTTCTCTTTATCAACCACGACGGAACCGGTCCAAATGTCACCGTCCGGGTTTGTATATTTCGGAATCGCCACGCCTTCATCGGTCCAGTGCACCAAATCCTCTGAGACGGCATGGCGCCATTCTGTGCCGTTACCTTTTGGGTAATCCCGGTTATATAGATAGAAATAATGATACTTGCCATCAAAATAGATCGGTTTTTGAGGGTCATTTTTCCATTTATCCGGCGTGGTAAAATGATATGCCGCCCGGTAGTCCGGCTTCTGTTTTGATTTTGTTTTTTGGTCATGTTCTTCTTTTGGAAATAAGTCGATAAACAGCAATATTCCTAAAAAGGTTAGGAATACGGTTAGCCATTTGCCTGCTTTTATATAGTTCATATGGGATTCACCTTTATGTTGATAAGAAATAAAAGAAAATGCCAATAGGATATCGGCATTTTCTTTTGCGTTTTTATTTGTTAACTGTTAATTGTCCTTGTTCAAGGATGCTGTCTTTGACAACAGATGTTTTCTTGCCTTTGATGTTCAGCAGGAAGCTTGGTGCAAACGTTGATTGTTTGTCTGCGTAGAATCCTCTGTTCGTCATATAGCTTGTAATCACGACATTGTTTCCTTTAGCTTGAGGTACAGCAAAGTGTGAGTAAGTAAAGGTTACATCGTTAGGATCAAGATCCATTTTTAACACAAGGCCAGTTTTGTTCAGCGGCTTGTATGGGCCAGTTAAAGAATTAGAAACATAACCAAGCATGTAAATATCGTTAGACGTAATGCCGTCAATCGTCATTTTTGATCCGCGGGAGTCAGTGAACAGGTACCATTTGCCGTTCATTTTAAAGACGTTCGCGCGTTCAATTTCATCTGTTACTGTGTTAGATGCAATCAGCGGTTTCATCACTTTTTTCAGTGTGTAGTCATCGTTTAGCTCAATCATGCCGAGGGCGCCATTTGCTAACTCAGCCGTGCGTTTTTTATCGCTTTGCAGAAGTTTTTGACTTTCTTGACGGAAGAACGATGTGCTTTTGCCATAGTATGCTTTGTTAAATAAAGATTCTTCGCCTTGGTAGCCATTTTCAGTTCCAGTGTTTGCTTCAAATACTAAGTATTTGTGGCCTTTATCTTCTACGTAGTGAGGATCTCTCAGCGTATGGTTATCGCCTGAGCTGTAGTTGCCTTCATCGATGAACTGCTGTATATTTTGATACGTTTTGCCGTCGCCGTCAAAGATTGATTTATAATCCTCTACACCGTTGATGTTCAAAGAGCTGTCTGATGCTGATACGTTTACCTGTGCAGTTGTCAGTGTTTGTTTGCCGTAATGTTTACCGGAGAAATCAGTGTAGAATAAACGGATTTTTCCGTCAGATGTAAATGTGGCTGAACCTGACCATTCTTGCGTTTGGTCTTTTAGGATAGAATCATTTGCATCGAATTTGTCGCTGTCTTTAAAGACGCGGCCAGCGTTTTTCCAGCTGTCAATAGAAGTCTCGCCGACTTTTTGATAGAACATGTAAATCGATGTGTCATCCGCATTTTTAGGATCTCCGGCTAATGCAAAGACGATGTGGTAGCCGTGATAATTTGCGACAGTGCCGTCAGCGTTTTGTAATGGCCAGCTGTCCCAAACGTCCAGGCCTTTTGCAGAAGAGATATTTTTAATTGTGGACGAATCGAATTCAGGCACTTGATATTTTTCATTTTTTTGCTGTTCAGGGATTTGCAGCATATCATGGCGTGTAATATGGGAAATGCCGTATGTTTCCTTATATGGCTTTTGGTTCGTTTCTTTCGCAAACGCTTGAGTTGCGCCTCCTGCCAGCAGTGCGGTAGTAAAGGTTAATACTGTTGCTTGTTTTGCAAATTTTTTGATGTTCATCGTTCATGTCTCCTTTTTTATGTACTGTGTTAGCGGTCTGCTTCTTCCAGCCCTCCTGTTTGAAGATGGCAAGTTAGTTACGCACAATAAAAAAAGACCTAAAATATGTAAGGGGCGATGCCAAAGTATACACTTTGCCCTTTACACATTTTAGGTCTTGCCTGCTTTATCAGTAACAAACCCGCTCGATTTACTTTTCGACCTCATTCTATTAGACTCTCGTTTGGATTGCAACTGGTCTATTTTCCTCTTTTGTTTGATAGAAAATCATAAAAGGATTTGCGGACTATGGGCCTAAAGAACTAAAAAATCTATCTGTTTCTTTTCATTCTCTGTATTTTTTATAGTTTCTGTTGCATGGGCATAAAGTTGCCTTTTTAATCATAATTCAGAAAATATGACAATATCTCATTTTTCTATTGATCGATTAAAAAGGATCTCTAACTGAGGTCTTTCATATAAGATTATCTGATGCCTTGGTGAAGCATGCTTCTTGGATCAAAAACAGTAATCTGTTTTGGGAACATGCTGCTGTTATTTTTATTTTTGAATACAGTCGGGCAGATACCGTTTCAATGTCTGTAACGATCAATATAATAATGTATTAACTAGCAAACAAATGATAGAGCGTAAGGCTTATAAGGAGGAAAAAGTTATGCCGCCACGGCCAACTAAATGGATTAAGAGGAACGATCGACCAGAACCCCTTTTATCACCAAGTGTCACAAATGGAAATACCCCATCAGCTCAACAAAACCAGTCCTTCGCACCAATGACGAACCAGCCTATTTCTGCTTTCAGAGCCACCAGCAATATGAATCTGTCAGTTGCTGCAAATGCAGCCAGTGGAGTTCTTTTTCAAAATGTCCAATTTGATTTGGCGAATGAATATAATCCCGGCACATCTACATTTTCACCGAGAACAGCAGGCGTGTATTCTCTTAATGCATCAGTTGAATTTCAAGCGAATGCGAATGTTGGCTTCAACTTAGAAGTCGTATTTCTCGTGAATCAAGATGTGGTAGGCGGCGGAAATAACCAATTTCAAGCAGGGAATCTCCCCGCTGTCGTAGCCATTACGGAAATTCTTCAGTTAAACGCCGGAGATACGGTGACAGTTGCAATGAGGAGTACTGCCGCAGGAGTCATTCAAGCGACTACGAGAACCCATTTTGCAGCCGCTAGAGTTCCTTCTCCGACTTCATAAAAGAGGATTTTTTGATTCATGCAGATCTAATACCGCTATATTAAAGTTGATTTTTCCTATTTGAGGATTAATCAGCTTTTTTTATTGTTTTCAAAATATTTGAAACGTTAGTAGCTTAGTAACGTACAGAGTAATGGGAGGTGGAGGAATGAAGCAGAATAAAAGAAAGCATCTTCAGGCGTTATTTGAGACATTAGGCGAAAAACATCAGTTTAACGGGACGGTTCTGGCTGCGGAGGGTGGCGATATTTTATATCACCACTCTTTTGGCTATGCGGAAATGACGGAAAAACGCCCGTTGAAAACCAACTCTTTGTTTGAGTTAGCGTCTTTGTCAAAGCCTTTTACAGCATTGGGAATCATCTTGCTGGAGGAGAAAGGGATTCTTGGCTATGAAGATAAAGTGGATCGCTGGTTGCCCGGTTTTCCGTACCAGGGTGTAACGATTCGGCATTTATTGAACCATACGTCAGGGCTTCCTGATTATATGGGGTGGTTTTTTGCCAATTGGGATTCCCACAAGATTGCGGTGAATCAGGATATTGTCGATATGCTGATGAATGAGGGGCTATCTGGTTATTTTGAGCCGAATGAAGGCTGGATGTACAGCAATACGGGGTATGTGCTACTGGCGGTTATCATTGAAAAAGCATCTGGCATGAGCTATGCGGATTTTATGAAAACAAGTATTTTTTCACCGATCGGCATGAATGAAACAAGAGTGTATAACAGGAGGCTTTCGCCTGAGCGAATAGATCATTATGCATATGGATATGTGTATGATGTACATTCCGAAACTTACGTCCTCCCTGATGAGCTGGAGGAAACGAACTATGTTGTGTATCTCGATGGCATACAGGGAGATGGAACGGTGAACTCTGTCACATGCGATTTGTTTCGGTTTGATCAGGCTTTATATGAGGACGATTTCATCAGCAAGGCTTCTAAAGAATCCGCGTTTTCTCCAGTGCGCCTCAACAATGGAGAAACAATTGATTATGGCTTTGGCTGGGTACTGCAAAATAGTCCTGAAAAAGGGCGGATTGTCAGCCACAGCGGAGGATGGCCCGGCTATTCGACGTTGATGATCCGATATATCGATCATCGTAAAACACTGATCTATTTGAGTAATAAGGAAGAGGATACTGAATATGAACAAGCGATTCTGAAGGCGGCGGAACATATTCTATTTGGCCAGCCATATGAGGTCCCGGAACGTCCTGCTGATAAAAAGAAAAAAGCAATTGATACGGCGATATACAGCCGCTATGTTGGCAGCTACCTGTTGCAGGATGGGACGGCTGCACAGGTGACTGCCGAGAATGAACGGCTTTATTTGGAGATCGCCGGACAGCTGAGACTGGAGTTATTTCCTTCTTCGGAAACCCGTTTCTTTCTGCGAGCATTGTCTGTTGAAGTCGAGTTTACATTAGGTGTGGATGTTGCGAAAAGCTTTATCCTCTATGAGGATGGCTCAGAGGAAGAAGCGGTCCGTACGAAGTAGAAAGGAATGAATTTGATGATCGGAATATTAGCCGGAATGGGGCCGAAATCGACCTCGCCGTTTATTGATAAGGTGATTGATTACTGTCAGAAGCTGTATGGGGCTTCAAACGATATTGACTACCCGCACATGATGATCTATTCATGCCCGACGCCCTTCTATGCAGATCGTCCAATTGACCATGACGAGATGAAAAAAGCGATTATCGACGGAGCGGTAAAGCTCGAGAAAACAGGCGTGGATTTCATTGCGCTGCCTTGTAATACGGCGCATGTCTACTATGAAGAGATTCAGCAGGCATTGTCGGTTCCTATGTTGCATATTGTTGAGGAAACGATAAAAGAGATTCCGCATCTCGCAAAAAAAGCGGTGGTTTTAGGAACAGAGCCAACCATCCAATCCGCCATCTACCAAAAAGTTCTGAAGGGAAATGGACAAGAAGTTATTCACAAGGACCATTGGCAGCAGGCTGTGAACCAGCTTATCGCCGCAATCAAACAGCCAAATCATATGCAGCATACACAAGCATTGTGGCAGACGCTATATGAAGAAATCAGTCAGCATGCAGACATCATCATTTCAGCCTGCACAGATTTAAATGCGGTGTTAGATCATATTCAAAGTGAGATTCCGATTATAGATTCCTCTGCCTGTCTTGCCAAAAGCACTGTCAGCACATATCTTGCTTATCAAAGCTAGCTTCAGACAAGGACTGTCTTCAAACAGTCCTTGTTTTTTTATGTTCCTATTGTTTGACAGTTAACTGCAATAGTGTTAAAGTAAACATGTAAATAGTTACATGATTTTTTTCTGAAGGTGAGGTGGTTCTCGTGAAGAAGCCGGTTTTAAAACCATTCGCCTCTTTAGAAATCAAGGTTGATCCGCCTATCACGATTGGTGAGACAAGCCTGGGACTGAGACGATTCATTCCGATTCGTTCGGGAACAATAACCGGGGAAGTAAGGGGACGTATTTTGCCGGGCGGTGCCGATTCACAAATGATTCGCGCTAACGGCAGAACAGATTTATCTGCCAGGTATGTGATTGAAACAGCAGATCATGAACTGATTTACATTGAAAACAATGGAATACGGCAAGTCAGCGAGCCGTTTCGAAAACAAGCGGCAGCCGGGGAAATTATTGATCCGGAGCATGTTTATTTTCGTACGGTACCGACGTTTGAAACAGGCAGTGAAGTCTATCAATGGCTCCATGACCGCTTGTTTATCGGTTCCGCAGAAAGAACCCCTGATTACGTTCTACTAGACATTTATGAAGTACAGTAAAAGACTAAGGAGAGTGTGTAAGATGGAAAACTTTATCGGAAGCCACATGATTTATACGTATGAAAACGGATGGGAATACGAGATTTATATTAAAAACGACCATACAATTGATTATAGAATTCATAGCGGAATGGTTGCCGGACGCTGGGTTCGGGATCAGGAAGTGAATATTGTCAAACTGACAGAAGGCGTATATAAAGTGTCTTGGACAGAGCCGACTGGCACGGATGTTTCATTAAACTTTATGCCAAATGAAAAACGCATGCATGGCATTATTTTCTTCCCGAAATGGGTGCATGAACATCCTGAAATTACGGTTTGCTACCAAAATGACCACATTGATTTGATGAAAGAATCCCGCGAAAAATATGAAACGTATCCAAAATACGTTGTACCTGAATTTGCGGAAATTACATTTCTGAAAAATGAAGGAGTCGACAACGAAGAAGTGATTTCGAAGGCTCCTTATGAGGGAATGACAGACGATATTCGCGCGGGAAGATTATAATAAACATAAAAACCCGGAAAAGAGAATTACTTCTCTTTTCCGGGTTTTCTTTTTGCTGAGTATGCGGGAACCATCACAATTCCCGCGAAAAACAGTATGATGCCAGTCCAGAACATAGGCTGGTAATAGACTGTGTCCCGTAAACATACCACGGCCGACAAAATAATGATACAAGCTGCCACAACAATGGCAGCACCAATGTATCCTGTTTTCCCCATATTTATTCTCCTTTTGAAGGGAATAGCTTCTGCCTTTTTTCAGATTCGGGATCGTTTTCGATCGTAATCTCTGAGTCTAAAATCAGCGTCTCTCTCGTTTCTTCATGATACGCAGGCCAATTCACAGCTTCGGTGCTTGGGTTTCCTGTTTTAGCGAACGTGATCCACGCTGATTGTATCGTGTGAGAAAGCTGTTTCACCTCATCCGTAATCTCCGCTTTTGCCATTCGTTCCAATCCGTCCAGATTTCCAAAGACAAAAGGAAGCTCTAATGCGTGAAACGCTTTATTGTACGGCGGCTTCTTCGGGTGCCAATCGAACCTGTACATCCAGACAGGGGCGTAATGAGACTGTGCGGATGCATAGGCGACGGCAGGGCGCCAAAATAATAAATCAGTCATCATATGAATTTGGCTTTCCAGAGAACGCGGATACAAATCGGCAACTTTCTCTGCCAGCGGCTTCCCTAGTAAATACTCGAGCGCTGCATCAAGCGTTTCCTGAGAATGAACGTCTGAATCCGGGGTGAAAAATAAATATCCTTCATCACGGGTTGTTCCAATTAATAGCGGAATACCGGAAGCAGCCCCTTCTGCGATCGCTTTTTCTGGTTCTTCAGGCAGCGTTTTCGGATCAAGGGCGGGCTGGAAGAACAGCTGAAAGATATTTTCTTTTTCTGCAATCCGAAGCTGATCAGCCGCTTTTAGCAAATCTTCCGCAGAAACCGTATGCAATTTATCCAGTTGGCCCTCGTTAATCCCAAGGACCTGTAAAAAGGCTGCCGAGGTGCTCGCCGCTTGTTCTTTCGTCATCGTTCGAGAAGCGCCGCTTTCCATGATTGCTTTCTGGAACAGGCCTTTTGCCGCAGGCATAGCAAGCAGCGCGGCAATGCTCATGCCGCCGGCGGATTCTCCAAATACTGTTACGTTATCGGGATCACCGCCAAACGCTGAAATATTCTCCCGCACCCATTTCAGCGCGGCGGCTTGGTCTAAAAGCCCAAGGTTATCGGAATACGCCTCATCAAACGAAGACAAGTGCAAAAAGCCAAACGGCCCCAGCCGATAGTTCAATGTAACGACAATGACTTCTCCCTGTGCCGCAAGTTTTGATCCGTCATACAATGGCTCACTGCCCGCTCCTAGATAAAAAGCGCCTCCGTGAATCCACACCATGACAGGAAGATTTTGACTTGGAGTGTCAGGCGCAAATACATTGACATACAAGCAATCCTCGGACTGGCGGGGCAGCTCTGTATACGACAGTGACAGCAAATCAGACGGCTGCGGGCAAATAGGGCCGTACGCTGTGGCATCAAGCACATCTTCCCACACTTCAGGCGGCTCAGGTGCTTTAAAACGCCATTGTCCGACAGGCGGCTTGGCATAGGGGATGCCTTTCCACTTATGTACACCGTTTTCCGTGGTGCCTTTTACTTTGCCGTATTGAGTCGTTACTATTTGATGAGTCATTGTGTTCTCTCCCTTTTTCCCCCATTATAAACAGATTTCCCCTATAGATGCGAACGTTAGCCCTTTAATCGATCATCATCTTCCCATTGTTTTTAAAAAGGATTTGACTTCATGGACAGACAAGCCGATTTCTCTTGCCTCAGCCATCAGCGCTTTCCATTCTTCTATATTGGATTCCGTCAGTTTGCGGTTGCGGTAAGAGGCAGTTTCAGGCTGTTCTTTCTTGAGTCTGTTCGTAAAAGTGAACAATTCTTCCTTTTCCATCCCGGCTTGTACGGCTTGCACTAAATGTACGCGCCATTCTTCTTCACCGCCGCTGATTTTTTCATACATCATTGTTTCTGCGTCAAATAATTCTGTTAATTCAACTTCCAGTGTGGCAGAAACCTTTTTTAAAAATTGAACGGACGGATTCGTGTGAACGCCTCTTTCAATCTTGCTTAAATAGGATTTGGATACACCTGACTCAACAGCCAGCTGATTAATAGAATAGCCTTTTCTTTTACGGTACAAACGGATAATTCTTCCAATCATAATATGAAATTCTCCTCTATTCCTGTCGTTATTTCGTTCATTATAAGGAATTTTTCGTTCTTTATAAAATTTAAAATAATAAGGGAAGTGCAGTAAATTAGAGGAAAATCATGATTTTGTTCTCTAAAGAGAACTTATTGGCTTATTTTGCAATTTTTAAATAATAACGTTTTCTTTTATAATCCAATCATTAACAGAAAGGGGCGCGGGAAGCCAGCCGCGGGAAGGCTGAAGGCTATGAATACATGAATGAGAATATGAGTTTCAAAGAATTATATGCGATTGTCAGACACAGATTCGTGCTGATTCTGCTCATCACAATCGGCGTCACCCTTATGATGGGTTTTGTACAATTTAAGGTCATTTCACCGACCTACCAGGCGTCGACACAGGTGCTGGTTCATGAATCAGACGGTGAAGAAAACTCGAATCTCAGTGACATCCAGCGAAATCTTCAGTATAGCAGCACGTTCCAATCGATTATGAAAAGCACTGCCTTGATGGAAGAAGTTAAGGCGGAATTGCACCTATCTGAATCGGCTTCCTCGCTGAAAGGAAAAGTAATCACCAGCAGTGAAAATGAATCAGAAATTATCAACGTTGCCGTCCAGGATCACGATCCGGCGAAAGCGGCTGAGATTGCGAACACGTTAGTGAACAAGTTTGAAAAAGAAGTAGATGAAAGAATGAATGTACAAGGCGTACATATATTATCAGAGGCGAAGGCTTCTGAAAGCCCGATGATCAAGCCGGCCAGGCTGCGAAATATGGTCATGGCTTTTGGCGCTGCTGTCATGGGCGGCATTACACTGGCATTTTTTCTGCATTTTCTCGATGATACGTGCAAAAGCGCACGGCAGCTCAGCGAGAGAACCGGATTGCCATGCTTAGGCTCCGTTCCTGATGTCCACAAAGGGCGGAATCGCGGGATAAAACATTTCGGGGAGTGAAGCGAGTGATCTTTAGAAAAAAGAAAGCAAGGCGAGGTTTGGCTCAAATATCTGTTTTACACAATAAATCAGTTGTTGCGGAACAATATCGCACCATTCGGACAAACATTGAGTTCTCATCTGTCCAGACCAGCTTGCGATCTATCCTCGTCACCTCCTCTGTGCCTGGTGAAGGTAAATCGTTCAGTGCAGCGAATCTTGCGGCTGTCTTTGCGCAGCAGCAGGAAAAGAAAGTACTGCTGGTGGATGCCGATTTAAGAAAGCCGACCATCAATCAGACGTTTCAGGTTGATAATGTAACCGGGCTGACAAATGTGCTGGTCGGTAATGCTTCACTCAGTGAGACGGTGCAAAAGACGCCGATCGATAACTTATATGTACTGACAAGCGGGCCGACCCCGCCAAACCCGGCAGAACTGCTGTCTTCAAAAGCAATGGGAGATTTAATATCTGAGATCTATGAACAATTCAGCCTCGTCATCTTTGATTCCCCTCCGCTTTTGGCTGTTGCAGATGCTCAGATTCTAGCAAATCAAACAGACGGCAGCGTGCTCGTCGTTTTAAGCGGAAAAACAAAAACCGATACCGTTCTGAAAGCAAAAGATGCACTGGAACAATCCAATGCGAAGCTGTTAGGCGCTCTTTTAAACAAAAAGAAAATGAAAAAATCGGAACACTATTCCTACTAGTTTTTGTAAAGGTGATGTCTCCTGACCTGTATCAATGGAGGCACTCGGCTCTGCTGTGGGCAGCTGAAGTTGCTGCCTTAGATGCTGGTCGTCGCTGGCGGGGCGTGAGGATGGGTTAAATGCCCACTTATCTGATATATACATAGGACGTATTGTCGGTTTAGCTGCTGCCGATTTTTTGGAGAGACGAAAACCGCCGCAGCTAAACCGATAAAAGAATTAGGGGGGAAAAGGTTGAGTTACCGGAGAAGACTGTCAATGATTATTGCGCTGGATACTTACCTCGTTTTAAATTCAGTTATTGCAGGATATCAATTTTTAAAAGATTCCTATCAATTTTATGACTCCGGAGCATTACTGCTTACCGCTGTCAGCTTGCTCCTCAGCTATCATGTGTGTGCTTTCCTGTTCAATCAGTATAAACAGGTGTGGACATACACCGGACTCGGCGAGCTGATTGTCCTGCTTAAGGGCATTACGCTTTCAGCCGCTGTGACCGGCGTCATTCAGTATGCTGTGTATCACACGATGTTCTTCCGACTGTTAACCGCGTGCTGGGTGCTTCAGCTTTTGTCTATTGGAGGGACCCGTATTTTATCCAGAGTATTAAACGAAAGCATCAGGAAAAAACGCTGCGCCTCGTCCCGCGCGCTGATTATCGGGGCGGGCTCAGGTGGGACTCTGATGGTCAGGCAGCTGCTTTCGAAAGATGAACCAGATATCATACCCGTCGCTTTTATTGATGACGACCAAACGAAGCATAAATTAGAAATTATGGGGCTGCCCGTAATCGGCGGAAAAGAAAGTATCATGCCTGCGGTGCAAAAGCTCAAAATTAATTTTATTATTATTGCCATTCCTTCACTCCGCACCCATGAGCTTCAGGTGTTATATAAAGAATGTGTGCGAACCGGAGTAAGCATTAAAATTATGCCTCATTTTGATGAAATGCTGCTTGGCACACGAACTGCCGGACAAATTAGAGATGTAAAAGCTGAGGACTTGCTCGGCAGAAAGCCGGTAACCCTCGACACTAGCGAAATTTCGAATCGCATCAAAGGAAAAACAGTTCTCGTCACGGGAGCGGGCGGATCAATCGGCTCAGAAATCTGCCGGCAGATCAGCGCGTTTCAGCCTAAGGAAATTATTCTGCTCGGCCATGGGGAAAACAGCATTCATTCAATTTATACAGAGCTGAACGGACGATTCGGCAAACACATTGTGTTCCATACGGAAATCGCTGATGTGCAGGACCGCGATAAAATGTTTACATTGATGAAAAAATACGAGCCGCATGTTGTCTATCATGCAGCTGCCCATAAGCATGTGCCTTTAATGGAACATAATCCTGAAGAGGCGGTCAAAAACAATATTATCGGAACAAAAAATGTCGCGGAAGCAGCCGATATGTCGGGAACAGAGACATTCGTGCTGATTTCATCGGACAAAGCGGTGAACCCAGCCAACGTAATGGGGGCGACAAAACGATTCGCAGAGATGATTATTATGAATCTTGGGAAAGTCAGCAGAACCAAATTTGTCGCTGTTCGCTTCGGCAATGTACTCGGGAGCCGAGGCAGCGTCATTCCGATTTTCAAAAAACAGATTGAAAAAGGCGGCCCGGTGACAGTAACACATCCGGCAATGACCCGCTATTTCATGACGATTCCCGAGGCATCAAGGCTTGTGATTCAGGCTGGGGCACTGGCGAAAGGGCGTCAGATTTTTGTTCTCGATATGGGAGAGCCCGTAAAGATTGTAGATCTTGCCAAAAACCTCATTCATTTGTCCGGCTACACGACAGAGCAGGTTCCAATCGAATTCACAGGCATTCGTCCGGGCGAAAAAATGTATGAAGAATTACTGAACAAAAATGAAGTCCATGCTGAACAAATCTTTCCGAAAATTCACATCGGTAAAGCGGTGGACGGTGATTGGCCGGTGTTGATGCGCTTTATCGAGGATTTTCATGAGCTGTCGGAGGCCGACCTGAGAGCGAGGCTGTTTGCGGCAATCAATACATCAGACAAAATGACGGCTGCCAGTGTTCATTAGGGGGAGTGAAAATGACGAAAAAGATCTTGTTTTGCGCGACTGTTGATTATCATTTTAAGGCCTTTCACCTCCCTTATTTTAAATGGTTTAAACAAAGGGGCTGGGAGGTTCATGTCGCCGCGAACGGACAAACCAAGCTGCCGTATGTAGATGAGAAATTCTCCATCCCGATTCGCAGGTCACCTTTTGACCCTCAGAACCTGGCCGTTTATAGGCAGTTGAAGAAAGTGATCGACACTTATGAATACGACATTGTCCATTGCCATACACCGGTCGGCGGCGTTCTCGCCAGACTAGCAGCGAGGCAGGCACGGCGGCACGGAACAAAGGTGCTGTATACAGCGCACGGATTTCACTTCTGCAAAGGAGCACCAATGAAAAATTGGCTTCTTTACTATCCGGTCGAGAAATGGCTTTCAGCATATACGGACTGCCTGATTACGATTAATGAAGAGGATTATAAACGGGCGAAAGGACTTCAAAGGCCGGGCGGAAGGACGCAGAAAATTCACGGCATTGGCGTCAACACCGAGCGTTTCCGGCCTGTCAGTCCGATAGAGCAGCAAAGACTCAGAGAAAAGCACGGGTTCCGTGAAGATGATTTTATATTGGTTTATCCGGCTGAGCTCAATCTGAACAAAAACCAGAAGCAGTTAATTGAAGCCGCAGCCTTGCTAAAAGAAAAAATTCCCTCGCTCCGCCTTGTGTTTGCCGGGGAAGGGGCAATGGAACAAACGTATCAAACGTTAGCTGAAAAGCTTGGTGCCTCCGCCAATGTCTGTTTTTACGGCTTTTGCAGCGACATACATGAGCTGATTCAGCTTGCGGATGTATCTGTCGCATCCAGCATTAGAGAGGGCCTCGGCATGAATGTGCTTGAGGGAATGGCGGCAGAAAAACCGGCGATCGC
This sequence comes from Bacillus sp. FSL K6-1560, assembly GCF_038592935.1. Taxonomy (NCBI): domain Bacteria; kingdom Bacillati; phylum Bacillota; class Bacilli; order Caryophanales; family Bacillaceae; genus Bacillus; species Bacillus sp. FSL K6-1560. The sequence goes on from NZ_CP151946.1 coordinate 628,915, forward strand.
CACAGATAATCGCGGGCATCGGGAAATCATTCGCGACGGAGAAAACGGTTTTCTGATCAAAATCGGTGACAGTGCTGCTTTTGCCCGCCGGATTGAACAGCTTTACCATAAGCCGGAGATCTGCCGAAAGCTGGGACAGGAAGGCCGAAAAACAGCCTTGCGCTTCTCGGAGGCGCGAACGGTGGAAGAAATGGCAGATATTTATTCCGCGTACATGGATATGGATACAAAGGAGAAAAGCGTATGAACTCAGGACCGAAAGTTTCTGTCATTATGGGCATTTATAATTGCGAACGCACTTTGGCAGAAAGCATAGAATCCATTCTCAGCCAATCCTATAAAAATTGGGAGCTGATTTTGTGCGATGATGCGTCAACAGACGGCACGCTCCGTATCGCGAAGCAGTATGCCGCTCATTACAGCGACCGCATCAAACTGATTCAAAACAAAACAAATAAGCGGCTTGCCGCATCATTAAATCATTGTCTTTCGCATGCGACAGGCGATTATATCGCACGTCAGGACGGAGATGACCTTTCGTTTCCGCGCCGTCTGGAAAAGCAGGTCGCGTTTTTAGAAAAGCACCGACACTATCAGGTGGTTGGCACCGGCATGCTTGTGTTTGATGAATTTGGCGTAAGAGGCACCCGCATTCTGCCTTCTGTTCCGGATCCGGGCATCATGGCAAAAGGGACTCCATTCTGCCACGGCACGATTATGATGAGAGCGAGTGCCTACCGCACGCTGAAAGGCTACCGGTCGGTGCGGCGGACGAGACGAATGGAAGATATTGATTTGTGGCTTCGCTTTTTTGAAGAGGGCTTCAGGGGCTATAATCTTCAGGAAGCCTTGTATAAAGTGAGGGAAGACAGCGATGCATTCAAACGGCGGTCATTTACGTATTCAATCGACAATGCCATTCTTGTCTATCAGGCGTGCAGACGCTTGAAGCTTCCTTTATCTGATTACATATATATCGCAAAACCGTTAATTCGCGCCTTTATGCCTGCAGCCGTGATGAATCGCTACCATAAAAAAAGAGTGATGAACCAAAAGGAAGGGCTTGTCAAGCATGAATAGCAGCCAAAAGCGCGTGCTCCATGTTCTCAGCGGCATGAACAGGGGCGGCGCGGAAACCATGGTAATGAATTTATATCGGAAGATGGACAAAAGCAAAGTGCAATTTGATTTTTTAACGTATCGAAATGATCCGTGCGCTTATGATGAAGAGATTTTATCTTTAGGCGGGCGGCTTTTTTATGTCCCGAGCATTGGGCAAAGCAATCCCCTTACATTTGTGAGGAATGTGAGAAACGCGATAAAAGAAAATGGGCCGTTCAGCGCCGTTCATGCGCACACGGATTTCCAAACGGGTTTTATCGCCCTTGCGGCAAGGCTCGCCGGAGTGCCGGTCAGGGTATGCCACTCCCACAATACGTCTTGGAAGACCGGCTTCAACTGGAAGGATCGATTGCAGCTGCTCGTGTTCAGGCGGCTCATTTTGGCAAATGCGACAGCGCTGTGTGCCTGCGGAGAGGATGCGGGCAGGTTTTTATTTGGACAGTCCAATATGGAGCGGGAGCGTGTTCACCTTCTTCCTAACGGGATTGACCTTGAGTTGTTCGCCCCAAATGGGCAGGCGGCTGATGAAGAAAAAGCAGCACGCGGCATTGCAGCCGACCGGCTCATCATTGGCCATGTGGCCCGGTTTCATGAAGTGAAAAACCACGCGTTCCTGCTGAAGCTTGCCGCACATCTCAAGGAAAGAGGCATTCGCTTTCAGCTCGTTCTGGCGGGAGACGGGCCGTTGCGCGGGGAGATAGAGGAGGAGGCGCGGCAGCAGAATTTGCTATCAGACGTCCTCTTTTTAGGCACGGAAGAACGGATCCATGAACTGATGCGAACATTCGATGTATTTGTCATGCCGTCTCTGTACGAAGGCTTGCCGGTTGTGCTTGTGGAAGCGCAGGCGTCGGGGCTTCCATGCATCATTTCAGACAGCATTACAGAAAAAGTCGACGCCGGTCTCGGGCTTGTCACAAGATTAAGTCTTTCTGAGCCGATCAGCGTCTGGGCTGAAACCATTGCAAGGGCCGCCGCCGCAGGCAGGCCGAAGCGTGAGTTCATCAAAGAAACACTCGCTCAACTTGGCTACGATGCACAGCAAAATGTAGGAGCGCTGCTGAATGTATACAACATCAGCACGGAAAAGGACCATAACCGATGATTGTATATGCCGTCAATATGGGGATTGTATTTATTTGGTCTTGGTTCGCTAAAATGTGCGGCGGCCGTGATGATTCGCTTGCCACGGGGTATCGGCCGAATAAGCTTTTGATCTGGATTCCGCTCGCTTCACTTGTGCTCGTGTCAGGTCTCCGCTATCGAGTCGGCACGGATTTTCAGACGTACACGCTGTTGTACGAATTGGCGGGCGATTATCAAAATGTGTGGCAGATATTCGGTTTCGGCACAGCGAAAACAGCGACAGATCCGGGGTTTACCGCACTCCTTTGGCTGATGAATTTCATCACGGAAGATCCTCAAATCATGTATTTTACGGTGGCGGTCGTGACCTACAGCTTTATTATGAAGACACTCGCCGACTATGGCAGGCCGTTTGAGCTGAGTGTCTTTTTATTTTTGGGAACCTTTCATTATTACGCATCTTTTAACGGCATCAGGCAATACATGGTGGCAGCTGTTTTGTTTTGGGCGATCCGTTATATCATTAGCGGGAACTGGAAGCGATATTTCCTGATTGTGCTGGTCAGCTCGCTCTTTCATTCGTCGGCGCTGATTATGATTCCAGTGTACTTTATTGTCAGAAGAAAAGCCTGGTCACCGGCGATATTCGGCCTATCCGCTTTATTTCTCGGCATGACATTTTTATATCAAAAGTTTATTTCTGTGTTTGTCGTTGTGCTTGAAAACAGCTCATACAGCCATTATGAAAAATGGCTCATGACGAACACAAATGGAATGAATGTGATCAAAATCGCTGTGTTGGTTCTGCCGCTGTTCCTTGCATTTTGCTATAAAGAACGACTGCGGAGTCTGTGGCCGCAAATTGATATTGTCGTCAATTTGTGCCTGCTAGGTTTTTTGTTCGGCCTTTTGGCCACAAAGGACGTGATTTTTGCCAGATTCAATATTTATTTCGGTCTGTATCAAATGATCCTAGTCCCTTATTTTGTCAGGATATTTGATGAAAAATCGAACGCTCTTATCTATATCGCTATCGTTGTTTGTTATTTTCTTTACAGTTATTTGCTTATGCCGGTCGATTCATCGGTTCTGCCTTACAGAACGATTTTTTCCCGGTAATTTATGCACGAGGAGCCGGTCATTATGGAAACACCTGCGGTTAGTCTGTTAGTCGCTGTTTATAACACAGAAACATATATCAGAACGTGTCTCGAATCACTGCGGAACCAGACAGTGGACAATATTGAAATCATCATTGTCAATGACGGTTCAGCTGACGCCAGCCCGGATATCGCAGAAGAATACGCCAAAATGGACAACAGGTTCAAGGTGATTCATCAGGAAAACCAGGGACTCGGTGCGGTTCGGAATAAAGGCATTGAAGCTGCACGCGGCGAATTTATCGCGTTTATCGATTCAGACGATTGGATTGAGCCTGATTATTGCGAGCAGATGCTCCGGGCAGCAGGCGATGAAACTGATCTGGTCATTTGCAATTACGCCGCAGAGTTTGAGGACACTGGCAAAACCATGGACTCAGACATTGCCCAAACCTATCAGGATCAGCCGAAGGAGCACTATATCAAGGCGTTATTCGAAGGGAAGGTCAGAGGGTTTTCATGGAACAAACTGTACAGAAGAAGCATGATTGAAGCCCATCGGCTGTCGTTTCCGCTCCGAGGCGAGCTGGAGCATGTCGAGGATCAGTTTTTCAGCTTCAGGGCTCACTTTTTCGCCCGCTCAGTATCCTACGTAAAAACGCCGCTCTATCATTATCGAATTCACCTTTCCTCCATTGTGCAGCGCTATCAGAAAAAATTGTTTGAATCAGGACTTGCGCTGTATGAGGCGAATGCGGCGTTTTTACAGGAGAACAACAAACTGGAGGAGTATCGCAAGGAGCTTGATACCTTTATCGTTCTTCACAGCAGCATCTGTATGCTGAATGAATGGAAAACGAGCGGCAGCCGCCGGCTGTTTGAAAAGCTTAGAAATGTTGGCGTGATATGCGCGGACCCGGTGTTTCAAGAAAGTCTTTCAAAAACGGGTACCGCTCCTTTTGACGCAAAACGGTCATGCCTGCTTCTGATGGCGAAATACAGAATAATTCCGTTCGTCGCTATGGCATCGGCTGTGTATCAGCGGGTGATCGAGTACAAAATGAGAAACAGAGGGTGAGGACATGTCGTTACAATCGTTGAAAATCAATTTTGCAGAATGGCTGCTGCTAAAGGTCAAATACCCGTCCCAATATTGGCTGGGAGCGGGAGATCAACCGGTAAAGGCCGCAGCACATCAGAAAAAAATCATACTGACCCTGCTGCCGTCCCATGACAATTTGGGAGATCACGCAATTGCTTATGCCAGCAAGGCATTTCTTGAGCGAGAATACCCGGACTTTGACATCGTCGAGGTCGATATGAAGGACATTTACAAATCAGCAAAAAACCTGATCCGCTCGCGCCATCCGGAGGATATGGTCTTTATCATCGGCGGCGGAAATATGGGGGATTTATACCGTTATGAGGAGTGGACGCGCCGCTTCATCATTAAAACATTCCATGACTATCGGGTTATCCAGCTTCCGGCAACGGCTCATTTTTCTGACACGAAAAAGGGGCGCAAAGAGCTGAAACGGGCACAGAAAATTTATAATGCGCACCCCGGCCTATTGCTCATGGCACGGGATGAAACAACGTATCAATTTATGAAACAGCATTTTCATGAAAAAACAATTTTGAAGCAGCCGGACATGGTGCTGTATTTAGACAGAAGCAAGACCCCCGCAGAACGCGAAGGGGTTTATATGTGTTTGCGCGAGGATCAGGAAAGCGTGCTTCAGGAGGACCAGAGGAACCGGGTCAAGGCTGCGCTATTTGAGGAATTCGGCGAGATCAAATCCTTTACGACAACGATCGGCCGCCGGGTCAGCCGGGATACACGCGAACAAGAACTTGAAGCACTGTGGTCTAAGCTGCAAAGCGCAGAAGCCGTCGTCACTGACAGGCTTCATGGCATGATTTTTTGCGCGCTGACAGGAACGCCGTGTGTTGTCATTCGCTCCTTTGACCATAAGGTGATGGAGGGCTATCAATGGCTTAAAGACATTCCGTTCATGAAGCTGATAGAACATCCGGAGCCAGAGCGCGTAACAGCCGCAGTCAATGAGCTTTTAACAAAAGAAACACCCCGTGCAGGCTTTCCGAGAGATGTGTATTTTAAAGGCCTGCGTGACAAAATCAGCGGTGAAGCGCAATGATCCCGCTCGTCAGCATTATTGTCCCGATGTATAATGTTGAACCATTTATAGAAGAGTGCATTGATTCTTTGCTTCGTCAAACGCTTTCTGATATTGAAATCATCCTCGTGAATGACGGAACACCGGATCGTTCAGGCGAGATTGCAGAGGACTATGCAAAACGGGATGCGAGAATCCGGGTCATTCATCAGGCAAACGGCGGGCTTAGTTCAGCGCGAAATACGGGAATAAAGGCCGCGCGGGGCACTTACATCGGCTTTGTAGACGGAGACGATTATGTATCATCCGCCATGTTCCAGAGGCTGACTGAAGAAGCGGAGCAAAATCAGCTTGACATCGTCGGATGCGGTTTTTACAAGCAGTCATCGGACAGGCGGACATATGTGCCGCCGCAGCTTGAGGCAAACCGCGTGCTGACGAAACCAGAAATGACTGAACAGCTTAAACATGCTCACGAAACGAGATTTATCTGGTATGTATGGCGTTATCTTTACCGTCGTGAGCTTTTTGAAAGGGCGAATCTGTTGTTTGATGAAGACATCCGTTTTGCTGAAGACTCTCCCTTCAATTTGTCCGCTTTTTGCGAAGCGGAGCGGGTGAAAATGCTGGATGAAGGCTTGTACATCTATCGTGAAAACCCGAACAGCCTGACAGAAATCCCTTATAAGCCGGCGATGGATGAACATCTTCAAAAACAATATCAGGCTAAAATTGCATTCTACAATCACTATGGCTTAGCAGGCGCATGCAAAGAAGATTTGAATGTGTACATTTGCAGGCACCAGCTTCCGATGCTTTTGGCAAATGCCTGTGCTTCTCCGAAAGACATCAAAAAGAAGATCAGGAAGATTTTGTCCTATGACATGGTGCGGCAGGCTGTCAGACATACACCGATTCAGCATGAGAAATTATTAAGAGGAGAGCGTTTGGTATTAGCACTGTGTAAATGGCGGCTCACTTTTCTCATCAAGCTGTTTTTCGAGCAGCGGGGGACAATGAAAGGCAGTGCGAAGCAGGCATGAAATTCACGATAAACTTCAGCGCTAATCTCACGGCTTTTCTCTTGTCCGTTTTCCTATCGGTTTGGATGACGCCTTTTATTGTCAAAACGCTTGGTGTGGAAGCGTTTGGCTTTGTTCACTTGACACAAAATGTGATTAATTACTTTTCGATTATTACCGTGGCGCTCAGCTCGGTTGTCGTTCGGTTCTTTTCTGTTGCTGCCCACAGGGGAGAGCGGGAGAAAGCAAATGCGTATATCAGCAATTATTTAGCGGCCTCTGTTTTGATTTCATTGCTGCTCTTGCTGCCGCTTGCGGGTTCGGCTTTTTTTATTGACCGCGTCATGAATGTGCCGCAAGCGCTTTTGGCAGATGTGCGCTTGTCGATTTTAATCGGCAGTGTACTGTTTATTTTAACGTTTCTGATGGCGGGTTTCGGTGCTGCACCATTTTATGCCAACCGCCTTTATATCACCAGTTCCATTCAGGCGGTGCAAATGCTTATACGGGTGCTGTCTGTGCTGCTCCTGTTTGCATGCTTTGCGCCGAAAATCTGGCAGATCCAGCTTGCAGCTTTAGCTGGTGCTGTCATTGCGTCTGTGCTGTCTTTCTATTTCTTCAAAAAGCTGATTCCGTGGTTTTCGTTTCGTATGAAGGATCTTTCATTCCGCACTAGCAAGGAGCTATTTCAAGCTGGCGCATGGAGCTCCGTCAATCAAATCGGCGTCCTGCTTTTTTTGCAGATTGATCTGTTAACCGCCAATTTGATGCTTGGGGCGTCCGCATCTGGGAAATACGCGGCAATTATCCAGTTTCCGCTGCTTTTGCGCAGCTTGGCCGGAACGGTCGCATCCCTGTTTGCGCCTATCATGACTTCATATTATTCAAAAGGCGATATGGACGGATTGATGAATTACGCCAATAAGGCAGTGAGGCTCAATGGTCTTTTGCTTGCACTTCCTGCTGCCTTATTGGGCGGATTGGCGGGACCTTTTTTGACAATCTGGCTCGGACCGTCCTTTTCGTCGATAGCACCGCTTTTATTTATTCATGCCGGATACTTGGTTGTCAGTCTCGCCTTTATGCCACTGTTTTATATATGGACCGCTTTTAATCAACAAAAAACACCGGCGATTGTTACCCTGCTGTTAGGTGCGGTGAATGTGGTGCTGGCGGTCACGCTGAGCGGGCCGGCTCATCTCGGTCTGTACGGCATAACATTGGCAGGGGCCATTTCTCTTATTTTAAAAAATGCCATCTTTACGCCGCTTTACGTATCCCGCATTACAGGCTACAAAAAGCACGTGTTCTTTAAAGGCATTATCGGGCCTCTTTCAGCCGCTGTGTTTGCCTGGACGGTCTGTAAGGCAATTCAGTTCATTGTGAAGATTGACAGCTGGCCGTCATTGATAGCGACGGGAGTGACAGTCAGCTTTTTCTACGCTGTTTTCGCTTTTATGCTCGTTTGTACAAAAGAGGAAAGACAGCTGGTATTAAAACGGTTTCGAAAAACGAAAGGAGCTGTGAATCTTTGATCCTGAAACGACTTTTTGATCTGACGGCCGCCATTTTTTTGTTGTGCTGTACAAGTGTGATCATTCTGTTCACCATCGCCGTTGTCAGGCTGAAAATAGGATCACCTGTCTTCTTTAAGCAAGTAAGGCCAGGCCTGCACGGCAAACCGTTCACCCTATATAAGTTCCGGACAATGACGGATGAACGGGACGGTGAGGGAAATCTGCTGCCCGATGAAGTCCGGCTGACGAAAACAGGCAGGCTGATCAGAAAGCTGAGCATTGATGAGCTTCCGCAGCTCCTGAATGTCCTGAAGGGCGATCTGAGCCTTGTCGGGCCGCGGCCGCTTTTGATGGACTATCTGCCTCTTTATACAGAAAAACAGGCACGGCGCCATGAGGTGAAGCCGGGTATCACAGGCTGGGCGCAAATCAATGGCAGAAACGCGATTTCCTGGGAAAAGAAATTTGAATTAGATGTTTGGTACGTTGACAACCGGTCATTTTTTCTCGATTTGAAAATTTTATGTTTGACGGTGCGAAAGGTCCTTGTTTCAGAAGGGATTCAGCAAACCAATCATGTGACCGCGGAACGGTTTACCGGAAGCGGAGATGTGTCCTCATGAAAAACGTGGCCATTGTGGGTGACGGCGGACACGGAAAGGTGATCAGAGAGCTGATAAACGCCCGCTCAGATACGCGCTTAGCCGCGGTGCTGGATGATAAATTCAAAACGTTCGAAGGCGGAAAAGAATGGTACACAGGACCGCCGGAAGCCGTTACTGAACTGCGCAGGCTCATTCCTGATGTGCTGTTTCTGATTGCTGTTGGGAATAACAGTGTCAGAAAACAGCTGGCGGAGCGACTGGGACTGAGGAAAGATGATTTTATTACATTGATTCACCCGTCAGCCATCGTCAGCAGGTCGGCTGTCATTGGGGAAGGGACAGTAATTATGGCGGGCGCGATCATTCAGGCGGATGCGCGCATCGGCGCTCATTGCATCATCAATACGGGTGCAGTGGCAGAGCACGATAATCAAATCAGCGATTACGTTCATCTGTCCCCGCGTGTCACGCTGTCAGGAGCGGTTTCCGTTCAGGAAGGCGCTCACGTCGGAACTGGTGCATCCGTCATACCGCAGATCACAATCGGGGCTTGGAGCATTGTCGGAGCCGGCTCCGCGGTGATCCGTCCCATACCGGACAGGGTAACGGCGGCCGGTGCTCCGGCACGCATCATTTCTTCCATTCAAACATCAAACAAAGGATGATTCTATGCATAAAAAAATCTACTTATCTCCCCCTCATATGAGCGGCAGGGAGCAGCACTATATTTCAGAAGCCTTTCGCTCAAACTGGATTGCGCCGCTTGGGCCGCTCGTGAATTCATTTGAAGAACAGCTGGCAGAACGAGTCGGTGTAAAAGCAGCTGCTGCGGTCAGCTCAGGAACGGCGGCGATTCATCTCGCGCTGCGTTTGCTTGAGGTAAAAGAAGGTGACAGCGTGTTTTGCCAGTCCTTCACATTTGTAGCAACCGCCAATCCGATTCTATATGAAAAAGCGGTGCCCGTCTTTATTGATTCTGAGCCTGATACGTGGAATATGTCGCCGACAGCCCTTGAAAGAGCATTGGAGGAAGCGAAAAGAAACGGAACACTGCCAAAAGCGGTGATTGCCGTCAATCTATATGGGCAGAGCGCGAAAATGGATGAAATCGTAAGCCTGTGTGATGCATACGGAGTTCCTGTCATTGAGGACGCAGCCGAATCTCTCGGCACAGTCTATAAAGGGAAGCAAAGCGGAACTTTCGGGCGCTTCGGCATTTTTTCATTTAACGGGAACAAAATCATTACCACATCAGGGGGAGGGATGCTCGTTTCAAATGATGAAGCAGCAATTGAAAAAGCAAGATTTCTCGCTTCGCAGGCACGAGAGCCGGCTGTTCATTATCAGCACAGTCAAATTGGACATAATTACAGGCTGAGCAATATCTTAGCCGGCGTCGGCATTGCCCAGCTTGAGGTGCTGGATGAGCGAGTGGAGAAAAGAAGGACCATTTTCACGAGATACAAAAATGCGCTCGGTCACATAGCCGGCGTCCGCTTTATGCCGGAGTACGCAGCAGGCGTATCCAATCGCTGGCTCACCACGCTCACACTTGATAACGGGCTCAGCCCATATGACGTAGTTCAACGTCTTGCTGAAGAAAACATTGAAGCCCGTCCGCTGTGGAAGCCGCTCCATACCCAGCAGCTGTTCGATCCGGCTTTATTTTATTCTCATGAAGATACAGGGAGCGTATGCGAAGATTTGTTCAAGCGAGGAATCTGTCTCCCATCGGGGTCCAATATGACAGAAGATGAGCAAGACCGGGTCATTGAAGTGCTACTGCACTTATTCCAAACTGCCGAGGTGAAGAAATGGACAGCAAGCATTCGATGATCAGCCTGAAACAGAAACTGTCCGGGCTGCTCGACGTCATTCCGAAACAATCAGAGATTATATATGCTGACTATCCTCTATATGGGAATGTAGGGGATTTATTTATTATGAAAGGAACAGAAGCCTTCTTTAAAGAACACGGGATTCGGGTCAGAAAACGCTGGAATCCTGACAATTTTCCAGTCGGGCGAAAGCTGGATCCTAATCTCATCATCGTCTGCCAGGGAGGCGGAAACTTCGGGGATCTGTATCCGTATTATCAAGGCTTTAGAGAGAAAATCGTCCAAACCTATCCGAACCACAAAATTGTGATCCTGCCGCAATCGATTTATTTTCAAAACAAAGACAACCTCAAACGGACGGCAGAGATATTTTCTAAGCATGCGAACCTTCACATCATGACAAGGGAAAAAGCCTCCTATGCTACGGCACAGGCTTATTTTTCAAAAAATCACATTCAGCTTCTGCCTGATATGGCTCATCAGCTGTTTCCCGTCATTCCCACGCAGCAGCCGTCCAATCAAAAGCTGAGATTTATCCGAACAGATCATGAAGCAAACCAGGCGCTTCAGGAACACACAGAAGCGGAAAGCTACGACTGGCGCACGGTGCTGTCAGCTTCAGACCGCCGGACGATTGCTTTTCTGCAAACGCTGAACGTCCTGAATAAAAAAGCAGGCAACCCTTTGCCCATTGCGTATATATGGGGAAAATACTCGGATTATATCGTCCAAAAAGCCATTCGGTTTTTCAGCCGTTACGAATCGGTGGAAACGTCAAGGCTGCACGGACACATCTTGTCCGCTCTTCTTCAAAAAGAAAACACGGTCATTGATAATTCCTATGGGAAAAACGCCAATTACTTTCATACCTGGATGGAAGGAGTGCCAGGCACCCGGCTCATCCAGCACGCCTCAAAGAAGGAAAACCTTCCTGCTCACATGTGAGCGGAAGGTTTATTTTGATTCTCCACGTTTGACTTTGTTGTATGCTTCATCTAAATGCTGAATCCGTTTTAGGACAACTGCGTTTTTCGTCAGCTGGTCCTGCACGAGTGTTGAGACAACGGAACGGTAGTAGCTGTTCATCGCGTGGATTTTATCCTCAGACTGATTCATTTCAATATGCTGTTTTAAATTCTCAATAAAATAAGGGACGGAAAAAAGTTCAGACATTTCTTTGGCAGCTCCTTTTTCATAAATGTATACGGTGTGATCTCAATCATGTACAATGAAGAAAGGGGAGTGAGCATGATGGATATGAAACTTCAGCAAGTACAAGTATTAAAGCCTCAACTGACACAGGAGCTCAGGCAGGCCATCACACTGCTTGGCTATCATTCGGCAGAACTCGCCGAGTACATTGATGAGCTCTCACTGGAAAACCCTCTTATTGAACGAAAGGAAACAGACACACCGCCACTATCTTACCATAAAACAAACAAAAACAGGATGAATGCACAGGAAGCGGGCCTTCAATTAAGTGATCCGCAAAAAACATTGCAGGATGCGTTAAAACAGCAGTCACTCGATATGAATCTGACCAACACTGAAAAAAAGATTTTTAATTATCTGATTCATTCGCTTGATTCAAACGGGTACTTGGAAGAAGATGTGGAGGAGGCAGCACGGCGCCTATCTGTATCGGCTAAGGAAACGGAGGCTGTTTTGGCAAAACTCCAGTCATTAGAACCGGCTGGAATCGGTGCGAGATCTTTGCAGGAATGCATCCTTCTTCAATTACAGCGGCTGCCGAACAGAAATGAACAAGCAGAAATGCTGGTTTCAGCTCATTTTGATGCTTTTGCGCAAAAAAAATGGAAAGCGCTTTCAGTAGAGACAGGAATTCCGCTTCATACCATTCAAGATATCTCAGATGATATCGCGGCTCTTCATCCTAGACCTGGCCTTCTGTTTGCCCGGCCAGAGCAAGATGTGTATATTGAGCCTGACATTTTTATCACCGTAAAAAACGGGCACATCGCAGCGGAACTGAATACCCGCTCGTTTCCCGAGATCGATTTGCATCCGCAGTACAGAACGCTTTTATCATCCGGCTCTTGTCAGGATACTGTCTCCTATTTATCTGCGAAATATCAGGAGTGGCGCTGGCTGAGCCGCGCGCTGCGGCAACGAAAACAGACAATCACGAGAATTATCAATGAACTGATCACACGCCAAAAGGATTTCTTTCTGAAAGGGCGAAGCGCAATGAAGCCGCTGACTCTGAGAGAGGTGGCGGACTGTCTAAGCCTTCATGAATCAACTGTGAGCCGGGCCATTAAAGGGAAAACAATACAAACGCCTTACGGGCTGTTTGAGATGAAACTCTTTTTCTCAGCAAAAGCCGAGGCTTCAGGAGAGGGAGATGCGTCGAATTATGCAGTCAAAATGCATCTTGAAGACCTGATCAATCAAGAGGACAAAACAAAACCGCTTTCAGACCAAAAGCTTGTCGATTTGCTGTATGAACAACACGGCATCCAAATCTCGAGACGCACCGTGGCAAAATATCGCGATCAAATGAATATTCCGTCATCGGCAGCGAGAAAGCGATATAAATAAAATCCTCCCTAGACGGGAGGATTTTTTTAAGGAATCATCCAGCTGAATATGTGATGCTGCAAAAAGGTGATGATACAGACGAGCAGCAGCAAAAACAGACTGTGTTTAATGGTAAAGCGGAAAAGATCTGACTCCTTTCCGGCGAGTCCTACCGCGGCGCACGCCACCGCTATCGACTGCGGTGAAATCATTTTTCCTGTGACACCGCCTGAAGAGTTGGCGGCCACAGACAGAACGGGGTCCATGCCGACTGATAATGCGGTGACTTTCTGCAGGTTGCCGAACAGCAGGTTGGCGGAAGTATCCGAGCCGGTAATGAAGACGCCGAGCCAGCCGAGGACGGGCGAAAAGAAGGTAAACATCGAACCTGTCAGCGCGAGTGTCATCCCGAGTGTCGTGCTCATTCCCGAGGAGTTGGTGACATAGGCAAAACCAACGACAGAAGCGATGGTCAAAATCGGAAGCTTCAATTCCTGGACTGTTTCTTTAAAAACGGTTCCCCAGTCTTTCCACGAAATCGCCGTGATGAACTTTGACAGCACTGCGGCAATCAATATCGCGGTGCCGGCTGAACCAAGCACCTCAAGCTTGTAAACCGCCTCAATCGGCGTACCGTCAGCATTGACAATCTGATTGTTCAAAAAAGGCACACCGGGGGCAAAAGTCAATTTTTCTCCAACAGCATTCAGCCATTTCAAGAACACCGCAGAGCCTTCATAATGCCCGGTCAGTGCAGATTTGACAGATGGAATGCCCCATACGGAAATCATCGCCGTCAGCAGCAGAAATGGCGACCAAGCCTTAAAAATCTGTCCGCCGCTGTACGCAGGCGCCGCCGGATTTGTGCGCGCCGTTTCAATTGAGGCGGCCGACTCTTGTTCACCGGCAAACCGGAATATTGTTTTCGGCTTCCACCATTTCAAAAACACAGCAAGTGCAGCCATTGAAACAAGAGCTGACAAAACATCGGGCAGCTCAGGCCCTAAAAAATTGGAACTGAGATATTGAACAACGGCAAAGGAAACACCAGATACGAGAATCGCCGGCCAGACCTCCAAGGCTTTCCTGAAACCGCTCATGATAATGATTAAATAAAGAGGGATAAATACGGATAAAAACGGCAGCTGCCGCCCGACCATTTGCGAAATCTCCATCGCCGGAATCCCTGTCGGCCCTTCTACGGCTGTAATTGGAATCCCAATCGCCCCAAAGGCAACGGGTGCCGTATTGGCGATCAAACAGATCCCCGCAGCATAAAGAGGATTAAAGCCGAGACCGACCAGCAGCGCGGCAGAAATGGCGACCGGCGCTCCGAAGCCTGCTGCCCCTTCTAAAAAAGCCCCGAATGAAAAAGCGATCAAGAGAGCTTGAAGCCGTCGGTCATCAGTAATTGAGAGAACAGAGCTGCGAATGATATCAAACTGTCCCGTTTTCACAGTGATTTTATACAAAAAAACAGACGTCACAATGATCCAGCCGATCGGCAACAATCCGTATACGGCTCCTTGTGTCGCGGACATCAGCGCTTTTTCCGCCGGCATCCGATAAACCAATACAGCAATGATAAGGGCGATCCCCAATGTGGCCAAGCCTGCTGTATACCCCTTCATCCGTTTAATCGCGAGTGCCCAAAAAAAGAAAATAATCGGTACAAGTGCGGCAAGCGCTGATAATAGCAAATTTCCCCCTATAGGCGTATATGCCTGTGTCCATTGCATCCCAAACCCCTCCTTGAAACATAAACTGGCGCCATATGTAAGCGGTTTCTATAGATGATATGATCATCTGATGACTGGGTAATAAGACCAGTTACCTAGCATTATATTTTGAAAAAAATCAAAGTACAAGACTTTTTGACAAAATAGTCAAAATCTTTTGGCGGCCCACAAAACAGAGTATAATAGATCGTAAACAGCCAGACCTACAAGTTACGGGGTGAATTGCATTGAAATACAAACAGATTAAAACAAAAAAAATATATGAAGAAGTAGCGGATGCCCTATTAGATATGATCAAAAACGGCGAATTGAAGCCGGGGGATAAACTGGACTCTGTTCAGGCGCTTGCTGAGAGCTTTCAAGTCAGCCGTTCAGCGGTTCGCGAAGCACTTTCTGCGCTAAAAGCGATGGGGCTTGTCGAAATGAAACAGGGAGAAGGCACGTATCTGAAGGAATTTGAGCTCAATCAAATTTCTCAGCCGCTCTCAGCGGCCCTTCTGATGAAAAAAGAGGACGTCAAGCAGCTGCTCGAGGTCAGAAAACTGCTTGAAATCGGCGTGGCTTCACTAGCGGCTGAAAAAAGGACAGAAGCAGATCTCGAAAGAATTCAGGATGCACTAAAGGAAATGGGCAGCATTGAAGCAGACGGGGAGCTGGGAGAGAAAGCAGACTTCGCATTTCATCTTGCGCTTGCGGACGCTTCTCAAAATGAACTTCTTAAACACTTGATGAATCACGTGTCATCATTGCTGCTGGAAACAATGAGGGAAACGAGGAAAATCTGGCTGTTTTCCAAGAAGACCTCCGTTCAGCGGCTGTATGAGGAGCACGAACGGATTTACAATGCTGTGGCTGCCGGGAACGGTGTACAGGCGGAAGCCGCCATGCTGGCGCATTTGACGAATGTGGAAGATGTGCTTTCGGGATATTTCGAGGAAAATGTGCAATAACCAACTCATTTCCCGGGCAATTCCGCCGGTTCCGAATGATACGAACAACTGAGACTGAGCCGCAAATGGTTCAGTCTTTTTACATGGAAGCCAGAGGGCTTTGTGCACTTGACATTTGTGAAAAATAAAGTAAAATATTTTACTAAAACAATCCGAGCTGAATAATGGAGGCAGATACAATGGCGACAATTAAAGATATCGCGCAGGAAGCGGGATTTTCAATCTCAACCGTTTCCCGCGTTTTAAATAACGATGAAAGCCTTTCTGTTCCTGATGAGACACGGGAGAAAATCTATGAAGCGGCGGAGAAGCTCAATTACCGCAAAAAAACAGTAAGGCCGCTAGTGAAACATATTGCGTTTTTATATTGGCTGACAGATAAAGAAGAATTAGAAGATGTCTATTTTAAAACGATGAGATTAGAAGTAGAGAAACTGGCGAAAGCATTCAATGTCGATATGACCACTTATAAAATAGCGGATGGAATCGAGAGCATTCCTGAACATACGGAAGGGTTTATTGCCGTTGGCACATTTTCAGATGAAGAGCTGGCTTTCCTCAGAAATCTCACTGAAAACGGCGTGTTCATCGATTCAACTCCTGATCCCGATCATTTTGACTCGGTAAGGCCCGATTTGGCACAAATGACAAAGAAGACGGTAAACATCCTGACTGAGAAGGGGCATAAGAGCATCGGTTTTATCGGCGGCACATACAAAAATCCGAATACCAATCAGGATGAAATGGACATCCGTGAACAAACCTTCAGATCCTATATGAGGGAAAAAGCCATGCTGGACGAGCGCTATATTTTCTGTCATCGCGGATTCTCTGTAGAAAACGGCTACCGCCTGATGTCAGCAGCGATCGACACATTAGGCGATCAGCTTCCGACTGCTTTTATGATTGCAGCGGACCCGATTGCAGTGGGCTGCCTGCAAGCCCTGAACGAAAAAGGAATTGCCATACCAAACAGGGTAAGCATTGTGAGTATCAACAACATCAGCTTCGCGAAGTATGTCTCGCCTCCTCTGACGACGTTTCATATTGATATACATGAATTATGTAAAAATGCTGTTCAATTACTGCTTGAACAAGTGCAGGACAAGAGAAGAACGGTAAAAACATTATATGTGGGCGCAGAATTAATCGTCAGGAAGAGTATGAATGAAGGATGACTTAGGACACTAAGTCATTTTTTATTTGGGTAAAAAAATTTACTCTATAAGGTAAAAAGTTTGTTTACACATTTTCTCAGGCGTGCTATATTATCTTTAAAGCGCTTTCATTCCTACCGAAAGGGTGACAATCAATGAAAATGGCAAAAAAGTGTTCCTTATTCATGCTCTGCGCAGCTGTCAGTTTATCCTTGGCGGCTTGCGGCCCAAAGGAAAGCAGCAGCGCCAAATCGAGTTCAAAAGGGTCAGAGCTTGTTGTATGGGAGGATAAAGAAAAGAGCATCGGCATTAAAGACGCCGTTGCTGCGTTTGAAAAAGAGCATGATGTGAAGGTCAAAGTCGTTGAAAAACCGTATGCCAAGCAGATTGAAGATTTGCGAATGGACGGACCGGCCGGCACAGGCCCTGACGTGTTAACAATGCCAGGGGACCAAATCGGAACCGCTGTCACGGAAGGATTACTCAAGGAATTACATGTCAAAAAAGACGTTCAATCACTTTATACTGACGCTTCCATTCAGTCTCAAATGGTAGATCAAAAGCTTTATGGACTGCCAAAAGCGGTCGAAACGACTGTCCTTTTTTACAACAAAGATCTCATCTCCGAAAAGGAATTGCCCAAAACGCTGGAAGAGTGGTACGACTATTCCAAAAAGACTGCTAATGGCAGCAAATTTGGCTTTTTAGCCCTATTCGATCAAATTTATTATGCAGAAAGTGTGATGAGCGGATATGGCGGATACATTTTTGGAAAGGCCAAAGATGGGAGCTATAACCCGTCAGACATTGGAATTAATAATGAAGGAGCTGTCAAAGGTGCGGCGCTGATTCAGAAGTTTTACAAAGATGGCCTGTTCCCGGCTGGCATTATTGGAGAACAAGGGATTAACGTATTGGAATCGCTGTTCACAGAAGGAAAAGCCGCCGCAATTATTTCTGGTCCATGGAATGTAGAAGCCTTTTCGAAAGCAGGAATCAATTATGGCATTACGAAACTGCCGAAGCTGGAAAATGGGAAAAACATGAGCTCCTTTATCGGCGTCAAAAGCTACAACGTCAGTGCATTTTCAAAGAATGAAGAGCTTGCGCAAGAATTAGCCGTTTTCCTAGCAAATGAAAAAAATTCCAAAACACGATATGAAGAAACGAAAGAAGTTCCTGCTGTGAAATCCCTAGCCAATGACCCGGCTATTATGAAAAGCGAGGCGGCACGGGCTGTTACTGAACAATCCCGTTTCTCAGAGCCAACACCAAATATTCCGGAAATGAATGAAATATGGACGCCGGCTGATTCAGCATTACAGACGGTTGCAACAGGGAAGGCAGATCCGAAACAAGCATTGGATCAAGCAGCTGAAACGGCCAAAGGACAAATTAAGGCAAAGCACAGCGGAAAATAAAGAGAAAGCTAGATTTGTATTGTAAGAGAGGTGAAAACGGTGCAGCATCGTCAAGTCGCTTTGTTGCTTTCTATCATTCCGGGACTCGGGCAATTTTATAACAAGCAATGGATAAAAGGTATTGTCTTTCTTTTCTTAGGCGCATCGTTTTTTGCGGTCTTTGGAGATCTGCTCAATATGGGGTTTTGGGGAATCTTTACACTGGGAACAGAAGTGCCGCGGGATAATTCCGTTTTTCTGCTGGCGGAAGGGATTATTGCTGTCATCGTGACCTGCTTTGGCCTTGCGGTGTATTATGTAAATCTTCGCGATGCGTTCCAAAGCGGAAAACAACGTGATGAAAATAAGCCATTAAGTTCCTTAAAGGAACAATACCAGCATATCATTTCTGAGGGCTATCCTTATGTCGTCAGCGGCCCATCTTTGTTTATTTTAATTTTCGCCGTGATCTTTCCTATCTTATTCAGCTTTGCATTAGCGTTTACAAACTATGATTTGTATCATTCTCCTCCTGCAAAATTAATTGATTGGGTCGGTTTTCAAACGTTCGCAAATATTTTCACAGTTGATATTTGGAGGTCGACTTTTTTTGATGTACTGGCTTGGACGGTGGTTTGGACACTTGCTGCATCCACACTGCAAGTCACCTTGGGGATTTTTCTCGCGATCATTGTTAACCAGAAAGACCTTCGGTTTAAACGTTTTTTCCGGACGATTCTGATTTTGCCATGGGCCGTTCCCGGTTTTGTGACGATTTTAATTTTTGCGGGACTGTTTAATGATAGCTTCGGTGCGATGAATCACGACATCTTGGCTTTCTTCGGGATAGATCCGCTTCCGTGGATGACAGATGCCAATTGGTCGAGGCTTGCATTGATTCTCATGCAGGGCTGGCTTGGATTTCCGTACATCTTTCTCGTCTCAACAGGCGTATTGCAATCCATCCCGGACGATCTGTATGAAGCAGCTACGATTGATGGCGCTTCTGTCTTTTCAAAGTTGAGATACATCACGCTTCCAATGGTGTTCATTGCAATGGCTCCGATTATCATTACCCAGTTTACGTTTAATTTTAATAACTTTAATATTATCTATCTATTCAATGGTGGAGGTCCGGCTGTAACCGGATCAACAGCCGGCGGGACAGATATCCTCGTTTCATGGATTTATAAATTGACAATGCAGTCCAGTCAATATTCTCTTGCTGCGGCTTTAACCATTTTATTATCTGTATTTGTTATCTCCATCGCATTGTGGCAATTCAGACAGACAAAGTCTTTTAAAGAGGGGGCATAAGGTATGCTGGCAGATATGAAAGTCAGAAAATATATCCGTCTCCTTTTCTCTTACTTGTTGCTAGCCTTTATGGCGGTCATCATTGTTTATCCTCTCCTTTGGACGGCAGGCGCAAGCTTTAATCCCGGCAACAGCTTAATCAGTACATCCATCATTCCGAAGCATCCGACATTCGATCATTACAAGGAATTATTTGCGGGCAAGGAAAGCCTTCAATATGTGCAGTGGTATGTCAACTCTATGAAGATCAGCCTGTTTACAATGGCAGGGTCTTTGCTCTGTGTGACGTTTACGGCCTATGCGTTTTCGCGCTTTCGGTTTAAAGGGAGGAAATACGCTTTAACGCTCTTTTTATTGCTGCAGATGATTCCTCAGTTTTCAGCTTTAATTGCCTTGTTTGTGCTGGCGCAAATCTTGGGAATGATCAATAGCCACTGGCTGCTAATCTTGCTTTATATCGGCGGCCTGATCCCGATGAATACGTATTTGATGAAAGGGTACATGGATTCCATTCCGATGGATTTAGACGAAAGCGCCAAGATTGACGGAGCCAGCAGCACCAGAATCTTCTTCCAGATCATTCTGCCATTATCAAAACCGATGGCGGCAGTCGTGGCCATGAACGGCTTTACCGGTCCGCTCGGAGATTTTGTGCTGTCCTCAACCATATTGAGAACGCCTGAATCATATACATTGCCCGTCGGTCTATTCAATTTAGTGAATGATGTCATGGGGGCCAGCTATACGACATTTGCGGCCGGAGCCCTGCTTATCAGCATACCGGTTGCCGTCATCTTTATTATGCTGCAAAAGAATTTTGTGTCCGGATTAACCGCAGGCGGAACGAAGGGCTAAGAGAACAAGGAGGAGAATGTGATGTCAAAGCTTGAAAAAACGCACGTAACAGAAGCGAAATTTATGCTCCATGGGGGAGACTACAACCCCGATCAGTGGCTGGATCGGCCCGATATTTTAGCTGACGATATCAAACTGATGAAGCTTTCTCATACGAATACGTTTTCTGTCGGCATTTTTGCATGGAGCGCACTTGAGCCGGAGGAGGGCGTATATCAATTTGAATGGCTGGATGATATTTTTGAGCGGATTCACAGTATAGGCGGCCGGGTCATATTAGCAACGCCGAGCGGAGCCCGTCCGGCCTGGCTGTCGCAAACCTATCCGGAAGTTTTGCGCGTCAATGCTTCCCGCGTCAAACAGCTGCACGGCGGAAGGCACAACCACTGCCTCACATCTAAAGTCTACCGAGAAAAAACACGGCACATCAACCGCTTATTAGCAGAACGATACGGACATCACCCGGCGCTGTTAATGTGGCACATTTCAAACGAATACGGGGGAGATTGCCACTGTGATTTATGCCAGCATGCTTTCCGGGAGTGGCTGAAATCGAAATATGACAACAGCCTCAAGACGTTGAACCATGCGTGGTGGACTCCTTTTTGGAGCCATACGTTCAATGACTGGTCACAAATTGAAAGCCCTTCGCCGATCGGTGAAAATGGCTTGCATGGCCTGAATTTAGATTGGCGCCGGTTCGTCACCGATCAAACGATTTCGTTTTATAAAAATGAAATCATTCCGCTGAAAGAATTGACGCCTGATATCCCTATCACAACGAATTTTATGGCTGACACACCGGATTTGATCCCGTATCAGGGCCTCGACTACAGCAAATTTGCAAAGCATGTCGATGTCATCAGCTGGGACGCTTATCCTGTCTGGCACAATGACTGGGAAAGCACAGCTGATTTGGCGATGAAGGTCGGCTTTATCAATGATCTGTACCGAAGCTTGAAGCAGCAGCCCTTCTTATTAATGGAGTGTACACCAAGCGCGGTCAATTGGCATAACGTCAACAAGGCAAAGCGCCCGGGCATGAATCTGCTGTCATCCATGCAAATGATTGCCCACGGCTCGGACAGCGTTCTCTATTTCCAATACCGCAAATCACGGGGGTCATCAGAAAAATTACACGGAGCGGTTGTGGATCATGACAATAGCCCGAAGAACCGCGTCTTTCAAGAAGTGGCCAAGGTAGGCGAGACATTGGAACGGCTGTCCGAAGTTGTCGGAACGAAGAGGACGGCTCAAACCGCGATTTTATATGACTGGGAAAATCATTGGGCGCTCGAGGATGCTCAGGGGTTTGCGAAGGCGACAAAACGTTATCCGCAAACGCTTCAGCAGCATTACCGCACATTCTGGGAACACGATATCCCTGTCGACGTCATCACGAAAGAACAAGACTTTTCTCCATATAAACTGCTGATCGTCCCAATGCTGTATTTAATCAGCGAGGACACCATTTCCCGTTTAAAAGCGTTTACGGCTGATGGCGGCACCTTAGTCATGACGTATATCAGCGGGGTTGTGAATGAGCATGACTTAACATACACAGGCGGATGGCATCCGGATCTTCAAGCTATATTTGGAGTTGAGCCTCTTGAAACGGACACCCTGTATCCGAAGGATCGAAACGCTGTCAGCTACCGCAGCCAAATATATGAAATGAAGGATTATGCAACCGTGATTGATGTAAAGACAGCTTCAGTGGAAGCGGTGTATCAAGAAGATTTTTATGCGCGCACGCCAGCGGTCACAAGCCATGAGTATCAGCAGGGCAAGGCGTATTTTATCGGCGCGCGTTTGGAGGATCAATTTCAGCGTGATTTCTATGAGGGTCTGATCACAGACCTGTCTCTTTCTCCAGTTTTTCCGGTTCGGCACGGAAAAGGCGTCTCCGTACAAGCGAGGCAGGATCAGGACAATGATTATATTTTTATCATGAATTTCACGGAAGAAAAACAGCTGGTCACGTTTGATCAGAGTGTGAAGGACATAATGACAGGAGACATATTGTCAGGCGACCTGACGATGGAAAAGTATGAAGTGAGAATTGTCGTAAACACACATTAGGCTGATGCTCCGCTCGATATGGGCGGATTCTTTTTTCTATAGAATGAAAACGCTCACTAAGTCTTGGGGGGATGAAATCATGAAAAGCAAAGTGAAATTGTTCTTTGCGGCTGCCATCGTGTGGAGTGCATGTAGTTCAACAGGATATGCCGCTGCCATTGAGAAGGAGAAGCACGTGTCAAAGCTTCGGGCAGAGGATCTTTTTGTTAAAAAAGTAGAGGGGATGAACAAGGATTTTATCAAAGGGGCAGATGTGTCCAGCGTTATTGCTTTGGAAAACAGCGGTGTCACCTTTTACAATACAAGCGGAAAACGTCAGGACATCTTTACAACCTTAAAACAGGCTGGGGTCAACTATGTTCGCGTCCGCATCTGGAATCACCCGTATGATTCAAATGGCAATGGATATGGCGGGGGAAACAATGATGTTCAAAAAGCCATCGAAATCGGAAAAAGAGCGACAGCGAACGGAATGAAGGTGCTGGCCGACTTTCACTACTCTGATTTCTGGGCCGATCCAGCGAAACAAAAGGTGCCCAAAGCCTGGGTGAATCTCAGCTTTGAAGCAAAAAAAGCAAAGCTCTATGAGTATACGAAACAAAGCCTGCAAAAGATGATCAAGGAAGGCGTTGACATCGGCATGGTTCAGGTCGGAAATGAAACAACAGGAGGATTTGCCGGTGAGACTGATTGGACGAAGATGTGCCAATTATTTAATGAAGGAAGCCGAGCGGTCAGGGAGACAAATTCAAATATTTTGGTCGCCCTGCATTTTACCAATCCTGAAACGGCTGGAAGGTATTCATTTATTGCGGAAACACTCAGCAAAAACAAAGTGGATTATGATGTGTTTGCGAGCTCCTATTATCCTTTCTGGCATGGCACATTACAAAATTTGACCTCCGTGCTGAAGGCTGTTGCCAATACTTACGGCAAAAAAGTCATGGTGGCGGAGACATCGTACACCTATACCGCTGAAGATGGCGATGGGCATGGAAATACAGCACCAAAAAGCGGGCAGACGCTGCCATATCCAATTTCTGTTCAAGGCCAGGCAACTGCAGTAAGAGATGTAATGGAGGCAGTGGCGAATACGGGCAAAGCAGGACTTGGTGTTTTCTACTGGGAGCCTGCGTGGATTCCGGTCGGACTGAAAACACAGATAGAGAAAAACAAAGTGTTATGGGAAACATACGGGTCAGGGTGGGCTTCCAGCTACGCTGCTGAATACGACCCTGAAGACGCCGGGAAGTGGTATGGGGGAAGTGCTGTAGATAATCAAGCTTTGTTTGATTTTAATGGACACCCGCTGCCTTCCTTGCAGGTGTTTCAATATGCGGAGTCAGGACATATTCCAAAGAAACGCTGAAACAAAAAATCCATGAGATGTAACAAATCATTGTTATGTCTCATGGATCATTTTATTTTACATCAACTAATATAAAACATTCGTCATCACTCTTATGATGAGCTTCCTTTTGATGCTGCAGTGATGTAAGGATTTTCTCCTTCAGGTCAGCGATTGGCGAATCAGGATGATCCTTTAGTAAATCAAATAAATAACATGAAGCCGTAGGATCCATCACGCCATCCGTATACAGAAGCAATCTTCCATCCTCCGTGTATGAAAGGCTGCTTGACTGAAACTCTAAGTCTTCAAACATCCCGATCGGAGGCGAGGTCGCGTGAAGCAGATGTTGAGTTCCGCTATCGTCCTGCCAAAGTGCCGGCGGATGCCCTGCGTTGACATAATCAATTCTTTGCCGTGCTATATCAATCTCGAGATAAATAGCAGTGCAATAATGTCTTGCTTCCTCATCATTTTGAAACAAGCTGTGAAGGTGCCGGTCCAATTCCTTCATAACTTTAACGGGGCTGAGACCTTGCGTGATCTGGCGCTGGAACAAAGGATGAAGAGACATCGTAATCAATGCAGATGAAATTCCGTGCCCCATCACATCAAGGATAATAATGCCGTAACGGTGTTCATCGATTTGATAATATCCGTAAAGATCACCTGACAATTCACTCGATGCGTTGTAATAAGAGTCAATCTGAACCTGATCGTTTACAATCGGTTCAGTCAACGAGTTTTTCTGGATCTTTCTGGCGAGTTCAAGCTCTCTTTTGGTGTTTAATTTAAATTGTTGATTTTGTTTATTGATCTCAAGAAGTTCTTCTTGTTTTGCTTTCAGCGTTTCCAAGGCAATTTCTAACTCCGCATTGGCTTTCTGTTTGGCAAGCAAAGCTTCCTGAGCCTCATTTCTGGCTATCAGCAGCTCATTTTCATATTCATTTCGCTTTCGCATTGGAATCAGAACACAATCAAAGACAGAAGCCTCGCTATCGTGTCTCGCAATAGCATTGATAAGGACGGGAATTTCTTCTCCATCTCTTGCTTTCAGGGAAATGTATATTTCTTCGATGTGATGCTCCAATTTCAAAAGCGGAAAAAAATAAAGCTGGCAGAAAAGCTGTGCGGGAATGGTCAACATCATATTCATGTGCTGGCCGATAACCTGCTCCGGTTCATAATCCAGAATCTTGATAAGGGTGCGGTTGGCAGCTATGATCGACCCCTCTTCTGACAAAGCGAGGAAACCGCATGGTGCATCATTCAATTGTTTGTCCATCTAAGAGGGTCACCTCTATCCCTTTCGTTCCTATATCACACGTGTGCCTTTAAATAATCGCCGATCAGCTGTATCGTCTCATCTGGATGGCTCATATGAGGGCAATGTCCGCGAGCCTCCATTTGTTTCAGACTGCTATAAGGCAGATGCTGATGCATATACTTACCTACTGTTGCAGGTGCGATGATATCATCTGCACATTGGAGAATAAGAGAGGGAACCGTTACCTTCGAAAGATCCTCTCGGTGATCAGAAAAAAACGCCGCTTTCGCGAATTGGCGGGCAATGACAGGATCAGTAGAACAAAAACGGCTTTCAAGCTCTTCCTTAACTTCAGGCCGATCTGGCTGATTCAGAACGGTTGCCGCAAATACAGTTGCCCAGCCGATATAATTTTTCTCCATCATCTCCAGCAAGCCAAGGAGCTGCTCCTCTTCAAATCCTCCGTAATACTCAGGCGGATCATTCAAATAGCAAGGAGAAGGCCCCACCATCACCAGATGGGAAAAAAGCTCCGGGCGGCGGATGGATGCAAGCATCCCAATCAAGGCCCCGACGGAGTGCCCCACAAACACGGTTTCCTTCAGATCTAAAGCTTCACAAACATCAAGAACATCCTGGGCATAGCCGTCAAGTGTCTGGTAACGATTCATGTCATATGCGCGCAAATCTGAATGTCCCGAACCGACGTAATCAAATAAAATCACCCGATGATCTTCTTCAAAGGCAGGTGCCACGGCATTCCACACACTTTGATCGCATCCAAAACCAGGTGCGAACATGATAGATGCTTTGCCGCTGCCTTTCACCTTCACATGATTTCTAGACAAAATCGCTTCGTTCATGATTGGCTCCTTTCAGCCGGAAAGTAATATAAAGTTCAATATGTCTATCATAACACTCGGATGGTTTGAAGAGTGTATCTTTCTATGAATGTCACAGCAGTTTAAAAGAAAGAGGACATGGGAGATAGAAAAGATGGATGAATTGGAAGATGCAGGAGGAGGATTACCTAGACACCGGGGTGAGAAAGAAAATGACATTTGTCACTTCATCATCATGACACCCCATACTAACATCGTCTTCTCTGTCATTTTACAATCAATGTAAACGATCAGGAGGTGCTCATGTAATGAAAGAAGCAATAACAGTAAGCAACGTGTCAAAACATTTCCATCGAAAAACCGCTGTAAACCACATCAGCTTCAGTATTGAAAAAGGAGAAATTGCAGCCATTCTCGGGCCAAATGGGGCAGGGAAGACGACCGTCATCTCTATGATATTAGGATTGCTGAAACCAAGCGAGGGAGAAATCAAACTATTTAACCGGGTTCCCGATGATCAACTGGTTCGTGAAAAAATAGGTGTAATGCTTCAGGAAGTGAGTGTCATGCCGGGCCTTAAGGTGGATGAAATTCTTGAACTCTTCCGGAGCTATTATCCGAATCCATTGTCCATGAAAGAACTCGTTTCGTTAACAGCACTCACCAAAGAAGATTTGAAAACAAGAGCAGAAAAATTATCCGGCGGACAAAAACGCCGTTTGAGCTTTGCTTTGGCTCTTGCCGGGAACCCGGAGCTGCTTATACTTGATGAACCGACAGTCGGCATGGATACTTCATCAAGACATCGATTCTGGCAGACCATTCACGGACTGTCGGACCAAGGAAAAACAATTATTTTTTCAACTCATTATTTACAAGAAGCAGACGATGCCGCACAGCGAATCCTATTTTTTACTGAAGGACGGCTTGTTGCAGACGACTCACCAATGCAAATCCGCTCAAGAATTCAAAAACAGTCTGTTTCCTTTACGCTTCATTCAAGTGAATCATTGGAAAGGCTGTCTTGTCACCCGGAAGTCGAGAGAGTGATCCATGAGCATGAGAGAACCATCATCCAGACATCAAATACAGATAAAGTGTTGGCGCTGATCTTTCAAGAAAACATCCCAGCACGAGATATTCGAATTGAGCAAGCGACGCTCGATGAGGCATTTCGCCAGCTGGCTGACGGCAACAGGGAGGCGATGTGAGTGAACATGCTGCAAAAGCAAAGCATCGCTGAAATGAAAAGGGTGCTTAGGAACAAGTACTTTGTGCTTTGGTCTCTGATCATGCCGATTGCCTTTTATTATTTCTTTACAAATGTAGTGAATACCAACGTCCCTGATCAACGTGCATGGGAAGCCCATTACCTGATGTCGATGACAGTCTTCAGCGTGATGGGTTCCTCTATCATGACGCTTGGCATCCGAATGGTACAAGAGCGGTCACAAGGCTGGACCGCCTTTATCCGCCTTACGCCTCTTCCGGATCATATCTATTTATCAGCTCAGATGATCGGCCAAAGTGTCATTCACGTTTTATCGATTACCGTCATATTTCTGTTCGGCGCAATCATCAATGATATTGCCTTGTCACCGTTTGAATGGATGATGAGCGGACTGTGGATTTTGTTTGGCGCATTGCCTTTTTTAGCATTAGGCACACTAATCGGCCTCATGAGAAAAGTAGAAACAGCGGCCGGAATCAGTAATGTGCTTTATATGCTGCTGGCTTTAGGCGGAGGGATGTGGATGCCGTTTGAGGTCATGCCTGACATGATGCAGAGCATTGGCCAGTGGCTTCCGTCTTATCATTTCGGGAGCGGAGCGTGGGAACTTGTCCGGGGTGGGAGTCCGACTTGGGAAAATATTCTGATATTAATCGCTTATATGATGCTCTTCATGCTACTATCTAAATATATAAGAAGAAAACAAGAAGCGGTGTAATGCATGAAAAAGGCAATATCTATTTTCCCGAAGGAATTCGGGTTTTTCCCTTATATCTTTCTGGTGTATACGATTATGCCGTTCCTCTCTTTATTAAAAGAATCAGGTGTCAAACAGGGGATCGGATATGGCATGCTGCTCCTTTTTGTAGCGGCATATCGCCAGTTATTCTGCAGCGTGGGCAAAGCTTCGTTTACATATTGGCTTATCGTGCAAATGGCGGTTATTTTGATATATAGTGTGTTTTACAATATCACCTATATATACTTAGGTTTTTTCCCGGCAAACTTTGTTGGTTATTACAAAGAGAAAACGAATTTTAACCGTGCGTTCTGCGCTTTAATCTTTATACTGCTTTTTCCATGCCTATACCAATTTAGCGCGAATTCGGTCTCGCTTCGGGAGCTTTTTTCTGTTCTCCCGTTTCTCGTCATTATGCTCATTTCTCCATTCGGCATTCGTTCTATGTTTCGGAGGATTGAGCTTGAAAATAAGCTTGCACAAGCCAACGAACAGATAAAAGAACTCTCTAAAAGAGAGGAGCGTGTTCGAATCGCCCGTGATCTTCACGATACCCTTGGCCACACCCTGTCGCTGCTTACATTAAAAAGCCAGCTCATTCAGCGGCTGGCTGCATCTGATATAGAACGGACCAAGCTTGAGGCAAAAGAAATGGAAACCAGTTCACGCTCCGCACTCAAGCAAGTTCGAGAGCTGGTTTCTGATATGAGAACGGTCACGATAACAGAGGAGCTCGTAAACATTCAGCACATATTAAGAGCGGGGAACATTACCTTTCAATACGAAGGAGCCGCCGACTTTTCAGCGATATCTCCCGTCACTCAAAATATTATCAGTATGTGTATGCGGGAAGCCGTGACTAACATTATCAAGCACAGCAAAGCAACCCACTGTGCCATCACCATTTCCCAGTTTGCTGACAAAATGAGGATCGTGATACGGGATGACGGAAAGGGAGCGCCGAAGGAGAAAATGTTTGGGAATGGCCTGCGGGGAATGGAGGAACGGCTCATGCTCATTGAAGGGGGATTAACGGTTTCAGATCAAAACGGAACGGTTGTGGCACTGACGATTCCGCTTATTAAAAAAGCAGAATGATTGGAGGACGAAAAGAATGATTCGTCTGTTTATTGCTGAGGACCAGCGAATGCTTTTAGGCGCTTTGGGATCTTTGCTTGATTTAGAAGAGGATATGACAGTCATCGGACAAGCATTAAACGGGGAAGAGGCGCTACATGCTATTTTGAAGCTGGAGCCGGATGTATGCATTATGGACATTGAAATGCCGGTTCGAAGCGGGCTGGATGTGGCAGAGGAATTAATGAAAAAAGGCTGCGTCAGCAAGGTCATTATTTTAACCACCTTTGCTCGCCCCGGATATTTTGAACGCGCCGTAAAGGCCGGTGCACATGGCTATCTGCTGAAAGACGGCGAAATTGACGATCTGGCCGATGCCATTCGAAAATGTGTAAAGGGAAAACGTGTCTTCAGCCCTGAGCTGACGTTTAATATGATGCGAGACGAAAATCCGCTAACCGTTAGAGAGCAAGAAATTCTGAGGCTTGCGGCTTTAGGCAAGACAACAAAAGACATTACGCTGGAGCTCTATTTATCTCAAGGCACAGTTCGAAACTATATCTCAGAAATCATCCAAAAGCTTAATGCGAAAAATCGGACAGAAGCCGCCAGCATTGCTGAGGAAAAGGGCTGGATCTAACCATATACTGCACTCCTGGGAGATCGGGAGTGTTTTTGATATGCCACAAATGAAAATATCCCTAGAAAACCCTTTCCTTCCATTGTCAGAATAGTGTACGATATTCATATAGTTATTTTAACTCAGGTCATCAGATGACCTGATCATATATTGGGGATGAGAGAGGGGTTCATCATGAAAGTCTCACTTTTTGTCACTTGTCTTGTTGATATGTTTCAAACAAATGTCGGAAAAGCAACGGTTGAGCTGCTGGAGCGGCTTGGGTGCGAGGTTGATTTTCCGGAAGGGCAGATTTGCTGCGGGCAGCCGGCTTACAACAGCGGCTATGTACATGACGCCAAAAAAGCAATGAAACGGATGATCGAAACGTTTCAGGATTCCGAATATGTTGTCAGTCCTTCCGGTTCCTGCACAACGATGTTCCGGGAGTATCCGCACCTGTTTCAGGATGATCCGAAATGGGCAGATAAAGCGCAAAAGCTGGCGGATAAAACGTATGAACTGACAGATTTTATTGTGAACGTCCTTGGGGTAGAGGATGTCGGCGCGACCCTTCATACAAAAGCGACCTTACATACGTCGTGCCATATGACTAGGCTGTTGGGTGTTCGGGAGGAGCCGATGAAGCTGTTGAGCCATGTGAAGGGCCTGCAGTTTACAGAGCTTCCGGGCAAACATAACTGCTGCGGATTCGGAGGAACGTTCTCCGTCAAGATGGCGCAGATTTCTGAGCAGATGGTCGATGAAAAAGTCGAATGTGTGGAGGAAACGGGAGCAGAGGTGCTGATCGGTGCTGACTGCGGCTGTTTGATGAATATCGGGGGACGGCTTGGCCGAAAAGATAAGAATGTCAAAGTGATGCACATCGCCGAAGTGCTCAACAGCAGATAAAACTGGATACAGAGGGGGAAAGGATCATGGCGATGAAAATCGGTACTGACGCTTTTAAAGAGCGGGTATCACAGGGGATTGATAATGAATTTATGAGAGGCGCTGTTTCGGGTGCACAGGAGCGTCTGCGGACGCGGCGCCTAGAGGCAGCAGAAGAACTGGGAAACTGGGAGGAGTGGCGCTCATTATCAGAGGAAATCAGGCAGCATGTCCTTGAAAACCTTGATTTCTATCTTGGGCAGCTTGCCGAAAATGTGGCGAAAAGAGGCGGACATGTCTATTTCGCTGAAACAGCGGAAGAGGCGTCTTCTTATATTCGCGATGTCATTCAAAAGAAGAACGGGAAGAAAATTGTGAAATCTAAATCAATGGTCACAGAGGAAATCAATCTGAATGAGGTGCTGGAGAAGGAAGGCTGTGAAGTCGTAGAAACCGATCTCGGCGAGTATATTTTGCAGATTGATGATCACGATCCGCCGTCACATATCGTAGCGCCCGCCCTTCATAAAAATAAAGAGCAGATACGCGATGTGTTTAAAGAAAGACTGGACTATCAACATACAGAAAAACCGGAAGAGCTGGTGATGCATGCGCGCGCCATTCTCCGAAAAAAGTTTCTGGAAGCGGATATCGGCATTACCGGCTGTAACTTCGCCATCGCTGACACGGGTTCCGTCAGCCTTGTGACCAATGAAGGAAATGGACGGCTTGTGAGCACCTTGCCGAAAACACAAATTACCGTCATGGGAATGGAGCGGATTGTCCCGTCATTTTCTGAATTTGAAGTGCTCGTCAGCATGCTGACAAGAAGTGCTGTCGGACAGCGGCTGACAAGTTATATTACAGCTTTGACGGGTCCGAAGCTGGAAGGTGAAGTGGACGGTCCGGAAGAATTCCATCTTGTCATCGTTGACAATGGACGATCCAATATCCTTGGAACGGAATTCCAGTCTGTGCTGCAATGTATCCGCTGTGCCGCCTGTATCAATGTCTGTCCTGTGTACCGCCATGTCGGCGGACATTCATACGGCTCAATCTACTCGGGGCCGATCGGAGCGGTTTTATCACCGTTGCTCGGCGGTTATGACGATTATAAGGAGCTGCCGTACGCATCTTCACTGTGCGCTGCTTGTTCAGAAGCCTGCCCGGTCAAAATCCCGCTTCATGAGCTACTACTCAAGCATCGTCAGAATATCGTCGAAAAAGAAGGCAGAGCGCCGATCAGTGAAAAGCTTGCAATGAAAGCATTCGGACTTGGCGCATCCTCTTTATCGCTTTACAAAATGGGCTCAAAATGGGCGCCGGCCGCCATGACGCCTTTTACAGAGGACGAAAAAATTTCGAAAGGGCCCGGCCCGCTTAAAAATTGGACCCAGATCCGCGACTTCCCGGCACCGCATAAATCGAGATTCAGAGACTGGTTTGCGGACAGAGAAACAAGTGAACGCACGAAGGAGGAGCAGTGATGACGAAGGGAACCATTCAGAATCAAGAGAGCTTTTTAAACCGAATCGCATCCAGCCTGGGCCGTGAAAGAAGAACAGGAGGCGTGGCAGTCCCTGAATGGGCGCATCAGCCGCAATATAAAACATTTGAAGGTTATTCAGCGGATGACTTAGTCACAGTGCTCAAAAACCATTGTGTCAAAATCCATACAGAGCTGATTGAAACGGATTCAACCGGCCTTTACGATGCCCTGCGTGAGCAAGTCAGCCGCTTTTCCGGAGGCCCTGTCATCATTCCGAAGGACCCCCGCTTTGAAGAATACGGACTGAAAAGCCTGCTCACCAAGGACTGGCCGAGTGAAGGAACGACGGTCTGGGAGTGGGATGCTGATAAAGGCGAGGAAAATATCAAAAAAGCGGAGCAAGCCAATGTAGGGATTACATTCAGCGAAATTACATTGGCTGAGTCGGGGACGGTTGTCCTCTTCTCCTCAAAAGACATCGGCCGATCTGTCAGCCTTCTGCCGACGACTTATATTGCGATCGTGCCGAAATCAAGCATTGTACCGAGAATGACACAAGCCAGTGATATCATCCGCCAAAACATTGCGGACGGTGTCACTGTTCCTTCATGTATCAACTACATTACCGGACCGAGCAACTCAGCAGACATTGAAATGGATTTAGTTGTGGGAGTGCACGGACCTGTAAAGGCAGCATATATTCTCGTCTCTGACCGCTGAACTCAGGAAGCCCGGCAGGCATATGCCGGGCTTTTTGCTTGAAAAAAACTTCAACTTCCAATTTTTTGGCCGATGAGAAGAGTATGACTTGAAATAGGAGGAAATGCGATGAAAAAATGGCTGATCATAGCGGTTTCACTGGCGATTGCGATTGTTCTGTTTATGTATACAAAAACAGAAGCGAAGGCAGCCGGAATGACACTAGGCTACACGACTGGGGATACGGCTTCATACAATTCTCTTACGAAATATCATACATACATGAATGCCATCGCAACCGATACGTTTGCGTTTGAAAAAAACGGACATGTGATTGGCGATGCCCCAACTAAGCAGCTGACATATGCGAAAAAGAAAAAAATCAAGACATGGGCTGTCATTTCAAACTATAATGATGCCATTTATGATTTTGACGGAGATTTAGCGAGTCGAGTCATGAGTAATAAAACAGCGAAAAAACGATTCACTGATCAGTTAATTACACTGGCCAAAAAGCACTCATATTACGGAATCAATATCGATTTTGAAGCAGTAAATCCAGAAGACCGCGCTGCATACTCGAACTTCATTCAATATGTCTCACAGGCTTTGAACAAGAAACATATTAAAACAATGGTATCCGTTCCGGCCAAAAGCGCCGATGATAAAAATGATGACTGGAGCTGGCCGTATGATTATGCGAAAATCGGCAAATATGCCGACTTCGTACAAGTCATGACCTACGATGAACACGGCATTTGGGGTGAGCCGGGGTCAGTGGCAAGCACAAACTGGATTAAAAGCTCTCTGCAGTTTTCAGTCAAAAAGATCAAAGCCAATAAAGTCATCATGGGAATCCCTGCGTACGGCTATGACTGGGATGTAAAAGACGGAAGTACCAGCACAATAAGGGAATGGAATGAGCTCAAATCCCTCATCAAAAAACAAAAAGCAAAGCCGGCATTCAACAAAAAATCAGGTTCGATGACGTTTTCTTATGTTGACAAAAAGAAGCATAAACATGTCGTGTGGTATGAAAACGAAAAAACCGTTCAAACGAAAAGCCATCTGGCAAAGCAATATAAAATAGCAGGTGTTTCAGTTTACGCATTAGGAAACGAGTCAGAATCCTTTTGGAAAGCCATTCGAAAAGGGACAAAATAACAGTTTCTTTTTTCTCTGAAGTTATTGACAGTTAAAAGAGAAGCACGTATATTATGTTAATATATTCAGATCATAAAATTTGAGTTTTTCAGAAAACTAAAACACATAGATTGGGAGCAGTAAAAGAAAGTGATCAGAACAGAGAGCTGCGGGGTGGTGCGACGCAGCCTGATTTTTCTTTGAACTCGCCCGGGAGTGGTAAGACGGAACGGAATAGATTGAATATTCCCTATGTTTTAACGGCTAACCTTCGTTACAGGTCAAAAGCAGGATTCTTCATGAAGAATCAACAAGAGTGGTACCGCGGTCAGCCGAAGGCTCGTCGTCTCTTTATCTATTAGATTAGGTAGGAGACGGCGGGCTTTTTTGTTTTTGAAAACGAGAAGGAGAGGTAGAAGAGGATGAAAAACGACAATCAAACGTTAAAACGCACGATGACGTCCCGCCATATTATGATGATGGCGCTGGGCGGAGCAATCGGCGCAGGTTTATTTAAGGGGAGCAGCTCAGCGATCGATGTGGCAGGGCCATCTGTCATTATCGCATATCTGCTCGGCGGGATTATTTTGCTGTTTATTATGCAGGGGCTGGCGGAAATGGCTGTTCGAAATCGTAACGCCAGAACCTTCCGTGATCTTGTCCAGCAGGTATTGGGAAATTACGCCGCTTACTTTTTGGACTGGATCTACTGGAAAATGTGGGTGCTTAACATTGCGGCTGAAGCTGTTGTAGCTGCGATTTTCATTCAATATTGGCTGCCGGGCTGCCCGATCTGGGTGTTGGCATTAGGAATTTCTCTTATCGTCACGATTGTAAACTTGCTTTCTGTTAAAATCTTCGCCGAAACTGAATATTGGCTGGCAATGATCAAGATTACCGTTATTATTATCTTTATTATTCTGGGATTGCTGCTCTTATTTGTATCATTCGGTGATCATACAGCATCCGGATTTTCCAACCTGACAGACCACGGCGGATTTTTCCCGCACGGCGGCACAGGGCTGATCACGGCGATGCTTGTCGTCATCTACTCTTACGGCGGTACAGAAATTATCGGTGTAACGCTTGCAGAGACAAAAAATCCGGAAAAGGTTGTCCCGAAAGCTGTCCGCAGCACACTGACACGGATTGTCGCGTTTTACCTGCTGCCGTTTTTCATCATCGTCAGCCTGATTCCATGGAACCAAGTCAATTCCGTTCCGGAAAGTCCTTTCGTGATGGTCTTTAAAATGGTAGGCATTCCGGGCGCGGATCATATCATGAATGCAGTCATCCTGCTGGCGATCATTTCTTCTATGAATTCAGGTTTATACGGATCATCACGCATTTTGTATACACAGGCAAGTGACGGAAGGCTTCCAAAGGTCTTCTCGAAGCTTTCATCGAAAAACGTACCGATGTTTGCGATTCTGATGTGCACTTCTTCTCTCTATATTGGCGTATTGATTTCTCTGTTCGCAGGAAGCCAAACATTTAATTATTTAATGGGATCATTGGGATATACCGTTTTATTCATTTGGCTGATCATCGGATTCGCTCATTTAAAATCGAGAAAACAGCAAACGGAAACACCGGCCTATTATGTAAAATGGTTCCCGTACACGACATGGTTTGCGATTGTGGCATTACTCGCCATTCTGATCGGGGTCATCATGACAACATCAATTGTCATTACCGGCATTACTGCGGCGATCTACCTTTTGATTACAGTTGCATATTTGGTCAAAGGACGCAAGCATCAGTAAATAAGAAACCCTCTTGCCGCATCCGGCAAGAGGGTTTTTATTATTGTGCAGCTTTCTCGTTTATACCAATCGCCGCAGCTTTCTGCGCTTTTGATTTTGTATTCACGAGACAGATGCTCGTGACAATCAGCAGCAGCCCTGCCAAGAGGCTAAGGGTGAGCGGTTCATGCAGGAAAATGGAGCTGGCCACGATTGATATGAGCGGAATCAAAAAAGTATAAGATGCGACCTTGCTTGCTTCGCCTGAACCGACAAGCGTAAAAAAGACAAGCCAGCCGAGCGCGATAACGAATACGGAGATGAACAGCAGGCTCGTGATAAACGGAGCTGTCCATTGGATCGCCGAAAAGCTTTCTGTCCAAAAGCCGGAGATAAGCAGAAACACGCTTCCGATCGTCAGCTGCAGAGCGACCATCCAGATGGAATCGACGCGGCTGCCTGTTTTTTTCATATATACCGTCCCGAGCGCCCAGCTGATGGCGGAGCCGAGAGCCAGCAGAACCCCAATGACAGAAATATGCCCGCCAAAGCCCGCAGCACTAATGACGGCTACTCCCGCAAAACCGAGGATGAGCCCGATCACTTTCATTACAAACATGGATTCGCCGAGCCACAGCCAAGAAAATACACCCATCAGAACAGGCTGGAAGAAGACGATTGCAGAAAACAGGCCGGCCGGAAGATAATTCAGCCCGATCGTTTGCAGGCCGTAGAATAACGTAATATTTAAAAGAGCAGAAACAAGATAAATCGGCCACGTTTCTTTTAAGCGTAATTTATGAATACGCGGCAGTGCGACAATGACTAATAAAAGCCCGCCGATCAGCGTTCGGATGCCCGCGAACAATAATGGCGGAGAATAGGCGAGCGCGGCTTTGGACAGCGGCCAATTGACGCCCCACATGATGACGAGAAATGCGAGCAGGAGAGCTGTCCGCGTTTTTGAGAGCTGCTTCATTGTTCATTCACTCCTTGTAGAACTTTTCCATCATATGATACGGTAGAACATAAGATAAATAAAATGAATCTTTTTTATAAGGAGCATAAGTAAATTGTTATGACCATTACACAATTAAAGGTTTTTGTGAAAATAGCTGAAACGGGAAGCTTTACAAAAGCGGGTCAGGCGCTGAACATGACACAGCCGGCTGTCAGCCATGCGATTTCTGCTATCGAAGCTGAGCTTGATGTAAAGCTGATCATTCGTGACCGCCGCAATGGCCTGATGCTGACGGATACGGGAAAACAGATCTTAGTACACATTAGAGAAGTCTTAAAAGGCATTGAAAAAGTTGAGCAGGTAGCAGCAGCGGAAAAAGGGCTTGAACTGGGAACGATCCATATCGGCACATTCTCAACTGCCTCGGCTTATTTTATGCCGAAGCTGATCAGTGAATTTAAACAAAAATATCCAAAACTTGAGCTCGTGCTGCACGAGGGAACTGTAAATGAAGTCAAGGAGTGGCTTCATACGCGGATGATAGATGTCGGCATTCTTCTGTATCCAACAGAGGAGATGGAGTACATCCATTTGAAAAAAGACAAAATGGCTGTCGTGCTCAGGGACGATCACCCGCTTGCCAGTCATTCGGCCATTACGCTGAAAGATCTTGACCATGAACCGATGATCGTCTGTGACGGAGGCTATGAATCACCATTTGTCGATATGTTCAGGCAGGCGGGCGCTACGCTGCACCCAGCTTTCACGGTCTATAACATCAACACCTCGATCAGTATGATCAGAGAAGGACTGGGCCTGGCCATTTTATCAGAAATGTCCATGTCGGGGATGCCGCTTCCGGAGCATGTGGTGACCCGGGAATTGGACCCGCAGGTATACCGTGATGTGCAGCTTGCTGTTCCGTCGCTAAAGGAGGCTTCTCTGGCGGCTAAGCTCTTTATTGAGATGGCTAAGGAGCTGTTTGGAGCAGAATAGCGGGCCAAACCGTTCGTTTTACATTGTTCGAATTTCATCGAATCAAATTCTTTTATTCCTGAATGCAGTTGTGTTATGGTGTGATAGAAGTTCTTTCAATCATGACCTGACAGCTTTGGGCTGTTTACTGATAACACATTTGCAAAGGAGAACAATATGTCTAACAACCAACGCAAAGATACCTTGCTTTCTGTCTTGAATTTATCTCCGGTTGTTCAGGGAGGAACGATTGCAGAATCATTCCGAAACAGCATGGACTTGGCGCGCCGGGCAGAGGAATGGGGCTATCACCGTTACTGGCTTGCTGAACATCATAATATAGAAGGTGTTGCAAGCTCCGCCACTGCAGTTTTGATTGGCCATATTGCCGGAGGCACGAAGAAAATCCGCGTCGGTTCCGGCGGCATTATGCTCCCGAACCACTCTTCATTAGTCATTGCTGAACAATTCGGCACACTGGAAACACTGTATCCCGGGCGGATAGATCTGGGGCTTGGACGTGCGCCGGGAACAGACCAATTGACAGCCAGAGCGCTCCGCAGAAACATCAACAGCGGGGAGGATTTTCCAGAACAATTAGAGGAACTGCGCAATTATTTTAAACCGTCAGGAAATGTGCGCAATCAAGTTCGCGCCATTCCCGGAGAGGGCATAGATGTGCCGATTTGGCTGCTGGGCTCAAGCGGCTTCAGCGCCCGTCTGGCTGGTGAACTAGGTCTTCCGTTTGCCTTTGCCGCTCATTTCTCACCGGCGAATACGGTTCCTGCATTGGAGCTTTACCGCAATTCTTTCACGCCGTCAGACGTGCTCGACGAACCGTATGCGATGGTCGGTGTCACCATTATCGCGGCAGATACAAACGAGAAAGCGCAGCACCTTGCGACTTCGCATTATCAAAGGTTTCTTGATCTTGTCCGCGGTACGCCGAACCAGCTTAAACCGCCTGTTGAGGATATGGATCAAATCTGGAGCCCGTATGAAAAAGCGATGGTCAATGAGCAGCTGAGCTCCACGATTGTCGGAGGTCCGGAAGAAGTGAAGGCGAAGCTTGAAGATTTCGTCAAAACGACACAGGCTGACGAAATTATGGTTAACTCAGAAACCTTTGAACACGCAGACAGAATGCGTTCGTTTGAAATCATCGCTGACGTTTGGAAAAACAGATAACAGCTATAAAAAAAGCAATGTAGCGGGGAGACCCATACATTGCTTTTTTTATTCATTCAGTTTTCGTGCGGACTGGCGAATGATCAACTCAGGCTCAAATATGACATCCTCTTGCTTCGGCTTTTTATGCTCTAAGCAGTCAATGACATATTTGGCGGCTGCTTTTCCAAGCACTGATTTCGGATGTTTGACAGAGGTTAGTTTCACTTCTGAGATTTGGGCGAAATGTGAATCATCATACCCGACGATAGACATATCTTCCGGCACTTTAAGATCCATCTCCCTCAGCATATCAATCACCTTCAGCGCAATTTCATCGTTATAACAAAAAATGGCTGTCGGCATGTGCTTGCTGTTTTTCTCCAGTGTGGCTTTTACTTTCTCCAGAAGTTTTGATTCTTTTTCTTCCGTTGTAAATGTCACGATCATATCCGGAGAAGGAAACAACTCACGCTCCCGGTGCGCCTGTATAAATCCGTTCATCCGTTTCACGCCTTGTGTGTCATCAGCTTTAAAAATACCCATCATATGCGTGTGGCCGAGAGAAAGCAAATGCTCCGCCGCCATCATCCCGCCTTTCACATCATCCAAGGTAAAACTTGGCGCGGCAAGCTCGGCATATGACGCGTTAATCATCGCAAAAGGAATGCCGTTTTTCTCCAAGTTCAGATAATAGCCGATGTTTGGGGTTTGAAGGGCGCTTTTTGTCGGTTCTACGATGAGTCCGTCAATATGCTGGGACAGCAGGTTTTCTAAGCCTCTTCTTTCATTGTCCGGGTTGTTGTTTGTGCTTGTCAAAAGCATAGAATACCCCTGCTCGCTTAAATAGGACTCGATTCCTCTGATGATGCTCGGGAAAATATAGTCTGATATGTAGGTTGTCAAAACACCGATCGTTTTATTGGAATGCAGCGCTGACTTAGCAGAGCGTGAAGCGACAAAGGTGCCTCCGCCTTGCACGCTGTACAGCAGACCTTGTGATACGAGGTCTCCGATCGCTTTGCGGATGGTATGCCGGCTGACGCCGAATTGCTGCATTAATTCGTTTTCGGTAGGGATTTTTTGATCGGGCAGTATTTTGCCTTGGTTAATCCATGAACTGATTTCTTCTTTTACTTGCGCGTATTTTGGTAACATATCCATTCCTCCAAAATGTATACGGACAAATTTCAGTATATCACAGCGTTCTTTGTAAGAAAACATTGACAGAAAATGCAAACAAGATTATTCTATATTTGTACGTACTAATTAAATGTAATTTTCGTTAAATTTTAATATAAGTACGTACAATTGAAGGTTTAAATGAAAACGCTTTACTCAACATTCGGGAGGGCAGGGAAATGAAGAATACTCCAACTCAATTAGAACCAAATGTTCCTGTAACAAGAAGCCATTCAATGGGATTTGTCATTTTGATCTCATGTGCGGCGGGGCTTGGCGGCTTATTGTATGGCTATGACACGGCAGTGATTTCTGGCGCTATCGGTTTTCTGAAAGATTTATACAGCCTGAGTCCGTTTATGGAGGGACTTGTCATTTCAAGCATTATGATCGGAGGAGTTGTGGGCGTCGGGATATCCGGATTTTTAAGTGACAGATTCGGCCGGAGAAAAATTTTAATGACAGCCGCTTTGTTATTTGCGATATCAGCAATCGTTTCAGCACTTTCTCAAGACGTGTCCACCTTAATCATTGCAAGGATTATCGGGGGGCTGGGAATCGGAATGGGCTCATCGCTCTCTGTTACGTATATTACAGAAGCGGCACCGCCCGCCATACGCGGAAGTTTATCTTCCTTATATCAGCTCTTTACGATACTGGG
The DNA here is from genome assembly GCF_038592935.1 of Bacillus sp. FSL K6-1560. Lineage (NCBI taxonomy): Bacteria > Bacillati > Bacillota > Bacilli > Caryophanales > Bacillaceae > Bacillus > Bacillus sp. FSL K6-1560. The sequence continues at coordinate 669,420 of NZ_CP151946.1, forward strand.
TATTTCCGCAACATACTTTATTAATCTAGCTGTGCAGCGGTCCGGAACATACGAATGGGGCGTGCACACCGGCTGGAGATGGATGCTTGCTTATGGAATGGTGCCGTCCGTCATCTTTTTCCTTGTCCTGCTCGTCGTCCCGGAAAGTCCGAGATGGCTGGCGAAAGCGGGTAAAACAAATGAAGCTTTAAAGGTCCTGACACGTATTAATGGAGAAACTGTTGCAAAAGAAGAATTAAAGAACATTGAGAACTCTTTAAAAATAGAACAAATGGGGTCGCTCTCCCAGCTGTTTAAGCCGGGGCTCAGAAAGGCGCTTGTCATTGGAATCCTGCTGGCGCTGTTTAACCAAGTCATTGGCATGAACGCGATTACTTACTACGGGCCGGAAATCTTTAAAATGATGGGATTCGGGCAAAACGCCGGATTTGTGACGACTTGTATCGTCGGGGTTGTAGAAGTCATCTTTACCGTTATTGCGGTATTGCTGATTGATAAAGTCGGACGAAAAAAACTGATGTCCATCGGTTCTGCTTTTATGGCTATTTTTATGATTTTAATCGGGACGTCGTTTTACTTTGAGTTAACAAGTGGGATCATGATGATCGTCCTTATATTAGGTTTTGTCGCTGCTTTCTGTGTCTCGGTCGGACCGATCACATGGATTATGATTTCTGAAATCTTCCCGAACCATCTGCGTGCGCGGGCCGCGGGCATTGCGACCATCTTTTTATGGGGAGCAAACTGGGCGATCGGACAGTTTGTGCCAATGATGATCGATTCTTTCGGGCTCGCCTATACATTTTGGATCTTTGCGGTGATTAACATCTTTTGTTTCCTGTTTGTCGTTACGATCTGTCCGGAAACGAAGAACAAATCGCTCGAGGAAATTGAAAAGCTTTGGATAAAATGAAAACGCTTTAATGAAACAGCCCTTTCTACGGGAAGGGCTGTTTATATTGGGATGCACCATTTGGCGCTTTCTGTATAAGATAAAGATATATAGGATAAAATATTGCTGGATAAAACGACGCGGCATGAAAACTCTGCGAATATTGTCGATGAATTGGCTCTTAACAGTTGAATAAACAATTCCACCCTGTTAAAATAATTAAAGAAAGCAGAAATGATTTTTTTTGGCTATGACGGGACGTTTTTTGTCATAGCGGGACATATAATGTCCAGCAAAAAAGGAAGGAACGTTTGAGTCATGAACCAGTTAATACAAGCTCAAAAAAAATTATTGCCTGATCTTCTGCTCGTTATGCAAAAGAGGTTTGAAATCTTGCAGTATATCAGGCTGACAGAACCCATCGGGCGAAGAAGCCTGTCTGCCAGTCTCGAAATCAGCGAGCGTGTGCTGAGGGGCGAGGTTCAGTTTTTAAAGGAACAGAACCTGGTCGATATTAAGACAAACGGCATGACATTGACAGAAGAGGGCTATGAACTGCTTTCTGTTTTGGAAGATACGATGAAAGATGTTTTAGGTTTGACTCTTTTGGAAAAGACATTAAAAGAACGTTTAAATCTAAAGGATGCCATTATCGTATCTGGAGACAGCGATCAATCCCCATGGGTCAAAAAAGAAATGGGAAGAGCGGCTGTCGCATGTATGAAAAAAAGATTTTCAGGCAAAAATATCGTCGCTGTAACTGGCGGTACGACAATTGAAGCTGTCGCCGAAATGATGACGCCGGATTCTAAAAACCGCGAGCTTTTGTTTGTGCCTGCAAGAGGCGGTTTAGGCGAAGACGTGAAAAACCAGGCGAACACCATATGCGCGCATATGGCGGAGAAGGCTTCAGGCACTTACCGGCTTTTGTTTGTTCCGGGACAGCTGTCACAAGGCGCCTATTCATCTATTATTGAAGAGCCTTCTGTCAAAGAGGTGCTGAACACCATTAAATCAGCGAGTATGCTGGTTCACGGAATCGGCGAAGCTAAAACTATGGCTCAGCGCAGAAACACGCCTTTAGAAGACTTAAAGAAAATAGATGATAACGACGCGGTGACAGAAGCGTTCGGCTACTATTTTAACGCGGACGGCGAAGTGGTTCACAAAGTGCATTCTGTCGGAATGCAGCTGGATGACATAGACGCCATTCCCGATATTATTGCGGTAGCGGGCGGATCATCAAAAGCCGAAGCGATCGAGGCTTACTTTAAAAAGCCGCGCAACACGGTTCTCGTCACAGACGAAGGAGCCGCAAAGAAGTTATTAAGGGATGAATAATCCCTCAATATAAATATCTCTCACTTATTTAAAGGAGGAAACAATCATGGCAGTAAAAGTCGGTATTAACGGTTTTGGTCGTATTGGACGTAACGTATTCCGCGCAGCATTAAACAATCCTGAAGTTGAGGTAGTAGCGGTTAACGATTTAACAGATGCTAACATGCTGGCTCACCTTTTACAATATGATTCTGTACACGGAAAATTAGACGCTGAAGTTTCAGTTGACGGTAACAACCTTGTTGTTAACGGCAAAACAATTGAAGTTTCTGCAGAACGCGATCCTGCTAAACTTAGCTGGGGTAAACAAGGCGTTGAAATCGTAGTTGAATCTACTGGTTTCTTCACAAAACGCGCAGACGCTGCGAAACACTTAGAAGCTGGCGCGAAAAAAGTAATCATCTCTGCTCCTGCTAACGAAGAAGATATCACAATCGTTATGGGTGTTAACGAAGATAAATACGATGCGGCTAACCACGATGTTATCTCTAACGCATCTTGCACAACAAACTGCCTTGCGCCGTTTGCAAAAGTACTTAACGATAAATTCGGCATCAAACGCGGTATGATGACAACTGTTCACTCTTACACAAACGATCAGCAAATCCTTGATCTTCCGCACAAAGACTACCGTCGTGCGCGTGCAGCAGCTGAAAACATCATCCCAACATCAACTGGTGCTGCTAAAGCAGTTTCTCTAGTTCTTCCTGAACTAAAAGGCAAACTGAACGGTGGAGCAATGCGTGTTCCAACTCCAAACGTTTCTCTAGTTGACTTGGTTGCTGAACTGAACCAAGAAGTAACAGCTGAAGAAGTAAACGCAGCTCTTAAAGAAGCGGCTGAAGGCGACCTTAAAGGAATCCTTGGCTACAGCGAAGAGCCATTAGTTTCTGGCGACTACAACGGAAACAAAAACTCTTCTACAATCGATGCTCTTTCTACAATGGTTATGGAAGGCAGCATGGTAAAAGTAATCTCTTGGTACGATAACGAAAGCGGCTACTCTAACCGCGTTGTTGACCTTGCAGCTTACATCGCAAAAAAAGGTCTTTAATTTATAGCTGAAAAAGGACCTGACTTGGTTCTTTCGAATAGAAGCGCTATAATGAAAGCGGACAAGGGAAGGGGACGGACTCCCTTTCCCTTTTTCCATGAAGACCGGCTTTCAGAAAACGCTCTGTGATAGAGAAACGACCGCATTTTAAGCAGCTTTGCCGGCGCTTTCGCCTAAGGCCGCTGCCCTGGCTTTTAGACGAACTGCCCTGTGCCGAAAAAGACTGCGATCTGCCCTAGCGGAGTTATCGCTTGAACAGACGGTTTCACGTTTTTCGTGCTGTATGCAAACCATTTTGAAGGAGGATCTCCTAGGCATGAATAAAAAAACTCTCAAAGACATCGACGTAAAAGGCAAAGTTGTATTCTGCCGCGTTGACTTTAACGTTCCAATGAAAGACGGGGAAGTAACAGACGATACACGTATCCGTGCTGCGCTTCCAACAATCAAACACCTTGCAGACCAAGGCGCAAAAGTCCTTCTTGCGAGCCACTTAGGCCGCCCGAAAGGCGAAGTGGTTGAGGAGCTTCGTTTAACTCCTGTCGCTGCACGTCTCGGCGAACTGCTTGGCAAAGAAGTGAAAAAAGCGGATGAAGCATACGGCGATGCTGTAAAAGCACAAATTTCCGAGATGAAGGACGGAGACGTTCTTGTATTGGAAAACGTACGTTTCTATCCTGGTGAAGAGAAAAATGACCCTGAGCTTGCAAAAGCATTTGCTGAGCTTGCAGATGTATATGTAAATGACGCATTCGGTGCTGCCCACCGTGCTCACGCATCTACAGCTGGAATTGCCGAGCATCTGCCAGCAGTTGCAGGTTTCTTAATGGAAAAAGAGCTTGATGTACTTGGAAAAGCGGTTTCCAATCCTGACCGCCCGTTCACAGCGATCATCGGCGGAGCGAAAGTAAAAGACAAAATCGGTGTAATCGAAAGTCTTCTTGATAAAGTAGACAACCTGATCATCGGCGGAGGTCTTGCTTATACTTTCGTAAAAGCGCTTGGCTATGAAGTCGGTAAATCTCTTCTTGAAGAGGATAAAATCGAGCTTGCGAAATCATTTATGGACCGCGCTAAAGAAAAAGGCGTTAACTTCTACATGCCTGAAGATGTACTCGTTGCAGATGATTTCTCTAACGATGCAAACGTGAAAATTGTGCCGATCTCTGAAATCCCTAGTGATTTAGAAGCAATCGACATTGGTACGAAAACACGCGAAACGTATGCTGACGTCATCAAAAACAGCAAACTTGTCGTGTGGAACGGACCAATGGGTGTATTCGAAATCGACTTGTTCGCTCAAGGAACAAAAGCGGTTGCGGAAGCATTGGCAGAGGCGAAAGATACATACTCTGTCATCGGCGGAGGAGACTCTGCGGCAGCGGTTGAAAAATTCGGCCTTGCTGACAAAATGAGCCACATCTCAACAGGCGGCGGCGCATCCCTTGAGTTTATGGAAGGCAAAGAGCTTCCAGGGGTAGCTGCACTGAACGATAAATAATCTCAAAACTGCTATAAGGAAGTGGAACAGATGAGAAAACCAATTATCGCTGGTAACTGGAAAATGAACAAAACACTCGGCGAAGCTGTCAGCTTCGTTGAAGAAGTGAAATCTTCCATTCCAGCAGCAGACAAAGCTGAAGCTGTTGTTTGCGCGCCAGCGCTTTTCTTAGAAAAGCTTGCTTCTGCTGTTAAAGGCACTGACCTAAAAGTCGGCGCTCAAAACATGCACTTCGAAGAAAGCGGCGCGTTCACAGGCGAAATCAGCCCGGTTGCTCTGAAAGACCTTGGCGTTGACTACTGCGTCATCGGCCACTCTGAGCGCCGTGAAATGTTCGCTGAAACTGATGAAACAGTTAACAAAAAAGCACACGCAGCTTTCAAACACGGCATTGTGCCGATCATCTGTGTAGGTGAAACGCTTGAAGAGCGTGAAGCCGGCAAAACAAATGATCTTGTTGCTGACCAAGTGAAAAAAGGCCTTGCTGGTCTTTCTGAAGAACAAGTTGCTGCTTCTGTTATTGCGTATGAGCCAATCTGGGCAATCGGAACAGGCAAATCTTCTACAGCGAAAGATGCGAATGACGTGTGTGCGCATATCCGTAAAACCGTCGCTGAAAGCTTCAGCCAAGAAGCTGCAGACAAGCTTCGCATCCAATATGGCGGAAGCGTAAAGCCTGCAAACATTAAAGAATATATGGCAGAGTCCGATATTGACGGTGCTTTGGTCGGCGGCGCGAGCCTTGAGCCACAGTCATTCGTTCAATTATTGGAGGAAGGTCAATATGAGTAAAAAACCAGCTGCACTCATCATTCTTGATGGGTTCGGATTACGTAACGAAACAGTAGGGAACGCAGTCGCTTTAGCGAAAAAACCGAATTTTGACCGCTATTGGAACCAGTATCCTCATCAAACATTGACTGCTTCAGGCGAGGCTGTAGGTCTTCCTGAAGGGCAAATGGGGAACTCCGAAGTAGGTCACTTAAATATCGGTGCGGGACGTATTGTGTACCAAAGCTTAACACGCGTAAATGTTGCCATTCGCGAAGGAGAGTTCGAACGCAATCAAACCTTCCTTGACGCGATCAGCAACGCGAAAGAAAACAACAAAGCCTTGCACCTGTTCGGTCTTTTATCTGACGGAGGCGTGCACAGCCATATCAACCATTTATTCGCACTGTTAAAGCTTGCGAAAAAAGAAGGGCTGACAAAGGTTTATATCCATGGCTTCCTTGACGGTCGTGATGTAGGTCCGCAGACAGCGAAAACGTACATCAACCAGTTGAACGATCAAATCAAGGAAATCGGTGTAGGTGAAATCGCCAGCATTTCCGGACGTTACTACTCTATGGACCGCGACAAACGCTGGGACCGTGTAGAAAAAGCGTACCGCGCAATGGCGTACGGCGAAGGCCCATCTTACCGCAGCGCCCTGGATGTTGTTGATGATTCATATGCAAATGGTATCTACGATGAATTCGTGATTCCATCTGTCATCACAAAAGAAAACGGTGAACCTGTTGCGAAAATCCAAGACGGCGATTCTGTGATTTTCTATAATTTCAGACCGGACCGCGCCATCCAGATTTCCAACACGTTCACAAACAAAGACTTCCGTGACTTCGACCGCGGCGAGAATTATCCAAAGAACCTGTATTTCGTCTGCCTGACTCACTTCAGTGAAACAGTTGACGGCTATGTAGCGTTTAAACCGATAAATCTTGATAACACAGTCGGAGAAGTATTATCTCAGCACGGGTTAAAACAGCTTCGAATTGCAGAAACTGAAAAGTATCCGCACGTCACGTTCTTTATGAGCGGCGGCCGTGAAGCTGAATTCCCGGGTGAAGAGCGTATTCTCATCAACTCGCCTAAAGTTGCAACGTATGACTTGAAGCCTGAAATGAGTGCGTATGAAGTGAAAGACGCGCTTGTCAAAGAAATTGAAGCTGACAAGCATGACGCGATCATTCTTAACTTCGCAAACCCTGATATGGTCGGCCACTCCGGAATGGTTGAACCAACAATTAAAGCAATTGAAGCAGTGGACGAATGTTTGGGCGAAGTCGTTGACGCGATTCTTGCTAAAGGCGGACATGCCATCATTACCGCTGATCACGGTAATGCTGACATTCTGATTACAGAATCAGGCGAACCGCACACTGCGCATACAACAAACCCAGTCCCTGTGATTGTAACGAAAGAAGGCATTACGCTGCGTGAAGGCGGAATCCTAGGCGACCTTGCACCAACGTTATTAGACCTTCTTGGTGTTGAAAAACCGAAAGAAATGACAGGAACATCTTTAATTCAAAAATAATTTGAAAATCAAAAGGAGAGACAAAACTCATGCCATACATTGTTGATGTTTATGCACGCGAAGTATTAGACTCCCGCGGCAACCCAACAGTTGAAGTTGAAGTATATACAGAAACAGGAGCTTTCGGCCGCGCATTAGTGCCAAGCGGAGCTTCTACAGGTGAATACGAAGCGGTTGAGCTTCGTGACGGCGACAAAGACCGTTACCTTGGAAAAGGCGTGTTAACAGCTGTTAACAACGTAAACGAAATCATTGCTCCAGAGCTTCTTGGCTTTGATGTAACTGAACAAAACGCAATCGATCAGCTTTTAATCGAGCTTGACGGTACTGAAAACAAAGGCAAACTTGGTGCGAACGCAATCCTTGGCGTATCTATGGCTTGTGCGCGTGCTGCTGCTGATTTCTTACAGATTCCTCTTTACCAATACCTTGGAGGATTCAACTCAAAAACGCTTCCTGTACCGATGATGAACATCGTAAATGGCGGAGAGCATGCTGATAACAACGTGGATATTCAAGAATTCATGATCATGCCTGTAGGTGCTCCTAACTTCCGTGAAGCACTTCGCATGGGTGCTCAAATCTTCCACAGCCTGAGATCAGTATTAAGCGCAAAAGGCTTAAACACTGCTGTAGGTGACGAAGGCGGATTCGCTCCAAACCTTGGTTCTAACGAAGAAGCACTTCAAACAATCGTTGAAGCAATCGAAAAAGCCGGCTTCAAACCTGGCGAAGAAGTTAAACTTGCTATGGATGCTGCATCTTCTGAGTTCTACAACAAAGAAGACGGCAAATACCATCTGTCTGGCGAAGGCGTTGTGAAAACATCTGCTGAAATGGTTGACTGGTATGAAGAGCTTGTTTCTAAATACCCAATCATCTCTATCGAAGACGGACTTGATGAAAACGACTGGGAAGGCCACAAGCTTCTTACTGAGCGTCTTGGCAAAAAAGTTCAGCTTGTTGGTGACGACCTCTTCGTTACAAACACGAAAAAACTTTCTGAAGGTATTAAAAACGGCGTAGGCAACTCTATCCTGATCAAAGTAAACCAAATCGGTACATTGACTGAAACATTCGATGCGATCGAAATGGCGAAACGCGCAGGCTACACAGCTGTTATCTCTCACCGTTCTGGTGAAACTGAAGACAGCACAATCGCTGACATCGCTGTGGCAACAAACGCAGGACAAATCAAAACAGGTGCTCCGTCTCGTACGGACCGTGTTGCGAAATACAACCAGCTTCTTCGCATCGAAGATCAGTTGGCTGAAACTGCTCAATACCACGGTATCAACTCTTTCTACAACTTAAACAAGTAATAAAAAGACCGCCGAGATAAGTCTCGGCGGCTTTTTTATGCAAACTTTCCTAGCCTCAGCTTTTATTCTCCGCCTATCTCATTACCTCGATTTGGTAACTAATGTTCATTTTGTTGCATTTTAAAGGAATCAAGACAGCAAAACCGAAAAGAAAGGGGTGAATAAGAGGAGGAATGTAAAAATGAAAATGATTTTGATGTCAGCGGCACTGGCTGGAAGCGTCATATGGGGATCTTCAGCTGTACAGGTGAACGGGATACAGTCTCATTCTATTTCTGAGATGGCTCCGTTGTTTGATGAGGAGCATGCATATGAAACCATTCATGAACTGAGTGAGGTCATAGGTCCGAGAGAAACAGGGACAGAGAAAGAAAAAGAAGCAGCGTCATACATATCGAAACGGATTCAAGATGAGGGATTAGCTGTTCGCATTCAGCCATTTCATGTGAAAACATATTATTCTGGTTCAGTAATGGCAGGCGATCATGAATATCCAATACGATCAGCGGATAAGAGCGCTGTGGAAAATGAAGAGAGAGTGGAGGGTGCGGTCTTAGACGGAGGCTATGGGCTCAATCTTGATGAAAAAGAAGCCAAGGGGAAAATCGCCGTTATGAGAGAGGGAAAAATATCAGTATCTCAGAAATTAAAAAACGCCCAAGATGCCGGCGCAAAGGCTGTCATTATTTATAACAGCAAGACAAAGCCTCTCGCTATCCGACCGGTAAAACCAAAACATATCACGGTACCGGCTGCCGGAATGAAAAAAGAAGACGGGGAAGCTTTACTGAAAGAAAAGCAGGCTGTCATTCAATTTAAAAACTATCGAAACCGCACTTCACAAAACATAATAGGGACACGCAAAGCGCAGCACACAAAACACCCGGATATTCTTTATGTAACTGCGCATTATGACACAGTTAAAGATGCACCTGGGGCTGATGATAATGCATCAGGCACATCCGCCGTATTAGAGATGATTGAGCAAAGCAAGTACCTTCCCAAAAACAAAGAAATCCGTTTTATCTTTTTCGGAGCTGAAGAGCTGTGGTCAGCGGGTTCCTCATATTATGTCAGTACGCTTACCTCGGATGAAATCAAACACAGCCGTGCAAACTTTAATGCTGATATGATTGCGACTGACTGGAAAGACGCAAGCCAAATGTATATAACGACCCCGGATGGCAAGAAAAATGCAAGTGTCAATTATGCGGTGAATGCTGCCCAGAGAGCAAAGCTTAAAGCACCTCGTCTCACACAGCTGGGATACTCTGATCACGTGTCATTTTATGAAGCGGGCATACCTTCGGCTAATTGGATTTGGCTCAGTCCGGATACGCAAGAGCCTGGGCCATGGTATCACACCGAAAAAGACAACATCGCACATATCAGCAAAGAAAGATTGAACGAAGCGGGACAGCTCTTGTTATCTGCTGTACAAGAGGCAAATATAGATTAAAAAAACAGGCCTCGGCCTGTTTTTAAAATTTTCTATATATTCTTTCAAATAGAGGAAATATTCTCATTATCCCCCTGATAAATACCTTTTCTTAGGCACAAAAAATTCCACTTAATAGTAAATCGCATCATAATGCCCTACCAAATAAAAGGAGACAAAGCCCATTTACCGTTTTTTTACTTTTGTTATAATTGCAGTATCGATCGATAATTGTTTAATTTTGTAAAAATATATCCTTTTCTATCTTATAGGGGGTCCAAAAATGAATCCTGTCACAAAAGAAGCTCGAAACCTCAGTCATAAGCGGCTTTTAGAATTGATTGAAACAAAACAGGCTGTTGTAGGTGTATTGGGGATGGGATATGTGGGTTTTCCTCTTGCATTAGAATGTGTCAATAAAGGATACAACGTCATCGGCTTTGATAGGAACAGCGAAAAAGTTTCTTTGCTGAAAGACGGGCACAGCCATATTCGAGATGTAGACGATAGCCAATTAAAAGAGGCACTTTACACAGAGCGTTTTCAAGTGAGTGAGAATATGTCTCTCATAGAACACTGCGACATTATTGTGATATGTGTTCCGACACCTTTGAACAAAAAAGATAAGATACCCGACCTTAGCTATATAGACAGTGCAGTTGACACCATGCTGGCTTACGGAAGGCCAAATCAGCTTTTAATTTTAGAAAGTACAACCTACCCGGGCACAACAAAACAAAAAATTGCTGACAGAATGGCAGCAGGGCGGCAGGTCAACATAGGCTCCGATTTCTTTATAGCTTATTCACCTGAACGAATTGATCCTGGGAACAGCCATTACGAAGTCGCCGATATCCCTAAAGTGGTCGGCGGAATGACCCGGACTTGCACAAAACTTGCCTCAGCGTTTTACAACACCATCGTTACAAGCATTCATCCAGTAACCTCACCTGAAGTAGCAGAAACAGCTAAACTCCTAGAGAATACCTACCGTTATGTAAATATAGCTCTCATCAATGAAATGGCACTCAATTGCCGAGAACTTGATATTGATATATGGGAAGTGATCAATGCGGCAGACACGAAGCCGTTCGGGTTTCAAAAATTCAGCCCGGGCCCTGGTGTAGGCGGCCATTGCATACCGATTGATCCTTTTTATTTTAAATGGATAGCTAACCAAAAGGGATTGCAGACAAAGCTGATTGATTTAGCGGATGAAATCAATTCTGAAATGCCATTTTCAGTGTCCGACTATGCCATGAAACTGGTTGATAAAGAACACTGCAATATCTTATTAATAGGTGCTGCTTATAAAAAAAATACCAATGATTCTCGTGAGTCTTCTGCATTTGCAATTATCGATGATTTAATGAAAAAGGGATGCATGATAGATTACTATGATCCTTTTATCAGTGAAATCTGCCTGGAAGACGGCAGCATCAAGCACTCCGTCCCTTTCACCAAGGAGCAGATCAACCAATATGATGTCGTTATTATTCATACCGATCATGATGATATCAATTACAGTATATTGCAGGATACAGCGCCTATTATTTTCGACACGAGAAACATTTGCAGAGAAAAAATAGCTGATAATGCAAAGCTTGTCACACTATAGGAGGGAACTGTCATTAGTAAACAATTTATCTCTTTTCACAGACCTGATATGACAAACGAAGAATTGGAAACTGTAGCTGAAACGATCAAGTCGGGGTGGATTTCAAAAGGTCCGAAGGTGATTGAATTTGAGAAAAAGCTTGGCGAATGTCTGGGAGCGGAGCACGTAATCAGCTGTAATTCAGGAACTGCTGCCTTACACATGGCTTTGCTTGCACTCGGTGTAGGAGAAGGAGATGAAGTCATTGTTCCAAGCTTCACGTTTTGTTCAAGTGTAAACGTCATTTTGCATGTAGGAGCAACCCCGGTGTTTGCCGACATTTGTGAGGATAGTTTATGTATAGATCCGGAAGATGTCAGACAAAAGCTTTCACCGCGGACAAAAGCGGTCATTGCGGTCCATTTTGCAGGTTATCCGGCAAATTTGGATGAGCTTAGCAGCATATGCAAGGAAAATGGACTGTACTTGATTGAAGATGCCGCACACGCGCTTGGGACAAGGTATAACGAGAAGATGATCGGCACACATGGAGATGCCGTATGCTTCAGCTTTTATGCCACCAAAAATATAACGACGGGAGAAGGGGGAGCTCTTATTCTTAAGGATGAAGAGGCTGCCGAAAGAGCAAGACTGTATGGATGGCATGGCATTACAAAAAATGCTTGGAATCGATACGGTGAAAAGGGCAGCTGGCGATATGATGTTTTACTTCCCGGCTTTAAGTACAACATGACAGATATCCAGGCTGCTCTTGGGCTCATTCAATTGAAACGGGCTACTGAGATCCAAGAAAAACGGACCAGAATCGCAAACTATTATGCGTCTGAGCTTATCAATCATCCAGAAAGAGCAGAACTTCCTTTAACAGACATCCCAAGCCATATCACACATTCCTGGCATTTGTTCATTCTGCGGGTGAAAAAACACGGAGAAATGGACCGAGACCAGTTTATTGAAGAGATGAAAGCGAAGCATATTGGGTTGAGTGTCCACTTTATCCCTGTGCATATGCATCCCTACTATAGAGAGCATTTTCCTGCAAAGCTGCCGGTAACTGAACGCATCTTTCCTGAAATTGTATCGCTGCCTCTTTATAGCCAATTATCGAAGGAAGATTGTCAATACATCGTTCAATCAATTAAAGATGTTTTATCTTTAAGCCAGGAGGTCGGACAATGAAACACATTGCTATCTTAGGCGGAGCAGGTTTTATAGGAAGTGAATTAGCGGGGGTATTACAGAAGAAAGGCTATCATACGATCATCGCTGATCAAAAAAAGCCGGATTTTCAGGCAGAATTCCGCCAAACCAATATTTTAGACCGTCAATCGCTTCGGGAATCATTAAAAGGAGCAGATGCTGTCGTTCATTTAGCGGCAATGGTCGGAGTAGACAGCTGCCGCAGCAATGAAGAGGACGTAATCAAGGTGAATTTTGAAGGAACGAAAAACGTAACGGAGGTATGCAAGGAGCTGGGGATCAAGACCCTTCTTTTTTCCTCCAGCTCAGAAGTGTTCGGAGATTCGCCAGATTATCCATATACGGAATCAAGCCAGAAGCTCCCTAAATCCGCTTATGGAAAAGCAAAATTAAAGTCTGAGGAATATTTGAAGGAGCAGGCATCAGCCTCACTGCATGTCAGAGTTGTCCGATACTTTAATGTGTACGGCCCGAAGCAGCGTCAGGACTTTGTCATAAACAAGTTCTTCAGTTTGGCCGAAGCTGGCGCGGAGCTTCCTCTTTACGGAGACGGCGGCCAAATCAGATGCTTCAGCTACATTAGTGATATCGTGAACGGAACATACCTGGCGCTGCTGCACAAAGGGAGTGCCTATGAAGATTTCAACATAGGAAACGATCTGCCAATCAGCATAAAAGGACTGGCAGAGAAAATCAACGTGATGACTGGCAGGGAGAAAGAGCATTATACATTTAAAAAGCTGGGCGAGGATGGTGTCCGGGGGAAAGACATTGAAATTTTCAAACGTGCTCCTTCGATCGAGAAGGCAAAGCGTCTGCTTGGATATGCTCCTAAAATTAACCTAGATGAAGGCCTGAGGCTGATTAAAGTTGAAAGACAAAAACAAAAACTTCCATTATCCTGAAAACCCCAAACAGATCAAGTTTCCGATTTATCCGGGGCAGCTTTCAGGCAGAAGTTTTTTCACCCACTTAATCTCAGCTAAAAGAACAACGTTGGCAGAAAAATTGGAAAAACGCTATGGAAAGAGCATCGAATTGACTTCGAGTGGAAGCGCGGCGTTGGTGCTTGCATTGACATTATCCGGAGCGGGGCCTGGAAAAGAAGTGATTTTTTCATCATTTAGCTGTCCAAATGTAATTGATGCTGTGCTTCAAACCGGAGCTTCCCCAGTGTTTGCCAATCTGGATGATGATTTGTCCCTATCCTTCGAAGACGTGAAAAACAAAGTGACCGAGAGGACGTGCGCTGTGATTTTAACGCACGTTTACGGCCGGCAGGAAAACATGAAACTTATCGAGTGGGCGAAAGAAAAGCGTATTCGTGTCATTGACGATGCCGCTCAGGCCATGTTTACAAAACAAGATGGAACCTTTGCAGGCGGTTTGGGGGATTTCGGCATCTTGAGCTTTGGACCCTCAAAGCCCCTCGGCAGTATAGGGGGCGGAGCGTTAATCGCCCGAAAAGAAGTTCTGGACAAAAACGCCAGGCTGCCGATGGAACAGCGAAAGCAAGTCAATGCTGATTATGATGCTTATATGAGACAGCAGCGAATACAGGCTTTGATGAGATCTAGGACTCTATCTTTCTTATTCAGAAAAACGGGTGTTCAGACCTCTATGAAAACGAGCAAGCTTGAAGTCCTTCCGAAAAAACCTGCTACTGTCCCTTTATTGCGAATGCATCCGGTAAGGCAAGCCATTATCGAATACCAGCTGTCAAAGATGGAGTGGCTGGTGAGAGACTCATCTAGAAATTTGGAGACGGCAAGATACTTTTTTGCACGGGCAGAAGAGTTATACGGGATCAAGATGATTCAGCCGCAGGAGGGAGAAAGCCTGAACTATTTGACAATCGTCTTCCCTCATGAAGGGGAAAGGTACGACTGCTCTGCTTATTTAGCGGCAAAAGGGATTCAAACCTGCTGGAACTACCTTCCGCTTCACCTTATTCCGCTGTATCAGCCTTATTCACGGCAAGAGGATGAACATTCTCTGTGGAAAAGGGTTCTTTCACTGCCGTTCAAACCGCCTCTTGGCACAGAGCAGGTGAAGTATATTGCTGAAACCGTTTTAGCGTATGCAGAGCAAAAGAATAAGAAATGAATGTTGGTGATATATCATGCAAAAAACAGCATTTTCCGTAACGCCTCAGGCTTGGGAACGGGCTGCTGGCATTTTTCAGGCTGGATTGTTTCAAAGCTATGATTGGGGGAAGCTCATGGAGGAACTCCCCAATACCTCGTTTCACCCTGTTAAGCTGACATCGGACGGCGGACAAGTGATATATGTTCCGGTGTTTGAGCAGAATGGCTTGCTCAGCGGGAATATGATAGGATACGGCGGCGTCATTTCAGACCGTCCGATTTCATTTGAATGGCTGCAAAGCGAAATCAAGGCTTTATTTGGACAGAAATTATCGCGGCTCCTGCTTCCGCATGGCCAAACTTCTTTTATCGAAGAAACGGGAGAACATTGGGCGGAAAAAGCCACACACATATTGCCGCTTCCCGATACATTTGAAGAGCTATGGACAAACTGTTCAGGAAAAGCCCGGACTGCCGTCAGATATGCGGAAAAGAAAAATGTGTCCGTCCGCCTAATCGGACAAGAATCATTCTCTGAGTTTTACGAATTGTATAAGGCGCATACAGCAGCTATCGGCGCAGCCTATATGCTGAGTCAGGATTTTTTTCAAAAGCTGCTAGAAAGCCTTGGAAGGCAAGTCTTTTGGGTGGGGGCGTTTCTTGAGGCTGACATGATCAGCAGCAGTATTTTTCTATATGACCATTCCCATTTCTATTATTGGCAGAATGTAAACAGCCCTGCCGGAAAAGAAACGCAGGCCTCTTATTTGCTGATGCGGAACGCTTTATCATTCGCCATCGGCAAGAAACTGCAATGGGTTGATTTTGGATATTCCCACAGTAAAGAAATTGCCAGACCGAAACGATATTGGGGAGCTGAAGAGAAACGATGTCGACATTTCACAGAAACGGAGTAAAAGTGGTAAGCGGCCATCAGTCCAGTTATCTCCCCTGGTATGGTTTTTTTGAAAAAATCCATAAATCAGATGTATTTGCCATTCACGATACAG
Organism: Bacillus sp. FSL K6-1560; assembly: GCF_038592935.1. NCBI lineage: Bacteria > Bacillati > Bacillota > Bacilli > Caryophanales > Bacillaceae > Bacillus > Bacillus sp. FSL K6-1560. Next base: position 685,203 of record NZ_CP151946.1, read on the forward strand.
CCCAGTTTGAGAAAAAGGGATTTCTCAATCGGAACAGAATCAAGACTTCCCAAGGCCCCATGTGGCTGACTGTTCCTTTGCAGATGAAAAATTATAAGGATATCGAGCTTCGTGATATGAAAATCGACCAAGAGCAGGACTGGCGGAAGAAACACTGGATGGCGATTAAAATGAATTATGCGAAGGCTCCCTATTTCGAGGAATATCAAATGTTTTTTAAAGATGTCTATCAGCGGGAATGGGAGTATCTTCATGATTTAAATATGTTCATCATTAATTTTTTTCTGCGGGAACTTCGCATATCGACGTCAATTTGCTATGTGTCGGAGCTCGAATGCCGTAATGAAAAAAAGAGTGATTTTGTGCTCGCGCTTTGTAAAGAACTTGGAGCTGATCACTATTATTCAGGCAGCCAAGGATCAGACTATTTAATAGAAAGTGATTTTGATAGAAGCGGAATTACAATCGAATACCAGCAAATCAGGGCCATCCATTATCCGCAGTTGTTCGGAGAGCACATTCCTCATCTCTCTATGCTTGATATGCTTATGAACTGCGGCGCGGATATTTGCGAGACGTTAATCAAAGGGGGACAATATGATGAAAGTAATGGTATTTGCGGCGCACCCGGACGATGAAATTATCGGCGTCGGCGGAGCGTTGGCGAAACATGTCCGTCAAGGAGACAGTGTGTCGGCTGTCATTATGGCTGAAGGAAAATCGTCTAGAAAAGAAGACTATGAAAAACCTTGTGATTCAATCATGCAGCATTCCTATAGTGAAACGGAACAAGCGCTTAGCACGCTCGGCATAAGCGATTTTGTCAGGTTAAATCTTCCTGATAACAGGCTGGATTCAATGGATTTGCTGGATGTCGTAAAAGAGGCAGAAAAACAAATTGAACGGTTTCAGCCCGATATTGTATATACACAATACGGCGGTGATATTAATATTGACCATGCCGTCGTATTCAGAGCGGTGATGACGGCAACCCGCCCGCTTCCAGGTCATTCCGTAAAACAGGTTCTGGCATACGAGACCTTATCCTCGACAGAGTGGAACTACTTGAAGAAGGATCAATTCCATGCGAATTTCTTCATTAATATAGAAGAAGAGCTTGAATTGAAGCTGAAGGCCATGGCGTGCTATGATTCGGAGCTGAGGGATTTCCCGCATCCGCGATCCTTGCAAGCGATAGAAAATAACGCATACGTATGGGGAGCTAAATCGGGTTTTTCTGCAGCAGAAGCATTTATGCTTGTGAGAGGAACGTGGTGACGGATGATTGCGCAAATACCGTTTTTCGGGTTAGACCCGAAGCAAATCGATAAAAAGTGGGTCGAAGCAGGATACGGTCTTGAAGCCAACATCTTCGACGGAAAGTCGTTTGAAGAAACCGATTATGTGAAAACCTTCAAGCGGACACTTGATTACACTAAACAGCTTGAGCCGTCATTATTGACACTTCATTTTCCCACCGACAATGCGGATTATGTTCACGAAGCGCATATAAAGGACCGTCTGCTGCATTTTGCAGAGCTTGCGGATATGTACGGCGCTAAGGGCATAACTGTTCATGCCAATCAATTTATGTCCGTTGAAGAATTTCAAAGCTATGACTTAGAAGGAAACCGCAGAAAAGTGATTGAATTTTTTGCGGCGTTTGATGATGAGCTGAAAGGAACAGATATATGGATTGGAGTCGAAAATCTGCCGATTATCGGGAATCTGGGCGAAGACTTTGACCCGATATTTATTTATCCTGAGGATTTTGAGGAGTTGGTTCAGCTCGGTTTAAAACATGTCGGCATTACATGGGATCTGTGTCATTGGGCCATTACCTATCAGACACATCTGTCATCATCACTTATGTTCAGGGATGAAAAGCTGAGATACCCTGATTTTTTTCAGTTTCTTTCCTTAAAGGACAGCATTAAACATTATCATTTCAGTTCGTTTCGCCAGCTAGCCTTCCCGCATGGTGGTGTCCGCTGTTTTGAAGGGCGTCATCCCGCTGAAGGAACGATTAATGAACCGTTGCTCAGACAAGCGGCGGAGATGTTAAAGGAGATACACCGCGGGGATGGCACGGGTATCGTATTTGAAGTGATGGAAGAGGACTATACACAAAGAAAAGAATCATGGAGAACATTAGAATGGTTCGGCGGTGCTTCTGATGAAGAAAAAAAGCGGACGTAATTCGGCATATCGAACACCAAATTATGCAAAGCTTTGGTCTGCACAAGTATTTTCCTCAGCGGCGGATGGCGTCTGGCTCATCGCGCTTCCGCTTCTAGTGCTCGATTTGACCGGAAGCAAAATATTGGTCGGGGTAATCTCTTTTATCGAGCTCGTTCCATTGACATTCGGAATGTTTACCGGACCTTTAATTGATTCATTACGAAAAAAATCCATATTGTATGTGTGTAATACCGGAAGAGCAGTCATCATGATTCTCTTGGCAGTCCTTAGTGCGAACGGTTTGTTAACTGTATGGATCATTGGTATATGCGCATTTTGTTTATCGCTGCAATCGATGCTCTTTTCCCCGGCGAAAGTGGCGCTTATTCCGCTGCTTGTCCCTCAGAAACATCTCGATCAGGCGACTTCATTAATTAACACTAGCGAACTTATTGGTCTGATCGTCGGAAAGCTGATTAGCGGCGTTTTGATTGTGGCGATTCCGTTTGGGCTTCTGTTTCTCATAAATGGGACGGCATTTTTCGTATCCGCTGCATTGATTGCCCTTATTCACATTTCAGAATCTGTAGGCCTAAAAAGCAAAGGGGGCGAAGCCCTTAAGACAGGCTACAGAATGCTGAAGGGCAACTCATCTTGGATGACTGCTGTCGGTTATTTTTTTATCGTAAATCTTGTCATTGCCGGGTTTATTTCTGTAATGGGGCCGATTCTTGCAGTGGAACGTTTTCATGAGAACTATTCCGTATGGTTCGCCATCATGTATTCAATGTTTCAGGGCGGAATGCTCTTAGGGAATCTTGCTGTATTTTTCAAGTGGAATACGAAGCGGCTAGAACGGCTTTATCCCAGAACTTTAACAGCGGTAGGGCTGCTCATTATGTTTTTGTTTTTTCCGCTTAGCGGGCTGGAATGTGCCATTTTTTTGGTGCTGGGCGTCATCATCTCCTATATTGATGTGCAAACGGTTCTGTATTTTCAAAAGACGGTTCCGACTGAATACTTCGGAAGAATATTCGCGCTTATTTTTTCTATCGTAAAGATGGGAGAACCTCTTTCAGCAGCTGTTTACACAGTGCTTCTTGTGTTTATGGACGCTGATTATATTTTTCTGGCTGTCGGTCTGACTCTCGTCCTGACTTTTTTTATACTGTCAGTGAGGAAAGGAATGCAGCGGGATACCGGAAAAAAAGCGAATCAGTTTTTTTAATTTCTATATAAAAGAGCTGCCGATGATCATGCGGCAGCTCTTTTATTAAAGATCCAAATAAAGCCTTACCATATCGCGGCATTGAATCCCGTTTTCAAAAATGTCCTCATCATAATGTCTGACAAAGAAATCGTGGTCGATCGCCTGAATGCGGAATCCGCATTTTTGATAGAGGGAAAGCTGATGAATGCTGGAATTCCCCGTGCCGATTTCAATCGTGTCCGCCCCTAGCTCCTTCGCTTTTTCGATGGCGTCAAGTACAAGCTGTTTGCCAAAGCCCTTCTTCTGAAGAGATTCTTTTACCGCAATATTTACAATTTCAACTGTTTGCGGCCTTGTTTTTAGCAATACATAAACACCTGCAAGCTCATCACCGGCCCAAGCTGTGTAACATTCTCCCCTCTCAAGATATTCATCTACAATGTCTTTCGATGGATCGGCGAGCAGCAATAGATCATATAGTTCGTCATTTGTTTCTTCTCCTAATTCAATCCTGAGCTTTTGCATATTCATTCCACCTTTTTAGTCTGATAGACATTTAATTTTTTCATTCGTTCCCAATTTCATTCTGTTTTATTATAAAATATGAAAAGCAGTAAATGTTATCAAATTAGTAGAATAGGAGGAAAGTCATGTTTTTTTGTAAGAATTGCGGCTCCCAGAATAATGAAGGAGCCAAGTTTTGTAAACAATGCGGCACCCCGATCGGAGGGGGCAGCAAACAGGCAAATCAAGAAACAGCTAGCACTGCAGAAACAAGGCAGGCTCCGCGAAAACCGATCCCTAAGAAAACCATCATTTTATGGAGCAGCATTGCCGCGGCGTGCGTTATATTATTCGCCGCATATAAAACCGGAGCGTATTTTACTTCAAAGGATAGGTTAGTCGACAAGTTTGAACAGGCCGTAAATGATGGGGATCAGGACCAAATCGCGACTCTGCTTACACCGGTAAATGACAATCTTAAACTCACTAAAAATAATGTAAAACCGTTTCTTACATATTTGAAGGATCATCCAGACAAAAAAGATGAACTTTTTGCATCGCTCCGTGAGGAAACAGCCCAGAAGGATATCGTATACGCAGAAAAAGACGGAAAAAGCCTGCTGGTATTTGACCATTACGACTTAAAGGTAGCACCTGTTTATTTTGAAGTGACCAGCAATTATAAAAATACCGATTTATATGTCAATAAAGAGGAAGCCGGATCTGTAAAGAAAGCAGATCAAGCACAAACCCTCGGTCCGTACATTCCCGGCGAATATACAGTCTCAGCCAAACTGAAAAACGATGTCGTTGACCTTGTGAAAAAGGAAGACATTCAGGCGGTTGGCGATAACAGCTTTCGTGTTGATCTCTCATTGGAAGCAGACGATGTGACATTCAGCTTAGCGGATGACATCAAGAGCGGGAAGGGAGATTTGCTGATTAACGGCAAGTCGATTCATAAAGACCCATTCAAATCCGTAACATACGGTCCGCTGCTGACAGATGGATCAATGACAGCTTCAGTCGAGGCAGAATTTCCGTGGGGAAAAACAAAAACTGCCGGCGTTCCGATCGATGATAAAGAAATGGAGTTAACGTTAATTCCTGATCAAGATACACAGGAACAGATTATGAACACAATTGTCAAAACAACAAAACAATACTCCAAAGCTCTATCTGATGGGAATACAGCCCAGATGACAGAGGCAAGTGCCAATTGGAAGACAGAGACGAAGGACACCGTTGATTCTATGAAAAGCGCGGATTCATACTTAAAAGATAGATACTTGGAAACTGATTTTGACCTGGACACATTTGCCCTCTCTCAGAAAAACGACGGAACGTGGCAGGTATCGGTAACAGGAAAAGAACTTCACCAGTCTTCTTCGTATAACGACTATACAAAATCTGAAATGACTGACGACAGTCCGAGTTATGAATATCTTCTTTCATATGATAAAAAACAGAAAAAGTGGATTTTCGAAGATGCAGAATCAACATTCCAATCTGCAGGCACAAATATAAAGAAAATCAAAAATGATAAACCAGAGACATACACTTCCGCCTGGGCTGGCTCGAAAAACAAAGGCAGTGAAAGCTCTGCAAGCGGCGATGTTACAGATGAACAAGTGACATTATTTATGGGCAGTTATCTGCAAAGTCAGGCAGATGCCGTGAATCAAAATAATTTCTCACTGATGGAAGACAGCCTTGAAAAAGGCAGTTCCCTTTATTCCGACCAGCAGCATCTCGTGTCGAAATTAAATAAAGAGGGGACAACAGAAGACTTTAATAACTATGAAGTGAAAAGCTGGAGCCAAAATGGGTCGGCTATCACGATTAAGACGTATGAAGAATTCTACATCACAAAATCAGGCGGCAGTCCAAAGCTCAGAACATATAACTGGACCTATACCGGCGTAGTGAAGAACGGAAGAATTTACTTAACGTCTATTCAATAAAACAACCCCATCACCAGCAGGTGATGGGGTTGTTTTTAAAAGAGCATATAACGGAAAATTCCTTTGACATAGTGTTCGATAATAAGCTGAAATGTAACGCAGATGATCAGATAAATCACAATCGTTGAGTAAATGACATCAACCTTCCCTTTATATGAATGCTGGTAACTGCCCAGCATCGCAGGAGGAATGGCGAAGAATGCACCGTTTAAACCAACGGCTAATATGGTAAAGCAAATGTCTGTATGTAATAAAAAGAAGAAAAGGGCAAGAATCAAAATAGCCGTAAACGGTATGAGAAACGCTCCGAATCTTGAGAATGAATCCTTGAAAGACACTTGGTTTCCCGCGATTTTCAGGGCGAAAAAGATGCATGCATGCAGGCCAAATAGAAATAAAATAAAATAAATGGTTGGCTCTAAGAAGATTGCTGTAAAGCTTACGCTTCCGGGACCGTCTGAAAAAAGAATATAAAACATCAAAGGGGTCAGCAAACTGAAAAGAACCATCGTAATGATTGCGCTGATCAGCTGCTCTCCGCCTGTTGTTTTACATTCCTGATAAGGGCGTTTCAGGACGGATAAGACAAATGAGCCGAACTGTTTTGCTGCTTGCTTTGCAGCGGCTCCGGTTTGAGCTGCATGCTGGTGGCCTGATTGACCGGGGAGCGGTGATCCGCATTTCTCACAAAAATTTCCGCCATCTGTTTGATGGCCGCATTGAGGACAATACATAAAATAACTCCTTTACATGTAATATAGGGAAAATAGACTAATAGTTTTATTATAAAAGAAAAAAGTTGTAAAGTAATCAATATTCATACAAAAAAAGACACGTGCCCGATAGCAGCTGTGTCTTTTTATATCTAGTTATTCATATATTTCTCAAATACATCCCCAAAATCCTTGATATGATACTGCGAGCGAACGGATGTCAGCCAAGTGAATCCGAATTCGGTCAGTTCTTTATATTGCGTTTCAATATTGACGTGCTCAGGGCGGGTATGGTGAAGAATCGTCACTGCTTTATCTAAGCTTTGCTCCGCTTGATTGATTAAAATGTCATTTTCATAGGTTGTTTCAGCGATGCGAAGCAGTGCTTTATAAAGGTCTTTTAACTTTTCAATCTGGTCTTTGTGGACATCAATGTCGAATTGTTCTCCGCCCAGCTTAAACTTTATTTCAACATCCAAATCGACTTTTCCGGCAGTTTCAAGAAAAACGTCAGAGATTTTATATTGCGAATAAGGATAGCGTTTCAACGTTCGTTTCGAGGAAGTGGCGCGTTCGCCGTCTACATGGATCAGGGCCAGGTTCGTAAAGCAATACTCGTCTGCTTTAGTTTTAATCAAGAAATAAATTTTCTCATTATCTTCATGCATGACATAATCATCTGCGTCTGTTTTGTCATAGTCCTGAGGTTCGATAATTTTTCCGATATCAGATAAGCCCAAGGCATCTGCCGCAATTTTTTTGAACATCTGTATACGTCCTTCCTATTCAATTTGTCACTTCATTGTAGCATGGCGCGTTTCTGACAGGCTATAAAGGTTTACCGGGAAATCGCCTCCGGGTAAAAGGGTGGAGAATCATTCTATTTCCTGTGCAGAGACTATCAACAAGGAGGTATATGATGTTCTCATTTATCGTTCACGTCTTCATTTCTTTATTCGCAGTATCGAATCCGATCGGAAACGTACCGATATTTCTGACGCTGACAGAAGGCTATACTGCAGCGGAAAGAAAAGCGATTGCCCGGAAGGCAGCTATTTTATCCTTTTTTATTCTCGCAGCTTTTTTGGTTTTCGGTCATCTTATCTTTAAACTGTTTGATATCAACATTCACGCGCTCCGAGTGGCGGGCGGCATATTCATTTTCGGCATTGCCTATAATCTATTGAATGCGAAAGAATCGCACGTGCAATCTCTTCACCATGATGAACATAAGGAAAGCAAGGAAAAAGCGGATATATCAGTCACACCTTTATCCATTCCGATTATTGCTGGGCCCGGAACGATTGCAACAGTGATGAGCCTTTCCGCCGGTCATAGCGGCATTGGTCATTATGCGGCTGTCATGATCGGCATAGCCGCCGTTATTGCCCTGACCTTTCTCTTTTTCCACTATTCTGCTTTTATCAGCAGCAAACTCGGAAAAACCGAGATGAATGTGATTACCAGACTGATGGGATTAATCTTAGCCGTGGTTGCGGTCGGGATGATTGGTGCGGGGCTGAAAGGCATGTTTCCGATCTTAACCTCATGATGCAAAAAGCAGCTCCTTATTTTAGAGAGCTGCTTTCTTTTGTTTTTGGCACGTACCGAAAGACTTCCTCACTCTCAAAAAATTCAATCAACCTGCTCAGCCAATCATAGTAATGAAGCCATTCTTTTAATTCATTCAGCAGCTGATTGACTTTCTCTTCCGCTTCCGGGGTAAGCCCGTCCCTTTGTAAAAGATCACTCAGCTCCCGGTTTAATTTTTTATACAGCACTTTGTTTTTGCTCACGACCTTTGTCCAATTCGCCGCAAATAAAGAAATGAAGGTTTGATAATAATCCTGCTCGACGTCATAAAGGTCTTTTCGTACGCCTTTTTCAAACACCTTTTCGGCGATATTGGCATCGATCATTTCCCGGACAACCTGGCTCATCCGTGTTTTGCTCATGCCCGTTGCCTCAGAGAGCTCGCTTAAGGTCATTGGTTTTCGATTCATATAAATAATTCCGAGCACACGTCCGACAGTTGAAGGCATTCCAAACGTATGCATATTTTCGGCAATCTTCTCAATGAGATGCTCTTCAGCATGTTCAATGATGTCGAGAGCGGTTTTTTTCACAGCTGATCATCCCTTCAAATGGCAATTGATGGTGTCAATATATCATATTTCTTCCTGGTGTTGAAAATAGCTGAATGCAGAGGAAGTGGGAGGTATCCGGCGTAATTGTAAGAACACCCTTTCCGTCTCGGTCATAACAATAAATAATCTATAAATAACATATAATTTCAACACATTGTAAACTTTTTATTTTACAAAGTTCAAACTATAATAAGGATTATACTTTTCAGAAAATTTAAAGGAAACCTGCGGAGGTGCACGGATTGCTGAAATTGGAACAAGTGTCAAAAGTATATAAAGGCGGCAAAAAAGCTGTGAACAGCATTGATTTAGATATTGCCAAAGGTGAATTTATCTGTTTTATCGGCCCGAGCGGCTGCGGAAAAACGACAACGATGAAGATGATCAACAGACTGATAGAACCATCGTCTGGAAGGATCTTTATCGACGGAGAAAATATTATGGAACAGGACCCGGTTGAACTGAGGAGAAAAATCGGCTATGTGATACAGCAGATTGGTTTGTTCCCCCATATGACCATCCAGCAGAACATCTCACTCGTACCAAAGCTGCTGAAATGGCCTGAGGAAAAACGGAAAGAACGGGCGCGCGAGCTGTTAAAGCTTGTGGATATGGGCCCAGAGTATTTAGACCGTTATCCGCATGAGCTCAGCGGCGGACAGCAGCAGAGAATCGGCGTGCTGCGCGCCCTGGCAGCGGAACCCCCTCTCATTTTAATGGATGAACCGTTCGGAGCGCTTGATCCGATTACGCGTGATTCCCTTCAGGAAGAATTCAAAAAACTGCAGAGAACCTTAAACAAAACGATTGTGTTTGTAACCCACGATATGGATGAAGCGATTAAGCTTGCTGACAGGATTGTGATATTAAAAGCGGGAGAAATCGTTCAAGTCGGCACACCTGATGAGATTCTTCGAAACCCGGCAAATGAGTTTGTTGAAGAATTTATCGGGAAAGAGCGCCTGATTCAGTCAAGACCGGATATCGAGCGGGTAGAGCAAATGATGAACAGAACGCCGGTGACGGTATCTGCGGACAAAACGCTTTCTCAGGCGATTCAGCTGATGAGAGAAAAACGTGTTGACTCGCTGCTCGTTGTGGACCGGCAAAACGTGCTGAAGGGCTATGTTGATGTGGAAATGATTGATCAAAACCGCAAAAAAGCGAGCATCGTTGGCGATGTATACCGTTCAGATATATATACCGTTCAAAAAGGGGCGCTTCTTCGCGATACAGTCCGAAAAATTTTGAAGCAGGGGATCAAGTATGTTCCGGTGGTCGATGAACAGAACCATTTAGCAGGGATTGTGACAAGAGCGAGCCTCGTTGATATCGTATACGATTCCATTTGGGGCGACGAGGAAAACCAGCTCATGACGATCTGATCAGGGGAGGAGCTCTTTTAAGATGAATCAAATGATGACTTTTTTGCAAACGAACGGCGGAGAGCTGCTGTATAAAACAGGAGAGCATTTATATATTTCACTCATAGCCGTTGTATTGGGCATTATCGTTGCAGTACCGCTCGGCGTTGCTCTTACCAGAATGAAAAAAGGCGCAGGTGCGGTAATCGGTTTCGTAAACATTGTGCAAACCCTGCCGAGTCTGGCGATTTTAGCCTTTTTTATTCCGCTTCTCGGCGTAGGAAAAGTGCCTGCGATTGTCGCTTTATTTTTCTATTCGGTGCTGCCGATCCTGCGCAATACGTATACCGGCATTAAAGGTGTAAATAAAAACCTCCTGGAATCGGGGAAAGGGATTGGCATGACCGGCTGGGAGCAGATTCGGCTCGTTGAAATCCCGCTGGCGATTCCCATCATCATGGCGGGGATCCGCACATCAACGATCTATCTAATTGGCTGGGCGACACTTGCGTCGTTTATCGGGGGAGGCGGCCTCGGGGACTATATTTTTATCGGCCTGAACCTATACCAGCCTGAATATATCATTGGCGGTGCCGTGCCTGTCACAATTCTGGCAATTATTATTGATTATGTGTTGGCTGTGACAGAACGAAAGGTGACGCCGAAAGGCTTGCAAGGGATGAAGGAAGTTTCGTAAGGAGTTGGCACTGTTGAAAATGACAAAAATCAAATGGCTTGGCGCGTTTGCTCTCGTCTTTGTCATGCTGCTAGGCGGCTGCTCTCTGCCGGGTCTAGGCGGCGCTTCTGACGATACGATCAAAATCGGGGCGCAGAGCATGACAGAATCAGAAATTTTAGCGAATATGATCGCGCAGCTTATTGAACATGATACAGATTTGAATACTGCTTTAGTGAAAAACCTCGGCTCAAACTATGTTCAGCACCAAGCGATGCTGGGCGGTGACATTGATATTTCAGCCACGCGCTATTCCGGAACAGATTTAACAAGCACCCTCGGCAAGGAAGCGGAGAAAGATCCGAAAAAAGCGCTGAACATTGTGCAGAACGAGTTTCAAAAACGCTTTTCCTATAAATGGTTTGATTCCTACGGCTTTGATAACACATATGCCTTCACCGTAACAAAAAAGTTTGCGGAAAAGGAGCATATTAACACCGTGTCCGACCTGAAAAAAAATGCCTCCCAATATAAATTAGGCGTCGACAATGCTTGGCTGAAACGAAAAGGCGACGGGTATAAAGGCTTTGTCAGCACATATGGCTTTGAGTTCGGCACAACTTATCCGATGCAGATCGGGCTTGTCTATGACGCAGTCAAAAATGGGAAAATGGACGCCGTTTTGGCTTATTCAACGGATGGACGGATTAAAGCATATGATCTGAAAATCTTAAAAGATGATAAGCGTTTCTTCCCGCCGTATGACTGTTCACCGGTGATTCCGGAAAAGGTGCTTAAGGCGCATCCGGAACTTGAGGGTGTGATCAATAAGCTGATTGGGCAAATCGACACGGAAACGATGCAGGAACTTAATTATGAAGTGGATGGCAAGCTGAAGGAGCCGTCTGTCGTAGCAAAGGAATTTTTAGAGAAACATCATTATTTTGACTAAGAAAAGAGGTGGATCATATGGAAGTACTACAGCAGCTTGGCACATACTATTCGCAAAACGGCGGTTACGTACTGCAGGAATTTTACCGCCATTTTCTGATGTCGGTGTACGGCGTTTTATTTGCCGCCATTGTTGGAATTCCGCTCGGCATCCTGATAGCCAGATACAGAAGATTAAGCGGATGGGTTTTTGCGGTCACGAACGTCATTCAGACCATCCCGGCTCTCGCCATGCTCGCCGTGCTGATGCTTGTCATGGGGCTGGGCGCTAATACGGTGATATTGTCATTATTTCTGTATTCTCTTCTGCCGATTATCAGAAATACGTATACTGGGATTATCAGTATTGAATACGCCTATCTTGAATCCGGAAAAGCAATGGGGATGACAAAATTTCAAGTGCTGCGGATGGTCGAGCTTCCGCTTGCGCTTTCTGTCATAATGGCCGGCCTGCGCACCGCGCTTGTCATTGCCATCGGCATTACGGCCATCGGGACATTTGTCGGTGCTGGCGGTCTCGGGGACATCATCGTCAGAGGATCAAACGCCACAAACGGAACCGCGATTATATTAGCGGGAGCGATCCCCACAGCTCTGATGGCGGTGATTGCCGATTTGGTCATGGGCTGGCTTGAACGAGCATTAAGCCCGATTAAAAAGAGAAAGAAGAAAAATCTGGCAGGTGCCGCATAAGAAAAAACGCCTTGTAATGACAGGGCGTTTTTTACGGCTTCGGCACATATTTAAAAATTTCTTCGCTCTCAAAAAACTCAATCAAACGGCTGAGCCAATTATAATAATCAAGCCATTCCTTTAATTCTTTCAGCAGTTCATTCACTTTTTCTTCCGCTTCAGGAGTAAGCTCTTCATCCAACACGCTAAGCAGCTCCCGATTGAGTTTTTTATGCATCATTTTGTTTTTGCTGACGACTTTGCTCCAGGTGGCTGAAAACAGCGTGATAAATGTTTGATAGTAGTCCTGCTCAACCTCATATAAATCTTTTCGCACGCCTTTTTCGAACACCTTCTCGGCAATGTTGGCATCAAGCATTTCCCGCACTACCTGGCTCATGCGTGTTTTGCTCATGCCGGTGGCCTCAGATAATTCCGTAAGCGTCATCGGTTTTCGATTCATATAAATAATGCCCAGCACTCGTCCGACGGTAGAGGGCATTCCAAATGCATGCATGTTTTCCGCGATTCTTTCTATAAAATGGTCCTCGGCTTGTTCAATGATCGTTAACGGATCTTTCTCCAACGGTTTCATCCTTTCAGCTAACAATTCCGATGTCAATATACCACATTTTTGATACGGCGAAAATGCTGTCAAAAGAGAATTTGGCAGGAAATTGGAGCAATAAGGAGATCAACACACGTCAATGCGGGTAAATCAGCGTTTACACATACTTTATAAATAATATGAACAAATTGTAAACTTTTTATTTTATAAACTTTATTCTATAATGGGAAGCATTCAATTGTCTGAAAAATTAAATTTAAACTGAACAAATTGAATAAACTTAATTTTGGAGGTGCGATGTTTGCTGACATTAGAAAATGTCTCGAAAACATACAAGGGCGGCAAAAAAGCCGTGAACAACGTAAATCTTAAGATTGCAAAAGGCGAATTTATCTGCTTTATCGGACCGAGCGGCTGCGGAAAAACGACAACAATGAAAATGATTAACCGATTAATTGAGCCTTCCGCCGGGAAGATTTTCATTGACGGCGAAAACATCATGGACCAGGATCCTGTAGAGCTCAGGCGCAAAATTGGCTATGTGATTCAGCAGATCGGCCTGTTTCCCCATATGACCATTCAGCAGAATATCTCACTCGTCCCAAAACTGCTGAAATGGCCGGAGCAGCAGCGGAAAGAGCGGGCGCGTGAGCTTTTAAAATTGGTCGATATGGGGCCAGAATATGTAGACCGTTACCCTCATGAATTAAGCGGGGGACAGCAGCAGCGAATTGGTGTATTACGGGCACTTGCCGCGGAGCCGCCGCTTATCTTAATGGATGAACCGTTTGGGGCACTCGACCCGATTACGAGGGATTCCCTCCAGGAAGAATTTAAAAAACTGCAAAAAACCTTACATAAAACCATCGTATTTGTTACCCACGATATGGATGAAGCGATTAAGCTGGCAGACCGGATTGTGATTTTAAAAGCGGGAGAAATCGTTCAAGTTGGAACGCCCGATGACATTTTAAGAAATCCGGCAGACGAATTTGTTGAGGAATTTATCGGCAAGGAGCGGCTGATTCAGTCATCCAGCCCGGATGTTGAACGGGTTGACCAGATTATGAACACACAGCCTGTAACGATCACCGCGGATAAAACGCTTTCTGAGGCCATTCAGCTGATGAGGCAGGAACGGGTCGATTCATTGCTGGTCGTCGATGACAAGCACGTTCTGCAAGGCTATGTCGATGTTGAAATCATTGATCAATGCCGGAAAAAGGCCAATCTCATAGGTGAGGTTTTACATGAAGATATATACACAGTACTGGGCGGCACACTGCTGCGCGACACGGTCCGCAAAATTTTAAAACGGGGTGTCAAATATGTTCCCGTTGTGGATGAAGACCGACGCCTGATCGGAATTGTGACGAGGGCAAGTCTGGTCGACATCGTGTATGACTCCCTCTGGGGAGAAGAAAAGCAGCTCGCAGCATTGTCATAGGGAGGGGCGATAAGTCATGCATCATATTGTTCAATTTTTGCAAACCAATGGGGGCGAGCTTCTTTATAAAACATACGAGCATATTACGATATCGCTCATTGCTGTGATCTTAGGTGTGCTGGTTGCCGTCCCCCTCGGGGTTTTGCTTACCAGAATGAAAAAAGGAGCCGGCACCATTATCGGCATTGTCAATATCATTCAGACGCTGCCGAGTCTGGCCATCCTCGCTTTTTTTATCCCGCTCCTTGGTGTAGGAAAGGTTCCGGCCATTGTGGCTTTGTTTTTCTATTCCGTATTGCCGATTCTTCGCAACACGTATACCGGCATTCGCGGCGTCAACAAAAATCTGCTCGAGTCTGGCAAAGGCATCGGAATGACGCCGGCTGAACAAGTCCGCTTGGTGGAGCTGCCGCTTGCCGCGCCAGTGATCATGGCGGGAATCAGAACATCGACGATTTACTTAATCGGCTGGGCCACGCTTGCTTCCTTTATCGGAGGCGGCGGATTGGGTGATTACATTTTTATCGGACTGAATTTATATCAGCCGGAATATATCATCGGGGGCGCGGTACCTGTCACGATATTGGCAATTGTGATTGATTATGTGCTGGCAGTTGCTGAACGAAAACTGACACCTGCCGGCATGCAGAGATTGAAGGAATTGTCATAAGGAGGCGGCTCATGAAAAGAAAATATCTCAAATTAATGATAGGTTTAGCACTTGTGGCAACGCTGACGCTGAGCGGATGTTCGCTTCCTGGTCTCAGCGCTGCTGCAGACCAGACCATTAAAATCGGCGCGCAAAGCATGAGCGAATCAGAAATCATCGCCAGCATGCTTGGCCAGTTGATCGAACACCATACAGATCTCAAAACAACAACGATTAAAAATCTTGGCTCCAACGCGGTGCAGCAGCAGGCTTTAATGAACGGGGAAATCGACATTGCCGCCACAAGATATACGGGAGACGCGCTGACAGGCACGCTGAGAATGGAACCTGAAAAAGATCCGGACAAAGCGCTGGCGCTTACTCAGCGGGAGTTTAAAAAAAGATATGATTTAAAGTGGTATGACTCCTACGGGTTTGATAATACATATGCCTTTACAGTCAGCAAGGAGTTGGCCGACCAATACCATTTAGAGACCGTATCAGACGTTAAAAAATGGGCGCCGCAATTAAAGCTGGGCGTTGATAACTATTGGATGAAGCTCAAAGGAAACGGCTATCAGGATTTTACGAAAACCTACGGCATGACATTCGGCGGCACGTATCCGATGCAGATCGGCCTTGTGTACGACGCGGTGAAAAGCGGAAAAATGGACATTGTGCTTGCGTATTCAACCGATGGAAGAATCAAGTCCTATGGTCTCAAAATGCTAAAGGATGATAAACAATTTTTCCCGCCGTACGACTGTTCTCCGGTTGTTCCGGAAAAGGTGCTCAAAGAACATCCTGAGCTTGAAGGCATCATCAAGAAAATGCTCGGAAAAATCGACACAGCCACGATGCAGGAGCTTAACTATGAAGTCGACGGCAATCTCAAAGAACCGTCTGTCGTTGCCAAGGAATATTTAGAAAAACATCACTACTTCGAATCGTGAAAGGGGGAAGAGGTCAATGAACGTGCTTGAACAGTTAATGACGTATTACGCGCACAATGGCAGTTACGTCATGGATGAATTCGGCCGCCACTTTCTCATGTCGGCTTACGGCGTTTTATTTGCCGCTGTCGTCGGGGTTCCGGCCGGAATCCTCATCGCGCATTTTCGCCGTTTGTCAGCCTGGGTGTTTGCCGTAACAAACGTTTTTCAAACAATCCCGGCGCTCGCTATGCTGGCCGTCTTAATGCTTGTTATGGGGCTCGGCGCAAATACCGTGATTCTATCATTATTTCTGTATTCCCTGCTGCCGATTATTCGAAACACGTACACAGGCATTATCAGTATTGAGCATGCCTACTTAGAATCGGGAAAAGCAATGGGCATGACGAAATTCCAAGTGCTCAGAATGGTTGAGCTCCCGCTCGCACTTTCTGTCATTATGGCGGGCCTTCGCACGGCTCTCGTCATTGCCATTGGAATTACAGCGATCGGCACATTTGTCGGTGCCGGAGGCCTTGGGGACATGATCGTCCGCGGCTCAAACGCGACAAACGGAACTGCGATTATTCTAGCCGGAGCGATACCAACTGCGGTGATGGCGGTAGGGGCGGATTTGCTCATGGCCTGGCTGGAGCGGGCATTAAGTCCGGTGAAGAAAAAAAGAACCGGGGCGAAACACGTTCCATCAGCTGCATAGAATAGAAAACTGACCCATCTTCTCATTAAGCTCCTTCGCAAGCTGCTCAAGCTCTTCAGCATTTTGAAGCACTTGATCCATCGAATGGGCGGATTGCTCGGTTATTGAAAATGTTTCTTCAATGCCGGCGGCCGACTCTTCGGATACAGAAGCGATATTTTCAATCGATTGATTGATAGTAATCGATTGGTTTGTTAACTGTTTCAGGCCATCCGTTACTTCCTTAATGCTGTCTGCAACATGAGTGACGGATTGCTTGATATGCCGCATAGCCTGTCCGGTGTCTGTCAGGTTTTCCGTTCCTTTTTCGACTTCTGTAAAGCTGCTTTCCAAGTACGTAATGACAGTGTGGATCTCCTGCTGTGTCCCGCCTACAATCCGGGTAATATCCTGCACGGAATCAGAAACGCCGTCAGCCAGCTTTCTGACCTCCTCTGCCACAACGGCGAAGCCTTTGCCGCTTTCTCCTGCGCGGGCAGCTTCAATCGCGGCGTTAAGGGACAGCAAATTCGTTTGCTCGGCAATTCCGTTGATGACTTGAACGAGCTTGTTGATATCCTGAGAATGCTGTTCCAGTGATCTCACTTTATGCACGGCTTCTTCAACAATATGATGGATGGTTTTCATTTGCTGTAATGACGTAGCCATATTTTCGTTTCCGCTTACCGCGAGTTCGAGAACGTTTTGAGACGTATCGCTGATGGTGATGCCGTGATTATAGGCTTTATCAATGCTTTCAGTGAACTCATTCATCGATTCGGCAATCGTCACGGCGTCTTGGGCCTGCTGTTCAGAGCCCTCAGCCATTTCGTTCATCGTCTCGGTAATATGTTTGCTGCCGGAACTTGTTTCATTCGTTGCGGTTGCAAGCACCTGTGAAGAAGAAAGAACCCGGCTTGATATGTCTTTAGAATATCCGACAATATCTCTCAGATTCCCTACCATTTTTTGCAGCGCTTCATTCAGATCACCCAGCTCGTCTTTTGAGTTGAGCGGCTCCATATCGTTCGACAGATCGCCTTCGGCAATATGATTGGCAGATTCCTTCATGCGAATGATAGGCTTTACAATGTTTCGCGTGATATAAAGCCAGATGAAAATGCTGATGAGGATCGATGCTGCCACAAGCAAAGCAGTGTAAATGAGCCCTTTATGATAGACGGCCTTCGTTTCTTTTACCGCTGTGTTGCTGCCTTCTTGATTTAAGTCAACAAGCTGAGTGATTGTTTTTTTCATATCCTCAAAGCTGGCCTCAGTCTGAACCAATAAACCTCTTGCTTTGTCCATGTCATTCGTGCGGCCGCTTTCGATAATTTGCGCATGAATATCCATATAGGTATTCACTTCAGTTTGAAGCTGCTCGAACAGTTTCTGCTCTTTATCAGTGGAGATCGTTTTTTCGTAGTTATCGAGCTTTTGGTTAATGTCTTCCATGATTTGATTCATTTCTTGATCAAGTGTATCCATTTTGCTTTTGTCTGTATAAATCAGAAAGTCCTTTTCTTTAGAAGACAGGTGCTCGGTTACATAATTAATTGAAGTGATTCCTTTGATGCCGTCAATCCATTTTGTGTTGATTTCATCTGTTTTTTGAATGATATGCTGCATATTAAGAACGCCTATTCCGCCTACAAGTAAATTGATCAGGATCAGTGTCAAAAATACCAGGCTGAATTTGCGGGAAATCGTCAGTCGCATATAGTGGTCTCCTTTAAAAACGTAATGTGTGGATGTACTATATATCGGCTGAGAAATCGTTTTTTCACCTGGGAAAAAAATAAAAAACGGTTCTTTTCTCGTCTATGAGATCAGAACCGTTTTAGCAATTAGTCAAGAAAGGAAGGGTCAATCCATTCAGTCGCCCATTTAGAAATCTCACCTAAAATGGGTGCTAGTGCCTTTCCTTTATCAGTCAATGAATATTCGATGCGAACCGGAGTTTCAGGGATGACATCCCGCTTCACTACTCCTTCAAGCTCAAGTTCTTTCAGCCGTTCTGACAGAACTCTGCCGCTTAGATTTGGAAGTGCTGCTTCAATTTCGCTAAATCGCTGCGACCCGTTCAAGAGCTGAAATACGATTAAAGCGACCCAGCGTTTACTTAAGATGTCGACTGCTTTTTCAAATCTAGGACACATTTCTGATTGGTTCATACTTTTCACCTCGTCTGTCACTATTATAACGCAAATAACGAGGGAGGGTATGCAAGCGTGATTGATAAAATATAGAAAGAGAAACAGGGGATTATGAGGAAGAGGCCCGTTTTTTTGCTTCTGAAGACAAAAAATCGAAGTATTTGCTGAGATTTTCAATATCCTGCTTTGAGAGATGTTCCCATTTTTGACTATTGAAAATCGGGAGGTGCTCCGCTCCGCGCGTGACAGCTGTCTGGTAAATTTCATAAACGGATTGATAGCTTTCAGATGCTTCGCGGATTTCTTCAGGAAAGGCCTGAATATGGCCTGCGGCGGCCATTAGGTTTTCGTACGGCACTTTCAGGACGGCTGCCAGTTTTTTAATCGTGGCGGGTTTTGGCGTCCCGCGTTTGCCGTTTTCAATTTTTGAAATGGTGGCCGAGCTGATGCCTGAGTACACCGCAAGCTGATTCACTGTCAGTTTGCGGGCGCGGCGCAGCTCCCGTAATTGCTGTCCGAACGGTGACATGGTCTATCGCCTCACATTTCTATCAAGAGTCAGTCATCAGCAGACCGTTTTTTGGCTTCGTCTGAAATAAACGAAAAATAATGATCCAGCATGAGCAAATCTTCTTTATTGAGATATTGCCACTTTTCGTTCTCAAGAAGCGCAAGGTTTTTCAGGTCATAGGCCTCCGCTTTTTCAAGCAGCTTGCACTTCGTTTCATAAGGGGCCCTGGCTTCATGCACTTCTTCGATGTAACCAGCCTTGTACATAAGCCCCTCATAAGGAATTTTTAAGGCCTCCGCCAGTTTTTTGATGGTGGCAGGTTTGGGAACGCCCCGTTTTCCGTTTTCGATTCTGGAGATGCCGGCCGCGCTTACGCCTGAATAAGTCGCCAGCTGGTTGACTGTTAACTTTCTCTCTTCACGCAATGCCCGTAATTGTTCGCCAAAGCTTTCCATATATCTCACCCCGTCCCTCACTGTTACTCATATTTTAGTATGTTTATTGACTAAAGGGAATAGGTAGACTGGAAATGTATTGACAAAAGTTAACATAAGACGTAATGTAAAAGTATAGAAAAAAGTTTTTCAGGAATGGAAGGTGAGGAAAGTGCCAGTAGAAAAGATACAGATTAGACGTGATTATGTCTTGCAGTATATGGTTAATAACGATTATTCCCTTAATCAGCTTGCGCTGGAAATCGGAGTCTCACCCGCCACACTGAGCCGCGTGCTGAATGGAGAAAGACGGCCGGGGCAGCTTGTGATCGGTAAAATGCTTCACTATTTTAATTTGAAATTTGAGGATCTTTTTTACTATGATTTTATTGACAAAAGTCAATAAGATATAGAAAACGCAAGGAGATCCAAGCGTTTTCTATATTGAATGATGTGTCAGCACAAACCCTGTCACCAGCTCATTGCACGTTTTCCATTGTTTTGTCGGCAATTGATGTCCCTGATATTCCAATCTGAAAAATTCGGCATGTCTGCACGATCTTCGGTAATAGCCTGCGTTTGTAAAGGTCCAGTCCCGCAGGCCGCCATACATAAACAGCATTGGCATGTCTAGGCGGGGCAGCTGTTCAATGCAATTGTAGCCAAGCGAATCCAGATAATACTGATGCCAATGGGCCTGGTCTGCTTTTTTCATATGGTCTGTTAATATGCTGCGAAGCTGTCTGTCTTTTGTGTGGCTGCCAGCGAGGATTTTCATGAGCAAACCGGGGTTTTTTTCAAGCAGATACATTCCCAGTTTGTGCAGCTTCTGGCCGATTACGTTATGAACAGCTGGGTAGGCGCCGGACAGAATAAGGTGTGACACTTTGTCCGGGCGGGTAAAGCCGATATGCTGCGCGATTAAGCCTCCGGCAGAATACCCGAATAACACAGCTTTATCAATGTGCAAAGCGTCCATGAATTGCGCGATCTCGTTTGCGTAATAGGAAATAGACGCTGGCTGATCGATGTGATCACTATCACCGTGGCCGCTTAAATCGGGAAAAATCACCCTGAAATGCTTGGATAGAAGGCGCTGATAATAAAAAACCTTGCGTCCCATGCCCGGCGGGTGGATAAAAATGATAGGGATTCCCTGTCCATATTCTTCATAAAAAAGATGTTTCCTGCTGTCTATGCTGATAAGCGGCATCGCTTTTCTCCTTTGACCTTTTCATATGAATAGGGTAACCAAGATAAAACGTCTTATCCGGCCTTTTGGCGTCTGATACAGCGTGACATGCCAACCCTTTTCATGTAAAATAGAAGTAATGTAGCCAGTGAGTCTGGAGGTGTATGGGATGCACGCAGTTTTGATTACCTTGTTGGTTATCGTCAGCATTGCACTTATTATTGTCGTTTTGCTTCAATCCAGTAAAAGCGCCGGATTATCTGGTGCGATTTCAGGCGGAGCGGAGCAGCTCTTCGGGAAACAAAAAGCAAGAGGTCTTGATTTAATTTTGCACCGCATTACGGTAGTGCTGGCAGTCTTGTTTTTCGTGTTAACGATTGCGCTTGCTTATATCCTATAGGGCAATGTTTGTATAAGGTCTGATGTGAAGTCAGGCCTTTTTCACGTTTCTGGCTGATATTCAAAACGTTTTTTTCTGATTAAACTGTGGAAAACTATAATGATCGTGCAGATAGAAAGGGAGACATGAGCATGAAAGTTGTGACACCAAAACCATTTACATTTAAAGGCGGAGACAAAGCGGTGCTTTTGCTGCACGGCTTTACAGGCAATACAGCGGATGTAAGGATGCTGGGACGATATTTGAATGAACGCGGCTATACGTGCCACGCGCCTCAATATGAAGGACATGGCGTCCCGCCTGAAGAACTTGTACATACGGGGCCCGAAGACTGGTGGAAAAACGTAATGGATGGCTATGAATACTTAAAATCTGAAGGCTATGAGAGCATTGCTGCCTGCGGACTGTCGCTTGGCGGGGTTTTTTCGCTGAAATTGGGTTACACTGTACCCATAAAGGGAATTGTCCCAATGTGCGCACCGATGCATATTAAGAGTGAAGAGGTCATGTATCAAGGCGTTCTTTCATACGCTCGCAATTACAAAAAGTTTGAGGGGAAAAGCCCGGAGCAAATTGAAGAGGAAATGAAAGAATTCGAAAAAACGCCGATGAATACCCTCAAGGCGCTGCAAGACTTAATTGCTGATGTGCGGAATAATGTCGATATGATTTATTCACCGACATTTGTGGTGCAGGCCCGTCATGACCACATGATTAATACCGAAAGCGCCAATATTATTTACAACGAAGTGGAAACTGATGATAAACAGCTGAAATGGTACGAGGAATCAGGGCATGTCATTACACTCGACAAAGAACGTGACCTCGTCCATCAGGATGTGTATGAATTTTTAGAGAAGCTCGATTGGTAATCAACAGGAGGTCGGATAATGGAAAAAGAAGCATTTATGGAAAAGCTTCTCTCGTTTATGAAGGAAGAGGCGTACAAACCTCTGACCGTTCAGGAACTTGAGGAGATGTTAAATATTACGGAAGCCGAGGAGTTTAAAGAGCTCGTCAAAGCGTTAGTCGCCTTGGAAGAAAAAGGGCTTATCGTACGGACGAGAAGCGACCGCTACGGCATTCCGGAGAAGATGAATTTAATAAAAGGAAAGATTTCAGCCCATGCGAAAGGATTCGCCTTTTTGCTGCCTGAGGATTCGTCGTTAAGTGATGTGTTTATTCCGCCTAATGAGCTAAATACGGCAATGAACGGCGATATCGTCATGGTGCGTCTGAATTCACAGTCAAGCGGCTCCAGGCAGGAAGGAACCGTCATACGGATTTTAGAAAGAGCGATTCAGCGGGTTGTCGGCACGTATACAGAAACGAGAAACTTCGGCTTTGTCATTCCGGACGACAAAAAAATCACGAGTGACATCTTCATTCCGAAAAATGGGAAAAATGGAGCTGCGGAAGGGCATAAGGTTGTTGTCAAGCTGACGAGCTATCCTGAAGGCCGCATGAACGCAGAGGGTGAGGTTGAAACCATTCTCGGCCACAAAAACGACCCGGGCATTGATATTTTATCGGTCATTCATAAGCACGGCCTGCCGGGAGAATTTCCAGCTGACGCGATGGAACAGGCATCAAGTACGCCTGACACGATTGATGAAAAAGATCTGAAAGACCGCCGTGATCTCCGTGACCAGGTGATTGTCACCATTGATGGTGCGGATGCGAAGGATTTGGATGATGCAGTTACCGTGACGAAACTTGATGATGGAAGCTACAAGCTTGGCGTTCACATAGCTGATGTCAGCCATTACGTAACCGAAAACTCGCCGATTGACAAAGAAGCGCTTGAAAGAGGGACAAGTGTGTATCTGGTTGACCGTGTCATCCCGATGATTCCGCACAGATTGTCAAACGGCATCTGCTCCTTAAATCCAAAGGTTGACCGCCTGACGCTTTCTTGTGAAATGACAATTAACAGTCAGGGACAGGTGACAGAGCACGAGATCTTCCAAAGTGTCATCAAAACAACGGAAAGAATGACATATTCAGATGTGAATAAAATTCTTGTTGACGATGATGAAGAGCTGAAGCAAAAATACGAGCCTCTTGTTCCGATGTTCAAAGACATGGAGCGCCTGGCTCAAATTCTTCGCGATAAGCGGATGGACCGCGGCGCCGTTGACTTTGATTTCAAAGAAGCAAAGGTGCTTGTTGATGACGAAGGAGCGGTTAAAGACGTTGTGATCAGAGAACGCTCTGTCGCCGAGAAGCTGATTGAAGAATTTATGCTTGTAGCAAACGAAACAGTGGCAGAGCATTTCCATTGGATGAACGTCCCGTTTATATACCGGATTCACGAAGAGCCGAATGCTGAAAAGCTGCAAAAGTTTTTAGAATTTGTGACGACATTTGGCTATGTGGTGAAAGGAACGGCGGGGAATATTCATCCGCGCGCGCTGCAAAGCATTCTGGACGCTGTGCGTGACAGACCAGAGGAAACGGTTATATCTACTGTTATGCTCCGTTCGATGAAACAGGCGAAATACGACCCGCAAAGCTTGGGGCACTTCGGTCTGTCAACGGAATTCTATACGCATTTCACATCGCCGATCCGCCGTTATCCGGACTTAATCGTTCACCGCCTGATCCGAACGTATTTGATCAACGGCAAAGTCGATGAAGCGACTCAGGAAAAGTGGGCTGAACGCCTGCCGGATATCGCCGAACATACATCATCAATGGAGCGCCGTGCAGTTGACGCCGAGCGTGAGACGGATGATCTGAAAAAAGCGGAATACATGCTTGATAAAATCGGTGAAGAGTTTGACGGCATGATCAGCTCTGTGACAAACTTCGGAATGTTCGTCGAGCTGCCGAATACAATTGAAGGACTCGTCCATGTCAGCTTTATGACAGATGACTACTACCGCTTTGACGAACAGCATTTCGCAATGATTGGCGAGCGGACAGGCAACGTCTTCCGCATCGGGGATGAAATCACAGTCAAGGTTGTCGATGTCAATAAAGATGAGCGCAATATCGACTTTGAAATTGTCGGCATGAAGGGCACTCCGCGGCGTCCGAGAGAATTGGACAGCAGCCGGAGCAGAAAACGCGGAAAGCCTGCCAGAAAACGTGTTCAAAGCACCAATACACCTGTTTCTCCAGCTCCTTCTGAGGAAAAAGGGGAGTGGTTCACTAAGCCGAAGAAGAAAAAGAAAAAACGCGGCTTCCAGAATGCTCCGAAACAGAAACGGAAAAAGAAGAAATAGCAGCTCAACCAGCAAATAGGGCCGCAGCGCTCTATTTGCTTTCTTTCGGAAACAGCTTTTCATTGTAGCGGTACGTGACATTTGGTAAAATAGAGCGTATCGCAAAAGGTGGACAGTTTTTCCTTAGAGAGAGGAGGTTCTGGCATGCCAAAAGGGTCAGGAAAAGTATTATCTCAAAATAAGAAAGCCAATCACGATTATTTTATAGAAGAAACTTATGAAACAGGCATCGTTCTGCAAGGAACCGAAATCAAATCGATTCGCGCCGGCCGCGTAAACCTTAAGGATTCCTTCGCCAAAATCGAACGGGGAGAAGTGTTTCTCCACAATATGCACGTCAGCCCATATGAGCAGGGAAACCGCTATAACCACGATCCGCTTCGGACAAGAAAGCTGTTAATGCACCGCAAGGAGATTAATAAGCTGATCGGGTTAACAAAGGAAAAAGGCTATTCTCTCGTTCCGCTGAAGCTGTATTTAAAAAACGGCTTTGCCAAAGTGCTTCTCGGCCTTGGAAAAGGGAAGAAGAACTATGACAAACGGGAAGATCTGAAGCGCAAGGACGCGAAGCGGGAAATCGAAAGAGCGTTCAGAGACAGTCAAAAAGGCTTCTAAGGCATAGTGCTTGATTCGAAAATCAGGCCTGTGCTATACTGTGTTCACGATCAGATCACGACGCCATTCATTTGAAGGATTTGACAATTGAAAAGAGCCGTGATCATGTTATAATAAGACTATAGCCAGTTTGAGTGAGAGCTTGATATTTTCTCCCGTATTTCCCTTATACCAAGGGGACGTTACGGATTCGACAGGGATGGATCGAGCTTGAGCTGCGAGCCGAGAGGCGATCTCGTAAACACGCACTTAAATATAACTGGCAAAACTAACAGTTTTAACCAAAACGTAGCATTAGCTGCCTAATAAGCGCAGCGAGCTCTTCCTGACATTGCCTATGTGTCTGTGAAGAGCACATCCAAGTAGGCTACGCTTGCGTTCCTGTCTGAGAACGTAAGAAGAGATGAACAGACTAGCTCTCGGAAGGCCCGCCCGCAGGCAAGAAGATGAGTGAAACCATAAATATGCAGGCTACGCTCGTAGACGCTTAAGTAATCGATGTTTCTGGACGTGGGTTCGACTCCCACCGTCTCCATAATGAATTATTTCAAAGGCCTTGGAATTGTTGATATCAACGTTTCAAGGCTTTTTTGAAATATTATAATGTATTAACGGTCCATTAATGTTTACTACTTTTTTTACAATTAGTTACTACCTTATTTGCCTCTTAAAATACTATTATTCTTATGAAAAATATGATAGATTTATCAAGACTTCAATAAAAGGAGATTATTTGTTCATGAGCGTATTAGACCGATTAAAGAATAAATCATATAAAGATCCTTACTTTAACAAAGTTGGTTATGAAATATTGAATGAGTCAGCATTAAAAAGAAGAGCAAAGGTAACTGTTGTGGTTCCTGTATATAACGCTATCGATTTTCTAAAGAAAACAATAGATTCTGTCATTCTTCAAAATATTGGATTTCATAATATTACCTTAATTCTAGTTGATGATGGTTCTAATGATGGATCTAGAGATGTTCTGAGAGTATATTCAAGACTCTATGAAAATATTGTCAGTGTATTTTTAGAAAAAAATACAGGGACACCAGCATTTCCAAGAAATCTTGGAGTTCATTTATCTAACTCCAAATACATTACTTTTCTTGATGCTGATGATTGGCTTACTCATGAGGGAATTAAAATACTGTATGATTTGTTAGAAGAGACGAAAGTTGACTATGCTGTTGGCAAAACAATTCAAGTAGATTCAGAGCAAGAAACTGTAATTGGCCGTTATGAATCCAGTCAAGTTAGACATAATGTATCCCCTTTTTCCATTAAACATTTATTCTATCATCTGGGTCCTAGAGCTCGTATGATGAAACTTGATGTTATAAAGAAAAACGGTATAAAGTATCCTGAAATGAAATTTGCTGAAGATAAGCAGTTTTTCATTGATGTTCTTCTAGCTGTAAAAGAAATTTCAACAACAACAAAGCCAGTTTATTACCTTAACAGAATAGATGAAAATAACTCTTTAACAAAACAAACAGATGCACTTGAGAAAATGGATTCAAATATAGCCGTATTAAAATATGTACTAGAGAAGAACCTGAAACCTGAACATGAAAAGTTAATTATTAACCGACTCATTGAATTTGATAGTATCACCAGATTATTTGATCGAAAGCACTTTGTTAAAAGTAAAAACAAAGAAGCTTATTATCAAAAATTCAACACAGTTATGAACATTTTTAAGAAATATAAACGCCCGTATCAGTTTGAAGATACTATCATAAAGCCAATAAGTAGAATATATTTCAATCTTGCTATGAATCAAGATTATGAGACGCTAGAAGCATTAGCTGATTGGTCTAAAAACAAAGGAGAAAGTTATTTTACAGAGAAAGATGGATTGCCATATAAAGTAGCTCGTTTGAAAAATGGAAAAGAAATTTATATCCCAATCCTTATCAAAGCTACACTTTCGGAGGAAAAACAATATGATGATCAAATAGATTTGAAAATTTCCTTAAAAGGGCATGAAATTTCTAAAATTCAAGGGCTTATTTTACAAAGTAGAACGCATGTTGAACAAATTTACTTAATTGAAGAAGGAGTTACCCATACCGAAGACAATCATATAACAATTAAGTTAAACAAAAATAATTTAGATCAAATAAAATTAGGTGGTTATGCTGTATTTTTGCGCCACAGCGATTATGAAAAAATTGTGATCAGCAAGGAAACAGAACTAGGCCTTCAAGTTAATATTGGGGAAAATAAACAATTCATGATCTATAAAACAATTCGAGGAAATGTTGGAGTAAAAGTAATTGAAGATGTTAAGAAAAAATAGTTATGTTATTAACCTTCATACACTTCAAATTGAACTTGTTAAATTATTCAAAACACATTCCTAAAAGGACTGACCCCTGTTTCTGAGACAGGGATCTAAAACACTTTTTAACAGCCAATTGCCGATAGTTTATCGGTGATTGGCTGTTTAGTTTCGTTTGAATACGAATGTTGTTATAATAATGTATGTATCTTTTGAAAGTGCGTTCTACGGCGTTGGTGGTCATAGTACAATCAATTCTGTTAAGAAAGAACGTTTGAGACTCTAGTGAGGAATGAAACGATTTGATTAAAGGTATATCAGCGGGCGTCCCTTTACGGACATGCTCATGATAATGCTTTTTGTGCAACAGCTTTTCGATACTTGTAAGATGTATACACAGATCCTTGGTCACTATGAAACACGCAGTTCCTAGGCTGTGTTGGCAGTTGATTAAGTGTGTATAAGATAAAATCTGTGTCTTGCTTATTTCCAATCACTTCTCTATTGTATAAAATCAAATACTGGAAAGGTACAATTGTTTCTATCAATAAGGGAAATCCGAGATGGCCGTTACTAGTTTTCAAGAGGACGATCAGACTGAAAGTTCCAATTCAATATATAATCGATCATGGCATATGGCTGTCCATTCTTCTTATGCTTTTTCACCTTAGCCCGGCACTGCCGACTGATTTTTCTGCATAATATGTTGAACTGATTTATGGTTAATACGGATTTCCTTTTTTAATAGGCTGTAATGTATCGATATTCATATCGATACTTGTACTCCCGGTACTATGAACCGATTTGTTTTTCAAAATGGTGCGCTTGAGATGACCTTTCGTCAGATTCTTCTTCCAAAGATAATAAGACGTACGTGAGATACCTAATTGAACACAGATATCGTGCACGGTCTTTGTGTTATGCAATAATTCTACAAGTTCGACTGACGTTTAGCTATCAACTTCCTTTCTAATCTCATTTCTACAGCTTTCTGTTTGATTTCAACCGGCATGCTAAAAATAAAGCAGAACCTCTTAGAGGGTTCTGCTTTATTTTTTCTCCAAACCACAGGCACCAAAAAGTGCGTACTTCCATTTCAATCCCAGCTGTTTCATACTGATTGCAGAGCAGATGTTTCACCAATCAGATTTCTGTCAATAAATAAGAGGAATCAAAAACGGAGGGATGAATAATGAAGCTGAATTTACAAGGAAAAACCGCACTGGTGACCGGTTCGACATCAGGGATCGGAAAAGCTATTGCCTCTTCGTTAGCTGAAGAAGGTGCGGCAGTGATCATTAACGGACGCCGGGAAGAGAAAGTGAATCAGACGATAGATGAACTGAAAACACAACATGCTGAAGCGGTTCTTTATCCGGCCGCATTTGATTTGGGAACTGAAGAAGGCTGCAATGAGCTGTTTCAGGCATATCCAGAGGTTGATATTTTGGTCAACAATTTAGGGATTTTTGAACCGGCGGAGTACTTTGATATTCCCGACGATGAATGGTTTCGTTTTTTTGAAGTGAATATTATGAGCGGTGTAAGGCTGACACGCAGGTATTTGCATAACATGATAGAGAAAAAAGAAGGGCGTGTGATTTTCATTGCCAGTGAAGCGGCGATTATGCCGTCACAGGAAATGGCCCATTACAGTGCGACAAAAACGATGCAGCTGTCCATTTCCCGCAGTTTGGCGGAGCTGGCAACCGGCACGAATGTCACAGTCAACACCGTCATGCCGGGCTCTACCTTAACAGAGGGTGTGGAAACCATGCTGAATTCGCTGTATCCTGGTGAAAACCTGACTGTTCAAGAAGCTGAGGCACGTTTTATGAAAGAAAACCGGCCGACATCTATTATTCAAAGACTGATCCGTCCGGAAGAAATCGCCCACTTCGTTACATTTTTAAGCAGCCCGCTTTCCTCTGCGATCAATGGCGCGGCACTTCGGGCAGACGGCGGTTTGGTCCGCAGTGTCTTTTAAACCTCTCCCAACAGGAGAGGTTTTTTTATATATTGTTGATTTCCATAAATTTCTGCCGTATAATATTGGTACCGAAATAGTTTTCTTGGTACTGAAAGCGGGGGATTAATATGGATAAAAGAATTCTGGCGGAAACTTTCCGGCTGATCAAGCAAAAAGGATTTTCATTTACGATGAATGATTTGGCTGCAGCGCTGGGAACGAGCAAACGGACGCTCTATGCATATTATTCATCTAAAGATCAGCTTGTTGAGGCGGTTGTCGAACAATTTTTAGCCGAAATGAAGCAAATGGAAAGAGACATCTATGAAAATGAAAGTTTAAATGTGCTTGAAAAGGTGAAAAAAATGCTGATCAGCCTTCCGCAGGGGATGGAACTGCTGAACATGGGATTATTAAATGAACTAAAGAAATACCATTACGATGCGTGGCTTACATTAGACACGTTTATTAAGGCAGAATGGGCCATTGTCCTAGAATTATTAAACGAGTGCAAACAGCAAAAGAGAATCAGAAACATCAATCCGGACCTGTTTATTCACATGTATATAGGGAGCATCAACCAAGTGTATGACCCTGAATATCCACTGAAACATCAGTTCACGACAGGAGAGGTGCTTGAATCAATTGTAGATGTTTTGTTTAACGGTATAACAGCTGATGAGGAGGCTGATGCCACGTGAATTGGGTGTTTCTATGCTTGGCGATTTTGTTTGAGGTTGCGGGAACGGTCAGCATGAAGCTATCGTCTGGTTTTACAAAGCTTATTCCCAGTTTGCTGTTGATTTTCTTTTATGGAGGGAGTCTTTTCTTTCTGACGCTTACGCTTAAATCCATTGATGTATCAGTTGCTTATGCTGTATGGTCAGGGATGGGAATTGTCCTGATTACAGTCGTTGGTTTTTTGTTTTTTCAAGAACATGTTAGTGTCATGAAAGTCATTTCAATTGGATTGATTATTGCCGGTGTTGTGTCTTTAAACCTGATCGAGCATGCTGCGGTGTCTGAGCCGGTACATAAAAGCGGGCAGTACAAATGAGATATATGAAGCTGTTTTTTCTCGTGACTGATATCGGTTTTATCTTGTACTGGTTGTCAGCCGGGTTTTCGCTCATACCGGAAAGCTGGGCTTTTAAACATCATGACCATCCGTTTATGATCGCTTGGAACTGGTCTTTTTTTCCGCTGGATATCCTGATTTCTGTCACAGGGTTGTACAGCTTGTACCTACAGCGGGTGAATCGTGCTGACTGGAAGCTGATGGCGCTGATTTCTCTTGTGCTGACCTGTTGTTCAGGTCTGCAGGCGCTATCATTCTGGACATTCAGCAGTGACTTTGATCTTGTGTGGTGGCTGTTTAATGGGTATCTATTGATTTATCCTTTATTTTTTATTCACCTGCTCTTGAAGGAAGGCAGAAGCACAAAACAGTCCTGACAGGTGCCGCTTTTATAATAAACTGATGTAATGAAGCAGAGACGGTATAAGTCTCTGTTTTTTTATCGGGCGCACCAATTGAGAAGCTAACCGCGTTTTTGGGCATACTAAAGCGAAGAAACGGGAAAAGTTCTACACATTCATTGAAAAGGATTTTGTCAAATGAACAAAACTGCTGCGAACAATCAAAGAATCATGCCTATCGTGAAGGATGCCTTTCGCATTCATGCAAATCCATTTCCTTGGAAAAAGGCTATCGGATCAGGTTTCGCTTCAGGGTTTCCTGTGCTGGTCGGTGCATTGGCAGGTCACACGGATTACGGATTAATTGCAAGTATCGGAGGCTTTGTTTATTTATATGCGGGCGGTGAATCGTACAAAAAGCGCGCCATGAAGCTGCTCTTGGTTTCCTTTGGGATCGCCCTCTCATTTGGTTTAGGGACGCTTTTGTCCGGGACGCTTTGGATGATGTCGGCTGTTTTGGGGCTGATCGGTGCAGCGGCGATGTTTATTTTTAGCGCGCTCGGCATTCAAGGCCCTGCGCCAATGTTTTTTGTCCTTGCCTTTTTAGTCAGTTCCGGGCTGCCGGCCGATCCTTCACAAGCGCTGTTCAGAGCGGGACTGACGTTTCTCGGAGGCATTTTCGCCATGGGTATCGCTTTAATCGGCTGGTTATGGAACAAACATGGACCGGAGGAAGCGGTGCTGCAAAAAACATATCATCAGCTGGCTGCATGTCTTTCAGCCGTCGGAACGCCAGGTTTTCATAATGCACAGCATCAGACGGTGCTCATGCTTAGAACAGCTCGCCAAACGGTTCTTGGGAAAGGGAATAAACGGAAAAAATCGCGGCATGATGAACGATTTTTTCGCCTCCTTGAGAAAGCTGACGACATATTTATTGCCATTATTCATTTTTCAGCTGAAACGCCGGACAGAGAGACCGCGCAGATTGAAAAGGCACTTCGCCAAACCGGAGATATGCTTGCACATGCACGGGTTTCCTGTACGTATCAGATTAATGAGAACGAATATGAGCCTAGGCGGAAGCTGTTTGAAGAAATCAATGAGGTTTTGCATATCGCTTCAGGACGTTTTGATAAGCAGCTTGACGGGGAACCGAGCCGCCTGCCATCCTCTTTTTACTTTTTGAGAAATGCCTTTGACTGGAAGTCTCCGGTTTTGATTAGAGCGTTAAAGTACGGAATTGTTCTGTTTGCCGCCGATATGTTTGCCCTCGCATTCGGCTTTGCACGCTCCTATTGGATTCCGCTTTCGGCAGCAGCAGTCATGCTTGGCACTACTGTTGTTTTTACGCTTCACAGGGCTATTCAGCGTTCGGCCGGAACGGTGATCGGGGTAATGCTGGCTGGCGCAATCCTGTTTTTTAAGCCGGGCGGTGTTTATATTGCGTTATGTATTGCAGCGCTGCAATGTCTTCTTGAGATGCTGATCGTCCGCAATTATGCGCTGGCTGTTCCCTTTTTAACAGCAAACGCGCTTGTTATCACAGAAAGTATGCATGGCGGCGCGGGAGCCGGTTATTTTATGATAGCGAGGCTGACGGACGTAGCTGTCGGCAGCGTGATCGGGCTATTGGGAACAATGCTTTTGTGGCGGCGGTTTTCAACGAAGCGGCTGCCTGAACTGATGAGGAACGTCATCCGGTTGGAAGGGCAGTTTATGGAGAAACTGTTAACCGGGCAGAATGCCGACGAACACAAGTTAAGGGTGAGTCTTGTCAGGCTTCGGGATGCGTATGACAAGGCGCTTGGCGAGTTTCCTCACGCGAATGCGGATGCGCTCTGGCCTGCCATTTCCGGTGCTCAGCACTTAGGGTACTATTTGCTCTCGGCCCAAGCTCACCGCCGTCCGCCTGCTCCGTTTTCTGATGAAGAGATCAACCAGCTGCGGGCGTTTTTTGAACAGGCTCAGCAATCCTTTATCATGAAAAGGATGCCTGCGGATATTCAAGTGCCGCATGTTCCTCATTATCCTCGAATCAGTAAAGAATTGTCCGCGCTGTATTCAGGCTTGAGAACAGCTTTTGAAAAGTAAGCTGTTTGGAAAGTTAAATAATCTTTAATTCGAGATGTTTTACTTGAAAGTAAATTTCTTTGTCTCTATAATAAAGTCTAAGAGAGACAGAATAATCATTATGCATCTGTATGATAATAATTGGTGTGTGATTTTTAAAAACGAAAGGGCTGGTAAAAATGGCAAAAGTATTATATATCACTGCTCATCCGCATGACGAAGCAACTTCGTACAGTATGGCAACAGGTAAAGCATTTATCGAATCTTACAAAGAAGCAAATCCAAATGATGAAGTTGTACATATCGATTTGTACAAAGAAAACATCCCGCACATTGACGCAGATGTATTCAGCGGATGGGGAAAGCTTCAGTCAGGTACAGGCTTTGAAGAGCTTTCTGAAAGCGAAAAAGCGAAAGTAGGCCGTTTGGGAGAGCTTAGCGATCAATTTGCATCAGCTGATAAGTACGTATTTGTTACACCTTTATGGAACTTCTCATTCCCGCCAGTGATGAAAGCGTATCTCGATTCTGTTGCTGTTGCAGGAAAATCATTCAAATACACAGAACAAGGTCCTGTCGGCTTGTTGACTGATAAAAAAGCAATTCATATCCAAGCTCGCGGCGGCTACTATTCAGAAGGCCCTGCGGCTGAGATGGAAATGGGACACCGCTACATCGGCATCATGATGAACTTCTTCGGCGTACCATCATTCGAAGGCATTTTCGTAGAGGGACATAATGCGGAGCCTGATAAAGCACAGCAAATCAAAGAAGACGCGATTGCGCGTGCGAAAGAAGCAGGAAAAACATTCTAATGAAAAAGCCTCCCCTTATTTGGGGAGGCTTTTGTTTTAGTGCTCCAGCATAATGGTTCGTTTCTCTTTACTGCTTTTCATCGCGGCTTCAATGATGCGGATGACATTAATACCTTCCTCAGCAGTGACTGGCAGCGCAGCACCTTCCCGTATGCTTTCCGCTATTTTGCGGTAATAAGTAAGGTAGGAGCCATTTACTGATGGGATCGTTTCTGTTTTTTTGCCGGAGCCACGAATGGTTGTAAGCTGTCCGTAAAACTCCGGATCATCTGCACCCCAGCTGTCATCCTCTGGTTTTCTTCCCGCTCTGAGTGCGTCTTCCTGTCCGTCAATTCCGTATTTGATAAAGCTGGAATCTTTTCCATGGATTTGATAACGAGGTCCGTTTGCCGGAACGATTGATCCCCCGTATAGAATGGCTTGAAGCTTGCCATAGTCCAGGGTTAAATGAAAATAGTCAACCGTTTCGGCATTTTCCCGCTGGGCCATCACGTTTGCAGTCACGGCTTTAGGCATCCCAAACAAATGCAGGGTTTGGTCTATGATGTGGGAGCCGAGATCATACAGCGTACCAGTGGCAATGCCTTCTTTTTCCCGCCACCGCGCTTGAACTTCAGGTCTGTAGCGGTCATAGGAAACTTGATATGTATTGATATCTTCAAGAGATCCCTCAGAGATCAGCTTTTTAATCGTTAAAAAGTCGTTATCCCAGCGTCGGTTATGATATACGCTTAATAATACGCCTTTTTCATCGGCAGCCCTTTTTAATGTTTCCCCCTCTTCGGCTGTTGCTGTCATTGGTTTTTCCATCACAACATGTTTTCCGGCCTGTATGCATGCCATAGCATGCTCGTAATGAAGGCCGCTCGGGGTGGTGACAATGACAAGCTCAATGGCAGGGTCATTTGTGATTTCCTCAAGCTCATGTACAACCTCAGCATCTGGAAAGTCCCGTTTCACTTCTTCTGTCCGAGATGTCATGATTTTGCTGATTTGATATTCATCCAGAACATCCAGCAGCGGCCCGTGAAAAACAGAACCGGACAATCCGTATCCTAATATTCCAACCTTGATCGTATCCACTTTTCTTCTCCCCTTTAAAAGCGTTATCAACAGAAGTATATACCCTCCTGATCAAATGGTAAAACGTAACTGATTCATTTTTTGCGTCGGCATGCTTAGACAACCGTTTGGACAATCAGTATAATGGGAATTAATATCATTAAACAGAGGTGTACGCATGGAAAAGCATAACGAACATAAAACATTAAACCATAAAAGCTCGAAAGAAAAAGATCAGATTACAAACCGGCTTAAGCGGATTGAGGGCCAGGTCAGAGGCATTCAAAACATGGTGGAAAACGACAGATATTGTGTAGATATTCTTGTGCAAATTTCAGCTGTTCAGGCGGCAATGAAAAACGTGGCGCTTCATTTGCTTGAGGATCATGCCCATCATTGTGTAGCAGATGCCATCAAAAGCGGCGACGGGGAACAGGCCATTTCTGAGCTTTTGGACGTATTTAAAAAGTTCACAAAATCATAAAGCGTTTTTTTATTGTAATACCCTACGGGGGTATGGTAGGATGTAAATAGAAAGAATAAACAGGAGGAATTGATTATGGAACAAAAAACATTGCAAGTTGAAGGAATGTCTTGTCAGCACTGCGTCAAAGCAGTAGAAACAAGCGTAGGAGAACTGGACGGCGTCAGTGCCGTTCATGTCAATCTGGAAGCGGGTAAAGTCGATGTTTCGTTTGATGCTGACAAAGTATCAGTCAAAGATATTGCGGATGCGATAGAAGATCAGGGCTATGACGTAGCTGAGTGATTCAAGGTATCGCGCCTTTAGGGAGGCGCGATATTTCTTTCATTTTTATATACCCCCCAGGTGTATATAAAGGAGTGAGTATGTTGAGTGAACAAAAGGAAATCGCGATGCAGGTCTCTGGTATGACCTGTGCGGCATGTGCTGCCAGAATTGAAAAAGGCCTGAAGCGGATGCCCGGTGTCACGGATGCAAATGTTAATCTGGCAACGGAAACATCAAATGTAATCTACGATCCTGCTGAAACAGGGACTGCAGCGATTCAAGAAAAAATAGAAAAGCTGGGCTATCACGTTGTTACAGAAAAAGCTGAATTCGATATTGAAGGCATGACCTGTGCGGCTTGCGCCAATCGGATTGAAAAACGGCTTAACAAAATAGAAGGCGTCGCAAATGCACCAGTAAACTTCGCTTTAGAAACAGTTACGGTCGAATACAATCCAAAAGAAGCGTCTGTCGGCGATTTGAAAGAAGCGGTAGATAAGCTTGGATATAAGCTAAAGTTGAAGGGGGAACAGGACAGTGAGGCTGCTGCTGCTAAAAAGAAAGAAGAACGGAAGCAAACAGCGAGACTGATTTTTTCAGCTGTCCTGTCATTTCCATTGCTTTGGGCGATGGTGAGCCATTTTACATTTACATCATTCATTTGGGTACCCGATATATTTCTCAATCCGTGGATGCAATTTGCGCTGGCGACACCAGTCCAATTTCTGATCGGCTGGCCGTTTTATGTGGGTGCGTATAAGGCGCTCAGAAATAAAAGCGCCAATATGGATGTATTGGTCGCCCTCGGTACGACGGCTGCTTACGCTTATAGCCTTTATCTTACTTTTCAAAGCCTTGGCTCTCACGGGCATACAGACGGCCTTTACTATGAAACAAGCGCGATTTTGCTGACGCTGATTTTATTAGGCAAGTTGTTTGAAACAAAAGCAAAAGGCCGTTCCTCGGATGCGATTAAAAAGCTGATGAAGCTTCAAGCGAAAACAGCGACTGTTGTAAGAGACGGACAGGAGCAAATCATCCCGATCGATGAAGTGCTTGTTAATGACATTGTTTACGTCAAACCTGGCGAACGAATTCCTGTCGACGGAGAAGTGATTGAAGGCCGCTCAGCGGTTGACGAATCGATGATTACAGGAGAAAGTCTTCCTGTTGACAAAAATCCTGGTGATAGCGTGACAGGTTCAACCGTTAACGCAAACGGTTTCCTGAAAATTAAAGCTGTCAACGTCGGAAAGGATACTGCGCTTTCTCATATCATCAAAATTGTTGAGGAAGCACAAGGGTCAAAAGCGCCGATCCAGCGTCTCGCTGACCAGATTTCAGGCATTTTTGTGCCCATTGTATTGGGGATAGCCGTTCTCACTTTTCTCATTTGGTACCTTTGGGCGGCTCCTGGCGATTTTGCTGAAGCGATCAGCAAGTTCATTGCGGTTCTTGTCATTGCCTGTCCTTGCGCCCTCGGTCTTGCCACTCCGACAAGCATAATGGCTGGATCTGGACGCGCTGCTGAATTCGGGATTTTATTTAAAGGCGGCGAGCATTTAGAAAAAACACATCGTCTCGATACCATTGTTCTTGATAAAACCGGAACCGTGACAAACGGGAAGCCGCGTCTGACGGATGCCATTCCATTCGGCCGTTTTGAAGAAAAAGATTTGCTTCAATTTGCAGCGGCAGCGGAAACGGGATCAGAGCATCCGCTTGGCGAAGCGATTATTGCTGGCGTGAAAGATAAAGGGCTTGAGATACCGAAGCTTACCCGCTTTGAAGCAAAAGTCGGCGCAGGCATTTTGGCTGAAGCCGGAGGAAAAAGCATTCTCGTCGGCACAAGAAAATTAATGGAGAGCGAACAGGTTGAGCATGGGGGTCTTCTCGCCCAAATGGAAGAGCTAGAGGCAGAAGGGAAAACAGTTATGCTTGTATCCATTGATGGAGAAGCAGCGGGGCTAGTAGCGGTTGCAGATACGATTAAGGATACGTCACGGAAGGCTGTTGCCCGTCTGAAAGAGTTGGGCCTTGATGTCATCATGATGACAGGAGACAATCGCAGAACCGCAGAAGCCATCGCGAAGGAAGCGGGAATTACGAATATCATTGCGGAAGTCCTTCCTGAACAAAAGGCAGCAGAAATTGCCTGCTTGCAAAAAGAAGGCCGCCAGACGGCAATGGTAGGCGACGGAATTAACGATGCGCCGGCGCTTGCCACAGCTGACATCGGCATGGCGATTGGAACTGGCACGGACATTGCCATGGAAACAGCAGACATTACACTGATTCGCGGCGATCTGAACAGTATTGCCGACGCAATCCGCATGAGCAGATTGACAATGAAAAACATTAAACAAAATTTATTCTGGGCGCTTGGCTATAACAGCCTCGGCATCCCAATCGCAGCACTTGGATTTTTAGCACCGTGGATAGCAGGAGCAGCAATGGCATTCAGCTCCGTTTCCGTTGTTCTGAATGCTCTTCGTCTGCAAAAAGTAAAATGAAAAACCGGCTATATGCCGGTTTTTGTTTTTCATTGACACGTTCTTGGAAAACAACATATAATAGGTGTAACTTATATATGAGTATATGCTCATATATATTAAAATGAATGCAATACTCATTGATACGCTTTGAAAAGGGAACCCTAAATCGGAAGGTAAGGTGAGACTAGTGAAACAGGAATACGTTCTGGACGGTTTGGATTGCAGCAATTGTGCCCAAAAAATCGAAAATGGAGTCAAAGGCATAAAAGGCATTGACGGATGCGCGGTAAATTTTGCGGCAAGCACCTTAACTGTCTCAGCCGATGGGAAAGAAGAGCAATGGGTCACGAATAAAGTAGAGAAAAAAGTGAAATCAATTGATCCGCATGTAACGGTTCGCCAAAAGCATATAAAGAAATCAGCTGATGATGGCTATCGTAATCGAATGGTCAATATGCTGATCAGAATGGCGGCGGCTGTCATTCTCGGCGCAGCGGCATATTTGGTTCATTCGGGAACCATTGAACTTTTCCTTTTCCTCGCTGCTTATTTGATCATCGGCGGTGACATTATGATCCGCGCAGTCAAAAACATCATCCGCGGTCAGGTGTTTGATGAGCATTTCTTAATGGCTCTTGCTACAATCGGCGCCTTTCTGATTCAGCAATACCCTGAGGGCGTCGCCGTTATGCTGTTTTATCAAATCGGTGAGCTTTTTCAAGGTGCCGCGGTCAGCCGTTCCAGAAAATCAATTAGTGCGTTAATGGACATACGGCCTGATTACGCCAATCTCAAAACAAAGAACGGCATCGAACAGGTTTCCCCGGAGGACGTTCAGACAGGAGACATCATTGTGGTTAATCCGGGAGAAAGCATACCCCTGGACGGTAAGGTCGTGCAAGGGTCAGCGATGGTTGATACATCTGCTTTAACAGGTGAGTCCGTTCCGAGAAAAGCTGCGGAAGGACAAGATGTAATGTCAGGCTTTATCAATCAAAACGGCGTTCTGCATATTGAAGTCACAAAGGGCTATCAGGAATCAGCAGTATCAAAAATATTAGACTTGGTTCAGAATGCGAGCAGCCGTAAAGCCCGGACAGAAAACTTTATCACGAAGTTTGCCAAGTATTATACACCTGCTGTTGTGATCATCGCGGTATTGCTGGCCTTTGTTCCGCCGCTTGTTCTATCTGGCGCCGCGCTTTCCGATTGGGTGTACCGCGCGCTTATCTTTTTAGTGATTTCTTGTCCTTGTGCGCTTGTTGTCTCCATTCCGCTCGGTTTCTTCGGCGGAATCGGAGCGGCCTCAAAGGCCGGAGTGCTTGTAAAGGGAAGCAATTATTTAGAAGCTTTGAATCAAGTCAAATACGCGGTGTTTGATAAAACGGGAACACTAACAAAAGGAAGCTTTGAAGTGACAGAAATCAAACCCGCGGAAGGTTTTACAAAGGATAGATTACTTGAAGCGGCGGCATACGCTGAGCTTCATTCACAGCATCCGATTGCTGAATCTGTGCGTAAAGCTTACGGGAAAATGCTTTCCTCCGATGAGATTGAGTCATACGAAGAAATCTCCGGTCACGGCATTTTTGCAAAGGTAAATGGAACTGAGATCCTTGCTGGGAATAAAAAGCTCATGGAAAGAGAACAAATTGAGGATGTCCCGGATGAAAATGCTGGAACAATCGTACACGTTGCTGTTGATCAACGCTATGCCGGAGCAATCATCATAGCGGATGAGATAAAGGAAGACGCAGCACAAGCGGTTGCTGATCTGAAGTCGCTTGGGATCAAACAGACAGCTATGCTGACGGGTGATTCGAAACAAACGGGAGAAGCCGTCGGAAAACAGCTTGGGATTGGTGAGGTATATGCAGAGCTGCTGCCGCAAGATAAAGTCGCGCAGGTCGAAGCATTGGAAGCTAAGCTTTCACCTAATGAAAAACTCATTTTTGTCGGTGACGGCATCAATGATACGCCGGTGCTTGCCCGCGCAGATATAGGGATCGCGATGGGAGTCCTTGGCTCAGACGCCGCAGTAGAAGCCGCAGACATCGTGCTGATGACAGATCAGCCGTCAAAAATAGCGGAAGCGATTCGGATTGCGAAACGGACACGGCGAATCGTGTGGCAAAACATCGGCTTTGCTTTAGGTGTGAAAGCGATCTTTCTCATTCTTGGTGCATTTGGAATTGCGACCATGTGGGAAGCGGTTTTCTCAGATGTCGGCGTTACACTGCTTGCTGTGGCGAACGCCATGCGCGTCATGCGTCTCAAAAACAAATAAATTGTCGGAGAGAATTCATTTTTTCGGGGTTTTCTTATCAGCGCTTGTCTTGTTAAAATAAAGAAGTGGGTCAATTGCGATCCGCTTCTTTTTTAATTTTAAAACGATGAGGTGTCGGAGTGAAAAAGAAACAGCAGTCTTCTGCGAAATTCGCGGTCATCCTTACGGTTGTGGTTGTTGTATTGCTAGCAGCCATTGTCATCATTAATAACAAAACGGAACAAGGTAATGATGCGGTGTCCGGGCAGCCGTCTATCAAAGGGCAGCCTGTGCTTGGCAAGGACGATGCACCGGTAACTGTAGTAGAATTCGGAGATTACAAATGTCCGTCTTGCAAGGTGTTTAACAGTGACATCTTTCCAAAAATACAAAAAGACTTTATTGATAAGGGCGATGTGAAATTTTCTTTCGTGAACGTCATGTTCCATGGAAAAGGTTCAAGGTTAGCGGCTCTTGCATCTGAAGAAGTATGGAAGGAAGACCCTGACTCTTTCTGGGATTTCCATGAAAAGCTGTTCGAAAAACAGCCGGATACGGAACAGGAATGGGTAACCCCAGGCCTCCTTGGTGATCTTGCAAAAAGCACCACAAAGATAAAACCTGAGACGCTCAAGGAAAATCTTGATAAGGAAACATTCGCTTCTCAAGTGGAAAAGGATTCTGACCTTAATCAAAAAATGAACATACAGGCAACACCGACGATTTACGTCAATGATAAAGTGATCAAAAATTTTGCGGATTATGATGAAATCAAAGAGACAATAGAAAAAGAGCTGAAAGGGAAGTAACGATATGAAAAATAGAATCGTATTTTTATATGCTTCTTGGGTTGTGGCTCTTATCGCTATGCTGGGCAGCCTGTATTTCAGTGAAATCAGAAAGTTTATTCCATGTGAACTGTGCTGGTACCAGCGTATCCTCATGTATCCGCTCGTCCTGATTTTAGGCATCGCCACCTTTCAAGGGGACACACGAGTGAAAAAATATGTGCTCCCGATGGCGATGATAGGGGCATTCATTTCGATCATGCATTACTTAGAGCAAAAAGTGCCCGGCTTTAGCGGCATTAAGCCATGTGTCAGCGGCGTGCCGTGCTCGGGCCAATATATTAACTGGTTTGGTTTTATTACGATTCCATTCCTGGCCCTGATTGCTTTTATCCTGATTATCATTTTTATGTGCCTGCTGAAAGGCGAAAAATCTGAATAACAAAAAAAGCGCCCGCGTATGCCGGGCGCTTTTTTAATTTCGCAAACTCATGCCATTCATCAATGCGGCATTCCCTCTAAATTTATCTTTTTTTCTCATAAAAATGTTATTGATTTTACGCTTGAGCGATTATAAAATCTAGAGGTCGTCAGAAAATTTAACAAACATAAAAGGGAGTCATCAGAATGGCTTGGGAGCTGCTCAGTGTGATTGGCATCATTGCGTTTGCAGTCAGCGGCGCAATTGTTGCGATGGAAGAGGAATATGATATTTTAGGAGTTTATATATTAGGGATTGTCACCGCTTTTGGAGGAGGAGCGATCCGCAATTTGCTGATCGGTGTTCCGGTGTCAGCGCTATGGGAGCAGGGAGCGTACTTTCAAATCGCGCTTTTATCTATTACAATTGTGTTTCTGTTTCCGAAGCTGCTGCTGAAGCATTGGAATAAGTGGGGCAATTTATCAGATGCGATCGGCCTCGCTGCCTTTGCTATCCAAGGCGCACTGTATGCTGTCAAAATGGGCCATCCGCTTAGTGCCGTGATCGTGGCTGCGGTGCTGACGGGAAGCGGGGGCGGAATCATCCGCGACCTTCTTGCCGGGCGCAAACCGCTTGTGCTGAAGGCAGAAATTTATGCAGTCTGGGCGGCTCTCGGCGGTTTAATCGTCGGCTTGGGCTGGCTGGGGAACTCGTTCGGCTTGTACGTTCTGTTTTTCGTGCTCGTTGTTTGCCGGGTTTGTTCCTATATGTTTAATTGGAAGCTGCCAAACCGTTCTTTTCGCTTAGATAGTCAGTAAAATAAAAGAAACCTCTCCGTCATGGAGAGGTTTCTTTTATGGTAGCCTGCCGGGATCAAATAAAAAGTCCTTTTCGAATGCTGACCGCGCAGAGCAAAGCTATTGAAAATTAATAGGTAGCCCAAAAGGTATAGCTGATGGTTTTTTTAGTTCCTGTGTTAGTGAATTTGAATCTGTATTTTGTTTTGTAGCTTTTAGAAGCTTGTTTGTAACTTAAATTTGTAGAGCCTTTTTTCGTTGCATAAAAAGTTTTAACATTTTTCCAGCCTTTATTTGTCTTTTGTTGCAGAGTTGCTGTAATTTTCCCGCTGCCTGATCCGTTTGCTGTCATGTTGGCCCAAGTTCCTCGTCCTGGATAATAAATCTGAAATGTTGGCGAGTAAGTATAGTTTTTAAATGAGCCCGAATGGTAATGAGTACTCCATATTTGACCTTTTTTAACCCAATCTTTAGCTTCCGCTTTGTTGTTTACTAGGTCAATTGCCGTAAAACTTGTTACGGCTACGACGAATGCCAGCAACATCATAGATAGCTTTTTCTTCACTGAGTATTTCCTCCTAACTAATTCTGGTTCTTTCTTCATGTTCTTATCATAAACCGAGAGAAATAATGTAACATCGTCCTATTTTCCCAAATGAAAAACTTCAATTTGTTGAAATATGTCGAAATTGGATGAAAAATGACTATTTTACTGCGACTATAGATACGATAGCAAGGATGTAGTTGCTTTATGGAAGATGACAATAACAGCCAGTTTAGTCATTCTTCACGTTAGATGAACAGACAAACACGGTAAAGCTCTGCGGTGTTTTTAAAATGAAAAAGAAATATTATATCGAAGATTGAATGGAATAAGGAATCGATACTGATGAAAGAGAAGATTCGCAACCTAAGAAAAGCACCTCCAACAGTGATCAATGTGAAATCATAAGAGAAAAAACCGATTTCGAGTTGAAATCGGTTTTTTCTGCATATAAATAACCCAAACCTTGATTGGTATTGGGTGAATGTGCTAAGATAAATTGTATTTGCCAGTTTCGTCATACATTCGATATATGTATCCAATTATATTTTACAGTATTTCATCTATGTTTGTCAACTATTTTCTGGAGGTGCCGTTCATGAATCAGCAGGATAAGGAATGGAAGGAAGAGCAGTCGAGAATAGATGAGGTGCTGCAGGAGCTCGAAAAAAAAGAGCGGTTTCTGGAAACGTCTGCGGGCGGGTTGAAGCATGATATCATCGGATTAAGAAAAAGCTTTTGGGAGGATGTTAAGGTTAATTTTGATGATGCCCATGAAGCGATTGAAACGATGGCAAGCATTAAGCAGCAGGCAGAGCTGCTGTCTGATCGGGAACACAATCATCGGCGCATGGATCAGCAGCTCAAACGAATTCATCAATTAAAAAAATCGCCTTATTTCGGCCGGATTGATTTTATTGAAAACGGCGAGGAGCAGGCAGAGCGAATTTATATCGGTTTAGCTTCCTGTTTGGATGAGAAGGAGGAACACTTTCTGATTTATGACTGGAGGGCGCCGATATCAAGTTTGTACTACAATTATTCCCCAGGTAAAGCGGAGTACGAGGTGCCCGGTGAAACGATAGAAGGGGAAATGGTGCTGAAACGCCAGTTTATGATCAAAAACGGCACTCTCAAGGCGATGTTTAATACCGATATGACGATTGGTGATGAAATGCTGCAAGAGGTATTAAGCCATCACTCCGATACCCAAATGAAAAACATCGTGTCTACGATTCAGAAAGAACAAAATCAGATTATCCGTAATGAAAAAAGCAAGATCCTGATCGTGCAGGGAGCGGCTGGCAGCGGGAAAACATCGGCTGCGCTTCAGCGTGTCGCTTATTTGTTATACAGGCACCGTGGCGTCATTGATGCCGGACAAATCGTTTTGTTTTCTCCCAACTTCTTATTTAACAGCTATGTCTCCTCTGTTTTGCCGGAGTTAGGAGAAGAGAATATGGAGCAGGCGACGTTTCAGGAATATATCGAGCATCGTCTTGGCCGCAGGTTCAAATGTGAAAGCCCCTTTGATCAGCTCGAATATTGCCTGACCGAAACAAAGGGAGGCGATTTTCCAACAAGGCTTGCGGGAATCACATGGAAGGCGGGTTTATCCTTTCAGCAATTCATTAATGAATACGTCACACGGCTTTCCTCTGACGGGATGATTTTTAAAAATATTATATTCCGCGGACAAAAGCTGATCACAAAGGAGCAAATTCAATCCTATTTTTACTCATTGGATCAAAATCACTCCATTCCGAATCGGATGGAGCAAACCGCGAAGTGGCTGCTGAGTGAGCTTAACAAGCTTGAGAAAAAGGAACGGCGAAAGGATTGGGTTGTTCATGAAGCTGAGCTGCTTGACAAAGAGGACTACCTGGACGTGTACAAAAAACTGCAGGAAAGGAAACGGTTCAGCGAGAGTACGTTTAACGATTATCAAAGAGAGCAGCAGCTGCTTGCCGCCATCATTGTGAAAAAAGCTTTCAAACCGCTCAAACAGGCAGTCAGGCTCCTTGCATTTCTTGATGTTACACAGCTGTATTTGCAATTGTTTTCTGGCTGGGGAGGAAAATTTCAG
Source organism: Bacillus sp. FSL K6-1560 (assembly GCF_038592935.1). Classification (NCBI taxonomy): domain Bacteria; kingdom Bacillati; phylum Bacillota; class Bacilli; order Caryophanales; family Bacillaceae; genus Bacillus; species Bacillus sp. FSL K6-1560. The sequence goes on from NZ_CP151946.1 coordinate 730,189, forward strand.
CATGAGAAGATGGCCGCGATAGCTGAGCTGACCCGTTCGGCATTTTCGGATAATAAATTGCTCTATGAGGACGCGGCACCGTTTCTTTATATGCAGGATCTGATTGAGGGCAGAAAGAAAAATACGAAGATCAAACATCTATTTATTGACGAAGCCCAGGACTATTCACCGTTTCAGATGGCTTACATGAGAAGTATTTTTCCGGCTGCCAGCATGACAGTGCTCGGTGATATCAATCAGTCCATCTACGCGCATACCATACATGGGGATCAGCGTATGGATGCGTGCTTTGAGGATGAGCCTGCTGAGTATGTTCGTTTAAAGAGAACATACAGATCAACAAGGCAGATTGTCGAATTTACCAAAGCGATGCTTCAAGATGGAGCGGATATTGAGCCGTTTAATAGAAGCGGGGAAATGCCGCTCGTTGTCAAAACTGAAGGACATGAGAGCCTTTGCCAAAAGCTCGCGCAAGAAATTGGCCGGCTCAAGAAAAAAGGGCACGAAACAATAGCCGTCATCTGCAAGACAGCGCAGCAATGCATACAGGCACACGCCCACATGAGTGAATATACAGATGTTCGCCTGATTCATAAAGAAAATCAACCATTTCAAAAGGGTGTTTGCGTGATTCCGGTGTATTTAGCGAAGGGAATTGAATTTGACGCAGTGCTTGTCTATGATGCATCTGAAGAACACTATCATACAGAGCACGACCGCAGGCTTTTATATACTGCGTGCACCCGTGCGATGCACATGCTGGCGGTATTTTATACAGGTGAAGCCAGTCCGTTTGCAACCGCTGTGCCGCCTCACTTATATCAGATGGCTGAATGAAGAGAAGGGAGTCCTTCTCTTTTTTCTATTTACATGAAGCATAGCCGTTTTATCATTAGGATTCTTAATAGTTATCATCATGTAAATATATTTTACTTAAGCCTAGTATTCCGGTAAAGTTCAATTAGATGCAATTTTCGATCAGTTTATAACTTTGTGAGGTGGATACGTTGCAACTTCAGGTAATGAACAGTCCGTTTAATCAGGAGCAGGCAGAGCTCCTTAACCGCCTTCTGCCGACCTTGACCGAATCCCAGAAAATCTGGCTGAGCGGATATTTATCCGCTCAATCTGTTTCCGCCCAAGAAGCTGCGGGTGCGCCGGCGGCAGCTGTGTCTGCGGAAGCACCGGCACCGGCCGTTTCAAAAGAAGTGACCGTTCTTTATGGTTCACAGACGGGAAACGCACAGGGGCTTGCAGAAAATGCCGGCAAGCAGCTTGAACAGAGCGGTTTTCAAGTGACCGTCTCATCCATGAGCGATTTTAAGCCGAATCAGCTGAAGAAGGTAACCAATCTTTTAATCGTCGTCAGTACGCATGGAGAAGGCGAGCCGCCTGATAACGCGCTGTCGTTTCACGAATTTCTGCACGGAAGACGGGCGCCTAAGCTTGAAGACCTGCGCTTTTCCGTTTTGGCGCTTGGTGACAGTTCGTACGAGTTTTTCTGCCAGACAGGGAAAGAATTTGATCAGCGCTTAGAAGAACTCGGCGGAAAACGGATTTCTCCGCGCGTTGATTGCGATCTTGACTATGATGAACCGGCAGCCGAATGGCTTGAGGGTGTATTGAAGGGATTAAATGAAGCTGGGGGCGGAAGCGCCGCGCCTGCGCCGGCGGCTGCGTCACAAACCGGTGAGTCTTCGTATTCCAGAACAAACCCGTTTCGGGCTGAAGTGTTAGAAAATTTAAATTTAAACGGCAGAGGATCAAATAAAGAAACACGCCATGTGGAGCTGTCTCTTGAAGGATCTGGCCTGACTTACGAGACTGGTGACAGCCTCGGCGTCTATCCGGAAAACGATCCGGAACTTGTCGAGCTGCTCCTAAAGGAAATGAATTGGGACCCGGAAGAAATTGTGACGCTTAATAAGCAAGGTGATGTCCGTCCGCTGAAAGAAGCGCTGATTTATCACTATGAGATTACCGTTCTCACAAAACCGCTTATTGAACAGGCAGCCCAGCTGACAGGGAACGATGAGCTTAGAGAGCTTTTAGCCCCGGGAAATGAGGAGAATGTAAAAGCCTATATTGAAGGGCGCGATTTGCTTGATCTCGTCCGTGACTATGGCCCATTTAGTGTATCTGCGCAGGAGTTTGTCTCTATTTTGCGAAAAATGCCTGCCCGCCTTTATTCGATTGCAAGCAGTTTATCCGCAAATCCGGATGAAGTGCATTTAACAATCGGCGCAGTCCGCTACGATGCGCACGGCCGTGAACGAAAAGGCGTCTGCTCGATTTTGTGCGCGGAACGTCTGCAGCCGGGTGACACACTGCCGGTTTATGTACAGCACAATCAAAACTTTAAGCTTCCGAAAGACCCTGAAACACCGATTATCATGGTGGGCCCTGGGACAGGCGTCGCACCTTTCCGTTCCTTTATGCAGGAGCGTGAGGAGACGGGAGCGGAAGGAAAGGCATGGATGTTCTTTGGCGATCAGCACTTTGTCACGGATTTCCTTTACCAGACAGAGTGGCAGAATTGGCTCAAAGACGGTGTGCTGACAAAAATGGATGTGGCGTTCTCACGTGATACGGAAGAAAAAGTATATGTGCAGCACCGCATGCTTGAACATAGCGCAGAATTGTTTGAATGGCTTCAAGAAGGAGCGGCTGTTTATATTTGCGGAGATGAAAAGCATATGGCGCATGACGTCCATCACACATTACTTGAAATTATCGAAAAAGAAGGCAATATGAGCCGCGAAGAAGCGGAGGCTTATCTTGCCGATATGCAGCAGCAAAAACGCTATCAGCGTGATGTATATTGATTTGACTTGAAAGGAGTTTTTCAACATGGTGACCAAAATTCTAAAAGCACCGGACGGCTCTCCAAGTGATGTTGAACGCATTAAAAAAGAAAGTGATTATTTGCGCGGCACGCTGAAAGAAGTGATGCTCGATCGAATCAGTGCCGGAATTCCGGATGATGATAACCGCCTGATGAAACACCACGGCAGTTATTTGCAGGATGATCGGGACCTCCGAAATGAACGCCAAAAGCAGAAACTTGAGCCCGCATATCAGTTTATGCTGCGCGTGCGTATGCCAGGGGGCGTCTCGACGCCTGAACAATGGCTTGTCATGGATGACCTGTCCCAGAAATACGGGAACGGCACATTAAAATTGACGACACGTGAAACGTTCCAAATGCACGGGATTCTGAAATGGAACATGAAGAAAACCATTCAGACGATCCACTCAGCACTTTTGGATACGATCGCAGCCTGCGGAGACGTAAACCGTAACGTCATGTGCGCATCAAACCCTTATCAATCTGAAATCCACTCAGAGGTATACGAGTGGTCTAAAAAGTTAAGTGATGATCTGCTGCCGCGGACGAGAGCCTATCATGAAATTTGGCTTGATGAGGAAAGAGTTGCCGGCACGCCGGAGGAAGAAGTCGAGCCAATGTACGGACCGCTCTATCTGCCGCGGAAGTTTAAAATCGGTATTGCCGTTCCGCCGTCTAATGATATTGACGTCTTTTCACAAGATCTCGGATTCATTGCGATTGTCGAGGATGGCAAGCTGATCGGTTTTAACGTGGCGATCGGCGGCGGTATGGGAATGACGCATGGCGATACTGCGACATATCCGCAATTAGCCAAGGTCATCGGATTCTGCCGGCCCGATCAAATGTATGACGTTGCTGAAAAAACGATTACGATTCAGCGTGATTACGGCAACCGTTCTGTCCGTAAAAATGCGCGGTTCAAATACACAGTTGACCGCCTAGGTTTAGAAAACGTAAAAGAAGAATTGGAAAACCGTCTCGGCTGGAGCCTGGAAGAAGCGAAGCCTTATCATTTCGATCATAACGGCGACCGCTATGGCTGGGTGGAAGGCATCGGGGATAAATGGCATTTCACGCTGTTTGTCGAAGGCGGCCGTATAACGGATTACGATGATTATAAGCTGATGACAGGCTTGCGGGAAATTGCCAAAGTTCATACAGGCGAGTTCCGGCTGACAGCCAATCAGAACTTAATGATTGCGAACGTTTCAAGCGATAAAAAAGAAGAAATCAGTGCTTTAATTGAACAATACGGACTAACTGACGGCAAGCACTATTCAGCGCTTCGCCGCAGCTCGATGGCGTGCGTCGCTCTTCCGACCTGCGGATTGGCAATGGCTGAAGCAGAACGTTATTTGCCGACCCTGTTAGATAAGATTGAAGAGATTATTGACGAAAACGGCCTTCGTGATCAGGAAATCACCATTCGCATGACAGGATGCCCGAACGGCTGCGCACGTCATGCACTCGGTGAGATCGGATTTATCGGAAAGGCGCCGGGCAAATATAATATGTATCTTGGCGCTGCGTTTGACGGAAGCCGTTTAAGCAAAATGTACCGTGAAAACATCGGTGAAGCAGACATTTTAAGCGAGCTGCGCATCCTTCTTTCCCGCTATGCGAAAGAACGTGAAGAAGGCGAGCATTTCGGTGACTTTGTCATCCGCGCGGGCATTATTAAAGCAACAACTGACGGTACGAATTTTCATGATTGAGAAAGAAAGACGAGAGACAGGGAGTAGCTTCCTGTCTCTTTTTTCTGTAATTTGCTCTGCTGCAAAAAAGTTCACTATGAGCATATCATGAGAAAAAATACCCTAAAAAGGGTACTATAAAAGAAGACAAGTGTGGAGAGAACTCCTGCGAAACCACATAGCGTATGCAAGGCCACCCTAGCTCAAGGGCTTTTAGACAAACAGATTTTTTGGCTCATCATGCCGACACACAACAGACGAAGGAGGTCATGCATTTGGACATATTTTTAGTTGTGCTCGTATTATTAACGATTATTGCGATTTCTAATATCGTGAACCGGTTTATTCCGTTTATTCCGGTGCCGCTGATTCAAGTGGCTCTTGGGATTCTTGCCGCCTCATTTCCACAGGGTCTTCATTTTGAATTAAATACCGAATTGTTTTTTGTTCTGTTTATCGCGCCTCTGCTATTTAATGATGGAAAGAGGACACCGCGGGCAGAGCTTTGGAATTTAAGGGCTCCGATTTTATTGCTTGCACTCGGCCTTGTATTTGCGACTGTGATTGTAGGCGGCTACACGATTCACTGGATGATTCCTGCTATTCCGCTGGCAGCGGCCTTTGGACTTGCGGCCATTCTTTCACCGACTGATGTCGTCGCTGTCAGCGCATTATCAGGAAGAGTGAAAATGCCAAAAGGGATTCTTCGCCTGCTGGAAGGTGAGGGGCTGATGAATGACGCATCAGGTCTGGTGGCCTTTAAGTTTGCGATTGCAGCGGCAGTGACTGGTGCATTTTCATTAGCACAAGCGGCTGTCAGCTTTGTCTTTATTTCTCTCGGAGGCTTGCTGTGCGGAGTTGTCATTTCATTTTTGATTATTCGTTTTCGCCTATTTCTGCGCCGCCTTGGCATGCAGGATGTCACGATGCATATGCTGATTCAAATTCTGACGCCGTTTGTGATTTATTTGGCAGCTGAAGAAATCGGCGTTTCCGGCATTTTAGCTGTTGTGGCTGGCGGTATTACCCATGCGGTTGAACAGGATCGTCTGGAATCAACGATGATCAAGCTGCAAATTGTCTCATCAAGTACGTGGAACATTATTTTATTTATTTTGAACGGCCTGGTCTTCGTTATTCTCGGCACGCAAATCCCTGATGTTATTTCTGTTATCTTTAACGACACTGCCATCAGCAACATGAAGGTGATCGGCTATATCCTAGTCATCACATTTACGTTAATGCTCCTGAGATTCCTGTGGGTGCTGTTCTTCTGGAACGGCAAATGGTTCTTTAATAAAGATCAGAACATCTATAAACCGGGTCTTCGTTCGACGCTGTTAATTTCGATTTCTGGTGTGCGTGGAGCAGTAACGCTTGCAGGTTCTTTTTCCATTCCGTATTTCCTGGAGGACGGCACGCCGTTTCCGGAAAGAAATCTGATTCTCTTTTTAGCAGCCGGCGTCATTTTATGCACGCTTGTCATTGCTACCGTTGTGCTGCCGATTCTGACTGAAAAAGAAGAAGAGGACGAGGAACGAAACAAGAAGCTCCTGACGGCGAGACGCAAATTGATCAAAACAGCCCTTCAAACGATTAAAGAGGACATGAATGAGACAAACAAAACGGCCTCTCTTGCGGTGATAGCTGAATACAATGAGAAAATGAAAAATCTTCGTTTTCAGCAATATACATCGTCTAATCGCATCAAAAAGCACGAGCGTAAAGTCCGTGCCCAAGGGGTTAAGGCAGAGCAAGAGGCGCTGATGAAAATGCTGGAGCGGGGAGACATCCCGGAAGAAACAGCAAATGTGCTGCAAGAACGATTTAACGAGTTGGAAATTTTGTATGCGAACCCGTTTAAAGTCGGATTATCAAAAACAAGGCTCAAGAGGCTGATGTATTGGATTTTCTTCGGTGAACATAAAAAGCCGGAGATGTCGATTTTAAATGAAGCGGGATTGATACGGGCAACAAGAGTGAAAACGGCAAAAGCAGCGATAGAATATCTGGAAAAACACAAGACGGAAGAGCATAAAGAAGTGTTTTTATCTGTCATTACATTCTATAAACAGTTAATTTTCAGGCTGGAGCACAGCCATCATGAGCTGAAATCAAGCGCCCATTTTGAAAATCAGAAGCTGGAAGTGAAGCTGAAGGCTGTACAGGCGATCAGAAATGAAATTCAAACACTTTTCGAGGAAAGAGAAATTTCCCGGGACATCTCCCATGAGCTTCGCCAATACATTAATGATGTCGAAGCCGCCATGCTTGAAGGCGGCGAATAAATGCAGCAAAAAAGCTGGCGTTAGAGCGCCAGCTTTTTTTATATTAAGGGCGATGAAATGCGACAGTGCTGCCATCCCGGTCGAACCAGCCTCTGAAGGCCCAGTTGATCCAGCCGCCATCGCCTTTGTTTGTAAAGGTTCCGTCTTCAAATACCCAAATGCCATACGTAATGCCGTCGTAAACGGCTGAGCCGTAAAATTGCACACCGTTCAAATGATCTTCATATTCCTGGCTTAAATTAAAGACCATGACGTTATATTTTTGGCCGGACGCGTAGAAGGAAGACTCCATGAGGTTTTTCACAAAGCCATCCCTATTCTGTGCGGATTTGATGGCATCAGCGATCTGGTTGGCAATTCCAAGTACATCCAGGTTGACGTTTAAACCTACATCAGCGGCAGTTGTTCCAGCAGTAGTTGTCTGCGACATCTTCGGAGCAGGATTTTCTTCAGCGGAAGCAAAGGACATAGGGGCAATTGTCAAAGCGGCACCAAGAGCAAGTGTCATTGGGATACGAATACGTTTCAAGTTGTTTCCTCCTTTGTTTTCATTTGGTTACACTACACGCATACCCTGCTCAATGTATTTGTAATCTCAATATTGTTAAAATAGGAAAAAAATAGTGTTTGAATTTGCCTGTGCTGTGAAAAAAGAAGCAAAAAGAGGGTCTTAAGCGTATTATTGGTATCGGCTGAGAGGAATGTGAGATAATATAGACGCTTACATTTCAGTGAAAGGGTGGATGTTCAAGTGCCAACAAGTTTAAAAGATACTGTAAAGTTACATAACGGAGTTGAAATGCCTTGGTTCGGTCTGGGTGTTTTTAAAGTAGAAAATGGTAATGAAGCGACTGAATCAGTGAAAGCGGCAATTAAAAATGGTTATCGCAGTATTGATACAGCAGCGATCTACAAAAATGAAGAAGGCGTTGGCATCGGGATTAAAGAATCCGGTGTGGCAAGAGAAGAGCTTTTCATCACATCAAAAGTGTGGAATGAAGATCAAGGCTACGAAACAACGCTTGCTGCCTTTGAAAAAAGCCTGGAAAGATTACAGCTTGATTACTTAGATTTATATTTGATCCATTGGCCTGGCAAAGATAAATATAAAGATACATGGCGCGCGCTTGAAAAGCTGTACAAAGATGGCAAAATTCGCGCGATCGGCGTCAGCAACTTCCAAGTTCATCATTTAGAAGAGCTGTTGAAAGATGCTGAAATCAAACCGATGGTGAACCAAGTTGAATTTCACCCTCGTTTGACGCAAAAAGAATTAAGAGATTACTGCAAAGCGCAAGGCATTCAGCTGGAAGCGTGGTCTCCGCTCATGCAGGGACAGCTTTTGGATAACGAAGTGCTGACACAGATTGCTGAAAAACACAATAAATCTGTGGCTCAAGTGATTTTGCGCTGGGATCTGCAGCATGAAGTTGTAACCATTCCAAAATCCATTAAAGAACACCGTATCATCGAAAACGCTGATATTTTTGATTTCGAATTGTCTCAAGAAGACATGGACAAAATTGACGCATTAAATAAAGATGAGCGTGTCGGCCCAAATCCTGATGAGCTTCTGTTTTAATCAAAAAACTCCCCGTTATGGGGAGTTTTTTTAGTGCGTTTTTTTCTGTTGAATGAAAAACAGCATCAAAAAGGAAATGACAACAATACAGACGACCCACGCCCAAGCAAGGGTATTGTTGCCGGAATCCAATGCGACATATATCGCCGTCGGCAGTGTTTGCGTAACACCGGGGATGTTTCCTGCAAACATGAGTGTTGCGCCAAATTCTCCGAGCGCCCGCGCAAGGCTGAGGATGCTTCCGGTCAGTAACGAAGGATAGGCAAGCGGGACGGAGATATGGATAAACACTTTCCATCTGCTAGCGCCGTCTACCATTGCCGCACCTTGTATATCGGGATCAATGTCAGCAAATCCGTTTTTGGCTGATTGATACATAAGCGGAAAGGCTACAACAGCCGAGGCGATCACAGCGGCCCACCAGGTGAAAATGACAGGCTGCTGGAAAATCCACTCGATGGCTTGTCCGATGAAGCTGTGCTTTCCGAAAATGACGATCAAAATAAAACCGACAACAGTAGGCGGAAGAACGAGCGGAAGCATAAAACATGTTTCGAGTGCCGTTTTTCCGAAAAATGATGCCCGTGACATCCATGCTCCAGCAAGTGTTCCGAGAATAATGACAACAATTCCGGCAACTGCCGCCACCTGAAAGGAAAGCGCAACGGGTGTGAAAAATTCTGAAGCGCTTATGCTACTCGGCAGTAAAGCCATATTTCTCAAATACTTTCATTGCTTCATCAGATTGCAGGTATTCGTAAAATTCCTTCGCTTCCTTACGGTGTTTTGTATCTTTTACGATTCCTAACGGATAGACAATTGGGCTGTGTGTATCTGCTTCTGCCTCGTCAATAATGTTGACCTTTTTCGAGACCAGGGCATCTGTTTTATAAACAATACCTGCGTCTACATTGCCGGTTTCAACATAAGAAAGAACTTGGCGAACGTCTTTTCCATACACAATTTTATCCTTCACTTTTTCCCATAAAGACAGCTTTGTCAGTGATTCTTTCCCATAAGCTCCTGCCGGTACGGATTCCGGAGTGCCAAGGGCGATTTTTTCTGATTCAGCCAGATTGCTGAAGCTTGTCACAGGTGAATCTCCGTTTTTCGGTACGACCAGCACAATTTCATTACCGACTAAATCAGTGCTGTCTTTTTTTGCGATATCTCCATCATCCACCAGCTTTTTAAATTTATCCTCAGCAGCTGAGAAGAACAGATCTGCTCCTGCTCCTTGAGAAATCTGTTTTTGCAAGGCGCCGGATGAGCCATAGTTATCTTGGATGGTAATATTTTGATGCTCTTTTTCATAATTTTTTTGGATTTCCTCAAGTGCATCCTGCGCGCTGGCGGCAGCTGAGATGGTTAACGTTACTTTTTTCTCGCTGTCCGTTGAAGACTGGTTTGAAGAACAGCCTGCTGCAAGGAGAAAAGCAGTTAAGGCTGCGATGAAAATAGAATACTTCTTAAACATGATTGCACCCCTTATCATTAGATATAACTAATTATAACTGATTATGTTTGGTTTATGTGGGTTTTTTTACATTCGGCGAGAAGGTATAATAAAATAGGAGAGTGATGATGATGAATGAAACCTCTTCCTATACGATAGAAGAAGTTGCAGGTCTGCTGAAGGTATCAAAGCTGACCGTTTATGATTTGATTAAAAAAGGCGTGCTGCCTGCTTATCGTGTCGGAAGGCAGATGCGTGTGGATGAAGAAGATTTAAAGCAATATAAAACGAATATGAGAATGTCTCAGCCCATCGCTGCAACAGAAGCGCCGAAACAGGTGCAGGAGGCTGAGCCGGACGGCAGACGGAATGTCATGATCAGCGGACAGGACATTTCGATGGATCTTCTCAGCAAGCATTTGGAGAATGCCATTCAGGAGACGCCGCTCCGTAAATACAAAGGAAGCTTAAACAGCCTGATTGATATGTATCAAGGCAAGTGTGACATTGTCAGCCTCCATTTGTACGATGCTGAAACGGGCCAGTATAACGCTCCTTATGTAAAACGGATTTTGACAGGTGAACCGTTTTGTCTCCTCAATGTCGTTCTCCGCAAAGCAGGACTGTATGTGAAAAAAGGGAATCCGAAAAACATTCAAGGCTGGAAAGACTTGAAAAGAGCCGATATCCGGATCATCAACAGGGAAAAGGGTTCTGGCGCAAGGGTGCTCCTTGATGAACAGCTTGGCTTGCTTGGTGTGAATCCAGCTGATGTAGTGGGATATAGCGATATCGTGACTGATCATTACGCTGCCGCTTCACAAGTTTCAAGCGGACAGGCTGACGCGGGAATCGGGGCGCAGCACGCGGCACATATGGGCAGTGTTGATTTTATCCCGCTCATCGACGAACAATATGATATCGTTGTTTTGAAAAAACATGAGCAGCTGCTGAAAGCCGTGAAGGAGATTTTGAATTCTGAGGAATACAAGGCGAATTTGTCTCATTTAAACGGCTATGAAACGAAGCTGACTGGCAAGGTGATGTTGGAAACGTAAAAAATCCCTCTTGATAGAGGGATTTTTTTATTCGGAAAACCTGAGCAGGTCACCATTTAAAATTTTATCAGAGAGAGAAAGTTCTTCGTTTGCTTTCTCCTTGTAATGGAGGCACGCATCCTGATCTTCCAGCACTTTACCTGTTTTTTGGCTATAGCACGTGTTCTTTGTGTATATATAATCGTTCGTAATAAAGCTGCCGTTTCGCAGAACGGCGAATGGGGTGCGGTCGCCCGACAGCAAATCATTGCCGAATTGGATATCGCCTTTTGTCTCAACGCCGAGCAAATGCATCAGCGTCGGCCTGACGTCGACCTGTCCCCCGGCATCAGGGATGGTTTCCGGCTTTTGATCGGTGATTCCCGGGATATGTATGATAAACGGCACCCGCTGGAGCTGAACGTTGTCATATGGTGTGATTTCGTCTTTCCCTAAAAACTCAGCCATTGCCTCGTTATGGGCTTCAGAAATGCCGTAATGATCTCCCATAAATACGATCATCGAATTTTCGTATAAGCCTTCGTCCTTCAGTTTTTTGATAAAATGCTTCAATGCCTCATCCTCATAGCGAACCGTGGTCACATAGCGGTTTAACAGATCACTGCTTGAATCGAATTCATCTATCAGCTGATCCTTTTCATCAATCTCAAACGGAAAATGATTCGTTAACGTGATAAAACTGCTGTAGAACGGCTGCGGCAGGCTTTTCAGCTTTTCGGCGGACTGCTCTAAAAATTCTTTGTCTTTTAAACCCCAGCTTGTCGATGTCCCGGGAGTGACATGAAAATCATCAACATCAAAAAAGCGGTCAATGCCAAATGTATCGTACATGACATCTCTGTTCCAAAATGTTTTATGGTTAGCATGAAAGACGGCTGAATAATAATCGTGCTGCTTCAGCGATTTATACATCGTATGAAATTGATGGTCGCTTTTCGTGAAAAAGACGGCGCCGCTAAGGGAAGGATACAGTGAGTTAGCGACGATAAATTCTGAATCTGATGTTTTGCCTTGTTCTGTTTGCTGATAGAAATGATCAAAGGAATAGCTTTTTTTAATGAGATCATTCATAAATGGGGTAATTTCTTTTCCATTTACTTTTTCATTCAGAACAAAGCTTTGGGTCGATTCAAGTGTTACAAAGATGACATTGCGCCCCTTTGCAAGACCGAATTTGCTTTGATCAGGCTTGCTGTAATCAGCCTCTGTGTAGTTTTTAATGGCAGTTATACTGTCTTCATCGGCAAAAGCTTTCGCGCTGATATTAACAGTCTGAGAAATTGTATCGTAAATATGGAACTGAAACAGACCGATGCTTTTGACTAGCATTTCCCGGTCAAAAGAATGTGCCAAAAGCTTCGGCTGCTGTACTTCTGCAAGTGCCAGTGTGCATAAAAGCATGCCGCAGGAAGCTGCATAGTACCGTTTGATCGTGCGGGGAGCGGCTTTTGTCTGTGGGTGTTTGGTTTTTCTGGCGAACAGCAGCAGACAAACCAAATCCACAAACAGGGCGATAAACAGAGGATGGAACAATTCTTTTACACTGCTTCCCATATCGCTCATGTTGCTCGCCTGAAATAAAACCGGAATGGTAATAAAATCGATATAAAAGCCGTAAAAAATCGTATTAGAGATCAAGATAACAGTCAGAACCAAATTGGCAATCAGCAAAAAAGCCCGCTGCTTGTTTCCTTTCAGAAGCAGGCCGATCCCGAATAAAGGAAGAATAAAGCTGAGCGGGTTGACCAGCAGCATTAGCTCCTCCAACAGAGTATCGATTTGCAAATCAAAGCCGAGTTTATATATCACATACGTTTTGATCCACATAAATAAGATCGAAAAACATAAAAACCGCTGATTGTGAAAAAAGGTTCCTTTCATCAATATGACTCCTCACGTTTTCTTGATCATCTGCATGAAATGCTTCTTAAGTAAAACCTACTAATCTCAGCACTCATGTTTAAAACATGCGCCCATGAAACAGCATATAAAAGTAGTAACATGAAGCAAGGGTCAGGCCGGCTAGCACGAGCTGCTCAGAAAAACTGCCTGTCTTCATATATAATGGAAGCCGAACGCGGATCGTTGAAGGGAATAATAATTTGATTCCGTTCACCGTCCAAGCGTCAAGAATCAAGTGGCTCGCCATTCCGATCATCAGGCCGGCTGATATGTTTTTATCTGGAATGTATGTAGAAGTGATAAAAAACATGATGAGCATAAACAGCAAGCTGTGTGTAAATGTACGATGGCCAAAAACGGAGCTGACCACTTTCGATAAAATAGGAAATTTTCTCCCGATTTTGCTTTGTGTGTGGCAGATATCGGGTATTAATGCTCCAACCGCGCCTGATGCAGCCATAAGCACTGGATCAAATCCATAATAATAAGCCGCTGCCGTACAAGAAGCGATGCCTCCCATGATGTGTGTTTTTCCTGTCATTTGCCGCTTCTCCTTTTATCTTTTGCAAAAAATCTCTGAATTACAAATATATCAAGAGAATGTATGTTTGATCAACAGGACTTTGGACGATAAAAAATATCCCGCATAATTTTTCAGGAAAGAGGTATCTTAAACATGTACCTATTTTTTAAAAGAGGTGATACGAATGGGTTTCTTTAATAAAGATAAAGGAAAACGTTCCGAAAAAGAAAAAAACGTAATCCAAGGAGCTCTTGAAGATGCTGGTTCAGCTCTAAAAGATGATCCGCTTCAAGAAGCTGTGCAAAAAAAGAAAAATAATCGATAACCACATGCGGATAGAGCTTGGCTCTATCCGTATTTTCCATCTGTTCCCTTTGACAGATCATCCTTTCTTTGATAACCTTCTGGGAGTAACTGAATAATTAAATCCTCACTCTTTCTCAGTGAGGTAGAGGTTGCGCGGATGATAAGTCACACATGCCAGGCTGACAGGAGCTGTTAAACATGTGTAAAAGGCATCAGCGCCGAAGTGTGGAGAAAGCCGATCCTTCTCTATGCTGGGACTGTATCTGAATAAGTGCAGGACTGCCGCGTGCTTTTTCGCGGAGGGCTATCCGGAGATCAAGGGTGTGTGTTTCTTTAAGCATGGACTTTTGTTCAGGCTTTTTTTGCGTTTATATGATCTCGGGGTCTGGTCCGTACAAAGAATCATGGAGGTACTGGAATGGAACAGACAAAAAAATGGGGTTTTTGGTTATTAACGGCGTTTGTCGTTGGAAATATGGTTGGATCAGGAATTTTCTCCTTGCCGAGCTCGCTTGCTTCAATTGCGAGTCCGTTTGGAGCTACGTCCGCCTGGCTTTTGACAGGTGCCGGCGTGCTGATGATTGCACTTGTGTTCGGACATTTGTCCATTCGCAAGCCTGAACTGACAGCGGGACCGCAAAGTTATGCAAGAGCGCTGTTTTCTGACCCGAAAAAAGGCAACGCTGCCGGTTTCACAATGGTGTGGGGCTACTGGGTGGCGAGCTGGATCAGTAACGTGGCGATCATCACAAGTCTCGCCGGTTACTTGACTTCGTTCTTCCCGATCTTGGTTGATAAACGTGAGATGTTTTCGATCGGCGGGCAAGAGGTGACACTCGGCCAATTACTGACGTTTGCCGTATGTACGATCTTGTTATGGGGAACGCACGCGATTCTTGTTGCCAGCATTAACGGCGCAAGTAAATTAAACTTTGTCACAACGCTTTCTAAAGTATTAGGTTTTGTCTTCTTTATCGTTGCCGGTTTATTTGTGTTTCAAACGACATTATTCGGTCATTTTTATTTCCCGGTTCAAGGAGAAAACGGCACAAGCATTGGAATTGGCGGCCAGGTTCATAACGCCGCGATTTCTACACTGTGGGCGTTTGTCGGAATTGAATCCGCGGTGATCCTGTCCGGCCGTGCGCGCTCTCAGCGTGATGTGAAACGTGCGACAATTACCGGCTTGCTGATTGCCTTGAGCATATATATTATTGTGACTTTAATTACGATGGGTGTTCTGCCGCATGATAAGCTTGTCGGCTCTGAAAAACCATTTGTTGATGTACTCTATGCGATTGTTGGAAACGCGGGAAGCGTGATTATGGCGCTTTTGGCTATCCTTTGTTTATTCGGAACGATGCTTGGCTGGATTTTGCTCGGCTCTGAGGTGCCATACCAAGCCGCTAAAGCAGGAGATTTTCCGGCATTTTTTGCAAAAACAAATAAAAAGGGAAGTCCGGTCATTGCACTCATTATTACAAACGTCATGTCACAGGTCTTCATTTTCTCGGTTATTTCCCGGACAATAAGTGACGCATTTACATTTTTAACGACAGCAGCTACACTCGCATATTTAATTCCGTATCTGGTATCTGCAATCTACAGCTTGAAGGTAGTCATCAAAGGTGAAACGTATGACCAGCTGAAAGGCTCCCGTGTAAGAGACGGATTGATCGCGATACTGGCGTGTGCATACTCCGTGTTTGTTATCGTAACAGGCACAGCAGATTTAACGACATTTATCCTCGGCATCGGTTTATTCTTTGTCGGCTTAATCGTTTATCCATTTGTGAGTAAAAAGTTCCAGAAAGAAAAACAAGCATAATGAAAAGACACCTGATTTGCTCAGGTGTCTTTTTTATAAAATCACAATTTCTCCTGTTAGGAATCCGTTCGTTAAATATGCAAAAAACGTTTTTCAGTCTCTCCAGCATAAAAAAACTGATCGTGTTGAGGATGCAGCTTAATATGAATGGCTCAAAGAAAATATCCGATATGATTCAAATTGAGCCGTTCCTTATAAATAAGCAAAAGAGCCGCGGGCAGGCGGCTCTTTTGTTTATTTAGTCAAGCTTTCCGTAATATACTCCAGTTGTCCTTCTAATGAAATCGGGTCTGTGAAGTAGAAGCCAATCGGATCCATCTTGTATACATGGCCATTTTTAACGGCATTCAGGTTCTTCCAAATGGAGCTGTCAAATACGCCGCCATCATCACCGCCTGATTGCCATGGACCCGCGAAAATGTAATCTCCGGCGAAATCAGGGAGCTTCTCTAATGAAATACTTGTATAACCTGGCCCCTGGTCAATGGCTTTTTCTTTTGTCAGCTTTGTAGCCTGCAGGCCGAGGTCTTTGTAAATGATGCTTCCGCCTCTTCCAAAGTCTTTACCAAATACGTAAATGTCTTTTCCGTTCGTTTGCATAATGGAAATGGTTTTGTCACCGACCGCTTTTTTGATTTTTGTTTTAGCGGCTGCAACTTTTTTATCCCACTCGGCCAGCCATTTTTCAGCTTTATCTTCAGTTCCCGTCATTTTTGCAAATTCTTTCAGCTGTTCGATGTTGTCGAGCTTATCGTATTTTACTGCGACAGTCGGCGCAATTTTTTCAAGCTTTTTAATATCAGCGCCCTGTGTTGTCCAGACGATAATCAGGTCAGGGTTCAAATCAATGACCTTTTCAACCGAAGTGCCGTCTCCGATGTTTTCGACGCCGTCGGTTTTTCCTTTGTAGTAAGGGTTTTTAAATACATTCTCAGGCGCACCGACAACGTTGATGCCGAGTGTTTTGAAGTAGCCGTAATAGCCGTCTGCCATGACAACCACCCGTTTAGGATGCTTCGGGATTTTTACATTTCCGTTTTCAGCCTTGTATGTATAGGTTTCTGCGCCTTTTGAATCAGAGGCAGAACCTTTGCTTTCTGAGTTATTCCCGCAGGCTGCCAGCGCTGCAATCAATAACAGGGCAAAAAACGCGGCTCCGAGTTTCTTGTATATATGGGTCATATCTCATACCTTCTTTCTAAAAAATAGATGAAAAAGAGAATCATTATCATCTGTGATTATACCACTGCAAGTGCCGGTTGACACGATATTTTTGCAAATGCATTTTCATTTTTGTTCAAAACACTCTATTAAATCAGCTGAAAAAAGTGATATACTGAAACAGCAATTGATAATCATTATCAGTAACAGAAAGGAAGTACGGCAGTTGAGTCAACATAAAAATATACGGACTGCATCAGAAGAAATCCAATGGACGTCAAGGACATATGGCGCGGTCATCGTCCTTATTGCAGGTCTATGCCTGCTTTGCCTTGGCGCATTTTTATCCATATCCCTCGGTGCAGCGGATATTCATTTGCGCACTGTATGGGACGCCATTTTTCATTATCAGCCGACAAAGACATCTCACCAAATTATAAATGATCTTCGGCTTCCGAGAACGGCGGCTGCCGCGCTTGTAGGCGCATTGTTGGCAGTGTCGGGAGCAATCATGCAGGGGATGACGAGAAACCCTTTGGCAGAGCCTTCGATTATGGGTGTGACATCAGGCTCTGCGTTTGCAGTTTCGATTGCGTTTGCCTTTTTTCCCGGGCTTTCTGCAATGGGGCTTGTGCTATGGTCCTTTGCGGGAGCGGGGCTGGGGGCATCGACGGTAATGGGCATAGGCATGTTTTCAAGGGGCGGACTTACGCCTGTAAAGCTTGCTCTGGCGGGTACGGCAGTTACTTATTTCTTTACCGGCATTTCAACTGCCATTGCAATCCGCTTTGATGTCGCTCAGGATATCAGCTTTTGGTACGCAGGCGGGGTAGCGGGTGTGAAATGGTCGGGGGTCCAGCTTTTGCTTATTGCAGGGACTGTCGGTTTAACGCTCGCGTTTTTCATCGCCCGGTCTGTTACAGTGTTAAGTCTCGGTGACGATCTGGCAAAAGGGCTTGGACAATATACATCAGCGGTGAAACTGGTTGGCATGCTTATTGTAGTAATTCTGACCGGAGCTGCGGTTTCCATTGCCGGCACCATTGCATTTATCGGGCTGATCATTCCGCATATTACCCGTTTTTTGGTCGGTGTGGATTATCGGTGGATCATTCCTTGCTCGGCGGTGCTCGGTGCTGTTTTGCTTGTTTTTGCTGATATAGCGGCCAGACTCGTAAATGCGCCCTTTGAAACGCCTGTCGGCGCGCTGACTTCTCTGATCGGCGTTCCCTTTTTCTTTTATTTGGCACGTCGTGAAAGGAGAGGGCTGTAATGAAAACAAAAACAAACAAACCGCTTATTGTAATGGCTGTGACCTTTTTGCTTATCGTGGTGGTCTTTTTTATCAGTCTCAATTTGGGCGTTATCAAAATTGCACCGCTTAAAACGCTTCAGGTCTTTTTCGGCCAAGGAACGGCGCGTGATGAACTTGTCTTATTTGAGTTCAGGCTGCCTCGGATCATCCTTTCTTTGCTTGTTGGAGCAGGGATCTCCGTAGCTGGAGCCATTTTGCAAAGCGTGTCTCAAAATGAACTTGCCGAGCCTGGTATTCTCGGAATTAACGCCGGCGGTTCACTTGCTGTAGTGCTTTTTATATACTTTTTTCAAGGGTCAGCTTCAGATCTCAGCTTTTTCGGAACATTTATGCTGCCATTCAGTGCTTTGGCAGGAGCAATTCTCGCTGCGTTTCTCATTTATATTCTGGCATGGAAAAAAGGCGTGACACCGATTCGGCTGATTTTAGTCGGCATAGGGGTGAATGCCGGATTCAATGCCCTGTTGCTGATTTTTCAGCTTAAGATGGACCCTCATGATTTTATGCAAGCCGCGGTTTGGATATCCGGCTCAATATGGGGGGCGAACTGGAATATGATCTGGGCGATTCTCCCTTGGATTGTGATCTTGCTTCTGTTTACTTTATATAAGGCACGCTATTTGAACATTATGCAGCTCGGAGACCAATTGGCGACCGGGCTGGGCACCGCTGTTGAAAAGGAAAGACGGATTCTTCTTCTGGCAGCGGTCACTCTTGCCGCTTCATGCGTGGCAGCTGCGGGGGGCATTGCGTTTCTCGGATTGATCGCGCCGCATGTGGCTAGAAGGCTGACCGGTCCACGTCACCAGACGCTGATACCGGTCTCCGCCTTCATTGGCTCATTCCTGTTTTTGCTTGCTGATACGCTGGCGAGAAATGTATTAGCACCATCAGAAATTCCGGTCGGACTTGTCATTTCCGTGCTAGGTGCGCCTTACTTTATTTATTTATTGATGAAAGCGAATTAGAGGAGGGGGCCGAATATGAATTCATTATCAACGGAACAGCTTGGAATCGGTTATGGCGACAGGGTGATTGTAGAGGATTTAAATATATCGATTCCTAAAGGGAAAATTACCACCTTAATTGGCCCGAACGGCTGCGGGAAATCAACGATTTTAAAAACAATGTCCAGAATTATGCGTTCACATGCAGGTGCCGTCTATTTAAACGGCAAAGCGATTCATAAAATGTCTACAAAGGACATTGCGAAAGATATGGCGATTCTTCCACAGACACCTGAAGCGCCGAGCGGCCTAACAGTGCACGAATTGGTGTCGTACGGCAGGTTTCCGCATCAATCAGGATTCGGCAGATTAAATGACGAAGACCGCCGGATTATCAAATGGGCGCTTGAAGAAACAGGCATGGCTGAATATGCTGAACGGCCGATTGAGGCATTGTCAGGCGGACAGCGTCAACGCGTGTGGATTGCCATGGCGCTTGCGCAAGGGACGGAACTGCTTCTGCTGGATGAACCTACAACGTATCTTGATCTTGCACATCAGCTTGAAATTCTGCAGCTGCTTGACAGACTCAACAAAGAGCAAGGGCGGACGATTTTAATGGTCATTCATGATCTTAACCATGCAGCTCGTTTTTCTCATTATATGATCGCGCTCAAAAAAGGCACGGTCATCAAGGAAGGAACTGCACTGGAGGTCATGACACCGGACATTTTGAAGCAGGTATTTCAGATTGATGCCGAAATCGTGACTGATCCCCGTACAAATAAACCTGTATGCTTGACCTATGACTTGATTAAAAATGAAAAAGAGCTAGTTACTGTATGAAAAAATCCCGGTTTGAAGCCGGGATTTTTTTTATTCGGCTTTGAAAATACAATTTTTCTATTTGATGCCGTCATTTCAATAAAAGGATTGCAAGTCTTTTTGAATTAATAGATAATATTGGTTAGAATGTTTCGAAAATATTACATAGTTTACAGAAAGAGGAGATCGTTGTGTCCAAGAAGAAAAAATGGCTTATTGGCGGTGCGATATGTGCCGGTGTGCTTGTATTGGCTGGGATCGGCGCTGGCGGTTTTTACTTTTTTACCCACATGAACCAAGTTGCCGTATCATCGGAGCCCTATGCTGAATCGGTCGCGGTATACATGGGAGGAGATTCAGAATCAGGCCAAACGTTTTCTGGAAAGGTTGAACCTGAGAAACAGCAGAAAGTATACATAGATTCAGAAAAAGGCAGCATTAAAAAAACATACGTCAAAGAAGGCGATCAGGTTAAAAAGGGCGATAAGCTTTTTGAGTATGAGGGCGAGGATCATTCTGATGAAGTGGAGCAAGCCAATTTGCAAATTGAAATGACAAATCTGCAAATCAACCGTTTGCAAAAATCAATAACGGAAACGGAAAAGAAGCTGAAAGTTGCAGGAAAAGAAGAGAAAACCCAGCTTCAAGATGAACTTGATCAGGCCAATTTCGATTTGAAAACAAGCCAGCTCGAACTGAAGCAGCATCAAAAAGAACTGGCTGGCCTGACGAAAAACAAAGGTTCCAATGTCATTACAAGCAAGCATGACGGAATCGTTCAAAGCGTCAATCAGGATATCGCTGACGGTGCAACAGGTGACCAGGCAGCAGGCCCGTATATCCAGATTGTTTCGACGGGCAAATATCTGGTCAAAAGCCAAATCAATGAGCTGTTAATGGACACGATCAAAAAAGGCAGCAAAGTCAGGGTCACGCTGAAAACAGGCGGTGAGGGCGAGTGGAAAGGAAAGGTCACCTCGATCGGCAAGCTTCCAGCGGGAGCAGGCGAGGGTGAAGAATCAGAAAGCTTTGCTGATGAAGAAATGAACCCCCAGTCCTCTAACTATCCTTTCACCATTTTATTAGACAGCCATAAAGGTCTTGAAGTCGGCTATCATGTCAACATCGAAGTGATGAGTGATAATGCTGATGCGGATACGATCAAGCTGCCGTCCGACATGGTCATTCAGGATGACGGCGAACCGTATGTGTGGAAAGCTGATGAGAATCACAAAGCGGTTAAGCAGCCTGTTGAAATCGGAGAGACTGATGAAAATGACATGGTGGAAATTAAGAGCGGCCTGACGCCGGAAGATTATGTGATCTATCCTGATCCCGCGGTCAAGGAAGGAAAGCAGGTTACAGTCAATGCTGACACTGAATAATATTTCGAAGTCATACAAGCTGGGAAAAGAAGAAGTTCCAATCTTGAAACATATCAATCTGACTGTTCAGGCGGGGGAGTTTTTAGCTATTATGGGGCCTTCAGGTTCTGGAAAGTCAACGTTAATGAATATTATCGGCTGTTTGGACAGGCCAACCTCAGGAACCTATATGCTTGACCAGATCGATATATTGAAAGGGAAAGACGGGGCTTTAGCCGAAATTCGCAATGAATCAATCGGGTTTGTGTTTCAAACTTTTCATTTGCTGCCGCGTCTCACCGCGCTGCAAAATGTCGAGCTGCCGATGATCTACAATAAAGTGAAGAAAAAAGAGAGAAGACAACGGGCATATGAAGCGCTGGAAAAGGTCGGATTAAAAGACAGGGTCTCCTACAAACCGCCTAAGCTGTCCGGCGGCCAAAAGCAGCGGGTGGCGATAGCGAGGGCCCTTGTCAATCAGCCGAGGTTTATTTTAGCTGATGAACCGACCGGGGCGCTTGATACCAAATCAAGTGAACAAATTTTGTCACTGTTTTCCGAACTGCATCGGGAAGGCAAAACCATTATTATGATAACCCACGACCCGGACGTTGCCAAAAAAGCTGACAGAACCGTTTTTATCAGAGACGGAGAGCTGGTATTAGATGAGAGAGGGGAAATCAGCCATGCTTGAACATATTCGAATCTCCTTTCAATCCATTTTCTCTCATAAATTAAGATCGATTCTGACAATGCTCGGCGTGATTATCGGCATAGCGGCAATCATCGCGATTGTTTCAATGCTGAAGGGCCAAAGTGAGCAATTAAAGCAAAGTATGATCGGCATGGGAAACAACGCCATCAATGTTGTCTACCAGCCGTCTGGCGGAGAAGAGGAGAGCGGCGGCCCTCAGGTGTCGTATGCGTCCGCGCCGCCTGTAGCGGAAGAAACAGTAAAGGCGATCAAATCAGATCCGATGGTCAAAGGATTATCCTTATATTACTTATCAGAAGGCGCGAGCGTTTTTCATTTAACTAACGTTTCGTATCCCCAAGTGTATGGAGTGGACGATGATTACTTCGACATGTTTCCAATCCGAATAACCGAAGGGAGAAAGCTGACGGAAAATGATTTAAACAGCACACACCAAGTGGTGATGATCAATGAAGCTGTCAGAGATGAACTGTTTCCGGACGGAGAAGCTCTGCATAAAAGCATTGAGATGAATGGTGTGCCGTTTAAGGTCGTCGGTGTTTTTAAAGAAAAAAATCAACAGGAAAGCATGTTTGAAGGCGACTACGCGAACCCGGTTTTGTACGTGCCGAAAAAAGTGTGGCCGCTTATTGAAGGGTTTGACGCGCCAACGCAGATTGCCGTGCAGGCTGATTCTTCTGAGCATATCCAAGAAGCGGGTGTAATGGCTGCAGATCTTTTAAATCAGGGACTGTCAGAAGCTGAGCTGGAAAAAGCAGAGTACAGTGTAATGGATCTTCAAGAGATCGCGCAGGAAGTGGAGTCCTTTAATCAGTCATTTGCATTGCTGCTTGGCGGAATCGCCAGTATTTCACTTTTGGTGGGCGGTATCGGCGTCATGAACATTATGCTCGTTTCCGTAACGGAGCGCACGAGGGAAATCGGAATTAAGAAAGCGCTCGGTGCTAAGCGGCGTGTGATTTTATTTCAATTTTTAACCGAGGCTGTTGTTCTGACAAGCATTGGCGGAATACTCGGTGTGCTGGCGGGCTTCGGCATCGCCAAGCTGCTGACGGTCATTTTTCCGATGCCTTTTATCGTCTCCATTCCAGCTGTTGTCGGAGCACTCATCTTTTCAATGGCAGTCGGCATTATCTTCGGCTTGCTTCCGTCTATCAAGGCTTCGAAGCTTCAGCCTGTAGACGCGCTTCGCTATGAATAAAAAGAACGCATCCAATTGGAATGCGTTTTTTTTTTAGCTGGGAAGGGCCGAGTTGCATTTGTCTAAAATCAAAAAAACGGCTGCGACAATCATTTCTTCTGTGGTGGACAGCCAGATGTCGCTGATCAATTGGTCTGTTGTATGAGCAGTCATCCACAAAAACAGCAGCTGTACGATGCCGGCAAGGAGAATGAATAGACGTTTTCCTGTCTTGAAAAATGTAAAGCTATGTATCATCAGCCTTTCAAATGGTTCAAAGCATAATCCTAGAACAAGGAATACCACGGCAAAAAGCAGGACATGAGCTGCTGAGCGGTAGCTCGTTCCCGCTAAAGAAAACAATATATAGATGACAGCAAAATAGGTCAACACCACTGCTGCTGCGGCCAGCAAGTACTTTATGGAGAGCCGCAATAAGCGTTTTGAAGGGTTTTGATGTTTCACTGGTTCAGCTCCTTATGAAGGCTTGCAGAGAACGAGTGCTCTCTGCAAGCCGCAAGTCTTTTATTTACTGCATTTCTTTTTCACTACTGGGTGCTTTTCTTTTGAAAGCACATCAGTAAAGTCTTTGCCCAAGTCAAGGTGCGCTTGAACAAATTTTTCAGGAAGCATGGCAAGCCATTGGTTTAAAGATACATCAGCATAATGGTCGTCTTTGAAGATTTCTAAAAAGACAAGCGGTTCATCCCCGATGTTTTCAACGTAATGACCCATTGCAAATGGTACATACCCGACATCACCGGCTTGGTAATTAAACGTTCTGGCATGACCGTCAGATGCAAAAACGGTCATTCTAGCTTTACCGGAGATGTAGTATTGCCATTCGTGGGTATTCGGATGCCAGTGCAGTTCTCTCATGGCGCCGGGTTCTACTGTTACGAGCGCTGATGCGATGGTTTTAGACACTTTGAAGTTTGTCGAATCTGCAATGTATACTTTTCCTCCCTCAGATTCGATCGGCTCTTGTTCAAGAAGGCGGTAAGTAAATGGATAAGGCACTTCGCCATTCGGCCCTTCCACAATATCATCTTTTAAACTGCCAGGAAGTTGGTTTTCAAATATATATTTTTCTTTGCCAGGTAAATTGGCAATCTCTTCTTTTGTCACGCCGAAGTTCGCAGCAATGACTTCTTTTGGAGTGTGGGCAAGCCAATCTGTCAGCTGGAACGTGCTGTTTTCAGAGAATGATCCATCGTCAAACACGAGCAGGAACTCAGCTCCCTCCTCCAGCGCTTGGATGGAGTGCGGCAGGCCTGACGGGAAGTACCAAAGGTCTCCTTCACCTACATCGTCAATAAAGCTGCGCCCTTTTTCATCTACAATTGTGACTCTTGCACTTCCGTAAATCATATAAGCCCATTCAGCTTCTTTATGCCAGTGAAGCTCGCGAATGGCGCCCGGCTTCAGCCGCATATTTACGGATGCAAGGTTTTCAGAAATCGGCAATTCACGTACTGTCACTTCACGGGCATATCCGCCCTTTTCTAATCGGTTATGAGTATCAGAGAACGAAAACTTCATATTGCTGACGGTGCCATGATCGGTTTCAGGCGGAATGAGCATATCAGGGTTTTGCCGATCTCTTTCAATATTGCGCGGGATTTTTACCGTTGCTCCTTTGTCTCCTCTAATTGGCTGCGGAATGTCATTTTGTTTTTTCATGAAATGTTTCCTCCTTACATTTAAATGTGATAGCAGAAAGAGAAGGTGAAAGGCCTTTCGTTTTCCCTTCTGTTTTGTTAAGTGAAAAAAACCAGTGAAAAGTCAACTTCGATTGAAAAATTATTTTTTTGCATGATCTTTCAGTTCTGTCATTAGTTCTATTAGTTGATCAAACTTCTTTTCGAATCGGGTCAGCAGATACATTGCAATCAGCGCGGGAAACCCAAAATTGCCGATCTGTTTTACGACTTCCTCTATAAAAACCTGATCCATAGGAAAATACCTCCCTTCTTTTTCTGCAGTCATGTATGTAAGTGAAGGAAATCCGATAAAACGTAAACTGCTGCAAAGTATTTTGGAAGACACTAGTCGGAAAGTAGTAGTTTACTTTTTTTTGCTTTCCTTCATTTAATTTAGTAGGGAGGCGGTTTGATGGACTATCAAAGTCTTTTACGGTCAAAATGTAAGGAGATAATGAAGCATCCCATCGTGAAGCATTTTTTGAGCAATCCTCAGCATTACCGTTTGTTCAAAAACGTAATGGAAAGCCCTAACGAAAAAGATGCAAAATCATTGGACGAGCTATTTAAGCAGTTTTATAAAGAAATCCGCATCGTCAAGTATATGAATTCAATGATTCGCATCTTTTCTATTGATTTTGATAAGCGGGTTCGCAAAAATCAAAAACGGTATCCGCTGACGGTTGATCATCCGGAGGCAGGAGATCGGCTTCCTTCCGAAACAGGAAGCGATGCATTTGAAGAATTTTTAGACAGGCAGGATGATTTGAGCCAGCATGTTCAGGATTATCAGCTCTACCAAGCGATTCAGAATCTGACTGACAAACAAAAAAGTGTGCTGACGAAAGTGTATCTTCACGGTGCCACGATGCAGGAGATTGCAGATTCATTAGGTGAGTCCCGACAAAACATCTCCAACATTCATAAAAAGGGGCTGGAGAATATCAGAAAGCAGCTAGCGGCGCAAAAAAAGGGGGAAAAGTAAGCTGTGGACGGCCAGTTTGAACAAAAAAAGAAACAAAAAGACGAGACTTATGACATTGAGCATCTGATTGCATGCTTTTCACCGATGATCAGAAAAAAACTCAGCAATACGTCCTATCAAGAAAGAGAAGATTTAGAGCAAGAGCTGAAGATCAAAATGTTTGAAAAGGCTGATATGCTTTTATGTCAGGATGTCCCGGGATTTTGGGAGTTTATTTTGTACATGGTGGATGAGAACTCATAATATTTTCATATGAAAAAACATCAAAAGGGAGCGCTTGTTTGCTCCTTTTTTGCTGTTTTGATTTGCCAAGCTCCAATGTATTCAAAAATGTACCATAAATAAACGATATAATGATAAGATGAAAAAAAACAGTGACAGAAAGGAACATAAAAGTGGAAAATGCGTCAATTTTAATCGTAGACGATGAGAAAGCGATTGTGGACATGATCAAACGCGTTCTCGAAAAAGAAGGTTATCGAAATATACTGGATGCGGCAAGCGCAGAAGAAGCGATTCCCGTTGTGAAGGCCAATAAGGTTGACTTGATTGTGCTGGATGTCATGATGGGCGGAATGTCCGGTTTTGAAGCCTGCACATTGATCAGAGAGTATTCAGACGCTCCGATTTTTTTCCTGACGGCAAGATCATCCGACGCGGACAAATTATCGGGCTTTGCGGTTGGAGCTGATGACTATATCACAAAACCATTTAATCCGCTGGAATTAGCGGCGCGGATCAGAGCGCATCTCAAGCGTACATATCAATCGAAAGAAACGAGTTCAAATCAAACCTACACATATGATTACTTTACTTTTTCTCCGCAAAATGCCGAGTTGATCGTAGGCGGGGAAGCCGTTGCCTGTTCAGCCCAGCTTCTGCAGCTTTTGCAGTATTTTTGTGAACACCCTAACGTGGTGCTTTCCAAAGATCAAATATATGAAAAAGTATGGGGCTATCCTTCCTACGGTGACAACAACACCGTCATGGTACATATTCGCAAGCTTAGGGAGAAGATTGAGCGCGATCCGAGCAATCCGGAGTATATTGTAACCGTTCGAGGTCTCGGCTATCGTTTTATCCCAAATCCTGAAGGCAAGCGGTCATGAGGTTAAGATGGAAGTTTTTGTTTCACTTTTTCGGCCAGATGCTGATTGTGATCCTGCTGCTTACGGTTATGCTTGTTGCGTCGTTTTTCTATTTAGACGCTCGTTTTAGCGATGCGGAATCCAATTCAGGGCTGACGAAGGCAACGACCGACACACTTGAGGCATATCTCGATGTAAACGAAGACGGGACATGGGAAGTGGATAATTTCCTGAAGAAATCTGTTGATAAACAGCACGGCTGGATGCAAATCATTGATTCGGAAGGAAACACTGATTATTCCTACAGCGTGCCAAAAGACGTGCCTGGCACCTATACCAAGAAAGAGCTTTTGTCTATTTATAAAACCAAAAAGCTTCATAACTATAAACTGAATTATTGGGCCATCAATATTGAAGATAAGTCGTACCTTCTATTGTCCGGCTGGAAATCAAAAAGTGAACAGCTCCTGACTTCCGTTGAAAAGCGCGAACAAAAGATAGACTCACTAGCGCACTATAAGTCCAGTACCATCGACTATATTAAACGGAAAAAAGGCGCCATTTACCTGTTAGACAGCAATGGAAAGATTCTCGACAGCATCAACAGCACAAAAAGCGAAAGAAAAACGATGAACCAGCTGGAGCTGCTTAAATACAGCTCTAAACCTTGGAACTATAAGCGGGAAATTTCCGTTAAGATCCTCAATAAAGACAGATGGATGGTCGCTACGGTGCCGAACCCTGTCTATGTAACCGATCAGGAGTTTAACAAATCGTTCCTGAAGGTTGTATTAAAAGCGATGTTTCTCGTGATGGCCGTTTTGTTCATGTATATCATTTGGATGACCGTTTGGTATATGTTCCGATTCGGGCTGCCGATTTTTCATACGATTAGATGGCTGGTCAATCTGTCAAAAGGGAAGCTTGAGGAACCTAGAAACCGGGACGGCCGTCCTGTCAGCAAAAATAAAAAAGGAAAAATCAAACAGCCGTACCGCTTCTTCGGTGAGATATTTGAATCAATGGATCAGCTGACTGAAACGCTGAGAAGGGATAAAAGAAACAGAGAAAAAATCCAGGCGACAAGGGAAGAATGGATTGCCGGTTTGTCACATGACTTAAAAACACCGCTCAGCAGCATTTACGGCTACAGCATGATGCTCGAGTCGAAGCAGTATGACTGGTCGCCGGAAGAAGTGAAAGAAATGGGGCAGGTTGTCAGAGAAAAATCTGAATACATGTCCAAGCTGATTGAAGACTTAAATTTAACGTATCGGCTGAAAAATGATGCTCTTCCTATTGAGAGAAATCTCACTAGCCTTATCCCGTTTTTTAAAAATGTCATTGAGGATTTTAAGAAAAATCCGTTTTCTGAAGGCTATGATATCTCGTTTGTATCCAAAGAAGAGCATATTGAATTTGCCCTTGATGAAGCGTGGTTCAGGCGCATATTAGAAAACCTCCTTGGGAATGCCGTGAAGCACAACGACAAAGGAACAGAGATTCAAGTCATTCTGGAGCAAACAAAAAATCATATATCTTTAAAGGTGAAGGACAATGGGAAAGGAATGGATGAAGAAACGATTACCCATTTGTTTAACCGTTACTACAGAGGGACGAACACAAAAGATTCAACTGCCGGAACGGGTCTCGGGCTCGCGATTGCCAAGGAGCTTGTCCATCTCCATAACGGAACGATCCATGTGAACAGCAGAATGAACATTGGAACGGTCATTACCATCCTTTTTAAAAAACAATAAACATCAAGTGGTTTGGACACCTCTTTGCCGGGAATAACAATATATAGACTGAAGCTAAAGAGGTGTAACACATGGATGCAGTATTGGAAGCAGACACTCGGGCAGTGATTGGAGAAGGCCCGTTATGGGATGAAGAAAACGGCCGCTTATATTGGGTTGATATCCTGGGGAGCGAGCTCCATATCTTTGACCCTGAAGAAAAAATCAACCGATCAATCAAATTCAAATCCTTTGTGACGGCGCTTGCGAAATATTCAAAGGATGAACTGATTATGACGATGAAGGACGGGTTTTACCTGTATCATCTTCGGGATGACAGCTTGGAAAAAATTAAACAGCCGAAGGACATGCATGAGAGCCTGAGATTTAATGATGCTAAATGTGACCCGTACGGAAGGCTTTGGGCGGGGACAACGAGCATGGAAGGCGAGCAAAAACAGGCGTCGCTGTACCGTTTGAATCTAGACGGCAGTCTTGTCAAAATCAAGGATCAAGTCTCCACCTCAAACGGTTTGGATTGGGACCGCGAGCGGAATTTGATGTATTACATCGACACGCCGACGCAGGAGATTGTGCGTTACAGCTATGATCCTCAAAGCGGAGATGTTTCGAATCCAGAACCTGTCTATCGTTTTGATCAGTCAGACGGATTGCCGGACGGCATGACAATTGACCAAAATGGCATGCTGTGGGTGGCGCTGTTTGGCGGCAGCCGCGTTGTTCACATTGACCCGTTTCAGAAAAAAGAAATCAATTCAATCAGCGTGCCGGCTAAATATGTCACGTGCTGCGCGTTCGGCGGCAGAGACTTAAAAACCCTTTACATTACAACGGCAACAGAACAAATGACAGAAAAAGAGAGATACGAGCAGCCTCACGCTGGAGGGTTGTTTTCAGCACAACTGGAAACAGGCGGATATCAGCCGGTACCATTTGCTGGAGACGTATAAAAAAACGCATCCGAAACACGGATGCGTTTTTTTATACTACAGAGAACGGATAATGCCGCCTTCCACACGCTGTGCCGTGCCGTTAATGGCGGATGCGGCGTCAGACGCGAGGAATACGATTGTGTTAGCGACTTCTTCTGCTGTCGCGTATCGCTGAATAAGTGAGGTTGGCTCATTGACCTTGAAATAGTCTTTGATAAATGTGTCTGTATCCTGGCCGGCTGCTTGTGCGGCACCTTCCATATAGGATGCCACGCCCTCTGTCCAAGTAGGTCCCGGGAGCACTGAGTTAACCGTCACATTTGTGCCTTTTGTCATTTCAGCCATTCCTCTTGAAAGGCTGATCAGCGCCGTTTTTGTCATTGAGTATGGAATCATCGTTGGCAGCGGTTTGACGCCTGCTTCACTTGCAATATTTAAAATGCGGCCGCTGTTTTTGGCAAGCATTTTTGGAAGGAAGTGACGGCTTGTCCGAACGGCGCTCATCACGTTCACTTCGAAATATTGATTCCACTCTTCATCTGTCACATCGGCGAAGTCTTTTACCTCGAAGAAACCAAGGTTGTTGACAAGGATATCGATATCACCGATTTCATTTACTTTTTCGATAAAAGCCGCTGCTTCATCTGTTTTTGACAAATCGGCAGCAGCACCGTGCACTGTTCCATAGCCAGAAAGCTCTTCAATGGTGCGATCGACAGTCTCCTGTTTGCGTCCGTTGACAATGACTGCCGCACCCTCTTGCAGAAAGCTTTTTGCGGCGGCTTTCCCGATACCGGACGTCGAGCCGGTGATTAAGACGAGTTTGTCTTTTAGCTGTAAATCCATAAGAATCATTCCTTTTGATTGATGATGGTATTAAGTATACAAGATCAAATTTAGTGTTTACGAGGATTTTGCTCCCATACACAATATGGGGAAAAGTCATTCAGGACACATATACAAGCCTGTCAGTCATATAGTATAATTACTCCGAAAAAAGGATACGAATGTCAAATAGGTGCCGGTCCGTTAACAACAGCCGGCTTAAAAGGGAAACCGGTAAAAGCCGGTGCGGTCCCGCCACTGTAATTGGCCAAGCGCCAAGAGCCAGGATACCTGCCTGTTTGATCAGCACGAATTCTGCGAGGACAGATGATGTGTAAACAATAGGCTTTTTTGTGTTGTTTACAGCATCTTTACCGTCGTAGAGATGCTTTTTTAGTTCGTTTAGGAGGAAAAAATTATGAAAAAACGAGCCGGGATATGGACTGCGCTCCTGTTGGCTGTTGTTATGCTGGCAGGCTGCGGCAATCCTGCGGATCAGAAGGATTCAAAGGCAAAACAAAAAACAGAAGCGTTTCCTGTCACCATTGATGATGCGTCAAATCAAGATGTAACCATCAAAAAAGAGCCAAAAAAGATTGTTTCATTAATGCCGAGCAACACAGAAATTACATACGCACTCGGCCTTGGTGACAAAGTGGTCGGTGTCACCACAAACGATACCTATCCAAAGGAAGTCAAAAAGGTTGAGAAAGTCGGAGATATGAATGTAAACGTTGAAAAAGTCATTTCTCTAAAACCAGATCTCGTTCTGGCCCATGAGTCTTCCATGTCAGCATCAGCGGATGCCATCAAACAGCTGAAGGACGCGGGCATTACAGTGCTGACTGTCAATGATGCACAATCATTCTCCGAGGTGTACAAATCAATCGAAATGATCGGAGAAGCTGCCGGGGCGGAGAAAAAAGCTGATCAGTTCGTGAAAAGCATGAAATCAGATCTAAAGGATATTCAAGAAAAAGCGAAAACCATTTCAAAAGACGAGGAGAAAAGCGTATTTATCGAGGTTTCTCCTGATCCTGACATTTATACAACCGGAAAAGATACGTTTATGAATGAAATGCTGAATGTCATCCATGCTAAAAACGCAGCTGCGGATCAGACAGGATGGGTGCAAATGACAGATGAGGCGATCGTAAAACTCAATCCTGATGCAATTGTTACAACGGACGGTGTGAAAGCGAAAGCTGTGGAAAAACGCGATGGCTGGAGCGAAATCAATGCTGTGAAACATCATCGTGTATATGATGTGGACCCTGATCTTGTGACACGTTCCGGTCCCCGTCTGATCGAAGGGGTCGAAGAACTTGCGGAAAGCATTTACCCGGATACGTTTAAGGAATAATCGTTATGCCGCATATATCATTGGTTTCTCATTTTTAGCCGTGAGCATCATCTTAGGAATTTCTTGCGGCAGCCTGCATATTCCTATTCCCGCTGTTTTTCGTGTCTTTTGGCATCAAGGCTTCGGCGGCTCCATTGGTTCTGATGATCCGATGTACACTAATATTATGATGAATATCAGACTGCCGAGAGTTGTGCTGGCCGCCCTTGTGGGGGCGGCTCTTTCTATTGCAGGGGCCGCTTTTCAAGGATTATTGAAAAATCCACTTGCTGATCCCTATACGCTAGGTGTGTCATCCGGTGCTTCAGTCGGAGCTGTTGTGACTCTGTTCTTAGGTCTGCACCTTCCTGTCATCGGAGGGTTTACACTCCCGGTTTTGAGTGTAGCCGCGGCACTTGCCACGATGGCGGCGGTCCTTTTCTTCAGCCGCCTCGTTCATGCTTCGATGTCTGTTTCCACCCTCATTTTGACCGGTGTCATCACCAACTCTTTTTTGGGCGCATTTATTTCTCTTATCATCGCCTTGACAGGAGACAACCTGCTTCCGATTGTGCATTGGCTGCTTGGCAGCGTCTCAATGAGGGGCTGGAGCTATGTTATTTTGTTTCTCCCGTTTTTTCTTTTGGGAACCATTTTATTGATTATAAACGGAAGGGAACTGAACGTGATGACATATGGAGAAGATAAAGCAAAGCTTCTTGGAGTCAGAGTTCAGCAGAGGAAGATGATGATTCTAATAGCCGGATCTCTTTTGACGGGAAGCGCTGTGGCAGTATCGGGTACGATTGGCTTTGTCGGCCTTGTGATTCCGCATATCACAAGGCTTTTGTGGGGAACGGACCATCGGCATTTACTGCCGCTGTCCGCCTTGCTCGGGGCAGGATTTCTCGTTTTAGCCGACCTGCTTTCCAGAACCATCATTGAGCCGATTGAACTGCCGATCGGGATCATTACGTCCTTGGCGGGAGCGCCTGTGTTCGCTCTTATTTTAATTCGGCAGCACCGCGGGAGGAGAAGCTTATGATGAAGGCAGAAGGGCTGTCGGGAGGATACGGCGACAGCCGCCTAATCAACAATGTCAGCTTAACAGTGGAGAAGGGAGAATTTCTCGGAATTCTTGGTCCTAATGGAAGCGGAAAAACCACGCTTTTGCACTTGTTGACAGGTACGCTGCCGGCCAAGGAAGGCAGGGTTTATCTGGCCGGAAAACTGCTGGCGGACTATAAACCGAAGGAACTGGCGCAAATCATGGCCGTCCTGCCGCAAAAAACGGATCAAGCCTTCACCTTTACCGTCGAAGAAACTGTAGCCTTTGGCAGATATCCATTCCAAACGGGAATGTTCAGACAGCAGACTGAAAAGGATAAAGCCATTGTACAGGAAGCAATGGAGCAAACAGGAGTGGCCAATTTTGCACAAAGGCCGATTCGCGAACTAAGCGGAGGGGAACAGCAGCGGGTGTATTTGGCACAAGCTTTGGCGCAGCAGCCGCGTATTTTATTTTTGGACGAGCCGACTAATTTTCTCGATCTGGCTTATCAAAAAGACCTGCTTGATCTGATCAAATGCCTGACGAGAGAAAGCGGATTGGCAGCTGTCAGCGTTTTTCATGATCTGAACACCGCAAGCCTGTACTGTGATGAGCTCATGTTTATGAAAAACGGTGCCGCTGGTCCTAAGCAAAAACCGGAATATGCTGTCACAGAACAAAGCATAAAGGCGGTGTATGATACAGATGTCACCGCCTTGGTACATCAAAGCTCACCTAAACCGATGATTGTGATTCAGCCTGAAAAAGATAGCGCGAAGCGGCAGTCTATCCCATTTGAAGCATTGCTCCAAGCGGGGCGTGATAACATTCTTCTGCAAACGGAAATCCCGCTTCGAACATTGTCCTCGACGCCTATCGGTGCAGGGTTTTCGTGGAGCAGGACGCTGATCCATAAACGGCTGCCAGATCAGCCAGATCCGATAGAAGGACTTACGGCCTGTCTTTCAGAAAGCGGTTTTCAACTGCAGGAGACGTGTGCGATGGCTTCTTCAGAAAGACTTGACCGTTTCGTGTATCGAACGTATGAAGACAGAGAGTTATCCGTTTTCATATGCGTTCAGACCGGCTTTTCGATTTGGATTTTGATAAACGGCTATGCGGCAGATCAATTCTTCATCAAAGCTCTTATGGCTGCCGAAGCAGAACGGACGAAAGTGCTGGGAGACGGAGGAGGCACAGGTGATATTCTCATCGCCGCGACTCAAACTCAGCAATCCGAAAACATAGAACAGCGGCTGAATCAATTGATAAAGAAAGGGACAGCTGAATGTATAAAAGAGGCTGCTGAGTTGTTTGAATAAGTCTGTAAAGGAGATTCAGGGTATGAAACTATACACAAAAACAGGCGATAAGGGACAAACGGGCTTAGTCGGGGGCAGAACGGACAAGGACAGCCTACGCGTCGAAAGCTACGGCACGATTGACGAGCTTAACAGCTTTATCGGGCTTACTTTGGCAGAGCTTTCCGGGCAGCCCGGCTTTGAAGATCTGACAGCCGAGCTGCTGACCATCCAGCATGAGCTGTTTGACTGCGGAGGCGATCTGGCAATCGTCACAGAAAGAAAAGACTACAAACTAACGGAAGAATCTGTTTCCTTTTTAGAAACGCGCATTGATGCCTATACAGCAGAAGCGCCGGAACTGAAGAAATTTATTCTTCCAGGCGGATCAAAGTGTGCTTCGCTTCTCCATATCGCACGCACCATTACAAGGCGGGCAGAACGAAGAGTGGTGGCGCTGATGAAATCGGAGGAGATTCATGAAACAGTGCTGCGTTATCTCAATCGTCTGTCCGATTATTTCTTTGCCGCCGCACGGGTTGTGAATGCAAGAAACGGTATTGGCGATGTAGAATATGAAAGAAGTGCCATTGTGTTTCGGGACCGAGACAGCAGTTAATCATAAAAAGTGAAAACGAAAGCCGGCGTGTTCAAATACATGCCGGCTTTTTGTTTTTCACTCTGTCAATTTCCCATTTTACGACAAAAAATGAACCTTATGAATTATTGACTGAAAAATGGAAAAATGAGATATTGTAATAAATAGATGTAAAAAATAGGCAACGGGGGGGCTCTGATGGATGGTGAAATTGATTGAAAGTGATAGCATCTGGAAGAGAAATTTCAATTATCTGTTTTTCTCAAGAATAGTCAAGATATCCGGCGATATGTTCGCATTTAATTCAATATTATGGTTTTTAATTTATGACGGCAAAGGTGCGATCGGCACTGCTTTATTGATTGCTGTCACGTTTTTGCCGGAAGCCGTTCTGGCGCCTGTGACGGGGCCTTTTATGAAACAGACCACGCTGAAATTTTGGATGTACTTTTCAGATCTGACAAGGGCGGCGATTGTTTTGATTATCCCTCTATGTCATTTTGCGGGCTTCTCTCCGCTGTGGTTTGTCATGACGCTTATGATTGTGCATTCAGCTACTGGAGCTGCCTACAATCCCGCCTCTATCGCTTTGATTCCTCAAATCGTCAATGAACAGGGCATTCAAAAAGCAAACGCTGTGCTGCAATCCTCCGCTCAAATTGTCCGGCTTGGGGCTGTCACATTATGCGGCGCTTTTCTTACATTTATCAGTCCTTCTTATACCATGCTTATCGCACTCGTGCTCTATTTGGTGTCAGGTTTTCTCGTTCTTTTTATTAAGTACACTGCGGTTGAATCTCAATCAGAGTCTGCGGTTGTTACACAGAGAGGCACATATATCGGAAGACTGAAACGCGGCTTTAGGCTCGTCAGAAAACACCAGATTTTATATCCGCTCGCCATTTACTGTATCTTTATGAATTTCGCGGCTGCCCCATGGGAAGCGCTCTCTGCCGTATACGTAGCGGAAGATTTAAACGGCCAGCCGATCGTATACTCGCTTTTAAAGGCCACCACCGCCGCGGGCGCGTTTTTATTAGGGTTTGTGCTGGCGAAAGTCAAGGTAAACAGGTACGGCTTGTTATTCGTCACTGCCGGCATTATTGAAGGATTTGCTTTCTTTATTACCGGGATGAACACCTTTTTGCCGCTCGTCTTTTTCGCTGCTTTTACCTTTGGTGCCGCAGTCAGTGCTGTTAATGTTCCTGAGTACACGATTATCCAGACGTCTGTGGATAGTGAGGATCAGCCGCAGGTTTACGCCGTTATACATATGATCTCCAATATTTCGATCCCTGCCGGAGCTGTCATTTGCGGGTATGCCGCTAATGCTTTCGGCTCAGGAACAGTGATTGCTGCCGGCGGGATTGTCGAAATTATTGCGGGTATCGGAATTTTGCTGTTTACAAAACTGGCCAAAGCAGAAAGGTCCGACCTGATTAAAGAAAGGGAAGCAAGTGTTCATCTGTAAAGGGTTTTAAAACGCCATGCCTCGTGCATGGCGTTTTTTTGTGCCAATGGGTCCGGTGCGAGATACGACTCCGGTCTTATATAAAAATCAATCTCTGATTCGTTTTGCATATCTTCCAACTTGTATAAGATGAAGACAAGGAAAACGAAAGGAGGATCTGCATGAAGATCAACAAGAAAACAATAGGCGGATTCTTATTAATTGTATTTGGGATCTCTGTCTTTTTTGGAGGAGGAAGCTTCGGCTTTATCATCCCGCTCGCCATCGGGAGCTTGATGACATACGCAGGAATCAAAAGGTTTGCCGCGGGAAAAACCATTACGGGAATCATCGTGGGCGGTATCGGGGCCATTATGCTCATCTGCTCACTTCCGTTTGTCGTCGGAATCGCATTGGCGGCCGCTATGGTTTATTACGGCTGGAAGCTGATGAAAAACGGATCAGCTGATAGCGGTGTATCATCTTTTGATCCTGAACCGGCTTCTGCTGCCTACCAATCTCACTTTGATGACGAATGGGAAGAATTTTTGAAGAAAAAATAATATCAATATATTAGGAGGAATTAGGTATGGTATTAAAAAGAATCAGAGACATGTTTGTTGCGTCAGTTCATGAAGGACTTGATAAAATGGAGAATCCAAAAGTGATGCTGAATCAATATGTACGCGATATGGAAAGCGACATCGCAAAAGCAAAGCAAACAATTGTGAAACAGCACACGATTGCCTATCAATTTAAGAAAAAATATGAAGAAGCCGCTGAAGTGGCTGGCAAACGGAAAAATCAGGCACAACTCGCATTTGACGCAGGTGAAGAAGAACTGGCGAAAAAGGCGCTGACTGAAATGAAGTATTTAGAAGGGAAGGCGGCTGAGCATAAAGCTTCCTATGAACAGGCAAACAGTCAGCTGGCTGATCTGAAAGAGCAGCTGGCTGCACTTGAAACAAAGCTTCAGGACGTAAAGGATAAAAAACAGGCGCTGATTGCGCGGGCAAATGCGGCGAAAGCTAAAGAGCATATGAATACGACATTTGACAAAATTGACAGTGAAAGCGCGTATCGTGAATTTTTGCGTATTGAAAATCGTATTGAAGAAATGGAAATCCGCGCGAATTATTCAAAGTCAGCGGAAGCCGGCGCAGAACTTACACGTAAAGAATTCGCAGACGATGTGGAAGCGGAGATTGAAAAAATGCGGACACTTTCACTGCAAAAATCAGACCAGACACAAGCGGCAAATGAATAAGCGGAACGGGGAAGGATTTGCGGTCAAGTCCTTCCCTTCCGCACGTATCAATTCGCAAGCTTTTCCTTTATAATAGAATGAATGAGAAGGATGAAACCGAATGAAAAAAATGCTTGGCAAACTGTTGATCACTGCCGGTATTCTGGTTTTTTTCGCCGTCGTCGTAAAAGATGTGTTTGCTGCAGGCCTGGGTTTCATAAATGGCACAGAAGCCGATTCAGCCAGCGCATCGCCGCGGGACATTGACAGCATGGTCATTGAGTCGGATAGCAAGGATGTCCGGATTATAGCGGAAGAACGAAGTGACATATCGGCAGGCATTTCAGGAGACTCAGGAAAGTTATTTGTTACTGAAAACAAAAGAAAACTGGAGCTGACCGTAAAGGAAAAAGAATTTCAATTTTTGAATGGGTTTAACCGTTCAACTCTTATCGTCAGGCTTCCGTATGATTATAAAGGTGATCTGGCAGTACGAACCTCAAGCGGTGACGTGTCTGTGGCCGGGAATGACCATCTTGCGCTTTCCGGGCTGAACGCAGTATCTGCGAGCGGAAATACGAGCGTGACGGACGTCCGCATTCAAGACCTGAAAGTGAAGGCATCATCGGGGGATGTTTCCATTTCAAATACCGTCTCCAAAACAGCCGGCATTGATTTAGCTTCAGGGGACGCAAATCTGGTTCATGTATCAGGCTCTCTTGATGTGAAAATGACTTCAGGAGATTTTAATGCTGTATTGAAAAAGGTAACCGGTCCCGTATCTGTCACGCTGACAAGCGGTGATGCTAATGTAAGCCTTCCCAAAAACGGCAGCTTTGCAGTCAATGCTTTATCAGCAAGCGGTGACGTCAGTTCGCCGTATTCATTTGCTGACAAAGCACATAAAGAACAGCATCACATCACAGGCACGCAAGGAAGCGGCCGGCATCCAATCGACATCAAAACGGACAGCGGGGATCTAGCGATACGGTAGCACCAGGCAGAAGAAAGGAGGCGGACACCAGGAATGACAAAAAAACAGCTTCTCGGATTGATCATTGCTTTATTCGGCATCAGTATGTTTTTGCAAATTATCGGAATAGGCGATCTGCTGTTTTGGCCGCTCTTTTTTCTGATTGCCGGCTATTTCCTTAAAAAATATTCCCGTGATTGGCTTGGCTCCGTCATGTATATCTTTGCCGCGTTTCTATTTTTGAAAAACCTCTTCAGCATCACCTTTAATTTATTCGGCTATGCGTTTGCCGCATTTCTGATTTACGCCGGCTACAGGCTTGTCAAAGGGAAGCCGATATTCGAACCGAATGAGAAACAGGTCAACCTCAATAAAAAAGAACATCATGATCCGCCAAAAGATGTAAAACATCCCGACATGCGCAGCTTTTTTATCGGTGAGCTGCAAATGATGAAGCAGCCGTTTGACCTGAATGATTTAAATGTCTCTGGTTTTATCGGTGATATCAAAATCGATTTATCTAAAGCGATGATTCCTGAGGGAGAAAGTACAATCGTCATTAGCGGAGTCATTGGAAACGTTGATATTTATGTACCATCGGACCTTGAAGTGGCTGTCAGCTCAGCTGTTTTTATAGGTGACATCAATCTGATCGGCTCGAAGAAAAGCGGATTAAGCACGAAGGTATATGCCGCGTCAACCGATTTCAGCGAGTCAAAGCGCCGTGTCAAAGTGTCCGTTTCCTTATTTATCGGTGATGTGGATGTGAAGTACGTATGAGAAAAAAAATGCTTGCCAGCCTCCAATGGCGCGCCATCCGCATGACATCGGGAATCAGCCTGCTCCTTTTTGTTTGCCTGATTTCCTTTATGATGTTTTACTATCAGCTCGATCCGCTTGTTTTGCTGTCATCAAGCTGGTTCGGAATTCCGTTTATCCTGATTTTGCTTCTGATCAGCGTGACCGTCGGTTTCGCCTCAGGGTATATGTACGGCAACCGGTTAAAGACAAGGATTGATACATTAATTGAATCCATTTTAACCTTTGAAAACGGCAATTTCGCTTATCGGATACCGCCGCTCGGTGATGATGAAATCGGCCTGGCCGCCGATCAGCTGAACGAAATGGCGAAGCGCGTGGAGCTTCAAGTCGCATCCCTGCAGAAACTTTCCAATGAACGTGCGGAATGGCAGGCTCAAATGAAGAAGTCGGTTATCTCAGAAGAACGCCAGCGATTGGCCAGAGATCTTCATGACGCGGTCAGCCAGCAGCTCTTTGCCATATCGATGATGACATCAGCCGTGCTGGAACATGTCAAGGGTGCTGATGACAAAACAGTCAAGCGGATCAAGATGGTCGAGCATATGGCAGGCGAAGCCCAAAATGAGATGAGGGCGCTGCTGCTCCATTTACGGCCTGTTACCCTTGAAGGAAAAGGGCTGAAGGAGGGCCTTACGGAGCTTTTGGACGAGTTCCGAAAAAAGCAGCCGATTGATATTGAGTGGGATATACAGGACACAGCGATATCCAAGGGTGTTGAAGACCACTTGTTCAGAATCGTGCAGGAGGCCCTTTCAAACGTATTTAGACATTCAAAAGCGTCAAAAGTAACCGTGATTCTGGGCATAAAGAACAGCCAGCTCCGTCTGAAGGTGATTGATAATGGAAAAGGCTTTAAAATGGACCAGGTGAAAGCCTCCTCATACGGCTTGAATTCTATGAAAGAACGTGCAAGTGAAATCGGCGGGGTCGCCGAAGTGATTTCAGTAGAAGGAAAAGGCACCCAAATTGAAGTGAAGGTCCCGATTTTCCCGGAAGAAAAAGGAGAGAACGAACGTGATTCGAGTATTATTGATTGATGATCATGAAATGGTCAGAATGGGGCTCGCGGCTTTTTTGGAGGCGCAGCCCGATATTGAAGTCATCGGCGAAGCATCGGACGGCAGCGAAGGTGTTCGGCTTGCTGCGGAACTGTCGCCGGATGTCATTTTAATGGACCTTGTCATGGAGGGCATGGATGGCATTGAAGCTACAAAGCAAATTTGCCGGGAGCTTTCCGACCCGAAAATTATTGTGCTCACTAGCTTCATTGATGATGACAAAGTGTACCCGGTTATTGAAGCTGGCGCGCTCAGCTATCTGTTGAAAACCTCAAAAGCGGCAGAAATCGCCGATGCCATCCGCGCCGCAAGCAAGGGAGAGCCGAAGCTGGAGTCAAAAGTGGCGGGAAAAGTATTATCCAGGCTGCGCCACTCAGGTGAAAACGCGCTCCCGCATGAATCGCTAACGAAACGGGAGCTCGAAATACTCTGCCTAATCGCAGAAGGAAAAACAAACAAAGAAATAGGCGAGGAACTGTTTATTACAATTAAAACAGTCAAAACGCATATTACGAATATTTTATCAAAGCTGGATGTCAGTGACCGGACGCAGGCGGCGGTGTATGCGCATCGAAATCATCTCGTCAAATAGGCGGCTCCTATTTGTTTGCGCCTTTCGTTCCGAAGTCTCTGACAATCACATTGACCCGGTAGTCTATTTCCGCATTGCTGAAATAATCATCATCCCATTTTCTTGCGATCTTTTTCCACTTTTGAGGATA
Organism: Bacillus sp. FSL K6-1560; assembly: GCF_038592935.1. Taxonomy (NCBI): domain Bacteria; kingdom Bacillati; phylum Bacillota; class Bacilli; order Caryophanales; family Bacillaceae; genus Bacillus; species Bacillus sp. FSL K6-1560. Next base: position 771,040 of record NZ_CP151946.1, read on the forward strand.
ATGAATTCTGACTTGGTTTCCCAATCCAGTCACATCCGCTTTGATCTCTTTCTGCAGCTTCTCTGTAATAAATGTCGTTACTGTTTTGTGTACTTGTTTTTCGACTGTCTTTTCAATGCTTTTAATATATGAATCCTTAAACGAATCTTCACTGGGATTCCAGTCCTCAGATAGACGACCTTCAATAGTGCGGGTGACGGTGAATTTGAACTTTCCGTCCTTATAGGCCGTCTTGATCTTCCGATTGCTCGAATATACTTCATAAGAAAAGAGATGGCCATCGTGCTTCATCTCAATGACGCCTCCCTCGACAGTGCCAGAAAATAAGTTAATATTTTGAACCTCAATCGGGGTGAGATTCCGGTGCCATAATTTATTTTTGATGATAGAGGCTCCGTTTATCGCGAGCTTGCCGTTTTCCTTACCGACATGAGGGATGAGGAATGAATCGTCAGAGGTTAAGTGTTCTGAGATCTCCCCCAGTGTAACTGGCTCCATCATTCTGATCGTCACTTTATTATTCTCTGTCAGATCATATATCACGTTGGATGCGGGCTCGTCTTCATCATTCATTTTAAATATATCCTTAGTTCGGCCGTTGGTGATAAAGACGTAGGAACTCCTCCTTGTTCCGTTGTCTCTGACAAACTGGTTAATGATCGCGTCCATTCCAATTTGATCTGCAATCACGCTTTTGGAAAGCAGAATGAGACGCAAATGCTGTGAAAACGTAGGATTATGCTTTAATGCAGAGGTTCTCATCATTTGATGGACAGTTTCACCCTTTGTGATAGAAAGCTGTGTCGGATCAGATGAAGAGCCCTCCTTGGCGCTGATTTTTTTCGGCACGAGAATTTGCTGTGTCAGCTCTAAATTTTCATCGTCAGGCTTGTCTAGCCCTACTCCGATCACTAAGCTTAATTCCTCGATATTCTCACTGTCCCAGCATCCGGACAGCAATAGGGTGCATATAAACATACATAAAATCCGGATTTTCATTTTGCTGTAATCCTCCTCTTGAGAGCTACAATGAAAAAGAGAATGAAGGGAAGCAGAAACAGGGAGACAAAAATATAGCCAAGATAATCGCTATACATCATGACTTGATTGGCGTCATCCGGCCAGAGAGAAAAATAAAAGACCGTTATGCCGATAATCACCATGCTTGTTTTAGTCGATAATCCGAATGTCTTCTTTAGCCCGTTAGCGGCAAAGTATCCGTAAATGACAAATGTGGTGAAAAACTGGATGATCCAGACCACCAGTAAAAACGATTCAAACCGTTCAATAAATATGCCTTTAAGCTCAAAGGACTGAAAGAGAGAAATAGTCGGCCAAATCAGCGTTTTTACCTCGGGAGCGGTCAAAGCTCCGACAACGATAATATACGTAAGGATATATAAGATAATCGGAATTAAAAATCCTAGAGACGCATATCTGAATGTGTATTTCTTTTTCTTCATATGTTCAGGAAGAAACAGCATCACTTCCATTCCTAAAAAAGAGATGGAAACGACGGTAAGGGAGTTTGCAATGGGTCCAAGGCCTTCGCCTAAAACAGGACGCAAATTATTAATATCAAAAATTTTAAAACTGATCCCAAACACAACCAGCAAAATAATAATGGTTATCGTTAAATAAAAGGGAAACAGCCGTGACACATCACTTAAACCTCCAACGATTAAATAAATACCGCAGCAAATAAACGTTAAAATAATGACTTGAATTGGGGTTCTCTCCAGCAGGAAAAACTTCACCATTTCAGCCATTGCCCGGGTCTCGAAGCTTGCTACGCCGAGGAAATAGCCGCAGATCAAAAGTCCGATGATGCTGCCGATCCATTTCCCAAGCCCTTCCTTCAAATATTCAAACAGTGAAGGATATTGATGTTTTTTCTGAATGAGCGTGTTTAAATAAATGAAGAAAATAAAAATGAAACCTTCTAATATCAGCGTGATCCAGCCGTCAGGCGTATTAGCCTTAGTGGTCAGCGCTCTCGGCAATGTTAAAAGTCCTGCCCCAAGCATTGTATTAGCAATAATAGAAATACCTTGAAAGGTATTAAGTTTCAGTGGAGTCTGTTTTTGGCTCATTTGGATTATTCGCCTCTTTTGGTTTGTTTTTAATTGGGAGACGGATAATGGAGTCATCCGTATTTTTCAGGCTAAAGAATCCGTTTGGCGAAAAATACGGAGACCCAAAGCTCGTTTGTCTCGTTAAGTGCGTATACACGACAAGCATAAATAAAATAATGCCGTACAGCCCTAAAATAGCGGCGGAAAACATCGAAATAAAACGCAGCACCCGGAAAGACAGACCCATTCCGTATTGAGGAACGGTAAAGGATGCCAGGGCAATGACACTGACGACAATGACCATAATTGAACTGACGAGATTCGCTTCTACAGCCGCCTGTCCGATGACTACGCCCCCGACGAGGCCGATCGTCTGTCCGAGCGGATTGGGGAGTCGCAGTCCGGCTTCCCTTAGCAGCTCGATGGTTACTTCCATCAGCAGGGCTTCAAATATCGGAGGGAACGGCACGTTTTCTCTGTTCGCCGAAATCGTGACGGCGAGTGCGGTCGGCAGCAGCCCCTGATGGAAGGAAACGAGTGCAATATAAATCGATGACAAAAACAATGTGATGAAGATAGAAGCAAAGCGCAGCGACCGGATAAGAGATGCTGAAATCCAGCGTTCATAGTAGTCATCCGGGGATTGCATCAGGATGCCGAGAGAAACCGGCACCAGCAGCACAAATGGTGAACTGTCGACCAAAATTGCCACACGGCCGTTAAACAGGGCTGAAGATACTTTGTCAGGTCTTTCCGTATTTTGAATCTGCGGAAATGGTGAATATTTATTATCTTCAATGAGCTCCTCGAGCGTTCCGCTGTCCTGGATATCTTCCAGCTGGATATTTTTAAGCCGCGCCTTCACTTCTTTTATGACGGACTTTTTTGCTTTGCCTTCAATGTACATAATGGCTGCCGGCTTCAGCTTGTTTTCGCCGATCATGATTTTTTTGGTGATCAATTTCGGATGAGAGGTTCTTTGTCTGATCAGAGCGAGATTTGTATCAATATCCTCTACAAACGCAACTTTTGGACCGCGTACCACTTTTTCAGTTGTCGGCTCTGTCAGGCTTCTTGTTTTTTTCTTTCCTGTGGTCAGAATATAGGCTTTATCCAATCCGTTGATAAACACAGCACAATTGCCGTTGAGAATCGATTCAATCGTTTTTTTTGCGGTTTCAATAGGTCTTGCGTCAAGCTGGTCAAGGCGTTTTTTGACCTGGTCAAGCGTTAAGGTCTCCTCATCTTTAATCAAAGTTTTAATGGCTTCTGACACCTTATTCTCATCAGTCATTTCACTGAAATAGAGATAGTAAAAAACCAGTCCGTTCGCAAGCATTTTTTTGTTTTTCACCAGATCATCGTTTTCTTTTAATTTTGGCAGCACCAATGCTAAATTATCGTGTATATATTCCTTAAACTCTGTTTGTTCCAATGAGGTCACCTCTTATCCAAAACCTTAGTAGAGGTTATCTTTTCCTGTTAAAAAAATGATATACTGTGTTAGAGTATTTCATGGAGTAAGTTTTTTTATGAAAGCGGAGGATACGAAGTGGCACAGGTAAGGCTAGCTGGAAAACAAGAAGAAATTGAACAGCTCATTAGATCATTTGAAAAGCATTATGATGTCTCTTATACATCAAAGGAGTACGGAAGGACGAATCCAAAATACAAATATTCAAAGGATTCCCGCGTATATCTTGAATTAAAATTAAAATCTGCCAAGATCGAAAAATAAAAAGGATTTTTTGTGTCATTGGCGAATTATGATCTATTGAAGCAACCGTTATGGAGGGATACATAAATGGAATACAGAATTGAACGAGACACCATGGGAGAAGTAAAAGTTCCTGCTGATAAATTTTGGGGCGCCCAAACACAGCGAAGCAAGGAGAACTTTAAGATCGGTTCTGAAAAAATGCCGATGCGTGTTGTGAAGGCGTTTGCAATCCTAAAACGAAGCACTGCTCTAGCTAATAAACGCCTCGGCAATCTGGATGCTGAAAAAGCAGAAGCGATTGCAGCGGTTTGTGATGATGTGCTCAAAGGCAAGTACGATGACAACTTCCCGCTTGTCGTATGGCAGACCGGAAGCGGCACACAAAGCAATATGAACATGAACGAAGTGGTAGCCAACCGTGCGACTGCTTTATTAAAAGAGAAGAACTCTGATCAAACGATTCATCCAAATGATGACGTGAACCGAAGCCAAAGCTCAAACGACACATTCCCGACTGCGATGCATGTTGCCGCTGTTTTGGCTGTTTACGAGCAGCTTGTGCCAGCGCTTGATCAGCTTCGCAATACACTGGATGAAAAAGCAAAAGCATACAATGATATTGTCAAAATCGGACGCACGCATCTTCAGGATGCTACGCCACTGACCCTCGGACAGGAAATCAGCGGATGGGTTCACATGCTGGACCGTTCGAAGGAAATGATTTTGGAAGCGACAGATAAAATGCGTGCGCTTGCAATTGGTGGAACGGCTGTCGGAACGGGTATCAATGCCCACCCAGAGTTTGGAGAGCTTGTCTCAGAAGAGATCACTAAGCTGACCGGCCAAACGTTCAGCAGCTCGCCGAATAAATTCCACGCGCTGACAAGCCATGACGAAATCACTTATGCGCATGGCGCATTAAAAGCGCTTGCGGCGGACTTAATGAAAATCGCGAACGATGTCAGATGGCTTGCAAGCGGACCTCGCTGCGGAATCGGGGAGATCGTCATTCCTGAAAATGAGCCGGGAAGCTCCATTATGCCTGGTAAAGTCAACCCGACACAAAGCGAAGCGTTAACAATGATCGCAGCGCAAATCATGGGGAACGATGCGACAATCGGCTTTGCGGCGAGTCAGGGGAACTTTGAACTGAACGTGTTTAAGCCTGTTATTATTTACAACTTCCTGCAATCTGTGCAGCTGCTCAGTGACGGCATGAATTCATTCCATGATAAATGTGCTGTCGGTATTGAGCCTAATAAAGAAACCATTCAGGAAAACCTGTCAAATTCATTAATGCTTGTTACGGCGCTGAACCCGCATATCGGTTATGAAAACGCGGCGAAAATCGCTAAGCTTGCCCATAAAGAGGGATTGACGCTCAAAGAAGCAGCTTTGAAGCTTGAATTGCTGACAGAGGAGCAATTTAACGAAATGGTTAAGCCGGAAGACATGGTAAAACCAAAGGCGTAATAGAAAGAAAGAACGGCTGCTTTTTAAGCAGCCGTTCTTCTAAATATGTTGCTGTTTTAATAAATATTTAAGCTGCTCCGCATCTTTGGCGAGAGCTTCAGACTCCGTCAGATTATGAATCATTCCTTTTATGATCGCCAGCTTCGGTGTTTTTTTCTTCATTTCTGCTTCAAGTATGTCCAAGCTCTCCGATAATTCAAGAGAGGAGTTTGTGTTTAAGCTGTTAATTTTGTCACGTAGGCTTTTCACAATCGATTCAGTCAGCGGGTCAGGCCGTCCGTGCGTAAGAGGCCCGAATAAAGAGCTCGCCTCTTCCAATGTGATGAAAGGCTTATCGTTTCGTTCAGACATGCCTTTTACCATATCATCAATTCGATTCATAATGATATCAGCTAATTGAGACGGCTTCACAGTGTACCCGAGCAAAATCATGCATTCCAGGTAAATCTGGCTGATGCCCTCTATTAAAAAACAAAGCTCAGCAGTGTACGGTTCCGCTTTTTTTCCATAGATGTTCAGCAGGCTGTCGATATGAAATTGAAGTGAGGACTGGCGGATTTTTTTTGCGCATTGCTCCACTTCTTCTGTGTAAGGCAGAGAACCCTCCTTCAACTGCATGCTAATAAAATCTTTGTGTTCAAGAATGTTTTCATAGAGGACGGTCAGCTGTTTACGGTAAGCCGTTCTGGGGCTGTCGCCCTTCGTTTTAATATTTAAAATTCGGGTAAACGTTTTATCATAATAGTAGTTCAGCATAGAGAGAAGAAGCGCTTCTTTCGAAGGAAAATAAATATAAAAAGCGCCTTTAGATATTTTGCATTCTTTTGCGATTTCCTGGACTGATGTTGAGTTGTATCCTTTTTGGGCAAATAGTTTTAAGGCTGTTTCAATAATCAGTTTTTCTTTTTCCTTCAATGGTTCCACCCTTTCGGAGCCCGGAGGCCTGCTAGGATATGACCATATAGTCACACCGTCTGTTATAAAATTAACCTTATTGTAACTTGTTTTTTTATCATGTATTATTTATATTATAAATTGAGATGACCGAATGGTCAAAGCTCAAGCGAAAGGGTGAATCTAGAATGAGAGAATTGGACGAAATGATCAGCCGCTTGCGAAACAGAGGAATCAAAGTGGAGAAAGTCAAATATCCGAAGCAGACCTTGTCAGAGAAAAAATGGGTTCATCAATGCAAACAGCCGCTCAAAACAAATTACAGAGATTTTAACGGCTATTCTTTCACATAAAAAAATAGACTGCAAAACATCTACAGTCTATTTTGGCACTGCTATGCGGTATGTTACACCCGTTTTGTCATTTTCAATTGAGATAGATGCCTTATGAAGAGTTAAAATTCGTTTTACGATGCTTAGACCAATGCCGAATTCGCCTTTCTTCCCTTTATTAAAAGGCTCATAGAGGCTGGAGAGCAGCTCATCTTCAATATGCGGACCGTCATTTTTAATGGTGATCACGATATTTCGATCATCTTGTTTCATGCTGATTTCTATTTTTGTCTCAGCATAGCGGATTTGATTTTCCAAAATGTTTTCGAGGAGTTTGTTCCATTGCTCCGGGTCGCCCGGCATCAAAATATCCTCTTCTACATCAATTTCCCACGATAGTTCTTTCCGCGCCCACTTCAATCGTTCGATGACTTCTTCTGTTACTTCCACAATACTGAACATGTCGTGCTGCACTTTTTGCTTTGCTAAATAATCCAGCTTCGTTAAATATAATAAATCCTTTATTTTTTTCTCCAGCTTAAGGGCTTCGCATTCAATAACATCTACAGTGTTTTCAAGGTCTCCTTTAGGAAAAATTCCGTCTTTAATTGATTGTGTATAGCCTCTGATGACCATGACCGGCGTTTTTAAATCATGAGAGATATTTTGCAATAGAGTTCTTTCTGTTTCATCCTTTTGCACAAGCTTTTGGCGCATCTCTTCGATGGTATGGCCCAATTTGCCGATTTCATCTTTCCGGTCCACTTTTACTGGGTCATCCCAATCCTGTTCAGAAATCCGTTTGACGTGTTTTTCAAATGATACAAGAGGCCTTGATAAATACTTTGCAAGCCAAATAGCCGGAATCCAGCTTAATAAAATGACGACAGCTATAATAAACAGAAGCTGTTTGAACAAGGTATAGGCCAAATCGTCCCGATAAGAATCAAGCGCGTAAGAGAGCATCATCGCTGATTGTCCATTGACGGAAAGTCCCTTTTTAATGACAAAAAACACTTTCTCTCCATTAACGTCGGCGCTGTAACGTTTCTTTTTAGCTTCCTGCTTATCAGCCAGCTTGTACACCTTGTGGATAAACGAAGATGACAGAATGCTTAAATCCTTGTCTGAAGAAGCCTCTTCATTTTCAGGAAGGAGCACGTGCTGTACGGAGCGGACAGTTGTCGGCGCCGTCGCTTCCTCGCTGTAATAGCGCCTTTCAATCGAACCTGGCAGGCGGTACTCTGTCAGAACATGCTGCTCATTTTCAATCGTCGTATACGTTTCATTAGTGAAAAAATCTCGCAGCGTGTTTGAAAATAACACAAGCAGTAAAATCGATATCGCTAACAGGATGCCGGATATGACAACCCATATCTGAAACGCGAGCGGCTTGTTTTTCATGATGACATCATCCTGTAGCCGAAACCGTAAATCGTCTCCACCTTCAATTCAGGCATCTTTCTGCGCAGTCTCCGGACGAGATCATCAACGACCCGGTCTGTTCCGAAGTAGTCATGTCCCCACACTTTTAGGAGGATATCCTCACGAGAGTATGGATGCCCTTTATGATGGATAAATAATAGCAGCAGATCAAATTCCTTTGACGTCAAATTGATGATATTCCCGTTTTCGTCATAGACCTCGCGGGCGTCTTCAGCGACCCGATACGAGGAGACGGCAATTTCATTTTTTTGGACAGGAGGAGCTTCCTTATATACGAGCTGCAGCAGCTTTTGCACACGGATAATCAGCTCCCGCGGCAGAAACGGCTTTGAAATGTAGTCATTGCTGCCAAGCTCTAAGCCAAGCACTCTGTCAATATCCGCATCTCGGGCGGAAATAAAAATGACCGGCACGTCAGGATCTTTCGCCTTGATTTCTTTTATTAATGTATAGCCGTCGGTATCCGGCAGCATGATATCGAGAATCCATAGGTGGGGAGACGGTGTCATTTTCTTTCTGGCGTCTTCACCTTTCGTAAAAGATGTAATGTTCCAGCCCTCATTCTCTAAATACTTCGTCAGCAGTTCATTCAGGTTATCCTCATCTTCAACTAGATAAATGGTGTATGACAAGGCTCTTCACATCCTTTCAACGTCATTATAAACTAGTTTTAACATACGGCAGGCAATTTTCATAATTTCACATATTCTTTTCATCTTTATCCCACAATGTTTGTTTATGATATGGTTAAGGGAAGAAAGGAAGAGAAAAAGAGCGAGGAAGATGTAGGATGATCAAACATATTCTATTTTGGTGCTTTGCTTTTCTCCTCATTATTGGGACAATTGAACTTGTACATGCGATGAATATGTAACGATAAATGAATAACCGTTAAAGGAGTGTAAGAACATGGATTATCGACGTGATGGCCAAAACGATCAACATCAAACTGAACCTTCACATACAGAACAGCAGAATACAGAAAACCAGAAGCTGATTGGACATTCTGAACAAGAATTGCTTGACGCGCCTGTGTCGTATGAAGCGGGACGGCAGGAAACGGCTTCTGCTTTAGAAATGGAAAAGCAAGAAACGGCTGTGAAAAAAGAAAAGAAACGGAGAGCCGCATGGCTGAGCCCGATTTTAGGCGGTATTATCGGCGGGGGCCTCATGCTTGGCATCGCGCCTTATCTGCCGTCAGACCAAAATCAGGCGACCGAGACCGCTTCCGCAAATAAACAGGTGCAGTCTGATAATTTTACAACGGCGCCGATAACGAACGCATCAAACATCGCTGATATGGTAGAGGATTTAGAGCCTACGATTGTCGGAATCTCAAATATCCAAACCTCTCAAAATAACACATTCGGCACAGGAGGAGGCTCCAGCTCAGAAAGTGAAAGCGGAACCGGGTCAGGTGTTATTTTCAAAAAAGACAGCAATAAAGCGTATATCATTACAAACAACCATGTCGTTGAAGGCGCGAACAAGCTGACTGTTACGCTATACAACGGAGAAACGGAAACTGCCAAGCTTGTCGGCAGCGATACCATTACTGATTTGGCAGTTTTGGAAATCAGCAGCAAGAACGTCAAAAAAGTGGCGAGCTTTGGTGATTCTTCACAGCTGCGCACTGGCGAAAAGGTAATCGCTATCGGTAACCCGCTCGGACAGCAGTTTTCCGGTACGGTGACACAAGGCATCATTAGCGGACTGAACCGGACAATTGATGTGGATACAACACAAGGGACGGTGGAAATGAACGTGCTGCAAACCGATGCAGCGATCAATCCGGGGAACAGCGGAGGCCCATTAATCAATGCAAGTGGCCAGGTCATCGGCATCAACAGCTTGAAGGTGAGTGAAAGCGGCGTGGAATCACTTGGATTTGCGATCCCAAGCAATGATGTCGAGCCGATTGTTGACCAGCTGCTGCAAAACGGGAAGGTGGACCGTCCGTTTTTAGGCGTGCAGATGATTGACATGTCACAAGTTCCTGAAACCTATCAGGAAAATACGCTCGGCCTGTTTGGAGATCAATTGGGCAAAGGTGTTTATGTAAAAGAAGTTCAAGCAAATTCGCCGGCAGAAAAAGCAGGTATTAAATCTGAGGATGTCATTGTCAAACTAAACGGTAAAGACGTGGAAAGCAGTGCGGATATCCGTCAGATCCTTTACAAAGACTTAAAAGTCGGAGATAAAACAACAATCCAAGTGCTGCGAAAGGGAAAAACGAAAACGTTGAACGCGACACTGACCAAGCAGACAGAAAGCAGTTCAAGCTAAGAAAAAACAAAAAGCTGAACCCAAATAGGGTTCAGCTTTTTTTTATCCTAAGTAAGAGGAAAGCATCCATACTTGTTTTTCAACTTCTTCAATTAATCCGACAAACAAGTCCGCTGTCGCATTGTCTTGATTTTCTTCAGCCAGGCCGATCACGAATTTAGATTCGCTGCTGATTTGTTTGTAGTCGTTTACCAATGCTTGTACCATTTCTGAAGCTGATGTTTCGTTTCCGCCGTCTGTGATAGATGCATGCTCAGTGTATTCTTTCACTGTGGCAACAGGCTGTCCGCCAATCGCCAGCAGGCGCTCAGCGATGGTATCGACTGTTTCAGCCGCATGGTCATAAAGTTCTTCAAATTTCTCGTGCAATGTAAAGAAATGAGGCCCTTTCACATACCAATGGAAACGGTGGAGCTTAGAGTATAAAAGAAACCAGTTTGATAATTGTGTGTTCATTGAATTTTCAACTAATGTTTGATTTGTTTTTGCATTTTCAGTTTTCATAAGATAACGTCCTCCTTGTGATCTGTTGATTTAATTATACCATATACTAAATAAAAATCAATACTAAATTATAATAATTATAATTTAGGTTATTTGAATAGCTTTTTCTTCAGGATAGACTCCCACGCAGACCAAGGAAAAAGCGATCGGAATAGCAGGGTGAGCTTGATGCCCTTTCCGATCGGGTATCGCAATTTCTTTATGTGCTGTTTTGTTGCCAATTGATAAATGAGGTCGGCAACCTCTTGGGGATCTCCGCTTTCTTCTCCGTTTTTTTGAACATAGGAAAGGATCTTTTTATAGTATTGATGATAGGCTGAATCGTCAGCAGGCACCGACATAAAATTTGATAATGACGTTGACCAGATCGATGTCTTGTATGAGCCCGGCTCGATCAAAGCGGTTTCGATACCGAACGGAAGCAGCTCGATACGCAGGCTTTCAGAAAAACCTTCCAATGCATGCTTGGAAGAAACATATGGCGACAGCGCTGGGAATCCGGTCAGTCCGCTGATGCTGCTCACGTTTATAATCTTTGCGCCGCCATGCTTTCTTATGTAAGGGAGAACGGTTTTTGTCACATGGATCACACCGAAGACATTCGTTTCAAATTGTTGTCTGAAATGTTCCATCGGCACATCCTCAATAAATCCTCCATAAGCCGTTCCGGCGTTGTTAACGAGTAAGTCGATCGGGGCATAAGCACTAATGGTTTTTCCGAATGAGACTATAGATTGTTCCTCGGTGACATCAAGAGCTGTAATGAGAATGGAATCAGACACATTGTGTGCTGCAGCCAATTCTCGAAGCTGTTCCGCTTTTTCAGGCTGTCTTGATGTGGCTATCACGAAAAATGATCGGGCAAGCTTTACAGCTGCCAGCAGACCGAAGCCGCTGGACGCTCCTGTTACGATGGCTATTTTTTTATTCATCCTATACCTCCTATTAAACGGCTACAGCTATTGTACTATCCTGAACAGGAGATGACGCCTGTAAAAAGAAATTTTTATACAACAATTCAGAATTGTTCTATAATAGAACGAAAGAAGGAAAGGGGTTTTGTGATATGGCGCTGCAAGGGGTAGGCCAAAGATGGGATCTTGATTCATTTTTTAAGGGCGGGAGCCAATCGGAAGAATTCAAAGGTTATATTGAGAAGCTGTCACAAAGTCTGCGTGCATTTCAAGACAGGACTGATGCGTTTCAGGTGCCTGAATCGCCTGAAGAGGCTGAAGGGCTGACCGCGTTGCTTGATTTATTCGAACAGACATCCGTCAAGCTTCAGCAGGCCGGCGCGTTTGTTGCCTGCCTCCAGGCCCAGAATATCAATGATCAAAAGGCTATAGAGCATCAGGCACTCATGAACCGGCTTTCCGCAGATTTTCAATCGTCGCTCGTTACATTAGATCATAAACTTGTGGACATTAATCAAGACGTGTGGAATGAATTGTTAACAAAACCGGGATTGCGCGATGTTTCTTACATATTAAATGAAAGAAGACAGAGGGTTGCCGAAAAGCTTAGCCCCGGTAAAGAAAAACTGATCGGAAACCTTGCGGTGGACGGATATCACGCTTGGAGTGACTTATACAATATGGTTGTCGGGAAAATGACGATCCCGTATGGGGAAAATGGTGAAAACAAGCAATTGTCTGTCGGTCAGGCGGAGAATATGATGGACCATCAAGACCGTACTGTCAGAAAAACAGTATATGAACGTTTCCGCCAAGCTTGGGAGAGCAAGCAAGATATTTTCAGCAACACGCTGAATCATTTGGCGGGATTCCGGCTCGAAACCTATAAAGCGCGCGGCTGGGAGAATGTCCTGAAGGAACCGCTGCAAATTAACAGGATGAAAAAAGAAACACTTGATACGATGTGGCAGGTCATCACTGAAAACAAGAAGCCGTTCGTTCAGTTTTTGAACCGGAAAGCATCCATGCTCGGCCTTGAAAAACTCAGCTGGTACGATGTCGAGGCACCGATCGGTTCTGACGGAAAGGTCTATTCGTATGATGAAGCCGCAAATATCATTACCAGCCAGTTTTCAACGTTTGGCAAAAAGCTGTCCTCATTCACTGAAAAAGCGTTTCGGGACGGCTGGATTGAGGCGGAAGACAGGAGCGGAAAAAGAGTCGGCGGCTTTTGCACCAGTTTTCCTGACAGCGGGGAATCCCGGATTTTCATGACATTTTCGGGCAGCGCCTCAAATGTCTCTACCCTTGCGCATGAACTCGGGCACGCGTTTCATCAGGAAGCAATGCTCAACGTCAGGCCGTTAAACCGCTCCTACGCCATGAACGTTGCAGAAACAGCTTCAACGTTTGCAGAGATGATAGTGGCGGACGCGACTGTCCAGCAGGCCGAGACCAAGGAAGAAAAGCTTGTTCTTCTGGAGGATAAAGTGCAAAGAAGTGTTGCGTTCTTCATGAACATTCACGCAAGATTTCTATTCGAAACGAGATTCTACGAGGAACGAAAGCGGGGAGTGGTACCGGCCAGCCGCTTGAATGAGCTGATGGAAGAGGCACAAAGAGAGGCATACTGCAATGCGTTAGAAGAATATCATCCGCTTTTTTGGGCATCAAAACTTCACTTTCACATCACGAGGGTGCCGTTTTACAATTTCCCTTATACATTCGGCTACCTGTTTTCTCTTGGCATTTACGCGCTGGCGCTTGAAGAAAAAAACGCATTCGAAGAGAAGTATATGGCGCTATTGCGAGATACGGCTTCTATGACAGTGGAGGATTTGGCGATGAAGCATTTGGGCGCTGACATCACGAAGCGCGATTTCTGGGAGAATGCCATCAAGCTGGCTGTGCGTGACGCCGAAACCTTTATACAAATGACCGAATCTTAAAGAAAAAGCCGTGGCGTTAAATGCCCCGGCTTTTTCAATTCTTCTCTGAATGAGGATTTCATTCTCTGGATATACCTAAAATAAATGGAATCCTACAGGGGGGAAACATATGCATTTGATCAGAGCAGCCGGGGCTGTATGTCTCGCAGTGGTTCTGATTGCGGGCTGCCGTTTCAATGAAGACCAGCAGCAGGTAGAAGGAGAAAATACAGCCGTCACCCAGCTGAAGTCCGTTCCCTACAGTAATTTTTCGCTTCGTGTGAGCTACGGGGATGGTGAGCATAACCGTTATGAAGGAATCTATACAAAGAACGGAACTCAGGAAAAAGCGGAAATACAGGATAAGCTCTCCGGTGTCAATCAGGAGGGAGAAGAAGCATTGGATGAGATGAAAATGATTTTGAGCGAGCTTTCCGTAACAGACCAAATGGCTGAAACAGAAGTGATACACAGTGTGCTGGCAGCATTTAATCTGGACAGTCATTATGATCATATCGATTTAAAATTGAAGCTGAAGGACGGCTCCATCAGAGAAATCAAGAAGTAATCTTGTGATAAAAAACCCATAAACGTCAATTATGTCCATAAAACTAATTGAAAATGATTTTCAAAGTCAGTGTTTTCTGCTACAATGAGGGATATATGACCATATCAAATGGCTGAATATCGGAATCACTTGCATTGATGATAATTGACTTAAAAGCATGTATATAGAAAACGTGCAATACATAGTGCTGCTAAAAAGCCAGCAAAAAGGAGCGGTTATGGGTATGAGTGCAATTTCTACAGAAACGCTGAGCTTAGGATACGGGGATGCCGTTATTATTGATGAGTTGAATTTAACAATTCCCAAAGGTGAAATTACCGTATTTATTGGCAGCAATGGCTGCGGAAAATCGACACTTTTACGTTCATTAGCGCGCCTGATGAAGCCGAGAGGCGGTTCAGTGCTGCTGGAAGGAAGAGCGATTGCCAAGCTTCCGACGAAGGAAGTCGCAAAAGAGCTCGCAATCCTGCCTCAAGGTCCTTCGGCTCCTGAGGGGCTGACGGTGCATCAGCTGGTGAAGCAAGGAAGATATCCTTACCAAAACTGGCTGAAGCAGTGGTCAAAAGAGGATGAGGAAGCAGTTGAAAGAGCGCTTAAAGCAACAAAGCTTGAGGACATGGCTGACCGCGCCGTTGATTCTTTGTCAGGCGGACAGCGCCAGCGGGCTTGGATTGCGATGACGCTTGCCCAGGAAACGGATATCATCCTTCTTGACGAGCCGACGACGTATTTAGACATGACGCATCAAATTGAAATTCTTGATTTGCTGTTTGAGCTGAATGAAAAGGAAGGCCGGACGATTGTTATGGTACTCCATGACTTAAACTTGGCGTGCCGCTATGCGCATCATCTTGTGGCCATAAAAGATAAACGGATTTATGCAGAAGGCCGTCCGGAAGAGGTCATCACTTGTGATCTTGTGCAAAATGTATTTTCTATGAACTGTCAGGTTACACAGGACCCGCTCTTCGGAACGCCTCTTTGCATTCCTCATGGCAGGGGCAGATGCATTGTCCAGGAAGCGGCTTTCACATCGCATGGATAAATAACGCAGCGAAGGAGCTTTCAATTGAGAAAGCTCCTTGCTGTTTTTTCGAAAGGAAGATGGCAAATGGAACAAAAACTTCAGGAGCAGCTGGATGGATTGCTGGAGAAGTATACTGAGCTTCTGCTTGGTGAGACAAACGATGAGCTAAAAGAAGAAGTGAAGCAATGGATTTTGTACACCCATATAGCCAAAAGCATGCCTCCGCTCGCTAAGCATTGGAATGCGACATACCCTGATGCAAAGCAGGGCATTAAAGAGATCATTCAGCATATTAAGGAATTAAATGAAGCGCATCGAAACAAACAATAGCCAAAAAGCAGTCTGTTCATTATTGCAGACTGCTTTTTTGTGATTCAGCCGTTTTATCTGGCGTAAAGGAATCCATAAAGGTTCTCAGCGCGCTGCTGATAAACGAATCTTTTCGAACAATAAACTCTGTTTTCATCTGGCTGAGCGCTTCAGGCAGCGGGTACAATCGAATTGATCCTTCTGCTTCATGTTTCTGCACAACCGTTCTTGGCAGCAACGAGATGCCAAGACCTGCTGTAACTCCGCCGATAATTGCTTCAAGCGTCCCAAATTCCATAATGACCGGCTGTGTGACACCGACGGAACGCAGCCATTTTTCAAGTGTTTCTCGATACGAACAGCCTGTGCTGTAAACGAGAATCGGCTTTGTGATGGCTTCCTCAACATCGGGCACGGAGGCAGCCGAAACAACTACTGGTTCTTCTTCAAACGCAGGATAGGATTCGAGCTCAGGATGATGGCATTCGCATCCGATAAACGCGCCATCCAATTCATAACGAAGAACTTTATCAAGGAGAAATCGCGTATGTCCTGTTGTTAAAGATAGCTGGACGTTTGGATGTTCTTCATAATAAGATGCCAGGAGCTTTGGAAGCCTTACCGCGGCGGTTGTCTGAGTGGAGCCGATCATAAGCGGCCCGCTTGGTTCTGCGGAGGATGAGAGCGCTTTAGACGCTTCATCAAGCAGGCCTATAATTTTATTTGCGTAGTCCAGCAGCAATTTTCCGCTTGCAGAAAGTGTCATGCCCCGATTATGGCGCAAAAACAGTGTGGTACCCAGCTCAGCTTCCAATTGTTGAATTCTGGCCGTGACATTCGATTGTACATAGCCAAGCTGCAGGGCTGCTTTCGTAATGGTCCCTTCACGAGCTACCATTTGAAACACACGTAAATCTCCGCTTTCCATTTTGAACTCCTCCGTTCGTTTGCTATCAATCTAAGTGATATCTAGTATCTTTAACAATCATTATACGTAACATCAAAGCTGGATTACAATGGAATCAGAAATATACTTTAGTCAACAGCAAGGAGTGGCGGCAATGAATGTCTTGAACAAAATAGCTCTCGTAACGGGGGGCGGCACAGGAATCGGAAAAGCAGCCAGTATGGAATTGGCAAAGCGCGGGGCGATTGTGGCGGTGAATTATTCACGCTCGCAATCAGAAGCGGAGGAAACAGTGGAAAAGATTCGAAAAGCTGGCGGGCAAGCCTTCGCCATCCAAGCAGATGTATCCAAAAACAGCGACGTGCAGGATATGGTTCAATCAATCGTGAAAACATACGGCCCGATTGATATTTTAGTCAACAATGCCAGCATTACACGGCATATTCCAATGGATAATCTTGAGGCTGCGACAGAAGACATATGGGATGAGCTGTATGCCGTCAATGTGAAAGGGATGTTTTTCTGCGCGCGGGCAGTGGCTCCGTTCATGAAGAAAAGCAAGGCCGGGGCGATCGTAAACGTCGGCAGCATCGCAGGGGTAACTGGTGCCGGCTCATCTATGCCTTATGCAGTATCAAAATCGGCGGTGCACGGTTTAACGAAATCATTGGCCCACGCCTTAGCGCCTGAAATCAGAGTGAGCGGTGTAGCACCAGGAGCTGTGGCAACGAGATGGTGGGCCGGCCGGGAAGAAAAAATGAAAAGCATGATCGGCTCTTTGCCGCTGCAGTGTATTGCTGAACCAGATGATGTTGCCAAATTGATTTGTTCACTAATTGAACAGGAATCACTCACAGGCCAAATTATCACAATTGACAGCGGACAGACGCTGTAAAGAAAGGGGTGCAGGGAGATGCCATTTGTACAGATTCATTTACGGTCGGGAAGAAGCGAAGCGTGGCTTCAAAAACTGAGCAGGACTGTCCACCAATCGATGATTGAAGAAATCAATGTGCCGGAAGATGACTATTTTCAAGTCATCAGACAATATGAAAAAAGCGAATTTTTTTATGATCCATTTTATCTCCAAGTCGAGCGTACTGATGAACTGATATACATTCATTTTACACTGAAACAGTCAAGAACAACTGAACAGAAAAAAGCACTTTACCGCTCAATCGCGAGCCGGATTCATTCCGAGCTTGGTGTCAGAAAAGAAGATGTGTTTATCATGCTGGCCGGAAATCAGGCTGAGGATTGGTCTTTCGGAAATGGAAGAGCCCAGATGATTGAATAAAAAACCCCGCGGATTGATACCCGCGGGGTGCTCTATTAATGGGAAGGTGATTCAACGGCTTTTGCCGCCTTCTCTTTTTCTTGTTGGTCTTCCGCTTTCTTATTTGATAGCTTGATAGGTTTTAAGAACAAGGTGAATACGGCTCCGACTGCGATAAAGATCAGGCCCGTATAAAACACGCTGTGGAGCGAATCCATCAACGATGTTTTTAAAATCGGCACAATATGGGATGAGAAAGCCGCAGGGATTTGTTTGACCGCGTCCGGACTGAACAGTGATTGCAGCAGCCCTTGCGGATTTGTATCAATCATACCCTTTAGCTGGGCGGCAAACGAGCTTGCCTGTGCCGGAAGAGAGTCTAAATATGGAACCAATTTATCTGTTAATAGATTTCCTGATCTCGCATTCATTACGGCTCCCAGCATGGTAATGCCGAATGTTCCGCCGATAGAACGGAAGAATTGGCTGGATGAAGTGACAACTCCAAGCTCCTCCTTCGAAAAGCTTTCCTGTAAAGCCAATGTCAGAATCGGCATAACAAGACCCATTCCCAGACCAATAATCGCCATAAAAGATGTAGCGACAAGCTTGCTCGTGTCGAGATCCAATGTCGTTAACAGCAGGAATCCGCCGGCCATAACCAGCATGCCTGTAATGATTTGCGGTTTAATCCCGATTTTATAAACAAGCTGTCCGCCGATGATACTTGTGATAATCATAGAAATCATCATCGGTGTCATAATTGTACCCGATTCAGACGCACTTACACCGACAATTCCTTGCATAAAGAAAGGAACAAACGTAATGGCGCCAAACATACCGATACTCATAAAGAAGCCGATCAAGTTTAGAAATGTAAATGTTCTGTTTTTAAATAAATACATTGGCAGGATTGGCTCTTTTGCTTTTGATTCTACGATGATAAAGCTGACAATGCCGATCAGTGCGAGAGCGAACAACCCAAGAATCTGCCATGAATCCCATGCATAATCTTTTCCGCCAAAGCTTAAGGCGAGCAGGAGGCTGACCACACCGACAATCATTGTGAAAATACCAGCGATATCGAAGTTGATCGGACCAGTCTGCTGGCGTCCCTGTAATCCTCTGGCAATAAAAATAACCGCAATAATTCCGACTGGTAGATTAATATAGAAAACCCATTTCCAGTTTAACGAGTCTACAATCCAGCCGCCGATTTGCGGCCCAATCACTGAAGCCAGCCCGTAAATTGCGCCAAAGACACCTTGGAATTTAGCACGTTGTTTTCCTGTGAATAAGTCACCGATGACAATCATCGCCATCGGCATCATGATGCCTCCGCCGATTCCCTGCAGTCCACGGAAGATAATCAATTCTGTCATGTTGTTGGCCATTCCGCATAAAGCAGAAGCGGCCATAAAAATAATCAAACCTGATACATAGACAATGCGGCGTCCCAATAAATCAGCCAGTTTACCGGCAATTGGAACAATGGTTGTTGATGTTAACAAATATGCAGTTGTCAGCCAGGTCATCATGCTCAAACCGCCCAGATCACCGACAATTTTCGGCATGGCCGTTCCGACAATGGTACCGTCAAGGGCTGAAAAAAACATGGCAATAATTAAGCCTGTTATTAATAACGTTCGTTTTGATTGTTTGCCTTCTTTACTCATTTTCATCCGTTTCCTCTTTTCATGTTTTGCTTTTCATCCGTTTCTGCTGCTTGTGCGAGCTTTGCTGTAATATGCGCCGCTTGCAGCATCTCCTCCTCCGTCAAAAAGGAAAGATAGCGCGCCATAATGGCTTTTCTGCCTGCCAAAACCTCCTCGAACTTTCTGTCTCCTTCGTCAGTAAGACTGAGATCAATCACTCGCCTGTCTTTTGTGTTGTGTGTTCTGGCGATAAGATTTTTTTGTTCAAGGCGATCTGCCATCAGCGTCACCGCGCTTGGCTTCACCTCCATACGCTCGGCAATTTCAGAAATTTTGAGGCTGCCGTGTTTCTTTAGGCTGGCCAGCACAAACAGCTGCGCTGGGGTGACACCTTGTTTCTCCATGCTTTCCAGCATTTCAGGCTGTATCTTTTGAAAGAGCGCCTGAAGCGATAATTGAATATCGGACATTAACTGATCCGCACTCTTCATATTCATTTCCCCTCTGTTACATACACTGTATATATATTTTAATGACAAAATAGTTAATGCTTATTAAATATAAATAAGCGTAAATGAAAAGTCAACTGATTTTACACAAAAAAAGGATAGATGCCTGAAAGAACATCGTATCCTTTTTACTGATATTGTTATTGCTGATAAGGAGACTGCTGCTGAATGGTCTGCTGGAATTTTTGATAGGACTGCTGCAGCTTTTGTGCATCCTCCGCTTCAACAGAATACCATCCATATTGGAACATGAGATCATATAGTTTTCTTTGCGCTTTTTGTGACTCATCAAAAATGGATTGAATATCCTGATAAAGAGACTCGTGGCTGAATTCGTGCAAGGCAGTGCAATAAGCTGTTGTCATGTATTTTTCGGTTGTCAGCAATTCGTTGACGAAATCTCTGTCATTCATTTCCGATGTTGTCGGTACAGGTGTCTGCGGATTGCTGATTTTTTGATTTTGCTGATTCATTCTGGCGCCTCCTTATTGGATGTAGCCGGACTGCTGCTGGCCTGGCTGCAGGTGCTTTAATATTCTTTGATAGTGATCATGATGCATGTGTCCGATGCGGTCGAGTTCTTGCTTTAACGTTTGATCCTGGCACTGCTGCGCCATGAAATGCGCTTTTTTCATCGCGAGCAAATTCCAGTTCAGCATGTCATTGAGATACAAATGATCCTTTGTCGAAATAACGGAAGGCGGCATTTGAGATTGCTGCTGATTATCCATTGTGATCCTCCTTTGGTTTCTGTTCATTTTATAGTTTCCTTCAGACTGGGAGTTATATACAGGGTTTTGAAGATGACGGCGGGAGGGAGTCGGATGTTGAGACATGTGTTTTTATTCTTATCTCAAAATAAAACACTTACCAAGTTCGCAAAAGCATACGGAACGCGGCTTGGAGCACGAAGGTTTGTCGCAGGGGATACGATTGAATCGGCGGTTAAGACCGTCAAAAGGCTAAACAGATCCGGTTTGTGTGCAACAATTGATTATTTAGGCGAGTATGCAGCTTCGGAAAAAGAAGCAAACCAAGTCGCAGAGGAATGCAAGAAAGCCATTCAAGCCATTGCCGAACATCAATTGGACTCAGAGCTTTCACTTAAGCTGACCTCAATCGGGCTCGATCTTTCAGAAGAACTTGCTCTTACTCATTTGCGCGCCATTCTTTCCGTTGCGAAGCAATATGATGTTGCTGTGACCATTGATATGGAAGACTATTCTCATTATGAACAGACACTTTCTATTTACAGGCAATGCAAACAGGAATTTGAGAAGCTCGGCACGGTCATTCAGGCGTATCTGTACCGGGCAGCAGAAGATATCAGAAAGATGCGGCACTTAAAGCCGAATCTCAGACTTGTAAAAGGCGCTTATAAAGAATCTGCGGCTGTAGCGTTTCCCGACAAAAGAGGCACGGACCTTCATTTTCAGAGCTTAATAAAGCTGCAGTTGTTAAGCGGGAACTACACGGCTGTCGCCACACATGACGATGACATCATTGCATTTACGAAACAGCTCGTCGCCGAACATCAAATCCCCGCGTCGCAATTTGAGTTTCAAATGCTATACGGCATCAGGCCGGAGCGTCAGAAGGAACTCGCCAAGGAAGGCTACAGAATGCGTGTGTATGTCCCATATGGAACGGACTGGTTCAGCTACTTTATGAGAAGAATTGCCGAACGGCCTGCCAATGCAGCGTTTGTGTTAAAAGGAATTTTGAAAAAGTGAAAGCAGCCGCGGGAAGCAGCTGCATTATGATTGTTCCATGTTATGTTTTTTATACTGCTGATTTTGACTTGTCCGTTTTCCGCCGCCGTAATGCTGAGTCGGACCGGCATCTCCTTTTACGCTCGCCGCGCTGACTGCCGCTGAAGACGGATTTTTTTTCTCTCGTACCATTCCCTTCACCTCCGGACTTAAGTTGCCCGACTTTTATAGGCTTCATACAAAAAAATAACAAATTAGCTATTGAAGTCGAACCGGAAATCTTTTAAGATGAAAGAAGAAACGGGTTTCATTTTTTTTGGTCAAAAAATGAATGACTATTCATTCAATGTTCAAGGGGGATATCTCATGCACAAACACATTCGGAAGGCAGCCGTTTTAGGATCGGGGGTAATGGGTTCCGGGATAGCGGCGCATTTGGCTAACATCGGAATTCCTGTCCTGCTGCTAGATATTGTGCCGAACGATTTGACAAAGGAAGAGGAAAAAAAGGGGCTGACGAAGGACAGTCCGGAGGTGCGCAGCAGGCTGAGCCGGCAGGCGGTGAAAAAACTGCTGAAACAAAAGCCCGCTCCCCTCACATCAGCGAAAAATACCTCCTATATTATACCGGGCAATCTGGAGGATGATGCAGAAAAACTGAAAGAAGCAGATTGGATTATTGAGGTCGTTGTCGAAAACCTTGAAGTCAAAAAGAAAATTTTCGCTCTTGTGGATGAACATCGAAAGACTGGAAGCATCGTTTCAAGCAACACATCCGGCATATCAGTGCAGGAAATGGCTGAAGGCCGGTCGGATGATTTTAAAGCCCATTTTCTTGGAACGCATTTTTTTAATCCCGCACGATATTTAAAGCTGCTGGAGATCATTCCGATTAAGGAAACGGATCCTGATATTTTAAAGTTTATGACAGCTTTCGGAGAAAATGTCCTCGGGAAAGGCGTTGTTACAGCAAAGGACACACCGAACTTTATTGCGAACCGCATCGGAACGTATGGGCTTCTTGTGACAGTCCAAGAAATGCTGAAAGGCGGATATCAGGTCGGGGAGGTTGATTCGATCACAGGACCGCTGATCGGCAGGCCGAAAAGCGCCACCTTTAGAACGCTTGATGTGGTCGGTCTCGATACATTCGCCCACGTTGCCCGAAATGTGTATGACAAAGCTGATGGCGATGAGAAAGAAGTGTTTCGCCTTCCAAGCTTCATGAACGATATGCTGGAAAAAGGGTGGATCGGAAGCAAGGCCGGCCAAGGCTTTTATAAAAAAGAAGGAAAAACGATTTATGAGCTTGACCCAGTGACGCTTACTTACGGCGAGCGGACAAAAATGAAATCACCGGCACTTGAAGCGGCAAAACAGGCAAAAGGGACAAAAGCCAAAATGAAAGCGCTTATTTATTCGGATGACAGGGCCGGCCGTTTGCTGTGGAATATCACTTCTCAAACCCTGCTTTACTCAGCCGAGCTGCTTGGCGAGATTGCCGATGATATTCATGCGATTGACCAAGCCATGAAGTGGGGATTCGGCTGGGAACTGGGACCTTTTGAGATGTGGGACGCCATCGGCCTCAAGCAGTCAGCGGAAAAGCTTGAGCAGCTTGGAGCAGATATGCCTGGCTGGATAAAAGAGATGCTGGACAAAGGAAATGAAACCTTCTACATCAAAGAGAACGGAACGGTATTTTATTATGACCGCGGCGAATACAGAGCCGTGAAAGAAAACAAAAAACGAATTCATTTACAAGCACTTAAAGAAACAAAAGGCGTGATTGCGAAAAACAGCGGAGCAAGCTTAATTGACCTTGGAGATGATGTGGCCCTTCTTGAATTTCATTCGAAAAGCAATGCGATCGGCCTCGATATCATTCAAATGATCAACAAAGGATTAGAGGAAACAGAACGGAATTACAAGGGGCTTGTCATCGGCAATCAAGGTAAAAATTTCTGCGTCGGCGCGAATCTCGCCATGATCTTAATGGAAGTCCAAGATGACAACTTTTTGGAAGTTGATTTTGTGATCCGCCGTTTTCAGGAGACGATGATGAAGATCAAATACAGTGCGAAACCGGTCGTCGCCGCGCCATTTGGCATGACGCTCGGCGGAGGAACGGAAGTATGCCTGCCTGCGGCGCGTACTCAAGCGGCAAGCGAAGCCTATATGGGTCTTGTTGAATCAGGTGTCGGCCTCATCCCTGGCGGAGGGGGAAACAAAGAGCTGTACATCAATCATCTACGCCGTGGCCTTGATCCGATGAATGCGGCAATGAAAACATTTGAAACAATCGCGATGGCGAAAGTGTCCGCTTCCGCCCAAGAGGCTCGTGAGATGAACATTTTAAAAGAAACGGATCACATCAGCGTGAATCAAGACCACCTGCTGTACGATGCGAAGCAGCTGGCTGCATCTTTATACGATACCGGCTGGCGGCCGCCTGTAAAAGAAAAGGTCAAGGTGCCGGGAGAAACCGGTTATGCAGCACTATTGCTTGGCGCTGAGCAGATGAAACTGTCCGGCTATATATCTGAGCATGATTTCAAGATTGCGAAAAAACTCGCTTATGTCATTGCGGGCGGAAAAGTGCCGTTCGGTACAGAGGTTGATGAAGAGTATTTATTGGAGATCGAAAGAGAAGCGTTTTTAAGTTTGGCGGGAGAGGCAAAATCTCAAGCGAGAATGCAGCATATGCTTGTGAAAGGTAAACCTTTACGGAATTAGGAGGGAGCTTATGAAAGAGGCAGTCATTGTATCAGGTGCAAGAACACCGGTTGGGAAAGCAAAAAAAGGATCGTTGGCCACCGTTCGCCCGGATGATTTGGGAGCGATTTGTGTAAAAGAAACGCTGAAACGGGCAGGCGGCTACGAAGGCAATATTGATGACTTGATTATTGGCTGTGCAACGCCTGAAGCGGAGCAGGGGCTTAATATGGCGAGAAATATCGGTGCGCTCGCGGGCCTGCCGTACACGGTTCCGGCGATTACAGTTAACCGTTATTGCTCTTCAGGACTTCAGTCTATTGCATATGCAGCAGAAAAAATTATGCTGGGCGCCTACGATACAGCGATCGCCGGCGGAGCTGAATCCATGTCGCAAGTTCCGATGATGGGGCATGTTACCCGTCCGAACCTTGCTTTGGCAGAAAAGGCACCGGAATATTATATGAGCATGGGCCACACAGCCGAGCAAGTCGCGAAAAAATACGGCGTCTCCCGTGAGGATCAAGACGCGTTTGCCGTTCGCAGCCACCAAAACGCCGCTAAAGCCCTTGCAGAAGGAAAATTTAAAGATGAAATTGTACCCGTAGAAGTGACGGTGACAGAAATTGGAGAAAACCATAAGCCTCAGGAAAAACAATTTGTATTTTCTCAGGATGAAGGTGTTCGCCCGCAAACGACTGCAGACATCTTATCGACATTGCGCCCGGCCTTTTCCGTTGACGGGACGGTGACTGCGGGCAATTCCTCGCAAACGAGTGACGGAGCGGCGGCTGTCATGCTGATGGACCGGGAAAAAGCCGATGCTCTTGGCCTGGCGCCGCTTGTGAAATTCCGCTCCTTTGCGGTAGGCGGCGTGCCGCCGGAAGTGATGGGAATCGGACCGGTGGAAGCGATTCCGCGCGCTTTGAAGCTTGCCGGACTTCAGCTGCAGGACATCGGCTTGTTTGAACTGAATGAAGCTTTTGCCTCACAGGCCATTCAAGTAATCAGGGAATTGGGAATTGATGAAGAAAAAGTGAATGTCAACGGGGGTGCAATCGCGCTTGGACACCCGCTTGGCTGTACAGGCACAAAGCTTACACTCTCACTCATCCATGAAATGAAACGGAGAAACGAGCAATTTGGAGTCGTGACCATGTGTATCGGCGGCGGGATGGGAGCGGCCGGTGTATTTGAATTATGCTAAAGGGGGAAAAACAAATGGCAAAAAAAGCGGCTGAAGTACAAAAAGGCGGCGGATTTTTAATCGAGGATGTCACATACGATCAAATGTATACACCGGAGGATTTCACTGACGAGCATAAAATGATTGCGAAAACAACAGAGGATTACATCGAGCAAGATGTTCTTCCTCATATAGAGGATATCGAAAACCATCAATTCGAGCATTCTGTCAGACTGTTGAAGAAAGCGGGCGAACTAGGGCTGCTTGGCGCCGATGTGCCGGAAGAATACGGAGGACTCGGCCTAGATAAAATCAGCTCGGCACTCATCACTGAGAAATTTTCGCGTGCGGGAAGCTTTTCTCTTTCTTATGGCGCGCATGTCGGTATCGGTTCCTTGCCGATCGTCTTTTTCGGGTCAGAAGAACAAAAGAAAAAATATTTGCCTGGACTCGCTTCAGGCGAAAAGATCGCCGCTTATGCTCTGACTGAGCCTGGCTCTGGGTCTGATGCACTTGGAGCAAAAACAACAGCTGTGCTGAATGAAGCAGGAACCCATTATGTATTAACAGGGGAAAAACAGTGGATTACCAACTCTGCTTTTGCCGATGTATTTGTGGTTTATGCTAAGGTAGACGGCGACAAGTTTTCAGCCTTTATTGTAGAAAAAGAGTTCCCGGGTGTCTCCACGGGACCGGAAGAAAAGAAAATGGGAATCAAGGGATCATCGACAAGAACTCTCATTCTGGATCAAGCTGAAGTGCCAAAGGAAAACCTGCTCGGAGAAATCGGCAAAGGGCATGTCATCGCCTTTAATATTTTAAACATCGGCCGTTACAAACTGGCGGTTGGCACAATCGGCGCATCTAAACGCGTCATCGAGCTGTCTTCGGCATACGCAAATCAGCGCCGCCAATTTAAAACGCCGATTGCTGGTTTTTCATTAACACAGGAAAAAATCGGGACAATGGCCTCAAGGCTGTATGCGATGGAAAGCTCTGTATACAGAACCGTCGGGCTGTTTGAAGACAATATGAGCCAGTTCACGGCCGAAGATCTCAAGGACGGCAGGCAAATCGCCAAATCGATTGCGGAATACGCCATCGAATGCTCTCTGAATAAGGTATTCGGCTCTGAAACGCTTGATTATATCGTTGATGAAGGCGTGCAGATTCATGGAGGCTACGGCTTTATGCAGGAGTACGAAGTAGAAAGGGCCTATAGGGATTCAAGGATCAATCGGATTTTTGAAGGCACAAACGAAATCAACCGGTTAATCGTGCCAAGCACCTTCCTGAAAAAAGCGCTTAAAGGCGAACTGCCTCTATTTGAAAAAGCACAGTCACTGCAGGAAGAACTCATGATGCTTATGCCTGAAGAGCCTGGAAGCGGCGTCTTAGAGCAGGAGAAATATATCGTCAAGCAAGCCAAAAAAATTGCGTTGTTTGCTGCCGGCCTAGCCGCGCAAAAATACGGAAAAGCGATCGATCGTGAGCAAGAAATTCTCGTGAACGTAGCGGATATCGTCAGCAATGTATACGCAATGGAATCAGCCGTGCTCAGAACGGAAAAGGCCATTGCCGCACAAGGCGCTGAAAAAGCAGCGCAAAAGGTGCTGTACACAGAAATTTTCGTTCAAGAGGCCTTTAACGAAATTGAAGCGCATGCGAAGGAATCCCTTATCGCAATGGAAGAAGGAGATTCACTCCGCATGATGCTTTCCGCTCTGCGCAAGCTGACGCGCGTAACGCCTAAAAACGTGATTCAGAAAAAACGCGAGGCGGCGGCAGGCATTTTTGAGGCTGAGAAATATACTGTCTGATTGGCCAAGAGCTCCGAATGCGCGGAGCTCTTTTTTAAGAAGCACTGTTTTAGGTTTTTAAAACAAACTGTGTTAAAATAACCTCGATTATTTTATTGAGGGGGAAGAAGATGTCCTTAACTTTTTACTGGTACCCTAAATGCGGAACGTGCCGCAAAGCAAAGAAGTGGCTTGAAGAGCATGGAAAAGAAATAAACGAAATACATATTGCTGAGCAGCCGCCAAGCAAAGAAGAATTAAAAGCGCTTTATGAAAAAAGCGGGCTGGATCTCAAGAAATTTTTCAACACGAGCGGCATGAAATACCGCGAACTCAATCTCAAGGAAAAGCTGTATCACATGTCAGAGGACGAACAGCTCGAGCTGCTGGCTTCAGATGGTATGCTGATCAAACGCCCGCTTACAACAGACGGTGAAAAAGTGACTGTCGGATTTAAAGAAGACCAATTTGAAGAAAACTGGGCTTAATGTAAATTTTTTTTGAAAAGTGTGGTATCTTCTTATTGTAGTGCTGTAAAAAATGGAGGGATTCAATTGAGCATACCAAAAGATTTGCGTTACTCAGGAGAACACGAGTGGGTAAAAGTTGAAGGAGAAAAAGCCAGAATCGGAATTACGCATTTTGCCCAGTCCGAACTAGGCGACATCGTGTTTGTCGAACTTCCTGAAGTGGGCGCTGAAATCAAAGCGGACGAGCCATTCGGCAGTGTTGAATCCGTTAAAACGGTATCTGAGCTTTATGCACCGATTAACGGAACGGTTGTGGAAGTAAACGAAGATCTTGATGACAGTCCGGAATTCGTCAACGAATCTCCGTACGAAAAAGCATGGATGATCGTCGTTGAGCCATCTGACGCTTCTGAAATTGAAAAACTGATGACAGCAGAGCAATACGAAGAGATGACACAAGAAGACTAAAACAGGATAGCCGTAAAAGCAATTGGACACGCTAACGTTATGGGAGGTGTCCAATATGGCTTTCGACAAACAAAAGCTCGATGTCACCAATGACGTGACAGGCCGCTTTCAAAATGGCCGGCTCTCGTTATATCATGATAATGAGATGATCGGCCAAATGACAAGCATGAATGAATATGAGCTTAAGTCCGGTTATTCCTTTGAAAATGAGAAATTTTATAAGACAGCCGATGTGGTCTCTGGAGACGACGCAAAATATGTAGATTGTGACTACGAAAACGGCTGGTGTTAATGTTGGCGGTGAATTTCACTGCCTTCTTTTACAATCTGAACGTTTCAAATTTGACGCGGCAGGTGAACAAGATGAAGATGGATGAGCTGGAAAAGGTTATGATTGTCGAGGGGAAATCAGATAAAGAGAAAATCGAAAGCGTCCTGAATGAACCGGTGCGCATTATCAGCACAAACGGAACAATCAGCCAGCTGAGGCTCGAGGAATTGGCTGACGAGCTTTATGATAAAGACGTCTATATATTAGTTGATGCTGATGAATCAGGTGAGAAATTGAGAAAACAGCTGAAGCGTGAATTTAATGAAGCCTGCCATCTCCATATCGACAGAGCCTATAAGGAAGTAGCGGCTGCGCCCAGGCACCATGTCGCCTCTGTATTGCTGCGTGCGAATCTGAATGTCCATACTATTTTTCTTGAAAGAAAGTCCCGAGGTGTATAGCATGAAAGAACTCCAAGAACACGAACTTGATCACATTGAAGATGATGTGTACCTTCTATATTTATATACTCCGTTTTGCGGCACCTGCCAGCTTGCAAGCAAAATGCTGACAGTGGTGAAAGAAATGCTGCCGGATGTCGCCTTCTATCAAAACAATGTCAATTACTCTCCGAAATTCGCAAAAGCGTATCAAATTGAAAGCGTCCCTTGTTTTCTGCTGTTTAAAGGCGGAAAGGTGGTCGAAAGAGGATATGCATTTCATTCCGTTTCTTATTTATATGAGCTGATCAAACAAAAATCATCTTCCGCATCCCATTTATGACATATTTCTCAGCATATCCAATGAAATTGTCGTTCGTTTTATAAAGGGGTTCTTGCGACAAAGAGAGAAATGTGTATGTATGACCAACAAATAGGAGGTTGTACATATGGAGAAAGCGGAAGTTTTAGAAGATGAGTATCAGCATCTGTTTTTAAAACCCCTTTTGAATGCCTCAACATTGCTCATTACCTTCCAAGGAGAAGCAGAAGCCTTAACCGTCTCAATAAACGAACAGGGAGAAATGAAAAAAGTTTCTCCGCCCCAAACGTCCAACCTGACCTTTTACGGAAACCAAACGGAAATTATTGATTTATTGCACGGAGACATTTCCCTTCAGCACCTGATTCAGAGCGGAAGCCTCAAAGTAAAGGGGTCATTCAGGGCCCTGTTAAAACTGGAAGCCATTCTCTGGCTGACAAATGGATTTTTTCAGAGGATTTTAAAAAATTAAAAAATAATAAATTATTATAATAGTAAAAGTTGACATCATTTATTTTATTGACATTTAATCATTCGCCGTGCTATTCTACATTAAGAATTTCCGGACGAAAAAGACTATATATTTCTCTTATCAAGAGAGGTGGAGGGAAGTGCCCTATGAAGCCCGGCAACCATCAACGCTGTTGAAATGGTGCCAATTCACACGAAGCGTTCAGCTTTGAAAGATGAGAGAAAGGCATTTTATATAAGCCTTTCTGCTCAAGTGTGCAGAAAGGCTTTTCTTTTGCAGAAAAAACCGGAAGATTTCTTAGAATAGTGTTAAGGCAGGTGATTGCTTTGATCAATCTTCAGGATGTTTCAAAAGTTTACAAGTCGAAACATGGAGATGTCAATGCTGTCCAAAACGTCTCGCTTTCCATTAAAAAAGGTGAGATTTTTGGAATTATAGGATATAGCGGAGCTGGTAAGAGTTCCTTAATCCGTCTGCTGAACGGCCTTGAGAAACCAACCTCAGGAACCGTGGAAGTGGCGGGAACCAAGATTAATGAAGTAAATGGACGCGGTTTAAGAAAAGCACGCCATGAGATCAGTATGATTTTCCAGCATTTCAATTTGCTTTGGTCGCGGACTGTCAGAGATAATATCATGTTTCCTTTGGAAATTGCCGGAGTGAAAAAGAGCGAGCGGATCAAGCGCGCCAATGAACTGATTAAACTGGTAGGTTTAGAAGGAAAAGAAAAATCTTATCCGTCTCAGCTGAGCGGCGGTCAGAAGCAGCGTGTGGGAATTGCCAGAGCGCTTGCAAACAATCCGAAGGTTCTCCTTTGTGACGAAGCGACATCAGCATTAGATCCGCAAACGACAGATTCAATTCTGGATCTATTGTCCGATATTAATGAAAGACTCGGTTTGACGATTGTGCTGATTACGCACGAAATGCATGTCATCCGCAAAATCTGCAACAGAGTCGCCGTCATGGAAAACGGCAAGGTGGTCGAAGAAGGCGAGGTTCTCGATGTCTTCAAAAATCCAAAGGAACAAATGACAAAACGATTTGTTCAGCAGGTGACAGAGCCGGAAGAAACGAAAGAGACGCTTCAGCACCTTCTTGATGATACAGCATCAGGAAAAATGGTTCAGCTCACATTTGTCGGTGAGTCAGCTGAACAGCCTTTGATTACAGAGATGATCAGAAACTTCAATGTCAGCGTCAATATTCTGCAAGGGAAAATTTCGCAGACGAAGGATGGGGCTTACGGTTCACTGTTCATCCACATTGACGGGGACGAGGAAGAAGTGCAAAACGTGATCCGATTCATTAATGACAAACAGGTGAAAGCAGAGGTGATCACGAATGTTTGAAAAATACTTCCCGAACGTTGATTTAACTGAATTATGGAACGCGACATATGAAACACTTTATATGACGCTGATTTCTTTACTGTTTGCTTTTGTCATCGGGGTCATCCTCGGCTTGCTGCTCTTTCTGACGAGCAAAGGAAGCCTCTGGCAGAATAAAGCGGTCAACTCTGTGATTGCGGCCGTTGTTAACATATTCAGATCGATTCCGTTCCTTATTTTAATTATTTTACTATTAGGTTTTACGAAATTTTTAGTCGGCACGATCTTAGGGCCAAACGCCGCATTGCCGGCGCTGGTAATCGGCTCGGCACCATTTTACGCGCGCCTTGTTGAAATCGCGCTGCGTGAGGTGGATAAAGGTGTGATTGAAGCCGCTAAATCAATGGGCGCGAAAACGTCTACGATTATTTTCAAAGTGCTGATTCCGGAATCAATGCCTGCTCTTATTTCTGGCATTACGGTTACTGCCATCGCTTTGATCGGCTCAACGGCAATTGCCGGAGCCATTGGTTCAGGAGGCCTTGGAAACCTTGCGTACGTAGAAGGATATCAGTCTAATAACGCTGATGTTACCTTCGTTGCTACTGTGTTTATTTTAATCATCGTGTTTATTATTCAAATCATCGGTGATCTAATAACAAATATTATAGACAAACGATAAGGGAGGATTTACATTGAAAAAGCTATTTTTGGGTGCATTACTGCTTGTATTTGCAGGAGTCATGGCTGCCTGCGGTTCGAATAACGGCGCTGAATCTGGCAAGAAAGAAATTGTCGTTGCGGCAACAAAAACACCGCATGCGGAAATTTTAAAAGAAGCTGAACCATTGCTGAAAGAAAAAGGCTATACGCTGAAAGTGAAAGTGCTTAGTGATTACAAAATGTACAATAAAGCTTTAGCTGATAAAGAAGTGGACGCGAACTACTTCCAGCACATTCCTTACCTTGAGCAAGAAATGAAAGAAAACACAGATTACAAACTTGTGAATGCCGGCGCTGTTCACTTAGAGCCATTCGGTATTTACTCTAAAACATACAAATCACTGAAAGACCTTCCAGACGGTGCGACAATCATTCTGACAAACAACGTTGCTGAACAAGGACGTATGCTTGCAATGCTTGAAAACGCTGGATTAATCACTCTTGATTCTAAGGTAGAAACAATTGACGCAACACTGAAAGACATTAAGAAAAACCCGAAAAACCTTGAATTCAAAAAAGTGGCGCCTGAATTAACGGCAAAAGCATATGAAAACAAAGAAGGAGACGCGGCCTTCATCAATGTAAACTATGCGATCCAAAATAAATTAAATCCTAAAAAAGATGCAATTGAAGTAGAATCAACGAAAAACAACCCATACGCTAACATCATCGCAGTAAGAAAAGGCGAAGAAGATTCTGCAAAAATCAAAGCGCTGATGGAAGTTCTTCACTCTAAAAAGATCAAAGACTTCATCGAGAAAAAATACGACGGAGCTGTGCTTCCTGTATCTGAATAAGGCTGAAACCCCGGATGAGAAATCCGGGGTTTTTTTCGCGTATTTTCCTAAAAGCTGTTCATAATAAAAAGGAATGTTAAACAGATGGAGGGATTTTCTTTGAATCAAGACAGAGGAAGCATGCAGGACGCGTTAAAACAATATAAACATGGTTTAGGTACATTTGAACAAAAGATGCCGCTGATGGGAAGGAAATTTAACGAATTTACTGAACAGTGCTTTGCCGGGAATTCTCTGACTGAAAGAGAAAAACAGCTGATCGCCCTCGGAATTGCCATCAATGCTCAGGACGAATATTGCATGATCTATCATACAAAAGGCTGTCTCGATCAGGGAGCGACAGAAGAAAACATTCTCGAAGCCGTCAGTGTGGCAGCGGCATTTGGAGGCGGCGCAGCTTTCAGCCAAGGCGTGACAGTTGTTCAACAGTGCATTGAGGAATTCGGAAACACCACGCATTAAGAGAAGGAATATTCCGAAAAACCATTCTCATTTGTTCTGAAAGGATGCTTTCGTCTCATCTGCCGCTATTTCACGCCAAATCGTTTTTGCGGCATCCAACGCAGCACTGGTACAATAAAAAGCAAATATATGAAGGGATTGATTCATTATTTGCAGCAGCCAGGACAGACTGAACCTCGATTATACGTCAGAAATGGAAAAAGCGATGCAGCTGTCACACGGAATTGGATACGAGGAATATGGACGCCGGCTGGAAACAAGAATGAAGGTAGAGCGGCAGAGAGAGCTTGATTATGAAAAAAGCAAGCGGATTTCTGCGGGAGCTTATTGAGAAAATCAATCTTTTAAAAAAGGGTGGGAATCCACTCTTTTTCTTTTTCAATCGCTTTAATAAAGTGCTGATCTTTGTTAAACTTGAGGAATGTGCAAGGCACGATAAAAAGTTGTATTTACTTTTCATTTGTTATAAAATTAGAATGAGAATAAAATGAGAATAATGATTATATATTTTTGGAGGTATAGATATGGCTGCTTCAACATTAACGATCAAAGATCTTCACGTTGAAATCGAAGGGAAAGAGATCTTAAAGGGTGTAAACCTTGAAATAAAAGGTGGAGAATTCCACGCAGTAATGGGCCCGAACGGAACTGGTAAATCCACTTTATCAGCTGCTATTATGGGGCATCCTAAATATGAAGTAACAAAAGGCAGCATCACGCTTGACGGCAAAGATGTACTGGAGATGGAAGTGGACGAGCGTGCGCAGGCAGGCTTATTCCTTGCGATGCAGTACCCAAGTGAAATCAGCGGTGTGACAAATGCCGACTTCCTTCGCTCAGCAATCAACGCGCGCAGAGAAGAAGGCGATGAAATTTCTCTCATGAAATTCATCCGCAAAATGGACGAAAACATGGAGTTCCTTGAAATGGACCCTGAAATGGCTCAGCGCTATCTTAACGAAGGCTTCTCAGGCGGGGAGAAAAAACGCAACGAAATCCTTCAATTAATGATGATTGAACCGAAAATCGCCATCCTTGATGAAATCGACTCAGGTCTTGATATTGACGCTTTGAAAGTTGTATCAAAAGGGATCAACAAAATGCGCAGCGAAAGCTTCGGCTGCCTGATGATCACTCACTATCAGCGCCTGTTAAACTACATCACTCCGGATGTTGTTCACGTTATGATGCAAGGCCGCGTTGTAAAATCCGGCGGTGCAGAGCTTGCACAGCGTCTTGAAGCAGAAGGTTATGACTGGATCAAACAAGAACTTGGCATTGAAGACGAAACTGTTGGCCAAGAAGCGTAAGCGTTAGGGGGATTAATATGACACTAGGTACAAAACTATCCGTAGATCAGGAGTATCTCAAAAGCTTTTCCGAAAAGCACCAAGAACCTGCCTGGCTGAAGAACCTGCGCTTACAGGCTCTTGAACAAGCTGAGGATCTGCCGATGCCGAAACCTGACAAAACAAAAATCACAAACTGGAACTTCACGAATTTCGCGAAGCATACAGTGGATAACGAACCGCTTTCTTCATTAGAAGATTTGACTGATGAAGTAAAAGCGCTGATCGACGTTGAAAACGAAGATAAAACATTATACGTACAGCGTGACCAGACGCCGGCATATCTTTCTCTTTCTCAAGAATTGAAAGACAAAGGCGTCATCTTTACTGATATTCTGACTGCTGCACGTGAGCACAGCGACTTGGTGGAGAAATACTTTATGAAGGACGGCGTGAAAGTTGACGAACATAAGTTAACTGCACTTCACGCGGCTCTTGTTAACGGAGGAGCATTCCTTTATGTTCCGAAAAATGTTCAGGTGGAGACGCCGGTTCAGGCTGTTTATGTCCACGAAAGCAATGATACAGCTCTATTCAACCACGTGCTGATTGTGGCTGAAGACCACAGCTCTGTAACATATGTAGAAAACTACATCAGCACTGTAAACCCGAAAGACGCTGTCTTCAATATTATCAGTGAGGTCATCACAGGTGATAATGCCAGCGTGACATACGGTGCGGTGGATAATCTGTCAAGCGGTGTGACAACTTATGTGAACCGCCGCGGTGCTGCGCGCGGACGCGACAGCAAAATCGAGTGGGCCCTTGGCCTGATGAACGACGGCGACACGATTTCCGAAAATACAACAAACCTTTACGGTGACGGCACATACGGCGATACGAAAACGGTTGTTGTCGGAAGAGGAGAGCAAACAGAAAACTTCACAACACAAATCATCCATTTCGGTAAAGCTTCTGAAGGCTATATCTTGAAGCACGGTGTGATGAAGGATTCCGCTTCTTCTATCTTTAACGGAATCGGCAAAATCGAACATGGCGCTTCTAAAGCGAATGCGGAGCAAGAATCACGCGTGCTGATGCTTAGCGAAAAAGCACGCGGAGACGCAAACCCTATTCTTTTAATTGACGAAGACGATGTAACTGCAGGACATGCGGCATCTGTCGGCCGTGTGGACCCTATTCAGCTTTACTACCTGATGAGCCGCGGAATTCCGAAAGAAGAAGCAGAACGCTTAGTCATTTACGGATTCCTTGCACCGGTAGTAAATGAACTTCCGATTGAAGGCGTTAAGAAACAATTAGTTTCTGTTATCGAAAGGAAAGTGAAGTAATGAATATCACAGATATTCGTGAACAGTTCCCGATCCTTCATCAGCAAGTGAACGGACATGATCTCGTTTATCTCGACAGCGCGGCGACTTCCCAGAAGCCGCGTGCTGTCATTGAAACACTGGATAAGTATTATAACCAATACAATTCCAATGTTCACCGGGGCGTCCATACACTTGGAACCAGAGCGACAGATGGTTATGAAGGAGCGCGTGAAAAAGTCCGCAAGTTTATTAACGCGAAGTCAATGGCTGAGATTATTTTCACAAAAGGCACGACCACATCACTGAATATGGTGGCGTTAAGCTATGCACGCGCCAACCTGGAACCTGGTGATGAAGTGGTCATCACCTACATGGAGCATCATGCGAATATCATTCCGTGGCAGCAGGCTGTAAAAGCAACTGGCGCCACATTAAAATATATTCCGCTGCAGGAAGACGGAACGATTTCTTTAGAAGACGTCAGAGAAACGGTCACAAGCAACACAAAAATTGTTGCGGTGTCTCATGTATCTAATGTCCTCGGCACGGTCAACCCGATTAAAGAAATGGCTAAAATCGCTCATGACAATGGGGCTGTCATTGTGGTGGACGGAGCACAAAGCACGCCTCACATGAAAATTGACGTGCAGGATCTCGATTGCGACTTCTTTGCGCTTTCTTCCCATAAAATGTGCGGACCTACCGGTGTTGGTGTGCTGTACGGAAAGAAAGCCCTGCTGGAAAACATGGAGCCTGCCGAATTCGGTGGTGAAATGATCGACTTTGTCGGGCTTTATGAATCAACTTGGAAAGAGCTTCCGTGGAAATTCGAAGCGGGTACGCCGATTATTGCAGGAGCAATCGGCCTCGGTGCCGCCATTGATTTTCTCGAAGAAATCGGTCTTGATGAGATTTCCCGCCATGAGCACAAGCTTGCAGCTTATGCGCTTGAACGCTTCCGCCAGCTTGACGGCGTAACGGTTTACGGACCGGAAGAGCGTGCCGGGCTTGTCACATTCAACCTTGATGATGTTCATCCGCACGATGTGGCGACTGTGCTTGATGCGGAGGGAATTGCAGTCAGAGCCGGCCACCATTGCGCGCAGCCGCTGATGAAATGGCTGGATGTAACTGCTACTGCAAGAGCAAGCTTTTATCTGTATAATACAGAGGAAGAGATTGATAAGCTTGTGGAAGCTCTTCAAAAGACAAAGGAGTATTTTACAAATGTCTTTTAATGCAAACTTAGATACATTGTACAGACAGGTGATTATGGATCATTACAAAAACCCGCGAAATAAAGGGGTTTTGAATGACAGCATCGTCGTGGATATGAACAATCCGACATGCGGCGACCGCATCAGACTGACAATGAAGCTTGACGGAGACATCGTGGAAGATGCGAAGTTTGAAGGGGAAGGCTGTTCCATTTCAATGGCATCCGCTTCGATGATGACTCAGGCGATTAAAGGGAAAGATATTGAAACTGCCCTTTCCATGTCTAAGATTTTCTCGGATATGATGCAAGGGAAAGAGTATGATGATTCTATAGATCTTGGGGATATTGAAGCCCTTCAAGGCGTTTCAAAATTCCCGGCCCGTATCAAATGTGCAACCCTCTCATGGAAAGCACTTGAAAAAGGAGTCGCGAAAGAAGAAGGCGGCAATTAAAAGGATTGGAGTGAAAATGGATGGCTAAAAAAATGCCTGATATTGGTGAATACAAGTATGGTTTTCACGACAAGGACGTTTCCATTTTCCGTTCAGAGCGCGGATTGACAAAAGAAATCGTAGAAGAAATTTCTCGCATGAAAGAAGAGCCTCAATGGATGCTTGACTTCCGCTTGAAATCACTTGAGCATTTCTACAACATGCCGATGCCTCAATGGGGCGGAGATTTAAACTCACTGAACTTTGACGAAATTACGTACTACGTAAAACCGTCTGAGCGTTCAGAGCGTTCTTGGGATGAAGTTCCTGAAGAAATTAAACAAACATTCGACAAGCTCGGTATTCCTGAAGCTGAACAAAAATACCTTGCGGGTGTTTCTGCTCAGTACGAATCTGAGGTTGTATACCACAACATGAAAGAAGATCTTGAAGCGCAAGGTATTGTCTTTAAAGACACTGACAGCGCGCTGAAAGAGAATGAAGATATTTTCCGTGAGCACTGGGCAAAAGTAATCCCGCCGACTGATAACAAGTTTGCGGCGCTTAACTCAGCTGTTTGGTCGGGCGGATCTTTCATCTACGTGCCTAAAGGCGTGAAGGTTGAAACACCGCTTCAAGCTTACTTCCGTATCAACTCTGAGAACATGGGTCAGTTCGAACGTACACTGATCATTGTTGACGAAGAAGCAAGCGTTCATTATGTTGAAGGCTGTACTGCGCCTGTTTACACAACAAACTCACTTCACAGTGCGGTCGTTGAGATCATCGTGAAAAAAGGCGGCTACTGCCGTTATACAACGATCCAAAACTGGGCGAACAACGTTTACAACCTTGTAACAAAGCGTACAGTCTGTGAAGAAAACGCAACAATGGAATGGATCGACGGCAACATCGGTTCTAAGCTGACAATGAAATATCCGGCTTGTATCCTAAAAGGCGAAGGCGCGCGCGGTATGACGCTTTCTATCGCTCTTGCGGGTAAAGGCCAGCATCAGGATGCAGGTGCGAAAATGATTCACCTTGCACCAAACACATCATCTACAATCGTATCAAAATCGATTTCAAAACAGGGCGGAAAAGTAACGTACCGCGGAATCGTCCACTTCGGACGCAAAGCGGAAGGCGCTCGCTCTAACATCGAGTGCGATACGCTCATTATGGATAACAAATCAACTTCAGACACAATTCCTTACAATGAAATCTTAAATGATAACATTTCATTGGAGCACGAAGCGAAAGTGTCTAAAGTATCTGAAGAGCAGCTCTTCTACTTGATGAGCCGCGGTATTTCTGAAGAAGAAGCAACTGAAATGATCGTAATGGGCTTTATCGAGCCATTCACAAAAGAGCTTCCAATGGAATACGCAGTAGAAATGAACCGTTTGATTAAGTTCGAAATGGAAGGTTCTATCGGTTAATGATGAAAACTCCTTTGTTTATCAAGGGGTTTAGAGATAGTTTTTAAAATGGCCGGCGTGCCGAATTTGATTGTAGAAGACGAACTTTTGAAGTTCGTCTTCTTTTATTTTTCAGAGACATATCCACTGTTATTTTAATGGTTTTAATTCCTTATCGATTAGAATATTTCAGACCTGCGCCGGATAGGTTCAGTTTCTATATCACGCAACCATACAGTTGCTTATACTTGACATGCAACCAATGAGTTGCTTATACTCAATATATGAATTGGAACAAAGACGCTATATTCAAAGCACTCGGCGATTCGACTCGGCGGCTTATATTAGACGAATTATCTGAACGCAACGAGCTGACGTTGTATGAACTTACGATACGTCTTATTACAAAGTACGACCTTTCTATTACGCGACAGGCGATAGCTAAACACCTTTCTGTACTGGAGGATGCAGGACTCGTAACATCAAAACGAAAGGGAAAATATCGAGTACTTATATTCAACAACGAACCGCTTAAAAATTTGCTGAAAGGATGGATAGAGTAATTTTATAAAACCAGTACTGAGTTTCTTACAAATGTTGGTTTGTTTTGCTTGAAGCCGGATTGTTTGCACAGTACCATACACCATAAATATCAAAGGAGGAAACAACAATATGAAAATCATTGTGACTAGTATATTCGTGCAAGATCAAGACAAGGCACTGAAGTTCTATACAGAAAAACTGGGGTTTGTAAAAAAGGAGGATGTTCCCATGGGGAAATTCAGGTGGATAACGCTTGTTTCTCCAGATGATCAAGACGGAACCGAGCTTTTACTCGAACCGAATGAACATCCTGCCGCCAAGGAGTATCAAAAGAAGATATTCTCCGAAGGCTTCCCGGCCACAATGTTTGGCGTTGCAGATATTCAAAAAGAGTACAACCGATTAAAGGAAAAAGGCGTGACGTTTACGATGGAACCGACAAAAATGGGCGAAGTCACAATTGCTGTCTTCGATGATACATGCGGTAACCTTATTCAAATTGTACAGAAGTAACCGATTCAGTCGCGTCCTTTTTGTATGCAGAAGAAAAACCGCTGGCCGAGGGGCCGCGGTTTTTTACTCTTCTTCTGTCTCTTGATTGATAATTTGCTTTACAGATGATCTGCTGTTATTTTCTCTGTTCA
This sequence comes from Bacillus sp. FSL K6-1560, assembly GCF_038592935.1. NCBI lineage: Bacteria > Bacillati > Bacillota > Bacilli > Caryophanales > Bacillaceae > Bacillus > Bacillus sp. FSL K6-1560. Next base: position 810,909 of record NZ_CP151946.1, read on the forward strand.
TCTCTCGCAATTGAGTATAAGCCATATCGAATTCCTCTTTTGTCATCTGCTTTGCGGCTAATGCAGAGCATAATATAGCAAAAGCAATTGGCATTGTATCAATGTGAATGTCGATATGGACCTCTGAGTTGCCGCTGTTTTTGATAACAGATTCAGTAGTGGGTATCTCTTGAGTATGTCTGTTGAGAGGAATGATGTTTTCGTTCATTAGTCTTCTCCGTCTTGTGACTGCGCCTGTGCCTGATCCTGATCTGTATTCACGTTGACCACGACTTTTGCATTACCGCTGTTTTGGACTTTTGCGACTGCCGCATCGCGTCTGTTTTCTTCATTTTCATGACGATTTTCGCTCATGGAATCATCCTTTCTCTATTGATAGTGACAGGATATTCGATAGGAGAGTAAAGAGATTGGACGAACTTCGCGGTTTTTCCACATTAGGGCAAAAGGTCGAAGGAAAGCATTCTATTTGGTAAAATGAATAGACATTATAATAGAAAAGGTGTTTGCATATGAAATCGTACATCATCGTCGGCGCAGGGATTCTGGGCGCGTCGACGGCTTATCATCTCGCAAAATCAGGCGCTCGCGTTACTGTCATTGATCGGAAAGAGCCGGGACAAGCGACTGATGCGGCGGCGGGGATCGTCTGTCCATGGCTCTCGCAACGCCGTAATCAGGATTGGTACCAGCTTGCTAAGGGGGGAGCGCGGTACTATAAGGATTTAATCCATCAATTGGAAAAAGACGGTGAATCGGATACAGGATACAAACGTGTCGGTGCCATCAGCATTCATACTGACGCGTCTAAACTCGATAAAATGGAGGAAAGGGCGTATAAGAGACGGGAGGATGCGCCGGAAATCGGCGACATTACCCGCTTGTCTGTAAGTGAAACGAAAAAGCTGTTTCCGATTTTAGCTGACGGCTATGAATCGGTTCATATCAGCGGTGCCGCCCGTGTGAACGGAAGAGCGCTGTGCCGGTCGCTTTTAAGCGCTGCAGAGAAACGCGGCGCAACGGTCATCAAAGGAAATGCGTCTTTGCTTTTTGAAAACGGAACAGTCACCGGCGTGCAAACAGATACAAAGCAGTTTGCGGCTGACGCGGTCATTGTGACGGCGGGAGCATGGGCCAATGAGATATTGAAGCCTCTCGGCATTCATTTTCAAGTGTCATTTCAAAAAGCGCAGATTATGCATTTTGAAATGACAGATGCAGATACAGGATCGTGGCCGGTTGTAATGCCGCCGAGTGATCAGTACATTCTGTCGTTTGATAACGGCAGAATTGTAGCCGGCGCCACACACGAAAACGATGCCGGTCTTGATGATCTTCGTGTGACAGCCGGAGGCCAGCACGAAGTATTGAGCAAAGCGTTAACCGTTGCACCGGGTCTTGCTGATGCGGCTGCTGTTGAAACAAGAGTGGGCTTCAGGCCGTTTACACCGGGATTTCTGCCGGTCGTAGGGGCCGTGCCGAATGTTCAAGGCTTATATGCTGCAAACGGTTTGGGTGCTTCTGGACTGACGATGGGGCCGTTCTTGGGTGCAGAGCTCGCAAAGCTAGTTCTTGGAAAGCAGACAGAATTAGACCTTAGTCCTTATCATCCAGCCGGAGCACTTGCATAATAAGTAAGAGCATAACAAACAAATATAATAAAGCTGTTCTAGCTTTTCTTTTCTGTATGTGTTAGCATTTATCTTTAATGAAAAAGAGGACGTGAACTGATTTTGATAAAAATTGATATACCCGCACCGAATGTCACCATCACTGAACGACAGCAGTCAGCTAATGATAATGAGCCGAAGATAAAACCGATTCACGGATTCATCGACTTTCACCAGATCCCAAGGGACAAAGGCGGCATTTTTATGTTTTACAACATTCATGACGAGCTGCTGTTTGTCGGGAAAGCCAGAAAGTTAAGACAGAGAATTAAGAAGCATTTCGAAGACACTGTTTCACCAATCAAACATCACAGAGATGAAGTTTATAAAATTGAGGTATGTGTAGTTGATGATCCAATGGAAAGAGAGATTTACGAAACATATATCATCAATACACAGCACTCGAAGTACAATATAGACAAGGTATTTTTTAAATAAGACGTCAGTCTGCGGATTGAACAGCGAAGCCAGAGCTTAAGTCAAGTTCTGGCTTTTGATTTGGGCATTTTTTCGCTTATAGACCCTTTGTCTATCTTTCGAATAAATTATTGAGAAATTTCAGAAAATAATATTGACAATCCTACCCGCGGACTTTAATATAACAATATATAATGTTATATAACGTTATATAATAAAAACGGGGAGTGAAGGATTTGAGTCAGGCCACAGCAAAAGTAAATCGTGAGGTTCAAGCTTTCTTGCAGGATTTGAAAGGGAAAACCATTGATCATGTATTCTTTGTCGCATGCGGAGGGTCTTCTGCCATTATGTATCCGAGTAAGTATGTGTTTGACAGAGAGTCAAAATCAATAAACTCCGACCTCTACAGCGCCAACGAATTTATTCAGCGCAATCCTGTTCAGCTTGGTGAAAAGTCTCTTGTTATTTTGTGCTCGCATTCGGGAAATACCCCGGAGACAGTCAAAGCTGCTGCGTTTGCAAGGGGCAAGGGCGCACTTACGATTGCGATGACGTTTAAACCGGAGTCTCCTTTAGCGCAGGAAGCGCAATATGTTGCCCAGTACGATTGGGGTGATGAGGCGCTTGCGATCAATACAAACTATGGCGTTTTGTATCAAATCGTTTTTGGAACCCTGCAAGTATTAGAAAACAATACGAAATTCCAACAAGCAATTGAAGGCTTAGATCAATTGCAGGCTGTATATGAAAAAGCCCTTAAGCAGGAAGCTGACAACGCCAAGCAATTTGCAAAAGCCCATGAAAAAGAAAGCATTATTTATACCATGGCAAGCGGTGCAAACTACGGTGTCGCTTACTCCTACAGCATCTGCATTCTCATGGAAATGCAATGGATTCATTCCCACGCCATTCATGCCGGAGAATATTTTCACGGACCGTTTGAAATTATTGATGAATCCGTGCCGTTTATCATCCTGCTCGGTTTAGATGAAACAAGACCTCTTGAAGAGCGGGCGCTTACCTTCTCGAAAAAGTATGGCAAAAAGCTCACTGTGCTTGATGCTGCATCTTACGACTTCACTGCAATTGACGATTCAGTTAAAGGCTATCTTGCTCCGCTCGTTCTCAATCGTGTGCTGAGAAGCTATGCAGACGAGCTGGCAGAGGCGAGAAATCATCCATTATCTCATAGAAGATACATGTGGAAAGTTGAGTATTGATCTGAAAATGAAGAACCATTATGCATTAGACTATAATGTTATATAACATTATAGTCTAATGTCCAGAGGAGGCCAACCCTTTGAAGAAAATGTTGTTGTTCTTGATCATTGCAGCTGTCAGTATGCTCACCATCGCAGGCTGTTCGAGCCAAAGCAGTTCAGCGGACGGAAAGGTGACATTGAAATTTTTCCACAGATGGCCAAAGGAGCCGGAAAAAAGTTATTTTGAAGAGGTTGTTAAGGAATTTGAAAAAGAACATCCGGATATCGACATTCAAATTGAAGCCGTTTTAAATGACTCCTATAAAGATAAAATTAAGGTCATGCTGGGAACCACCAGCCCTCCTGACATTTACTTCTCTTGGAGCGATGAGTTTGCTTTTAAATTTATCAGAGGCAATAAAGCACTTGATCTCTCGTCCTACTACAAAAATGACACCGATTGGTCATCACAGCTCGTTCAATCGCAAATTACACCATTTACTTATGAAAACAAGCAATATGGCGTGCCGTGGCAAATGGACGCTAAATCATTCTTCTATAATAAAGACATTTTCCAAAAGCTGAATCTTGATCCCCCGAAGACGTGGGATGAATTAATCGATGTGTCAAAAAAGCTGAAAGAACATGGCTACACACCGATCAGCTTCGGAACAAAGGCGACTTGGACAATCTCGCACTATATCGGCACGCTTAATCAGCGGATGGTCGATGAAAAAACGCGAGACAAGGACTATAACGCCAAAACGGGTGAATTTACTGATGAAGGCTATGTAAAAGCACTTGAAAAGCTTCAGGAGCTGATGCCTTACTTTAATAAACATGTAAACTCCGTCGACCACGAATATGTGAGACAGCAATTTAAGAGCGGAAAGTCGGCGATGATATATGCGGAAACAGCGGAAATCAAGCTGGTTGAACCGGTTAATCTCGGGATGTTCCCATTTCCTAAAATCAGCGGGCAGAAAGGATCTTCAGAAGCGTTAACGGGAGCGCCGGAAGGATTCATGATTTCCTCAAGAACAAAACATCCGAAGGAAGCGATGGAATTTTTGCAGTTCTTGACGTCGAAAAAAATGGGCGAAAAGCTCGTGAAAGATGTCGGGAAATACAGTGCAGTGCAAGGTACGGCTACTGAAGAAAATGCAACAGCCATTCAGCGTGAAGCCGTTCAGCATATTGTTGATGCCAAATCAATGGTTCCATGGTTTGATATGGATGTCGATGTTGAAGTCGCAGATGCGTACCTAACAGGCGTCCAGCAAATGCTTGGCGGCGACATGACACCGCAGCAGGTGATGAAAGCCGTTCAAAAGGCAGCAAAGCAGGTGAGGGCGTCAGCTGAATAAATCAAAGAAAAGGTGAAGCTTCGCACCTTTTCTTTTTATAAAGGAGATGAGATACCCTTGGTCAATCAGAATAAAATAATCCCCTATTTGTTTTTGGTGCCCGCTCTCGTTTTTTTACTTTTCGTTTATATCCCGATTTTTGAGAATGTATTCCTCAGCCTGTTTCAGTGGAGCTCATTTACTCCGGAAAAAACGTTTATCGGCTTAAAAAACTATGTTGAATTATTTCATGATCCTGTCTTCTATCAGGCACTTACCAATAATGTGCTTTATGCAGTGATCTCAATTGTATGCCAGGTATTTGGCGGTTTGATTTTGGCGGCGGTGCTTGAGGATAAGCTGGTCAGAAAATGGTCGCCGTTTTTTCGTACCGTTTTCTTTTTGCCGGTTGTCATCTCAATGACTGTGATCGCGCTTTTGTTTGATTTTATTTACAATCCGGAGACAGGGCTTTTGAATCAGCTGCTTCAGGCCATCGGTCTTGATCAGCTGACGAGGGCCTGGCTCGGGGATGACAGCACAGCTATGCTTTCTGTCATTTTTGTGTCCCAGTGGCAATCTGTCGGTTATATTGCGATGCTGTACATTGTGTCGATTCAAAAAATACCGGATGAACTGTATGAAGCGGCCCGGCTTGACGGCGCGGGTAAAATTCAGCAGTTTTTTCATATTACTGTTCCCCAGACGAAAGAGATGTCTTTTGTTGCGGTGGTCATGACGCTGACCGGGGCCTTTACGGTCTTTAATGAGCCGTACATTTTGACAGGCGGCGGGCCGGGAAACGCGTCAGAAGTCTTGAGCACGTTTTTATATAAAAGCGCCTTTACAAAGGATATGATGGGCTACGCCTCAGCGATTGCCACTGTCGTGTTAATCATTACGCTTGCATTATCGCTCATGCAAATGAAGTTCTTTAAAACCGGAAAGGAGGAGTAACTGATGCTGCCTCAGAAGAAGACAGATTCGTTCAGATTGGAGCCGGTGCCTGACCAGCACATTGAGGTTAAAGATAAGCCTAGACGAAAATGGTATATCGGAGAAACGTCTGTGTGGGTTTTTCTGTTTCTTTATCTGATTGCGATTGCCTATCCGCTTCTCTGGATGGTGATGAGCGCCTTTAAAAACTCTGACGATATTTTTGAGCACAGCTGGTCGCTGCCGTCTTCGTGGCATCCGGAAAATTTTGTTTCCGCCTGGAATCAGGGGATTTCTTCTTATTTTATGAACAGTGTCATCGTTACGGCGCTGACGTGTGTGATCACTGTCTTTATCAGTGCATGGGCAGCGTATGGCCTTTCCCGGTTTGAGTTTAAAGGAAAAGGATTCTTTTTGGTGCTATGTCTTGGCGGATTGATGCTGACGCCGCAGGTCAGTCTTGTGCCGCTTTATTCTATTATTCAGTCGCTGGGCCTGTACAATACGTATTGGGCGTTAATCCTGCCGTATGCGGCTTATCGGATCCCGTTCACCATCATTTTGATCCGCTCTTATTTTCTTTCTATTTCAAAAGAATTGGAGGAGGCGGCCTATTTGGATGGGTGTACAAGTTTTGGAGTATTTTTCAGAATTTTCTTACCAATGAGCGTGCCAATTTTGGTGACATCCGGCATTTTGACGGCTTACCATACATGGAATGAGTTTATGTTTGCGATTATTTTCATAGATGATGAGAATTTGCGGACCATTCCAGCTGGGCTGATGCAGTTCAGAGACGCGCTGCAGACAGACTGGGGCGTCCTGCTGGCGGGGTTAACGATTTCAGCCGCGCCGATTATTATTCTATTTTTATTGATGCAGAAATATTTTGTCCGCGGGATTGCAAGCGGCAGTGTAAAAGGATAAAGGAGGAAGCGCTATGAAATTGATTGCGGTTGGAGATAATGTTGTAGATTATTACCAGGATCAAGAAACATTCTACCCGGGAGGAAATGCCTTAAACGTTGCTGTGCTTGCCAAGCGGCTCGGGCATGAGTCTTCCTATATCGGAATCGTCGGCAATGACGAAGCCGCGGCGCATCTGTTGAACGTTCTCAAGCTGGAGCAGGTCAATGCAGATTATATCCGCCAGGCGCACGGAGAAAACGGGATGGCGATTGTCACCCTTGATGAACAGGGGGACCGCATTTTTGTCAGGTCAAATAAAGGCGGCATTCAGTCCCGGCTTCGCCTCGCGTTTCAGGAGAAAGATGTATCTTTTATCAGCGGGCATGATCTGCTGCATACGAGCGTGTACAGCAGGCTTGAGAACGATCTTCCGCAGCTGTGCGGGCTGGTCCCTGTCTCATTTGATTTTTCAACCAATCGGGAGGATGATTATTTGAGGAGGGTCTGTCCTTATGTGACGTATGCGTTTTTTTCAGGAAGCGATTTGAGTGAGTCGGAATGCGGTGAGCTTGCCAAAACAGCTCATGGGTACGGAGCCAAAATGGTTTGTATGACCCGAGGGGGCCAAGGAGCAATCCTGTCTGCGGGTGATCGAGTCTATCATCAGCCGATTGTGGAAGCTGATATAATAGATACACTTGGAGCGGGAGATTCTTTTATAGCAGGCTTTTTGACTGCCTTTTGCGTGAAGCAGGATATAACGTATGCTTTGCGCCAGGCTGCTGAAACGGCTGCGAAAACTTGCGGTGTGTACGGAGCTTTCGGCTATGGCTATCCTTATCGCTTGGAGGACGGGGGAAGCAGTGAAAAAACGAGAATACTATAAGCAGTGTCTCGTTTTTTATGCCTGTTATGTGTAGGGGCTGTTGATGGTAAAAGTGACACGGTTTGTGTGCATCAAAAACAATGAGCAATAGATTGGCTGGTCGTTTGATGTAAAAGCCGTTTTATCAATTTCAAACAGCGCATCCCCGATATCACAATCCAGGTATTTGCTTTCCTCCTGTTGGGCATATACAACGTTTAATAGCTTCGTATTGTGCGTGGGTACAACTTTGTATTGCTGTTTCAAAATATCATGCATGGAGACGCCGTCAGCAATAAAGGTATCAATGCCGGGAAACAAATCAAGCGGATAATGCGTCACTTCAAAGGTGAGAGGCTGATCATCATTATATAAAATCCGTTTTAATTCAACGACAGGGCTCTCGGGATGGATTTGAAGCTTTTCTGCGATGGGTTTTGACGCTGGAATGATGTCATGGGACAGCACATGATGCTTCGGTTTTTTGCCGGTTGATTCCATAAATTCCGAGTAGCCGTTTACAGCGATCAGCTCTCGTTTTAATTTAGGGCTTTTAACGAACGTTCCCTTTCCCTGCTGCCTGATCAGATAGCCTTCTTCGACTAAATCGAGAATGGCTTTCCTGACGGTGATGCGGCTGACGTTATACTTGGTGCAAAGCTCGTTTTCGGTAGGCAGCTTGGCGGTTGGGGAATACACGCCCTTTTTGATGTCATCAGTGATGATTTGTTTTAGCTGAATGTATAAAGGTGTAGAACTTCCGTTGTTTAACAAAGGGTAGCCTCCTTTTAACCTATTATTTATATTATAATGTATTATGACGTTATAATACAAATTTACATTTTTTATTTTAGAAATATAGCAAAAATGGGAATCGATTACTCTAAAAATAACAGAAAGACCAAGTTGTTTCCAGTGACGAAATAACGGGTCAAAAGATAGGGGGACTTTTCTGATGGCTTCATTAACATTTGAACACGTCAAAAAATCATATCACTCACAATTAACCGTGAAGGACTTTGATTTAGATGTAAAGGATAAGGAGCTTTTGGTGCTGGTGGGGCCGTCAGGATGCGGAAAATCAACAACGCTGCGGATGGTGGCTGGATTAGAAAGCATTTCTGAAGGAAATCTTCTTATTGATGGGGAGCGGGTCAATGATCTTCCGCCGAAAGAACGTGATATTGCGATGGTATTCCAGAACTATGCGCTTTATCCGCATATGACGGTTTTTGATAATATGGCGTTTGGATTAAAGCTCAGAAAGATGGCGAAACAGGAAATTGCCGAGCGGGTTCATGCGGCAGCTAGAATTTTAGAAATTGAACATTTGCTGAAGAGAAAACCGAAGGCGCTCTCCGGCGGGCAGCGGCAAAGGGTGGCGCTTGGCAGGTCGATTGTGAGGGAGCCGAAGGTCTTTTTAATGGACGAGCCGCTTTCTAATCTGGATGCAAAACTAAGAGTGACGATGCGGACAGAAATCAGCAAGCTGCACCAGCGATTAGAGGCAACGATCATTTATGTCACGCATGACCAGACCGAAGCAATGACAATGGGAGATCGGATTGTCGTCATGAATGAAGGGGAAATTCAGCAAGTGGCAAAACCTCATGACATTTATCATTACCCGGCCAATTTGTTTGTCGCAGGCTTCATTGGCTCTCCTGGGATGAACTTTTTGAAAGGCATCATAGAACAGCAGCATGGCGAGCTGTTTTTCACAAATTCTTCGATCCGGCTTCATATTCCTGAAGAAAAAGCAAAGCGGCTGAAGGAAAAGGGATATGCCGGAGAACAGATGATTGCCGGTGTACGGCCGGAGCACATCACACAAATGACAGGAAATGACCAGTTGTTTGATTCAGTGTTTCAAGCGAAGGTGGAAGTGAATGAAAATTTGGGCTCGGAGCTCATAGTGCATGTCATGGCTGGGGACGAGCGGCTCAAGGTCCGCCTGGACGGAAACACGCGAATCGATGCAGGCGATTCAATCCAGCTCTCAGTGAAAATGGACCACGTCGTCTTTTTCGATGCGGAAACGGAAGAGGCTGTGTATTAGAAAAAAGTGCTCCTAAAAAGGAGCACCTTTTTCTTACGGCCAAATCTCATCCGCCCATTCAGGGTGGTCGATAAATGGATTGCGGTTGTGCTGATATTTTTCATAAATGATTTCATTTCTTTTCCGCTCGCGGTCGTCAACCGGATCCTGCTTATTCCATTCGAGCAGGACAGATTGTTTGCCATGATAAGGAGCTGAGCCGTTGCCTGTCTTATCATTAAGCTCAAGATCAGGATAGCCGTCATCACCCTCGTAACGGACAGCCATGTAAAACAGCATGCGGGCAACATCGCCTTTCACATCATCGCGGGGCTCCCATGAATCGCCGTCATAATAATTTCCGGGTGCCTTCGCATATTCAGTGCCGCCATTGTCAAAATCCATATTTCCTCTGGCGCTGTTAACTTGAACATCAGCCGGGCGCAAATGATGAATATCAGTACCAGGTCCCTTGCTCGTGCCAAAATCGCCATGGGATTTCGCCCAGACATGCTCGCGGTTCCAATCGCCGACATTGCCGCCGTTCAGGTTTTTGGACCGCGATTCATTCGTATAGAGCAGGATGACGTTATTCGGATTTCTCGGATCTTCATCCGTTTCTTTCAGCGCGTTCCACACTTCGCTGTAGGACAGCATCGTGTGTCCGCTGATAATACGGTGCAGGGTGCTTTTTAGCGAGTCTCCTGTTTTACCTTCAGCCCCTTCATAATAGGTATCTGTGTCAGCATAGGGTGCAGCTGGGGCGGCTAATGAGAGAAGGCTTCCCGTTCCTGAAGGGGAAGACGCCAATCGGTCATTAAGGCTTAATGCGGTTTGCGCGCTTGCTGAAGCTGCCGGCGCAAGCCATCCGGAAATCAGTAATACACAGACGAGCGGCAGAAACCATGCTTTTTTTGTCATCACTTGCCCTCCTTTTATCAGATCATGTCTATTATCTAAAATTGAAATAAAGGATTGAAGTGTCATTTTGTATATTTTTCATTAAAATTGTAAATTAGTCCCTTTGGAGGAGGCGGAAAGATCTCCTGTTCCCATATCTTTAGGTCCTGTTTTTGCGAGCTGCCGGCATTTCCGTTTTCATCTGTTCCGCAAACATCGCCTCTCTGGCAAGCTGAGCTTGTTCATATGAAAGGCATTTTGACCCTCTCTTTCACTCTTGCTGGCTCTCTTCCTTACCGTGTTTTCTTTTGACCTTTACACTAAAATAGTTGTGACATGTAGGGTGAATCTGGTTGCTGGATAGATACTGTGACTAAAAAATAAACGTTTTTTTGGTTAATCTGTCAATGAACTATCATGTTCCTCCTTCTATAATGAAGTCACCATAGCGGCCAGAGGGGGGAGTACATGGAAAAGCAGAAGCTTTCAGTAAAAAACAGCATCACAGATTATATTGAATGGCTCGCCCAATACGGTGCGTCTGCGGATGGCGGCGTAACGAGGCTTTTATACACAAAAGAGTGGATGGACGCACAGCTTGCTGTGAAAACGGAAATGTCTTCTTTCGGGCTTGAAACAAGATTCGACGATGTCGGCAATGTGTTTGGAAGGCTTTCGGGCACCCAGTCTCCGGATGAAGTCATTGTAACCGGTTCACATATCGATACTGTCATCAATGGGGGAAAATACGACGGCGCCTATGGTGTTCTGGCGGCAATGCTTGCGATAAAGCGGCTCAAAGAGACATATGGAGCGCCGAAAAAAACACTCGAAGCGGTATCTTTATGTGAGGAGGAGGGCAGCCGTTTTCCAATGACCTATTGGGGATCAGGGAATATGACGGGTGTTTTTTCATTACAGGATGGAGCAGAGCCAAGAGACGAATCAGGAGTCTCACTGCAACATGCGATGCATGAGAACGGTTTTGGCAAAGGTGTGTTTCAGGCAGCATATCGGACAGATATCAGCGCTTTTGTTGAGCTCCATATTGAACAGGGACAGACATTGGAAATGTCAGGACGGGATCTCGGGATTGTGACAAGCATTGCGGGTCAGAGGCGATATCTCGTCACGCTGGAGGGGGAATGCAATCATGCGGGAACCACCTCCATGAAATGGCGCAAGGACCCGCTCGCAGCCAGCAGCCGTATCATTCATGAGCTGCTGCTGCGGTCGGAGGAGTTGCCGGAGGAGCTCCGTCTGACATGCGGAAAAATAACGGCAGAGCCCAATGTAGCCAATGTCATACCGGGCCGCGTCCAGTTTTCAATCGATATTCGCCATCAGCATCAGCATGTGCTGGAGCAGTTTCATCAAGACATGGTTGCTTTGATCAACGGCATTTGCCTACAAAAAGGAATTCGCGCCGTGATTGATGAATATATGCGGATAGAGCCTGTGCCGATGGACGAAAGGCTGAAGGCTGCGGCTTTTGAAACAGCATTAGAAAACGGCTTCAGCTGTGAGGAAATGGTGAGCGGAGCAGGGCATGACGCGCAAATGATCGGAAGGCGCTATCCTGCTTGTATGCTGTTTGTGCCGAGCCGAGGCGGCGTCAGCCACTCACCGAAGGAATATACGTCAGCCAGACAGCTTGAGATCGGCGTCCGCGCACTGACTGATTTATTATACAAACTGGCTTACTGATAAAGGAGGAATGGCTGTGTCAGGCAGAAGAGAATTATGCACCCCGTTAAGAACGATTATGACGCCAGGGCCTGTTGAGGTTGATCCGCGTGTATTAAGAGTAATGAGCACCCCGGTTGTCGGCCAATTTGATCCGGCGTTTACAGGTATTATGAATGAAACGATGGAGATGCTTCGGGAGCTGTTCCAAACAAAAAACCGCTGGGCATACCCGATTGACGGCACTTCACGGGCGGGAATTGAAGCAGTGCTGGCTAGTGTGATAGAGCCGGAAGATGATGTGCTCATTCCCATTTACGGCCGTTTCGGTTATTTGCTGACTGAAATCGCAGAGCGATATGGGGCAAATGTTCATATGCTTGAGTGCGAATGGGGAACGGTTTTTGACCCGGAGGACATCATACGGGAGATAAAAAAAGTGAAGCCGAAAATTGTGGCAATGGTGCATGGAGAAACATCGACAGGACGGATTCACCCGCTGAAAGCCATCGGCGAAGCCTGCCGCACCGAGGATGCATTGTTTATCGTCGATGCAGTCGCAACGATTGGGGGCTGCGAGGTTAAAGTCGATGAATGGAAGATTGATGCTGCCATCGGCGGAACGCAAAAGTGTTTGTCTGTGCCCTCAGGAATGGCGCCGATTACATATAATGAGCGGGTGGCGGACGTGATTGCAGCTCGTAAAAAGGTGGAGCGGGGGATTGCGTCACAAGCTGACAGGGAAGCGCTTTCGGGAAATCGGCCAATCACAAGCAACTACTTTGATTTGAGCCAGCTTGAGGATTATTGGAGCGAAAGACGGCTCAATCATCATACAGAAGCGACGACGATGCTGTACGCCTTACGTGAGGGAGTCAGACTGGTGCTTGAAGAAGGCCTTGAGGCGCGTTTTGAGCGGCATCGGCACCATGAAGCCGCATTAGCAGCAGGGATAAAGGCAATGGGGCTAAGATTGTTTGGAGATGATAGCTGCAAAATGCCTGTTGTCACCTGTGTCGAAATTCCCGGCGGCATTGACGGCGAGTCTGTCCGTGGCATGCTGCTGGCACAATTCGGTATTGAAATCGCCAGCTCATTCGGCCCGCTCGCAGGGAAGATCTGGAGAATCGGCACGATGGGGTACAGCTGCAGAAAAGAAAACGTGCTATTCGTGCTTGCCGGGTTAGAGGCTGTGCTTCTCAGACATAACGCAGGAATCGAAGCAGGAAAAGCGCTCCAAGCAGCGCTGGATGTGTATGAAAACGCTGGCCGCCAGGCAGCGGTGTAAAGAAAAGCTTGCGGAACTCCGCAAGCTTTTTAGATATGATTTCGTGTTTTCTCCAATCTAATTTTCTTCGTTTGACTCTTTTTACAAATCCTCTTTCTATGTGTTTCATTTTCTGACAAATCATGAGTCATTTTTTCTTCCATCGTCTATTCTTTATACAAGTTACCTATAAAATCACGCTGAACTAGTTGTTTCTCACGGCAATTTTCGAGAGGAGGATGCGGCATTGGGGAATTTTCACACGATGTTAGATGCGCTCCTGGAAGACCAGGAGGAGGCTGTACTGGCGACAATTGTTCAAGTGGAAGGCTCCGCGTATCGAAAAGCAGGCGCCTCTATGCTCTTTAAGAAAAATGGCAGACGGATTGGCTTGCTGAGCGGCGGGTGTGTGGAAGAAGATGTATTCCAAAGAATCAGTGCGCTGGGCGATCAGCTCACACCAACGCTGATTCCCTACGACATGCGGTCGGAGGACGATCTTTCTTGGGGCATGGGAGCCGGGTGCAATGGCATTATTCATGTTCATGCAGAGCGAATCACTCAGGAAAAAAGGCGGCACTATGAGAAAGTGAGGGACTGCCTTCAATCAGGCAAAGCTGTCACTTCCGTTACAAAGATTGGATCCTCCCATTATTTATTTCTGACGGAGAACGGGCATTTTGGCAACTGGCCGGACGCGCCTCTGCAAGATATTCAACGTACTCTTTCAACGCTTCATTTACCGCATTTCGATCCACCCACTAACATGTTTATTCAGCGAATTGAACCGAAGCCGCGCCTCATTCTGTTTGGGGCGGGTCCGGATACTGTACCGCTGGCCAATTTGGCGGCTGACACAGGGTTTTCTGTTATCGTGACGGATTGGCGGCCCGCTTATTGTACATCCTCTCTTTTTCCAAAAGCGGATCAGCTGATTACCGCTTTTCCGGAACAAATGCTTAGCAAATTTCAATTTTTTCCGCATGATGCAGCTGTTGTGGCAACCCATCATTATCAGCACGATCAAACGATCATCAACTTCTTATTTTCTCAAAACCTCCATTATATTGGACTGTTGGGTTCGGCAAACCGCACGAAACGGCTGCTGAACGGAAAACATCCTCCGTCTCACTTTTACAGTCCGGTCGGGCTGAAAATCGGTGCGGAAGGTCCAGAGGAAATTGCGGTAAGTGTAGTTGCAGAAATTATTCAAACAAGAAAACGGGTGGCGGTTGTATGAGAAGCCCCTATCTGATCGGCGTGTTTCTCGCTGCCGGCAAAAGCAGAAGAATGGGCCAAAACAAGCTGGCTTTGCCGCTAAAAGGAGAAAACATCGGCTCACTTTCCTTGAAAACTGCTCTGTCGTCCCGCCTTGATCACGTGCTGGTCGTCGAGCGGACAGAACATGCCTCCCTTGAGTGGATAGGAGCGCCGTATCACGCTCCGCCTTTTCAAAAACGCTGGAGCCTGCACGTTTGCCAAGACGCAGAAAAGGGTCAGGGGCATTCAGTCAGCAGCGGGGTGAGAAAAGCAGAAAGCATGGGGGCGGACGGCGTTGTCATTTTGTTAGCCGACCAGCCTCAGCTTTCCGTCGATCATCTCAATGCCCTTGTGGCTCTGGCTCCTGAGTCATTTGCCGTGTCATCGTTTTTAGGGGCGTTCACCCCGCCAATCTACTTCTCGTCGGCTTGTTTTCCTTATGTAAAGGGGTTAACGGGAGATGAAGGGGCTCGCAGGCTCCTGAAAAGCGGACAGCTTGGAGCAGGAGCTGTTTTGGAGGCAAAGGATAGCGGTGAGTTGGACGATATTGATACACCCGAGGAATATGACATGGTAAGGAGGGCGATGTCTTGAAAGGCCAAGTGACAAAAGCAAGGATGAATATTCAATTATGGAGGCCGACAGCGCTTGATGAGGCCTATTCGCTTTTAGAGAAGCTTGCTCCGGATGTGTGTGCCGCATCGGGAAGCACGCTGCTTCAGCTTCAGTGGGACAAAGGAACTCTGCCGAAACAGCACCTTGTCAGCCTTGAAGGGATTGACGAGATGCGAGGGATCAGCGCCAGTGACACCCACGTGTCGATCGGGGCGCTCACATCACTGAATGAATGCAGAAAGAACCCTTTGATCAAGAGAGCGCTTGGCTGTTTCAGTGACGCTGCTTCCGCTGTCGCTGCACCGGGGATCCGCAGCCGTGCCACGATTGGCGGCAACATAGCGAGTAAAATCGGTGATTTCATTCCGCTTCTGCTTGTGCTTGGTGCTGAGCTTATCGTATATCAAAAGGAGCTAATCAGGCTGCCGCTTGGCGCTTGGCTCAGTGAGGAAGACTTTAGAACGGCTATCGTCACGCGTGTCATCATCCCGCGGGCGGAGGGAGAGCGTGTATTTTACCGTAAACTTGGGAGGCGTCAGGCTTTTACAGGAGCGGCTGCTGTTGCAGCTGGACGTTTTTTGAAAGACGGCAGCATTCGTCTCGCCGCTGGCCATGCCGATATCACTCCTAGGAGATTATTGGACAGCGAAGCGAAATGGATGGCACCAGGGTGGGACTCGCATGAGCTGTACAAAACACTTATCCATGAGCTGCCGTTTTCCTCAGATGCTTTTATGTCAGCGGCATACAGAAAAAAAGCCGCTGCCAACGTCATCATGGCAGAGCTGATGGCTGAGGGAGGGGAATAAATGATCATCAACAAACCGTCAAGAGTCAGGCCGGATGGAAGGGATAAGGTCACAGGGGAATTGAAATATATGACCGATCTCAGCTTTCCGGGAATGCTGTATGGCAAGGTGCTGAGAAGTGCTTATCCTCATGCAGAGATTGTGTCGGTTTGCACCATAAAAGCTGAGAAAATGGAAGGCGTGCAGGCAGTCGTCACACATAAAGACGTTCCCGGCTTAAACCGATTTGGCATTGTCATCCCTGATCAGCCGGTTTTATGTGAGGACAGGGTGCGGTATGTCGGGGATGCGATCGCCGCAGTTGCTGCGGAAACGGAGGAAATCGCGGAAGCGGCGCTGGAGCTGATTCGAGTTGAGTATAAAGAGCTGGAAGTCATAGATTCACCAGAAAAAGCGCTTCGGCCGAATGCGCAAAGACTGCATGAGGACGGGAATATCCTGCACCGCGCATTTTTTTCAAACGGCGATGTGGAAGAAGGGTTTCAAGCATCTGATACAGTCCTTGAAGAAACCTATGAGCTGCCGCGGCAGATGCATACGTATATGGAAACGGAGGGAGGCGTAGCCGTTCCGGAAGACGACGGGGGTTTTACGATGTATGCAGGAACCCAGCACGGCTATAAAGACCGTTTCCAGCTTGCCCGTATTTTTGATATTCCTGAAGAGAAGATCAGAATTGTGTCAAGTCCGATGGGCGGCTCGTTCGGAGGGAAGGATGAGCTGAATATTCAGCCGTATGCTGCGCTTTTGGCCCTGAAAAGCGGACGCCCTGTCAAAATCCATCAGACACGAAAGGAATCTGTACGTTCTGGCATTAAGCGCCATCCGATGAAGATTACGATAAAAACGGGTGCAGATCATTCGGGAAATCTATTGGCGCACGACGTGAAAATTGTGGCGGACACAGGCGCTTACGCCACGCTTGGGCCTGCCGTTCTAGATTTTTCTGTCGAGCATGCCGCGGGGCCGTACCGTATTCCGAATATCCGGACTGAAGGAATATCAGTATTTACGAACAACGGGGTGGCGGGTGAATTTCGAGGCTTTGGCGGCAACCAAATCACATTTGCACTCGAAACCCATCTCGATCGTCTCAGCGGCATGCTCGGCATCGACCCGCTGGAGCTGAGAAGAAAAAATATCAGAAAACCGCATGACTTGGGGCCGCTTGAGCATCGGATTGCATCGACTGACGGAGCGGCACAGGTGTTGAATGCCATATCTAAATCTCCCATTCTTAAAAAAACAAGCCGGAACTGCGGGTATCTGCAAAGAGGCACGGGAGCGGCAATTACAATGCACGGTGGCGGGCTGGGGTTTGGCCGAATGGATGCGGCAGGAGGCCGTTTGTCTCTTTCGAGTGAAGGCAAAATCACTGCTTCGTTTGGATTTGAAGAATGCGGACAGGGGATTCTAGCAGCGATTGAACAGATTGTCATGGAGGAGTTAGGTTGTGCCGCAGAGGATATTTCCATTGTTATTGGGGATACCGCAAAAGTGCCGAAGTCAGGCTCCTCCACAGCATCCCGCGGCACAAGCATGGTGTGGCACGCGATCCAGCGTTTGAAGAAGCCGTTTCTATCTCAGTTGAAAAAACGGGCAGCAGAATGGAACGGCTGTTCAGCGGAAAACCTTATTCCCGGCGCTGCAGGCTTGCGTGACAAAAACACAAAGGCGCTCGTGGTGACGTATAAGGAGCTGGCTGAAAAAGGCCCTTTGGCAGAGGAAACGGCCTTTGACTTTCCAACAACGCCTGATCCTGTCGTAGTACCAGGCAGTCATTTCTTGTATTCTTTTGGTGCAGCTGCCGTTGAAGTGGAGGTAGATCTGTTAACAGGCGAGGTCAAAGTGATAGATTGTGAGCACGCTATTGCGGCAGGTCCGGTTGTCAGTCCGCAGGGTTATCGGGGTCAAATTGAAGGCGGCGCCGCCATGGCGCTCGGCTATACGCTGATGGAGGAAGCGAAAATGACGGACGGCCGTTATGCGGCGGAAAATCTCGATCATTATTTGATCCCTAGTGTCAAAGATGTTCCTAGCATGAAGGTGATCGCAATAGAAGAACTAATGAATGGAGACGCATATGGACCGCGGGGAGTTGGCGAAATCGGAACGATCGCTATCACTCCCGCTATTGTAAAGGCTGTACATGATGCGGTCGGCTGCTGGATAAACAAGCTGCCGATTTCAAGAGAAGAGCTGCTTGAAGTGATAGACAGAAAGGGGCTGAAGGAATGGACGTAAAAGAGGCCGGGCCGTTTCCTGTAAAAAAGGAACAGTTCCGGATGTCCGTGAATGGGCAGGAGCGCGAGGTGGCAGCCATCCCTACGACACGTCTGAGTGACCTGCTTAGGAAGGAATTTCAGCTGACCGGAACAAAGGTGTCCTGCGGAATCGGCCGCTGCGGAGCATGTTCCGTTTTAATCGACGGAAAGCTGGCTAATGCGTGTATGACGATGGCCTATCAAGCAGCCGGCCACTCCATCACAACAATCGAAGGGCTTCAAAAGGAAGAACTGGATATGTGCCAAACCGCTTTCCTGGAAGAAGGCGGCTTCCAATGCGGCTACTGTACGCCGGGAATGATCATTGCGCTTAAAGCATTGTTCGAGGAAAACCCGCACCCCACAGATGAAGACATAGAAGAAGGTCTGACAGGAAATTTGTGTCGGTGTACCGGTTACGGGGGTATAATAAGATCGGCTTGCAGGATCAGAAAAGAATTCAACAGGGAAAAAATGAAGTCCGGCTCTTAAAGCCGGACTCATTAATCTGAGAAGTTTATTTCTAAAATTGTGAGACGATCAAGAGGTTTTCCTTCATTAACTTTCTCAACTACTATACTAGACACTGTATTTTGCAAAAGCTGCTTTTTTTCGCTGTCTGTCAAATTGCTCCATGACTCTATTAAATCAGTGATCATTTCTTGTATAGCTTGTCTATCTACTTTAACGTTCGGCGTTATTTCTTCAAGGGCCTTCAATTCCTCTTTTAGCTGTTTTTCCTTCTTATTTTCCTCATTCATTCTATCTTTGAATTCTTCATCATTTAACAATTCATTAGCCCAAGCATATTGCCATTTCTTTTTTCGGGTAAGTAGTTTATCTAAATCATCCTGAATTTTTTTCTGTTTCTTTTCATTAGAGAATTGTTCTTCAAGATTTTCAATTTCGTTTTCTTCTACGTCCTCTATACTTGTAAATTGGAATTGAGCAGCTTTTAAATATTTTATAAAATTATGTTCAACAATCCTTTCAGAGACCATGGGCAAGTCACACTCTTTTAGATAAACTTTTCTGCACATATAATTTTTTCTGCGGTCAGTTCCTTTTCTTGTGGTTGTAACGCCTTTGAGTGGAGATCCGCAGCGAGAACAAGTTAGAATACCTGAATAGATAAAGTCACTGGATACTTGTTTACCATGAAAACTATTTCTTTTTTTCCTGATTTTTTGAGCTTCTTCGAAGGTTTCTTTTGAAATAATAGCAGGAAAGGCTCCTTCAACTTCAAAGGCGTTTTCTTTATTAACACGGACACCCCATCGTAAAGTACCTGCATATAATGGATTTTTGAGGACATACCTAACACGAGCGTCTTGCCACAAGTGTCCATTCTTTGTTAACATGTGGTTTTTATTTAGGTGAATAGCAACATTCCGATCACTTAAACCATTTATATATAAGTGAAACATTTCGCGTACAGTTTTAGCTTCATCTTCGTTTATTACTAATTCTTTATTAATTAAGTCATATCCAAAAGGTGCAGCGCTGCCATGCCAACCACCTTCTGAAGCTTTTTGTGTCAAACCAAAAGACACCCGTTCTGATAAATTCTCACGTTCCCATTGAGCAAGGGCAGCAACTAAAGTAAGAAATAATCGACCGATAGCTGTGGTTGTGTCATATACTTCAGTGGCACTTTTAAACTTGCAATTGTATTTATCAAATACTTTTAAAAGTTCATGAAGATCAACAACCGATCGAGTTAGACGATCCAACCTATATACCAGGACGACATCAATCAATCCTTTTTTACATCCGCAATCATACGTATTAGCTGTTCACGCTTCATATCCTTAGCAGATATACCTTCATCTACATAATAGCCGGCTATATCCCACCCTTGAGACATTACAAATGCAGTCAGCCGTTCCTTTTGAGCTGAAAGAGAATAACCTTCCTCCACCTGTTCATTTGTACTAACCCTCATATATATTGCAGTCCTCATGAGTGAATCAGCCCCCTTTTGTAAATCAATTCATTGGCATAAATTTTATTGAAAAATCTAGTTAGTCTCTTGTAGGCAAATGAATATGAAACATTAAAAGTTTTGGCCACAGTAACAGTAGCACTATTTATATCTTTAGGTAATTGCATTTCCTGAAGCATGAAGGTAGGAATAGAAAAATGGTACATAAAACTGTTGGCTTTCCATTCCTGATAAATTCTAAAAGGATTAGGCATATTCAGTTGGTTTCCAGCTTGTTGAAGAAGATGGCCAACTTCATGACAAAATACAGGCCACCGTTTTTCCTTTTTTAATCTAAGATCAAGAATGACTATTTTTTCTTTTCCCTTTTGCATAGCTCTAGAAGAAACAAGCCCGTGCATTACAGTAACACCAAGTTTTTCTGATACATTTTCTACAGTCAATTCGTATGGATCAGAAATCCCTATTTTTGAATAAATTCCGGTAACATTGTCTTCTAAATGGCTATAAGTATATATCATTAGATCTATTTCCTCCTTGTGTAGTGAACAAAGATGCATAAAAATAAGAACGTGTGTTCCTTTATAGGCGAAAAAGAAAAGCCCCCTAAAGAGCTTAAATACTATATTTAGTTTATATCTAATTTAATAGTCTTTTCGTTTGTTATAGTTTTATATGATTCGCTATCATAAGTGTCTCCCAGAACAAGAGTCAAAGAATTTATCTCTTCTGGATCCCCGTCGTATATAACTCCTATTGTGTACTCATCTTTAGCATTCCCGTAGATATCATGTGGCCCATTCTCCATAAGATTATTTTTATCTACTTCTATTTGTTCCTTTGTGTTTGGGATGACCGTAGTAATACCTTTCCATTTTACAAGTGCATCTCCTGTATTTTCAGCTGTAACAGTTATTTGAATGTAACTTAACGGTTCATCAAGCTGTTTGGCGA
Source organism: Bacillus sp. FSL K6-1560 (assembly GCF_038592935.1). Lineage (NCBI taxonomy): Bacteria > Bacillati > Bacillota > Bacilli > Caryophanales > Bacillaceae > Bacillus > Bacillus sp. FSL K6-1560. The sequence goes on from NZ_CP151946.1 coordinate 831,995, forward strand.
CTTTCAGTTCATACATCTGGAGAGTATCGCTAGGAATATTTGTGCGAGTTAACACTTTTATATCGTCTATTGTCACTTTAAGAGGTGAAATATCGATATGTTTATCTGGATTCTTTATTTTATTTAATTCAACAATTTCCCCGGTATCTTCTTTGTATTTTTGACCGGGTTCAGTTAAAGAACGGTTGTTTCCTGTTTGATATGTATCTTCCTGATTTTCGTCTGTTGTGTCTGCTTTATTGCTTGACTCGTTTGACGAATTAGAAGAGCTGCACGCAGCTAAGTATAAACTCATCATAAATACTAAAAGTAATAGGATTCTTTTTTTGAAAAGCAAAAGTAATTGTCCCCCTCAAATTGAATACTCTCTATGTCTAAGTTATTTTTCTTTCTGTTTTCTTTTTTTGAAGAGTTCATATACTAATTCAAACTCTTTTAATAACTCATCGAGATCCTCAGGCTTTTCATGAAAGAAGAGACCGTCTTGAGACTTGGCCCAATCATATATCTTTTTCTGGTTGGGTGTCAGACTTTCTAATTCAATATCTTTTTCTTTTTTTGATTGATTACTTTCAATATACCCTGCAACGACCATTAATTCTTCATAGTCACAGTTATAAGCTTTGGAAATCATTCGAAGAGTCTCCGGAGTGGGTTTTATAGGTTTTCCGGATCGAGGGTCGCGTCCCTTTTCAATCTTATCAAGGTACGTGTGACTTATCCCAATACGTTTGGCAGCTTCTCTCATAGAAAGGCTACCCCTTAGTTCCCTTAGATAATTGCCAAGATTATTCATATTTTCATCACCTGTAATACATAGTTTACATCAGGAAAATAGATTTTAAAATAAAATGCATGTAAATCATAGTTGACATGTTGTAAACCAAGTGTTACAGTAGTGACAAGGAGGTGTTATACATGGTTAACAAGGTAAGGGAAGTTAGACAAAAAATTGGTATGTCTGTTTCTGATTTGGCGAGAAAAGTTAATACAAGTCGCCAAAGCATCACAAAAATTGAATTGCATGGCCAAGAGCCTTCAGGCTATATGATGCTTCGTATAGCACATGCTTTAAATAAAGATCCCCGAGAAATTTTTTTTGAAGTTGATGTAACACATGGTTTACAAGATGATAATGAAAACTCAGCCTGATTCTAATAACTACAGTGGAGGAGGTGAAACTGTGTCACCTATTGATAATTCTCAAGTTACTGAAGAAATAGTGATGGGTTGCAAAATTACTTATAGCACTAATAAAGAACACACCTTAAAACAATGGACTAAATTCATTCGAAAGACAGTAGGACCACGAGTCATAGAAAAAATGCAAGCTGAGCAAAAAGCAATTTAACTGTAGTTTTCTTCCACCTAAGAGTACAACATGTTCCGGTTTAAAACTGTTCCATTTCAGAACACGTTCCATTTTGGAACATTGGAAGGGGGTGAACAAGTTGAAATTAGGAGCACTACTAAGAATCGCCCGGGAACGAGCAGGTCTATCACAAGAACATCTTGCAGAATTACTTCACCGTTCCCGCAGCTGCATATCGAAATTTGAAAATGATAAAAAATCCTTAGATGTTCCTACATACGTTCGATGGATGGAGGCGACTAATGCAAAAGAAGCTATGATCGCCACCCTGTGCGGCATTGATCCCACAACTGTCGCACAGAGCATCCAAAACATCATGAGTCTATTTGGAGGTTGAAATGAGAAAAAAATTGTTTCCGAGAATTAAGCACGATGGAATTAGACGAGAGTTAATTTGTTTAGAAGTTTTGGTGCCTATGGTTATGAAAGCTGTTGAGGAAGAAGATACGGAATCTATGCTTCTTAATTTAGAAAACATGAAGCGTTCTATTGGTCAAATAGAAAGGTATCAAAAAATTGAAGTTGTGGAGTATCCAGAGACATTCAAAAAAATGAAAGGATTGATTTAAATGTCATTTGTATTATCTGCAAGCCGTTTGATGAAAGCATCTGAGGTTGTGAAACATTGTCGAGAAGTAAAGAGAAATCCAGCTCTTATTCTTATGGCAAATGCCCAAGCAAAAGAAGCCATAGAGAAAATAAAAAAGCAGCAAGCTCCTACACTCACTGCTTAATTAGGAAAATATAAACGTTCAAAAAGTATTATAACGCTCTTTTAAGAGCACGGCAAGCTTGTTCTTGTCGTCAGGCCAGAGGAGAACTTTTTTATCCATCCATTCCTCTTTTAATACCACCACTCTCCCTGGTCTGACGATGCGCACAAGCATCAGAAAGGAGGATTTAAGTGTTATACCTGATTATTCCGCCAAGGCAATGCCCAAATTGCGGAAAGATTGAAAAACAGTCTCACAAAATTTATTGCAGTAAATGTGAACACAAAATTCCTGACAGTGTTCAGGAATTGCTTCAAAAAACAGAAAAAGCCCACTATGCAGAGTGAGCTTCGAAGGTGGTACTAAATTTGGTTAACAATAGTTTACTGTATCACCTTCCAAAAATCAAATCTTTGGAGGTCTTTGACAAATGAATGAAGTTTTTTACACTGAACCGTTTAGCGATCATCGTCGCGATCAAATTAATCTTGCCACTGTAGGTGGATCAATTTCCTTTGATCTAAGGGGGAATGCATGCTTTCACTTCCCAACAGCTGAGGCGAGAAATGAGTATCTTTCTCTCAAGTCTAAAGAGAAAGGATGTGAAGCCAAATGAAGAAGGAAATTAAACTGCTCAAATTAGAACTGCGTAATTTTAAGGGAATTAAACATTTTACTCTTGATACTCAAGGTGAGAATGTCAAGGTCTACGGTGATAATGCAACAGGAAAAACAACTTTGTTTGATGCTTTTATTTGGCTCTTATTCGATAAGGACAGCCAAAACAAAAAAGATTTTCAGATTAAAACTCTAACAAAAGAAAACAAGCCTATTAGCGGACTGGATCATGAAGTCAGCGGCTTGTTTTTGATCGATGGAGCTGAATTGTCTCTGAAAAAGGTGTACTCCGAGAAGTGGACAAGAAAGCGGAGTAGTGCTGAAGCAGTATTCTCTGGACATACCACTGACTATTTTATTAACGAAGTGCCATCAAAGAAAAAAGAGTTTAATGATCGAGTCAGCTCAATTATTGCAGAAGACAAATTTAAACTCATTACTTCTCCATCATTCTTCAATGAGCAATTGAAATGGCAAGACAGACGGAAGATTCTACTTGAGATTAGCGGCGATGTAACAGCCGAGGAAGTATTCAGTAAAAACCCTTCTGTGGCTGCCCTGGAAAGCATCTTAAAGAAACGGTCGCTTGAAGAGCATAGAAAGGTGATCGCGGGAAAACAGCGTGAAATAAATAAACAGCTCGATGCAATACCGGTAAGAATCGATGAAATCCAGCGCACAGTCGAAGATACATCTGGTCTAGATGAACAAGAATTACATGACGAGATAAATTTTCTTCAAAAAGAAGTTGAGTCATTGGAGGAGAAACTTCGTTCAGCTCGTAATGGTGAAGCTATTTCTGAGAAGAGGAAAGTAATTCTCCAGCTGCAGAATGATCTTCAGGAAATCAAAAATGATCATCAGGATAAAGAATACAAAAAGATCAATGAGATTAAAGAGCAGCTATACCCTGTGAAAAGCAGGATTGATGAAATTTTAATGGAGATTAAATCGAATCAGCAGCAGTTATCACTTGAAAAAGACAATTTGGATCGATTAAATACGGAAATCGAGTCGCTGCGCCAGAGTTGGTGCGACAAGAATGAGGAGACGTTTGATCAACATCAAACTGAATGCCCTACATGCGGCCAAGAATTACCGAAAGAAAAAATCGATCAAGCCATTGAAAAATTCAATTTTCATAAAAGCCAAGCTTTAGCTGAAATCAATGAAAAAGGCAAGTCGGTTAAGAGTCAAAAAGAAAAGTCTGAGGATGCTATTCAGGAATTAGAGTCTGCAATATCTAATTTACAGGATGCCTATAAGAGTGAAGAAGAAACTTTATTATCACTTGAAAAAGAATTGGAGTGCGCACAAAACAATAGATTAGATATTTCAGCGGATCCAATTTATCAAAATAAACAAGCTGAAATCGAGACCATCCAGAAGGAGATTCAGGACTTAGAATCTTCCACGGATCAAGCCGTTCAATTGATTAAGGATGATATCACCAGTAAAAAACAAGAGATTCTGCTGCTTCAAAAAGATCAAGCGAAAATTGAGCACGTAAGGCATGTTAATGATCGAGTAAGACAGCTTGAGCAAGAACAAAAAGAGTTAGCAGAACAATATGAACAGCTACAACATCAACTCTATTTGACTGAGGAATTTGTTCGCACTAAGGTGAATCTCCTCGAAGAAAAGATAAACAGTAAGTTTAAATATGCTCGCTTCAAACTCTTCAAGGATCAGATCAACGGAGGACTTGAAGAGACGTGTGAAACCCTTTATGAAGGTGTGCCGTATTCGTCCGGCTTAAATAATGCTGCACGCATTAATGTTGGACTGGACATTATTAACACACTTAATGATTACTACGGAATCACTGCTCCTATTTTCGTTGATAACTCTGAAGCAGTGACGAAATTGATCAACACAAATTCACAGATCCTCAGCCTGATTGTTTCCGAGAAAGATAAACAGCTGCGGATTGAATTAGATGATAGCTCGCTCATTCCAGTAGATTGTGAGGTAAGTGCATGAGTGAAATTGTCACAGTAACAGTTGTTAGGAGTAAAGGTTGGGAAGATCTACGCCGTGAAACCTTGCTTATAAATGGCAAAGAAATCATGCATGTGGGTCCGCTTTCTGAATGTCCAGAAGACGCGATTTTAGAAAGAGATTTAGTAGGACCCTCCGACTTTGCTGATCTGCTTGAAGATTTCTTGATTGAGCATAAAGGAAAAAAAGTGAAATTTGTGTACGAAGACGAGGAGGATTCAAATGAGTGAACAAAATGAATTAATGACTAAGCCCGTTGAGTTTTCAGTAAACGGTGAATCCGTGAAGCTTACAGGAAAAACAGTAAAGAATTTTTTGGTTCGTGGAAACTCCGATGTAACTGATCAAGAAGCGGCAATGTTTATAAATCTTTGCAAGTATCAAAAACTCAATCCGTTTTTAAATGAAGCTTACCTTGTGAAATTTAAAGGCTCACCGGCTCAAATGATTGTTGGTAAAGAAGCATTTATGAAGCGTGCAGAGAATAACGAGCAGTTTGAAGGGTTTAAAGCTGGGATTATCGTTGAGCGTGGAGGAGATATGGTTGAAATAGAGGGTGCAATCAAGCTTCCTAAGGATAATCTAATTGGAGGATGGGCTGACGTTTACCGTGCGGATAGGAAGCAACCAATTTCAGTGCGTATAAGCCTGGATGAATTCAGCAAAGGACAATCCACGTGGAAGACAATGCCCTTAAATATGATTCGAAAAACAGCAATAGTAAATGCCCTGCGTGAAGCTTTCCCTAATAACTTAGGGAATCTATACACAGAGGAAGAGGAGCAGGCTAACGATGATATACCAGCTGAAGAACGGGTGCGCCGTGAGGTAAATGAAAAAGCGAATGCAGAGGTTATCGATATCGAACCAATTCCGGATCCACAAACAGAACAGCCGGAGCCCCAACCAACAAAAAAAGATGAGAAGCCCTCAGTCTTTGAATCGGACGGGCCAGACTTTTGATTGAAATTACAGCCCTGTCATCGAGCAGTAAGGGGAATTGCTATCGGGTTACCGATGGTAAGACCCCGCTTCTGTTGGAATGTGGTATCAACTTTAAACAAATGCAGAAGGGGTTTCAGTATAAAATGTCTCAATTCGTTGGCTGCCTTGTTTCTCATGAGCATGGGGATCACTGCAAAGCAATTAAGGATGTTCTGAAAGCCGGCATTGATTGTTACATGTCTCCTGGGACGGCCGGAGCAATTGGCATTTCTCATCACAGAATAAAGCCTGTGCGCGCTAAACAGCCGTTTAAAGTTGGTTCTTGGTCTATTATGCCCTTTGACGTGCAGCACGATGTGGCGGAGCCGTATGGCTTTCTGTTGGCTAATAAGGATGGTGACAAGCTTCTGTTTGCCACTGATACCTATTACATCAAATATAAGTTTCCAGGACTCACTCACATTATGGTGGAATGCAATTACTCGAATGAAATACTGAACGAAAACATCGAAAGCGGCCGTACACCGCCATTTATGAAAAGACGACTCTTACAGTCGCACTTCAGTTTAGAAAACGTAAAAGAGTTTTTGAAGGCAAATGACTTGAGCAGGGTTCAGGAAATTTGGTTACTGCATCTTTCTGAATCAAATAGCGACGAGGAGCTATTTAAAGAAGACATCATGAAATTGACTGGAAAGGTTGTTTATATACCATGACTGACAATGACTTAATTGCGGTTCCTTACCCATATTGTTTTGTGTCATTAGCGATGAATGTTGCTCCAGATATGCGTAAGGATACTTTGTCAATGTACATTTCAGCATATTTCAAGAAATATGAGCCTCATTTATTGGTAGTAGCTATAAAAGGAAAATACGCTATTTGCCGACGTGTATAGCATTTAAAGAAGGAGGGAGGGTGTATGTCTAAAGGATGGATTAAACTGCACAGAGATATACAAGATCACTGGCTTTATGGAGAAAAACGGACCTTTTCAAAATATGAAGCTTGGCTTGATCTAGTAATGCGTGCGAATCACAGGCCAAACAAAATTGTTCTCGGAAATGAACTGATTGAAGTTGAAACAGGTCAGTTAATAACTTCACTCCGGAAGCTAGGTGAGCAATGGTCATGGTCCAATACTAAGGTGAATCATTTTCTGACACTCCTATCAAATGACGGGATGATCACATATAAAAAAGACACAAAAAAAACGCTCATAACCATTGTCAAATATGAACTTTACAGTGGTAACGAGACTAAAAAAAGAACACATAAAGAACACGAAAATGACACGGAAGAAACACAAAAACATACAAACAAGAAGTTAGAGAATTTAAGAATTAAAGAACTAGAAGATAAGGAGCAGCCAGAACAGCAGGAGGATGACCAAATGAATGCATTTGTTTTTTATGAAAACAACTTCGGTGGCACATTGAATAGCTTTACAGGGCAATTAATTGGCGAAATGGTGGATGAATACGGCAATGAAAAGGTCATTGAAGCAATGAAAGTGGCTCTCTTAAACGGAGTGATAAACATGAATTACGTCAATCGAGTTCTTGTAAATCAGGCATCGAAAGGAGAAAAGCAGAATGCAAAGCATGGCCGACACCTTAAAGTCGTTGGAAAAAGCAAATCCAGCACTAGCAAAGAAACTGAGAGACTCGAAGAGGTTGCAAGAAGAAAAGGTTTATCCGGACAGATACGAGACACTTACTGTGATTTCTGATTCATGCCCTTATGGAAAATGTGATGGTTCAGGGCTTATCTGGGTTATTGATCATCATGAGAAAAGAGAATTCATGAAAGAGTGTCAGTGTAGGGAAGACAAAAAACTTGCGAATAAGTTGTTAAATGCCCAACTGCCTGAAGAGTTTAAAGATGCGACTCTTAAGTCATTTGATATCAATATTTATGAAAAAACAGAATCAAAAGAAAGGGCAGCAAAAGCAAAACGTGCCGCTATTAATTATGTTCGTAAATTCGATATGATGCGAGACCAAGGCAAGGGTTTATATCTTTTCAGTGAAGAAAAAGGGAGCGGGAAAACGCGACTAGCTGCGAGCATCCTTCATGCAATCACAAAGGTATATGACAAAGAAGATCCTCCTTTAAAGATCCTGTATTCATCAGCAGCTGATTTAATAGGAGAAATCAAAAGTACATTCAATGCAGATTCAAAAGTTAAAAGTACGGATATCATAGACGCTGCTAAAAACGCTGACTTGGTGGTCCTTGATGATATTGGGGTGGAAAAAGTGAGCGAATTTGTTGAAGAAACGTTCACTCGTATTCTTGATTATCGACTCCAAAACAAAAAGCCGACGATCATCACCAGTAACTTGAGTATTGATGATCTCGATACCATTTATAAAAAAGGTCGTATCAGCAGCAGAGTTGAAAAGTTAGCATTCCCTGTCATTATGCCAGATGAAAAGATACGCAAAAAAATAGCTGAACAAGAAAACGAGGCATTGCTTCTTGAACTATACGAATAAGGAGAGATACCATGTGCAACATTTGCAATGAAAAAAGAGTATACCGAAACATTCACGGGCAGAACAAGAGCCAGGGCAGGCCGACACATATCATATTCGGACCATGTCCGGTGTGTGTACGAAAGGATAATGCAAAACGAGATTTAAAGCCCTTAATTGACAGACTCGATCGGATGATTGCAGAAGCAAAAGCAAAGTCTGCATAAATCAACATTCTAAAAGAGAGGAGCGCATGAAATGCCTTCAGGTGTAACACAGACTGCCACAGACGAGCGGCGGGATTACGTAATGAATGAACTTATCAAGTATGGCCAATATGAATCGGAGGACGGACGAGAGTTGGACGAACTAACTTTACCGGATCTGGAGTGGCTACATATTATCGTTAAATGTAAGTTTGGCCGTGAAATGTCCTTCGAGGAGGGAGATTAATGATCGGCACGCTCCGCTCCTTAACATTCATAATCATGAACGCTGATTTAATAATGACGGAAATTGAGCAGCTGGAGGCAGCTGACGGGAGGTAACAGTATTGATCAGTTTTACAATTTACGGCGAACCGGTAGCGCAAGGGAGACCGAGAGCTACTACGATTAATGGTATGACCAGGCTGTATGATCCAAAGAAATCAAGAGACTTTAAGCAATATGTGAAGCTGGCCGCTTCAGATTATCGTCCAGCTAAATTGCTAGAAGGACCACTTGAATTATCTGTAAAGGTTTATAAATCCACATTGAAAAGCTTCAGTAAGAAAAAAACTGCTGAAGCAGAACAAGGGCTGTTGAGGCCGAGCAAAAAGCCAGATGTTGATAACTATATAAAAGGCATCAAGGACGGTTTAAATAAGGTCATCTGGCATGATGACAGCCAAATAGTAGACCTTCATGTCAGCAAGTTTTATAGCCAAAAACCAAGAATTGAAATACAGGTAAAACCACTATCACAAGAGGAGGAACAGTTATGTCTTTCGTTGATTTCAAAGGATTAGTAAAAAAGGTGAATCACAAACCAAAAGGTATCACTGAAGTTGTTGTGGAGGTTCCAACTAAAGAACTTGGAAACAACATTCAAAATTTAGCTGAAATGATTGATAGAGAAGTAGAAACACAACTTGAATCTGAAGTAATTCAATACACAGTAGAAATTAATACTAAAACAGATCGACCGATTACAAATTACACAGTGGATCAAAATGGTATCGTAAATGTCTCTGATCCAGAACCGGAACAACTTGAGGCGGATCTCGGGCTTCCTAAAGAAAAGCCAAAAATCGAAGAAAAATCAATGGAAATTGAGCGAGAAATAGTTGATTCTTTCATCACTGAAGGTATGGCTCCCACTCTTGATGGATTTCCTGAAAATATTGCTGAAATTGCGAAACGCCGGATTGAAGGTGAATCATACAGCAAACTGGCGAATGAGCTTGAAATGTCATCTGGTGTCATTGTGGACCTCATTAACGAGTACAGAAAAGAGGTTGCTCCGCTTGCTGTAGCCTGGTGGGATTGGAAGCAAGATCAAGAAGCTGAGGCTGAGCCAATGGAGAAAGATGCACCACCTATCCCTCTCGATGAAAGTGAAGAAGCTGATACATCATCCAAGGATGAAAAAGAGCAAGACAACCAGGATGAGGGCGAACACGGAGCGGCTTAATGGTTAAAAGGCAGCGGCGTTGGTATTTGCTGTTTCGCATGGAGGATGGACGAGCAGTCCACCTCTACGAGCCTTTAAGAAAATCTGAGCTGCTCCAGCGGCTTAAAAATGGATGGAGGGTTATTGGTGGTCTCAAGGAGAGAGTATCTTTTAAAACGTCTTACGGAAGATTTCAGGATGGTTCCAGGTCACGGACCGGATCTTTCTAAGATGACAGATGAAGAACTTGAAAAGCGATTGAAATTTTTAGAATCGGCTTTCAAGATGGCTTGGGAAGAAGAAGATAACGAGGACGGTGACGATATATGAGCGTCAGACATCATCTGAAAATTTTACCGGAGTATTTTGCAGCGGTGATTGATGGCCGTAAAACCTTTGAAATAAGGAATGATGACAGGGGTTTTAAAGAAGGGGATATCCTTTGCCTAAATGAATGGGAGGGTGAATTTACTGGCCGCTCAATAGATGTTCTGGTCACATACATTTCTGATTTTGAGCAAAAACCCGGATATGTCGTTCTCGGAACTAAATTGATGTCTTAAATAAAAAACCGCAGCACAAGGCCCCGGTTTAGTTAATCTCGACAATTAATTATAACACGGGGAGTGCTGCAAAATGAACCGACCTATTGAACTTGAAAACTTACACCAACTTTCCGTTGGAGACTTGATTGAACGAAACAAAATAAAGCTAGTTATTCTTGACGGTAAGGATGGCTGCGCATATTTAGCAGATACACCTGAGTACGGCATTACAAACGTGCATACCAGAGACAATGAATATACAAGAATCCATTTTGACTATGGATTTAAGAAGTAAAGCGGAGGGAACACCCTCTGATGTTATTGGGAGGAGTGTTTATGGCCATGAAAGGCAAATGTCTCAGTTCAGACATTACACCTTTAGACAAAGGGCGAGAATACTTCCTCTTCCCTTTAGGAGATAGCCACTATTATGTATCTAAATTTGACAGTGTAAATGCACATTGTGGGGCTTATGAAAAGAAACATTTTCAAGTCATTGATGTGGGCATAGGAGAAGAGCCGCCTGCAGGTAATTATGAGTATCTTGATTCTTCAAAGATCTACAGCGCAGAACTTATTTGGATGAAGCCGACTTATGCTCTCTTAGAACCGCTTGGCACATATTATGTTAGGCCGAAGGCTCCAAGGATGACGCACTGCTATTACTTCCATGATAGAGAGTTAACAAAATACGGAGGGATTTTTCCTCTCCATTGGTTTATAAATTTTCAAGAAGTAGATGAAACTCTGCTTGATCAGATAGAAGAGAAAAAGGAGCTGCCGTCAAATGAATGGCAGCAAATGAGCTTGTTCTGAGTTAAGGAGGAGCCAGTATGAAAGATAAGATTCAGAGAATCGAAAATGAATGCAAGCAGCATATGGGGCTATCTCTGGCCTCAACAGAGTGGCTGATTGAAACGGTTAAGAAACAGTTGGCCGTCATCGAGGAAAACAAACGGCAGGAAGAAATAGCAGTCAATCAGTTCAAGCAGGCCCAGCAAGATATCCGGCGCCTGAGCGGGGAAAGTAGCAAGTATAAAAAGGCTTTACAGCAAGTTATCAAGAATCTGCAATTCACAATAACAGCTGCTAAAAATGAATTAGAAGGTGAGAATAGTTGATACGAATTTATGAAAAAAGTGATTCGCAGTTTAATAACCTGGCTGCTGCCTGGTCTAAATTGACTCACCTTGATAAAAACTTGTTTGAAGTGAGCGTCATCATTCTGGCGTCGGATCATCAAGAGGAAGAGGCGGAAAAAGTAGCTGCAGCGTTGAAAGGATTAACAGCATCGAGAACGGAAAAATTCACTTCTGTTATGCCTTGTATCATGGTTTGTTTACTGTGCGAAATACAAGTTCCCTCTAGGGAAAATGAATTGATCAGATAGAAACAAATGAAAAATATAAAGGGAGAGATAAAAATGATCAAAGTAGCGGTTAAAGACAAATTAAAACAAGCAGAATTTGAGGCGTCAGGTTTTACAGCTGAAGAAACAGGCAAACTGTTGGCACAATTGCTGTTCTACATGAAGAGCGAAGCGGTAAAAAGTGTTGATAGTAAGCAGCCTTCACATGTTCGTGATTTGAATAATAGAAGTATTTCAGATGGGATTGTACACAAGACAAATATTCTCCAGGATCCAAAAACGGATACTGGCCCATCTGCACACAAAAAAACAGTAGCTCGAGCAGAAACACCCCGCCCGCGTCGTGTTGATTTGCTGAATAGTGAGCGGACATTAACAACGCCGTTGGCCGATTTACTAAAATCCGAATCGAAAAAGGTCTCTCCGGCCAGTGAACGGATTAGTTGTAAGACCAAGTTTTCATGTCCGTCTTGTAATTTGAAAAAGGACAAGCAAGTCCCTAATGGCTATAGGTTCACTTCTTGCGAAAACTGTGGAACTTTGGTTCGTATTCGCCCAGCAAACCAAACTTGGGGGGCTTTTGATGACGAGGGATATCAGTACCACGCTGATTCAATTTATGTACCGCGCAAAGAGAGTGGAGAAGGCGTGAAATGAATCCGACAGAAGAATTTAAAATGCGGTATGTGTACAGACACAGGAAGACAGGCGAAATAAAATTTCACGTCGAAGACATCGAAACGCTTGAAAACGGTAGCGCTAAAAACATGAGATATATTTTCAGAGAACACGGTTATGAATTTGTCGGCAGGAATTTGTATAGCACAGTAGATTTATACAGCAAAGCAACAGATGCGGTTAAGGGCGTTGAACTGTATGAGGGGGATATCGTTGAAGTAGAGGGGCATTGGAATACTAAATGGCTGGCGGTAGTGAAATTCGGTCGATATATGCAGGATGGTAGCGGCGGAGAATACGAGGGAACGGAATGCATAGGGTTCTACATTGAAGCAATTGACCCAGATCAAGTCGATGAATGGGACTGCCGTATCATTAGCGAGTATCAGAAACAAATGTCCTTACTGGAGTGTTCGTCTTTAGAATGGACTGGAAAGAGCATATATAGCCATCCTGAGTTAGTGAAAGGGGATAAATAAAATAACTTCAATTGTGAAAATGGAGCAAAAACATATCGACTTTATGAACGGCTGCGCGAGCGGCGCTACAATTTGGGGATTCGCAGAAGCGGAAACAGCAAGGGAGATACAAAGGTTTGATCCTTCTTTCCTGCAATTTATTGAGGACATGGACGAATTAGGGAAGTATGATCCGAAGGTAAGGGAACTGACAGGAGCGGAAAGGCTTCCGTATTTCGGGTGTGTGTTAACACATGATGGCTATGCTTATATCGACAGATGGGAGAGTGAAAACAAATGAGGAAAGTCATATTTGCTTTAGTTGCTGTTATCACATTAGGGGTTACGATTTTACCGGAAGGCGCATCGGCTGCCTGGTCAGGCTATCAAACAAGCAAAAAGGTGAGAGTTTATACAGATGCCACAACATATTCAAAGAGTGCTACATCGGTAGACTGGAAGGCACAGAAAACAACCTCAGGACGTGTTTATTATTCAGCTATGTTAATCAGAACGGATAATTACAGTAATTCAGGAGCGCAGCGGGGTAATTTCACATCGGGCACACCGTTAAAGAAATTCAGCTTATCAAAAACGCGGCCGGGAACATATCAAGTCGTTATTAATCTATACACTGATTCAAGCGAAAGAAATTACATTGGTACAGCAAGATCAGCAAAAATTTATATTAAGTGAGTTTGATAAACTTCGCGGACATCGAACATGCTGCAGTAGCGGTGTGATCGGTGCCCGCTTCTACTATTTAGGAGGTATCATATGCAAGCAGCACAACAGTTGTCATTTATTCCGGAAGTGAATGAAAAGGAAGTGCGAAACACAGTCATCAAAGAACTGAAAACGTATAGATCACTAAAAATTCAAGCGGAAAATAGGAGAGAGCAAAAGGAAAAGGGAGTCATTGGGTTATTCCCGCAGCTTCGGAAAAGCACCGAATATAATGAGCTGAAGGTCAAGCAGATGGATAGGGCGCTAAAGCACTGCCTTGATCAAGACGAATACAGCATCATAGAAAAGAAATATTTGTCTCCAGAAAAAATAAAGGATCTTGAAATCATGATAGAACTGGGTCTCAAAAGAGATAAGTTCTATCAAGTGAAAAGACAGGCTATATACAACATCGCGACAGCGCTCGGAATAATCTGAGGGCTGTTTTTTACGATAAAAAGCCGATAAAACACCGATAAAAAGCCGACAAAATGGGGGATAAAATGGGTACTTTTTTTGATTGCGTTTTGTCATACGATAGAGACAAGAAAACGAACGTGAATAACAGTCCAAAAAGGAGATACCTACGGACGCTGATCTTTTGTACATGGGAATTTGTACAGCTGATTAGTGGCCGTTTTTTTATGGCCAAACCAGGAGACGCACCTTTCCTTTATCAAGTGTGCACTCGGATGTATCGAATGACTATGAAGGTCGTTAGCTTCACAGGAGGAGCGGCTGGAGTCTATGCAGTATTGCGAGCGATAGTCACGGGGAACGCAAGCGGTGAGATCCCGCTTGCAAGGAAAGTCTTTAATCCGGCTCTCCATTTTCTTTGCTTACCTCCTGGGGGAAATCGGCGGGCCACAAATAAATAAAAGCGAATAGCGTAAGGCGGTGCTTATTCGGCAAGGAGTAATGAAAGATGAAGATGAGAGACGTTTTATCTGCTGACACGAAACAGCAGCTTAAAAAAGTGTTAAGTCCCTCAACAAAGGCAGATGAACCTTTGACAAGAAGGGATTGGGAAGAAATCATGGGAACGAGACGTGACACCTTCAGACGTGTAGGCGGCCGGATCCGGAGAAAGTGAAATGATGGGAACAGCCGTCATGTATCGGGAGTATGGCTGCCGGTGCTTTGGAGAGGGATAGGAGCACAAAAACAAAATAAGGGAGGAAATCGGAATGGCTTCATTAAAGGGAGTAAGCGCCAATCCAACAAAACAGAATCATATTTTAGGAGAAGATAAGGTCGTTAAGGTCGCAGTCAAAAATGACAATGACTATATTGCAGGTCCTAACCTTATTCCTCAGCGGAAAGAGAGCGGGAAGTGGAAGACTCTTAACGCGAATTCTCCAAACCCACTTAAGCCCGATCAGAAGGATTATGATGATTGGGGCATCAAGGAGATGTTCGACAACAAGAAAGGCACATACCGCTTTAAAGTTGATGTAGAGCGCTATGATTCCAAAGGAAATCACATCAAAACAGAAGGCACATTCTATACTGACGAATTTTATATTAAGTAAGCACTCTATCTTAAATTCCTAAATATTGAAAAGTCACCTCCGATATATACTGGGGGTGATTTTTATGAGTAAAAGTAAAGAAATAAATGAGTTTGGCGAGATTAAGAGCGTCCTCGTATATTTGGAAGAAGTTAAAAAGGGTGTACATAACAAAAGCTTATCCGAACAAATCGAATTCAAAGAAGAAATCAAAAAGCGGCATGATAAGAAGCAAATACAAGTGTTCTTGGGAAAGCTTGAAGACAAGATTGAAATTAAAAAAGCCACAAGTCATTTGATTACTGCATTCTTTGCAATTGTATCTTTAGTAGTAGGGGGTACAATGAGTTTCCTTCTAGGTATTATAAAAGAGGATGGTTTTGATTCAGCTGCAGCTTCTTTTGTGATTCTCTATATGTGTTTTGTTGCTGGAACAGCATGGTTTATTCTAACAAGAGTAGAGTTCGCAGGATTTGGGAAAATATGCGGTTATAAAAGATTATTACAAGAGTGTTTAGATGAAATGCCAGATAATAAAAGACACGTTAGAAGAAGAGTATAAACAAGCACCAGACACCTTACTGAATAAGGTGTTTTTTTATTGGAGGAGAAAGCATCATGGATATTAGAACTATACCAGTAGAAAAGATTAACCCCGCTGCATACAACCCTCGTATTGATCTTCAGCCAGGCAATGCGGAATACGAAGCCCTGAAAAAATCCATAGAACAATTCGGATACATTGATCCACTTATCTGGAATGAAAAGACCGGCAATCTTGTTGGAGGTCACCAACGATACAAGATTCTAATGGAGGAAAGTCCAAAAGAAATTACTGTCTCCGTTGTTTCTTTAGATGAGAATAAAGAGAAGGCTCTCAACGTTGCATTAAACAAGATCAGCGGTAATTGGGATGAGGATAAACTATCGGTTCTGTTAGAAGAGTTGAGTAATGAAGGTGAAATAGATTTAGCGTTAACTGGTTTTAGCGATGTTGATCTAAAACGTATGTTGGGAGATATAGAGATTCCTAATTTTGAAGAAGGATCTGAAGAAGATCAGGGAGACTTGGGAGTTTTAAGTTCAAAATTGGTTACTTGTCCACACTGTGGAGAGGAGTTTGAAAGAGATTGACAGACCTAAAAATTGCTTGGGCAACTCACGAAGCTGCTAAATTCGCCTGTGAAAATTTTCATTACAGCAAAAGCTTGCCAGCCGGTAAGTTAGTGAAAATAGGTGCGTGGGAAGATGGGAAGTTTATCGGTGTTGTGATTTTTAGTAGGGGAGCAAATAGCAGAATTGGTTCTCCTTACGGCTTAACTCAAAAAGAATGTTGTGAGTTAACAAGAGTGGCTTTGACCAAACATAAATCATTTGTTTCAGAAATTCTGGCTAAATCAATAAAGTTTTTAAAGGAACAATCACCAAATATTGAATTGATAGTCAGCTATGCTGACACAGAACAACATCACCATGGCGGTATTTATCAAGCCACTAACTGGATTTATGCAGGTAAAACCGATGGTGAACATTATTTTATTATCAATGGGAAAAAGACACATCCTAAATCCATACATTCGAAATACGGCAAGGGCAGTCAAAGGATAGATTGGATTAGAAAAAATATTGATCCAAATGCACAAAAATATATCACTACTGGAAAACACAAATACCTAATGCCATTAAATAAAAAGATAAGAAAGAAAATCTTACCTTTAAGCAAACCGTACCCAAAAAAATAAAAAAGAGGGTGCTGAACAACACCCTCTCTTTCTAAACAGAGAGAAACTCCCTGTCAAAGAGCGTGATCAAGACGCGGCCGCGTTGTGGGAAAACATCACGCTCTCATCTCATATTGTAATGGAGGACAGGGAGGATGGCAATAGAAAATAGAAACATATGTTCCCTTTCTGATGATGAAAAAGAGAATCTCCTTCTCCTGCATAGTGCCGAGTTGTTAGAGAACATCAGTCAATCAAAAGAGAAATACCGAAAAATCATTCAGGCAGGTATCGCCCAGTGGGTCAAAGACTTTCAAAGTGGCCATATCAAGGTGAATACTGTGGACGATTTGAAAAAACTCATAGAGCTTGATATAGAGCTTCAGAAAGATGAGGAAATTTGATTTTTTCATAGTGTGGTTATAATTTCTAGTTTTTGTTTATAATTGGGGTTGGTAGAGCATTGGGAAAAGTTATTTTGCTCTCATAACAAAACTAGAATAAAAGGGGAAATGTAGAATGTCACTAGAGTTCACAAAAGAACAAAGAGTAATCTTAATTAACCAAATGGAAATTTTAAAGAGATTGGATAAGGAAAATGCAAAAGAATATGAAAACCGAATCTATGCCTTATATAATGGGTTTTCTAGAACATATAGTGAGTTCTTTGGTGAAATAGAAGAAGACCTCGGTATGGAAGTTCAAGACATGGTATACGATGTTTTTAATATGTACAGAAGTCTTAACAATTCATTTGATAAGTTACCCACTGAAGAGCAAGATCAGTTAGATAAAGACGAATTAAGGTTTAAAGGATATTGCGGTCATACAGAGTCTGCTTATTTACAATTTGCAAATTTTGTCGTTCATCAGTTAGGTCTATATCCCGAAATAAAAGGACTTATTGATTCAGGAAAACTTGAGTCCTTAGATTCTACTTTTGCAAGAGTAAGTGGTTATAAAGAGATGTTACCAGAATGGAAACACTACCGACAATCGCATACTGACTTGTCTTTAGAGGAGATTAAAAAGATCTTAGGTAAATAAAAAATTAAGGGGCCATGTGAGGCCCTTTTAATTTTCTTAAAAACAAACTCAAACTTAATTATGAGGTCCGGAGGTGGGTGAGATGTAATGCCGAGACCACGAGATCCTAAACGAGATGAAGCGTTCCGTCTGTGGGAAGAAAGCGGCGGAACCCGCTTACTAAAAGAAATAGCTGAGGAGCTTGGTTGCTCCCCTTCGCTTATTCGTAAGTGGAAAAACCAAGATCATTGGGAAGATAAATTGAATGGTAACGTTACTAAACAAAATGATAAACCCAATGGTAACGTTACTAAACGCCCTGGTGCTCCAAAAGGAAGTAAGAACGCCAAAGGGAATAAGGGGGGAAAAGCGCCACCTGGCAATCAAAACGCCAAAGGGAATAAAGGCGGCGCAGCCCCCAAAGGAAATAAAAACTCTGTGCGTACTGGCGAGTATGAATCAATCCTATTTGATTTCATGGATGATACAGAAAAAGAACTGTTTGGCCAGATCGAAACAGACCCGCTCTATCAAATTGATCTAACAATAAGGGAGCTAAGTCTTCGAGAGCGGCGCATGATGCAAAGAATAAGCCGCATAGAGAGTGGCTTGAATGAAACGCAACGCCGCGTCCTTCAGCAATTGCGAAAAGTAAAAGACATCGTGCCGACCAAGGACCAGAAAACCGGTTTAGTGAAGCACCAAGCACTTATGAATGAGCGCCTTGTCGTTACAGAAATTGAAGAGGTATCTGAGCCTAGTGTAGATAAAATTCTCCGCTTAGAGGAAGCGATGACCCGAGTTACTGATAAGCGGCTAAAAGCTATCCGACAGAAACATGATATGACTCGATCAATGGATGAACAAGAATTGAAGCTGCGCGGTATTTATCTTACAAATGAAACCAAACAGGCAGAGCTTGAAAGGCTCACAGCCCGTCCGGTTGATAATTCAGTTCACATTACAATAAAGCGCAAGCGTAAGGATGAGGACAAATGATTGAAAAGGTAAAGCCAGTAAATCCGCACTTTGAGGATTTTCTTTTTGATTGGAATCAAAAGTTTCAGTTTCTAGTTGGCGGTTATGGATCCTCGAAGAGTTATCATGTGGCGCTCAAGATTGTTCTAAAATTACTGGAAGAGAAGCGGACCGTTCTTGTTGTAAGGGAAGTATACGACACGCATAGGGACTCAACCTTTTCCCTCTTTGATGAAATTATCAATGACCTTGAGATAGATCATATTGTTAGGTGCGTTTCTTCGCCAATGCAGATCCGCTTTCCAAACGGTGGCCGGATCATATTTAAAGGGCTGGATAAGCCGGCCAAACTGAAATCAATCAATAACGTTTCTCTCATATGGATTGAGGAATGTTCTGAGGTGAAGTATGAGGGGTTCAAGGAGCTGCTTGGACGTCTGCGTCACCCAACATTGCCGCTTCATATGATACTTTCAACAAACCCGGTCGGAGAAGATAACTGGACATATAAGCATTTCTTCAAAGATGACCGCCAAAAACGGTTTGTGCTCGATGATAAAGAGCTATATGAAAAGCGGACTGTCGTAATTAATGACACTTATTATCACCACTCAACAGCGGACGATAATTTATTTCTTCCAGGAAGCTACGTGAAGCAGCTTGATGAAATGAAAGAATACGACCCAGACCTTTACCGAATTGCGCGGCAAGGTCATTTTGGCGTGAATGGGGTTCGTGTGCTGCCGCAATTTGAAGAGTGGCCACATGAAGAGGTTATGACAGCAATCACTAATATTAACCGTCCGCTTAAACGAGTAGGCATGGACTTTGGTTTTGAGGAATCGTATAACGCCGTTGTCCGGCTTGCTGTGGACCATGAAAAGAAATACCTCTATATCTATTGGGAGTATTATAAAAATGGAATGACGGACGACCAGACGGCTGAAGAACTAAGTGAATTTGCTGAGACCAAGGAGTTAATTAAGGCGGACTCAGCGGAGCCCAAAACAATCCGATATTTTCAGCAGCAAGGATTCAACATGGTGGGCGCCCACAAATATAAAGGATCCCGCCTTCAATATACAAAGAAGATCAAGCGATTCAAGAAAATCATATGTTCTGCTCGATGTGAGAATACGATTTATGAGCTGAAGCCGCTCACCTACGCTAAAGATAAGCTGGGCCATATCATAGAAGATGAGTTCACAATAGACCCGCATACACTTTCAGCAATATGGTACGCGCTTGATGATTACGAGGTAACCGATCTGAAAGAAGTATCAAAAGGAAGACCTAAACGGTCAAGACCACGAAGCAGAGAAAGGGGGGGAAGTGAATGAGTAAATCTACAGTTAAAGCGCGAGTATTTAAAGCTGCTCCGCCTAATGAAACAACAAAGCAGATTTATAAAGATGAATTTGAAGATATGTACGGAGAGAATATCATACCCCCGCCGTATAACCTTAAAGAGCTTAAACACATCGCAGAGTATTCGACGATCTTACAGCAGTGTGTCGATGCGTACAAGACCAATATAGTGGGCTTCGGCTTCGAGATGAAATACTCAAAGGATATCAATTCTGATGAAGTGGATTCTGCAGAAAAAACGGCAGCGGATAAAGAATGGCAGCAACTCGAAGAATTCATTAAGTATATTCATTTTGATGAATCAGCTGAAACATTACTCGGCTTTAGCATAGAAGACCGGGAAAAGACCGGTAATGGATATATCGAAGTAATTCGAAACGGAAGCGGGAAACCCGCTGGCATTGAACATATGGCATCTGAGTATGTCCGAGTTTGCTCATTATCAGAACCTATCGAGGTTCCATATAATTATTTTGAGTCAGGTACGTTAAAGAAGATCCAGCGTCAAAAACGCTTCCGGAAATATGTGCAGATCGTCAATGGCAAAAGGGTGTTTTTCAAAGAATACGGAGATCCTCGAATCTTAAATTCCGAAACAGGAGAATATGATGAAAAAACTCCTTTTGAAAAGCAGGCCAATGAAGTTGTGCATTTCAAAATAGGGAGCGGAGCATACGGGAAGCCCCGGTGGATTGGCCACATCGTCAATTTATACGGCGCGCGTAAGGCTGAAGAGTTGAATTTCATGTACTTTAAACAGGGCCGGCACGTTCCTGCTGCTATAACCATTGAAAATGGAATGCTTTCTGAAGACTCATATAAGCAGCTGCAGGACTATATGAACGGTCTTGAGGGTGTGGAAAACGCTCATAAGTTTCTTTTGCTTGAAGCGGAAGGGATAGCCAAGGGGAAAAACATTCAAGGCGATGAGGAAATCACACCAGTTAAAGTGGAAATTAAGTCATTGGCTGAAATCCTTCAGCAAGATGCGTTATTCCTGGAATATGACCAAAAAAGTAGGGACAAGCTCCGCTCTGCCTTCCGTCTGCCGCCGCTCTATACCGGGGAAGCTCAGGACTATAACAAGGCGACAGCTGACACGGCCAGAAAGATTACTGAGGAGCAGGTATTTCAGCCGGAAAGAAAATTAATTACAGGTAAGCTTAACGCTTTATTCTTAAATGATCTTGAAATTCATAAGGTAGAACTGCAGTTAAAAGGACCAGATTTTCGGGACCCTATCGAGATCGCAAAGGTTCTGACTCCTTTTATTAATGCTGGCGCAGTCTCGCCGAATGATCTGCGTGATCTGGCTGGACGTATTCTTGGTAAGACGCTTGAAGAATGGCCAGAGGAAGAGTACAGCAGACCGATAGGCAAAAATACCGCGGCGCCCGCTTCTGATCCTTTGGCTGCGCTCTTTAAGTCGAAAAGCGGGACTCCTAATGTAATAGGGATACTAAAAGATATGCGGGATGTTCTGGAGGATATGAAGCGATGAACAAAACGGATAAGCTGCTGGAAAGCTTAACTGCTTTTATTCAAAAAGCCGAGGAAGACGAGAGAGAGAAGATCGTGGAGGTCGTACCTGATTTCCCCGGCTTGTCTAAGATACCCGATTTTGTCGAAGAATATGAAAAAGGCATCGCCAGATTGCTCAGACGCCAGCGTAAGAAGTTTTTAGATGGTCTGAATGGTTTTATAGGTAAAGACTCAAAAGAGACGCTGGAAGCTCTTTTGGTGTTTTTTACGCAGAATCTATTTGCTGAGGACGAGTTCGAGGAAGAATTTCAGGAACTTACCGAGGGATTTCTGCAGCAGACCGTCGAGGAACTAGCTGAAGTGATCATGGATTCATTGGATCCGGATGTCCCGTTTGAAGCTTTATCAACCAGGGCAGCGGATTGGATCAAAGGTTGGTCGGAAAAGCTGGCTAAGATCATGAAGCTGAATACTCATGTGGCAGTGGAAAACGTGCTGACAGATGCTATCGAGAACGGGGCATCTATCCAGGACATTGAATTGACTCTCAAAGACATGCCGCAATTCGATAGGGATCGGGCCCGGACAACGGCCATAACTGAAGTGCTTGCCGCTTCCTCTGCCGCGCAGCATGAATCTTATGCACAATCGCCGGCAGTAAAGAAAAAGAAGTGGCGGCACAGCGGCGGGAAGAAGAACAACCCACGTGAGAATCACATCGATCTTGACGGCACAGTAATTGGCGTAGATGAAGAATTTCAGATACCAGGTAGCAGCGAGACTTGTATGTTTCCGAGGGATCCTAAACTATCAGCCGGAGAGCGAGTACATTGTCATTGTGTATTATCGCCCGTGGTTGATAAAGAGATTTTAGGGCTGTCAGCAGAGGAAAAAGAGCAACTTAGACGCGAGGCTCTGACAAACCTAAATTGACTCCTTATAATTGTATATAAGGAGGTGGGAATACATGCATGCATATAAATTTATTAGAGGCGATGAAACGTTTTTTATACTAAGTGATGCGCCTACGAGTGAGGTTAGGAGAATTATTTCCGGTGGGGTTGGAAACGCCCATTACTTAGCAGTTAACAATGCACAATGTAGATTTGAAGGCTATCATTTTCAGTTCACAACAGACATTCTAGGAAATGCAATAACAGTGGCGATTTAAAAGCATACTGAAATGAAAACACTATTCGTTAGGATAGTGTTTTTTATTTTGAAAGGAGGTGAACAACATGCCAAGAGAATTGGTAAACGCAAAAATCACACATGTTTCTTACGTGGACAAGGCTGCTAATCAAAAGCAGTTCTTTTTTATGAAGTCAGAAAAACAGCCGGACTTTCAAAAGGAAGTCAAGGTCCTCGCAAAAGAAGCGGACGAGCAAAAACTTGTGTACGGTATCGTATATGAGCCTGATACAGTGGACGCTCACGGCGATTTCATGACAGCTGCAGAAATTGAAAAGGCCGCTCATGGATTCCTGAAAGATGCCCGTGAAATTGATAAGCAACATGATTTTCAAGGCGGTGTTGGTGAGGTTGTTGAATCCTATGTCGCACCTGCAGACTTTGAAATGAATGGGGAAACCATTAAAAAAGGATCCTGGGTCCTTGTGACAAAAGCCTCCGAGGAAGTATGGGAGGAAATTAAGAAAGGCGAGATCACCGGTTATTCCATGGCCGGCATCGCAGATATTGCAAAACAAGAAGAAAAGCCTGTTTCTCAAGAAAAACACGACGAGAAAGGGCTTTTTAATTTGCTCAAAAACTTTTTTACTGGCAATGCCCATCTTGCCAAGGGCGCGGTACAGGAGAAATATGATGAAGGACGTAAACGCCGTGAGTTTTGGGCGGCACAAGATGCGTTAAACTCTGCTTTATTCAAATGGGACTACTCCGAAGGTATGGAGACGGATCCCGAAAAAATCAGAGAAGCCCTTCAAGACTTTGTGAGTATCGCTCAGAATGTATTGATTTCCGATGACATTTTGAAAGCGATTGGACCAAAGCCTGAAGAGCTGCAAAAGGCCGGCCGAAAATTCTCGGCTTCAAACTTGCAAGAAATTAAAAGCGCTCATACTGCTCTCGGCAATTTGCTGAGTCAGGTGGAGACGGAAGGAGAGGAAGAAGAAATGAACGCAGAGGATGTAGCAAAATCCATTGCAGAAGCATTAGAGCCAATTAAGAAGCAGCTCGCAGAATTAGAAAAAGATGAGGATCCTAAAAAGAAGAAAGACGAGGAAAAAGTAGATGAGGAAGAAGAGGCTAAGAAGCTGAAAAAAGCCATCACAGACGCTGTTCAACCGCTCGCTGATCGTATTGAAGCGATTGAAAAAAGCCGCGGAATTTCTAAGCAAGATGAAACAACTTCCGAAACTGAAACACAAGTTAATAAATCAATCTGGTCAGGGCTCCTTTAAACCCTGACTCTTTTCATAAGGAGGAAATGAAGTGACAAACCAAGAGGCAATTAGAAAAGCAGAAATGACGCTGTCTAGCTTAAAAAGCGGCGGTTAATGAATCCTACACAGGCACGTGCATTTATTCGAATGGTTCAAGATACACCAACTATCCTGAAGGATTCTCGAGTTATTCAAATGGATCACGACACTCAGAAAATCGAAAAAATCGGGTTTGGCCAACGTATTTTAAGAGCAGCCCAAGAAGGAAAGGCTCTGGCTGATGATCAAAAGGCAGTACCGACAACAAGTACCGTCGACCTCAGCACAAAAGAAGTAATTGCAGAGATTGATATCACTTATGACACTCTCGAAAATAACATTGAAGGAGAAGGTCTCCAGGATACAATCATGCAAATTCTAGCGGAGCGGGCCGCCGTTGATATTGAAGAGTTGATTGTTAATGGAGATACATCTTCATCAGATCCGTTTCTGGCTCAGATAAACGGTATCCGTAAACAAGCCGCTTCCCATATTGTTGACGCGGCGGGCGAAGAACTGTCACGTCAGATATTTAAACGTGGATACAAAGCTGTTCCGCCTAAATATTTGCGTATTCCGCAGGAGTTCCGCTTCTATACTTCTCCTGGTATTGAAGTTGAGTGGAAAGATCGTGTTGCTGATCGACAAACGAGCTTAGGGGATGCAGCTGTTCAAGGTGGTCTTTCTTCAGCTTTTGGTGTTCCGGTCAAGGGAATTGCGAACATGCAGCCTTATACGATTGGTGAAGCGGAAACGACTTCTGATGTTTCTGATATCATCCTTACACATCCGAAGAATATTATTCTCGGCTTCTCCCGTAATATCAGAATTGAAGTGGATAAGGATATTAGAGCGCGTAAATTTATCATCGTCCTGACAGCTAAGCTGGACAGCAAATTCGAAGAGGAAGATGCTGTTGCCAAAATCGTGAAAGTGAAAGAGTAGGTGAGGAGCTATGTATACAGCTAAACTCACTAAAGGCAAGAACTATCACGTGATGGACAAGGTTTTTAAAATCGGAGAAGAACAGCCGGTTTCAAGAAAATTGTATCTTTACTTGAAGCAAAACGAAGCTTTCGAAGTAAATGAGGTGCAAGGCGAGAATAATGGCGGTGAAGAACCGATAAATTATACAGAATCTCAATTGAAAGGTATGCAAAAATCGGAACATGAAACCATTATTTCTAATCTTGGTGGCAATCCGTCTGACTTCAAAAACGCAGACGAAAGAATTGCCTTCATCCTTAACCATCAAGAAAACAGCGGGAAGTGAGCGGCATGTTAATCACTCCTGCTGACCTGAAAGAATACACCGTTTTTGATTCTGTAAGGGATCGGCCTGATCCCCTTCTTACTCAGGACATCATAGAAGCTATAGCTGAAATAACATATCAAGTTGGCCATGATTTTTCTGGCCCAGAATATGATCCGCTCCCTGAAACGGTTCGGCTAGCTTTATTAAAAATGGCGCAGTATTTCGCGTTAATTAATTCTGATGAGTCAATCACCAAAGGATATACAACCGAGAAGATCGGAGACTATTCATATTCTCTTGGAAACGGCAGCTCTATTCAAAAACCAGACGTCTACACACTCATTAAAGATTATGTTGTATCATCTGAGCCAAGTTTGGAAGGTACAGAAGTAAAAATGCGAATGAGGTCCATATGAGCTATAGATCTTTATTAACTCATCGATGCGATGTTTATCACCTGCAGGAGAAAGCGGAAAACAAAAAACAATCCTTTGGGGTGCCGGTTGAAGATGTTCAGCCGGCTTTTTCATATCCTGAAGTTCCAGATATAGCTGGCCAGCCGTGTTACTTCACAGAAAAGAACCAATCCATTGTGCAGCAGGAACCGAACACGGCCATATATCAATCATTTCTGGTCCACTTCCCAGCTTCTACAGATATCCGCTTGAATGACAGGATTATTTGGGATGGCACAGCTTATAAATTACAGAAGCCGCGGAAGATCAAGAATCATCATTGGGAAGTGACGGCAGTCCGGGAGGTGGAATACTTGTGAAAATAAAGGGACTTGATCAGTTCATACAGTCATTAAACCGGGCTTCTCGAGGAGGGCTGCAAAGGAAATATGAGCAGTGGCTTGAAGCTATGGGTTATGAATTTATTGATATCGTACAAGACGAAATCATCAGGACAAAAACAGTAGATACTCGCCGCTTGCTAAATTCCTTTCAACGCGGTGACCAGGACAATATTTTTTCAATGACATCAGGCAGCTTAAAACTGGATGTCGGAACAAATCTGGAATACGCCTCCTATGTGAATGACGGGCACTTTACAATTGATCCGTCTAAAAATCAGGACCGTCGGTGGATCCCCGGCCGCTGGAAGGGTGATCGGTTCGAGTATGATCCCGCCGAAAGAAGTTCCGGAATGCTGCTTAAATTCCAATGGGTGGACGGGTCCGGCTTTTGGGATAATGCTATGGCCATCTTTGAACTAATGTTTGAGAGAAGTCTTGAGCGGAAGCTGCAGCAGTGGATCGATGAAGAATTTTAAGGCGGTGCTGCCATGAATCAAGAAGTGGGCTCAATTATGGGCTACCTATACAAACTGTATCCTGTGCAAGTGTATGAAAAAGAAATACCGCAGGACTTTGTTGTCCCATCTCTTTACATTCCGCCGGCTTCCACAGTCGATGGGGTGGACACAGTATCTACGTTTCAAAAATCCTATGTTTTAAACGTGAAACTCTTTCATAAAAACGCGCAGGAGGCTCATAACGAAGCGGAAAGGATTGCGGATACACTTAGAAGTAAGAGAGGATTAATTCCGCTCATTCGAGAATCTGGTGAAGTCACGGGGGATTTTATTCGCTTATTACGTATAGAAACCCGGATCTCAGATGATTATGCGAGCATCGTTCTAAATTGGACGAGTCGCTATTGGTATGAACGAGAACAGCATCCTTCTCTTGAAAACTTTGAATTTACAAGCGGGGTGAAATGATGGCCACGAAAAAGGAAAGAACAGAAAATGCTTTTTATATTAAGGATTTGCGAGAGCACAGTCGAGAGCTCTTTGGGGTAAGGCCCGAGGTGTTTGACGGTGCTCTTTTTCATACAGAAAAAAACAGAATCACTAAATCAGAAGCGAAGAAGCTGATTGATCAGTTTCTTCAGAAGGAGGTCAAATAAATGAACGGCGGAACATTTACAGTCGGCAAGGAAAAAGAGCGTGCTGGTATTTATTTTAACTTTAAAACGACCGCAGAAGATCGTGTATCAGTAGGCGAACGCGGAACAGTTGCGCTGCCGATAGCATCCAGCTGGGGAGAGGTTAAGAAATTCATTTCTATCTCTTCAATCGAGGACTTGAATAAAAAAGTGGGATTAAACATTGATGATCCTTCATTGTTGCTTCTTCGTGAGGCAATGAAGAAGGCAAGTACAGTCTTACTTTACCGTTTGACGGAGGGGCTGCGTGCTCAAGCAGACATTAGTGAAGGCGTAAAGGCAACCGCTCTTTATGGCGGAACTAAAGGAAATGACATCATTATCAGAATTACAGAAAACGTTATTGATTCTTCAAAAGTTGATGTCACAACCTATCTTGATCAGTCAGAAGTCGATAAGCAAACGGTATCTAAAGCCGAGGAACTGAAAGCAAATAAACTTGTCGAATTTACAGGCAAAGGGGATCTAACAGTTTCGATTCCCCTAACAGGAACAGCTCCGGAGGATGTCAGCGGGGACCTTCCGTCATCTTCCGGAATCCGCTTGTCAGGTGGAACAGACAAGACACCGACAAATGCTGATTACACAGCTTTCTTGGAAGCGGCTGAAACTGAATACTTTGACACAATCGCGCTACCTGTTGAGGATAACGAGCAATTGAAAGCGACGTTTGTCGCATTCATCAAACGGCTGAGAGATAATCAAGGCTTAAAGGTTCAAGGCGTACTCTCTAATTACAAAGGCGATCACGAAGGTATTATTAATGTCACAGGTGGGGTTCTGCTTGAAGATGGAACGGAGATCACTCCGGAAAAAGCCACTGCTTGGGTTGCCGGCGCCAGCGCGGGAGCGACGTTCAATCAGTCGCTTACGTTCGTAGAATATGCGGGAGCGGTGGACGTCCTTACTCGACTGGATAACGACCAGGTAATTCAGCGGCTGGCGAACGGGGAATTCCTGTTTACTTATGATTCTCGAGACAAATCTGTTTCTGTTGAGAAGGATATTAATTCTCTCACAAGTCTTACAGCTGAGAAGAATAAGATGTTCCAGAAAAACAAAATTGTGCGGGTGCTGGATGCAATCAATAATGACCTGACATCACAATTGAAAGCATTGATTAAGTCCCGTAAAGCGAGCGGCAGCGACGTTCCTGCTACAAATGACGGTCTTCAATTCGTGAAAACATTGATTACTCAATACTTGAGTGTTCTTCAAGATAACGGGGGCATTACCAATTTTGATTCAGAGAATGACATCACAATTGCCCTGAATAGCGATCGTGACGGTTTCCTGATTGATCTTGCTGTGCAGCCAGTTGATGCAGCTGAGAAATTCTACTTTAACGTTGAGGTGAAATAAGAATGGCATTAAAAGCGCAAAACACAATCTCAGGAAAAGAAGGCAGGCTGTTTCTTGATGGAGAAGAAATGGCTCATATCAAAACGTTTGAAGCCAATATTGAAAAAAATAAATCTGAGGTCAATATCATGGGACGCCGGATGACTGGTCACAAAACAACTGGTGCAAACGGAACAGGGACGGCTACTTTTTATAAAGTGACTTCTCAATTTGTGGTTCTAATGATGAACTACGTCAAGAAGGGGGAAGATCCATACTTCACGCTGCAGGCTGTCCTGGATGATAAATCTTCCGGACGAGGCACAGAACGAGTCACTCTGTACGATGTCAACTTTGATTCTGCGAAAGTTGCGAGCCTTGACGTTGATTCAGAAGCATTAGAAGAAGAGGTGCCGTTTACCTTTGAAGACTTTGATGTTCCTGAACAGTTGAAATCAACATTCTAATTTTTAGATAAATAAAGTAACAGAAAAAGGTTACAGATGACACAAATAATTATATAAATGTGTTATAATCACTTCCAACGGGAATAGTATTGATAGTATCGATACTACTGATAGTAACTAGATAAGCTTCAATGTATTTCTTTTTGTTGAAATGCATAAAATAAAAAAAGACCCGGCGGCCACCGGGTCGGTACAAATGAATGAGGCCCAATGGGCAGCTCATTAGAGGATTTTCGAATAGACCAATCCCTTAGAACTTTAGCGGGCTCTCAAGGGTGGGTCTATTTTTTCTTTAGTAGCGACAACAAGGCAACGATGAACGTCAGAAGGCTCACGGTGAACATACCGAAAGCAATCATTAAGTAAATCGCTTGATAAGTTGTCATGGCAACACCCCCTTTCTAAAGGGTGTAGCCGCCCACCTTGAAAGCCGAATCATTTGTACTTAAACCATATTGTACCATAACACTCTCAAACTCCGAGAGTGTTTTTTTATTGCCTATAGACAACCAAAACAAAAGGAGCTAATTAACATGAGCGAAAAACAAAACGAAAAAGTATATGATCTTTCATTCTTTATGCCAGGACAAACAATTGAAGCGGAAGAAGTAGAAGTGCCTATTTCAAAGCGATTTGTTGACAAGCAAGGAAAGGTGATTCCGTTTGTATTCAAAGCTATTACCACTGAACGAATTGACGAGCTCGAGAAAGAAAACACCACTTACAAAAATGTAAAAGGACGCGGCCGTGTAAAAGATTTGGACAGCCAACGCTTTTATGCTCGTATTGCAGTTGAAACAACTGTTTACCCGAACTTTAAGTCTAAAGAGCTGCGCGAAGCTTACAAAACAGAAGATCCGGTGGAAGTTGCAAAACGTGTTCTTTCGGTCGGCGGTGAATATGCAAACTGGCTGAACAAAGCAATTGAGATCAATGGTTTTGAGGATGATCCCGAAGACCTTGAAGAAGCAGCAAAAAACTAATAAAGGGCGGGGATAAAGAGACCGTGTATCTTTATTATGCTATGCACGAGCTCAAATATGCCCCGTCAGAATTACAAGAACTATATGAGGCGCCGAGAGAATTCAAGGCGCTCTTATATGGTTTGATCAGTTACAAGCTTGAGCTGTTAGAAAAGGAAGCGAAGAAGGGAGGTAATTAACTATGGCTAAACTAACAGCTACGTTTGATTTACAAGATAAGATCACCCGAAAGCTTCGAAAGATACAAGGGAATGCAGAGAGACTTCAGAGGGCCGCTAATGGCCCTCTTATTTTTGATGCTGAAGATCGAACAGAGCGGGTTATGAGACGAATTGACCGATCAGCAAGCCGCTTGACTGGGCGGGCTCGATCAATTGAAGTCGGTTTAGATGATCGGGTTTCAAATGGTTTGCGTTCTATACGCCAGCAAACAGAGGATCTTACTGAGGGTAGCCATGAGGTGACGGTTTCCGTTAATGATCAGGCTACACCACGGTTTCGCTTAATTCGTGGAGGTCTCTCTGATTTGAATCGCTCGCACGCTGAACCAACTGTTTCAGTTCGTGATCATGCGTCAAACCAATTAGATGAGATCCGGCGCCATGTGTCCGATGTAGACAGCGAACATGCTGAGCCTACTGTTTCTATTAAAGACAAAGCTTCAGCGGTTTTGGATGCAATTGAGGCAAAATTAGACGGCCTGAAAAACGCTACTGTCACCCTGGCAGTTGGCGGCGGACTGTCGGCTGGTGCAATTATGGGTAGCGGGAAAAGCGCTATGTCCCAAGACGCTTATGTTTCAGCGACTTCGAAAGTCAGCAAAAAAGACGCTGCTAGAATGACAGACCAGATCTATTTCAACAATAAAGCGGGCAGTTCTCGGGAAGAAGTCAGTTTATCTCTAAGAAACTTATCGCAACAGACAGGGGCGTCTAAAAAAGCTCTGGCTGAATTGACTGAGTCATCAAGTAAGATTGCCCAGCTTATGAATGCTGATCAGGCAGAGGTAGATCGTGCTTTCAGTTCAATGTATAACAACTTGAAATTGTCTGGGAAACAAAGCGGAGACTTAATTGCTTATGTATACCGGAATGCCGGTGACCAGGCTGATGATTTATTAGACACGATGAATGAATACAGTTCCACCTTTAAAGACTTGAAGCTCACAGGCGGCCAAATTGCAAACGCGATGATAAAAGGAACAAAGGGTGGAGCCAGAAACTTCGATAACCTAGCCGATAGTATGCGTGAGTTTAACATCCGCCGAACCGAAATGTCTGATAGTCAAGTGGACGCATTTAAAACACTGTTCGGAGCCAAGGAAACTAAGAAAATGTTCAAGGGCTTCAAAGATGGTTCAATAAGCGGAGAGGAAAGTTTATTTAGGGTGGCAAAAGCCCTTTCTAAAGTGAAAGACAAAACAAAGCGGGCTGCTATTGCGACTGAGCTTATCGGGACACAATATGAAGACCTTAAGCGGCCTATTTTAGATATGGCTGAGGGTATTGGTACAAGTGCCAAAACAAGCGGTGAATTGGAACGAAGCTTTACGAAACTTCGGGATAATAACCCGATGACACCGGTTAATGATGCCATGAGAGATTTTGAAAGCATATCTAAGGATATGGGAACCTCTCTGCTAACTGGATTAGGACCGGCCTTTGATAAAATCAGCTCGTTCATTAACAGTAAAGAAGGTCAGGAAAAACTTAAAGAGATCAAAAAAGATATTGCTGATCTAGGTGAGGAGATAGGTGATAAGTTAAACGTAGCCATTGAGTGGAGCGTCAACCATTGGGATGATTTGAAAACAGCGATTAAAGTTGTGATCCCCTCTTTAATTGGATTGATTGGTTATTTGAAAATACTTCGTCCGCTGTTAAAAGGCATAGGTACTGTCGGAAGTGATGCAGCAGGCGTAATCCGAAAATTAATTCCAAAACGTACTCCTAAAGCTGGTACTAATACGCAAAGTGAAAGGAGGAATAGAAACAGTAATCGTAATGCTAGCACAAGGGGCAGAGAATCCAAAACTGCCACAGGTCCAACGAGTTTACCTCGAAGCGGCAGCTTGACATATTGCTGTTGTAGCGATGGAGGTAAAAATGATCGCATTCGTAGAAGACGAGGGAAAAGAGTTTTAGGTCGACGCGGTAATCCAAACCGAATGAACCCTTCTGATAGTTCAATTGCTGTGTCATCTGAACGGTTGGAGAGAAGGCGTTCCGGTAGAACTGTAGGTACTAATCCAACTAGAGATTCAAGATCAGCAATAATCACTACGAGATCGGAGCTATACTCAGCTGGTAGAGCTGCAGGCGGTACATCGAAGTTCGGGAAAGTCTTAAGTCCTCTGAAAAGTGTTGGCAAGTTTGCAAAGGGAGTCCCTCTATTAGGAACAGCGTTAGCGGCAACCGATTTAATTGGGATGAATAAAGATAATGTTGGTGAAAAAATTGGATCAGCTGGCGGTGGCCTTGCTGGAGCGGCTACAGGAGCAGCTATTGGCAGTGTTATTCCAGGAGTGGGAACAGCTATTGGTGGATTAGTTGGTGGTATAGCAGGCACCATGGGCGGCTCAAGTTTAGGTAAAGCGTTTGATGGTTCAGAAGTAAAGAAGAAACTAAACAGTACATTATTTGATCAAAAATGGTGGTCTGAAAAGTGGTCTGGCGTTAAAAGCTGGGCACAAAACAAATGGAATAGTGCATCATCTGTTTGGGAGTCCGTAAAGGGAAAAATAAAATCCACTTTGTTTAGTGAGAAGTGGTGGTCAGGTAAATGGGAAGGCGTAAAAAGTTGGGCTCAAAGTAAGTGGGACAGCGCGTCTTCTGTTTGGCAATCAGTTAAAGGAAAGCTGAAATCCACTCTATTTAGCGAGAAGTGGTGGTCAGGAAAATGGGAAAGTGTAAAAAGCTGGTCCAAAAATAAATGGGACAATGCTAAATCAATATGGAAAAGTGTTAAGAGTTCCATCTCAGAAACCCTTTTTAGTAAGAAGTGGTGGTCTGAAAAGTGGCAGAGTGTAAAGGAATTGGGAAGCAGTATTTTAGGCGGGGTAAAAGAAGTTGGTGGTAAAGTAGCTTCAAGTGCGAAAAAAACTGCTGGTAAAGCGTGGGGATATGTGAAGAGTGGCGTAAATTATTTATTTGGTTCGGGAAAAGAAAAGCCAAAGAAACATGCTACTGGTGGTTACATTACGAAGCCAACAATATCTTGGATTGGTGAAGCTGGTAAAGAATTCGTTATCCCTGTTGAGAATAATAAAGGTCGCGGCAAAATGCTCCTTTCTCAAGCTGCTTCGAAATTAGGGATGAGTGTGGTTGATGATATAGCGTCTGCTTCATCTGCAGGAGGTGAACCGGCAACTTCCCCGCTAGTCCGTAGTGCGGCGGTGACTGCTTCTGTATCTCCTATTATTGACACATCCAGTCTTGATGAACAAGCAACATCATTTGGTCAACAGTTCACGAAGAGCTTTGATCAAGGAATTAGAGATAATGTTGTTTCTATGGAAGCATGGAAACAGAAAAACGTTGGACAACCAATGAACAATTTAATCTCTTATTCTCCGAATTACGGAAAGCAAGTGGTCAATGGTTATGCTAAAGGTCAAAACAGCACTTCGACCGGTACAGATGGCTTCTTGCAGACGAAGGTTAAAATGCCATTTCAGAACACTGTTAATAAATCTTCATCATGGGGAAGCGGAACGATCAAAGGTTTTGCTTCCGGACAAAATAGCTCACAAACTGGTACTGATCAATACGTCAGCACTCATATTAACAAGCCGTTTATCCGCTCTAAAGAATCATCAAACGGATGGGGAAGCGGTATGATCGGTAATTTTGTTTCAGGCATGACTTCTAAGGCAAGTGAAGTCAATGAGGCTGCCAAGGAACTGGCGAAAAAAGTTGAGAAGGCATTTCGTGAAGAGCTGGATATTCATTCACCTTCCCGTGTCATGATGAGTCTTGGGCGTTTTGCCTCTATAGGTATTG
The DNA here is from genome assembly GCF_038592935.1 of Bacillus sp. FSL K6-1560. NCBI lineage: Bacteria > Bacillati > Bacillota > Bacilli > Caryophanales > Bacillaceae > Bacillus > Bacillus sp. FSL K6-1560. The sequence goes on from NZ_CP151946.1 coordinate 866,082, forward strand.
TAAAAGGTCTGGATTCTGTTGATGTAAAAAAGTTTGCTGAAAAACAAGCAGGCTCACTAGCTGCCGCTTATTCTGGAATGGGCGCAGTAAGCGGAAATGTGAAGCAATGGCTCATGGCTGCTATCATGGCTACAAAGACACCGATGAGCTGGCTTCCAGGGCTGATGACAATTGCTCAGCATGAGTCAGGCGGTAATCCGAAGGCAATCAACTTATGGGATAGTAATGCGAAAGCAGGACATCCATCTCAGGGGCTCATGCAGACAATCCCAAGTACCTTCAACGCACACAAATTGCCGGGCATGAATAACATTCTTAACCCGATTCACAACGCTGCTGCTGCGATTGGCTATATCAAAAGCAGATATGGATCAATTAATAATGTACCAGGCATTAGAAGCATGAGACATGGAGGTCCATATGTTGGCTACGCTAACGGCGGACTTATTACCAAAGAGCAGATTGCCCGTGTCGGTGAAGGAAACAAAAGGGAATGGATCATTCCGGAGGAGCGAGGCATCCGTGGACGTTATTTATTAGCCCAAGCAGCTAAGGCACTCGGAATGGAAGTCACAGACCCATCTGAAAAAGGTCAAACTGAATTATCTTCAGGTCAGGTAACAGCTGCCACAACGGGTCGTAATCAAACAACGTTTAAAGCTGCAGGTGGCAAAGAGGTCATTATTCAGTTTAATGGCGATCAGCATTTTCACAATGACCAAGACATGAACAGTCTTGTAGCTAAGATTAAGCAGGCCCTTGTCGCTGAGCTTGAACAGGATATTAACATCGGTACGAAGGGAGTCGTCGCGTTTGACTAGATCTGTTTATGAATTCTGGATTTCACAAGGGAAGGACAAGCTGCGGCTTCCTGTCCTTCCTGAACAAATTGATATATCCAACACAATTCAAAATGAATCAGTAAAAGTGGCCAGTTTTGGGGAGATCACTTTTATAGATAAACCGGGAGCGAAAGAGATTTCGTTCTCTTCTTTTTTTCCAAAGAAACACAGTCCGCTTGCTGAGTATAAGGGATTTCCTTCTCCTGAAAATGCTATCGCTAAGATTGAGAAATGGGCAAAAGCGAAAAAGCCGGTTCAATTTTTGATTACTGGCACGAAAATAAACTTCACCTGCAGCATTGAGGGCTTTTCTTATAGTGAGGGTCAAAAAGACATAGGTGATCGTGATTATGAAATCAAATTGAAGGAATACAAAACCGCTGCGCCGCGGAAGATCAAGCAGAAGAAAAAGACGAAGAAAAAACGGCCGTCTAAATCAGCTCCTAAAACATACACGGTTAAAAAAGGGGATACCTTGTGGGACCTTGCCGGCAAATTTTATGGGGACAGCACAAAATGGCGCAAGATTTGGAACGTCAATAAAAAGGCGATGATCAAACGAAGCAAACGGAATATCAGGCAGCCAGGACATTGGATCTTTCCTGGTCAAAAATTAAAGATACCGCAATAAGCAGGTGATGACATGATAGAACTTTTCGTCATTAAAGAAACGGAATGGCTTGAGCTGGTAACTGAAAGTGTTTCCCTCGAAGGGCAACGGTATCAGGCGCCGCGATCGATCACGGCCAAGATCATTACAAAACAGGGAACCCACTCATATTACAGCGTATCTGAAGGGGATACAGTTTTATTTAAGTGGAAGGGCAAAGAACTGTTCCGGGGCATTGTGTTTTCTCGCAATCCGGAAGAACACGGGCTGACCTTTACGGCTTATGATATGCTGCAATATCTGGTCAAAAACAAGGATGTTTATGTTTTCTCTAATAAGCGTGCAGACGAGATCATAAAACGTCTGGCAAGAGACTTTCAAATTCCCACAATGTCTATTGCAAACACAGGTCATACAATTAAATCACTTGTGTTCAAAGATGATACGAGCCTTTATGACATGATTCTGAAAGCCTTGAAACAAACGAAAAGCCAAACCGGAAGGAATTATCAATTATATTCTGCGAAGGGAAAGCTTGGCCTTCGCGCTTGGCCTGATCCGTCGGAAGTATGGGTGCTGGAGACGGGTGTGAACATTACCGGCTATCAATACAGCACTTCAATTAATGACACAGCCACAAAAGTAAAGCTCCGCCGGCAGAAAGACAATAAAACATACACAGCCACCGCAAGCGACAGCGCAGGCATAAGCAAATACGGCATCCTTCAGTATGTTGAAACAGTATCAGATAACATTAACCAAGCACAGTTGCAGCAGCGTGCGAAAGTTAAACAGGCACAGAAGAAAGGCGTCAAAAAAGAACTCAAAAGTATTCAAGCAATTGGGATTCCAGATCTTCAGAGTGGTTTGCCCGTCTATATTTCAATTCCGGAAGTCGGGGTTAAGAAAACATACTGGATTGATACAGATAAACACGAATTTAAAGGATCGACACACACGATGACCATTGATGTGGTTGAGAAAAATTCTATCCCTGATGGTGTTTCCTCATGAGATTAAGTGAAGCAATCAAACATTTGGCTGTCCGTGCAGTTGATTCTGAGTCGCCAGTGGATATTCTACCGGCTGAAGTGGTTTCCGTTTCCCCTGTTGAAATAAGGCTTAATGAAAATGACAAATTAATAATACCTGCTGATTTGATTATTGTTCCAAAGCGGCTGCGGGCCGGTGAAGAAGCATTAAATACAGGTGAGCGTGTGATGATTGTCTCCTTAAAAGGCGGGCAATCATTTTTTATTCTCGACAAAATATAGGAGGTGTTTGGAATGGCTTTGTCTCCGGAAATCGAGTTTGAGGATATAGAAGATGACAGCGAAGTCATAGAGACCTCGCAAACCTACAAAATAGATTTTGAAAATGGCCGTATCACAAATGAAATCATCACAGGCCTTGAAGCGATCAAGCAGTTTGTATATTTGTCTCTCCATACTGAGCGATACGCATATTCTGTTTACAGTCATGACATTGGAAATGAACTTCAAGACGTGCTGGCAGATAACGAAACAACAGACGCATATAAGAAAATGGAGATCCCTCGGCTGATAGAGGAAGCACTGATCTATGACGATCGGATTTCTGCTGTTACAGATTTTGAAATAGAAAAACAAGGCGAATCGTTCCGTGTCTCCTTTACAGTCGAGACTGACGAAGGAACATTGGAGATCGAGGAGGTGCTTGGCGAGGATGTTTGAAGATCAAACCTATGAATCGATTATGGATCGAATGTTGAACAGCATTTCAGCGGACATTGATAAAAGGGAAGGCAGCGTGATTTATAACGCGTTAGCTCCTGTAGCCGCAGAATTGGCCAAGTCTTATATTTGGCTCGATACTGTTCTGGAACTTGTCTTCTCAGACACGGCCCAAGGGGAATTTTTAGATCGACGAGCTACTGAAGCAGGCATTGAGCGGACTGCTGCCACAAAAGCAGTCAGGGCAGGGGAGTTTACTGAAGGCGTGACCATTCCTGTAGGGTCTCGCTTTTATGTTGATAATCTTTATTTTCAATACACAGCTGACGGGACGTTGGAGTGTGAAACAGCGGGGGAAGCAGGGAACGCAAACATATCCGGTCAGAATCTATTGTCATTAGACACTATACCTGGGCTTCAAAAAGCGATTGTGAAAGAGATTCTGATTCCTGGACGTGAAGAAGAGGATGATGACAGTTTAAGAGCTAGATATTTTACCCGCGTGCGTCGAGAAGCTGTCAGTGCCAATAAAGCACACTATAAACAATGGGCTGAAGAAGTAGACGGAGTGGGGAAGGTAAAGGTCTTTCCGCTTTGGAACGGGGACGGTACAGTCAAAATTGTCGTGACCAATGCTAACTTGGAACCTGCTTCCGATATTTTAATATCAAAGGTGAAAAACTATATTGATCCTGAACCCGGACAAGGTGAGGGACAAGCGCCAATAGGTGCCTTTGTCACAGTGGAGAGTGCGGTATGGAAAGAGGTTGAGATTTCAGCCGAGGTACTTCCCGAGGTCAATAGCTCTATCGATCAGGTAAAGCAAGAAATTGAATCAGGTGTTTTAAATCTTTTTAAAAAGATTGCCTTTGAAGATAACGTCATCCGTTTATCGCAGATTAATAATATCGTCTACAATTCACCTTCAGTAAGTGATTACGCAGATATTAAAATCAACGGCGTGGCCGAAAATTTGGTTCTGAGTGCCGTCGAAATCCCTAAATTGGGGCAGGTGAACATCATTGAGCAAACTCGATGAAATGACTGCTTACCTGCCGCCGTTCCTTACCAAGTTAAAGGAAATGGCTGAACTTCTTAAAGCGGAAGCTCCGGAATTTGAGAAGCAAAATAACAGCATCTTTGATCTGACAGATCAGCTGTTTGTTACTACGGCAACCTGGGGGCTTGAACGATGGGAAAAGATTTTGAACGTACCGCGGGAATCAGGTGACACCGATGAGATCCGCCGATTGCGCCTAATCTCTAAAATGTCCAATATACCGCCGGCAACATATAGGGCCATTGAACACGCGTTGAACCGGTTCCTGAAAAATCCGTCAGCTCAGGTTCGGCTGCTTCCCGGAGAGTACCGTTTTAAGGTTGATATTGATATAGATGATATGCAGCATATGAGCGAGCTCATAGAAACATTGGAGAATATGAAGCCAGCTCATTTGGCATATACCTTGCGAGCTGCTTTGAATGAGCCACTCCAAATAAAAGATACTGTCATTTTGAATAACAGAAGGTATCGAAAAGCAAGTGAGCTAAAGGTAGGTTATTCCGTCACGCTCAATAATAACGAGGTGGTCCTTGTATGATTACACAGCTTTATAGAGAGCGTACAGCTGCAGATTTGAAAAATAGAATATCGAAAGTGCTGCTGAATGGAAATGAAACAGAAATTGTGGAACTCACCATTCAGGGTGCCGTTGTCACGGTGCTTACTCAACGAGAGGAAGACATCAAACATATTAAGAGTGTTCAGATACTTGATGATCAAAACAACGTGATTACGGAAAGAACAACAGATTTAGACGTTAGTAATAATAGAACGCTAGATTTTAGGATTACTTTTGAGGTGGTTTAACAATGGCTTATGATGCAAAAACAGATTGGCTCCCGGACGATCCGATTAATGAAGATGATGTGAACCGTTGGGAGAAAGGCATTCAAGATGCGCATAAAGATTTAGCTGTACATAAAAATGACATGAACAACCCTCACAATACAACAAAGGCGCAAATCGGGCTAGGGAACGTTGATAATGTACAGCAAGCTTCGAAAAAAGAATTTGAAGAGCATCGTAATGATTTACAACGGCACATTACACCAGTGGAACGGGAGAATTGGAATGCAAAAGAAACAATTGTCGGAGCTCAGGAAAAAGCGGATAAGGCTTTATCGGATGCAAAATATTACGTGGATACCAACTATAAAAATAACAATCTGACGTTAATTACTGGAGACAATGCTATTCAAGATGCAAGAACAGGAGGGGAAGAATATCCTTTAGGACTGACCTTAATGGACATTGGGCAGGGAAATACTACAGGCTACCCCTTGGGTTATGGCATTGTCAAAAATGAAAAATATAATAATTACCGTTTCACTCAATACTTTTACGGAACAGGGAATGAGTCTGGGACTTACTATGACAGTACAGGAGTTTGGATTAGACACTGGTGGAGTGGTTCAGGCTGGACTCCGTGGCAAAAGATATCAGGTTTTGCTCATGCGAATATTGGAACTACAGGTGTTCAGTATTTAAAAAAGATTGATCACACTAAAATTGCATTTAACAGGGTCATCAAGGATAGCCATAATGCTTTTGATACTAAAAACAATCGATTTATTGCTCCGAACGATGGAATGTACTTAATCGGGGCAAGTATATATACCTTAAATTATACATCTTATATAAACTTTCATTTGAAGGTTTACCTAAATGGAAAAGCATATAAAACACTGCACCATGTAAGAGGAGACTTTCAGGAAAAGGATAATGGGATGAATCTTGGTTTAAACGGCAATGCGACTGTACCCATGAATAAAGGAGATTACGTTGAAATCTGGTGCTACTGTAATTACGGAGGAGACGAAACACTGAAAAGGGCAGTAGATGATAAAAATGGTGTATTTAACTTTTTTGATATACAAGAACTTGGAGGCCGAAACTATCCAAGATTTTAGGAGGTAACGATGAATATAGGTGAAGCTATTCTTTTTAAATACCCAACAGCTGATCCCACAAAGGATTTTATTGTCCAGAATAATGGTGATGGAACTCCCTCATATATAGCAGAGTGGAATATTAGGGCACCTATACCCACGGAAGCAGAGTTAAAAACTTGGTGGGAAGAGCTTCAGAGTACATCTGCATATGAACCACCAGTTCAAGTGGATCTACTTGCAAGAGAGTTGTCACAGGAAAAACTGGCTCGTAAACAGCTTGAAGAATTAAACCAAACTTTGGGAAGCGAGCTTTCAAAAATAAAGTTGCAACTGCTTACTCTACAAGGAGGGCAAGGTTCATGAATTATTGGGTGCTGGCTTTGCATTATAACTGGGCTTCTTCTGAAATGGTGAAACAGGCAATTCATCTCAAAGATTGTTCGCCCGAAGATTTACAGGAAGGAATAGAGAAAAAACTCATTACAGCTGAACAGTATAAAGAGATCACAGGAGAAGCCATTTAGGGCTTTTTTATTTTTCCTTAAAGGAGGTGGTTCCGTTGTAAACCCATGCTCACCACTAATGATCTACAATAGCAAGGAGGATTTATAATGGCATCATATAGTTTTCAATTTTCAACAGATGCAACTGGTAAGCCGGGGGCAGCCAAGCCATACAGAGAAGGAAACAGAGATTTTGTTGTGCCGGTAGCTTCAATCTCCGGTAATTCAGAGCTGCTGACGAACGCAGTTTTAAAAGCCACTGAAGTCTACACGCAATATGGACAAGATCGATTAGGTCAGGTTTTAATTTCAAAAGTAAAAGGTCACGCTTATTCTGATCGTGAAGGTACCTTATTCATTGAAGAAAGTAACGATATGAATTCATGGACCACAATCTCTTCATTGGTTGTTAAAGCAAATACGCTTGGCGAGACTGAGTGGATTCATTTAACTAAACGATATTTCCGCTTCAGGTATGCAAACGGTAATCTGCAACAGTCTGATTTCTTACTTTATCAGTCGCTGGGCGCTGGGGAAGAAGATATAAATATTAAACAAGCTGTTCCAATTACGACAGCTGCTCCGCTCACTATGCAAATAGATAAGAGCGGCTTAACCGATGATGGCCGCTTAAAAGTTCAGACTGAAGGCTTGAATCTCGGCTCATTAGACACTCAAGCAAAAACGATAGATGTTATTTTTCACGATAAAACAGAAACGATTGGGGAAGGTACTCCGTTCACTGTTGGATCATTTAAAACGTTGCTCATTGAGGTTTATGGGACAGCTGAGACAAGCGAATTGAAATTCTGGGGTAAATCCCTATCAGGAACAAAAAGAGCCCTGAGAGGGCAGAAAGTGGATGACGGAACGTATGCCACTAGCACAAAAGGAAAATCGGAAGCCTGGTCTTTTGACATTACCGGTTTTAAAGAAATCACGATGGAGCTCACAGCGTTAACAAATGGAAACTTTTCAGTAAGAGGGACGGCCGTCTCATAAAATCCGGCTGTCCTTTTATTTTGCCTCTAAGGAGGTGATAAAGAAATGGAGGAAACGAGTGTGTTTATTAACTTTGAAACGTTGGATTTAGCGAGAATTTATCTGTTTGGTGGTGTGAAATACCTTGATTTATTGCTAGTTCTCAGCATTCTTGACGTTATAACAGGCGTAATTAAGGCCTGGAAATTCAAGAAGTTACGTAGTCGGAGTGCTTGGTTTGGTTATGTCCGAAAAATGCTTAGCTTTCTAGTGGTCATCTTGGCAAATATCGTCGATACTATTCTCAATTTGAACGGTGTTCTTACATTTGGAACCGTTCTTTTTTATATTGCCAATGAGGGGCTTTCAATTACTGAGAACTTGGCTCAGATCGGCGTTAAGATCCCGGCTGCTATCACGGACCGGCTTCATGTAATTGAAGAAGACAACGAAAAAACAACTAAAAACGAAGAACGAGCTGCTGGGTAACTGGCAGCCTTTTTAAATCTAAAAAAAGAATAGGAGATGAAATATTATGGCCATAAAAGTGGTGAAAAATTTAGTTTCTCAAGAAAAATACAGTTTGAAATGTCCGAATCCCATGGTTCCGGAATATATCACTATTCACAATACAGCAAACGACGCTTCAGCAAAGAATGAAATTTCTTATATGAAGAACAACACAAGCTCAACAAGCTATCACTTTGCGGTGGATGATATACAGGTTATTCAAGGGCTTCCGTTGAATCGTAATGCATGGCACACAGGAGACGGGAAAGATGGTCCAGGAAACCGCAAGTCTATCGGAGTAGAGATCTGCTACAGCAAGTCAGGGGGCGCTAAATACTACGCTGCTGAAAAATTGGCAATCAAGTTTGTGGCGCAACTGCTTAAAGAGCGCGGTTGGGGTATTGATCGTGTCCGCAAGCACCAAGATTGGAGCGGCAAATATTGCCCGCACCGTATTTTAGATGAGGGTAGATGGGATGAAGTGAAAGCCGCTATTGCTGATGAATTAAGCAAAATCGGTGGAAAAAGTTCAGCGTCTTCAGGCGGTTCTTCAGGATCCGGAACAACATATACAGTGAAAAAAGGCGATACTCTTTCTGCAATTGCAAAAGAGCACGGGGTGAGTGTGGCGAATCTTCAGAGCTGGAATAACATTAAAGACCCGAATAAAATTACAGTTGGCCAAAAGTTGAAACTGAAAGGATCCAGTACATCCAGCACTAAACCAAGCAGTAAAAAAACGTCATACCCGCTGCCTTCCGGAGTTATTAAAGTGACAAGTCCGATGACGAAAGGAACGAATGTCAGACAGGTTCAAAATGCTCTAGCGGCTCTTTACTTCTATCCAGACAAAGGGGCGAAGAATAACGGTATCGACGGCGTATATGGTCCGAAAACAGCAAATGCAGTCAAACGGTTCCAGTCAGTAAGTGGCCTGACTGCTGATGGCATTTATGGGCCAAAAACTAAAGCGAAAATTGAAGCGAAATTGAAGTGAAAAAGGGCCTTAAAAGGGCCCTTTTTTTATGTCCATCTCCAGTTAATAGCTCCGTCAGGGTAAATTGCAGGAACAATGATTCCTCGTTTGCTGTTGTTCTCGTCAAGGATGTACCAATTTTCATCTTCTAACCATTCTTTATCGTATTTAGTTTCATCAAATTGGCCTTCTTCATCTATAAGATCATTAAATAGATCCCTGAAAACTTCAATTTCTTTTTCGGGTTTTAGAATTCCATACATCCACATTCCCTCACCGGAAACATCATGAATTTCTCCTAATTTTGTATCTTTAAAATATAAAATCATCTATTTTGACTCCTTTAGATGTAATTTAAAATACTCTTTTGGTATCTCGCCTCTTATTAAATATTCAGTATCCCTTTTTGTCCAACTAAGAGCCCTTTTCTTCCAATAATCTGAATGCTTATCATTCTTTATTAAACGCTCAATTTGTTTCGGAGATAAAACAGCTACTCCTTTTACTTCTCCTGATTGGATGGCCTTTCGCAAAGCCGGCAGATTCAATTCAATAGAACTATCACCGTAATTAGTGATTACATTTTTATTCATTGTGAAACTGGTGTACGGACTATTAGACTTTTGAGCTCCTCTAAATCCGCCTAAAATATGTTCTGTTACTGTGACTTGTCTACCTTTATACATTCCTTCTTTATTTATTGGCACAAGATTTCCGGTGTCCGGATCAATATGTGATTTCCCTAAGCCGTTAGCTGCTTTGGTGGAATATAAATCTTTATCCCCACGATAGAGATTTGAGGATTTTCCGGCTCCTGCGCTTGCTTTCAGTACTTTTCCCGTCCCGATTGCTCCTATAGGGCCGAGAGCAGCTAGAGCACTATTAAAGCTGTTTTCACGTCTCTCCTCAGAAATCTTATTCCCAAACATATCTCGGCCGGTTATTGCTTCACTAAAACCATTCGCTGACGCAAGACCGTAGAGTCCTTTACTGGAGTTTTGAAGGGCAGGGAATGTCTTAGGTGTTTTATAGATATCAAGCGCTTTGTCTGCCCTATAAATGGCTTTGCTCGTTGAGTAGACAGCCTTTCCGCCTTTGGCTAATTTTCCGGCCCAGCCAACTATAGGGATGTAGCCGGCCGCAGCCATTGCGCCAGCTGCCACCCGTTGCCCATCAGTTAATTTTTCTCCGGTGACTGGATCTACGCCATCAGCAGCTCTCTTATAATCATAATACCCGGAGACTTCCCCCGTAAAATTACAAACGACATCCCAGGTCTTTTCATACCATGGCCTATTTGCGAGTTCTTCCTGTTCCTTCGCAATTCTTCTTTGTTCGGCCTGCTGATCTTTAAAGGAGATATAATCAGTAGATTGTTTTTTTACATCCTCGGTCATCTTATGAATTTCACTGTCCCTATAAGCCTTTGCATTATAGTGGATAGGAGAGGCGCTTTTGCCTTTTGCTGTAGCGTTCATGAGTGCTTGGTAATCAGCCTGAATCATTTGTTCATTTGCTTCTGAGAGTGCATATTCAGATGTTAAATTTTCATCGACTTCATGAATTTTTTTGGTGGTCTTGGAACGTTTGTTGTCGGCTGATGAGAGTTCGTCTTTAAAAATTTCTGTGGAGAATAAATCTAGTGGTAGTATGTCGTTGATGTCATTTAGAATATCTTTCATTGCTTTTTTCTGTTCTGACATGATGGATTTTGATTTGGTATAAGCGTTAGCCAGCTCGTGTTCTAAAAAAGATTCTTCTATGTAGGCATCGGATAAACTTGCGTCTTCCAAAATGCCGGTAATACTCGTGAGAAATGCGATTTTCATGTCGATCAAATCAATCCACTGGCCAGCGATCCCTGCTTGATCTTCATAAAATGCCTTTATGTTATTGGCACCTTTACCTGAAAACTCACTGTCATCAAGATCAGCCATTGATTTGAAGGCTTTCTTTAGTTTGACCATTTGATTCCGTGTATTTTTGTATTCCTTTGCACGGTTCTCAGCTTCAGAAAGTAGTGATTTAGCTTCAAGTACCTTCATGATCATATCCTTTCTTATTAAGCTTTGTGGTTCAATGCTTAACAAAATTTTACCATATGAAGACATCGAGAAATACAAAAAAACCTTTTATTTGGAAAATGAACCCCGAACGAAACTAACCGAAGAAAATGTTTGCGGTTTTTTTGCGGCATAAACACTTTTTGGAAATGTTACAATATTACAAAAATAGACATAAGAGGGAGGGGTATGTATGGACCAAGTTTTACCGTCATCCCGAGTGGGAGTCAAGATCAATGAATGGTATAAAATGATTCGTCAATTCAGTGTACCTGATGCAGAAATCTTAAAAGCGGAAGTGGAGCAAGAAATAGAGGAAATGGAAGAGGATCAGGATTTACTTGTTTATTATTCGTTGATGTGTTTCCGTCATCAATTGATGTTAGATTCATTGGAGCCAGAAGACAGATATCGGGATCGTCCCACAGTCGATGAACTACTTGAAAAAATAGAAAAACCGCAAAAAAGACTTACAGGCCTTTTGAAATATTACTCATTATTTTTCCGAGGGATGTATGAATTTGATCATAAAGAATACGTTGAAGCGATAAGTTATTATCGTAAAGCCGAGGAAGAATTGACTGCAGTTTCAGATGAAATGGAACAAGCTGAATTTCATTATAAAATAGCAGATGCCTACTATCAAATTGATCAGCATTTTGTTTCCCTGAATCATTTGAAAAAAGCTAAGCATTTGTTTGAAAAGAATCAATTATATAAGGTGAAAGTGATCGGATGCAATATGATGTTTGGAGCTAATATGTACGATATGTACCGGCTGACAGAGGCGGAGTCATATTACCGGGAAGCTTTAAGTGTCGCTGAGGGAATGAATGAGAAAAAGACAAAAAGGATCATTGGAGTGATCTTTCATAATTTAGGCTTAGTTTATTTAAGGACCCAAAACCTAAGTGCAGCTGAAGAACATTTCAAAAAAGCAATAGACATGAAAGAACATCTTGATACAGTGTATGGTGTGAGATCATTATATATGATGGCAAATGTACTTTACCAAAGCAACAAACCTAAGGAAGCACGTTTCTTTTATGAAACAGCTTTAAAACGGGCTGAAGATTCTAATGAAGAAGAATATATGGCGAAATTAAAGATCATTAATTCAATATATGAAGAATATAATGAAACAGAAGTAAATCGAAGCTTAGACTATTTGGAAAAGAAACGCCTGTGGTCTGATTTTGCAGAATTAACAGAAAAATTGGGTGACTTTCATTATGAGCAAAGAAACTATGCAGAGGGAAGAAGCTTCTTAAAGAGAACTATACATGCACAAACACAAATACTTAAGGTTACGGAGGCTATATAATGAAAAAATTTTTAATCAGCTCCGCTTTAATCGGTATTCTTTTTGCAGGTTTATTAAATGTGGAAAATGTATATGCTGCTATGAATGATTCTGGAACTTTCTATGTAGCCGAAAAAGCTATTAATATCTAAGTAATATTATCCTGTTAAACCCCATCCTTTTTAAGGTGGGGTTTTTACACAATCCATTTATTCTTTTTCTTATCCCATTTTAACAAACGCTGCCTCATAAGATTCTTAACGGCTTCCCGTATAGCTCGTTCATCCTTCCCAGTTTTTCTCTTCAATTGATCCAACGAAGGATTTTTTCCTAAATGGGTCATATTAAAAATAATCCGGTACACTTTTTGTTCAAAATCATTCAATTCAATTGCCTCCTTGAGTAAATAATACCAGAACAAACATTCGTTTTTCAACTTGAAATAGAACTAATGTTCGTATAAAATAATGGTAGAGAAGGAGGAGAAAAGCATGGAATCGATTTTAAAACGTTCATTAACTGAGAAAACAGCATTAGATATGATTTATATAAGAAACGACGGTCTTATCACAAAACGATCAATAATTGTTCGGCAAATCAATCAGAGTTATATAAGGGCATTTTGTTTTAATAGCCGTCAAACAAAGACGTTTACAATCGAAAATATCCTGGCTGTTTCTCCTGCAGCATATAAAAGAGGGGTCAAGAATTATGCGTAAAATTACAGAGAGACAATATGAAACGCTCCAAGTTATCGAAAAATACATTAACGAAAAGGGATTTGCTCCTACATATAGAGAATTGATGAATATGTTAGGGTTAACCTCACCAAGTACAGTGAAAGGGCTGTTAGATGCTCTGAAAAGAAAGGAATATGTAACTTGGGAAGCGGGGTCACCAAGAACATTAAAAATTATTAAATAAAGAACCCATCGTCATAGATGGGTTCTTTTGGTTATAAATTTAAAAGGAGGCTTTGTGTGGATTGATTAACTTTACTTTATTGCATTACTCTTAGTACGGCGAACCCAGCAGTATCAATATCCATTCTTAGCACATAGCTCCTTGTATAGTAGTCAGCTATGTTCCCGAAAGCATACAACGTAAACTGTCCACTTGTTTCTGTGATTCCCATTTTAGGGCTTGTAGCATTCTTTCGAATGATACGGCTGGACTGTTTATCGTTTTTAGCGAATGTACCTTGGAAACCATGGTAAGCTCTTCTTACAGTTAAGCTTCTTCCTTCATGTTTAATATCTGCTTTGACAGAAATGTTGGCATTTGCTGTGACATAGAAGTATTGTTTTCTTAAAGTGTATGTTTTGTATGTGGCTTGGATGTCAGCGTCACTTTGGGTGAGGTTCTTAGGAAGATTTTCTTTTGATGTAGGAGTTATTTCTAGGGAGTAGACAATTCGGCTGCCGTCATCAAATTTAACTTCGAGAGATTGTCCATCTTTGAATTGGAGTTTTTCTGGATCTTGTCCTAATTCTTTTAGTTTTTTAACTTCGAGTTCTGTGTCCATTGCTTGAGACGTAGCAAGTTTGGCTTGCATAGCATTTGATGGAGTGTGAACTCGTGGTGTTTCTGACGCTGATGCTGGTGCAACAGGGACCAATAACAAAGCGGCGAGACTAGGCATTAATAAGGATCGTTTTTTCACTCTTTCCTACCTCTTTCCTATTTGAAGTTTGATACATTCGTAGTATACTTGAAAAAATAGGGAAATCATAGGGTTTATTGTCAAATAAAAGAAAAATAGGAGGAATTTACTATGGCGACTTTAGGTATCATTATTCCGATTATTGTTTGGTTAGGTATCATTTATTTAATTGTTAGATGGTTCTTGAAAAGAAGAAAGAACAAAATTTAACCATAGTAAATCCTTTTTTGCTCCAAGATGTTTGTTTAAGGTAGCATGAAGGGCTGCCTTGAACATTAAAACTTACAGAGAGAGCCTATCAAATTTGATAGGTTCTTTTTGTATTTAAAAAAGTAATGCTTTTCAAAACAACGGGAGATCCTGTGGTGGGCGGCCATTTCCTCTACTCATTTGGAGCGGCTGCCGTTGAGGTGGAGGTAGATCTGTTAACAGGCGATGTCAAATTGATAGATTGTGAGCACGCTATTGCGGCAGGTCCGGTTGTCAGTCCGCAGGGATATCGAGGTCAAATTGAAGGCGGCGCTGTCATGGCACTCGGCTATACGCTGATGGAGGAAGCGAAAATGACGGACGGCCGTTATGCCGCAGAAAATCTAGATCACTATTTGATCCCTGGAGTCAAAGACGTTCCTAACATGAAGGTGATCGCAATAGAAGAACTAATGAAGGGTGATGCATATGGACCACGCGGTGTTGGCGAAATTGGAACGATCGCCATCACTCCGGCGATTGTAAAGGCAGTACATGATGCGGTCGGATGCTGGATAAACAAGCTGCCAATTTCAAGAGAAGAGCTGCTTGAAGCGATCGACAGAAAGGGGCTGAAGCAATGGACGTAAAAGAGGCTGGGCCATTTCCTGTAAAAAAGGAACAGTTCCGGATGACCGTGAATGGGCAGGAGTGGGAGGTTGCTGCCATTCCTACGACACATCTGAGTGACTTGCTTAGAAAGGAATTTCAGCTGATCGGGACAAAGGTGTCCTGCGGAATCGGCCGCTGCGGAGCCTGCTCTATTTTAATCGACGGAAAACTGGCCAATGCGTGTATGACCATGGCTTATCAAGTGGACGGCCACTCCATTACAACAATCGAGGGCGTACAACAAGAGGAACTGGATATCTGCCAAACCGCTTTTCTGGAAGAAGGAGGCTTCCAATGCGGCTACTGTACCCCAGGAATGATAATTGCGCTTAAAGCACTGTTTCGGGAAACCCCTCAACCTTCTGACAAAGATATAGAAGAAGGGCTGGCGGGGAACTTGTGCCGGTGTACCGGGTATGGCGGGATTATGCGGTCAGCTTGCAGGATTAGAAGAGAGTTGAACGGGGGTAGTCTGGAGTCCGGCTTTTAAGAGCCGGACTTTTTTAGCCTCAGTCAGACAGCGCGATCAAGACGCAGAAGCGTTGTGGGAAAACACACGCGATAAATCTCGTAGAACTTGACAGCTTCTGGATTAGAAAATGATTAGTGAATCCATAGCAAAGACGCCATAAAAACTTCTTATGGCGTCTGTCGGACAGGGAGGTGTTGGATACGGCGGAGGCAAGGAAAGTTAAACTTAATAATTAAAGATAGCTGCTCCAACAATGATCAACAAAATGAATAGCACCACGATCAAAGCGAAGGAGCTCCCGAAACCGTTTGAGTAACCAGAGTTTCCATTGTATCCACCAGAATTGTAGAATCCCATAATGTCACCTCCTTTAGTGGAGATAGTATAAGATATGCCAAACGATCATTTTCGACATAGATTTAAGTCTAAAAAAGAAAAAATGAATATTTTGTCTAAAGGTGTAAGAGAGAACGCATTATCAAAACTATTAAAACCGCAGCAATTGTTTTCAGAGTAATTTTTCGAGAAAAAACGCGGTCTGTTTATTGGATTGGAAAAGGGAGCTCGGCTTCTAAGAGCTGACTTATTAGTTTGAAACCCCGATTTATAAATGAAAGGGCTACAGGATATTTTTCTCGTAGGCAATTATCCTGAAAAATATTGGTGAATGTTTATTCAAGCTGTTGTTTCACTAAGCGTGGGATCACTGCAAGTACTGTCCTAGGATCAAAAGTTTATTGAAGTGCAAATAGAAGCCCGCCTCACCGGCGGTCTTCCTTCTTAACTCCCCCTATACACCTGATAACCAAACGGCGACAGCAAGAGTGGGATATGATAATGTGCATCTGGATCTGCAAGCTGAAAACGGACGGTGACTATGGTTAAAAATGGCTGGTCGACCGTATTCACGTTTTTATTCGCAAAATAGTCTCCTGCATGAAATTCCATCACATACTCTCCGGACACCAGCTCTTCACCAGCCAGCAGAGGGACATTGGCTCTGCCGTCATTGTTAGTGTAAACCTCTTTCATAATACTTTCGCCCAGCCGCTTCAATTCAATTTTTACGTTCGCCGCTGGTTTGCCGCAGGTTAAATCTAAAATATGGGTTGTCAGCTTTCCCATCAGGCTTTCAGGCTCCGACATTTTTCAGCGGCTTTCTGTTTTTCTTTCTCGGCGTCTTCTCTTGTCACGGTAAAATGTTGGAAACCGTATGGCGGGCGCGGTTCGGTGTAGACTTTTCCTTGTGAGCCCGGGATTTCTTCGACAACCGCATCCCACGTGTGATTTTGAGATTGGAAGCTGACATCAGTGAGCTGCGGGAACCTCGCTAATATTCTGCAGCCGATATGATAGATTAAGTTTTGGATTGAAGGGGTTTCGAGCTCGTGAAAAACGGTGCTTGCCAAGTCGCGGACTTGTTCAGCCGCGACGTAGCGGGCTGGATCAGAAGCGTATGCGTCATTTGTATTTTCATATTGCCAGCTGATGTTTAAATAGACAAACAGCGGGCGGTTGCCGTCTTCGGGAAGAGTCGTATATTCGTCCCGGATGAAGCCGACGAAGGAGTTGCCGCTCACCTTGACGAGCTGAAGATCCATGATTTCGCTGTATTGCTCTGTAATCGTTATGGTATTCCCGCTTCGTTCTGCTTTCAGCACAGAGCGGCTTCGTTCATTACGCGATCTTCTGAAGACGAGGCGGCTTGTACTGAGCTCTTTCTCCTCGTATGCAGGCATTGCTTCAAACGGAATGTCTTCGCCAGTCAGAGTGATCTTGTCCATATGAGAATAGGTATCTAAAAATCGGTGAGCTACATAGTGTAGGAACCCCTCGGTTGTCGTTCCTTCATAGGATGCGAGATGGCGCTGGATAAAGTTTTTCATTGAATCCGTTGCCACGACGAGAGTATTGTCTCCGTCTGTAAATGATGGCAGGAAGGCTTCTCCGCCAATTTCGCATGTCACATCAACGCCCACAACGGTATTGCTTCTCCCGGCAAAAGATGATTCTGGGATTTGCTTCACTCCAGTGAGCGGTTTTAAAAACGTTCGGTATGCAAATACATTTCCTTTGCCATAAGACATAGTTCTTTTCATTTGCGTCTCTCCTTTTTCAGTGATGATGTCAGCCAGACGAAAGCGGGCGATTCGGTAAATTTCTATAAGGGCCTGCTGGAACTCCGTTTCTCGTTCGCTCTCAAGCCTTGCCAGCAGGGCTTGGTGAATGTCCTGTTTCGTCTTTCCCTTCACCGCTAAAATAAAAGGAAAGCCGAAGCGATCATAATAGTGTTCATTCAGCATGAGAAACTCCTCGTATTCCTGCTGTTCTAATTTGCTGAGCCCCGCGTTCTGCTGCTCTCGTACCGAGTCATCGCTCATTGTTTTCTTTGTTCCGAGCCGGGGATGCTTTTTGATTAAATCAAGCTGTGTCTCGCGATCCGCGGCTTTTACTATGCCAGTCATTTTGCGGTGAAGATCAGAAAGGGACGAAAACGGCCGTAGTGCTGCGGATCTCTCCGCAATCCATGAAGAGTGTTCAAAAATAGAACCAAGTGTGCCTGTCAGTGTTTGTGTGTCCATTTGGTTCAGGTCATCCATTGTGAACATTGGCATCTTCCTTTACGTTTTTATGTCTGCGCCATTCGGCTGTTTGGTTTGAAAAAAAGCGTGCAGTGCAATGGCCGTCAAACTGCCGATCACAATTCCGCTTCCTGCCAAGACAGAGGCCGCGCCCGGAAGAGATGAAAACAACGCGGGAACTGTTGTAGCGCCAAGCCCCAAGCTGACGGAAGAGGCGATAATCAGCAAGTTGCCTTGCGAATCAAGGTCAACGCTGGATAGCATTTTGATCCCGTAAGAAATGACCATGCCGAACATGACGATCATTGCGCCGCCGAGAACTGGGGTGGGGATCACTGTTGTCAGGGCCGCTGCTTTTGGAACCAGGCCGATCGCGACCAGTATGATTCCTGTGATGGCGATGACGTTGACACTTTTCATCTTTGAGAGCTGAACGATGCCGACATTCTGCGAGAAAGCTGTATAGGGAAACGCGTTAAATAAGCCGCCCAGCAAAATCGCAAGGCCTTCTGCCCGGTAGCCCTTTTCCAGATCCTTCCCCGACAGCCTGCGGTTTGTGATATCAGCGAGGGCAAAATAAACGCCTGTCGATTCAACGAGGCTGACAATCGCAACGAGAAGCATCGTGACAACAGCCGGCAGCTCAAAGGTTGGCGGTCCGAAATAAAACAGAGACGGAACATGAAGCCAAGACGCTTCCAAGACCTCAGAAAAATCGACCTTTCCCATCAAATATGCAGCCGCTGTTCCTGCGATAAGACCGAGTAAAATCGCTATGGAGCGGATAAAGCCTTTAAAGAAATAAAATAGCAATAAGATAAAAGCTGTGACGCCAAACCCGAGGAGCACGTTGTCGAGTGAGCCGAATTCTTTGCTTCCTTCACCTCCGGCCAGGTTATTCATTGCCGTTGGAATCAGGCTGATGCCGATGATCATGACGACTGATCCGGTTACGACAGGCGGAAAAAAACGGACAAGCTTCCCGAAGAAGCCCGCGGCTAAGACGACAATCAGTCCTGCGGCGATAATGGCACCATATATCGCTGGGACACCGTAAGTGCTGCCGATGGAAATCATCGGGCCGACTGCGGTAAACGTACATCCGAGCACAACGGGAAGGCCGATGCCGAAATATCGGTTTCTCCAGAGCTGCAAAAGAGTTGCCGCCCCGCACATAAACAAATCAATCGCGATTAAATACGTCAGCTGCCCCGCATTCAGCCCGATCGCCGCTCCGACGATCAGCGGAACGAGAATGGCTCCCGCATACATGGCAAGCATGTGCTGAAGCCCCAGCATCATCAGCTGTAAGGCATTGTGTTGTTCCTTCATCTTTTTTACACCTCTTTTTCTAATACGAGTGTACGTTCTAATACCGGAAGTTCTGTTTGCTGTGCTGTTAATTCTTTTTTGCCGCGCAAGCTGAAAAAAAGATTCAAAAAGATGGCGGTCAGGCTTCCGGTGATGGTGCCGTCACTGACCAGAATTCTAATCGGAGCGGGGAATTCAGCAAAAATCCCGGGGACCGTGCTGGCGCCGATGCCGAGTGCGATTGAGCATGCGATGGTCAGGAGGTGGTATTGATTTTTGAGATCCGCTGTGCTCAGCATTTTGACGCCAGAGGCAATCACCATGCCGAACATGACGAGGGTCGCGCCGCCAAGTACAGCAGCAGGAACGGCAGATGCAAGGGCGGCAATCTTCGGAATCAGCCCGAGACAGACAAGGATACAGCCTGCGGTAACGACGATGTTTCTTGTTTTCACTTTGGTCAGCTGCAATAAGCCGGCGTTTTGCGCAAAGGTATTATAAGGAAAGGCATTGAACAGCCCGCCGATGAGAATGGCGATTCCTTCCGCTCGATAGCCTTTGACGAGATCTTTTTCAGTTAAAGGTCTGCCGCATATCTTTCCGATTGCGTAAAAAACGCCGGTTGATTCCACAATAATGACGATTCCGACGATCAGCATCGTTAAGATCGGACCGATTTCAAACGTGGGGGCTCCGAAGTAAAAAGGCTTCGGGATTTGGAAGAACGGTGCTTCTGTAACAGAAGAAAAGCTGACTTTGCCCATGATCGCTGCTGCGGCTGTTCCGGCGGCGATGCCGATCAGAACGGACAGTGTTCGGGCAAATCCTTTGAGAAAGCGGTTGAGGACTAAGATCAGAACAAGGACACCGACAGAGAGAAGAAGGTTTTCGAGCGAACCGTATTCCGGGTTGGCGCTGCCGTTTATTTTTTCGCCGCCAGCCATATTTTTCACACCTGTCGGAACAAGTGAAAGGCCGATCAAGGTCACAACGGTACCTGTTACGACAGGAGGAAATAACACAGTCAGCTTGCCGAAAAAACGCGCAAACAAAAAGATGAACACACCGGCCGCGATGATGGAACCGTAAATCGCGTGAATGCCGTAATTGCTGCCGATTGCAATCATCGGGGTGACGGCCACAAATGAACTGCCAAGCATGACGGGAAGCCCGATGCCGATGTATGCTCCGCGCAAGGTTTGCAAAAGCGTCGCGACGCCGCACGTTAACAGGTCAATCGCCAATAGGTAGGACAGCTGTTCAGTTGTTACATTCAGCGCCCTGCCGACAAGCAGGGGCACCAAAATCGCACCTGCATACATGGCGAGCACATGCTGCAGGCCAAGCGTAAACACCTTAAACGATCTTTTTTTCACCATAGTCCCTCCCTGTATGTGAACTTTAGTAACATGATATCGTGCCGGCCGAGGGGTGTCATTGGATACAGTAGCTGAAAAAGACAGGTGTGATTGCTGAAAGTGACGAAAAATGATTCATTTTGTAGGAAAATGTGACAAACGTTAGCTGATCAGCCGCTGCATACGTAAGGCAAGCCGCAAACGCATCGTTGTTTCAGGATCTTTTAAGCTTTTACCCAGAAGCTCTTCGCATTTTTCAAGGCGGTATATGACCGTATTGCGATGAACGTACAGACGCTTTGCCGTCTCTGAAATTTGGCAGTGTGTCTCTAAATAGACGGAAAGCGTATGAAGCAGGCTTTGATCCTCCTGCTGTTTTTCAGCGAGGCTCTGAAGCGTGGAGTTGTAAAATTTCTTCAAATCCTCAACTGGGAGCAAGCGCAGAAGCTCAGGCACATCTTTGGCGTGATACACCTGGATAAATGCGGTGCTTCTTGACAAATGCCCCGATTGCAGAGCATCAGAAGCTTCTGTGAAAGCGTCGGGAACATCAATGAGCTTTTGGCAGATATTGCTGATGCCAAAGGACACGGTTCGTTTAAATTGAGCGCTGACCTGTGTTTGAAACTGTTCTAAAAAGCTGATCACCGAGGCGTGCATTTCACTCCAGCTGTCTGTCGCCTCGATTAGAATAATGCCGACATTTCCTTTCATAAAGAAGTGAGGCGGAAACGGGAAGGCTGATAGTTCACCTTCAAGAAATTCGAATACGCTGTCGGAAGCGAGCTGATTTTCTGTAAAACTGATTGATTCATCATTCCGATCGAGTTTGCCGGCAATGCACATGTATTTTTGATCCCAGCGCAGCTTGAATTCTTTCGCCCGGTTTTTGATTTCGTCATCTGAAGAAAAGGACCGTTCAATAAAATTGTTGAAAAACTCATTGCGAGCCCGCCGGCTGAACTGCTTCAGCGCATTTTCCTTCAGCAGTTCAAAGGAAATGACGTTGGCCGCTTGTTCAATCGTGAGGATCAATCCTTTATCGCCGGCCTGGACCATGTCCGGTATCAGCAGGTAGCCGCAGTTTTTTTCGTGATTATAAATAGGCAGGACAGAATATGTTTTCTGATCTGAGATTGTAGAGAAACAAGTGAAAAACGGCCCGGATACGGTATTCAGGGTGCCTTTCAGCTTTTCAGTCTCAACTGAAATCTGATGAGACGCGGACAGCATTTTGGCATGCTGGTCAAGCAGCAGGACGGGAAGCTGAAGGAGGTCTGACACCTTTTTAAGGAGGGATTGCAGCCCCTTGCCGCTCATAATGTGGTTTGTGAATTTTTTGTGCGCGTAAATGGCTTGCTGCAGCTCGTTAGAACGCATATCGAGAATGTGGCTGAGTGTGGCATTTACAATATCGCCGAGGCGGATGTGTTCTGGAAGTTCAATGATCGGAAACGCATATGAATCGGCCAGTTCGATGATTTCCTTCGGGATATCTTCCAGATAGCGCTTTGTTTTAATGCCGAGGCCCGCGCAGCCGCGTTTTGCCATTTGCCGAATCAGTTCAGATAATTGATGCGGGTGATCCTTCAGGTGATAGGCGGTGGTGACGAGCAATTCATTCTTATGCAAAAAGTCTGCGATATCCGGAGCGTCCATCATATTGACATGCTGAACCTCTCTTTCCCCTCCTGCTTTTCCAGCGATTAAATTGGCGTTTTCAAAAGCCGGTATTTTCATCACATCAAAAATATTCATAGCGCATTCTCCTTTTCTATAAAAACATTGGTTAAGGTGAATAATTTTCAATAGGAATTCTAGCGGTTTTGCTGATGTAATACGATCATAGTAGCAGTAAACTGTTGAAAATAGAACTGGTTGTGTTACATAAACTGACATGAAAAATCGTCATCCTGACATGGGGGGATCAATATGGCTTACGATATGGTGATAAAAGGTGCGAAGGCAGTTACGTCAGATGGCGTTATAGAAGCTGAGATTGCAGTTCAAAACGGTGTCATTGCCGAGATAGGTTCTGACATTGAAGCAAGCGGGACGGAAATCATCCAGGCAGACGGGAAATACGTGTTTCCTGGTGTGATAGACTGCCATGTTCATTTTAATGAACCGGGCAGGGAGGATTGGGAGGGGTTTGAAACAGGTTCTCAAATGATGGCCGCAGGCGGTTGCACCACCTATTTTGATATGCCGCTCAACTGTATTCCATCAACCGTGACGGCAGAGCATCTTCTCGCAAAAGCTGAGCTAGGCAGGCAAAAATCTGCCGTGGATTTTGCGCTATGGGGCGGCCTTGTGCCAGGCCATATCGAGGACATCCGTCCGATGGCTGAAGCGGGAGCGATCGGGTTTAAAGCGTTTTTATCAAAGTCAGGCACTGATGAGTTCCGCTCTGTTGATGAACGGACATTGCTCAAAGGCATGGCAGAAATCGCGGCTACAGGAAAAATCCTCGCTCTCCACGCGGAAAGCGACGCGATCACAAGCTACTTGCAGATGGTTTTGGCCAATAAAGGAAAGGTGGATGCGGATGCGTACGCCGCCTCCCGCCCGGAGGAAGCAGAAGTTGAAGCGGTGTATCGCACGATTCAGTATGCGAAGGTGACAGGCTGTCCGGTTCATTTTGTCCATATCAGCACGGCGAAAGCGGTCCGGCTGATCAGAGAGGCGAAACAGGAAGGTCTTGATGTTTCGGTTGAAACATGTCCGCATTATGTCTTGTTCAGCCATGACGATTTACGGCAAAGGGGCTCTGTCGCAAAATGCGCGCCTCCGCTCCGGTCGCGGCAATCAAAAGAGACGCTGATCGAGACGCTCATTGCCGGGGACATTGACATGGTTTCCTCAGACCATTCCCCCTGCCGTCCATCCTTGAAGCGGGAGGATAACATGTTTTTATCATGGGGCGGAATCAGCGGCGGGCAGTTCACTTTATTAGGAATGCTGGAACTGGCGCTTGAGCATCAGATTCCGTTTGAAACCATCGCAGAATGGACAGCGGCGGCCCCTGCAAAACGATTCGGCCTTCAGAAAAAAGGGCGGCTTGAGGCGGGGTGTGATGCAGATTTCGTGCTCGTCAGCATGGAGCCGTACACTGTTACAAGAGAATCGATGTTTGCAAAGCATAAAAAAAGCATTTACGAAGGACATACATTTCCCTGCAGCATTTCGGCCACTTACAGCAAAGGCCGGTGCGTGTACAATGATGGGGAAAAAATCACTGAAATTGACGGAGCTCTGGTCGTTCCTTCGTAAGCCCGGCGGATTTTACCGCCGGGTTTTTTGATTTCCTCCGTTCTAGTTTTTAAAATCTCATCAACGTGGTATCTTTTTTTAAAGGAGGCGGAGGCAATGGAGCATGTCAAATCCATACTTAAGCAATCCTGGTCGCGTCATTCGAGCTCTAAATGGACGGAAGAATGCCCGTCATGCGGCCAATGCGGCGTGACGGCATTGGTGATTCAAGACCATTTCGGCGGCACGATTTTCAAAACAAAAGTCGGTGAGAGCTGGCATTTTTACAACGGCATCAATGGTGTGATGTACGATTTTACGAGTGAGCAGTTTCAGGCGCCTATTGAATATCAGCATATTCCTTCCTCAAGAGAAGAGGCGTTTTTAGATACGAATGAGGAACAATATCAGCATCTTCGTTCTGCATTTTCCCGCCATATGAACAGCATTTCCAAGGAAACCTGAAAACACGTGTGATAAACTGGAAGAGAGGTGAATGAGTGTGATTTATATCGGACTGACGGGGTGGGGGGATCATGACAGCATCTATCCGCCGAAAACGGCCAGCCAGAAAAAATTGCAGGCCTATTCCTCCCATTTTCCGATCGTGGAATTAGACGCGAGCTTTTACGCGATTCAGCCGGCGCGCAATAATGAAAAGTGGGTGAAGGAAACGCCCGAAACCTTCCAATTTATCGTGAAAGCATATCAGGGCATGACAGGGCATCAGCGCGGCGAAATTCCCTTTGACTCAAAAGAGGAGATGTTTGATGCGTTTAAGGTGTCTTTAACGCCATATTTACATAGCAATAAGCTCGCCATGGTGCTGTTTCAATTTCCGCCGTGGTTTGACTGCAAGAAGGAGAATGTCGCCTATTTGAGATGGTGCAAGCACCAAATGGGAGATATTCCTTGCGCGCTTGAATTCAGAAACCGTTCCTGGTTCTCGCCGCCATTTTATGAGCAGACGCTTTCATTTATGAAAGCGGAAGGCTGGATTCACAGTGTCTGTGATGAACCGCAAATCGGAGAAGGCAGCGTTCCGACCGTGTTGCGCGCGACCGATGAAAACAAAACGCTCGTCAGGTTTCACGGACGCAACAAGCAGGGCTGGATGAAGCCTGATGGCGGGAAAAACTGGCGGGAGGTCAGGTACTTATACCGCTACAACCAACAGGAGCTGGAGGATTGGAAAAAGCACCTGAATGAATTGCAGCAGCAATGTAAGGATGTTTTTGTCCTGTTCAACAATAATTCCGGCGGTGACGCCGCGGATAACGGCAAGCAGATGCTTGAACTGCTTGATATCGAGTACAGCGGACTTGCTCCGAGACAGCTCGATTTATTTTAGAAAAGAGGTTTTTATTGATGTCGTTTGTGATTTTGGTCGTACTGGGATTAATCGCAGGTACGGTAGGAAGTCTGATCGGGCTTGGCGGCGGAATTGTCATTGTGCCATCTCTGATGTTTTTAAGCACAGTGACGCAGCTGTTTCAGGATGTGACGCCGCAGGTTGCGATTGGAACTTCGCTTTTGGTCATTATTTTTACGGGCCTTTCTTCAACTTTGGCTTATATTAAATATAAAACAGTTGATTATAAGAGCGGGCTCATTTTCTTTATCGGTTCAGGTCCCGGCAGCATGATCGGGGCTTACGTGTCAAAGCTGTTCAATTCAAACTCGTTTTCCGTTTGGTTTGGCATTTTTATGATTCTGATTTCATTATCCTTAATGCTGAAAGCGAAAGCCCGGCCAATCAACAAAGCGCACAAAGGAATTATCCGGACATTTCAGGATGATGCCGGTGAGCCTTATACGTACTCATATCAGGCCTCTGTGGGTATTGCCATTGCCTTTGTTGTCGGTTTTTTAGGCGGACTTTTCGGTATAGGCGGCGGATCACTGATGGTTCCGGCGATGATGCTGTTATTTCTGTTTCCGCCGAAGGTTGCGGTGGCAACGTCCATGTTTATTATTTTCCTGTCTTCTATGACAGGGTCTGTTTCACATATGATTTCCGGGCACGTCAATTGGCTGTATGCCCTCGCGCTTGTGCCTGGCGCTTGGTTCGGCGGAAAGCTTGGCGCCGCCATCAACAGAAAAATGCAGACGAAAACGATCGTTATGATCATGCGGATCGTATTGATTTTGATCGGCTGCCAGCTCATTTATGAAGGCATTTTCAGCTGAACGATTAGGGAGAGATATTATGAAGGAGAAGCTCCGCTTATATCATACAAATGATTTGCACAGCCATTTTGAAAATTGGCCGAAAATTGTAGATTATATAGAGCAGAAAAGAAAAGAGCATCAGTCAGACGGCGAAGAGACGCTCGTTTTTGATATTGGCGATCATCTTGATCGTTTTCAATTCGTGACAGAGGCGACATTCGGAAAAGCGAATGTCGATCTCTTAAACCGCCTTCACATTGATGGAGCGGCGATCGGCAATAACGAAGGGATTACGCTTCCGCATGAAGAGCTTGCTGCCTTATATGATCATGCTGAATTTCCTGTCATCGTCTCTAACCTATTTGATAAAAATGGAAACCGTCCGTCCTGGGCGGTGCCTTACCATATCAAATCATTGAAAAACGGTATGTCCATTGCTTTCTTAGGTGTAACTGTGCCGTATTATCCTGTATATGACAAGCTGGGATGGACAGTAACGGATGCTCTTGAAAGCATAAAGGAAACCATTCGGGAAGTGAAAGGGCAGGCTGATATTATCGTTCTGCTGTCACATTTAGGCATTCTTGATGATCAGGCAGTGGCTGAAGCGGTACCTGAGATTGATGTAATCCTCGAATCACATACCCATCATTTGCTTGAAGATGGACAAGTGGTGAATGGGGTACTGCTGGCCAGCGCCGAGAAATACGGGCATTATGTCGGCTGTGTAGAAATCACGGTGGACAGCGTACAGCAAAGCATCATCAGCAAAACGGCTTCTGTGCAGAACATGGCGGAATGGACAGGAGAATCCGCAGAA
Source organism: Bacillus sp. FSL K6-1560 (assembly GCF_038592935.1). NCBI lineage: Bacteria > Bacillati > Bacillota > Bacilli > Caryophanales > Bacillaceae > Bacillus > Bacillus sp. FSL K6-1560. The sequence goes on from NZ_CP151946.1 coordinate 893,028, forward strand.
ACAAAAGCGTTTCTCAATGAAAAAGAACGTGAAGCCGAGGAGAAACTGTCCGATGCCGTTGCAGAGCTTGCACAAGATGCTGAGGTGAAGTGGTTTGAAGAATCAGAGCTGCCTTTGCTTTTGGCGTACGCCTTAAAGGAATGGTGCGAGACGGACATCAGTATGGTCAATTCAGGTGTCATTCTCGGTCCGCTAAAAGCAGGTCCTGTGACAAAGTTGGATCTGCACCGCATCTGTCCGCATCCGATCAACCCGGTGGCTGTCCGCCTGACGGGAGAAGAATTGAAGGAAACCATTGTCCATGCCGCTTCCGAACAAATGGAGCAGCTCCGGATCAAAGGACTTGGCTTCCGCGGAGAAGTGATGGGGAAAATGGTGTATGCCGGCGTTGAGGTAGAAACGAAACGGCTCGATGACGGGATCACCCACGTCACCCGGATCACACTGAACGGGGAAGATATTGAAAAACATAAACAATACTCCGTTGCGGTGCTTGATATGTTTACGCTCGGCAAACTGTTTCCGTTGATTCGCGACGCTGCAGAAAAAGAATATTTTATGCCGGAATTTTTGCGTGATCTGCTTGCTTGGAAGCTTGCGCAATAAGGCAGTCAGCCCACAACAAGCTGTGCCCTTCATCATAAAGTGATGAATGAAGGGAGTGGTTGACGTGGTAAACCTGACACCGATCATGATAGAAGGACAGCCTTTTACAGCTGTGACAGTGAAACTTCCAAAAACGAATTTTATGGCCGTCGCCAATGATCACGGATATATTATGTGCGGTGCGCTGGATGTGGCGCTGCTGAATGAAAAATTAAAGGAGCGCGGCATTGTGGCGGGACGCGCAGTTGGTGTCCGCACCATTGACCAGCTGTTAGACGCACCTTTAGAATCCGTCACGTACGCTGCGGAAGATCTTGGCATCAAAGTCGGTATGAGCGGCAGAGAAGCGCTTTTAAAAATGGTGAAATAAAATAAATTGGCCCCGGCTATTACTATGTCCCCTCTTACAAGCATACATTGTGATATGTAAGGGGGGATTTTCTTGCCAAGATATCGCGGCCCTTTTCGCAAGAGAGGACCTTTGCCTTTCCGTTACGTGATGCTCCTGTCCGTTGTCTTTTTTATCCTGTCAACAACGGTCAGCCTTTGGATGATCAATGGCTCGATCAAACCTGTTTTAATGGACATCGGCGAGATGGAAACGAAGCGTATAGCGACAGAGGTGATCCAGGATTCGATTGAGGACTATATGTCTGACAGTGAAAATATGAAAGATATGTTTCAAATGAATTCTGATGAAAACGGAAACTTAACGACAATCGATTTTAATACACAGGTTGTAAACAGTGTGAAAACAAAAGTGACAAAGCAGCTTCAGGCTCATTTGAAAGAGATGGAAACCCATACCGGACACAGCGGCGCCAGTGAAAACATTATGATCAACATTCCGCTGGGACAGGTAACCGGCAACAGCCTTCTTGGAAACCTCGGGCCGAAAATCCCGGTCCGGTTCAATTTAATCGGTGACGCTTTTACAGATGTCAAAACCAAAATCAAGCCGTATGGCATAAATAACGCACTTATTGATATCAGCATCTTTGTCGAAATTAAAGTGAAGGTCATCATTCCATTTGCCAGCAAAACCGCTGTCGTCACAAATAATGTTCCTGTATCGATTAAAGCAGTGCAGGGCGAAGTGCCGCAGTTTTATAATGGAAGCGGCGGCTCGGGTGTCACGCCTTCTGTCCAGCTCCCGAGCAGCAAAGAAGAAGACGGTGCTGATTCAAAAAAAGAAAAAAGCAGCAAATAAGCCGCCTGTCGAAGAGGCGGCTTTTTGTTACTTCTTTTTTTGGTATTCATATCGCTCCCACGCCCTCAAATGCGGGTATGGATCAAATGACCATTCGGTTCTTCCGTTATCTTTGTACATGCCATAGTGCAGATGCGGCGGGAACTTCCCGGCGGTTCCCGGCGGCCCGTATCCGGAGCTTCCGACTGATCCGATCACTTGGCCGGGCTCAACGATTTGTCCTGTTTTAATCCCTTTGGCAAACCCATTGAGATGGGCAAAATAATGATACGTATTGTTAATGTCCCTGATGCCGATTCTCCATCCTCCGAAGCGGTTCCAGCCCTTCATTTCAACTACGCCGTAACATGTGGATTTGACAGGAAGGCCGTAATGGGCAAAGATATCCGTACCTTCATGAATCCGCCTTCCTCCGAAGCCGCGGGCATCTCCCCACGTGCTTCGATAGCTGTAATCGGTTCTGATCGGAAGCGGGAATGCATGCTCGCCCAGATCAATATGGCCGTAGGCTTTAAACAGCTTCATGAATTCAGATATGATCCCCACTGTCTGATCACGCCGGTAATAATTCCAAAGCCCGATCCGGATGTTGTCTTCATCTGTGCCATACGACAGTAAGTATTGGCTGAACGTATACAAAATATCTTCATCGTTGCTGACCTCGGCTTTCCCGTCTCCATCGCCATCCATTCCGATTCCGTCAAACACTTTAATGCTTAACGGCGCATCGTCTTTCGGATTCGGGTTTTCAGGCCCGCTCCAGATATCATCGGGTATATAGATGCTGATGATTCCCGCCTTTTCAGGCAGATCTTTCCGGTTGCTCCGCACGTTTTCTTCGTATTGATCAACAGCGGCGAGCGCATACCAAGGGATCTGCGTCACAGCTTCGATTTTATGATATAATTCCATCCGTTTCGACAGCACTGGATCTGAAAGCTTTTTTCCAGACGCAGAAGGCTCAAATGCAAACAAAAGGAGAAGAAGAGCGGATAACAAAACTTTCACAAAATAATCTCCTTTCATATTGAATACACATAGTTTGCGGCAACCCGGCTTAAAAATGTCAGTAATCATCTTCCCTTGTCGAGAAATTTTTCCTATGTTAAAGTGTCTAAAGAAAAGACTTTCTTTAGTTAGAAAAACATTATTTTTGTTGCAGAACTAAAATCTGCACCTTTCTCGTTTTCAGAATGTTTCGTGTCAGAAATTGAGTATATTGGATATTGGAGATGATGGGAATTGGCAAAGAAAGACGAACACCTCAGAAAGCCCGAATGGCTTAAAATTAAATTAAATACAAATGAAAACTATACAGGGCTCAAAAAACTCATGCGGGAAAACAACCTTCATACCGTATGCGAAGAAGCAAAATGTCCGAATATTCATGAATGCTGGGCTGTCAGACGTACAGCGACATTTATGATTTTAGGTTCTGTTTGTACAAGAGCATGCCGTTTCTGTGCTGTCAAAACAGGCCTTCCAACTGAGCTTGACCTGCAAGAGCCGGAACGCGTAGCGGATTCAGTCGCGCTTATGAATCTGAAGCACGCGGTTATTACGGCTGTTGCGCGTGACGATCAGAAAGATGGAGGGGCAGGCATTTTCGCGGAAACTGTCCGTGCGATCCGCAGAAAAAGCCCGTTCACAACAATTGAGGTGCTGCCGTCTGATATGGGCGGAAACTACGATAACCTAAAAACCTTAATGGATACACGCCCAGACATCCTGAATCACAATATCGAAACGGTTCGCCGCCTGACGCCAAGAGTCCGTGCGCGTGCGACGTACGACCGTTCATTGGAATTTTTGCGCCGTGCGAAGGAAATGCAGCCTGACATTCCGACAAAATCAAGTATCATGATCGGGCTCGGCGAAACAAAAGAAGAGATTATTGAAGTAATGGACGACCTCTTGGCGAACAACGTGGATATTATGGCAATCGGCCAATATCTGCAGCCGACGAAGAAACACTTGAAAGTCCAAAAATACTACCATCCTGATGAATTTGCAGAATTAAAAGAAATCGCGATGCAAAAAGGCTTCAGCCATTGTGAAGCCGGTCCGCTTGTCCGTTCCTCTTACCATGCGGATGAACAAGTAAACGAAGCATCTAAAAAGCGTCAAGCCCAAGCATAATGCCAAAACGCCAGATCATCTGGCGTTTTTGTCATTCCTATCGATTTTCATGTCCTGACGCGTTTCTCCATTGGCATTTTCATTCTCTGAGACAGGGCTTCCTTGCGGGGAGGTTTTCATTTCTTGAATCGTCCCCGACATGATCTCTCTGATATCCCTTGAACCAGAGCCGAGATTGCTGTAATTTTCGACGGACTGCATATGGTTTGGATTATCGGAAATATACACGTGATAGTATCGCGGTATCACGGAAGCCGCTGTTTTTTTCACCTGATCGGCGGTCAGCTCCCGGTTTTTAGAATCGGTTTTGTATACGACAAGCGCTTCTCGGTCAGTCACCAATGTCGCAGCATCTTGAATATGGGGGAGCTGAACCGTTAAACTTGATATCATGTGAGCGGTTTCTTCCCGGTTCATCACCGGCGTTTTCTGCTGGTCTCCGTCAAATTGTTCTTTTTGATAGCGGACATAGCCAAATTGTTCGTTCTCATTATGCCTGTTAAAAGCCTCGTTGCGGTCCGACACATGAATGGGTTTGGTTTGATTCTGCGTCTGATTCCGGACATTTTGTGCATTATCCAATCCTGCGCCTCCGCACCCGGATAAAAGTCCGGTCAGCAGGCAGAGGCTGACAGCGGTTCGTTTCATTTATCAATCCCTCCTCATGTGTAGGGTAGCCAAATCGCATGATTTATTCTTTAGCAATTGATGGGGACGGGGCAATGAATTATGATAGGAATGAGTGAAAAAGAGGTGAGATCATGATTCTTATTCAAAATGCCGAATTTGAATTGGTGCACAATTTCAAAGACGGCTTCAACGAAGAGGCTTTTAAAGCCCGCTACTCCGATATATTAAATAAATACGATTATATTGTGGGAGACTGGGGATACGGTCAGTTAAGGCTCAAGGGCTTCTTTGACGACCAGAATCAAAAGGCAACCTTCGAAACGAAAATCAGCACATTAGATGAATATATTTACGAATACTGCAATTTCGGCTGTGCGTATTTTGTCTTGAAACGGATCAGAAAATAAATATACACAAAGGGGATGCTGTCATGTATTTTGTTGACAGAAGCAAAATCGAAAAAACACTAGGGTTCTTCGAGCACCAGCTGGCGCTATTTGACTCACAAACAGACTGGCAGTCTGAAATCGGGGAATTGGCACTTCAGCGTATAGGCCATCTGTTAATCGAATGCATTTTGGATACAGGCAATGACATGATTGACGGCTTTATTATGCGGGACCCGGGCAGCTATGACGACATTATGGATATACTTGTTGATGAGAAAGTTGTCACGGAAAAAGAGGGTGATGAGCTCAAAAAATTGATCGCCTACCGCAAAACGTTGGTTCAACAGTATCTGCTCGCTGACAGCGGCGAGCTTTACAGGCTGATCAAGGCGCATCAAACAGCTCTTCAGGACTTCCCGAAACGGATCAGAAGCTATTTGGAAACAGAGCTAGGACCTGTTTCTGCGTTTAAATAACAACTGGAAAGCCACAGGAGTGTTGGATATGAAAACATATAAAGGGTATTTAATTGATTTAGACGGAACGATGTACAATGGCACGGAAAAAATCGAGGAAGCGTGTGAATTTGTCAGAACGCTGAAAGATCGCGGCGTTCCTTATCTTTTCGTGACAAACAACTCTTCGCGCACACCGAAGCAGGTAGCGGACAAGCTCGTGTCTTTTGATATTCCGGCAACAGAAGAGCAGGTCTTCACGACCAGCATGGCAACTGCCCAGCACATTGCACAGCAGAAAAAAGACGCGTCTGTGTATGTGATTGGGGAGGAAGGAATCCGCCAGGCGATTGAAGAAAACGGCCTGACATTTGGCGGAGAAAACGCGGACTTTGTCGTTGTTGGCATCGACCGTTCCATTACATACGAAAAATTTGCTGTCGGCTGCCTGGCAATCAGAAATGGCGCCCGCTTTATTTCCACTAACGGAGATATTGCGATTCCGACTGAAAGAGGGCTTCTGCCGGGAAACGGCTCACTGACATCAGTGTTAACCGTATCTACAGGTGTACAGCCTGTATTTATCGGCAAGCCGGAATCAATTATTATGGAGCAGGCGATGCGCGTTCTCGGCACAGATATGTCTGAAACACTCATGGTCGGCGACAACTACGCCACTGATATTATGGCCGGCATTAACGCGGGTATGGATACGCTGCTCGTTCACACAGGCGTAACGAAAAGAGAACATATAACAGACGATATGGAAAAACCGACTCACGCCATTGACTCTCTGACTGAATGGATTCCATACATTTGAAAAAAGGGCGCCCTAAAAGGGTGCCCTTATTCTGTATGCCGCGCGCGGTGAGCAAGTCTGCTTGAAGCCGCGGCGGAAATCGCTCCGACGATGTCATCTAAAAAAGTATGGCATTCACCGGTTGATTTATCATTCAATCGTTTAAGGATTCCGGGTTTTTCTTTGTCGATGTAACCGTAGTTCGTAAACCCGATCGATCCGTAAATGTTCACAATGGAAAATGCCAGAACTTCATCTACTCCATATAGGCTTTCATCTATTTCCAGCATCGTTTGCAGCGGTTCAGACAGTTTTTTCTGCTCAGCAAGAACATCCAATTCAATGCCCGTTAAAATCGCGTTTTGCACCTCGCGTTTTGCGAGAACACGATTGACGTTCAGCGTGCATTCATCAATGGTTAGATCCGGATGATATTTTTTCTGCAGAAAAAAGACAAGCTCGGCAATGTCTGATACCTCAACGCCGCGCTCCTTCATCCGTGCTCTTGCTTTAGCTTCCATCTGACTGAATTGTTCGTTTTCTGACATCAGCTTCACCCAATCTTTTTTACTAGTTTATACAAAATGCTTGAGAAGTTTACGACTTTTTCTTGCGCCTTCTTCGGATTAAAATATGTATTCATAATTCCGGCTGTGTATGACTACGATGTGATGAGCCCTAATTCAACAGGCAGGTGATCTTGGTGAAAGGTACAATAAAAGAAAAATACGGCATTCACATCAGGCAGCTTTCCATGTACCAGCACACATATCAATGCTTTCAGACGCCTAATTCATACTTTCTGATTGTCCCCGTTTCCCAATTCTCAGATACAGAGCTGGCGGAGCTTTATTACATGAGTCAGTATTTACAAGAACAAAGTGACCCATACGTTTCGGTTTTTATCTTTACAAAAGAAGGTGAGCTGACATTTGAACATGATGGAAAAACGTACGCTCTGCTGAAGGCGGCCCCCCCTTATTCAAACAGGGCGTTCTCCATTGGAGCGGAGCTGGCGGAATTTCACCGAAAAGGCCGAGGATATCCGTATGAGGTGAAGGCAGCCGGAAGAATCGGCCAGTGGAAGGATCTGTGGGGAAAACGAATTGATCAGCTGGAAGCATTTTGGCAGAGAAAGGTTCAGACCCCTCCGCATGAGCCATTCGATAAAAAAATGATCGAATCATTTCCCTATTATTTAGGACTGTCAGAAAACGCGATACAATATTTAGTGGACACTGAGCTGGATGACAAGCCCCAAGCCGCTGATTCAGGAACGATATGCCATCAGCGGATGGAAAGGCATACATGGTCACCGGAATCATTGATCAGGATTCCGGCCGATTGGGTGTTTGACCACGCTTCCCGTGATTTGGCTGAATATATGAGGCATACGTTTTTGCATCACAGACAAGATTTTAATCAGCAGGGTTTTCTCTTTTTACAGGAATACGAGCAAGTCACACCGCTGTCTTCATTTTCGAAACGCCTTTTATACAGCCGCCTGCTTTTCCCGCTTCATTATTTTGAAATTGTGGAAAACTATTACATGTCATCAGAATCAGAAAAGCATTATTTTGAAGAACAGCTTGACTTCATTCTTAATGACTGTGGGCGTTATGAACAATTTCTCATTACAGCGCAGGAATTCATGAATATGCGGGCGCAGAAGCTGTTTGTTCCCCGCGTCAGCTGGCTCGGCAAAGGCAGCTCAGGGGGAGGAGAAAATCTGACAAAAATAATTAGAAAATAAAGAATCTTGTCATATCAATGCATTAAGCGTTTACATTCGCAAAATTCAGCCTAATGCTGTCTTGTCAAAACAGGAGCAGGCTTATATAATGTTTGTAACTTATATGTCTGTGTTGAGTTAACAATTGTCTTTTTCAAGAGGACAATCAAAAGAAAGGTGGAGTTTTTTTGAAAGCGATTCGTGTAGGGCTTTTAGGTTTAGGTACCGTCGGAAGCGGTGTCGTTAAAATTATTCAAGACCATCAGGATAAGCTTATGCATCAGGTCGGCTGTCCGGTTACGATAAAAAAAGTGCTTGTAAAAGATATAGAGAAAAAGAGAGAAGTAGATTTGCCGAAGGAAGTGCTCACGACAGAAGTGTATGATGTCATTGATGATCCAGATGTTGATGTCGTCATCGAGGTGATCGGCGGCGTTGAGCAGACAAAACAATATTTGGTCGACGCGCTGAGATCGAAAAAGCATGTTGTCACAGCAAACAAGGACTTAATGGCTGTATACGGCTCCGAGCTGCTTGCTGAAGCGAAGGAAAATGGATGCGATATCTACTTTGAAGCCAGTGTTGCCGGCGGGATTCCGATTCTGCGCACGTTAGAGGAAGGCCTCTCATCTGATCGAATTACAAAAATGATGGGAATTGTGAACGGCACAACAAACTTTATCTTAACCAAAATGATCAAAGAGAAAAGCCCATACGAGGAAGTGCTTAAGGAAGCGCAGGATCTCGGTTTTGCCGAAGCTGATCCGACTTCTGACGTGGAAGGACTTGACGCCGCACGGAAAATGGCGATATTGGCGCGCCTCGGCTTCTCGATGAACGTAGATCTGGAAGACGTCAAAGTAAAGGGGATCTCCCAAATTACAGACGAGGACATCAGCTTCAGCAAACGCCTCGGCTATACAATGAAGCTGATCGGGATTGCTCAGCGTGACGGCAGCAAAATCGAGGTCAGCGTACAGCCGACACTGCTTCCTGACCACCATCCGCTTTCTGCTGTTCATAATGAGTTTAACGCTGTTTATGTATACGGCGAGGCTGTCGGTGAGACGATGTTCTACGGGCCGGGAGCCGGAAGCATGCCGACAGCGACATCCGTTGTTTCTGACCTCGTCGCTGTCATGAAAAATATGCGCCTCGGTGTAACCGGCAACAGCTTTGTCGGACCGCAATATGAGAAAAACATGAAATCGCCGTCTGACATTTATGCACAGCAGTTTTTAAGAATTCATGTAAAAGATGAGGTTGGTTCATTCTCGAAAATTACATCTGTGTTCTCAGAGCGGGGCGTGAGCTTTGAAAAAATCCTTCAGCTGCCAATTAAAGGCCATGATGAGTTAGCTGAAATCGTAATTGTCACACATCATACATCAGAAGCTGATTTCAGTGATATTTTGCAAAACCTAAATGATTTGGAAGTCGTTCAAGAAGTCAAAAGCACATATCGTGTAGAAGGGAACGGTTGGAGCTAATGTGGAAAGGACTTATCCAGCAATATAAAGAATTTTTACCTGTAACAGATCAAACACCGGCGCTAACTTTACATGAAGGAAACACACCTCTTATTCACCTGCCGAAGCTGTCTGAGCAGCTCGGAATTGAGCTTCATGTCAAAACGGAAGGCGTCAATCCTACGGGATCATTTAAAGATCGCGGAATGGTTATGGCTGTGGCAAAGGCAAAAGAAGAAGGCAATGACACGATTATGTGCGCGTCAACAGGTAACACTTCCGCTGCTGCGGCAGCATATGCAGCCCGTGCTAACATGAAATGCATTGTCATCATCCCGAACGGAAAAATTGCATTTGGAAAACTCGCTCAAGCTGTCATGTACGGAGCCGAGATTATCGCAATTGACGGAAACTTTGACGATGCGCTTAAAATTGTCCGTTCCATCTGTGAGAAATCACCGATTGCCCTTGTCAACTCAGTCAACCCTTACCGCATTGAAGGTCAAAAAACTGCTGCCTTCGAAGTGTGCGAACAGCTGGGGGAAGCGCCTGATGTTTTAGCGATCCCGGTCGGAAACGCGGGAAACATCACTGCGTACTGGAAGGGCTTCAAGGAATATCATGAGAAAAACGGCACAGGCCTTCCGAAAATGCGCGGCTTTGAAGCTGAGGGTGCGGCGGCAATCGTGCGCAATGAAGTGATTGAAAATCCGGAAACAATAGCGACAGCCATTCGTATCGGAAACCCGGCAAGCTGGGACAAAGCTGTAAAGGCAGCCGAGGAATCCAATGGGAAAATTGACGAAGTCACTGATGATGAAATCCTTCACGCATATCAGTTGATCGCCCGTGTAGAAGGCGTGTTTGCAGAACCAGGTTCTTGCGCGTCTATCGCAGGAGTGCTGAAACAGGTGAAATCCGGAGAAATTCCGAAAGGCAGCAAGGTCGTAGCTGTGTTAACAGGAAACGGACTGAAAGATCCGAACACAGCGGTCGACATTTCAGAAATCAAGCCTGTCACATTGCCGACTGATGAAGACAGCATCCTTGAATATGTAAAAGGAGCGGCCCGTGTATGAACGAAGCCGACATGCTGTTCTCTGTCACTGTTCCCGGAAGCACAGCTAACCTAGGCCCCGGCTTTGATTCAGTCGGAATGGCGCTCAGCAGATATTTGAAGCTGACCGTCTTTGAAAGCGACAAATGGTCTTTTGAGGCTGAAACAGAAACAGTCGCCGGAATTCCGGCGGGTACAGATAACCTGATCTATCAAGTGGCTAAACGGACCGCAGATTTGTACGGAAAAGAAATGCCTCCTGTCCATGTGAAGGTGTGGAGCGACATCCCGCTTGCACGCGGCCTTGGCAGCAGCGCCGCGGCGATTGTAGCGGCCATTGAACTGGCTGATGAATTATGCGGCTTAAAGCTGTCTGAAGCGGACAAGCTGCATTTAGCCAGTCTAGAAGAAGGACACCCGGACAATGCTGGCGCTTCTCTCGTCGGCGGACTTGTGATCGGTCTGCATGAGGATGACGAGACCCAAATGATCCGCGTCCCGAATGCTGACATTGACGTAGTCGTTGTGATTCCTTTTTATGAAGTGCTGACAAGAGACGCGAGAGACGTGCTTCCGAAGGAGTTTCCATATGCCGATGCCGTAAAAGCAAGTGCTGTCAGCAATATCCTCATTGCTGCGATCATGTCCAAGGATTGGCCCCTTGTCGGGAAAATCATGAAGAAGGATATGTTCCATCAGCCGTACCGGGCGATGCTTGTGCCTGAGCTGTCAAAAGTAGAGCACGTCGCCGAGATGAAGGGCGCATATGGAACGGCTCTCAGCGGAGCAGGCCCAACGATTCTCGTCATGACCGAAAAAGGAAAGGGAGAAGAGCTAAAAGAACAGCTCGCGCTTCATTTCCCTCATTGTGAAGTAGACGCTTTGACCGTTCCGAAAGAGGGAAGTATAATAGAGCGAAATCCTTTATATCAAGTAAAAAGTGTATAGATCATGCCAAGCGTTCCTCAGCGTCAGCGGAGGGCGCTTTTTTTTGCTGGAGATAAAGGAGTTTTTATTTAGAAAAACGAAATACATGTAAAAAGGAGGAGATGAATATGAAAAAGCTGATAACCGCAGACGACATCACAGCGATTGTCTCTGTGACCGATCCTCAATACGCCCCAGACGGCACCCGTGCCGCATATGTAAAATCACAAGTAAATCAAGAGAAAGATTCGTATACATCAAATATATGGATCTATGAAACGAAAACGGGCGGGTCTGTTCCTTGGACACATGGAGAAAAGCGAAGCACCGACCCAAGATGGTCTCCGGACGGGCGCACGCTTGCCTTTATTTCTGATCGAGAAGGCGAAGCGGCACAGCTGTATATGATGAGCGCTGAAGGCGGAGAAGCGAGAAAACTGACTGATATCCCGTATGGCGTGTCAAAGCCAATATGGTCCCCGGATGGCGAATCGATTCTGGTCACTGTCAGTTTAGGAGAGGGAGAAAGCATTGATGACCGAGAAAAAACGGAGCAGGACAGCTATGAACCTGTTGAAGTGCAAAGCCTCTCCTACAAACGGGACGGCAAAGGGCTGACGAGAGGCGCGTATGCCCAGCTTGTGCTTGTCAGCGTAAAGTCGGGTGAGATGAAGGAGCTGACAAGTCACAAAGCTGATCATGGTGATCCTGCTTTTTCTCCTGACGGCAAATGGCTTGTTTTCTCAGCTAATTTAACTGAAATAGATGATGCCAGCAAGCCGCATGATGTTTACATGATGTCACTGGAGTCTGGAGATCTTAAGCAGGTTACACCTCATCGCGGCTCATTCGGATCTAGTTCATTTTCACCAGACGGAAGGTATCTTGCTTTGCTTGGAAATGAAAAGGAATATAAGAATGCAACGCTCTCAAAGGCGTGGCTCTATGATATCGAACAAGGCCGCCTCACATGTCTGACTGAGATGCTGGACGTTCATTTAGCGGATGCGCTGATTGGAGATTCATTGATCGGTGGTGCTGAACAGCGCCCGATTTGGACAAAGGACAGCCAAGGGTTTTATGTCATCGGCACAGATCAAGGCAGTACGGGCATCTATTATATTTCGATTGAAGGCCTTGTGTATCCAGTTCGTCTGGAAAAAGAATACATCAATAGCTTTTCTCTTTCACCTGATGAACAGCACTTTATTGCCAGTGTGACAAAGCCGGACAGACCGAGTGAGCTTTACAGTATCCCGCTTGGACAGGAAGAGAAACAGCTGACTGGCGCGAATGACAAGTTTGTCAGTGAGCATATGATATCAATACCTGAAGAGATTCAATATGCTACAGAAGACGGCGTGACGGTGAACGGCTGGCTGATGAAGCCTGCACAAATGGAAGGTGAGACAACATATCCACTTATTCTCAACATACACGGCGGTCCGCATATGATGTACGGACATACATATTTTCATGAGTTTCAGGTGCTGGCGGCGAAAGGATACGCGGTCGTTTATATCAATCCGAGAGGAAGCCACGGCTACGGGCAGGAATTTGTGAATGCGGTCAGAGGAGATTATGGAGGAAAGGATTATGACGATGTGATGCAAGCTGTGGATGAGGCTATCAAGCGAGATCCGCATATTGATCCTAAGCGGCTTGGTGTCACGGGCGGAAGCTACGGAGGTTTTATGACCAACTGGATCGTCGGACAGACAAACCGCTTTAAAGCTGCCGTCACCCAGCGCTCGATTTCAAACTGGATCAGCTTTCACGGCGTCAGTGATATCGGCTATTTCTTTACAGACTGGCAGCTTGAGCATGACATGTTTGAGGACACAGAAAAGCTCTGGGACCGGTCTCCTTTAAAATACGCAGCAAACGTGGAGACACCGCTTTTGATACTGCATGGCGAGCGGGATGACCGATGCCCGATCGAGCAGGCGGAGCAGCTGTTTATCGCTCTGAAAAAAATGGGCAAGGAAACCAAGCTTGTCCGTTTTCCGAATGCATCGCACAATTTGTCACGCACCGGACACCCAAGACAGCGGATCAAGCGCCTGAATTATATCAGCTCATGGTTTGACCAATATCTCTAATAAAAAAAGCCAGGCTGATCAAATATCCGCCTGGCTGCTTTATTAAAAGACTTGTTCTACTTCAACGACACCCGGCACTTCTTCTAGAAGAGCGCGCTCAATTCCGGCTTTCAGCGTAATTGTTGAACTTGGGCAGCTGCCGCATGCGCCTAGAAGACGAAGCTTAACGATACCTTCATCTACGTCTACAAGCTCACAGTCACCGCCGTCACGAAGTAAAAACGGACGAAGTTTGTCCAGTACTTCCTGCACCTGTTCTTTCATTTCAACTTCAGTCATGACATTCGCTCCTTTCGTCGTCATAAAACCATTATATTCAGTGTAACAATAAAAATCTATTGTTTGGTTTGCAAAGTTGCTTTCCCTATTATAGCACATTCAGACTTCAACACAAAAACGGTTTTTTTCTATAAAAACGCCCTTAGGCTCTGTATACTTAAAAGAAAGGACTTACATAGGAGAAGGGGGCGTCTACAAGTGATGAAACCAGTCATGCTAAGCGTGTACGGGGCAGAAACCGTTTGTGCGAGCTGTGTCAATATGCCGACAGCCAAGGATACATACGAGTGGCTTGGGGCTGCGCTGAAAAGAAAATATCCAAATCAGCCTTTTGAGATGCAGTACATCGATATTCATGAGCCGCCTGACAATGAACATGCGAAAGAGCTTGCGGAAAAAATCAGAAATGACGAGTATTTTTATCCGCTTGTGCTTGTAGAAGACAAAATTGTCGGTGAAGGCAATCCAAAATTAAAAGACGTTTATGAGGAAATGGAGAAGCATGGGTATACAGAAAACCGCTGACTTGATCAGCGGTTCTTCTCAATCATTAACCGTTATGATGTTTATACATCCACAGCAAGCCGGATTTCAGCATACGCGGAACACGGCCGATCAGCGGACGGTCAGCAACAAGCCCGAAGCCGGCTTTTTTTCCGAGTGAACCGAGGACGCCTTTCAGCTTAAACTGAGGCATTGATTCAGGCAGGGCTTCTCCATTCCAGCGTTTTTGCAAGATTTGGACAATCTGCTCTGCTTGAGCCTCTGCCAGCTGGGCGCTCGGTGCATGAGGAAGGCTGGCGCAATCGCCGACAACGTACAGATGTTCATCACCTGGAAGATTATGATGAGGCGTTAATACAATACGCCCTTGTGCGTCCTTCTCCACATCTAAGTCTCTGACGACTTTGTTTGGCTGGATGCCGGCTGTCCACACGATGGCGTCTGCAGAAATCGGATCATCGTGGTTATACACAACGCCTTCTTCTACTTTTGTGATATTTGCCCTGTTAATAATGCGGACACCGTGCTCTTCGAACCATTTTTGCACATATTTGCTTAAACGCTCGGGAAAGCTTGATAAAATGAGATTACCGCGGTCGAACAAAATAATGTTCAGGTCATCACGGCTTTCTCTCAATTCACTTGCAAGTTCAACGCCGCTTAAGCCCGCTCCGACAATGGCGACGGTGGCATTAGCGCTCAGATTATTCAGCTTTTGGTAGGTTTCGCGGGACTGATCGATGGTTTGAATACTGTAGGTGAATTCAGGCGCTCCCGGCACGTTGTGATATTTATCCTCACAGCCGAGCCCGATTACGGCGTCATCGTAAGAAATCGGTTCACGATCTTGGAACAGCACTTGTTTTTGTACAATATCAATTGATGTGATATCACCGTATTGGACATCCAGGCGAGGGTGCTCTGGGAATGACACTCTGATATGATGGTCAGAAATTGTGCCTGCGGCAAGGGCATAATATTCTGTTTTCAAGCAGTGATAAGGATTTCTGTCAATTAACGTGATTGAAACATCATCAGGCAGCTGGTTTGGCAATAAGCGATGAAGAACACGCATGTTCCCGTAACCTCCGCCGATCAAGACCAATTTTTTCATTTGAATTCCCCTTTAATCCGAAGAGTATGATAGATACATTGAAGAAAATACGAACTATGTAAAATAACATCTAGAATTATATCGAATTTGATCTAAAATCACAATAATAGTTTCAAAATAACCTACAATTTAGCCTGAAAACACAAATTAGTAAAACGTTATTTGAGAAATAATATGTTACGATAATAAATTTTGAATCATCCGTTGTCTTTGACGAATAGTGAAAAATTCGCGATAATGGACATATGTGAGGTGAAACCGCATGAATCCAATGATTGAATTTTGTGTCAGCAATCTGGCTCACGGCTCTCAGGAAGCCCGGGCGATTTTGGAGAAGGATCCCAACCTTGATGTCCTTGAATATGGCTGCTTAAGCTACTGCGGGACATGCATGGAATCGCTTTTCGCTCTGGTAAACGGAGAAGTCGTCATGGGTGAAACGCCTGCTGAGCTTGTTGAGAATATATATACCTTTATTGAAGAAAATCCAATGTTTTAAAGAAAAGGGCCTGGACAGGCCCTTTTTTATTTTGTCGTACAAAAGAACTAAAAAAATGTGTAGACATCAAAAAATATTATTGTTATCGTATAAAAGATATTTTTTTAAATAAAATTTAAGAGGTGTACGAGTATTCATGAATGTTCTGTGGGGGCTGCTGGGCGCAGTTGCGATCATTGCTATCGCGTTTTTATTTTCAGAAAAGAAAAGCAATATTAAGATAAGAACCGTCATCGTTGGTTTATGCACACAGGTGGCGTTTGGATACATCGTGTTGAAATGGGAAGCGGGACGCGCTGTTTTTTTATGGTTTTCAAGCCGTGTACAGCTTCTGATTGACTATGCGAATGAAGGCATCAGTTTTATTTTTGGACCGCTTCTAAAGGTCGGAGACAGTCCGGCATTTGCATTAAGTGTACTGCCCGTTATCATATTCTTCTCAGCACTGATTGCAGTTTTATATCATTTGAAAATCATGCAGCTCGTTTTCCGTGTCATTGGCGGCGGATTGTCGAAGCTCCTTGGAACAAGCAAAACGGAATCTCTGGCGGCTGCTGCCAATATTTTTGTAGGACAATCAGAATCTCCGTTAGTGATCAAACCCCTGATTGCCGGGCTGACGCGCTCTGAGTTGTTTACGATTATGACGAGCGGTCTATCGGCAGTAGCGGGATCTACCTTGTTTGGGTACGCGCTTCTCGGTATTCCGATTGAATACTTGCTGGCGGCCAGCTTTATGGCTGCTCCAGCTGGACTAGTCTTTGGTAAATTGATTATACCCGAAACGGAAAAAACGCAAACCGTAAAAAGCGATTTCAAAATGGATGAAGGCGAAGGCGCAGCCAATGTCATTGACGCAGCTGCAAAGGGAGCGTCAACAGGACTGCAAATTGCGTTAAACGTTGGGGCGATGCTGCTTGCGTTCGTTGCGTTAATCGCTGTAGTAAACGGTATTCTCGGCGGGGCTTTCGGCTTGTTCGGTTTAAAAGGCGTAACTTTAGAATCCATTCTCGGCTATGTGTTTTCTCCTATCGCCTTTTTGATTGGCGTGCCTTGGCATGAAGCATTGCAGGCGGGAAGCTATATCGGCCAGAAATTGGTGCTGAATGAGTTTGTCGCTTATTCTAACTTCGGTCCGCACATCGGCGAGTTTTCTAAGAAAACTGCTACCATTATCAGTTTCGCGTTATGCGGATTCGCCAATTTTTCATCAATTGCGATTATGCTTGGTACGCTGGGCGGATTAGCGCCCAGCCGCCGTTCAGATATCGCACGTCTCGGCCTGAAGGCTGTTCTTGCAGGAACATTAGCCAATCTGCTCAGCGCAGCCATTGCCGGCATGTTTATATAAACGATAAAAGCTCCTTGCGTCAGTGCAAGGAGCTTTTATGTATGAAAAACGGGGGATAATTGTATTGTGTCCGCTTATAATAGCTTTTATACTAAGAAAAAGAAAAAAAGTTGGAGGCACCTATGAACTCATTTCGATTTACCAAAATGCACGGCCTGGGAAACAGTTATATTTATGTGAATCAATTTGAAGAACAGCTTCCAGAAGAAAAACTGTCAGAGATTGCAATTCAGGTTTCTTCTGTTTATACAGGGATCGGATCCGACGGAATGATCCTGATATGCCCATCAGACCAAGCGCCTGTTAAAATGCGGATTTTTAATAATGACGGGTCTGAAGGGAAAAACTGCGGCAACGGCCTGCGCTGCGTCGCAAAATACGCATATGAGCATAAGCTGGTTGAGGAAACATCTTTTCTGATTGAAACTCTCTCCGGGCTTGTAAAAGCGGAGGTTCAAGTCGAAAACGGAAAAGTGAATGTGGTCACTGTCGATATGGGCGAACCGCGCTTGACAAAATCCGAGCTCCCGATGCTTGACGGCGGGGAAGAGCACACAATCAATGAAACGATGGCATTTGGTGAAGTAGAACTAACAGGCACTGCCGTTTCAATGGGAAATCCGCATATCGTTTTTCCGATCGCAGACATTGAACAGGCACCCTTAACGACACTGGGGCCGGTGATTGAGAAAGATCCGAGATTTCCGGAAGGCATCAATGTGGAATTCGTTGAAACCGTGAATGAACAAGAATTGCATTTCCGCGTCTGGGAACGGGGATCAGGGATTACTCAGGCATGCGGGACAGGAGCATGTGCAGCGGCGGTCGCATCTGTATTAAACGGCGTATCAAAGCGAAATCAAGACATCACGGTGCATTTAGCAGGCGGGGATTTGGTGATAAACTGGAAAGATAACGGCCATGTAATGATGACAGGGCCGGCTGAAACCGTTTGTGAGGGTGTCTATTTCTTGTAAAACACCTTGTTTGAGAATTGGAACGATCATGTTTATAATAAAAGACAGCAACCGGTTTTTAAAAGGAGGTTCACAATGATGAGCAACCCGGTAACAATTACAGAAGCAGCAGCTTTGCATATAAAAGATATGATGAAAGAGCATGAAGAAGAAAACGCGTTTCTGCGTGTAGGCGTCAAAGGCGGCGGCTGCAGCGGACTTTCTTACGGCATGGGCTTTGAGCATGAAAAGAGTGAATCAGACAGTGTGTTTGATCAGCACGGCATCACTGTTCTAGTTGACAAAGAAAGCCTTGACATCATGAACGGCACCGTGATTGATTATAAACAATCCATGCTCGGCGGCGGCTTCACCATCGACAATCCAAACGCCATCGCTTCATGCGGCTGCGGTTCTTCGTTCAGAACAGCAACGAATGCAGGCAAGCCTGAAGAGTGCTAGGCACTAAAAACGGATAGCAACTATTACTGACGCTTTTCTTAGCGATAAATCATCGTTAAGGGAGGCGTTTTTATTATGGGGAAATGATGCAGAGAGTTCCGGGAACTTCGGCATGAGAAACGCTGCTTTGTTGTTTGATTTTTGTTGTAAATACAGCAAAGTTACGCTATATTTAATGCGGAGTATATTTTATTGCATTTACAACAAAATCACGATAGGGAGTTGATGATGAAGAAGATTTTTGGAATGGTAACAAGGCCAGTATCTGTTCCGTGTTTAGATATATTAAAAAGGGACACAAGACAATTGATTTTTTAATAAAGGGGCTGAATCCGAACAATGAGTGTAAAAATGAAAAAATGCAGCCGGGAAGATTTACAAACACTTCAACAATTGAGTATTGAAACATTCAATGACACTTTTAAAGAACAGAACTCACCTGAAAATATGAAAGCCTATTTAGAAAGCGCATTTAACACTGAGCAGCTGGAAAAAGAGTTATCCAATATGTCTTCGCAATTCTTTTTTGTTTACTTTGATCATGAAATCGCTGGATATGTAAAGGTCAATATCGATGATGCTCAGTCTGAAGAAATGGGTGCTGAATCACTTGAAATCGAGAGAATTTATATAAAGAACAGCTTTCAAAAACATGGGCTTGGCAAACATCTGCTGAATAAAGCGATAGAAATTGCGCTGGAACGTAATAAAAAGAACATTTGGCTAGGCGTGTGGGAAAAAAATGAAAATGCCATTGCCTTTTATAAGAAAATGGGGTTTGTTCAGACCGGCGCCCACTCTTTTTATATGGGTGATGAAGAGCAAACGGATTTAATCATGGCTAAAACACTCATATAATATTTTTCGAAGGGTGGATGATGATGTATATTCCAAAATATTTTAAAGTCACAAATGCTGAAGAAATTTGGAATTTTGTACAAGAAAACTCCTTTGGTACGATTGTCACAACAGAACAAGGAAAACCAATTGCCACACATTTGCCGTTAGGATTCAATAAAAAAGACGATCATTACTATATTACGGGGCATTTCGCTTATGGAAATCCTCAGTGGAGAACGTTTGAAGCCTGTGAAGATGTACTTGTGATGTTTCAGGGACCGCACGCTTATATTTCTTCTTCCTGGTATTCTCGCGAAAATGTTCCGACGTGGAATTATCAGGCTGTCCACATGTATGGAAAAGCAAGTATGTTAGAGAAAGATGAATTAGCAGAAGAATTAACAATCATGCTGGAGAAATACGAAAAACATCGTGACAATCCTGTTTTATGGGATAAGCTTTCTCCAAAACTCTTAGAACGTGAATTGAAAGGTATCGTTGGATTTAAGATTAAGGTGGAAGATATTCAAGCGGCATATAAATTAAGCCAGAACCGAAATGAAACGGATTATATGAACATTATTGAACAGTTGCAAAATGAAGAAAATCCAAATGCAAAACAAATGGCAGAACTGATGGAAGATAAATTCAAAAAGCAAATATAAGCTTACTTTGCTGAAGAAGTAGCAGAAAACGCCAACTCAAGCGGAGAACCGCTGACTTGGCGTTTTTTTATGATTAATATTTATCCCCATTAAAAATGGAATTCTTCACAATCACATAATCCACATTGCGGATGGCGTCAAGCTTTGTTCCGCCTGCATAAGAAATAGAAGATTGAAGATCCTGCTCCATTTCAATCAGTGTATCCTTGATTGAGCCTTTATGCGCCACATGCATTTTTTTGCCTTCGACATTTTTCTTTTCGCCTTTTTGGAATTCAGAGGCTGAGCCGAAGTACTCCTTGTAAAGCTTTCCGTCTTTTTCGATCGTTTGGCCTGGCGATTCTTCGTGTCCGGCAAATAGTGAACCGATCATGACCATCGTTGCGCCGAATCGGATTGATTTTGCGATGTCGCCATGGGTGCGGATGCCGCCATCCGCGATAATCGGTTTGCTGGCAGCCTTGGCACACCAGCGCAGCGCTGCTAATTGCCAGCCGCCTGTGCCGAAGCCGGTTTTGATTTTCGTAATACATACTTTTCCCGGTCCGATGCCGACTTTAGTGGCATCCGCTCCCGCATTTTCAAGCTCTCTGACTGCTTCCGGCGTTCCGACGTTGCCAGCAATAACAAAGCTGTCCGGCAAATGTTTTTTAAGGTGCTGGATCATTTCAATGACAGCATTTGAGTGCCCGTGAGCAATGTCAATTGTCACGTATTCAGGAGTCAGATTTTCTTCTGCCAGTTGGCGGACAAATTCATACTCCTCATCTTTGACGCCCACGCTGATAGAAGAGAATAACCCGCGTGCGTTCATATCTTTAATAAAATCAATCCGTTTTTCAGGTTCAAATCGGTGCATCACATAAAAGTAGCCATTTTCGGCTAATGAAATCGCTAGTTTTTCATCTATAATCGTCTGCATATTGGCAGGGACGACGGGCAATTTAAATGTACGTCCGCCTAAACGTACGGATGTATCACATTCTGAACGGCTATTTACAATGCATTTTGCAGGAATTAGCTGAATATCTTCGTAATCAAATACGTTTTCCATGTTTTTCACTCCTAAAAACGAATATTTAAAAGTATAATATATGAAATGTTCGCCTTCTATAATGTACTCTGTTTTATTTAGGATGTCAAACATTATGATTTGCTGGCAGGTATGGTGCAAGTGCCGAAGCTTGTCATGCAGGGTGAGTTTAGGTATCATAGTTTTAACGAATGGTCTTAGAGAGCGGATCAAAACGCGAATGATATACGTTCAGCAAAGCTTGGTCGTTCAGCACCAAGCTTTCTTTTGGCATGGACATGGGAAAGGAGCGAATAAAATGGCCCAAAACGAAGAAAAAATACCGAAGTCCCAAAAGATTCAGGACCGCATTATTATGGCAATGATCTGGGTAGTCGCAGCCCTTGTGATTGCGCTGGTTGTAGGAACTGCATTGAATTATATAAATATCTTCAAATAAAAAAGGAGCTGTGTCGCAGACACAAGCTCCTTTTTTATTATTTATTTTCAAAAAGACTTGTTGAGTGAAGAGGCTGTACGCGGGCTTTCGGGTCCATGTAAGCCTTGGCGTTGTTCACTGCTGTCGGTGCCTCGCCGAAGCCGCTGGCAATCAGGTTGACTTTTCCTTCGTATGTACAAATGTCACCTGCTGCAAAGAAGCCTTCGATATTTGTTTCCATTGTTGATTTTACGACAATGGAATTTTTCTCGATGTCCAGACCCCAGTTTTTGATCGGTCCAAGAGATGAAACGAAACCGTAGTTGACGATTAAGTCATCAATTTCTAAAATCTCTTTGCGGTCGCCTTTCACTTCTTCAAGCACTAGCTGTTCGATTTTGTCTTCGCCGATCAGCTCCGCAGGGACGAATGGTGTCAGGACATTAACCTTCGACGCATGAAGGTTTTCCACACTGTGCTCGTGCGCACGGAACTTGTCACGGCGGTGAATGATCGATACTTCTTTTGCGATCGGCTCAAGCATAAGCGCCCAGTCAACCGCGGAATCTCCACCGCCAAGGATCGCAACGCGTCTGCCGGCAAATTTTTGCAGATCATCAACGAAGTAATGGAGGTTTTTGCCTTCATACTGCTCGGCATTTTCAAGTTCCAGCTTTCTCGGTTTGAATGCGCCGTTTCCTGCAGTGATGATGACCGTTTTAGAGTAGTGGGTTTCTTCATTTGTTACAAGCTTAAACACGCCGTCCGCTTGTTTCTCAACAGATTCAACCGCTTGCTCCAGACAAATGGTTTGGTCGAATTTTGCCATTTGCTCTTTTAGGTTATTGATAAGCTCTTGCGCACGGATTTTCGGGAATCCCGCTACATCATATATATACTTCTCAGGGTATAGGGCGCTAAGCTGTCCGCCGAGCTGAGGCAGGCTTTCGATAATTTTGACGCTTGCCTGTCTCATCCCGCCGTAAAAAGCGGTGAATAAGCCGACCGGTCCCCCGCCTATAATTGTAATATCATAAACCTTTGTATCCTCTCGCATACGAAAATTGCCTCCTAAATGAAAATTGTTATTAATTATACCATATTGCCGTTCAAATTGACGAGTCAGCAGAAAAAATCGTAAGGATCTAACGTGCCCATCCGTTCTTGAAAATATTTCCGCAGGCCGCTACGATAATAACCAAATGAAATGATCTTTTTCTGAATGTTTCTTGGGCCAGCCGGATAAACATGATAATAGTGCTACGGGTAAGGACTTCACAAAAAACTTTTCAATATATTTCATAAAATCCCGCCAATAAGCTGAAGCTAACACAAATGATGATTTTATTATGGGTCTAACAAAAGCAAAAAAAGAGAAGGTGGATGTGATGGCATTGAATAAGCCCAAAATCGTGATTTTAGGTGCAGGATATGGCGGATTGATGACGGTGACAAGGCTGACGAAGTATGTCGGGCCGAATGATGCTGACATTACGCTTGTAAATAAACACAATTATCATTATGAAACGACATGGATGCATGAAGCGAGCGCGGGTACGCTCCATCATGACCGCTGCCGTTATCAGATAAAAGATGTAATCAACCAGTCACGGGTGAATTTTGTACAGGATACCGTAAAGGCAATCAAAATTGATGAGAAAAAAGTTGTGCTTGCGAATGGAGAACTGCAGTACGATTATTTAGTCATCGGGCTCGGCGCCGTGCCTGAAACGTTCGGCATTAAAGGCTTAAAAGAATATGCGTTTCCGATTGCCAACATCAACACGTCGCGCCTGCTGCGGGAACATATTGAGCTGCAGTTTGCGACTTACAATACGGAAGCGGAAAAACGGCCGGACAGGTTAACGATCGTTGTTGGCGGTGCCGGATTTACGGGAATTGAATTTCTTGGCGAACTGGCTGCTCGCGTGCCGGAGCTCTGTAAGGAATATGACGTTGACAGAAGCCTTGTCCGCATCATTTGTGTGGAAGCAGCGCCGACCGTTTTGCCGGGCTTTGATCCGGAACTTGTTGACTATGCCGTACATTATCTTGAGGAAAACGGAGTTGAGTTCAAGATCGGCACGGCTGTACAAGAATGTACACCGGAAGGAGTCAGAGTCGGCAAAAAAGATGAGGAACCAGAGCAGATCAAATCGCAAACCGTTGTATGGGCGGCAGGTGTCCGCGGTCATCCGATTGTGGAGGAAGCCGGTTTTGAGAATATGCGCGGCCGAGTCAAAGTCAACCCTGATCTCCGCGCCCCGGGATATGACAATGTCTTTATTCTCGGCGACAGCTCGCTGTTTATGAATGAAGATACAGAGCGCCCGTATCCGCCGACTGCGCAAATTGCAATGCAGCAGGGCATAACGGTCGCTAAAAACCTTGGCAGGCTTATTAAAGGCGGAGAGCTTGAGGAATTCAAGCCGGACATTAAGGGAACAGTGGCTTCTCTTGGCGAGCATAACGCGGTTGGGGTTGTTTATGGCAGAAAGCTGAAAGGCACGCCCGCTTCGTTTATGAAAAAAGTCATTGATAACCGCTCACTGTTTATGATTGGCGGACTCGGACTGACATTGAAAAAAGGCAAGTTCAAGTTTTTCTAAAAACCCGCGGAAGCGGGTTTTCTTTATTAAAAAACGCCAAAATAAAAAGAAAACGAGAGGAAAATAAGTATGTTTCCGCTTACATCAAAAGATTTGTCACATGATCTGACTTTATTGTTGACAGCTTGATATGGTATATTATCAGAAAATTAAGAAAAAGGGTGATGATTAGATGAAAACTGCAACGACAACCGCTTCACATGCATGCCCATTTTGTTCAGGAAAAGGATATTTTCAATTGATTCTCGGCGGTTCAGAGACTTGTCCGTCTTGCCAGGGGACAGGAAAAGACAGTCATTCTTTTTCCAGCCGTTGACTTTATTTCCACCCCAGCGTTACACTAAAAACAACGCAGGGGGGTGGAATAGGTTGATTAGTCTGCCAGTCGTAATCATCTCAATTGTTTTGTTTTTTGTCTTGTTTTTTGGAATCGGTTTCTTATTAAACATGCTGCTGAGAATGTCTTGGATTATGGCTGTGATTTATCCGATTGTATGCCTTTTCATTATCAGCAAAGAAAAGCTGATCAGCTATGTCCAGTCGCCGGGAGAATCCTTTGCCAGCCTGTTTCATCGTGTCTTATCATTAGCGGCTGCCGATGTACTGATTTTAGTCAGCGGTTTGGCCGGCGCCATCGTGTCCGGTATAGCGATCAACATACTCAGAAAAAGAGGATATCAAATGTTTTAAATGCCGCTTTCTTCTAAAGAAAGCTTTTTTTATGCGTTCAGCTCATTCATCATTTTGAATAATGCTCTCTCCACTTGGGAACAATGATTCGGAGGAGAGGTGAATGATGTGAATATGATCAGACGTTTGCTGATGACCTGTTTATTTCTGCTTGCATTTGGCACGACATTTTTATCAGTGTCAGGAATTGAAGCGAAGGACTTGTCAAAATGGGTGCAGGAACATCAGGAGAAGCACTTGAAGCATGCAGGACTGACATTAAAAGCATTGCAGCAGAAACAAACACAAACCACGTCCGCGGCTGAGGATAAAACTAAACCGTTAGAAGAGGCATTTGATTGGGATGAATATCCAGTCCAAAGAGTAACAGCAACAGGCTACACAGCAGGAGCTGAGTCGACGGGCAAAAATCCCGGTGATCCATTATACGGGCTTACATATTCAGGTGTGAAAGTGAAACGGGATTTATATTCCACGGTTGCTGCTGACCCGTCCGTTTTCCCGATCGGAACAATTTTATTCATTCCGAACTACGGTCTCGGCGTTGTGGCCGACACAGGATCAGCTATTAAGGGAAACCGCCTTGATCTGTACTATGAGACAGTCAAAGATGTATACAATGAATGGGGCAAAAAAACCCTTGATGTATATGTGATTAAAAAGGGAACGGGAAAAATTACCGAGGATGAGCTTGAGAAGCTCAATGAAACAAAATCTTTGCAAGTGTTCAGAAATCAATATAAAACTGTGAAAGAATAAAACGCTCCAGCGAAAGCAGGAGCGTTTTTTTACATGAAAAAGTAAGCGAGTACCAATGTCAGTAAAATACCTGTTAGTCCTCCGAAAAAGACTTCGATCGGCTGATGTCCGAGAAGCTCTTTCAGCTTTTTTTGCTTTTCTTTCTCTGCAGCCTTAGGGAAGTCCTTCGCTTCATTTACGAAACGGTTAAAATCAATGACAAGCTTATTAATGACTGTTGCCTGCTCACCGGCATGACGTCTGACGCCAGTTGCGTCAAACATGGTTATGACGGCGAAAATGGCGGAAACCGCAAAGAGTGAGGAGTCTAATCCATGCTCCAAGGCTACGCCTGTTGAAAGTGCAGTGACCGCTGCGGAGTGAGAGCTGGGCATGCCGCCTGTGCTTGTGACCAGCGACCAGTCCAGTTTTCTGGACACGATAAACTGTATGGGCACTTTGATGACCTGAGCAAAAATAATTGCGGCCAGGCTTGATAATAAAGGAAAATTCGTTAAAAGTTCCATCGGCGACATCCTTTCTATTTGAAAAATCCTTCGTGTTTCAAAAGAAAAAAGCAAGTCTTAGACTGTTGTTTGTTAAAATAAGTATAGTGGAAAGAATGTTTTTCCTATTATACCATTGTTCATTACAAATACCCATTACGTTAGGAGTGTAAGCCTCATGTTTTATGCGGTTCAACAATCAGAGCATACAGAAACCCTTGTGGTCGGGCTTTTTCAAAAAAGCCAGCTGACAGGAAAAGCGTTGGAAATTGATGAAATGCTCGAAGGCCATCTGACACAGCTTTTAAAAGAGGGGGATGTCTCTGCGAAACCGAATCAAGTATCAAAAGTATTCCCTCCATCTTCTGCGGGTATGAAACGGATTTATTTCGTTGGTCTGGGGAGAGAAGCAAATTATTCGTTTGAACAGGCGAAGGAATGTTTTGCTCATGTTTTTCAAGCCATTCATAAAGATCGAAAACAAGAAACTGCTGTTCTGCTTGATACGTTTATTTCGGAAGACGTGCCTCCAGCCGATGCCGCGCATGCTTTAGCTGAGAGCTGCCTGCTTGCTTCCTATGAGGTGCAGGATTATAAGCACAAATCAAATGAGCCTGACAAACAAATTGAAGCTGTGTATGTTGTAACAGATGAAGATACACAGGAAGTGCAGGCCGGGCTTCGCGTCGGCCAGGCATACGGACAAGGGACAAATTCGGCTAGAACGCTTGTGAATATGCCGGGAAACATGCTGACAGCGACTGACCTTGCTTCGTATGCTGAAGAGCTTGCGGCGAAATATGATTTTGAGTGTGAAATATTGGAGAAATCAGAGATGGAAGAGCTCGGTATGGGCGGAATACTTGCGGTAAACCAAGGCTCCACCGAACCGCCGAAAATGATTGTGTTAAAATACCAGGGCAAAAAGGAATGGGAAAACGTCGTTGGACTAGTCGGGAAAGGAATTACCTTTGACACAGGCGGCTACTCCATTAAAACGAAATCTGGAATTGTCGGCATGAAATCAGATATGGGAGGAGCAGCTGCGGTTCTCGGTGCTATGGAAACGATCGGAGAGCTTCGTCCCGAGCAAAACGTGCTGGCCGTTATTCCATCAACCGATAATATGATCTCCGGCGGGGCCATGAAGCCGGATGACGTGATCGTATCTTTAAGCGGAAAAACAATAGAAATCCTTAATACGGATGCTGAAGGAAGGCTAGTGCTTGCAGATGGCATTACATACGCGAAACAGCATGGCGCATCAGTTCTTGTCGATGTAGCTACGCTTACCGGCGGCGTCGTTGTGGCATTAGGAACAGAAACAACCGGTGCAATGACAAATGATCAAAGCTTTTACCAGCAGGTAGCTGATGCTGCACAAGAGTGCGGAGAGGCGATCTGGCAGCTGCCGATAACAGAGAAGGATAAAAAACGCGTGAAAAGCAGCCAAATGGCGGATCTCAACAATTCACCGGGACGCGAGGGACATGCGATTATGGCAGGAACGTTTCTTGGTGAATTCGCTGAGTCAACACCTTGGGTTCACCTTGATATTGCAGGAACAGCGACTGCCAATAAAGCAACCTGCTTCGGGCCGGCCGGGGCTACTGGCGTTATGGCAAGAACACTGGCTACACTTGCGGAGCGATTTACATTGGAAGAAGATAAAAACGAGTAATGAAAAATCCCTGCTGTTATGATGCGGCAGGGATTTTTTCTTCCGAAATCTTTAGTTGACTAAAGTGGATCGGTTATGATACGATACGTTCGTACTTTATTTATCTACTACATTAGCAAACTAAAGGATTTTTGGAGGGGTATCATCATGAATGCAGTCGTCATCGCAGTCCTGCTTATGCTTGTATTAAGCCTGCTGCGTGTCAATATTGTTATCGCATTAATTATAGGCGCCTTGGCCGGCGGGTTAACAGGCGGGCTCGGTCTTGGCGAAACGGTTAAAGCTTTCACAGACGGTCTCGGCGGAAATGCCACCGTTGCAGTCAGCTATGCCATGCTTGGCGCGTTTGCCGCCGCTTTGACGAAAACAGGTCTTCCGGACGCAATGGTGGAAGCCTCCGTTAAATTAATCGGAAATAAAGAAGATTCTCGAAAAAAAGCACTGTCTAAGGTGCTGATTGTGCTGATTATTTTAATTGTATCTTGTTTTTCGCAAAACGTCGTTCCGGTTCACATCGCGTTTATCCCGGTGCTGATTCCGCCGCTTTTGAAAATCTTTAATGAACTTGAAATGGACCGCCGTCTGATCGCGTGTGTAATTACATTTGGCTTAACGGCTCCTTATATTTTGCTTCCGGTCGGTTTCGGCCAAATCTTCCAAGGCATGCTGAAGGACAATATGGCGGATGCTGGGTTAAACGTTCCGCTTGCTGATATTCCGTACGCACTGATTATTCCAGTTGCAGGTATGGTTGTCGGCCTTATTTTATCAGTGATCGTATACCGTAAACCGAAACAATATGAAACAAAAGACATTTCAGGTGCAGAAGCATCGCCATATACGAGAAAAAGCATTGGTATCGCGGTTCTAGCCATTGTTGTGTCACTCGGCGTCCAGCTTTACTTATCTCAGACTTTGGGAGTAGAAGGAATGATTATGGGGGCGCTCGCTGGTCTGATTGTTCTGTTTGTCAGCGGTGTGATGAAGCGTGATGAAGCGGACTCACTGATTACTGATGGAATGGTTTTAATGGCCTTTATCGGCTTTGTCATGCTTGTTGCAGCCGGATTTTCAAACGTATTGACGAAAACCGGAGATGTCGAGTCACTGGTCAAAACGTCAGCTGGTTTTATCGGACACAGTCAGTCCTTGGGCGCATTGCTGATGCTCATTGTCGGCTTATTAATTACAATGGGGATCGGATCTTCTTTTGCGACGATTCCTGTTATCACAACCATTTTCGTGCCTCTATGCATGCAGCTTGGATTCAGCCCGATGGCAACGATTGCGATTATCGGAGCTGCTGCTGCCCTCGGCGATGCCGGTTCACCTGCCAGTGACAGTACGCTTGGGCCGACTTCAGGTTTGAGTGCGGACGGCCAGCATCACCACATTTGGGATACTTGTGTGCCGACGTTTATATTTTATAATATTCCGCTTGTCATCTTTGGCTGGATTGCAGCGCTTGTTTTATAGGAAAAAGGCTCCCATTTACTGGGGAGCCTTTTCTCGTTATGATAAAAAAACGTTTACGTAGATGATATGTGATTTCTGTTAAAGCCGGTTGCTTTATGAATAGAGCGGTAGATTGCTGGTGCGATAAACGACAGTATCACAGCCAGCGCTGTATCTTTTACCATAAACCAAATCATAAAGCCCCAAGCCGTGCCGTAGCTCACTGGCGTATGAATCCACAGCTTCAGTGCAAGATACATATAGGTAGTGCCGATGAGATACATGATCGCTGTTCCGATAAGTGAAGCAATGAGAAATCGAATTTTACTTGGCTGAATGTTTCGTTCTAAAAACCACCCCGCTGCAAATGCTGCCGGGATGTATGAGATAATAAACCCGCCGCTTTTCCCTGCAAACGGGGCGAAGCCTGCTGAAAATTGAGCAAACACAGGCGCTCCGGCCAATCCGACAAGTGCATATACAATCATGGCAATCGCTGCTCGTTTGCTGCCAAGAAGCAAAGCTGCCAAGAGACAGAAAAACGGCTGCATCGAAAGCGGAATGCCGGCTACTTGTAAAAAGGGTGCTACTGATGTAATGTTGGCCCCGACAGCCATAAGTGCGGCGAACATGCCAATCAGCGCCATATCTCCCGCACGAAGTTTACGTTGTTTCATCGTTGTTCCCCCTTAGGTTGACATACACAATCATAGAGTAATAAAGAACAAAAAGATTGTCAACATGATTTTAAATTAGGTTAACAAAAAGGAGGCCCATATGTATTTCGGAAAAACAAAACAGTCCGATCAATCTAGAAGAGTGCCGCCAAATCAAAACATCACCACTTCATTTCCTGTGCTTCATACCGGAAATGTCCCATATTACGAAGATATGACGAAATGGAATCTTCAAGTATACGGTTTGGTTGACCATCCGATGCTGCTAAGCTTTGAAGATGTCAAAGCCTTTCCACGGTATGAATCGAAAAATGACATTCATTGTGTCACGGGATGGTCAAGGCTTGATAATGTGTGGCAAGGCGTGCGGGCTTGTGATATAGCGGAAAAAGCGGGTGTAAAAGAAGAAGCTGGCTACGTCATTTTACATGCTGAAGAGGGCTGGACGACCAATCTGCCGCTTGATGATTTCTTAGCGGAAACTTCCCTTCTGGCTTATGCGCATAATGGCGAACCTTTAACCCCTGAACACGGCTTTCCGCTGCGGGGTGTGTTTCCGCATCTATATTTTTGGAAAAGCGCCAAGTGGCTGCGCGGCATCCAATTTACGAAAGAAAATCACCCTGGCTTTTGGGAGCGGAATGGCTATCACATGAGAGGCGACCCTTGGCAAAATCAAAGGTTTACATGGGATTAAGGTTCTATTTCAAATAGGACAATCCGCATCTTTATTAGGTTTTTACTTCCATATTGATAGTCTGCAGGTACCTTATTTGATCAAGGTGCCTTTTTTATTCGGGAAAAAGTTGACTTTCTTTGGAAGAAAACCTATTATTTGAGGTGTCTAGTTGATAGTGAAAATCATTATCATACATTGCGGTTTAGTTTAAGGAGAGGAATGTCGTACTGCATGAAAGAGCAAACAACAGACCGGACAAATGGCGGGACATCAAACGCATTTACGATTCCTGGTACGGAAGTGCGTATGATGTCTTCACGCAATGAAAACCGTACCTATCACATTTTTATCTCGAAACCTAGTACGCCGCCGCCACCCGCTGGTTATCCTGTGATTTATCTGCTGGATGCCAATTCTGTCTTCGGAACGATGACGGAAGCCGTTCGAATACAGGGACGCCGACCCGAAAAAACCGGGGTGATCCCTGCAGTGATCGTCGGCATTGGCTATGAGACAGCGGAGCCGTTCTCCTCAGCACGCCACCGGGATTTTACAATGCCAACAGCCCAATCGAAGCTGCCGGAAAGGCCCGACGGCAGAGAATGGCCGGAGCATGGCGGAGCGGAGGGCTTTTTCAGATTTATTGAAGAGGATTTAAAACCGGAGATAGAACGAGATTACCAGATTGATAAAAAAAGACAAACAATCTTTGGCCATTCGCTCGGAGGGCTTTTCGTGCTGCAGGTGCTGCTAACAAAGCCCGATGCGTTTCAAACGTATATCGCGGGAAGTCCGTCCATTCATTGGAATAAACCGTTTATTCTCGAGAAAACGGACCATTTCGTCTCTCTCACCAAGAAAAACAATCAGCCTATCAATATCCTGCTTGCCGTAGGAGAATTGGAGCAGCATCATAAAAGCCGGATGAATGATAATGCAAGGAAGCTTTATGAGCGGCTGGCCGTTTTATCTGAACAAGGCATACGGGCAGAATTTTGCGAGTTTTCAGGAGAAGGACATATTTCAGTTCTTCCTGTTTTGGTCAGCAGGGCGCTGCGTTTTGCGCTTCACCCTGACGGACCGCATCTATCAATGGGCTGAGACATACTCAGCCTTGCCTTTAAAAAAATATTTGTCACTGAAATTATATTTGACTGTCACATGACATTTGGATATGATTATTTTTATAATTGATAATGATAATCATTATCAATGGATTGCGTTTTTCAAGGCGCAGCAGTCTTTTTCGCTGGATGTCTGTTCGGCATTTAGAGCGAAGAAAGGAATTGATGATATGAATGCAAAGAGTATAGAGGGAAAAATTGCTTTTATAACAGGGGCTGCCCAAGGAATAGGCGAAGCTGTTGCGCGGACGCTTGCCAGTCAAGGCGCACATATTGCGGCAGTTGATTATAATCCTGAAAAGCTGGAAAAGGTTGTGAGCAGCCTCAAAGCAGAAGGCCGCCATGCAGAAGCTTTTCCTGCGGATGTGAGAGACAGCGCGGCGATTGATGAGATCACGGCGCGCATCGAACGTGAAATGGGGCCGATTGATATTTTAGTGAATGTAGCGGGTGTCCTTCGCCCGGGACTGATCCATTCGCTTAGCGATGAGGAATGGGAGGCGACGTTCTCAGTGAATTCGACTGGCGTATTTAACGCCTCGCGTTCAGTCAGCAAATATATGATGGACCGAAGATCGGGTTCGATTGTAACAGTCGGATCGAATGCTGCCGGTATACCAAGAACATCTATGGCGGCATATGCGTCTTCAAAGGCTGCGGCTGTGATGTTTACGAAATGCCTTGGCCTTGAGCTTGCAGAATACAATATTCGCTGCAACATTGTATCTCCCGGATCAACGGAAACAGACATGCAGTGGTCATTATGGGCCGACGAGAATGGAGCGGAGCAAGTCATAAAAGGATCACTTGAGACATTTAAAACAGGGATTCCGCTCAAAAAACTAGCCAAGCCTTCGGATATTGCGGATGCGGTGCTCTTTTTGGTTTCTGGCCAGGCAGGGCATATTACGATGCATAATTTATGCGTAGATGGCGGCGCGACCTTAGGCGTGTAACTGAATTTAAAGGAGGTTCATGAGAATGTTGGATCAAAACGTTATAACAGAAACAAAAGCGGAGCATTTGCTTCATGAATATCAGCCGGGCGCCTTTTTCTTAGCGTCTCCTCATCGTGTACTGTTAGCGAAAGGCATATGTGAAATCGTACCGGAGGCAGACGGGCAAAACCAAATGGAAACCCTTTCTGGCCGAATTGCAGAGGCGTTACGTCAGGCAAAACAATCAGGGCAAAGCCGGCCGCTTGTTGTCGGGGCCGTTCCTTTTGATCAAGTAAAAGCAGCGCGGCTCGTTGTACCTGAAGAAGTGCGCTGGTCAGGACCGCTTCAATTTGATCATGAGGAAAAGGAACAGCAGGCTGGGCATACATACCACATAAAGCCTGTTCCTGAACCTGAGGATTATAAAAATGGTGTTGAACAAGGGCTGACACGCATTGCCGATGGAACACTCAGCAAAATCGTCCTGTCCAGATCGCTGCATTTGACATCGCCTGAACCGATTCAGACGGATGAATTGCTTCGCCATCTGGCTCAGCATAACTCGCATGGCTACACGTTTGCCGCAGACGTGTCCAGTCAGGAGGAAACGTCTCCCCGCCGAACATTGCTCGGAGCAAGTCCGGAGCTTCTCGTTTCAAGGATGGGAACACAGGTTGTTTCCAACCCATTAGCCGGCTCAAGGCCGCGCAGTAATGATCCTGTTGAAGACCAGCGCCGGGCAGCTGAATTGCTTTCTTCCGCAAAGGATCTTCATGAGCACGCGGTTGTCGCTGACGCGGTTGCGGCAGCGCTGAGACCTTTCTGCCGGACGCTGGAGGTTCCGGAGAAGCCTTCACTGATCAAAACGGAAACGATGTGGCACCTGTCCAGCGTGATTAAGGGAGAGCTTTCCGACCCGTCTGTAACCGCACTTGAATTGGCGGCGGCTCTCCACCCGACGCCAGCAGTCTGCGGAACACCGACTGATCTTGCAAGAGAAGCGATTCTCAGCATTGAACCATTTGACCGCGGTTTCTTTACCGGCATGGTCGGATGGTGTGACGATGCCGGTGACGGAGAATGGATCGTGACCATCCGTTGTGCAGAAGCAGAAGAACGCTCACTCCGCCTGTATGCTGGAGCTGGTGTTGTGGCCGGTTCAAAGCCCGAGGACGAGCTTCAGGAGACGTCCGCAAAGTTTCGGACAATGCTGCGGGCAATGGGCGTGGATCACATATGAACAGAATGAATTGCTGGAGGGATGCAACATGCTGAAAGGATTTACGCCTTGGCCTGATGAGTTAGCTGAGACCTATCGAAAGAATGGCTGCTGGGCCGGCGAGACGTTTGGAGATTTGTTAAGAGACCGGGCAGCCAAATATGGCGACCGCATTGCGATTACATGCGGGAACACCCATTGGAGCTATCAAGAGCTTGACACAAGGGTTGATCGTTTGGCTGCCGGATTTCAGAAGCTCGGCATTCAACAGATGGATCGTGTCGTGGTGCAGCTGCCAAATATCAAAGAGTTTTTTGAAGTTATTTTCGCGCTATTCCGTCTGGGGGCGCTTCCAGTCTTCGCACTGCCTTCTCATCGAAGCAGTGAAATTACATATTTTTGCGAGTTTGCTGAAGCGGCTGCATATATCATTCCCGACGCTTATTCCGGTTTTGACTACCGTACGCTTGCCAGACAAGTTCAAAGCAAGCTGCCGACTTTGAAACACGTCATTGTCGCAGGTGAGGCAGAGGAATTTTTGCCGCTGGAGGATTTGCATACAGAACCTGTAAAACTGCCTGAAGTCAAATCTTCAGATGTGGCGTTCCTCCAGCTTTCTGGCGGGAGCACCGGGCTATCAAAACTGATTCCGAGGACCCACGATGACTACATATACAGCCTGAAGCGGAGTGTGGAGGTCTGCTGGCTCGACCACAGCACGGTGTACTTGGCCGCGCTGCCGATGGCACACAATTATCCGCTGAGCTCACCTGGCGTTCTCGGCGTATTATACGCTGGAGGAAGAGTGGTATTATCTCCTTCTCCAAGTCCAGATGACGCATTTCCTTTGATTGCACGGGAAAAGGTCACGATAACCGCTCTTGTTCCGCCTCTTGCGATGGTATGGATGGATGCGGCATCCTCACGCCGTGATGATTTATCCAGCCTTCAAGTGCTGCAGGTCGGCGGTGCCAAGTTTAGCGCTGAAGCCGCGCGCAGGGTAAAAGCTGTTTTCGGCTGCACGCTGCAGCAGGTGTTCGGAATGGCAGAGGGTCTCGTCAATTATACGAGATTGGATGATCCTGAGGAGATCATTGTCAACACTCAAGGAAAACCGATGTCCCCATATGATGAAGTGCGTGTTTGGGATGATCATGATCGCGACGTAAAACCTGGTGAAACAGGACATCTGCTGACACGGGGACCATATACAATTCGAGGTTACTATAAGGCGGAAGAGCATAATGCCGCTTCATTTACTGAGGATGGTTTTTACCGTACGGGTGATATCGTCAGGCTGACACGAGACGGCTATATTGTCGTTGAAGGCCGGGCGAAGGATCAAATTAACCGTGGAGGAGAAAAGGTTGCGGCTGAAGAGGTAGAAAATCATCTGCTGGCGCATCCGGCTGTCCATGATGCGGCAATGGTCTCCATGCCTGATCAATTTCTTGGCGAAAGATCTTGTGTGTTCATTATTCCCCGAGATGAAGACCCAAAAGCCGCAGAGCTTAAAGCATTTTTGAGAGAGCGCGGACTGGCGGCATATAAAATCCCTGACCGAGTTGAATTTGTCGAATCCTTTCCGCAGACAGGGGTAGGAAAGGTAAGCAAAAAGGCTCTTCGTGAAGCCATTTCCGAGAAACTTCTTGCAGGGTCAAAAAAATAAATCAACAATTTGAGAGGAAGTGTTCATATGGCTATACCTGCCATTCAGCCGTATCAAATGCCGACAGCATCTGATATGCCGCAAAACAAAGTATCATGGGTGCCTGATCCGAATCGGGCTGTCTTGTTAATTCACGATATGCAAAACTATTTTGTCGATGCTTTCACAGCAGGAGCGTCTCCGGTAACAGAGCTTTCAGCGAATATACGAAAGCTGAAGAATCAATGTGTTCAGCTTGGGATTCCTGTTGTCTATACCGCACAGCCGGGAAGCCAAAATCCGGATGACCGTGCGCTGCTGACAGATTTTTGGGGCCCGGGATTAAACAGCGGTCCTTATGAGGAGAAAATTATAACCGAGCTGGCACCAGAGGATGATGATCTTGTGCTGACAAAATGGAGATACAGCGCGTTTAAGAGAACGAATCTGCTTGAAATGATGCGCAAAGAGGGACGCGATCAGCTGATCATTACAGGAATTTACGCCCATATCGGCTGTCTTGTTACAGCATGTGAAGCATTTATGGAGGATATTAAAGCCTTTTTTGTGGGAGATGCAGTTGCTGATTTTTCATTAGAAAAACATCAAATGGCGCTGGACTATGCGGCTGGACGCTGTGCGTTTACCGTGATGACTGACAGTCTTCTTGATCAGCTGCAGAATGCGCCGGCAGACGTTCAAAAAACGTCAGCAAACACTGGCAAAAAGAATGTGTTTACATGTGAGAATATCCGTAAACAAATTGCTGAGCTTCTACAAGAAACACCGGAAGACATCACAGATCAAGAGGATTTGCTCGATCGTGGTCTTGATTCGGTAAGGATCATGACATTGGTGGAACAATGGCGCCGTGAAGGGGCAGAGGTGACTTTCGTGGAATTGGCTGAACGCCCAACGGTCGAAGAATGGCAGAAATTGCTCACAACCCGCAGCCAGCAAGTGCTGCCAAACGCGGATTATTTATAAAAGGAGGGTAAACAAACGGATGCCTGATACAAAAGATCTTCAATATTCTTTGACCGGGGCGCAAACTGGCATATGGTTTGCTCAGCAGCTTGATCCGGACAATCCAATCTACAATACAGCGGAATATATAGAAATCAATGGACCAATCAATATTGCTCTTTTTGAAGAAGCTTTGCGGTACGTGATCAAGGAAGCGGAATCGCTGCATGTCCGCTTCGGTGAAAATATGGACGGGCCTTGGCAGATGATAAACCCGTCTCCGGATGTACAGCTGCACGTCATTGACGTCAGCTCTGAGCCTGATCCGGAAAAAACAGCATTAAACTGGATGAAAGCTGATTTAGCAAAGCCGGTTGATTTAGGGTATGACCCTTTGTTCAATGAAGCTCTGTTTATTGCCGGGCCTGATCGTTTCTTTTGGTATCAGCGCATTCACCATATAGCGATCGACGGCTTCGGTTTTTCCCTGATAGCCCAACGTGTGGCAAGTACATATACTGCGCTTATAAAAGGACAAACAGCTAAAGGCCGTTCCTTTGGGTCTCTCCAGGCCATTTTGGAAGAGGATACAGATTATCGCGGATCAGAGCAGTATGAGAAGGATCGTCAATTCTGGCTGGACCGTTTTGCAGATGCACCTGAAGTTGTGAGCTTGGCTGATCGGGCGCCAAGAACATCTAACAGTTTTCTTCGTCATACGGCATATCTGCCTCCGTCTGATGTAAACGCGTTAAAAGAAGCGGCGCGCTATTTCTCAGGAAGCTGGCATGAAGTCATGATTGCGGTGTCAGCTGTTTATGTGCACCGTATGACCGGCTCTGAGGATGTTGTGCTCGGCCTGCCCATGATGGGTCGGATAGGGTCCGCGTCACTGAATGTACCGGCTATGGTGATGAACCTTCTCCCGCTCCGGCTGACGGTAAGCTCTTCGATGAGCTTTTCTGAACTGATTCAGCAAATTTCCCGGGAAATCCGCAGTATTCGGCGACATCATAAGTATCGCCATGAAGAGCTTCGGCGCGATCTGAAATTGATAGGAGAAAATCATAGATTATTTGGCCCTCAAATCAATCTTATGCCGTTTGATTACGGTCTCGACTTTGCCGGCGCCCGGGGCACAACGCATAATCTTTCAGCCGGTCCTGTTGATGATCTATCAATCAATGTATATGACAGAACAGACGGCAGCGGGCTGCGAATTGATGTTGATGCGAATCCCGAGGTATATAGTGAGTCTGATATTAATCTTCATCAGCAGCGTATCCTGCAGCTGCTGCAAACGGCTTCTGCCGGAGAGGACATGCTGATTGGACAAATGGAGCTTCTGTTGCCAGAGGAGAAAGAAAAAATCATTTCTAAATGGAATGAGACGGCAACATCCGAGAAGCTGGTCAGCCTTCAGGACATGTTCGAAAAGCAGGCAGTTCTTACGCCAGAACGTATCGCTCTCATGTGTGATGACATTCAAGTCAACTATCGAAAGCTCAATGAAGAGGCAAACCGCCTCGCGCGTCTGTTGATCGAAAAAGGGATTGGTCCGGAGCAATTTGTCGCTTTGGCGCTGCCGCGTTCCCCTGAGATGGTGGCCTCAATGCTTGGTGTGCTCAAGACTGGTGCGGCGTATCTCCCCCTTGATCCGGAGTTTCCAGCCGACCGCATTTCTTACATGCTGGAGGATTCGAAACCTTCATGCATCATAACGACTGAGGAAATAGCAGCCAGTCTGCCTGATAACCTGGCTGTACCGGAGCTTGTGCTTGATCAGGCTGTTACACAGGAGATTATAAAACGCTATTCGCCGGAAAATCCGGATGTATCGGTTTCTCTTGACCATCCCGCGTATATCATCTATACCTCAGGATCAACAGGAAGACCGAAGGGAGTCGTTGTGACACAGAAAAGCTTAAGCAATTTTCTGCTGTCCATGCAGGAGGCATTTTCTCTAGGAGAAGAAGACAGGCTGTTGGCTGTGACGACTGTCGCTTTTGATATTTCAGCATTGGAGTTATATCTTCCGCTGATTAGCGGAGCGCAAATTGTGATCGCAAAGAAAGAAACGATCCGTGAGCCGCAGGCATTAGCTCAAATGATTGAAAATTTCGATATTAACATCATGCAGGCGACACCGACACTGTGGCACGCTTTGGTAACGAGTGAACCTGAGAAACTTCGGGGGCTTAGAGTGCTTGTAGGAGGCGAGGCGCTGCCGAGCGGTCTTTTGCAGGCGCTTCAAGACCTTCATTGTTCAGTCACGAACTTATACGGTCCCACTGAAACAACGATTTGGTCTGCCGCAGCTTTTCTTGAAGAAGGGTTGCAGGGCGTTCCTCCGATTGGGAAACCGATTTGGAACACGCAGGTGTATGTGCTTGATAATGGATTGCAGCCGGTGCCGCCGGGCGTTGTCGGAGAGCTTTATATTGCAGGCACCGGCTTGGCCAGAGGTTATTTCCATCGCCCTGATTTAACGGCGGAGCGCTTCGTTGCAGATCCATACGGACCGCCGGGAACTAGGATGTATCGGACCGGAGACCAGGCCCGCTGGCGTGCCGATGGGTCTTTGGATTATATCGGGCGGGCGGATCATCAAATCAAAATTCGCGGATTCCGAATTGAACTTGGAGAAATTGATGCCGTGCTTGCCAATCACCCGCACATTGAACAGGCCGCGGTTGTCGTACGGGAAGATCAGCCGGGAGACAAACGATTGGCGGCTTATGTAGTCGCTGATGCTGCTATTGATACTGCAGAGCTTCGTCGTTATATGGGGGCCAGTCTTCCTGATTATATGGTACCGGCGGCGTTTGTGGAGATGGACGAGCTGCCGTTAACACCTAATGGCAAGCTTGACCGGAAAGCACTGCCGGCACCAGACTTCAGCACATCTGTCAGTGATCGGGCCCCGCGGACTCCTCAGGAAGAGATATTGTGTGACTTGTTTGCAGAGGTTCTCGGTTTGGCACGCGTCGGTATCGATGACAGTTTCTTCGAGCTTGGGGGCCATTCTCTTCTTGCAGCCCGTCTGATGAGCCGCATTCGCGAGGTAATGGGAGCCGAACTTGGTATCGCCAAGCTCTTTGACGAACCGACAGTAGCCGGACTCGCTGCCCATCTTGATTTGGCGCAGAGTGCACGTCCCGCTTTGCAGAGAGCTGAGCGGCCTGAAAAGATCCCGCTATCATTTGCCCAGCGCCGGCTATGGTTCCTGCATTGTCTGGAAGGACCGAGTCCTACTTATAATATTCCGGTTGCTGTCCGTTTGTCAGGTGAGTTGGATCAAGGATTGCTGAAAGCGGCACTTTATGACCTCGTCTGCCGTCATGAAAGCCTTCGGACGATCTTCCCTGAATCACAGGGGACATCCTATCAGCATATTTTAGATGCCGATCAAGCCCATCCTGAGTTACATGTTACTGAAATTGCTGAGAAGGAGCTTTCTGATCGGCTTGCCGAAGCTGTACGCTACAGCTTTGATCTTGCAGCTGAACCTGCTTTTCGTGCCGAGCTTTTTGTGATCGGTCCTGACGAGTACGTGCTGCTTCTTCTCGTCCATCATATTGTCGGGGACGGCTGGTCCTTAACACCGCTGACCCGAGACCTTGGGACGGCTTATGCGGCTCGCTGCCACGGACGATCTCCCGAATGGGCGCCTCTTGCTGTGCAGTATGCAGACTATGCGCTTTGGCAGCAAGAACTGCTTGGAAACGAGGATAATCCAAACAGCTTGATTGCCGGTCAGCTTGCTTTCTGGAAAGAAACCTTGAAAAACCTGCCTGATCAGCTTGAACTGCCAACCGATTATTCACGTCCGGCTGAGCCGAGTCATGATGGAGATACGATTCATTTTCGTATTGAGCCCGAGTTTCACAAGCGATTGCAGGAGCTGGCTCGCACAAATAGGGTGAGCCTGTTTATGGTGCTTCAATCCGGTCTCGCCGCTTTATTGACAAGGCTCGGGGCGGGCACCGACATTCCGATCGGCAGTCCGATCGCGGGACGGAATGATGATGCGCTGGGCGATCTTGTAGGGCTGTTTATTAATACATTGGTGCTCAGAACTGATACGTCCGGTGACCCAAGCTTTCGTGAGCTTCTAGACAGAGTACGGAAAGTGAATCTGGCCGCCTATGACAATCAGGATCTGCCGTTTGAGAGACTTGTAGAGGTGCTCAATCCGGCTCGTTCGCGTGCGACGCATCCTTTATTCCAAATCATGCTTGCGTTCCAAAACACACCGGACGCTGAACTGCATCTTCCTGATATGGAGAGCAGCCTGCGAATCAACAGTGTCGGTTCTGCCAAGTTTGATTTGACGCTGGAAATCAGTGAAGATCGCCTTGCTGACGGGACACCAAACGGGATGGAAGGACTGCTTGAATACAGCACTGATCTTTTCAAGCGGGAAACTGCTCAGGCTCTTGCTGACCGATTGATGCGCCTGTTGGAGGCTGCCGAGTCTGATCCTGACAAGCAAATCGGAAATCTGGATATTCTTGCACTAGAGGAACGCAGCAGCATGGTGACTGATTGGCAAAGTGTATCTGAAAAGATTCCGCACGCATGTTTGCCAGAGCAATTTGAGAAGCAGGCTGCTTTACGTCCTGATGCCATTGCCGTTGTATATGAAAATCAGGCACTGAACTATGCAGAGCTGAATGAAAGAGCAAACCGGCTTGCCCGAATGCTGATTAGTGAAGGTGTCGGGCCGGAGCAATTTGTGGCATTGGCACTGCCCCGATCGTTGGAAATGGCTGTCGGCCTATTAGCGGTGCTAAAAGCCGGGGCAGCTTATCTCCCTCTTGATCCGGATTATCCGGCTGATCGAATTGCTTTTATGCTAAAAGATGCACAGCCTGCGTTTATCATGACGAACACTAAAGCTGCAAATCACATTCCGCCAGTTGAAAACGTGCCGAAAATCGTGCTGGATGATCCCGAGCTGGCAGAGAAACTAAACACGTACCCTGTAGAGAATCCAAAAAATAAGGATAGGACTCAGCCGCTTTTGCCTTTGAATACGGCGTATGTCATTTATACATCCGGCTCAACAGGTGTTCCAAAAGGTGTGATGATTCCTCACCAAAATGTAACACGTTTATTTGCAGCGACCGAGCACTGGTTCTGTTTCAGCTCAGACGATATCTGGACCATGTTCCATTCCTATGCGTTTGATTTTTCGGTGTGGGAGATCTGGGGTCCTCTGCTGCATGGCGGACGTCTTGTGATCGTGCCTCACCACGTCAGCAGATCGCCAGAAGCGTTTCTGCGCCTGCTTGTCAAAGAGGGTGTGACTGTTCTGAACCAGACACCGTCTGCTTTCTATCAGTTTATGCAGGCGGAACGGGAACAGCCGGATCTCGGACAGGCACTCAGTCTGCGCTATGTCATTTTTGGCGGAGAAGCGCTTGAACTCAGCCGTTTAGAGGATTGGTATAACCGCCACCCTGAAAATAGACCGCAGCTTATCAATATGTATGGTATTACAGAAACGACGGTGCATGTGAGCTATATCGAATTAGACCGAAGCATGGCAGCTTTACGGGCAAACAGCTTGATCGGCTGCGGCATTCCCGATCTTGGTGTATACGTGCTGGATGAACGCCTGCAGCCGGTCCCGCAGGGTGTTGCCGGAGAGCTGTATGTATCAGGAGCGGGGTTAGCACGAGGTTATCTAGGCCGGCCTGGATTAACATCTGAACGCTTCATAGCTGATCCGTTCGGTCCTCCAGGCACCCGGATGTACCGCACTGGGGATGTGGCCCGCCT
Organism: Bacillus sp. FSL K6-1560; assembly: GCF_038592935.1. Classification (NCBI taxonomy): domain Bacteria; kingdom Bacillati; phylum Bacillota; class Bacilli; order Caryophanales; family Bacillaceae; genus Bacillus; species Bacillus sp. FSL K6-1560. Next base: position 935,381 of record NZ_CP151946.1, read on the forward strand.
CCGCGCTGACGGTTCCCTCGACTATGTCGGCCGTGCAGACCATCAAGTGAAAATTCGGGGATTCCGAATTGAATTGGGAGAAATTGAAGCCGCACTTGTTCAGCATCCGCAGCTTGAAGATGCGGCAGTGATCGTTCGTGAGGATCAGCCGGGAGATAAACGGTTGGCAGCTTATGTCATCCCTTCGGAAGAAACATTTGATACGGCGGAACTGCGCAAATATGCTGCGGAGAGACTGCCGGATTACATGGTGCCTGCTGCCTTTATGACGATGAAAGAATTGCCGCTGACACCGAATGGAAAGCTTGATCGTAAAGCGCTGCCCGCTCCGGATTTTGCAGCGGCAGTGACAGGACGAGGACCGAGAACGCCGCAGGAAGAAATTCTCTGTGACCTCTTTATGGAGGTGCTTCACTTGCCGCGTGTCGGCATTGATGACCGTTTCTTTGATTTAGGCGGACATTCCTTGCTTGCTGTACAGCTCATGAGCCGCATTCGTGAAGCGCTCGGCGTTGAACTCAGCATCGGCAACTTGTTCGAAGCACCTACTGTAGCCGGGCTCGCTGAAAGACTTGAAATGGGATCAAGCCACAGCGCTCTTGACGTTCTGCTGCCGCTCCGAACAAGTGGAGACAAGCCTCCTTTATTCTGTGTTCATCCAGCAGGGGGACTCAGCTGGTGCTATGCCGGTTTGATGACGAATATAGGAACGGATTATCCGATCTACGGCTTGCAGGCACGGGGAATCGGGCAGCGCGAGGAGCTTCCGAAAACACTTGATGACATGGCTGCCGATTACATTAAACAAATCCGAACGGTTCAGCCGAAAGGCCCGTACCATCTGCTAGGCTGGTCTCTGGGCGGGAATGTCGTTCAAGCGATGGCCACCCAGCTGCAAAATCAAGGAGAAGAAGTTTCCCTGTTGGTGATGCTGGATGCCTATCCAAACCACTTCCTTCCTATAAAAGAGGCGCCGGATGATGAGGAAGCGCTTATTGCCCTTCTGGCGTTAGGCGGGTACGATCCGGACAGCTTAGGGGACAAACCGCTAGATTTTGAAGCAGCGATTGAGATTCTTCGCAGTGACGGCAGTGCGCTTGCGAGCCTGGATGAAACGGTCATTTTAAATTTGAAGAATACGTATGTCAATTCTGTCGGCATTTTAGGCTCCTATAAGCCGAAAACCTTCCGCGGAAATGTTTTGTTTTTCAGATCAACAATCATTCCTGAATGGTTTGACCCGATTGAACCTGATTCGTGGAAGCCTTATATTAACGGACAGATTGAACAAATTGACATCGACTGCCGTCATAAAGATTTATGTCAGCCGGAACCTCTGGCTCAAATCGGCAAGGTTCTCGCTGTCAAACTGGAAGAGTTGAATAAATAAGGGAGGAGAAATAGAATGGCAAATCCTTTTGAAAATGCGGATGGCACGTATTTGGTGCTTATCAATGAAGAAGGCCAATATTCCCTATGGCCCGGTTTTATAGATGTGCCGAGCGGCTGGACAGTCGTTCATGAGCAAAAAGGGCGTGAAGCTTGTTTGGACTATATCCAATCGCATTGGAGCGATATGAGGCCAAACAGCCTAAAGACTGTTGAAAATGTGTAATCGTATCAAAAAGAGACTGCTCGCTGCAGTCTCTTTTTCTATCTTACGCAGGCGTTTGGGTATGATCACAATCTCTGACCGGGTTTCCGTTTTCATCGGTACACCAAGATTGGGATAAAAACGCTAAAAACACAGCGGCCCACTGATCTGCAAACTGAATCAGAATACCCCCGTCATGCCAAGAACCGTTGTCTTTTTTCCAGCGCGTATCCATTGCATTCCCTTGATTCATATGGATATTGTGCATTCCGTTAGTCGGGGTAAAGCCGAATATTTTATCTGCAGCCTGTTCAGGGCCGAATTTTGAACCGAATATATAAACCGGCGCTTTCTCATCTTGTGCTTTCTTCATATAGGTTTCAATAAAATCATTTAAATCATTATCAGGTCCTGTGATTTCATGAGGCAAAGGCTTCATTTTCCGCGGGTCAAACAAATTGCCCCGCACATAATCCAGGGCCACTTCACGGTTTGCTTCATTGATCCTTGTATATCCATACGGCATGTTCGGAAGGATGGTAATTGAGCCCGAATCAAACTGATCGTCAGCCAAATACAATACTTCAGATTCCTCAGAACTGGACATCACATTGATGGCGCACCTGTAATACGTATTCTCTTCACCGAGCATTTTGACTTGGAAATGAGGACTGTCATCATCTGTTTCCCGCTTCATGTCTAAGACTATGCCTTTTAACACGCCATATTGCTGAACAGCCATATGAATCCTCCTTTATGATCAACTTCATAGTCATAATTCGTGAAATGGTCTCTTTTTTCCTTTTAAAATATAAAAAAGCCCGCAGAAATCTTTCTGCAAGCTCATTGTGAATTAAGCACCCGCCACAGATGATTCATCCTGTAAAGCTTTCTCGGCAGGAACATACTCATAGCCCAGATCTCTTGCTACAGCTTCATAGGTCACGTGTCCGTTAGCGGTGTTTAAACCCGCTCTCAGTGCCGCATTGTCTGTGAGCGCTTTCACTGCCCCTTTGTTCGCGATTTGCAGCGCGTATGGAACAGTAACGTTAGTCAGGGCGATTGTTGATGTACGAGGGACTGCGCCTGGCATGTTCGCTACAGCATAATGCACAACCCCGTGTTTTTCATATGTTGGCTGATCATGTGTTGTGATATGGTCGACAGTTTCGACGATGCCGCCTTGGTCGATCGCTACATCAACAATGACTGAACCGGGTTTCATTTGTTTTACCATTTCCTCAGTGACAAGAGTCGGAGCTTTAGCACCCGGAATTAATACCGCGCAAATGAGGAGATCCGCTTCCGCCACAGCATCAGCAATATTGACCGGATTAGAAATTAACGTTTTAATCTGATGGCCGAAGATGTCATCAAGCTGGCGCAAGCGGTCTGCGTTTAAGTCAATGATCGTCACATCTGCACCGAGTCCGACAGCCATTTTGGCCGCGTTTGTGCCGACAACGCCTCCTCCGATAATTGTTACTTTTCCGCGGGAAACGCCAGGCACCCCGGCAAGCAGAATGCCTTTTCCGCCTTTAGGCTTTTCTAAGAATTGAGCGCCGATTTGCGCCGCCATTCTGCCCGCAACCTCTGACATAGGTGTCAGAAGAGGCAATGTCCGGCCTTCACTGACCGTTTCATATGCGATGGCAGTTACTCCTTTATCCTTCAAGGCCTGTGCAAGCTCAGGCTCAGCTGCTAAATGAAGGTACGTAAACAGCACAAGTCCTTTGCGGAAATAAACATATTCTTCCGGCAGCGGTTCTTTTACCTTCATGACCATTTCGGCGTCCCAGACCTGTTTCGGATCAGCAATGATTTCCGCTCCTGCTGACTCATAGGCTTCATTTTCAAATCCGCTTCCAAGGCCCGCGCCTGTTTCAACCAGCACCCGGTGGCCGTTTGAAATGAGCTGAGAAACGCCCCCGGGTGTTAATGCGACACGGTTTTCATTGTTTTTTATCTCTTTAGGAACCCCTATGATCATATCTGTCTCCTCCTGTATCTGTGATATTTTTAGTGTAGCTTGATATTTTGGAAAATTCTTTGTTTGATTAAGAAAATAAAAAAACATGGATTTGTGAAATTTCACAAATCCATGTGCCGAAGTTTGATATCTAAATAGATGGTGAATTTTTGATTCACATTTTTCAAATCAATTTCAGCGATCTGGCTGATCCGCTTGAGTCGGTAATTCAACGTATTAACGTGTATATTTAACAGCTTGGAAGCGGTATTCACGTTGCTGTCCGCTTCAATAAAGCGCTCTAGCGTCTCTACCAGATTTGACTGGTGATCCCGGTCATATTGTTCCAGTTTGGAAAGCGAGTAATTATAATGGCCCGCCTGTTTCCGTTTTTCATATAAGACATCTAAGTATTGATAAATGCCTAACTCAGAAAAGCTGAAAAGATGTTTGGTCTCTTCAGTGAACCGTTCCTTCGTTTTTAAGACGGACAATGCTTCCTGATAGGAGCGGGAGACAAAAGAAATAGAGTTGTATATTCCGCCAAAAGCGATAGAAACGTCTTCTATTTTATACCGCTCCTTCAGCTGTTTTTGCGTACTTAAAGCAAACTGTTTTAAATCTTGAAAAGGATGATCTGTTTTGGGTGAGGTTAATATAATAAGTTCATTGGAATCTACGGTCGCCAGCAGCACGTAAACCTGCTGGGTCGTTTCCTGTAAATATTGCAGCTGCTGTTCGATTTTTTCAGTCAGCTCGCCATTTATGCGGATGATCATAACGGAAAACTCTGAAGGAACAACCATTCCAAGCTTATGGAACCCATCCGCCATATCATCCTCCTGATGGATGTGTCCGGTCAGCATTTTCCAGAAAAATTCTTGGCTGCGTTCTTCATTTTTCGTTTTTCTGATTTGAAGTTTGAGAAGCTTGTTTTTCACTGCTTTTGCTGCCATTTGCAATGTCAGCAGATCTTCATCGGACAATGTTTTTTGGATCTCAAGCGCCCATATGAAGCCAAGTACTTGCTTGTTTTTCCAAATCGAAATAGCGACGCGATTGCTCAGCCCGACTTCATCGATTTGCTTGACTCTGATCGGCTGGTCCGTTTTTAAGAGAGCAGGAATTGTCCCGTCTTTCCACAGCTTGTTAATCACCTTCTCCGGTACCCTTCTGCCAATAATGGTAGACGTCCGGGCAGGGTCTGTGCAGTCGCTGTGTGTACTGTAGGCAAGCAGCTTGTGGTTAACATCCTCTATGGTGATCGGGCACCGCAGAACGTCGCTGATATGATCAGCCACATCTTCAAGTCTGTCAAAACTATATTTAAACGGATCATTCGGCATGGTCATAAATCTCCCTACTTTTCGTGCTTGATTTCTCTTTGACATCTCATCCCCTTCCTTTTATTATGATTGTTGTTGTTTGTGAAAATCAACAACAAAGAACAGAAGCAAAAAAACAATTTCATGAGAGAAACGTTCTATATACATTTGGCGGTGTAATCGCCTTTTTGCAGGACAGTTGTATGCCTCATATAATACGACAGCTTATCCTATTAATCTTCTAAGAAAGTCATCGGAGGCGAGACTAATTAAGGAAAGAAAAAATTGAACCTTTCAGAAATGGTGCTGTAGCATCAAATTTTCTGAAAGGTTTTTTTTGGGAGTTGGGGAGTTATTTGGGTCTTTTGGATTATTCGGAGAATGAAGAGGAGATTAAGAAAATAAACCTATTTACTTTACAGTATATGTCATTTTTAAGTGATTCGGGGTAAACCATTGGACTCATTTTGTAAAATTAAAACATATTTGTTTGACTATGCCGAAAAACTGTTTTTATAATAATGACGTTCTAAAAATAAGTGAATTAGCCCATATTTAGGCTGATGGCACAGGAGGTAATGAGGAATATGGCAGGATTAATTCGTGTCACACCCGAAGAGCTAAGAGCGATGGCGAAGCAATACGGCGTTGAAAGCCAAGAAGTATTAAATCAGGTTGATCGTTTAAACCGAATGATCTCTGATTTGAAAAGCATGTGGGAAGGTGCTTCAAGCGAAGCGTTCGCAGATCAATACGAGCAGCTCAAACCTTCATTTATCAAAATGTCAGATTTGCTTCAAGATGTGAATCAGCAGCTTGATCAAACAGCAAATACACTTGAGTCTACTGACCAAGACATCGCAAATCAAATCCGCGGATAACAGTATGAAAGGGAAGGAGCGCCTGATTCAAAAGAAGACGGCGCTCTTTCTATGTAAGGGTGATCCTAAATGTATATTGATATTACAATAGATTTGAAACATTATAACGGCAGTGTCTTTGATCTCAGATTGTCAGATTACCACCCGGTGAAAAAAGTAATTGATATTGCTTGGCAGGCCCAAAGCGTATCTATGCCTCCGCGCGAAGGGCACTGGATCAGAGTGGTGAACAAGGATAAGGTGTTTTCCGGAGAATGCAAGCTGTCTGATTGCGGCATTACAAACGGAGACCGGCTTGAAATATTATGAAAGGATCTGGTTGAATGTCAGGTAAACAAAAATCATATTTAGAAAACCAATTAGAAGCTGTTGCCGAGAAAACAGATGCCGGCTATACATTTACTTTTCAACGGGAAAAAATAAAGCTTCTCGACGGTCTTGAAGCTAACGTGATCAAAGATATAAATCCATTTTTTCATAAAGAAATCGATGTGACGGATGATGAAGTAATCATCACAATCCAACCTCCCTCCTCCTATAAAGCATTCCGCTTCATGAAAGCTAAGGATAAAAAAAGTAAATGGCAGTTTGCCTATCAGCTTGTTCAAGCCGTACAGCAGCACAATCTGTCGAGGCTGAATTTGATTGTCGCTCCTGAAAACATTGTATTCGATAAAGGGCTTACGCCTTATTTTCTCCATTATGGAGTAAAAGAAAGCATTCCTCCTTACGAGCGTGATGAGGAAAGAGTATGGCAGGAGCTGAAAGCGGCAGCGGCTTTGGCAGTTGACGGCGCTTTTGCGTTTGAAGACTACCTGAAATTCAATGAAACGCTGACGTTCTCCGCAGAGGCAAAAGCGATATTAGATGCTGAATCCTATGATGATTTGCTCGAACTGATTCAAACCCATATTGATGAGCTCGAAGCCAAAGCAAAAACATACATACATATCCCGAGAAAGAAGTGGAACATCCAGCGATATATCGGCCTGGGGCTCATTGTTTTGCTTGTACCGGCACTTATTTATTCGATGTACGCCTTATTTTTCGCGCAGCCAAAGCACCAGGCGATAGTGGACAGCAATCGTGCGTTCTTAAACAAGCAGTACAGTGAAGTCATCAGCACACTGTCCAAGTACGATGCGGAAAGCCTGCCTGAATCGGTGCAGTATCAGCTGGCGACGTCCTATGTTGAGGTCGAAAACCTGGGGAGTGCAAAAACCAAAAATATAGAAAATAATTTAGTCACCCTTCAATCAGACCCTCAGCATTTCTTATATTGGATTGATTATGGTCGAGGAGAATACAAAGAAGCGATCAGTATCGGCCGCAAGCTGGAATACAATGATTATATTTACTTTGCCCTAGCTAAATATAAACAGCAGCTTTTATCTGAGGATACAAATGATGAAGATATACAAAAAGAACTTGATTCAGTAAATAGTGAGCTTGAAAAAGCGCAAAAAGAACGTCAAGAAAATAAACAGTCTAATTCTGAAACATCGTTAGTCGATACAAGCGAAGAACAGACACAAACAGACGAAGAAAAACAAGCAGAAGAGAAAGCGGCGGAAGAAAAAGCCACAGCCGAGGAAAAAGCGAAAAAAGAAGAACAGAAGAAAAAAGAAGACGAGAAAAAAGAAACAGAAAAGAAAGATGAGAAAAAAGATGACAAATAACGTGAGACATGAAGCACAGGTCATCGCATGCTGCCATTCGGCCGTAAGGGGGTTCGCCATTTGAGTCTATTATGGGTTTTTTACCAAAATAACGTTCAAAAATTAAATCTGTCTAACCTCCCGTCGTCTCATCCGGTGACCATAGGGCCTGATGTGAAGGATTCTGTTACGATCAGCTCCATTCCATTTAATAGCGGAGTGATTTCTCTTAAAAGAAAGGAATCCGGCGGCCAATACGAAGTTTTCCTGGGAAATGATTGTCTCGGCACGATTGAGACGGATATATCATTTACTCTCCAAACGGATCAGCAGGATATACGCTTGATATTGACGGGCAGTGAACCTGAGAAATCCGTTTATTTTACGGGAAATCGGGATGAAATTGTATGTTCCTCAGAAAAAACGAATGCAGATATTTATCTGAATCAGCAAGATTTTGCATTTGCAGAACAAAGCACGTTTTCTTTGCTTCGTGCAGGCGGCAGCTGGTCGGTCCGCCCTGAAAGCGGAACGATCTTCTTGAACGGAGAGAAAATCAACGCCAATACGCCGCTCAAGCCGGGGGATGAAATATTCTGGAACTTCACGCAAATGAGGGTGACGGAACAAGACCTTTTAGAAATTGTTCATTATGCCCAGTTTGAAACAGCGTTAACAGAAACGGTCAAACCGAGTACAGAGATGCAGAAAAAATATCCGCAGTACAGAAGAACGCCGCGGATGGTATACGATCTGCCGGATGACCGCGTTTCTTTCAGTTTTCCCTCTCAGGAGAGCGATCAAACCAACAGAGGGCTGTGGCTCGTCATCCTGCCTCCGCTTGTGATGCTGATCGTGATGGGCGTAGTTGCCATCATCCAGCCGCGCGGCATATTTATACTCGTTTCTTTGGCGATGTTTATGATGACTCTCATTACCTCGACAGTGCAATATTTCCGGGATAAAAACCAGCGGAAAAAACGCGAGGAAAAACGGGAGCGTGTATATAAGCTTTACTTAGACAATAAGCGGAAAGAGCTTCAGGCACTTGCTGAAAAGCAAAAGCAGGTTCTTGAATTTCACTTTCCTTCATTTGAACAAATGAAATACTTAACAAGTGAAATCAGTGACCGGATCTGGGAAAAATCACTTGAAAGCAAGGATTATCTGCAACTGCGGCTTGGGACGGGAACAGTTCCGTCAAGCTATGAAATCAATATGAGCGGCGGAGACTTGGCGAATCGTGATATCGATGACCTCATGGAGAAATCGCAGCACATGCAGCGCGTCTATAAAGATATCCGCCATGCGCCGGTGACGGTCGATTTGGCAGAAGGTCCGATGGGGCTTGTCGGTAAATCGCAAATTGTGAAAAATGAGATTCACCAGTTGATCGGACAGCTGTCGTTCTTTAACAGCTATCACGATTTGCGTTTTGTATTTATTTTTCATGAAGAAGAGTATAAAGACTGGGAGTGGATGAAGTGGCTTCCGCAATTTCAAATGCCCCATATTTATGCAAAAGGATTTATTTATAATGAGCAAACCCGAGATCAGCTCTTGTCTTCACTTTACGAATTGATCAGAGAGCGTGATCTCGAAGATGACAAAGAAAAACTGCAGTTCAAACCGCATTTTGTATTTGTCATCACGAATCAGCAGCTGATCTCTGAGCATGTCATTCTCGAATATTTAGAAGGACAGCATGAGCATCTGGGCATCTCGACAATTGTCGCGGCGGAAACAAAGGAAAGCTTGTCGGAAAACATTACAACTCTTGTCCGCTACATTAATGAGCATGAAGGCGACATTTTAATACAAAAGAAAAAAGCGGTAAGAATTCCGTTCCGTCTCGATCATCATCAGCGTGAGGACAACGAACGGTTCTCACGCACGCTGCGGACGCTGAACCACCAGGTCGGCATTACGAATTCCATTCCGGAAACGGTATCGTTCCTGGAGCTTTTTCATGCGAAGGAAGTAAAAGAAATCGGCATTCAGCAAAGATGGCTGACAAGTGAATCGTCGAAGTCGCTGTCAGTGCCGATCGGCTATAAAGGGAAAGATGACATTGTGTATCTGAACCTTCACGAAAAAGCACACGGTCCGCACGGCTTGCTTGCGGGGACAACGGGATCAGGGAAAAGTGAATTTCTCCAGACCTACATCTTGTCACTTGCAGTGCATTTTCATCCGCATGAAGCGGCTTTCTTACTAATTGACTATAAAGGCGGAGGAATGGCGCAGCCGTTCCGCAACATTCCCCACCTCCTCGGCACGATCACAAATATTGAAGGAAGCAAAAACTTCAGTATGCGTGCGCTTGCTTCCATTAAAAGCGAGCTGAAAAAAAGGCAGCGCCTGTTTGACCAGTATCAAGTCAATCACATCAATGACTATACAAAGCTATACAAGCAAGGGAAAGCAGAAGTGGCGATGCCTCACTTGTTCTTAATTTCTGATGAGTTTGCCGAGCTGAAAAGCGAGGAGCCTGATTTTATCAGGGAGCTTGTCAGTGCCGCGCGTATCGGACGAAGCCTCGGCGTTCATTTGATTTTGGCGACACAGAAGCCAGGCGGCATCATCGACGACCAGATCTGGAGTAACTCGCGCTTTAAAGTAGCGCTCAAGGTCCAGGATGCCACCGACAGTAAAGAAATTTTGAAAAACAGCGATGCCGCAAACATTACCGTAACAGGCCGCGGCTATTTGCAGGTCGGAAACAATGAAGTGTATGAGCTGTTCCAATCTGCATGGAGCGGGGCGCCTTACTTAGAGGAAGTCTACGGTACTGAGGATGAAATCGCGATTGTTACAGATACGGGTCTGATCCCGCTTTCTGAGGTTGATACCGAAGATAACGCGAAAAAAGACGTTCAAACCGAGATCGAAGCTGTAGTTGACGAAATTGAACGCATCCAAGATGAAATGGGAATCGAGAAGCTGCCAAGCCCTTGGCTGCCGCCGCTTGCGGAACGTATTCCGCGCACTCTTTTCCCTTCAAACGAAAAAGACCATTTCCACTTTGCGTATGTCGATGAACCTGATCTGCAAAGACAGGCGCCAATTGCTTATAAGATGATGGAAGATGGAAATATCGGCATCTTCGGCTCTTCGGGCTACGGAAAATCGATTGCAGCCGCAACGTTCCTGATGAGTTTTGCGGACGTATACACACCTGAAGAGCTTCATGTCTATATCTTTGATTTCGGAAACGGAACGCTGCTGCCATTAGCGAAGCTCCCGCATACCGCGGATTACTTCCTGATGGACCAGTCAAGAAAAATTGAAAAGTTCATGATTCGCATCAAAGAAGAAATTGACCGCCGTAAACGTTTGTTCCGGGAAAAAGAAATCAGCCACATCAAAATGTACAATGCGCTGAGCGAAGAAGAGCTTCCATTCATTTTTATCACCATTGACAACTTTGACATTGTCAAGGATGAGATGCATGAGCTTGAATCGGAATTTGTCCAGCTTTCCAGAGACGGACAAAGCTTGGGTATCTACTTTATGCTGACAGCAACGCGGGTAAATGCTGTCCGCCAGTCATTGTTAAATAACTTGAAAACAAAGGTTGTCCATTATCTCATGGATCAATCAGAAGGATATTCCATTTACGGCCGTCCGAAATTCAATCTTGAGCCGATTCCGGGACGCGTCATCATTCAAAAGGAAGAGCTTTATTTCGCGCAAATGTTCCTGCCTGTTGACGCCGATGATGATATCGGCATGTTCAACGAGCTGAAATCAGACGTACAGAAACTTCAAGGGCGATTTGCTTCAATGGAGCAGCCGGCACCGATTCCGATGCTGCCTGAGAGCTTGTCTACGAGAGAATTGTCTATCCGCTTCAAGCTGGAACGCAAGCCTTTATCTGTACCGATCGGGCTTCATGAAGAAACAGTCAGCCCAGTCTATTTTGATTTAGGCAAGCATAAGCACTGCCTGATTTTAGGCCAGACTCAGCGCGGGAAAACAAACGTCTTAAAAGTAATGCTCGAACATCTGATTGATGATGAAACTGAAATGATCGGCCTGTTTGACTCGATTGACCGCGGCTTATCTCATTACGCGAAGGAATCAGATGTTTCATATTTGGAAACGAAAGAAGATATTGAGCAGTGGATTGAAACAGCAGAAGACATTTTCAAAACAAGAGAGGCCATGTATGTAGAAGCCGTCCGCCAAGGAGACACGCAAAATCTGCGATTCTCACAAGTGGTGCTGATGATTGACGGGATAACGAGATTCCAGCAGACGATTGATACGAGAATACAAGACCGTCTCGCTAACTTCATGAAATCATACGCTCATCTTGGGTTCAGCTTTATCCCGGGCGGAAATCACAGCGAATTCTCAAAAGGCTATGACTCCTTGACGACTGAGATGAAGCAAATCCGCCACGCGATTCTGCTGATGAAAAAATCTGAGCAAAATGTCATTCCTCTCCCGTACCAAAGACAGGAGCCTGAGATTCAGCCGGGCTTCGGATATGTTGTGGAAAACGGGAAGGAGCAAAAAGTTCAAATTCCTTTATGTTCTGCTGAAAGGGAGAGTGCTAGATGACAGAACAACGAAAAAGCTTGATCAAGTTAATTTCCGCCGTCATCATCATTTTGCTGCTGCCGGTGTTGTTTTTCCGATTTATCGGAGACGACCCAACGAAAAAAGCAGTCAATTCCACCCGGCAAATCGCGGTGGTGAATGAAGACACAGGCGTATTGAGTGATGAGGTAAAGTCTGATGAAGAGGACAAATCCGCCCAGTTCGGCAAGGAAGTAGCGGCCGTTCTGGGTGAACGTCCTGATTATTCGTGGACGGTCGTAAACCGAAGCGCGGCCGAGACCGGTCTCGCTTCAAAGAAATACGATGCGATTGTCTACATTCCCTCAGACTTCTCAAAAAACATTTTGAGCTATGACAAAGACCATCCTCAAAAAGCAACGCTCGAATTCAGCATTCAAGATAACCTGAATGCGGTTAACAAAGAAAAAGTTCAGCGTGAGCTTGAGGATGCCCAAAAGACAATGAACAAAAAAATGTCGGCCTTATACTGGAATTTTGTTTCACAAAAAGTGGACAACATCAGAGGAGAATTTGACAAGATCGTCAATAAAGAATCTGAATTCCAGAATGTCATGTACAACTTTTACAAACCAAGCTCTAATGATTTAGCAGGTGAAATCAAACAGCAAAAAGACTTAATCGATGAGCTGAAGAAATCAATGAATGAAGCGCAAGGCACGACAAAAGAAAAAGCTTCTACAGCGGAGGAAGCCAAAAATACGCTGAAAGAATTCATTGATACAGTTGAAAGATACAAAGAATATCAAGAAAATCAGAAAAAGCTGCTTTTGGCAGCCCAAGATTCAACACAGCAGCAAATCCGGACAGGTCTGGATGCCATCCAGGCACAGCAAAAGGCGAATCAGTTCAGCGAACGCATGAGCGGATTGGCAACCGGGATCGGACATGCGAAGTCACAGCTCGGACAAACCAGCAATGTGCTGGCAAACGCCCAGCAAATTAGGGAAGGGCAAGTGTCCCAGCAGGAACTTGGCATGGCAAAAATCCAAAGTAATTTAATCGAACAATATCAGGCCGCATCAAGACAGGCTGCACTAAATCAGGTGTATGAATTGCTTGTCCCGGCACGTCAGGCATTGACAGTTCCGAAAGAGGACGACCCAGTCATAGACGATGGTTCTGACAACAATGATAAAGATAAAGACCCTAAAGAAGAAGATCCTGAAGAACTCAAAATTGATCTTGAAAAACAGCGTGAAGAACTGAAAAATATAGCTGCTGATGTTCAGGATATTTCAGACAATCTGAAGGAGCCTGAAAAAGAGGACACTACTCCAGATCCGGATACAAATTCCGGAAATAATGATGGAGACGGGACGATTCCAAATGATCAAAATGATAATTCTGGAGAAGACAATAACAGCAGTGATACCGGAAATGACGGACAAACGGACGGCAGTACTCAGGATCAAGACCAGCAGAAGGGAACAGACGGTCAGGAGCAGAACGGCGATGCCTCTGATGGTGCGTCCGACAGCGGACAAACCGAAACGGGTACATCTGCCGAACAGACTGCATCTTCTGATTCAGCCCTTCAATTTATCAAGCTGGCAAATGAAGGCGGAACCGGAGATTCAGGTGATACCGGCAGCGGCGGAGATACGACGGAGCCTGGGGACCAAGATCAACCAGGAAACGGTGACATTTCTGATATCTCCAGAGCAAAAGAACAGCTCAGCAAAGCGTCTGAGCGAATCAAGCAAATTGAGGAAGAGCTCAAAGAAAAAGAAACTGCCCATAATGAAGAGCTGAAAAAGAAGTTAGAGGAACTAAAAGAACAAATGGAAGGTCTTAATGATGAAATTGAAGACCTGAAAGACCAAGTGAAAACGCTCGAAGATAAACTTGAAAATCTTGAAGCGAAACGGAAGCGAGAACTTGAAGGTATTTATAGTGATATGTATAACGCCATTCAAGAACTTGAAAATAAAGATCAGCTCACATTTACCAAAGCAATCTATATAAGTAAAGAAAATATAGATACAGCAATGAAATACTATAAATATTTGTCTGTTTATGACTCTGTATTATCCGGTACGATTGACAGTGCTGCAAAAGCCGGCGCCATTAACGGCCAGCAGGGCAACGTCAAATCAGTCCTGGCTCTCTCACCTGAAGAATCAGCCAGCTGGGAAGCTCTCAAAAACAACACGATGCAAACTGATGAAGACATTAACACCTTCATCGACGGAATGACCAAATTTGCGGATGACTACAGCGGCTTTATTCGTGACTCTCAAGCAGGTGTTCTCGACGAACTGACGAAAATCTCTGAAAGTGCCGCAAAAGCGTCAGAACAGCTTGTAACGGGCGCAACACAGGAATCTGCGACGTTCAGCAACGATGGGCTGTCTGGCACCATGGCACTGAGTGTCCAAGATACGGTCGGCCAGGAAGTGCTGCAAATGTCAGACATGATGGGTTCATTGTCTGATCGCCAGTCAGGCATCATTGATTACACAACCAACATGCAGCAAAGCGTCAATGATGTTCAAGCGAAAGCCGACACCTTAAACAACAACTGGGGGAAAAATGTCGCTTCCACGAAACTCGTGCGCAATGACGTATACGGCATACTCGGAAACACATTAGTAGATGGGCAAAACAATGGCTATGTATATGATTACTTGGCGAATCCGCTTAAAATCAGCGGAGAGGTTCCGGAAGAAAAAATTCAGACGGTACCTCCGGTTGTCATCCTTGTCATTGTGTTGATCAGCAGTCTGTTAATCGGCTATTTCAGCTCGTATTACCAAAACGCACCGCTTCTCGTCAAAGGAGCGTTATTCGGAATTCTGAATATCCTTGTCGGACTTATGATCAGCTTGTTCGGTTTGAATATTTATTCACTGCCGGACGATCAGACGATTAAGTGGTCGGTGTTTACGATTCTATTGCTGGTCGCAAGCTCTGCCTTCATCCGGACGGCATTCAGATTCGGATCAATCCCTGGCTGGGTTGCTTCAGCGGCAATGATTCTATTCTATGTAGCACCGCTTATTGATTTGATCATGCCGAACTTTACATTTGAAGATCCGGTTTCGAAAGTATATATCGACATCCAGTACGGTACTGGGCACTTGTTTACAATGGGAATAACAGTTCTGCTGATCATTACGGTGATTGCCGCGGCTCTGCCGCTGATTATCCGGCTGATGGCTGAACACACAGCAGAAAGCGATGAAACGTATGAAGCGTAATCGCAGCATGGAAAAGGGGATCATGATTTGTATGCTCTCCTTTTCCCTTTTCATACCCTCTGCAGCTGCTGCCCAAACTGAAGAAAATACAGATGTCGCGCCAAACCAGTATGAGAAAAAAGACATCGAAATCGATACGAATTATTTACATGAAGATACCTACTATGAAGAAAAAACAGAACTGCCTGAGGAACAGAAGGATATCACTTTTGATAAACCGAAGGACAAGGACGCCGAACTGATAAAAGATTTGTTTACATCAACAAATGCCGAGGATTCCAACACGATTGCGGCCCAGTCGAAACAGCTTGGAATTACATTTGCAGAAAAACCAATAACAAAGACATCATCAACGGAAACAGAAGATGAACAAGAAACATCATCATTGCTGCTGCCGATGATCTATGTCGTACTGATCCTGCTCGGAATTGCAGGCATCGTGTTCCTCATCCCAAAAGTCACAGCGCAGGAAAACAAGAAGGCGTAGACCGCGTGCTTGTGTTGTGTAAAAGCAGTGCCGTACAATAATAACGGAAAAGGAGGTTTCCAATGGAACTTTATATCATCACCGGAGCGTCAAAAGGGCTGGGTCAAGCCGTTGCATTACAGGCTTTAGAAAAGGGGCATGAAGTCCATGCCTTATCCAGAACGAAAACAGATGTCTCTCACAAAAAACTAACGCAGCATCAAATAGACCTCATCAATCTTGAAGAAGCTGAACAGCAATTTGAAACATTGCTCTCATCCATCGATCCAGATCGTTATTCTGGTATTACCCTTATCAATAACGCCGGAATGGTAACGCCGATCAAACGTGCCGGCGAAGCGTCTCTTGACGAGCTTCAGCGCCATTATCAGCTGAACCTGACTGCGCCCGTGCTTTTGAGTCAGCTGTTTACAAAACGGTTTGCTTCATACAGCGGCAAAAAGACGGTTGTCAACATTACTTCAGGAGCCGCCAAAAATCCATATAAGGGATGGAGCGCGTATTGCAGTTCAAAAGCCGGGCTCGACATGTTTACGAGGACATTCGGATTTGAACAGGAGGATGAAGAGCTGCCGGTGAACATGATTTCGTTCTCACCTGGAGTGATGGACACTGAGATGCAGGCCGTCATCCGTTCTTCATCGAAAAAGGATTTCCACCACATTGAACGATTCCGGAAATTAAATGAAACAGGAAGCCTTCGCAGTCCGGACTTTATTGCCGGCACGCTGCTTTCTTTACTAGAAAAAGGGACGGAAAACGGCCGCATTTATGATATTAAAGAGTTTTTGTAGAGCAGATATTTTCTGCTCTTTTTTTTATACAAAAGGCTACAGCCAGCGCATTTTATTGAACAGCCGCATATACTGACTGAAACGCTGCTTTTAGGGTATAACAATGATGATAAGAAGATCAAAATGATGTGACATAAGAATTGAGTTTCTCTGCAAATTATGTTAGGATTCTAAAAATATCTAAAGGAGGGGTTTCCATGAGAAAGGTTACATTAATGGATGTTTTCACCCATCCAATTGCACAAAAATATCTTCAGCGTTCCGGCGTGGCACATGCGATTGCCTGCGCTTATCATGCATACAGGCTGTCTGTGAAGGCTGACATTAATCCTGATTTAGCAGCAAAAGCGGCACTGCTTCATGACATCGGCCATTATGAATGGTATACAGACGGAAAGTGGGATTATGAGAAATACAAAAGAAATGACATTCATGCCATTAAAGGGGCGGAACGCGCGCATAAGCTTCTGATTCGGCTTGGCGAGGAACCGAAAGCGGCAAAAGAGATTGCACTAGCCATTTTGCTTCATACAGATTCCTATTTGCCTGAAGGCGAATTAGATAAAAACACGCTGCAGCAGATTGTCAAAAAAGCGGACGAACTGGATGAAGAGCCGGGCGGCCACCATCATTACCGCCAAATTGATCCTTCAACCGCACGAAAAAAAATAGAAAAGCTGGACCAATTAATCGATCAAGCCCAGACATCCGTGATAAAGCCTGTATAAGTACGGAACAGCGCCCAGCTTTCTTCGCTGTCTCCGCTTCATCGATACTTCCTTTACACCCGCTTCCAAACGTATTCTCCTAAAATCTCCGCACCCCTTTGTTTTATCAGGTAAGCCTGTGTCATTATCCATAAGCGCGGCATAAGCTGAGATAAAACACACAAAGGGGATAAAAGTATGGTCAACCAAGGTAGTCCGCAACTGGTCTCTTTAGTCGATCCTTATGTCTATCAGACCATTAAAAAGCTCATCGGCTCAAGGTTCGTTATACAGACAGTACGAGATACGGTCAGAGGCAGACTGATCGATGTAAAACCTGACCATATCACAATTGAAGGAGCCCGAAATTCTGTTTGTTTGATCAGAATCCAGCACATGATTTCCGTCACCCCAGATTACAGTGAGCGGGTCTAACAGTGCTTGCGCATGAAAAATAGGCGTACACCGGGACGTCCTATTTTTCAGTTAAGCGCTGTAAAAACGCACTATGATACATTGTTCCATCAAGGTCAAAGCCGGCAAATTCCTGATAGTCACCATCTGAAAAACAGAAAGTGACACCGTACACCGTATAGCAGGAACGGACTGAAGCATGCTGGCAGACCCGAAAATGATAACCGTCTGAATCTTTTACATATAGCCGGGATTTCCCGGCAAATGGGGCACAGAGGTGTGCTGCCTCACCAAAACATTCGAATCCGGCGATTTTGCCGTCTTGACTGATATCCAGCAGGAGACAATCATTGACTCTGAGCTCCTCAGTCCGTACATTCCTGTTCTTTTTCGGAGGAAGAACATAGATATAAGCTAGTTCTGAATTTGTATCGTATGTCACGGCCTTCATCACCAACACTCCTTTCATTATATTAAGAGTTCTGATATGAGTTCATTTTTGTTACAATGATGGGGTATAAGTTCTTTTATCTGACAGACAAAGAAAAACTAGGAGGAACAAAGCTTGTTGAAATCAAAAGTCCATTTTTGGACATTGCAGATTTTATTTGTTTTGCTGATTATTTTTGTAGCAACAAAAGTTTCATTTGTATTTCAGCCGTTTATTGTTTTTATCTCGACATTGTTTTTCCCGATGCTGATTGCGGGAATTTTGTATTTCATATTTAATCCGGTGGTCCGCCTGCTTGAGAAAAAAATTCCGCGGACATTATCCATTCTATTGATCTATTTACTGTTTATCGGTTTGCTTGCCTTTATTTCAGCGTCAGTCGGACCTATCATCACCTCACAGGTGACAGGGCTGTTTAACAACCTTCCTGATTATATAAAACAGATTCAGGCGCTGACAAAGGATTTGTCCCATTCTCAATGGTTTACCTGGATGATGAACCAGGATTATGTATCGATATCAAAAATTGAACAGTCATTGACAAGTTTTCTCCAAAACCTGCCGCAAAATATCACGTCCAGTTTATCTGCGGTGTTTGGCGTCGTGACAAACATCACGCTTGTTATTATTACTGTTCCATTTATCCTTTTTTACATGCTGAAAGACGGACACCGCTTTCCGCATTTGGCAGTAAAAATTCTACCGGCTTCTTATCGGACAGAAGGCTTAAAGATTTTTAAAGATTTATCCGATACGCTTGCGGCATATTTCCAGGGGCAGCTGTTAATCTGTCTTTTTGTCGGAACAGCGTGTTTTATCGGCTATTTAATTGCCGGACTGCCGTATGCCCTGATTCTTGGGATTGTCATGGCGATTACCAATATCATTCCCTATGTCGGGCCTTTTCTCGGTGCCGCGCCGGCTGTCATTGTCGGTTTTATGGACTCGCCGGCCAAAGCGCTGTTTGCGATTATTGTGGTCGTCATCGTTCAGCAGCTGGACGGAAACCTGCTGTCTCCTCTTGTGATCGGAAAGCGGCTGAATACCCATCCGCTTACGATTATTTTGCTATTAATCGGAGCGGGAAGCTTCGGCGGAATTCTCGGCATGATTTTAGCGGTGCCGGTTTATGCGGTAGTGAAGGCGTTCTTCCTGAATATTGTCCGCTTGATCAAGCTGCGCCAGCGGTCACGACTCGAGGAAAACGCAAAGCCAGCTGAATAGGCGGGCACCATTAGCGGCTCTTTGCATATGATGCTGTAAATCAATGCGGAGGTGGGGAAATGCCTGCAATTGTGGGGCCGATTTATATCATGTCAGTTACGGGTAATGCCGCGGCAAGCTTTGGAGACGTATTTGCGATTTCGCCCAAAAGCGTCGCTCATTCAGGGGCGGGGTCAGGCGCTTTTCAGCTTGGTGATTTTGTGAAGATTAACAACCAAACGAGTAAAACTCTTTTCAAAGATGCCGATATCACTGATGAAACAGTTTCGTTTAACGGGTAACAGCCTTTTCACAAGAGGCTGTTGCTTTTTTATTGTATAATATGGGTAGTCTTTGAATAGAGAGGTCATGTTATGAAAATCAGAAAAGCAAATATCAATACGCAAACCGGAATGATCACGGACGTGTATCTGCATGAAAACAGAAAAGAACTGCGCACGCTTGTAGCGGTACCGCAGCTGGAGTGGAGCACGATCATTTCCTATGAAGAAGATAAAGCAACTCTGCCTGAACGGCTGGAAGCGTCGTTGCGCCGGCATACAGAGGAAACCCCTGCTGGTGAGCTGGCCAAAAAAATCATTCATTGGGTAACAGAAATGTAAGCGGCGCTTGAAAGTTTAGCTCCTGCCTGATCAGGTGATAATGAAGACAAACAAGACGGGAGGACAGGCTTTTGAGTGAAGATAAAATGGATCTCTATTTGCAGCAAGGAATGTATGGGCCTTTGGAGACAAAGCCTGACGAGCGCCATTTGTTTTTAGGCTCTTTAAGAGAAAGAGTCGTTTTGGCACTGACGAAAGGACAGGTGCTTAGAAGTAAACCGTATAAAGAGGCGGAGCACGAGCTGAAAAACAGCCATAACGTCACCCTTTTGGTTAATGGAGAGCTTCAGTATCAGTCTTACTCTCCTTATATCCAAATGGCGAACCGGTACGGAGTGCCCTTCAAGATTGTATCTGATCTTCAGTTTCATACGCCTTTAGGCCTCGTTATTGCGGCTGACATCGCTGTGAATCGTGAATTGATATATATTCAGGACGACATTTATAATCGGTCAGTGCTGAAATCTTAAGAGACAAACGGACCGTTTGTCTTTTTGTTCATGGCAATTCACTTACAACTGGAGATAAGATATAATGTTCTCATACTGATGGCGGGGAGGCCGGCTATGAAAAAAGCACTTATTTGTATTGATTATACGAATGATTTTGTGGCGAGTGACGGAAAATTGACCTGCGGGGAGCCCGGCAGAATGATTGAAGAGGCGATCGTCAATTTAACTGAAGAATTCATCACAAACGGTGATTACGTCGTATTAGCAGTAGATTCTCATGATGAAGGGGATCAATATCACCCTGAAACCCGTCTTTTTCCTCCGCATAATATAAAAGGCACGGAAGGAAAAGATCTGTACGGAAAGCTTTTGCCTCTATATCAGAAACATGAACATGAACCTAATGTTTACTACATGGAAAAAACGAGATATTCTGCTTTTGCGGGAACTGATTTAGAGCTCAAACTCAGAGAGCGGCAGATTGGCGAACTGCACCTTGCCGGTGTCTGCACAGATATTTGTGTGTTGCATACAGCTGTTGACGCATATAACAAAGGTTTTCGGATTGTTGTGCATAAACAAGCTGTTGCCAGCTTTAATCAGGAGGGGCACGCATGGGCTCTTTCCCATTTTGCAAACAGCATCGGAGCGCAAGTGGCAGAGTAAGGAAGGGGAAAAACAGTGTTAGAGTACGGATTTAAAGATGACAGCCTGTCATTACATACAGACCTTTATCAGATCAATATGGCGGAAACGTACTGGAGAGACGGCATTCATGAAAAGAAAGCGATTTTTGAGCTGTTTTTCAGAAGGCTTCCGTTTGAAAATGGCTATGCCGTATTTGCGGGCTTGGAAAAAGCCATTGAATACTTGGAAAATTTCAAGTTTACGGATAGCGATTTGAGTTATTTACAGGATGAACTCGGGTATCATGAAGATTTTATTGAATATTTGCGCGGCTTATCTTTTACAGGTTCACTTTACTCCATGAAAGAAGGAGAGCTCGTTTTTAACAATGAGCCGATTATGAGGGTGGAGGCACCCCTGGTAGAAGCGCAGCTGATTGAAACAGCTTTGCTCAACATTGTGAACTATCAAACATTAATCGCAACAAAGGCTGCCCGGATTAAAGGCGTCATTGGTGATGAAGTTGCGCTTGAATTCGGAACAAGACGGGCACACGAAATGGATGCGGCCATGTGGGGAGCGAGAGCAGCCTTAATCGGCGGCTTTAGCGCGACAAGCAATGTAAGAGCCGGAAAGCGCTTTAATATCCCGGTTTCCGGCACACATGCGCATGCGCTTGTGCAGGCTTACCGCGATGAATATACAGCTTTCAAAAAATACGCGGAAACACATAAGGATTGCGTTTTCTTAGTTGACACGTATGACACGCTTCGTTCAGGCATGCCGAACGCGATTAGGGTTGCCAAGGAATTCGGCGACCGCATTAATTTCATTGGCATCCGTCTGGACAGCGGCGATTTGGCGTACCTGTCAAAAAAAGCCCGGAAAATGCTTGATGAAGCAGGATTTACAGATGCGAAGGTGATTGCTTCAAGCGATTTGGATGAGCACACCATTATGAATTTAAAGGCTCAGGGAGCGCGCATTGATGTCTGGGGTGTCGGTACGAAGCTGATCACTGCCTATGACCAGCCGGCTCTCGGCGCAGTTTATAAACTCGTTGCCATTGAAGAGGACGGGAAAATGGTTGACACGATCAAAATTTCGTCCAATCCTGAAAAAGTGACGACACCGGGCAGAAAGAAAGTCTACCGCATTATTAATCAGTCCAACCATCATTCTGAAGGCGACTATATTGCGCTTTATGATGAGCAGGTGAATGATCAGAAGCGGCTCAGAATGTTCCACCCGGTTCATACATTCATCAGCAAATTTGTCACGAATTTTTATGCGAAGGATCTTCATGAGCTGATTTTTGAGAAGGGTATTCTTTGCTACCAAAACCCTGAGATTTCAGACATACAGCAGTATGTGCAGGATAACCTCAGCCTGCTTTGGGAGGAATATAAGAGAATCAGCAAGCCGGAGGAATACCCGGTTGATTTAAGCGAGGACTGCTGGAGCAATAAAATGCAGCGGATCCACGAAGTGAAAAGCAGAATTGAAGAAGAGCTTGAGGAAGAATAAAGAAAAACTGGCCTTTCGTTCGCGAAGGGCCAGTTTTCTTTATGTATATATTATTTTTCATGTTTAGACAATTTTCGTCAAATTATTTGATATACTTAGGGATGAAAGCCGCGCGTATTGTAAGGGGGATAAATCAATGAGGGTGTTTGTTGCAAGACAGCCTATTTTTAATAGAAAAGAACAGGTTGTTGCTTATGAACTGCTGTATAGAGAAAGCGAAGAGAACGTATATAGCGCTAAAGACGGCGATCAGGCAACAACAGATTTGGTGATCAACAGCTTTTTAAACATCGGAATTGAGAAGCTGACGGAAGGGAAACGCTGTTTTGTTAATTTTACGGAAAGCCTGATGTTTTCGAATCTTCCCACCTCCTTCAATCCGAAACAGCTTGTCATTGAAATCCTTGAAGATATACCGATCACGCCGGCCCTCATTTCTAGATGCAAAGAATTGAAAAAAATGGGGTATATGCTGGCGCTTGATGATTTTTATGCAATAAACCCGCAAGATGAGGACTTACTGGAAAAACTCATGAGCTATATTGATATATTGAAAATTGATTTTCTCAAAACAACACGAATGGAACGCAGAACAATTTTGCAAACCTACGGCTGCCGCGGCCTGATTTTTTTAGCGGAAAAAGTAGAGACCCGAAAAGAATATAAACAGGCGGTCCAAGACGGCTTTCAATTATTCCAAGGCTACTTTTTCAGCGAGCCGCGCATCATCAGCGGGCATGACCTATCGACTCATTTCTATTCTTACTATGAACTGCTTAACGAACTGAGCAAAGAGCAGCCTAACATAAAGCGTGTGACAGAGTACATAGAGCGGGATTTATCACTGTCCTATCAGATTTTAAAATTTTTAAACTCATCCCATAGCCGTTTGAGCCAGAAAATTGAAAGCATTCAACAGGCCATTATGCTGCTGGGATTTAATGAAATCAAACGGTGGATATATATTCTTTCCTTTAAGGATTTAAGCAGGAAAGGGCATTCCAGCAAGCACGAAATCATTAAGATTTCTTTGATAAGAGCAAAGCTTTGCGAACTGCTGGCGAGAAAGACATCCCGTCCGCAGCCTGCTTCTTATATGCTGATCGGAATGTTTTCTCTCATAGACACCCTCCTGCATAGAGAAATAGAGGAAATTGTTCAAGAATTGCCTTTAAAAGATGAAGTCGGGCAAGCATTATTAGGCCATCAAAACGACTACTACCAAATGCTTGAGCTTGTGAAATTAATTGAAAGCAACAACTGGGACACTTGCTCGGAATTAGGCCATCAACTCGACAAAGAAGAAGCGTATGAATGTTATTTAGAGGCTCTGGAATGGTGTCATAATCTTATGGACGCAAAATGATTGCGGTCCTCTGACCACCGCAAAGCAAGAATCATTCGGCTTTGCGTTCCGATAAGGCTGATATAGATGCCGTCGGGATTAAAGACCGTATCCACTTCATGCCGGACGCCCATTTGTTTGATCAGGCGCTTAATGGTTTGTTTATCGGACTGCTCGGCTGCGGTCAGAATGCGGCGCGAGAGCTCCCGCGAGCCCGCAATGCGGCCGAGAACGAGCTGGGCATCCGCAAATATCCCTGCGGCCTGCTTCGCTGAACGGATAAAGGTATCAATATTGTTGGCAGGAGCGGGCGGACGGCGTACCTCATACGGATACACGTAAAACCAGGGATAACGATATCTCATGGGAGCACCTCACAAAAAAAAGGATGTTTCTATATGTATAGATCCCTAATTGCCGAATATGACAAAGCGAAAAGGCCACAACTTTAGCGTTGCGGTCTTTTTCGGTGTTTGTCGGTCAGGAAACGCCAAGAATCGCATATTCAATTTTGAAAATACGGTATGAAGGACTATAGTCTTACTTAGTAAAAATGCGAAACACGTTAAAATCAAGGGAGTTAAGAATCTTTCTCAATTTGAGCAGAAAAATACGCTTCTGCACATAGAAAAATAGTCCCGTTCTTGTTGTGATCTCTTTGAGTATAAGGGCCTATTGATATTTGCGGTGTCACGCAGGATCTTTTTGCATACTTTTCGGTGAAAAATGAGCCAAAAGCAGATACACTATTAGTAACAGATCAAATACCTAGGACTCGTTCACCATACACAATTCATTGATCTTTCAAAAAAAGGAGTGTGGAAACGATGGAAAAGAAACTTGAAGAAGTAAAACAATTGTTATTCCGACTCGAACTTGATATTAAAGAAACGACAGATTCATTACGAAACATTAACAAAAGCATTGATCAACTCGATAAATACAATTATGCAATGAAAATTTCGTGAAAAAGACTTGGAAACAAGTCTTTTTTTTCGTTCTACCGATACAATAAATGGATAAAGTATTATATGATTGTTAAAAAACGAAAAACCTGCTGTCCTTTAAATGTCCCATTTAGTAAAATGGAATGGGAGGGGGGAAGTCGTTATTGAGCAGATATGTTTAGATTCTGTCCGGATCAAGGAGAAAATGAAGGAGATTGTAAGCCAAAAAATAATGAATCAGGACTTGGAACGATATCTTCAGAATTTTATTGAGTCTAAGGATACGTTTGAGTTTGCCGATTTGGCTCTTCATCATTATTTAGCTTTTAACGGTCAGGACCAAAAAGCAATCGAATTGCTAGCTGCCGGAATTGAATTGCTTATACTCTCATTCGATATTTATGATGACTTAGAGGATCAAGATAATGGAAGTGCTGTCTGGATGAAGATTGACTCGTCAATCGCTTTAAATGCAGTTACAGCTCTTTACACCCTAAGTATACAAGTGATGTGTCAAGCTAGTCATGAACCAGAATTTTCACAAGAGATATTGAATTTTGCGTTACAATCAATTCAAGGCCAGCATGATGATATTGTGAATGCGCCGCAAACGGAAGAAGCCTGTCTTGAAATGATCAAAAATAAATCAGGAGCGCTAACGGCATTGTCCTGTGTAATGGGAGTAATGCTGGCAACAGGCAAATACCATCCCATTGTAGCTTCATATTCTTATGAACTTGGGATTATTTCACAGATCGATAATGATTATAAAGGTTTGTTTTACTTAAATAACGATTTTGTTCAGAAAAAAAATACATTGGCATACTTATACTTAAAGAAACAATTTAACGATGCTTCAGCGGAGCTACTAAGTTTATATCAAAAACCAGAGGAATTTGTTTCTATTAATACTAAGGCTTTGAAGCGAAAATTGACAGAAGCAGGCGTTATACAATATTTACTGGTGATGAAACATTTATCTCTCCAAAAAATAAAGAATGAAATGTCACAATTAAAACTAGAAGAAGATAAAACTGAAAAATTATTGTCTGTTATGATTAAATAAGGAGGGGATTTATTATGCAAGAAATGGTAGGATACTTAATTAAATACCCAAATGTTTTAAGGGAAGTAATGGAAGGGAATGCTTGTTTATTGGGTGTTGATAAAGATCAATCTGAATGTATCATAAATGGTTTTAAAGGGTTAGAAATTTATTCAATGATGGATTGGCACTATTGAGGGTTAAATGAAGTCTAGAACCAATAAAATTTCTGTATTGTTAGTTGTAATAAGTCTGTTATATGTTATTTATTTGACCTATATAAGCAATAATAATTTGTTAGTTGGAGCAACTGTTTCGAAAGGGAAGAACGGAGACGTTGTAATTACCAATGTAGATGAATATTCAATGGCATCATACAGTGGAATAGAAAAAGGGGATATCGTAAAGCGTATTAATAATCAAAAGATAAACACTAAAGAAATAAAAATGAATAAGCTTAAAAATGTGAGCTCAATGGTTGTTGAGAGAAATGGCAAGGATGTTGAGCTAAAGCTGACTTTATTTAATGATAAAAATTTTTCTACTTACTTAATACCGTTAATGTTTTATATTGTTTGTTTATTTTGTTGCCTATTTATAATAAAAATAAATGAATCAAAGGATTTACCATCTGCTTTAGTTTTAATTATATTTCTGTTATCCGCTTCTATTGCTTATATAAGTGCAGGAGTTTCTGTTAAAGGCGATATACTATGCAGATGTATTATGGTGGTAACATTAATATCTGTACCGCTAAACTACCTTCTCTTTCTTTATCATTATTTTAGAGAGTTAGGCACTACCTTATTTGATAAAAAAGTTTTCATTTTATATTTGGTACCGATCATAAATGTAGTGTGTGAAATGTTCCGTTCACACCTTTTCTTTCGTGATTATGTGCCTAAATTAAGTTTACTATCCTTTTTCTTTTTATTTATCATAGTAGGGATATATTTCTGTATCATTTTAATTAAAAATAAAGATACTGAACAAGCGCATATTATTAAGGTTCTCACTATTATTAATATCTTTTCTTTCTCACCTTTTTTGTGTTTATATTTGATACCGTATGTCTTTTTAAATGCGCACTATGTTTCATCCTTTTTAGCAGCTTCATTTATGATGCTAATACCTTTCTCCTTAGTATTTCAATTCATGACAAATAAAATCTATAATGTAGATTTTATTTTAAGCAGATTAAGGTACTATGGCTTTTTAGCTCTAACGCCAACAATTATTCTAATCTCTACAATTGAATTGATTAGTAGTCCTGATAGTGATTTTTATAGTGTTAAACTAACCTTTTTAATTTATATTATCATGTTGGCGGTCTTTTATTATAAAGAAGTACTTGATTTCAGATTTAGATTAAAAAGGGTCTCGGAAAAATTCAATTATCAAGACAGTATATATAAATTCACGCAGATGATAAGAGACTCTACTTCCCTGTCTCAAGTATTTGAAGAACTGAAAAATACTATACTTGAGGTTTCTCTTGTTAGCCGAGCACATGTATATGAAGTTTCAGCTGACGGAAATATTAAACTATATGATGCTGAGAACGTAAATTCATTTGAAAAAGTCTATGAAAAAGAATTTAGAAAAGTAACATCCGAGATAGGGAAAATCGTTGAATTTAATAAAGGTTTTGTCATGAAGATAGGTGAACGCGGTGGTAAATCATTTGTGATCCTTTGTTTATCTAAAATGAATACGCCTCGTCTCACACTCGAAGAACTTTCTTGGCTGAAAACTTTGGCTTTTTATACAAACGTATCGATCGAAAACGTCATGAAAATCGAAGAACTAATGAGTCATTTAGAAGAAATAAAACAACAAGAATCCAACCCCGTATGGCTCAAAAAACTCATGTACACGATCGAGGAAAAACAACGCTCGGATCTCGCCCGCGATCTCCACGATTCGGTTCTTCAGGATTTGATTTCCTTAAAACGCCAGTGTGAGCTGTTTTTGGGTGATTTCAAGAAGGATGATAATCCGTGCCGTGAAGAGGTGCAGGACAAGCTTGTACAGATGAATGAGCAGATGTCTGATGTGATTTCGATGACGAGGGAGACGTGTCATGAGCTGCGGCCGCAGCTTCTGTATGATCTTGGATTGGTGAAGGCGTTGTCGAAGCTGGTGGCGCAGCAGCAGGAGCGGGTTCCGTTTCATATCCGTTTAAATACCGGCAGATTTACGGCTTCCCTTGATCTGGATTCGCAGCTGAATTTATACCGGATCATTCAAGAGTTTCTGTCTAATGCGGTTAAGCACTCTCAGGCGACGGATGTGCTGATTATGCTCATTAGTATTCAAAACAAAATCGTTCTTCATTATGAGGACGATGGCGTTGGGTTTGATCAGGAAAAGAATACTGAGCATTCCATGAGCATGGGGCTTTCTGGCATTAAGGAGAGAGTCAGGGCTTTAGATGGGCGCCTTCGGATTGAAACAAGTGAAGGAAAGGGCTTTAAGGCTGATATTGAAATCGAATTGTAATGGATTTATAACGGAAACGACTTGGCACAGGCCAAGTCTTTTTTATAAAATGGAAAAGAGTGAGTAAAAGGGAGGAAAACATGAAAAAGATACTAGTGATTGATGACCATCCGGCTGTCATGGAAGGCACCAAGACAATTTTGGAAACGGATTCGAATTTGTCTGTTGATTGTCTCAGTCCTGAACCGAGCGAACAGTTTATCAAGCAGCATGATTTCTCGTCATATGATCTCATTTTAATGGATCTGAATTTAGGCGGCGAGGTCAATGGGATGGAGCTTTCTAAACAGATTTTACAAGAGAATCCTCATTGTAAAATTATCGTGTATACCGGTTATGAGGTCGAGGATTATTTCGAGGAAGCGATTCGTGCGGGTCTGCACGGTGCCATCAGCAAAACGGAATCTAAAGAAAAGATCACCCAATACATATACCACGTACTCAACGGAGAAATTTTAGTCGATTTTGCTTACTTTAAACAGCTGATGACTCAGCAAAAAACAAAGCCGGCTCCTTCCTCTCAAAAAGAACAAGATGTGCTCACACCTAGAGAATGCCTGATTCTTCAAGAAGTTGAAAAGGGATTTACAAACCAAGAAATCGCAGATGCCCTTCATTTAAGCAAGCGGTCCATTGAATACAGCTTGACATCGATTTTCAATAAGCTGAATGTCGGTTCACGGACGGAAGCGGTTTTGATTGCGAAATCAGACGGTGTACTTTAAATGTTGGGGGTGTAGATGATGGATACAAAACACACATTGCTTGAAGCGCTTGGTATAGAGATTGTTGAAAACACAGCGGAACGATGCGTTGCGGTCATGCCGGTGGATCATCGGACGGTTCAGCCGTTCGGATATTTGCATGGGGGCGCTTCAGTGGCCCTGGCGGAAACAGCGGCGAGCGCAGGTGCACAGAACTTGATTGATCATTCAACACAGGCTTGTGTCGGTTTGGAGATTAACGCCAACCATTTAAAATCTGTAAAGGAAGGAACGGTAAAGGCGGTAGCCGAGCCCGTTCATATCGGCAGAACGACGATTGTCTATCATATTCACATATATGACGAGCAAGAGAGGCTGATCTGTATATCCAGATGCACGCTGGCTGTCATCAAGAAATAAAAAAACAGCCGGAACTCTGCCTGTCCGGCTGCTTATTTTTATAAATAAGAATCCTCTTTTCGTTTAATCACAAAGTTTCTGATTCCGTTATAGTCATCCTGTATGCTTCTCTCATCAAGCTTGACGCCGGAGTTATACGCAGCACGGCAGATCAAGTGCCCGCCGATAGGCGACGTAATAAAGATAAAGAGAATCCCAAGCAGGATTTTAGCGGAGAGCTCCCCCGTCACAAACCACAAATAGAAGAAGACACCGAGCAGAATCATATTGACACCTAATGTTGAGCCTTTAGAAGCAGCATGAGCGCGTGTAAACACATCGGGAAGGCGAAGGACGCCAAATGACGCAATGAGGCATATAAGAGCACCCAGCAAAATGAATACAGCCACAACAACCTTAGCGATTTCGATCATTTTCGATAATCTCTCCTTTCTCCAGGAACTTGGAAAATGCGATCGTTCCGATAAACGATAAAATCCCCAGCAGCAAAATAATATCCAAAAACGCACTTGTTTTCAGCAAAATGGAGACAAGCGCCGTGATTGCGATCAGATTGATGCCGATTGCATCCAGAGCCACCACCCGGTCAGGCACAGTCGGCCCTTTAATGACACGAATGACATACAAAAAGGTAGACACTGCCATAATGCCGAGCGCGATTTGCAGGATCAGCGTAAACATCACCGGCTCACCTCCTGTATGGCTTTTTCAAATGACTCCCGAATGTCAAAAATCGCTTTTTCCGCATCCTCGATATCCATTGCATGAATATAAAGTATTGTTCTGTCATCTGAAATATCCATCACCAAGGTTCCCGGCGTTAATGTAATGAGCAGAGAAAGCAGGGTGATTTCCCAGTCCTTCGTCAGTTCAGTTTTAAAAGCAAAAATACCCGGTCTGATATTCAGTTTAGGAGATAAGACTGATTTCATCACACTGACATTGGCAAGGTACAGTTCCTTTATAAAAATGAAACAGAGCTTGATGATAGAAATCAATTTCCATAGATAAAACTGGCGAGTGAAAAAGCGCCGGAAGAAAAAGAGAGAGAGCATTCCCAGAATATAGCCTGTAATGAATCCTGCGGCGCTTGGACTGTTGCTTAAGAACATCCAGCAAAAAGCGAGAAACACATTTAATAAAATTTGAAATGCCATGCGATCTACTCCTTCAGAACAGCTTCGATATATTTTTCCGGATTCAGCAGCGTCTCGGCCGCTTGATCAACGTAAGGCGACACCCATTCTGTACCCAACCCGAAGAGAAGAGACAGCAAGAGAAAAATAGCTGCCGGATAAAGAAGTCCTTTAGCTGTTCGATGATTTGGTTTTGGCGTTTCTTTTTCTTCGCCCCAAAACGCATGTATAAAGATCCTCAGCACAGAGTACAGTACGAGCAAACTCGAAAGCAGAATCAGCATGGATATCGTAAATTCACCTTCTGCGAAGCCGCCCTCTGCAATTTTAAATTTGCCGACAAATCCGCTTAGTGGCGGAATGCCTGCAAGAGAAATAGCGGAAATGAAAAACATCCATCCAAGAACAGGATAGCGTTTGATCAGCCCGCCCATTTTATGCAGGCTCGCGGTTCCAGTCAATGCGATCAGCGTACCTGCCAGCATGAACAAAGCGCCTTTAATCAGCATATCGTGAATCAGATAGTAGATCGCGCCCTGAATGGATGCGGGGGTGTGTACTGCCACACCGAACAAAATCACGCCGACAGCGGTAATAATGTTATAGATCACAATTTTCATGACATTCGAATAAGCGAGTGAACCGATCACACCAAAAATCACAGTCAGCGCCGCCAGCCAAATCATCAGCTGATGGGTAAAGGCTGTATCGTGAATAAAAATCAATGTGAAAACCCTCGCAATCGCATATAACCCGACTTTTGTCAGCAAAGCGCCGAACAACGCGGAGATTGCTGCCGGTGGCGCGTAATAAGAGCCTGGAAGCCAAAAGTAGAGGGGGAAGATTCCGCCCTTCATGCCAAATACCAAAAGCAGCAGGACACCAATCACAGTGATCAGCCCGGTTTGTCCTGTTTCGCTGATTTTCACGCTAAGATCCGCCATGTTTAACGTGCCGGTTACAGCGTATAAAAAGCCGACCCCTATGACAAACAGGGCAGACGATACGATATTAAACACAATATATTTAAGGGATTCCCGCAGCTGAATTTTTGTGCCGCCTAATACAATCAGCATATAGGAAGCAATAAGCAGAAGCTCAAAAAATACGTACATATTAAATAAATCGCCTGTTAAAAACGCTCCGCTGACGCCGGCAAGCAAGAACTGAACGCCGGAGTAGTAAAAGGAGCGCTCCCGTTTTTCACCGACAGAACGGAAGGAATAAAGCCCAACCAATAAACCGATGACCGCTGTTGTGAGAACGAGCAGGCTGGCGAATTGGTCTGCGGCAAGCACAATGCCGTACGGCGCTTTCCATCCGCCTAGGCTGAGTGTCTGGATGCCTTTTGTGAAGACAGTCTGTACAAGTATGCCGCTAATCACAATCCCGATGGCCGATGCCGCCGTGCTGAAGATTCTCATGAGCATAAGATTCTTCGTCATGAAAATCAGAAGAATAGCCGACAAAAGCGGGATCAGGATTGGCAAAATAACAAAATTATTCATGTTGATCATTTCCCCTCATTTGATCCATATCGTCCGATTTCAATTCCTGATAAGCGCGAAAGGCCATGACGAGGATGAATGACGTAACGCCAAAAGAAATGACAATTGCGGTCAAAATCAGGGCTTGCGGAAGCGGATCGACAAATGATTTGGCATGCTCGCTCAAAATCGGAGCGGCGCCTTTCTTTAATCCTCCCATAGTCAAAAGCATTAAATGAACGCCATGGCTTAACAGTGCTGTTCCGATAATGACACGAAGCAGGCTTTTAGACAGCAGCAAATACGTAGCAGCCATAAAAATAATACCGGCTAATACAGCCATTAAGATTTCCATTATTCTTCCTCTCCAATCGTTTGAATAATGGTCATCGTTATGCCTACGACAACAAGATAAACGCCTAAATCAAATATCGTCGCTGTGGCGAGCTCCGTTTTCCCAAGGATCGGCAGCTGAAAGTATCCGAATGTGTGGGTTAAAAAAGGAGCCCCGAAGACAAAGGAGCCAAC
This sequence comes from Bacillus sp. FSL K6-1560, assembly GCF_038592935.1. Taxonomy (NCBI): domain Bacteria; kingdom Bacillati; phylum Bacillota; class Bacilli; order Caryophanales; family Bacillaceae; genus Bacillus; species Bacillus sp. FSL K6-1560. Next base: position 967,997 of record NZ_CP151946.1, read on the forward strand.
GCCTGTTAATACAGCGAGCAGAAGGCCGGCTCCCGCGACATAAATGAAATTGACCGGCAAAAGGGAACGCACGGTTTTTAAATCATATGCCAAGAGCAAGAGAACGATGGAAGAGGACGTGATCAGTCCGCCGACAAAGCCTCCTCCGGGCGCGTTATGCCCTGATAAAAATAAATAGAAAGAGAAAAGCAAAATGATAAAGGATACAAGCTTTGTCGCGGTTTGAAGAATCAAGTCATTTGTTTTTTGTTCATTCACCGCTTTTCCCCTCCTCTTTTACTTTTGTTTTAATCATGCTGTAAATGCCGAGAGCGGCTATTGTTAATACCGTAATTTCAAACATTGTATCAAATCCCCTGAAATCAACAAGAATGACATTGACGACATTATCCCCTCCGCCGAGATCGTGGCTGTGTTTGACAAAGAAGGACGCAATGCTGTCTTTTGTCCGCTGGCTTGAGGATGCGATGCCAAGCAGAGTAACAATAATACCGACGCCTAAAGAAATGATAAAATTCGTCATCCGGAACGTTCTCGTTTTTGTTTTCAGCCTCAGTTTCGGCAAATGGTAGAAGCAAAGCAGAAACAGTGCCACAGAAATCGTTTCAATGACGAGCTGAGTCAATGCCAAGTCCGGCGCTCTGAAAATGACAAAAAACAATGCAAGCGTATAACCGACAACACCGAGTGCAATGATCGCCGTCAGTCTTGACCTAGCAAAAACAGTCGCCACTGTGGCGCTGATCATGACAAGCGTCAAAATGATTTCGTATACACCGATTTTAGCCATGCCTTCCGTTTTAAATGAAAATCCGCCTTTAATGGCAAAAGCTCCGCCTATCAGAATGATGAAACCAGCGAAGATATACAGCAAATAATCTCTTAAAAACCCGGTCATATATTGTTTTGTGACCCGGTAAGAGCCTTTCTCCATCAGAGTCAAAAGCTTATCGTATAACCGGTTGAGTGTGAGTTTCGAAGGAAACAGTTTATAGATTCCTTTCCACTTATTCAGCGACAAATAACCAATTGTTCCGATCACAACAATACCCGCAGTCATGAGCAATTCCGTTGTAACCCCATGCCACTGTGAAATGTGAACGTGGAATTTCTCATGGCCGGCAAGCAGTGTCGGATAGATTGAGTTCATCGCAGGCTCTATCAGGCTGTACGACAATATATTCGGGAAAAAGAAGAGACTGACAGCCAAAGCGACAAGAATGACCGGTGGTACGAGCATGCCGACAGGCGCCTCGTGAGCCGGTTTTTCAAGCTGCTCAGGCTGGTAATTTCCTCTGAATGTTTTAAACAGCAATTTCATGCTGTAGATAAACGTAAATACACTTCCGATCCAGGCGAAAAGAGGGAACAGAACGCCCCATGTCTGCACGTTGAACAGGTCAAAATGTGTCACGCGAAGCATGCTTGTGAAAAACATTTCTTTACTCAAAAATCCGTTAAACGGCGGTAAGCCGGCCATTGAAAATGTCCCGATTAAGGAAATGGTAAATGTAATCGGCATAATCGCCATCAGGCCGCCTAGCTTCCGGATATCCCGTGTGCCTGTTTCGTGATCGATAATCCCGACTGCCATAAACAAGCTTCCTTTAAAGGTTGCGTGGTTGATCAAATGGAAAATGGCAGCCATAGCGGCAACTGTATAATATTCTGTATGTCCGTAATGAAGGGCCGCAGCACTGACTCCAAGCATGGAGATGATCATGCCGAGCTGGCTGACGGTTGAAAACGCCAAAATCGATTTTAAATCAGTTTGTTTCACGGCATGGAATGAACCCCAAACCATCGTAAAAAGGCCAACGAGGGACACGATCCAAAACCACTGAGCTGAAAAGGCGAAAATAGGACTGAATCTCGCAATCACATAAATGCCGGCTTTTACCATAGTAGCTGAATGGAGATAAGCGCTGACAGGCGTCGGAGCTTCCATCGCGTCAGGGAGCCAGATGTAAAAAGGAAATTGCGCTGATTTCGTAAAAGCCCCTAATAAAATGAGAATCATAGCCGGGATAAACAATTCGTGGCCGGCAATTAATTGAACCTGATGAACCATCTCTCTAATACTGAAGGAATCCGTTATTAAATAAAGGAGAATAAATCCGCCGAGCATGCACAGCCCGCCGCTGACCGTAATCAAAAGTGATTTGGCTGCGCCATAGCGCGACTTTTCCCGCTTATACCAATAGCCGATCAGCAAAAAGGATGAAAGGCTTGTAAGCTCCCAGAACATGTAGAGAACCATGACATTGTCTACTAGAACGACGCCGAGCATGGCGCCCATGAACATCAATAAGTAGACATAAAAGGGCCCAAGCTGTTCTTTTTCTTTCGATAAATAAAAAATGCTGTAAAGAGTGACCAAAGAGCCAATGCCTGTGATCAGTAAGGCGAATAATAACCCGAGGCCGTCTATATAAACGGTAAAGTTAATGCCGAGTGACGGAATCCACTCTAATACCGATCGAAGTGTTTCTCCAGATTGTGTCATCCTGATCATTGGGAGAAAGTATATAAACAGCAAGACGGGCAAGATCAACACAAACCAGCCCGTATGCACTCTTTTTGCGTATTTTGCCAAGAAGGGAATGATAAAAGCAAATAAAAAAGGCGATAAAATAGCAAGATGTAAGAGCTGCAAAGATAAGACCTCCTTTTCTCGTTCTCAATTGAAAAATGCGCTATGTATGAAATATACGGTCAAACGACCTAGTCCAAATTATATCGCACTTTTCTGCAAGCTGCCACGCTTCGAACTGCTGTAATGGGTTTTTATGAGTTCTTTTGACCTCAAAATAAGTCTGACAAAAAAGAGGTTATTTGTATATTTAAAATCAATCCTGATCAAGCTGAAGGAAAGGAGCTGGTCATGTGAAAAGAAAAGTCGTGATGTGCTCAGGTTTATTCTGCTCAGTATTTGCAGGGGCATTCATGTTGAATCAATATGACGGGCGCAGCGGTGTGGCGGCTGGTGATGAGTGGGAGCTGTATTTACTGGAACACCACCTGTCAGCCAGAATGAGTGAGACGGAATCAAAGGATCTGCCGTTTGGTCCCCGAGAGTATATTCGGATTGTGAATAAATAAAAAAAGAGTTCCGCATAAAACGGAACTCTTTCTGTTTATGAAGTGAAAAAACGAAGCAGCACTGTCGCGCAAATAACTGTGCCTGCACCGCCGAGACGGGTTGAAATTTGGGCAAACGGCATAAGGCCCATTCTTCCTGATGCCGATAAAATGGCAACATCACCCGTTCCGCCGAGGCCGCTGTGGCAGCAGGTAACGATTGCGGATTCAACCGGATACATGTTCATCAGCTTGCCTACGAAATATCCAGAACCAATCATCGCGATAACAACTGAAATACAGATGATGACAAACGGAATAGAAATCACAGACGCTACGTCATCCAACGGAATAAAGAGGATGCCGAGACCGACCATCAGCGGCCATGTAAAGCTTGAAGAAATAAACTTATAAAGCTGGTAAGCGCCTTCTTCCATTTTTTTCGGAAGAATATTCGCATACTTGACAGCCGCAGCTGAAATAATCATTAAGATCGCGCCCGGGATGAAGATGAATTTCTCCAATAACCCGCCAAAAATAAAGAATGTACACGCGAGCAGAACTCCTGCTCCCATTAATTTGAAATCAATTTTTGCTTCGGCTTCTTTTTGATTGAAAATCTCATTTGCTTTTTTAGATTTTACGAGACGTCCGTAGCCATTTAGATCTGGACGCTTATCGCCAAGCTTTTTCATTAAGGCTGCACATATGATAGCAAAAACGTTTCCTATAATTGCGGCTGGAACCAGCTGAGACACAAATACATCAGCCGATGAGCCCAGTATTTGTGAATAGGCGATTGAAAGCGGCAAAATTCCTTCACCTATTCCCCCGGCAATAATCGGGACAACAACAAAGAAAAAGGAATCATAGGCACTATAGCCAAAAATAAATCCGACAAGGATGCCGGCTGCAACGGCCGCGATCGTTCCTGCAACCAGTGGAACGAACATTCTGATAAACCCCTGTATTAAAACAATTCTGTTCATACCGAGGATACTTCCCACAACAAGGCAAGCGATATAGAAATAAAGGAAGTTAGACGTTTTCATCAAGTTGGTTACAGCGTCTAAAGATGTTGAATTCAGTACATTGTAAAAGACTAAAAATGAAGGAACAAACAAAGATAAAATAGCAGGGCCGCCAATATCCTTCAATATCGGTATGCGTTGGCCTATGTCTCCGAGAAACACACCAAGAATCATAATGATGGCAAACCCGCCAAGCATATTTGCCGGCAGCTCATTGTAATAGGCTGCAAGAATAATAATAACTGCTAATACTGTGTATAATGGCAGAGGAATCACACCGATTTCCCAAGACCAGATTTTTTGAAACAGGTTTTTCCCCTGTGAGTCTTTTTGCTCAGGTGAAATTGTCCCCGTTTTTGGAATTGCTCCCATGTCATACACCCCCATGTATTGTTTGTTACAGTCTACAAGAAAGCGTTAACACTTCATATTTTTTTAAGTTAAAAAACTAATAAACAATTAAATTAAGGGGGTCTTTTGGATTAGAAAAAAATCCCTGAGAATCGTCTTCCCAGGGGAAAATGTTTTATCTTTTTCCTTTAATATAGGGCACGCCATTGGCTTTTGGCGCATCTGCCCGCCCGATAAAGCCGGTTAAAGCGAGAATCGTTAAGACATAAGGAGCCATCAGCATATACACATTTGGTATGTCTTTAAAAAGAGGGAGCAGCGATCCAATGATGCTTAAGCTTTGGGCGAATCCGAAAAACAAGGCGGCCCCCAGTGCTCCGATCGGATGCCATTTTCCGAATACAAGCGCTGCCAGGGCGATAAAGCCTTGCCCGGAGATGGTAGAGTGCGTGAAATCAAGCGCAATTGTAGAGGCATATACGCCGCCGCCGAGACCGCCGAACAATCCGCTGATCATCACGCCGATGTAGCGCATTTTATATACGTTGATTCCCATCGTATCGGCCGCCATCGGATGCTCGCCGACAGAACGGATACGAAGGCCGAACGGCGTTTTGAACAAGATAAACCAGGAAATAAAGGCAAGTGCTATTGCAAGAATAGACGTATAATAGACATCCGAAAAGAAGATCTTTCCCAAGACGGGAATATCGCCCAAACCGGGGATTTTCGTCTTATAAAAAGGCTCTGGAATTTTGTCTGTCTGCGCTTTGCCGTAGATCAGTTTGACGATAAATAAAGTTGCCCCAAGCGCCAGCATGTTAATGGCGACACCGCTGACTGTCTGGTCGGCGCGAAACGAAATCGCCGCTGCCGCGTGAATCAGTGAAAACAGGGCGCCTGCTGCCATGGCGGCAAGGAGCGAAAGCCAAGGTGCGGCGGCACCTAATTCCGGACCAAAAAATAAATTAAATAACACGCTGGTGAACGCCCCGATAATCATGAGGCCTTCTAGGCCGATATTCACAACACCTGATCTCTCGGAAAACACGCCGCCGAGAGCAGTTAAAATAAGCGGGGCCGCATAGACGAGTGTGGCAGGGACAATGATAGATAAAATCTGCACAATGTCCACTTAGTTCCCCCCCTTTTTCTTCAATTTGCCCATGACGAAACGAATCGCATAGCTTGAAGCCACAAACAGAATAATAATGGCAATCACAATATCAACGACCTCTGATGGAACGCCTGATTCAATCGGCATATTTAATGCGCCGATTTTCAGCCCGCCAAGCAGGCATGCTGCCAGTACAACGCCGACGGCTGTGTTTCCCCCAAGAAGAGCGACAGCGATACCGTCAAAGCCTACGCCGGTAAATGCGCCTTTCACTGCTGCGTATTCGAATGTTCCTAGGCCCTCCATGGCTCCGGCAAGGCCTGCAAAAGCGCCGGAGATAAGCATGGAGGTCATGATATTCTTCCGCACGCTCATGCCGGCATACTGGGAAGCGTGCTGGTTAAATCCGACCGCCCGGAGCTCAAATCCTTTTGTAGTTTTGTTGATGATAAACCACATGATAACTGCTGCGAGAAGGGCAACGATGATTCCCAAATGCAGCCGTGAGTAATCGGTGAGCTGTTCAAGAAAAGGAGAGCGGAGGGAGGCGGATTCGTGAATTTTCCCCGTCTTGTCCTGATGATCTGTCAAGACGTTTGAAATGATGTAATTGGTCATGTGCAGCGCGATATAATTCATCATAATGGTGACAATGACTTCATGAACGAAAAATCGCGCTTTCAAAATGCCGGGAATAAACCCCCATAATCCTCCTGCAGCTGCTGCTGTAATCAATGCGAGCGGCAAGTGAATATATGCCGGTCCGTCAAACGCCGTACCGACCCAAACCGCTGCTGTCCAGCCGACGAGCAGCTGGCCCTCGACGCCGATATTAAAGAGTCCGGTTCGGAATGCAAACGCGACAGCCAATCCGGATAAAATATAAGGCGTAATTTGCCGGATGGTTTCTCCGACATAATAGATTTCACCGAATATCCCATTCCACAAAGCCGAATATCCGCTGGCCACACTGTAGCCGCTCACAAGCATAATCAACGCGCCGGCCGCAAGACCAAGGATGATTGCGATGAGCGGCACGAGTAAATGAGAGAGTCGTTTAACCATTTGCTTTCCCCGCTTCCTTTTGCGTGCTTCCTGCCATCAAGAGACCAAGCTCCTGTTCAGTGGTTTCCTGCGGATTAACGCTGGCGATAATGCGTCCTTCAAAAATAACGGCGATTCTGTCACTGAGATTCATAATTTCTTCAAGCTCAAACGAGAGGAGAAGAACGGCTTTCCCGGCATCACGCTGCTCAATGAGCTTTTTATGGACAAATTCAATCGCTCCGACATCAAGGCCGCGAGTCGGCTGGGCGGCAATTAATAAATCAGGATTTCGGTCTATTTCCCGCCCGATAATCGCTTTTTGCTGGTTTCCGCCTGACAATGCCCGAGCGTGTGTATATTCATCCGGCGTTCTGACATCGTACTCAGTGATCAGGCTGCGTGCTTTTTTGTACATTTCGCCTTTATGTAAAACGCCCAATGCTGAATACGGCTTTTTGTAATAGCTTTGCAGCAGGATATTCTCTCCGATTGGAAAATCAAGGACGAGACCGTGTTTATGGCGATCCTGAGGGATATGGCCGATCCCGGATTCAGTGATTTTTCTTGGCGTCAGGTTTTGGATCTGTTTTCCGTTTAAGGTGATTGTTCCTGAATCTGTTTTGCGGAGTCCTGTCACCGCTTCGATCAGCTCAGATTGCCCGTTTCCGTCGACGCCTGCTATGCCGACTATTTCTCCCGCTTTGACTGAAAGAGACAAATCTCTGACTGTCTCTATTCCGCGGGTATCCTTTACAGTTATGCCGTCAATCGCAAGCACTTCCGCTCCCGGCTGAGCAGCTCTCTTTTCGGTTTTGAACGATACCTCACGGCCGACCATTAGACTGGCGAGTTCGTCTTGGTTTGTATCACGGACATCAAGGGTTTTGATGCCTTTTCCTTTACGGATAACCGTAACGCGGTCACAAATCTCCATAATCTCTTTCAGCTTATGGGTGATTAAGATGATGGACTTCCCTTCTTTGACCAGGTTCTTCATAATTTGCATCAGTTCCTTAATTTCATGAGGCGTCAAAACAGCCGTCGGTTCATCAAAAATCAGAATGTCGGCACCGCGGTAGAGGGTTTTTAATATTTCTGCGCGCTGCTGCATACCGACTGATATGTCAGCTGCTTTTGCTTCAGGATGGATCTGCAGGCCGTATCGATCGGAAATGTCCTGCACCTCTTGGCCAGCACGCTTCCGGTCAATTCTGCCAAACTTCTTTGGCTCCTTCCCGAGAATAATATTTTCAGCAACTGTAAAGGTGTCAACAAGCATAAAGTGCTGGTGCACCATTCCAATTCCAAGGTCATTCGCTTTGTTCGGGCTGTTGATGTGCACCTTCTCGCCGCGCACCCGAATTTCACCCCGCTCCGGCTGATACAGCCCGAAAAGGACATTCATCAATGTTGATTTCCCCGCTCCGTTTTCACCGAGCAACGCGTGTATTTCGCCTTTTTTGACCTGAAGATTGATATTGTCATTGGCGACGATACCTGGAAACGCCTTGCGGATATTGAGCATTTCAATGACATATTCCATTGATTGACCGCTCCTTTATTTCAAAATAAAAGAAAAACAAGGGATAAGGGCTCGACCTCCTTATCCCTGCGATTCTTATTCAGCTTTAAAGGTTTTCAGCTCTTTCTCAGTTGCCGGGACTTCCAATCCGTCGATGATTTTTTTCTTCCATTTATCGACCGCTTTGATCACATCATCCGATAGATTTTGTTTAGATGGAGAAATGCCGACTCCGTCTTGATCAAGCCCGTAGGTAAGTGTTTCGCCGCCCGGGAACTTTCCGTCACTCGCTTTTTTCGTTACATCTTCAACGACTGTATCTACTTTTTTCACCATGGAAGTGAGGGTGACGTTATCATCTGTTCCTTCTACCTGGCCTTCTGCGTATTGGTCTTTATCGACACCGATGACCCAGACATCGCGTTTTGGATCTTCTTTCTTCAGGTTTTTCGCTTCAGTAAAGACGCCTGTGCCAGTGGCGCCCGCAGAGTGATAAATAACATCTACGCCTGATTTATACATGCTTTCGGCGGTTGCTTTGCCGACATCGGCTTTATCGAAACCTCCTGCGTATTTCACTTCTACAACGGCTTTAGGGTTAACTGCTTGCACGCCGGCACGGAAGCCGACCTCGAATTTTTTGATTAACTCTGATTCCATGCCGCCTACAAAGCCGATTTTTCCTGATTTGCTTGATAGGGCTGCGGCCACTCCGACGAGAAATGAGCCTTCCTGCTCTTTAAACGTAATACTTGCGACGTTGTCTTTATCGACAACAGCATCTATAATCGCAAAGTTTGTATTTTTGCGCTGGTCAGCAATTTCGCTGATTGAATCCTCCATTAAGTAGCCGACGCCGTAAATCAAGTCAAAATTCTCACGCGCCAATTTATTTAAGTTCGTTGTATAGTCTGCATCTGATTTGGATTGAAGATAGTCGTAACCGTTTTTGCCTTTTTTCAGCCCATTCTCTTTCCCAAAGGCTTGGATGCCTTCCCAGGCTGATTGGTTGAAGGATTTGTCATCCACTCCGCCTACGTCAGTAACCATAGCCACACTGAATTTGTTTTTGCCTTCGCCTGAGCCGCTGCTTTTTTCGCTGTTTCCGCATGCTCCTAATATGGTGCCTGCTGCGATCACAAGTGACATCGCCAATCCGATTTTTCGTTTATTCAAGATATAACCCCCCAGAAAAATTTGGTTCAAAGCTGATCCGGCCAGTCATGTGATGGGCTGTCCTGAACAATTTCTTAGAATCGATAAAATTTTCTGATAATAACAAATGGAATGCGCTGAGACAGTTCTATTCTTCCCTGAATAAGCGTGGTGTGAATATTTCCTTCGAAAGGCGGGGAAGAGAAGGATGTGGAAGGCGTTCCGGGCGGAAAACCGTGACATCGTTTTCTGAAGTAAGACTTATGACTTAGTTTTTCGGGATCAACTTACCAATCATAATTTATCATTTAACTAATAAGAAATAAATAGAATTTCGCATAATTTTTTAAAAAGTATCTATTTTTAGAATTGTTTGCTTAAAAATGTTGAAAGGCCCTTTGTTATTCTTGTATAACTTTTCAACAATAGAATCAAGCATCTTGGCAAGAGATATGACAGAAAAACGCACTGCTCAAAACAAGCAGTGCGTTTTCTTATAGATATTGCTTTATTCCGTTAAGGTTACTGTTGTTGACGTTGTACTGAAACACAGGTCTTCCGATCGTTCCGTACGCCATTTCTACATTCAGAACCTGTATATCTTCAAGAAACTTTAAGTATTTTCGTATGGATACTTGAGAGATTTCTGTGTGCTTTGCCAAGTCTTCTGTCGTAAAAGATTCATTTTCAAATGACTGGATACTGGACCAGATCAGCTTCAGCGTGCTTTTTGTCAGGCCTTTAGGAAGCTGCACTTTTTCTGTTGCTTCTTTCTTTTGAAAAAGCTCGGCGTCCAGTTCTTTTTGGCTCATGTTGCGATGGGTTGAATACACCTTTTGTTTTCGTCTGTAATCAGACAGAGCCGTTTGGAATCGTTCAAATTCAAACGGTTTGATTAAATAATCAACAGCTCCGTACCGAAGTGTTTTCTTGATCACGTCAAGCTCGCTGGCCGCTGAGATGACAATCACGTCAACCGCTTCATTTTGGGCTCTCAATTCCGTCAGCAGTTCCAGCCCGTTTTTTCCCGGCATATAAATATCAAGCAAAATGAGGTCGATATGATGCTCGCCTAAAATATGCAGAGCGCTTTGAAAGGAAGAAGCGATGCCTTTCAGCTGAAAGCCATCTATTTGGCTTAAGTATCGTTTATTTAATTCACCCACCATGGGGTCATCTTCAACTATTAGTACATTAATCATGATTTTCCTCCTTCGGTTCGTACGGGATGCGAATACTGAATGTCGTTCCTTCATTCTTTTCGCTTGTGAGGATCATTTGGCCTTTTAAATTTTCGATGCTTTGCTGTGTGAAATAAAGGCCGAATCCCCGGTTTTTGCCCTTTGTTGAATAGCCTTGTTCAAATACTTTGGCTTGGTCTTCTTCAGACATGCCTGCTCCAGTATCGGTAATTTCAATATCAAGTATGCTGTTATGGAAGCGCATGGACATGGTGATTTGTTTTTTCGGCATATCGGCAACGGCGTCTAAGCCATTGTTGATGAGATTTCCGATGATTGTAATAAGTTCATGGATGACAGAAGGGTCTGCCGCGTTCGGGATGACACCGTTGCATTCAATATCAAGATTTGCGCCCTGTTCACGTATAAAGCTTTGCTTTCCAAGCAGAAAACCGGCCAGTACGGAGCTTTTGACATCATTTATAATTTCACTTGTTTCTGATTTTTGCTGTATGGCTATATCTTTAATATAATCTCCAAGATCATCATACTCTTTCAGCTGGACGAGACCTAATATCACATGCAGTTTGTTCATAAATTCATGAGACTGCGCTCTCAGTGCGTTTGCATACATTTTAACACCGGAAAGCTGTTCAGCTAAATGTTTTACCTCGGTCTTGTCGCGGAATGTTGCAATCGCTCCGACAGTTTGTCCTTTCAGCTGGATAGGAACTTCATTAAACACAAGCTCCAGCCCGTTAATGCGGACGTCTCTGTCTTGAAGAGGTTTTTTTGTCTCAATGACCTTTTTCAAGCGGCTTTTCGGCAAGATGTCATCTACATCCTGATCAATGGGATTTGTGTTGATGCCCATTTTGACGAATAGGCGTTTTGCTTCCGCGTTGGCAAGTTTAATTTTGCCATGTTCATCGACAGCGAGTATTCCTTCCTTCGTCGATTCCAGCATCGCGCTCCGTTCTTCAAGCAGGGTCGCAATTTCATAAGGTTCAAGTCCGTACATGATATTTTTCACTGTACGGGCGACGATAACGGCTCCGATCACACCGACGAAGATGCTGACGCAAATAATAAAGTAAAGCGGCCGTAAGCTATGGCTGATCACTTCATCAATTTCATTTACGGTGATGCCGACCGCGACTGCACCGACCTGTTTTCCATTCTCCGCGTAGACAGGGACGAACGCTCTCTGCGATTTCCCGAGCGTGCCAGAGGCTGTGCTGATATGAACATGCCCTTTTAATACCTCGGACTCATCACCGCCTCTGAATTTTTTTCCGATTTTGCTCGGGTCAGGATGAGTTTTGCGGATACCGTTCATATCCATGACGACAACAAATTCCGTGCCGGTAATTTTCTGAACCCGCTTTGTGTAGCTCTGCAGTTCCTTTTGTTTTTTTCCGCTTTCTAAAGCAGCGGCTGTCATCGGCGCCTCAGCTACCATTTCAGCAGTCTGCAGCGCAGTGGCCATTTCCTGATCTCTAATTCGTTTGGTGGTTTGGGCACCGACTGTAAAAAACGTAATGAGCAATGCGATTAATACAACGATACAAACAAATATGGTGAGTCTGGTTTGCAGTTTTAATGTTTTTTTCATATAAAACTTCCTTACGTTTTATGATTCCTGCGTACTACTTTACTCTCAAAATGCTGCTTTGTGAAGATTTGGGACCGTAATTCGTAAAAAGGAGAAAAAATGGAATAATTTATCTTGTCAACGTGTTTTAAGTCCTCCATAATAAATGAGGTAGATTATAGAAAGGGACTTTTTTATATGAAAAATACTTATTTGACAGGATATTTTCCGCTGATTGCGATCCTGCTTTTTAGTTCGTCCTTATCCATCTCAACTTCACTTTATGCGTTGAAGATGCTGTCTTCATTTGGAATGTATGATGGAATGCTCGATTATTTTTCAGAGAAAGGAATCAGGCTTGCGTTATTTGCTGCCTTTGCACTTTTATATTTTATGGTTCTGTCCGCTCTGAAATTAATTGCAAATACCGTGACCGAGCTGTCATTGCTGTTTTTTGCTAATGATCCGGAAGGGAACAACCTGAAAAAACTCAGAATGGGTTCCATGATTTATTTGGGCGGCGGGATTTTATCCTTTGTGCTCTTGCAAAATGTCATTTGGATTGTGATCTGGTTTGCGGTCGTCACGCTCGCTTACTTTGTGTTTACCGTATACCGGATTTATTCGACGCTTTCTCTCATGTCATTAGTCGGGTTCATTCTATTGGAACTGCTGTTTTGGTTTACCTTTGTTATCGGTATTCTGTTCATATTTATCAAGCTTTATAATAGCATAATGGCTAGCTTACCTGTGTAAGCTAGCCATTTCAGCGTTTGGTGGTCAGATTTGCGCTTCGTGCTCTATACGCAATAAAACGGCGGCTAGATTCTCAGGTTTCCGCCGTTTCACATCCAATGCTCGCTCTTCATCGACTTCAAAGGTTTTCAATCACGCTGAAAAGATGACAAAATCCTAAAACGAAGCGTTTTAGGATTTTGTTAACAATCTGTGATGGCTAGCTTCCTAGCCATTTTTTATTTACGGTAAAAATCTTTTTTTAATAGAAGGGGAGGGGAGCATACATTCATTTTTTTTGCCAAACCACTTATAGCGGTTGTTGGCAATGAAAGAATAGACCATATCTCTGACAGGCTTCGGCACTGCGAAAAACAGGACGAAGAGCCGCCATGGGCCTCGCAGATGCCTGAAAACCTTAATGGCTGCAGTTGACTTTGTGTACACTTGGCCGTCTTCAATAAAGACAAAGCTGTCAAACCAATCAGTCGGAAGCCCGCTTTTTTTCAGCAGGCTCTGTCCTGTTTCCGACTGCAGCGATGTGAAAGAAATCAATCCGTCCGGATCACGTTTAATGATAAACTGCACGGCGCCATTGCATAAATTGCAGACACCGTCAAACAGCAAAACGCGATTTGGAATTTGTTCTGAAGTCACTCCATATCCCCTCCGATCCTTTAATAAGCCGCTTGCAGCGTTCCTTTCCAGATGGAAAGCTGAGGGCTGATGCTGTGAAGATATTCAACGCTGGTCGGTGTATCCTTTCCGACCCAGACACCCATTGTATACGTATCAGTCAGGCCGACAAACCACATATCGTGATAATCATTTGATGTTCCGGTTTTACCGCCGATGTAAGGCGCATTGAAATATGCTTTTTTCCCTGTTCCGCTTTTCACAACGGAAGACATCAGTTTTTTCAGCTGCATGTTCGTGCGGACGCTGAATATTTGAGTCGCTTTATCATTCCATTTATAAAGCGTTTTTCCTTTAAGGTCTGTCACCTTTGTAATCGCATGGCTCGGCGTATAGCTTCCGCTGTTTCCGAATGTCGTATAAGCCTTTGTCATCTCAAGAGGCGTCATGCCGTTTGTAAATCCGCCAAGCGCCGCCGGAAGAAGATAGTCACTGTCGACAAGTTTGGCAAAATGATACGGCTCAATATAACTGAATGCCTTTTGGATGCCGACGCGGTCGAGCATTCTAATAGCCGGGGTATTATATGAATTTTTAAACGCCGTATCAAGCGTCACTGTGCCGTAAGTGCGGTTATTGTAGTTTTGCGGACAGTAGTCTTTGCTGCAAAACTTGCTGGCATCAATGGTGCTGCTTGTTGTCGCGCCGGTCTGTTCAATATAAGGGCCGTAATCAAGAAGCGGCTTAATGGATGACCCCGGCTGCCTGTACGCCTGGTAGGCGCGGTTAAAGTCATATTTTTGATAGTTTTTCCCGCCGGATAGAGCGATGATTTGATGCGTCTGGTGATTAATCACAGCCGCTCCGCCCTGTACGTCCGCATACGGGAGCTTGGAATTCATTTGTGCCACAACTTGATTTTGCATGTACGGATCAAGTGCAGTATAAATTTTCACGCCGTCTTTCATCAGCGTGCTGACTCTTGCGGACAGCTCGTTCTCGATCTTTTCTTTTTGTTTTCCTGATGCTTTTTGAAGGCGTTTATCAAAGCCTTCTGATTCAGACACCAGCTGAGTGAATTCATCATTGACGTAGGAAACGTAGTCAGGATATTTGTCTTCTCTTTTTTCAACATCCAGTTTGATTTTTTGTTTTACGGCTTTTTTCAGCTCTTTGTCCGTAATGACCCCGGCATCTTTTAGCCCTTTAAGCAAACGTTCTTGACGGCTTTTCGTGTAGTCAAAATGCTTGAGAGGATCATATAATGTAGGGTTATTAGGTATAGCACAGATAAAAGCCATTTCTCCCACTGTGAGAGATTTCAGCGGTTTGCTGAAATAGAATTCAGCCGCTGAACCGACGCCATAAACACCATTGTTAAAATAAATGGTATTTAAGTAAGCTTCAAGAATTTCATTTTTCGTATATTTTTTCTCCAGCTGATAGGAATACGCGAGCTCTGTCAGCTTGCGGCTGAAGGAGCGTTCGTGGCTCAAATACAAGTTTCTTGAAAGCTGCTGTGTGATGGTGCTGGCACCCTGGTCAATTTTCTTGTCTTTTACGTTAGAAGCAGTAGCCCGCACCATTCCCATAAAGTCAAAGCCTTTATGCTCGTAAAAATGGCGGTCCTCAGATGTTAAGAAAATCTGTTTGACTTCCTCGGGAATCTTGTTAAATGGAACGAGCACACGGTTTTCGTGGTCGCTAACGATTTCCGAGACAAGGGAGCCGTCCCTGTCATACATGTAGCTGTTCTGAACAAGGCTGATATCTTTCAGATCAATATTTTTATCAAGCACCTGATCCAGGGACTTCATTTGTTTTACTTCTTTTCCGGAAGCGATAACTGTAAATGCAAACAATGGGATTATGCAAAGGAGCAAAATCCATCCGATTATTTTTCGTAACATGGTCACTCTCTTTTCTCCTAAATTCTAGCCATATCGTACCATTCTTTTGAGATTACGAGAAGGTTAAATTTAGAAGATTCCTCAGTTTTTTCTCGGAATCAGCTTGCTTTGGCATAAGAATCTTTCCGAAGTTTCTGCATGATCCAAAGCATGCAGGCGCCGGCGAAAAAGAGAAACGCCGTGACGTAAAAGGTGGCCGAAATGGTAAAATGGCTCGATATGATTCCGCCCAGCAGAGGCCCGAGCACGTTGCCTAAAAAGCGAAAGCTGACATTGTAGCCGAGAACTTCACCTTGAATGCTGCCGGGAGCCTGAACGCGGATCGCTGCCGTAATGCATGGCAGCAAACCGCCCATCGCCATTCCGAATAAAAATCTGAAAACAAGGAGCACGCTGAGTGAGGACGCGAGCGCCTGCGGAATAAAAAAGAAAGAGGCGGCGAGCAAAAGTCCGATTAAAATGCGGCGGTGGCCGTAGCGGTCGCCCAGATCACCCCATTTTCTAGCCAGCAGCAAACTTCCGAGCCCCGTTGCTGAAAATGCCATGCCGGAGAAAAAGGCAAGATTGACAGGTCCGTGCAGCTCATTTACATATAAAGCGAGCAGGGGCTGGATACTGAAATTGCCTGTTTGAATCAGCATGGTTAACAGCATCATGACCCACAGCGCCGGCTGGTGAAAAATATAGGAGAGCACTTCTTTTCTCGAGTAAGACGTACGTTTGGCTGTTTTCTCTGCAAGAGGCTTTTCTTTGACACCAAATAACACGAGAAGAACAGACGAGAAAATCACAAAGGATGTGATAAAAAAGGTATACGTAAAGCCGAAATGATCAGCAAGCATGCCTCCCAAAAGCGGGCCGAACAAGCTTCCGGACACTTGCCCCATTTGCAGCGTGCCAAGCGTTTTGCCGGCTGAGCTCTTCGGAGTCTGTGCCGAAATCATCGCAAGAGAAGTCGGAATGAATCCGGTTACAAGACCCATTGCCATACGCAGAAAAAATAATTGGTACACCGATGTAACAAAGCCCATGAAGAAAATGCTGAGGGCAATGCCCGTTCCGGTTGCCATAAGGATTTTCTTGTATCCGCGTTTGTCTCCGAACCGTCCCCAAAACGGGGATACCAAAAACGCCATGAGAAATGTAATGCCGAACACATAGCCGCTCCACCTTTGCACAAAGCCGTTTGAAAAAGAGCTGAGCGTCTCAATGTATAAGGAGAGAAAAGGAACGATCATCGTTGTGCTAGCGGAGACAAAAAAGTTCGCCAGCCACACAATGACAAAGTTTTTCTTACGGATAGAAATAACATCACCTTCTTATTATTTCGGGTTCCTTACTAATTATAAAGAAACGATTCATAATTTAAAAGAAACGAAGCGGCTGGGAAAATTCATTATTTTTAGAAAATGAAGAAATGTCGAGAAGGGGAATTGATATACTATAAAGATAGCATTTTCTGATCGGAGGAAAGGCAGGTGTAAAAAGGTGACGACAAACAGCTTACTCATTATTGATTTCGAATTTACAATGCCTGATGGAAAGTACAGTCCTCAAAACTTCTTCCCGGAAATCATTGAAGCCGGAATTGTAAAGTCGATTGATGATGAAGTGGTTGAGACGTTTTCTAGCTATGTTAGACCGAAAAAGTTCCCGAAGCTTACGAAACGCTGCAAATCATTTTTAAAAATAACCCAAAAACAGGTAGACGAAGGAATGAGATTCGAGGATTTCATCCGTAAACTAAACGAGCTGGATCCTGAGAAAAACAGCACAATTATTACGTGGGGAAACATGGATATGAAAGTGCTGAAGCAAAACTGTATGTTTAACCATATCCCTTTCCCGTTTAAGGGAGAAATGAGAGATTTATCGCTTGAATACAAAAACTTTTTTGGAGACCGGACATTGACGGGTTTATGGAAAGCTGCCGAAGAGTATGGAGATTCCGGAACCGGCACCCATCATAAAGCGCTTGATGATGCTCTCACAGCATATAAACTTTTTAAGCTTGTTGAGCAGGATAAGCAGTATCTCGAAAAGCCGAAACCGCCCACAATCGGCGAAAGAATCGATTTAACCGAACTGTTCAAGCGCGCGACGTGAAAAACCCAATCTTTTGTCAGACTGGGTTATGGCAGGTTAAAATATTCTTTTTCTAAAATGTCCAGATTATGAAGGGAGCGTTTTGCCCACTCCGAACCATCCTCATCCAATTTGGCTCTCAGCTGTGCTGTCGCCTCCCGCAGAGATTCGGTATAATCCGGCACTTTACCGTCATAAGGCTTCACCATATGGTGGGGGATATTGGTCTGTTCACCATATGCGAGCGCTTTTCTCTCATGAAAAAATGGCACATCCGCCTGTTTTGGATGATGAAGGTCTCCTTGAGAGGGATGGGTAAGAACCGCTTTCACTTTCACTAAATAGTGCTGCGGCCTGCAAGCCGTGATTTCTCCTATGTATACACCTGTTTTGTAAAATCCTTTAACGATAGAGCCTGTCTCAAACGTGCTCATCTGTCATCACCTCGCATTCATTCTATTAAAGTTCCAATCGATTTGCTAGTGAGGAAGATCAGCGGGAAGCTTAATGGTCACCGTAGTGCCTTTTTGGAAGCTGCTGTTAAATGAAATGGTCCCGTGATGATGTTCAATAATGGAAAAGGTTACGGTGAGGCCGAGTCCCGTTCCGTTCGTTTTTAAGGAATAATAAGGTTCGCCGAGTTTTTGCATTTGATGGTCTGTCATCCCGACCCCATTGTCTGTGATGTTAATCATGATCGTATGGCCGTTTCTTTTGGCTGATATGTGGATCACACCCTTCCCGTGAGGAACCGCTTCAATACTGTTTTTCATCAGGTTGATGACAGCCTGCTTCAGCTTTGTTGCGTCTCCGTATATCAAAAGGTCCGGTTCTGTTTCAGCCTCGACGGTTACTGACTTGTAATTGGCGTACGACACCATAAGGGAGCTTGTCTCTTTGATAAGGGCTGATAGGTCAAAAACCTCTTTTTCGTATAATTGCTGTTTGGCCATATCGAGATAGTTTGTAATAATGCCTTGCGCCCGGTCAAGCTCTGACAGTACAAGCTTTTTGTAATCTGCACTCGACTTGTTTTGTAGGGTTTCATCATTAAAAAGCAGCTGGACAAACCCGCGGACAACTGTCAGCGGATTCCTGACCTCATGGGCGACGCTCGCTGCCAGTTCACTCACAATCGTCATTTTTTCAGAATGGATAAGCTGTGAGCGCAGGGCGATATTTTCGGCGATGCTTTCGATAATATAGATGCTTAATAGAAGAACACTGGAGCGGAAAAGCCCTGAGACTGCCGCCTCGTAAACGAAAATTCCTGATTTTTGAAAATTTAAAATATTCAAGGCGGAAAGAATCCAGCTTGAGGCGAAAAATAGGAAAATCTCCACGCAGCTGATCAATAAAGACAGCAGCAGTTTTTTCGCTTTGGACATGAATGGCCATTTTTTCTGAAATAAGATTGGGATAATGATAAGAAAAGGCAGCAAAGTGAAAACAAACATTGCGGAAGGTTCGTAAAAAAGCAGTTCAAAACATAGGACAGATGCGGCGACTGTAAGTCCGGAAGCGGTACTAATGTAAAATAAACAAATGATAACGGGAATCATCTGAAGGCCGTATTGTATGTAGTCCATTTCATGAATCGGGAAAATAATGCATAAAACGGAGGCGCCGCAGGCGAAGAGCGTGACCAAACCGCTGTTTATTTTTGGCACAAGAATCGCAGGTTTTCCAAGCCAAAACACTTGGTAAAGAAGAATAGGAAACAAAATAAAGCAGATGTGCAGAAGATAGTCTTTTAGAATTTCCATTCGTGTGAAATCCTTTCGTATAAAATATGAATCTATTATAACACTAAATATTAGAAGTAAAATATAAAATTCCTTTATTAAGAACGCCTTTACAAATGAAGACGTAAAGGCGTTTACAGCTATATTTACGATAATGCGGCTTTGATGCGGCGCAGGCCGTCCTGCAGGGTTGCAAGAGAGCATCCCGCGTTCAGGCGCATAAATCCTTCTCCGCCAGGCCCGTATTTCGTCCCGGGCTCTAAAATAACTTTTCCTTTTTTTAGCATTCTTTGCTGAAGCTCTGCATCGGACAAGCCGTAAGCGCTGAAGTCGAGCCAAATCAAGTATGATGCATCCGGCTTCATCATTTTGACCTTTGGCAGCTCGTTGCTCAAAAAGGCTTCCGCTTCGTTCATGTTTTTCTCAATGTAAGAGATCAATTCATCAAGCCACGGTCCGCCTTTTGAATACGCGGCTTCGATTGCAGTGACGGCAAACGCGTTCAGTCCGCCTAAACCATTTCGCTGAAGGCTTGCGGAAAACTTGGCGCGCTTCAGGCGATCCGGAATAATGATCGCTGAAGCCTGCAATCCGGCGATATTAAATGTTTTGCTTGGAGCAGCACATGTTACGGAAATATCAGCGAAATCGTCAGAGAGCGAAGCGAACGGCGTGTGTTTATGTCCGTACAGCATTAAATCGGAATGGATTTCATCCGATACAACTGTGACGCCATGCTCAAGGCACAATTCGCCTAGCTTCAGTAAATCTTCCCGGCTCCATGAACGCCCAGAAGGGTTATGAGGATTGCATAAAATAAACAATGTAACGCTTGGGTCACTAAGCTTTGTCTCCAAATCTTCAAAATCCATTGCATATGCGCCGTCTTTTTCTAGCAGCGGATTATGTAAAATGTGCCGGCCGTTTTTCTCCACCATATGGTAAAAAGGCGTATAAACTGGAGGCTGAACAACTACTTGATCGCCAGGCTCCGTAAAAGCTTGTACCGCCATGCTCAAAGCCGTTACAACGCCGGGGCTGAATGTGATGCTTTCCGGATTTACCTTCCAGCCGTGCCTGTTTTGCATCCATCCGCACACAGCATCCTTCGTTTTTTGATCTGGAGTTGTATAACCAAAAATACCGTGGTCAAGGCGCTCTTTTAACGCTTCAGTTATCGCTTCCGGGGCGCGAAAATCCATATCCGCCACCCACATCGGGAGGGCGTCTGTCACGCCAAATAATTCGCCTGTTTTATCCCATTTGACCGATTGGGTGCCAAGGCGTTCTTCTCGTTTATCAAAGTTCATTCTGTTACCCCCTCATGTATGTTTATTCTTCTAAGCTTCACTATGATAAGATAGAACTGCAAATTTTATTATAAGCGGTGATGAATATGGAAGAAAGTCAAGCGGTCAGGGAAATGATTAAGATTATTGCCAAATGGGACCCGTTTAAATATGGAGAAGAGTTTTACGAAACGGAGGCTGTTGATGTCGTGCAGGCAGTCTATGATGAAAACGATCCCGACTTGCTGGCGAAAAGCATTCAGCAAATATTTGAAACTTCTTTTGAACAAACGCTGCCGATCGCCAGCTGCCGGGAAGTGGCAGGCCAGCTTTTATTCATTAAAAACAGCAGCTCCTGCACGCCTTAAAAAACCGGTTCAGCACCGGTTTTTTTAATTGATAAAATGAGCAATGTGTTCAGAAACAAGTTCAGGCCGTTCTTCAGGCACCAGATGTCCGGTCTGGCCAAGTGAGTACAGCACGGAATTAGGCAAATCCGCGTGCAGCCGTTTACCGATCTCCATTGGGACAATTCGATCCTCTTCGCCCCAAATCAATAGAGCAGGCTTGTTCATTTTCTTCAATTGCTCGGGTTCTAAATCTCCTTCTCTGTGGCGGATAAACCTTGTCATGGCTTTGAAAATCTGCTCGTCTTGAAACGGTCTGCCATAGCCGTCGATCATCTCCTCATCAATCAGCGATTTGTCATGCACCACATTTAATAAATTTTTCATCACGCCTTCTTTCGAGAGCCAGCGTTTGATGTAAAGATGAAAATACGGGATATGGGTCCCGAAAATGATCGTCGGGTGTGAACGTTTTAAATACCCTGAACTGCAAAGCAGCACAACCTTTGAAAAAAGCTCAGGTTTTTGGAGAGCAGCAGACAGCGATATCTGCCCGCCCATAGAATGCCCGACAAGCACAGCCTGTTTCACTTGCAAGTGCTCCAAAATTCCAATGACAAGCTTAGCAAGGTTTTGATAGGTATAGATAAACGTTCTTGATTTTTCAGATTGGCCGAAAGGAGGCAAATCAAGCGCGATGATGTCGTACTTGTCACGAAGGAGAGGAATTACTTTTCTGAAGCTGAATGCAGATGATAAAAAACCGTGTACGCAGACCAGCGTTTGCCTGCCGGGATTTTGATAATGTTCGTAGTATACATTGACTCCATCGACCGTAAACCGCCTTATTGGTGAAACCGCCTCCATTCTGTGTCACTCCCTTTTTTTGATGGTTGTATTATGCCCTGAAATTGTCAATTCTAGCGGAAGTTTCTCCTCGTTTTTTCTTAGCATTCGTCAAAAAACGTGATATAATGTCATGAGATTTCTTGACATTGCAAAGGTGTGAATCAAATGAAATTGACAGAAAAAGAAACAGAAATATTAGAAATTTTAGACGAAAATAGCCGCGCCGATTTAGAAACAATCGCAAAGATGGCGGGCATCCCTGTAAATGAAGTGAAAACAATTATTGACAAACTGGAGAAAGAAAAGGTTATTATCGATTATTCCGCTATGATTGATTGGCGAAAAGTCGACGGACATGAGGGCGTTACGGCCATGATTGACGTCAAAGTAACGCCGAAGCGGGGCGTCGGTTTTGATGAAGTGGCGGAACGGATTTACCGATTCCAAGAGGTTGAATCAGTTTACCTGATGTCAGGCGTATACGATTTGTCTGTCGTGATTCGCGGCAATTCGATGTCTGACGTAGCGCGTTTTGTTTCGGATAAACTGTCAACGCTTGATTCAGTTGTATCTACGACAACCCATTTTATCCTGAAAAAATACAAGCATGACGGCAAAGTGTTTGAAACAGGAGACGACGACAAAAGAATCGTGGTGTCACCGTAAATGACTTCGTATTTATCAGACTATGTACAACAAATAAAACCATCCGGCATCCGCAAATTCTTTGATTTGGCGGCAACGATGGAAGGCGTCATTTCTTTAGGCGTCGGCGAGCCTGATTTTGTTACCGCGTGGAATGTCCGCGAAGCAAGCATTCTCTCTCTTGAACAAGGATATACGTCATACACGGCCAATGCGGGTTTATACTCATTGCGGGAGGAAATCAGCCGTTATTTGAGCAACAGGTTTGATCTTAGCTACTCGCCAGATAATGAGCTGATTGTGACAGTGGGGGCAAGTCAGGCTTTGGATATTGCGATCCGCGCCATTGTGAATCCAGGTGAGGAAGTCATCATTCCTGAGCCGTGTTTTGTGGCGTATGATGCGCTTGTTTCTTTGGCAGGCGGTATCCCGGTTCACGTTCATACAACGGCAGACAAAGGATTTAAAGCAACGGCTGCTGATTTTGAAGCGGCAGTCACTGAAAAAACAAAGGCCATTCTCATCTGCTCACCATCGAATCCGACAGGTTCGGTTTATTCGAAGGAAGAGCTGAATGAGATTGCTGAGTTTGCCAAAAAACATGATGTCATCGTCTTAGCCGACGAGATCTACGCGGAGCTGACATATGATGAGGAATTTACAAGTATAGCGGCATTACCGGGAATGAAGGAACGGACGGTAGTCATCTCAGGCTTTTCAAAAGCATTTGCAATGACGGGCTGGAGGCTCGGTTTTGCCGCGGCACCATCCTTGCTTCGGGATGCCATGCTTAAAATTCATCAGTATGCGATGATGTGCGCGCCCGCAATGGCGCAGTTTGCCGCCCTTGAAGGCCTGAAGAACGGCATGGAAGACGTAGAAAAAATGAAAAAAAGCTATCGAAGAAGACGGAATCTGTTTGTAGAATCGCTCAATGAAATCGGTCTCAGCTGTCATCATCCGGGCGGCGCTTTCTATGCTTTTCCATCTATCAAAAGCACGGGAATGAGTTCAGAACAGTTTGCCGAGGAGCTACTGACGCAGGAAAAAGTGGCAGTTGTTCCTGGAAGTGTGTTTGGTCCGAGCGGTGAGGGATATATCCGTTGTTCATACGCAACCTCGATTGAACAGCTTCAAGAAGCGTTAGTCAGAATGAAACGCTTCCTGCACAAAACAACATAAAAAAAGATACGAACCTTTTGTTCGCATCCAATAAAAGGGGGGAATACTAGAAAGCCTTTGGTATTTTCAGTTTACCCCCTTTTTGCTGTGCATAAACCTGATTTTTTATAAAAAAGTTTTCTTTGCGGAAATAAGACATGTGTGATATAATTTTAAATTGCGTATAAACAGATATTTAATTTAACTTAGGAGTTGTTATGAATGGCAGCAAAATTTGAAGTGGGCAGTGTTTACACTGGTAAAGTTACAGGATTACAAGCGTATGGTGCGTTTGTTGCATTAGATGAAGAAACTCAAGGTTTAGTACACATTTCTGAAGTGACTCACGGTTTCGTAAAAGATATCAACGAGCACCTTTCAGTTGGCGACGAAGTACAAGTAAAAGTACTTGCTGTTGATGAAGAAAAAGGCAAAATCAGCCTTTCAATTCGTGCGACACAAGCTGCGCCTGAGAAAAAAGAAAGCAAACCTAGAAAACCTAAAGCTGCTCAAGTAAGCGAAGAAGCTTCTACACCACAAGGTTTCAACACATTAAAAGATAAGCTTGAAGAGTGGATCGAAATGTCCAACCGCAAAGACCTTATCAAAAAATAAGCATGAAAAAAGCACCGGACAGGAATGTTCGGTGCTTTTGATTTCATGCTAAATCCTATTTCAGCGTGATTGATATCCTATCGCATTTCAGGATTTGCTGCTTCTTCACGTGATCTTTCCTCGTTTGGCTTAAATAGCAGACCGAGGTTGATTAAGCCGGCGATTCCGACAAGTCCGTAAATGATTCGGGAAAGAGCTGACCCTTGGCCGCCGAAGATAGCCGCTACTAAGTCAAATTGGAAAAATCCGATCAGTCCCCAGTTAATGGCGCCAATGATGGTTAATACAAGACAAATTCTTTGAATGGTACTCATGTTTTGCAACCTCCTCCATGAATTATTAAAACAGTTATAGATTGTGACATATTGGAGAATCTATACATGCATTCTCCATATGAGGGAAGCTGGCCTGCCCTCGCTTATATCAGCTTCTTTCCCAGCACCTTGCAAAATAAAACCATCTGGTATGCTGATCGGTGAGAGCTGATTGCTTTACATGTGGTGAGGACATTCTGCATAATAAAAATCTAAGGAGGAGATGTCATGCAAAACTTTACATACTGGAATCCGACCAAATTAATTTTCGGGCGCGGCGAAGTGGAAAGACTTCCGGAGGAACTCAAACCTTACGGAAAAAACGTATTGCTTGTGTACGGAGGCGGCAGCATTAAACGCAGCGGCCTGTATGATCAAGTGATTGAACAGCTGAATAAAGCCGGAGCTACCGTGCATGAATTAGCAGGTGTGGAACCGAATCCTCGTGTGTCGACTGTTAATAAAGGTGCTGCCATCTGTAAAGAACAAAACATTGATTTCTTGCTGGCTGTCGGAGGCGGAAGCGTAATCGACTGTACAAAAGCGATTGCCGCAGGAGCGAAGTATGATGGTGATGCGTGGGATATCGTTACGAAAAAGCATCAGCCAAAAGATGCTTTGCCATTCGGAACGGTATTGACTCTCGCTGCAACTGGTTCAGAAATGAACTCAGGATCTGTTATTACAAACTGGGAAACAAAAGAAAAATACGGCTGGGGCAGCCCGCTCGTATTCCCTAAATTCTCGATTCTTGATCCGGTGAATACATTCACCGTACCTAAAAACCACACGATCTACGGGATGGTTGACATGATGAGCCACGTATTCGAACAATACTTCCATCATGTATCAAACACGCCGTATCAGGACCGCATGTGTGAATCACTTTTGCGTACAGTCATTGAAACAGCGCCTAAGCTGATCAATGATCTCGAAAATTACGAATTGCGTGAGACGATCCTGTACACAGGAACAATCGCATTAAACGGCATGCTTTCTATGGGGGCAAGAGGGGATTGGGCTACTCATAATATTGAACATGCAGTATCAGCCGTTTATGATATTCCGCATGCCGGCGGACTGGCAATTTTGTTCCCGAACTGGATGAGACACACATTGTCTGAAAACCCTGCCCGCATGAAACAGCTTGCAGTTCGCGTGTTTGATGTTGAAGAAGCAGGTAAAACGGATGAAGAAATTGCCCTTGAAGGTATCGATAAGCTGTCCGCATTCTGGACAAGTCTTGGCGCTCCGAACCGTCTTGCTGATTATGATATTAATGATGAGCAGCTTGACACAATCGCTGACAAGGCAATGGCTAACGGTACATTCGGCCAATTTAAATCACTCAACAAAGAAGATGTGCTGTCAATTTTGAAAGCATCACTATAAAAAAAGGGGAAATAGCCGTTTGGCTGCTTCCCTTTTTCTTTTTTGTCAACTTATGTTACAATGGAAAATCTGTTTTTTACCAGCATCATTTGGAGGTTTTACTATGGAAAATTTCACTTATTATAATCCGACAAAGCTGATTTTTGGAAAAGGTCAGCTTGAACAATTAAGAAAAGAATTCAAACGATACGGCAAGAATGTACTGCTTGTTTACGGGGGCGGTAGCATTAAACGCAACGGCCTTTATGATCAAGTCACAGGCATTTTAAAAGAAGAGGGCGCTGTTGTTCATGAGCTGTCAGGTGTAGAGCCGAACCCGCGTCTTGCGACAGTGGAAAAAGGCATAGGACTTTGCAGAGAGCATAACATTGATTTTCTGCTTGCTGTCGGCGGAGGCAGTGTGATTGACTGTACAAAGGCAATCGCAGCTGGCGTCAAATACGATGGCGACGCTTGGGATATTTTCAGCAAAAAAGTAACAGCGGAGGATGCGCTGCCGTTTGGCACTGTTTTAACGCTTGCTGCAACAGGGTCTGAAATGAACCCTGATTCCGTGATTACAAACTGGGAAACAAACGAGAAATTTGTATGGGGCAGCAATGTCACTCATCCGCGTTTCTCTATTTTAGACCCTGAAAATACGTTCACCGTTCCAGAAAATCAAACAGTATACGGCATGGTTGACATGATGAGCCACGTATTCGAACAATACTTCCATAATGTTGAAAACACGCCGCTTCAGGATAGAATGTGCTTTGCTGTTTTGCAGACGGTCATCGAAACAGCTCCTAAGCTTCTTGAAGATCTGGAAAACTACGAGCTTCGTGAAACGATTTTGTATGCTGGTACAATCGCTTTAAACGGCACGCTCCAAATGGGCTACTTCGGTGACTGGGCTTCTCATACAATGGAACACGCTGTTTCAGCTGTATATGATATTCCGCACGCGGGCGGTTTGGCAATACTGTTCCCAAATTGGATGAGATACACGCTTGATACAAATGTAGGCCGCTTCAAAAACCTCATGCTCAACATGTTTGACATTGATACTGAAGGCAAAACAGATAAAGAAATTGCGCTTGAAGGAATCGATAAACTGTCTGCGTTCTGGACAAGCCTCGGTGCACCTTCTCGTCTTGCTGATTACAATATTGGAGAAGAAAAGCTTGAGCTGATTGCTGATATCGCAGCCAAGGAAATGGAACACGGCGGCTTCGGCAACTTCCAAAAATTGAACAAAGATGACGTGCTTGCCATCCTTCGCGCGTCTCTATAAACTCAAAGGGCGGAATCCAGTCATTCCGCCCTTTCTTCTTGACTTGATTTCACAGATAAGTTCATATAAAGTGAAAGATGAAAACATTATACCGTTATGGAGGGACAAGCAATGACGCATGTACGCTTTGACTACTCAAAAGCGTTGACTTTCTTCAACGAACATGAACTTACATATCTGCGGGACTTTGTAAAAACAGCACACCATAATATCCATGAAAAAACAGGCGCGGGCAGCGATTTTCTAGGCTGGGTGGACCTCCCTGAACATTATGATAAAGAAGAATTCGCGCGCATCAAAAAAAGTGCGGAAAAAATTAAATCTGACTCTGATGTCTTGCTTGTTGTCGGCATTGGCGGTTCTTATCTTGGAGCGCGGGCAGCGATTGAAGCGCTGAATCACGCGTTTTATAACACTTTGCCAAAAGCAAAACGCGGCAATCCGCAAGTCATTTTTATCGGGAACAACATCAGTTCATCTTATATGAGAGACGTCATGGATCTTCTTGAAGATGTTGACTTCTCTATTAATGTGATTTCTAAATCAGGTACGACAACTGAACCTGCAATCGCTTTCCGTATTTTCCGCAAGCTTCTTGAAGAGAAATACGGTAAAGAAGAAGCGAAAGCGCGGATTTATGCAACAACTGATAAAGAGCGCGGCGCATTAAAAACGCTTTCTAACGAAGAAGGCTTCGAATCATTCGTTATTCCTGACGATGTCGGCGGCCGTTATTCAGTTTTAACAGCTGTAGGTCTCCTGCCGATTGCTGTCAGCGGCGTCAACATTGATGACATGATGAAAGGCGCCCTGGATGCGAGCAAAGATTTTGCAACATCTGAACTGGAAGATAACCCAGCATACCAATATGCGGTTGTTCGCAATGTCCTTTATAATAAGGGCAAAACAATTGAAATGCTCATCAACTACGAACCGGCACTTCAATACTTTGCGGAATGGTGGAAGCAGCTGTTCGGAGAAAGCGAAGGGAAAGATGAGAAGGGCATTTATCCTTCTTCAGCGAACTATTCAACAGACCTTCATTCTTTAGGCCAGTATGTACAAGAAGGCCGCAGAGATTTATTCGAAACGGTCCTGAACGTAGAGAAGCCTAAACATGAACTGACAATTGAGGAAGCGGATAACGATCTTGACGGCTTGAACTATTTAGCCGGTAAAACTGTTGATTTCGTTAACAAAAAAGCATTCCAAGGTACAATGCTTGCCCATACAGACGGAAATGTTCCGAACTTAATCGTTAACATTCCTGAGCTGAATGCATATACTTTTGGATACCTTGTATATTTCTTCGAAAAAGCCTGCGCGATGAGCGGTTACCTCCTTGGCGTCAATCCGTTTGACCAGCCTGGTGTAGAAGCGTATAAAGTCAATATGTTTGCGTTACTCGGCAAACCTGGCTTTGAAGAGAAAAAAGCAGAGCTTGAAAAACGTCTGGAAGATTAATGTGAGAAAGCTGACTGGCATTTGCCGGTCGGCTTTTTATAAAATCAGAAAGGTGCTGATGTTCATGAAACAATTGGTTAAACATCTCATCATTGCCGGTTTTTCTGCAGCTATTTTAAGTTTCCTTATCTCCTTTGATGCCGTGTATACAGAGTTTTCTTCAAGCTTTGGCGGCACGCTTTCACATTTTTTCATCCACGCCTTTCTTCTCATTGGTTTGCCGCTTGCCCTTTTTACCGATGCGGTACATCGGATTTTGCATTTAAAACGAACCCATACTCTTTTCACTAAATTAGGACTCTATGCAACGGTTGTTTATGTGTCTTGGGATTCAGCTGTATGGCTTGCAGCGGCAATGGCTGTTTACTTCTTAATTGAATGCGCTTTCTTTCCTGTTGGCCGCGCGAAAGAAACAACGATTTCCATGTAGGCGCCCCTGAATGAAGTCTTGTTCGGCGGGACAGGATAAGTGAAAAAAAGGGGCATTCTGATGATACCAATACCTTCCGCGATAGATGGGCAGTCTTTTCTGCTTCAAGAACTGGAACAAGTGATGAAGCCGCTCGGTTATGTGATAAACGGCGGCTGGGAATACGATCATGGCTACTTTGATTATAAAATTGATGATAGAGACGGCTATTTATTTTTAAGAATTCCCGTCAATGCGGTACAGGGCAGTCTCGATGAACGAGGGGCGGCCGTCCGGATCGGAACGCCATTTATGCTGAGACAGGTGTTTCAGGCGGATGTTGACGATCACGCCGAGGGAGGGCCTTTCCAATCACTGTTTAATCAATTTTCCGAACCGGAAAGGCGGGACGCGGAAATTGATCCGGCATTTTTGGATATCGGCGCCTCTCTCGTGAAAGAATTGGAGGATGTTCTGTTACACTAGATGGCAAGGAATTGGTCTGTTTCGAGCACCTTGTATGTAAGAGGAGGGGAAAGCATCGGTCCCTCCTTTTTTTGTACGCCTATAATTGTTGTGTTGTGATCAAGGAAATAGAGAACACAGGTTTTGTAAGCCGCTCCCTTTAGTTCGTCAGGAACAGCAAGAAGCTCCACATGCTGATCAAGTGTCAGCTTGATTCCGTTCTGCTGTTTAGACGGCCGTAACTTGACTTGGTAATGCTGCAGCATCGCCCGGCTGATAAATTCTGAAGTTCCGATGATTTGGTTTGCGCCTGCCCGCTCTGCATTGGTGACAAAACGGTCAGTCAAAATTTCGACGATGCAGTAAGCAAGGGGATTAAGCCCTTTAACAGATAAAAGAGTCAGCACTGACAGCATATCAGCATCAGTTTCACTTTTATACTGATCGGCAGTAATCATCACTGATTCCGCTTCAGTAATATTGGCCCGTTTCAGTGTCCCATCATCGGCAGCGTGCCCGCGTATGAAATGAACGTTTTCAATAAGCGGGCCTTCTGTTAAGGATTCATCGATTAGTACGACTGTTTTGGAAGGGGCGGCAAGCTGAAGGTCCTTCAAAAGCCGGTTTGTTTTTTCATTCCACCCGATCAGAATGATGTGGTCCCGGCCTTTGTAAGCAACTTTTCCTTCGATGTAGCGATGCTGTCTGCTGAATGCGGCCGCTGATAACGTAGCGAAATACGCTGTGACAAAGCTTGCTCCGCTCAAAATCAGCAGTATTCCGGCTGCCTGTCCCAGCGGAGTGTGCGGCACATAGTCTCCATAACCGACTGTCGAAACCGTAACGACAGCCCACCAAATACCTTCGAATACCGAAGTGAACTGCTTAGGCTCAAGTATATAAATGATTTGGCCGAACAAAAGAATCAGACATAAAATAATAACCCCGATTCGGATAAATAACGGCCACCTGAGCCATGAAATAAATATCCGATTTGATTTCATTCTTTTTCTCCTTCTTCAGATACTGAGATGGATAAAATCTGTTTAATAATTGTATTTAATTTCTCATTTAGCTTTTCCTGGCCGTACTTATCTCGGGCCTGCTTCATTAACTCGGCTGTATCATCATCAAGCTGAATAAGCGGTTCATCAATTTCCGATTCATTATACAGCTGGATAAACGCGTCCAGTCCTTCATTCATTCGGTCGATTGCTGTGCTCAGCTGTTCCTTTTCCTCACTCGTCACTTTCATAGCTTCCATCACACCCGTGCTTTTTTCTAACAGTATGTCCCACTTCCGGTGATGTTTTTCAAAAAATGTACAAAACATATAAAACCGGATTTCTCCATAAACTAAAACAAAAAGGATGAAAAAGATGACGATCTTTCAAAGAACGATCGTGGTTTTAATCGGTACGCAGCTGGCGGCATCCGCGGTGATTTTGTTTATTTTCGATTTGAATTCATATAATCACTTTTCCGGAAGCTTCTCCTGGCTTCATTTTCTGAAAGAACTGGCCGGCAGTTTCGCCTTTTATTTGTTTTCAGCAGGCCTGTTCTTTTTGCTGATTGGATTGTGTGCTCCAAGCCGGAAGAAAAAGCGCATTTCTGTACACGGGAAAGAAAACTCATTAAAATAATCGTAATAGAGAAATGATCATGGAAAAAGGATGATGAAAAAATGCTGTTTATATTTTTAACAATAGCCGCATTGGGATTGTCGTTTTGGGCACAATTTAAAGTAAAGAGCAACTTTGAAAAATATTCAAAAGTGGAAGCCTCAAGCGGACGTACAGGGGCAGAAACGGCAAGACGGATTTTAGATATAAACGGTCTTTACGACGTGCCGGTCGAACCGGTAAGAGGCACTTTAACAGACCATTACGACCCGACAAGACGGGTGGTGCGTTTATCTGAGCCGGTCTATTACGGCCGCTCAATTTCCGCCATATCCGTAGCTTCCCATGAAGTCGGACATGCCTTGCAGCATCAGGAGTCATATGGTGCGCTTGTGCTGAGACATAAAATCTTCCCAGTCGTGAATTTTGCATCCGGTGTAGCTCCTTTGCTTTTCTTAGGAGGCATGCTTCTCGGCAGCCTGAATTTGATCGGGCTTGGCATCATACTGTTTTCAGCGGCTGTCTTTTTCCAGCTGATTACATTGCCTGTCGAATTCAATGCAAGTTCACGTGCGAAGCAGATAATTGTGTCAGAAGGATTCATCCGAAACAATGAAGAAAATGGGGTAAATAAAGTGCTGAGTGCTGCTGCCTTAACGTATGTGGCCGCCGCCCTGGTTTCCCTGTTTGAACTACTTCGTTTTGTGATGATTTTCTTAAACGGTCGTGATGAGAATTAACGTTAAGGAGGTGGCCCCTTACCATTTATGGTAAGGGCTTTTTTTGCTTATTTTACAATTGATCGCCATTTTTGTTTTGATTGGCATTACGGCTGTTTTCGTTGCAGCGGAATTTGCGATCGTCAAAATCAGAGGTTCAAAAATCAATCAGCTCATCGAAAGCGGTGACAGCCGAGCACTAGCCGCACATAAAATCATCTCCAATCTTGACGAGTATTTATCAGCCTGCCAGCTCGGGATTACGATTACAGCCCTCGGCCTTGGCTGGCTTGGTGAACCTACATTTGAACGTTTTCTTCATCCCTTATTTACAATGACAGGCATGCCGGAACCGTTTAACCACATTGTCACATTTGTAGTTGCATTTATCATCGTCACTTTTTTGCATGTGGTGATGGGGGAGCTTGCCCCAAAAACGGTTTCTATTCAAAAAGCTGAAGCTGTAAGCTTATGGATTGCAAAGCCGCTGATCTGGTTTTATAAAATCACGTACCCGTTTATTAAGGCATTAAACGGCTCTGCAAGCTTTCTTGTGAAATTGTTTGGCTTTCATTCAGTAAAGGAGCATGAGGTTGTCATCAGCGAAGAGGAACTAAGGCTGATCCTTTCTGAAAGCTATGAAAAGGGAGAAATCAATCAGTCTGAATTCCGCTATGTAAATAAGATTTTTGAATTTGACAACCGGGTAGCGAGAGAGATTATGATTCCGCGGACAGAAATTGCGGTTATCTCTCTGGAGCAGTCGCTTGAAGAGGCGATTCATCACATCATTAATGAACGGTATACGCGCTACCCTGTCATCAAAGATGACAAGGATCATATTTTAGGGATCATCAACAGCAAAGATATGTTTAAAGCTTATTTTCTCGGCCAGCCGATAAAGCTGAATCAAATCATGAGGCCCGTTATCAGAGTCATTGAAAGCATTCCTGTTCAGCAGCTTTTAATCCGCATGCAGAAGGAGCGGATTCACATGGCGATTCTCGTAGATGAATACGGGGGAACGGCGGGGCTTGTCACTGTAGAGGATATTATAGAGGAAATCGTCGGGGAAATCCGCGATGAGTATGATCAGGATGAAACACCGCACATCCTGAAAAAGGGCGAGCACCATTATGTGATGGATGGAAAAGCGCTAATAGACGAAGTGAATGACCTTCTCGACATTGCGATTGAAAATGAAGAAATTGATACGATTGCAGGCTGGCTTCTAACGCAAAAAATGGAGCTGAAAGCAGGAGATGTGATACACGCGGAGGGCTGTGAATTTAAAATCCTCGACGCCGAAGATCATCACATCCGTTTTGTAGAAATTAAAAAAACTGATTTTTAATAAAAAACAGCCGGGGAACGAACGGCTGTTTTTTGTGTCATCAAGTCATTTCTTAAAAAGCAATGCTGTGTAGCCTTTTTTCTACATAGGATATATAAGACCGGTACACTGGGAAGGAGTGGCTGTATGAAAAAGGCTTGGTGGAAGGAAGCCGTTGTTTACCAAATTTACCCCCGCAGTTTTAAAGATTCAAATGGCGACGGAATTGGGGATATTCAAGGAATCAGATCCAAGCTTTCTTACATAAAAGAGCTGGGCGCTGACGTCATATGGATTTGCCCGCTGTATGACTCACCGAATGCTGATAATGGCTATGATATCCGGGATTATCAAAACATATTAAGCGAGTTTGGCACCATGGAAGATTTTGATGAACTGCTTGGTGACATTCATGATCTGGGGATGAAGCTGATTATGGATCTCGTTGTGAACCACACAAGCGACGAACATCCATGGTTCATAGAATCCCGTTCATCCATACACTCGGAAAAGCGCGACTGGTATATTTGGAAAGACGGCAAAAACGGAAAAGCGCCCAACAATTGGGAAAGCATTTTCGGCGGGCCGGCTTGGGAGTATGATCAAGAGACAAGCCAGTATTATCTGCACCTTTTTGATAAAAAACAGCCTGATTTGAATTGGGAAAATGAACAGGTGAGGAATGCCGTTTATGACATGATCAATTGGTGGCTTGATAAAGGAATTGACGGATTTCGGGTGGATGCCATTACGCATATTAAGAAAAAAGAAGGGCTTCCCGACATGCCGAATCCAAAGGGGCTGGACTATGTCCCTT
This sequence comes from Bacillus sp. FSL K6-1560, assembly GCF_038592935.1. Lineage (NCBI taxonomy): Bacteria > Bacillati > Bacillota > Bacilli > Caryophanales > Bacillaceae > Bacillus > Bacillus sp. FSL K6-1560. The sequence continues at coordinate 1,001,904 of NZ_CP151946.1, forward strand.
CCTTTCCTTATCATATGAATGCTGACGGCATTATGGATTTGTTAACAGAGCTGAAGGAAAACACATTTTCCCGCTATCCGATTATGACAGTTGGTGAAGCAAACGGCGTCGCTGCAAAAGAAGCAGCTGATTGGGCTGGAGAAAAAAACGGCATATTCAGCATGATTTTTCAATTTGAGCATCTCGGCCTGTGGGATGTAGAGATCAATGAAAGTATTGATATCGTTGCATTTAAACGAATTTTAACTGACTGGCAGGACAGTCTGGAAGGGATCGGCTGGAATGCTTTGTTTATGGAGAATCACGACCAGCCCCGTTCAGTTTCTGTGTGGGGAGACGACGGAGTGTACCTGAAAGAAAGTGCAAAAGCGCTTTCCGCTGTTTATTTTCTCATGAAAGGCACACCGTTTATTTATCAGGGACAGGAACTCGGGATGACGAACGTGGCTTTTCCATCTATTGATGACTATGATGATGTCGCGATGAAACGCCTGTATGAAACAAAAACAGCGAAAGGCACATCACACGAGGATGTGATGAAGATTGTCTGGAAAAAGGGAAGAGACAATTCGCGAACGCCGATGCAATGGAATGCTGGTCCATACGCCGGATTTTCTGAGGCCAAACCGTGGATCGGAATCAATGAGAATTACAAATGGCTGAATGCCGAGGCGCAAAAAAACGATAAAACATCCGTTTACCATTTTTACAAAAGCTTGATCAAGCTGCGCCAAACATATGATGTTTTTATTAACGGGACATACGAGCTCATTGTACCGGAAGATCAGCAAATCTTTGCATATCTTCGGAAAAACGAGAGCCATACTGCACTGATTGCGGCCAATCTGACAGGAACACCGGCGTTGTTCAGGCACTCTGGATTGCCATTGTCATCAGATGCACTCGTCTTGTCAAATATTGAAACAGAGCCGCACAAGCATATGACATCAGTACTCTTAAAGCCGTATGAAGCAAGAATATATCTATGGTGCTAAACTCCAGCCTTAGACTGGAGTTTTTTTGTTTTATCGGGTTTATGAGAGCGGTTTAACAGGAAAAAAAAGAACACAGAACGAATTAAGCGATGAGAGCGGACAAACGAAAGGAGAAACAAATGCTGAAAACACTGCAAATCAAAACAACCAAACGAGATGAAATGATTGATATCACCCGGGAGGTGGAAGCATTTCTTCAAGAAACAGGTATAACGAGCGGCGCAGCGCTGATTTACTGTCCGCATACGACTGCGGGCATTACAATTAATGAAAATGCCGATCCGGACGTCAAAAAAGATATGCTCAGAAGGTTTGATGAGGTATATCCGTGGGAACATGAGCTGGACCGCCATATGGAGGGCAATACAGCTGCACACATGAAGTCGAGTACAGTCGGAGCTTCACAGCATGTCATTGTGGAAAACGGCCGGCTTATTCTTGGAACGTGGCAGGGCATTTATTTCTGCGAATTTGACGGGCCTCGCACCCGGACATGCTATATCAAAATAATGGGATAATAGGCTGTTTTTTATGACAAAAGCATGATCGCTGAACAAACGCCGATAGCCGGAGGGCTTGTCACACCCGCCCCGGCTGCCGCTTTATCGAATGAAGGCGCGCTTGGCATTCGTCCATATGCGAAATAAAAAGCGAGGGAAAGAGACACGCGCCTCACCCTTTGTTTTCAGGAAAGCCTGCATGAGGGATAGTCAATCAATGGATGTAAACGTACCGAGCTTTGCCGAACGTAACTTGATAAACTGAGGTGACAGATATGAACATTCTTCAATATTCTTATAAAAAAAGAGGGAAAATTGAGTTTGTATTTGAAGGCTGGCCTCACTCAAAAGTTACAATGGTTCCTATCAAAGGCTACTATTTTGTCCGCTTTATCAAATGGAGCAGCCAGGATCCAATCGTGACAAGAAATGACCTTGAAAAAATGGAGTGGGCTGCGAACCAATATTTCGGCACAGCCCCCTTCTATCGAAAACGAAAGGCATTTGAAACCCCATCGTCCGGAAAATAGGCGATGGGGCTTTTTAGCGGACGATGCGGAAAAGAGACGGAACATCCAGTCTGGTCGCCTGAGACAGAAGGTAGGCTGACTGTAAGGCTCCTTTTTTCCTAAAAGAATTCAGCTTATCAATAATTTGCTGTCCGTTTAAGATACCAAGACCATGGGCAAAATATTTATCTTCCCCCAGTAAAATCACATTTTCGCCTCTCCATTGCGCCTTTTGCGGATCAAATTCAGGATTCTTAAAATACAAACAATCTCCAAGGAAAAAGTGGTGTCCTGTTTCCGTATAGATCGGTAATTTCTCATAATGCCAGTCATATAAAATAATTCTGTCAAAGCTGGCATTGAATTTATCTTCTCCGATTGTATCGATTAAGGCCAAGTAATAAATGATAACGATTGCGGTTGCGCATTCAAACGCATAAAACGGGCCGTTCTCTGCAATGTCACGAATCGCTTTTGAAGGCGGCATTCTGTATTTCAGCTCCAAGGCGCCCTCCGGTGAAACCCTCCAATACGTTGTATTCCCGTATGTTTTTAAAAAAGTGGCAAACTTCGCCCCGCTTTTGTGCAGCGTCTTTGCCGCTGCTACAATATTCATCCGCAGTTTAAGCTCAAACATCAGTTCAGCAATTGAATGATAATCAAACTGAACAGGCGTCTCAATCATCTCTTTTAAGAGCGGATTCAGATTTTGATCAATCTGCCAATTTTCAATATCCTGGGGACGGAGCAATTGTCCTGATACAATAATCATGTTTAGCCCCCCTTGTTTTTTATAAGATATGCAAAGAGCTTGGGCAATGAAAGTTAAAAAGGCAGAAGACAGCCAAAAAGAACTTCTTCCATTTTTTATTTTAAAACTTTTTTAAGCAGCCGATATATACTGTATCAAACCTGAAGGAGCAAGTGACATGAAGACTTTTATCAATTGGCTGAAGAAACCGTCTATTTCAAAGAAATTAATCGTCTCATTTATTGCGATTCTCATTATCCCTATTCTTATATTAGAATTTAGCTCTTACCGAAGCGCCAGCGGAAAGCTGGATCAGGAAATTATGGGAAATGCGAAAAACAGTGTCGATACATTTAATACAACTGTTACAAATGATCTGGGAGAAAAAGCGAAAGCAGTCACCTTTTTCAGTGAATCTCTTAAAAGATCCGCATTCAAAGGGAAATCGAATCAAGAAGAGATCAAAGCTAAATTTTCACAATATGTATCTATTAATCAAGGAGTAGCCAGAATTTATGGGGGCGCAGATAACGGCACTTATGTACAAGCGCCAAAAGAAAAATTGCCGGAAGGATACGACCCGAGACAACGGCCTTGGTACCAGGATGCGATGAAGGCCGGCGGTGAAATTGTCGTGACAGATCCTTACGTGGCTGCGAGTGACGGAAGCATGGTCATTACCATTGCACAGGAGCTGAAGGACGGATCTGGCGTTGTCGCCATGGATATTACCATTGATAAATTGTTAGAACAAATGAAACAAATCAAGGTCGGAAAAGAAGGTTATGCTTTCATTGCAACAAAAAACAAAACCTATGTCGCTCACAAGAACCATAAGGCTGGAGAAAAGCTTTCAGGCGACTGGGTAGCCAAAATGTATGCGAATGACAGCGGTGAACTCCAGTATACTCTTAATAACGAAGATAAAAAGATGACCTATACTACAAACGAACTGACTGGTTGGAAAATAGCCGGCACAATGTATATGGATGAAATTAAGGATGCCTCAAAGTCTGTGCTGACAACAGGAATGATTGTGCTGATTGCTTCCATTGTGGCAGGCGGAATTTTAATTCTGTTTATCGTTCGTTCGATTACAAAACCGTTAAAACGTCTTGTTCAATCATCGAAAACGATCAGCAGGGGGGATCTGACCGAAACGATCGAAATCCATTCAAAGGATGAGCTTGGAGAGCTTGGGGAAAGCTTCAATGAAATGGGACAATCTCTCCGCTCTCTGATCAGCGCTATTCAGGACTCGGTGAACAATGTGGCCGCATCTTCCGAACAGCTTACCGCATCTGCCGGGCAGACGAGTAAAGCCACCGAGCATATTACGATGGCGATTGAGCAGTTCTCAAACGGAAACGAGGAGCAAAGCGAAAAGGTTGAATCCAGCTCTCATCAGCTGAACTTAATGAATGAAGGACTCCAGCAAGTTTCACAAACATCGTCAGATATTACAAAGGCATCTATCCAATCAACGGAAATCGCCGGAACGGGTGAGAAGTTTGTGCAGCAGACAGTCGGACAAATGAACTCGATTAATCAATCTGTTCAGCAGGCTGAAGCTGTTGTCAAAGGCTTAGAAGGAAAATCAAAAGACATCACAAGCATTTTGAGAGTCATCAACGGAATCGCTGACCAAACAAATCTGCTTGCACTAAATGCAGCCATTGAAGCGGCGCGTGCCGGAGAGTCAGGACGCGGCTTCTCTGTCGTAGCGGAGGAGGTGCGCAAGCTGGCTGTCCAATCAGCCGATTCAGCGAAAGAAATCGAAAAGCTGATCCAAGAAATCGTCGCAGAAATCGACACCTCTCTTCACATGTTTAAAGAGGTCAATCAGGAAGTACAGTCCGGACTTGTTGTCACAGACAATACAAAAGAAAGCTTCCAAAGTATTTTCAGCATGACAAACGAAATCGCGGGCAAGCTGCAGACGATGAATTCCACCGTCGAGCAGCTGTCAGACCGTTCACAGCATGTTTCAGCAGCAGTCAGCGGCATTGCAGACGTGTCGAAAGAAAGCTCGGCAAGCATCCAGGACATTGCCGCATCAGCTGAAGAACAGCTTGCTTCCATGGAAGAAATCAGTTCCTCAGCGACGACTCTTGCGCAGATGGCAGAAGAGCTTCGCGATCTGACGAAACAATTTAAAATCGAGTAAAAACCGAAAAACAGCGCTATCAAAGCGCTGTTTTTTTATATGGTAAACAATAATAAAGTCCTAGTTTAACAGGTGAATTTAGAACTATTTTTCATTTTTTCCTCCATTTTCAATGTAATTTAAAGGAAGATCCGCCGATATAATTTGTAAATTATTGAAAGAAGGTTCAAAAGGAAATGAAAAAAACACTCACCACTATTCGCAGATCATCAATTGCAAGGAGACTTATTATTTCTTTCCTGCTGATCTTAATTGTTCCGATAACCGCCCTTTCGGTTAGCGCTTATCAATCAGCAGTTGCCTCACTTGATGTACAGATGACGCAAAGCGCAAAGGAAAATGTTCAGATATTAGATCACATCATTGATGATAAAATCAGCACGACTGAAAAAAGCCTCGCATATTTCAGCGATTGGGCTACAGCAGAAAAATTTCAGGATAAAAAGAAAACAGAGCTGAAACAGGAATTTAAACAATTTATCCAAATGAATGATAATGTCGCTGCGGTATTTTCAAGCGGCAAAGACGGGGACTTCACACGTTATCCGTACGCTGACATGCCAAGCGACTTTAATGCTTTGGAACGAGATTGGTACAAAGAAGCAATGGCCAATAAAGGCAAAACAATTGTCACTGAGCCTTATGAATCGATTTCATCAGGAAAAATGGTCGTCACCATCGCCCGTCAAACGGTGGATGGGTCAGGCGTTGTCGCCATTGATATGAAAATTGATGACTTAGTCACTACCGCGAAAGGAATCAATATCGGAAAAGAAGGCTATGCTTTTATTTTGAGCCAAAACAAGAAAGTCATCGCCTACTCCGGAGAAAAAGCGGGAACAGAGCTAAAAGGGGACTGGGTTGATAAGCTCTACAAGGATAAAAGCGGGGACTTTGAATATACGTACAAAGGCAAAAAGAAAAAAATGGCATTTGTAACAAGCGAAACAACAGGCTGGAAAATCAGCGGCACGATGTATGCAAACGAGATTCACGATGCTGCAAGCAGGGTTCTGATCATGGCTTCAATCGTTCTGGCGATTGCCATCGCAGCTGGAATGACGGCGATTTATTTTGTGATTCGATCCATCACAAAGCCATTGAGACGCATTGTCGCATCCGCTGAAAAAATTAGTGAAGGTGACCTAACCGAAACGATTGAAATCAATTCAAAAGATGAACTCGGCGTTCTGAGTGAGAGCTTCAATCATATGGCACACTCGCTTCGCTCGCTCATTCAGGGGATCAAAGACTCAGTAGAACACGTTGCCTCATCGTCCGAAGAGCTGACTGCATCGGCAGACCAGACAAGCAGAGCCACTGAGCACATTACGATGGCTATCGAGCAATTTTCAAACGGCAGCGAAAGCCAAAGCGAGAAAATAGAAACGACAACCGAACAAATTAATGAAATGAATGACGGATTGGCAGAGCTGGCGCGGGCTGCAGCAGTGATTACAGAAACATCCGCAGATTCAACAGAAGTGTCAAGTAAAGGGGAGACACTCGTCCAGAAAACAGCCGGCCAAATGAACACAATTGACCATTCCGTAAAAGCAGCGGAACAAGTGGTGAAAGGGCTGGAGATCAAATCAAAGGATATCACGAATATTTTGCGTGTCATCAACGGCATTGCGGATCAAACCAATCTTTTGGCTTTAAATGCCGCCATTGAAGCGGCCAGAGCAGGTGAATACGGCCGGGGCTTCTCAGTCGTCGCTGAGGAAGTGAGAAAGCTCGCGGTACAGTCGGCTGACTCAGCAAAAGAAATTGAATCGCTGATCAGTGAAATAGTAAAAGAAATTCACACATCACTGAACGTGCTTCAGTCCGTAAACAAAGAAGTTGAAACAGGGCTTGTCATGACGGATGAAACTAAACAGAGCTTCAAACATATATCGCAAATGACCAATCAAATTGCTTCCGAGCTGCAAAACATGAATGCAACGGTTGAGGAGCTGTCAGCGGGAGCTCAAGAAATTTCCGCAGCTTCAAATGATATCACAGCCATTTCTAAGGAAAGCTCGGATGGCATCCAAGATATCGCTGCTTCAGCTGAGGAACAGCTGGCTTCCATGGAGGAGATTAGTTCATCTGCACTGACGCTTGAAAGAATGTCTGAAGAACTCCGTGATCTGACAAAACAATTTAAAGTAGATAAATAATAGGTCTAAAATACTATTTATTTATGGGGAATTAGTTACTTTTGTTAAATTTCTTCTTTTTTGCTGTATATATTTACCCATTTCCAGCCGATATGAAGGGTAGCATAAAAAAGGAGAAATGAATGATGAAAAAAATACTCCAACTCATAAAACAAAGATCAATTACACGGAAGCTTCTCGTTTCCTTTCTGTCGATCCTCATCATACCGGTTGTCATATTGGCGATCTTTGCGTATCAATCGGCTAGCAGCTCACTCGACAGACAGATGATGGGGAGCGCATTGGAAAATGTACAGCAATTAAACGAAATCATTAACACCAGCATCGGCGAAAAAGAAAACAGTGCTGATTATTTCAGCGAATGGCTGACAAAAGAGAAATACAATGCAAAAAGCAATGCAAGCATTGCAGAGAAATTCTCACAATATATCAGCATTAACAAGGATGTAGAATCCATTTATACAAGTGACACAAAAGGGCACTTTACCCGCTATCCGGATCTTCCGATGCCAAGCGGCTATAATCCGGTTGAACGCGACTGGTACAAAAAAGCGGTTGCAAATAAAGGGAAAGTCGTGATCACAGATCCTTATAAAACCGCGTCGACAAATACGATGGTTGTGACAATCGCCCAGCAGACAAAAGATGGTTCAGGCGTTATCGCAATCAACATGACGATTGAAAATCTGCTGAAAACAACCAAAAAAGTCAACATCGGCACACAAGGCTACGCATTTATCATGACGAAGGACAAAAAAGTTGTCGCACACCCGAATGAAAAATCAGGAACTGAATTAAAAGGCGACTGGCTCAATAAGATGTTGAGTGCTGATAAAGGCGATTTTCAATACACCATGGATGGCGATAAGAAAAAAATGGCCTTTGACACAAACAAGTTGACGGGATGGAAGATCGGCGGCACCATGTATTTGGATGAAATCCATGAGGCAGCCCAGCCTGTCCTACACCTTGCTTTAATTGTCTTGGCCGCAGCTATTATCATAGGGATTATCGTCATGACTTTGATCATTCGGTCGATTACAACACCGCTGAAACAGCTTGTCGGTTCCTCTAAGCGGATCAGCGAGGGAGATTTGACGGAAACCATTGATATCCGTTCAAAAGATGAATTGGGCGAGCTTGGCAAAAGCTTTAACAATATGGCATCGTCACTTCGTTCTCTCATACACGCCATCCAGGATTCGGTAGATAATGTTGCCGCTTCCTCTGAGGAGCTCACTGCATCAGCTGCGCAAACGAGCAAGGCAACAGAGCACATTACATTGGCGATTGAACAATTTTCTAACGGCAATGAAAAACAAAACGAAAACATTGAAACGGCAGCAGAGCACATATATCAAATGAATGACGGGTTGACGAATATGGCTCAAGCTTCTGAAGTGATCACTGATTCATCTGTTCAATCGACAGAAATTGCAAGTGAAGGCGGCAAGCTTGTTCATCAAACCGTCGGCCAAATGAATGTCATTGACAAGTCCGTTAAAGAAGCGGAGCAAGTCGTACGCGGATTGGAAACGAAATCGAAAGATATTACAAACATTTTGCGTGTGATCAACGGCATCGCAGACCAGACGAACCTGCTTGCCTTAAACGCAGCAATTGAAGCAGCGCGCGCAGGCGAGTACGGCCGCGGCTTCTCCGTTGTAGCGGAAGAAGTAAGAAAACTGGCAGTACAGTCAGCAGATTCAGCAAAAGAGATTGAAGGATTAATCATCGAAATTGTGAAGGAAATCAATACATCACTCGGCATGTTCCAATCTGTCAATCAAGAGGTGCAGACAGGACTTGACATCACAGATAAAACAGAAATGAGCTTCAAACGCATTTCTGAAATGACGAACCAAATCGCCGGCGAACTGCAAAATATGAGTGCGACGGTTCAGCAGCTTTCTGCCAGCTCCGAAGAAGTTTCGGGAGCGTCTGAGCACATTGCATCGATTTCAAAAGAAAGCTCAGCGCATATACAAGATATCGCGGCGTCAGCTGAAGAGCAGCTAGCTTCCATGGAAGAAATCAGCTCGTCTGCAGAGACCCTTTCCTCTATGGCGGAAGAGCTTCGGGATATGACCAAACGATTTAAAATTGAATAATAAGCCTTAACACCCAAGCTTGTTGCGCTTGGGTGTTTTTTTTAGTTTTTTTATTAAACCTTTTATCCTAGTTTGACGATATTAGATTTATCTTAAAGGAGGAGTCAATAAGAATGGGAAAATTCATACAATGGATCAAACAGCCATCGATCAGCAAACCGCTAATCGCTGCGTTTCTGGCAGTGCTTATTTTGCCGGTTGGGGTTTTAGCATATTTCAGTTATCAATCAGCTTGGAACGCGTTAGACAGAGAGCTCATAAGCAGTGCGAAGGGAAATGTTGAAGAACTAAACAGTACGCTGCAAAATAAATTAGAAGATAAAGTAAAAGCAATAGATTATTATAGTGAGACAGTCGATAAAGACATATTGTTAGGCAAAAACAAAACATTACTGAAAGAGAAATTTAAGCAGTACACGACACTTAACGACGATGTAGGCGCAATCTATGCTGCCTCAGAAGATAAGAAGCTTTATAAATATCCGGATAGCGGTGTTCCGAAAGGCTTTGATCCGACAGGACGTGACTGGTACAAACAGGCGGTTGCGGAAAAAGGACAAGCTGTTTTCTCAGAACCGTATACCGATGAAGCAACAGGAGATATCGTTGTCACAATTTCAAAACAATTAAAAGACGGTTCAGGGGTTATAGCGCTAGATTTAAACCTGGATGAAGTGCTTACTGCATCAAAAAGAATCAAAATCGGTAAAGAAGGCTTTGCATTTATTACGACAGGCAACAAAAAATATATCGCCCATCCGACCATTAAGCCGGGGACAACCGGTTCCGGCGATTGGACAAACCAAGTATATTCCAAAAAAGAAGGCTCATTTGAATATACATTCGAAGGCAAAGAAAAGAAAATGGCCTTTACGACAAATAAACTGACTGGCTGGAAAATCGCGGGCACATATTTTGTCAGTGAATTGCAAGATGCTTCAAGCCCGGTGCTGAACACTGCGGTTATCATTCTATGCGTATCAATAGTAATCGGCGGCATACTCATACTCTATATTATCCGTGCCATCACCAAGCCGTTAAGAAAACTTGTCTCAACGTCTGCAAAAATCAGCAGCGGAGATCTTACAGAAGTCATTGACATTCACTCGAAAAACGAGTTTGGCCAGCTTGGCGAAAGCTTTAATGAAATGTCTGCATCATTGCGTTCTGTAATCGGCGTTATTCAAACGTCTGTAGAAAACGTCGCTTCATCTTCTGAGGAGCTGACAGCAAGCGCAGCCCAAACAAGCAAGGCAACTGAACATATTACACTTGCCATCGAACAGTTCTCAGATGGCAACGAGGCACAAAGCGAGAAACTGGAAACAAGCTCAAATCATCTTTCTCAAATGAACGAGGGGATTTCAAAAGTGGCTCAGGCCTCTTCAACCATTACGAAATCATCGATTCAGTCCTCTGAGGCAGCGGGCAGCGGAGAAAAGCTGGTGGAGCATACAGTCGGCCAGATGAAAACAATTGACCAATCCGTTCAAAAAGCGGAAGCGGTTGTGAAGGGCCTTGAAACAAAATCGCAAGACATCACAAGCATCTTGAATGTGATTAATGGCATTGCTGATCAAACCAACCTGCTTGCATTAAATGCTGCGATTGAGGCGGCAAGAGCGGGAGAATACGGAAGAGGTTTCTCAGTAGTTGCGGAAGAGGTTAGAAAACTTGCTGTACAATCAGCAGACTCCGCCAAGGAAATTGAAGGATTAATTCAAGAGATTGTCAGGGAAATCAGCACCTCACTTTCAATGTTCCAATCCGTGAATCATGAAGTGAAAGAAGGCTTGCAGATTACGGATCAAACAGCAGAAAGCTTTAAACAAATCTATGAGATGACAACCCAAATTTCCGGCGAATTGCAAAACTTGAACGCGACGGTTGAACAACTGTCAGCCGGATCACAGGAAGTGTCAAGTGCTGTTGAAGATATTTCTGCAGTGGCGAAAGAAAGCTCAGCAGGCATTCAGGATATCGCAGCTTCGGCGGAAGAACAGCTTGCGTCCATGGAAGAAATCAGCTCTTCAGCGGAAACGTTGGCAAACATGGCGGAAGAACTTCAGGACATTACGAAGAAATTTAAAATAGAATCATAATGAAACGAGAAAGCGGCATATCTGCTGCTTTCTTTTTTTGTTAGAAAGCAAAAATAAACAAAAACGATTCAAAAACAAACAGAAATCATATATAATGAAAACGGATACAAATAAAAGGGTATGGAGGAATATCAAATATGGTGAAACATATATGGGATTCAGAGCGAGCTGCACAGTTGCCTAAAGGTGTAGAGGAATTGGTGTACAGGTCCAATCTGATCGGGTCAGACCGCACTGTCTGCAACTGGGGCGGGGGGAATACATCTATGAAAACAACGGAAAAGGATTTTAGAGGCCGTGAAATAGAAGTCATGTGGGTAAAAGGAAGCGGTTCGGATTTGGCAACAATGAAAGCGCATAACTTTTCCGGTTTGAAATTAGATGATATCCGCCCGCTGATTAAAAGGGACCAAATGCCCGATGAAGAAATGGTAGACTACCTGTCTCATTGTATGATAGACAGCAAACATCCCCGCCCTTCAATTGAAACGCTATTACACGCTTTTCTGCCATACAAACATGTTGACCATACCCATCCAGATGCGATTATCAGCATATGCTGTGCGGATAATGGAAAACAAATCGCTGAAGACATTTACGGAAATCGGTTTGTATGGGTGCCATACGTCCGTCCTGGATTTACTTTGTCTAAAATGATCGCTGAAGGCGTAGCAAACAATCCCCACGCCGAGCTTGTATTAATGGAGAAACACGGCTTAGTCACTTGGGGAGAGACGTCTGAAACATGTTATCAAAAAACGATATCCATCATTCAAGAAGCCGAGCAGTATATTAACGATCGTATCAATCAGCATGAGGTATTCGGAGGCAAAAGGTATCAGCCGCTGCCGGAGGATAAAAGAAAACAAATCTTGGCAGGCATCATGCCTGTGATCAGAGGAGCAGTAAGTGAAGAAAAGAAAATGATCCTTTCCTATGATGATCATGACGATGTCTTGGAATTTGTAAACAGTGTCCAAGCGCCAGCACTTTCGCAAATCGGTGCGGCATGCCCGGATCACCTTGTTCACACAAAACGGGTTCCGCTGTACATTGATTGGAATCCGGAAACTCAAGATGTGCACAAGCTTGCGGATCTGATCAAGTCAGGAGTCGAGACCTTTACATCAGAGTATCAGGCTTACTTTACACGCAATCAGCAGGACGGGGATCAAATCTTTGAATCCGCCCCGCGGGTGATATTGATTCCTGGAATCGGAATGGTGAATACAGGAAAAAGTTATACGATGTCTAAAGTAAGCGGGGCTTTATATCGGAGGGCCATCGCCGTAATGAAAGGAGCAACCGCTCTGGGGCAATTTGTTTCTTTACATGAAAATGAATCCTACCATGTCGAATATTGGCCGCTCGAACTATATAAACTCACGCTGGCCCCGCCGGAAGCAGAATTTTCCCGGAAAGTAGCGCTGATAACTGGAGGAGCCGGCGGAATCGGCAGTGCGGCATGCCGCCGATTTGCAGCTGAGGGAGGGCACGTGATCGTAGCTGATCTGAATATAGAAGGCGCACAGAAAATTGCCGGGGAAATAAACGATGCATACGGAAAAGGACGGGCAATGGCTGTCAAAATGGATGTGACAAAGGAGGAAGACGTACAGTCAGCTTTTGAACGAGCGGCGCTTGCTTACGGCGGCATTGATATCGTCGTCAATAATGCCGGGCTGGCCACATCAAGCCCATTTGACGAAACAAGTCTAAAAGAATGGAATCTTAATATGAATGTTTTAGGAACAGGCTATTTCCTTGTAGCCCGTGAAGCGTTTAAACAGATGAAACATCAAAATAGAGGCGGAAGCATGGTATTTGTCGGATCGAAAAATTCGGTTTATGCGGGAAAAAACGCCTCTGCCTACAGCTCTGTTAAGGCGCTTGAAACCCATTTAGCAAGATGCATCGCAGCAGAAGGCGGAGAATTCGGCATTAGGGTCAACTCCGTTTTGCCTGATGCAGTTCTTCAAGGATCGGCAATCTGGGGTTCAAGCTGGCGGGAGGAACGAGCCGCGGCGTACGGGATTGAACCGGATCAGCTGGAGGAACATTACCGGAAACGGACAGCATTGCTCGTCAATATTTATCCGGAGGATATTGCCGAAGCCATTGCATTCTTCGCTTCTTCCAAAGCCGAAAAAACAACGGGGTGCATGATCACGGTAGACGGCGGCGTCCCTGCTGCTTTTACGCGTTAGAAATATGCTATGATAAAAATATAAGACGGACTACGATATGAGGAAGGGCGTTACCGATGCTAGTAGCAGAACGGCAGCAAAAAATAGTGGAAATAGTAAATATGCGTTCAAGCATCCGCGTTTCCGAATTAAGTGACATATTTTCAGTCACAGAGGAAACCATTCGGCGTGATCTTGAAAAGCTTGAAAAAGAACATAAACTGAGCCGGAGCCACGGAGGAGCGGTCAGTATTCAGCAGAAGGAATCAGAAATTCATTTTTCTGAACGGGAAATCACGAATGTCATCGAAAAAAAAGCCATCGCTCACGAAGCGGCCAAATATGTAAAAAGCGGAGACCGAATTATTCTCGATGCAAGCACAACTGCCTGGTACATGGCGAAAATACTCCCTGACATTGAGCTCACCGTGATTACAAACTCAATGAAAGCAGCTATTGAACTCAGTAATACAGAAAACATATCAGTCATTTCAACAGGAGGCATTTTGCTGGAAAAATCATTATCATTTGCCGGCCCGTTAGCAGAGCGTTCACTTGAGACCTATCATGTCAATAAAACCTTTCTGTCATGTAAGGGATTTGACGTACACAACGGGATGAGTGATTCAAATGAGTGGCAGGCGCTGCTCAAAAAACGGATGATCGAAAGGTCGGACCAGACCATTTTGATGGCCGATTCAAGCAAATGGGGGAACCGCGAGTTTTCACATATCGCCTCGCTGCAAGATGTCAGCCGCCTTATTACGGATTCTGGACTTGATCCGGCATCGGTAAAAGCTCTTGAGGACAAAAAGGTGAAGGTGACAGCTGTTCCTCTTTCGAAGAGAGGGTGAAAGGATGATTTATACTGCCATTGATGTAGGCGCATCAAGCGGGAGAATCATGGTAGGTGAACTGAATGAAGGGAAGCTTGACATACAAGAGATTCACAGGTTCGCTAACGGTTTCAGTCAAAGAGACGGGCAGTGCTTATGGGATATTGATCATTTGCTAAAACAAATCCTGCAAGGACTGCAAAAAGTAAAGACGCTTGGGTATGAACACTGCACCGTAGGCATTGATACTTGGGCAGTTGATTATGTCTTACTGGACGAAAAAGGCGATCGGTTGCGGGAAGCAATCTCCTACCGTGATAGAAGAACAGATCACACAATAGACAAACTGGAACATACCCTCTCAAAAGCCGCAATTTATCAAAAAACAGGAATACAATTTCAGCCTTTCAACACGATCTATCAATTGTTTGAAGAAGACCGTGAGCTGCTGAAAAAGACAGACAAAATTATGATGATTCCTGATTATTTAGGCTATTGTTTAACCGGAAAAGCTGTAACGGAAATCACAAACGCGTCCACAACACAGCTTTTAAACGTCTCAACGGGAAATCTTGATCCTGAATTGCTTGAAGCCGTGTCTGTTCTGGAACAGCAATTTGCGCCGCTCACTGAACCGGGGTGTGAACTTGGGAAGCTAAGAAATGAGTGGTTCCCGGATTATGATCTCCCGGTGTGCAAGGTGATGACAGTCGCAACACATGATACGGCCTCGGCCGTCATTGCGGCGCCAGGCGTAAATGATGGCTGGGCGTATATCAGCAGCGGAACATGGTCGTTAATCGGGGTTGAAAACAAAACACCGATAATAACTGATCTTGCTTTAGAAAACAACTATACAAATGAACGCGGCGCAAACAACACCATTCGCTTTCTCAAAAACATTATCGGCATGTGGGTGATACAAGAAGTCAAACAGCA
The DNA here is from genome assembly GCF_038592935.1 of Bacillus sp. FSL K6-1560. Taxonomy (NCBI): domain Bacteria; kingdom Bacillati; phylum Bacillota; class Bacilli; order Caryophanales; family Bacillaceae; genus Bacillus; species Bacillus sp. FSL K6-1560. The sequence goes on from NZ_CP151946.1 coordinate 1,017,165, forward strand.
GCTACAAGCAGATTATTCTTTTCAGCAGCTTGCAGAAGAAGCCAAAAAAACAGAACCATTCCAGCAATTTATAAACTTAAATGATAAACGTTTCCTGAATCCAGAAAACATGATAAAGGAAATACAACATTATTGCAGACAAACCCGCCAAAAGATTCCCCGTACTGCAGGCGAACTTGCCTGCTGCATCTACAGCAATTTAGCCATCATCTATGCGATAGCCATCAAAGAGCTCGAAACAATCACAGAAAAACCGATCGAGCAATTTCATATCATCGGCGGCGGAGCCCGGAATGATTTCTTAAATCAATTAACGGCAGACATGAGTGGAAAAGCGGTATATGCAGGGCCGATAGAGGCAACTGCCACAGGAAATCTTTTGATGCAAATGATTGCTGCCAAAGAAGTCAAAGACATAAAAGAAGCCCGGCAAGTCGTCAGAAATTCCTTTCCGATCAAAGTGTTTACACCCAAAGACATTGACAGAAGCACGATCATTCAGTCCTTTCAGCAAACCGTTTTGAAAGCGCTATCTAAATGATGGAGAGGTGAAAAGGTTTGAAAAGAAAAGCCAGTATCATGTTTGTCCATCAAGACAAGTACGAAGAATACAAACAGCGGCATGATGACATTTGGCCTGAGATGGCAGAAGCACTCAAAGCTCATGGAGCACACCATTATTCCATTTTTCTAGATGAGGAAACAGGCCGGCTTTTTGCATATTTAGAAATAGAGGATGAAGAGAAATGGAGAAAGATGGCGGACACGGAAGTTTGCCAAAGATGGTGGAAATCGATGGCGCCACTAATGAAAACAAATTCGGATTTCAGTCCTGTTGCGATAGATCTAAAGGAAGTTTTTTATTTGGATTGAAAAACTGATAAAGGGAGAGAGCCGTATGACCATAAAAGCCAATTATGACAGTGCAAAACAGGCATATGAAAAATGGGGAATTGATGTTGAAGAGGCGCTTCGGCAATTAGAGCAAGTGCCCATTTCGATCCACTGCTGGCAGGGTGACGACATTGAAGGCTTTGAAGTAAATAAGGGCGAGCTTTCAGGCGGAATTGACGTGACCGGCAATTATCCCGGAAAAGCGCAAACTCCTGAAGAATTAAGAAGAGATTTGGAGAAGACTCTTTCTCTCATTCCTGGAAAGCACCGCGTAAACCTGCATGCGATATACGCAGAAACAAACAGGGAAGCGGTAGAACGTGACGAATTGAAGCCGCAGCATTTTGAAAACTGGGTGAAATGGGCAAAAAACCTTGGTCTCGGTTTAGATTTTAATCCAACCTTGTTTTCGCATGAGAAAGCGGCTGACGGACTCACCCTTTCACACCCTAATCCGGACATCAGAGAATTTTGGATCAGGCATTGCATCGCTTGCCGCCGTATCGGGGAATACTTCGGGAAAGAATTAGGAACACCTTGCTTGACGAATATTTGGATTCCCGACGGCTATAAGGATATCCCGAGTGATAGGCTGACACCGCGTAAAAGACTAAAAGAATCACTGGATCGGATCTTCGCAGAGGAGATCAGTGAACAACATAATCTTGATTCAATCGAGAGCAAGCTGTTCGGGCTTGGCTCCGAATCATATGTTGTCGGATCTCATGAATTTTATTTAGCTTATGCTTTGACGAATCATAAGCTTTGTTTACTTGATACAGGCCATTTCCATCCGACTGAGACGGTATCGAACAAAATCTCGTCCATGCTGCTTTACACAGACAAGCTTGCCTTGCACGTATCGCGGCCTGTTCGTTGGGATAGCGACCATGTAGTGGTTTTGGATGATGAATTGAGAGAAATCGCTCTTGAAATTGTACGAAATCATGCTCTTGAGAAGGTCGCCATCGGTCTGGATTTTTTCGATGCCAGCATTAACCGTGTAGCCGCCTGGACCATCGGAACGAGAAATATGATCAAAGCTTTATTGTATGCCTTGCTTCTCCCGAACGGATATTTAAAACAATTGCAGGAAGAGGGCCGCTATACAGAAAGGCTGGCCCTGATGGAGGAATTCAAAACATATCCTTTCGGAGCCATCTGGGATTCCTACTGTGAGCAAATGGGCGTTCCGGTAAAAGAGGCATGGCTTCATGACATCAAAGAATATGAGCAACAGGTGCTTTTAAAAAGGAAGGCATCTTCTCCGATTGTCTAATAAAAAATCCGCCGCGGCATTTGCACGCGGGCGGATTTTTTTAAGCTTGATCAGCAGGGTATACAATCCCCATTTGCTTTCTTGCTTCTTCCATAATTTTTGCGGTGGTCAAAGACCGTTCAAATGTATTTTCTTCAGATTCCAGCTTATTCTCTTTTATGAGCGTGACAAATTCTTCTGCTTCATAGAACATCGCCGGTTTAGGATCAGGGATCGCGATGTTTTCAAGGCGGCCGTCCCGGTAGCGGATTTCAACACGTTCAGGCCGGTGAATCGTATCGATTACAATCGTCCCGTCTTCACCCTGGATTTCCGCCGGGGCATAGGAAGTAGAGATTTTGGAATGCATCAGAACGGCTTCGAACCCGTCGTAAGACAGAATGACAGTTCCTTCTCCGTCCACTCCGGAAGATAAAGCATATCCGTTTGCTTTTACATCCTTTGGCTCGCCAAACAACACAACAGCCGGATAAATACAATAGACGCCAATATCCATTAATGACCCATTGGAAAGCTCAGGCTGAAACGCATTCAAAACAGTTCCGCTTCTGAACGCGTCATATCGTGAGGAATACTGGCAGTAGCTTGCGGTAAATCTGCGGACAGTGCCGATTTTATGCAGGTGTTTTTTCAGCTCTTTGAAATTCGGCAGGAAAGTGGTCTTCATTGCTTCCATGAGAACAACACCGTTTGCCTTAGCCGCTGAGATCATCTCTTCTGTTTCTTTTGTATTCGAAGCAAACGGCTTCTCACAAAGCACATGCTTGCCATGGTTCATAAAGAGAACGGCTTGTTCCTTGTGAAGAGCGTTCGGGCTCGCTATGTATACGGCATCAAAGCAATCGCTCGCCGCCATTTCCTGAAGGTCTGAGAAGGCATGCGCAGCGTTGTGTTTAGCAGCAAACTCGCCAGCGCGTTCAGCCGATCTTGAATAAACAGCAGTCAGCTGAAAATCTTCGATATCCGCTGCTGACTCAAGAAAGCGGTCTGTAATCCAGTTGGTTCCTATTATTGCAAAACGTATCACTCGTATCGCTCCTTTTGCATGATATAGCTAAATTATAGCTTAAAAAGAACAAAATCACATGATAGATATAAATAGAATGTTAAAACCGAGAAAGCTTTTCCAGCAATTAACGGTTTTTATTTTTCATTATAGGGACGATAGTGTACAATTTAATTAAACTATGTATGACGGAGGAACGATAGTGGAGACGTTGCAAACATGGAGCGGCAGATTCAAGCGATTCTTCTTGGATAATAAGTTTGTTTTATTTTTGCTTGTGCTGCTGCTGATTGGTTTAAATATTCTAGTATTTACAAAAACATCATTTATTTTCACCCCGATTATTGTTCTGCTCAAAACGATATCACTTCCGATTATTTTGACAGGCATTGTTTTTTATCTGTTAAACCCAGTCGTCGATTTTCTGGAGAGAAGAAGAATAAGAAGAATCTATTCTATATTGCTGCTATATCTATTGGTTATCGGGCTGATCACGATCACGATCGTGTCGATCATTCCCTTCTTAAAAGAACAAATTATGAGTTTGATTGACAATATCCCGAGATATGTGGACGTCGTAGAAAATCAGACGAAACAGCTGATTGGCAGCAACTTCGTCAATCAGGCCCAGCAAACGATGAACATTAATATATCTGATCTTGCTACAAAGGTTTCGGATCAGGCAGCGACGATCGTGAACAGCACCTTTACCGGTGTTGGGAATTTTATCGGCGCACTGACTGAGATTATCATTTCGATCGTCACGGTTCCGTTTATTCTATTTTATTTGCTAAAAGACGGAAGAAAATTACCGGTCTACATACTGAAGTTTGTGCCGACTCGATTGAAAGAACAGACATATACAGTCTTAAGCGAAATGAATCATCGGTTAAGCTCTTATATCAGAGGCCAGATCATTGTCAGCTTCTGTATCGGGTTTTTGCTGTTTATCGGTTATTTGATTATCGGGCTGGATTATGCTTCATTGCTTGCAGTCATTGCGGCTTGCACAAGCATCGTTCCATATTTAGGGCCAACGATTGCCATTACGCCTGCGATTATCATTGCCATAGTGACATCGCCGCTCATGCTGCTTAAGCTGGTGATCGTTTGGACGATTGTTCAGCTGATTGAAGGGAAGCTGATCTCTCCGCAAATTATGGGAAAAAACCTTCACATCCATCCGATTACGATTATTTTTCTGCTGTTAACAGCCGGCAAGCTGTTTGGTGTTGTTGGAATCATTCTTGCCATTCCTGGCTATGCAGTTGCCAAAGTCATTACGACACATTTATTTGACTGGTTTAAAATGCAGTCACATTTATACGATGAAGAAAAAAATGAAAATACGTCGGGTCATAAAGTGTGATTTTCGTTTATAGTTATATAAGACGGGCTTTCCATTTATGGAAAGCTCCCGTTATGTAAAAAAATAAATGTCTAATGGGGAGAATCAAAATCATGACTCTATGGGAATTGTTTGTAGCCGCCATTTTAGGAATCGTAGAAGGATTAACAGAGTACGCGCCGGTTTCTTCGACAGGACATATGATCATAGTAGACGACATCTGGCTTAAATCAAGTAATCTGATGTCAGAAGAAGCTGCTAACTCATTCAAGGTGGTTATTCAGCTAGGCTCCATTTTAGCAGTAGCTATCGTGTTTAAAGACCGAATTTTAAATTTACTGGGCTTGAAAAAAAATATTACAAGCGACCAGGAGCAGGGACATAAATTAAGCATTGCCCAAATTGCCGTCGGACTCGTGCCTGCAGCTGTTCTCGGCTTTTTGTTTGAAGATTACATTGATGAATATTTATTTTCCGTTAAAACTGTGGCCATCGGTTTAATTGCCGGGGCAATCCTGATGCTTTTTGCTGACTGGGTCAATAAACGGAAAACAGCGACAGACACACTCGACCGCATTTCCTATAAACAGGCGATAGCCGTCGGCTTATTCCAATGTCTTGCCCTTTGGCCGGGTTTCTCGCGTTCGGGTTCAACCATTTCCGGCGGTGTTATTCTCGGATTAAACCACCGAGCTGCAGCCGACTTTACGTTTATTATGGCGATGCCGATCATGATGGGAGCCAGCTTTCTAAGCCTCGTGAAGCATTGGGACAGCTTAAGTTCGGATCTGATGCCATTTTTCATCGTCGGCTTTATCTGTGCCTTTGTGGTCGCACTGTTTGTCGTCCGTTTCTTCTTAAGGCTGATTAACAAAATCAAACTTGTCCCATTTGCAATCTATCGAATTATTCTCGGTGTGATTTTACTTTTGATCATGATGTAAGTCGAAAAATAAGGCTCTTTTCCGAGCCTTATTTTTTCTGTCAATTCAAGAGGAAACAGCTTGTTTTTCAAAATAAAATCATCTATAATAAACATGACGTTACATACGGGGCCATAGCTCAGCTGGGAGAGCGCTACGCTGGCAGCGTAGAGGTCAGGGGTTCGAGCCCCCTTGGCTCCATACCTTTAAACCCTTATTCGATAAGGGTTTTTTTGTTTTGAGGAAAAGGTTTCATTCTCTGAATCCTCCAGTTGAGTGAAGTCAAAGTGAGCAGTTTATCTGTCAATCATGAATTTTCCAATACCTCCTTTTGTTCCTCAAAGACCGTCATGTCTTCCAAAGGAGGGGAGTAGACATGAAGAGACACCATTCGTTCGGATGTTGGATTGGACATTTTGTGAATTAAACCTTTGGTTGAAATAAGGCATTCTCCTTCGTGGACAAAGTATGAATTGGAGAGTTCTGCGTGTTCGCCGGCTGAGCGATAAATAGAATTAAGAAGCTTTCCTTCTAACACCATTGCACAACCAATGGATTGACCATGATCGTGTACTGTTGTCTCCTTGTTTGGCGGAATGTTAATCACGATAATTTCTAATTCATTATTTCGATAGATGGCATTTCGGCCGTAAGCGTACTGGTCTGGTTCCTTAATATACGGTTGACTCAATTTTGCTGCGTTTGGAATTTGTTTTAAAGACGTTGCTAAATCTTTAACCGATGGATTTTTCAAGCCGCCAAAAATGTCTTGGATACACTCATACAGTTCCATTCGTTTTTGCCTCCCGGAATATTTAGAATTTCCTTACATTGGTATTTCATAGGTTAATTCATGGTATTTACCCATATACAATTTAGAGGCGGCAAACGCCCAGTGAACACAAAAAAATGTGGGGGTAAAATGTTGTCTTATCACCAACTTATTTGAGTTTATTAGTTGGAATAGTGGATTGAAAGGATTAAAACGGCCTGCTTTAATTCGCTTGAGGGAACGAGCAGGGATTCATAAGTGCAGTTCTAGACACAATATCGGGGAAAAGCTTTCAAGCTTTCTATGTTGTGCTTGAAATTTACTCCATTGACAAAACACAATCGATTTGAAATAATATTTGATTATATGCTCATTCATTCACATAATTATAATAAAATAATATCATTTCCCCTGAAAGGGAGAATATTAGAATGAAAGCTAATGGTATGCAAAATCTATTAGCTTCTTTTGTTTTCAAAAAATGATGTGTTTCGCATGTATTCATATAGGAAGGGATGACAACATGAAGACAAAACACTATTGGGTGATTTCTTTGCTCGCCGTCTTAGCGGTCGGGCCGGGATTGATGTCTAACACGGCATTGTCGTCAGTTCAAGGCCTTGTTCAGAAAACGGTTGGAACAAGTGTCTTTACATCAGTAAATCCGATATTGATCGGCAATATGGCCTTTGCCTTGTTAGTTCCGGCAGGACCGCTGCTGAGGAAAAAATTCGGTGCTCGTCCCGTCTATCTGGCTTCATTACCTGTCTTTATACTAGGCTCACTGCTCATCGCATGTTCAGGCGATATTGCATGGATGGCGGCAGGGCGCTTTTTACAGGGGGCGGCAACAGGCGTCATGCTGATGATTATGATTCCAATGCTTGTACTGTCATTCCCGATTGAACGCAGGAACTATGCACTGCTTGTGCTGATCGGGGGATTCTATGGTTCTGTTATCATCGGTACAATCCTGGGAACCATTGCAACAAGCTGCGGGCATTGGAGATGGCTGTTTTTCATCTTTGGCACCTTGTCCCTGATCGGTGTCGCGGTGAGCTATTTCTTTCTTCATGACGAGCATCACGGAGCGTCGGATCAAGAACAGCCGCTTGATCGTGCGGGAATTCTTTTATCTGTTTTCCTTGCCGCAGCCTCAGCGGTTTCATTCATTTTTCTGCAAAAATGGGGGCTGTCATCGGGTTATGTATGGATTGGTTTCGGGGTGACGTTATGTTTGCTCATTGGTCTATTGATTGTGGAATATAAAGTGAAAAACCCATTCATATCTATTAAACTGATGCTGCTGCCAAAACCGGTGCTTGGCTTATTGATCATAGCTGCAGGGACGATAACGGTAGCTGTCAGCCTGTCTGCTTTTCAAGGCTTGCTCCGTCAAATGTATGATATTTCTCAGGAGCATCTCATATTTTTAAACTTGACTCTTTTAATCGGAGTGGCGATCGCGGCCATTTTAAGCGCTCTGTTATACGATAAAGTCGGACCAGGGATGCTCGGTATTATCGGCGGACTCATTCTCGTCTTTGTGAATTTTCAATGGCTGCATATGCAGGATCGATCATCTCTTTATATGTTCGCGGCACTGTTTATCATGCTTGCAGCGGGAACAGGCCTGACAGTCGCCGCAGGGCTGATGGGAGCTGCCATGGGAGGCCCGCTGCCTGATTTGGTCAAGAGAATGACAGCTGTTCAGTTTTTAAGATTGTTTGTCTATATGGGAGTTCCTATTCTCATCGGCTTTTTCACGAAAAAAGATGCTGCCAGACAAAGCGGTTCGGTACAGGATTCTATGATGACTGCTTATCATGATCTCTTCTTCATTTCTTTTATCCTTAGCGTGCTGCTCGTCTGCCTGTCATTTTGTATGAATGCCACTGGAATGGGGCACAAGCTGGCACATAAACCACATGATAAAGCGAAAACAGCTCCGGAAAAACCGGCCGTTTCAGCAGAAGGTTTGTCGAAGGCAACTGTCAAATCATATAAAGTAATAAATGATACGGAATATCGTAATGCACTCAGAAATTTACAAAAATAGAAACATGGTAAAAACCTTTTCATTGAGCGAAAAGGTTTTTATTTTGCAATCTTTTCCCAACTTTATCCCTAAAGAATTGAAAAATATTAGAAGTGCAAGTAAAATTCTAAAAGGTAGATTCTTTTACATTCGTAATCTTTTAATTCGAAGGAAGGTTTTCATGGCCCGTAAAAAACTTAAAAAACGTAAACTCTTGATTTCACTATTTTTCATTGTATCGATTCCGCTAGCTCTGTTTGTTTTAGCGACAACTTTATCAAAACCGATTGAAACATCCAAAGAAACTGAAGAAATCGATGAACAGCAAGTATTTATAGACAGTCTGTCCGGACATGCCCAAATTTTGTATGAAAAATACCATGTTCTCCCCAGCATCACAATTGCTCAGGCCATTCTCGAATCGGACTGGGGGAACAGTGAACTGGCTGCTAAGGCCAACAACCTTTTTGGCGTAAAAGGGAATTATAAAGGCCATCATGTCACGATGGAAACGGACGAAGTTGAAAAAGGTAAAAGAAAAACCATTCGCGCGAAGTTTCGAAAATACAGCACGTTTTTTGAATCTATGGATGATCACGCCCAATTGTTCGTCCGTGGCACATCGTGGAATAAAAAGAAGTATAAACCGGTGCTTGAGGCAGGGAATTATAAGGAAGCGGCAACCGCCCTGCAAACATCAGGATATGCTACAGACCCTGACTACGCTGACAAAATCAGTGCTATTGTGGAAAAATACGATTTAGATGAGTACGATGAGGTAAATCCATCCCTCAAATCTGTGGATTTAAACGCCTCTATTAAAGACAGTGCCGTTCAAGACGTATGGTCCAAGCCTTCTACTGATGATCGCTCCATAAGGCTTACCTCTGCCCAATCTTACGTCGGCAAAGACATAAAGGTTGTGTCTAAAAAACAGAAAGGCCAGTCTGTATGGTACCAATTCCAAATCAATGATAAACTTATTGGCTGGATTGATGATTCAGCTGTTGAAATAAAGGAGGCAACCTAAGCCCTTTTTACTGGTATTTTTAATTCTTTGTTCCATTCCGGGGAATTTGAGGTATAATATTCCACGGAAGTTATCACTTTTTAACTATGCTTTCGGGAGGGAACAAAGGTGCAGAAATATAGACGCAGAAACACGGTTGCCTTTACAGTATTAGCTTATTTTACTTTTTTTGCGGGAGTATTTTTGTTTAGTATCGGACTCTATAATGCTGATAACCTGGAACTCAATGAAAAAGGTTATTACATCGCTGTTATGATACTTGTAGCAGTTGGTGCGATTCTTACACAAAAAGTAACCCGTGATAACGCGGAGGATAATGAAATCATCGCGGAACAGGAAAAAAGACAAAATCAATCTCATATCGAATCATAAAAAATCCGGCGACTGCACGCCGGATTTTTTTGATATCACCCTGTAAACACTTCGCCATCAGGATAACGGATATTTGATTGCTCTGTTTTTGCGAATGAAAACACGAACGTTAAAGGACCAATTCTTCCGATAAACATGATGACAATGATGATACACTTGCCAGCTGTTGTCAGTTCAGGAGTAAGCCCCATCGTAAGGCCGACAGTTCCGAATGCGGAAAAGGTTTCAAACACAATTTGAAGAAATGGCGCTTGTTCTGTGATCGTCAGGGCGAAAATCCCTAAAAACACGATGAACAAACTGGTGACGCTCACAGCTAAAGCTTTAATGATAATCGGATATTTGATGGAACGGCGGAAAATAACCGTTTCTTTTTTACCTCTCAAGTAAGCAATAACAGATGTTAAAATCACGATGAACGTAGTCAGCTTAATGCCGCTCGCCGTTGATGCGCTTCCTGCTCCGATAAACATCAATAATAAAGTAAATACAATTGTTCCTTCTCTCATGCTGCCGAAATCTAGAGAATTGAACCCTGCGGTTCTCGGCGTCACTGCCTGAAAATAGGACGCCCACAGTTTATCCACTATATGCAGGTGGCCGAGCGTGCCGGGGTTGCTGTATTCTAAAATAAAGACCGTAAGCATTGCAATCGCATTCAACATCAGCGTTCCTGTAAGCATGAGCTTTGTATGTAAAGAAAAAGCTTTAAAACGCCGATTTTTCATCACATCAAACAGAACTGTAAATCCGATCCCTCCTGTAATAAATAAGAAAGAAATCACGAGGTTTACTGTAGGGTCGCCAACGTAGCTCATCAAATTATCAGGCCACAACGAAAACCCGGCATTGTTAAAAGCAGATATTGCGTGAAACAAACTTGCAAACAAGCCGGATGACCAGCCGTATTGAGGTACAAGCCGGATGGATAAAATGAGTGCTGCTATCAATTCAATACTGATCGAAAACAGAAACAGGACTTTGACAAGGCCAATGACACCGCCGATTGTCGGCTGGTTTAAGGCTTCCTGGACGAGCATTCGTTCTTTTAAGCCGATTTTTTTTCCTAATATCATGACGATCAAGACCGCAAATGTCATAAATCCAAGCCCGCCAATCTGAATCAGCCCCATAATAACTGTTTGCCCGAATACCGTAAATTGAGTACCGGTATCGACAACAGCAAGCCCTGTAACAGTTGTAGCGGAAGCCGCAGTAAAAAGGGCATCTATCCATGACAATGGCTTCGTAGTGGAAATCGGAAGCATTAATAGGACAGCCCCGATGATAATGGTAAGGAAAAAACCAATGGCAAGCACTTGAGGCGGTGTAAACCGAACCCATTTGATCACTTTATCCTTTTGAAGTGTCACCTTTGTCTACATCCCTTCGTTTTCAAAACGTTTAATATCCTTTTTGTGGCCCATGATCACCAGGCAATCTTGCTCGTGAATGATGTCTTCAGGCGCGGGGGAAAGACAGATATCTCCATGATGTTTGATGGCCAGGATCGTGCAGCCGTACTTTGCTCTTACATTCAGGTCAATAATCGATTTTGAATCAAGCTTGCGCGTAGCCAACAGCTCGACAATACTGTATTCATCAGATAGATCAATGTAATTCAAAACATTTTCGTCTGAAAGGCTTTGTGCGATTTTAACCCCCATATCTTTTTCAGGATGAATAATCCGGTCAGCGCCGATTTTTTCAAGCACCTTGTGATGATAATAGTTTTGAGCCTTCACCCAAATATTTGGAATATCAAGCTCCTTTAATAATAGGGTGGTCAGCGTACTCGCTTGAATATTTGCTCCGATGGCAACAATCACATATTCAAAATTGCGTATTCCTAATGAAAGCAATTCGTTTTCTTCGGTGGCGTTGGCAATTACCGCATGAGTGGCGTAAGAAGCATATGCATTGACCTTTTCTTCGTTGATATCAACCGCAAGGACCTCATGCCCCATTCTATGAAGTTCTTTACAAATGCTGCCGCCAAACCGGCCCAGCCCGATCACGGCAAATTGCTTATTTTTAATTCTTCCCAATGTTCATATCTCCCTTAGTGAATTAACGTTTTTGAAACAAAAAAGACCATTGCAAAGAATGGCCGATAATAGACCTCCTCTCTGTATACGCCTACGAGGTTAGCTGTCGGATTAGGGATTCAGAGTACCCCCTCTTACTTAGTAAGATTCACCCCAAGGCTGTTAATAAAACAGCCAATCGTTGGTTCCCCCGTTCGTGTTTGATTAAGCGGTAAAAGAGACTGTATGAAATTGAACACTCAAGAATTTACTCCTGTTTCTAGTGTTTGTCAATTTAAATTTTAAACCAGAAAAAAGATAACGGGGATTAGAGAAAAAGGGGAGGGTAAAACGCAAAAAAGACCGGCGTTAACCGGTCTTTTACATTAGTTGCAACCGCAAGGCTGAGTCGGAGGAGTGCTGCGCTTAGCCACGTCAATGCTGGCTTCTGCGTAAAATTTATTTCCGATGCTTAATGATTTATTCTCCGCACGGAAAGTATATGTACCAGCGGCAGGAAGTGTTTTGTTATTCAGTTTTAATTTGAATTCGCCAGCTCCTAACAAATCAAGTGCCAAAGGAACTCTTACTGTTTTCCCGTTATTGAGGATCTGTGTTGTACGCAAGGCATTTCCGTTCAATGTGTCTTTCGTGTTTGCAGTAAATCCGCTTGGCAATGTAAACTCCATAACGCCAAGGCTGAGAAGCGTGTTTGGACGGTAAGTCAATTCGATATCTGAGAAAGACCATTCCGTTTTGCTGGCGCCAGTGATTGTTGCGAACAATGAAGCTGTAGACTGTGTTCTCATAGTGGATTCAGTATGAGCTTTAGTTGATGTAGATTCAGCCGCGAAAGAAGCTGTAGGTGCAGAAACGAGTAACCCGAGACTTAATGCACTAATTGCCAAAGAAGATAATAATTTGCGTTTCATAACAAAATTCCCCCTAAAAAATGATAAATTAAACAGGCCTGCCCGCTTTTCACCTCCTCTGAAAGGCCAAATACAAATTTTACCTACATAAAATTACCATCAAATATTTTGGAAGTAAATGGGGTGTTTTTCCCGTATTTTTCAAATTTGTAGTAGTTACATCAAAAAAACGCCTGGTTTCCCAGGCGTTTTCTGCTTTACTTTGTTTCGATCGGTATAAATTTAAAAATTTCTCCGGTCTGCACCGATTCAGCAAGCCGTTTCAGCCAGTCATAGTAAGCTTTAGAGCTTTCCAGCTGATCATATAACTGCAGTGCTTCATTTTTGATATCCTCATCGAGATCTTCCTTGCTTAAAACCTTTTGTAAATCAGCTTGTGCTTCCTCGATCGCTGTTACATTCACTTGAACCTCCCGCTCCCATTTAGGTGGAAAGAAATTTGTGAAAAATTTAAAGAAATCCTTCTCAGCCACAAATGTATGCTTGCGGATGCCCCGGTGAAATGTTTTTTTCACTACATTTAAGTCTTGAAGCTTTTTGACGCCAGTGCTCATGCTTGGTTTGCTCATTTGCAACTCCTCCCGCATTTCGTCAAGCGTCATCTCATCCCTCATATACATCGTCCCATATAAAATCCCGACACTGCGGGTAATTCCGTAAAGATCCATCGTTTCAGCAATGGAGTCAATAACAAGATCCCGAGCCTGTTCTATAGCTGCAAATTCTGGATTTTCATCCATACTGACCCTCTTTTCCTTTAGAAAATTAAATTCGTTAAGTTATTTCTTTATGCTCTTTATCTTAACGAAACATGAGGAAAAGTCAAAAAGAAAAATCAAAATGGGACTTTGACAGTTTAAAAACCATATGTTAGATTAAGGTTGTTAAAAACATTAAATTTTTATTTAACAAACTTTATTTACGTCAAGGAGGCTTATATGAGTCAAACATTATTCATTGACGGAGAATGGATCAGTGCCGAAAAAGAACAGATCCGCAGTATTATCAACCCATTTAATCAAGAAGAAATTGCAACTGTAAGCGAGGGAGGGCGAGAGGACGCCATCAAAGCAATCGCAGCCGCACGCAGAGCATTTGACAAAGGAGAATGGTCATCGCTATCCGGGCTAGAACGCGGAAAAATTGTTCTGAAAATTGCGGAATTAATCAGACGCGATCTTGAGGAGCTGGCTGAGCTTGAATCTCTTGATACAGGAAAAACACTCGAAGAAAGCAAGGCCGATATGGACGATATCGCCAATGTTTTTCAATATTACGCCGGCTTGGCAGACAAAGATGGCGGAGAGATCATTTCATCTCCGATTCCTGATTCAGAAAGCAAAATTATTAGGGAGCCAATCGGGGTTTGCGGCCAGATTACTCCATGGAATTATCCGCTCCTTCAAGCGAGCTGGAAAATCGCCCCTGCACTGGCTGCAGGAAACACAATCGTCATGAAGCCGAGTGAGATTACGCCGCTGACGACAATCAAAGTCTTTAAGCTGATGGAAGAAGCCGGTGTTCCAAAAGGTGTCGCAAATCTTGTTCTTGGACCGGGAGCCACAGTGGGCGACGAGCTTGCCGTAAACAAAGATGTCGATTTGATTTCATTTACGGGCGGAATTGAAACAGGCAAAAAAATCATGCGGGCGGCAAGCGGAAACGTCAAAAAAATCGCCCTTGAACTTGGCGGGAAAAACCCAAATATTGTTTTCAAGGACGCGGATTTAGAAGTTGCGGTTGATCAGGCCTTAAACGCTGTATTTTTCCACGCCGGCCAAGTATGCTCTGCAGGTTCCCGCTTGCTTGTTGAGGATGCCATTCATGATCAATTTTTGGCGGAGCTGGTCAAACGGGCAAAACGCATAAAACTCGGAAACGGTTTTCATGCTGAGACAGAAAGCGGTCCGCTTATTTCGGCGGAGCACAGGGCAAAGGTAGAAAAATATGTTGAGATCGGAATAGAGGAAGGCGCGAAGCTGGAGACAGGAGGCAAACGCCCGGAAGATCCTGAGCTTCAAAACGGCTTTTTCTATGAACCTACTATTTTCTCAAACTGTAATTCTGACATGAGAATCGTTCAGGAAGAGGTTTTCGGTCCTGTATTGACAGTCGAAACCTTCAGCTCTGAAGAAGAGGTAATCGAGCTTGCGAATGATACCATCTATGGCTTGGCTGGAGCGGTATGGTCAAAAGACATTGAAAAGTGCGAACGGGTAGCAGCCCGCTTGAGAATGGGAACCGTTTGGATCAACGATTTTCATCCGTACTTTGCACAAGCGCCATGGGGCGGATATAAGCAATCCGGGTTCGGACGCGAGCTTGGAAAAATAGGCCTTGAAGAATACACAGAAGTCAAACATGTATACCGCAATACAAAACCGGCAGCGGTTAACTGGTTTAATTCATAAGAGGGGGAGATTGATGATGACATTAAATATGAAGGTAGAAAGCATGCAGAAATTCCACACATTTGAAATTCCGACTGTGATTAAGCATGGAATCGGAGCCATCAAGCATACGGGTGAGGAAGTAGCTGCTCTGGGCGTTTCAAAAGCGCTCCTTGTCACAGACCCAGGGATTTATAAAGCCGGTGTTGCTGATCCTGTAATCGAATCACTTAAAGAAGCAGGCATTGAAGTGGTGCTCTTTCATAAAGTTGAGCCAAACCCGCCTGTCCGTCTGGTGAATGAAGGATCTGAGCTTTACAAAAAAGAGAACTGTAATGGTTTGGTGGCAGTCGGAGGCGGAAGCTCCATGGATACAGCAAAAGCAATCGGAGTAGAAGCAACTCACGAAGGAAGCGTGCTTGATTATGAAGCGGCAGATGGGAAAAAACCGCTGGAAAACCGCATTCCTCCGCTGACGACAATTCCCACTACAGCTGGAACAGGATCAGAAGTAACCCAATGGGCGGTTATCACAGATGAAGAAAGAGAATTCAAATTCAACACGGGCGGTCCGCTGATTGCAGCACACTTGACCATCATTGATCCTGAGCTTCATGTTTCAATGCCTCCGCATGTGACAGCTATGACGGGAATTGATGCTCTCGCCCATGCCATTGAGTGCTATACAATGAAATTTGCACAGCCAATCACGGATGCGGTTGCCTTAATGGCGATTGAGTATGCCGCTCATTACATTAAGAGGGCATTTGCTGACGGAGAGGATCTGGAAGCAAGGTACGGAATGGCGCAGGCTGCGATGCTTGCCGGTCTTTCTTACGGAAGTGAATCAGCGGGCGCGGCTCATGCGATGAGCCAAACGCTTGGCGGTATTATCCCAGTCGCTCATGGCCAATGTGTAGCGGCGATGATGGGCCCTGTCATGGAATACAACTGGAAGGGCTATCCTGAGAAGTTTGCGCGTATTGCGAAAGCGTTCGGTATTGATACAAGCAAGATGACAACAGAAGAAGCTGCGAAAGCATCTGTCAATTGGATGTATGATCTGGTCGAAGATTTAGAAGTGCCGACTTTAGAAGAGCAGGGAGTATCACCTGATATGATCGAACGCTTGTCTAAAGAAGCTATGAAAGATCCGCAAACCTTCGGAAACCCTAGAGATTTAAATGAAAAAGCATACAACTGGATCTACAAGCGCTGCTTTAACCTTACGCCTAAAACGGTATAATCAAAATCCCGCTCCTTTACAGAGCGGGATTTTTTGGGATAATGAAGCATAGGTGGAAATTTAAGATAAGAAAGAAGGTGCCAGCTGATGTGGAAGCGTATGACTGCAAAAGCGGAAGGCTTATATATCGCAGATACAGAAAGCTTCGTAACAAAGCAAATGGACAAGCTTGATTTTGATTATGGCGGCATCCCTGGCGACTTGCATTTTGGCCTGACCAAAAAAGCGGGAGCCAGAGAACCAATGTTTTCAAGAGGGACTGAAATTTTCAACCGCAGACAAATTTCAATTGTTTCAATAGAGGAATGCAACGAAATCGCTTTAAAAATGGGAGTGCCGAGGATTTTGCCGGAATGGCTCGGGGCGAATGTGGCAGTCAGCGGTATGCCAGATCTTACTTCATTAAAAGAAGGAAGCCGGATTATTTTTCCGAGCGGAGCGGCTCTGCTGTGTGAGGGCGAAAATGATCCGTGTATCCAGCCGGGAGAAGTCATTCAGTCTTATTATCCGGACCAACCGAAGCTGGCGCCGGCTTTCGTCCGCCACGCACTGGGCATTAGAGGGATTGTCTGTATTGTGGAAAGACCTGGTGCTGTTTACACAGGTGATGAAATAGAAGTTCATTCCTATCAGCGAAAAGTCAAACGAAAAGCAGAAAGGGTCTGATGAAATCAGGCCCTTTCTATCTTTTCTTTAATTTCTTTCATTTGGCTGAGGTGCCGTTTTTCATGATGGCCGATAAAATCGATCCACTGTCTGACAGTCAGCTCTTGAAACACAGGATGCGGAAGCACTCTTTCAAAATCTTCTTCTTTCAGAGAGGCAATCGCAGCAGTCAGCTGCTCTCTTACCACATCAAGCTCACGTTTCATTTGGCTGCCTGAAATAAAATCATGCGCAGGCTCAAGATGACTCGGGGCTTTCCGTTTATTATTTCTGTCCTGTGCTACCTCAAGCGGTTTTTCTTCAATTTCTTTAATCGGAGCGTCCTTTACACGTTCCTTCAACATTTTTTGTGCGGTCATATCGATTTTTTTCAAATGGTCAAGAACTTCCCGTATGCTCCATTCTTCAGCAGAAGGCTTTTGGTTCAGCTTTTCGTCAGAAAGTCCTTTCAATTCGTTCCACGTTTCTAATCTGGCTTCATTAAAGATACTCATCATATCTCCTCCTAAAATGACATTACCATATATATAAGCAATTATCATTTATAAAGCACTTCAAATGGGTTATTTGTCTTAAAATTTTGAAACCTTTCCCGTGGTGTCTCGTATAAATGGTAACGGCGGCCGTTCATCAATGCATTGATGAAGAAAGGATGAGGAAATTGGAGTTATTTGGAGTACCTATACAAACAATTTATCTTTATACGCTTATTATTGCGGGCAGCCTTACGCTATTATTCCTGTTTTTCGGAGATGTATTTGCAGGACTGTCAGAAGGCATTCCGTTTCTTAATCCGACATTAGTGCTCTCATTTTTCACATGTTTTTCAGCGGGCGGATATATAGGTGAACTTGTATTGCCTCTGTCAAGCTTGCTGATTGCGCTTTTATCTTGCATCCTTTCGATCATGCTGGTGGTATTGCTTCACATCTTTGTACTGGTACCATTATCATCTGCAGAAGAATCATTGGCATATAGAGAAGATGATCTCAGAGGAAGACTCGGTAAAGTGATTACAGCTGTGCCGGTTGACGGGTTTGGTGAAGTGGTCATAGAAGGGATAGGCGGGACCATTTCAAAGTCAGCGGTCAGTTTTGATAATCAGCAGATCAGTTACGGGACAACGGTGTTAGTCGTAGATATTAACAACGGAGTTCTTTCGGTTACTCCGCATGAACCCATTTAATATACAAGGAGGAATTTGATATGACAATGCCGATTATAATGATCATCGGAGTTGTATTCTTTTTATTAATTGCACTAATAGCTGTGTTTATTACGAAGTATCGTACAGCAGGGCCTGATGAAGCGTTAATTGTAACGGGGAGCTATCTGGGCAATAAAAATGTTCATGTCGATGAAGGCGGCAACCGTATTAAAATCGTCCGCGGCGGAGGAACCTTTGTCCTTCCCGTCTTCCAGCAGGCAGAGCCGCTAAGCCTATTATCAAGCAAACTCGATGTTTCGACACCTGAAGTCTATACAGAACAAGGAGTGCCAGTAATGGCCGATGGAACTGCGATTATTAAAATCGGCGGTTCTATAGGAGAAATCGCTACAGCAGCCGAACAATTTTTAGGGAAATCAAAAGACGACCGTGAGCAGGAAGCGCGGGAGGTTTTAGAAGGCCACCTTCGTTCCATTCTCGGCTCAATGACAGTAGAAGAAATCTATAAAAACAGAGAAAAATTCTCTCAAGAGGTGCAGCGTGTCGCTTCACAGGATCTCGCGAAAATGGGGCTTGTAATCGTCTCGTTTACCATTAAAGATGTTCGTGATAAAAACGGTTATCTTGAATCATTAGGGAAACCGAGAATTGCCCAAGTAAAACGCGATGCTGATATCGCAACAGCAGAGGCTGATAAAGAAACCCGAATTAAGCGGGCAGAAGCCGATAAAGACGCAAAAAAATCAGAACTTGAACGGGCGACGGAAATCGCTGAAGCTGAAAAAATCAATCAGCTCAAAATGGCTGAATTCCGCAGAGAACAAGATACGGCAAAAGCGAATGCCGACCAAGCATATGATTTAGAGACTGCCAGAGCGCGCCAGCAAGTCACAGAGCAGGAAATGCAGGTTAAAATTATCGAACGCCAAAAACAAATAGAACTAGAAGAAAAAGAAATTCTTCGCCGTGAACGTCAATACGACTCAGAGGTAAAGAAAAAAGCCGATGCAGACCGTTATTCTGTTGAGCAGTCCGCAGCAGCTGAGAAAGCCAAACAGCTCGCGGAAGCCGATGCCAAGAAGTACAGTATAGAAGCAATGGCAAAGGCTGAGGCGGAAAAAGTAAGAATTGACGGGCTAGCAAAAGCAGAAGCTGAAAAAGCGAAAGGAGAGACAGAGGCAGAGGTTATCCGCCTGAAAGGTCTTGCAGAAGCGGAAGCAAAAGAGAAAATTGCGGCTGCTTTTGAACAGTACGGGCAGGCGGCGATTTTCGATATGATTGTCAAAATGCTTCCGGAATACGCGAAACAAGCAGCGGCACCTCTTTCAAATATTGATAAAATCACCGTTGTCGATACAGGAGGAAGCGGTGAATCAAGCGGAGCAAACAAAGTAACCAGCTATGCGACGAACTTAATGTCAAGTTTGCAAGAAAGTTTAAAAGCATCCTCAGGAATTGATGTAAAAGAAATGCTTGAGAACTTTTCAGGAAAAGGAAACGTAAAACAAAGCATTAATGAATTAACAAATGAAATCAAAGAAGCCAAAACGATCCAAAAATCAGAGTAAGGAAAGGGCAGAACCGTATGGTAACTGTACGTGAAGCGAAGTTAGAGGATATAAAGGACATTGCAAAAGTGCATGTAGACAGCTGGAGGACAACATACCACGAAACTATCCCGATTGATTATTTAAACAGCCTGAACTATAAGGAATTTGAAGACAAATGGAAAAGTCGCTCGTTAAAAGGAGTATTTGTTGCTCAGGACGAAATGGGTTCAGTATTCGGCTTTGCTTCATTTGGACCTATTCGCTCTGAACAAGAAGGCTATGACGGCGAGTTATACGCTATTTATCTTCTGGAAGAGCGCCAGCGGCAAGGTGCAGGCAGGGCGCTCTTAGCAAAAGGAGCGGAGTATTTGCTTCAACATGGCTTTTCAAGTATGTTTGTTTGGGTTATTGAGCAGAATCCCTCGATTATATTTTATCAGGCCTATTCACCTGAAAGAGTAGCGGAGGACAACTTTGAAATTGCCGGAGTAAGGTTGAAAGAAGTAGGTCTTGGCTGGCCGGATCTTTCAGCTTTAAAAACACTTCTTAACAGATAACGAACAATCCCCCAGCGGAATTCGCTGGGGGATTGCTTTTACGCTTTGTCACTTTTAAGCAGACGGGGTGCTGTCAAAAATAATAAACATAGGACAATTGCACAAATAATGAATGAAGGTACCATGTAAGTCGCATTATAAGTTAAAGAATAAATCCATACCGGTGTTCCTTTTGGAGCAAAGCTGCCGAAAAACACAGCTCCTGAAATGACATGCGCGGCATAGCGCAGCAAACTGCCGATAAAAACTGCGCTGACCACTGAAACAATCAATTTCCCTTTTGTTTTTGATACAGCGGCTTTACGGACTGAAGAAGCGAAACAGCCGCTTATGCCGATTGCTGCGAAAGCGACAATGTAATCTAACAATAGCTGTACAGGATGTTGAGCAAACAAGTTTCCGATTGCTATTTGTACTAGACCTGTCAACAAACCTGTAGTAAGACCTGCTTTGACACCCCAGCGAAACGAAATTAAAAAGATCGGAATCATCATGATGGAGACCGAGCCTCCTTGAGGCATGCTAAGAAACATTCCTGAGACAATGTCTAAAATAACGGCTGCCGCTGTCATAATGGCAATTTCAATAAGGCGAACCAGTTGCTTAGATTGATTCATATCTATCTCCTTCCATTGACAGACAACCAAAAGGACAACAAAAAAGCAGCACGCGGAAGGATGAGAAAAGTTCCACGCACTGCTTTACGATCTGCAATTCATTTGACTTTGCCACATCCCTACGCCAGCGTTAACTAACAGGTTCAAAGGGTCAGAACGAAACCGCTCACTCTCAGCTTTAATGCTCCCCTTGTGGTCATCAGTATTTAGTTCGTTTCTACTATACAAGAAAACGAAAAAAACAACAAGATCACATGACTGATGTATATGTTCTTTTAAGAAAGTTATATGATACACACGCTTTAGAAATCATGGCGAGGATTATAGTTTATTTGTTTTATAGATTTTTTTAAAAAACTATTGCAATAAATAAATAGAGGTGTTATATTATTAAACGTCGCTGATGCACAGCGGACACAAACTAGATGCTTCAAAACAACTTGAAAAAAGTTGTTGACAAAAAAGAAGCTGAATGTTATATTAGTAAAGGTGCTTCATTGAGAAGTAACGAAATGATCTTTGAAAACTAAACAAGACAAAACGTACCTGTTAATTCATTTTTATAAATCGCACAGCGATGTGCGTAGTCAGTCAAACTAGGGCCTGCACGACGCAGGTCACACAGGTGTCGCCGCAGGAAGCGGTGAACTTAACCTGTGATCCATTTATCGGAGAGTTTGATCCTGGCTCAGGACGAACGCTGGCGGCGTGCCTAATACATGCAAGTCGAGCGGACAGATGGGAGCTTGCTCCCTGATGTTAGCGGCGGACGGGTGAGTAACACGTGGGTAACCTGCCTGTAAGACTGGGATAACTCCGGGAAACCGGGGCTAATACCGGATGGTTGTTTGAACCGCATGGTTCAAACATAAAAGGTGGCTTCGGCTACCACTTACAGATGGACCCGCGGCGCATTAGCTAGTTGGTGAGGTAACGGCTCACCAAGGCAACGATGCGTAGCCGACCTGAGAGGGTGATCGGCCACACTGGGACTGAGACACGGCCCAGACTCCTACGGGAGGCAGCAGTAGGGAATCTTCCGCAATGGACGAAAGTCTGACGGAGCAACGCCGCGTGAGTGATGAAGGTTTTCGGATCGTAAAGCTCTGTTGTTAGGGAAGAACAAGTACCGTTCGAATAGGGCGGTACCTTGACGGTACCTAACCAGAAAGCCACGGCTAACTACGTGCCAGCAGCCGCGGTAATACGTAGGTGGCAAGCGTTGTCCGGAATTATTGGGCGTAAAGGGCTCGCAGGCGGTTTCTTAAGTCTGATGTGAAAGCCCCCGGCTCAACCGGGGAGGGTCATTGGAAACTGGGGAACTTGAGTGCAGAAGAGGAGAGTGGAATTCCACGTGTAGCGGTGAAATGCGTAGAGATGTGGAGGAACACCAGTGGCGAAGGCGACTCTCTGGTCTGTAACTGACGCTGAGGAGCGAAAGCGTGGGGAGCGAACAGGATTAGATACCCTGGTAGTCCACGCCGTAAACGATGAGTGCTAAGTGTTAGGGGGTTTCCGCCCCTTAGTGCTGCAGCTAACGCATTAAGCACTCCGCCTGGGGAGTACGGTCGCAAGACTGAAACTCAAAGGAATTGACGGGGGCCCGCACAAGCGGTGGAGCATGTGGTTTAATTCGAAGCAACGCGAAGAACCTTACCAGGTCTTGACATCCTCTGACAATCCTAGAGATAGGACGTCCCCTTCGGGGGCAGAGTGACAGGTGGTGCATGGTTGTCGTCAGCTCGTGTCGTGAGATGTTGGGTTAAGTCCCGCAACGAGCGCAACCCTTGATCTTAGTTGCCAGCATTCAGTTGGGCACTCTAAGGTGACTGCCGGTGACAAACCGGAGGAAGGTGGGGATGACGTCAAATCATCATGCCCCTTATGACCTGGGCTACACACGTGCTACAATGGACAGAACAAAGGGCAGCGAAACCGCGAGGTTAAGCCAATCCCACAAATCTGTTCTCAGTTCGGATCGCAGTCTGCAACTCGACTGCGTGAAGCTGGAATCGCTAGTAATCGCGGATCAGCATGCCGCGGTGAATACGTTCCCGGGCCTTGTACACACCGCCCGTCACACCACGAGAGTTTGTAACACCCGAAGTCGGTGAGGTAACCTTTTAGGAGCCAGCCGCCGAAGGTGGGACAGATGATTGGGGTGAAGTCGTAACAAGGTAGCCGTATCGGAAGGTGCGGCTGGATCACCTCCTTTCTAAGGATATTATACGGAATATAAGACCTTGGGTCTTATAAACAGAACGTTCCCTGTCTTGTTTAGTTTTGAAGGATCATTCCTTCGAAACGTGTTCTTTGAAAACTAGATAACAGTAGACATCACATTCAATTAGTAATACAAGATATCACATAGTGATTCTTTTTAACGGTTAAGTTAGAAAGGGCGCACGGTGGATGCCTTGGCACTAGGAGCCGATGAAGGACGGGACGAACACCGATATGCTTCGGGGAGCTGTAAGCAAGCTTTGATCCGGAGATTTCCGAATGGGGAAACCCACCACTCGTAATGGAGTGGTATCCATATCTGAATTCATAGGATATGAGAAGGCAGACCCGGGGAACTGAAACATCTAAGTACCCGGAGGAAGAGAAAGCAAATGCGATTCCCTGAGTAGCGGCGAGCGAAACGGGATTAGCCCAAACCAAGAGGCTTGCCTCTTGGGGTTGTAGGACACTCTGTACGGAGTTACAAAAGAACGAGGTAGATGAAGAGGTCTGGAAAGGCCCGCCATAGGAGGTAACAGCCCTGTAGTCAAAACTTCGTTCTCTCCTGAGTGGATCCTGAGTACGGCGGAACACGTGAAATTCCGTCGGAATCCGGGAGGACCATCTCCCAAGGCTAAATACTCCCTAGTGACCGATAGTGAACCAGTACCGTGAGGGAAAGGTGAAAAGCACCCCGGAAGGGGAGTGAAAGAGATCCTGAAACCGTGTGCCTACAAGTAGTCAGAGCCCGTTAACGGGTGATGGCGTGCCTTTTGTAGAATGAACCGGCGAGTTACGATCCCGTGCAAGGTTAAGCAGAAGATGCGGAGCCGCAGCGAAAGCGAGTCTGAATAGGGCGCATGAGTACGTGGTCGTAGACCCGAAACCAGGTGATCTACCCATGTCCAGGGTGAAGTTCAGGTAACACTGAATGGAGGCCCGAACCCACGCACGTTGAAAAGTGCGGGGATGAGGTGTGGGTAGGGGTGAAATGCCAATCGAACCTGGAGATAGCTGGTTCTCTCCGAAATAGCTTTAGGGCTAGCCTCAAGGTAAGAGTCTTGGAGGTAGAGCACTGATTGGACTAGGGGCCCCTACCGGGTTACCGAATTCAGTCAAACTCCGAATGCCAATGACTTATCCTTGGGAGTCAGACTGCGAGTGATAAGATCCGTAGTCGAAAGGGAAACAGCCCAGACCGCCAGCTAAGGTCCCAAAGTATACGTTAAGTGGAAAAGGATGTGGAGTTGCTTAGACAACCAGGATGTTGGCTTAGAAGCAGCCACCATTTAAAGAGTGCGTAATAGCTCACTGGTCGAGTGACTCTGCGCCGAAAATGTACCGGGGCTAAACGTATCACCGAAGCTGCGGACTGTTCTTCGAACAGTGGTAGGAGAGCGTTCTAAGGGCTGTGAAGCCAGACCGGAAGGACTGGTGGAGCGCTTAGAAGTGAGAATGCCGGTATGAGTAGCGAAAGAGGGGTGAGAATCCCCTCCACCGAATGCCTAAGGTTTCCTGAGGAAGGCTCGTCCGCTCAGGGTTAGTCGGGACCTAAGCCGAGGCCGAAAGGCGTAGGCGATGGACAACAGGTTGATATTCCTGTACCACCTCCTCACCATTTGAGCAATGGGGGGACGCAGGAGGATAGGGTAAGCGCGGTATTGGATATCCGCGTCCAAGCAGTTAGGCTGGGAAATAGGCAAATCCGTTTCCCATAAGGCTGAGCTGTGATGGCGAGCGAAATATAGTAGCGAAGTTCCTGATTCCACACTGCCAAGAAAAGCCTCTAGCGAGGTGAGAGGTGCCCGTACCGCAAACCGACACAGGTAGGCGAGGAGAGAATCCTAAGGTGATCGAGAGAACTCTCGTTAAGGAACTCGGCAAAATGACCCCGTAACTTCGGGAGAAGGGGTGCTCTGTTAGGGTGCAAGCCCGAGAGAGCCGCAGTGAATAGGCCCAGGCGACTGTTTAGCAAAAACACAGGTCTCTGCGAAGCCGTAAGGCGAAGTATAGGGGCTGACGCCTGCCCGGTGCTGGAAGGTTAAGAGGAGCGCTTAGCGTAAGCGAAGGTGCGAATTGAAGCCCCAGTAAACGGCGGCCGTAACTATAACGGTCCTAAGGTAGCGAAATTCCTTGTCGGGTAAGTTCCGACCCGCACGAAAGGCGCAACGATCTGGGCACTGTCTCAACGAGAGACTCGGTGAAATTATAGTACCTGTGAAGATGCAGGTTACCCGCGACAGGACGGAAAGACCCCGTGGAGCTTTACTGCAGCCTGATATTGAATGTTGGTACAGCTTGTACAGGATAGGTAGGAGCCTTGGAAACCGGAGCGCCAGCTTCGGTGGAGGCATCGGTGGGATACTACCCTGGCTGTATTGACCTTCTAACCCGCCGCCCTTATCGGGCGGGGAGACAGTGTCAGGTGGGCAGTTTGACTGGGGCGGTCGCCTCCTAAAAGGTAACGGAGGCGCCCAAAGGTTCCCTCAGAATGGTTGGAAATCATTCGCAGAGTGTAAAGGCACAAGGGAGCTTGACTGCGAGACCTACAAGTCGAGCAGGGACGAAAGTCGGGCTTAGTGATCCGGTGGTTCCGCATGGAAGGGCCATCGCTCAACGGATAAAAGCTACCCCGGGGATAACAGGCTTATCTCCCCCAAGAGTCCACATCGACGGGGAGGTTTGGCACCTCGATGTCGGCTCATCGCATCCTGGGGCTGTAGTCGGTCCCAAGGGTTGGGCTGTTCGCCCATTAAAGCGGTACGCGAGCTGGGTTCAGAACGTCGTGAGACAGTTCGGTCCCTATCCGTCGCGGGCGCAGGAAATTTGAGAGGAGCTGTCCTTAGTACGAGAGGACCGGGATGGACGCACCGCTGGTGTACCAGTTGTTCTGCCAAGGGCATCGCTGGGTAGCTATGTGCGGACGGGATAAGTGCTGAAAGCATCTAAGCATGAAGCCCCCCTCAAGATGAGATTTCCCATTCCGCAAGGAAGTAAGATCCCTGAAAGATGATCAGGTTGATAGGTCTGAGGTGGAAGTGTGGCGACACATGGAGCTGACAGATACTAATCGATCGAGGACTTAACCATATTTTTGAATGATGTCACACCTGTTATCTAGTTTTGAGAGAACACTCTCTAAAGGCGGAAGGTAAGGAAACTCCGCTAAGGGCTCTCACATCCTGTGAGAAACGCCCAGTACCTTCATCCTGAAGGCATTTGTTTGGTGGCGATAGCGAAGAGGTCACACCCGTTCCCATACCGAACACGGAAGTTAAGCTCTTCAGCGCCGATGGTAGTCGGGGGTTTCCCCCTGTGAGAGTAGGACGCCGCCAAGCAATTGCACGTTAGTGCAAGTATGGAGGATTAGCTCAGCTGGGAGAGCATCTGCCTTACAAGCAGAGGGTCGGCGGTTCGAGCCCGTCATCCTCCACCATTTTTCATTATACATATCGGTTTTACATATATGCCGGTGTAGCTCAATTGGTAGAGCAACTGACTTGTAATCAGTAGGTTGGGGGTTCAAGTCCTCTTGCCGGCACCACTTTTATATGATATAATATTCAAGTCTCTTGTAAGAAGAGCCATTAGCTCAGTTGGTAGAGCATCTGACTTTTAATCAGAGGGTCGAAGGTTCGAGTCCTTCATGGCTCACCATTTACATGTTGCGGATGTGGCGGAATTGGCAGACGCGCTAGAATCAGGCTCTAGTGTCTTTACAGACGTGGGGGTTCAAGTCCCTTCATCCGCACCATTTCTGCGGAAGTAGTTCAGTGGTAGAACACCACCTTGCCAAGGTGGGGGTCGCGGGTTCGAATCCCGTCTTCCGCTCCAACTATACCATCCACGCCGGGGTGGTGGAATTGGCAGACACACAGGACTTAAAATCCTGCGGTAGGTGACTACCGTGCCGGTTCAAGTCCGGCCCTCGGCATTAAGTTTTGCGCCCGTAGCTCAATTGGATAGAGCGTTTGACTACGGATCAAAAGGTTAGGGGTTCGACTCCTCTCGGGCGCGCCATGATCTATATGAAATCGGGAAGTAGCTCAGCTTGGTAGAGCACATGGTTTGGGACCATGGGGTCGCAGGTTCGAATCCTGTCTTCCCGACCATTCTTGGGGCCTTAGCTCAGCTGGGAGAGCGCCTGCTTTGCACGCAGGAGGTCAGCGGTTCGATCCCGCTAGGCTCCACTTGGTTTCAAAAAATATTTGGCGGTGTAGCTCAGCTGGCTAGAGCGTACGGTTCATACCCGTGAGGTCGGGGGTTCGATCCCCTCCGCCGCTACCAATGGACCTTTAGCTCAGTTGGTTAGAGCAGACGGCTCATAACCGTCCGGTCGTAGGTTCGAGTCCTACAAGGTCCACCACTATACGGAGGAATACCCAAGTCTGGCTGAAGGGATCGGTCTTGAAAACCGACAGGGGTGTCAAAGCCCGCGGGGGTTCGAATCCCTCTTCCTCCGCCATACATATTCCTAATCATCGCGGGGTGGAGCAGTTCGGTAGCTCGTCGGGCTCATAACCCGAAGGTCGCAGGTTCAAATCCTGCCCCCGCAACCAAATTTTAAAATGGTCCGGTAGTTCAGTTGGTTAGAATGCCTGCCTGTCACGCAGGAGGTCGCGGGTTCGAGTCCCGTCCGGACCGCCATTTAAATACTTAGGCTCGGTAGCTCAGTTGGTAGAGCAACGGACTGAAAATCCGTGTGTCGGCGGTTCGATTCCGTCCCGAGCCACCATTTATCAATATATTTTGGCGGTTGTGGCGAAGTGGTTAACGCACCAGATTGTGGCTCTGGCATTCGTGGGTTCGATTCCCATCAATCGCCCCAAATAAAAATTGCGGGTGTAGTTTAGTGGTAAAACCTCAGCCTTCCAAGCTGATGTCGTGGGTTCGATTCCCATCACCCGCTCCATTTCTATGTCGTCATGGGCCTGTAGCTCAGCTGGTTAGAGCGCACGCCTGATAAGCGTGAGGTCGATGGTTCGAGTCCATTCAGGCCCACCATGACTTTTGTTCCACAGTAGCTCAGTGGTAGAGCTATCGGCTGTTAACCGATCGGTCGCAGGTTCGAATCCTGCCTGTGGAGCCAAATGGAGAAGTACTCAAGTGGCTGAAGAGGCGCCCCTGCTAAGGGTGTAGGTCGTGTAAGCGGCGCGAGGGTTCAAATCCCTCCTTCTCCGCCATATGATTACAGATATCATAATTATCGGCCCGTTGGTCAAGCGGTTAAGACACCCCCCTTTCACGGCGGTAACACGGGTTCGAATCCCGTACGGGTCATTCAGAAGCCTTGCATATCCTGCAAGGTTTTTTTGTTTTTATAAATCATGATATGTCTTAGATTTTGTTCTTTATTTTAAAAACAGACTACAAAAATCTCCATATATTTCGTTTTTCTTCAGAAAATGAAGTTAATTGTCTATAAGTATAAGCGCTTTCAGGAAAGGGCTTTTTTTTATTTCTTCGAATAAATACTATAAATGAAAACTATGATGTCAGAAAGGATGATTACATGGCCGCTGCCAGCCCGACAGCACATGATGTTTATCTTTTTCACGAAGGCAGTCTGTTTAAAAGCTATCAGCTGTTTGGCTCGCATTACCGCGAGCTGAATGGCAAAAGCGGATATGAATTCTGTGTGTGGGCGCCTCATGCGTCGGAAGTACGAGTGGCTGGAGATTTTAACAGCTGGTCTGGAGAAGAGCATGTGATGCACAGAGTGAATGATAATGGCATTTGGACGTTATTTATTCCAGGTATAGGAGAAAAGGAACGATATAAATATGAAATCGTGACGAATAACGGTGAGATCAGGCTGAAGGCAGATCCATACGCTATTTATTCAGAAGTCAGACCAAACACAGCGTCACTTACTTACGATTTGGAAGGGTACAGCTGGCAAGATCAAAAATGGCAAAAGAAACAGAAGGCTAAGACGCTGTATGAAAAACCTGTTTTCATTTATGAACTGCATCTTGGGTCTTGGAAGAAGCATTCTGATGGCAGGCATTATTCCTATAAAGAATTAAGTCAGACGCTTATCCCTTATATCAAGGAGCATGGGTTTACCCATATTGAACTGCTTCCGGTGTATGAGCATCCATATGATCGTTCATGGGGGTACCAAGGAACGGGGTATTACAGCCCGACAAGCAGGTTTGGCCCGCCGCATGATCTGATGAAGTTTGTTGATGAATGTCATCAACAAAATATCGGAGTCATTTTGGATTGGGTCCCCGGACATTTTTGTAAAGATGCACATGGCCTTTATATGTTTGATGGAGAACCGCTTTATGAATACAAAGAAGAACGTGATCGGGAGAACTGGTTATGGGGTACGGCAAACTTTGACCTGGGGAAACCGGAAGTTCATAGTTTTTTAATTTCGAATGCGTTGTACTGGGCGGAATTCTATCATATAGATGGATTTAGGGTTGATGCAGTGGCTAATATCCTGTATTGGCCAAATCAGGATGAACGCCACACGAATCCATATGCTGTTGATTTTTTAAAAAAACTCAATCAAACCATGAGAGAGGCATATCCACATGTGATGATGATTGCGGAAGATTCTACAGAATGGCCTCAAGTGACAGGTGCCGTTGAGGAAGGGGGGCTTGGTTTTCATTATAAATGGAATATGGGATGGATGAATGACGTACTGAAATACATGGAGACGCCGCCCGAAGAAAGGCGGCATTGTCATCAGCTTATCTCTTTTTCATTACTATATGCGTTTAGTGAACATTTTGTATTGCCGTTTTCTCATGATGAAGTCGTATACGGAAAAAAATCACTTCTCAATAAAATGCCTGGCGACTACTGGCAGAAATTTGCCCAGTATCGGCTTTTGCTGGGCTATATGACAGTGCATCCCGGAAAGAAATTGATCTTTATGGGATCAGAGTTTGCCCAATTTGATGAATGGAAAGATACAGAACAGCTTGATTGGTTTTTGGACTCCTTCCCCATGCATCAGAAAGCCAGCGTTTTTACGCAAGATCTTCTCCGCTTTTACCAAAAAAGCAAAATCCTTTATGAGCATGACCATCGTGCACAATCGTTTGAATGGATTGATGTCCATAATGACGAACAATCAATCTTTTCTTTTATTCGTTATGGCAAAAAGCACGGTGAGGCGCTTGTCATCATTTGTAATTTTACACCCGTGGTCTATCATCAATATGATGTTGGAGTTCCTTTTTTTACTCAATACATTGAAGTGCTTAACAGTGACAGTGAAACATATGGAGGCTCAGGGCAAATCAACAAAAAGCCGTTATCGGCTAAAAAGGGAGCACTTCATCATAAACCGTGTTATATCACGATGACCATCCCCCCTTACGGCATCTCGATTTTACGGGCGGTTAAAAAAAGAGGAGAGATAAAAAGATGAAAAAACAATGTGTAGCCATGCTCCTTGCCGGCGGGAAGGGCAGCCGTCTCAGCGGATTAACAAAAAATATGGCCAAACCGGCTGTATCTTTCGGGGGAAAATACAGGATTATTGATTTTACCCTAAGCAACTGTTCTAATTCAGGCATAGACACAGTCGGGATTTTAACGCAATATCAGCCGCTTGAGCTGAATTCCTATATTGGGATCGGCAGTGCATGGGATCTGGATAGATATAATGGCGGCGTGACGGTTTTACCTCCTTATGCCGAGTCATCAGAAGTCAAATGGTATAAAGGGACGGCAAGCGCCATTTATGAAAATCTCAATTATTTGAATCAGTATGATCCTGAGTATGTACTGATTTTATCAGGAGATCACATATACAAAATGGACTACGGCAAAATGCTTGATTATCACATTGAAAAGAAAGCAGATGTGACCATCTCTGTCATCGAAGTGGGCTGGGAGGAAGCAAGCCGGTTCGGCATCATGAAGGCCAATCCAGATGGGACGATCACACATTTTGATGAAAAGCCCAAATTCCCTAAGAGCAATCTTGCCTCAATGGGAATTTATATATTCAATTGGCCGCTTTTGAAACAGTATCTTGAGATGGACGATCAAAACCCTTATTCTAGCCACGACTTCGGCAAAGACATTATTCCTCTGCTTTTGGAAGAGAAAAAGAAGCTTTCTGCTTATCCGTTCAAGGGATATTGGAAGGATGTCGGAACGGTGCAGAGCTTGTGGGAAGCCAATATGGATTTGTTAAAAGAGGACTCGGAGCTGAAGCTGTTTGAACGCAAATGGAAAATTTACTCCGTCAATCCAAATCAACCTCCGCAATTTATTTCATCTGATGCGCAGGTTCACGATTCGCTTGTGAACGAAGGTTGTGTTGTATATGGAAATGTGTCTCACTCCGTTCTTTTTCAAGGTGTGACTGTTGGAAAGCATACGACTGTTACATCATCCGTCATAATGCCGGATGTGACGATTGGGGAGCATGTAGTCATTGAAAATGCCATTGTTCCTAATGGGATGGTGCTGCCGGATGGCGCAGTGATTCGCTCCGAAAAAGACATTGAAGAGGTGCTGCTCGTTTCAGAGGAATTTGTAGAAAAAGAATTGATTTAATTACTGAAGAGGGGGCAGAGTCAGTGTTCAATAATCAAATGTTAGGTGTTATAGATGAAACCACATATAAGCATTCTCTTCAGGATTTAACAGCACAGCGGTCGCTCGGGGCGATCCCTTTTGCCGGCAGGTACCGACTGATTGATTTTATGCTTTCCAACATGGTGAATGCGGATATTAGGAGTGTTGCAATTTTTCCGAAGTATCGTTACCGTTCGCTCATGGATCACCTTGGGGCGGGTAAGGAATGGGATTTGCACCGGAAAAAGGACGGCCTCTTTTTTTTCCCGTCTCCCCATCTTCATCACGAATACGATGAATTCGGTTCCTTTCGCCAGTTTTCGGACCATCTAGATTACTTCCACAGAAGCACTCAGCAATATGCTGTTATCTCCAACAGCCATACCGTATGCAACATTCAATTTCAATATGTGCTGAAACGCCACCAGGAGGTTGGCTGCGACGTCACCGAGGTATTTCAGGACGGCCAGTCGCTGCAAATCTATATCATGTCAACAACGCTTTTAAAGGATCTGATCTACGGACATAGCGAAAAAGGCTATAAAACCATTCAGGAGGCTGTTGAAAAGGAATCTTCCGCCTTGACCATTTGCCCTTATGAATATTCAGGTTATGCCGCAGTTATTGATTCGGTGGAAAAATATTATACCCACAGTATGGAACTCATTCAGCCCCGTTTTTGGCAGCAGGTGTTTTTGCCGCAGCAGCCTATCTACACAAAAGTGAAGGATGAACCGCCGACGAAATACGGAAAACACAGCACTGTCAAAAATTCTTTGGTGGCAAACGGCTGTGTGCTTGAAGGAGAGGTTGAAAACTGCATTTTGTTCAGGGCGGTCCATGTCGGAAAGGGGACGAAGCTGAAAAACTGCATTATTATGCAAAAAACGCAGATTGGCGAGGATTGCCTTCTTGAGCAGGTCATTTCTGATAAGGACGTTAAAATCGGCAAGGCGACGGAAGCTGCTGGAACAGCTGACCAGCCGCTTGTATTAAGAAAAGGTTTGGTGCAAGGAGAGCTGATGAATTCTTGAAGATATTATTTGCTGTGTCTGAATGCACCCCATTTGTTAAATCAGGAGGTCTTGCCGATGTAGCAGGCGCTCTTCCGAAGGCGCTTGCGCGATTAGGCAATGAAGTATATGTGATGCTGCCGAAGTACAGCCAAATACCTGAGCCGTGGAAAAAGCGTATGAAGAAAAAGGCTGAGTGCACCGTAGCTGTCGGCTGGCGTCAGCAATATTGCGGAATTGAACATATGGACGAAGATGATGTGAATTATTACTTCATCGACAATGAGTACTATTTCAACAGGGATTCGTTGTACGGGCATTATGATGACGGTGAGCGGTTTGCCTTTTTTTCAAGAGCTGTGCTGGAGGCTGCCAAAGTTGTGAATGTTCCAGCCGATATTGTTCATACTCACGATTGGCATACAGCGATGGTCAATTATTTGCTGAAAGAGGAGTACAGAAAACATCCTTTTTATGAACGTATGAAAAGCGTGCTCACGATCCACAACCTGCAGTTTCAAGGCATATTTCCTCCTGATGTCACACATGACTTGCTGGGTCTTGAGATGGATCATTTTCATTATGAAAGGTTAGAATGCAACGGATTTGTTAATTTTATGAAGGCGGGCATCATTGCGGCTGATCATGTGACAACTGTGAGCCCCACTTACAGAAATGAAATATTGACGCCGTATTATGGTGAGCAATTGGAACAGGTTTTGCAATATAGGGAAAATGATGTAACCGGCATATTAAATGGCATTGATGATACGTTCTATCAGCCGAAAAGCGATCCTTATATAGAGGCGCAATACGATTCAGGGGATCTTGCATGCAAGTTGGAAAACAAAACGAAGCTTCAGCGGCGGATGGGGCTTCCAGAGAAAAACGATATTCCGCTGATCAGTATGGTGACAAGGCTCACTAAACAAAAGGGGCTTGATCTTGTCCGCAGAATTATGCACGAACTTCTTGAGGAGCAAGACATACAGCTGGTTGTGCTGGGCACAGGAGAACGTGAATTTGAAGATTATTTCCGGTATGCAGAATTTGCTTATCATGAGAAGTGCCGGGCTTATATCGGGTTTGATGAGCCGCTAGCCCATCAAATTTATGCGGGCTCTGATATGTTTTTGATGCCGTCTAAATTTGAGCCGTGCGGTTTGGGGCAGCTCATTGCTCTTCAATATGGCGCCATTCCGATTGTCAGGGAAACGGGCGGTCTTTACGACACTGTCCGTGCCTATCAGGAGGAAGAGGGAACGGGCAATGGCTTTACGTTTTCCGCCTTTAATGCGCATGATCTGAAATTTACGATAGAAAGGGCACTGTCGTTTTATCGCCAACAGGATGTATGGAAGAGCATCGTGAAGACCGCTATGAATGCAGATTACAGCTGGGGGAAGTCGGCTAAAGAGTATCAGCGTATTTTCGAGCAGGTGACAAGGAGTGGACAGGATGTTCTCGAGTAAAGAACGCTTTGCAGACTTATTTTTAAAGCGTCTGGAAATGACGTGCGGAAAAAGCTTTAAAGATTCTGCCAAGCTGGATCAATATAAAACGTTGGGCAATATGGTCAGAGAGTATATCAGCGCTGATTGGATCGAAACAAATGAAAAAAGCAGATCAAATTCCGGGAAGCAGACATATTATTTATCAATCGAATTTCTGCTCGGTCAGCTCCTTGAGCAAAACTTAATGAATCTTGGTGTTCGTGATGTTGTAGAAGCTGGTTTAAAAGAAATCGGCATCAATTTAGAGGAAATCCTTCAGATAGAGAACGATGCAGGTCTCGGCAACGGCGGGCTTGGCCGCTTGGCCGCTTGCTTTTTAGATTCTCTTGCTTCGTTGAACCTGCCGGGGCACGGGATGGGCATACGTTATAAGCATGGTTTGTTTGAGCAAAAAATTGTAGACGGGCATCAGGTGGAGCTGCCTGAGCAATGGCTGAAAAACGGGAACGTATGGGAAGTAAGGAATGCGGATCAAGCAGTGGACGTGCCGTTTTGGGGCGAAGTCCATATGACAGAAAAAAGCGGGCGCCTGCATTTTCGCCACGAACAAGCGACAATTGTTACCGCTGTTCCTTATGATATACCGATCATCGGCTATGAAACGGGCACTGTCAACACGTTAAGGCTTTGGAACGCCGAGCCCTATGCGCATTATCACGGCGGTAATATTTTGTCTTATAAGCGAGAAACAGAAGCGGTTTCTGAATTCTTATATCCCGATGACACCCATGATGAGGGGAAAATTTTACGGCTGAAGCAGCAGTATTTTTTAGTATGCGCAAGCTTAAAAAGCATTGTGAACAATTACCGTAAAACACATAAATCTTTATCCGGCCTGCATAAAAAAGTGAGCATTCATATTAATGACACTCACCCTGCGCTTGCGGTGCCTGAGCTGATGCGGATTTTGCTCGATGAAGAGAACATGAGCTGGGAAGAAGCTTGGCATATCACTGTACATACGATTTCTTATACAAATCATACAACATTGTCAGAAGCGCTCGAGAAATGGCCGATTCATTTGTTTAAGCCGCTGCTCCCGCGAATGTACATGATTATTGAAGAGATCAATGAGAGGTTTTGCCGCGCAGTTTGGGAAAAGTATCCGGGAGACTGGAAAAGGATAGAGAACATGGCGATTACAGCGCATGGTGTTGTCAAAATGGCTCATCTGGCCATAGTAGGCAGCTACAGTGTAAATGGCGTTGCAAAAATACATTCCGATATATTAAAGGAAAGGGAGATGCGCGACTTTCACTTGCTGTTTCCGAATCGTTTTAACAATAAGACGAATGGAATTGCCCACAGGCGCTGGCTGTTAAAAGCGAATCCAGGCTTGTCTGCCATCATTACAGAGGCGATCGGCGATGAATGGGTCAAACAGCCGGAATCACTGATCCGTTTAGAACCGTACGCCACTGATCCTGCATTTATTGAACAGTTTCAAAACAACAAAATCAAGAAAAAACAAGAGCTTGCCGATTTGATTTTTTGCACGGCCGGGGTGGTTGTGCACCCTGAGAGCATATTCGACGTACAGGTGAAACGGCTTCATGCATATAAACGGCAGCTGCTGAATGTTCTTCACATTATGTATTTGTATAACCGCCTCAAGGAGGATTCGGGGTTTTCAATCTACCCGCAAACCTTTATTTTCGGGGCAAAGGCTTCACCAAGCTATTATTATGCCAAGAAAATCATTAAGCTGATCCATTCTGTCGCAGAAAAAGTCAATTATGATCCGGCGGTCAAACAGCTGATCAAAGTTGTTTTTTTAGAAAATTATAGAGTTTCTATGGCTGAGCGAATTTTTCCGGCATCAGACGTAAGTGAGCAAATTTCAACCGCAAGCAAGGAAGCGTCTGGTACAGGGAATATGAAGTTTATGATGAACGGGGCTTTGACGATCGGCACGCATGACGGAGCAAATATCGAGATCCTTGAGCGGGTGGGCCCTGACTGTATTTACACGTTCGGCTTAAAGGCGGATGAGGTTCTATCGTATCAGGAAAACGGCGGCTATAGATCGAGGGAATATTATCAGCATGACAGAAGAATCAGGCAGGTAGCGGATCAGCTGATCAATGGTTTTTTTGAAGGAGAAGCAGATGAATTTGAATCGATCTTTGACTCGCTGCTTCCGCATAATGATGAGTATTTTGTGCTGAAGGATTTCAGCTCATATGCAGATGCGCAGGAGCGAATTCAAGCTGATTATCGAGAGCGAAGGAAATGGTCTGAGCGTTCGATTGTAAACATTGCTCATTCAGGATATTTCTCCAGCGACCGCACGATCCGGGAATATGCGAAGGACATTTGGGGCATCAAGCCGATGATGTGAAAAAGCTGCTGTATAAGCGGCTTTTTTTGTTCACAGATTCATTGAATTGATTGTAAAGGATAAGAACGTCGCAAATGCACTCCATAAAAAATAAGGCAAAAGAAGATAGCTTGCGGCTCTGCTGTATTTTTTGGCAATGATCAGTAATACGATTGCTGTGATGGCGACAAGCAGGCAGTCAAGCGATGCAGCCAGCAGATTTTTTTGCGTAAACTGAAAATAGCTGAAGGCTTGATTGAGCACGTAATTTATCAAAAGTGTAAACCAAAAGCTTTTCGCACCTTTAAATGAAAACGCAGCATATACAATGGCTGCTGAAAGGGAAATCAGGGCAAACAGGATGGCCCAAATGATGCCGATCGCAGTTCCGCTTGGCGTCCAGTCCGGTTTTTTCAATGAATTGTACCATTCTTGGTCCACAGGAAACAGGTAGCCCGCGGCTGAAAACAGCGCATATGTAATCATAAAAACGGCTAAAGCGCCGACAATCTTTTTCATATTTGCAACCTCCGCATGTATTTATTTACCCTTTATCTTATAAAGATCAAACCCCCGATATGCGGGGGAAATGATGGGGTTAAATCAGCTGCTGCAATGCGTTTGATTTAATGCGTTCATATTCAAAAGCTGATTCTAATTCTTCCTTCGGTAAAGCAGACTTGCGGACGTATTTTTCGCGAATGACATCGTAAAGCTCATAAGGAAACAGCATATCTATAAACATGACTTGTTTTTGTTCTTCAGTTAATGGGGCTCTGGATTCGTATGCGTTCAGCATGACATGAAATGTCTCGTCATCCCAAACACCCGTCGTATCCAAAAGCGGAATAATCATTTTGCGCAAATCGCGAATAGGCAGATCAAATGATACGGTATCTAAGTCGATGACCCAAATCTGTTCATTTTCTCCTAAGAGTGTATTCCCGGTTCCGTAATCCTGGTGGCAAAGGTTAGGGCTTTTTTTCAGCTGTTCAGTCCATGGAACATAGGTCGATTGCAAAAGCCGGTCTTTGATGCGCAGCCCGTCTTCAATAAAGCCATCTATCTCCTGAAGATAAAGCTGTGAGAAAGGATCTTCTTTTTCCGCCTCCGCCATCAGCTTCCACGTTTCCATCTGTTTGCATCGTTTCGTGTAGTGATTCGGCCAGCGACCTAATTTGGTAAATATGGGAACACCATTTGGCGGCTGATATCCGACGGAAGCTGTATGAAAATCAGCAAGGCCTTTCATGATAAACTCCAAGTCCTGCTTTACAGTCAGCTCAAACGGTCTTCCTTCGATCCAGTCATATACGACAAATAGAAATGAGCCGTGCTTAGAATATAGGCTACCTTTTTTGTTTGGGAGTATGCCAGGAACATTCATGCCTTTTTTTGCTAAATAGTCCTGCGCGAAAATGGAAAACAACGCTTTCTTTTCTGGCCTGTGTATTCGTTTTAGACAAACCGCGCCGGAGTCTGTGTGGACCTTCCAGACAAGCGCCATCTGGTTTCCCTGAATGACGTCTATTTTTTCAGCCTGCACATCCCATCCTTGAAGCACATTTTCAGCCAGCTCCGTTAATTTTTTTGCATCTTCTGCTGATAAAGGAAGCTCTGATAAATTCCCCTCCTCAATGACTTCATGGTTTTCTGCCATTAAAGGACACATCCTTACCTGTTTTACTCCTACCTTATGAATCAAAAGGAAAAAATGATTGAGTTATTTGACTATATTTAATAGATGAATCTGGTTGTTTACCCGTTTTGTTTTTAGGGCAGTCCCATTCCGCACAAGTTGGTTGTTCAGCCGTATCATGATTCTAACTAGTTAAAAATCATGCAGGAATGGAGGCTATGTATGAAAATAGCACTGATCGCCACAGAGAAGCTTCCTGTCCCATCGGTTCGAGGAGGCGCCATTCAAATCTACCTCGAAGCGGTTGCCCCTTTAATTGCAAAAAAACATGAGGTGACTGTGTTTTCTATTAAAGATCCGAATCTCGCTGATAGAGAGAAGGTAGACGGTGTCCATTATGTGCATTTGGATGAAGACCGTTATGAAGAAGCCGTTGGAGCAGAGCTGAAAAAGAGCCGTTTTGATCTTGTGCATGTTTGTAATCGCCCAAGCTGGGTTCCGAAATTGAAGAAACAGGCGCCGGATGCTGTTTTTATTTTAAGCGTTCACAATGAAATGTTCGCTTACGATAAAATCAGCCAGGCGGAAGGCGAGATTTGCATCGACTCCGTAGCGCAGATTGTTACGGTCAGCGATTATATCGGACAGACGATCACAAGCCGTTTTCCGTCAGCACGATCAAAAACAAAAACGGTGTATTCCGGTGTGGATTTAAAAACGTACCACCCTCGCTGGACGAATGAAGGGCAGCGAGCTCGCGAAGAGATGCGAAGCGAGCTGGGGCTTCACGGCAAAAAAATCGTCTTGTTTGTCGGCCGGCTTAGCAAAGTCAAAGGCCCGCACATATTATTGCAGGCTTTGCCGGACATCATTGAGGAGCACCCCGATGTCATGATGGTGTTTATCGGGTCAAAATGGTTCGGAGATAATGAATTAAATAACTATGTCAAACATCTTCATACCCTTGGTGCGATGCAAAAGGATCATGTCACATTTATTCAATTTGTGAAGCCAAAGGACATTCCGCGCCTTTATACCATGTCAGATGTATTTGTATGCTCTTCGCAATGGCAGGAGCCTTTAGCAAGGGTGCATTATGAAGCGATGGCTGCAGGACTGCCTATCATTACAAGCAATCGGGGAGGCAATCCAGAGGTCATAGAGGAAGGGAAAAACGGCTACATCATTCATGACTTTGAAAATCCTAAACAATATGCCGAACGCATCAATGATTTGCTGAGCAGCTCTGAAAAGCGGGAACGGCTTGGGAAATACAGCCGCCGCGAGGCAGAAAACAAATTTGGCTGGCAGAGGGTGGCTGAAAATCTGCTCAGCGTCTATGAAAAGAACAGATAGAAGGGGTGAACAGAGTGTACCAAAAAGAGCATGAAGAACAGATTGTGTCCGAAATTCTCAGCTATTATCCTTTTCATATTGACAATGTGGCGCTGAAATCGAACAAAAGCGGACGCAAAATCTGGGAAGTCGAAACTGATCATGGCCCAAAGCTGCTAAAAGAAGCGCAAATGAAACCGGAGCGGATGCTTTTTATCACTCAGGCACACGCCCATTTACAAGAGAAAGGGCTGCCGATAGCACCGATTCATCAAACAAAAAATGGCGGGAGCTGCTTGGGCACGGATCAGGTTTCTTACAGCTTATATGACAAAGTGACAGGAAAAGAAATGATTTACTATGATGCAGAGCAAATGAAAAAAGTCATGTCATTTGCCGGCCATTTTCATCATGCCTCAAAAGGATATGTTTGCACAGATGAAAGCAAGAAGAGAAGCAGGCTGGGAAAATGGCACAAATTGTACCGATGGAAGCTGCAGGAACTTGAAGGGAATATGCAGATCGCGGCATCCTATCCTGATGACGTATTTTCGCAAACTTTCTTAAAACATGCTGATAAAATGCTGGCAAGAGGAAAAGAAGCTCTTCAGGCGCTTGATGACTCAGAATACGAAACCTGGACAAAAGAAACGCTCGAGCATGGCGGATTCTGTTTTCAGGATTTTACATTGGCACGTTTGACAGAGATTGAAGGGGAGCCTTTTTTAAAGGAGCTTCACTCGATTACCTACGATTTGCCGTCAAGAGACCTTCGTATTCTGCTGAATAAAGTGATGGTTAAGCTTTCTGTATGGGATACTGATTTCATGGTTGCACTGCTTGCGTCCTACGACGCAGTGTATCCACTCACAGAAAAACAGTACGAGGTACTTTGGATTGATCTCGCGTTTCCGCATTTGTTCTGTGCAATCGGGCACAAATATTATTTGAAGCAAAAGAAAACGTGGTCAGATGAGAAGTATAACTGGGCGTTGCAAAACATGATTTCTGTTGAAGAATCTAAAGATTCGTTTTTGGATAAACTGCCGGAACTGTATAAAAAGATAAAAGCGTATCGGGAGGCGAATTGACATGTGGTCATCGAGACAAAAAGCCTCTATTTCTAAACTGGATCTCGACCAATTCGTATTTACACCGCCTGGACCGATGGGATGGCAGGCTCATGACTCAACCTCAGCTGAGAAGGAAGAAGAGGAGAAGCATTTAGATGTGGGCAGCATTCGAGAGCTCCCTCACATCAATGCACCGAAAGAATATCAAGAAGAAACGAAGGAAAAGGAAACAGATCACAAAATCGTCGATGATGAAGAAGAAACGAAATTCGAAACCATTCTAGAGCCTGAGGAGGAACGTGATTCGAAACGCTCAGCGCCCCCATATGTAGAAGAAGAGGAGGAAGATGAAGAACCAGACTTAGCGGAGGAAGCTAGAGTGGAAATCATCATTCTTCCAAGTGAATCTAAACCAGCTCCATGGTTTTCTCAAACCGTAAAGCGCAAGGCATAAAGTCATATTTATGCCTTTTTTCATGTTCTCTGCAGCAAAAAAACAGCCCGTTTTGCAACACGAGCTGTAGGTTTTATGTTTTTGCTTTCACAAAAAGCTGATTGATAGATGATAAATCAAAATTTTGCGTCAGAAAAGGCGGCGGAAATTGTTTGTTTTTCGGAGTGAGAACGGATTGGTAAACAGTATTGAGCCTTTTGGCCGCATGGGTAAAGGTAAATAAAGCTTCTACATGCTGTCGGGCGTTTTTTGTCATTTTGCTCATTAATTCTTGATCTGTAAAGGCTCTGTCAATTGCTTTTGCAAATGAAGAAGGTTTGTTGTATCTGTCGATGACAAGGCCGGTGACTTCGTCTTTTACGACTTCTCCGTTTCCGCCCCGGTTTGTGGTAATTAAGGGCGTGCCGGCCGCCATTGCTTCATAATTCACACGGGCGAGGGGTTCGTTCCACTGAGAGCTGCACACAAATACATCTGCCATCAGAAAAAGGTTTGGGATGTCGTCAGCGGGAATGAATTTTGTAAAGATTATGTGGTCTCTGTATGGCAGCGCCAGCGTGCGCAGATAGGTTACATATTGGTTTTCGCTGTCATCGCTGAACCACTTCCCGCCTGCTATGACCAGTACAGCATCAGGGTGCTGCTGCAAAATCCGTCTCATGCTGTGAATGAGAAGGTGAGGTCCTTTTGTCGGGCTTAAGCGGCCGGCGAATAAAATAACTTTTTTATCTTCAATACCGTATTTTTTCCGGTATGTTTTTCTGACAGCCGAGCCTTTCATCGTCCAGACAGGCGGATAAGAGTTTAAATCAACGCCGGAATACACAACTTTTGTGATGTCCTCTGCTTCAGGGAAACGTTCAATGACGGTTTGTTTAATAAATTCGCTCACAGTTGTGATCATGGAGACATTGTCGAGTACTTCTTTTCCTTGCGCGAAGGTCATCTTTTTTTCAGAAAACATTTCGTTATGCAGGCTCAGAACGATCTTGCTGTTTGGTGAGGCTTTTTTATATAAAGAGACATTTAAAGGCCTGTTGAACACATGAATGAGGTCAAAGGAAGAGGCTCGCAGCTCTTCGGCTACCGCCTCGCGGTAATGTTCTTTTGGCAGATGGATATAATGTACGCCGTCTTTTGTTTCTCTTTTTGGAAGCGATGGATCTTCAATTGAAAAAATGGTCAGGTCGTACCTGCTGCTGAAATAGGGCGTGACACCGTCAATCATCATTTGAATAGCGCCGCCGCGTACTGCGGGCGCCGGCAGCTTTTCTGTACAGATAAAGGCAAGCTTCATTTTTATTCCCCCTGATACAGCGACGATAAATAGGCGATTTCGTTGGTCAAGCCATCCTTTAAGGATGTGGCGGGATCATAATGCAAGAGCTGCTTTGCTTTTGAAATATCCGCCCACGTGTTGCGCGGTTCCCCTGCTATTTTGTCCGAAAAGTGCAGTGTTGCTTTTCTACCGGAAATATCCTCAATGAGGGAGACAACCTTTAAGACTGAGGCACGCTCAGCACCGCCGATATTTACTGTTTCACCAATAAGGTGGGGTTTCTCAAGAACAGCGGTGATGCCTTTGACACAGTCGCTGATATAAGTGAAATCTCTTGACTGCTGCCCATCACCGAAGATGGTAAGCGGCTTTTGCTGAAGGTGCTGCTTAATGAGCCGGTGAAAAGCCATATCCGGCCGCTGTCTTGGCCCGTATACGGTAAAAAAACGGAGAATCACAATTGGAATGTCAAAGCTTTGTTGATACACATGGCAAAGCTTTTCTCCCGTAAGCTTTGTTACCCCGTACGGAGATAAAGGAGAAAGCGATGTGTTTTCGCTAACTTTTCCTTGTTTTTCGCCATAGACGGAAGAGGTGGATGCAAAGACGAACGTTTGAATAGAATGTTCCCGGCACTCCTCGAGGAGCCTTTGGAGCGCTTGGATATTATGTGCGGCATATGGGTGAAAATGACTGCCCCAGCTTGAGCGGACACCCGGTATGGCCGCCAAATGAAAGATGACGTCCACTCCTTCCAGTAAGGGAGCAAGATCCGCTGTCAGCAGATTTTCCTTTATGAACGTAAATCGCTTTTCCGGCAGCAGGTTTTTAAGGTTTTTTAATTTCAAGGAAAATGGAGTAGGACCGATAAAGTCATCGATTCCGATAACGTTATGTTTCTTATCTTTTAGTAATTCTTCGCAGAGGTGGGAGCCGATAAAGCCCGCTGCTCCTGTGACGAGTATTTTCATGGACGGCCAACTCCCGTACAGATCAGGCCGCAAGCCTCGATCAGTTCTTTTTTTAGTACGTTGCGTCCGTCAATCACAAGACGCCCTTTCATGATGCCTGCAGCCTTTTTCCAATCAAACGCTAAAAACTCGGGCCATTCTGTCGCCAAAAATAAAAAGTCGCTTTCTTCGATCGCATCAAAAGCTTGAGAATGCTGAGTTACATGCTGCCGCAAATGTTCTGGAAGTACAGCTTCAGGATCATATGCATGAACATCACATCCCAGCTCCGCCAGCCTTTCCATCAGTCTGACAGCCTGAGAATTCCTGATGTCATCGGTATTCGGTTTGAAGGAAATGCCGAGTACAGCCGCTTTCTTGCCTTGAAGTGTTTCGAAGAATGACTGTATTTTTTTGATATACAGGCCAAGCTGGGTGTCATTAATGTGCTGCACGGCCCGGAGCAGGAAGGTCTCCGTGTTTTTTTC
Source organism: Bacillus sp. FSL K6-1560 (assembly GCF_038592935.1). Taxonomy (NCBI): domain Bacteria; kingdom Bacillati; phylum Bacillota; class Bacilli; order Caryophanales; family Bacillaceae; genus Bacillus; species Bacillus sp. FSL K6-1560. The sequence continues at coordinate 1,060,824 of NZ_CP151946.1, forward strand.
CTGGGCAGCAAATTGCAGCGCCTGCAGATCCTTTGGAAAACAAGAGCCTCCGTATCCGATGCCTGCCTGCAAAAAGTGCTTCCCGATCCTTGGGTCTAGACCGATAGCGCGGGAAATATCTGAGATATCTGATTGATAGGCTTCACATATGCGGGCCATTTCGTTAATAAACGAAATTTTGGCCGCTAAAAAGAAATTGTTGGCATATTTGATCAGCTCTGCTCCCGCTAAGCTTGTAACGATAAAAGGGGTATCAATGTGTTTGTAAATGGATTTGACGATGGCTGCCGATACGTGATCTTCTTCCTGAACACCGATGACTGTTTTGTCAGGATGCAGCATGTCATATAAGGCATTGCCTTCCCGCAGAAACTCCGGATTGGATACGATATTAAAGAGGTTTTTAGACACTCCGGAGGCAATCAGCTGTTTTGCTATGTTTTCATTTGTCCCGGGCGGAACAGTGCTTTTCGTAATGATGGTTTTATACGATCGGATTGCCTCTCTTAAATCACCGATGACGGACTGCAGGGCTTTCGTATCAGCTGATCCGTCCGAACGCGGCGGGGTTCCGACTGCGATAAAAATAACGGGACATTCCTCCATGCTCGATTTCACTTCAGAAGAAAACGAGAGATTGCCGCAACGAAGTATTGCATCTGAAAGCCCAGGCTCGTAAAAGGGAATGACTCCTTTTTTCAGCTGCCCGATTTTTTTGACGTCTTTGTCTGTGCATATCATGTCATGTCCGATGGATGCCAGTGCCGCTGATAGGGTTAAACCGACATACCCGGCGCCAACCACACAAATTTTCATCACCTGAGCTCCTTTACAAGATTACTGGTCATATATCAATATCCTATTAAAAAAGGGCTGGTTCGTGATTCCGCTTTCTGCCCAGTTGCTTCCGCCTAATTTCAGATGTACAAACATCGGGATGCGCTCTTGGAATATCATGTAATAAACATGAGCTGAGGGGAAAATAACATGATAAAAAAAGCGATCATTCCTGCAGGCGGATTCGGCACGAGAAATCTGCCGGTGACGAAGGTGATTCCGAAAGAAATGTTTCCGGTAGGATCTAAGCCTGTGATTCATTATCTTGTTGAAGAATTAAAGGAGTCAGGCATTGAGGACATTTTGATGGTTGTATCGAGCCATAAAAATCTGATTGTCGACTATTTTGATTCCTCTTTGGCACTTGAGGCTTTTTTGGCCTCTAAGAATAAACTGCATTTGCTTAGTGAACATCCCATTCCGGATATACGGATTCACTATGTGCGGCAGCCTTATGCAAAGGGTCTTGGCGACGCCATTTCTTTCGGAAAGCAATTTGCAGGCGGAGAGCCTTTTGCCGTCGTTTTGCCTGATGATCTGATTTTTTCCGCCAATCAGCCGGCTTTGGGGCAGCTGATTGAAGTGTATACGAAATATCAGTCCAGTGTGATCGGCTTAAAAGAAACAAAAACGGAGGATTTACATCATTACGGGGTGATAAAAGGGGAGCCTGTTGAAAAAGGGCTTTATCGCATACAGGATATTGTGGAAAAGCCTAAACAAAACCCTCCGTCTCATTTTGCCGCAGCAGGGCGTTATATTTTCACACCGGATATTTTTAATGAGCTGGAGGCATTAGAAGCTGATAGCGGAGGAGAAGTACAGGTAACGGATGCGATAAAAGCTTCGCTCGGGGCATGTACCGTATACGGGAAATTGCTAGAGGGCGAGCGGTATGACATCGGCCTGCAAAAGGATTATCTGAAGCTGATTTACGATATGCTGAAAACGGAAAAGAACCCCCAATAATCGGGGGTTCAATCAGCGTGGAGATCGCCGAATGTGGTCATGATTCCCTCTTCGTCAAGTTCTTCTTCATAGCGCTCATGGGCTCTGCTTTGATAAACGGTAATTTCTTTTCCAGTGATATCTGTAGCGATGAAATTTTCGTAAGACTCCGTATTGCCGATATTCTCTTCGGCATTCATCGTCATATCATCATAGCTGAGCGGAGGGTTTTCCATATCCTGCGGCGTTTGTGAGTTCCCATATTTTTCGACATCCTGATAGGAATCCTCACTGTCATATGGCGCTCTGATTTCTTCATCATCATCAAATTCAAATTGCCCGAATGGTGTTTCTTCTTCAATCGGACGGTCTTTGGAAACCACGTCCTGTGAAGAATACTCCGCGAGGGTTGTGGCAGTCGGAAGCGCTTCAAGTCGTTCGAAAGGGATTTCCTTTCCGCTGACTTCACAAATGCCATACGTACCGTTTTCTATTGCCTTCAATGAATGCTCAATGTCCCGAAGGTGCTCTCGCTCATGCAAGTCTAGAGCGATGTCTTTCTCACGCTCGTAAAGTTCTGTCGCCTGATCGCCGGGATGGTTGTCGTATGCTGAAAGCTCACCCCACGAATCATAAGGAAATGCTGAGTTGAGCTGAAAATGATCATTGTCTTTGAAACGGTTTAAGATATCTTTTTTCGTTTGTTCCAGTTCATTTTTTAAATGCTGAAGCTGTTCTTTCGTAAGCAATGTGATCGCCTCGTTTCTCTGTGATGCATACCTTTAGTATGAACAGATCGCCTGAGAACTTTCATAAATGGCGGGTGGAGGAATATAGGAGGTTTTCCTTTTATGGTAAGCGGATACAACCTTTGCTATCAGTGGAGAAAGAAATTTAAGCTTTGTTTCTTTTTCATTTCTGAAATTAGGTTTATAATAGGTAAGGCAGGCCATTTGGACTGCATGATCTGTGTTTGACACAAAGGAGACACAGGTGTATGGTATTAAAAGCATTTTAAGGATTATGGAGGAATGTCTCATGGTGACAACGGTGCAGCGTACGTTCCGAAAGGAAGTTCTACATGCATTACATAAAGCCAAAGAAGTCAACCATGCTGTCTTAATAAGCTATTCGAGACAAATCGAGTCTCTTGACCCTCTATCATTTTTCAATTACGGAGCAAAAAAATATACAGGCAATCGATTTTTTTGGTCAGATCCTGAAAGTGAATTGACAATAGTCGGTCTTGGCAAAGAAGCGGTTTTCCAGACAAATCAAAAAAACAGCGAGCGGTATCGTGAGGTTTTTGAACAATGGGAGCGCTTTAAAAAGACGGCTTTTCATATTTATGAAGAAGAAAAGCTGCAGCATTCTGCAGTGGGACCTGTGTTATTCGGAGGATTTTCTTTTGACCCTTGCGAAGAAAGAGGTTCACAATGGGACCATTTCTCGGAAGGGGATTTCTTTGTGCCGGCGCTTATGCTGACGATGACTGCTGAAGGTCCGTTCTTAACAGTTAACAGATGGGTAAGCGGAGGAGAAGACGCAGAAGCTGTTTTAGAAGGCTTAAAAGCTTTTGCGGCGGAATTTATGGTTCCCGATTTCAAGCAAGAAGATCAGGCTGTGATTGCAGCAGCCGAAGAGCTGGATAAGGATAATTGGCTGAAAGCAATCGAAACGGCCACAAGCCAAATTAAAGAGAAACAATATGATAAGGTTGTTCTTGCCCGAGAGCTACTGCTCACGTTTGACGGTCCAATCCAAATTGAACCGGTGCTTAAAACGCTTCTGGACGATCAGCATACAAGCTATGTTTTTGCAATTGAACAAGAAGGCAAAACTTTTGTCGGCGCGTCTCCGGAAAGACTGATCAAAAGAGACGGCGGCACTGTTATGTCTTCCTGTCTGGCAGGCTCCATTAAACGAGGCGTGAATGAAGAAGACGACCGCCGGATAGGCCTTGAATTATTAAACGATGAGAAAAACCTGCTTGAGCATGATATTGTGGTAGGTATGATTCATAATGCTTTTGTATCAAGCTGTTCAGAGGTTGAAAAGCCTGATGGACCTGTTTTGTACAAAACAAAAAGCGTTCAGCACCTGTTTACGCCGATTGTCGGACAGCTGCGCGAGTCTGCATCGATTTTTGACTTAATTGAGAAGCTGCACCCCACTCCGGCGCTTGGGGGAGCACCTCAGGAAAAAGCTGTTGACGTGATCAGAGAGATTGAACCGATGTCCCGCGGCTGGTATGCGGCCCCTATCGGCTGGATTGACAGCCAGGATAACGGGGAATTCGCGGTAGCCATTCGTTCAGGGCTCATCGAAGGAAGCACAGCAAGGCTGTTTGCCGGGTGCGGTATTGTGGAAGACTCGGAACCAATCTCGGAATATGAAGAAACACAGATTAAATTGAAGCCGATGATCTCTGCATTAGGAGGTGAGAGGCGTTGACAGTCAACCCGATTACTCATTACATCGGAAGTTTTATTGATGAATTCGCCCTTTCCGGAATTACGGACGCCGTCGTTTGTCCGGGCTCAAGATCTACACCGCTGGCTGTTCTTTGTGCTGCGCATCCCGATATCAGCGTCCATGTCCAAATTGATGAAAGATCTGCCGGATTTTTTGCCTTAGGTTTGGCAAAAGCGAAGCAGCGTCCCGTACTATTGATCTGTACATCTGGAACAGCCGCGGCCAACTTTTATCCGGCTGTGGTTGAAGCCCATTATTCAAGGGTGCCTATTATTGTGTTAACTGCTGATCGGCCTCATGAGCTGCGCGAAGTAGGCGCACCGCAGGCTATTAATCAGCACTTCTTATTCGGTAACTTTGTTAAGTTTTTCACAGACTCTGCTCTTCCTGAAGAGTCTCCGCAAATGCTGAGATACATCCGAACGCTGGCAAGCCGCGCTGCCGGAGAAGCACAAAAGCGCCCAATGGGGCCTGTCCATGTGAATGTGCCGCTGCGCGAACCGCTGATGCCGGATCTTTCAGATGAGCCGTTTGGAAGAATGAGAACAGGCCGTCATGTGTCTGTGAAAACGGGTACGCAGTCTGTTGACCGCGAGTCCCTGTCTGATGTGGCTGAGATGCTCGCAGAGGCTGAAAAAGGAATGATCGTCTGCGGAGAGCTCCATAGTGATGCGGACAAGGAAAACATTATTGCGCTTTCAAAAGCGCTTCAGTATCCAATTTTAGCGGATCCGCTGTCTAATCTGCGGAATGGTGTTCATGATAAAAGCACTGTTATTGATGCGTATGATTCGTTTTTAAAAGATGATGAGCTGAAGCGGAAACTCCGTCCTGATGTTGTCATTCGGTTTGGACCGATGCCTGTTTCAAAACCGGTTTTCTTATGGCTTAGGGATGATCCGGCGATTCAGCAAATCGTGATTGACGAGGATGGAGGGTGGAGAGACCCGACACAGGCAAGCGCGCATATGATTCATTGTAATGCGTCTGTTTTTGCTGAGGAGATCATGGCAGGCCTTACTGCTGCTGCCAGATCCTCAGAGTGGCTGGAAAAGTGGCAGTTTGTCAATGGGCGGTTCCGCGAGCATCTGCAAACAATCAGCAGTGAAGATGTTTCGTTTGAAGGCAATCTCTATCGAATCCTTCAGCATCTTGTGCCTGAAAACAGCTCGCTGTTTGTGGGAAACAGCATGCCGATCAGGGATGTTGATACGTTTTTTGAAAAGCAGGACCGCCCTTTCCGGATTTATTCAAACCGGGGAGCAAACGGGATAGACGGTGTCGTCTCCTCTGCCATGGGGGTATGTGAAGGAACAAAAGCGCCTGTTACCCTTGTGATTGGAGATTTATCTTTTTATCACGATTTAAACGGCCTGCTGGCGGCCAAAAAGCTGGGTATTCCTCTTACTGTGATTCTTGTCAATAATGACGGAGGCGGGATTTTCTCCTTTTTGCCGCAGGCTTCTGAGAAGACACACTTTGAAGATTTGTTCGGCACACCGACTGGGCTCGATTTCAAGCATGCGGCTGCACTTTACGGCGGAACGTATTCATGCCCGGCTTCTTGGGATGAATTCAAAACATTTTACGCGCCGCAGGCAGACAAGCCCGGACTCCATTTGATTGAAATCAAAACGGATCGCCAATCAAGAGTCCAGCTTCATCGCGATATGCTGAATGAGGCTGTGCGGGAAGTGAAAAAACAATGGGAACTGTAAACATAACGGTATCAGATGGTGTCCGATATGCAGTGGCAGACGAGGGGCCGAATGCTTCCGAAGCCGTCGTCTGTCTGCACGGGTTTACCGGCAGCAAACAATCATGGACTTTTCTTGATGAAATGCTGCCTGATTCCCGTTTGATCAAAATTGATTGTTTAGGGCATGGGGAAACCGATGCCCCGCTGAATGGGAAAAGATACAGCACAAGCCGGCAAGTTTCTGACCTTGCCGAGATTTTTGATCAATTAAAACTTCACAAAGTGAAATTGATTGGGTATTCTATGGGAGGAAGGCTTGCTTACTCTTTTGCGATGACATATCCCGAGCGGGTATCGGCACTTGTGCTTGAAAGCACGACGCCGGGGCTCAAAACACTTGGGGAACGGCGGGAACGAATCATGCGGGACCGGAAGCTTGCTGATTTTATTTTACGAGACGGGCTCAAAGCGTTTGTTGCGTATTGGGAGAATATCCCTTTGTTTTCATCTCAGCAGAGGCTGGCTGAAGATATTCGGCACAGGATACGATCGGGCCGTCTGCGGAACAATAAGATTGGGCTTGCGAACAGTTTAACCGGCATGGGCACCGGTTCACAGCCTTCCTTGTGGAGCCGTGTAGAGGAAATAGATGTTCCTGTGCTTCTTATCTGCGGGGAGTGGGACGAAAAATTTTGCGCCGTCAATCAAGAGGTGCATAAGATGCTTCCTTCTAGTAGAATAGAGATTGTTCCAAAAGCAGGACATACGGTCCATGTGGAACAGCCGCGATTGTTTGGTAAAATAGTGAGTGAGTTTTTGACAAGCATCTGACTCATTCACATAGAGAATAAAAGGAGGTCATCATATGGCTGAATGGAAAACAAAACGGACATACGATGAGATATTGTATGAAACGTATAATGGCATTGCAAAAATAACAATCAACCGACCTGAGGTACATAATGCGTTTACCCCTAAAACGGTTGCTGAAATGATTGATGCGTTTGCTGACGCAAGAGACGACCAAAACGTTGGGGTTATCGTGCTTGCCGGTGCAGGGGACAAGGCATTTTGTTCTGGCGGAGACCAAAAAGTGCGCGGCCACGGTGGATATGTAGGAGACGACCAGATCCCGCGTCTTAACGTATTGGATCTTCAGCGTTTAATCCGCGTCATCCCGAAACCGGTTGTTGCGATGGTGTCCGGATATGCGATCGGCGGAGGCCATGTGCTTCACATCGTATGTGACTTGACAATTGCTGCGGACAACGCAATTTTCGGACAAACAGGCCCTAAAGTGGGAAGCTTCGATGCAGGTTACGGTTCTGGCTACCTGGCTCGAATTGTAGGACATAAAAAAGCACGTGAAATCTGGTACCTATGCCGTCAGTACAACGCACAGGAAGCACTGGACATGGGTCTTGTCAACACAGTCGTTCCTTTGGAACAGCTTGAAGAAGAAACGATTAAATGGTGTGAAGAAATGCTTGAAAAAAGCCCGACCGCACTGCGCTTTCTTAAAGCTGCGTTTAACGCGGACACAGACGGACTTGCTGGAATTCAGCAGTTTGCAGGGGATGCTACCCTTCTTTACTACACAACAGATGAAGCAAAAGAAGGCCGTGATTCCTTTAAGGAAAAACGCAAACCTGATTTCGGACAGTTCCCTCGTTTCCCGTGATCAGCAATACTTAGTAAACCAACAGCTTGAGACTTTGCGGTCCAAGCTGTTTTCTTTTCAATACAGACATTTTACCTCGGAGATGATGACATGCTGACAGAACAGCCCAACTGGCTCATGCAGCGGGCACAGCTGACACCTGAGAGAATCGCTCTCATTTATAGAGACCAAACCGTGACATTTGCAGAATTATTTGCCGCGTCTAAACGAATGGCGGCACAGCTTGCCGCTCATTCGGTTCGGAAAGGGGATACTGCGGCTATTTTGCTCCAAAACCGTGCGGAAATGGTATACGCCGTTCACGCTTGTTTTTTGCTTGGTGTTAAGGCGGTGCTTTTGAATACGAAGCTGTCAACACATGAAAGGCTGTTTCAGCTGGAGGATTCCGGATCCGGCTTTTTACTGACAGATTCAAGCTTTAACAAGAAAGAGTATGAACACATCGTTCAAACGATTGATGTGGATGAATTGATGAAAGAAGCAGCACAGGAAATTGAGATCCAAGCTTATATGCAAATGGATGCAACGGCAACGCTGATGTATACGTCGGGTACGACAGGAAAGCCCAAGGGAGTTCAGCAAACGTTCGGAAACCACTATTTCAGTGCGGTGTCGTCCGCGCTTAATTTGGGTATAACAGAACAAGACCGCTGGCTTATCGCATTGCCGCTCTTTCATATCAGCGGCTTGTCCGCATTATTTAAATCTGTCATCTATGGAATAACTGTCGTGCTTCACCAGCGTTTTTCCGTAAGTGATGTGCTGGATTCTATCAACAGGCATGAAGTGACAATGATATCTGCGGTGCAGACTATGCTGGCCAGTCTTTTGGAAGAAACAAGCCGCTGCCCTGAATCCATCAGATGCATTCTTCTCGGCGGCGGCCCTGCACCGCTGCCATTGCTTGAGGAATGCCGTGAGAAAGGATTCCCTGTCTTTCAGTCATATGGAATGACAGAAACATGCTCGCAAATTGTTACCCTGTCGCCGGAATTCAGTATGGAAAAGCTCGGATCTGCGGGGAAACCGCTGTTTTCGTGTGAAATCAAAATAGAGCGGGACGGACAGGCATGTGAACCGTTTGAACACGGTGAAATCATGGTCAAAGGCCCGAATGTCATGAAAAGCTATTTTAACCGGGAGAGCGCAAACGAAGCTTCCTTTCAAAATGGCTGGCTGAAAACAGGTGATCTTGGTTATTTGGACAGCGAAGGCTTTTTATATGTATTAGACAGACGTTCAGATCTGATCATATCCGGCGGAGAAAACATTTATCCGGCCGAAGTGGAGTCAGTGCTGCTTTCACACCCCGCTGTGGCCGAAGCCGGGGTTTCAGGGGCTGAGGACAAAAAATGGGGGAAAGTGCCTCACGCCTATCTTGTCCTTCACAAGCCTGTGAGCGCAGAAGAATTGACTGACTACTGCAAAGAACGCTTGGCGAAGTATAAAATTCCGGCAAAATTCTTTGTGCTTGACCGCCTGCCGCGCAATGCGTCTAATAAGCTCTTGCGAAATCAGCTGAAGGATGCGCGTAAAGGAGAACTGCTATGATCGAAATAGAAAAAATCACGCTTTACCATTTGAGCATGAACTTAAAGAAACCGTTTAAAAACAGTATCGAAACGCTTCAAGAGCGTAAATTTCTGATCGTGGAAGCCATTGATACAACAGGTGTCACAGGCTGGGGAGAAGTTTCCGCTTTCTCTTCGCCTTGGTACACCGAGGAAACCATTGGAACATGCTTGCATATGCTAAAAGATTTTTTTATCCCAAATGTGGTCGGCCGTGAATTCAATCACCCTTCAGAAGTGCCGGACAGCCTGGCGCGTTATAAAGGAAACCGGATGGCAAAAGCGGGACTTGAATCGGCTGTCTGGGATATCTATGCCAAAAAGAAGGGCGTATCCCTTGCTGAGGCATTGGGCGGAACAAGAGATAAAGTCCCTGCCGGGGTGGTAGTCGGCCTGGCGCCTCTTGACGATATGCTGAAGGAAATTGAGAGCTATCAAAAAGAAGGCTATCAAAGAATAAAAATTAAAATTCAGCCTGGGCAGGATGTGGAATTGGTCAAGGCCATCCGCAGCCGATTCCCAACCATCCCGCTTATGGCCGATGCCAATTCCTCGTACGAATTGAAGGATATCAGCCGTTTAAAGGAGCTTGATGACTACCATTTAATGATGATTGAGCAGCCCCTTCAATCCGACGATATCGTTGACCACCGCCACCTGCAGAAACATTTGAAAACGGCCATTTGCCTTGATGAGAGCATTTGTTCAGTTGATGATGCGAGACGGGCGATTGAGCTAGGAAGCTGCAAAATTATTAATATAAAACCTTCTCGTGTCGGCGGCTTAACAGAAGCCTTAAAAATTCATGATTTATGCAAAGAGCATCATATGGAGGTTTGGTGCGGCGGAATGCTGGAAACAGGCATATCAAGAGCGCAGAACGTGGCGCTTGCTTCACTGCCTCAATTCACAATACCTGGCGATATATCTTCATCCTCACGCTATTGGGATGAAGATATTGTAACTCCTGATATTCGTATTGATAATGGATTTATTTCTGTGTCAAAACAGCCTGGTTTAGGGGTTGAGGTAAACCAAGACATTATGCGAAAATATGTGACCAAAATGGATGTTTTCACACAGCATGGGTAAGAAAAAAGCATTTTGCTATTTTGAATAAATGACACTGTGCTGTTACAGTAAAAGTGTTCGTTGAATACATCCCTTCTCGTTTGGACCGGCTGCTGACCCAGCCGGTTTTTTTATGTAAATTAGCTTGACAAAAATGGTCAAACGCGATAATTTTGCACAAAGGAAACTTTTTGTCCTGTGTAAATAAAACATGCTTTTGGCTAATTTAATGTCACATGTCTAAGAACTGACAACATAAGATAAAACAATCGGACATTTATGGCAAAGAGGAGGAGAAATATGAGACGAGGGCTGATGGCAGCAGTGCTTTTTGCGACCTTTGCTTTAACGGGATGCGGAACGGATTCAGCCGGAAAAAGCGCTGATCAGCAATTACAAGTGACAGCGACAACATCTCAAATTGCCGATGCAGCAGAAAACATCGGAGGTAAGCATGTAAAAGTCACCTCTTTAATGGGACCGGGGGTTGATCCGCACCTCTACAAAGCTTCCCAAGGTGACACGAAAAAATTAATGTCTGCCGATGTTGTTCTGTACAGCGGGTTGCATTTGGAAGGGAAAATAGAGGATGTCCTCCAAAAAATCGGCGAACAAAAACAAGCGACGGCAGTAGCTGAGGCCATTCCGAAAAATAAGCTTATTCCCGCGGGGGAAGGCAAGACGTTTGATCCCCACGTCTGGTTCAGCATTCCGTTATGGATCTATGCGGTGGATGAAATTGAAGCGCAATTCAGCAAAGCAATGCCTCAGCACGCAGATGCCTTTCGGAAAAATGCCAAAGAGTACAAAGAAGATTTGCAATATTTAGATAAGTGGTCGCGTAAAGAGATCGCACATATTCCGGAGAAAAGCCGTGTGCTTGTGACTGCTCATGATGCGTTTGCGTACTTTGGGAATGAGTATGGATTTAAGGTAAAAGGCCTGCAGGGACTCAGCACAGATTCGGACTATGGATTAAGGGATGTTCAGGAGCTGGTTGATCTTCTGACAGAAAAACAAATAAAAGCTGTGTTCGTAGAAAGCAGTGTATCTGAAAAATCAATCAATGCAGTGGTGGAAGGCGCTAAAGAAAAAGGCCATACAGTCACAATCGGCGGTCAGCTTTATTCGGATGCCATGGGTGAAAAGGGCACAAAAGAAGGCACATACGAAGGAATGTTCCGCCACAATATCAACACGATTACTAAAGCGCTTAAATAAAGAAAAGAGGTGGAGGATATGTTCCCTGTTGAGCTTGATAATGTGACGGTTGCTTATCATAAAAAGCCTGTACTGCAGGACATTTCGCTGCAGGTGCCTGAAGGAAAACTTATTGGCATTATCGGCCCAAACGGCGCGGGAAAATCAACCTTGATCAAAACGATTCTCGGTCTTGTGCCCCGAGCTTCCGGAGACATCTCTATTTACGGCAAAGACTATAAGGATCAGCGGACCAGAATCGGATATGTTCCGCAGCGCGGCTCGGTTGACTGGGATTTCCCCACAAGCGCGCTCGATGTCGTCCTAATGGGAAGATACGGGAGAATCGGTTTATTAAAGAGGCCAAAGAAAGCGGATGTGGAGATGGCGAAGGCCGCATTAGCAAAAGTCGGGATGCTTGATTATGCGAAGAGGCAGATCAGCCAGCTGTCAGGCGGCCAGCAGCAGCGGGTGTTTCTTGCCCGGGCACTCTGCCAGAACGCTGACATTTATTTTATGGATGAACCGTTTGCAGGTGTCGATGCAGCGACGGAGCGCGCGATTATGACGCTGTTGGCAGAACTCAAAGAAAAAGGAAAAACCGTGCTTGTCGTCCATCATGATCTGCAGACCGCCGAGGATTATTTCGATTGGATCTTACTGCTTCATTTAAGGAAAATCGCTTTCGGACCGGCGGAAAACGTTTTTACGATCGAAAACCTGCAAAAAACATATGGAGGAAGGCTTACGTTTTTAAAAGATAAAGTGCTGGCAGAAGGACATAAGGAGTGAGCGCAATGTTTGAAAGTTTGTGGCTGCAGCTTCAGCATCCGAATACACAGTGGGTGCTGGCCGGTACGCTTTTGCTCGGGATGGCAAGCGGTGTTTTGGGCAGCTTTGTGCTGCTGAGAAAGCAAAGTTTAATCGGCGATGCGATGGCCCATTCAGCTCTGCCGGGAGTGTGTCTCGCTTTTCTGTTCACTGGGCAAAAATCACTGCCTTTCTTTTTGCTGGGTGCGGCGCTCGCCGGGCTGCTCGGAACGTTTTGTATACAGCTGATTCCGCGGCTTTCAAAAACAAAGGAGGACTCGGCGATCGGGATTGTTCTTTCTGTGTTTTTTGGCGTCGGGATCATTCTGCTGACATATATTCAGCAACAGGGGGCGGGAAGCCAAAGTGGGCTTGATTCTTTTTTATTCGGCCAGGCTGCTTCATTGGTCAGGCAGGATATCATCCTTATTGCAGGAATATCCGCTGCTCTGCTGCTCCTATGTATTGTTTTCTTTAAGGAATTTACATTGATTACTTTTGATCTCGCGTTTGCAAAGGGATTAGGAATCCCGGTGCGTTTTTTAAACGGGCTTTTGGCTTGTCTGATTGTCTGTGCTGTCGTCATTGGGCTTCAGACTGTTGGTGTGATATTAATGGCGGCTATGCTGATTACACCTGCCATAGCTGCGAGATATTGGACCGAACGATTAACCGGGATGATCGTCATTGCCGGGATTACAGGCGGGGTCAGCGGCGTGGCCGGAACCCTGCTTAGCACCACGATGAAGGGAATGGCGACAGGGCCATTAATGATCTTATCTGCAACGCTGCTCTTTCTTTTTTCAATGATTTGCGCGCCTAAGCGGGGATTGGCTGCTAAAGCCATAAGGCTGATGAGGCTGCGGCGCAGAACAAGCAGGGAGCAAGTGCTTTTGGAGATTTATGAACAGTATGAAAAGAATAATCTTTGTGTAACTGTTGAAAGTGTAAGAAAGAAAAGACGCCTATCCCCTTCATTATGCCTTAAGGCATTAAATGACTTGGAACAAGAGAGGTGCATTGAGCGTATCGAAAATGGGATTTGGCAAATCACAAGCAAAGGGATAGAAAAAGGCTATCACACAGCTTTGAAGCAGCGGATGTATGAAGTGTATCTCATGCATGAAATGGAACTTGCCAATATAGAATCCGATCAGGACTGCTTTGATCCGGACCGTTTACCGAGAGAAACGAGAGAGCGGCTTTATTCACTCTTAAAACTGTATGGACGGATGCCTGAGCGTCGAAAAGCGTCTCATGATGCCGAGAAGGGACAGATCGCAAATGAGTTTTGAAGCATGGATTATAGCTACCGGTGTATTAGTCGGTGTAAGCTGCGGATTGATCGGCACATTTCTTGTGCTGAGAAGCATGGCGATGCTGGCCGACGCAATCAGTCATACAGTGTTGCTTGGCATTGTCGGCGCTTTTCTAGTGACGGGAAGTCTCGATGGGATTTCTATGTTTATTGGCGCAGCCGCAACCGGTCTGTTAACGGCTTTCTTGGTTCAGCTTCTTCATAGCAAGGGGGTTCAATCAGATGCTGCCATAGGAGTTGTGTTTACATCTTTATTTGCAATCGGGGTTATTTTGCTTTCTGTGTATGGAGCGAATGTCCATCTCGATATTGAGCACTCGTTAATGGGAGAAATCGCTTTTGTGCCGTGGAATACGGTGACGGTATTCGGGGTTGATATTGGGCCGAAAGCGTTTTGGATGCTGACATCTGTTCTGGTTTTAAACGTAGTGTTGATCAGTGTGTGCTATAAGGAGTTTAAAATCGCTTCGTTTGATCCTCAAATGGCTTTAGCCTTGGGAATACCAGTTTTGCTCATTCATTACGTGCAAATGGGCATGCTGTCCCTGACGACTGTTGCTTCCTTTGATTCGGTGGGTGCTGTATTGGTTGTGGCCATGCTGATTGTTCCGCCGGCTGCGGCACATTTGCTGACAGACCGGCTTCTTTATATGCTGATTCTCAGCGCGTTGATTGGCGGGCTGTCGGCGGTCATGGGCTATTTCTTCGCAACGTGGCTTAATGTTTCGATTTCAGGAGCGATGGCGGCCATGACAGGTGTATGTTATGCAAGCGCCTTTTTGTTTTCACCTGCAAACGGGGTCATAACTAAAAAGCTGAGAACACTCAACATGCAAAAAGAAAGAGCTGGCTGATGCAGCTCTTTCTTTTAATTACAAATCATGCGGCTTAAACGTTTTGCAGTCTGTTTCCCGGCTGTTTTCAGCCGTTTCACCAGTATGGCTGACAACATAAATGGCATCAGCGGTGCATTTGTTACCTTTGCCCCAATAAGAACAGTTGTTGACCTCACATAGAATTTTCTGCTCCATGCCATCCCCTCCTTATAAAGGTTCTGGATTAGTATAGCCGGCTGGTTTGCCCTCTATTCCTCCTGGCGGATATAGCGTTTATCTCGCATAAACATTTTCCAGAAGAAATAAAAGCCCGGAAATAGAATGATAAATGCAACGATATACGTTGCAAACAGCGCTCTGAACGTTGCTGGCTCTGTGAAGCCTGACATGACTGTCACATCGGGATAAATCATATACGGAAGATGCGCCCGCCCGTACGCGTAGCTTGCGAGAAAATACTGTATCCCAATCGCGACAAGTGCAAGCCGCGGTTTTCCAATGTTTTGCCCAAAGCTCTTATTAGGCAGAAAAAGGGCGATTCCAGCAATGACAAATGTAATAAACGATGCAATAATCCAAGTAAAATCATTCAGCATTCCGCTGTACAGCCAGTTTGCTTCATTCCGCATTGTCACCATGATGCATACAGCAAACAACAGTGAAATCGGGCCGGTAATCAGGGCGCTTTTTCTGTAGGCTCGGTACGCATCCTGTTCCTCTGCCACATTTGAAACATCTGCAAGCAGCAGCGAGGACAAAAATAAGGTGCTTAAAATCGCAAACCCGATAAATGAATAGGCGTTGGGGCTTGAAAAGATTTTAGACATATTTAAGTTATAGATTCCATCCGTTTTTTCTATAAACCCTCCGTGTGTCACAGGAAGCACCAAAATTAAAATAGCAGGAATGATAAAACCGGAGATGCCGGAAATATATCTTAGCGTTTTCCGCTCCTTTGCTGTATTTGAAAAAACGAGAAATCCGCTTCGAATCGCTAAAAGCAGCAAAATCATGCTTCCGGGAATTAATAAAACGGTTCCGAGCACAAATGTCGCGCCGGGGAAAAAACTGAAAAGCGCCACGACGATGGCCACAATAAAGACGTTTGTGACCTCCCAAGTCGGGGACAAAAAGCGATTCGCAATATCGGTGGCCTTCATATGCTCCTTGTTTAAATAGATCATAGACCAAAATCCCGCTCCAAAATCCATTGTCGCCATGACGGCGTAAATAAACACAAAGCCCCAGATAATTGAGATGGCGATCAGAGCGTCAGTTGAAATCTCCATTTGTACGATCTTCCTTCCATTTGGTTTCCTGTTTGCGGAGCCATTACGACTCCGCTGTATTTAAATCTTCGTCAACCGGGTGCTTGCGGAAATAATACAGCAGCACGTAGACGACAGCTGCGCCTAACACGGCATAAACAAATGTGAAAAATAAGAACAGCACCCCGATCGAGCCAGTCGTTGTTACGACATCTGACGTTTTCAGCAGATGATAGATGACCCAAGGCTGCCTCCCCGTACATGCGAAAATCCAGCCTAATTCAATGCCGATGAGACTAAAAGGGCCTGCTGTCATGAAAATGACCAAAAGCCACGTTGGGAAACGGTCTTTCTTGAGCACCTTTCTCCAGATCACTCCGATAATGGAATAAAGAATAAGCAGCATGCCTACTCCGACCATTGCGTTGAACAGCGTGTGAATGAAAAGCGGCGGCCATTCATCTCTCGGAAATGCATTTAATCCCTTTACAACAGTGTCAAAACGGTTCGCTGCCAAAAAGCTTAAAGCCCATGGAATCTCGATTGCCCATTTTACTTTTTCTTCATTCGGGTCGGTAAAACCGCCGATAGCGAGCGGGGCGTGGGATCTTGTTTCAAACAGGCCTTCCGCACCGGCTAATTTTTCGGGCTGGTATTCGTACAGCATTTGTGCAGATTCGTGTCCGTTCAAAGCGGTCAGCAACGAAAAAATACCGCCGATCGTCAGTGCGAGCAAAAGGGCTTTCCGGTGAAAGCGATAGACCTTTTCCTTTTTCCTCGTCCGGATCATTTTATACGCCGCAACAGAAGCCACGATAAACGCACCGGTCATAAACGCGGACAGCACGACATGGCCGGCAGTGATAAAAAAGCTAGGATTAAAAAACGCAGCCCACGGGTCAACATCTGTAATTTTTCCGTTTAAAATTTTAAAACCGGCGGGCGTACCTTCAAAAGCGTGAACATTCGTAATCAGAACAGCTGATGCTGCTGCCCCGACTAACACAAAGAAAACAGCAACAATCCTCATTGCAGGTGACAAACGGTCTGCAGCGTATACATAAATCGACATGAATAGGGCTTCAACAAAAAAAGCATAGATTTCAATTTGAAATGGCAGGGACATCACCCGGCCGATGACTTCCATAAATCCCGGCCATAAAAGCGCGAGCTGAGTGCCCGCGATCGTTCCGGTCGGTATGGCGACCCCCAGCAAAACGGCTTGTGCTTTCGTCCATCTTTTCGCCATGATCGCATAATGGTCATCTTTCGTTTTTTGATAGATCAATTCCGCCACTAAAATCATGAGCGGGAGACCGACTCCAAGCGTTGCGAAAATGATATGAAAGCCCATTGTCGTGCCAAAGAGGCTTCTGGCCAAAACTAAATCATCCACAATCGTAAACCACCTTTCTAAAAAGACGTTCTGTATGTATTTTGGGTTTATTATTTGCTTCCTCGGTTAGATTATTCTTCCTATTCTTAAATGCCATGAGGTTTACGATGTGAAAACAGAGGGAAGGATATAAGAAGATTGACAAAACGTTTGTAAGGTTATAAAATAAAACGTAATTATTACGATTTATTGAAAGGAGATTCACATGAAAGAAGGAATTCATCCGAAGAACCACAAAGTGATATTTCAGGATGTCAACAGCGGCTACCGTTTTCTCAGCACCTCTACGAAAACATCTAATGAAACAGCAGAGTGGGAAGACGGAAACACATATCCTGTCATTAAAGTAGAAGTAAGCTCTGACACGCATCCGTTTTATACTGGCCGCCAGAAATTCAATGAAAAAGGCGGACGAGTTGAGCAGTTCAAAAAACGCTATAACATGGGGAAATAAGGCAGACCAGAGGGTTTGTCTTTTTTTATTATGACGAATAAACAAGGGTTGTGATATATTGAAGAGTAAAAAGAATAGAAAGGGACAACGAACATGAGTCTTCTAAATGATATTCTTGAATTTAACAAGACATTTACTGAACAAAGAGAGTATGAAAAGTATCAAACATCAAAATTTCCAGATAAAAAAATGGCGATTCTTTCTTGCATGGACACTCGTCTGGTTGAACTGCTGCCGCATGCGATGAATTTGCGAAATGGTGATGTGAAAATCATTAAAAGTGCCGGTGCGCTTGTGACACACCCATTCGGAAGCATCATGAGAAGTTTACTCGTCGCAGTGTACGAGCTGAATGCAGATGAGGTGTGTGTGATCGGGCATCACGATTGCGGCATGAGCAAAATCAGCAGCAAAAGCATGCTTGAAAAAATCAAAGCAAGAGGGATTCCGGAAGAACGCATCGAAACAATAAAGTACTCCGGTGTAGACTTTGATCAATGGTTTAAAAGCTTTGATTCAGTGGAAGCGAGTGTGAAAGACAGCGTAGACGTTATTAAACATCACCCGCTGTTCCCTGAAAACGTTCCGGTCCATGGCTTAGTCATTGATCCTAAAACCGGAAAACTGGATCTTATCGTAAACGGTTATAACAATTAATGTTTTTGTTTCTTTTCAGGAACGGGATCGACTCCTCCCGGATGGAACGGGTGGCATTTCAAAATCCGTTTGATTGTCAGCCATCCGCCTTTTAAAGCGCCATGTGTTTTAATCGCTTCGATTCCATATTGGGAACAGGTCGGATAAAAGCGGCACGTTGGCGGTGTCAGGGGCGAGATGAATTTTTGATATCCTCTGATCAGAGCGATGAATAGGGTTTTCATGTTTCTTCAGCAACCTTTCTGATGCAAGTATAAGAAAAAAAACACAGATTGAAAAGTTAATCAATAATTCTTATCGGAAAAGTATGTTATAATGAAATTACATTTTTAAAAAAGGGGAGAGTGCCATTATGCCTTCAGTAGAAAGTTTTGAGCTTGATCATAATGCGGTTGTTGCTCCATATGTAAGACATTGCGGCGTGCATAAAGTGGGAACAGACGGCGTTGTAAATAAATTTGACATTCGTTTTTGCCAGCCAAATAAACAGGCGATGAAGCCTGACACCATTCACACACTCGAGCATTTGCTCGCGTTTACGATTCGTTCTCACGCTGAGAAATACGATCATTTTGATATCATTGATATTTCTCCAATGGGCTGCCAGACAGGCTATTATCTAGTTGTGAGCGGAGAGCCGACATCAGCGGAAATCGTTGATCTGCTTGAAGACACAATGAAGGAAGCGGTAGAGATTACAGAAATACCAGCTGCGAATGAAAAGCAGTGCGGCCAAGCGAAGCTTCATGATCTGGAAGGCGCTAAACGTTTAATGCGTTTCTGGCTTTCACAGGATAAAGAAGAATTGCTAAAAGTATTTGGCTAAAATAGAAAGGACCTTTTTGCGCATAAGCAAAAAGGTCTTTTTTGTGACGTCTCATATTTTATGTACCATTTGCTGTAAGCGTTTGCTACTATTTAGGTAAACGATGAAAGGGTGATGGCATGAAAAAGATGTTGGTTGTTCTGCTTTTTTCTGCTTTTTTGCTTAATGGATGCGGATCTGGTGAAAGCAAAGCAAATACAGCTGAGACGCCCGAGGTTTTGGATGTCAAGCTGACCGGGCCTGAAAAAGTAAATCCCGGAGAAAGCGCTGCTTATGAAGCAGCCGTATCATATGGTGATGAAGCTGTGACGGATGCCGATGAAGTAGAGTTTGAAGTATGGAAAGAAGGGGAAAAAGACGCAAGCCAAATGTTTAAGGCGAAACAAGAAAAAGGCGTATACCGATTGGAAACGACGTTTAAGGAAGATGGTGTATACACTGTCCAATCCCATGTCACAGCAAAAAAACAGCATAGCATGCCGACCTTAAAAGTCCAAGTCGGAGACGCCGATGCTGCCAGCAATCAGTCAGAAGAGGAGCATTCACATCATCATTGATTGTGTGAATCAGAGTGATTTTCTTGTGGTGGATCAATGGTATGCTTTACATTATAGGCTTTTACAGTCGTCCAAATGGTTACAAGCAAAACAGCCAGCACAATCAAAATACTTATCGTAATGAGAAGCGTCATGACATTCCACCTCCCGTTTTTTAACAATTGTAGCATAATAGAAGAAATCGTGACAGATAAGGGTAAAAAAGAGGTTTTAGCGTACGATATTAAGGGTATACATAGTCATATAACAAGGAGGAGATACCATGTCAGAACAATTGATTCAAGCAGTGAACAAACAAGTAGCCAACTGGACGGTCATGTATGTGAAACTACATAATTATCACTGGTATGTGAAAGGAAAAGATTTCTTCACTCTTCATGAAAAGTTTGAGGAGCTGTACAATGAAACGGCAACTTATATTGATGACTTAGCAGAACGTCTTTTGGCGCTGAACGGAAAACCGATTGCAACAATGAAGGAATCCTTAGAAACGGCTTCTGTCAAAGAAGCTGCTGGAAATGAAACAGCTGAACAAATGGTTCAAAGCGTATATGATGATTTCACAGTCATCGCGGAAGAGCTGAAAAACGGCATGGATTTAGCTGATGAAGTCGGTGACGAAACAACAGGGGACATGCTTCTTGCGATCCATCAAAATATTGAAAAACATAACTGGATGCTAAAAGCTTACCTAGGTTAAGTTCAAAAATAGAACGGCCGGATGTCTTAAAAAAGACGTCCGGCTTTTCTTTTTGTATCTTAAAAATAGGCGACAACCAGTCCATTTTTCTGAAAAATCCAATCCGTTCGGCTTGTTTACCATAGAATATCGTAAGGCCGTTTCTGTGAAAGGATGTTGGGATAAATGGATAGAGACTTTGGCATCTTTTCGTTAATAGCAGTCAGCGTTTCAGCAGCGGGTTTTTTCTTTGGAGGTTTTCAGTATTCATTTCTGATTTTGCTCTCTCTTATGGCAATTGAATTTATCAGTACGACTTTGAAGGAAACCATTATTCACAAACTGTCATTTAAAAAGATATTTGCCCGGCTTGTCAAAAAATTAGTCACGCTGGCTCTGATCTCTGTATGCCACTTTTTTGATCAGCTGCTGAATACACAGGGATCAATTCGTGACTTGGCTATTATGTTTTATATTCTTTATGAATCTGTGCAAATTGTTGTGACAGCCAGCTCTCTTGGCATACCGGTTCCCCAGATGCTTGTCGATCTTTTAGAAACGTTAAAAAATAAATTTAAGCGCAAACCGTAACTTTTCCCTGTTCGAGGGTCATAATAAAGCCCAGAGCGTCGGTCGCACTTTTCGGCAAAAGCTATCGCAAAAAACTGTACGAGCTAGTCTGCATGCAGAACCTGACGGCGTGCTGGGTTTCCCTTATTTTTTGATAAAAGGCTTCCGAAGAAACGTAACTGTGGTATGATGTATGGAAGATAGCTAGGAACGGATTTGAGGGATAAACATGTACGAGTTTAAAGATTATTATCAGAATACTGTTCAGCTTTCCTTTGACGATCAGCCTTTCTCGGACAGCCCGAAGCATGTCTGGGTGATTTGCCGTTTTGGCGGCAAATGGCTTTTAACAGAACATGAGGACAGAGGCTATGAGTTTCCAGGCGGGAAAGTAGAGCCGATGGAGTGCGCAGAAGAGGCTGCGCTCCGGGAAGTAAAGGAAGAGACGGGCGCGAGAGTCAAAAGCCTCAAGTATCTCGGACAGTATAAAGTTCTCGGAAAAGAAAAAGTGATTGTGAAAAATATATATTTTGCAGATATAGAAAAGCTTGAAAAGCAGGCTGATTACTTTGAAACGAAAGGCCCGGTTTTGTTTCACGAGCTGCCGGAGAACCTTTCCCGCAATAAAAAATTCAGCTTTATTATGAAGGATTCCGTTCTTCCGATCAGCTTGAAAAAACTGAAAGAATCTGGATGGATTGAATAAAAAACCCGGCACATGTGCCGGGTTTTTTATGTCCTCCCCTTCGTCCATTTCTTTTCCAGCAGCTCGACGCCCTGATACATCAGAGTGGCGAAGATGGCGATGATCAGCAGGCTTAAGAAGACGAGTGTAAAATTGAAGACTTGGAATCCGTAAATAATCATATATCCTAATCCGACCTTCGAAACGAGGAATTCCCCTACAATAACGCCAACCCATGATAAACCGACGTTCACTTTTAGTGTTGAAATAATCGCGGGGGAGGATGCAGGCAGTATGACTTCTTTAAAAATAACCCACTTTTTTGCGCCGAATGTTTTCATGACTTTCGTATAGTTTTCGTCGACCTCTTGGAAGGCGGTGTAGACAACGATGGTTGTGATAATGACGCTGATGATGGCTCCCATCGCAATGATGCTGATAAAACTGGGACCGAGCGCGACAATCAGGATCGGGCCCAGGGCCACTTTCGGCATTGCGTTCAAAATCACAAGATACGGATCTAAAATTCTGGCAAGTCGGTTAGACCACCATAACAAAGCGGCGAGGCACGTGCCCATAAACGTCCCGAGCAAAAAGCCAAGCACCGTTTCAAATAAAGTGACGCCGATGTGTGACAGTAAAGAACCGTCACCAAGTTTCTCCAGCAATAATCGCCACACAGCTGATGGAGAGCTGAAGATCAGCGGATCGATCCAGCCCTGCCTGCTGGAGATTTCCCAGCCCGAGAAAAAGAGAATAAATATGGCAAGCTGAAAGGAATGGACCTTCCACTTTTCCTTTTTCTGTTTGAATTGATACTGCTCGTGAAGCAGATCAATGGTTTCTTTGCTGTTTCTCAAGAGAATTCAGCTCCTTCCATATCGTTTGAAACAGTGTCTGGAAGGAAGGTTCCTGACGGGCGTCAAAAGGCAACATCGCGGCCAATTCCTTAGGAATGGTAAAAATCTGATGGATGGTGCCCGGCTGATTTGAAAATAAAAAGATCGTATCGCTCATCGCTATCGCTTCCCCTATATCATGAGTGACAAGCACTGCTGTTTTTTGATATTCCTTTAATGTGCGGAATACCAGGTTTTCCAAAGACAGCTTTGTCTGAAAATCAAGCGCGGAAAATGGCTCATCCAGCAAAAGCAGACTAGGGTTAGGCGCAAGTGTTCTTGCAAGCGCAGCCCGCTGGCGCATCCCGCCTGACAGCTCTTTCGGATATTTTTTCTCCACATCTATGAGGCCGAACTCCGGCAATAGACCGAGTGCAGCGGCTTTGCTTTCTTCTGTCAGCGTGTCGGCGATTTTTAAACCGAGAAGCACATTTTCCTCGATAGATTTCCAGGGAAATAAGTAATCCTGCTGAAGCATATAGCCAATATTATGTTCTTTTTGATTCGGCTCACGGCCTTCAATCAGAACTCTGCCTTCTGATGGCTCAATCAAACCGGCAATAATGGAAAGCAGTGTTGTTTTTCCGCAGCCGCTTGGGCCGAGAAATGAGATGAAATCACCTTTTTCGGCATCGAAATGAATATCCCGCACAGCCGTTGTTTTTTCTTTAATAGAAAAATAAGTATGGGTTACATGGTCGACATGTAAGAAAGACATAGATGGCGCCTCCTATTTCTCCGAGGTGACTTTTTCAGCAATTTCTTTATTTACAAGCTGATTGTATGGAATGTGCTTCGGCAGTTCTCCCGATTGATCCATAATGGTTTGGAGAAGCTCCCATTCTTTTTCGTTAAGCAGAGGGTCTGGTGAATATGAATGCTGTTTTTTATAGCGTTCAATGGATGTTTCGATGACGTCTGGGTCGGTATCATCAAATTCATCTTTAATGGCATCTGTGATGTCCTTCGCAGAATGGTTTTCAACCCACTGCTGCGCCTTATAAATGGCCTTTGTAAACTTGACGGCTGTGTCTTCATTTTTCTTCAAATAGCTTTGTTTCGCCATAAAAGTCGTATAAGGAACCTCTCCTGATTCTTCTCCGAATGAAGCCACGATATGGCCGATGCCTTTTTTCTCAAAGAGAGAAGCCTGCGGTTCAAAGAGCTGTACATACTCACCGGTTCCAGAAGCAAACGCATTGGCAATATTGGCGAAGTCTATGTTCTGGATGAGGTCTATATCCTTATGCGGGTCAATCTTATGTTTGTTCAGTACATACTCGCCGACCATTTGCGGCATGCCGCCTTTTCGCTGACCGAGAAACGTTTTTCCTTTCAACTGATCCCAGTCGAAGTGTTCAACATCTTCTCTCGCGACAAGAAACGTTCCGTCTGTCTGAGTCAGCTGGGCGAAATTAATGACGGGATCTTTAGCCCCTTGCGCTTCGACATAAATAGATGTTTCTGACCCGACAAGCGCGATGTCGGAGCCGTTGGAAAGAAGCGATGTCATCGTTTTGTCTCCGCCCCAGGTCGTATTCACATCGACATCAAGCCCTTCTTCTTTAAAAAACCCTTTAGACTCAGCAACATATAAAGGTGCGTAAAAAATTGAATGGGTCACTTCAGCTACCTTGACTTTTGTGAGCGTTTCTTCCTGCTTGCAAGCCGCCAGGGCGAACATCAGAAAGATACTGCCGACACAGGCGAAGCTCAGCCTTAACCATCTGTTCACATAGACAACCTCCTTATTTCGCATCAAGTTAATATCCTTTTTTGCTTTACATATCGTATGATGGGTATAAAAATGTGTGAATGCCTAACCAGGTTCTCCGGATGTAATTTTGGAGTAAGGAAAGCATATAGAAAAAAAGGAGGCGGCTGTTTTGATTGTAGAGAAAAGAAGATTTCCGTCGCCAAGCCAGCATGTGCGTTTGTATACGATCTGCTATCTGTCAAATGGATTACGGGTTAAGGGGCTTCTGGCTGAGCCAGCGGAACCCGGACAATATGACGGATTTTTATATTTGCGCGGCGGGATTAAAAGCGTGGGCATGGTTCGGCCGGGCCGGATTATCCAGTTTGCATCCCAAGGGTTTGTGGTGTTTGCTCCTTTTTACAGAGGAAATCAAGGAGGAGAAGGCAATGAGGATTTTGCAGGAGAAGACAGGGAGGATGCATTTTCTGCTTTTCGCCTGCTTCAGCAGCACCCAAATGTCAAGAAGGATAGAATCCACATCTTCGGTTTTTCCCGCGGCGGAATTATGGGAATGCTCACTGCGATCGAAATGGGCGGGCAGGCAGCTTCATTTGTTTCCTGGGGAGGCGTCAGTGATATGATTCTTACATACGAGGAGCGGCAGGATTTGCGGCGAATGATGAAAAGAGTCATCGGCGGAACACCGAAAAAGGTGCCTGAGGAATATCAATGGAGGACACCGTTTGACCAAGTAAATAAAATTCAGGCACCCGTGCTGTTAATCCATGGAGAAAAAGACCAAAATGTTTCGATTCAGCATTCCTATTTATTTGAAGAGAAGCTAAAACAACTGCATAAGCCGGTGGAGACGTGGTACTACAGTACATTCACACATTATTTCCCGCCAAAAGAAAACCGGCGTATCGTGCGGCAGCTCACACAATGGATGAAAAACCGCTGACAGTGAAATATGTTATGATAAAGAAAAAAGAGAACGAAAGGGGATTTCACTTTGGGAATGCCTGTTGAATTTAATACACTGATTGTGACAAAAGGAAAAGAAGTTCGCATAGATGAAAATATATTCACGTTAGAGAAGGACGGATACCGAGTATATCCGATGGAGATTCCAATGGATGTACGCAAAACAAAGTTTGGCGAAAAGTCAGGCACAGCTGAAGTGCAGAAGCTTCAATGGGAAGAAGGCCGGACCATCATTACATACAAGCTGACTTCTTTGCATTCCGTCAATTAAAACAAGCCAAGAGCATAATTGCTCTTGGCTTTTGTTTTTTATACGAGAGGGCCGCCTGCCTGGGCGATGGCATCGGTATGTGCGAACTTTTTAAAGTTCTCTTTGAATTCATTTGCAAGGTAGACTGCTTTTTCTTTGTATTCTTCCTTGTTGGTCCACGTATTTTCAGGCTGAAGGATATGATCAGGAACGCCAGGAACATGTGCCGGAATGTGCAGGCCGAAAATATCGTCAGTTATCATTTCAGCATCCTCTAATTTACCTTCAATCGCTGCTTTGACCATTGCTCTAGTGTAAGAAAGCTTCATTCGTTCACCTGTGCCGTAGCCGCCCCCGGTCCAGCCGGTATTGACTAAGAAAACGTCTGCGCCGTGTTCATCGATCTTTTTGCCGAGCATCTCAGCATAGACGTGAGCAGGAAGCGGCAGGAAAGGTGAGCCGAAGCATGTAGAGAACGTCGTTTCAGGAGACGTTACACCACGTTCGGTTCCGGCAAGCTTACTCGTGTAACCGCTCAAGAAATGGTACATGGCCTGCTCCTTCGTTAGTTTGCTGATCGGCGGCAGGACTCCGAATGCATCAGCCGTCAAAAATACAATTGCTGACGGATGGCCGGCCATGCTTGGAGTCACGATGTTGTCAATCATATGAATCGGGTAAGCTGCCCGCGTGTTTTCAGTATAGAAGGAATCATCATAATTGGCTTCGCGTGTATCTTCGTCAACAACGACATTTTCGAGAACAGACCCGAAACGGATCGCGTTAAAGATTTGCGGTTCCTTTTCCTCGCTTAAATGAATGCACTTAGCGTAGCACCCGCCTTCAATATTAAAGACGCCTGTATCAGACCAGCCATGTTCATCGTCACCGATCAGCTTGCGGTCAGCATCTGCCGACAGGGTGGTCTTGCCTGTTCCTGACAGTCCGAAGAAAAGGGCGACATCGCCTTTTTCACCGACATTGGCGGAGCAGTGCATAGATAAAATATCTCTTTCAGGCAGCAGGAAATTCATAATGGAGAAAATGGACTTCTTCATTTCACCGGCATACTCAGTTCCGCCGATTAAAATTGTCCGCTTTTCGAAAGAGACAATAATAAACGTTTCGGAATGAGTGCCGTCTGTTTTTGGATCCGCTTTGAAATGCGGAGCAGAAAGAATGGTGAACGGCTGCTCAACTGTTTTCTTATCATTTCCTTCCGGACGGATAAACAGCTGCCGAGCAAATAAATTGTGCCATGCGAACTCATTTACGACAGTGATCGGCAGCCTGTATTTCTCGTCTGCTCCGGCAAATCCTTCGAAAACAAACAGCTCATCTCGCTCCTTTAAATAGCTGACAACTTTCGTGTACAGCCGCTCAAACGCTTCTTCTGAAATCGGCTGATTCACCGGGCCCCAATCGATCTTATTTTTCGTGCTTTCTTCCTCCACGATGAATTTATCTTTAGGTGAGCGTCCTGTGTAAGCGCCTGTAGTCGCACGAACAGCACCTGTGGATGTTAAAATGCCTTCGTTTCGGGAGAGGACTTTTTCTGTTAGCTGTGCTGCAGATAAATTATGACGCACATTTGGACATGTTAATAAGGCTTGTAAATCAGCGGTCAAATCAACTGAGTTCATATGAAACCTTCCTTTATCGTTTTTTGTGTTTTGCTAATTGTGAATTAGTATAACATATATTTTCAAATAGTCTATACTATTTATTATTTTTTGTGTGTGCATTTCCATTGTTTTCCCTCAATATAGGTGCCTATTTCTTCTGAATCATATTGACATTGCAAACCCTTTTACGATAAGATATTTCATTGAGCGGATACTCTTATCCCGAGCTGGCGGAGGGACAGGCCCTATGAAGCCCAGCAACCGGTTTCTCTGTTATTTATTATGTTCAACTGAGTGAGACAACCAAGGTGCTAACCTGTTGCAAGGTTGTATGATTCCTTGAGCGATAAGAGTGAAAGGCACAAAGACCAAACCCTTTCCTCGATGGAAAAGGTTTTTTTATTTCATAAATATGCCAATTAACATTCTCTAATATAACTGTACATTGTATAAGAGGGAGCGAGTTCCGTATCATATATACAAGGTCTTTCGGGAGGCCTTGTGCAGGAGGAAGCAAATCATGAGTAAAAATCGTCGTTTATTTACATCAGAATCTGTTACGGAGGGGCATCCGGATAAAATCTGTGACCAGATTTCTGACAGCATTTTAGATGAAATTTTAAAGAAAGACCCTAACGCGCGTGTTGCTTGTGAAACATCTGTGACAACAGGTTTGGTTCTTGTAAGCGGAGAGATCACAACTTCTACGTATGTTGACATTCCGAAAACGGTTCGCCAAACCATTAAAGAAATCGGATACACACGTGCAAAATACGGATTTGATGCGGAAACTTGTGCGGTTTTAACATCAATTGATGAGCAGTCTGCTGATATCGCGATGGGCGTAGATCAAGCGCTTGAAGCCCGTGAAGGCACAATGAGCGACGAAGAAATTGAAGCGATTGGTGCGGGTGACCAAGGATTAATGTTCGGTTATGCGTGCAACGAAACGAAAGAGCTTATGCCTCTTCCAATTTCACTTGCCCATAAATTAGCCCGCCGCCTAAGTGAAGTCCGTAAAGAAGATATTCTTCCGTACCTTCGCCCTGACGGCAAAACACAGGTAACGGTTGAGTACGATGAAAATAACAAACCAGTCCGCATTGACGCGATTGTTATTTCAACTCAGCATCATCCTGAAATTACACTTGAGCAAATTCAGCGCAACATTAAAGAACATGTCATCAATCCGGTTGTTCCTGAAGAGCTGATTGATGAAGAAACAAAATATTTCATCAACCCTACAGGACGTTTCGTAATCGGAGGCCCTCAAGGGGATGCGGGACTTACAGGACGCAAAATCATCGTTGATACGTACGGCGGCTATGCACGCCACGGCGGAGGCGCGTTCTCAGGTAAGGATGCGACGAAGGTAGACCGTTCTGCAGCTTATGCGGCAAGATACGTTGCGAAAAACATCGTTGCGGCTGAGCTTGCTGATTCTTGCGAAGTACAGCTTGCTTACGCGATCGGTGTTGCACAGCCTGTGTCAATCTCAATCAACACATTCGGTTCCGGAAAAGCTTCTGAGGAAAAACTGATTGAAGTTGTTCGCAATAACTTTGATTTACGACCTGCCGGCATTATCAAAATGCTTGATTTGCGCCGTCCGATCTACAAACAAACTGCTGCGTACGGCCACTTTGGACGTCACGATGTTGACCTTCCATGGGAGCGCACAGACAAAGCGGAGCAGCTGCGTAAAGAAGCGTTAGGAGAATAATTTTATAGCCGCTTACTGGTTAAGCGGCTTTCCCTTTTTTATCGTTGTATTCATGTTTATTTTTTTACATAACTGTGAAACCAAATACTATTCACAGCGTCTATAAATAGGGGTTCAATGATGACAATTTTAATTATGGAGGCAATACTATGTGTGGATTTGTCGGGGTTTTTAACAAGCATCCGTTAGCTCAAACCGCTGATCAAGAAGAACTAATCAAACAAATGAACCAAATGATCGTTCACCGCGGTCCTGACAGTGATGGATATTTCCATGATGAGCACGTCGGCTTCGGATTCAGACGGCTCAGCATTATTGATGTAGAAAATGGCGGACAGCCTTTATCATATGAAGATGAAACATATTGGATTATCTTTAACGGAGAAATCTATAACTATATTGAACTGAGAGAAGAGCTTGAAGCAAAGGGGTACACATTCAACACGGATTCGGACACAGAGGTTCTTCTTGCGACTTACCGTCACTATAAAGAAGAAGCGGCGTCCAAACTGCGCGGTATGTTTGCCTTTCTGATTTGGAATAAAAACGATCATGTGCTTTATGGGGCAAGAGATCCATTCGGCATTAAACCGTTGTACTACACAACGATCAATGATCAGGTTTATTTTGCCTCAGAGAGAAAAAGTTTAATGGTTGCTCAGAATGATATTGAAATAGATAAAGAGGCATTGCAGCAGTACATGTCTTTCCAATTTGTTCCTGAACCAAGCACGCTTGATGCCCATGTGAAAAAAGTAGAGCCGGGTTCACAATTCACAATCCGCCCGGACGGCGATATCACATTCAAAACGTATTTCAAAGCGAACTTCAAGCCGGTTCAGACTGAAGAAGACAAGCTTGTGAAAGAAGTCCGAGACGCGATCTATGACTCTGTAAACGTTCATATGAGAAGTGACGTTCCTGTCGGTTCGTTCCTGTCTGGCGGGATTGATTCTTCCTTTATTGTGTCTGTTGCGAAGGAATTTCATCCAAGCTTAAAAACATTCTCTGTCGGCTTTGAACAGCAGGGCTTCAGTGAGGTTGATGTAGCGAAAGAAACGGCAGCGGCGCTGGGCATTGAAAATATCAGCAAAGTCATTTCGCCTGAGGAATACATGAATGAGCTTCCGAAGATCGTATGGCATTTTGATGACCCGCTAGCTGACCCGGCAGCGATTCCGTTGTACTTTGTTGCAAAAGAAGCGAAAAAACATGTTACGGTTGCTTTATCAGGTGAAGGAGCGGATGAGCTCTTCGGCGGATATAACATTTACCGCGAACCGCTTTCGCTTAAACCGTTTGAACGGATTCCGTCCGGCTTGAAAAAGATGCTTCTGCACGTTGCTGCCGTTATGCCTGAAGGTATGAGAGGAAAGAGCCTGCTTGAGCGCGGCTGTACTCCGCTTCAAGATCGTTATATCGGTAACGCGAAAATCTTTGAAGAGTCTGTCAAAAAGCAGCTGTTGAAGCATTATAATCCGAACCTTTCATATCGCGATGTGACGAAGACTTACTTTACGGAAAGCAGCTCGTACAGCGATATCAATAAAATGCAGTATGTCGATATCCACACTTGGATGCGCGGCGACATTTTGTTAAAGGCGGATAAAATGACGATGGCGAATTCTTTGGAACTGCGTGTGCCGTTCTTGGATAAAGTCGTATTCGACGTCGCTTCAAAAATTCCTGATGAGCTGAAAACGAAGAACGGCACGACGAAGTATCTTCTTCGCAAAGCCGCTGAAGGAATTGTGCCTGAGCATGTATTAAACCGCAAAAAGCTCGGTTTCCCTGTACCGATCCGTCATTGGCTGAAAAACGAAATGAACGAATGGGTGCGGAATATTATTCAGGAAAGCCAAACGGATGCTTATATCCATAAGGATTATGTCCTTCAGCTTCTTGAAGACCATTGTGCGGACAAGGCTGATAACAGCCGTAAAATCTGGACTGTACTGATCTTTATGATCTGGCACAGCATCAATATTGAAAAACGGTATATGCCTGAAGAGCTGAGCCATCAGCCTAAAGAAGTCATCTTTGTGTAACAGACAACAAGGCTTTCGAGTAGTCGAAAGCCTTGTTGTTATCCTTTTATTTCTCCATCATCATTGATTTACCCAATCCGTACGGAATATTCAGAAAAATGATATAATGATATTTTTTTCTAGGGGAGAAGAAGCATGCAAAAACAAAAACAAGAGCTGCACCGCGGACTCGAAGAAAGGCATATTTCTTTAATGTCTTTAGGAGCTGCTATAGGAGTAGGGTTGTTCCTCGGCTCCGCATCAGCTATTCAATTAGCAGGGCCTGGTATTTTGGTAGCGTATGCCGCAAGCGGCCTGGTCATGTTTTTTATTATGAGAGCGCTTGGGGAAATGGCCATTCAAAAACCGGTCGCAGGCTCCTTCAGCAGGTATGCGCGTGATTATTTGGGACCGCTTGCAGGCTATTTAACAGGGTGGAACTACTGGTTTTTATGGGTTGTCACCTGTATGGCCGAAATCACTGCTGTCGGCATCTATATGGGGTTCTGGTTTCCTGACGTGCCAAACTGGATTTGGGCATTATCGGCGCTGGTCATTATGACGGGTGTTAATTTCCTGGCTGTCAAAGCTTACGGTGAGTTGGAATTTTGGTTCGCATTGATTAAAATTGTTGCGATCTTATCCATGATTGCTGTCGGTTTATTGATGATTATTGCAGGAGTCGGCAATGGGGGCATTGCAACCGGAATCAGCAATTTATGGAACAACGGAGGATTTTTCCCTCATGGTTTAAAAGGGGTTCTATTGTCTCTTCAAATGGTCATGTTCGCCTATTTAGGGATTGAAATGATCGGGGTGACGGCTGGCGAAGTAAAAAACCCGCAAAAATCGTTAGCCAAAGCAATCGATACAGTATTTTGGAGGATTTTGATTTTTTATGTAGGCGCTTTATTTGTCATTATGTCTATTTATCCGTGGCAGGAAATTGGCTCTCAAGGAAGTCCATTTGTTCTCACATTTCAAAAAGTGGGCATTCCATCGGCGGCAGGTATCATTAACTTTGTCGTGTTGACTGCCGCGCTGTCTTCATGCAACAGCGGTATTTTCAGCACAGGACGGATGCTGTTTAACTTGGCGGAACAGAAAGAGGCGCCACGAGCATACGGTCAGCTGACGAAAGGCGGCATCCCGGGTAAAGCTGTTCTGGCTTCAGCGGGGGCTTTATTAGTCGGAGTGCTCTTAAACTATGTTGTCCCTGCGAAGGTATTTACTTGGGTTACAAGTATTGCGACGTTCGGAGCGATTTGGACGTGGGCAATCATTTTGCTTTCTCAAATAAAATACAGGAAAAGTTTGAAGCCGGAAGAAAAGAAACAATTAAAGTACAAAATGCCTTTCTTTCCGTTTACGTCTTATGTGTCATTGGCGTTTCTAGCATTCGTCGTCATTCTTATGGCTTACAGCCCTGATACAAGAGTAGCCGTGATTATCGGGCCGATATGGTTTCTCATCTTGCTGGCTGTGTACTATGGAAAAGGGTTTCACAAAAAAAATGCAGCAGCTGCCAGCGAACGAAATATCAGCTGACAAAAAGAGCTCCCAGTGGGCTCTTTTTGTGTGTGCTCATAGAAAATAGAGAACAGGAAAGAATAGGTATGTGTGTTTGCAGAGGCTGTTTATAGTTTTGTGATAAGATAAAAGTCATACGTTTCATGCTATATGTGAACGTTTTATGGAAAAATTGAAACCCGAACTGTGATGACGTCCGGGTTAACGATGGTTATTGCTTTCAAATATAATTTGAAAAATGGTAAAGTAAGACGAAGCAGGTCTTATGTTTGTTGAAGAAATTTATAATATTGGCCCTTTTCTACATATTCTGACCGTATTCTTTGCATATCTTTTCGGTCTTCTTCCGTCAAAGGGCGGATGACTTTTGCAGGGCGGCCAAAGGCGAGATGGCCAGGCGGAATGGTTTTTCCAGGCGGGACAAGACTACCGGCACCAATAAAAGCGCCTTCGCCAATTTCGGCTCCGTCTAAAATGATTGAGCCCATGCCGATTAAGGCGTTCTTGCGGATAATAGCGCTATGAAGTGTAACCTGATGGCCTATCGTGGCGTCATCTTCAATGAGCAGCGTCTTGTTCGGGCTTTGATGGAGGCAGCTTAAATCTTGGATATTGACTCTGTTTCCGATTCTGGTCGGCGCAACATCTCCCCTTATGACAACAGAAAACCAAATGCTGGACTGTTCTCCGATCACGACATCACCGGTAATTGTTGCATTATCAGCTATAAAGGCTGTTGGGTGGATATCTGGCTTGTGTTCCTTATAAGGGTAGATCATAAGATTCATCCTTCTTTCTCTATTTAAATTTCGTATGAGGTGAAGATCATGTGGACCTGGAAAGCAGACAGACCTGTTGCCGTGATTGTAATCATTCACGGGGCAAGTGAATATCACGGACGATATAAATGGCTGATTGAAATGTGGCGGTCCTCGGGTTATCACGTTGTCATGGGCGATTTGCCTGGACAGGGAACAACGACAAGAGCGAGAGGGCATATTCGCTCGTTTCAAGAATACATTGATGAAGTAGATGCTTGGATAGATAAAGCGCGAACCTTTGATCTGCCGGTTTTTCTTCTAGGTCACAGCATGGGCGGTCTGGTCGCGATTGAATGGATTAAACAGCAAAGAAATCCCAGGATTACGGGAATTATTTTATCATCACCGTGTCTCGGACTGCAAATTAAAGTGAATAAAGCGCTTGATCTTGCATCAAAAGGCCTGAATGTCATCGCTCCGTCACTTAAGGTTGATTCGGGATTATCAATTGATATGGCGACGCGCAATGAGGACGTCATCGAGGCTGACCAAAATGATTCGTTATACGTCAGGAAAGTTTCTGTCAGATGGTACAGAGAGCTTTTAAAGACAATTGAATCGGCAATGGTGCCGACAGAGGCATTTTTGAAAGTTCCGCTTCTTGTGATGCAAGCCGGTGATGACAAGCTTGTTGACAAAACGATGGTCATCAAGTGGTTTAATGGTGTTGCTTCTCATAATAAAGCATACAGAGAGTGGGAAGGGCTTTACCATGAGATCTTCAATGAACCCGAGAGAGAAGATGTCTTTAAAGCAGCAAGAGCGTTTACTGATCAATATATTTGAACTAGTAGGGGGTGCATGTGTTGACAGTACCGGAACATCCTTTTGGATTGATGGCAAAGGTATATCGAGATATTTTTCCGCTCGTTCATCAAGAGCTGGACATATGGAAGCAAAAATCAGAATCGATTCATAACAGTGAATTGAAAGCACAGGCAACCGCAAGTATTCGGGACAAAACGTTTCACTGTGAAGGCGGCGGCATACTGGCCTTATTGTCAGGCAGCCAAAAACAGAAATGTGTCGAGTTTATCATCGCGTATCAAACGATTAGTGATTATTTGGACAATCTGTGTGACCGCAGCACCTCGCTGGACCCGCAGGATTTTCGGATGCTCCATGCCTCAATGCAGGATGCACTGACAGTTGGGGCGGAACTGCAAAACTATTATCAATTCAGGGAAGAACAGGATGACAGCGGATATTTGCATGAACTGGTTAAAACGTGCCAGCGTGTTCTCGGCTCCATTGAGCACTATGACATGATTAAACCTTATCTGCTTGAACTGTGCGGCTATTATTGCGATTTGCAGGTGCATAAGCACGTTATTGAGCATGAGCGTGTTCCGCGGCTTGAAAAGTGGTTTACTCAATATGAATCAGAGCTCCCTGAGATGGAATGGTATGAATTTTCAGCCTGTGCAGGCTCAACGTTAGGCATTTTCTGTCTGGTTGCGTATTCGTTCCAGCCTGATTTCACAGAAAGCACCGCTAAAAAAATCCGCGACAGTTATTTTCCTTACATACAGGGCCTTCATATCCTGCTTGATTATTTGATTGATCAAGAGGAGGACTTGCTGGAAGGAGACTTGAATTTCTGCTCGTATTATCAGTCTCATGAAGAGATGATGGACCGGCTTGAACACTTTATCCATAAAGCCGACGAGCATTTACAAGGCATTCCGCATGAAAACTTCCATCGTTTAATCAATCGCGGCTTGCTTGGCGTTTATTTGTCAGATGATAAAGTGGCGGGCCAAAAGGAAATGGGCCGGCTCGCAAAGAAGCTGATCAAAGCCAGCGGAAAAACCTCCCTTTTCTTTTATATCAACGGCAGAGCCTACCGGAAATTTCAAAAAATGTCCTGGATGAAAAACTCAAAGAAAAAAGCTCAAATCATTTGCTGATCTGAGCTTTTTTTTCGATGGCGATAATAAATGGCGGGTCATTTTGCTGATTGATAAATCCGTATGATAATACACGGGCTGTTTGCTGGTCCAAGTCCCGGCAAAACTCGAGCACGTCGTTTTTTTCAGCTTTGCCTTCCGGGTGGCCATGATAGACGACGAGAACAATCAGACCTTCGTCTTTCATGATGCTGAGAAGCTGTTCAATTGCTTTGATCGTAGAACTGCCGTTTGTCGTAATTGATTTGTCCCCGCCTGGCAAATAGCCGAGGTTAAATACCGCGGCCGCCACTTTGCCATGTGTTTCAGGCGGGAGGGATTCAGTGATTTTATCATGGCTTTTTTGAAATAACGTTGTTCGCGCTTGATACATGTCACCGAGCCGTTCCTTTGTATTGGCCACGGCTGATTCTTGGATGTCGAATGCGTATACATGGCCGTTTTCACCGACAAGCTCCGCTAAAAACTGTGTATCATGTCCGTTGCCCATTGTCGCATCTACGACAATATCTCCCTCTCCCGCGGCCATTTTCAGCAGTTCTTTGCTGTAAGGAAGAATTTTCTTCAAAATCATAGCGCTGATTCCTCCTCAAGCCGTTGAAAGAACTTTCCTTGATAGCTGCCTCGATTTTCTAGCTCTTTATTAATGGCGCCAAGCACTTCCCATTTGTTGACGCTCCACATTGGCCCGATCATCAACTCAATCGGTCCGTCACCTGTAATGCGGTGGACGATCATTTCAGGCGGAATGATCTCAAGCTGATCGCAGACGAGCTGCACATAATCATCTTGAGAAAGAAATTCCAGCTTCCCCTTTTCATATTGCTTGACCATTGGCGTGCCTTTCAGTAGGTGAAGCAGATGGATTTTAATGCCCTGGACGTCCAAATCTGCGACGGCCTTTGCCGTATCCATCATCATGTCCCGGTCTTCCAAAGGCAGCCCGTTGATAATATGCGAGCAGACACGTATGCCGTGTTTTCTTAATTTATTGACGCCTTCCACATAGCAGTTAAAATCATGTGCGCGGTTGATCAGAAGTGCAGTCCGTTCATGAACTGTTTGAAGCCCAAGCTCCACCCACAAATAGGTGCGTTCATTCAGCTCTGCCAGGTAATCAACGACATCATCAGGCAGACAGTCAGGGCGAGTGGCGATCGAAATGCCAACCACATCATCAAGCGCTAGCACTGATTCGAATTTTTCGCGAAGCACCTCAACCGGCGCATGCGTGTTGGTGAAAGCCTGAAAATAAGCGATGTATTTGCCGTCCTTCCATTTTTCGTGCATGCGGTTTTTGATGTCGTGGAATTGCGTAATTAAATCATCGGCCCGGTTTCCGGCAAAATCGCCGGAGCCTGCTGCGCTGCAAAACGTACAGCCTCCGTGGGCTACGGTGCCATCCCGATTTGGACAGTCAAAACCGCCGTCAAGCGCTACTTTAAACACCTTATGGCCGAAATGTTCTCTGAGATGATAATTCAATGTATGATAGCGTTTTTCCGTATTTGAATAAGGAAAAGGATTGTTCTGCATCACAATTCATGTGCCTCCTTGCGTACGATTGCATCCTAAAATTGTAGCACGCATTTCACAAGAGAACAAATGAATATCGACCATAAATTACTTTATTGAATAAAGTCAGATGAGGCTACAATATGAATGATGGATGAATTCCATTACCAAGAGGAGGGGTTACTGTGGCAACAAGACAATCAGTAGATGAACATCTCCAGCAATGTATGCAGGCCTATGATTATGCTGAAGAACAGCTGAAAATCGCTTCTAAACAAGAGCATTATAACGATCAAGAATATAGTGATGCACAAATGCAGCTAGAAGATGCGGTAAATGCCTTGAATAAACTATGGCTGTCGTCAAATGATCAGCAGAGAGAACAGCTGTACAGAATGAGACTTCAGCTTCAATCTTTGCAAAATAATATGATCCTGCAGCACCCTCTTGATGTGTAGGAAAACGGACCCTTTTAAAAGGGTCCGTTTTTTTGTAAAAAAAGGATTGACTTTGTGAGTCAAAGTATTTATTGTATTAAGTGTACTAATTGAAGTAATACACTATAGACACTAATATAAAATCATTTATATATTGACATTAAGGGAGGCAGTTATGAAACATAAAAAACGAAACAAACGTAACGTGCCAATGCTGATTGCGGCATCTGTGATCGCTTGTTCTTTTTTTCTTGTTCTTGTGATGATCGGTTTTGAATGGCAAAAAAGTATAATTGATCATTTTTATCTATAAAAGGTTCAGATCGTATAGAAAGTAGGGAAGTAAATGATTCAAATCGATCCAAGAAGCTCAACACCCATTTACGAACAAATTATTCAGCAAATGAAAGAGCTTTGTTTGAAAGGGATCATGAAGCCTGGTGATAAGCTTCCTTCTGTCAGAGAATTGGCAACGATCATTATTGCGAATCCGAACACTGTCAGCAAAGCGTATAAAGAACTTGAGCGAGAGGGGATTATTGAAACGCTGCGGGGCAGAGGGACCTATATATCGGAGAATGCAAAAACGACACTGGTTGAAGGGAAGATGACGATGATTAAAGAGCAACTCAAACAGCTCATCATCGATGCACACTATGCAGGGGTTGAGCTGGAAAAACTGCACGAATGGATAAAGGAAATCAGCGCTGATGTGAAGGGAGGCAAAAAAAATGATTGAACTGCGGCAGCTGTCAAAAGCGATTGACGGCAATCAAGTATTAAAAGATGTTTCATTAACAATCGAAAAAGGAGAAATCTTTGGATTGCTTGGACGCAATGGATCGGGCAAAACGACGATGCTTCGCTTAATCCAGCAAATCATTTTCGCTGACAGCGGAACGATTTTATTTGACGGCGTAGAAATCAAAAAGCACCCGAAGGTTAAACAAAATATCATCTACATGCCTGTTCAAAATCCGTTTTACGATAAGTATACATACAAGCAGTTAGTCGATATTTTGAGAAGAATATATCCGAAATTTGATGTCACGTACGCGAATGAGCTGATGAACAGATACGAAATTCCGGAAACGAAAAAATATCGCGAACTGTCGACAGGCTTGAAAAAACAGCTGTCGCTCGTTCTGTCGTTTGCGGCGAGACCGGCGCTGATTCTCTTGGATGAGCCGACGGACGGTATTGATGCGGTAACTAGACATGATGTGCTGCAGCTGATGGTCGATGAAGTGGCTGAGCGTGATACGAGCATCCTGATTACGTCCCATCGCCTTGAGGACATTGAACGGATGTGCAACCGAATTGGTTTTCTCGAAGATAACAGACTGACCAACGTCATGGATCTTGATGAGTTAAAAGAAGAATACATTAAAATTCAAATGGCCTTCGATACAGATGTCAATTTGGCCATCAGAGAGCAAAACATTCCGATGCTCGATCAGGCCGGCGTGTTTTACACAGTGCTGATTCCGAAAAGCGATGAGGAGAAAAAGAGCTTTTTGAGAGAGCTGAAGCCAAAAGTATGGAATGAGCTTCCTGTCAACCTGGAAGAAGTGTTCATTGCGAAGTTTGGAGGGAAGCGGAGATGGTAGACCGAGGTCTCATCTATCGAGAGTGGAAGCAGAATCAAGTGGTGATTTTGTTAAGTATCGCGTTTTTAGTATTGGCAAATCCGCTTTCTATCATAAATACGTATTTGTCTTATCAAGGGTGTCTGGCTCATCAAGACCCGCAATATTGTGAATTTATTGTGAATTATCATAGGAGCAATCTAATAGATATCAACTGGGTGCCGGGGGTCATTTTGGCGGTCTGCTTCCTCGGAATGGAACGTTCGAAAGGCACGATGGATTTTATATTAAGCCTCCCATATAACAGAAGCCAAATTTTTCAGACGAAATTTTGGTTAGGCGGTTTTGTGATTGTGGTGTCGCAATTAATTGGCTTTTTATTTGCGTGGCTGCTGATTCTTGTCTATAAACCTGAACACGTCTACTTTTTTGAGCACAGCAGCGTTGGAGTAATTGTGATTAGTTTTATGGCTTATTGTTTGTTGATGGCTGCTGGTGCATTAACGGGGAGTGTTTTTGCCCAGTTATTAACGGCATTTGCTGCTGCGGCATTGCCATATTTAATTGTCGCATTACCGCTTGGAAACTTTGAAGTTGTTTTTGGCGTGAGTATATGGGAAATGTTCCCTTCCCCTGAGGCGTATTTCTCTCTGACAAGCAATTTATTATATCTTGTGCCCATTGGTTATGTTGATAGTGACTGGCTTATCCATAGTAAATATATTTTAATGATTCCAGCTGCCATGAGCATTCTGTTTTACTTGGTTGGTTTGATAAGCTTCAAAAAGCTTCCAAGTGAACGAAACGGACACTTTTTCTTATGGAGCAGATTAGACCGTCCGGTGCAAATTCTGGTTATGGCTTTTGGTATTCTTGGATTTGGTTTGTTTGGATACTATACCGGACATTCCATTATTGGTTATATTTTGGGTATGATCATTGGGGCAGTTGTTGGATTCTTTGTGAGCTACTTCGCTATTAATAAGAAAATGAAACATTAAGGAATACTTTCGGTTTGGAGGGAAGTGGTGTGCCAGATTCCGGGCTATTTTATAAAGAGTGGAAGCAAAATAAAGCTCTGCTAACCACGGTTTTTTTCGTACTTATGCTTAGCAATCCTTTTACCGTTTTAAATTCGTACATCTCATATCAAGGCTGCGTTGATCATCAGAACGAGTGGGTCGGAAACTGCGTATTTTCGATTAACTATTTAAACGGTACATTTATCTCAGTGTTCTGGATTTGGGGTGTCGTTTTAGCGGTCAGCCAGCTTGGAATTGAACGAAGCAAGGGCTTGTTTGATTTTACATTTAGTCTTCCTTATACACGCGGACAGATATATAATACGAAGTTCTTTACCGGCGGAATGGTGATTGTGGTGCCGCAACTCATAGGTTATGTTTTGTCTATTTTCCTGATTTTGCTTTTAAAGCCAGAAAAAGTGATTCATTTTCATCATCTTAGTATAGGTATGATGCTTATCAGCTTAATGGCGTATTCGCTAGTCATGGCCGCAGGTGCTTTAACAGGAAATATTTTTTCGCAGCTGCTGGTTTCATTTACTGTCACTATCTTGCCTTTTCTATTGATTGCTTTACCGGCCGAAAATTTAGAGATTATATTTGGACATAATGTCGCGTTTTTAAATACTGATATACCTGATTGGCTTCAGTATATTATCCCAATTATGTTTGTTAATCCCGAATGGGTGATGGATTCAGCACAATATCTTTTCTTTCCGGCAGCCTGGAGCGGTATATTTTATATCATCGGTTACATCAGCTTCATCAAACTGTCAAATGAACGAAACGGATATTTCTTTTTGTGGAAAACATTGGATCGTCCGGTGCAATTGGTCGTCATCATCATTGGTATTTTAGGCTTTGGCTATTTTGGTTTTACGGTCAGCGAAAGCTTTGCAGGCTATCTCATTGGCATGGCTGCCGGCGCGGTAATCGGTTTCTTGATTAGTTATTTTGCGATTTATAAAAAAACAAAACTTTTGTAAGGGAGAGAGAACATATGATAGATGTTCAGCATATCGACCATTCTTTCACGATCGGAAAAAAGGGCCGTGAGAATGAAGTTCCAGTATTGAAGGATGTTTCATTACGTGTGGCGAAAGGTGAGATCGCCTGTATTGTCGGGCGAAGCGGCTCAGGGAAATCAACGCTTTTGAATTTGATTTCCGGCTACATATCGCCGACAAAAGGGCGGATTGTCATTAATGGCACTGATGTTACGGGGTTTAATGAAAAGGAATGGGCGCAATTTCGGCTTGATCATTTCGGGTTTATTTTCCAAAGCTTTCAGCTCATCCCGGGCTTAACGACGTATGAAAATGTAGAAATGCCGCTGGCGTTAAAAGGAATCAAGCCATCTGAGCGGAAGCAAAAGGTGCAGGACATGCTGAAACGTGTCGGTCTGGAAAACCACGCCGCTCATTATCCGAATGAACTGTCAGGCGGCCAGCAGCAGCGTGTCAGTATTGCTCGAGCGTTGATTTTAAATCCTTCGATTATCTTAGCGGATGAGCCGACGGGAAGCCTTGATTCAGAAACGGAACATGAAGTGCTGGAATTGATCCAGCAGCTGAATCGTGAGCGTGGCATTACATTTGTGATCATTACTCACGATGATGAAGTCGCTTCTATCGGACATTCAAAATTTCAGCTTCATGATGGTGTGCTAAAAGGAGGAATTACCGTTGAGGTTTAAGGATCAGGTTCATTTTATCAGAAGAAATATGAAGAAAAACAGACTTCGCGTCTTTATGACGATTCTTGCAACAACGATGGCGTGTGCGTTTTTGGTTGTGCTGTCGTCCGTTGGATTTGGGATTCAAAAGACAATTACAGATATGACAATGAGCCAGCAGATTGTAACGAAAGTCAGTGTAATGGGCAAGGAAGGAGACAAGCCGATTAAAAAAGCTGATTTAGAGAAGTATGATCACGTAAGGTCAGTTGTAGAAAGAACGCAAGTGTATGAACCAA
The DNA here is from genome assembly GCF_038592935.1 of Bacillus sp. FSL K6-1560. Lineage (NCBI taxonomy): Bacteria > Bacillati > Bacillota > Bacilli > Caryophanales > Bacillaceae > Bacillus > Bacillus sp. FSL K6-1560. The sequence goes on from NZ_CP151946.1 coordinate 1,102,367, forward strand.
ACAAAGCTACTTTAGGCAATCGTACAAATGAAAGCTCAAATCTCATTTTTACTAATATGAATGATGAATTAAAGGCCAATATGGAATTGGAAAAGGGAAGAGTCGCAAAGTCAGAAAATGAAATCGTAGTAGGATACGACTTCGCAAAGAGATTATTGACGAAAAAAGAATCGGAAGAATATAACAAAAAAATCGAAGAAGCAAAAGGAAATCCAGAAGATATAAAAGAACCAAAGGGCTATACGAAAGATATTCTGAACAAAACAATAGAACTAAGTGTATCGAAGACAGATCCTAAAACAGGGGATGTTACAAAAACAAAAGCATATGACTTTAAAATTGTCGGTATTACAAAAAAACCATCTCAAGACTGGATGGAGGACTCAAACATTTTTATCAGTGATCAATTCAAAAAAGATTTTTCGGAATTCTTAGATTTCAAAGGCGGAAATGTTGAAACGAACATTGGTGTTTTTGCTGATAAGTTTGAGAATGTGGAACAGCTGACAAATGATCTAACAGATGACGGGTACTATGTCACATCAGTGACTACCGAACTTGAGGGAGCCAATACCTTCTTCATGGTCTTCAAAATAGGACTGATCTTTGTCGGATGTATCGCAGTTATCATTTCAGCGATCGGCATTTTTAACACGATGACGATGGCGGTGACAGAGAGAACGCAAGAGATCGGCATTATGAAAGCGATTGGGGCGAGCCCGTCAATCATTCGCCGAATGTTCTTGATGGAAAGCGCGTATATCGGAATTTTAGGCTGTGTGATTGGGATTATCATTTCTTACGGCGTGAGCTACCTTGTCAACCTGGCCGTTCCGATGATTCTTGCGGCCACAAGCGGTAGCGATGCGGGCGACTTGAATTACACATTCTCCTACATCCCGGCGAGTCTTGTGATCATTGCCGTTGTGATTTGCGGAGGGGTCGCAGTCATTTCCGGAATGAACCCGGCGAGAAAAGCAACAAAAACCAACGTGCTGACAGCGTTGAGAAGAGAACTATAATGCGAACGAGCCGGCTAAGACAGCCGGCTTTTTCTATAGCGCATGCTGGCGTTTTGCTATACACTTGATAAAAAAGGAAAAAGTGCGGTGAGTCGATTGTTTAAACTTTTGCTGATTGAAGATGATGAATCGCTGTTTCATGAAATCAAGGATCGTTTAACGGGATGGTCCTATGATGTATACGGCATTCAGGATTTCAGTCAGGTGCTGCAGGAATTTTCGGCGGTTAATCCTGATTGTGTCATTATTGATGTACAGCTGCCTAAATTTGACGGCTTTCATTGGTGCCGGCTGATCCGCTCCCGGTCAAATGTTCCGATTCTCTTTTTATCCTCCCGGGATCATCCTGCTGATATGGTGATGTCCATGCAGCTCGGGGCAGATGACTTTATTCAAAAGCCATTTCATTTTGATGTGCTGATCGCGAAAATCCAAGCGATGTTCCGGCGTGTGCACCATTATAATACGGAGCCGAGTACGATTAAAACGTGGTGCGGCGCTGCTGTAGACGCGGAGCAGAACCTCGTCAGCAATGACAAAGGATCTGTTGAACTGACCAAAAATGAAATGTTCATTCTAAAACAATTAATAGAGCAAAAAAACAAGATCGTCAGCCGTGAAGAGCTGATCAGAAGCTTGTGGAACGATGAGCGTTTTGTTAGTGATAATACGCTGACCGTCAATGTCAATCGCCTGCGAAAAAAACTGGACGTCCTGCAGCTTGGCGCATATATCGAGACAAAGGTGGGCCAGGGCTACATCGCGAAGGAAGAGGACAAGTTCTATGATTAAAGCATTCCTTATCGAAAGGCGGAGCTGGATTGCCGCGTTTTTGTTTCAGCAGGCTTTGATGCTGTTCATTGCTTTTGTCGATCCTTCCATATCATTTGGGAATGTACTTTATATGGTGTATTTGTGCATCTTGTTTTTTATCATATTCCTTTGGTTCCGCTATCGGAAAGAAACAGCGTTTTATAAAAGCTTGAAAACATGGGAGAACAATCTCGATGTGACAGCTATAAATGAACCGGAAACGCCATTTGAAGCAATCGTTGACAGAAGTATTACCGGGCAAACGAAACACTTGAAGCAGACTGCAACACAGCATCGCTTAGCATTGGAAAATGAAAAAGATGAACTGATGGCATGGATTCATGAGGTCAAAACCCCATTAACAGCAATGCATTTAATCATTGACAGAATGGAAGAAAAAGCTTTGAAATCCCAGCTGTCATATGAATGGCTGCGTATTCACCTGCTTCTTGATCAGCAGCTTCATCAAAAACGCATTTCATTTATTGAAAACGATCTGTCTGTAGAATTTATTCAGCTTCAGCCTTTGATTTTCAAGGAAATCAAAGATTTACAATCGTGGTGTATCCAAAAAGGGGTCGGTTTTGACATACAGCTTGAGGCTGAAGAAGTGCTGAGTGATGCAAAATGGCTGGCGTTTATCATCAGGCAGCTGCTGACAAATGCGGTGAAATACAGCGAAGCCTCTGAAATTGAGATCAAAAGCTTTCAAAAAGGGGAACAGACGAAGCTCCAAGTGAAAGACTGTGGCAGGGGCATTGATCCAAAAGATGTACCGCGTATTTTTGATAAAGGGTTCACATCCACAACAGATCACCATAATCAAGCGTCCACTGGCATGGGGCTGTACTTGGTGAAAAAAGCAGCGGCGCCGTTATTGATTCATGTTGATGTTGAGTCGGAGTTCGGTGCGGGGACAGTTTTTACATTAACCTTTCCGAAACGGAATCAATTTGAACGGGTCATAAGCGTGTGACGAAAATGTCACATGCTTTTCTTTTTTGTTCGCCGTATCGAAGGAAAAGCCCGGCATTCCTTTTTATAATGAGATTATCCAATATAAAGGAGACTGCGTAAATGATGATTTTAGAAGCGAATAAAATTCGAAAAAGTTATGGAAACAAGCTGAATAAACAGGAAGTGCTGAAGGGCATTGATCTTCACATTGAAAAGGGCGAATTCGTCAGTATTATGGGTGCTTCCGGGTCAGGAAAAACCACTTTGCTTAATGTACTGTCCTCAATCGATCAGGTCAGTCACGGAACCATTCATATTAATGGAAATGACATGACGGCTATGAAGGAAAAGCAGCTGGCTGAATTCAGAAAACAGCATTTAGGCTTTATCTTTCAGGATTACAATTTGTTAGACACATTGACAGTGAAAGAAAATATCCTTCTGCCATTATCAATCACGAAACTGTCAAAAAAGGAAGCCAATCGCAAGTTTGAGGAAGTTGCAAAGGAACTGGGAATATATGAATTGCGGGATAAGTACCCGAATGAAATTTCCGGCGGCCAGAAGCAGAGAACATCCGCCGGAAGAGCGTTTATTCATGACCCGAGCATTATTTTCGCTGATGAACCGACCGGCGCGCTTGATTCGAAATCGGCCTCTGATCTATTAAATAAGCTGAGCCAGCTCAATCAAAAACGAAACGCCACGATTATTATGGTTACCCATGATCCCGTCGCTGCCAGCTACTGCGGCAGAGTCATTTTTATTAAGGACGGGCAAATGTATACACAGCTGAATAAAGGGGGCCAGGACAGGCAGACGTTTTTCCAGGATATTATGAAAACGCAAGGCGTGTTAGGCGGGGTGCAGCATGAACATTAATCAGCTCATCCTGCGAAATTTGAAAAAGAATCTTCGTAATTACTATCTGTATGTGTTTGCGCTCATCTTTAGCGTGGCGCTTTATTTCGCCTTTGTCACGCTGCAGTATGACCCAGCAATTAACGAAGTGAAGGCTTCGATCAAGGGAGCCGCGGCTATTAAAACCGCTTCGATTTTGCTTGTGGCTGTTGTGGCGATCTTCATTTTATATGCCAATACGATTTTTATTAAGAGACGGAGTAAAGAAATCGGGCTGTTTCAATTGATTGGAATGACGAAGCATAAAATTTTTCGCATCTTAAGTGCAGAAAATGTCATGCTGTATTTCGGTTCATTAGCGATCGGGGTAGCGGCCGGGTTTTCGATATCGAAGCTTGTCTTGATGATTCTGTTCAAAATTGTCGATGTCAAAGCGGATGCGAAACTGCATTTTTCTGAGCAGGCCTTGGTCCAAACGGTCATTGTGTTCTGCGGCATTTACCTTTTGATCATGATCATGAATTATACGTTTATCAAAAAACAGAGTATTTTATCTTTGTTTAAAGTAACGTCCTCCACTGAAGACAAAGTAAAGAAAATATCATTTTTCCAAATGATAATCGGCGCTTTAGGCATCGTGTTGATTTTGACAGGATACTATGTGTCTTCTGAGCTGTTTGGCGGAAAATTTAAGACCATTAATGAACTGTTTGTTGCGATGAGCTTCATTCTGGGGAGCGTCATTATCGGGACGTTTTTGTTTTATAAAGGATCAGTTACGTTTATCTCGAATATCATTCGAAAAAGCAAGGGCGGCTATTTAAATATTTCTGAGGTCCTGTCACTGTCATCGATCATGTTCAGAATGAAATCGAATGCGCTGCTGCTGACGATTATTACAACCGTTTCAGCACTTGCGATCGGGCTGTTATCTCTTGCATATATCTCGTATTACTCGTCAGAAAAGACCGCTGAACAAAATGTAGCGGCTGATTTTTCATTCATGAATGAGAAAGATGCCAAGTTATTTGAAAACAGATTGAGGGAAAGCAACATCTCGTTTGTAAAAAAGGCAACACCTGTCCTGCAAGCAAATGTTGACATTGCAAATATCATGGATGGAACTCCGAAAGAGATGCAGGGCGATCCCAGCAATATGCAGCTTGCTGTTGTTAGCGACAAAGATGTAAAAGGAGTCGATGTGGCGGCTGGAGAAGCCGTTTTCTCAGGATACACCGACTTGCTGCAAAAAATAATGGTTTTCAAGGACTCTGGTGTTATTAAAATAAAAAGCAAACATGAGACGCAGCCATTAAAATATAAAGGATTAAGAGAAGAGTTTCTTGTATCCTACACGTTTACAAGCGGGGGCATGCCCGCTGTCATTGTGGATGACAGCCTGTTTCAACAGCTGAACAAGGATAAGGACCCCCGCATTCAGCTGGCGCAATCTACCTTTATCGGCGTCAATGTGAAACATGACGATCAAATGGAAAAAGCAAATGAGCTTTTTCAACAGGTGAACAAGAAAAACGAGCATTTATCAAGACTGGATACAAGCGCTGCGCAAAAATCACTGTTTGGTATGGTGATGTTCATCGTCGGCTTCTTAGGGTTAACGTTCCTGATTACATCAGGTTGTATCCTTTACTTTAAACAAATGGGTGAAAGTGAAGATGAAAAACCGAGCTATACGATTTTAAGAAAACTCGGTTTTACGCAGGGCGACCTGATAAAGGGAATACGCATCAAACAAATGTACAACTTCGGCATTCCGCTCGTTGTCGGCCTCTTCCACAGTTACTTTGCCGTCCAATCCGGTTGGTTCTTATTTGGATCAGAGGTGTGGACGCCTATGATTATGGTGATGGTATTATATACTGCGCTCTATTCCATTTTTGGTTTTCTGTCAGTTCTTTATTATAAGAAGGTCATTAAATCGTCGTTGTGAAACAGAAAAAGCTCCAGACATTCTGGAGCTTTTTGTTTATCGTTTTGGCGCCCTATAACCGGCGGCTTCAGCTTCTTCAACTGAGCAAAACATTTCAGCCGGATCGGTTGTCTGGTCATAGTATGTACTGCCTGGCGTGTGGTAGATGCCGTTTTTGCTTCCTTTGATATTACAGCCTTCTGCTTTGTCAGCTGTTTTGGTTTCATCACTTTTACTCGTATTGTTTGAAGAACTTCCAGTGTCTTCATGAGAACTGGCGGTTTGGCTTTCCGTCTCTTTTAATTGATTTTCAAGCTTTGTTTTATCTTGTCGGAGTGTTTCATTTTCAGCCTTTGCCGTTTTTGCATCTTCTTTGAGCTGTTTTTGATTTTCTTGAAGCTCTTTAATCTCAGCTTTTAATGATTTCTGAGTCTTTTTTAGATCGCTATTTTCGTTTTTAAGCTTCTCAAGCTTGTCTTGATCTTCTTTGTTGTCTTTTAATTTCTTTGCTTCAGAGCTGACAGATTTATATTCTTTCTCAAGTTCTTCGTGTTCTTTTGTGAGGTTTTTATATTCGGCGTTTAGCGCTGAATATTTTTTCTCGGCATTTGCTGCGGCAGTGTCAGGTTCTGCCAATGCTGCTCCGGTAAAGAGCAGCACAAGGCCTCCAATGAAAAGCGGCCAAAAAAGTCTCTTTGAGAAACGTTTTTCCTTTTTCAGTACATATCTGACAAGGTGATATAATCCATAGCCCAGTGCAATGAGACATGCCAGAAAACCTAAGAATGCTAATACCATTTCCATAATATGACCCCTTTTTCTATTTATTTTACATTTTTCAAACAATATTTGTTAGATTTTTTCACGTTCATCAGTTGAAAAATGTGAGAGAGACAGATAGAATGAATGTGCTATGATAACTGGATTCGTACGGAGCCGTCTTAGGTTTCGTTTTTTTCATGAGCTTTTTTAAGTAAGAAAGGGGGATGAGTATGCCGCGTGCTCTTAAAATTTTAGTCATTGGAATGTTTATCAATGTGACGGGTGCTTCTTTTTTATGGCCGTTAAATACGATTTATATCCATAATCATTTAGGAAAGTCGTTAACGGTAGCAGGACTTGTCCTGATGCTGAACTCCGGCGCCAGTGTGGCTGGTAATTTATGCGGAGGTTTTTTGTTTGATAAAATCGGCGGTTTTAAATCGATTATGCTTGGGATAGCCATTACGTTAGCAAGCCTGATGGGTCTTGTCTTTTTTCATGATTGGCCAGCCTATATTGTGCTGCTGACGATTGTGGGCTTTGGCTCCGGTGTAGTTTTTCCGGCCAGCTACGCAATGGCGGGATCGGTATGGCCTGAAGGGGGAAGGAAGGCATTTAATGCGATATATGTCGCGCAAAACGCGGGTGTGGCCGTCGGTTCAGCACTTGGCGGTGTCGTGGCATCTTTCTCGTTTTCATATGTATTTTTGGCAAATGCCGTATTGTATCTGATCTTTTTCTTTGTTGTATATTTCGGATTTCGAAATATTCAGACGGGCGATGCATCCCAAACATCCGTGCTTGATTATGATGCTGTGAACAGCAAAGCAAAATTTGCCGCATTGATCATTTTAAGCGGAGGCTATGTACTCGGATGGCTGGCTTATTCTCAATGGTCCACCACAATTGCTTCGTACACACAAAGCATTGGAATATCTCTTTCCTTATACAGCGTGCTCTGGACGGTTAACGGAATTCTCATTGTGCTCGGCCAGCCGCTCGTCAGTTTTGTGGTGAAAAAATGGGCCGAGTCGCTAAAAGCGCAAATGGTCATCGGCTTTATCATTTTTATTGTGTCTTTCAGCATGCTGCTGACTGCAAAGCAATTTCCGATGTTTCTCGCTGCGATGGTGATCCTGACGATCGGAGAAATGCTTGTTTGGCCTGCTGTGCCGACAATTGCCAATCAGCTTGCCCCTAAAGGGAAAGAAGGCTTTTATCAAGGCTTTGTCAACAGTGCGGCGACAGGCGGCAGAATGATTGGTCCCCTGTTCGGAGGCTTGTCGATCATTACGGCATTAAGGCCCTTGTTTTATCTCTGTTGGTATTGCTGCTGATCAGTATTGCCACAACGCTTCTATATGACAAACGGATAAAATCAGCTAAAGAAACAAATAAGCAGGCATCAATTTCTTCATAATAAAAGATCCCGCCGAATGAGCGGGATCTTTCAGCGTGTCGACAAACCCTCGCATTCGTTGTCAGGCCTGCGCTTCGGTGCTCACGAATTAGAACATTCGCTCCGCTCCTATGCTCGTCCTTCCTAGACTTCAAGGGTTTTCAATCACGCTGAAAAGATGACAAAATCCTAAAATGAAAACCATTTTAGGATTTTGTCAACAATCTGAAAGATCCCGCCGGATGAGCGGGATCTTTTTACATAATCGGAAGCACTTTAACGGCATCCTTTACATTTGAAAATGTTTTCAGCGACGAAAAATTGGCATCCAATTTATTCATTTTCATGGCCAATTCAGGCTTAATGCCAGTAATGATTAACTCAGTTCCAGTCAATTTCAGCAAATGGCTCAGCTTGAAAATTTGGTCGGCCGTTTGTTCGTTCACTTGGGCCAATCCGGATAAATCAATGATCAAATAATCATCTTTGGATGTTGATAAGATATTCGTCAATGTGCAAACAATGGAATTAAATCGCTCCTCTGTCAGGTTTCCGACTAGCGGAAGAGCTGAAATGCCATTGCGAATCGGGACAATAGGAGTTGAAAGTGCAGTAATTTCCGTGAGGGAATCCTCGAGAAGCTTTTCATACTCTTTTTGCTTGGTGATGTCTTTCTGAATTCCGACAAAATACGTTTTATCCTCTATTTCCATTGGATCAATATTTAATTCATTCCAGAACATCGTTCCGTCTTTTTTGTAGTTTTGAATCTGAACGGTGACCGGTTCTTTATTTTGTAAAGCGGTTCTGATGTTGTCCACTTCTGCAGGATCTGTGTGTTTTCCCTGTAAGAAGCGGCAGTTCTTTCCTAAAATTTCCTCGGTTTCGTAGCCGGTCATTTGAACAAAGCCTTGATTTACGTAGACAATAGGATTATCTTCAAGTGCGGGATCCGTAATTACCACACCGACTCGCACGTGATCAAGCGCTTTTTTGATGACTTCCAGCTGTCCTGGTATCCCAAATGATTGAAAACTAGCCATATAAATCCCCCTTAGGCCGTCAGCTTGCTATGCGAAAGCCTGATATTCCCCTTTTTTAAAATGAATTCTACAGTAACCGTAGCACAACACATGTTCTGATTCAAGCAAGTGCAGTTTGTTGTTTGTCATTAGGGCTTGTCCTCGTATACACTAAAAATAAGAACAGAATATGAACATATGAACGGAAAGGTTTTCTACATGCTAAATAGGTGACTAGGTAAATGTCACTGGGTGAAAAATGAATCCAATGCATCAAGCTTACCGATCATGTGTTCACATATAATGGAAGAAACAAGCTTTTTACAGATTTGCCGGTATGTAGATATCGAAAATCATCGGAATCGTTTAAGGGGGCTGGATGGCCTGAAGTCGCTTTACGAAATAAGGGCTTTAGGAAGGTGATGATGAAGATGCTGCATCAGGTACTTATTGCTTGTGTAATTGGAGGAATCATGGGGATTCTCGGTCATGTGAAAAAGAGAGGCAGGCTGGAGAAGCCCAGAATGACGAAGCGGTTTATCTACCTTGGATTTTTGGAAGATTGGTTTATCGGAATGACAGCTTCCATTTTACTTGTATTATCCGCTGACCCCGATTCAGGAATTCAACTTGTCATCTTATCCATTATCTCAGGCTACGGCGGTGAAGCTGTTCTCAGAAGTTTTGACTTTGTGAGAGAACTGAACAGCGGCGGCGAACCGGCCGAGTCCAAACGTCAAACCAAAACTCCACCCGAATAATTGTCCTCAATCTTCGCCCGTTCAGGGTACATTCCCATTGTATACAAACCTGCTTGCACTTATGAACAGAATTCTATAAAATACAGTTAGATTACGGTTGCGATAAGAACAATGAAGAGGAGCAGTAAGAAACAGATATTGTTGCAGAGAGTTGACGGCTGGTGAAAGTCAATCAAGTTTGTTTCCGAACTCACCTCAGAGTTGCAGCGGTGAAAAGCCGCTGACGCATAACTGCGTTAAAAGTATCAAGTGAGTGCGGCGTATGCCGCGCTAACGAGGGTGGTACCGCGGGAAAACGAAAGTCTCTCGTCCCTTTTTGGGATGAGGGAGTTTTTTTTAGTTTGGGAATATTCTGAATATAATCCTCTCCTTCCCGTCAATACTTGAACCATACACGCCGTATTCAATCAGAAGGAGGTTTTTACTTTGAGTTTTCAGCACAAAGAGATAGAAAAGAAATGGCAAACATATTGGCTTGAAAACAAAACATTTGCCACTCTTGATAATAATGAAAAACAAAAATTTTACGCGCTGGACATGTTTCCTTATCCGTCTGGAGCTGGGTTGCACGTCGGCCATCCTGAAGGATACACAGCTACGGATATTCTGTCCCGCATGAAGCGCATGCAGGGCTATGATGTCCTTCATCCAATGGGCTGGGACGCATTCGGCCTGCCAGCTGAACAATACGCCCTTGACACAGGGAACGACCCTGCTGTGTTTACGAAGCAGAATATTGATAACTTCCGCCGCCAAATTCAAGCGCTTGGCTTCTCATATGACTGGGATCGCGAAATCAATACGACTGACCCTGAATACTATAAATGGACGCAATGGATTTTCTTAAAGCTATACGAAAAAGGCCTTGCTTACGTTGACGAAGTGCCTGTAAACTGGTGCCCTGCGCTCGGTACTGTTCTTGCCAACGAAGAAGTCATTGACGGCAAGAGCGAACGCGGCGGCCATCCGGTAGAGAGACGCCCAATGAAGCAGTGGATGCTGAAAATCACCGCTTATGCGGACAGGCTCCTTGAGGATTTGGAAGAGCTTGATTGGCCGGAAAGCATTAAAGATATGCAGCGCAACTGGATCGGCCGTTCGGAAGGCGCTCACGTTCATTTTGCTATAGATGGACATGATGATTCCTTTACGGTGTTTACAACAAGACCAGATACGCTGTTTGGCGCTACATACACTGTCCTTGCCCCGGAACACGCATTGGTGGAAAACATCACAACGGCTGAGCAAAAAGAAGCTGTTGAAGCTTATATCAAAGAAATTCAATCAAAGAGTGACCTTGAACGCACAGATCTTGCGAAAACAAAGACAGGCGTATTCACAGGAGCGTATGCGATCAATCCTGTAAACGGAGAAAAACTGCCGATTTGGATTGCGGATTATGTTCTTGCATCATACGGAACAGGTGCTGTCATGGCAGTTCCAGGCCACGACGAGCGTGATTTTGAATTCGCCAAAACATTTGGCCTTCCGGTGAAGGAAGTCGTAAAAGGCGGGAACGTTGAGGAAGCAGCTTATACTGGCGACGGCGAGCACGTGAACTCTGATTTCCTGAACGGCCTTCACAAACAGGAAGCGATTGAGAAAGTGATCGCTTGGCTGGAAGAAACGAAAAACGGTGAGAAGAAAGTGACGTACCGTCTTCGTGACTGGCTCTTCAGCCGCCAGCGTTATTGGGGCGAGCCGATTCCGGTCATTCATTGGGAAGACGGAACGTCAACAGCTGTCCCGGAAGAGGAGCTGCCGCTGATTTTGCCGAAAACGGATGAAATCAAACCGAGCGGAACGGGCGAATCACCGCTTGCGAACATTAAAGAGTGGGTGGAAGTCACAGACCCTGAGACAGGGAAAAAAGGAAGAAGAGAAACGAATACAATGCCGCAATGGGCGGGAAGCTGCTGGTATTTCTTGCGCTATATTGATCCGCACAATCCGGATCAGCTGGCATCACCAGAAAAATTGGAAAAATGGCTTCCGGTCGATATGTATATCGGCGGTGCGGAGCATGCCGTGCTTCACCTTCTGTATGCGCGCTTCTGGCATAAGTTCCTTTATGATATCGGCGTAGTGCCGACGAAAGAACCGTTCCAAAAGCTGTACAACCAAGGAATGATTCTCGGCGAAAATAACGAAAAAATGAGTAAATCTAAAGGGAACGTTGTCAACCCTGACGAAATCGTGTCCTCTCACGGCGCTGATACGCTGAGATTGTACGAAATGTTCATGGGACCTCTTGATGCTTCAATCGCCTGGTCTGAATCAGGATTAGACGGTGCGCGTCGTTTCCTTGACCGTGTATGGCGCCTATTTGTTGAAGAAAACGGTGAGCTTAATGGCAAAATCGTTGAAGGCGCTGGTGAAACATTGGAGCGCGTCTATCATGAAACGGTTATGAAAGTCACAGACCATTATGAAGGCCTTCGTTTCAACACAGGTATTTCCCAGCTGATGGTCTTTATTAATGAAGCTTATAAAGCAACAGAACTGCCGAAAGAATATATGGAAGGCTTCGTGAAGCTTCTTTCTCCTATCGCGCCACACTTAGCGGAAGAGCTTTGGGAGAAGCTTGGCCATTCCGGCACAATTGCCTACGAAGCTTGGCCTGTATATGATGAAACAAAACTTGTGGATGATGAAGTTGAAATCGTTGTTCAGCTGAACGGAAAAGTAAAAGCGAAATTACAGGTTCCTGCCGATGCAACGAAAGAACAGCTGGAACAGCTTGCTCAAGCAGATGAAAAGGTCAAAGAGCAGCTTAAAGGCAAAACGATTCGGAAAATCATCGCGGTGCCCGGCAAGCTTGTCAATATTGTGGCAAACTAAGCCTAGAAAAAATCCCCTTTGCCAAAAGGGGATTTTTTTCATCAGTCTCAGAATAGCAATCGTTCAGCTGACTTTGATATACTGAACATGATCACTGTGAATAGGAGTGTTTTCTTTGGAAATAAAAGAAATCAGCACAGCCGCTTTGAAAGAAAAAATTGAGGCGGACGAAGAATTATATTTAATTGATGTCAGAGAAGATGAAGAGGTAGCGGAAGGCATGATCCCGCAAGCCGTTCATATTCGCATGGGGGATATTCCTGAAAAAATGGAAACCCTTGATAAAGACAAAGAGTACGTATTTATCTGCCGCTCAGGAATGCGCAGCATGAACGTCTGCAAGTACCTGGATGAGCAAGGCTTTAAAACAGTCAATGTTGAAGGCGGCATGATGGCCTGGGAAGGCGAAACAAAACCAAAAAACTAGGGGAGAGCGGTCCCCTAGTTTTTATTTGTATTCCGGAAGCCAATCGCCGTGTGCTGCAAATAAATCGTCGCACATGGAGATGATGTCCTTCATGGAAAGCTCCGCGCTTGTATGCGGATCAAGCATTGCAGCTTGGTAAACCGCTTCTTTTTTCCGTGTGACAGCCGCTTCGATTGTCATCAGCTGTGTATTAATATTCGTCCGGTTTAAGGCGGCAAGCTGCTCAGGCAGTTCTCCGGCGAAGCACGGTGTAATTTTTTTTCTGTCGGCGACGCATGTCACTTCCACAACCGCTTTTGAAGGAAGGTTGGTGATCAGCCCTGTATTCAAGACGTTTCCTCCGAAGGTGAATGGTTCGTTTGTTTCCATTGCTTCTATAATTCTTGAACCATATTCCTTTGAGCGTTCGTGCGTAAGGTTTTTATTGTTGACGATGTCATCCCGCATTTTCTCCCAATTTTCAATTTGCTTGACGCACCTTCTCGGATATTCGTCGAGCGGGATTTGCAGCTCGCTGATCAATTCAGGGTAATTCCGTTTAATAAAGTATGGGTGATACTCTGCGTTATGTTCGGACGATTCCGTGACATAATAGCCGAACTTATCCATTAATTCAAACCGCACCATATCATGATGCTTTGTTTTTTGTTTTTCTTTCGCTCTCCTTTTGATTTCTGGATATAAATCTGTGCCGTCTTTTTTGACTTCCAAAAGCCAAGCCATATGATTGATTCCTGCGATGCGTTCCTCAATTCCGTCATGCTCCATTCCGAGAGCTTTAAATAAATCCTTCGTGCACACTTGAACACTGTGGCAGAGCCCGATTGTTTTGATATTGGTATAGCGGAGCATGGCGCCTGTAAGGGTGGCCATTGGATTTGTATAGTTTAAGAACCATGCGTCAGGGCACATTTCCTCCATATCTTTTGCGATATCAAATAAGACCGGGATTGTTCTGAGAGATCTGAATATCCCGCCGATGCCGACTGTATCGGCGATCGTCTGGCGCAGCCCATGCCGTTTAGGAATCTCGAAATCGATGACTGTGCTCGGTTTGTATCCTCCAACCTGAATCGCATTGATGACATAGCCTGCGTTTTGCAAGGCGAGTTTTCTGTCATCATAGCTGTTGATGGCCACACTTGGGTTATAACGGTCTCTTAGATTTTCGAGCATGAGCTGGGATTCCTGCAGGCGTTTGGGATCAATGTCGTAAAGAGCGAACTCAAATCCATTCAGTGCCTCTGTTAACAGGCAGTCTCCCAAAACATTTTTGGCGAAAATCGTGCTCCCTGCACCGATAAATGTAATCTTTTTCATATTGCTTCCTCCTTTAATGTTAACCCTTTACCGCTCCGGAAGACAGGCCGGCAATAAAGTATTTTTGCAGCGCCAAAAACAGAACAACCATCGGCAGCATTGCCATAAGTGCCGCTGCGGCAACTAAATGAAGGTTGTTTGCGTTTTCTCCGAAAAAACCTGCCATGGCTACTGTTAATGTCTGAACCTTTTGATCTTGTAAAAAGAAAATGGCAAATTGATAGTCGTTCCAAATAAAGACACAAGAAATAATACAGATGGTCGCAGTGATCGGCTTCAGCAGAGGAAACACAATCGTAAAAAAGATTTTCAGCATGCCTGCGCCGTCAATTCTTGCGGCTTCTTCAAGCTCTTTTGGAATGGTCGATCGGATAAAGCCTGAATATAAGAATACGGTTAAAGGCATGTAAGCCGCTGTATTGATGAAAATGGCGATTGCGTGTGTATTGACCATTCCGGCGTCCACGACCATTCGGTACAAAGGAACCATGGACGTTAACGGAGGGATGATCATAATGGAAATCAGCAAGGCAAAAACGGCTTTATTCAGTTTCGTTTCCCGCCGGGCAAGCGGGTAGGCGGCAAGTGAGCCGAATATAATTAATAACAAGGCAGAAAAACCTGTGATGATCATGGTGTTTATAAAAGAGTTTCCTAGCGAAGCGCGCTCCCACGCCTCTGAAAAATTATGAAAGGAGATGTCGGCTGGAAATATCCATTTCGAACTGTAGTCTCCTTTTGCTTTCAATGAAGTGGTCAGCAGGATATAAAAAGGAATAAAATGCGCACAGGCCACAATGGCTGCAAGAAGCGTAATGATCCGCATGCTTTTTGTACGGGCGGCTCTCATGACATTTCCGTCTCCTTTCTTTTAAAGTACGCAAGCGCGCAAAAGCTGATGATCAAAATGACAAATGCCATAAATATGCCTTGCGTTGCGGCATAGCCGGCATCCTGCCGTTTGAAATACAAATCATACATAAATGTGGACATGGATTGTGACGCATTTCCGGGGCCGCCAGCGGTGAGTGCAATGATGACGTCAAACAGCTTTAAGCCTCCGATAATGTTGATGACCATATTAATGGTAATGGAGGGCATTAACAGCGGCAGCGTGATGGTAAAAAACTGCTGGCCTTGTTTCGCGCCATCCATTTGCGCCGCTTCATAGTAGTCTTTCGGAATGCTTTGCAGACCGGCTAAGTAGACAACCATAGCGATCCCGACATATTGATAGGTGTTAATCATGACAATGATCCATGGATTGAGCGAGGGACTGGCGAGCGCATTAATAGGGCTGATGCCGAAGACCCCGAGCAAATCGTTGAGCGCGCCTCCGTCATAGGAGAAGAAAAAGTACCAAATGTAGCCCATAATGAGCGGGCTGATCATCACCGGCAAATACACAATTGTTCTTGTTACCGCTTTCGTTTTAATGCTTTGATTTAAGAGCAGAGCGTACAGAAGCCCGACCACATTTTGAAAAAAGGTGCTGCCAAGCCCGTAAAGCAGAGTGTTTTTTAAGATATGCCAAGTATCAGGATCAGAAAACAGCCTTTCATATTGCGCGAATCCAACCCATTGGTAAACTTGTGAAAAGCCGTTCCAGTTTGTAAAGGTAATCAATGTGCCTTTCACAAACGGATAAATCATAAAGACCAGAACGGAGAGCAAAGCAGGAATGTACATCCACCAAAGTGAGGACTGTTTTTTTGGCTTAACCTGTTTCACATGAACGTCCCTTGCGATCTCACTCATTGTTTTCAGCTCCCTGTGTTTCCGATTGCTCCCGGAGTCGTTTATATTCTCTTCCCAGCTTCTGCGAAATGTCTTGAGGCCCCAAAATGTCAGCCGCCAGCTCCTGCCCAACCGTGCCCAGGACATCCCACATTCCGTTTGGCAAGTATAACCGGTCGAAGTAAGGCTCGACTTTGACATCTTGATAATGCTCATAATCGTTTGCGTAGAAAATATCAGCTTTCACATTGGTCAGCCCTGAAGGAAGCGATGTGGCTTCAGCCATTTGTTTGGCATTGGCCGGGCGGGCCATAAATGCGATAAATTCTTTTGCCTCTTTTAATTGAGGCGAATCTTTCCATGCTGCAAGCGTGTAGCGTTCACCGCCGATCCATATCGGGTTATCACCGGGATGTATGGCGGGTGTCGGGATAATGCCGATCTTGACGTTCGGATTGATCTGGGCAACGTCTTGGCCGAGGGTGCCGCCTTGCATTGTAAAGGCGATTTTGTTTTGGGCCATTAATTCAATGAGCTGTGATTTTTTTGCCGTGACGGCGTCGATGTTAATCAATTTTTCTTTCTGCATTTGTTTGAGGATTTCTGATAAATAAGTGAATTTACTCCATTGAAAAGTGCCATTGATGAGCTGTTTTTTTTCATTATGGGCAAGGTCTGTGATGAGAAGAGGTGTAGCGAATTGGTCGTAATATTGAGCGAATGAGCTTTTGTCATAGCCGGCAAACCAGAAGGGAACAATGCTTCCCTTGCTCTTTTCTTTAATCGTTCTCAGTGCTTTGATAAAGTCATCCATGGTTTCCGGCGGAGCAATGCCGTAACGGTCTAAAATATTGCGGTTATACGCCAGACCGTCTTTTGCCTGATTGATCGGATAGGCATACACCTTTCCGCTTTTATTTTTGAGGATGCTGTTTAAATTGGGATCAAGATCTTGAGTCCATTCCATATCCCGGAGATCCGCTGTATATTCACCGTACCTGATTTTCCCCCAGCCATGTGTATCGAATAGATCTGGCAAATCATTGGCCGCCATTCTGACACGCATCATATTTTCATAGTCATTGCCTGGGAAATGAAGGCTGACATGAATGTCACTGTGTTCCTTTTCGAATGCTGCCGCTAGTTTTCTGAACGTATCTCTTTCACTGTCGGTTGACATTGTAGAATAAATGGTTAACGTCTTTTTTGCGGTATCTGCTGAGCTTTTCTCAGCTGAACACCCGGGCAGAACAAGCAGAATAAGAGAGAGAAATAAAACAAAAGTGTGTTTCATCTTTTCCTCCTTATCATCGTGATGAATCTTTGCTTATGTCACCTCCTTTGCTGTACATCCGCAGCTTTGTCTTACGATTAATGTTGTAGGCAGGGTGACATGGTGAGGAAGCGTTCGGCCATTGAGACGGTCAAGCAGCAGTTTTACGCCTGTCCGGCCCATTTCCTCTGTGTATACCTTCACCGTCGTTAAAGGCGTGCTGGCAAATTCAGCTTCCTCAATGCCGTTAAAGCTGACGATTGCGGTATCCCGCGGCACTTGCAGTCCGGCTTCCTGAAGCGCTTTTAATGCGCCGATCGCCATAGAATCGCTGGCAATAAAGAATGATTCCGGCAGATGGCCTTGATCGATTGCTTTCTTCATCAGGCGATAGCCCTCACGCATGCTGTATTCTCCGATCAGCACATGCTCAGGCTGGGGGGCGGCTGACTCCAAAAAAGCGGTCAGGCGTTTATCTTCAATCGTTCTGCGAATGCTTTGGCCGTCCTTCAGCGTATGCTCTTTTTCTTGTCCGCCAATGTAGCCTAACCGTTTGTAGCCTAAGTCGAGAAGGTGATCAATCGCCTGGCGTGAAGCCGATTCAAAATCAATTCCAATCGAATCGTATGCTTGCGGATCTGGTGAATGATTGATAAATACGGCATGCTCCAGCCTCCCGCTGATATGCTTAACCGCTTCATCATGAACACGGCCGATGACAATGACACCATCCAATTCCCGAAAGATATGTTCCTGAAAGGAGCCGAGATGAATCGAATTTGTAATGAAAATTTCCTGTTCAAAGCATTCCTTTTCAATCCCTTTCCGAATGGAAGAAAAATAAGGGTCCTGCCTTTCCTGATCAGGGGACAGACAGCTCAGCACACCGATCAGCGGCTGAGCCCGCTGTTTTTGCCCGCGGGATTTTCGGCGTTTGGCAACGCTTTGATAACCAAGCTCTTCAGCGATGTTGATGACTCTTTGTCTCGTTTCGCCCGCAACAGAAAGCGACTCATCTTCATTTAAAATTCTGGACACAGTTGCGCTGGAAACTTTAGCTTTCAAGGCGATATCTTTAATACGAACCATGGGTATCCCTCTCATCTATTTAGTAAAATATTAACTCATCTGTTTTTGATAAATTGATACTATCATATAAAAGTAAGCGGTTACAATAATTGTTTTCGGAATATTTCGTTATATTTACTAAATATTTAGTAAATGATGTGATTTATGTTGGAAAAATAAAGGGGAACCCAGATCTGTCTCGTAAATGTGAAGTAAGCGAAAAAGGAAGGGTGATGGGATGAGAGTCGAAAGAAGAAAGCAACTGTTTCGTTTGCTTGGTGATTTGCCTGATCGGAGGCCAATCAGTGTTGAGACATTACGTATTGAAGAAAGAGAAGAAAATATTGTTGAAACGCTCCTGCTCGATTTAAATGGACATGAAAAGGTGCCCGCTTATTTTGTGAAGCCGAAGAAAACAGAAGGACCGTGCCCAGCCGTATTGTTTCAGCATTCGCATGGGGGCCAGTATGATAGGGGAAAAAGTGAGCTGATTGAGGGAGCGGATTATTTGAAAACGCCTTCTTTTTCTGATGAGCTTACTTCACTCGGATACGGCGTTCTTGCGATTGATCATTGGGGATTTGGAGATCGGCGGGGAAAAGCGGAAAGCGAGATATTTAAAGAAATGCTTCTCACCGGAAAAGTGATGTGGGGGATGATGATTTATGACAGTTTAAGTGCGTTGGACTATATGCAGTCACGCTCTGATGTTCAGCCTGACAGGATCGGAACCATCGGCATGTCTATGGGAGGTTTGATGGCGTGGTGGACAGCGGCGCTCGATGACCGGATTAAGGTGTGTGTGGATTTGTGCAGCCAGGTGGATCATCACGTGCTGATCAAAACACAGAATCTTGACAGGCACGGCTTTTATTATTACGTCCCATCGCTTGCAAAGCATTTTTCCGCATCGGAGATCCAAAGCCTGATCGCGCCGCGCCCGCACCTTAGTCTTGTTGGTGTACACGACCGGTTAACGCCGGCCGAGGGCGTGGACAAAATCGAAAAAGAATTGACAGCTGTCTATGCTGGACAGGGAGCTTCTGATTGCTACCGAGTGGTCCGTTCTGCTTCGGGACATTTCGAAACAGCAGTTATGAGGCATGAAGCTGTCCGGTTTTTGCAAAAGTGGCTGTGACTGTAAAAAGAATTCGAAAAAGACCGTTTTATGTGAAAACGGTCTTTTTGTTTCCTTTTAACCAACTGCCATAAATCGATGCTTTCTTCTATTGACAGAAACAGGAGAGAATAATATATTCTAATTGTTAACCTTTAAATATAATTAGTTAACAATTAAAGCGAGAAGCACTACACGTTCTTCAGTTATCAGTGAAAGGGCGAGGAATGATGCAAGAAGAAACTTTTTATAGTGTCAGAATGAGGGCTTCTATGAATGGATCTCATGAAGACGGCGGAAAGCATATATCCGGCGGAGAACGGCTTATTCCATTCCATGAGATGAAGCATACAGTCAATGCTTTATTAGAAAAAGGGTTATCCCATTCAAGAGGAAAACCTGATTTTATGCAAATTCAATTTGAAGAGGTACATGAATCGATAAAAACCATTCAGCCATTGCCTGTGTATACGAATGAAGTGAGCTGCCCGGAAGAAGGACAAAAGCTTGCCCGATTGTTATTGGAAAAAGAAGGCGTTTCACGAGACGTGATTGAAAAAGCGTATGAACAAATCCCAGAATGGTCAGATGTCAGGGGTGCGGTGTTGTTTGATATTCATACAGGCAAGCGAATGGATCAAACAAAAGAAAAAGGGGTGCGGGTCTCCAGAATGGACTGGCCGGACGCTAATTTTGAAAAATGGGCGCTTCACAGTCACGTGCCGGCTCATTCAAGAATAAAAGAGGCCCTTGCGCTCGCTTCAAAGGTAAGCCGGCACCCGGCAGCCATTGCAGAATTATGCTGGTCGGACGATCCGGATTACATAACAGGCTATGTTGCGGGTAAGAAAATGGGCTATCAGCGTATTACAGCAATGAAAGAATACGGGACTGAAGAAGGCTGCCGAGTCTTTTTTATTGATGGATCCAATGATGTAAACACGTACATACATGATCTGGAGAAGCAGCCCATTTTAATAGAGTGGGAGGAAGATTATGACTCATGATTTGATAGAAAAAAGTAAAAAGCACCTCTGGCTGCCATTTACCCAAATGAAAGATTATGATGAAAACCCCTTAATCATCGAAAGCGGGACTGGAATCAAAGTCAAAGACATAAATGGCAAGGAATACTATGACGGTTTTTCATCAGTTTGGCTTAATGTCCACGGACACCGCAAAAAAGAACTAGATAACGCCATAAAAAAACAGCTCGGAAAAATTGCGCACTCCACGTTATTGGGCATGACCAATGTTCCAGCAACCCAGCTTGCCGAGACATTAATCGATATCAGCCCAAAAAAGCTCACGCGGGTCTTTTATTCAGACAGCGGCGCAGAAGCGATGGAAATAGCCCTAAAAATGGCGTTTCAGTATTGGAAGAACATCGGGAAGCCCGAGAAACAAAAATTCATCGCAATGAAAAACGGGTATCACGGTGATACGATTGGCGCCGTCAGTGTCGGTTCAATTGAGCTTTTTCACCACGTATACGGCCCGTTGATGTTCGAGAGTTACAAGGCTCCGATTCCTTATGTGTATCGCTCTGAAAGCGGTGATCCTGATGAGTGCCGTGATCAGTGCCTCCGAGAGCTTGAACAGCTGCTTAAGGAACATCACGAGGAAATTGCCGCGCTTTCCATTGAATCAATAGTACAAGGCGCGTCCGGTATGATCGTGATGCCGGAAGGATATTTGGCAGGCGTGCGCGAGCTATGTACAACATACGATGTCTTAATGATCGTTGATGAAGTCGCTACAGGCTTTGGCCGTACAGGAAAAATGTTTGCGTGCGAGCACGAGAATGTCCAGCCTGATCTGATGGCTGCCGGTAAAGGCATTACAGGAGGCTATTTGCCAATTGCCGTTACGTTTGCCACTGAAGACATCTATAAGGCATTCTATGATGATTATGAAAACCTAAAAACCTTTTTCCATGGCCATTCCTATACAGGCAATCAGCTTGGCTGTGCGGTTGCGCTTGAAAATCTGGCATTATTTGAATCTGAAAACATTGTGGAACAAGTAGCGGAAAAAAGTAAAAAGCTCCATTTTCTTCTTCAAGATCTGCACGCTCTTCCTCATGTTGGGGATATTCGGCAGCTTGGCTTTATGTGCGGTGCAGAGCTTGTCCGGTCAACGGAAACCAAAGAACCTTACCCGGCTGATCGGCGGATTGGATACAAAGTTTCCTTAAAAATGAGAGAGTTAGGAATGCTGACAAGGCCGCTTGGGGACGTGATTGCATTTCTTCCTCCTCTTGCCAGCACAGCTGAGGAGCTCACGGAAATGGTTGCCATTATGAAACAAGCGATCCACGAGGTTACGAGCCTTGAAGATTGATTCCTGGTTAAACGAGCGGTTAGACATAGTAAAGGAAGCCGGCGTACACCGTAACCTGCGGTCAATGGATGGAGCGCCGGTTCCAGAGAGGAACATTGATGGAAAAAATCAAACGGTCTGGTCCTCAAACAATTATTTAGGGCTCGCAAGCGATAGACGTTTGATCGATGCAGCCCAAACAGCATTGCAGCAATTTGGGACAGGAAGCAGCGGTTCACGTTTAACGACAGGCAATTCGGTCTGGCATGAAAAGTTAGAAAAGAAGATTGCCAGCTTTAAACGGACAGAAGCGGCCCTGCTGTTTTCGAGCGGTTACTTGGCCAATGTCGGTGTCCTTTCATCCTTGCCAGAAAAGGAAGATGTCATTTTAAGTGACGAGCTCAATCATGCAAGTATTATCGACGGCTGCCGACTTTCTAAGGCTGATACAGTTGTTTATCGGCATATTGATATGAATGATCTTGAAAACAAGCTGAATGAAACACAGCGTTATCAGCGCCGTTTTATCGTAACAGACGGGGTATTCAGCATGGATGGCACAATCGCCCCTCTTGATCAGATCATCTCACTTGCGAAACGCTATCATGCCTTCGTGGTCGTTGATGATGCCCACGCAACAGGAGTTTTGGGCGATTCGGGAGGAGGAACGAGTGAATACTTTGGTGTTTGTCCCGACATTGTGATCGGCACCTTAAGCAAAGCTGTTGGCGCGGAAGGAGGTTTTGCGGCAGGATCAGCGGTCTTCATCGACTTTTTGCTGAACCATGCCAGAACATTTATCTTTCAAACCGCTATTCCGCCAGCCAGCTGTGCGGCTGCTCATGAGGCTTTCAACATCATTGAAGCCAGCAGGGAAAAACGGCAGCTTTTATTTTCTTATATCAGTACGATCAGAACCAGTCTGATGAATATGGGGTATGTGGTGAAAGGAGATCACACACCGATTATTCCTGTAGTCATTGGCGATGCCCATAAAACGGTCCTATTTGCTGAAAAACTGCAGGGCAAGGGAATTTATGCTCCTGCCATTCGGCCGCCGACCGTTGCGCCGGGTGAAAGCCGTATTCGAATTACAATCACGTCTGACCACAGTATGGGTGATATTGATGATTTGCTGAAAACATTTCATTCAATCGGAAAGGAGCTGCATATCATTTGAGGGGTTTTTTTGTGACGGGAACTGATACAGAAGTGGGGAAAACGGTTATATCCAGCGGTCTTGCTGCCTTATTGAAAGAACATAATAGAGATGTCGGTGTGTATAAACCATTTTTAAGCGGGATATCGCGTCATCATCCAGATAGTGATACAAGTCTGCTGAAAGACATGTCGCAGACCAGTCTTTCTCATGAAGACATTACGCCTTTTGCCTTCAAAGCGCCGCTTGCACCATACGTTGCAGGGAAACTTGAAGGAAAGACTGTCACCATGGAAGAGGTTTTAAGCCATTGGGGGCGGATTAGAGAAAAACATGAATGCTTCATCGTAGAAGGTGCAGGCGGTATTTCTGTGCCATTGGGAGAGGACTATTTGGTCAGTCATGTCATAAAAGCGTTGCAGCTTCCCATGATTATTGTGGCACGTCCTCACCTTGGAACCATTAATCATACCTTTTTAACTGTCAAATATGCAGAAAGCATGGGGCTTCCAATTGCCGGAATTATCATCAATGGAATCAGTGACTCTCCTGATGAAGATGAAAAAACCAATCCTGAGATGATTGAGCGCTTATGCGGTGTTCCGATTTTAGGGGTTACGCCAAAGCTTGCCAACGTTACGAAAGAAACGGTTCTACATATGGTAAAAGACCATATCAATCTATCATTACTGATGAATCAAGTGGGGGTATGAGAATGAATCAATGGATGGAACTCGCAGACCGGGTGCTGGCTGGAGCAGAAGTGACTGACGAAGAGGCGCTTTCAATATTAAATTGTCCTGATGAAGATATTTTGCTATTAATGCATGGAGCTTTTCACATCAGAAAACACTTTTATGGAAAAAAAGTAAAGCTCAATATGATTATGAATGCGAAATCCGGGCTCTGCCCGGAAAACTGCGGCTATTGTTCACAGTCTGCGATTTCGAAAGCGCCGATTGAGTCTTACCGGATGGTGAATAAGGAAACGCTGCTTGAAGGCGCGAAGCGGGCGCACGATCTGAATATCGGCACATATTGTATCGTGGCAAGCGGCAGAGGGCCGTCTAACAGAGAAGTGGATCAGGTCGTAGATGCGGTTCAGGAAATTAAAGAGACGTATGGACTGAAGATTTGTGCATGTCTTGGACTGTTGAAGCCAGAGCAGGCGAAGCGGCTCAAAGATGCCGGAGTAGACCGCTATAATCATAATTTGAATACGTCACAGAGAAACCATTCAAACATCACGACCTCACATACATACGATGACAGAGTCAGTACGGTTGAAATCGCAAAAGAATCGGGGCTGTCTCCGTGTTCAGGCGCCATTATCGGGATGAAGGAGACGAAACAGGATGTCATTGACATCGCCAAAAGCTTGAAGGCTCTTGACGCGGATTCCATTCCTGTGAATTTTTTGCATGCAATTGATGGCACGCCGTTAGAAGGCGTCAACGAATTAAACCCGCTGTATTGTTTAAAAGTGCTGGCGCTGTTCCGTTTTATCAATCCATCAAAAGAAATTCGCATTTCCGGGGGAAGAGAGGTCAATCTCCGCTCGTTGCAGCCATTAGGGCTTTACGCCGCAAACTCCATTTTTGTCGGAGATTACTTAACAACTGCCGGGCAAGAGGAGACGGAGGATCATAAAATGCTGAGTGATTTAGGCTTTGAAGTTGAATCAGTCGAAGAAATGAAGGCCAGTTTAAGTGCGAAAAGCTGAAAGAATCAATAAAAGCAATCGGTATGATGTCGATTGCTTTTATTTTT
Source organism: Bacillus sp. FSL K6-1560 (assembly GCF_038592935.1). Classification (NCBI taxonomy): domain Bacteria; kingdom Bacillati; phylum Bacillota; class Bacilli; order Caryophanales; family Bacillaceae; genus Bacillus; species Bacillus sp. FSL K6-1560. The sequence goes on from NZ_CP151946.1 coordinate 1,126,928, forward strand.
GAACAGAAAGGAGAAAATCACGTGACAATTGCATCGTCAACTGCATCTTCTGAGTTTTTGAAAAACCCATATTCTTTTTACGACACATTGCGAGCTGTTCATCCTATCTATAAAGGGAGTTTCTTAAAATACCCGGGCTGGTATGTCACAGGATATGAAGAAACGGCTGCTATTTTGAAAGATGCGAGATTCAAAGTCCGCACCCCGCTGCCTGAGAGCTCAACCAAATATCAGGACCTTTCACATGTGCAAAATCAAATGATGCTGTTTCAGAACCAGCCTGATCATAGACGATTGCGGACGCTTGCCAGTGGAGTGTTTACGCCGAGAGCGACAGAGAGTTATCAGCCGTATATCATTGAAACTGTCCATCATTTGCTTGATCAAGTGCAAGGTGAAAAAAAGATGGAGGTCATTTCGGACTTTGCTTTTCCTTTAGCAAGCTTTGTCATAGCTAACATTATAGGTGTACCGGAGGAAGATAGGGAGCAATTAAAGGAGTGGGCTGCGAGTCTCATTCAAACGATTGATTTTACCCGGTCAAGAAAGGCATTAACAGAGGGCAATCATATGGCTGTGCAGGCTATGGCATATTTCAGAGAGCTGATTCAAAAGCGAAAACGCCACCCTCAACAGGATATGATCAGCATGCTCTTGAAGGGGAAAGAAAAGGATAAGCTGACGGAAGAGGAAGCGGCATCTACGTGCATATTGCTGGCGATCGCCGGACATGAGACAACGGTCAATCTCATCAGCAATTCAGTCCTTTGTCTGCTTGAGCATCCAGAACAGCTTTTGAAACTAAGAGAAAATCCAGATCTTATTGGTACCGCAGTCGAGGAATGTTTACGCTATGAAAGCCCCACGCAAATGACAGCCAGAGTTCCGTCAGAGGATATTGACATCAGCGGGGTGACGATCCGTCAAGGAGAGCAAGTCTATCTTTTGTTAGGAGCGGCTAATCGAGACCCAAGCATTTTCACGAACCCGGATGTCTTCGATATTACGAGAAGTCCTAATCAGCATCTTTCATTCGGTCATGGCCATCATGTTTGTTTAGGGTCCTCGCTGGCACGATTAGAAGCGCAAATTGCGATTAACACTCTTCTGCAGCGGATGCCCAGCCTTAAGCTCGCGGATTTTGAATGGCGGTATCGGCCGCTTTTTGGATTTCGGGCGCTTGAGGAGCTGCCGGTGACTTTTGAATAAGCCTAAGAATATGAGTGCCAAAAAAGTGTCAGCCCCGCCGAAAATGGGCAATCTATAAAAAAGGGGAGTGAACATCGTGAAAAAAGTGCTGATCGCCGGCGGAAATGGTGTGATTGGGAGACTGCTTGCTGAAGGGCTTATTTCAGACTATGAAGTGACAGTGCTTGATAAAGATCATTTCGATGGCAAAGCCTCTTCCATTCAGGCTGACGCGGCAAATTATGAGGAGCTGTTGAAGAAGATTCCAAAAGATACCGATGCCATCTTGAATTTACTCGCTGTTAAAATCAAATACGATATTATGGACATCGCTGAGTTTGAAAAAATGACGGATGTTTTCTATAGGGCAAGCTATTATCTGTGCCGTGCGGCAGCGGAGCTCGGCATTCAAAAGCTCGTGTTCGCCAGCAGCAATCATGTCACAGATGTATACGAAAAAGACGGGCGCTCGCTCTTAGGACGGGAAATCACAACAAGCGATTATCCGCTGTCAAAAAACTTGTACGGTGTATTAAAGCTGACCTCTGAACAGATTGGCCATTTGTTTTATTTGGAAAATAAGCTATCAGTAATCAACCTTCGAATCGGAACAGTCGTGACAGATGAAATGGATACGCTGCATGAAAAAGAACGGACGAAAAAGACACTGCTTTCTCACCCCGATCTGCTGTCGATTTTTAAAGCCGCTATTGAGACCAATATCCGGTACGGCACTTATTACGCCGTCTCTGATAATCCGGGCCGGCCATGGTCCATTGAATCTGCCGTGAATGAACTTGGGTTTTCGCCACAAATCAATACGGCCGAACTTCTGAACGAGGAGGAGAACGGAGCATAATCATTTTCTAAGATTATGCTCTTTTTCTTTTGTTATCGGTCTCAATTCGCGGAAGCCCCCGCCCGGCCAGGGACTCTGTTCAAATGATTATAGACATGGCAATCACAGATTTGCTACATTTTAGACACGATATCGTCACATGCTGAGCTCGGTTTTCAAAATATGATAACGCTTACAAAGAGAGGTGGGAGCTATCGCACATTCACTGAAAAACCGTCTGTTTGATATGTTGATTTATGGTTTCTTGCTGATGTTCGCTTTAATATGCGTACTTCCGTTCATTCATGTCATCGCAGCATCCTTTGCCACAGTAGAAGAAGTCGTGTCGAAAAAATTTATTTTAATACCGACCACTTTTTCGCTAGATGCTTATCGCTACATTTTTTCAACAGATATTATTTATAAGAGTTTGCTTGTTTCTGTGTTTGTGACAGTGATAGGCACTGCGGTCAGCATGTTTCTTTCTTCACTGATGGCTTACGGGTTATCCCGCCGTGATTTAATCGGCCGGCAGCCGCTCATGTTTCTCGTCGTATTTACGATGCTGTTTAGCGGCGGCATGATTCCGACTTTCCTTGTGGTCAAATCGCTTGGTTTGCTCGATTCTTACTGGGCGCTTATTTTGCCGACAGCCATTAATGCCTTTAACCTGATCATTCTGAAAAACTTCTTTCAAAATATCCCGTCAAGCCTGGAAGAGTCCGCGAAAATTGACGGGTGCAATGATCTGGGCATATTCTTTAAAATTGTGCTGCCGCTGTCTCTTCCTGCGATCGCAACGATTTCACTATTTTATGCGGTCACGTATTGGAACACGTATATGACAGCGATCTTGTACTTAAATGATTCAGCAAAATGGCCGATTCAGGTGCTTCTGCGCCAAATCGTCATTGTATCAAGCGGTATGCAGGGGGATATGTCTGAAATGGGGTCGGGCAGCCCGCCGCCTGAGCAAACCATTAAAATGGCGGTCATAGTGGTGGCGACCATCCCGGTTCTGCTTGTCTATCCGTTTATACAAAAGCATTTTGCAAAAGGAGCTTTGCTGGGATCTGTCAAAGGATAAAGAAATATGAAACGGAGGGGTACGATGGGAAACAAATGGAGGGTGCTTTTGATTGTGCTTGTACTGGCACTCGGCGGAGTGCTGGCGGGCTGTAAAGGGGCTGATCAGTCTTCGGCTGAAGGCAAAGCTGACTCGGATTCAAAGGTAAAGCTGTCTTGGATGGCGATTTTGTATCACCAGCAGCCGCCGAAAGACAGGGCGATTAAAGAAATTGAAAAGCTGACAAATACAGAACTCGACATCACCTGGGTTCCAGACGCGGTGAAAGAAGACAGGCTGAATGCGGCGCTTGCAGCGGGCAATCTTCCGCAAATCGTGACGATCCAGGATATTAAAAATTCGTCAGTCATGAATGCCTTCCGGTCAGGAATGTTCTGGGAAATCGGTGATTATATCAAGGATTATCCCAACTTAAACAAAATGAACAAACTCATTAATAAAAATGTGACAATTGACGGCAAGCTCTACGGGATATACAGAGAGCGCCCGCTTTCCAGACAGGGGATCGTCATTCGGAAGGACTGGCTGGACAATTTAAATTTGAAAACCCCGAAAACGTTGGATGAGCTTTATGAAGTGGCCAAAGCATTTACGGAGGACGACCCGGACAAGGATGGGGAAGATAATACGATCGGGCTGGCAGACCGTAATGACTTGATTTACGGCGCGTTTAAAACGATTGGCTCGTATGAAGGCATGCCTACAGATTGGAAGGAATCAGGCGGCAAATTCACGCCTGATTTCATGACACAGGAATACAAAGACACGATGAACTATATGAAAAAGCTGCGTGATAACGGGTATATGAATAAGGATTTTCCCGTCACAAGCAAAACCCAGCAGCAGGAGCTGTTTTCGCAAGGAAAAGCCGGAATTTATATTGGCAATATGGTAGATGCGGTCAATCTGCGCGACCATGCCTCTGATAAATCGATGAAGCTCGAGATCGTCAACCGCATAAAAGGCCCAGATGGGAAAGAGCGGGTATGGGCATCAGGAGGCCATAACGGCGTGTTTGCTTTCCCGAAAACGAGTGTGAAAACGGAAGCTGAGCTTAAACGGATCTTGGCTTTTTTTGACCGAATTGCCGAAGAAGATGTCTATAGCCTGATGACTTATGGCATTGACGGCGTTCATTACAACAAAGGTGAGGACAAAACGTTCACACGCAAAGAAAGCCAGGTAAAAGACTGGCAGACTGATATTCAGCCGCTGTCCGCCTTAATTGCCATTGATAAAGCCTACTTAAAAAACACTGGAGATCCGCTTCGGACGGCGTACGAGGAGCTGACCGAGGACAATGAAAAGATTATCGTCTCAAACCCGGCTGAAAGCCTGTATTCCGCATCGGAGTCGGAACGGGGTGATGAACTGAAGAAAATCATTGATGATGCGACTTATAAATATATGATTGGAGACATCACAGAAAGCCAGTTCGATAAAGAAGTGGAAAAATGGGAGTCAAGCGGAGGAAAACAAATTATTCAGGAATACGAAGAAGCATTTAAACAAACAAAATAATGTTGGAAAAACCCAAAACGCGCAAGCGGTTTTGGGTTTTTTACATGCTTCTTTTTTGCTGGCGGTAGTTTCCCGGTGTAATCCCCTCCAGCTTTTTAAAAGACCTGATAAAATTTTGCGAGTTTTTATATTTCAGCTTTTCGGCAATGTCCTTGACCGCCATGTCTGTTTCGGCAAGCCAGCTTTTCGCCATATGGTGTCGGTAGCTTGAGACATACTCGCTGAATGAAATACCCATTTCTTTTTTGAAAATGCTGCTTAAATAATTTGGGTTGTAATGCAGCCTGCGCGCGATTTCGTCCAGTGTCAATTCGGATTCAAACTCATGATGGATGATATGAATGATGTTGTCGGAAATATTTTTGTACTGGGCATCCGCGCGGGCGTTCACTTTGTCTGTCATCGGATCAATAAACTCATTCTTTAGCCAGTTTTCGGTATCCTCGAACGTTTTCAGCTCAAAAATTTGGTCATACAGCATTTTGTTTTCTTCAAGCTCAAACAATTCGATCCCAAGCACATGCATCAGCTCAATCACATGGTTCAAAAAACGGGCGATGGCGATTTGAAATTGATACGGGTTGGTGTTCTGGGTGAAGATGGCTTGCAAAATCGCGTGCAGGCATTTATCCGCTTTCTCCTTGTCTCCTGCTTTGACAGCATCGAACAGCTCATGCTGAAGCTGCTTTGGAAAATGAGTTTTGAAGGTTTTTTTCTGGTCAAGGTCTTCGTAAAAAATGATCGACTTGTTTTCCGCTTTAAGCCGGTATTTCAACGCTTCTGAGCCTTCCGCATAGGCTGTTTTCGCTTTTGTCAGCACATCAAACGGCTGGCTGATGCCGATGCTGACAGACAGCTGCAGCTCAGCTTCCGCTTTTTCCTGAATCATCCTTGCAGTCTCATTCAGCTCAGCTATGAATTCTTCTTTTGTCCCGCTTTGGTTGATCAAAATCGTCGCCTGCTGTTTGTCAACTACGGCGGGGGCAAGATGTTTGTCAGTCGGGATGCTGCGCTCAATCAGGCTGTTGACGGCAAACAAAAGCAGATCCATATCTTTTTTCTCATAAGGCGTATGATTCAGTGTGTCAATTTGGAGCACAAGCAGGGCAAGGTGCCGCCAATTTTGCTTTAAGCCGAGGCTTTCAAAACGGTTATCAACCTCCTCATCCGTCAGTTTTCCAAGCATAAGCCTGACCATAAAATATTGCTGCAGATGAGTGGCCTGCTGCTTCATCGTTTCCTCAAGGTCGTCATTTCTGTCCTTCAGCTGCTTAAAGCTCTGTTCAATTAACTCAAATTCATTTTGAGGAGGCTGCTGTTTCTCTTGTATGGCTCCATGTCTTGCGAATGATTCGTAAAGCATCCTGATCGGCTTGTAAAAATGGCGGGAGCCCAGCCAAGAGAACAATAATGAAAGCGTTAACAAAATAAGGCATACTGCAAAAGTGATCCAGCCAATTGACTTGGCTTCTTTTTTTAGCTCGGGCAGGGAAACGAGAGAAAAATAAGTCCATGTATTATAGTCAGATTTTTGATAGGTGACTTTATAATGAATCCGGTCAATCACTGTTTCAAACTGTCCGCTATTGGCGGTTTGCGCCAGCACTTTTTGGACAAAGCCGTCGTTATGAAGAGATTCACCGACATCAGACATGTTGTTATGAAGGATAATGCGGCCTTTTTCATCGATGATAAACAGGTTGTTGGCGTTTGAATAGCCAGGCATATTTTTGACAAGCGAACAGCTCGGAATGCTTGCGGCGGCCAATCCTTTTGTATTTGTGCTGTTCAAAGGAAGCTGCTTAATTAAATTGATATTGTAGCGGCAGTTTTCTGCTGTGCTTTCTTTGGTTGAAATCAAATGATTGTTTTCCTCAAGCGTCCAATAGGAGCGGCTCGCTTTGTGTTTCGTGTACGCTGAGGCTGCTTCATGAAGAGTGTCTGTATTCAAACGGTACAAACCGGAATTGTTCATGTACCATTTTTTCGTATAACTGACTAACGTCATGTTGGACAGATCGGTATCAAAGCTTTGCAGATAATTGAGCTCTTGGTTCACTTGGTTATAGATTTGAAATTGGTCTGAGTGCAAAGGCTCGGACAATGTGCGAAGGAGAGGCGGCGAACTCACATAGTGGGTTAAAGAGTGATCGACGGTTTTCAATATATGCTCGATGCTTTGCTGGGTCTGCTGGAGTGTGTCGAATTTTTCCTCCGAAACGTTGGAAATAGCCGTTTTCTGAGAGTGCTCGTACGAAAACAATCCGACCAAAATAACCGGAATGGTGCTGAGCAGGCAGAAAAACGTGATCAGTTTGTAGTAAAACTTGTATTGGCTTCTTTTCATAAAACCCCCCATTTCATAACATCCACTTCACCTTAATACAATTAATCCAAATATTGATAGATATTGTCAATAATCATTTTCTAATATCGGTGTCTTTTTTTCAGGTGGACCTGCTGAACCCTTGATTATAAAGGGATAAAACAGGATGTGATCATATGATTGTAGACGGACTTTTGCCTCTGCGCTACAGTGAATGCAAGAACCCGTGAAAGGAGGCTAGGAAAAAATGAAAACAGCAGAAGCGCAAGCGCCGGCTGTTGATGCAGTCATTTTTAAAAAAGAAAAAAGAAAGCGCTTACTAAGTAAGCTGATTCAGCAAAAATATTTGTACTTGATGATTTTGCCAGGGTGTATTTATTTTTTGCTTTTTAAGTATGTCCCGATGTGGGGAATTGTGATTGCGTTTCAGGATTATCAGCCGTTCCTCGGCATTTTGGGCAGTGAGTGGGTGGGGCTGAAGCATTTTATCAGGCTGTTTACTGAGCCTACATTTTTTCTCTTGTTAAAAAACACGCTCGTGTTATTTGCTTTGAACCTGGCCATATTTTTCCCGGTGCCGATACTGCTGGCGCTTCTATTGAACGAAGTGCGGATTGCTCTCTTTAAAAAATTTGTTCAGACGCTGATTTATATCCCGCATTTTATGTCTTGGGTCATTGTTGTATCGCTTTCGTTTGTGCTTTTAACGGTAGACGGAGGCTTGATTAATGAACTGATTGTGTTTTTTGGTGGTGAAAAAATCAATTTTCTGCTGAACGAAGAATGGTTCCGGCCCTTGTATATTCTGCAGGTTATCTGGAGGGAAGCGGGCTGGTCGACGATCATTTATCTGGCGGCCATTACAGCGGTTGACCCCCAGCTGTATGAAGCGGCGAAAATGGACGGAGCGGGACGGCTGCGGCAAATGTGGCATATTACGCTGCCCGCCATTAAAAGCGTTATCGTCGTTTTGCTGATTTTGAAAATCGGAGACACGCTGGAGCTTGGCTTCGAGCATGTGTATTTGCTGTTAAATGCGACAAACAGGGAAGTGGCGGAAATTTTTGATACGTACGTTTATACTGCAGGGCTGAAACAGGGCCAATTCAGCTACAGTACAGCAGTCGGCGTATTTAAAGCGGCGGTCGGGCTGATTTTGGTCATGCTTGCGAATCGTTTGGCGAAGAAATTTGGCGAGGAAGGAATTTATTAAGAAAGGGATGGGTTCAATGGATCAATCAATCGCTGTAAAATCGCCTCTTACGTACGCGGAGGCATTGGCAAAAACCATTATGAATACGTACGCAGTCGAGGAGCTGCCTCCTGCAAACCGCTGGCACTACCACCAGGGTGTTTTCTTATGCGGTGTATTGCGGCTGTGGGAAGCAACCGGGGAAAAGCGGTATTTTGAGTATGCGAAGGCCTATGCAGATCTCTTAATCGATGATTATGGCAATCTATTATTTAGAAGAGATGAACTGGACGCCATTCAAGCGGGTCTCATTCTTTTTCCATTATACGAGCAGACGAAGGATGAACGGTATGTCAAAGCGGCAAAAAGGCTGCGCGGCTTATATGGAACACTGAACCGGACGTCTGAGGGCGGTTTTTGGCACAAAGACGGTTATCCATACCAAATGTGGCTTGACGGCTTATACATGGGGGGGCCGTTCGCACTGAAATATGCCAATCTGAAGCAGGAGCCGGAACTGTTTGATCAGGTCGTGCTGCAGGAGTCATTAATGAGAAAGCATACGAAGGATGCAAAAACCGGACTCTTTTATCACGCCTGGGATGAAGCGAAAAAAATGCCTTGGGCCAATGAAGAGACAGGCTGTTCACCGGAATTTTGGGCACGTTCCATCGGCTGGTACGTCATGTCTCTTGCTGACATGATTGAAGAGCTGCCGAAGAAGCATCCAAACCGTCATGTGTGGAAAAACACGCTGCAGGACATGATGGAAAGCATCTGCCGCTATCAAGACAAGGAGACCGGGTTATGGTATCAGATCGTTGATAAGGGAGACAGGTCTGATAACTGGCTGGAAAGCTCAGGATCCTGCCTGTACATGTACGCATTTGCGAAGGGAATCAATAAAGGCTATTTAGACAGAGCTTACGAAACAACACTGCTAAAAGCGTATCAAGGCTTGATTCAGCATAAAACCGAAACATCAGAAGACGGAGCGTTTCTCGTCAAAGACATATGTGTCGGAACGTCAGCCGGTTTCTATGACTATTATGTCAGCCGCGAAAGAAGCACAAACGACCTGCACGGAGCCGGCGCGTTTATTTTAGCTATGACAGAGCTGGAGCCTCTTTTTAGGTCAGCGGGGAAATGACAAAAAAGATACGTACGGCTTTGTGTGTGATCGTCTCAGTGCTTTTTTTGGCATCATGCTCAAGCAGGCCGGACAGAATGCATGTCATTCTCTTTTCTGATATGCAGGCTGGCGTACAGGAAAAAATAAAAAAGGCCGCCGAGCAGAATGCCGGGAAGGTCGATATCTTTCCAGCTTTTCAGGAAAAACTGCTGACTGAAATTACCGCCCATGAGGGGGATGTTTTTATCGTGCCTGAAGACATGTTTCAAGCTTACGATGATCCGGAAAATTTTCAGCCGTTAAACGGATTGCCTCCTGAAAAAACATCTCCTTATACAACTGTTAATAAAAAAACAGGAGAAAAAACGATCTATGCCGTTCAGATCGAAAAAGGGAAAAAACAGCTGAACGGCTATTCTTTTCAATTGAATCGCGATATGGCGGCGTTTATCCCTGTGTATGCTAAAAAAACAGAGGAAGCGCTGCAGCTGATTTCTCAACTAACTGAAGCCCGATAGAGGTGAGGATATTGAAGAACATCGTCTTTTGCGGATTGAGCAGCAGAGCATTCAGTATGTTTATCAAACCGCTGTTGGAGCGGTTTTCAACTCATTATGAGATTACGGGATTGCTGGATGCCGATCCGAAACGTTTTGCCGTTTGCAAAAAGAAATTTCCCGAGCTGGCCCACGTGCCCGAGTTTAGCGAAGATGCTTTTGACGAGATGATGCGCGTGTCAAAGCCTGATATCGTCATTGTGGCAGGCAGGGACGATACGCATGTCACATATATTGTGAAAAGCCTTCAGTGGGATACAGATGTAATTACTGAAAAACCAATGGTGACAACAGTGCAGGATGCGAATCGGGTGCTTGAAGCGGAGGCCAAAAGCGAAGGAAAAGTCATCGTCGCGTTTAACTATCGCTACAGCCCGTTTCATCGGAAAATAAAAGAAATGATTCTGGACGGAAAAATAGGCAGGGTCACCTCCGTTGATTTAAATTGGTATATTGATACGTATCATGGAGCCAGCTATTTTAAACGCTGGAACAGGTCGAGACAGTTTTCCGGCGGTCTTTCTGTCCATAAATCAACACATCACTTCGATCTCGTCAATTGGTGGCTCGGGCAAAATCCGGAAGAGGTATTTGCTTATGGCGCCTTGAATTACTATGGGCCGGACAGTGAGTGGAACCCCTTGCCGGAAGAAGACGGGCGTTTTTGCGGGACGTGCCGGGTCAAAGAAAAATGCCACTACTATTCAAGGTGGCATCCCCGTTCCTCTAAAGCTTCTATAAAAGATGATCATCTCGAAGCAGGAGACCAGTCTAGCTTATATACTGCATACAGGCCTGACGCGTGTATTTTTGACGAGGAAATTGACATCGAGGATACGTACGTGGCGGCAGTCAAATATGATGGCGGCGCACTGTTAAGCTACTCGATTGTTTTTTCGGCCCCGTATGAAGGCTACCGGCTGACGATCAACGGCACAAAAGGGCGTATTGAATCAAATGAATTTCACGAACCTTCCAGAATTCCGTTTGCTTTTCCTGAGCAGACAATCGAATACTATCCGCTTTTTGAATCAAAGCAGACGATACAAGTAGTCAAAAATGAAGGGGGGCATGGCGGAGGTGATCCGCTTTTGCTTGAGGATCTTTTTTTAGGGAAAGACCCGCTGCGCCGCTATGATATTTTAGCCGGGGCTGAAGCTGGAGCCTACTCCATCGCGGTTGGTGAGGGAATGTGGCGCTCGGTTGCCGAAAAGAAGCCGATCGGCATGAAAGAGCTTTTTCAGATGCAGAATGTATAATGCAAAAAAGGAGGGGCGCCATGGAACATGATGGCTCACTGGGACGGATGCTGCGTTTTTGCGAATGGATCATGAGATTTGCGTATACAAACTTGCTGTGGCTGTTTTTTACGTTGCTCGGTCTCGGTGTGTTTGGCATTATGCCCGCGACCGCGGCTTTATTTGCTGTCATGCGGAAGTGGATCCAGGGGCAGGACAACGTTCCGGTGCTCAAAACGTTTTGGCAGGAATACAAGGGTGAATTTTTTCGTTCGAATCTGATCGGCGCTGTTCTGGCGCTCATCGGAGTGATCATTTATATTGATTTGGTTTTCATTTATCCAAGTCATTTCCTTCTGCACATCCTGCGCTTCGCCATTATGATATTTGGATTTTTGTTCGTATCCATGCTTTTTTATGTGTTTCCGCTGCTTGTCCATTTTGACTGGAAAAAACGTCTGTATGTGAAATTTTCGCTCTTGCTCAGTGTGGCGTATTTGCAATATACGCTTACTATGCTTGCGCTGACTGTTGCTCTCTTTTTCTTGCTTGCGTACCTGCCCGGCATTGTCCCTTTTTTCAGCGTCAGCCTTATCAGCTACTGCCATATGCGGATTGTTTATGCCGTGCTGCTGAAAGTGGAGCAGCAAGGCGGCGAGCCACAGAGGGAATCCCATATACGGAAAGCTTTTTATCCGGAAACGAGATAATCATCATTTCTCTATCATAAGGCTGTTCCAAACGGAATAGATTGATAGAGAAAGGAGAGCGGATAAAATGCTGAAGGTAGCGGTATTTGATGAAGAGCATGAAAAAGACTTACAGACGGAAATCAATTCATTTTTAAAAGGGATATCGGAGGAGCAGCTGATTGATATCAAATATACGGTTTCGGCCGCGTGCGACCCAGACGGCGAGCAGCTTTACTGTTTTTCCGCCCTTATCTTATATCGCAAATAAAAAGATCTTTCCGCAGGCACGGAAAGATCTTTTTTGTTAATATGCTTTTTTCACTCTTGGACTTCTCGGTTTATCGAGTTTCTCCGCTTTTTTGATCTCTCTTCTTTCTTTTGAGAGCGATTGATAGAGAGAGGCAATCATCAGCAGGATAACGATAGAAAACGGCAGCGCTGCCAGAATTGCTGTGTTCTGCAAAGCGGCAAGCCCTCCGGAATATAGGAGCACAGCCGCCATGGCGGACTGAATGATGCCCCAGCTGAGTTTCACAGAATTCGCCGGATTTAAAGAACCGTACGACGTCTGCATGCCCAGCACGAATGTAGCTGAATCTGCAGACGTGATAAAAAATACTGCGATCAGAATCAATGCAAGGATCGATGTCACCATTGTCAGCGGATAGTGATCAAGTGTTCCGAACAGCATCGTTTCAGTGGACAGCTTTGCTACATTGAACGCGCCTTTTTGCTGGAGATCCATGGCTGATACGCCGAAAATGGAGAACCATAGAAATGTCAAAATACAAGGTGTCACCAAGACGCCGATTAAAAATTCGCGGATCGTCCGGCCTCTGGATACACGGGCGATGAAAATGCCGACAAATGGAGACCAGGAAATCCACCATGCCCAATAGAAAATCGTCCAGCTATTAATCCATTCGCGTTTTTCAGGATCATTCGGTGTCAGTCTGAAGCTCATTTGAACGATATTTTGAATGTATTGTCCGATAGAATCTGTAAATGAGTTCATGATCAGCACTGTAGGACCGACAACGAGCATAAACAACATTAACAATCCGGCCAATACCATGTTTGTGTTGCTTAAATACTTAATTCCTTTTCCGAGTCCGCTCCACGCAGAAAGTAAAAAGAGCACTGTCACAATAATGATTAAAACCAATTGGACGATAAACGCATTCGGAATGCCGAACAGGTAATTCAAACCGCCGTTAATTTGGGTTGCGCCAAGACCAAGACTTGTTGACACCCCGACAACAGTGGCGAAAACTGCAATACAGTCAATGGCCTTTCCGATCGGTCCGTTTACTTTATCCCCGAGAATCGGTGACAGTGTGCTGCTGATTAATCCGGGCGCGCCTTTGCGGAATTGGAAATAGGCAATGCATAATGCCACAATGGCATAAATGGCCCAAGCGTGCAAACCCCAGTGGAAAAACGTATAGCGGAGTGCATCTCTGAAGGCTTGGGGGGTTTCTGTTTCACCTGATGGAGAGCTAATTGCGTAATGGCTGATCGGTTCAGCCGCACCGTAGAATACTAAGCCGATTCCCATGCCTGCGCTGAACAGCATGGCAAACCATGATAATAACCCGAATTCCGGTTTTTCATCAGGCTTTCCGAGTTTGATTTTTCCGATCGGGCTGAAAATCAAAAAGAGACAAAACCCGACAAACAAAGAGACAACTAAAAGATAATACCAACCAAATGAATCGGTAATAAATGCTTGTGCCGATTGAGACACATTTTGCAGGCTGTCAGGAGAAATAACACCCCATAATACAGCTGCAGCTGTGATTGCAATCACAATCCAAAATACACTAGATATATGTTTCAACATTTCTCACCCTCTAATTTTTTGTGTACGCCTATATCTTGCTCGCAGGCTTAGTATGGTCGTACGATGGCAGCTCATTCCTCTCTTAAAATTACCCCGCAATCAGGTGAAACAAAACAAGTCTCACCCTAACATGAATGCGGGGAATGTTCAAATGTGAGTTTGGCGGCAAGAGATTTAAAGAGTAATGATTAAGAACGGGCGTATTGCCCGGCATTTAGCCCTGCAAGCCTGCCTGTGACAAGGGCGGAGGTAATATTGTATCCGCCTGTGTAGCCGTGGATATCCAGAATTTCACCGCAAAAATAAAGCCCCTCCATTTTTTTAGAAGCCATTTTTTTCGGGTCAATTTCTTTTACAGATACCCCGCCTCCCGTGACAAATGCCTTATCAAGCGACAGTGTGCCATTTGCGAGGACAGTAAACTGCTTGCAGTCCCTTACAAATTGTCTGAAAGGATCCTTCGGCAGCTCAGAAAACGATACGTTCGGAGAGATGCCGTTTTTTTCGAGCAGGAATAGGAGATAGCGCTCCTGCATCCAAGGCTTCAGCACGTTTTTAATGGTTTTTTTCGGTGCTTCCTTCAGTTCTTTATACATCTTTTGGAAAAGCGTTTCTTCATTGATATCCGGATACAAGTCGATTCTGATCGGCACTTGAGGCTGTTTTTTCAGCTCTTTTACGACAAATTGGCTGCATCTGAGAATGGCAGGTCCTGAGAGGCCGAAATGGGTAAACAGCATGTCCATTTTATGTGTGATAATCGGTTTGCCTTTTTTATTTAACACACTGACGGCTACATCTCTTAGTGATAAGCCCTGAAGTGTTTTTTGCTTAATGAACGGTTCGCCAGAAGTGACGGGAACCTCTGTCGGAAACAGCTCTGTTATGGTATGGCCCGCGGCTTCAGCCCATTCATAGCCGTCTCCCGTGCTTCCGGTATGAGGCACGCTTTTACCGCCTACAGCGATAATGACTGCCTGGCTATGGATCATTTCGCCATTATTCGTCACAATCCCTGCTGCCTGTCCATCTTCATATATAACAGATTTAATTTTCTCGTTCGTTCTGATTGTTACGCGGAGCTGCTTCAGCCTGTTTAACAGCGCGTCAACGACACTTTGGGCTTTGTCGGTCACAGGAAACATCCGGCCGTGATCCTCTTCCTTCAATTGAATGCCGAGGTTTTCAAAAAACTTGATAATGTCCTCATTATTAAATTCAGAAAACGCGCTGTATAAAAAACGCCCGTTGCCGGGGATGTGCTTGATAATTTCTTCCACAGGAAGGCGGTTCGTCACATTACAGCGGCCGCCCCCGGAAATCGCGAGTTTCCGTCCTAATTTATTTCCTTTATCTATCAGCAACACGCCAGCGCCCTGTTCTCCTGCTGCAATCGCAGCCATCAAGCCTGAAGGGCCTCCGCCGATTACGATTACGTCATATTGTTTCATCTTTATCATCAACTTTCTTTTCATTTCGTGTGCGGACACCCCCGTCCGCAGTACTATTATAGCGAAAGAAAGCCGCTCCTTAAACGTCTTTTGCCGCGGACATGAATGTTCACAGGATTGCTTTTGTATTTATTACCGTCTAAATGCCCAGTTGTGGTAAAATAGAAAAGTTGAATCTTCGTAGAAAATGGTGATGAAGAAACATGTCAAGCAAACTGTTAAGAGGCACGTTTGTATTAACGCTCGGTACATATATATCGCGGATTCTGGGGATGGTCTATTTAATTCCCTTCAGCATTATGGTCGGGGCGACAGGCGGTGCATTATTTCAATACGGATACAACCAATACACTTTATTTTTGAATATTGCTACGATGGGCTTTCCGGCCGCTGTTTCTAAATTTGTTTCCAAATATAATTCAAAAGGGGATTATGAGACAAGCAGGAAAATGCTCAAGGCGGGCATGTCGGTTATGCTCGTCACAGGAATGATAGCCTTTTTCATTCTGTATCTATCGGCTCCGATGTTTGCGGAAATATCGCTGGGAGGCAAGGATAATAACGGCTTGACAATTGATCATGTCGTTTATGTCATCCGCATGGTCAGCTTAGCGCTTTTGGTCGTACCGATTATGAGCCTTGTCCGCGGATTCTTTCAAGGGCACCAAATGATGGGTCCGACAGCTGTTTCCCAAGTCGTTGAACAGATTGTCCGCATCATCTTTCTATTGAGTGCGACATTCTTGATTTTGAAGGTTTTCAACGGCGGCCTTGTCATCGCTGTGGGCTATGCAACCTTCGCAGCGCTGATCGGTGCCTTCGGTGGGCTGGTCGTGCTTTATATTTATTGGAACAAACGGAAGGGCAGCCTGCTGGCGATGATGCCGAATACGGGTCCGACAGCAAACCTAAGCTACAAAAAAATGTTTTTCGAGCTGTTCAGCTATGCTGCTCCGTACGTTTTTGTCGGACTAGCCATCCCTTTGTATAACTATATTGATACAAATACGTTTAACAAAGCGATGATTGAAGCCGGTCATCAAGCCATCAGCCAAGACATGCTTGCGATTCTAACCCTGTATGTTCAGAAGCTCGTGATGATCCCGGTTTCCCTAGCAACTGCTTTCGGACTGACATTAATTCCAACGATTACTGAATCGTTTACAAGCGGAAACTATAAGCTGTTAAATCAGCAGATTAATCAAACGATGCAGACGATCCTGTTTTTAATTATTCCGGCTGTTGTCGGGATCTCTCTATTGTCAGGACCGACGTATACGTTCTTTTACGGGTCAGAGAGCCTTCATCCTGAACTGGGGGCAAACATTTTGCTATGGTATTCGCCAGTCGCGATTTTGTTCTCTTTGTTTACAGTCAACGCAGCCATTCTGCAGGGCATCAATAAGCAAAAATTTGCGGTTGTCAGCCTTGTGATCGGTGTCGTGATCAAGCTTGTGCTGAATGTTCCGCTGATCAAGCTGATGCAGGCTGACGGAGCGATTTTAGCGACGGCGCTTGGATATATCGCTTCACTTTTATATGGGTTTATCATGATTAAGCGCCATGCAGGCTATTCGTATAAGATACTAGTTAAACGAACTGTTTTGATGCTTGTCTTATCAGCCATTATGGGTATTGCCGTGAAAATCGTGCAGTGGGTATTAGGCTTCTTTATTTCCTATCAGGATGGCCAGCTGCAAGCTGCGATTGTTGTGGTGATCGCGGCCGCTGTTGGCGGAGCTGTCTACCTGTATTGCGGCTACCGATTAGGATTTTTACAGAAAATTTTAGGCCGCCGTTTGCCAGGTTTCTTAAGGAAAGGCAGACATGCAGGCTGATGAACTAGATATGATGAAACTGAGGGCTCGCATGCTGCGGGCTTTCTTTTATAAAGGAGAGATTGGGAATGAGACTTGATAAGCTGCTTGCCAACAGCGGGTATGGTTCCAGAAAAGAAGTCAAAGCCGTTGTAAAGGCTGGAGCCGTGATGATCGACGGCAAACCTGCCAAAGATGTAAAGGCGCACGTTGATCCTGATACGCAGGAGGTGACCGTATACGGGGAACCGGTTGATTATCGAGAGTTCATTTATCTTATGATGAATAAACCGCAGGGCGTGCTGTCGGCGACTGAGGACAGCCGGCAGCAAACAGTGGTCGATCTGCTGACGCCGGAGGAGATGAGATTTGAGCCATTTCCAGCCGGCAGGCTTGATAAAGATACAGAGGGCTTTTTGCTGCTCACAAATGATGGCCAGCTCGCACATCGGCTCCTTTCTCCTAAAAAGCATGTTCCAAAAACGTATGAAGTCCATTTAAAATCACAGATTTCTCGGGAAGACATCTCCGATTTGGAAACAGGTGTCTACATAGAGGGCGGCTATAAAACAAAGCCGGCAAGAGCGGAAATCAAAACAAACGACAGTGGCAATACCGTGATATACCTGACAATTACAGAAGGAAAATACCATCAGGTCAAGCAAATGGCAAAGGCAGTCGACAATGAAGTGGTTTATCTGAAGCGGCTTTCGATGGGACGCGTTTCCCTAGATCCCGCTCTGGCACCCGGAGAGTACCGTGAGCTGACAGAGGAAGAGCTTCATTTGCTCAATGAGCCGCAAGCATGACAAAAACCCCGCATACTGAATGCGGGGTTTTATTTATAAGCACACAAAAACAAGGCTCAGCAGTTTCTTCGCCCTGTTATCTATCGGACCGCTCTCAGGCGGCCCTATGTAATTTTTCAATTTATGAGGTAATCTTTACTTTCTTTCTCGTTGTCTCCCACTTGCCACGGCTTGGACTATGAACAAGATCATTATATGCCAACACATTTAAGTCTCTTTGAATCGTTCTAGGTGTAATGCCGAATTCGTCAACCAGTTCCTGTGTTGTCACAAGACCTTTTTCTTGGATAAACATGTAAACTGATTTGATTCGAGTTAGCATACGGTTTGTTGAAGGTTTCAAAAAACCACTCCCTATCATAAGATCGGATGGACTTGACTAACCACAACTCACGACTATCAACTGCGTACGAAATAGCAACAAAGGCAGACATCTGTAATTGTTAAAATAATTCGCCCTCATTATACACGATATTGCAGTGATGAATCTAGGGATAACTCCTATTAATTTTTTCCAATTCGCGTTGGGCAGCCATCCTTGTTGGATTACTATGTATTTCGGCTCAATATTATTATGGTTAAAGAAACTTTTTTTATTCTGTTTCGTAGTAAATTTTGGAGGTGGGTGAGTTTTGACAAATTTGCTTGAAGCTTCAATAGAACAGGCCGGGTATACAAGCCGAAAAAAAGTGCTCACCGATGTTTTTCTGGAAGTCAGAAAAGGGGAACTAGTTGGACTGATCGGAGCTAACGGCGCCGGAAAAAGCACCGCAATCAAGGCGATACTCGGCCTTTCAGAAGATTTTAAAGGGCATATTGCCTGGAACGACTGTTCATTTGCATATATTCCGGAGCATCCGTCCTTTTACGAAGAACTGACGCTGTGGGAGCATTTGGATCTGATCAGCACACTCCACGGCATTGAAGAGAGAGAATTTGCGCATCGGGCCCAAAGCCTGCTGCAGACGTTTTCGCTTGATCATGTCAAACATGAGCTGCCTGTCACCTTTTCGAAGGGCATGCAGCAAAAACTAATGCTTATCCAGGCCTTTCTCTCTAAGCCGGATATGTATGTGATTGATGAACCGTTTATCGGCCTTGATCCGATATCGACGAAACGCTTTGTGGAC
The DNA here is from genome assembly GCF_038592935.1 of Bacillus sp. FSL K6-1560. Lineage (NCBI taxonomy): Bacteria > Bacillati > Bacillota > Bacilli > Caryophanales > Bacillaceae > Bacillus > Bacillus sp. FSL K6-1560. The sequence goes on from NZ_CP151946.1 coordinate 1,145,749, forward strand.
ATGCTTAAGGCTGAAAAAGAACGTGGAGCCGGAATTCTTATGTGCACGCATGTACTCGATACCGCGGAAAAAATCTGTGACCGGTTTTATATGATTGAGAAAGGTTCATTATTTCTCCAAGGCACGTTAAAAGATATTCAGGACAAGACCGGATTAGAGGGGCAGTCATTGCTTGACTGTTTTTATAAGGCAGTTCAAGGTGATCGGCCATGAACGGGCGTACGCTCTTTTTTCGAAGGCTGTTTGACTATTACAAGTATCAGTTTAAAGTGTTGCATGCGGTCATTGACTGGACAGTCGCTCTCTATATTGTTTTGCCGGCGATTGCTTTTGTCATCTATCAGTATATTGATTTGATGAATGGAAGAGGTCTTCTTTATGAGTGGTCTGAAGTGGCGGAGTGGAGATGGCTGTACGCTGTGTGTGGGCTGATCATGTTTACAGGCTCGATTCGTACATTTTTAATGGAAGCGGACAAAGTGTTTTTGCTGCAAAAGAAAGAAATCATCTATCAGCTCAAACGGTACGCGCTTTTGTATTCTTTTCTCGTCACGATGGCTAAATGGCTGCTTCTCTTTTTTATTGTCCTTCCCTTGATCAGTCATTCTGTTCACATCACATTCGCAGAAAGCACTGCTCTATTGTGTTATTTGTTTGGCCTTCATACATTCTTTTTATCCTTAAAGCAAGACAGGATCAGAAAGCCGCACTCCATTTCGAGATGGATTGGCGATATTTTTGTCAGAGCTATATTTTTTGCTGGTTCTGCTATCCTGATTGTTTTGACTCAGTGGCACTTGCTTGCGCTTTTTGGCATTTTATTTTTGCTTTTCTCAGTTATCCGCAGTTTGAAAAAGACGGCTTCGTTCACGGCTTTTGAAGCTGAGGTGACTGAAGAGAAAAAAAGCAGGCTTGCCCTTGCAGGACTTGTGATGATGATGAGTCAGGAGGCGGGAATGCCAAAAGTAAAAGACAGGATGAGAAGAAAACCGTTATTATACCGAAATTCAAAAAGGATATTTAAAAGACGAACGATCTGCACAGGCTATAAGGAATTGTTTTTTAAAGTCATGCTGAGGAATGGCGAGTATGCGAGGCAGATGTACATGCTATTGTCAGCTTTCACCGTTCTCATATTTGTTTCCCCAATTTGGCTGAAGGTGATTGCGCTGCTGGTATATACAGGGGTTTGCCGTTATATCCTGACGCTTATTTTTGACAAGGTCATGGATGCCCCTTTTTTAATTGGCACCGATAAGGAAAGTGATGAATATTATCGGGCCAGAAAAAACTGTATCAACATCCTGCACTATGCGTTTGCCGCCTGTTGTTTTTTAGCGGCCGCTGTCTCTTTATTGTTTACATAAAAAACCCAAACGACGACGTTTGGGTTTTTTGGTCTATGTTATAAAATAAACAGCTGGATGAAAAACAGAATGGCGAAAACGATGACGAGCGGATGAATCTCTCTCCATTTTCCCCGCGCCGCTTTTACGATCGGATATGAAATAAAGCCAAGCGCAATTCCTGTAGAAATGCTGGATGTCAAAGGCATGGCCAGAATGACGAGAAACGCTGGAAATGCCTCGTCCATCTCTTTCCAATTCATATTGGAAACCGAGCCCATCATCAAGCTGCCGACGATAATCAAAGCAGGCGAGGTGATGGCGGCTATACCGGACAAGGCGCTGACAAGCGGACTGAAAAACATTGAAGCCGCAAACATCACAGCCACAGTCAAAGCCGTAAGCCCCGTTCTTCCCCCGGCTGCGACACCGGCGGAAGATTCGATAAATGCGGTCGTCGGACTTGTGCCGAAAACAGCTCCTACTGTCGTCGCTGTTGAATCAGCAAGCAGCGCTTTTCGCACGTTAGGCAGCTTGTTGTTTTTCATCAGCCCGGCTTGCTCGGCAACTCCGATCATCGTGCCTGTCGTATCAAAAATGGTGACTAATAGAAAAGAAAAGACGACAGCGTACAGGCCGTGATGAATGACATCGCCAAAAGCGGTAAATGGATTTGAGATCATCAATCCTTCCGGCAAATGAGGAAGTGACATAAATCCCTTTGAAAAATGGAGCTGACCGGTGAAAAAGGCGATCAAAGCGGTAGCTGCCATTCCGATAAATAAAGCGCCGCTTACATTCAGCACCATCAGGACCACGCTGATCAAAAGGCCAACCAGTGTTAAGATAACACCAGGTGAATGCAGATTGCCGAGAGTGACCAGGTTTGACTCATCAGCTGCCACAATGCCCGCTTGACGCAAACCGATAAAAGCAATAAACAGCCCGATCCCTGTTGTGATCCCGTATTTTAAATTGTTTGGAATCGCTTCTATAAGTTGTTTTCTTAAAGGCGTTAACGATAGAATAATGAAGAGAACCCCTGCTGTAAATACTGCGCTGAAAGCTGTTGCGTACGTGATGCCGCCATCGCTTGCGCTTACGACATGAAAGGCTAAATAAGCGTTCAAGCCCATGCCGGGCGCAATAGCAATCGGATAATTTGCTGCCAGGGCCATCCACAGCGTTCCGACAATGGAGGCAATAATCGTTGCGGTGAACACCTGGTCGAAAGGAACCCCGGCGTTAGCCAGAATGACCGGATTGACCACGACGATATAGACCATTGTGAAAAAGGTCGTCAGCCCTGCTATGATTTCTTGCTTTATGGATGTTTGCTGCTCTTTTAGATGAAACATAGTATCCTCCAATTACGAACGTTTTAACAAAACACCATTAATATTATTCGTTTTATTTGGTTTTTGCAAGTCATTTCTTGCGGAAAGGGGATCATTATGAACTGGGAAGTTGAAGTGATCAGAAAAAAAGAGGATTTAATTCGTGATACGCAGGAATTTTTGAGAATCAATAGTGTCATGGACGAAACAACCGCCGGACCCGGTAAACCGTTTGGAGAAGGGGTAAACGCCAGCCTGACTTCATTGCTGGAGCTTGGAGAAAAAGAAGGCTTTACAACAAAAAATCTTGACGGCTTTGCAGGTCATATTGAATGGGGGGAGGGCGATGACATTATCGGCGTACTTTGCCATGTTGACGTCGTGCCGCCGGGAGATGGGTGGACGAGTGATCCATTTTCAGCTGAAATCCGCAACGGACGGATTTATGCAAGGGGCGCCATTGATGACAAAGGCCCGACAATGGCGGCATTCTACGCGCTGAAAATCGTGAAAGACATGAATCTGCCCCTGTCCAAGCGAGTCAGAATGATTATCGGAACAGATGAAGAAAGTGATTGGAGATGCGTAGAGCATTATTTCAAGCATGAAGAAATGCCAACAATGGGCTTTGCGCCTGACGCCGATTTTCCGATCATTAATGCGGAAAAAGGGATCATCGATGCTTCTTTACTTATTCCACACCGTCCAAATCAAGCAGAACCAAAGGCAGTGCTTGTCTCGTTTCAATCAGGCCTTCGTTTGAACATGGTGCCTGATGCTGCGGAAGCTGTCATTGAAGGGCCGAAAAATGAAGAGATTCTGTCTTCATTTAAAGACATGCTCCGCACGACGGACCAAAAAGGGGAAGCTGCAATAGAGAACGGACAGCTCATTTTGCGTATGTACGGTCTTTCCTGCCATGCGATGGAACCGAACAATGGGATCAATGCTGGTATTTTATTGTGCGAATTTCTCCAGCAGACTGAGCTTGACGATGCAGGAAAGCGGTTTGTGCAAGTTGTGACAGATAAGTTCTCAGGTGATACAAGAGGAAAAAAACTGGACATCGACTGTGAGGATGAAATCAGCGGTGAGCTGACATTAAATGTCGGAACACTGCGCTATAAAGAAGGGCAAGGAGGCGAGCTCGGGATCAATATCCGCTATCCTGTGACAGCTGAAAGCAAAGTGATCCGCGATGCATTCGAAAGCGCATCTGAATTTGAGCTGGGAGAATTCAAAGACAGCAAGCCGCATCACGTGTCCGCAGATCATCCGTTAGTCAAAACCCTGCAAAAGGTTTATGAAGGCCAGCTGGGTAAAAAAGCTGACTTAATCTCAATCGGCGGGGGGACATATGCGAGATCCTTAAAAGCCGGTGTCGCGTTCGGCCCGCTGTTCCCCGGACGTCCTGACAGCGCACACCAAAAGGATGAATATATCGAAATTGATGACCTGCTGAGATCGACAGCGTTATATGCTCAGGCCATTTACGAGCTTGCAAAATAAAAGGACCGGCTTCTGCTGAAGCCAGTCCTTTTTTTAAATAAATGACCATAAATCAGTTGATAAGTACCGTTCTCCTGTATCAGCTGTCATGCAGACCACAACTTTGTCAGGAGAGAGGCGTTTCGCTGTTTCGATTGCCGCGAAGCAGGCAGCGCCTGATGAAGGACCGACAAGAATTCCTTCTTCAGCAGCAAGCCGTCTTGTCGTCGTATACGCGTCTTCATCAGAGATTTTGATAATTTCATCATAAACGTCTTCATTTAAAATCGGCGGTATAAAGCCTGGGCTCGTTCCTACAAGTTTATGCGCGCCAGGTTTTCCGCCGGATAATACAGGCGAACCCGCTGGCTCAACAACATGAACCGTGATATCCGGAAAAAGCTCTTTGAGCGCCTCACCTGTTCCGGTAATGGTTCCGCCTGTTCCAGAGGAGGCTACAAAAGCGCCGAGCGGTTTTCCGATTTCCTCTATTGCCCGGGCGATTTCAGGCGCTGTTGTTTTCCGGTGCGCATCAGGATTAGCAGTGTTATCGAACTGCATTGGAATATAGCTGTTCGGAATTTGTTCGGCAAGCTCCTTCGCTTTTTTGATGCTGCCCGGCATTCTTTCCTCTCCGGGAGTTAATACAACCTCTGCACCGTAAGCTTTAAGTAGGTTGATCCGTTCCTTCGTCATCGTATCAGGCATAACTAAGATTGCTTTATATCCGCGTGCTGCCGCATTCATGGCGAGCCCGATTCCGGTATTTCCGCTTGTCGGCTCTATAATAACTGATCCCGGCTTGAGTAAACCGTTTTGTTCAGCTTCTATGATCATTTGATAAGCGGCTCTGTCTTTCACACTGCCGCTCGGATTGAAAAATTCAAGCTTTAAATAGACTTGTGCCGCATTTTCCGGCTGAAGCCGATTCAATCTCACTAGCGGTGTATCTCCTATCAGATCAGCTGTGTTTGCAACGATTTTCAACATTGTCATTCCTTTCTGAATAAAACAAGTGTCATATAATATCCTAACATAATAAACGTTTGTGCGAGAGTGTTTTCATACACTGTTCCTCTATCCGCACAGCCTCTTTATTGATAAAATAATAGCTGTCAAAGAAGGGAGTGTCAGACGGATGCCAGATATACGGCCTCATTATTTCATCGGTGTTCCCATACCTGAGGGAATTGCAAATCCGATCTACCAGGCTGCGAAAAACGAACCGGTATTGACGTTTCAAAAATGGGTGCACCCGCTTGACTATCATATCACGTTAATTTTTCTCGGAGCGGCGGATGAGACACAAATAAAGAAGCTTGAAGTTTCGCTAGCAGAGATTGCTTCAGAAATTGACCCATTTTCAATTGAGTTTGACAAGATAGATGTATTCGGCGACCGCAGAAGGCCGCGCGTTTTACATCTGGAGCCAAAGAAAAACAAAACGCTTGATAGACTGCGGGAACATACGAAGCAGGCTGTACTTCAGGCCGGCTTTCAAGTGGAAAAAAGACCGTATCATCCTCATATGACGCTGGCAAGAAAATGGACAGGCGAAGAAGGATTTCCAGCTCATGTTCCGTTTGAAAGCGGCGAAGTTTCGATGATGGCTGAACGATTTTCGCTCTTTCAAATACACTTGAACCAATCACCAAAATACGAGGAAATATTCAAATTTCAATTATCTTAATTCATTGCGGAGTGGAGAAACAAACATGGCACAAATCATCAAAATTCATGATTATATATCAAGATATGAGCTTGATCCGTACCATTATATCAACCAGTTTGTACGTCTGAAAAAAGAGCGCTGGCTTTCACTAGTAGAAGCAGCGGAACGACAGCATGAAGAAAGGCAAGCCAGTGCTGAAGAACCGGAACCGGTGCAGAAACGAAAAAAATTTTCATTGAAAAGAAGAAAAGAAGAGATAAAAGCCGATATACAAGAAGAGAGACACCAATGGTTTGAGGACGAAGAAGATATTCATGTAAGGCTCCCGAAGAGCAGGGTGGCGCTTGCTTCTTTTTATAAAAGACATTTATATGATTTTCAGCTCAAATGGGCAAGCTCTACTCTTTCAGAAATATCTCAACTCTCAAACCAGGTGAAGCAGGACCGCATTTTGCGTTATCTGACCCAGCAGCTGCCTGATTCTTATTTTATTATGTATAAGCCTGTGCTGAAAATTCAGCAGGCGGCGGTTGAATTAAGCATTGTGATTATTTCTCCTCTGGAAATTTATTGCGTTTCTTTTTTAGAGGCTGAGGAAGACAGTGTCTACATAGGGTCTAAAAATCGTTTTTGGGACAAGAAAACAGCCTCTCAGACTGCATCAGTGTTAAATCCAGGGCTTAGCCTGTTTCGTACGGACTCGGTTGTGTCAAAGATCGTAAAGGAAAAACAGGCTGAGATTCCGGTTCGAAAATTGCTTCTGAGCAGAACGTCGTACATCGATTACCCGGAGCCGCCATACGGCTTAGAAATAGCGGATAAGCGGAGCGCGGAAGAATGGATTGAGCGGCAGAAGAAAAACACTGCTCCGATCAAACATCATCAGGTAAAGGCTGCAAAGGCTCTATTGTCTTACTGCATGTCTGACTCCTATCGCAGACAGGAGTGGCTGGAGTAAAAGAGAACGATTTGAGCGGTTTTCTCATAACATAAGCAGGTGAGAAAGATGAGCCATTGGTTTTTTATTATTAATCCGACAGCAGGACATCGAAACGGCCTGCGTGTTTGGAAGTCCATTCAAAAAGAATTGATCAAACGAAAGGTTGAGCACCGTTCATTTTTAACTGAACATCCGGGACACGCCGAGGTGCTCGCCAGACAGATTTCAACGATACAGGAATATAAGCTGAAGCGCCTGATCGTCATTGGCGGAGACGGAACCATGCATGAAGTTGTCAACGGGCTGAAAGATGTTGACGATATTGAGCTGAGCTTTGTGCCGGCGGGCGCATATAATGATTTTTCGCGAGGATTCTCTATTAAAAAAATCGATCTGATACAGGAAATCAAGAAGGTAAAGCGCCCGTTAACAAGAACCTTTCATTTAGGGAGCGTCAATTTCCTTCAGGATAAATCACAGATTCTTTATTTTATGAATCATATCGGGATCGGGTTTGACGCATATGTCAATAAAAAGGCGATGGAATTTCCGTTGAGACGGGTTTTTCTTTTTCTCCGCCTTCGATTTCTGGTGTATCCGCTTTCTCATTTTCACGCTTCGGCAACCTTTAAGCCGTTTACGTTAGCTTGTACGACGGAAGACGAGACGCGCGAATTTCATGATGTCTGGTTTGCCGTTGTATCCAACCATCCGTTTTACGGGGGAGGCATGAAGGCGGCGCCCCTAGCAAATCCGCGCGAGAAGACATTTGATATTGTAATCGTTGAAAACCAGCCGTTTTTGAAAAAATATTGGCTTTTATGTCTCATGGCATTTGGAAAACATACAAAGATGGATGGCGTTACGATGTTTAAAGCGAAGGACATTACATTTTACACGAAGGACAAAATCCCGTTCCATGCTGACGGAGAAATCATGGGCACTACCCCGTTTCGTCTGGCTTCTAGTCCTTCACCCCTAAGGATCAAAACATAAACGTGTTTGAAGGAGAGAGCTTCCGATGGTCAGCATCCGCCGCAGCTTCGAAGCGTATGTCGATGACATGAATATCATTACTGTTCTGATTCCTGCTGAACAAAAGGGAATCATGACACCGCCGTTTCGGCTTGAGACAGAAACAACAGTTTTTCCTCTGGCTGTCAGGGAGGAATACTCCCTTGAAGCAAAATACAAGTACGTCTGCGTATCCGACCATCCTGTGACATTTGGAAAAATCCATTGCGTCAGAGCATCCAGCGGCCACAAAACGGATCTCCAAATTGGCGCGGTCATCCGGACGGCTGCGTTTGATGACGAATTTTATTATGACGGAGAGCTGGGCGCCGTTTATACCGCGGATCATACCGTATTTAAAGTATGGGCGCCTGCTGCAACCTCAGCTGCTGTCAAGCTTTCATACCCCAATAAAAGCGGGCGCACATTCCAAATGACTCGGTTGGAAAAAGGCGTCTATGCCGTTACGGTCACAGGTGACCTTCACGGATATGAGTATTTGTTTTGCATCTGCAACAATTCAGAATGGATGGAAACCGTTGACCCGTATGCCAAGGCTGTGACTGTAAATGGAGAGAAGGGCGTCGTCTTGCGCCCGGATCAAATGAAATGGACTGCTCCTCTTAAACCATTCTCACACCCTGTGGATGCCGTCATCTATGAGACGCACCTTCGCGACTTCTCCATCCATGAAAACAGCGGCATGATAAACAAGGGAAAATACTTAGCATTAACGGAAACTGATACACAAACCGCAAATGGCAGTTCTTCGGGACTGGCGTATGTAAAAGAGCTTGGTGTGACACATGTGGAGCTTCTGCCGGTGAATGATTTTGCCGGAGTTGATGAAGAGAAGCCGCTTGATGCATACAATTGGGGATATAACCCGCTTCATTTCTTTGCCCCGGAGGGAAGCTATGCCTCAAATCCTCATGATCCTCAAACGAGAAAAACAGAGCTGAAACAAATGATCAATACCCTGCATCAGCACGGTCTGCGAGTCATTCTGGATGTTGTTTTTAACCATGTGTATAAGAGGGAGAATTCCTCCTTTGAAAAGACAGTGCCCGGTTACTTTTTCCGGCACGACGAATGTGGGATGCCATCAAACGGCACCGGCGTTGGCAATGATATTGCATCAGAAAGAAGGATGGCGAGAAAATTCATTGCGGATTGCGTGGTCTATTGGCTTGAAGAATACAATGTTGACGGCTTCCGATTTGATCTCCTCGGCATTTTAGATATTGACACCGTGCTTTATATGAAAGAGAAAGCAACTAAGGCAAAGCCCGGAATCCTGCTTTTTGGTGAAGGGTGGGATCTGGCTACACCGCTGCCGCATGAACAGAAAGCTGCTTTGGCGAACGCGCCAAGAATGCCGGGCATCGGTTTTTTTAATGATATGTTTCGTGACGCTGTAAAAGGGAACACCTTTCACCTTATGGCAGCAGGGTTTGCGCTTGGCGGCAGTGAATCAGCACAAGCTGTGATGCATGGAATTGCCGGGTCTTCCGGATGGAAGGCATTAGCACCGATTGTTCCGGAACCAAGCCAGTCCATCAATTATGTCGAATCACACGACAATCACACCTTTTGGGATAAAATGAGCTTCGCGCTTCCTCAAGAAAATGACAGCCGAAAGCGAAGCAGGCAAAGGCTTGCAGCCGCGATTATTTTGCTTGCCCAAGGGGTGCCGTTTATTCACAGCGGCCAGGAATTTTTCCGGACGAAGCAGGGAGTGGAAAACAGCTATCAATCCAGTGACAGCATCAACCAGCTCGACTGGGATCGCCGTGAAACATTCAAAGAAGATGTTCACTATATCCGCAGGCTGATCTCGCTGAGAAAAGCGCATCCTGCATTCCGTCTTAGGTCCGCTGCAGACATCCGGCGCCATCTTGAATGCTTGACGCTAAAAGAACACCTTATCGCATACAGGCTTTATGATCTTGACGAGGTTGACGAATGGAAAGATATCATTGTTATCCATCACGCGAGTCCAGACTCCGTCGAGTGGAGGCTGCCAAACGACATACCTTATCGGCTTTTATGTGATCCATCAGGATTTCAGGAAGACCCGGCAGAAATCAAGAAAACGGTTGCAGTAAACGGCATCGGAACGGTTATCTTATATTTAGCATCAGATCTTAAGAGTTTTGCTTGACGAAGTTTGTGCTATAGCGCTAAAATTTAAAGGACGGCTATTGATTAGCATATGAGACTCTCAATAGCTGTCTTTTTTATTTTTATACGATTCGTACGAAAAAGGCATTCGCTGGATAGACTAGAAACGATTAGCCTTAATTCTAAAATATTTTAAGAAATGATGGGTTGAACATTGATATGAACTGGTTGGGACAATTACTAGGTAGCGATTGGGAGATCTTCCCCGCCGGAGGAGCTACAGGAGATGCATATTATGCGAAACATAACGGGCAGCAGCTTTTTTTAAAACGTAATAGCTCACCTTTTTTAGCTGTTTTATCCGCCGAAGGCATTGTTCCGAAGCTGGTTTGGACAAAACGGATGGAAAATGGGGACGTCATTACGGCCCAGCACTGGATGACCGGCAGAGAGCTGAAGCCTAAAGACATGAGCGGACGGCCCGTTGCTGAATTGCTTCGTAAAATACACACATCAAAAGCCTTGCTGGACATGCTGAAGAGACTTGGAAAAGAACCGCTGAACCCGGGGGCTCTTTTGTCTCAGCTGAAGCAGGCTGTATTTGCTGTGCAGCAATCTTCGCCGCTGATTCAAGAAGGGATCAAGTATTTGGAAGAACACCTGCATGAAGTGCATTTCGGTGAGAAAGTCGTTTGCCATTGTGATGTCAATCATAATAACTGGCTATTGTCTGAAGACAACCAGCTGTATTTAATTGACTGGGACGGCGCCATGATCGCTGATCCGGCGATGGACCTCGGACCTTTGCTGTACCACTACGTCGAAAAGCCAGCTTGGGAGAGCTGGCTGAGCATGTACGGCATAGAGCTGACAGAAAGCCTTCGGTTGCGAATGGCTTGGTATGTGTTATCTGAAACAATTACTTTCATTGCCTGGCATAAAGCAAAAGGCAATGATAAGGAATTTCATGATGCAATGGAAGAGCTGCATATCCTCATGAAACGAATTGTTGATTAATCAGGAATACGAATCCATTTGCTCTACCCATTGAGACAGGCTGTTCTGATGCTCTTGTATGTGTGAGTCGATGGATTTGGACGATATTCCTGATTGGCTGTAGCGGTAAACATCTTCAAGCACGTTTTTGAAATTTGAATCAAGCTCGGTGTTTGCCATCAGTGATTTAATCACACGCTCAAGCTGCTCGTACTCTGCGACTGTTCCGCAGCAGTCCAATTGATGGTCAGTCAATATATCCTTCAATAAATGAACTTGATGCTCATAATGTAAACCCATAACGGTACACATCCCTTCAGTATCATACGGGTTAAATTGTTCAAAACAGAGCGTTTTTATACATGTGAAAGGAGTGTTCCAGCAGACGGGACCCTCTTTTTTTATGCGCTCGGCCTTAAGAGAGATACACTGGAAAAACGAGCTTGCGGGTCTTTTTAATTCATGGTATGTTGTTAGTCGAAATAATAGATAGAGGTGTCAATCATATGAGAATGCGCCACAAGCCTTGGGCTGATGACTTTTTGGCTGAAAACGCAGATATTGCCATCAGCAATCCTGCTGATTATAAAGGGAAATGGAACACAGTGTTTGGCAACGACAATCCGATCCATATCGAGGTTGGTACAGGAAAAGGCCAATTTATTTCTGGTATGGCCAAACAAAATCCCGACATCAATTATATTGGTATTGAGTTATTTAAAAGCGTCATCGTGACAGCCGTCCAAAAAGTAAAAGACAGCGAAGCGCAGAATGTAAAGCTTCTGAATATAGATGCGGACACGCTGACGGATGTGTTTGTGCCGGGGGAAGTGAAACGGGTCTACTTGAACTTTTCTGATCCTTGGCCGAAGAAACGGCATGAAAAACGCCGCCTGACATATTCCCACTTCCTCAAAAAATATGAAGAAGTAATGGGCAAAGGCGGATCGATTCATTTTAAAACGGACAACCGAGGTTTGTTTGAGTACTCTTTGAAGAGCTTCTCTGAGTACGGCCTCCTGCTGACATACGTCAGTCTCGATTTGCATAACAGCAATCTGGAAGGCAATATTATGACAGAATATGAAGAAAAATTCTCTGCACTCGGCCAGCCGATCTATCGGGCTGAGGTTGAATGGAGAACGTAAAGACAGACTCTGACAGGAGTCTGTTTTTTTTATGGACCGTTTGCTACCATGATGACAGGGGGGATGAAAATGGAAACAATGAAAATTGGAAACATCACGTTGACCTGGCTTGACGGAGGCGTGACGCATATGGACGGAGGCGCCATGTTCGGCGTTGTGCCAAAGCCGCTTTGGTCTAAAAAATATCCAGTCAATGAAAAAAACCAGATTGAACTAAGGACAGACCCTATTTTGATTCAAAAGGATGGGCTCAATATCATCGTTGATGCCGGAATTGGGTCCGGCAAGCTGACTGATAAACAAAAACGAAACTATGGCGTGACACAAGAGTCGAATGTGAAACCCTCATTAGCTGCACTCGGATTAACGGTTGCCGATATAGATGTGATCGCAATGACACACCTTCATTTTGATCATGCATGCGGTTTAACGGAGTATGAAGGTGAACGGCTCGTCTCTGTCTTTCCGAATGCAGTGATTTATACATCTGCTGTTGAATGGGACGAAATGCGCCATCCGAATATCAGGTCGAAAAATACGTATTGGAAAGAAAATTGGGAGGCTGTAGCTGGCCAAGTCAAAACCTTTGAAGACACCTTAACGATCACAGAGGGTATTACAATGCATCACACCGGAGGCCATAGCGACGGACACAGTGTCCTGATATGCGAGGATGTGGGTGAAACTGCCGTACATATGGCAGATCTGATGCCGACACATGCCCACCGCAATCCGCTATGGGTGCTGGCTTACGATGATTATCCGATGACCTCTATCCCGCAAAAGCAGAAATGGCAGGCGTTCGCAGCAGAAAAAGACGCTTGGTTTATTTTTTATCATGATGCCGAGTATCGCGCCCTTCAATGGGAGGAGGACGGAAGCATCAAAGATTCAGTCAAGCGAATGAAGCAATAGCATATTTTTATGTTTACCCTGCATGTTTTCCGGCTAATAATGCAAACCTAGTACTAATTATGCTCAGAAAGGAAGAGGCAGGGTGAAACAATTCAGAGTAACAAACGAAGGAGACATTCAAACAACATTAAGAGGCCTTGAAGTGCTCTCTGTTCCTTTTTTGAACAAAGGTGTCGCTTTTACTGAGGAAGAAAGAAAAGAACTTGGTTTAAAAGGCTTTCTGCCGCCTAAGGTATTAACAATTGATGATCAGGCGAAAAGAGCGTATGAACAATATTCCGCACAGCCTGACGATTTGAGCAAAAATGTCTATTTAACGGCGCTGCACGATCGGAATGAAACGCTGTTTTATCGCCTGTTAAATGACCATTTAGGGGAAATGCTCCCGATTGTCTACACACCGACAGTCGGAACGGCAATCCAAAGATACAGCCATGAATACAGAAAACCACGAGGGCTCTATCTATCAATCGATGACCCGGACGGTATGAAAGAAGCATTTAAACAGTATAAAGATCAAAGCGATACGATCGATTTAATTGTTGCCACTGATGCGGAAGGAATTTTAGGAATCGGTGACTGGGGCGTCGGAGGAATCGCGATTTCTATTGGCAAGCTGGCGGTTTATACAGCGGCTGCGGGCATTGATCCGAGCAGAGTGCTGGCTGTTGTTTTAGATGCGGGGACAAATCAGGAGAGCCTCTTGAACGACCCGCTTTATGTCGGCAACCAGCATTCCAGAGTGCGCGGCGAACGCTATGACCAATTTATTGACGACTACGTTGCGCTGGCGAGAGAAACATTTCCGAATGCATTGCTGCATTGGGAGGATTTCGGGGCGAAAAACGCGCGAAGCATTTTGAAACGCTATAAAGATAAAGTGTGTACCTTCAATGATGATATCCAAGGAACTGGCGCTGTTTCTTTGGCCGCAGTCTTATCCTGTGCAAAAGCGTCTAAAGTTCCGCTGAGGGATCATAGAGTTGTTATATTCGGAGCGGGAACGGCAGGAATCGGAATTGCCGAACAGCTGCGGGAAGCATTGGTGCGCGAGGGACTGAGTGAAGAAGAATCATACAAGCGCTTCTGGTGCATAGACAGAAACGGGCTGTTAACAGATGATATGGATCAGCTTCTTGATTTCCAAAAGCCGTATGCCCGTTCGGCTGATGAAGTGAAGGATTATCAGCGGAACGGAGACGGCGGAGGCATTGATCTTCTTGAAGTGGTCCGGCAGGCGAAACCAACGATCCTGATCGGCACATCTACAGTTTCCGGCGCTTTCACTGAAGAAATTGTAAAAGAAATGGCGTCACATGTGAAACGGCCGGCGATTTTGCCAATGTCAAATCCGACAACCCTTTCTGAAGCAAAACCGGAGGATTTAATCGAATGGACAGAAGGCCGTGCGCTGATCACGACAGGAAGCCCGTTCCCGCCAGTTGAATATAACGGAGTTACGTATCATATCGGGCAGGCAAACAACGCGCTTGTCTTCCCTGGTCTCGGTCTTGGAACGATTGTTACAAAATCAAAATTAATTACCGACGGCATGTTTGAAGCATGTGCCCGGGCAATCGCAGGTATGGTCAATGTCGGGGTGCCTGGCGCGCCGATGCTTCCAAAAGTTGAAGATTTGCGCACTGTTTCGGCAACCGTTGCTGTTGAAGTTGCAAAAACTGCAATAAAGGAAGGCGTCGCTACGGAAGAGCCTGAAGACATTATACAGGCAGTGCAGGATGCGATGTGGTATCCGGTATACAAACCGATTCGCGCGATATAATAAAAAAGAGCCGCTGCATAGGCAGCGGCTTCTATTTTTTGCTTGTCCGGTGTTAAGAGGCGATTGTATCAATGACATCAACAATTTCTCCCGTTTTCGCATCCACCATGACTTCATACTGTTCTAATTCTCCGAAAGCTGATCGTGTAATGCCGGTTTTGTATACCTGTACCGTTTCTCCGTTAATATTGTAAGGCTCCGGCTGGGTGTAAATCCATGATCCGTCAATCGGGCCCCGCTGCTTAAAAGCAGATTTTACAATTCGAAGCGCTTTTTCTGAAGAAATATAAGGCTTCATCACATATTGTTTCACAACGACAGCCGTACAAATTCCAAGTCCTGCTCCTAAAAGAAGATGACGCAATTTCAAAATAAAGCACCTCCTGGTTGATCGTACTTTTCATTATACAGAAACAGCCAAATCCTGTTAAGCAATACGCGGCTGATCGAGCAGATTGGGTCAGGGTGCTTGGAAAACTTCATTGTTTCTAATAAAATAAAAGGACTACATAGAAATGAGGGGAAAACATGAATCAAGAAACGAAAGCGCTTTTCCAAACACTGACGCAGCTTCCCGGCGCGCCGGGCAATGAGCATCAGGTTCGTGCTTTTATGAAGCAGGAGCTAGCCAAATATGCCGATGACATCGTTCAGGACAGACTGGGAAGTGTTTTCGGAGTCAGACGAGGCGCAGAGGACGCACCGAGAATTATGGTAGCCGGGCACATGGACGAAGTCGGCTTCATGGTGACATCCATTACAGACAACGGGCTGCTCAGATTCCAGACGCTCGGAGGCTGGTGGAGCCAGGTTTTGCTTGCGCAGCGGGTTGAAATTCAAACAGATAACGGGCCGGTTCCGGGTGTGATTTCAAGCATACCGCCGCATTTATTGACAGATGCGCAGCGAAACCGTCCGATGGATATCAAAAACATGATGATCGACATTGGAGCGGATGATAAGGAAGACGCCATCAAAATCGGCATTAAACCGGGACAGCAGATTGTGCCTGTTTGTCCGTTTACGACGATGGCGAATGAAAAGAAAATTTTATCAAAAGCATGGGATAACAGATATGGATGCGGCTTAAGCATTGAACTTCTGAAGGAATTACACGGTAAAGAGCTTCCGAATACACTCTATGCGGGTGCAACGGTTCAGGAAGAAGTAGGGCTAAGGGGCGCGCAGACGGCTTCTCATATGATTAAACCGGACTTGTTTTTCGCCCTTGACGCCAGCCCGGCAAACGATATGAGCGGAGACAAAAATGAATTCGGCCAGCTTGGAAAAGGCTTTTTGCTGCGCATTCTTGACAGAACGACAGTCATGCATCGCGGAATGAGGGAATTCGTTCTTGATATGGCTGAAACGCATGATATTCCATATCAATATTTTGTATCCGGCGGGGGAACAGACGCAGGCAAGGTTCATATTTCGAACAGCGGTGTGCCGTCAGCGGTTATCGGAATATGTTCCCGCTATATTCATACAAACGCTTCTATCATTCATATTGATGATTATGCTGCTGCTAAAGAAATGCTCATCAAACTTGTAACAGCCTGCGATAAGCAGACGGTGGATGCGATTAAAGAAAATATGTAGGTTTCATAAAAGCTTGTTGAACGAGCAGTAAGCTCGGATCGACAAGCTTTTTTCTTATTCTGTTTCAAATAGATAGGAAAGGGCCTTAATGGCTTGGTTAACGGTTTCAACCGTAATATTCGCTTTATTGGAAAGCTCTTTTAAAGGATGGTGGAGCGATTCCGGCCGGATGATAATCAGGGGTTTTCCTTTTGCGATCGCATATGATGCATCCATTGCCGTGTTCCACTGTTTGTACTTTTCGCCAAACAGGGCGATCACAAAGTCTGCTTTATTCATCAGGACGGCGGTTCTGAAGTTGTTGATGTCAGAGGCTTTGTCATCCTTTAAAACGGCATTTGGCTGTACGCCCATAATTTCTTCACCAATATTGTCTGAGCGGTCATGATTCTCCATTGGGCCAACAAACGTAATCGGGAGCTTCAGTGATTTTGTTTTTTCTTTAATTTCCTCGCGCCAATTGCTGTGGATTTCTCCTGCTAAATAGACGATAAACTCCATATAAAAATCCCTCCTTATGTATGTCCATCTGTAAATTTTACCCTCATGTACACGATGTTAAACGAAACGAACTTGATAATGCAAATAAAATATGATAATGATAATGGGAAAGCCAATCTTACATATTCATTCGTTGCATATAAGTGGTTTTGCCTCAAGCAGTTTGGTATGATCCAAATGGACGAGTATCGATAAAAAACATGTAAGAACATAAACAACTGGAGGGATATGAAATGAAAAAAATTGAATCAACTCAAGAGCTGGAAAAAGCGGTAAAGGATGATTGGTCTGTATTTATGTTTTCAGCCGATTGGTGCCCGGATTGCCGTTTTGTAGAGCCTTTCCTGCCTGAATTGGAAGCGAATTTCCCTGAATTCACCTACTACTACGTAGACCGTGACAAATTCATTGATACATGTGCAGAGTGGGAAATTTACGGTATCCCAAGCTTTGTGGTGTTTAATGAAGGAAAAGAAGTAAATCGTTTTGTGAGCAAAGACCGCAAAACAAAAGAAGAAATTGAACAGTTTTTAACAGACTCTCTCGCTAAAGCGTAAAGGAGGACATCGGTTTGAAAATGACCTCAAGGAAGCTGTCAGATATACTGAAGCAGCGCCTTCAGCACGAGAATCGCTCCTTTCTGTTTGACAGAGAAAAAGACACCCTCCGTGTTGAGGATCAAACGACTAAAAAAGGGATTACACTCGATTTGCCGCCGATTATTGCAAAATGGGAACTGAAAAAAGACGAAGCCATTGATGAGATCGTGTACTATGTCTCCGAAGCGATGACGGCAATGGAAGGGAAGGCTCAGGAAATGACCGGGAAAGAAACTCGCATTTATCCGGTCATCCGCTCGACTTCCTTCCCGGACAAGTCCAGCGAAGATATCCCGCTCATTTATGACGATCATACCGCAGAGACAAGAATTTATTACGCGCTAGATCTCGGGAAAACCTACCGTTTAATTGACCAGCGCATGCTTGAGAAAGAAAACTGGACAAAAGAGCGGATCAGAGAGACGGCCGCATTTAATCTCCGTTCCCTGCCGACGGTTGTCAAAGAGGATACGGTTGCCGGCAATTACTTTTATTTCTTCAGGGCAAACGACGGATACGATGCAAGCCGGATTTTGAACGAAGCGATCTTAAATGAGTATAAGCAGCATGCAGAAGGGGAGCTGGCGATCTCTGTTCCTCATCAGGACGTTTTGATTCTTGCTGACATCCGGAATGAATCGGGGTATGATATTCTAGGACAAATGTCGATGAGCTTCTTTGCAGGCGGCACCGTCCCGATTACCGCCCTTTCATTTTTGTACAATGAAGGAAAGCTGGAACCGGTGTTTATCCTGGCGAAAAGCCGTCCGAAAAAGGATTAGAAAGGATTTTTACTTATGAACGCTTTTTATAATAAAGAAGGTGTGGGAGACACGCTCCTGATCTCTCTTCAAGATGTGACACGCGAACAATTAGGCTATGAAAAACACGGCGACGTCGTCAAAATTTTCAATAACGAAACAAAAGAAACAACGGGCTTCAACATTTTCAACGCGTCTTCTTACTTGACCATTGATGAAAACGGCCCTGTTGCGCTCTCAGAAACATTCGTGCAAGATGTGAATGAGATTTTAAACAGAAACGGCGTTGAAGAAACATTAGTCGTTGATTTATCTCCGAAGTTTGTTGTGGGGTATGTAGAATCAAAAGAAAAACATCCGAATGCGGATAAATTAAGCGTATGTAAAGTCAACGTAGGAGAAGAAACGCTTCAGATCGTCTGCGGCGCGCCTAACGTTGACCAAGGCCAAAAAGTTGTCGTTGCCAAAGTCGGTGCTGTGATGCCTAGCGGACTTGTCATTAAGGATGCAGAGCTTCGCGGCGTTCCGTCAAGCGGGATGATCTGCTCAGCGAAAGAGCTTGATTTGCCGGATGCCCCTGCTGAAAAAGGAATCCTTGTGTTAGAAGGAGACTATGAGGCGGGAGACGCATTTCAGTTTTAGACTCCCATAAATCCGCCAAAAAAAACGAATCATGTGAAAAGCCGCTAAGCCCTTGTTTAGCGGCTTTGTTTCTGCTGATAGCTTAATCTTTTCTGGGCCGACCAGCAGTGGTATACTAAAAACCGTCCCAGAAAACTATAAGGGAGTTAGAGATAAATTATGAGTTGGCTTCATAAATTTTTTGATTTGTTTTTAGGCGAAAGCGAAGAGGATGCTGAACGGGAGACAAAACCCGCTCAAATTCCGCAGCAACAAGAAGTACATCATCCTGAAGGACAATTAAAAAGATTGGAAGATCCTAAAATATATTATGAATATCCAAAAGGCAAATTCCGTTTTCCAGTCGTGCCTGACGGATACAAAAATCATGACCTGAGAAGGCGCCGCACACCATCGGACGAACCGAAATCCGCGCCTCGTCCAAGTGCTGCACCTTACAGAGAGCGTCCCAGAAATGAAGAAGAGCAGCATACATATCAAGCAGCAGAGCCGGCGAAGAAACCGTTTAAACCGACAAATATCCCTTCGCCTGTCTATGGATTCAATCAAAAACCATCTGTTAAAAAGGATGTGCCGAAAAAGCCTTCTGAAACATTGAACGAACCGGATAAATCGGTAAAAGAGAAGGTAACACTGCTGTCAGAAGAGATCGAACGTGAACGCGGCTATCCTGCTTCAGACACACAGGCGCATTCCAAAAAAGAAAGTCCTTTCTTCCCGGATACCCAATTTGAAAAACAGCCTTCTGGCGTTTTAAACAGAAAGGATGCGGAGAATGATGAGGCGCTGGCGAAACGGCCAGCCGAGCCGTCAGGTAACAAAGTGCCATTTGAGTCAGGCGTTCAACAGCCGGAAGAAGAGGAGCCTTCCTTCCCAGCTGAACATGCCGAAGAGCAAACACCGCCTGAGATGCTCACAGATACGGCGGCTGAAGGGCTTTCAGACAGTGAAGTAGGCCGCGAAGAGCCTGCAACGGCTAAGGAAGAACAAAGGGAGCAGCAGCCAGAGAAAATTGAAGAGCCTGTTTTCTCCGCTGAACTTGATGAAGAGCAAACAGCTCCTGAATCTCAGACTGAGTCAGTATCTGAGGATGAAAAAGCAAAAGAGCCGTCAGACAGCCCAGTATACAATCACCATGAAAACGCGGCAGAAGGTGCTGAGTCCCCGTTCGTTCAAGAAGAACAAATGGACATTCGTCAGGAAGAGCCTTTATTTACTGATCATGAGTATTCATCAGAGGCTCTGGCTCAAGCAGAAACTGTGGAAAAAGAATCAGAAGAGCCATCAGAAAGCATAATAAATAATCATTATGACACCCTGGGAGAGGCTCAGGAAACGAAGATAGATGTTCAGCCAGACAGCCATACAGAGCTTGAGAAAACTGAACGCTTGGAGCAGGGATCCAAACCGTTTACTGCAACTCTTGAAAACGGGCAGGAAATTCGCGCAGACAAACCTCGCGAAGCTTCAGAAGAGCCGAAAAAAAGGCCTGGTGTACAGGAGAAAAGGACTGAACAAAGCGCATCTTCTCAAAAAGGGCCATCCGTTCCTTTTAATGTGATGATGCTGAAAAGAGATACGCATAAACAGCAAAAAGCAGAGGAGCGCCGCGGCAGCTATGTATTTCCGAATGTTGCACTGCTTGATGTCCCGCCAGCGCAGGTTCAAGATGATGCTGCGTGGATCGAAGAACAGCGTCAGCTTCTTGATTTGACCTTGAAAAACTTCAATGTCCGCGCCAATGTGGTCCATGTAACCCAGGGTCCGTCTGTCACGAGATTTGAAGTGCATCCTGAACCGGGTGTAAAGGTGAATAAAATCACCAACTTGTCCGATGATATTAAACTCAGTCTCTCAGCGAGAGATATTCGGATTGAAGCGCCGATTCCGGGGAAAAACACGATCGGAATTGAAGTGCCGAACCGCACGAGCAAGGTGGTTGATTTGCGCCAAATGATTCGCAGCTCAGCTTTCAGGACAAGCAAGTCACCGCTCACAGCTGCGCTGGGATTAGATATTTCAGGAAATCCTGTTGTTATCGACTTGAAGAAAATGCCGCATGGCTTGATTGCCGGCGCTACAGGCTCCGGAAAAAGCGTATGCATCAATACAATCTTAGTCAGCCTGCTTTATAAAGCTGACCCGAGTGAGGTAAAGGTGCTGCTGATTGATCCGAAAATGGTAGAGCTGGCCCCTTACAATAAAATTCCTCACCTCGTCAGCCCGGTCATTACTGACGCTAAAGCGGCTACAGCTGCTTTGAAATGGGTCGTTGAGGAAATGGAGCGCCGCTATGAGCTTTTTGCCCATTCAGGTGTCCGCGACATTGACCGCTTTAATCAATTAACCGCTGAACACCAAATGGGTGAAAAGCTGCCATATTTAGTTGTCATTATTGATGAGCTTGCAGATTTGATGATGGTGGCTCCAAACGATGTGGAAGAAAGCATTGCGCGGATCGCCCAAAAAGCCAGAGCGTGCGGTATCCATCTTCTCGTCGCAACTCAGCGTCCGTCAGTCGATGTCATAACAGGTCTGATTAAGGCGAATATCCCGACGAGAATCGCCTTTTCTGTCTCAAGCCAGGTTGATTCCCGAACAATTATTGACATAGCCGGTGCAGAAAAGCTTCTCGGAAAAGGGGATATGCTCTTTTTGGAAAACGGATCGGGAAAACCGGTCCGTCTGCAAGGTAACTTTGTGTCAGACCGGGAAATCGACCGCGTCGTTTCCCACGTCAGAAGCCAAATGCCGCCGACCTATTTATTTGAACAAGAAGAGCTCGTAAGACAAGGATCAGCCCTGAAAGAAGAGGACGAACTGTTTTACGAAGCGTGTGAGTTTGTTGTAGAGCAAAACAGTGCGAGCACTTCAAGCCTGCAAAGAAGATTCAGAATCGGTTACAATCGTGCGGCAAGGCTGATCGACATGATGGAAGCGGAAGGCATGATCTCTGAGGCAAAAGGAAGCAAGCCTCGAGAGGTGCTGATCACAGCAAGTGATTTAATAAACGAATAATATGGGTTCATTTTCACACCAAACATGGTATGATAGTGTTTAGAGCATTTAACAGCTATGCCGCTTTACAGCAGCTGTGCCGCTTTACAGCAGCTGTGCATAGACAAATCTTGATATCTGGGTTTAATCGGAAAGAAATAACCTGATACTAAACATAACAAAACATATAAAATACGCCGCTAAGGGAGGCTTTTCAGCCGCCGCGGTCGCAAATTGAAATGAGCGTCATATACTGGGGAACAGATAGACGTTTGTTGGAGGTACAATTATGACTGTTTATCATTTTGTTGGAATAAAAGGGACCGGTATGAGTCCGCTTGCCCAAATACTTCATGATAATGGATATACTGTCCAAGGATCGGATATCGAAAAATTTATTTTTACGCAAACAGCGCTTGAAAAAAGAAATATTACGATTCTACCTTTTAGCGCGGAAAATATTAAACCCGGCATGACAGTCATCGCCGGAAACGCATTCCCAGACACGCATCCTGAGATAGAAAAAGCGATGTCTGAGGGAATTCCGGTGATACGTTATCATAAGTTTTTAGGCGACTACATGAAAAAATTCACGAGTGTTGCCGTTACGGGCGCACACGGCAAAACGTCGACTACGGGTCTGCTGGCTCACGTGATCCAAAACGCAAAACCGACGTCTTTCTTAATCGGAGACGGAACAGGCCAGGGAAATGAAAACAGCGAATACTTTGTGTTTGAAGCGTGCGAATACCGCCGCCATTTCTTAAGCTATCAGCCAGATTACGCGATTATGACGAATATTGATTTTGATCACCCTGATTACTTTTCAAGCATTGACGATGTATTTGACGCTTTCCAAGAGATGGCTCTTCAAGTCAACAAAGGCATTATTGCCTGCGGAGACGATGAGCATCTGCCGAAAATCCATGCAAACGTCCCGGTTGTGTATTACGGCACGGGGGAAGAAAATGATTTTCAAGCCAGAAACATCGTAAAAAGCACGGAAGGGACAACTTTTGATGTCTTTGTCCGCAATACGTTCTATGATACGTTTTATATTCCTGCGTACGGCCACCACAATGTATTAAACTCGTTGGCGGTCATTGCGTTATGCCATTATGAAGAAATTGATTCCAGCATCATTAAGCATGCTCTCAAATCCTTTGGGGGCGTCAAACGCAGATTCAATGAGAAGCAGCTTGGGGATCAAGTGCTGATTGATGACTATGCCCATCATCCGACAGAAATAAAAGTGACAATCGAGGCGGCAAGACAGAAGTATCCAGATCGGGAAATTGTCGCGGTATTTCAGCCTCATACATTTACACGGACGCAACAGTTCCTTGACGAATTTGCAGAAAGCCTGAGCGGCGCTGACTGTGTGTATTTATGCGATATTTTCGGCTCAGCCCGTGAGAATGCCGGAAAGCTGACGATCGGCGATCTCCAGGGAAAAATTCATAATGCCAAGCTGATTGAAGAAGATGACACATCTGTTTTAAAAGCTCATGATAAAGCCGTTCTCATCTTCATGGGAGCAGGAGATATCCAAAAATATATGAGAGCCTACGAAAACGTCATGGCATAATAAAAAGCAGTGATCTCACTGCTTTTTATTTATCTGATGGGAAAGCTTATTAAAGGATTTTCTTACATAACGGAGAATAGTATGTATACAGCCCAGTACACATGTTTATGATTGAAGAAAACGGGTAAACAGCAGTATATCCTGCAGCAAGGAGGTTTGAGATGATTATTATTCTTTATTTGAGCGTTGCACTCATCGCAGTTGCATTTCTCGTATTAGTGATCTACTTGTCTAAAACATTGAAGTCATTGCAGCTGACACTAAAAAACGTCGCATCCACTCTTGAAGGGCTGGAGGGACAAATGAAGGGCATCACAACTGAAACAGCCGAGCTTTTACATAAGACCAACCGCCTGGCTGAAGATATTCAGGAAAAATCAGAAAAGCTGAACACGGTCGTTCATGCTGTTCAAGGAGTGGGAGCTTCTGTACAGCAGTTCAATACATCCATGAAACAAGCGGCAGGGTCTGTATCGGCATCAGTTAGAGAAAATCAAGATAAGATCAATCAAGTTGTCACATGGAGTCAAGCAGCAATGGAAATTTGGGAGAAATGGAAGCAAAAGAAAAAATCAGCCCTGTAAGAGAAAAAAATACTAAGAGGAGGAATAATGATGAGCAAAGATGGAATTAATAGTAAAGATTTTTTAATCGGAACTTTAATCGGGGGAATCATCGGTGCCACTACAGCTCTTTTTCTAGCGCCTAAATCAGGCAAAGAACTTCGCGACGATCTCGGCAGCCAGGCTGTTGCCTTACGGGACAAAACTGATAAAATGACGGCAGATGCGAAGGAAAAAGGCACGCAATATGTCAGCATCGCAAAAGACAAAACTTCCAACATCACACAGCTTGTAGCGGATCAGTCTGGGCAGATCATGAACAAGGTAAAGGATTTAAGAGACCGTTCCAAATCTGACAAAACGGATTCATCGACTGCAATGAAAGATATGCGGGAAGAAGCGATGCAGGCAGCTGATGAAACAAAAGATCAAGTCCTCCAGACGAAAGAAGATGTAAAAGACGAACTGAAAGATGCACAAAAACAGGCTGAGCAGTTGAATCGCTGAGCAGGGAAGGAAGAGCTTGAGTCATGGCTAAACAGCTTATTCAATCTGAGGAAGAATTTAAACGGATTGCAGAACAGGAAGGCGCTTTCGTCTTCTTTAAACACAGCACCACATGCCCGATCAGCCAGGCAGCATTTCATGAGTTTGATGCCTTTGCAAATCAGCATGAGGATGTGCCGGCTTACTATCTTCAAGTACAAGAAGCCCGGCCGCTGTCCAATTTCATTGCAGAAACATATGGGGTCAAGCATGAAAGCCCTCAGGTATTCATCATCCAGAACGGTGAAGTGAAATGGCATACCTCACATTCACAAATTACAGAAGCCGCTATTGAGCAGCATTTGTCATAGAAAAAAGCGTCCAGATATCATCTGGCGCTTTTTTTTGTAAAAAACCCTTGAACATTGCCCTCACATCATGTAGGATAGCTTCATAGATTACTTTATCACTTAAAAGCGTTTGGGTAATAAAGTAGAGTTTTTATAAAATTTTTTGTATTTCAGTATTTCCATTTGGAATTACTTATAGTAAGATGCATGATAACTACAAAATAAAAAATGAATGTGCAGGGAAAGGATGAAAAAAATGAGCAACACAGAGTTAGAGCTTTTAAGGCAGAAAGCAGACGAATTAAACCTACAAATTTTAAAACTAATCAACGAACGCGGAAATGTTGTAAAAGAGATCGGTAAAGCGAAGGAAGCACAGGGTGTCAACCGATTTGACCCTGTCAGAGAACGCACAATGTTAAACAATATCATTGAAAACAATGACGGGCCGTTCGAAAATTCAACCATCCAGCACATTTTTAAAGAGATATTCAAAGCCGGTTTAGAGCTTCAGGAAGAAGATCACAGCAAAGCGCTGCTTGTCTCCCGCAAGAAAAAACCTGAAGATACAATTGTTGATATCAAAGGCGAAAAAATCGGAGACGGCCAGCAAAGATTCATTGTCGGCCCATGTGCGGTAGAGAGCTATGAGCAGGTAGCTGAAGTCGCTGCAGCTGCGAAAAAACAAGGGATTAAAATTTTGCGCGGTGGAGCCTTTAAGCCTCGTACGAGCCCATACGATTTCCAAGGGCTTGGTGTTGAAGGCCTTCAAATTTTAAAACGTGTAGCGGATGAATTTGATCTGGCGGTTATCAGTGAAATCGTAACTCCGGCTCATATCGAAGAAGCGCTGGACTACATTGATGTCATTCAAATCGGAGCGCGCAACATGCAAAACTTCGAATTGCTGAAAGCGGCCGGCGCCGTGAAAAAGCCAGTGCTTCTGAAGCGCGGTCTGGCTGCAACGATCTCTGAATTCATCAATGCTGCTGAATACATCATGTCACAAGGAAATGACCAAATTATCCTTTGTGAGCGCGGAATCAGAACATATGAAACAGCAACGAGAAACACGCTGGATATTTCAGCTGTGCCGATTTTGAAACAAGAAACGCATTTGCCAGTCTTTGTTGATGTTACGCATTCAACAGGCCGCCGTGACCTCTTGCTTCCGACAGCTAAAGCCGCTTTAGCGATCGGTGCAGATGGCGTAATGGCTGAGGTTCACCCTGATCCGTCAGTCGCACTTTCTGACTCTGCTCAGCAAATGGCGATTCCTGAATTCGAAAAATGGCTGAATGAACTGAAGCCAATGGTGAAAGTCAACGCTTAATTGAACAATCCAAAAGGCCGCGCCTGCGGCCTTTTTTTATGCTTTCTCGTTTATTTAGTTATAAAAACCAAGTATACGTTTTCATCATCTATAAAAACGTGTATAATTTCATGAGAAGTAATTAATTTGATGAATAATGAAAAATAATGTACACTACTGACTTACGCTTACAAATCATAAACGACATAAATTCGGACATTATGACATTTCTCTACATAAAGTGTTTATGCTATAGATAAGGATAAGTGTATCCAGTAAAAGGAGTGGTTTTAGGATGAGCAATATTACGATCTACGATGTAGCGAGAGAAGCTAATGTAAGCATGGCAACCGTTTCCCGTGTCGTGAACGGCAACCCGAATGTAAAACCGACAACGCGGAAAAAAGTCTTGGAAGCCATTGAACGTCTCGGTTACCGTCCAAACGCGGTGGCAAGAGGGCTGGCAAGTAAAAAAACAACAACTGTAGGTGTCATCATTCCCGATATCTCAAGCATTTTCTATTCAGAGCTTGCACGCGGAATTGAAGATATCGCGACAATGTATAAATACAATATTATTTTGAGCAACTCTGACCAAAACATGGAGAAAGAGCTCCATTTGTTAAACACAATGCTCGGCAAACAAGTGGACGGCATCGTGTTTATGGGCGGAAACATTACGGACGAGCATGTGGCGGAATTTAAGCGTTCCCCAGTGCCGATCGTACTTGCCGCTTCTGTAGAAGAGCAGGAGGAAACACCGTCAGTCGCTATCGATTACGAACAGGCGATTTATGATGCTGTGAAGCTTTTGGTTGATAAAGGACATACAGACATCGCATTCGTTTCCGGACCAATGGCAGAACCGATCAACCGTTCAAAAAAACTCCAAGGCTACAAACGTGCGCTTGAAGAAGCGAACCTTCCGTTTAATGAACAATTTGTAGCTGAAGGGGATTACACATATGATTCCGGACTCGAAGCACTGCAGCATCTGATGAGCCTGGATAAAAAACCGACAGCCATTCTTTCTGCAACTGATGAAATGGCACTCGGCATTATCCATGCCGCTCAGGATCAGGGCTTATCCATTCCGGAGGATCTCGACATTATCGGTTTTGATAATACAAGATTAAGCCTCATGGTTCGTCCGCAGCTTTCAACAGTTGTTCAGCCGACATATGATATCGGCGCCGTTGCGATGAGACTGCTGACGAAGCTCATGAATAAAGAGCCGGTTGAAGAGCATATCGTCGAACTGCCGCACCGTATAGAGCTAAGAAAGTCAACCAAGTCATAAGAAAAAACAAAGAGCAAGCTTCACCTTTATGGTGAATTCTTGCTTTTTTCATGGGGAGAAATGATGAAACGTTTTGATTATCTTACACCTGTTGGATTTGTGTTAGGAACGATTATTATTGTTATCGGGATTATTTCGGGATCTGGAGTAAGCGGTTTCCGCTCTTTTCTTGATCTGACCTCTTTCTTCATCGTAACAGGGGGACTTTGCGCCGCTGTTTTTATCAGTTTTCCGCCAAGAGAGCTGAAAAAAGCGCCCTCTGTGTTAAAGCAGGCATTCATCCGCCAGGAAGACAATGTGAAAGATCTTGTGAAAACCTTTGTTTCCCTTTCCGATCACGCGCGAAAACACGGGCTTTTATCATTGGATGATCAGGCTCGGGAAATCAAAGATCCATTCTTGAAAAAAGGGCTGCTTTTAGCGATTGACGGCTGGGATGAAGAAACGATTCGGCTCGTCATGGATTCAGAAATCGCAGCAATGGAGGAACGGCACCGAAAAGGGCGGCGAGTTTTTGAAAAAGCGGGAGAATTCGCTCCGGCGTGGGGAATGATCGGAACACTCGTCGGGCTTGTGCTGATGCTTAAAAACTTAAATGACCCGCATATGCTCGGACCAAACATGGCCATTGCGCTTCTGACGACTTTATATGGTTCATTACTGGCAAATATGGTCTTCAACCCGATCGCGGCTAAGCTTGAAGAGAAAACAGAAAGTGAAATTTTTATCAAGCAGGTAATGGTGGAAGGGATTATCGGTGTTCAATCCGGAAAAAACCCGCGCAACCTTGAAAGCCAGCTGGTCGTTTTCAGCTCACGGGAAGAATGGCAGAAGCAGCCAAAACAAGTAAAAACAAAAAAGGGATCTGTACATGAAGCTTAGAAGAGAACGTTTTGAAAGAAGGAATGGAAGCGGAAAAAACAGTCAATCTTCATCCAGCTGGATGGTAACCTTTACAGATTTGATCACCTTGATCCTTGTGTTCTTTATTTTACTCTTTTCGATGTCCCAAATCGATCTGCAAAAATTTAAAGCGGCAGTGGACTCGATCCAGAAGGAAGGCAACGGGCTTCAGCCGGACCAAACATCCATAGAAAAAAAGAATACATCCCCATCTGATACGAAGAAGCAAGAGGATCAGCAGGATCAGCTTCTCAAGAAAGTAAATACATATATAAAAGACAATCATTTAAAGGCCCAAATGACAGCCAAACGGGATGAACGCGGTGTCGTGCTCGTTCTTCAGGAGGCTGTGCTGTTTGATACAGGTGAGGCAAAGGTGCTGAAAAATGCCGAAACACTTCTTCACCAAATTGCCGTTCTTCTTCAAACAATTCCAAATGACATTCAGGTGGAGGGGCATACAGACAGCCGAAACATTTCGACATACCGATACCCGTCGAACTGGGAGCTATCAGCAGCACGGGCAAGTGGAGTGATTCAATACTTCACGTCTAAAGAGAAGCTTCCCTCCAAGCGCTTTATTGCTGTCGGTTATGCGGATACAAAGCCGGTGAAGGATAACAAGACAAATGAACACATGAAGGAAAATCGGCGTGTGGAAATAGTGATAAAAAAATCAAAAACGACCTCTTCGTAAAGGTCGTTTTTTACTTTGTTCTTTGCTGTTCAGAACGTATCGCATATAATGCTTTGCTGACAGTTTGGGCATTTTTTTCTGTGATTTCAGGCTTGCGGGGAATCGGAGGATATAAATCAGCCGGATCGCTCCAGCTCGACGGAAGGGCCACGGGGCATTGTTTTTGCCATTTAGCAATCCATTCCGGCGGGATCTCGTGTCCCGGGTCAATTCCCTTCATTTCAAGCCATATTCTGGCCCAGGCGCGGGGCACGACACGCCAAATATCATATCCGCCGCCTCCGACTGCAATCCATTTCCCTCCGCAATATTGATGAGCCAAAGTGTGTGCAAGACGGGGGATTTCTTCGTATATATTGATTGTTGCTGATAAATGCGTCAGCGGGTCGTAGTAATGGGCATCGGCGCCGTTTTGGCTGATAATGACATCGGGCTTGAAATAAGCGGCGACTTCTGAAGCTGCTGTCCGGTAAGCCTCAAGAAAAGAATCATCCTCTGTAAAAGCGTCAAGCGGGATATTAAAGGAATAGCCATATCCTTTTCCGCTGCCTTTTTCTTGGATCTGACCGGTTCCAGGGAATAAATACCTTCCTGTTTCATGAATGGACAGCGTGCATACGTCAGGATTATCGTAAAAGGTAAATTGCACACCGTCCCCGTGGTGGGCGTCGGTATCAATATAAAGTACCCTGGATCTGTATTTTTTCTGGATATATTGAATCGCCACAGCGCTGTCATTATATATGCAAAACCCTGAAGCTCTCCCACGAAAGCCGTGATGAAGCCCTCCGCCAAGGTTTGCCGCATGCAGGGCTTGTCCTGACATGACCCAGTCTGCGGCCGTTAAAGTGCCGCCGACCAAGAGTGATGCCGCTTCGTGCATGCCGGCAAAGACGGGTGTGTCTTCAGTGCCGAGCCCGTAGCTTTCTCCTTCTTCAGCGGGAAGCTTTCCGGCGCCCGCAAGCTTTACGGCCTGAATGTAATCGTCCGTGTGGACAAGGGAAAGCTCCTCTTCTGAAGCGAGTCTGGGGGTGACAATGTCTCCATCATCAAAGGCATTGATCGTCTTAAGCAAATCATATGTTAACAGAACCCGCTGCTGATTAAAGGGATGCTCCTGATGAAACATATAGGTTTGGTAGGATGGAGAATAGATAAATACACTGTCTCTCATAGCAGGTCCCTTTGCTCTGACGGCCATACGACGTGGTGTCCATTTCTTTGTAATGCCTGCAAAAACGGCAGCGGATTCATCGTTTTTACACGGAAGACAAGCACTTTTACACCGGGATCGTCATGCGGATAAACAAGCACGCTTAATATTTTCACTTGAAGGTCTTGGCAAAGACTGCTGATCTCAGCGAGGCTTTTGGTGATGTCGTTTACTTTTATCTCAATTTGCGATCCCGGCTGGTCAGCGCCTGTCAATTTGACAAACGTCCGCAGCAAATCGGTTTTTGTTAAAATGCCCATTAACTTTTGATGGTGTACCACTGGAAGGCAGCCGATGCCATGCTCGTAGAACACGGCTGATATTTCTTCGACAAAATCTAACGGATGGGCGCAGACAACATCCTTTTTCATAATTGAATCTACGCTTCGTGTGAGAAATAGGCTTCGTTTGTTTTCTTCAAAAATACTCGGGCTGGCCTGTTTCATGTCTCTGTCTGTAATCATGCCGATCACGTGTCGTTCTTCATCTACAACAGGCAGATGCCTGATATGGAATTCCTTCAGTTTGCATATTGCTGTTTCAAGCGTATCCGTCTTCGTTAATGTAATGACATCTCTTTTCATGATTTGCTCAACAATCATTATTTTTTCCCCTTTGCCAGTGTCAGTTAATACATATAACGATGATAAAAACGGAGCCTGTCAAATTGCTCAATTGATTCTTGGCTGACGTTTTTTCCAATGCGGGCCATCAGGCAGTTTGCAGGGTGGGAGCTGATCTCCGGCTCATCCGTTGCAAACCAGACCAATCCGCCTGCATTCATCATCTTTTCCATGATCTTTCTGTATTCCCACACATCTTTTTTCATCCCTTTTAAATCCCAATGCCAGTAATATTCTGTCGTCATCACAATGTAGTTTTCCATTTGTTCATCCATCATGCTGACGGTCAGGAGCGTCTTTCCGACAGCGCATCCCCGATAGTCCGGCGCTACTTCGATGGCTCCGAGCTCAATCAAATCCTCCATATTTCCTTCAGACCATCTTTCGAGCGGGTCAGGATATAAATACGTGACATAGCCGACAATGGTTCGGCCGTCTCTGGCAATAATAATGCGCCCTTCGGGAAGGCCTGCAATGTCGACTAGCGCTTCATGCTGCTCGCGAGGCGGGCGAAATGCGGTTAAATCTTTATGAAACTCATAACCTGCCAAATCCTCTGGAGAGACAGGCCCTTCTATCAGTAAAGAGCCGGTTGCTGTTTTGATGTTTGCTGAATGGTATGTTTTATGATGTTCCACTAATTCACCGTCCCATCAATTCTTATCAAAAATACATGCCTTCTTTAAGAATACCAAATTATAAAGCGTTTTCAACATGGTTTATATTTTAAAAATTGAGAAGAATATGAATATATACTATAATAATTGTGACAACTTCAGCAAAGGGGGATGTTTGGGCATGAATTTGAAAGCGTTACCAGCAATAGAGGGGGATCATAACTTAAAAAACTATGAAGAAACGTACCGGCATTTTGATTGGGCCGAGGCAGAGAAACATTTCTCTTGGCATGAGACAGGGAAACTGAATGCGGCGTATGAAGCGATTGACCGCCATGCCGAATCGTTTCGAAAAAACAAAGTAGCGCTTTATTATAAAGACGCAAAAAGGGATGAAAAATACACATTTAAAGAAATGAAGGAAGAATCAAACAGAGCCGGGAATGTGCTGAGACGGTATGGAAATGTGGAAAAAGGGGACCGCGTTTTTATTTTTATGCCGAGATCACCCGAGCTTTATTTTATTATGCTTGGCGCAATCAAAATTGGCGCCATCGCCGGGCCGCTGTTCGAAGCATTTATGGAGGGAGCGGTGAAAGACCGGCTTGAAAACAGTGAGGCAAAGGTTGTTGTCACAACACCTGAGCTGCTGGAGAGAATACCGGTAGACAAACTGCCTCACTTGCAGCATGTCTTCGTAGTCGGGGGAGAGGCTGAGAGCGGCACGAATATCATCAATTATGATGAAGCAGCGAAACAGGAAAGCACAAGACTGGATATCGAATGGATGGATAAAAAAGACGGCTTTCTGCTTCACTATACATCAGGTTCCACTGGTACGCCAAAGGGCGTGCTGCATGTCCATGAAGCGATGATTCAGCAATATCAAACAGGAAAGTGGGTCCTTGATTTAAAGGAAGAAGACATTTATTGGTGCACGGCTGATCCAGGCTGGGTGACAGGTACGGTATACGGCATTTTTGCACCGTGGCTGAACGGAGCGACAAATGTCATCGTCGGTGGACGTTTCAGCCCGGAAAGCTGGTATGGTACGATTGAACAGCTTGGCGTCAATGTCTGGTACAGCGCGCCGACCGCTTTTCGGATGCTGATGGGTGCGGGAGATGAAATGGCTGCGAAATATGATCTAACTTCACTCCGGCATGTGCTCAGTGTCGGTGAGCCGCTAAATCCGGAAGTCATCAGATGGGGACATAAAGTTTTTAACAAACGAATTCATGATACATGGTGGATGACAGAAACGGGCAGTCAGCTCATCTGCAACTATCCTTGCATGGATATTAAACCGGGTTCAATGGGTAAGCCGATTCCAGGAGTAGAGGCAGCGATCGTTGACAATCAAGGCAACGAGCTACCGCCATACCGAATGGGCAATCTCGCCATCAAAAAGGGCTGGCCTTCCATGATGCATACCATTTGGAATAACCCTGAAAAGTATGAATCGTATTTCATGCCGGGCGGCTGGTATGTGTCTGGGGATTCTGCTTACATGGATGAAGAGGGATACTTTTGGTTCCAAGGCAGAGTTGATGACGTCATCATGACCTCCGGTGAGCGCGTCGGCCCATTTGAAGTGGAAAGCAAGCTTGTCGAACATCCGGCTATTGCAGAAGCAGGCGTAATCGGAAAGCCTGACCCGGTGCGTGGAGAAATCATTAAAGCTTTTATTGCACTCAGGGAAGGATTTGAGCCGTCTGATAAACTGAAAGAAGAGATCCGCCTATTTGTAAAGCAGGGTCTTGCAGCCCATGCGGCTCCGCGTGAGATCGAATTTAAAGATAAGCTTCCGAAAACCCGAAGCGGAAAGATCATGAGGCGCGTGCTGAAGGCATGGGAGCTTAATCTGCCGGCTGGAGATCTGTCAACAATGGAGGATTAAAAGGCGGCGTTGACACAGGATTTTATTTATGTTAAAAATGATATAGCTTCATATGAAAAGGTAAAGATTGAGACAAGTAGAATATCCTTACGTTCCAGAGAGCTGATGGCCGGTGAAAATCAGCACAGACGGATATATCGAATACACTCATGAACCGCTTTTGCAAACAAAGCCGGCCAGGCTTTCAGTAGTGAAAGAACGGACCTGATCCGTTATCAGGCAAAGTGATAAGACGAATGTTTGCATTCTCTTATTAGTAGGGTGGTACCGCGATAATCAATCGTCCCTTCGTGTAAACGAAGGGGCGTTTTTTATTTTAATCAAAAAAGGAGCTTTATCTTATGACTAACTTACTTGAAGACTTATCCTTCCGCGGATTGATTCAGCAAATGACAGATGAAGAAGGGTTAAATAAACAGCTGAATGAAGAAAAAATCCGCTTGTACTCAGGCTTTGACCCGACAGCAGACAGCTTGCATATCGGACACCTGCTGCCTATTTTAACACTTCGCCGTTTTCAGCTTGCAGGGCATCATCCGATTGCGCTTGTGGGGGGCGCGACGGGCCTCATCGGTGATCCAAGCGGAAAAAAAGCAGAGCGTACATTAAACACTGCTGACATCGTATCCGAATGGTCCCAAAAAATCAAAAACCAGCTGTCCAGATTTCTAGATTTTGAAGCAGCAGAAAACCCAGCTGTCATCGCGAACAACTTTGACTGGATCGGCAAAATGAATGTGATCGATTTCCTTCGTGACGTTGGTAAAAATTTCGGCATCAATTACATGCTGGCAAAAGATACGGTCAGCTCAAGAATTGAATCCGGCATCTCGTACACGGAATTCAGCTACATGATTCTTCAATCTTATGATTTCTTAAATCTTTACAGAGACAAAAACTGTAAACTGCAAATCGGCGGAAGCGATCAGTGGGGCAACATCACAGCCGGTCTTGAACTGATCAGAAAATCGGAAGAAGAAGGAGCAAAAGCGTTCGGTCTTACGATTCCGCTTGTCACAAAAGCAGACGGCACGAAGTTCGGAAAAACGGAAGGCGGTGCGATCTGGCTTGATAAAGAAAAAACATCGCCATATGAATTCTATCAATTCTGGATCAACACAGACGACCGTGACGTTGTCAAATACTTGAAATACTTTACGTTCCTTTCAAAAGAGGAAATTGAAGCGTACGCTGAAAAAACAGAAACGGCGCCAGAAAAACGTGAAGCGCAAAAACGCCTGGCAGAAGAAGTGACATCGCTTGTTCACGGACGCGAGGCGCTGGAGCAAGCCATCAACATCTCCCAAGCGCTGTTCAGCGGCAATATTAAAGAGCTTTCCGCTCAAGATGTAAAGGTAGGCTTTAAAGATGTTCCTTCTATGGAAGTTGACAGCACCCAAGAGCTTTCACTTGTAGATGTGTTGGTGCAATCTAAATTATCTCCTTCTAAACGCCAAGCGCGTGAAGACATCCAAAATGGAGCTGTTTACATTAACGGCGAACGCCAGACGGAAATAAATTATACTCTATCAGCAGAAGACCGTATCGAAAATCAATTTACTGTTCTGCGCCGCGGGAAGAAAAAATACTTCCTTGTGACGTATAAATAAGAAAAAGATCCTTTGCCACTGAAGGCAAAGGATCTTTTTGTTTACCGCATAGGAATGAAAGGAAAAGAGTATATTAGATAGGGCAAACACGACCAATCACCACCTTTTAAATGAAAGGAGCGCTAAAGTGTGAATCTCATGTGTACGATTGCAAAAGAACGGCTGCAGCAGGATTACTGGGATCAGCAGGCGCAAGATAGTGTTGGCCAGCAAGAGGCGAATGACGAAACAGACGATAAAAAAACCCCGACCGCATAGCGGCAGGGGTTTTTAAAACGATTAACGAGAGTAGAACTCAACGATAAGCGCTTCGTTAATTTCCGGAGCAAGTTCAGAACGCTCAGGAAGACGAGTGAAAGTACCTTCAAGCTTTTCAGCGTCGAAAGTAAGGTATTCAGGAACGAAGTTGTTCACTTCAACAGATTCTTTGATGATAGAAAGGTTTCTTGATTTTTCGCGAACACCGATTGTTTGACCAGGTTTCACAAGGTAAGACGGGATGTCAACGCGGCTTCCGTCTACAAGAATGTGACCGTGGTTAACCAATTGGCGAGCTTGACGGCGAGTACGTGCTAAACCTAGCTTGTACACAACGTTATCAAGACGAGAATCTAAAAGAATCATGAAGTTTTCACCGTGTTTACCAGCTAGTTTGCCAGCTTTGTCAAACAAAGTGCGGAATTGACGTTCGTTTACACCGTACATGTGACGAAGCTTTTGCTTTTCTTGCAATTGCAAACCGTATTCTGATAATTTTTTACGTTGTCCTGGACCGTGTGGACCTGGAGCGTAAGGGCGTTTTTCTAATTCTTTTCCTGTACCGCTAAGAGAGATTCCTAGACGGCGGGACAGTTTCCAAGATGGACCTGTATAGCGAGCCATAATGTGACTCCTCCTTTGGTTTTATTTTTGTGGAAAATAAAAACCGTCTGCTCTATTCGACCATGCACATTTTGTTTTCATGTATCCTCGCTCCAGCAGCAGAGAGTTACACGATACACCTTATTGATAAGGAACAAAATGAAAACATAGAAGCTGAACAAAAAGGCTGCAATATTTCACACAAAGGTCATTATATAATTTATTTGTTTTGAAGTCAACCATTCCTCCATTATTGCTTCACCGTTTATGATATAATAAACAAAAATTAGTGGTAAACTTTTAGGTGATAAAAATATGGTAGAACAAACTAAAGATCAATTATCCGCCTTTCATTATCATATGCTCGATTTTTTATTAACCAAATCTGAAAAAGTCACATTCACCGACTCTTTCATATGGCTGACTTCGGCTATTCAAACCTATTTTTCAACCCTTTGTGTTTCGCTTACACCGTCACCATCAGGCTTTGTGACAAAATTGGCAGATGGTGAAGCGCGTTTTTCCGCTTCAAAAATAAACGCTTCATGTTATCTGATTGAGGACGGCTCCGGCAGGCGTTTTCATCTTGCGTGCAGGCAGGATGAAGAGATTCCTGAAGGGCTTCCGGACGTGGTTGCTTCATTTTTAAACCAGTCGATGAAACAGGAAAGACTCTATAACAAAACGATCTACCAAAAAAAGATATACAAAATGACAGAGCTGTTCCATTCACTGCTTGATCAGACAGATGTGCTGAAGCAGCTTTTAGAAAGCTTGACCAGCACATTTTCTCTTTTTGAGTTTTCTTTATTTATATCGCACGATCAAGACCAATGTTTAGGGATACCTGCAAAAGAGCTGTATATGGAAGGGGAAAAATCCGATTCCTTTGCGCTCAAAGTGTATTTGTCCGGAGACATTTTGCGGAAAAATGAATCTGTCGCCTATATTCCGATCAAAGGACAGCAGGGCACATACGGGGTGTTGAAGGCTGAGGGAACGGGTGACAGCTTTCTTACTGATGCCTGCCTTGATGAAATGTCGCTGTTAGCAAACGCGGCGGGAAAAGCGTTTGAAAATGCCCAGCTCTACGAACAATCCAAAGCAAGCATCGCAAATTTGGAATTGATTAATGAAACATCACGCCGCCTGAATCAGCGGCTGACACTGACTGATACAATGAATGATCTGGCTGTGAGAATGGCAGAATCGTTTCAGGCAGAAGAAGTGGGATTTTTTCATATAGACCATTTTGAAAACCTAACATTGCTTCCAGGCAGCACAGCATTTTTTAAAGAAGCGAAACCGTCAGATTTTTATAATGAGCTGAAAGAAAAGCTGTATGAAGGTGAAAAAGGGGTTTTCATCGGGAATGGCCAGTCTGTTTTTGGGAAGGCGGGGTACGGCTCGCTGATGGCTGCTCCGATGATTCAAAACGACCGGCTTCTGGGCTTTGCGGTTTTATTGAAACAGGAGCTGTACGCTTTTACATTTGAAATGTACAAGCTGTTTCAGGCGCTGATTCATCACGCGACACTGGCTGTAACCAATTCAATGCTTCGCGACCGTCTTGAGCACCTTGTGAAAACAGATCAGCTGACTGAACTGTATTCACGAGTGTATTTAGATGAAAAAATTCAATACAGCATGAAAATCCACCAAAAGGGTGTTTTTATTCTTGTTGATATTGATAATTTTAAAAATGTAAATGATACGTACGGCCATCAGACTGGGGACGAGATTTTAATTCAAGTCGCTTCAGTGATTAAAAGCAACATCCGAAAGCATGATGTCGGTGCCCGCTGGGGAGGCGAGGAGCTGGCGATTTATTTGCCAAATGTGCCGGTTGCAGTGGGGAAACGGATTACCGAGCGACTGGTTTACGCGGTCAGAAAAAATACGAAACCCGAGGTAACCATTTCCTGCGGTATCTCCTGCTGGACGACAGAAACAAGAAAATCGCTGAAAGAGCTTGTGCATGAGGCAGACGAAGCGCTCTACAGCGCGAAACGGAGCGGGAAAAACTGCTTGATGGTTCATGACTCAATAAAATAAAAAAAGCCCAAAACGATATCAGTTTTGGGCTTTTATATTACTGCGCTAACGCTTTTTCTAGCGTTTCGGCAAATTGAGTTAAGTATTTTTCATCAATTTCGTCGAAACGGTTTTTCACTGGGCTGTCGATGTCTAAGACGCCGACAATTTTTCCGTCTACACGAATCGGAAGCACAATTTCTGATTGAGACGCTGCATCGCAGGCGATATGTCCCGGAAACGCGTTTACATCCTCAACACGTTCCACTTTTCCGTTTGCGTACGCTGTGCCGCAAACCCCTCTGCCGAAAGGAATCCGAACACATGCCGGCAGGCCTTGGAACGGACCTAACACAAGCTGTCCATCCTCTTCTTTGGCAAAATAGAAACCCGCCCAGTTGACTTCAGGCAGCGAATGATACAGCAGTGCTGAGGCATTTGCATAGTTAGCTATTTGATCTGTTTCGTCTTCGGTCATGGCTTCGAGCTGTTTTAGCAGAAGCTGATAGCCCTTTTCTTTATCTCCAGATTGTTTTTCGACATGGAACATGGAAAACCCTCACTTTTTCTATAATATAAAACAAAGTTCCGGCTTTTCTGCCGGCATTTGTCGATAAGTTCTTACAGGAACAGCGGCTTTCTGCTTGAATAGTATCAAGAGGAAGGAGTGAGCCGTATGAAAGTAAGCACCAAAGACAAAATTATTGAATCTGCTGTCATGCTTTTTAACCAAAAAGGATTTTCTGGCACGTCTGTCCGTGAAATTGCAAAGTCAGCTGATGTAAATGTTGCGCACATCTCCTACTATTTTAAAGGCAAAGGAGGCTTGATGGAACACTTAGTTTCAGAGTTTTACGAAGGCTACAGCAAAACGCTTGAAACAGCGGCAAGCAATATCTCTTCTCAAAGCACGCAGGAACAGCTTCTTCAATTGGTTTTCGATATTTTATCCTATCAGCATAATCATCGTCAATTAACTCGTTTTGTCTACCGGGAAGTCACAATTGACTCCACATTAATCAGGGAAATTATGTCGACATATCTAATGAAGGAAAAGTATATCTTCCAGCTGATCATTGAGGAAGGAGAAAAACAGCGTGAATATTTAACGCTGCCGCTGCCTCATTTTATTCTCCAATTAAAATCTCTCTTGATGATGCCCTATCTCCAGCCTCAATATATTTCAGAAGTACTCTACATGCAGCCGCACGAGCCGTATTTTTATAAAATGTATTTTGAAGAAATCAAGATTTGGATCAGAAGCGTCTTCCGGACAGGAGACGTGGCGCTCACCAACTAGCACCGTTCCAAAAACGCCTCATACGCATATCCGACATCTCCCGCTTGATGGGCATCAGACCCAAACACAAGCGGGATCTTCTTTTGCTTCGCTTCATTCAGCATCCAATCCTCGATATAAATACCGCCAGCGTAAATTTTTCTTAAGCCGGAAGTATTGAAGTCGAGCTCCATCCCGTTTTCTTCAATGGCATTCAGGCACAGGGAAACGAGGCCGCGAATATGCTCTGACATGCTGTATGGAAACAGCTTGATGAATTTTTGGACGAGTGTGATGTGACCGACTCTTTTTGGCTTATAAACGCCGAGAGATGCTACAATGGAAGAATAGACACTCCGGTAATATTGTTCGTATACAGCTTCAATGCTTCCGCAGGCTGAAATCAGCTCTTTGAAGGTATGCTCGTCATAATCAAGGCATAGATAGGAAGAGTCTGTGCGCAAAAAATGAACGGATAAGATGCTGTCATCTAAATATGGCCCGTATGTGTCCAGAAATAATGTAATTTCGTCTT
This sequence comes from Bacillus sp. FSL K6-1560, assembly GCF_038592935.1. Classification (NCBI taxonomy): domain Bacteria; kingdom Bacillati; phylum Bacillota; class Bacilli; order Caryophanales; family Bacillaceae; genus Bacillus; species Bacillus sp. FSL K6-1560. The sequence continues at coordinate 1,185,485 of NZ_CP151946.1, forward strand.
CAAATTCAGCGATATAATCGACTTCAAGCCCTGTCCGTATGCTAAGCTGTCCGCGATATTCTTTTTTTAATCCGGAAATTTCATGAATATAGCGTTCCAAAGAAGCTTGCGCCATCGCGCTGTCTTTCAGCGGCGTGGGATCGGTAAAAGAGGGCGGCAATGGGGCGTGTTCGGTAAAAGTAATCGATTCGAACCCTTTTTTTAAGGCTTCTTCTGCATATTGTCTGAGTGTGTCATTGGAGCCGTGAGGGCAAAATGGTGTGTGAATATGTCCGTCTCGCTTTTGCATTGATGTCACCCCATGAAAAAATAGTCAAATCCTGCCGATTTTGCACAAAAAGTTTTTGATTTCTGGTCAAAAAATGTTTGTTACATGGTATCATAATAACAATGAAAACGACAGTTTTTCTCAATACATATCCTGAAATCTTTCTGAATAAATAAAACACCCTGACAGATTAAGGTAAACAGCAAGGGGGCTCATTATGGAGTTTGTCATTGGATTATTAATTGTACTGCTTGCGCTGTTTGCAGCAGGCTACTTTTTCAGGAAAAAAATCTACGCCGAAATCGACCGGCTGGAATCGTGGAAGATTGAAATTCTGAATCGGTCGATCGTGGAAGAAATGTCTAAAATAAAACATTTAAAAATGACGGGTCAGACAGAAGAGTTCTTTGAGAAGTGGCGTGAAGAATGGGACGAGATTGTCACAGCCCACATGCCGAAAGTTGAAGAGCTCCTTTATGATGCCGAGGAAAATGCAGACAAATACCGGTTTAAAAAGGCCAATCAAGTGCTCGTTCATATCGACGACCTGCTGACAGCGGCTGAATCAAGCATTGAAAAGATTCTTCGGGAAATCAGCGATCTTGTCACAAGTGAGGAAAAGAGCCGTGAAGAGATTGAACAGGTGAGGGAGCGCTATTCGAAATCTCGAAAAAACCTGCTGGCTTACAGCCACCTTTACGGGGAGCTTTATGACAGCCTTGAAAAGGATCTGGACGAAATTTGGAGCGGCATCAAACAATTTGAAGAAGAAACAGAAGGCGGAAACTATATTACTGCACGAAAAGTACTGCTTGAGCAGGACCGCAATCTTGAACGGCTTCAGTCATACATAGATGATGTGCCGAAGCTGTTAGCTGACTGTAAACAGACGGTGCCCGGACAGATTGCAAAGCTCAAGGATGGCTATGGCGAAATGAAAGAAAAAGGGTACAAGCTTGAGCATATCCAGCTTGATAAGGAATTAGAAAATCTGTCAAACCAGCTGAAACGAGCGGAACATGTCCTGATGACTGAGCTGGATATTGATGAAGCGTCCGCAATCCTGCAGCTCATTGACGAAAATATTCAATCTGTTTATCAGCAGCTGGAGGGCGAAGTTGAAGCCGGTCAATCCGTACTAAGCAAAATGCCTGAATTGATTATTGCTTACGACAAGCTTAAAGAAGAGAAAGAGCATACGAAGGCGGAAACTGAGCTGGTGAAGGAAAGCTACAGGCTGACAGCCGGTGAGCTCGGCAAACAGCAGGCTTTTGAAAAGCGCCTTGATGAAATTGGGAAGCTGCTATCATCCGTTAAAGATAAGCTCGATGCAGAGCATGTCGCCTACTCACTTTTAGTAGAAGAAGTTGCTTCAATAGAGAAGCAAATTGAAGAAGTGAAAAAAGAGCATGCCGAGTATCGTGAAAACCTGCAAGCGCTGAGAAAAGAAGAGCTTCAGGCGAGGGAGACGCTCAGCAATTTGAAAAAAACAATTTCTGAGACAGCAAGACTGCTGAAGACTAGCAACATTCCAGGCATTCCGAGCCATATTCAAGAGATGCTGGAGAACGCGCATCATCATATTCAAGAAACAGTCAATCAACTAAACGAACTTCCATTAAATATGGAAGAAGCCGGAGCCCATTTGAAGCAAGCAGAAGATATCGTCAACAGGGCAAGCCGGGAATCAGAGGAACTTGTCGAGCAGGTCATCCTCATTGAAAAAATCATTCAGTTCGGAAACCGGTTCAGAAGCCAAAATCACATTTTATCTGAACAGCTGAAAGAAGCGGAAAGACGTTTTTATGCTTTTGATTATGACGACTCTTATGAAATTGCAGCTGCCGCTGTGGAAAAGGCTGCGCCAGGTGCAGTTGAAAAAATCAAAGCTGACATATCCGCTTAGATAATCACGACCATGAAAAAGAGCCCGCAGTGTAATGAGCAGGCTCTTTTTTTCATTACAAAACGCCTGCGCAATAACGCAGGCGTTCTGTGACATTAACTTATTTCATTAAGCTGTTTGGATGGTCCGATGAATAAGGTCAGCACATAGCCGATAACCGCTCCGACGATTCCTGGAAGCACCCAGCCGATGCCGAGGCTGTAAAGAGGAAGATTCGCATTTAGAAACACATCTAAAGATCCAAGTGAAAAACCGGCTGCTTTGATACCGTCTAAAATACTGAAAAGTCCTGTACCGATCAAGCAAGCGATGTACACTTCGCGTCTTTCTTTAAAGATCTTATCGATGAAGGAAAGAACGATAATGACAATGGCAAGTGGATAGATAGCTGATAAAATAGGAACAGAAAACGCGATAATTTGCGCGAGTCCGAAATTCGCAATGATCAAGCTGAATAACGTGACAATCGTAACGACAATTTTATATGATAATGCCGGAATAAGTTTTGAAAAATATTGGCCGCAAGATGTGACAAGGCCGATGCTTGTTGTTAAACATGCGACTGTAATCGCTGCTCCGAGTACGATGTTGCCTAATGAACCGAATAAATAATGGGAAGACGCAGATAAAATTTTAGCTCCTTCACCAACAGGACCGATGGCATTTGTGCTTGTTGCACCTAAATAAGCAAGGGAGACATAAATGAAAGTCAGCCCTAAAGCGGCAATCACACCTGCTTTAATGCAGGCTGCAGCAAGAGCTTTAGACTGTGTAACGCCTTTGCTTTTTACAGCATTTACAACGACAACGCCAAATACAATTGAAGCAAGTGCGTCCATTGTTTTATAGCCTTCTAAAAATCCTTTAAAAACCGGTGTTCCTTTATATGCTTCTGTCACGGCGCCCAATCCGCCCATCGGCGTGAAGATGGCTTTGAGAACAATGATTAAAATAATTGTGAATTTGATGGGAGTCAGAATTTTTCCGACTCGATCGACAACCTTGGATGGGTTTAACGCTAAATAGTACGTAACGCCGAAAAAGATAAGTGTAAAAATTAATAAAGAAAGTCTTTCTGGTACGCCAGTCAAAAACGGAACAGCGCCAATTTCATATGAAACAGTTCCTGTTCTCGGGATGGCGAATAATGGTCCGATTGATAAATAAAGCACGACAGTAAAGATTGTGCCGAAAACAGGGTGCGCTTTGTCAGCAAGGCCTTTAGCGTCCTTACCGGTTAATGCGATGGCGATAATGCCGAGAAGCGGCAGGCCTACCCCTGTCAGTAAAAATCCGCCGATGGCCTTCCAGACGTTGTGTCCGGCTGCTTGTCCAAGTTCCGGCGGATAAATCATATTTCCTGCTCCAAAGAATAACGCAAATAGCATGAAACCAATAATAATGGTATCTTTGACAGGCAGTGAGTGTTTCATGAAAAAATCCTCCTAATAATTATGTTAAAATATTCTGTCAATTAATTGTCAGATAATATGACGAAACGAACAAATCTTATTATATGGTAAAAAAATTAGAAGTCAATACTAGTTTTTCGTAATTTTCTATTAAATTTTGTTATGGTAACATAAATATCATACCTTGTACCGCTTTCATAAAGGAGTAAAAAAGATGATATATTTAGATAATAGTTCAACGACTAAGCCTTACGATGAAGTCTTGAACGTATATGAACAGACAAGCAGCCGATACTTTGGCAATCCTTCATCTTTGCACCGATATGGAGCCGAAACGGAACAGCTGCTTCAAGCAGCCAAAAATCAAATCAAAAGGTCCTTAGGCCTAAAAAAATATGATATTGTATTTACGTCAGGCGCCACAGAAGCCAATAATGCGGCTTTAAAAGGAGCGGCTTTGTCAAAGATAAAAACAGGCAAACATATCATTGCCACTTCTATTGAACATCCATCCGTTACGGAATCGTTAGAACAGCTGAAAGAGTTGTTCGGGTTTGATATCACTTATCTTTCTGTGAATGAAGACGGATTTGTTTCTATTGAAGATCTAAAAGCAGCCATCCGTCCCGATACCGTGCTTGTCAGCATGATGCATGTGAACAATGAAGTCGGTTCCGTGCAGCCGATTGAAGCGGCAGGGGAAGTGCTGAAGAAGCACCCGAACATTTTGTTCCACGTCGATTATGTGCAGGGCATCTATAAAGTGCCCTTGGCAATTGAAAAGGCCGGCATTGATCTATGTTCAATTTCGGGGCATAAATTTCACGGCCTAAAGGGGACAGGCGCACTTATTGTAAAAGAGGGAACACCCCTTATTCCGCTCATAACGGGAGGCTCTCAGCAAAAAGGCATACGAGCCGGAACAGAACATACTGCTGGAGCGGTTTCGCTTGCCAAGGCCATTAATCTTGCCTCTGCTGATTTTGACACACGGCTTGACACGATGACTGCCGCAAAGGAATTGTTTATGAAAAGGCTGAGTGAAATTGAGGGCGTCGTTATCAACACGCCTCAAATGAATAGCGCGCCGCACATTATTAATTTCTCTGTACCGGGGATTAAAGCGGAAGTGCTTTTACACATGCTTGAGGAACAGGATATTTTCGTCTCCACAACATCGGCTTGCTCGGCAAAAGAACATAAGCCCAGCAAGGTTCTCTTAGAGATGGGCAAAGGAGAGCAGATTGCCGGAAGCAGCATCAGAATCAGTTTAAATTACAGCCAGACAAGCGATGTGGCAGAACCGTTTATGAACGCGCTTCGTCCTGGCATCAAAAAATTAAGGAAAATGATGAGGTAGAACATGAATTACGATCATATATTAATTCGTTTTGGGGAAATTTCGACCAAAGGCAAAAACAGAAAAAGCTTTATTGAGCGCTTAAAACAAAACATCAGACTCGTTTTGAAAGACTATCCGAATTTAAAATACTTTTCCAACAGGGATCGTATGACGATTACATTAAATGGAGAGGATCCTGAGGCTCTTTTTCCTCATTTAAAGCAAGTGTTTGGGATTCAAAGCTTCAGCCTGGCAATTAAATGTGACAGCCGCCTTGATGATATTAAGGCAACCGCACTAAAGGCTATCAAAGATCAGTATAAACCAGGTGATACGTTTAAAGTCGCGACAAAGAGAGCGTATAAGCAATTTGAATTAGATACAAACCAGATGAACGCTGAAATCGGCGGCCATATTTTGCGAAATACAGAAGGATTGACGGTCGATGTTCGCAACCCAGACATCCCGCTCAGAATCGAAATCAGGGAAGAAGCAACATTTTTGACAATTCGTGATGAAAAAGGTGCAGGCGGGCTGCCAGTTGGTTCAGCAGGAAAAGCGATGCTGATGCTTTCTGGCGGTTTTGACAGCCCTGTGGCCGGTTTTTATGCGATGAAACGGGGATTGTCGGTAGAAGCTGTTCATTTCTTCAGTCCGCCATACACAAGCGAGCGCGCAAAGCAAAAGGTAATGGATCTGGCGAAATGTCTGTCCCGTTTTGGGGGAAGCATGACACTTCATATTGTTCCATTTACAAAAACGCAAGAGCTCATCCAAAAACAAATTCCTGAAAATTACACAATGACGGCAACCCGCCGCCTCATGCTTCAGATAGCCGACAGAATCAGAGAAAAGAGAAACGGGCTTGCCATTATTACGGGAGAAAGCCTCGGTCAGGTAGCGAGCCAAACGCTTGAAAGCATGTATGCAATTAATGCGGTGACGTCAACACCGATTTTGCGTCCGCTAATCGCCATGGACAAAACAGAAATCATCGAAAAATCACGGGAAATTGGCACATATGAGACAAGCATTCAGCCGTTTGAAGACTGTTGCACGATCTTTACACCGCTAAGCCCGAAAACACGCCCTAAAAAAGAGAAAATTGAACACTTTGAAAGCTTTGTTGATTTCGAGCCGTATATTCAAGAAGCGGTAGATAACATTGAGACAATGACCCTGTATAGCGAACAAGAAGCTAACGATAAATTCGCTGAACTCTTTTAAATCAATTTTCAGCTCCTGTATACAATTACCAAAGTTTTTCTGAATGAAGCCATGTGTTTTGACACATTCTATACTCACAAGGAGGTGAGACACATGGCTAACAATAACTCAGGTAACAGCAACAACCTTTTAGTACCAGGAGCTGCTCAAGCGATCGACCAAATGAAATTAGAAATCGCTTCTGAATTCGGTGTAAACCTTGGAGCAGACACAACTTCTCGCGCTAACGGTTCTGTTGGAGGAGAGATCACAAAACGTCTTGTATCTTTTGCTCAACAAAACATGGGCGGAGGACAATTCTAATTTACAATTTCACATAATGGCTTAGGAGTGGGGGTATCCCCACTCTTTTTCATTTTTTACATATAAAAAAGGACCAGCGGCCTATAAAATCTATGTTTACAGAGGTTGCTTTTAGGCATATCCTTACGGAAAGAGCCTGTATTTATGTATAATGGGTGGAGAAAGTGAGGAGTTGTTCGTGTTAAAACGTGAAGATTTAATTGCCCCTGTGCAATATAATTTAGTGAATGAAATGGAAAAGTTCAGTGCTGCTGGACAAAAAACCGCTCTTCTGTGGGAGGACGAGTCGGGCAAGCAAGAATCTTGGTCGTATGAAAAGCTGATGGAAGAAACAAATAAAATCGGAGCGGCCTTAGCTGATCTTGGATTTAAAAAGGGAGACAAGCTGATTGTAATGGTACCGCGGGTGCTTGAAGCCTATGCTGTTTATTTGGCTATCCTGAAATCAGGAATGGTTGTCATTCCGTGCTCCGAAATGCTTCGCGCGAAAGATCTTGAATACCGGATTGAACATGCAGAGGTAAAAGGCGCTATCGTCTACTCAGAATTTATTGGCGCTTTCCGGGATGTCAGTACGACTGACAAACTGATTACACTGTCTATTGGTGAAAATGATGCCGGCTGGAAAAACCTCTTATCAATTGAAGCGGACGGAAGCCAATTTAAAACAGCTGACACAACAAGAGATGATATGGCTTTCTTATCTTATACATCCGGGACAACAGGTCAGCCGAAAGGTGTTGTACATACACATGGATGGGCATTTGCTCATTTAAAAACTTCTGCCGGCGCTTGGCTTGATATTTCTGAAAAGGATATCGTCTGGGCTACTGCTGCCCCTGGCTGGCAAAAGTGGGTATGGAGTCCGTTTTTAGCGGTGCTTGGCAGCGGAGCAACCGGTTTTGTGTACCACGGCAGATTCAAAGCAGAAAAATATCTAGAGCTTTTAAATCGCTACAAAATCAATGTTTTCTGCTGCACGCCGACAGAATACCGCTTAATGGCGAAGGTTGAAGGCTTGGACCGTTTTGATCTTTCTGCCCTGCACAGCGCTGTTTCCGCAGGTGAGCCGCTCAATCGTGAAGTCATTGATGTTTTCCAAAAGCACTTTGGCATTAAGGTACGGGACGGATATGGCCAAACAGAAAGCACGCTTTTGGTTGGTGTTTTGAAAGATACGCCTATTAAACCGGGAAGCATGGGAAAGCCGACACCGGGAAATCAGGTGGAGATCATAAATGAAGACGGTGAAATCTGCAAACCTGGTGAGGTTGGCGATATCGCTGTTCACCTCAGTACGCCTGCGCTCTTTAAAGAGTATTTTAAAGATCCGGAAAGAATGAAAACACAAATTCGCGGCGATTATTTCCTAACGGGAGACAGAGCAAGAAAAGATGAGGAAGGTTACTTCTGGTTTGAAAGCCGAAATGACGATATTATTATCAGCTCCGGCTATACGATCGGGCCTTTCGAGGTGGAAGACGCGCTTGTTAAGCACCCAGAAGTAAAAGAATGTGCTGTTGTCGCGAGCCCTGATGAAATCAGAGGCTCCATTGTAAAGGCATATGTTGTCCTGCAAAATCATGAAAAACGCAGTGATGAGCTTGTCAAAATGCTGCAAAACCATGTGAAGACGATTACCGCTCCATACAAATATCCTAGAGAAATTGAATTTGTGGAAAGTCTGCCGAAAACGGCTTCTGCAAAAATCAGACGAGTGGAATTAAGAAAACGTGAAGAACAGCTCAAAGCCAATAAAAAGGCATAAAGAAAGAGAGTGAACGTGAATGAAGGCGATATGGCACGGCGGTTTCATTTATACGATGCTCAAAGAAGGCGATCGGACTGAGGCAGTTTATGTTGAGGATGGTGTCATAAAAGGCACCGGCAGCTATGAACGTTTGAAGGAAAAGTACGGGTCGCCGGAAACAGAAGAAATCAGCCTTAACGGAGCAGTGATGTTCCCCGGTTTTGTTGACAGCCATCTACATTTGATCGGCCACGGTGAGAAACAGCTTCAGCTCGATCTGTCCGCACTGACGTCGAAAGATTCAATTTTACAGGCTGCGAAGGAAAGAGAGCGGCAGCTTCCTAAAAACGATTGGCTCATTGGAGAAGGCTGGAATGAAAATCAGTTTGAGACACCTGACTACTTGACTAAGCATGATCTTGATCGCCTGTTTCCTGACAGGCCCGTCTTGCTCAAGCGTATATGCCGGCATGCAATAGCTGTCAATTCTGCGGCTCTTCAAGCAGCGGGAATTTCAAGAAATACTCCTGATCCTGACGGCGGAGTCATCGTAAAAGATGCAAATGGCGAGCCGACAGGACTCCTGTTTGATAAGGCGCAGGATTTGATTCTGAAGGCTGTCCCGCCAGTCTCCCAGCACTATGTTGATGAGGCATTAACGGCTGCAATAAAGGATTGCTGGACAAAAGGCCTGACGGGCGGTCATTCGGAAGACTTGTCCTATTATGGTGATGTTTCGGTGCCGATGAAAGCTTATGAGAAAGTTGCCGCTGGCGGAAAGTATCCGTTCCGCTGCCATTTGCTCGTTCATCATGAAGCGGTCGATCGATGGGAGCAGCTGGATAAGCCGTCCGGCCCTTATGTGGAGTTCGGTGCGATGAAAATCTTTGCGGACGGGGCGCTTGGCGGGAGAACGGCTTTGTTGAAAGAACCATATCAGGATGATCCATCAACAAATGGTGTTCAGGTTCACGATGACGAAACCCTTGGCCGGCTCATTCGCAAAGCGAGAGAAAAAGGGATGGAGGTTGCTGTTCATGCAATCGGAGATCTTGCTTTTGAAAAAGTGCTGAACGCAATTGAAAAGCATCCGCCCAAAAACGGCCGGCATGATCGGCTTATTCATGCCCAAGTGCTTGATAACGAATTAATCGAGAGAGCAGCACGCATGCCGATCGCACTTGATCTTCAGCCGCATTTCGTTGCAAGCGACTTTCCGTGGGTCATTGACCGTCTCGGAAAAGACCGGATGAAGACTGCATTTGCCTGGAAAACCCTCATATCTAAAGGCATTTTATGCGCGGGCGGTTCAGACGCCCCGATTGAGCCTGTTGACCCGCTTCTAGGGATCCAGTCCGCGGTCCTCAGGAAAAGCAGTCATGAGCACGGGCCAAGCTATAATGAAAGTGAATGTTTACCTGTATATGAAGCGATAAAGCTTTATACAGAAGGTAGCGCCGGTATCATTTATAAAGAGAAGTCACGCGGGAAAATTGCGGAAGGCTATGACGCGGATTTTACAGTTCTCAGTGGTGATCCGTTTGCCATTGACCCCGCACAGCTTCATCTTTTAGATATTAAAAAAACCGTGATTAACGGCCAGATTGTATATGAGAAATCATAAAAGGACAGGCAGCAGCCTGTCCTTTTATTTTCTATAAAAAAGTACGCTTCACTTTTTCCCAAAATGAATTGTCCTTTAATTTGACTGTTTTGATTTTCTTATTAGACAGTTTGATTTCGATCGTTTTCACATTTCTCGTGCTGAGTGCTTCATTGTCCAAGCCGATGATTGGGTGTTCGTTGCCGTCCTGCACCACACGAAGGGTCAGCTTTCGGTCAGAGCTGAGGACAAATGGCGAGCCGAGTGTCCGGTAGGTATTATTGTTAAGGGATGCAAGCTCTGATACCTGCATGCATGGAAGCAATGGATCAACAACCGCTCCTGCAACAGATTTGTTATAGGCGGTGCTGCCTGTAGGCGTTGAGATAATCATCCCGTCACCTCTAAATGTTTCAAAGTGCAGATCGTCAATCAGCACGTCCATCACAAAGGTTTTGATGATGCTTGAGCGGATGGATACCTCGTTTAAGCAGTGAAAAGGACTGGCGTGGTCCACTGTCACTTCAATCAGCGGGTATTTTCTCACTTCAATTTGTTCAAACGTCATTGCATCGACCATTTTTTCTCGCTCATCACTATAAAAGTCGCAATATAAATGAGCTTTCCCCTTTTTGGTAATGCCGACGTACAAGCAGTCGTCACGAAAATTCGTCTTTCTGACTGCCTGCAAAAATGTGCCGTCCCCGCCAATGCTAGCGATAATATTGGCGTCTGAGTGCTGGTTCACAACGGTAAATCCATGCTCTTCCGCTAATTGTGTTAACGAGCGGGCTTGTTCGTTCGTTTCCTGATCCTGTTTGTGAAAAAAATAAACATTACGGCGTTGATCGGTCATATCCCATTTCCCCTTTGCTGTCATATTTAAGTTTTTCTGCCATCCAGTATTTGTGATAAAATACCTTTGGCCATAAGTGTACCACGTTTGCCGGCAGCCCGTTAAGCCGGAGCTTTTTCATGAAGTGAAACATTTTTCATATTGAATCGTATAATGAGAGAGTTTAGGAAAAAGGAGGAGAAAAAATGAATGCAAAAAGATGGATTGCATTAGTGATTGCTCTGGGGATTTTCGGCGTGTCTATTATCGTCAGCATCTCTATGAGTTTCTTTGAAAGCGTCAAAGGCGCTCAAACGGATCTCACATCACTGACGGATGAATCGCAGGAAAAGACGCTGGAAAACGGCAGTCTCTCAAGTAAAATTGCCGTATTAGAGGTCAGCGGCACCATTCAGGATAATGGGGACTCAAGCAGTCTGCTTGGTGCAGACGGATATAACCACAGAACGTTCTTAAAAAACCTTGAGCGCGCAAAAGATGACAAGACGGTCAAAGGTATCGTTCTGAAGGTGAATTCTCCGGGTGGCGGAGTGTATGAAAGTGCTGAAATACATAAGAAACTGGAAGAAATCAAGAAAGAAACGAAAAAACCGATTTACGTGTCAATGGGTTCGATGGCAGCATCAGGAGGCTATTACATCTCAACAGCGGCTGATAAGATTTTTGCGACACCGGAAACCCTGACCGGGTCACTCGGCGTCATTATGGAAAGCGTCAATTATTCAAAGCTTGCCGACAAGCTTGGCATTTCTTTTGAAACGATTAAGAGCGGGGCCCATAAGGACATTATGTCTCCTTCCCGTGAGATGACGAAAGAAGAAAAAAACATCATGCAATCGATGGTTGATAATTCGTATGAAGGCTTTGTTGATGTCATTTCAAAAGGGCGCAGCATGCCGAAAGCAGAGGTAAAGAAAATTGCGGACGGCCGCGTGTATGACGGACGGCAGGCGAAAAAACTGAACCTCGTTGATGAGCTTGGTTTTTATGACGATACCATTACGGCCATGAAAAAGGATCACAAGGATTTGAAAAACGCCTCTGTCATTTCTTATGAGGAAAGCTTCGGATTAGGCTCACTGTTTTCCATGGGCGCGAACAAAATGTTTAAAAGTGAAATTGATTTTTTGAATATGAGAGAAATTCTATCGCAATCCGGTTCGCCGAGAATGATGTATCTCTATGCGAAGTAGGAGGGAACAATAATGGACGCGACATATGAAGAGTTAGAGCGCAATGACATCAAAGGCCCGCAAGAAGCGGAGCAGCTGACACATGCCTATGCTGGCTTTTGGGTTCGTTTCTGGGCTTTCCTGCTTGATTGGCTCGTGATATGGGGATTAAACCATTTGCTCGTTTCTCCCCTCTTTACCGTATTGGATCTGCCGAAAACATCCGGCATGTTTACCTTCTCGGCTTACAGTGTGACAACGCTTATTGTGTATCTTGCCTATTTCGCACTCATGACTAAATACTTCAGGCAGACGCTTGGTAAAATGGTGTTCGGCCTTAAAGTGGTTTCTGTGAAGCGAGATAGCAAGCTGACATGGAGTACAGTGATTTTTCGTGAAGTGGTGGGACGGTATATTGATAAGATTTGGATTTTATATATCGTTGTTGCCTTTTCACCTACAAAACAAGGGATTCATGATTACATCGCGGATACCACCGTGGTGCATGAAAAATTATACCGCAAATAACCGATAACCCGGACCTCCGTCCGGGTTTATTTTTTTAGGAATTGGCGATAATGCTCCTAGAGGAAGTGAAGAATATGGTGTATGTACTGACAGCCATTCTTATTCTCATAGGGATCGTACTGCTTCTCAGAATGAAAATCCATGTCGCGCTGGAGTATCTTCATGCCGATGATAATGACAAATTGACCTTGAAGATTACGGCGCTGTTTGGCCTTATAAGGATCAAAAAAACAATCCCGGCGATTAAGGTGAACAAAGAAGACGGAACAGTGGATATCAAACAAAAAACTGAATCTAAAATGAAAAAAAGCAGCGGAAAGAAAAAAATTACACAAAACGATGTGCAGCAAAGCATTAATAAAATCGAAATGCTTTTGCATCAGGTCACCAGACTGCGGAAAATCAGCGCGTCTTTTCTCGCGCAATTACATATCACAAAACTAGAATGGGTTACAGTAATCGGAATTCAGGACGCGGCAGTGACAGGTGTGTTAACAGGTGCTGTATGGGGTGTGAAGGGCGGTATCGCAGCAATGCTCTACGACCACCTGGACTTTGTGAATAAACCTGTCTATGAGGTGATCCCGTCGTTTCAAGTCCCTGTTTCCAAGACCCATTTTCAGTGTATATTCTTTTTTCGCTTTGGACATGCTATGCTTGCAGCTTTCAAATTCGTCAAATACGGACGGGAGCTATCCGTATTAAAGAAGAATCCGTCGGCTAGAATGACTTCAAAGAATGATTCATCAGTTTAAGGAGGAAGCGTATATGGCAGACCATCCCATCCAAGGTTTAATGAAAACCGCAATGGAAAACTTGAAGGAAATGATTGATGTTAACACCATCATCGGAGATCCAGTAGAAACGCCTGATGGAAGTGTGATTTTAACTGTTTCTAAAGTTGGATTCGGATTCGCCGCAGGCGGAAGCGAGTTTGGCGGAAAGCCGGCCGAAAAGAAATCGGAAGACGATGAGACAAGAGAACAGAAACTTCCTTTCGGAGGCGGAAGCGGGGGCGGTGTGTCCATTACGCCGATCGCGTTTTTAATTGTCGGATCGACAGGCATCAGAATGCTTCATTTAGATGAAAATACCCATTTAATAGAGAAAATTTTAGACGCAGCCCCTCAAACACTCGAACGCATCCAGCAAATGTTCAAGAAAAATAATAAGAACCAAGGCCAGGGCCAAAATCAAAACCAAATGAACAATATGAATTATTAAAAAAGGTTAACTGCGCTGGCCGCAGTTAACTTTTTTTTGGCATAAACTTTGCAGTTTGCAGGAAACTTTACTATGATAGAGACATACATACAAAAGGGAGGAATTATAATGGCTGAAATTACATTCAAAGGCGGTCCGGTTACACTTGTCGGACAAGAAGTGAAGGTAGGAGATCAAGCTCCTGATTTCACAGTGCTGACTAACAGCCTTGAAGAAAAATCGTTAGCTGACATGAAAGGAAAGGTAACGATTATTTCTGTTATCCCTTCAATTGATACAGGTGTTTGTGATGCACAAACACGCCGTTTTAACGAAGAAGCTGCAAAGCTTGGAGAGGTCAACGTCTACACAATCAGTGCAGACCTTCCATTCGCGCAAGCGCGCTGGTGCGGCGCTAACGGAATTGACAAAGTGGAAACACTGTCTGACCACAGAGATATGTCATTTGGCGAAGCGTTCGGTGTGTATATTAAAGAACTTCGTCTGCTTGCTCGTTCCGTATTTGTCCTTGATGAGAACGGAAAAGTCGTTTACGCTGAATATGTAAGCGAAGCAACAAACCACCCGAACTATGAAAAGCCAATTGAGGCTGCTAAGGCATTAGTGAAGTAAGCAGGGAAAAAAGCTCCAGGCTGCCGCCGGAGCTTTTTTCATGGCAAGGAGGAACACAATATGCAAAAAGACCATGTAGGTGCGGTGTATGAGCTGTTAAACGAAGCCGCGATTATGATAAAGAATGAATTGCAGATTTCATATATAGAGGCGCTGGCCGAAGCAGGAGAAATGTATTTTCTTGAAAAAACGGATCAGCTGAAATTGCCTGCTGATCAGAAAACCAAACAACTTCAGGCTCTGCTTGAAAAAGCGGAATTCGGCACGTATGAGCATGAGTGGGTACGCAAGGCTTTTCAGCTTGCCGTCCTTAAAGGAATGAAAGATATCTCCCATCCAAACAGACAGATGACGCCGGATACGATCGGGCTTTTCATCAGCTATTTGGTGAATAAGTTTATGGCGGACAAAAAGGAACTGACCATTCTTGATCCAGCCTTGGGAACTGGGAACCTTCTGTTTACCGTGCTGAACCAGCTGTCTGAAAAAACGGCAAACAGCTTTGGCATTGAAATTGATGATGTGCTCTTGAAGATCGCCTATGCCCAAGCGAACCTTCTGAAAAAAGAGCTTGAGCTTTTCCACCAAGACAGCCTTGAGCCGTTGTTTATCGATCCAGTTGACACGGTCATTTGTGATCTGCCAGTCGGCTATTATCCGAATGACGAAGGAGCAGAAGCGTTTGAGCTCAAAGCTGACGAAGGCCATTCCTTCGCTCATCATCTGTTTATTGAACAGAGCGTCAAGCATACCAAACCGGGCGGCTACTTATTTTTTATGATTCCGAATCATTTGTTTGAGAGCTCCCAAAGCGGCAAGCTGAAACAGTTTTTCAAAGATAAGGTTCATATCAACGCACTGTTGCAGCTGCCAAAATCTATTTTTAAAGACGAAGCTCATGCCAAAAGCATCCTTGTGCTTCAGAAACAAGGAGAGAATACGAAAGCGCCGGGGCAAATTCTGCTTGCGAATCTTCCGTCTTTCTCCAATCAAAAGGCGATGCTTGATATGATGGCTCAATTTGATGAATGGTTTAAAAAAGAAAAGTAAGTGTTTTAAAAGCAGCTTAGGCAGCCGTATGAGGTCGATGCCTAAGCTGCTTTTATTTATGCTTTTGAAGACCGGACTTGACGAATTGAATCCAGCTTTGAAACACAAAATACAGAGGGAAAAACCGCAAATTGTAAGCGTTCATCAATACAAAACCTATAGGGAATGTGTCTGAAAATAACGACTTCTTATTGTAAGCGTTATCAATACGCAAGTTGACTTGAAAAGCCGACATGACAATGTTTAAATGGAAAAGTCAGATATTTTTCGGAGAAGATGTTGATATTCACCGGGAAAAAAAGTACGAAAAACGAAGTTGTTGATACAGAGTATAAAGGAGCGTCAATCATGTCCAAAATTATTGCAATTAACGCAGGAAGCTCGTCTTTGAAATTTCAGCTTTTCGAAATGCCTTCAGAAACCGTTTTAACGAAGGGTTTAGTTGAACGAATCGGTATCGCCGACAGCGTATTCACAATTTCTGTGAACGGCGAAAAAAATACAGAAGTAACTGATATTCCGGATCATGCGGTAGCTGTTAAAATGCTGCTGAATAAGTTAACGGAATTTGGCATTATTAAAGACTTGAATGAAATTGACGGAATTGGCCATCGTGTCGTTCACGGCGGAGAAAAATTCAGCGATTCTGTTTTATTAACGGATGAAACCATTAAGGAAATCGAAGATATTTCTGAATTGGCACCGCTTCACAATCCGGCAAATATCGTTGGAATTAAAGCATTCAAAGAAGTGCTTCCAAATGTTCCTGCGGTAGCTGTATTTGATACGGCATTCCACCAAACAATGCCTGAGCAGTCTTACCTGTACAGCTTGCCGTATGAATACTATGAAAAATTCGGCATCCGTAAATACGGCTTCCACGGCACTTCACATAAATATGTAACTGAGCGTGCGGCAGAGCTTCTCGGCCGTCCGTTAAAAGACTTGCGCCTGATTTCCTGCCACCTTGGAAACGGAGCAAGTATTGCGGCTGTTGAAGGCGGAAAATCAATTGACACATCCATGGGCTTTACGCCGCTTGCCGGTGTAGCAATGGGTACACGCTCTGGAAACATCGACCCTGCCCTGATTCCATACATCATGGAGAAAACAGGCCAAACGGCTGACGAAGTATTGAATACATTAAACAAAAAAAGCGGACTGCTCGGCATTTCCGGTTTCTCAAGCGATCTTCGTGACATCGTCGAAGCAACGAAAGAAGGAAATGAGCGCGCGGAAACGGCTCTTGAAGTATTCGCAAGCAGAATCCACAAATACATCGGTTCTTACGCTGCAAGAATGAGCGGTGTAGATGCGATCATCTTTACTGCCGGTATCGGTGAAAACAGTGTGGAAGTCAGAGAACGCGTTCTTCGCGGTTTAGAATTCATGGGCGTATACTGGGATCCTGCGCTTAATAACGTGCGCGGCGAGGAAGCTTTCATCAGCTATCCGCATTCTCCAGTAAAAGTCATGATCATTCCGACTGATGAAGAAGTCATGATTGCGCGCGACGTTGTTCGTTTAGCAAAATAAATTGCATGAAAGCACATTCTCTTGAATGTGCTTTTTTATTGATGCATGATAGTGACAGACAGAAAACATAAAAGAGGTGGGCCAATGAGCGTTCAAGAGCATAAACAAGAAGCTCCCGATATCGTTCGGTGCAAAGTGATTACTGTCAGTGACACGAGGACAGAGGAAACCGATAAAAGCGGCAAGCTGATGATCTCATTTTTAGAAGAAGCCGGTCATCACATTTCTGCATATGAAATTGTAAAAGACGAAAAGGATGCTTTGCAGCGGTCAGTGCTTGCGGGTTGCATGGATGAACAGACAGACGCGGTACTCTTAAACGGAGGGACAGGCATAGCAGATCGGGATGTCACAATTGAAGCCATAACGCCGCTGTTTTCGAAAGAACTGCCCGGCTTTGGAGAAATATTCAGGATGCTGAGTTATACAGAGGATATCGGCTCTGCCGCAATCATGTCGAGAGCAACTGCCGGCGTCATTCAGCATACCGCTGTTTTCTCAACGCCAGGCTCAAGCGGCGCGGTAAAGCTGGCAATGAATAAGCTGATTATTCCCGAACTTGCGCATGTGGTCAGAGAAATCAGAAAAGACAAGTAAATGAATAAATACTACGAAACTTCACCTGAAATTTAGGTGAAGTTTTTTTTATAAAAGGCTTGAAAAAACGAAACGTACTTGTTAAAGTGTATACATACAAAATGTATTTTTATTAAATATAATTTATTTTTATACAAAATAGAAACACGGTTGAGAGGGGAATTTTATCATGTCAGAACAGAAAAAAGTCGTATTAGCATACTCAGGGGGTCTTGATACTTCCGTCGCAATAAAATGGCTTCAGGAGCAAGGATATAATGTAATCGCCTGCTGTCTGGATGTCGGTGAGGGCAAAGATTTGGCATTTGTTCAGCAGAAAGCGCTTGAAGTCGGCGCGACAAACTCCTACGTGATCGATGCAAAAGAAGAATTTGCACAGGACTACGCGCTTATTTCTTTGCAGGCCCACACGATGTATGAAGGAAAATACCCGCTTGTTTCGGCATTATCTCGACCGCTGATCGCGAAAAAACTGGTTGAAATTGCGGAAAAAGAAGATGCACAGGCGATTGCCCACGGATGCACAGGGAAAGGAAATGACCAGGTTCGTTTTGAAGTCTCCATTAAATCATTAAACCCTGATCTTGAAGTCATCGCGCCGGTTCGCGAATGGCAGTGGTCACGTGAAGAAGAAATTGAATATGCGGCTAGCCGCGGCATTCCGATTCCGATCAATCTTGACAGCCCGTATTCTATCGACCAAAACCTCTGGGGACGCGCCAATGAGTGCGGCATTTTAGAAGATCCATGGGCGGCGCCGCCAGAAGGTGCATACGATTTAACAGCTCCGCTGGAAAAAACGCCGGACACGCCGGAAGTGATTGAAATTGCATTTGAACAGGGCGTGCCTGTCTCCATTGACGGTGTTTCCTACTCGCTTTCTGAGCTGATCTTAAAGCTGAATGAAATGGCGGGGGCGCACGGTGTCGGACGTATCGACCACGTGGAAAACCGCCTCGTCGGCATTAAATCCCGGGAAGTATACGAATGCCCTGGTGCGATGACACTGATCAAAGCGCATAAAGAATTAGAAGATTTGACACTGGTGAAAGAGGTAGCCCACTTTAAACCGATCATCGAGCAAAAAATGTCAGAGATCATTTACAACGGCTTATGGTTCTCGCCGTTAAAAGATGCGCTGCACGCTTTCTTAAAAGAAACGCAAAAGCATGTCACAGGCATTGTCCGCGTGAAGCTGTTTAAAGGCCATGCAATTGTAGAAGGACGTAAATCAGAATACTCTCTATATGATGAAAAACTTGCAACATATACAAAAGACGATGCATTTGATCACCATGCAGCAATTGGATTTATCGAGCTTTGGGGACTTCCGACAAAAGTGAACAGCATCGTGAAAAAGAAGGAGCAGATTAAAGCATGAAGAAGCTTTGGGGAGGCCGATTTCAAAAAACACCGGAAAAATGGGTCGACGAGTTCGGCGCGTCCATATCATTTGACCAACATTTAGTTGCTGAAGACATTACAGGGTCTCTCGCACATGCTGCCATGCTGAAAAAATGCGGTATTCTGACAGCAGAAGAAGAGCTGAAAATCCGAGAGGGCCTGAATACCCTTTTGCAAAAAGCAGAGGAGGGAACATTGGAATTCTCAGTCGATTATGAGGATATTCATTTGAACATTGAGAAAATGCTCATTGACGAAATCGGTCCTCTTGGCGGCAAGCTGCATACCGGCAGAAGTCGGAATGACCAGGTGGCGACTGACATGCATTTATACTTGAAGAATCATGTCGGCCACATCATCGAGCTGATTGAGGCATTCCAAAGTGCGCTGATTGAAAAGGCGGAAGCGAACGTTGAAACGATTCTGCCGGGCTACACACATCTGCAGCGCGCCCAGCCGATTTCATTCGCTCACCATCTGCTTGCGTATTTCTGGATGCTTGAGCGCGACAAGGAGCGTTTTCAGGATTCGATGAAGCGGATTAACAAATCTCCGCTCGGCTGCGGGGCGCTCGCGGGAACAACCTTCCCAATTGACCGTGATTATTCAGCAGAACTGCTCGGCTTTGATGCCATTTATGAAAACAGCTTGGACGGCGTCAGCGACAGAGACTTCATTTTGGAGTTTTTAAGCAACAGCAGTATGCTGATGATGCACCTATCCCGTTTCTCTGAAGAAATCATTTTATGGTGCTCGCAGGAGTTTAAATTCATCGAGCTTGACGATACGTACGCAACAGGAAGCAGCATGATGCCGCAAAAGAAAAACCCTGATATGGCGGAGCTGATCCGCGGCAAAACAGGACGCGTATACGGCGATATGATGGGTCTGTTTACGATCATGAAAGGACTTCCGCTCGCTTACAACAAAGATCTGCAGGAAGACAAAGAGGGCATGTTTGACACGGTGAAAACGGTGGAAGGCAGCCTGCAAATCTTCACAGGCATGATCCAAACAATGACTGTAAACAAAGACGTCATGAAGCAAGCGACAAAACAAGACTTTTCAAATGCGACGGAACTGGCCGATTATTTAGCTAAAAAAGGAATGCCGTTCAGAGAAGCGCATGAAGTGGTCGGGAAACTTGTGTACACATGCATCGAAAGAGGGATCTATTTAAGCGATATGCCGTTTGGCGAGTTTCAGCAGGCGAGCACACTATTCGAAGAAGATATTTACACTGTGTTAGACCCTTACTACGCAGTTGAAAAAAGAATGAGCGCCGGGGGCACCGGATTCAAACAGGTAAAGCAGGCGCTTGAAAAAGCGAAAGCTTGCGTGGCAGCAGGAGTTTGTTAAAATTTCCTTCATAAAATCCCGTCATTATAGCCAACCTACCTCTATAATGATGGGAGGCAGAATGATGAAAAAAGAACCGGAACGCTATATTTATGATGAACAAGAAAGCCAGGAGACAACAAGGCTCATTTCAGAAGCATATCAAAGCGGTTATGTCGATATGCCTGATCAGGAGTCTTCATCTCCTGCAGAATAAGCTGTCTGTACAGACAGCTTTTTTTGTATGCCAAAGTGTAAAAAGTGATATTGCAAGCCTTTTATAGTAAAGTAGAAGAAGAAACACTTTATTGAAAGCGGCGACGTTGCTTTGGGAGGTATTCATGTGCGACATGCTTTAATTACTGCCGGTTCGAAGGGTTTAGGCCGCAAAGTGACTGAAACGTTGCTTGCAAAGGGGTATTCAGTAACAGTCAATTACAGACAGGATGAGGAGGCAGTCAGCCGCCTGAAGGAAGCCTGTCCCGATTGTCTTGACCGGCTGCAATTTGTAAAAGGTGATGTCACCAAAAAAGAAGATCTGCTGCGTATTGCAGAGGCTGCCTTAAACCGCTTCGGAAGGATCGACTTTTTGATTAACAACGCGGGACCATACATATTTGAACGTAAAAAGTTAGCCGATTATACTGATGATGAATGGTATGGCATGCTGGAAGGAAATTTAAGCGCCGTCTTTCATTTATTCAAAGCGGTTATTCCTGTTATGAGAAAACAGCAATTTGGACGCATCATTACGTACGGATTCCAAGGTGCGGCTCACGCGCCCGGCTGGCTTCACCGATCGGCATTTGGCGCTGCGAAAGTGGGCTTGGCTTCTTTGACGAAGACAATTGCCATTGAAGAAGCCGAATTCGGCATAACCTCCAACATGGTTTGCCCGGGAGACATTGTCGGCGACATGAAAGAAGCATCGATAGAGGAAGCCAGAATGCGAATCGGCAAAGAAAAAACGCCGATAGGAAGATCCGGTACAGGCGAGGATATCGCCCGGATTATCGCTTTCCTGTGTGAGGAGAACTCAGACCTTGTGACAGGGACTGTCATTGAAGCCACTGGAGGCCTCAATGTCATTAACAAGAATCAAACAACATAAGTTTTTCAGCTTTTTAAAAAGGGAAAATAAAAAAATCAAAATCATGTGACGAGGTGAAAGAAATGAAAGTGACATATCACGGACATTCTGTAATCACAGTGGAAACGAAGGACCATCATATTATTTTTGATCCGTTTTTAACAGGGAATTCATTAACGGATATAAAGCCGGAGGATGTAAAAGCGGATGTCATCTTACTAACGCACGGCCACAATGACCATGTCGGTGATACTGAACAAATCGCCAAGCAAAATAACGCGTTGGTTATAGCCCCGAACGAGCTCGCTGTGTACTTAGGCTGGAAAGGCTTGAATGTTCATCCAATGCATATTGGCGGCTCCCGCCAGTTCGATTTTGGAAAAGTGAAGCTTACACAGGCCTTTCATGGATCAGCCATCACAGATGAAGAAAACAAAACGATCACTTACACAGGCATGCCTGCCGGTATTTTGCTGACTGTAGAAGATAAAACGATTTTCCACGCGGGCGATACGGCTCTTTTCTCTGATATGAAACTCATTGGCGAATTGAATCATATCGACCTTGCTTTCCTGCCGATTGGCGATAACTTTACGATGGGGCCTGAAGACGCCAAGCTTGCCGCTGAATGGCTGCGCGCAAAACAGGTCGTGCCGGTGCATTACAATACATTCCCGGTCATCGAACAAGACCCAGAAGCATTCGCTGACAGCCTGCCGGGCGGAGTCGGCAAAGTCATGTCGGTCGGTGAGACGATCGAGCTTTAAACCGTGAAACCATCTCTAGGAGATGGTTTTTTATTTTCCAGCCTCATTGCGTATAAATCCTTTGAAACCTTATAATAAAAACAAGAAGACTGTCCTTAGAGGTGAAAGGCTTGGCAACGAAGCATGAACAAATTTTAACGTATATCGATTCACTGCCTGTCGGTGAAAAAATTTCTGTCCGAAGAATTGCAAAGGAAATGAAAGTAAGCGAAGGAACCGCGTACAGAGCGATCAAGGAAGCAGAGAATAAAGGGTTTGTCAGCACGATTGAACGTGTGGGCACAATCAGAATTGAACAAAAGAAAAAAGAGAACATTGAAAAGCTTACCTATGCAGAGGTTGTAAATGTTATAGACGGACAAGTGCTCGGAGGCAGGGCAGGGCTCCATAAGACATTGAATAAATTCGTCATCGGCGCGATGGAGCTTGACGCGATGATGCGTTACACCGCAGCGGGGAATCTTTTGATTGTCGGAAACAGAATCAATGCACACAGGCAGGCGCTTGAAGCGGGCGCGGCCGTATTGGTGACCGGGGGCTTTAACACGGATGACAGCATTGTGCAGCTGGCAGATGAGCTTGAACTGCCGATTTTATCCACGAGCTATGACACCTTTACAGTTGCCGCTATGATTAACCGGGCAATTTATGACCAGCTGATCAAAAAAGAAATTGTTTTGGTGGAGGACATCCTAACACCTGCTGACCGCACGGTATATCTTTCGCCTAAGGATAAACTTGAAAAATGGTATGAGAAAAATTTTGAAACGGGGCACGGACGCTTCCCGGTTGTCGACGATCAAATGAAAATCCATGGCATTCTGACATCAAAAGATATTGCTGGCCATGACCGAAATGCATCTATAGAAAAAGTCATGACCAAAAATCCCGTCACGGTTATTGGGAAAACATCTGTCGCTTCAGCTGCGCAAATGATGGTATGGGAAGGGATCGAAGTGCTTCCCGTCACTGACGGCCACCAAAAACTCATCGGCATGATCAGCCGCCAAGACGTATTGAAAGCTCTTCAAATGATTCAAAAGCAGCCGCAGGTCGGGGAGAAGCTTGATGATATCGTTTCAAGGGGGTTTAAAGATGAGGGTGATGATAAAGAAGATCAAACGGTTTACGAGTATGAAGTCACGCCGCAAATGACAAATCAGCTTGGAACCATTTCTTATGGCGTATTTACGACCATTTTGACGCAAGCGGCAAACCGATTTTTGCGCTCGAAAAAACGCGGCGAACTCGTCATAGAGAGCATCACCATCTTCTTTTTGAAGCCTGTGCAGATGGAATCAGTCATCGAAGTCAAACCTCGCATCTTGGAGGCTGGCAGAAAGTTTGGGAAAATGGAAGTGGAAGTGCACAGCCAAGGTCATATCGTGTCTAAAGCGATGCTGATGGTTCAGCTGATGGAAAGAAGCTAAGGGACGTTCAGGCGCCCCTTACGCGTGATCTCTTTCAGCTTCTTTGGCGTGAAGGGGATTGTAATGCCTGAAGGCTTTATAACCTGCCCAAGCGCTTCCTGCTCCTATGACGATAAAGATACCGCCGATTACTAACGTTAATACTGAATGGAATAATATCATTTGGTTGAGCCCGTAGAACAGGACTAGTGACCCTAAGGCCATGCTTGATTTTGCTGAACATATTTCTTTTGCCAAAGATGGCTTTGCCCGTACGCCTTTTACTTTATAGTACACATAAAAGCAGGCGGAAAGCCCAATCAAAAAAACAAGAACCAGCATAAATGAAATCCTCCATCGTAAAAGTTTACAAACCCATTTTATACAAAAACGGGCTTGGTTTTGACGTTATTTTTCTTTTCCGTCGGCAGAGAATGTGATTTAATGAATAAAAACAATAAAGGAGTATCAAATGAAAACAGAATTGATCAGAACCATATCATTATATGACACGATTATCTTACATAGACATGTGCGTCCTGATCCGGATGCCTACGGATCACAGTGCGGGCTTACGGAAATCCTGCGTGAAACATATCCTGAAAAAAATATTTTTGCGGTCGGCACGCCTGAACCGTCCCTCTCTTTCTTATATTCCCTTGATGAGGTGGACAATGAAACATATGAAGGCGCACTTGTCATTGTCTGCGATACGGCAAATCAGGAAAGAATCGACGATCAGCGTTATCCTTCAGGCGCCAAACTAATGAAAATCGACCACCATCCGAACGAAGATCCATACGGTGACCTTCTCTGGGTCGATACAAGCGCCAGCTCAGTAAGTGAAATGATTTACGAGCTGTATTTAGAAGGAAAAGAGCACGGCTGGAAGCTGAATACGAAAGCGGCAGAGCTGATCTACGCCGGCATTGTTGGAGATACCGGACGCTTTTTATTTCCGAATACCACGGAAAAAACATTAAAATATGCAGGCGAGCTCATTCAGTATCCATTCTCTTCCTCAGAGTTATTTAATCAATTGTATGAAACAAAACTGAATGTGGTGAAGCTTAATGGCTTTATCTTTCAAAATGTGTCTTTGTCCGAAAACGGGGCGGCTTCTGTTTTCATCAAAAAGGATACGCTTGAAAAATTCGGCACAACGGCTTCTGAAGCGTCGCAGCTTGTCGGGACGCTCGGCAATATCTCAGGTATTCGCGCCTGGGTGTTTTTCGTAGAAGAAGACGATCAAATCAGAGTCAGATTCCGTTCGAAGGGGCCTGTCATTAACGGACTTGCCCGGAAATATAACGGCGGAGGGCATCCGTTAGCTTCAGGCGCCTCTATTTACAGCTGGGATGAAGCTGATCGGATTTTAGCTGATCTGGAAACATTATGTAAAGAACACGAGTAGAGGGGAGACCCTCTCTCTTAGTGTTCATCTGTGACGGGGATGAACCAGCAGCCGAAATCAGTAAGGTCCTCGTAGACTTGGAGATTGTGTGATTGAAGTTCTTTTTTGATGAGGGAAGCGAGTGAGTTTGTTTCGGCATATGCAGAAAAACCTTGTCTGAGACGGGCTGCTTGATCTTTTGCTAACTGACGGTCACTGTAAACCTCCATTTCCCTTCCTCCTTCCTTTCGCCATTAAGCCTCACATATAGTTTATAAAAAAGAATGGGAAAAAGCGACAGAAGTTTGGAGAATTTAAAAAAAATCCATAATTATGTGGCGAAAGATATTTCAAGTTCCACTGTCAGCCTCGTATAAATAATCAATTCTCTGACGGTTGCCTCGTATTTTTTTTCATTGATCATATAGACTTTATTTTCAATTGTCCGCTTCAAGAGATCCTTTGTTTGATAGACGCTCTCTATGTCTTTTGTAATCACCTCTGAAATATCATCCTTTACATGCTCCTCGAATTTCGTTTTATCCGGCTGTGATATTTTATATTTATCCCCATTCAGCAATTTGACGCTGACGCTTTGAATCAGCAGTTTTCTTTTATTATCTTCATTCAGTTTATGGAGGTCTTCCTGATAGATCGAAATTTGATTGTTCAAGTCTTTTACATGCTCTTTTTGCTTTTCGATGAGGCTGACCTGCTCCTCTTGGAATGTTCCGTAAGTAAACAGGAAAAAGAACCAGCTGATTACGGCCCCGCACATCATTCCCGCGAAAAAACGCTGCCATCCCGGTTTTTTGTAATGCTGGGGGACCCTCATGAAGAAAGATGCTCCTGGGTCAGCCATGATATAATAAGCCAGCCGCTTTGCGCGCCCCCCATGGCCGAAATAATTAAAAGAAGCTGTTTAAAGATATCTCTCGTATTGCCTTCGAGTATGCCGCGTTCAAAGCTGTATACCGCATCAAAGGTGCCTCCGATAGCTGCGACAAGCGCCCATATTTTTAACCGGTTGGCAAGCTTTGTAATGGCTGTAAGCGGAGGTTCGCCTGCCAAGTATGCTCCGAGCCCTCCAATGAGTGCGCCCCCGATCAGCACCCCTAACGCAATGAAGTAGCTATTGATAAAATTCACCATAAATCCTGCTTCCTGATCCATCTTTATCACCTCACCTTTTATATCATATTGAGCTTTCAGGACAAGTATGATGATGAGTCAAAAAAGAACATTTGTTTCTTTTGGAAACCGGCCTTATAATGAGGGAAGAAATGAATCGTAATGAGAAAGAGGTGATAGCATGTCTTTTGTTCACCTGCAAGTGCATAGCGGCTATAGCCTGCTAAACAGCGCCGCGGCTGTGGAAGAGCTCGTCAGTGAAGCTGACAGGCTCGGATATGCGTCTTTGGCGCTGACAGATGATCATGTCATGTACGGAGCTATTCAATTTTATAAAGCTTGCAAGGCGAGAGGGATCAACCCAATAATCGGTTTGACGGCTTCTGTTTTTACAGATGACAGCGAGCTTGAAGCATACCCGCTCGTCCTGCTGGCAAAATCAAATACAGGCTATCAAAACCTGCTGAAAATCAGCAGCGTTCTGCAATCTAAATCAAAAGGCGGACTGAAGCCGAAATGGCTTCACAGTTATCGAGAAGGGATTATCGCAATAACGCCCGGCGAAAAAGGATATATTGAAACGCTTCTTGAAGGAGGGCTGTTCGAACAGGCTGCTCAAGCCTCGCTGGAATTTCAGTCTATATTCGGAAAGGGAGCTTTTTATTTCTCCTATCAGCCTTTTAAAGGGAATCAAGTTTTGTCTGCGCAGATTCTAAAGCTGTCAGAAGAAACGGGTATCCCTGTTACGGCCACAGGCGATGTGCATTACATAAGGAAGGAAGATAAGGCTGCCTATCGTTGTTTGAAAGCGATTAAAGCGGGAGAAAAACTGACGGATGCACCCGCTGAAGATTTGCCTGATCTCGATTTGAAACCACTCGAAGAAATGCAAAACATTTATCGAGAGCATCCCGAGGCACTGCAAGCTTCTGTAGAGATCGCGGAACAATGCCGGGTTGACGTCAGTCTCGGGCAGACCCGTCTACCGTCTTTTCCGACCCCAGACGGAACGTCCGCTGATGATTATTTAACGGATATCTGTATGGAGGGACTCCGCAGCCGTTTCGGCAAGCCTAATGAACGATACCTTCACCGTCTTCAATATGAGCTTGATGTCATCAAGCGGATGAAGTTCAGCGATTACTTTCTGATCGTGTGGGATTTTATGAAGCACGCCCATGAAAAAGGGATTGTTACAGGACCGGGAAGAGGTTCTGCGGCAGGTTCTCTTGTGGCATATGTGCTGTATATCACAGATGTTGACCCGATTAAGCATCACCTTCTGTTTGAAAGATTTTTAAATCCCGAACGCGTCAGCATGCCGGATATTGATATTGACTTTCCCGATACTAGAAGGGATGAAGTCATTCAATATGTTCAGCAGAAATACGGTGCAATGCACGTCGCACAGATTATCACCTTTGGAACACTTGCGGCAAAGGCGGCGCTCCGGGACGTCGGCAGAGTATTCGGCGTCAGCCCGAAGGAGGTAGATCAGCTTGCAAAACTCATTCCTTCAAGACCGGGAATGACGCTGGATGAAGCGAGACAGCAGTCACCGCAGCTGGATAAGCGGCTTCGGGAGTCAAGCCTGCTTCAGCAAGTCTATTCAATTGCCCGGAAAATAGAAGGGCTGCCAAGGCATGCATCAACCCACGCAGCGGGCGTTGTCCTGAGTGAAGAACCGTTAACAGATGTTGTTCCGCTTCAAGAAGGGCATGAAGGGATCTATTTAACGCAATACGCGATGGACCATCTTGAAGACTTGGGCCTTTTAAAAATGGATTTCTTAGGTTTGAGGAATCTGACACTTATTGAATCCATCACTTCAATGATTGAAAAAGAAGAAAATATTAAAATAGATCTTTCAAGTATATCCTACAGCGATGACAAAACGTTCTCCTTGCTGTCAAAAGGGGATACGACAGGCATTTTTCAACTTGAATCTGCAGGGATGAGAAGCGTCTTGAAACGGCTGAAACCTTCGGGCCTAGAAGATATTGTGGCGGTCAATGCACTGTACCGGCCGGGTCCGATGGAAAATATTCCGTTATTTATCGACCGTAAACACGGCCGGGCGCCTGTTCACTATCCTCATGAAGATTTAAGGAGCATTTTGGAAGATACATATGGCGTCATTGTGTATCAGGAACAAATTATGATGATTGCTTCCCGTATGGCGGGGTTTTCTTTAGGCGAAGCGGACCTATTGAGAAGGGCGGTCAGCAAAAAGAAAAAAGAAATCCTGGACAGAGAGCGAAGCCATTTTGTTGAAGGGTGCTTAAAAAAGGAGTATTCTGTAGACACTGCAAATGAGGTCTACGATTTAATCGTCAAATT
This sequence comes from Bacillus sp. FSL K6-1560, assembly GCF_038592935.1. Classification (NCBI taxonomy): domain Bacteria; kingdom Bacillati; phylum Bacillota; class Bacilli; order Caryophanales; family Bacillaceae; genus Bacillus; species Bacillus sp. FSL K6-1560. The sequence continues at coordinate 1,213,743 of NZ_CP151946.1, forward strand.
CGCAAACTATGGCTTTAACAGAAGCCATGCGGTGGCATACAGCATGATCGGGTGCCAGCTTGCGTATTTGAAAGCTCATTATCCGTTATATTTTATGTGCGGATTGCTGACAAGCGTCATTGGCAATGAGGATAAAATCTCTCAATATCTTTACGAAGCAAAGGGGAGCGGGATTCGTATCCTTCCTCCGTCAGTGAATAAAAGCAGTTTTCCGTTTACAGTTGAAAACGGATCTGTCAGATACAGCCTCCGCGCAATAAAAAGTGTAGGCGTCTCAGCAGTCAAAGATATATATAAAGCAAGAAAAGAGAAACCATTTGAAGATCTTTTCGATTTCTGCTTTCGCGTGCCGTCAAAAAGCGTAAATCGCAAAGTGCTTGAAGCACTTATCTTTTCTGGTGCGATGGACGAATTCGGCCAAAACCGGGCCACGCTGCTCGCATCCATTGATGTTGCTTTGGAACATGCTGAGCTATTCGCCGCGGACGATGACCAAATGGGATTGTTTTTAGATGAATCGTTTTCAATTAAGCCGAAGTATGTGGAGACGGAGGAGCTTCCTCTGGTGGATTTACTTGCGTTTGAAAAGGAAACGCTTGGCATTTATTTTTCAAATCATCCCCTCTCCGCCTTCCGAAAACAGCTCACTGCGCAAGGAGCAGTCTCCATTCTGCAGGCTCAGCGGGCAGTCAAAAGGCAGCTTTCACTAGGCGTTCTGCTGTCGAAGATCAAAACGATTCGGACGAAAACAGGTCAAAACATGGCGTTTTTAACGCTCAGTGATGAAACCGGCGAGATGGAAGCCGTAGTCTTCCCTGAACAATTCAGACAGCTTTCTCCCGTTTTAAGAGAAGGCGCTCTTTTGTTCACTGCGGGGAAATGTGAAGTTAGACAAGATAAGATCCAATTCATCATGTCCCGGGCAGAATTATTAGAAAATATGGATGCAGAAAAAGCGCCATCGGTTTATATAAAAATAGAAAGCAGTCAGCACAGCCAGGAGATCCTGGCAAAGATTAAGCGCATTTTGCTGGAGCATAAAGGGGAAACAGGCGTTTATCTCTATTATGAAAGGCAAAAACAGACGATTAAGCTACCTGAGTCGTTCCATATCAATGCAGATCACCAGGTGTTATATCGCTTAAAAGAGCTGTTGGGTCAAAAAAACGTCGTTTTAAAACAGTGGTAACGATTCGCTTTTTGTTATACAATTGGAGCAATTATGTGATCCTGTTTAAATATTCAGATAGATTTACTCCGCAGAATGCAGCAATCAACGCAGCAGTATACGAATCAAAAAATATCCATAAGGAGTGTTTAGGAGAATGTCATTAAGAGAAGAAGCATTACACCTGCATAAAGTCAACCAGGGGAAACTGGAGTCTAAATCAAAAGTAGAGGTCAGAAATGCGAAAGATCTAAGCCTCGCGTATTCTCCGGGTGTTGCAGAACCGTGTAAGGATATTCATGAAGACATTAACAAAGTATATGATTATACAATGAAGGGGAACATGGTAGCAGTTGTAACTGACGGTACAGCTGTACTTGGCCTTGGAAACATCGGCCCTGAAGCGGCGCTTCCTGTTATGGAAGGGAAAGCAGTTCTTTTCAAAAGCTTTGCGGGCGTAGATGCGTTCCCGATTGCTTTAAACACAAACGATGTTGATAAAATCGTTGAAACTGTAAAATTGCTGGAACCGACATTTGGCGGCGTCAACCTTGAAGATATTGCAGCGCCGAACTGCTTTATCATTGAAGAGCGCCTCAAAAAAGAAACAAACATCCCGGTTTTCCATGATGATCAGCACGGTACTGCCATTGTAACCGTAGCAGGTCTTGTGAACGCGCTGAAACTGTCTGGAAAATCCATGTCATCCATTAAAGTTGTCGCAAACGGCGCGGGTGCGGCTGGCATTGCGATTATCAAGCTTCTTCATCATTATGGCGTTCGCGACATTGTGATGTGCGATTCCAAAGGGGCCATTTATGAAGGGCGCCCGAACGGCATGAACGATGTCAAAAATGAAGTGGCGAAGTTCACGAACCAAGACCGCAAAGACGGTTCTCTGAAAGATGTCATCGTTGATGCTGACGTATTTATCGGTGTCTCTGTAGCAGGCGCGTTAACAAAAGAGATGGTTCAAAGCATGGCAAAAGATCCGATTATCTTTGCAATGGCAAATCCAAATCCGGAAATCATGCCGGAAGATGCGCGTGAAGCCGGCGCAAGCGTTATCGGAACTGGCCGTTCTGACTTCCCGAACCAAGTAAACAATGTTCTTGCATTCCCTGGTATTTTCCGCGGAGCGCTTGATGTGCGTGCCACTCATATTAACGAGGAAATGAAAATCGCAGCGGTTGAAGCCATTGCTTCACTGGTTTCAGAAGATGAGCTTAGCGCAGACTATGTCATCCCTGCACCGTTTGATAAACGTGTTGCGCCTGCTGTTGCGAAGGCTGTGGCAAAAGCTGCGATGGAAACAGGTGTTGCAAGAATCACTGTTGACCCTGAGGAAGTCGCAGAAAAAACAAGAAAACTTACGATTATTGGTGAATAATTTTAATTCATTCCAAAAATGGCAGCGCGTTGGCGGAGACCGGCGCGCTGTTCTCAAGTTAAACTGACGGCTGAAATTTTTTTAGGGGGTTAGCCTTAAAAAAATTTCAGCCGGGTTTAACATTATTTTTGAATACGCTGTCAACCTTGTCGTTTCAACACCTTATCTGATTTCATACAAGCCTTTCCGAGCACGTCATCGAATAAAAAGTTGTCGAATTGAGGATGACAGCGTTTGACAAAAAAAGTACAATAGTTTCGGTAAAGTTATTAGCAAGTCTATCTGTTTGATGACATGCGGTGAAGAGAACCCTTCACAAAAGGGAGGTAATCATTTGTTAAAGGATATATTCACGAAAAAGAAAAAGTATGCTTCCGTACCATCTGATCAAGCGAAGCACGATGTTCCGGAAGGCATTATGACAAAATGTCCTAAGTGTAAAAAAATCATGCTCACTAAAGAGTTGGATAAAAATATGCGGGTATGCATGAACTGCGATTATCATTTCCCAATGAACGCAAAACAGCGTATCGAAAGCTTGATGGATGAAAAATCCTTTGAGGAATTCAATCAGGGAATGCTCTCGGAAAATCCGCTTGGTTTCCCGGGATATCTGGAAAAGCTTGAAAAAGATCGCGAGAAAACATCCTTAAACGAGGCTGTTGTGACAGGCAAGGGCACCATCGGCGGACACCCGGCTGTAGTCGCCGTCATGGATTCTTCATTCAGAATGGGCAGCATGGGTTCAGTCGTCGGTGAAAAAATCACGCTTGCGATTGAAAAAGCAAAAGCTGATAAAGTTCCGTTTATTATTTTTACGGCTTCAGGCGGCGCTAGAATGCAGGAAGGCGTATTAAGTTTAATGCAGATGGCTAAGACAAGCTCTGCGTTAAAACTGTTCAGTGAAGAACAGGGTCTTATTATTTCAGTAATGACGCATCCGACTACCGGGGGCGTATCAGCAAGCTTTGCATCCCTTGGCGATTACAATTTCGCTGAGCCTGGCGCGTTGATTGGTTTTGCCGGAAGACGGATTATTGAACAGACAATAGGAGAAAAACTGCCTGAGGACTTCCAAACGGCTGAATTTTTATTAAAACATGGACAGCTTGATGCGGTTATTCATCGTGACGATATGAAAAAAACGTTAGAAAATCTGCTGGATATGCATCAAACAGGAGGTGACATTGAGTGGCTCCAAGATTAGAATTTGAAAAACCGGTGATTGAACTGCAAACCAAAATCGCCGAACTAAAAAAATTCACCCAAGATTCCGATATGGATCTAAGTGCGGAAATCGAACGGCTCGAAGACCGTCTCGCTAAGCTTCAGGATGATATTTACAAAAATCTGAAGCCATGGGACCGGGTTCAAATCGCGCGTCTGGCGGACCGTCCGACAACTCTTGATTATATCGAACACCTGTTTACCGACTTTTTTGAATGTCACGGAGACAGAGCGTACGGGGACGATGAAGCCATTGTCGGCGGGATTGCGAAGTTCCACGGCCTCCCTGTAACGGTAATCGGGCATCAGCGCGGCAAAGACACGAAGGAAAACCTAGTCCGCAATTTTGGGATGCCGCATCCAGAAGGCTACAGAAAAGCGCTTCGTCTGATGAAACAGGCTGACAAATTTAACAGGCCAATTATCTGTTTTATTGATACGAAGGGGGCATACCCTGGACGAGCAGCTGAAGAAAGAGGACAAAGTGAAGCTATTGCCAAAAACCTGTTTGAGATGGCCGGCCTTCGAGTGCCTGTTATCTGCATCGTCATCGGTGAAGGCGGAAGCGGCGGAGCCCTTGGTCTGGGTGTAGGGAATCACTTGCATATGCTGGAAAACTCTACTTATTCTGTTATTTCTCCGGAAGGTGCCGCGGCACTTTTATGGAAGGACTCCAGTCTTGCTAAAAAAGCAGCAGAAACAATGAAAATCACTGCGCCGGATTTAAAAGAATTAGGTATTATAGATCATATGATTAAAGAAGTAAAAGGCGGAGCGCACCATGATGTGAAGCTGCAGGCAAGCTATATGGACGAAACCCTTAAACAATCGTTAAAAACTTTGCTGAAGCTGAGCGAAGAAGAATTAGTTCAGCAGCGCTATGAAAAATATAAAGCAATTGGCAAAGTCTCGGTTGAAGATCAATATATCGGGGTAAACTAAATAAACGTGAAGCCTTTGGCTCACGTTTATTTTTTGTGACATTCCTTAAATTTTATTTAAAAACAATTTATTTAATTGTATAATAGGTAAGGTTTCATAGGGAGGATGGAGATCCCTTTTCATTGTTTTTAGGGCAATGATCATGTTATGTTTAATCATATATGTTGCTGAGGTGAATGGAGAATGAAACGTATAGGGGTATTAACGAGCGGCGGGGATTCCCCGGGAATGAACGCAGCAGTTCGCGCAGTAGTCAGAAAAGCGATCTATCATGACGTTGAAGTTTACGGTATTTACAACGGATACGCGGGATTGATCAGCGGAAAGATTGAAAAGCTTGAACTCGGATCAGTAGGCGATATTATACATCGTGGAGGAACTAAGCTTTATACGGCAAGATGTCCTGAATTCAAAACAGTTGAAGGCCGTGAAAAAGGGATAGAAAACTTGAAGAAGCTTGGTATTGAAGGCCTTGTTGTTATCGGCGGAGACGGTTCATATATGGGTGCGAAAAAATTAACGGAACACGGGTTTCCATGTGTAGGTGTACCGGGTACAATTGATAATGACATTCCGGGCACTGATTTTACAATCGGTTTCGATACAGCTTTAAATACAGTAATTGACGCAATTGATAAGATTCGCGATACAGCGACTTCTCATGAACGTACATATGTAATCGAAGTAATGGGTCGTCATGCCGGCGATATCGCATTGTGGGCCGGTCTTGCAGGGGGCGCGGAATCGATCTTAATCCCTGAGGCAGACTATGACATGCACGAAATCATTGCCCGCTTAAAACGCGGCCACGAACGCGGCAAGAAGCACAGTATTATTATTGTTGCCGAAGGTGTAGGCAGCGGTGTTGAATTCGGGAAACGCATTGAAGAAGAAACAAATCTTGAAACTAGGGTATCTGTATTGGGCCATATCCAGCGCGGAGGTTCTCCGAGTGCTGCTGACCGTGTGTTAGCAAGCCGTCTCGGCGCATATGCAGTTGAACTGCTGCTTGAAGGAAAAGGCGGACGCTGTGTAGGTATACAAAACAATAAGCTTGTAGACCATGATATTATAGAAATACTTGAGACAAAACACACAGTTGAGCAAAACATGTATCAGCTTTCAAAAGAACTGTCTATCTAATGTACAGCTGAAGGCTGAAGATTTCAGAAGGAAGTGAACCAAATGAGAAAAACTAAAATTGTTTGTACCATCGGTCCGGCAAGTGAAAGTATTGAAATGCTTACGAAATTAATGGAGTCAGGAATGAACGTGGCTCGATTAAACTTTTCTCACGGAGATTTTGAGGAACACGGTGCAAGAATTAAAAATATCCGCGAAGCAAGTAAAAAACTTGGCAAAAACGTTGGAATTCTGCTTGATACAAAAGGTCCTGAAATCCGCACACATACAATGGAAAACGGCGGTATTGAGCTTGAAACAGGCAAAGAGCTCATTATTTCAATGGACGAGGTTGTAGGAACAACAGATAAAATTTCAGTGACATATGAAGGTTTAGTCCATGACGTTGAACAAGGTTCAACGATTCTGTTAGATGACGGCCTTATCGGTCTTGAGGTACTTGATGTAGATGCCGCTAAACGCGAAATCAAAACAAAAGTATTAAACAACGGAACACTCAAAAATAAAAAAGGTGTTAACGTACCGGGCGTAAGTGTCAATCTTCCGGGTATTACTGAAAAGGATGCGCGAGACATCGTTTTCGGTATTGAGCAAGGAGTAGACTTCATCGCACCATCTTTCATTCGACGTTCTACGGATGTGCTCGAAATCCGTGAGCTTCTTGAAGAGCACAACGCTCAGGATATTCAAATCATCCCTAAAATCGAAAACCAAGAGGGCGTTGACAACATCGATGCGATTCTCGAAGTGTCTGACGGCTTAATGGTTGCACGCGGAGACTTAGGTGTGGAAATTCCAGCTGAAGAAGTGCCGCTTGTGCAAAAAGAACTGATCAAAAAATGCAACGCGCTGGGCAAACCTGTTATTACAGCAACACAAATGCTTGACAGCATGCAGCGCAACCCGCGTCCGACTCGTGCGGAAGCAAGTGACGTTGCAAACGCGATCTTCGACGGAACAGATGCGATCATGCTATCTGGTGAAACTGCTGCCGGAAGCTATCCGGTTGAAGCAGTTCAAACAATGCATAACATCGCGTCCCGTTCTGAAGAAGCTTTAAATTATAAAGAAATTCTCTCAAAACGCAGAGATCAAGTGGGCATGACAATTACAGACGCAATTGGACAATCTGTCGCGCATACGGCGATTAACCTGAATGCTGCTGCGATCGTAACGCCGACAGAAAGCGGCCATACAGCACGTATGATTGCAAAATACCGTCCGCAGGCTCCGATTGTTGCGGTTACTGTAAATGACTCTATTTCCAGAAAGCTTGCCCTCGTATCTGGCGTATTCGCGGAAAGCGGCCAAAATGCGAGCTCAACAGATGAGATGCTTGAGGATGCTGTCCAAAAATCATTGAACAGCGGAATTGTAAAACACGGCGATCTTATCGTTATTACAGCAGGCACTGTCGGTGAGTCAGGCACTACGAATTTAATGAAGGTTCATACTGTCGGTGATATCATCGCTAAAGGCCAAGGCATTGGACGCAAATCAGCTTACGGTCCGGTTGTCGTTGCACAAAATGCAAAAGAAGCTGAGCAAAAAATGACTGACGGTGCGGTACTTGTTACCAAAAGCACTGACCGTGATATGATTACATCCCTTGAAAAAGCGTCTGCTCTTATTACAGAAGAAGGCGGTTTGACTAGCCATGCGGCGGTAGTCGGATTAAGCCTTGGCATCCCGGTTATCGTGGGTCTGGAAAATGCGACATCTATTTTGACAGATGGCCAGGATATTACAGTTGACGCTTCCAGAGGTGCAGTCTATCAAGGCCGTGCGAGCGTTCTTTAATTACAGGTGAAAACGGAAGGGGAATCCCTTCCTTTTCTCTTTATCATGCCTTTTGTTGAACAGAACGTGTTACACGTGTGGGGGGCTTGGATATGAGATTTTTGTTTTTGCTTTTTATTGTGTTTCCGGCAATAGAAATCGGCATATTCCTATTTTTAGGCAAGCTGATTGGCATTTTACCGACAGTTCTATTCATGATTCTGACGGGCATTATCGGCGCAGCAGCTGCAAAAAAACAAGGAACCGAAGTGTATTATAAGGTTCAGCGTGATCTTCAATATGGCAAAATGCCGGGGGAAGCGATTGCTGACGGTCTGTGCATTTTCATTGGCAGTCTATTGCTGATGCTTCCGGGCTTTTTATCAGATTTGGCCGGCGCCTGTCTTCTTATCCCGTTTACCCGCGGCTGGTGTAAGCCGATTCTGTTCAAATGGCTGAGAGGAATGTCGAAGAATAAGCGGATCATCATCAAATAAAAAACGGCAGCCATGAAAAAAACGGCTGCCGTTTTATTTTTGCTGAACGGTGATATAGGACCATATTTCTTTTAATGCGCCTGTAGTGATGAAAGCTTGGATGATGACGAGTACAGCCGGTCCCGCAATCAGTCCTAAAAACCCGAATAATTTAAAGCCGGCAAACAGGGCGATGAGTGTTGCCAGCGGATCTATCCCGATAGATTTACTTAGTATCTTGGGCTCTGTCAGCTGCCGCTGAATAAGAACGACGAGGTACAGGATACCAATTCCGATCGCTTGGGGCAGCTGGCCCGTAATCGATAAATACAAAATCCAGGGCACAAATACGGAGCCGGCACCTAAGTAAGGGAGAAGATCTACAAGCCCGATTAAAAAAGCAATTGTTGCGGCGTGTTCAACCTTTAAGAGAGAAAGGCCGATAAATACAATCACCATCGTGATGAAAACGAGGACGGCTTGTGCTTTGATAAAACCAGTCATTGCTTTTTTTAATTCGCTGCTGATTGCTTTGCTGTTAGCTGTCACACGATCCGGCAGAATTAAAACAAGCATGGCTTTCAGCTTATGCCAATCCTTTGTCATAAAAAAGGTTGCCAGAAGAGAAAAAATCAGAACCGCCGCCGTATTGGGAAGAAGAGCGAAAAATCTCGGGATCATCTCTAGAATGTGGGACAGCAGGAGCCCGGCATTTTTAGCGGCAGAATCACCGAGTGTCTGGATATGAGTGACGATGGAAGCCTGCTGGTTCGTTTCCAATTCTTGAAACAAAAGAGTTAACTCGTTATAGAGCGGCTGAATATGTGTTGTAAACAATTTTTCGCAATATGAAATAAACGTGCTGATATGCGGAGGCAGCGTTTTTGCTAGATAGGCTGTTCCCGTTACGATTTCGGCTACCAGAATGGTAAGGACGCCGAAGGCTGCGAGCAGAAAAAAAGCAAGAACGCCCAGAACATTTATCGTTCGGGGGAATCCTGTCACTTTGTCCAAATAATCGACAACAGGATGAATCACTGATGAAAGAATAAGGGCGATCAGGAACGGATAAGTTAACGGAAACGAATAATAGGCCGCAGCTATCGACCCTGCGGTCATTGATATGACAAAGAGGGTTCTGAAAAAAATAGTGATATAAGATTGATTCACGAAAACGGTCCTCCTCTCGTCAGCATGTCCTATTTTTTATATGTATTCACGCTGTTGCTGAATATGAATACATTCATCTTAAAGGAGGGATGGCATGTGTTTACACAAGCGAATTTATTTTTAATTTTACTCTTGGCTATCGCACTTATCGCAAAAAACCAATCATTGCTCTTTGCTGTATCAGTCCTTTTGATCATCAAAATCGTTGGGCTTGATCAGAAATTATTTCCGACCATCCAGTCAAAAGGTATTAACTGGGGTGTGACCATTATTACCATCGCCGTTCTTGTCCCGATTGCCACGGGAGAAATCGGATTTAGGCAGCTTGGAGAAGCAATGCGGTCTTCCTACGCATGGATCGCCCTTGGAGCGGGGATCGCAGTGGCGCTGATTGCAAAAAACGGCCTGACCCTGCTTGAAAATGATCCGCATATTACAACTGCTCTCGTGATCGGGACCATTCTTGCAGTCGCGCTTTTTGGAGGAGTTGCGGTGGGACCGCTGATCGGAGCGGGGATTGCTTATTTAGCCATGCAGATCGTAAAACTGTTCACTTCATAAAAAAAAGCGGCCTGAAAGCCGCTTTTTTTTTATGCAAAAACCCGCAAATAAAGGCGTTTTTTCGGGGAAATCACAGAATGAAAAAAAAAATTATAGGTAAACATTTAACAAATGTCTGATTATTGTTTATAATGAGAATAGGCTTAAACTTAAATAAGCTTATAAGAATTTGTTATGTTCTTTCATAAGCAAAGGGTTTTAGTTCCAGCAGCCAGTAAAATGTAAGCATTTTCTTTTTGGGGGAGAGAAATACTTGCATCGTGCTTTTTAAGTAAGCCTCATGTTTTTACAACACTCTTAAAGGGGAAATTTATTGAAAAGGAGATGTTATATATGACAGCGACACGCGGTCTTGAAGGGGTTGTAGCAACAACATCATCTGTTAGTTCTATTATTGATGATACCCTTACATATGTGGGGTATGATATCGATGATTTGACAGAGAATGCAAGTTTTGAAGAAATCATCTACTTGCTTTGGCATCTAAGGCTGCCAAACAAAAAAGAGCTTGAAGAGTTAAAGCAGCAGCTTGCAAAGGAAGCTGCCGTTCCGCAAGAAATTATTGAGCACTTCAAATCTTATTCCCTCGAAAATGTTCATCCCATGGCTGCTCTTCGGACAGCAATTTCATTACTAGGCCTGCTTGACAGCGAGGCTGATACCATGAACCCGGAAGCCAACTACAGAAAGGCGATCCGCCTTCAGGCAAAGGTGCCTGGCCTGGTTGCAGCGTTTTCCAGAATTCGCAGGGGTCTTGAGCCTGTTGAACCGAGAGAAGATTACGGTATTGCGGAGAATTTTCTTTACACATTAAACGGTGAAGAGCCTTCACCAATTGAGGTTGAAGCCTTCAACAAAGCATTGATTTTACATGCTGACCATGAGTTGAACGCGTCAACGTTCACAGCGAGGGTCTGCGTCGCAACACTTTCTGACATCTATTCAGGCATTACTGCAGCAATCGGCGCGCTGAAAGGGCCTCTTCACGGCGGAGCGAATGAAGGCGTTATGAAAATGCTGACAGAAATCGGTGAAGTGGAAAACGCTGAGCCGTACATCCGCGCTAAACTTGAAAAGAAAGAAAAAATCATGGGATTCGGCCACCGTGTGTATAAGCATGGTGATCCGCGCGCGAAGCATCTGAAAGAAATGAGCAAGCGCCTGACCAACCTGACAGGCGAAAGCAAATGGTATGAGATGTCGATTCTTATAGAAGACATCGTCACATCAGAGAAAAAGCTTCCGCCTAACGTTGATTTCTATTCGGCTTCTGTATATCACAGCCTCGGTATTGACCATGATTTGTTTACACCGATTTTTGCTGTAAGCAGAATGTCCGGCTGGCTCGCTCATATTCTTGAGCAGTATGACAACAACCGTCTGATCCGCCCGCGGGCAGATTACACAGGCCCTGACAAACAAAAATTCGTTCCGATTGAAGAAAGAGCCTAAAGAACCATTGGAGGCTGGCTTGCGTCAATGAGGTTAGCCTCTTGTTCAGAACATCAAAATTGGGTTACACTTTAAATTGAATGTTAGGAAAAATCATTTTATTTTCTATATAAGAAAAATAAAATGTTTTCTAAATATGAATTACATACTGGGAGGTTTTTATTGTGGCACAAGGTGAAAAAATTACAGTCTCTAACGGAGTATTAAACGTACCAAACAACCCGATTATCCCATTTATCGAAGGAGACGGAACCGGTCCTGATATTTGGAACGCGGCTTCGAAGGTTTTGGAAGCAGCAGTAGAAAAAGCATACAAAGGCGAAAAGAAAATTACATGGAAAGAAGTTTACGCCGGAGAAAAGGCTTATAATAAAACAGGTGAGTGGCTCCCTGCTGAAACATTAGATGTGATCCGCGAATATTTCATCGCGATTAAAGGCCCGTTAACGACACCTGTCGGCGGCGGTATCCGTTCTTTGAACGTAGCGCTCAGACAAGAGCTTGACCTATTCGTCTGCTTAAGACCTGTAAGATACTTTACTGGAGTGCCGTCACCGGTAAAACGCCCTGAAGATACTGATATGGTCATCTTCCGTGAAAATACAGAAGATATTTACGCAGGCATCGAGTATGCAAAAGGCTCTGAAGAAGTGCAAAAGCTTATCAGCTTCCTTCAAAATGAGTTAAACGTCAACAAAATCCGTTTCCCTGAGACATCAGGTATCGGCATTAAGCCTGTTTCAGAAGAAGGAACAAGCCGCTTGGTCAGAGCTGCCATTGATTATGCGATCGAGCATGGCCGCAAATCTGTAACGCTTGTTCACAAAGGAAACATCATGAAGTTCACAGAAGGCGCCTTCAAAAACTGGGGCTATGAACTTGCTGAAAAAGAATACGGAGATAAAGTCTTCACATGGGCTCAATATGACCGCATTGCTGAAGAACAAGGAAAAGACGCTGCCAACAAAGCGCAAAGCGAAGCGGAAGCAGCAGGAAAAATCATTATCAAAGACAGCATTGCTGACATTTTCCTTCAGCAGATCTTAACGCGTCCAAACGAGTTTGATGTCGTTGCGACAATGAACTTGAACGGAGATTACATTTCTGATGCTCTTGCTGCGCAAGTCGGCGGAATCGGCATTGCTCCTGGAGCGAACATCAACTACGAAACAGGACATGCGATTTTCGAGGCGACGCACGGAACGGCTCCTAAATATGCAGGCCTTGATAAAGTAAACCCATCTTCAGTTATTCTTTCAGGCGTTCTGCTTCTTGAGCATTTAGGATGGAACGAAGCGGCTGATTTGGTTATCAAATCTATGGAAAAAACAATCGCTTCCAAGGTCGTAACTTACGATTTTGCTAGATTAATGGACGGGGCGACTGAAGTGAAATGTTCAGAGTTCGGAGAAGAACTGATCAAAAACATGGACTAAGCAAGGAAAAAGCCTAAAACTAGCCATAAAGGAGAAGAGAGACATGGGAAATACTCGTAAAAAAGTTTCTGTTATCGGAGCAGGTTTTACCGGAGCTACAACTGCATTTTTAATCGCTCAAAAAGAGCTGGCAGACGTTGTTCTTGTTGACATTCCGCAATTGGAGAACCCGACAAAGGGAAAAGCGCTTGATATGCTTGAAGCAAGCCCGGTTCAAGGCTTTGACGCAAAAATTACGGGAACATCCAATTACGAGGATACAGCTGGCTCTGACATTGTTGTCATTACAGCCGGTATCGCAAGAAAACCTGGTATGAGCAGAGATGATTTGGTCTCTACAAACGAAAAGATTATGAGAAGCGTTACCCGGGAAATCGTGAAATATTCTCCTGACTCTATTATTGTGGTGCTGACAAATCCTGTTGATGCAATGACATACGCGGTGTACAAAGAATCAGGCTTCCCTAAAGAGCGTGTAATCGGCCAGTCCGGTGTGCTTGATACGGCAAGATTCAGAACATTTGTGGCAGAGGAATTAAACCTGTCAGTGAAAGATGTGACTGGTTTCGTACTCGGCGGACACGGTGACGATATGGTGCCGCTTGTGCGTTATTCTTATGCTGGCGGTATCCCGCTTGAAACTCTTATTCCGAAAGAACGGATTGACGCAATTGTGGAGCGCACTAGAAAAGGCGGAGGCGAAATCGTGAATCTTCTTGGAAACGGAAGCGCGTATTATGCGCCTGCGGCTTCTCTGACAGAAATGGTCGAAGCGATCTTGAAAGATCAGCGTCGCGTCCTTCCTACAATTGCTTATCTTGAAGGGGAATACGGCTATGAAGGCATCTACCTTGGTGTTCCTACAATTGTAGGCGGCAACGGTCTTGAGCAAATCATTGAACTTGAACTGACAGACTATGAAAGAGCGCAGCTGAATAAATCAGTTGAATCTGTCAAAAATGTCATGAAAGTATTATCCTAATAAAAAGAGAGAAAGGCTTGCTTAATACAGCCTTTCTCTTTTTACTATAAATGAAAGCGCTATCATATACATCTTTATTTCTTTTAAAAATGATGTAAAAGGCGAATTGTCGGAATGTCCTGCTTTCGCTAAAATAAAATCATGAAACATGTTAAGATGACATAAAATAGAGAAATAGGATGTCGGGGAATTATAATACTGGAGGCACAGCATGAACAAGAAAATTTTAGTTGTGGATGATGAAGAATCTATTGTTACTCTTTTACAGTACAATTTGGAACGGTCAGGCTATGATGTCATTACCGCCTCGGATGGGGAAGAAGCACTCAAAAAAGCGGAAACAGAGAAGCCTGATTTGATTGTGCTTGATGTGATGCTTCCAAAATTGGACGGAATCGAAGTATGCAAGCAGCTGAGACAGCAAAAACTGATGTTTCCCATTTTAATGCTGACAGCGAAGGATGAGGAATTCGACAAAGTATTAGGGCTGGAGCTCGGTGCTGATGATTATATGACCAAGCCGTTCAGTCCAAGGGAAGTAAATGCGAGAGTCAAAGCGATTTTAAGGCGTTCGGAAATAGCTGCGCCCTCTAGTGAGATGAAGAACGATGAAATGGAAGGCCAGATCGTAATTGGCGATCTGAAAATCCTGCCTGATCATTATGAAGCGTACTTTAAAGAAAGTCAGCTTGAACTGACACCGAAAGAATTCGAACTGCTGCTCTATTTAGGCAGACATAAAGGCAGAGTTCTGACAAGAGACCTGCTGCTGAGCGCAGTCTGGAATTATGATTTTGCCGGAGATACGAGAATTGTTGATGTGCACATCAGCCATCTTCGCGACAAAATTGAAAACAATACCAAAAAACCGATCTACATTAAAACGATTAGGGGATTGGGGTATAAACTGGAGGAGCCAAAAATGAATGAATAAATACCGTGTGCGCCTTTTTTCTGTATTCGTTGTCTGTATGATTCTGGTGTTTTGTGTTCTCGGGCTGTTTTTACAGCAGCTTTTTGAGACATCTGATCAAAGGAAAGCAGAGGAACACATTGAAAAAGAAGCAAAATACTTGGCTTCGCTTCTTGATGCCGGCAATCTGAATAATCAAGCAAATGAGAAAATCATTAAAGATGCAGGCGGCGCGCTTGATGTGAGCGCATCCGTTATCGATACAGACGGCAAGGTGCTGTATGAGTCAAACGGGAGAGCGGCTGATTCCCAAAAGGTGCAGGCGCTTGTTTCTGGCCATGAGGGGATTCTGTCAACAACAGATAACAAGCTTTATTACGGACTTTCACTTAGAAGCGAAGGGGAAAAAACAGGATATGTGCTACTTTCCGCCTCTGAAAAAAGCGACGGCTTAAAAGGCGAATTGTGGGGGATGCTGACGGCCAGTCTTTGTATCGCATTTATCGTCATTGTTTATTTTTATTCCAGCATGACCTCACGTTATAAAAGGTCAATTGAGTCAGCGACAAATGTAGCCACAGAACTCTCTAAGGGCAACTACGATGCACGGACGTACGGCGGCTATATTAGGCGTTCTGATAAGCTAGGACATGCGATGAACAGCCTTGCCATTGATCTGATGGAAATGACGCGAACGCAGGAAATGCAGCGGGATCGGCTGCTGACAGTCATTGAAAACATTGGCTCCGGGCTGATTATGATCGACGGAAGAGGCTTTATTAATCTCGTAAACAGATCTTACGCCAAGCAGTTTCATATCAATCCGAATCATATGCTGCGCCGTCTTTATCACGATGCATTTGAACATGAAGAAGTGATCCAGCTTGTCGAAGACATTTTTATGACGGAGACAAAGAAATGCAAGCTGTTAAGACTTCCGATCAAAATAGAACGGCGTTATTTTGAAGTGGACGGCGTTCCGATTATGGGGCCGGACGATGAATGGAAAGGAATTGTGCTCGTTTTCCATGACATGACGGAAACAAAGAAATTAGAGCAGATGAGGAAGGATTTTGTGGCCAATGTTTCTCATGAGCTGAAAACACCGATTACGTCCATAAAAGGGTTTACGGAGACGTTATTGGATGGGGCGATGGAGGACAAAGAGGCGCTTTCTGAATTTCTCTCTATTATTCTTAAGGAAAGCGAAAGGCTTCAGTCTTTGGTTCAGGATTTGCTCGATCTCTCAAAAATCGAGCAGCAAAATTTCACGCTCAGTATCGAAACGTTTGAACCGGCCAAAATGCTTGGTGAGATAGAAACGCTTCTGAAGCATAAAGCGGATGAGAAAGGCATCTCCTTGCACCTGAATGTCCCGAAAGACCCTCAATATGTATCTGGTGACCCGTACAGGCTGAAACAGGTATTTCTTAATCTCGTAAACAATGCGTTAACGTACACGCCTGAGGGGGGCTCCGTGGCTATCAATGTAAAACCCAGAGAAAAAGACATTCAGATTGAGGTTGCCGATTCTGGAATCGGAATTCAGAAAGAAGAAATTCCGCGAATCTTTGAACGCTTTTACCGCGTAGATAAAGACAGAAGCAGGAATTCGGGCGGAACAGGGCTGGGCCTTGCGATTGTCAAGCATTTAATAGAGGCTCATGAAGGGAAAATTGATGTCACAAGCGAGCTTGGACGGGGAACTGTCTTTACCGTGACGCTGAAACGGGCCGCTGAAAAGTCCGCCTAATGTTTACAAAGGTTTAACAATATCTTCATGCACTGTTAAACCTATGCTGGT
This sequence comes from Bacillus sp. FSL K6-1560, assembly GCF_038592935.1. Lineage (NCBI taxonomy): Bacteria > Bacillati > Bacillota > Bacilli > Caryophanales > Bacillaceae > Bacillus > Bacillus sp. FSL K6-1560. The sequence continues at coordinate 1,230,186 of NZ_CP151946.1, forward strand.
AGGATGTAGTAGAACCCCTTCATCCAAGGAGCCAATTTTGACGGCGGGAACCTATTTGTGTTCCCGTCCTTTTTTGTGTCTTCTCTTATAGTTCACGTATTTTCCTTTCAAATTGAACTTTGTTAAAATAAGAGGAGCTAATGACTATGTAAGAGATGAATGGAAGCCTGAGGCTTCTTAGGAGGAAATTGAATGACGGAACGAAAAAAATTAGTGCTTGTAGACGGAAACAGTCTGGCTTACCGGGCGTTTTTTGCATTGCCGCTGTTAAGCAATGATAAAGGTGTTCATACGAATGCTGTATACGGCTTTGCGATGATTTTGATGAAAATGCTTGAGGATGAAAAACCGACGCACATGCTGGTTGCGTTTGATGCCGGGAAAACAACATTTCGTCACGGCACATTTAAAGAATATAAAGGCGGCAGACAGAAAACCCCGCCTGAGCTTTCCGAACAAATGCCGTTTATCCGCGAGCTGCTTGATGCCTACCAGATCAGCCGCTATGAACTGGAACAATATGAAGCGGATGATATTATCGGCACACTGGCCAAATCGGCTGAAAAAGACGGATTTGAAGTTAAGGTTTTCTCAGGAGATAAGGATTTAACCCAGCTGGCAACGGACAAAACGACAGTTGCCATTACGAGAAAGGGAATTACCGATGTTGAATTTTACACACCGGAGCATGTCAAAGAGAAATATGGGCTTACGCCTGAACAAATCATTGACATGAAGGGTCTGATGGGCGATTCCTCAGATAATATTCCGGGTGTGCCCGGCGTCGGAGAAAAGACTGCGATTAAGCTTTTAAAACAATTTGATTCGGTTGAAAAGCTGCTGGAGTCCATTGACGAGGTGAGCGGAAAGAAATTGAAGGAAAAGCTTGAGGAGTTTAAGGATCAGGCATTGATGAGCAAGGAGCTTGCGACAATTATGACGGATGCTCCGATTGAGGTATCTGTTTCCGGCCTGGAATATCAAGGCTTTAATCGTGAACAGGTCATTGCCATGTTTAAAGATCTTGGCTTCAACACGCTTCTTGAACGGCTTGGAGAAGACAGTGCAGAAGCAGAACAGGATCAATCGTTGGAAGACATTAATGTCAAAACAGTCACAGACGTGACAAGCGATATATTGGTTTCTCCATCCGCATTTGTCGTTGAACAGATTGGCGATAATTATCATGAAGAGCCAATCCTCGGATTTTCGATCGTAAATGAAACGGGAGCTTATTTCATTCCGAAAGACATTGCCGTTGAGTCTGAGGTGTTTAAAGAATGGGTGGAAAATGACGAGCAGAAGAAATGGGTCTTCGACAGCAAGCGGGCAGTTGTCGCTTTGCGCTGGCAGGGCATTGAGCTGAAAGGAGCCGAGTTTGACACGCTCCTTGCGGCTTATATCATCAACCCGGGCAATTCATATGACGACGTTGCGAGTGTGGCTAAGGATTACGGCCTGCATATCGTTTCAAGTGATGAATCAGTTTATGGAAAAGGAGCAAAACGGGCAGTGCCGGTTGAAGACGTACTGTCTGAGCACCTTGGCCGAAAAGCGTTAGCGATTCAAAGCCTTCGGGAAAAGCTCGTTCAGGAGCTGGAAAACAACGACCAGCTTGAACTGTTTGAAGAGCTGGAAATGCCTCTTGCGCTTATTCTTGGCGAAATGGAATCAACTGGCGTCAAGGTCGATGTTGACCGTTTAAAACGGATGGGTGAAGAACTGGGTGCGAAGCTGAAGGAATATGAAGAAAAAATCCATGAGATTGCGGGAGAGCCGTTTAACATCAATTCTCCGAAACAGCTAGGCGTCATCTTATTTGAAAAGATCGGCCTTCCTGTCGTAAAGAAAACGAAAACAGGCTATTCTACGTCTGCCGATGTGCTTGAAAAGCTGGCTGACAAGCATGATATTGTCGACTATATTTTACAGTACAGACAAATCGGCAAGCTTCAATCAACATATATCGAAGGGCTTTTAAAGGTGACGAGACCGGATTCGCATAAAGTGCACACGCGATTTAACCAGGCCTTAACGCAAACTGGCCGTCTCAGCTCGACTGATCCGAACCTGCAAAACATTCCGATCAGGCTTGAGGAAGGGCGGAAAATTCGCCAAGCTTTTGTGCCGTCTGAAAAAGACTGGCTCATTTTTGCAGCCGATTATTCACAAATCGAGCTGCGGGTGCTTGCCCATATTTCAAAGGATGAAAATCTGATCGAAGCTTTTACAAATGATATGGATATTCACACGAAAACGGCAATGGATGTGTTCCATGTCGCTAAGGATGAAGTGACATCTGCGATGAGACGCCAGGCGAAAGCGGTCAACTTTGGGATTGTTTACGGGATCAGCGATTACGGTCTGTCACAGAACCTCGGCATTACCCGGAAGGAAGCGGGAGCATTTATCGACCGCTATCTGGAAAGCTTCCAAGGCGTAAAAGCGTACATGGAAGATTCAGTACAGGAAGCGAAACAAAAAGGATACGTAACAACGCTTATGCATCGCCGCCGCTACATCCCTGAGCTGACGAGCCGGAACTTTAATATCCGAAGTTTTGCGGAGCGGACGGCCATGAATACGCCGATTCAAGGAAGCGCCGCTGATATTATCAAAAAAGCCATGATTGACATGGCTGCCAAGCTGAAAGAAAAACAGTTGAAAGCAAGGCTTCTGCTTCAAGTACACGATGAATTGATTTTTGAGGCGCCAAAGGAAGAAATTGAAATTCTTGAAAAGCTTGTTCCTGAAGTGATGGAGCATGCGCTTGCATTAGATGTGCCGTTAAAGGTGGACTTTGCATCAGGCCCATCTTGGTACGATGCGAAATAAACAGAGATAGGAAGTGATGGATGTGCCGGAATTACCAGAGGTTGAGACGGTCCGGCGCACTCTGACCGGGCTTGTAAAGGGAAAAACAATCAAATCGGTAGAGATCAGATGGCCGAATATCATCAAACGGCCTGCCGAACCGGAGGAATTTGCGCGAAAACTAGCAGGAGAAACGATACAGTCCATCGGAAGACGGGGAAAGTTTTTACTGTTTCATTTAGATCATTATGTTATGGTTTCTCACCTTCGAATGGAAGGAAAATACGGTCTTCATCAAGCCGAGGAGCCTGACGATAAACACGTGCATGTCATATTCACGATGACGGATGGAACCCAGCTCCGGTACAGGGATGTGCGGAAATTTGGAACCATGCACTTATTTAAACCGGGAGAAGAAGCGGGCGAGCTCCCGCTTTCTCAGTTAGGTCCGGAGCCGGATGCAGAAGAATTTACAAGTGCGTATTTAAAAGAACGGCTTGCGAAAACAAACCGCGCTGTCAAAACTGCCCTACTGGATCAAAAAACGGTAGTTGGACTCGGGAACATTTATGTGGATGAGGCTCTTTTCAGAGCAGGTGTCCATCCCGAGACAAAAGCAAATCAATTATCAGATAAAACAATCAAAACCCTTCACGCTGAAATCAAAAACACTCTGCAGGAGGCGATTGATGCGGGCGGAAGCACAGTCCGTTCTTATATCAACTCCCAAGGGGAAATCGGAATGTTCCAGCTGCAGCATTTTGTGTACGGAAAAAAAGACGAGCCATGCAAAAATTGCGGAACGATGATTTCGAAAATTGTCGTTGGAGGAAGAGGCACGCATTTTTGCGCAAAGTGCCAGAAAAAAAAGTAGCATAATGCTTCATCGTCCAAGCTGTCGGTGCATATATCAGTAACTCTGGAATGGAGGATGCCATTTTCGAAACACGGATTTTTCACTTTCCCATATATATGATTGTGATGAATCCCGGGCATTTCACATCTGATACAAGAGCACCAACAGAAAGGAAGAAACGGATATGCAAATGGTTTCTATACTGCTGCTGGCGTTGGCTGTCAGCTTGGACAGTTTTTCAGTCGGATTTACGTACGGATTGAGAAAAATGAAAATACCGTTTAAAGCGATTTTGGTTATCGCCTGCTGTTCCGGTGCTGTCATGTTTATATCCATGCTGATCGGAAGCTTTCTCACGAAGTTTTTTCCTGTATATGTGACGGAGAAGCTTGGCGGGTTGATATTGGTTGGAATCGGTGCGTGGGTTCTGTATCAATTTTTCAAACCGGCAAAAGATAAAGAATACCTATTGCATGAAAAAACACTGCTTAATTTAGAGGTTCGGTCATTAGGAATTGTGATTCATATTTTGAGAAAACCCATGAGTGCGGATATCGACAAATCGGGTGTGATCAACGGAATTGAGGCGGTCTTATTGGGATTTGCCTTATCGATTGATGCCTTTGGAGCAGGTATAGGCGCAGCCATTCTTGGTTTTTCGCCGATTGTGATGAGCATCGCCGTGGCAATCATGAGCTCGCTGTTTGTATCAATTGGAATCAATGCCGGCCATTTTCTGTCTAAGTGGAAATGGATCGATAAAATGGCGTTTTTGCCGGGGCTTCTATTAATCACGATTGGGCTCTGGAAATTGTAAAAAGGAGTGGATCTCTTGACCTTAGTCATTGGTTTAACGGGAGGAATAGCTAGCGGCAAAAGCACGGTAGCCAATATGCTGATTGAAAAAGGAATAACAGTTATAGATGCAGATATCATTGCAAAACAAGCGGTAGAAAAAGGGATGCCGGCCTACCGGCAAATCATTGACGAATTCGGTGAAGACATACTGCTCTCAAATGGCGATATAGATCGAAAAAAGCTTGGAGCGCTGGTATTTACAAATGAACAAAAACGTCTCGCTTTAAATGCAATTGTTCATCCCGCAGTCAGGCAGGAAATGCTCAAGCGCCGTGATGAAGCCGTTGCAAATCGGGAGGCATTTGTTGTATTGGATATCCCGCTATTGTTCGAAAGCAAATTGGAATCATTGGTTGATAAAATTATTGTGGTCAGTGTGACAAAAGAGCTTCAACTGGAACGTCTGATGAAGCGCAATCAGCTGACGGAAGAAGAAGCAGTCAGCCGTATCCGCTCTCAAATGCCCTTAGAGGAAAAAACAGCAAGAGCAGATCAAGTCATTGATAACAGCGGCACGCTTGAAGAGACCAAAAGGCAGCTTGATGAAATCATGAACAGCTGGGCATAATCAAAAAACACCGTTCATATTGAACGGTGTTTTTTGCCATTAAAAATCAAAGTTGTCCGGATCAGGACCGACGCGCAAGTTTTCATTCAGTGCATCGATTCGGTTCATGTCAACCTGCGTTAATTCAAAGTCAAATACGCTTGCATTTTCTTTAATGCGGTGTTCCTTCGTTGATTTAGGAATCGTAATGATGCCATGCTGCAGATCCCAGCGCAAAATAATTTGTGCGACAGATTTGTTATATGTTTGAGCGATGTCAGCCAATACAGGGTGATCCAGCAGCTGCCCCTGCATTAAAGGTGACCAAGCCTCCATCTGGATGCCCTGATTTTGGCAGTATCTTATCAACTCTTTTTGTGTGAGGCGCGGGTGAAATTCCACTTGGTTAATCATAGGCTTAATTTCAGCTGCCGTCATCAGATCTTCAAGATGGTGAATTTGGAAGTTGCTTACGCCAATTGCTTTGATACGGCCTTCTTTATACAGCGTTTCAAGCGCTCTCCAAGCTTCTTTATACTTTCCTTCTACAGGCCAGTGGATGAGGTATAGATCCAAATAATCCATACCGAGTTTGGACAGGCTTGTTTCAAATGCGGCGAGTGTTTCTTCGTAGCCTAAATCCGCATTCCATACTTTCGATGTAATAAACAGATCCTCTCTTGAAATGCCTGCTTCTTCAATGCCTTCCCGAATCCCTTCTCCAACGCCAGCTTCATTTCCATAGATTGCTGCAGTATCAATACTGCGGTACCCGTGAACAATGGCAGTTTTAACTGCGTTTACCAGTTCAGATCCTTCTTCCACTTGGAACACGCCGAGGCCGAACCAAGGCATTTCTACCCCATTATGAAGTGTTGCTTTTGCTTGTAAATGTGTTGTCATGTTCATTTCCTCCTTTAAAATTGTCAGGCTTCCTGCCGATCTCGTTTTTCCATCAAGCGGCTCCAGCCTGTTAAAATGACTGCACCGACCACCATTAATCCGCCTATCCAAGCGGTATGAATCAATCCGATTGAATCGGTGATCACACCGCCAAGGTATGACCCAAGCGCGATCCCTGCATTAAAGGCAGCGATATTCATCGCGGATGCGACGTCAACTGCACTCGGGACAAAACGCTCAGCCAGCATGACGACATACACCTGAAGGCCTGGCACGTTCATAAAGGCCAGCAATCCCATACAGAGAATGGTAATGAGCCCTGCTGCTTGATACGGGGCTGTAAATGTCAGTACGAATAGAACAATTGCTTGTACGATAAACATATAGAATAAAGCGGCAATCGGATTTCGGTTTGACAGCTTTCCGCCAATCATATTGCCGATAGCAATAGCTATTCCGTATCCGAGCAGAATCACTGCAACAGTCCCGGCTTTGAAGCCTGTTACTTCCTGAAGCAGGGGAGACAGATACGTGAACACAACGAATGTTCCTCCGTATCTGACAAATAAAAGCAATAACCGGCTGTTTGTCACAAGCTTCAATTGATCCCGCATCGTTGTTTTCGTCCCTTTTCGTAATTTGGACGGTACAAGAATGCCATTTGTAATGAAAGCAATGATTCCGACGGCGATAATGACCATAAAGGCGAAACGCCAGCCGAACTGCTGGCCGATAAATGTCCCAAAAGGAACTCCGGTTACAGTTGCCACAGTGAGGCCAGTAAACATAATTGAAATCGCGCTAGCCCTTTTATCCTCCGGGACAATATCCGCTGCGATTGTCGAACCGATCGACATAAACACACCGTGCGAAAATGCCGATATCACACGTGCTGCTAGTAAAATCCCGATGCTTGAAGCGGTTGCTGCCAACGTATTACCGGCAATAAAAATAAACATGATCCAAAGCAATAGTGTCTTACGTGACATGCTTGAGGTCAATGAAGTTAATATAGGTGCCCCAAATGTAACGCCGAGCGCATAAAGGGAAACGGTTAATCCTGCTGTCGTGACTGGAATATGCAGGTCATCAGCAATGAGCGGCAAAAGGCCGACACTGATAAATTCAGTTGTCCCTATTGCGAATGCACTTACGGCCAAAGCCAGTAGTGCAGGAATACTGCTTTTGGCTGAAGTCATGATGTTCCTCCTTTGTAAGATGTGTTGTATGATTGAAATTCTGCCGAGTAAGCTATATAAATAAAAAAGAGCAGATTCAAATCAGCCGGCAAATGTGATTATGAAACATATCGTTAAGAAATAAAAGTACGTACTTTGAAGTGCTATAGTCACTTTTTGGTGCCTGTGAGGAGAATGGATTGTATGGAGAAGAAAAAATATAACATTTCTGTTGAAGCGACTCTTGAAGTGATTGGAGGGAAATGGAAATGCGTCATTTTATGCCATCTGACGCACGGAAAAAAACGCACAAGCGAATTAAAACGCCTAATGCCCAACATCACGCAAAAAATGCTGACTCAGCAGCTGCGCGAGCTGGAAGCGGACGGTGTCATTAAACGAATCGTATATAATCAAGTTCCTCCCAAAGTGGAATATGAGCTCAGCGAATACGGCCGCAGCTTAGAAGGAATTTTAGATATGCTGTGTGCTTGGGGAGCGAATCATATTAACAGAGTGTACGGGGATACATTTTCTGTGCTAGAAGAAAGTGTGCTCAATGATAAGTTAAAACAGGAATCATAAAGCATGAGGGCAGTCAGTGCGGAGCGCTGGCTGCTTTTTGGTTCTTACGCCTGATATTCTGTGCAAGAAAACATAAGATGCATCATAAATTAGCGTTATAATCGTTGATTTTTATCAATATGTACTGGCGAATTCGTTTTAATGTGTTATACTAATTTTAGATAGTAACAAATTAGGATGGCATAATTGATAAGGGGTGTCCAACATGAAGGTAAAAGTAGCGATCAACGGGTTTGGAAGAATCGGAAGAATGGTTTTTAGAAAAGCGATGTTAGACGATCAAATTCAAATAGTGGCCATTAACGCCAGCTATTCCGCAGAAACGCTGGCTCATTTAATAAAGTATGACACAATTCACGGCAGATACGACAAAGAAGTTGTGGCTGGTGAAGACAGCCTGATCGTAAATGGAAAGAAAGTGCTTTTGTTAAACAGCCGTGATCCAAAACAGCTGCCTTGGCGGGAATATGATATTGACATAGTCGTCGAAGCAACAGGGAAGTTTAATGCTAAAGATAAAGCGATGGGCCATATAGAAGCAGGCGCAAAAAAAGTGATTTTGACCGCTCCGGGAAAAAATGAAGACGTTACCATTGTGATGGGCGTAAATGAGGACCAATTTGACGCTGAGCGCCACGTCATTATTTCAAATGCGTCATGCACGACAAACTGCCTTGCGCCTGTTGTAAAAGTGCTGGATGAAGAGTTTGGCATTGAGAGCGGTCTGATGACTACAGTTCATGCGTATACAAATGACCAAAAAAATATTGATAACCCGCACAAAGATTTGCGTCGGGCGCGGGCTTGCGGTGAATCCATCATTCCGACGACAACAGGAGCGGCAAAGGCGCTTTCGCTTGTGCTGCCGCATCTGAAAGGAAAACTTCACGGCCTCGCCTTGCGTGTCCCTGTTCCGAACGTCTCATTGGTTGATCTCGTTGTTGATCTGAAAACGGATGTTACGGCTGAAGAAGTAAACGAGGCATTTAAACGCGCTGCCAAAACGTCGATGTACGGTGTACTTGATTACTCAGATGAACCGCTCGTTTCGACTGATTATAATACGAATCCGCATTCAGCGGTCATTGACGGGCTTACAACAATGGTAATGGAAGACAGGAAAGTAAAGGTGCTGGCGTGGTATGACAACGAATGGGGCTACTCCTGCAGAGTTGTTGATCTGATCCGCCATGTAGCGGCACGAATGAAACATCCTTCTGCTGTATAAAATAAGGTCATGGACACATTTTAAAGAAAAAACCCTTAACAACATATTTCTGAAAAAACGCACCTTGCAAATTAGACTTAAACACAGTATACTATTTTTCGTGAACTTCTTGCTTGAGACTGTTTCGGAATTACTTAAAGGGTTAGGACCTCTCCGGACTAACTTTCCCCCGTGGTAAATGGCCGACCCAGTTGTTGGAATTTCACTTTTTAATTCTTGTTAAGGGGGGTCCATGACTATGGAAACAATGGGGCGTCACGTTATCTCCGAGCTATGGGGATGCGATTTTGATAAGCTGAATGACATGGATTTTATTGAAAAAACGTTTGTAAATGCTGCTCTAAAATCAGGTGCTGAGGTGCGCGAGGTTGCATTTCACAAATTTGCACCGCAAGGCGTAAGCGGAGTTGTGATTATTTCTGAATCACACTTAACGATTCACAGTTTTCCTGAGCACGGATATGCGAGCATTGATGTTTATACTTGTGGAGACTTAGATCCTAATGTCGCTGCTGATTACATTGCAGAGGCATTACATGCTGATACAAGAGAAAACATTGAAATACCAAGAGGAATGGGGCCTGTGCAAATTAAACAGGCGCAAGCGAAAGTACTATAAAGTAAATTGCGAACACAAAGGGAGCTGAAGCTAGAAAGCCATTATGCGCTTTTTAGCTTATGCTCCTTTTATTTTTATAAAGAAACGAGAGTGTCAGCTTTTTCTTTTTTCATTTTTTTTGTAAAATAAGAAGGAGATTTTCACAAACCACCTAATGCTATAGAAACAAATTTAACAACGGCTCTCCCGACAGATGCTGTCACATCTATTTTTAAAAGGCGGAGGCTGCCGAAAATACATTGCAGGGAACGATATAGTTGGGAGCTGATTTTATTGAAATGTCCTTCATGCCAGCATAACGGAACACGAGTCCTTGATTCACGGCCTGTGGATGACGGAAAGTCGATTCGCCGAAGACGCGAGTGCGAATCCTGCCACTACCGGTTTACGACCTTTGAGAAAGTGGAGGAAACCCCGCTCATCGTTGTGAAAAAAGAAGGTGTGCGTGAGGAATTCAGCAGAGAAAAAATGCTGCGCGGCCTCATAAAAGCATGTGAAAAAAGGCCTGTTTCACTCAAAACGCTTGAAGACATGTGCTTTGATATTGAAAAAGAGCTTCGCAATCAAGGCTGCTCTGAGGTGAAGAGTGAGCTCGTCGGAGAAATGGTCATGGACCGGCTGGCTAAGATTGACGAAGTCGCATATGTGCGGTTCGCGTCCGTCTATCGGCAGTTTAAAGATATAAACGTCTTTATCGACGAATTAAAAGACTTAATAAAGAAAGAGCGTTAAAAGAGCTAAGAGGATTCTTCTAGCTCTTTTCTCATGTGCAAAATTGGCATTTGATAGATATAAGAAACGGTGTAAAATGAAAGGTAGAAACAAATTCGGAAGGTTTGAGAATGTATGGCTGACTATTGGAAAGATGTACTGCCTGTAGACCCGTATGTGGTTAAAAGCAGATCGATGCTGCAGGATATTGACAGACAAATTATTACACAACTGTACCAGCCCTTAATCGGCCCTGTTGCATTCTCTCTTTATATGACATTGTGGGGAGAGCTTGAACAAAACCGTCTGTGGGGCGGAGAGTCCACACATAGACAGCTGATGGGGATGACACAGTCCAACTTAAAAACGATCCATCAGGAACAGGGGAAGCTCGAGGGCATCGGATTGCTGAAAGTATATATGAAAGAATCCGAGCGGCAGGAGCGCCTCTTTATATATGAACTCCTTCCGCCGCTCAGACCGAATGAATTTTTTGAAGACGGAATGCTGAATGTTTTTCTGTATAATAGAGTCGGAAAAACGAAATATCAGCAATTAAAACAATTTTTTACGCACCCGGCCATTTCAGAAGATGCGAAGGACATTACGCGTCCGTTTAATCATGCGTTTGAATCGCTGCAGCCGAGTGAATGGAAGCTCACATCCGATATGGAGGAAACGGTAAGGCTTGCCGAGGGGTCCGAGTATACTTCTGTCGGACAGTCTCCGTCCTACACCATAACGGAGGATGTATTTGATTTTGATTTGTTTTTAGCGGGACTTTCTGAGACGATGATACCGAGAAAAGCGATGACCCAGCAGGTGCGGGACACAATCAAAAAGCTTTCTTATCTGTACGGAATTGACCCTTTGCAAATGCAAAATGTTGTAATGAGCGCAATTGATGAGCGTGACGTCATTACGACGGAGGCATTAAGAAAAGCGGCGAGCGACTGGTATCAAATTGAAAGAAACGGACAGCTGCCCGATTTGGTGGAAAAAACACAGCCGGTGCATCTGCGTGAAGGCGAAAAACCGGCAGAAGAGGATTCTCTGGATGGGAAGCTGATCGCATTGCTGGAGACGATTTCCCCGAAGAAGCTTCTGCAGGACATTGCTGACGGAACAGAGCCGTCAAAAGCTGATCTGAAGATCATAGAAGAAATTATGTTCGAACAGAAGCTCGAGCCAGGCGTCACAAATGTGTTAATTTATTATGTCATGCTGAAAACCGACATGAAGCTGTCGAAAAACTATATCCAAAAAATCGCTTCGCATTGGGCACGCAAAAAGGTAAAAACGGTCAGGGAAGCGATGAAGCTCGCAATAGAAGAAAACCGCCAGTATCTTGAATGGGCTGAAGGAAAAACAAAGTCTTCGAAACGAAACCAAAAAGTGATTCGTGAAGAAAAGCTTCCTGATTGGATGACAGAAAAGGAAACAGCGTCTGACTCAGAATCCGGACAGCAGAAGCTGCATCCGCAGGATTTGGAAGAACAGAAGAAAAAGATGATGGAAGAAATGCAAAAACTGAAAAAATACTCTGCCTATTAAAGACAGAGATGCGGGGTGAAGGAATAGATGGAACCAATCGGCCGTTCCCTGCAGGGCGTAACCGGCAGGCCGGATTTCCAAAAACGTCTTGAACAAATGAAGGAAAAAGTCATGAAAGATCAAGATGTTCAAGCATTTTTGAAGGAAAACGAAGAAGTGATTGACCAAAAAATGATCGAAAAGAGCTTAAATAAGCTTTATGAATATATTGAACAAAGCAAGAATTGCTCCTATTGTTCGGAAGATGAAAACTGCAACAATTTGTTGGAGGGCTACCATCCGAAACTTGTTGTCAATGGGCGGTCTATTGATATCGAGTATTATGAATGTCCAGTCAAACGGAAGCTCGACCAGCAGAAGAAACAAAAGTCTCTTATGAAAAGCATGTATATCCAGCAGGATCTTCTCGGAGCGACGTTCCAACAAGTTGATATCAGTGACCCGAGCAGGCTCGCGATGTTTCAGCATGTTACAGACTTCCTGAAAAGCTATAATGAGACGGGAAAAGGGAAAGGATTATATTTATACGGGAAATTTGGGGTAGGAAAAACGTTTATGCTCGCTGCAATTGCCAATGAGCTGGCGGAAAAAGAGTACTCCTCCATGATTGTCTATGTGCCTGAATTTGTGAGAGAGCTTAAAAATTCGCTGCAAGACCAGACATTGGAAGAGAAGCTCAATATGGTAAAGACCACACCCGTATTGATGCTTGATGACATCGGAGCAGAATCAATGACAAGCTGGGTAAGGGATGAAGTCATCGGAACGGTGCTTCAGCACAGAATGTCCCAGCAGCTGCCAACGTTCTTTTCTTCTAATTTCTCACCTGACGAGCTGAAGCATCATTTTACGTATTCGCAGAGGGGAGAAAAAGAAGAAGTAAAAGCTGCAAGATTAATGGAGCGGATATTATATTTGGCTGCTCCGATCCGCCTTGACGGAGAAAACCGCCGACATCCATAATTGCTGTGGTTCAAAGGGGAAGGAACTGAGGGTATGAAACGAAAAACCGCTGTCAAATGGCTGGCAATGCTTGCAGGTGCTGGTTTACTCTATTGGGGAAATAAAACGTATTTGAATGTATCGCCGAAAGAAATCAGGGTATGGGTATTGTCGTTCGGAGTCTTTGCACCTCTGATGTTTATCGGGATATCCATCGTCAGGCCACTTGTTTTATTTCCGGTGTCTGTTATTTCAATAGCTGGCGGACTTGCGTTTGGCCCGCTTCTCGGCACGCTTTATACGTTATTCGGTTCGATGTGCGCTTCAGCTGTTTCGTTTTTTGCGGCCGGTTTGTTTTCGGCGAAAAAGAACGGGCATTACGAAAGGCTTGAAGCCATACAGAAGCAAATGGAGGATAACGGATTTTTCTATATCTTTTTTTTGAGAATCCTGCCGATCAATTTTGATTTCGTCAGCTATGCGGCAGGCCTTTCCAATGTCAAAGCGCTGCCGTATTTTGCGGCGACGGCTGTGGGTATCATTCCTGGGACGATTGCGCTTAATGTGCTGGGTGCGAGCTTTTTGGCTGGCAATCTGCCCGCTTTCTTTCTTGTCCTAGCTCTGTATATCGTGTTTATCTCGCTGCCATTCATCCTCAGAAAGAAAATGCAAAACTTGTTCCAAGAATCAAATTAAGATTTGCCAATGACCTTTACGTCTATTTTAAAAACATCCCCCATATACTTGTAACAGATGCCGTAAGGGGGGACAAACATGCTTGAAATAATCTTTGAAGATGACCATGATGCAGCCGCTTTTTTACATCTCATTCAGCATTCGGACGATCGGAACAATATCATTGTCCGTGAAGGCATACGAAAAATCGGGATTGAAAAAGCGAATCCGGCTTTTCCTATTCAGCGTTTTATGGAGCCGATTCTGGTCAAATTTTTTTTGGAATGCAAAGAAGACGAGCATATGCTGTCATTGATTGAGGAAACTTATTGTTTCACGGACCAGGATGAACAGCAGCAAATCCTTCAGCTCGCACACAGTATTATTGAAGGTGAAGCAGACGATCTTCCGTTTGAGCCGCTGAAGCTTTCACGGAAACAATCTATTTTGGATGAACTCCAAACGATCTGTTTAGAGGAAGGAGTATTTTACATTCGCTCCTTTCAGACCTTCCGACTTGGATCATACTATAAGCAGCTGAGAGATATTACAGAAGCAGCGATTGATGAATATAAGATGGAACAGGAATATCAAAACTTTATTCAAACACTCAGAGACTATGTGAACGCCAAACAGCCGCGAATCAAAAAAGTGCATATTGTCCATGATGGTTCCTTTACATTATGGGAGCTGCGCTATGTGCCGGAACGGGAAAAAATGAAATACATAGACAGAAGATTTGTCCGGGATCATCCTATGTATATTGATTCTCATTTGCTCGCGCCGCTGATTTCCATTGCGCCTGATGAAGTCGTGCTTTATACCGACCAGCCCGAGCACATGATGGCAAGGACCATTCAAAACGTATTTCAAGAGAGAGTGGAAATGCTCCCGCTGCATGCTTTTACAGATGCAGAAATACCGGTGAAGCACTCGGAAGGATGAGGGCCGGCAGCCTGTCTATATAAGGCTGTCGGTTTAAAAAAAGGAAACGCGATCGTGTTGATTTTTTGGATTGAACAATTTATAATACATAGGAGATTAAGAAAGACACACGTATTGATAAGGACACGAAGGAATGATACCGGCTCAAAGAGAGGGAAGCCCTGGCTGCAAGCTTCCCAGCTAAGGACCATTCGCTTTACCGCCTTTGAACTTCAGCTGTGAACCTCTTGAAAAGGAACAGTAATGGCTGACGGGAACTCCCGTTACAGAGCTTAGAGCCGCAGGTGCCGTATTGGCTTTGCGGAAAAAAGGGTGGAACCACGATTCCGTTTATTCAACCTCGTCCCTTTCATAGGGGGCGGGGTTTTTATATGCAAAAAAAGGAGTGACAAAGATGTCAGATATGGTAAAAATCACATTTCCTGATGGAGCAGTCAAGGAGTTTGCGAAAGGAACAACAACAGAAGATATCGCGGCATCCATCAGTCCGGGATTAAAGAAAAAATCATTAGCCGGAAAACTGAACGGAAAAGAAATCGATTTGAGAACGCCGATCAATGAAGACGGTACAGTGGAAATCATTACAGAAGGCTCAGAAGAAGGTCTTCAAATTATGCGCCACAGTACGGCTCACTTGCTGGCTCAAGCGATTAAACGCATCTACAAGGATGTTAAATTCGGCGTCGGTCCGGTTATCGAAAACGGGTTTTACTACGATGTAGAAATGGACGAAGCGATTACACCGGAGGATCTGCCGAAAATCGAGAAAGAAATGAAAAAAATCGTTAATGCGAACCTTCCGATCGTTCGAAAAGAAGTCAGCCGTGAAGAAGCGAAAGCCCGTTTTGCGGAAATCGGCGACGACCTGAAGCTTGAACTATTGGATGCGATTCCTGAAGGAGAAACCGTTTCGATCTATGAGCAAGGCGAATTCTTTGACCTGTGCCGCGGCGTCCACGTTCCTTCAACCGGAAAAATCAAAGAATTTAAGCTGTTAAGCCTTGCAGGCGCATACTGGCGCGGTGACAGCAAAAACCAAATGCTTCAGCGCGTATATGGCACAGCTTTCTTCAAAAAAGCTGATCTTGAAGAGCATCTTCGTATGCTAGAAGAAGCGAAAGAACGCGACCACAGAAAGCTCGGCAAAGAATTAAAGCTGTTTGCGAACTCTCAAAAAGTCGGACAAGGCCTGCCGCTTTGGCTGCCAAAAGGCGCGACAATCCGCCGCGTCATCGAGCGCTACATTGTTGATAAAGAAATCAGCCTCGGCTATGAGCACGTATACACACCTGTGCTAGGCAGCAAAGAGCTGTATGAAACATCAGGACACTGGGATCATTATCAGGAAGGCATGTTCCCTCCGATGGAAATGGACAATGAAACACTTGTATTGCGTCCGATGAACTGTCCGCACCATATGATGATTTACAAACAAGACATTCACAGTTACCGCGAGCTTCCGATTCGTATTGCAGAGCTTGGAACGATGCACCGCTATGAAATGTCAGGTGCGCTGTCAGGGCTTCAACGGGTACGCGGAATGACGTTAAATGATGCACACATCTTTGTGCGCCCGGATCAAATTAAGGATGAGTTTATCCGTACAGTCCGTTTAATTCAGGATGTTTATGAAGACTTCGGTTTAAGTGATTACACATTCCGTCTGTCTTACCGCGATCCGGAAGATACAGAGAAATATTTTGATGACGATGAAATGTGGAACAAAGCGCAATCCATGCTGAAAGAGGCAATGGACGAAATCGGCCACGACTATTACGAAGCAGAAGGTGAAGCGGCATTCTACGGCCCTAAACTTGATGTTCAGGTGAAAACTGCGATTGGAAAAGAAGAAACACTGTCTACGGTTCAGCTTGATTTCTTATTGCCGGAACGTTTCGACCTGACATACATCGGTGAGGACGGCAAGCAGCACCGTCCGGTTGTCATTCACAGAGGTGTCGTTTCAACAATGGAACGCTTTGTTGCCTTCTTAATCGAAGAACACAAAGGCGCGCTGCCGACATGGCTTGCACCGGTTCAGTTCCAAGTCATCCCGGTTTCTCCGGCTGTGCATTTAGACTACGCGAAAAAAGTGCAGGAACGCCTGCAACGTGAAGGCCTGCGTGTTGAAGTCGACAGCCGCGATGAAAAAATCGGCTACAAAATCCGTGAAGCGCAAATGCAAAAAATCCCGTACATGCTGGTGGTCGGTGACCAAGAAGCAGAAAACGGAGCGGTAAACGTGCGTAAATACGGAGAACAGAACTCTGAAACCATTTCACTTGATGAGTTTGTGAAAAAGGCAGTAGCTGAAGCGAAAAAATAAAATAAAAAGCATGATCTCGTTTGAAGAGATCATGCTTTTTTATTTCTCTAATATAGGAAACAAATCATGAAGGCTGCTGATGATGTAATCAGGCGTTACGTCAGTTTCGTTTTTCTTATCAGTCCGGTTGATCCAAACGGTTTTGATTCCGGCTCTTGAAGCGCCTAAAATATCAGTATTCAAATTATCGCCGACCATGATGGCATCGTCTTTTTCAATATTCATCAGCTTAAGGCAGTGTTCAAAAATTGAAACATCCGGCTTGCCCTTGCCGAATGCGCCCGAGATGACGATTTCATTGAAGTAAGGAGCGAGCTCAGGTACGCCGGCAAGCTTCTCCTTTTGCAGACTCGGATCGCCATTTGTCAAAAGCAATAATTCATACTTGCCTTTTAATTGATCGAGTACAGCAAAAGTTTCATCATATACAAACGGGCGTTTTCTGCGCTCTGCCGCAAAAAACTCTCCCAAGTATTCGCCATATGCAGGATCATCGATCCCAAGCGCTTTCAGTCCGTTTGTCCATGCATTTCTTCTGTACTCCGGCACAATCTTGTTCAGCTTTTGAAAGCCTTCACTGATTGGCTCTGAGAAATTGGACCACAGTCCTTCAAACGGGTTAATGCCGATCATCACTGTATATGGATACGTCTCATATGACATGTACAATTCTCTCGCCGCTTCGCGAACAGCTGCTTCGAATTCCTCAGGGTCAAGGCCATATTTTTTCTCCGCCTGTAAGCAAGTTTCTGCAAATGTTGTTCTGACGCTTTTTTCGTCCCAAAGTAGTGTATCATCTAAATCAAAAAATACGGCTTTCATGATCTTCTCCTCTGCTTCAGATTCAAATCTTTCTGCCAAAAGGCTCATGTTTTATTTTACAATAGATAAAAGCCTTGTGAAATATGTTTTCAGACGATTTTAAAAAAACAGTCAGCCGTAAAACGAAAACATGCTAGAATGAAAACGGAAAGAACAGGTGACATGAATGATTCATTTAATGATTATGATGCTGGAGAGAGTGGGGATTATTGTTATATTAGGGTTTATTCTCGCCCATACGAAACTTTTCAGACAAGCTCTTCAGAATCAGGACGGCTATAAAGGAAAAGCGATTTTAATTTCAATTTTTTCTCTTTTCAGCATCATCAGCAATTATACAGGCATCGAAATTCAAAGAAATATGATTGTAAACAATGACTGGGTGTTTACGATAGATCCATCGGGCTCTATCGCGAATACCCGTATTTTGGGCGTGGAAATCGGGGGCCTTCTCGGAGGTCCGTTTGTAGGGGCTGGGATCGGCATACTGTCGGGCCTGCATCGTTTTTCACTCGGTGGCAGCACGGCTTTAAGCTGTGCCGTATCATCTATTTTAGCGGGTGTTCTTGCAGGCTTGATCGGCCGGTATTTTACGAAGCGATATCGAATGCCGACACCGCGTATCGCCGCTCTTGTGGGAATCGGCATGGAGTCACTGCAAATGATCATTATTTTGCTGATGGCAAAGCCGTTCAGTGACGCTTGGGAGCTTGTCAGCATGATCGGAATTCCGATGATACTCATCAATGGAACAGGCAGTTTTATTTTTCTGTCTATTATTCAAGCGATCATTCGCAAGGAAGAACAGGCAAGAGCTCTCGAAACGCATCGAGTGCTGACGATTGCTGATCAGACACTTCCATTTTTTCGCCAAGGATTAAATGAAAACTCCTGTAAAAGTGTAGCGGCTATTATCCATAAGCTGACAGGAACAGATGCGGTGTCTCTCACTGATAAAGAAAAGATCCTTGCGCATGTCGGTGCGGGAATGGATCACCACATCCCATCGAAAAGTTTGATCACCGGCCTGTCCAAAAAGGTGATTAAAACAGGGCATATTATGAAGGCGATTTCGCAGGAAGAGATTGAATGCACGCATGCTGAATGCCCTTTGCACGCTGCAATTGTTCTGCCGCTGACATCGAACGGCAATACAATCGGCACCTTGAAAATGTACTTTAAAAGCCCGGCAGGCCTGAGTCAGGTAGAGGAGGAACTTGCCGAGGGGCTGGCCATGCTGTTTTCGACACAGCTTGAGCTTGGGGAAGCAGAGCTGCAAAGCAAACTTCTCAAGGATGCTGAAATTAAAGCGCTTCAAGCACAGGTGAATCCGCATTTTTTATTTAATGCGATCAACACGATTTCTGCGCTATGCCGTACAGATGTTGAAAAAACCCGTAAGCTCCTATTGCAGCTCAGTGTTTATTTTCGTTCAAACCTTCAAGGAGCGAGACAGCTGCTGATTCCGCTCTCAAAGGAGCTGAACCATCTTAACGCCTATTTGTCATTAGAACAGGCGCGTTTTCCCGGGAAATATAAAATTGAGCTTAAGATCGACACAAGACTGGAGCAGATTGAAATCCCTCCGTTTGTTTTGCAGGTGCTTGTCGAGAACGCGCTTCGGCACGCGTTTCCGAAAAAACAAGACATATGCAAGGTTACAGTCTGTGTCTTATCTGATGATGCATCCGTCTATATGAAGGTGGCGGATAACGGACGCGGAATTCCGCCGGACGTCTTGCCGGAACTGGGAAAGAAACCGTTTCCGTCTAAGGAGGGAACCGGTACAGCGCTTTATAACCTAAATCAGCGGCTGATCGGTTTATTCGGACAGCAGGCTGCACTGCATATCAGCAGTGAGGTTCATAAAGGGACAGAGGTTTCCTTTCAAGTGCCAATGCAACAGATGAAAGAGGGAGAAGAACATGCTCAGGGTGTTAATAGTTGATGATGAGATGCTGGCAAGAGATGAACTGGCTTACTTGCTTAAGCGGACCAATGAGGAAATGGAAATCAATGAAGCGGAAAATATCGAATCCGCTTTTGACCAAATGATGGATCAAAAACCTGATTTGCTGTTTCTAGACGTTGATTTATCCGGAGAAAACGGTTTTGATATCGCAAAGCGATTGAAGAAAATGAAGCATCCTCCTGCTGTTGTGTTTGCGACAGCGTATGACCAGTATGCGCTCAAAGCGTTTGAGGTGGACGCTCTTGATTATTTAACCAAGCCTTTCGATGAAGAAAGAATTCAGCAAACGCTGAAAAAATATAAAAAAGTCAATCGGGATATTGTAGAAATAGAGCAAAACAGCCATGCGGGCCAGCACAAGCTCGCGCTATCTGTGGGGGAATCGATTGTGATTGTGGATACGAAGGACATTATCTATGCCGGAACAGAAGATGGTCATGTCAATGTAAAAACCTTCGATCATTCTTATACGGTCAGCGATACACTCGTTGTGATTGAGAAAAAGCTGCCGGATTCTGATTTTATCCGCGTCCATCGGAGCTTTGTCGTGAATACCGAATATATTAAAGAAATTCAGCCATGGTTTAATTCAACGTATAATCTGATCATGAAAGACGGATCGAAAATACCGGTCAGCCGGACATATGCGAAGGAATTGAAAAAGCTGCTCCATATTTGATGGGCGGCTTTTTGCATTTCAGCCATTTGATTCTGCAACTCAGACACGCTATTCGGCATGTTATCTTGTAAGCGCTTTATAACAGGGGATTCTTATTTATAATGAGGGTACCAAAGAGAAAGAGGTGAAGAAAATGAGTGCTAAAAAAGTGTACGGGTTTTTAACACAAGCATTTATTTTTGCCGTCATTATGCTGGTTTCAAATATGATTGCCGCTATTGTCCCAATACCTATCCCGGCATCGGTTGTAGGGTTGGTCTTATTATTTCTCCTATTATGTTTGAAAGTCATTAAACTGGAACAAGTGGAAACGCTCGGAACGTCTTTAACCTCTCTGATCGGATTTTTATTTGTTCCGTCAGGTATATCTGTTATGAATTCGCTTGGTGTGATGCAGCAATACGGCCTGCAAATTGTTCTTGTCATTCTGCTCGCAACGATTATTCTGCTGGGGGCTACGGGATTGTTTTCTCAGCTGATTCTGTCGCTGAGCGGAAAACGCAAAACCGCAGCGGACATGAAAACAAAAACAGTGCAAAGCCCGCAGAACAATAACGAACTCGTTCACCATTAAGGGAAACAGGAGGTTCTTCACATGGAAAGCACAATGAGTCCTTATTTTGGGATTGTCGTATCACTTGCTGCATTCGGCATCGGCACCTTTTTATTTAAGAAAACGAAAGGCTTCTTCCTTTTCACTCCTTTGTTTGTTGCCATGGTGCTGGGGATCGCATTTTTAAAAATCGGCGGTTTTTCCTACGCGGATTATAATAACGGGGGAGAGATCATTAAGTTTTTCCTTGAACCGGCAACGATCGCATTTGCAATTCCTTTGTACAAACAAAGAGATAAGCTTAAAAAATACTGGTGGCAAATCATGGCCTCCATTATTGCCGGCTCTATCTGCTCTGTCACGATTGTTTATTTGCTTGCTAAAGGCATTCATCTCGATTCGGCCGTAATGAAAAGCATGCTTCCGCAGGCGGCTACAACGGCAATTGCGCTTCCTTTATCAAAAGGCATCGGGGGCATCAGCGACATCACAGCCTTTGCGGTCATCTTTAACGCTGTCATCGTATATGCGCTCGGAGCATTGTTCTTGAAGGTGTTTAAAGTGAAAAATCCGATTTCTAAAGGATTGGCTCTTGGAACATCCGGACATGCACTTGGTGTAGCGGTCGGGATTGAGATGGGAGAAGTTGAAGCTGCGATGGCAAGTATTGCTGTTGTCGTAGTAGGAGTGGTAACGGTTCTGGTCATCCCTGTGTTCGTGCAGCTGATCGGAGGATAAGCCAAGGCTGAATGCCTTGGCTTTTTTTATTTTATGGTGCGTCTTCGGGATCGATATACCCTTGTTTAATGCCCCATTCTACTTGATCGTCATGCCACTTTTTTCGTTCTTCATAACCATAACCATCGTCATCAGGAAGCTCTGAAGCTGGCTGTTGAATGGTTTTATCTGTCTGACTCGAGGGAGATGGTGGATTTTTACTATTAGATGAGGGTGCCTCGGTCTGCTGCCGTTGTGCCTGTGATTGCCGCTTTTTCTCAGCGTTCGCTTTCTGCTCTTTTTGGATTGCTGCCTGCCGCTGTCTTTCAAGTTCAGCTTGTCTTTTTGCTTCCGCTAATCGCTGATTCTCTGCCGCCTGCTGCTCTGCTAATCGCTGTCTCTCTGCTTTTTCCTCCTGCTGTTTCTTTCGTTTCGCCTCCCGCTCTTTTTCAAGCTTTTTCTCTGCGGCGATTTGTCTTTGCTTTTCAGCTTCTTCTTTTGCCTTCCGCTTTCCTAACTCAGTAGCAAGTGGACTCTCGAACTTCATGTCCAATGAAACGGGTTTTAGTTTTTTTAGCTCTTTCTCCAGCCCCTTTTGAGGAAATGCTGCAGTTGTCTTAACAGTTTCGACTTTTGATTCGGAAGATGTGCTGCTATTCGAGCAACCGGTTAATATCAATGTGAAAAATAAAGCAAGCTGTATCAGTTTGTTCATGTGTCAGGCTCCCTTCTGCTTCTTATATCGGTCAGAGATTAACTTTGTTTTACATTTCTTCCTGTCGGTGGTTTTGTTGTAAATTGCGAAATAAGGGGGGAATTGTTGGTTCTTTGCATTCTGGGTGGGGATGAAAGATTTTCTTTTTCTCTCTTGCGCTCATAGAAAACCCATGTTACAATGTAAAAGTTGTTCCGGATAAGTCGTCCTTGACTAAAGATCCGGTATTGTGTAGAATAGTTATTGAATTGAATATAAATCACAAGCAGAAGCACCCGCTTCTCACCTGATTGACACATGCATGTAGTTGGCAGGTTGACCGTACATTTTTATTGATACAGATGTTCGTAGTGTGGGTGTTTTATAATGCCCACACTTTTTGTTTGCCTGCAAAATGCATTCAAAATGAGTTGTGAATCAATTCGAAGAAACTATGGAGGTGGCTCATTATTAGCAAAGATCAATTGGTTAATGAGGGTATCCGTGCACGTGAGGTCCGTTTAATCGGACAAAATGGCGACCAGCTTGGAATCAAGTCCCGTCAGGAAGCACTTGAAATCGCCGGCCGCGCAAATCTTGACCTTGTGTTAGTTGCAGCGAATGCAAAACCGCCTGTCTGCCGAATCATGGACTACGGTAAGTTCCGATTTGAGCAGCAGAAAAAGGAAAAAGAAGCACGCAAGAATCAAAAAATCATTAACTTAAAAGAAGTTCGGTTAAGTCCGACAATCGATGAGCATGACTTTAACACGAAATTGCGCAATGCGATTAAATTCCTTGAAAAAGGCGATAAAGTGAAAGCTTCTATCCGCTTTAAAGGACGCGCAATCACTCATAAAGAAATCGGTCAGCGTGTATTAGACCGTTTCTCCGAAGCATGTGCTGAGGTTGCGACAGTCGAAACAAAACCAAAAATGGACGGCCGCAGCATGTTCTTAATGCTCGCACCGAAAAACGAAAAGCAATAAGGAGGAAATCCCATGCCAAAAATGAAAACTCACCGCGGATCTGCTAAACGTTTTAAAAAGACAGGTTCTGGGAAGTTAAAACGTTCTCACGCGTACACAAGTCACTTATTCGCCAACAAATCTCAAAAGCAAAAGCGTAAGCTTCGCAAGAGTGCTGTTGTAAGCGCAGGAGACTTCAAACGTATCAAACAAATGCTTGCTAACATCAAGTAATCGGATAAGGAACAATTAGGAGGGAAATTCAATGCCAAGAGTAAAAGGCGGAACTGTTACACGTAAGCGTCGTAAAAAGGTTCTTAAATTAGCAAAAGGTTATTTCGGTTCAAAACATACATTATACAAAGTAGCTAACCAGCAGGTCATGAAATCTGGAAACTATGCTTTCCGTGACCGTCGTCAGAAAAAACGTGATTTCCGTAAACTTTGGATCACTCGTATCAACGCAGCTGCTCGCATGAACGGCCTTTCTTACAGCCGTTTAATGCACGGTCTTAAGCTTTCTGGTATCGAAGTAAACCGTAAAATGCTTGCTGATCTTGCTGTAAACGATCTTACTGCATTCAATCAGCTTGCTGATGCTGCTAAAGCTCAATTAAACAAGTAATCATATAGAGCCGCTCTCCAGCAGAGCGGCTTTTTCTATATAAAGGATGAGGCAACATGATTATTGCTGCTTATTTGGTGTTGATTAATCTGTGCGGTTTTTGGGTGATGGGCATTGACAAACGCAAAGCGCAGCAGCACAAGTGGAGAATTTCTGAAGACCGGCTGTGGCTGATAGCCATCGTGTTTGGAGCGCTCGGTGTCTGGCTTGGCATGCAAACCTTCAGACATAAAACGAAACACGCTTCTTTTAAGTACGGAGTACCGCTTCTTCTGGTAATTGAAGCGATTCTCATCGCTATTTACTACAGCCCGTTTGATTTATAAAAAGCAGAAAAGCGTTTAACGCTCTTCTGCTTTTTTTGCGAGTTTAATGGGCTGGTCCCAGTCAATCTTACAATTTGGATATCGTTCCAGCACTTTTTCTTCAATGCTCTCAAAATCTTTTGCAGAGAAATGCTTCAGCTTCTCAGGAGATTCTGTCCAGACAAAGATCGTGTGAATAAACAGCGGATGATCCTTGGAAGGAATATGCTTTTCTCCCTCAAAAAGCACGCCTTTATACGTCAGCTGAAAATTCTTCCGGGTATTGTTTTGTTCATCAATAATATAAAAATGTTCTTTTGATTGGGCCAGCTTAAGCCTTCTCTTAGGATTCGCGACATATTTGACCACGGTATAAATACAATAAGCAAAAAGTGCAAGCAAAATAATCCTTAGAACCATGACAAACATTGTGTGAAGGCACCTCCCTTATGGTGATGATCTGATGTAATACGAAAAGCATAGAAAAAGGTTTCACTTTTTCTAAAAGAAAGCTGTAAAAACATATACCCGATTTTCAAGTGAAATAGTCGTATGGTTAGCGCTATGTTTTGTATAATAAGAATGCAGGACTGATGAAGGAGGGTTTGGAACATGGCAAAATTAGATGAAACATTGACCATGCTGAAAGATTTAACAGATGCAAAAGGCATACCGGGCAATGAAAGAGAAGTAAGGCAAGTGATGAAATCATACATAGAACCATTTGCTGATGAGGTGACAACAGATCGCCTGGGCAGTTTAATTGCCAAAAAAACTGGTGCAGAAAACGGTCCGAAAATTATGATCGCCGGACATTTGGATGAAGTCGGCTTTATGGTGACACAAATCACAGATAAGGGCTTTATCCGTTTTCAAACCGTTGGCGGCTGGTGGGCTCAGGTTATGCTTGCCCAGCGGGTCACCATTGTCACAAAAAAAGGAGAAATCACTGGGGTTATCGGATCTAAGCCGCCTCATATTTTGTCTCCTGAAGCAAGAAAAAAATCAGTGGAAATAAAAGACATGTTTATTGATATTGGAGCTTCAAGCCGGGAAGAAGCCTTGGAGTGGGGGGTACTTCCGGGAGATATGATCGTTCCGCATTTTGAATTTACGGTCATGAACAATGAAAAATTCCTACTCGCAAAGGCCTGGGACAACCGCATCGGCTGTGCAATTGCAATTGATGTGTTAAGAAACTTACAAAACACAGACCATCCAAATATAGTGTATGGCGTCGGAACCGTGCAGGAGGAAGTCGGGCTGAGGGGAGCGAAAACGGCTGCACACACCATTCAGCCTGATATTGCGTTTGGTGTTGATGTAGGGATAGCAGGAGACACGCCTGGCATTTCCGAGAAGGAAGCGCAGAGCAAAATGGGCAAAGGCCCGCAGATTATCGTTTACGATGCATCCATGGTCTCTCACAAAGGTTTGCGCGATGCAGTTGTAGCCACTGCGGAGGAAGCCGGCATTCCGTACCAATTTGATGCCATTGCCGGCGGCGGAACTGATTCTGGTGCCATCCATTTGACGGCGAATGGCGTTCCTGCGCTGTCCATTACCATTGCAACCCGCTACATTCATACGCACGCGGCCATGCTGCATCGTGATGATTATGAAAACGCGGTAAAGTTAATTACAGAAGTCATTAAGAAGTTAGACCGAAAAACGGTTGACGAAATTACGTACCAATAAAAGATACGGAAGAATCCGCCTATTGAGGCGGATTCTATTTTTTTGTCTGTACAAATTACAGCATAGTGACTACAATAAAGGGGATACCGAAAATTTCCTGAACATGACGATATACGATACGCAGCTCGATTTGACAGGAAGGGAGGATAAACAATCTAATTTGTAAGCGCTTTCTAATATAAAGGAGGTTAAACAAAATTGAAAAAGAAAAAAGCATGGAAACGCTTCTTACATTTTTCGAGTGCCGCTCTGGCTGCAGGTTTGATATTCACTTCTGCTGCTCCCGCAGAGGCAGCGTTTTGGGGTGCATCCAATGAGCTGCTTCATGACCCGACTATGATTAAAGAGGGGAGCTCATGGTATGCGCTCGGAACAGGGCTTACTGAAGAACGGGGACTGCGGGTTTTGAAGTCTTCAGACGCTAAAAATTGGACCGTACAAAAATCCGTTTTCACTACACCGCTATCGTGGTGGTCCAATTATGTGCCGAATTATGGCCAAAACCAGTGGGCGCCGGACATCCAATACTATAACGGCAAGTACTGGCTGTATTATTCCGTTTCTTCTTTTGGAAGCAATACATCTGCCATTGGCCTGGCATCTTCAACAAGCATCAGTTCGGGGAGCTGGAAGGACGAGGGCTTGGTGATTCGTTCGACAAGCTCAAATAATTATAACGCCATTGATCCGGAGCTGACTTTCGACAAGGATGGCAACCCGTGGCTTGCATTCGGTTCGTTTTGGAGCGGCATTAAGCTGACTAAGCTCGATAAGAGTACGATGAAGCCTACAGGCTCGCTCTATTCGATTGCAGCTAGACCGAATAATGGAGGTGCCTTAGAAGCTCCTACTCTTACGTATCAAAATGGCTATTACTATTTAATGGTTTCATTTGATAAATGCTGTGATGGGGTAAACAGTACGTACAAAATTGCTTACGGAAGATCCAAAAACATTACAGGCCCTTATCTTGACAAAAGCGGAAAAAGCATGCTTGAAGGCGGAGGCACCATTTTGGATTCGGGCAATGACCAATGGAAAGGACCTGGAGGCCAGGATATTGTGAACGGAAACATTCTTGTTCGCCATGCCTATGATGCCAATGACAACGGCATTCCGAAGCTTCTCATCAATGATTTGAATTGGAGCTCGGGCTGGCCGTCCTATTGAATCAAAAAGCCGGGCTCTGCCCCCGGCTTTTTTTAAAAGAAAAGATTGACAGTATAATAGTCAATTACTATAATGAAATTGTTCGTACAAATATTTATTTATAGGTTTATTTTCTATCATTAGTACGTATCTTTTGTATTTGAAAGCGTTTTATTTTATGAGAAAGGGGCAGTTTACATGCTTCAGACAAAGGATTATGAATTCTGGTTTGTGACAGGAAGCCAGCACCTATACGGGGAAGAGACGCTGGAACTCGTAGATCAGCATGCTAAAAGCATTTGTGAGGGGCTCAGCGGGGTTTCTTCCAGATATAAAATCACTCATAAGCCCGTCGTCACTTCACCGGAAACCATTAGAGAGCTGTTAAGAGAAGCGGAGTACAGTGAGACATGTGCTGGCATCATTACATGGATGCACACATTTTCCCCTGCAAAAATGTGGATAGAAGGCCTTTCCTCTTATCAAAAACCGCTTATGCATTTGCATACCCAATATAATCGCGATATCCCGTGGGATACGATTGACATGGATTTTATGAACAGCAACCAATCCGCGCATGGCGATCGAGAGTACGGTTACATCAACTCGAGAATGGGGCTTAGCCGAAAAGTCATTGCCGGCTATTGGGATGATGAAGAAGTGAAAAAAGAAATGTCCCAGTGGATGGATACGGCGGCTGCATTAAATGAAAGCAGACATATTAAGGTTGCCAGATTTGGAGATAACATGCGTCATGTCGCGGTAACGGACGGAGACAAGGTGGGAGCGCATATTCAATTTGGCTGGCAGGTTGACGGATATGGCATCGGGGATCTCGTTGAAGTGATGGATCGCATTACGGACGACGAGGTTGACACGCTTTATGCCGAGTATGACAGACTATATGTGATCAGTGAGGAAACAAAACGTGACGAAGCAAAGGTAGCGTCCATTAAAGAACAGGCGAAAATTGAACTTGGCTTAACCGCTTTTCTTGAGCAAGGCGGATACACAGCGTTTACGACATCGTTTGAAGTGCTGCACGGAATGAAACAGCTGCCGGGACTTGCCGTTCAGCGACTGATGGAGAAAGGCTACGGGTTTGCCGGTGAAGGAGATTGGAAGACAGCGGCCCTTGTACGGATGATGAAAATCATGGCTAAAGGAAAAAGAACTTCCTTCATGGAAGATTACACGTACCATTTTGAACCGGGAAATGAAATGATTCTGGGCTCTCACAT
Source organism: Bacillus sp. FSL K6-1560 (assembly GCF_038592935.1). NCBI lineage: Bacteria > Bacillati > Bacillota > Bacilli > Caryophanales > Bacillaceae > Bacillus > Bacillus sp. FSL K6-1560. The sequence continues at coordinate 1,258,350 of NZ_CP151946.1, forward strand.
GCTTGAAGTGTGTCCGACTGTCGCTTTGGATCAGCCGAAAATCGAGGTTCATCCGCTTTCGATTGGCGGCAAAAAGGACCCTGCGCGTTTTGTATTTAACGGCATCAGCGGTTCTGCCATTCAAGCTAGCATTGTTGATATTGGCGGGCGTTTCCGCCTTGTGCTGAATGAAGTCAACGGCCAGGAAATTGAAAAAGACATGCCGAATTTACCGGTTGCCCGTGTTCTCTGGAAGCCGGAGCCGTCATTGAAAACAGCAGCGGAGGCATGGATTTTAGCCGGCGGTGCACATCATACCTGCCTGTCTTATGAACTGACAGCGGAGCAAATGCTTGATTGGGCGGAAATGGCGGGGATCGAAAGTGTTCTCATCTCCCGTGATACGACAATTCATAAACTGAAACACGAGTTAAAATGGAACGAGGCGCTTTACCGGCTTCAAAAGTAGAGGGGGATGTCACATGGCTTACACAATAGGGGTTGATTTTGGAACTTTATCAGGAAGAGCGGTGCTCGTTCATGTCCAAACAGGGGAGGAACTTGCAGCTGCTGTAAAAGAATACAGGCATGCTGTCATTGATACCGTCCTTCCAAAAACGGGTCAAAAGCTGCCGCGCGACTGGGCGCTGCAGCACCCTGCTGATTACCTCGAAGTCTTGGAAACAACCATTCCGTCTTTACTCGAACAGACGGGCGTTGAACCGAAAGACATTATCGGGATTGGAATTGATTTCACGGCATGTACGATCCTTCCTATTGATAGCAGCGGGCAGCCGTTATGCATGCTGCCTGAATATGAAGAGGAGCCGCACAGCTATGTGAAGCTCTGGAAGCATCATGCGGCCCAAAAACATGCTGATCGGCTCAATCAAATCGCGGAAGAAGAAGGAGAGGCTTTTTTACAGCGGTACGGAGGAAAAATTTCATCAGAATGGATGATTCCAAAGGTCATGCAAATTGCCGAGGAAGCGCCTCACATTTATGAAGCGGCTGACCGGATCATCGAGGCTGCGGACTGGATCGTGTACCAGCTGTGCGGCTCGCTCAAGCGAAGCAATTGTACCGCAGGGTATAAAGCGATGTGGAGTGAAAAAGCGGGGTATCCGTCAGATGATTTCTTTGAGAAATTAAACCCTTCAATGAAAACGATTACAAAGGACAAATTGGCAGGTTCTATTCATTCGGTAGGAGAAAAAGCCGGCAGTCTGACTGAAAAAATGGCAAAGCTGACAGGGCTTCTCCCGGGAACGGCTGTTGCGGTTGCCAATGTGGACGCTCATGTTTCCGTACCGGCGGTCGGCATTACAGAGCCAGGGAAAATGCTGATGATTATGGGAACTTCAACGTGCCATGTTCTTCTTGGTGAAGAGGTGCATATCGTTCCAGGTATGTGCGGCGTTGTGGACAACGGAATTCTCCCGGGCTATGCGGGATATGAAGCCGGGCAGTCCTGTGTCGGCGATCATTTTGACTGGTTTGTGAAAACATGTGTCCCGCCAGCTTATCAAGAGGAAGCAAAGGAAAAAAACATTGGCGTTCATGAGCTGCTGAGTGAGAAAGCAAACCATCAAGCGCCAGGTGAAAGCGGCCTGCTTGCTTTAGATTGGTGGAATGGAAACCGTTCAACTCTTGTTGATGCAGATTTAACAGGGATGCTGCTTGGAATGACACTGCTGACGAAGCCTGAAGAGATTTATAGAGCGTTAGTTGAAGCGACAGCTTACGGAACCCGGATGATTATCGAAACATTCAAAGAAAGCGGTGTTCCGATTGAGGAACTATACGCAGCGGGCGGAATAGCTGAGAAAAACCCGTTTGTCATGCAGATTTATGCGGATGTGACAAACATGGACATTAAAATCTCTGGTTCACCGCAAGCCCCAGCCTTAGGATCTGCCATTTTCGGCGCGCTTGCAGCAGGCAAAGAAAAAGGCGGCTACGATGACATCAAAGAGGCAGCGGCGAACATGGGAAAACTGAAAGATATAACTTATACGCCAAATGCCGAAAACGCCGCGGTTTATGAAAAATTGTACGCTGAATATAAAGAGCTGGTTCATTATTTCGGAAAAGAAAACCATGTCATGAAACGTCTGAAAACGATCAAAAATCTTCAATTTTCATCTGCCGCCAAAAAGAATTGATAAAGGGTGATGGAGCATGCTTGAAACATTAAAAAAAGAAGTGCTGGCTGCCAACCTGAAGCTTCAAGAGCATCAGCTGGTAACCTTTACGTGGGGAAATGTCAGCGGCATTGACCGTGAAAAAGAAAGAATTGTCATCAAACCTAGCGGAGTCGAATACAGCGACCTGACAGCCGATGACTTGGTTGTTTTGAACCTTGATGGAGAGGTCGTCGAAGGCTCGCTTAAGCCTTCTTCAGATACACCTACCCATGTTTATTTATATAAAGCCTTTCCGAATATCGGGGGAATTGTCCATACCCATTCTCAATGGGCGACAAGCTGGGCGCAATCGGGCAGAGACATCCCTCCGTTAGGCACGACCCATGCTGATTATTTTGACAGTGCGATTCCATGTACTCGAGAAATGTACGATGAAGAAATCATTCATGACTACGAACTGAATACAGGAAAAGTCATAGCGGAAACCTTTCAGCATCATAACTACGAACAGGTGCCGGGTGTGCTCGTGAATAATCACGGACCGTTCTGCTGGGGCACTGACGCCTTAAATGCCATTCATAACGCAGTTGTATTAGAAACGGTTGCCGAAATGGCCTATCACTCCATTATGCTGAACAAGGATGTAACCCCAATCAATACAGTCCTGCATGAAAAGCATTTTTATCGAAAACACGGAGCAAATGCGTATTATGGCCAGTCATGATACGCCTGTGTCACCGGCTGGCATTCTGATTGACTTGGACGGTACTGTATTCAGAGGAAATGAGTTGATCGAAGGAGCAAGAGAAGCGATCAAAACGCTTAGGAGAATGGGAAAGAAAATCGTCTTTTTAAGCAACCGGGGGAATATCTCCCGTGCCATGTGCAGAAAAAAACTTCTTGGCGCGGGGATTGAAACGGACGTAAACGACATTGTTCTGTCATCAAGCGTGACAGCGGCTTTTCTGAAAAAACATTATCGTTTTTCAAAGGTATGGGTGCTTGGGGAGCAAGGCTTGGTTGACGAGCTGAGGGTGGCCGGTGTGCAGAACGCGAACGAACCGAAGGAAGCGGATTGGCTCGTGATCTCCCTTCATGAAACGCTCACGTACGAAGATTTAAATCAAGCCTTTCAAGCGGCTGCCGGCGGCGCTCGTATTATCGCTACAAACAAAGACCGCTCTTTTCCGAACGAAGACGGAAATGCCATTGATGTGGCTGGAATGATTGGGGCGATAGAGGCTTCCGCACAAGCGAAGACTGAACTTGTTGTCGGAAAACCGTCATGGCTGATGGCGGAGGCTGCCTGTACAGCAATGGGGCTGTCCGCACATGATTGCATGATTATAGGAGACAGCATTGAATCTGACATTGCGATGGGGAAGCTTTATGGCATGATAAGCGCCTTAGTGCTAACTGGTTCTGCGAAACAGGGTGAACAGCGTTTGTACACGCCGGATTATGTGCTGGATTCTATTAAGGATGTAACCAAATTGGCTGAGGAGGGGATTCTGATATGAATCGTATCGCAGCTGACGTTCAGCGTGCTTTTGAACACGCCGGAGAAAAGACGTTGCCTATAAAAGTTGAAGAAATTGTTCTCGGTAAACAAGCAGCTGATTCGCTTTTGAATTATGTAAAACAAAAAAACAATAAACATATTGTCCTTGTCTGCGACGCGAATACACACCGCATTGCAGGAATTGATCTGGAAAATCAGCTGAATCAAGAAGGATTTCAGGCCGAGTGCCTGATCATTCCAGAAAATGAAGCCGGAGATGTGACAGCTGATGAACGATCGCTCATTCATGTGCTGATCCATACGAAACAACCAACGGATGTCATGATCGCAGTCGGTTCGGGCACGATTCATGATATCGTCCGCTTTGCGGCGTTTCAAAGAGATTTGCCGTTTATTTCTTATCCGACTGCTCCATCTGTAGACGGTTTTACATCAGCCGGTGCGCCGATTATTTTATACGGCACGAAAACAACCATTCAAACGAAGGCCCCATCTGCGCTGTTCGCTAATCTGGATCTATTAAAAGCGGCACCGCAGTCAATGGTGGCGGCTGGCTTTGGTGACATGCTCGGTAAAATCACCTCTTTAGCAGATTGGGAAATATCCCGGCATCTTGCCGGTGAGCCTTATTCGCCTGCAGGAGCTAAGATCGTTCAGGAGGCGCTTGCTGCCTGCATTGAACACACAGAAGACATTGCGATGAAAACGGAAACAGGCATACGGGTTTTGATGGAGTCTTTACTTGTATCGGGGCTTGTCATGCTGGCATTAGATCATTCCCGCCCGGCATCAGGCGGAGAGCATCATATTTCACATTGGATTGAGATGGAATTAATGGAGAAAAAACGGCCACAGATTCTTCATGGGGCAAAGGTGGGCTGTGCAGCTGTTTTATTAACTGACACATACAGAAAGCTCGCTCAGGATGACGGGCTGAACGAATTTTCACCGAGCCAGCGGCAAGCCATCCAATCGGCTTATCAAACTCTCCCGGAAGGAGAAGTGCTGGCTGATTGGCTGAGATCAGCCGGAGGCCCTGCGTATTTTGACGAAATCGGTGTCGGGCAGGATTCCGTCAAGAATGCCTTCAGACATGCGCACACCTTAAGAGACCGCTGCACCGGATTAAGAATCATTAATGAAAACAAAACGCTGATCAACCATGGTCTATATGAATAGCCCGCACCTCGAATGGAAGGGGTAACGCAGATGAAAAAAATGACTGTCTGTTTTCTTGTGCTCATGATGCTGCTGACATTAGTCATTGCTGGGTGTTCAGCAGAAAGATCATCCGGGAAGTCGGGTGAAACCGAGCTGACCTTTTGGACATTTAACGGGCTTCATGAGCAGTTCTATGTGGAAATGGTGAAGGAATGGAACAAAAAATATCCTGACCGCAAAATTAAGCTGAATACGGTCGTTTATCCATATGGACAAATGCACGATAACTTATCTATCTCCCTAATAGCGGGAGAAGGCGTTCCTGATATTGCAGATGTCGAATTGGCCCGTTTTTCAAACTTTTTGAAGGGCTCTGACATACCGCTTGCCGACTTGACTCCGCTGATTGAAAAGGATCGCGATAAATTCGTTGAGGCGCGGCTGACATTGTACAGCAAAAACGGAAAGCTTTACGGACTCGATACACATGTAGGGACAACGGTCATGTTTTATAACATGGATGTGATGAAAAAAGCCGGCGTCAATCCTGACGATATTAAAACATGGGATGATTACCATAAAGCCGGACAGAAAGTGCGCAAAGTGACCGGGAAGCCGATGGGAACGGTGGAAACAAATGATTCCGCAACGTTCTTATCTATGATTTCACAGCAAAACTCAGGCTATTTTGATAAAAACGGCAAGCTGATCCTCAATAATGACACCAACGTAAAAACACTTCAATATTTAAAAGACATGATCAATGATAAAACGATGATTCCTGCGCCGGGCGGCGGGCATCACAGTGAAGAATACTACGGCTTTATGAACCAAGGAGGAGCTGCTTCAGTTCTCATGCCGATTTGGTATATGGGAAGATTTATCGATTATATGCCTGATCTGAAAGGGAAGATTGCCATCAGACCGCTCCCGGCATGGAAAGAGGGGGGCGACCGCTCGGCAGGTTTGGGCGGTACGGCAACTGTTGTACCGAAGCAATCCAAGCATGTTGAGTTAGCAAAAGAGTTTTTGGCCTTTGCGAAGGGCTCTGAAGAAGGAAATAAAAAACTCTGGAGCGTACTCGGCTTTGACCCGCTTCGCTGGGATGTTTGGAGCTCCAAGGAATTGAAAGAGAAAAACAAATACACGGATTACTTCCAAAACGGAACAGGCATTTTTTCTGTGCTGCTCGATATCAAGGATGAAATCAATCCGATTTATTTACATGAGGATTTTGCCAAGGCTTCAGACCTTGTCAACAGAAGCGTATTGTTCGACGCGCTTAAATCTCAGCAAAAAACGCCTAAACAAGCCTTGGACAGAGCGGCAGGTGAACTGAAACAGAAATAGAATCCCATTCAAAAAGTGAAAGCGGGGAGGTTCTCATGAAACCTGTGAAAACGGGAACGGTTCATCCCGTTCCTTCAGCTGCGAAACAATCAGGCTGGCGAGATCTGTTTTATTCAAAAAAAGCGGCGCCCTATCTGTTTACAGCGCCATTCGTTTTATCCTTTCTCGTATTTTTTCTATACCCCATCATTAGTGTCTTCATCATGAGCTTCCAAAGAATTTTGCCGGGAGAGGTGTCCTTTGTCGGATTGTCTAATTATACAGCGCTAAACAACCCGACGTTCTATACCGCCCTTTGGAATACGCTGGAATACACCTTTTGGACGCTGATCGTGCTGATTCCTGTTCCATTGCTTCTGGCCATATTCCTGAATTCAAAGCTGGTCAAATTTAGAAATATATTTAAATCAGCATTATTTATCCCGGCATTGACCTCAACCATTGTCGCGGGGATCATTTTTCGGCTGATCTTCGGAGAAATGGAAACGTCTCTGGCCAATTCCATCCTACTCAAACTCGGCTTTTCACCTCAGAACTGGATGAACAATGAACATACCGGCATGTTTTTGATGGTGCTGCTTGCTTCATGGAGATGGATGGGAATCAACATCCTTTACTTTTTAGCCGGTTTGCAAAATGTGCCGAAAGAGCTGTACGAAGCCGCTGATATAGACGGCGCGAATACAATGAAAAAATTTCTGCACATCACGCTGCCGTTTCTCAAGCCTGTAACCGTATATGTGCTGACCATCAGCATCATCGGCGGCTTCAGGATGTTTGAGGAAAGCTACGTCCTTTGGCAGAATAATTCCCCGGGTAATATTGGTCTGACGCTTGTCGGATATTTGTATCAGCAGGGACTTGCCTACAATGAAATGGGATACGGAGCGGCCATCGGCATTGTGCTTTTGATTGTGATCCTTGTTGTCAGCCTGATTTCATTAAAGCTGTCAGGCTCGTTTAAGGGGGAGGGATAAATGTTGCGGCACAGTCCTCAGTTTAGCGTTTACAGAATTGCGCTGACCCTGTTTTTTATGATGCTGAGCCTATTGTATCTTTTTCCTATTTTCTGTTTGCTTTTAGGATCATTAAAGCCGTCATCTGAGCTTTTGCGTGTGGGGCTGAATCTTGATATTGATCCAAAAGTGATGAGTTTTGATAACTACACATTTCTGTTTAATGGCGGCAGCATTTATTTCAAATGGTTTTTTAACAGTCTTGTACTCGGACTTTTTACGACCGTGCTCACTCTGTTTTTTTCTTCGATGATCGGGTACGGGCTTGCGGTTTATGATTTTAAGGGAAGAAATATCATCTTTGTTCTTGTGCTGATTATTATGATGGTTCCGCTGGAAGTGATGATGCTTCCTCTGTTTAAGCTTACGGTCGGACTGCACTTGATCGATTCATATACGGGTGTCATATTGCCGTTTATCGTTTCACCTGTTGCCGTTTTCTTTTTCAGGCAATATGCTCTTGGCCTTCCAAGAGATCTGCTGGACTCCGCAAGGATGGACGGCTGTACGGAATTCGGCATCTTTTTCAGGATTATGGCACCGCTGATGAAACCGGCTTTCGGTGCGATGATTATCCTTCAGTCCTTAAACAGCTGGAACAACTTCTTGTGGCCGCTGATTGTGCTTCGGTCGAAAGAAATGTTTACGCTTCCAATAGGGCTGTCCAGCTTGCTGAGCCCTTATGGAAATAATTACGACATGCTTATATCCGGCTCAGTATTTGCGATTTTGCCGGTGATTATCATTTTCTTGTTTTTCCAAAAGTACTTTATCTCCGGCCTGACGGTAGGGGGAGTCAAAGGTTAATGAAGGAGGAAACGTGTGATGAAAAAAGCGCGAATGATTGTAGACAAAGAATATAAAATCGGTGAAGTAGATAAACGGATTTATGGCTCGTTTATCGAACATATGGGTCGTGCGGTATATGAAGGCATATACGAGCCTGATCACCCTGAAGCGGATGAAGATGGATTTAGAAAAGATGTCCAGTCGCTGATCAAAGAATTACAGGTTCCCATCATCCGCTATCCGGGCGGAAACTTTTTATCCGGATACAACTGGGAGGACGGTGTCGGACCAGTCGAAAACCGCCCAAGACGGCTTGACTTGGCATGGCAAACGACAGAAACCAATGAAGTGGGAACAAATGAATTTTTATCTTGGGCAAAAAAGGTGAACACTGAGGTCAATATGGCCGTCAACCTTGGCACAAGGGGCATAGATGCCGCTCGTAATCTCGTTGAATATTGCAACCATCCGAAAGGCTCTTACTGGAGTGATTTAAGAAGATCGCATGGCTATGAACAGCCGTATGGCATCAAAACATGGTGCTTAGGAAACGAAATGGATGGACCGTGGCAGATCGGCCACAAAACAGCTGATGAATACGGACGGCTTGCTGCAGAGACAGCAAAGGTCATGAAGTGGGTTGACCCATCAATTGAACTCGTTGCCTGCGGCAGCTCAAACAGCGGCATGCCGACCTTTATCGATTGGGAAGCGAAGGTGCTTGAGCATACGTATGAGCATGTCGACTATATTTCTCTTCACACTTACTACGGAAACCGGGATAACAATCTGCCAAACTACTTGGCCCGTTCCATGGATTTGGATCATTTTATCAAATCAGTCGCTGCGACCTGTGACTATGTAAAAGCAAAAACACGCAGCAAGAAAACAATCAATCTATCTCTGGATGAATGGAACGTATGGTATCACTCAAATGAGGCTGATAAAAAAGTCGAACCGTGGATCACTGCGCGTCCGATTTTAGAGGATATTTACAATTTTGAAGATGCCTTATTAGTCGGCTCTCTGCTCATTACGATGCTGCAGCACGCAGACCGTGTGAAAATTGCGTGTCTTGCACAGCTTGTCAATGTCATCGCGCCGATCATGACGGAAAAAGGCGGAGAAGCATGGAGACAGCCGATTTTCTATCCATACATGCATGCTTCTGTTTATGGAAGGGGCGAGTCACTGAAACCGCTTATTTCTTCTCCGAAGTACGACTGTTCTGATTTCACTGATGTGCCATATGTTGATGCTGCTGTTGTGTACTCTGAAGAGGAAGAAACCCTCACTATTTTTGCGGTAAACAAGGCTGAGGATCAGATGGAGACGGAGATTTCGCTCAGAGGCTTTGAATCCTACCAAATCGCAGAGCACATCGTACTTGAGCATCAGGATATCAAAGCGACAAACCAGCATAACAGAAAAAATGTCGTTCCGCATTCCAACGGAACATCGTCTGTCAGCGAAAACGGCTTAACTGCTCATTTCACGCCGCTTTCCTGGAATGTGATCCGCCTGAAAAAACAGTCATAAGAGAAGCTAAGCCGGAGATTTCTCTCCGGCTTGTCTTTCAACTGCCACGAGCCGGCCCGTTCAAGCCGGCTTTTTGTATAGGAAAAAATGACCGCTTTTCACCATGAAATTATGATATATTTATGAAAAACAGCAAAGGGGATGGGAGAAAATGAATGCGGTTACAATTGTGATAGCATCAATGTGTATTTTGGCTATTGCCTATCGTTTATACGGAACATTTATGATGGTGAAGGTTCTCAAAGTGAATGATGACAAGCCAACACCTGCTCATGCGCTTGAGGATGGGAAAGACTATGTGCCTACAAATAAATGGGTTTCGTTCGGCCACCACTTTGCCGCGATCGCAGCGGCCGGGCCGCTGGTTGGACCAATTCTGGCGGCGCAGTTTGGCTATTTGCCGGGATTATTGTGGCTGTTAATCGGGGCGGTAATTGGGGGAGCCGTCCATGATATTGTGGTGTTGTTTGCATCGATGCGCAAAAACGGAAAATCGCTGTCGGAAGTGGCGAAGGATGAGCTTGGCCCTGTTGCAGGATTTTGTACAGGACTGTCCATGCTGTTTATCATCACGATCACAATGGCGGGCCTGTCGATGGTTGTCTTGCATGCGCTTGAACGTAATCCATGGGGAACATTTGCGGTAGGGATTACGATACCGATTGCGATGGGTGTGGGCTTATTTTATAAGAAAACGGGAAATTTAAAGCTCGCTTCAACGGTCGGCTTTCTCTTTTTAATGGCAGGAGTCTTTATCGGTCCATGGGTACAGACTACAGCGCTCGGTGACTTTTTAACACTAGATACGAAAACGCTTGCAATAGCGCTTCCTGTTTATGCGTTTTTTGCGGCTGCGCTTCCCGTTTGGCTGCTTCTTGCTCCGCGTGATTATTTAAGCAGCTTTATGAAAATCGGTGTTTTTATCGCTTTGATTGTTGGTGTGTTTGTCGTCAATCCGTCCATTCCGTTCCCTGCGTTTACAGAATTCGTAAAAGGCGGCGGGCCGGTGCTGGCAGGACCTGTCTGGCCGTTCATCTCAATAACCATCGCCTGCGGGGCGATCTCTGGGTTCCATGCCTTTGTCGGCTCAGGAACGACACCGAAAATGCTGAATAAATGGAGTGATATGAAGCCGGTTGCGTTTGGCGCAATGCTTGTTGAGTGTCTTGTCGGCATCATGGCGCTGATTGCAGCGACCGCTTTACAGCCTGCTGATTACTTTGCGATTAACAGCACGCCTGAGGTTTTCCGTACGCTTGGCATGAATGTCGTACATTTGCCTGAATTGAGCAGGGAAATCGGTTTGGACTTAGAAGGAAGAACAGGGGGAGCCGTCACACTTGCGGTGGGAATGACTTATATTTTTACCGGAATGCCGTTTTTCAGCCATTTGGCCTCATACTTTTTCCAATTTGTCATTATGTTTGAAGCGGTCTTTATTTTAACAGCGATTGACGCCGGCACACGCGTCGCCCGTTATTTGATCCAGGATTTCTTCGGGGAGGTGTATAAGCCGCTGAAGAAAACAGACTGGATTCCGGGCTCTGTATTTGCCAGCGCGCTTGCCTGTTTGATGTGGGGGTACTTGCTGTATTCAGGAGATATCGGTTCCATTTGGGCGCTGTTCGGCGTTTCTAATCAGCTGATGGCTTCAGTGGGGCTGATTATCGGAGCGACCATCGTGCTGAAAATCGCTGATAAACGCCGATACATTCTGACTTGCCTTATCCCGCTTGCCTATTTATATGTCACTGTCAATTATGCGGGCTATTGGATGGTGCGCAATGTGTATCTCAATCCTGAAGCAGCAGGATATAGTGTATTGAATGGCGTATTATCTATCATCATGCTGGTGTTAGGCTTCATTATTATCGTGGCGGCTGTGAAAAAATGGGCGCAGATGTGGAAAGATCCGAGCTTAAGGATGGAAGCGTCTATACCGGGCTAGAAGGACTATTGAAAATGTTGAGGGGGTTTTCAATGAATCTATTAATGAAATATCTTATTCTATACGTATCGGACAGCAAGCGGGCTATTCATTTTTACCGGGATATTTTAGGACTGCCGATTCGTGCTGAACACGGAACGTATATCGAATTTGATACAGGGTCTACGATATTGGCGCTTAATACGCGGGAAAGCGCCAGAGACATCACGGCGCTGGACATTCCGGATACATCTGCTTCAAACACATTTGAAATCGGGTTTGTTACTGAAAATGTAGAAGCGGTCATCAAAAGGATGAGAGAACAAGGCGTATCGATTATCGGGGAGCCAAAAGTGAAACCATGGGGGCAGACGGTCGCCTATATCGCTGATCCGGATGGACATTATATCGAAATTTGCAGTCCGATGGAATAACGCACAAAAGCCCAAAACAATGTCTGTTTTGGGCTTTCTCATGATGTTTTGTGCCCGGCTGCTTCCAATAGCAAATCAGCCAGGTGAACGGCTCTGACTTTACCGCTTAGTCCTTCGCGTTCAATCCCGAGCTTCATCTGCAGCAGGCAGCCGGGATTTGCTGTTACAATGAGGATCGCTTCGGTTGCTTTGACGGCAGCCATTTTGCTGTCCAGTATTTTCATAGACATTTCAGCTTCGACGATGTTGTAAATTCCCGCTGACCCGCAGCAGCTGTCTGCTTTCTCCATTTCTTTGAATTCCGCCCCTTTGATGCTTTTAAGAAGCTGGCGGGGCTCAAGCGACGTATGCATTACATTTCTTAGGTGGCATGAATCTTGGTAGGTAACGACCTGAGGTGTCTCGAGTGCTAGATCCGTTTGATGGAAATCGAGCTCAACCAAAACGGACGAAAAATCTTTCAGCTTCTGAACAAACGCAGCAGCCCGTTCCGACCACTCAGGGTCATCCTTCAGCAAATGATCATATTCAGTGAGAAAGGCTCCGCATCCTCCTGCGTTTGTAATGACAGCATCCACGTCTAACGCTTCAAAAGCAGCGATATTTTGTTTCGCGAGCTCTTTCCCTGTGTTTTTTTCACCGCTGTGTCCATGAAGCGCTCCGCAGCAAGTCTGTTCAGGCGGAATGACAATGTCGCAGCCTGCCAGCTGTAAAAGCTTCAATGTGGCGTTGTTGGTCGGTAAAAACATTGTATCCATTAAGCAGCCCGAAAAAAAGGCGACCCGTTTTTTCATGGGACCAATGGACGGCAGGAAACGCGGCCGATGTTTCATGTCTTTGCTTTTTGGAACATCAGGAAGAACAGCTTCCATCGTCCGCAAATGCTCAGGCAGGACCCGAAGCATGCCTGATTTTCGCACAGCGGTTTGCAGTCCTGAACGCTGATACAAACCGATAAGGCTTACAGCTGAGCGCATGCGGTTTTGATGCGGAAACAGCTTGTGAAAAGCCGTCTTTCGCATGACACGTTCACCAAGCGAGTGTTTTTTATTTTGGTGGATAATATCTCTGGCTTCCTCAAGCAGCTGCCCGTATTTCACGCCAGACGGGCATACAGGCTCACAGGCGCGGCAGCCGAGGCAAAGTGACAGCGACCGTTCGACATCTTCATCCGGTTCAATCATACCGTCGGCTACGGCTTTCATTAAGGCGATGCGCCCACGCGGAGAGTGTGTTTCCTGAAATCCCGATTCGATATAGGTCGGACAGGAAGGAAGACAGAAGCCGCAGCGCATACAATTTAATAACTCGCCTTCATCCATACGCTCTTTAAATTCATTTTGGATCTGTTTCATTTCTTTTTCTGTTGTCATCTTTCCGTCACCACACGTTTTCTCGCATCTTTCGCAAACATTTTGCCGGGATTTAATATGTTCCGGGGGTCAAATGCCGCTTTCAACGCTTTCATCGCATCAATGCCTTCTTTTTTCAGATTCATTTCCAAGTAAGGCGCTTTCATTTCCCCGACTCCGTGTTCTCCGGTTATCGTCCCGCCAAGTTCAATCGCTTTCTCAAAAATCTCGGCAAAGGCCTGTTCGACACGTTCCATTTCATTCTTATTTCTTATGTCTGTCGTGCATGTCGGGTGAAGGTTCCCGTCTCCCGCATGGCCAAAGGTGCAGATGGAAATATCATATTTAGCAGCAATATCATTAATCGCTTTAACCATATTGGCGATTTCTGAGCGAGGAACGGTCGCATCCTCTAAAATCGTCGTCGGTTTGAGGCGGGCTAGGGCAGAAAGTGCAGAACGCCGGGCTTCAGTCAGGGCAAACGCTTCCTCCTCTGTTTGTGCGGTCTGAACGGAAACGGCGTCGCCTTTTTTGCAGATCGCCTCAATCTTTTCCATATCCCGTTCAACAGTTTCAAATGGCCCGTCTTGTTCAATTAACAAAACTGCTTTTGCGCTTGTCGGAAGTCCGATTTTGGCATAATCCTCAATCACCAAAAGTGTAGGCTGGTCGAGAAATTCAAGCGTGGCGGGTATGATTTTTGCGGCAATGATGTCTGATACCGTTTGAGCAGCGGCATCGATATTTTCATATAGGGCAAGCAGCGTCTTTTTTGTTTCAGGCTTTGGAACGAGCTTGACGATTGCCTCTGTCACAATGCCGAGTGTTCCTTCTGAGCCGACAAAAAGACGTGTGAGATCGTATCCGGCCACATCCTTTGCGAGTTTTCCGCCGGTGCGGATGATGTCACCATTTGCGAGCACAACCTCCAGTCCAATAACATAGTCGCGGGTGACGCCGTATTTTAATCCGCGGAGCCCGCCGGAGTTTTCATTGATGTTGCCGCCGATAGTTGAGATTTTCATAGAACTCGGATCGGGCGGATAAAACAAACCTTTGCTTTCAACTGCCTTGATCATATCCAGCGTAATAACGCCCGGCTGAACTGTGGCAGTTAAATTTTCTTCATCAATTTCAAGAATCCGGTTCATGTGCTTAAAGAGAAGCACAAGTCCGCCTTCAGTCGGGCACGTGCCGCCGCACAGGTTTGTCCCTGATCCTCTTGGAACGATCGGCACTCGATGTTCGCTGCAAATTGTTAAAATGCGTGCTACTTCATCAGTATTCCTCGGAGCAATCACGGCATCAGGCATAGACTGATACTGAGGCGTCGCATCATATGAATAGACGAGACGGCCGGCATTCGAGTCATCAAAGTTTTCTGGTCCGGAGACCCGAATCAGCTGTTCCTTTACATCCTTGGTGATCATTTCACCCATCCCCCTGTCAAAAAACGCTTTCAATCTATTGTAAAAGAAAAAAAGCAAAGCCTTCCATGGAGAAACATACAAAAAATGAAACTGAAACTCTCTCTATTTTGTATCTTGATCTAAAAAATAGAGTGCGACGTACATCGTGACGACGTCCTCGGTACGGTCAAAACGTAAACCCGTCAGCTGTTCAGCCTTAGACAGACGATAACGCAATGTATTGATGTGTATATGCATGTCTTCAGCGGTTTGTTTCAAAGACAAATCGTGATGAAAGAAAGTCCGTATCGTATTTATAAGTTCCTGATGCTCTAGCGCCTCTCCTAATACTCTTTGCGGAAATTCGTTTCGGGTTCCCGGGCTGATCTCCGTCAGACACATATCAAGCTTCAGATCCTCTTCAAATATGGGCGTTTTTCGCTTAAGGCTGACAGCCAGCGCTTTTTCCGCTTGCTCGTATGACTCTGTCAGGCTGGAGCTTGCGACAGCCCTTCCGGCGCCAGCTGCTGTATATTGGCTGCTTGCGGTATTGGCAAACGAACAAATGTGAAGGATTTTCCGTAAAAGCCGATCCCTTTGTTCATGCTGCGGCACTTCATGATTAATCAAAATCCGTTCATTTCCCCACCTGATGAACAAATCCGCAGGGTACGATGATTTCCATATGCGTGCCATTTTTTCAATATCATGACGTGACCACTCATACCCCTGAATAAGAATCATTTGGCGCCGGGAGGAAAGGTCAACACCAAGAAGTTGAGCTTTCTCAAGAAAACTGGGAGACCACTCCTTTAGTTGCAGCCAATCGATCATAAAGGACTCCAGCATTCTCTCACGCCACTGGGATTGCTCTAAGTGCCGCGATTCCTTAATGAACAGCTCTGTCATTTTTCGAAGCAGTTCTCCGAATGGCTGAATCTCTGCAGGCTCACCTGTCAGCCCGAAGACGGCAATCACATCATGGTCAATAAATACAGGGAGGTTTATGCCTGCTTTCACTCCTTTTAACCTTGTTTCATCTTCTTTTGTAATAATCACGCTGCGTCTTTCTTTTGCACAGATAAGCGCTCCCTCATGAAATTGTCCGACACGCTCATCGTTTGTGCCTGCCATAATAAGACCGTCCGTGTTTACAATAATGACTTCACGTTCGTACATTTTTTTAACTTCAGCAATAATTTTTTTCGCTAATAACGGCTGTAAAAACATGGCGTTCCCCCTCATCATATTTTTATTATATAAGAAAAAAACCGGGCGCTGTCACCCGGTTTCATGTCTTATTCGGCGGGTTTTAATCCGCCTTCAAGCGTTTTCAGCATTTCGTTTTTCTCACTTTCGGATGCGTGCTGCCAAATGACTTCGAATAAAACGCCGAGCCCTGGAAGCATTTTTTCTTCACCGCTTTGAATCGCATCTACGATTGTATGCTCAAGCTGCTCCTGATTATTGCCGGTGACATTGGAGATGACGGCATGACGTAAATTAAGATCCATGTAAAACGCTCCTTTTTCTAAAATGTAATACGTATATTCTAACCCTGCACCTGGTTTATTATGTGCTGTTCTTGCGATATAATAACATCATGTTAAAAAAAGGAGCGCCACATAGACAGTGAAACAAATAGAATCGGCAAAAAATCAAAAAGTGAAGGATTGGAAAAAGCTTCACACAAAAAAAGAACGAACAAAAACAAATACATTTCTGATAGAGGGAGAACACCTCGTTGAAGAGGCGTTGAAAAGCCCGGGCATTGTGAAAGAAATCCTTGTAAAGGATGAAACGAAGATTCCTTCAGATCTTGAGACTGGTATCCAGTGCTATATGCTGAGTGAAGATGCGTTTTCAGCTGTGACTGAAACCGAAACGCCGCAGCAGATTGCCGCTGTGTGCCATATGCCTGAAGAAAAGCTGGCAACAGCACGCAAGGTGCTGCTGATTGACGCTGTTCAAGATCCGGGAAACCTTGGCACAATGATTCGAACGGCTGATGCGGCCGGTTTGGATGCGGTTGTACTCGGTGACGGCACGGCGGACGCCTTTAACGGAAAAACACTGCGATCTGCTCAAGGATCTCACTTCCATATTCCTGTTGTGAGAAGAAACCTGCCTTCATATGTGGACGAATTGAAGGCAGAGGGCGTAAAAGTATACGGCACGGCGTTGCAAAACGGAGCGCCTTACCAGGAGATCCCTCAGTCTGAATCCTTTGCGCTCATTGTAGGAAATGAAGGTGCAGGGGTGGATGCTGCATTGCTGGAAAAAACGGATTTGAACCTGTACGTGCCGCTTTACGGACAGGCTGAATCACTAAACGTTGCGGTTGCGGCTGCCATCCTCGTGTATTACTTGCGAGGATAGTGTTGCGCCAAGCGTTGGATTTCTCTATAATAGAACATAATATTTCAAAAACCGTGACAGAGGACCTCAATTTCTGATCAACTGCTTTCCAGGGAGAAAATGCCGCTGACTGAGAGCATTTTTAACGCAGCCGGAAATTGGCTTCACCTCTTGAGTTGTCGCCGGGACCGTGCACATGCGCGTAAAGGTGAACCGGAATCTGATTCCGTTATGTCAATGAAGCTGACGACAGCATCAGTCTGTCTGAAATAAGGGTGGTACCGCGGCCACAACTCGTCCCTTGTACAAGGGACGGGTTTTTTTTATTTTCCAAAGACATATGACGGTTTGTTTACATAAAAGGAGGATGCAAAATGGAAGAAAAGCTAAAACAGCTGGAACAAGAAGCTTTAGAACAAGTAGAAGCGGCAAGCTCATTGAAGGTTGTCAATGATATTCGGGTGCAATATCTCGGAAAAAAAGGGCCGATTACAGAAGTGCTGCGCGGAATGGGCAAGCTTTCTGCTGAGGAACGTCCAAAAATGGGGGCGCTCGCGAACGAAGTAAGGGAGCGTATTGCCAATGCGATTGCTGACAAAAACGAGAAGCTTGAAGAAGAGGAAATGAAACAGAAGCTTGCAGGGCAGACAATTGACGTCACGCTGCCGGGGAACCCTGTTGCAGTCGGCGGCCGCCATCCGCTCACTGTTGTCATTGAAGAAATTGAAGATTTATTTATCGGGATGGGCTACACAGTCGAGGAAGGGCCAGAGGTTGAAACGGATTACTACAACTTCGAATCGCTCAATCTTCCGAAAGAACACCCTGCGCGCGATATGCAGGACAGCTTTTACATCACAGAGGAAACTTTGATGAGAACGCAAACTTCTCCTGTCCAAACACGTACGATGGAAAAGCATGAAGGCAAAGGTCCCGTTAAAATCATTTGCCCGGGTAAAGTATATCGCCGTGATAACGATGATGCGACGCACTCTCACCAATTTATGCAAATTGAAGGGCTTGTCGTTGACAAAAACATCAGCATGAGTGATTTAAAAGGAACGCTTGAACTCGTTGCGAAAAAAATGTTCGGGCAAGACCGCGAGATCAGACTCCGCCCAAGCTTCTTCCCGTTTACTGAGCCTTCAGTAGAAGTGGATGTGACATGCTTTAAATGCGGTGGGAACGGCTGCTCAGTATGTAAAGGAACAGGCTGGATTGAAATCCTCGGCGCCGGCATGGTTCACCCGAACGTGCTTAAAATGGCTGGCTTTGATCCGAAGGAATATCAGGGCTTCGCATTCGGAATGGGTGTTGAGCGCATCGCGATGCTGAAATACGGCATTGATGATATTCGCCACTTCTATACAAACGATGTCAGATTTATTTCGCAGTTTAAACAGGCGTAAGAGGAGGATGCAAGGATGTTTGTTTCTTATAAATGGTTAGAGGATTATGTTGATTTAAAAGGCATGGACCCGGCTGTTCTTGCTGAAAAAATTACAAGAGCCGGTATTGAGGTTGAAGGAATTGAATACAAAGGAGAAGGCATCAAAGGCGTTGTCATCGGCCATGTGCTGGAGCGCGAGCAGCATCCGAATGCTGATAAACTGAATAAGTGCCTTGTGGATATTGGAGCTGAAGCCCCTGTACAAATCATTTGCGGTGCGCCGAATGTGGATAAAGGACAAAAAGTCGCGGTTGCAACAGTCGGAGCGGTGCTGCCGGGCAATTTCAAAATCAAAAAAGCTAAGCTTCGCGGTGAAGAATCAAACGGCATGATCTGTTCCTTACAGGAGCTTGGTATTGAAAGCAAACTTGTGGCGAAGGAGTATGCAGAAGGCATTTTCGTATTCCCGAATGACGCTGAAACAGGAAGCGATGCCTTAGCGGCTTTACAGCTTGACGATGCGATTCTTGAGCTGGGTTTAACGCCAAACCGCGCCGATGCCATGAACATGCTTGGTGTTGCTTACGAGGTTGCCGCGATTTTAGACACTGAGGTAAAGCTTCCGCAAACGGATTACCCGGCTGCTTCAGAACAAGCGTCTGATTACATTTCAGTCAAAATTGAAGATCAAGAAGCGAACCCGCTATACACTGCAAAAATCATTAAAAATGTCACGATTGCTCCGTCACCGCTTTGGATGCAGACAAAGCTGATGAATGCAGGCATTCGTCCGCACAACAACGTCGTTGACATCACAAATTTTGTCCTGTTGGAATACGGACAGCCGCTTCATGCGTTTGATTATGACAGATTTGGCTCTAAGGAAGTCGTAGTAAGAAAAGCAGCTGAGAATGAAATGATCGTAACTCTTGATGATCAAGAACGTAAGCTGTCCGCCGATCACCTTGTCATTACAAACGGAACGAAAGCGCATGCCGTTGCGGGTGTCATGGGAGGAGCAGAGTCAGAGGTTCAGGAAGATACGAAAACGATTTTGCTTGAGGCTGCGTATTTCAACGGGCAGACGGTTCGCAAGGCTTCCAAAGACCTTGGTTTGAGAAGTGAATCAAGCGTAAGATTTGAAAAAGGAATTGATCCGGCGCGCGTACGTCTTGCAGCAGAACGGGCTGCGCAGCTGATCCATCTGTATGCCGGCGGTGAGGTGCTTGCAGGAACAGTTGAGGAAGATCACCTGACAATCGAAGCAAATAACATTCACGTATCTGCTGACAAAGTGAGCAGCGTTCTAGGCCTGACGATCAGTAAAGAAGAACTGATCAGCATTTATAAACGTCTCGGTTTTACGGTCGGTGAAGCGGGTGAACTTCTCGTTGTGACCGTCCCATCACGCCGCGGCGACATTACAATAGAAGAGGATTTAATCGAAGAAGCGGCAAGACTGTACGGCTACGATAACATTCCGTCTACGCTTCCTGAGACAGCGGGAACTACAGGCGGATTAACGCCATACCAGGCAAAACGCCGTAAAGTCAGACGCTTCCTTGAAGGCGCAGGCTTATCACAAGCCATCACTTACTCACTGACAAACGAGAAGAAAGCGGCAGCGTTTGCGATTGAAAAATCACTGAATACTGTGCTTGCGCTTCCAATGAGTGAAGAAAGAAGCATTCTCAGACACAGTCTTGTTCCGAATCTGCTTGATTCTGTTTCTTACAACCTCGCGAGGCAGACTGACTCAGTTGCACTGTACGAAGTCGGCTCCGTTTTCCTGACGAAGGAAGAGGACACAAAACCTGTTGAAACAGAACGCGTAGCAGGAGCTGTTACCGGATTATGGCGCAAGCAGCTATGGCAGGGTGAAAAGAAACCAGTTGATTTCTTTGTTGTCAAAGGAATTGTAGAAGGGCTGTTAGACAAACTCAACGTCCTAGACAGCATTGAATTTGTACAGTCTGAACGCAAACAGCTGCATCCGGGCAGAACAGCGAACATTTTATTGAATGGTTCTCTGATCGGCTTCATCGGCCAAGTCCATCCTTCATTGGAAAAAGAACTGGATATAAAGGAAACATACGTATTTGAGCTCGATCTTCATGCGTTGCTCGCGGCAGAAACAGCACCTCTTGTTTACACGGCGATTCCGAAATATCCGTCTGTGACACGTGATATCGCCCTTGTAACAGATAAAACCGTCACAAGCGGACAGCTCGAGAGCGTCATTAAAGAGGCTGGCGGAAAGCTTCTGAAAGAGGTAACCGTCTTTGACGTATACGAAGGCGAACATATGGAGGAAGGCAAGAAGTCAGTCGCTTTCTCACTCCAGTATGTCAACCCTGAACAAACACTGACTGAAGAAGAAGTGACAAAGGCGCACAGCAAAGTGCTGAAAGCGTTAGAAGACACATATCAAGCTGTTTTAAGAGGCTGATAAAAAAGCTTGCAGAGAAATCTGCAAGCTTTTTTCTATGAGCGTTTTTTATCAGCAAGGCGCTGCGCTTTTTGCGTATTGGCGAAATGGAGTTTTGTAAAGGTCCTGAGTGCAGATGCCCCTTTTTTGAGGATCAGCTTGGCGGCCGCTTCATCGACGTGAGGACCGGCCCCTTTTGGAAGCGTCATTCCTGCCTCGCGTGATAGTTTATTCATTTCCATTAAAAACGAATACCTTGCAATGATTGAAGCAGCGGCGACAGCCAGGTGAATACCTTCAGCTTTTGTGCTAAAATAGGTCCGCTCCTTCACAATGTCTCTGCCCTTTAAATGATTGAAGTAGACGCCTGGCTCAGCGAATTGGTCAATCAAAATGGCTTCAGGCTTTACTCCATCCAATTTTCTTAATAAATGTGTGATCGCCTGATTGTGCAGCAAAGCTTTCATTTTCCCTTGGCTCATGCCTTTTTCCTGCATGCTGTTATACTTTTCATTTTTTAAAACCAGCAGGCTATATGGAATGGTTTTGATCAGGTTTCGGGCAATCTCGATGATTTGCGGATCTTTTAAATCTTTAGAATCCTTAACACCGAGTTCCTTCATTAAAGGAAGCATGGTTTTGTCGACGTACGCGCATACAACCGTCATTGGGCCAAAGTAATCTCCGGTTCCGACTTCGTCAGAACCGATAACAGACATTCCGGCGATATCTGCCGGAGGGGCATAGCGGGGATCAGCCGGCTTTTTGGCCATTTTCTTCTTTTCCGGCTCTGCTGTTCCCCAGCGCGCGGATTCTGCCGCTGCGTTTTTGCCTTGAAACAAGACCTTGCCTGATTTATATGCTGTAATGGTACAGCCGGGCGGTTTCGCCTGAAAAACGGCTCCCTGCGGAACAGAGGCTGTAAGCGAACCGCTGTATGTCATTTTCATTTGGTCAATAGCAGACAACGATACTTTTATCACTGAATGGGACACGTAATAATCTCCTTTTTTTACACTTTTCGCTGTATATACCAGTGTATCATAACAGCGGGAGGCTCGTCTTTCCATTCATTTAATAAACGTGTTATGATAAGAACTAGGATTCTCGCGGAATGGAGGAGAAACGTTGTCTGACGGCAAAAAAACAAAAACAACCGTTGACATTTACGGCCAGCACTTCACGATTGTCGGTGAAGAAAGCAGAGCCCATATGAGGTATGTCGCCGGAATTGTTGATGATAAAATGAGAGAAATCAATGAAAAAAATCCATACCTTGATATAAATAAACTTGCAGTGCTGACAGCGGTAAATGTGGTGCACGATTATGTCAAATTACAAGAGAAATGTGAAAAACTGGAGCGTCAGCTTAAAGAAAAGGATTGAACAACTATGCTAGATATCATCATCTTAATCTTGCTCCTGATGGGGACTTTACTGGGGTTAAAACGCGGTTTTATCCTGCAGTTTATCCGCTTGACGAGCTTTATTTTATCAATTGCCTTTGCGGCTTTATTCTATAAAAACGTGGCACCGCATTTACATTGGATTCCCGCACCCGATTTTTCAGCGGGACAGCCGGCTCTTTCTTTTTTTACGGGGAATTTGGAAGCAGCGTACTATAATGCGATTGCGTTTATCGTTTTATTTATCATTGCTAAAATCTTACTGAGAATCATCGGCTCGTTCCTGAGTATTGTAGCCGGCATTCCGGTGATTAAACAAATCAACCAGATGCTGGGCGCCGTTCTCGGTTTTCTAGAAGTCTATTTATTTACATTTGTGCTGCTGTATGTCGCATCCGTTCTGCCGGTAGATGCACTGCAGCAAATGATGGGGCAATCGTCCCTCGCAAATGTGATCATTAACCATACACCATACTTGTCAGGGCTCCTACAAGAGCTGTGGACACAGTACGGGGCATAAAAAAACTTCTCTTGTCCGGAGAAGTTTTTTTCAAGTATGATGGAAACATATGTGAACGTCTGGGGGTTATGATATGCATAAAAAAGATATTATCCGGCTGCTTGAAACCATTGCAGTCTATATGGAACTAAAAGGGGACAACCCGTTTAAAGTATCCGCCTTCCGAAAAGCGGCGGCAGCCCTGGAACAGGACGACCGAAGCTTATCAGAAATGGACGATATGATGTCGCTGTCCGGCATTGGAAAAGGAACGTACAGCGTCATTAAAGAGTATATAGATGAAGGAAAGTCAAGCACGCTCGAATCGCTTCAGAAAGAAGTGCCGGAAGGACTCGTGCCTTTATTGAAGCTGCCGGGGCTCGGCGGCAAAAAAATCGCAAAGCTATATAAAGAGCTCGGCGTACATGATGCAGAATCTCTGAAGGAAGCCTGTGAACAGCAAAAGGTACAAGGTCTTGCGGGCTTCGGCAAAAAATCGGAAGAAAAAATATTACAGGCGCTCGGGGAAGCCGGAAAACAGCCTGAACGGTTCCCGATCGGCTACGCCCTCCGGATCGCGCGGGAAATTGAGGAGCATCTTTCTCAATTTACGCATATCATCAAATTTTCTCGTGCCGGAAGTCTCCGCAGAGCGCGGGAAACGGTGAAGGATCTGGATTATATCATTGCTACAGATCATCCGGCTGAAGTAAGAGAGCAGCTTCTTGAGCTGCCAAACATCAAAAGCGTGATCGCAAGCGGAGATACGAAGGTGTCCGTCATCCTTTCCTTTGAATATGAAACAAGCGTCGATTTCCGTCTTGTGACGGAAGAGCAGTTTCCGACAACACTCCATCATTTTACGGGATCAAAGGATCACAATATTAAAATGCGCCAAATCGCCAAAGAACGCGGCGAGCGGATCAGTGAATACGGCGTTGAGACAGTTGAAACCGGAGAGATCAAAACATTTCCGAGTGAACGTGAATTTTATGCGCACTTCGGCCTGCCGCTGATTCCGCCGGAAATTCGTGAAAGCGGACAGGAAGTGGAAACCTACAGCGACAGCATTGAACTGATAGAACCCGGGCAAATCAAAGGTGATCTCCACATGCACTCAACGTGGAGCGATGGTGCATTTTCAATCAGAGAGATGGCTGAAGCCTGCATCAAAAAAGGCTATCAATACATGGCGATCACCGATCACTCACAATATTTAAAGGTCGCCAACGGCCTTACTGCAGAAAGACTTAAGCAGCAGGCAAAAGAAATTGACGCACTGAATGCAGAGTTTGAAAACTTCCGTATTTTGAAAGGCGTTGAGATGGATATCCTGCCTGACGGTACGCTCGATTATGATGACGATGTGCTTGCGGAAATGGATATCGTTATTGCATCGATTCATTCCAGTTTTAATCAGCCGGAACACGTGATTATGAAACGGCTTGAGACGGCACTGACAAACAAGCATGTTGACATTATCGCACACCCGACCGGGCGCCTTATCGGCAGACGGGCCGGTTACGAAATCGATATTGATCAGCTGATTGAGCTTGCGAGGAAAACAAATACGGCGCTTGAACTCAACGCCAACCCTGCGCGCCTTGATCTGCGCACAGAGCATTTAATGAAAGCAAACGAACAAGGGGTTACATTGGTGATTAATACTGATGCCCATAATATTGAGATGTTAGACGATATGAAAACTGGCGTTACTGCCGCGCGCAAAGGATGGACGGAAACGAAAAACGTTCTGAATGCCCGGTCGCTTAAAGACGTAGAGGCATTTCTGAAGCGCAACGATTAAGTAAGGAGGCTCACACAATCGTGCAGCAAAAAGTATTATCAGCTCTTGAATTTCATAAAGTGAAAGAACAGGTTATTGGGCATGCCGCTTCATCGCTCGGAAAAGAAATGCTTCTCGAGCTTAAGCCTTCTGCTTCTATAGACGAAATCAAAAAACAGCTGGATGAAGTAGACGAAGCTTCTGACATTATCCGGCTGAGAGGCCAAGCGCCATTTGGCGGCCTTGTAGATATCAGAGGAGCGTTAAGACGGGCGGAAATCGGCAGCGTTCTCAGTCCTTCTGAATTCACTGAAATCTCAGGCCTGCTTTATGCAGTTAAACAAATGAAACGTTTTATCACCCAAATGGCTGAAGACGGTGTCGACATTCCGCTGATCCATCAGCATGCTGAACAGCTTATCACGCTGTCCGATTTAGAGCGGGACATTAATTCCTGCATTGATGATCACGGAGAAGTGCTTGATCATGCATCGGAAACATTAAGAGGAATCCGCACACAGCTCAGAACACTCGAATCAAGAGTCAGAGACCGGTTAGAGTCGATGCTGCGTTCCTCTTCCGCTTCGAAAATGCTGTCTGATACGATTGTTACGATTCGGAATGACCGCTTTGTGATCCCGGTCAAACAGGAGTACAGATCCAGCTATGGAGGAATTGTGCACGACACCTCATCCTCTGGTGCGACATTATTCATTGAACCGCAGGCGATTGTAGATATGAACAATTCCCTTCAGCAGGCGAAAGTGAAAGAAAAGCAAGAAATTGAACGGATTTTGCGTGTGCTGACAGAGAAAACGGCAGAGTATACAGAGGAGCTATTTCTAGATTTGCAAGTGCTGCAGACGCTTGACTTTATTTTTGCAAAAGCTAGATATGCAAAAGCGGTTAAAGCGACAAAACCGATTATGAACGACACCGGCTTTATCCGTTTGAAAAAAGCCCGCCATCCATTGCTTCCGCCTGACCAGGTTGTTGCCAATGACATCGAGCTTGGCCGCGATTTTTCAACCATTGTCATCACAGGGCCAAACACCGGGGGGAAAACAGTCACCCTTAAAACGTTAGGCCTGCTAACCTTAATGGCGCAATCAGGTCTTCATATCCCGGCAGATGAAGGGTCAGAAGCGGCAGTATTTGAGCACGTATTCGCTGATATCGGTGATGAACAGTCGATTGAGCAAAGTTTAAGTACGTTCTCATCCCATATGGTGAACATTGTCGGCATTTTAGAACAGGTCAATGAAAACAGCCTTGTGCTTTTCGATGAACTTGGTGCAGGGACAGATCCGCAGGAGGGGGCGGCCCTCGCCATGAGCATCTTGGATGACGTGCATCGCACCAATGCACGAGTGTTAGCTACGACGCATTATCCGGAATTGAAGGCGTACGGCTATAACAGAGAAGGCGTCATGAATGCCAGCGTTGAATTTGACATCGAAACGCTGTCACCGACCTATAAACTTTTAATTGGTGTGCCGGGTCGAAGCAATGCTTTCGAAATTTCAAAACGCCTCGGGCTCCCGGACCATGTCATCGGGCAGGCGAAGTCAGAAATGACGGCCGAGCATAACGAAGTCGATACGATGATTGCGTCGCTGGAACAAAGCAAAAAACGTGCGGAAGAAGAGCTTTCTGAGACAGAATCAATCAGAAAAGAAGCGGAAAAACTGCATAAAGAGCTGCAGCAGCAAATCATCGAGCTTAACAGCAAAAAAGACAAAATGCTTGAAGAGGCAGAACAGCAGGCTGCTGAAAAAGTAAAAGCGGCAATGAAAGAAGCCGAGGACATTATTCATGAATTGCGCTCCATAAAAGAAGAACACAAATCCTTCAAGGATCACGAGCTGATTAACGCGAAGAAACGGTTAGAAGGCGCTATGCCGGCTTTTGAAAAGTCCAAGAAACCGGAAAAGCCGAAAGCGCAAAAACGCAACTTTAAGCCTGGCGACGAGGTGAAAGTCCTCACTTTCGGGCAAAAAGGAACATTGCTCGAAAAAACAGGCGGCAATGAATGGAATGTTCAAATCGGTATTTTAAAGATGAAAGTAAAAGAAAAAGATCTGGAGTTTATCAAATCAGCTCCGGAGCCAAAAAAAGAAAAAATCATTACAGCGGTCAAGGGAAAGGACTATCACGTATCTCTTGAACTTGATCTCCGCGGCGAACGCTATGAAAATGCCCTCAGCCGGGTTGAAAAATACTTGGATGATGCGGTGTTAGCCGGATATCCAAGAGTGTCAATCATCCACGGAAAAGGAACCGGCGCTTTAAGAAAAGGCGTACAGGATCTTCTGAAAAACCACCGCAGCGTCAAAAGTTCCCGTTTCGGTGAAGCAGGTGAGGGAGGATCAGGCGTTACGGTTGTTGAACTAAAATAAAAGGGAGTATGGCCATGAGTGATTTTTGGGAAAACGAGCTTGTGGAAATCGCGGCATATTACAGTGTCGCGGTTCTCTGCCTCGTCCTCTTTTTGACTGTGTTTGAGCTGGTGACGGCTTATAAAAACTGGGAAGAGATTCAAAAAGGAAATCTTGCGGTGGCAATGGCGACCGGCGGAAAAATTTTGGGAATCGCAAACGTATTTCAGCATTCCATCTCCCAGCATAATTCGCTGCTGCAAATGATCGGCTGGGGCGTTTACGGGTTTGTTATGCTTCTGATCAGCTACTTTATTTTTGAGTTTTTGACTCCGCGGTTTAAAATTGATCAGGAAATCGAAAATGATAACCGGGCTGTCGGCTTTATTTCATTTGTCATTTCTGTCGGGCTTTCATTTGTAGTGGCAGCCGGAATATAAGGGGACGGAGAATAAATGGAAAAGCTTGCGAAAATACTGCTCGCCGCGGCGGGAATCTTTTTGTTAATTGGTCTTATATATCTGTTCATATTATGAGAAAAAGAAAGATTTACCTTTCTTTTTCTTTTTTTTGCCGTCCATCTGCTATAATGATAAGGTGGATCTCTAAAATCGAAAGGGGAGGTTTTATGCAGTCTCAAAAGCCGTGGCTTGCCGAGTATCCCAACGATATCCCGCATGAGCTTCCGTTGCCGAATGAAACCCTGCAATCCATCCTGACAGACTCCGCCGCACGATTCCCTGATAAAACCGCAATATCGTTTTATGGAAAAAAACTCACCTTTCATGACATTCTGACGGATGCTCTTAAACTTGCAGCTTTTTTGCAGGTCAATGGCCTGCAAAAAGGAGACAGAGTGGCTGTTATGCTGCCCAATTGCCCGCAAACAGTGATTTCTTATTATGGCGTCTTGTTTGCCGGTGGCATCGTGGTGCAGACGAATCCGCTTTATACCGAGCATGAGCTTGAATACCAGCTTAGAGATGCTCAGGTAAGTGTAATCATCACCTTAGATTTGCTTTTCCCGAAGGCAATAAAAATGAAAACGTTATCAATAGTTGACCAGATTTTGATAACCAGCGTAAAAGACTATTTGCCTTTTCCGAAGAATATTCTTTACCCGCTGACGCAAAAACAAAAAGTGCATATCGACTTTGACAAAACAGCTAACATTCACACGTTCGCTTCCAGTATGAAGCAGGAAAAAACTGAACTCCTGACAATCCCGAAGATCGATCCTGAGCATGATATCGCTGTCCTCCAGTATACCGGAGGAACAACCGGAGCTCCAAAAGGGGTCATGCTCACGCACCAAAATATTTTGGCAAATACTGAAATGTGCGCCGCTTGGATGTATGACGTGAAAGAAGGCGCTGAAAAAGTGCTGGGCATCGTCCCGTTTTTTCATGTCTACGGACTGACGGCAGTCATGAACTATTCGATTAAACTAGGCTTCGAAATGATTCTTCTTCCTAAGTTTGATCCGCTCGAAACACTTAAAATCATCGACAAACACAAACCGACGCTCTTTCCTGGCGCACCGACAATTTACATTGGCCTTTTGCATCACCCCGAATTGCAGCATTATGATCTGTCATCCATTAAAAGCTGTCTTAGCGGATCAGCCGCGCTCCCCGTGGAGGTAAAGCAGAAATTTGAAAAGGTGACTGGCGGAAAGCTTGTGGAAGGCTATGGTTTGTCTGAGGCATCCCCAGTGACGCACGCCAATTTTATCTGGGGAAAAAACAAGCCGGGCAGTATCGGCTGTCCTTGGCCGAGTACGGACGCTGCGATCTATTCTGAAGAGACGGATGAGCTTGCCGCTCCGTATGAGCATGGAGAAATCATTGTAAAAGGTCCGCAAGTCATGAAAGGATACTGGAATAAACCAGAGGAAACCGCCGCAGTGCTGAGAGATGGCTGGCTGTTCACCGGGGACATGGGCTATATGGATGAAGAAGGCTTTTTCTATATTGCTGACAGGAAGAAGGATATCATCATTGCCGGCGGTTACAATATTTACCCGCGTGAGGTAGAAGAAGCGCTTTATGAACATGAAGCCATCCAGGAAATTGTTGTCGCAGGCGTTCCCGATTCCTACAGGGGAGAAACAGTAAAAGCATTTGTCGTATTAAAGAAAGGCGCAAAAGCCGATGCAGAAGAACTGGATGCCTTTGCGAGATCTCGACTAGCTCCCTATAAGGTGCCCAAAGCCTATGAGTTCAGAAAAGAGCTGCCGAAAACGGCGGTGGGAAAAATTTTAAGAAGGCGTTTACTTGATGAGGAAACCGAAAATCATCATATCAAATAAAAAAAGAGAACGCCTATGAATAAACTTGACAAACCTGAAAATCCTTCTTATCATAAAATTATGAATGAATAGTCATTCATTTCTATAGGAAGGAACGATGAACATTGAAGCAAAAACGGCCAAAGTATATGCAGATTATTGATGCAGCAGTAGAAGTCATTGCAGAAAACGGCTACCACCAGTCACAGGTATCCAAAATTGCCAAACAAGCCGGAGTAGCGGACGGCACCATCTATCTCTATTTTAAAAACAAAGAAGATATTTTAATTTCTCTTTTCAAAGAAAAAATGGGTCAATTTATTGAGCGGATGGAAGAGGACATTAAAGAAAAAGCAACAGCGAAAGAGAAATTGGCGCTTGTGATTTCAAAGCATTTTTCCCTTTTAGCGGGTGACCATAATCTCGCAATTGTCACGCAGCTTGAGCTCCGCCAATCCAACTTGGAGCTGCGCCAAAAAATCAACGAAATATTAAAAGGCTACTTAAATATTTTGGATGGCATTTTGACGGAAGGCATACAATCAGGCGAATTAAAAGAAGGCCTCGACGTCCGCCTCGCCCGGCAGATGATTTTTGGAACGATTGACGAAACCGTGACAACATGGGTGATGAATGACCAAAAGTACGATCTTGCTGCGCTTTCAGACAGCGTTTTAGAATTATTGGTGTCCGGAATTCATAATAAGTAAAGGAGTTCTGTCCTATGAATGCAATATCACTGGCAGTTGATCAATTTGTGGCAGTTTTGACGATTCACAATCCGCCGGCAAATGCGCTTTCCAGCCGGATATTAGAAGAGCTGTCTTCCTGTCTTGATCAATGTGAGACAGATGCAGGCGTTCGAAGCATTATCATTCACGGCGAGGGAAGATTTTTCTCAGCCGGCGCTGATATTAAAGAATTTACATCGCTTAAAGGCAATGAGGATTCCTCATTGCTCGCTGAGCGCGGCCAGCAGTTAATGGAGAGAATCGAAAGCTTTCCAAAACCGATTATCGCAGCGATTCACGGCGCTGCTCTCGGAGGCGGGCTGGAGCTTGCGATGGCCTGTCATATCAGAATCGCAACAGAAGATGCTAAGCTGGGGCTCCCGGAGCTTAATCTCGGTATCATTCCGGGTTTTGCGGGGACACAGCGCCTTCCGAGATATGTCGGTACAGCCAAAGCATTAGAGCTCATCGGATCAGGAGAACCGATATCCGGAAAAGAAGCGCTTGATCTCGGACTTGTCTCAATTGGAGCGAAAGATGAGGCAGAAGTGATTGAAAAAGCAAAAGCACTTGCCGCTAAGTTTGCAGAGAAAAGCCCGCAAACGCTGGCATCTTTGCTTGAGCTTCTTTATTCCAACAAGGTGTATTCCTATGAAGGCAGCTTAAAGCTTGAAGCAAAGCGATTTGGGGAAGCATTTGAGTCAGAGGACGCCAAGGAAGGCATCCAGGCATTTCTCGAAAAAAGAAAGCCTCAGTTCAAAGGCGAATAAAAGGGGATATGATCATGAATCTATTTGTACTGATGAAACGGACGTTTGACACAGAAGAAAAAATCGTCATTGAAACAGGAAAGATTCAGGATGACGGAGCGGAATGGATCATTAATCCATATGATGAGTACGCGATAGAAGAAGCCATCCAGTTGAAGGAAAAGCATGGCGGCACGATCACCGCTGTCACGGTCGGCGGTGAAGAAGCGGAGAAAGAATTGCGTACGGCGCTTGCCATGGGTTGTGACCAAGCTGTTTTAATCAACATAGAAGATGATCTTGAAGAACCCGACCAATATTCCATTTCTCAAGTTTTATACCACTATTTGAAGAATCAGGAGTTTGATTTGATTCTCGGCGGAAATGTTGCCATTGACGGAGGATCAGGACAAGTGGCGCCTCGGCTTGCCGAGCTACTGGACATTCCGTGTATCACTACGATCACCAAACTCGAAATCAACGGCACTGATGCAGAAGCAGAAAGGGACGTCGAAGGGGATGTTGAAAAAATCAAAACGACGCTCCCATTGCTTGTCACAGCTCAGCAGGGCTTAAACGAGCCGCGCTATCCATCGCTTCCGGGAATTATGAAGGCTAAGAAAAAGCCGCTTGAAGAGCTTGAACTTGATGATCTTGACCTGGACGAAGAGGATGCTGAACCAAAGCTGAAAACCATTGAGCGTTTTCTGCCGCCGAAAAAAGAAGCCGGGAAGCTTCTCCAAGGTGAGCCTGCCGAACAGGCAAAAGAGCTTGTCTCATTGCTCCGCAGCGAAGCTAAAGTCATTTAAAGCTTGGACATTCAAAGAAACAGGGGGATGTTAGAATGGGAAAAAAAGTGATCGTGCTTGGAGAAATACGCGATGGGGAATTGCGGAATGTCACCTTTGAAGCAATAGCTGCAGGAAGAACCATTTCAGGAGACGGGGAAGTCATCGGTGTTCTCATCGGTGAAAATGTACAAAGCATTGCACAAGAGCTTATTCATTACGGAGCAGATAAAGTTCTTACCGCTGAGGACCCGAAGCTGAAAACATACACGGCAGACGGGTACAGCCAGGTCATGAGAGGTGTTATCGAGCAAGAAAATCCTGATTCAGTCATATTCGGGCATACGGCAATGGGCAAGGATCTTTCACCGAAGCTTGCTGCCCGTCTGCAAACAGGCTTAATTTCTGATGCTATAGATGTAAGCGTTACCGGAGGGAATGTTGTGTTCACACGCCCGATTTACTCGGGGAAAGCTTTTGAACGCGTCATTTCAACCGATCCGATGATCTTTGCAACAATTCGCCCCAATAACATTCAAGCTTCAGAAAAAGACATCAGCAGATCGGGAAGCATCGAAAGCATGAATGTCTCTCTTACTGACCTCCGCACTGTGATTCAAGAGGTCGTGAAAAAAACGGCGGACGGTGTTGATCTCTCCGAAGCGAAAATTATCGTTGCGGGCGGCCGAGGAGTCAAAAGCAAGGAAGGATTTCAGCCGCTGCAGGAGCTTGCAGAGGTGCTAGGGGCCGCAGTCGGGGCTTCTCGCGGGGCATGTGACGCTGATTATTGCGATTACGCGCTCCAAATCGGGCAGACCGGGAAAGTCGTCACTCCGGATTTGTACATTGCATGCGGCATTTCCGGCGCCATCCAGCATTTGGCCGGCATGTCAAACAGCAAGGTGATCGTCGCCATCAATAAAGACCCCGAAGCCGATATCTTTAAAATAGCGGATTACGGCATCGTCGGTGATTTATTTGAAGTTGTCCCGTTATTAACTGAGGAATTCAAACAATTGAATATACACTCATAAAGGAAATCCCGGACTTTAAAAGTTCGGGATTTTTTCATATTTATAAATACATACGTACAAATATAAAAACAATAGAAAATGTCGTTGACATGTACGAACATATATAATATGGTTACTTTAAAAGCGCTTACATTCATGCTGACTCCTCAGGCAAAAGACAGATCACATATTTGACTGTGGTGCTTTTCATATCCGTATGAAAGGAATGATCAGAGGCATGTCTGAACATCAAGCAGTGATTCAAACAGATATCGTAAAAGGAACCATTAACAAAAATATATACGGTCATTTTGCTGAGCATTTAGGAAGAGGGATTTATGAGGGGATCTGGGTTGGAACGGACTCAGACATCCCCAATATCAACGGGATACGAAAGGACGTGCTGGAGGCGCTCAAACAGCTGCACATTCCTGTCCTCAGGTGGCCGGGCGGGTGTTTTGCGGACGAATACCATTGGGCAAACGGTGTCGGTGACCGTAAGACAATGCTGAACACTCACTGGGGCGGTACAATTGAATCAAATGAATTCGGAACGCATGAATTTATGATGCTTTGCGAGCTGCTTGAATGCGAGCCATATATTTGCGGCAATGTCGGAAGCGGAACCGTTCAGGAAATGGCGGAGTGGATTGAGTATATGACATTTGAAGAAGGCACGCCGATGTCAGACTGGAGAAAACAAAATGGAAGAGAAGAGCCTTGGAATCTGAAATATTTCGGCGTGGGTAATGAAAACTGGGGCTGTGGCGGCAACATGCATCCCGAATACTACGCAGATCTGTACCGGCGTTTTCAGACTTATGTCCGCAATTACAGCGGGAATGAAATTTATAAAATTGCAGGCGGCGCAAATGTGGATGATTTTAATTGGACGGACGTGCTTATGAAAAAAGCCGCTGGCCTGATGGACGGGTTGAGTCTTCATTATTACACGATTCCGGGGGATTTCTGGAAGGGCAAAGGATCAGCCACAGAATTCACGGAAGATGAATGGTTTATTACGATGAAAAAAGCCAAATACATCGGTGAATTGATTCAAAAACACGGCACGATTATGGACCGGTACGATCCGGAGCAGCGGGTCGGGCTGATTATTGATGAATGGGGCACGTGGTTTGATCCCGAGCCAGGCACGAATCCCGGTTTCTTATATCAGCAAAACACCATTCGTGATGCACTGGTGGCGGCTTCTCATTTCCACATTTTCCATCAGCATTGCCGCCGGGTGCAAATGGCCAACATCGCCCAAACAGTAAACGTTCTACAAGCGATGATTTTGACTGAGGGCGAGCGGATGCTTTTGACACCGACGTACCATGTATTCAATATGTTTAAGGTGCACCAGGACGCTTCTCTTTTAGCAACAGAGACAATGTCTGCCGACTATGAATGGAAGGGTGAAACGCTTCCGCAAATCAGCATTTCAGCGTCGAAACAAGCTGAAGGTGATATCAATATCACTATTTGCAACATCGATCACCAAAACAAAGCGGAGGCGGAAATCGAGCTGAGAGGCCTACACAAGGCAGCGTACCATTCCGGAGTCATTCTTACGGCAGAAAAAATGAATGCGCATAACACGTTTGACGATCCTCATCATGTCAAACCGGAATCCTTCAGACAATACACGCTCAGCAAAAACAAACTGAAAGTAAAACTCCCGCCAATGTCAGTCGTCTTACTTACGCTGCGTGCTGATTCTTAATCGCGCAAGAGCGCCGGAGCTTCATGCCGGCGCTCTTTTTCAGGTTTTAAAACAGCTCCGGCAGGGCATGGTAAAGTACATGACAGTGAAGAGGAGATGTGATCTTATGCTTCGTACCATTTTAATGATTATTGGGGCAATTGTAGTGATCGGGGCCATTATCAGATTTGTGTTTTAAAAAAAGAGCATATCCCATTCAACCATATAAAAATGAGTAAACCGGCTGTGATCAGGAAAAAATAATTTGTAAGCATTAAAATAGCGTGAACGAATGGGAGATGCTATACTAAAAATCATCATTTCACATTGGAGGAATTCAATAATGGCTATCGTAAAAGCAACTGATCAATCTTTCTCAGCTGAAACAAGCGAAGGCGTCGTACTGGCAGACTTCTGGGCTCCTTGGTGCGGACCTTGTAAAATGATTGCACCTGTTCTTGAAGAATTGGATCAAGAAATGGGAGACAAACTGAAAATCGTAAAAATTGATGTAGACGAAAACCAAGAAACTGCCGGAAAATACGGTGTTATGAGCATCCCGACTCTTCTTGTGTTAAAAGACGGCGAAGTAGTTGAAACTTCAGTCGGCTTCAAACCAAAAGAAGCGCTTCAAGAGCTTGTAAACAAACATCTTTAATTTTCCGCTGCTTACATGCCAGAGCGATTCCGATTGAGGGATCGCTTTTTTTATTCGCCAATTGTGAACCATAGAGAAAAACAAACGTTCGTGTTAAACTGGATATAAAGGATTAAACATAAGGAAGGGTAACATATGAACAAACAACTGAAAGAAAAACTCGCCCTCCTTCCCGATCAACCGGGTTGTTATCTCATGAAGGACCGGCAGCAGACTGTGATCTACGTAGGGAAAGCAAAAGTGCTGAAAAACAGAGTGCGCTCCTACTTCACCGGTTCTCACGACGCGAAAACCCAAAGGCTTGTGACGGAAATCGAGGATTTTGAATATATCGTGACGTCCTCCAATCTTGAAGCGCTTATTTTAGAAATGAATCTGATCAAAAAGCATGATCCGAAATACAACGTCATGCTCAAAGACGACAAAACCTATCCTTTCATAAAACTCACCCATGAACGCCACCCAAGGCTGATTGTCACCCGCAATGTCAAAAAAGACAAAGGGCGCTATTTCGGGCCTTATCCGAATGTACAGGCAGCAAGGGAAACAAAAAAACTGCTCGACCGTCTGTATCCTCTCAGAAAATGCTCCAAGCTCCCGGACAGAGTGTGCCTTTACTATCATCTGGGCCAATGCCTCGCTCCGTGCGTAAAGGATATTTCCGAAGAGACGAACAGAGAGCTGGTTGAAAGCATTACACGTTTCTTAAGGGGCGGCTATAATGAGGTCAAAAAAGAGCTTGAAGAGAAAATGCATGAAGCTGCTGAGAATCTTGAGTTTGAACGAGCAAAAGAGCTTCGTGACCAAATTGCCCATATTGAATCAACGATGGAAAAACAAAAAATGACGATGAACGATCTAGTCGACCGTGATGTATTCGCGTACGCGTACGATAAGGGCTGGATGTGCGTGCAGGTCTTTTTCATCCGCCAAGGGAAGCTCATTGAACGCGATGTCAGCATGTTCCCGCTTTATCAGGAAGCAGATGAAGAGTTCCTCACGTTCATCGGGCAGTTTTATTCAAAAAACAACCACTTCCTTCCGAAAGAGATTTTAGTTCCGGACAGCGTAGATCAATCCATGATCGAGCAGCTGCTGGAAACAAACGTTCACCAGCCGAAGAAAGGCCCGAAAAAAGAACTGCTCATGCTTGCCCATAAAAATGCGAAAATCGCATTGAAAGAAAAATTCTCTTTAATCGAACGCGACGAGGAGCGTTCAATCGGGGCTGTGCAGAAACTAGGTGAGGCATTAAATATTTATACGCCGCACAGAATTGAAGCGTTTGATAACTCAAACATACAGGGGACAAACCCGGTTTCCGCGATGATTGTGTTTATCGACGGCAAACCATACAAAAAGGAATACCGCAAATATAAAATCAAAACCGTTACAGGGCCGGATGATTACGGTTCTATGAGAGAGGTTGTCAGAAGACGCTATACGAGAGTGCTTCGTGAGAATCTGCCGCTGCCCGATCTGATCATCATTGACGGAGGAAAAGGGCAGATCAACGCAGCAAGGGATGTCATTGAAAATGAACTCGGCTTGGATATCCCGATCGCCGGTTTAGCGAAAGATGAAAAACACAGAACCTCAAATTTACTGATCGGTGATCCGCTGGAGGTAGTGTATCTGGAACGAAACAGCCAGGAATTTTACCTCCTGCAGCGCATTCAGGACGAGGTGCACCGTTTTGCAATCAGTTTTCACAGGCAAATCCGCGGAAAAAGCGCGTTTCAATCCGTTTTGGACGACATCCCGGGTATCGGAGAGAAAAGAAAGAAAATGCTGTTAAAGCATTTCGGTTCCGTTAAAAAAATGAAGGAAGCAAGCCTTGAGGACATCAAAAAAGCCGGTGTTCCCGCAGCGGCGGCTCAGCTCCTTTACGACAAATTGCAAAAATAATGTTGTCCTTTTAAATAAGATCTGATAAAATGTGAACTAATTTCATAGTTAGATCGTGTTATATGGTGAAGATAGAGGTGCGAACTTCAAGAGTATGCCTTTGGAGAAAGATGGATTCTGTGAAAAAGGCTGAAAGGGGAGCGTCGCCGAAGCAAATAAAACCCCATCGGTATTATTTGCTGGCCGTGCATTGAATAAATGTAAGGCTGTCAAGAAATCATTTTCTTGGAGGGCTATCTCGTTGTTCATAATCATTTATGATGATTAATTGATAAGCAATGAGAGTATTCCTCTCATTGCTTTTTTTATTGTGGACAAAGCGCTCTTTCTCCTCACCCGCACGAACCAAAATGTAAAGGGTGGTAATACATGGGTCTTATTGTACAAAAATTCGGAGGCACTTCCGTCGGCTCAGTCGAAAAAATTCAAAATGCGGCAAACCGCGCAATTGCAGAAAAACAGAAAGGCCATCAAGTCGTTGTCGTCGTTTCAGCAATGGGAAAATCCACTGACGAATTGGTCAGCCTTGCAAAAGCTATTTCTGACCAGCCCAGCAAACGCGAAATGGATATGCTGCTGGCGACAGGCGAGCAGGTCACGATTTCACTCCTTTCAATGGCATTGCAGGAAAAAGGCTATGACGCTGTGTCTTATACTGGCTGGCAGGCGGGAATCCGTACAGAGGCCATTCACGGAAACGCCAGAATTACAGATATCGACACATCGGTTTTAGCAGACCAGCTCGAAAAGGGAAAAATTGTCATTGTCGCAGGATTCCAAGGCATGACAGAGGATTGTGAAATTACGACATTGGGCCGGGGCGGTTCAGATACAACAGCAGTTGCTTTGGCTGCCGCTTTAAAAGCTGATAAATGTGACATATACACAGACGTGCCAGGCGTGTTTACAACCGATCCGCGCTATGTGAAATCAGCGAGAAAACTTGCGGGCATCTCATACGATGAAATGCTTGAGCTTGCCAATTTAGGCGCCGGTGTTCTTCATCCGAGAGCAGTTGAGTTCGCGAAAAATTACCAAGTGCCGTTAGAAGTGCGTTCAAGTACAGAAACCGAAGCGGGAACATTAATTGAGGAGGAATCATCCATGGAACAGAATTTAATTGTCAGAGGCATTGCATTTGAAGATCAAATCACAAGAGTAACCATTTACGGGCTGACTAGCGGCCTGACAACTTTGTCTACTATTTTTACGACACTTGCCAAAAGAAACATAAATGTGGATATCATTATCCAAACGCAGGCCGAGGACAAGACTGGAATTTCCTTCTCTGTCAAAACAGAAGATGCAGACCAAACCGTTGCAGTGCTTGAAGAGTATAAAGACGCGCTAGAATTTGAGAAAATCGAGACAGAAAGCAAATTGGCTAAAGTATCCATTGTTGGATCCGGCATGGTCTCAAATCCTGGTGTAGCGGCTGAAATGTTTGCTGTACTGGCGCAAAAAAATATTTTAATCAAAATGGTCAGCACATCTGAAATCAAAGTGTCAACAGTCGTAAGCGAAAATGACATGGTGAAAGCAGTCGAGTCGCTTCACGATGCATTTGAGCTTTCAAAACACCCTTCAGCTGTGTAATGACAATCAAAAAGGCGGGACTATGCAGTCACCGCCTTTTTGATTACACTGGGTCTTTCATATCCCATTTCACAGTCAGAACCACTTTATCGGCTCTCTTTTTCACTTGTTCATATGATTCGGCAATCTGATCATTCATCAATTGAATTTGTTCAGCGATAAAACCAGCCTCCAGCTGAAAGCAAGGTTCTTTCTGATGTTTAAGCCGGTTGGAAATGATCGGCCCTTCAAGTTCAAATTCAAGCTCCTGTTTTTTAGCGCTTACGTTGGTGAGGGTTCCCCAGCCCGCTTCTTCAAAGAAGGCCGGAAATTCCTCCCATGATTCAAGAGGAAACTTACGGGCGAGATGTTTTCCTGCCCAATACATCATGGAAGAGTAATCTTGGCCAAGCATATCTGGGAGAACGATCTCTCGTATTAGTTCGTAGGCATAGGCGTTCATTTCAATTTCTTTTAGGTTGTCAATAGATGCTTCAAATTTAGACTTCATATCTGTCTCCCCTCTCTCCTGCGTATATTATAGCTCAAACAGGGGGGAGGATTACAGAATGATCCTGTAATTCTTATGAAAAATTAAGCAAGAAATATATATTGATAAAATAAAATTTTTCAATCAACTAATCAATTCGGAAAATTATAATTTATGTACGCGTTTTCTTGACGCCCTTTTGAGGGAGGAGTAAAATGAAATTGTCAATAAATCTTAATAAAGTGCTTACAATTGAAAGAAGTGGGGGAAGAGATTTAGCACATTTCGCACTTATCAAACAGGGGGTAAAGTAATGTCTGGGAACAGAGAGTTTTATTTTCGAAGATTGCATTCCTTGCTTGGCGTCATACCGGTCGGCATCTTTCTCATTCAGCATTTAGTCGTCAACCAGTTTGCCGCAAGGGGCGCTGAAGCATTCAATAGCGCTGCTCATTTTATGGATAGTCTGCCTTTCAGGTATGCCTTGGAAATTTTTATTATCTTCTTACCATTAATTTATCATGCAGTTTATGGTGTGTACATAGCGTTTACTGCGAAAAATAACGCAGGCCAATACAGCTACATGAGAAACTGGCTATTCGTCCTGCAGCGTGTAACCGGTATCATCACCCTCATTTTCGTCAGCTGGCACGTGTGGGAAACCCGCATTGCCGCACAAATGGGTGCTGAGGTCAATTTCGACATGATGGCGAATATTTTGAGCTCTCCGGCTATGCTTGGTTTTTACATTGTCGGTGTTTTATCAACAATTTTCCACTTCTCGAACGGTTTATGGTCTTTCGCTGTTACATGGGGCATCACGGTAACGCCTCGTTCTCAAAGAATTTCGACATACGTTACGCTGATTATTTTTGTTGCACTGTCATACGTAGGCTTAAAAGCGATTTTCGCATTTGTTTAAGAGTACTAGATTACTAGAGGGAGAGGGGCTATCATGAGTCAATCAAGCATTATCGTAGTCGGCGGGGGTCTTGCCGGCCTCATGGCGACAATTAAAGCAGCGGAATCAGGAATGGCGGTTAAATTGTTTTCCATCGTTCCTGTCAAACGTTCTCATTCAGTTTGTGCGCAAGGCGGCATAAATGGAGCGGTCAATACAAAAGGGGAAGGTGACTCTCCGTGGGAACATTTTGATGACACGGTATACGGGGGAGACTTTCTTGCCAACCAGCCGCCGGTCAAGGCGATGTGTGAAGCGGCGCCTTCGATCATCCACTTATTAGACCGGATGGGCGTCATGTTTAACCGGACGCCTGAAGGCCTGCTTGATTTCCGCCGATTCGGGGGTACACAGCACCACAGAACTGCTTATGCTGGTGCGACGACGGGACAGCAGCTGCTTTACGCACTGGACGAGCAAGTGCGCAGATACGAAGTTGCGGGTCTGGTCACAAAATACGAAGGCTGGGAATTCCTTGGCGCTGTTTTAGATGATGACAGAACCTGCCGTGGAATTGTTGCACAAAACCTGACAAACATGCAAATTGAATCCTTCCGTTCAGACGCTGTCATTATGGCGACGGGCGGACCGGGAATCATCTTTGGAAAATCAACGAACTCCATGATTAATACAGGATCTGCTGCATCAATCGTTTATCAGCAGGGAGCGTATTATGCAAACGGAGAATTCATTCAAATCCACCCGACAGCCATACCGGGCGATGACAAACTAAGACTGATGAGTGAATCAGCGCGTGGTGAAGGCGGGCGCGTGTGGACATATAAAGACGGCAAACCATGGTATTTCCTGGAGGAAAAATATCCGGCATACGGAAACCTGGTGCCGCGTGATATTGCGACACGCGAAATATTTGATGTGTGTGTGAACCAGAAGCTCGGCATTAACGGTGAAAACATGGTATATCTCGATCTGTCTCATAAAGATCCGAAAGAGCTTGATATTAAGCTTGGCGGCATCATTGAGATTTATGAGAAATTCATGGGAGACGACCCGCGTAAGCTTCCAATGAAAATCTTCCCTGCGGTCCATTATTCTATGGGCGGTTTATGGGTGGATTACGATCAAATGACAAACATCCCTGGACTGTTTGCGGCTGGGGAATGTGATTATTCTATGCACGGCGGCAACCGCTTGGGAGCGAACTCCTTGCTGTCTGCGATTTACGGAGGCATGGTGGCCGGACCGAATGCGGTGAAATATGTAAACGGCTTAGAATCTTCAGCGGAAGACATGTCTTCATCATTATTCGACGCTCACGTTAAGAAAGAAGAAGAAAAATGGGCTGATATTATGAGTATGGACGGAACCGAAAATGCCTATGTTCTTCACAAAGAGCTCGGTGAGTGGATGACGGCGAACGTAACGGTTGTCCGCCATAATGACAAGCTTTTGAAAACGGATGACAAAATTCAGGAGTTAATGGAGCGCTTCAAAAAGATCAACATCAATGATACGACAAAATGGAGCAACCAGGGAGCGATGTTCACACGCCAGTTCTCAAACATGCTTCAGCTTGCTAGGGTGATTACCCTTGGCGCATACAACCGTAATGAAAGCCGGGGCGCCCATTATAAACCGGATTATCCTGAACGTAATGATGATGAATGGCTCAAAACAACAATGGCTAAACATGTAAGCCCGTATGAAGCGCCGGAATTTGAGTATCAGGATGTCGATGTATCACTGATAACGCCTCGGAAACGGGATTACTCGAAGAAGAAGGTGGCGAAATAATCATGAGTGAACAAAAAACCATACGATTTATTATCACACGTCAAGATACAGCCGACAGCACGCCTTACGATGAAGAATTTGAGATTCCATACCGCCCGAATCTGAACGTCATTTCCGCTCTGATGGAAATCCGCCGGAATCCGGTTAATGTCAAAGGTGAGAAGACAACCCCTGTCACATGGGATATGAACTGTCTTGAGGAAGTATGCGGCGCATGTTCAATGGTCATAAACGGAAAACCCCGCCAATCTTGCACGGCGCTTATCGACCAGCTTGAACAGCCGATCCGTTTAAAACCAATGAAAACATTCCCAGTCGTTCGTGATTTGCAGGTTGATCGCAGCAGAATGTTTGATTCATTGAAAAAAGTTAAAGCATGGATACCGATTGACGGTACGTACGATTTAGGACCAGGGCCGAGAATGCCAGAAAAACGCCGTCAATGGGCATATGAATTATCAAAATGCATGACATGCGGCGTCTGCCTCGAAGCTTGCCCGAATGTGAACAGCAAATCGAAGTTCATGGGGCCTGCACCGATGTCGCAAGTCCGCCTGTTTAACGCGCATCCGACAGGCGCTATGAATAAATCTGAACGATTAGAAGCATTAATGGATGAAGGCGGCCTTCAAGATTGCGGTAACTCGCAAAACTGTGTTCAATCCTGTCCGAAGGGGATTCCGCTTACCACTTCGATTGCAGCCTTGAATAGAGATACAAACTTACAAGCGTTCCGCAATTTCTTCGGAAGCGACAGAGTATAAGAAGAAAAAACCTCTTCCGCATGGGAGAGGTTTTTTTAAACAATAAGGAGATGAAAAAAGATGAAGCTTCCCGCTTATATTGATATGCCGTTTCAAGAATGGAAAACATCCTTTTCTTTTTTTAATGAGGTATCCGTAAGATTTTCCGAGACAGACATGTTTGGGCATATGAATAATGTAACCCCTTTTATATATTTTGAGGAGGCGCGGATTTCTTATTTTAAAAAGCTGAATATGATGAGTGAAAACAAACAGACCATGACAGTCGTGGCAAGCCAGCAATGCGATTATTTGCGCCAAGTCATGCCTTATGAAGAATTGCGCATCTATGTGAAAACAAGCGCAGTCGGCAGTTCATCTCTTACCTTGCACTATCTCGGAGAGAACCTCGAAGGCGAACCCTGCTTCACCGGGGCAGTCGTGATGGTTCAAGTCTCAAAGGAAAGCGGCAAAGCTGTCAGCTGGACAGATGAGGAGAAAGAAACGCTTCTTCATACACGATAAACTAATTATCTTGTAAACGTCACCTCCTGCGCCCTTCTTACATATGATATCTCGACTATATCAAAACCCATTCGTTTCTGATTCGCTCTCACCTTAGCAAGGAGGGTTACAATACTTGAAGGAGAAAGAATTTCAATCGAAGCCGCTGCTAACGAAAAGAGAAAGAGAAGTGTTCGAATTGCTCGTTCAAGATAAGACAACAAAGGAGATTGCAAGCGAGCTATTTATCAGTGAGAAAACCGTTCGAAACCATATTTCAAATGGTATGCATACCGATCGCAAACTAAGAGCCCTTTAGAGGCTCTTTTTTTATATGATGAGTCGTTTTTTATTGAAGTACATATTGATGCGGGTCATCGCAAATGACTCTGGAACCTTGAAGGCATCGGCAATGACTTGAACTGCGTC
The DNA here is from genome assembly GCF_038592935.1 of Bacillus sp. FSL K6-1560. Classification (NCBI taxonomy): domain Bacteria; kingdom Bacillati; phylum Bacillota; class Bacilli; order Caryophanales; family Bacillaceae; genus Bacillus; species Bacillus sp. FSL K6-1560. Next base: position 1,301,519 of record NZ_CP151946.1, read on the forward strand.
GTATAGATTACGGGGGATGTCCATTGCTCGGAGCATGAAAGTAGGTATACAAAAGTGATACGCAAAATAATTGGCCTGGTACTCTAAATATCGTTTCCACGAAGCAGGCATGATCTTATCATCGTTCATGTGTCTAAAATCATGGCAAACCTCATGAGCAAAATCCAGCCACTGTTCCTGTCGTGTCTTTCGTGAATCTAAAGAAATTGTATACATGCCGTTGAATCGCAGAGCAAAACTCGTTTCCGGATTGTAAACAATTAAGATGTCCAAGGCCTGAGCAATTCTATCAAAATTAATCTCATGTGGCTTTGTTATATTGATCTCCCTGTAAAGCTGTTCAATCCAATCTTCTAAATGGCTGTTAGTATATCTCAAAGATGAAACCTCCCTTAAATAACCAAAGATGTGACTTTTGTCATGGGTTTTATTGTATCTTATCACCTATTTTACTGAATATAAACAAACATATGTTCTCTTTTGAGCGAAAAGAAAAGCCCCACTATGAGGGCATTCTTTTATAATGAATCTCTAGAAGTATATTTTACTTTTACTGTTTGTTCTTTACCCATTAAACCTGTTTCGGTGTTTACAGCGCCGTTTTCCACTTTATATGGTGGCGTGAATCTAAGCTCAAGCTCTTTAGGGGTAGATTTCTGATCTTTTAACGGAATCAAGAAATAACCTTGCTCTTTAACTTTACCCTGGTAGGTCATAACAATAGGATTGTTAGACAGCAGTCCACTATCAGCGGTAAGCTGTTCTTTTGTATCTGTAATAACCGTAATATCTCCGTTATAGTCTACATCGTGATCAGCAGTGTTCTCAGCCTCTGTTGAGATCATAATCGCTCTGATTGTATCTTTTCCACTAAATTCTTCTTCTTGTTTCATGGAATCAGACAATTTAAGGTCTACGAGAACAGGCATAAATTTGAGTTTAAAGCCTTGAAAATCTAAGCTTATGAAACCTTCTTCTTTGTCGCTTTGATCATTTGTATAGCCGGCTAACATTGTAAAGTCACCAGATTCATTGGAGAACTTGTATTTTTCTTCTGCTGAAGAATCAGTTGCAGAGTCTGTTTTTGCCGTAGTCTTATCTTCCGTTTTTTCTTCAGTTTTTGTTGGTGTTTTTTCCTCTTTGGCTTTATCGTCTTTTGCTGAAGAGTCCTCCGAATTACATGCGGCCAAGGTAAAACTCAAAGTCAAAGCTCCAATACCTAATAACCATTTTTTCAATTGTAATTTCCCCTTTTATAATGAAGTGCAATCTCTTTCTTTGTATCGTCTAAATAAAGGATTTTTTTACTTTTTCTCTCTAAAATCTGAGTGGAAAACCCTGAATGTTTTACCTCAAAATTTGCGGTTGAATGCAGAAATAACCTCACGGATCACCTCAAAAATTGAGGTTGAAATGGTTTCAACTGAATAGTTTACCTCAAATTTTGAGGTGAAGTGTTCAGCATTAATTAAACTAAACTAAACAATAATAATAAATAAAGATAAAGAGATCGTTATGTAATTATTTTTTGTTCCCGTTTTTAATATCTCCGGGTTGTCTCCCTGATTTTAATTGCTCAGCAATAATTCTTTGGGCTGCTTCTAAAATTGAAGCTGTTATCTTTCCATCAGCAGCGGCAACCAGAGTATCAGGATCTTCAAGAATCTTTCTTGCTTCTTCGTTGAAGATTTTATCTTGAGTCTCTTTGTTTTCGCCTCTAAGTAAGAAGTCGATTGATACATCGAAATAATCAGCAATCTTTATAAGAAGATCATAATTAGGTTCTCGGGTACCTAATTCATATTGCGATAAAGCAGATCGTGTAATATTTAGCTTTTTAGCTAAACCTTCTTGTGTTAATCCAGCTTGTTTTCTCAAAGAAGTTATTCTTTTACCAAGCATAAAATCACCTACTTTCACTATGAACAACCACTATCATTATACGCCACACAATGTAGCAAAAAAATAATTGCAACAAAATGAGCCGAAAGTTATTGACAGCCACAAATTGTTGCATTAGAATGAAATCAACAAGTTGTTACGATATGTGGCGAACGGAGGTGTGAATCAAATGAGTAAAATAAATAGTCGCCAGCTACTAACAGCTTTAAGAAAAAGAGAAGGCTCTCAGTCTTTAGTTTCTAAAAAACTAGGAATTTCTCGTCAATACTTATCGGCAATGGAGACTGGAGACAGAAACCCAGGTGTTAAGCTAATGGTTAAAATGTCGAATCACTTCAACGAAAAGGCTGAAAAGTTGTTCCCAGATCTTTTTTTTGAAGAGAATTGCCACAAAACGAAGCAAAAATCCCACACAGCATAGGAGTGAAAACATGAATCAAAAGAAGATAGATCAATTAAACGATTTGTTGAATGGTATGTCTCAGTCTGAATGGAATCGGATCAAACAACATGTAGATATGTTGTTCAGTTCTAAAGTCGCCAAAGTGCAGTTTGACGACTCAGAACTATTAGAAATTAACTTAAAACGTGAATTTAGAATTTCTTAATATGAACCAATAAAAGGAGTTAGATTCAAATGAACAAAGCAAAAGTAATTGCTTCAGCCACGAACTGGACCATCAATGAAGCCGCCAACTTCATTGAAAAATCCAGTCCCGGCCAAGTTGAATTTTGTCTTATTTCTTGTTTGGAATTTCTAAGGATTCAAGGTCGATGTCGTATTCCTTCAGTTTCTTAGCAAGCTCAGAATGATAGCTTTTGACAGTTAGTAAGCTGATATCTTGAGCGAATTTTTGAAGAAATAAGTGAACATCTTTTTCATCTTTCATGAATTCCGGTAAGTCTTCCTTACCGTACATGCTGAGATTACCAGCGTGTTCTGTAAACCATTCAAGATAAGCATTGTCACTGATTTTCTTAAAATCCATATATTCTCCCCACCTTTCACGTAGAAGATTTTACCACAAGTGAAAGGTTGATAGATTACAAAGTAAGCAAAATTCTTGGTTAGTCCAACCGTCCAACACGAATACACTGACGTGAGGTGATCACATGGCGAAACAAACTAAGAAAAAAACAACAAACATCAAGATGGGCAAAGAATATTACGGAACGATGGACAGAGAAGAGTGTTTCCGTAAAGCTCTTGAGCCGTACTTCACTTCTAAAAAAGAATTAAGGCTTCACGCTTAATTATCTGCTTCACCTTTTTTTGGTGGACAAGCAAGGAGGTAACAGCATGAATCAAATTGTTTTTATTGAAGGCAACCAAGCCGTAACAGATAGCCTAACAGTGGCTGAGGTATTCGGAAAACGACACGCCGATGTAATAAAAAGCATTGAAACACTGAATTGCTCTAAAGATTTTACTGAACGAAATTTTTCGTTGAGTGAATATGAAGATCCAACAGGACGATCATTGAAAAAATATCTGATCAAACGTGATGGACTCGCATTTTTGATTTTTGGTTATACGGGTGCAAAAGCAGCAGTGTTCAAAGAAAAATACATTGCTGAATTTAACCGGATGGAAGCCGAGCTTCAAAAAATGACTCAACCGTCCTACATGATCGAAGATCCAGTCAGCCGGGCAAAGCGATGGATCAGCGAGCAGGAAGAACGGCAGCAACTTGAACAAGCATTGAAGATTCAGGAACCATTGGTCAACTTTGCACAGAGTTGCATGGCGGCTGAAAAATCATTGCTTGTGAGAGAACTGGCAAAGCTTGCTTCGAAAAACGGCATCATGATTGGTGAAAAGCGACTGTTTCAGAAGCTGCGCGAATGGAAGATGATCATGGCCAACAAGAATGAGCCATACCAGGAATACATCGAGCGAGGTTTCTTTGAGATTGCACAGGGGGTGCGCCAAGTAAACGGGACGCCGAAATCCTGGCTGACAATGCGCATCACTCCGAAGGGACAAGCCTTCATCATCAATAAGCTGAAAAAACAGCAAGCCAGCTAGTTCCTTCATTACTTAAATTTTACCAGTTAAAACTAAATATATCAGGGGGCAAACATATGTCGAACAATCCATACAATATGGACAATTTACCAAGCATTCTCAGGCGAGAACGCAAAAGGGCAGGATTGTCGCAGTATCAAATTGGCAAGGTGATTGGGAATAGAGATCAATCGTATGTCTCCAATGTGGAAAACGGTATTTTTCCTCTTACGCCTGATCTGTGTATCAAGTGGTTTGAAGCTTGCGGAGCCTATGAACACATTGATCTAGTGCATTTCTTGTTTAAGCTTCATCCGACAGCGGCGGCGCCTATTAATCCAGCGTTAAATGAGAGTGCAAGTAGTGCGGTTATCAATATGATTCATCAGCTCGAAGAAGCATTGCAAGCTACAAAGCATCTAGCGCGCTGGCTGGCAAATGATCGGCCTGGAAGGTCAGATGATATACCGATGGGGGACATCAAACAAATATTTGATCTGATCCCAGCAAATAAAACTCTGATTTATTCATTAGTGCGGAGTCACGGTTTAAGCATGCAAGAGCTGGCCGATAGGTGGACGCGCAAAGCATTAATGGATCGGGTTGCAATGGCAAAACAAGAAGAAAGAAAGGCGGTTTTGGTATGAAAACTAATCAATTTTTGAAGTCAGATATAAATGCTGCAAAAAGAAAAATTGAATCAGCGGAAGAGCTTTCTATCATGCTTTCAGAGGCATTGCGTGATGGTGACTATGAAGAGGCAATCAGTCTCGCCGGAAGTATCAAAGTTCTTACAGAGGATATCAGCAGACTGGCGAATAAAGGGCGGTTGACAGCTATGAAAATGCAACAGCGGGGCATCAATCTGGCAGTGATAAGTAGGTGTTTGGGATGAATCTCAGAAAATTTGAGCTCGCGGCAAGCTTCTTGCGACATGCCCAAAAGGCGGCATATTCAGAGGAAGATATCAAAGGAGCTGTGAGCATTCTGCATAAGGAATTTTACTCTTTAGAAAATGCAATCGACAGTCTTGCTGAACTTGCTAAAGCAAAAGAAGGAGCTGAGAAGATTGAACATCGAAAACCCAATGATTCTGAACAACTGGCACGACAGGCTGACTGAGCCAGAAACACAAAAGGATTTTTTCGGGGATGAAGTTACGCCAATTGATGATTATGTAATTGATTGCGGCACTTTGATTTTGAGAGAGAATCTTGATCGTTACCTAAAACAGCAGCTTGGCTTCAAATTTAAAAATGAGCAATAAAAAAGCCCACTCTGGCAAGTGGACTTAATTAAAGGCTATCTGAAAACTCAAGTAACAATATTTTATCAGATAGCCTCAAGAAAATCAACGGAGGTTTTATACATGGCTAAAGCAGTAAAAGTGGCATTCAGCGAGCGTGCGGAGGATCAGCAACGTTTAAGACAGGTCGGCGGTTCAATTGTATTCGCCAAAAACGGTAAAGCGCAGTTTAGTTTCCCTTCAATGGATCACTACCGGGAATGGCAGCGGCTTGGCGCGGAAGCTTACAAAAGAAAGGTGGGGCTGATCTGATGCAAGCAGAGGTTTTCGCTTCGACGGCGGAAATGAGTCGGGACGAATGGCTTCTTGAGCGACGGAAGGGCATAGGTGGTTCAGATGCTTCCGTAATTTTAGGCATAAACAAATGGCAAACACCGTTTGAATTATGGTTAGACAAAACAGGTCAGGTGCCTGTGAGCGAATCTGGCAGTGAGGCTGCCTACTTCGGTTCACTTCTTGAAGACATTGTTGCAAAAGAGTTTGAGATACGCAGCGGAAAAAAAGTAAGGCGAAGAAAAGCAATGCTCAGACATCCCAAGCATGATTTTATATTGGCAAACGTTGATCGAATGATTGTTGGCGAAAAAGCCATTTTGGAGTGCAAAACCACATCGGCATACAACCTGAAAGAGTGGGAAGATGACGAGATTCCTGACAGCTATATTGTTCAGGTCCAGCACTATCTAGGAGTGCTAGGGCCAGAATATAAAAAAGCATATTTTGCTGTACTGATCGGCGGCAATAAATTCGTTTGGAAAGAGATTGAGCGCGATGACGAGCTCATTGCAATGATCTTTCAGGCTGAGATTGAATTTTGGAATGAAAAGGTCTTGGGCGGAAAGGCTCCGGTTCTTGACGGTTCGAGTGCTGCAGAAGAATATCTCAAGCAACGTTATGCCGAGGCAGAAGGCGGCAAAGTCGTTGATCTCACATCTGATAATAAAACACGCATTCAGCAGTATTTGCATCTGAAAAAACAGATAAACGAACTTACATTGCAGGCAAAGGAATTAGAAAACCAGATCAAACACGAAATGAAAGAAGCAGAATACGGCTTCATCGGAAACTATCAAACTAGCTGGAAGTCAGTTTCAACGAACCGGATCGACAGCAAGAAACTTAAAGAACAGTTTCCAGATGTATATGAGAAAGTCACAAAAGAAGTGCAATTCAGGCGCTTTGGAATTAAGGAGGTTAGCTGAATATGGCTACAAATCAAACGCTTAAAAACAGCATTCAGAAGAAACAAAACAGTGCCCCAGGACAACAGCAAGGAACAACGATGAAGGGCCTACTTTCTTCTCCGGCAGTCATGAATCGATTCGAAGAAGTTCTGGGAAAAAGAGCGTCTCAATTCACAGCGTCAATTCTGAGCCTGTACAACAGTGAAAATACGCTTCAAAAGGCAGAGCCTATGAGTGTAATTTCTTCGGCAATGGTGGCAGCAACGCTTGATCTGCCAGTGGATAAGAACTTGGGGTATGCCTGGATCGTTCCGTATAAAGGCCGCGCGCAATTTCAGCTTGGTTACAAAGGGTACATTCAGCTTGCTTTGCGGACGGGCCAATATAAATCTATCAATTGCATACCGGTTCATGAAGGAGAATTGCAAAAGTGGAATCCGTTGACCGAGGAAATTGAAATTGATTTTGAAAAGCGGGAATCGGAGTCGGTTATTGGTTACGCTGCTTATTTTGAACTTTTAAATGGATTCCGAAAAACTGTCTATTGGACAAAGGCGCAAGTCGAGAAACACAAAAAGAAATTTAGCAAGTCGGACTTCGGTTGGGGCAAGGACTGGGATGCGATGGCACTCAAAACCGTTCTAAAATCCATGCTCAGCAAGTGGGGGATTCTCTCCGTTGAAATGCAAAAGGCAGTCATTGAGGATAACGAGGAACGCGAGCGAATTGACATTACTGACGAAATGACTGAGCCAGAAATCATTGATGCGGAACCATCCGAGGAAAAACCAAGCGCGCAGGATGCTGACCCTTTTGACGGTAAGCCTGTAGATATCAGTGACGATGACCTCCCATTTGATTAAGGTTAGTATCCCCTTCTGTTATAAGTGGCTGGCAGAAGGGGCACCCAATCGCGCGCAGTTGTTCCGTGCTTATGTTGAAGGCTATCTCAGAACAAATGAACCTGGCTTACGTTTAGTCCGCATCAGCGGAATGACAGCACTGTGTGAAAGGAAGTAGGTGAGCCATGAACTACCTGAAAGAAATGAACGGCTTCATGAATTGGCTAGAAACGAATCCGTTGTCTGCTACAACTCAAGCATTATGGTTTCATCTTTTGCACATCAACAATAAAGCAGGGTGGCGGGAGTGGTTCACCACTTCAAACACCACTTTGCAAGCAAAGATCGAGATTTCCGAAAATACGTTGATCAAACACCGAAAGATGTTGATTGATCTTAAGAGAATTGAATATAAGCCGCAGGGGAGGAAAGCAGGGCAATACAGGCTGATCTCATTTGAAACGCCTGTATCAGAGCAGGAACCATCAGAAAAGCCTGTTCCTGAACCGGCACCAACACCAAAAGAAACGCAGGAGGTTGATCCAAAAATGAAAAACGCTTTTGAGCTATTTGAAAATAAGGTTGCCCGTTCAATCGGTACCATCGAAGCGCAAAGAATCGGCTACATGGTGGATGATTACGGCGAAGAAAAGGTCATGGAAGCAATGAAACTGGCTTTCAGAAGTAAAGGCAGCAACGTTGGTCTGAATTACATTGAGGCGATCCTGTCCAACCCGTTCAGCCAAAAGAGAAAGGAGAAACAACAGAATGGCTATAAACAAAGCAGTCAGCATAGACACAGCGTTCCAAGCAATGATGAAGGGTCTTCAAGCAAAATCGCGTTCCTGGGAAACAGAACAGGCCGCATCAGAAGAAAAGGTTGAATATGAATGCTCCGAGTGTAAGGATCGCGGCGTTGTGATTTACCGGGTTCACAAGGATACAAAATGGAATTTAGACAAACAGCTTGATCTATTAGTGCCTGAGAGCATGGTACCGGAAGATGACTTTCTTTCTGGCAAGGTTTGCACGCCGGATAAGGCCAGGGAATGGAAAACAACGTATTCCAAGCAATGTGAGTGTGTGAAACGAAAGAAAATAGCGCGGCTCATGGCAGCCAGCGGCATTACAGAAAAGTTCGAAAAGCTGTTGTTTGGCAACTTCAAATTAGATGGCAAACCCCAAATGATTAAAGATGCCTATGAATGTGCGGTCGAATACTTCAAAGACTTTGAAAAGATCAAGGGAGAGCGTGCCAATAGCATTGCTCTGCTGGGCCAGCCGGGCAGCGGCAAAACCCATCTGTTAACGGCCATCATGAACAATCTCATTAAGAAGAAATCGACTCACTGCCTGTACTTTCCTTACGTTGAGGGCATGGGTGATCTCAAAAACGACTTTGACCAGCTGGAAACAAAGCTGAACGCCATGAGAAAAGCAGATGTGCTGTTCATTGATGACTTATTCAAGCCAGTTGACGGGAAGCCAAGGGCAACTGAATGGCAAGTCGAACAGATCCAGTCAGTTGTGAATTATCGCTACCTGAACCATAAACCTCTGCTGATCTCTTCTGAGCTTACAACGGACGATCTGCTGGACGTTGACGAGGCGCTGGGCTCTCGGATTTACCAGATGTGCAAGTATTACACGGTGATCATTCAGGGCAACCGGATGGAATTAAATCATAGATTGGGTGATTGGGATTGAACGAGAAAACGAACGTTATAGGATCCAAAGGAATGTATTTGTTCGGGCCTGCTGAACAAAAGGGCGGCAAGGACCTCACACCAGCTATCCAGGTGCTTGAGGAAAAGATCAGACAAATGGAGCTGATGCCGAGTGCTTAAAGCGGTGATGCTGCTGCCGGCAATCATACTAACGGCGCCAGCAAAAGAAAAGCAGATTCAGCAATGGGAAGAGAGTGACGGGAGGTAAGGAGAATGAAAGTGTTAGAAAATCAGACGCTTTACCAGTGTGAACATTGCGGAAAGCGGCTGATGACAAAGCACGGTGCTAGGTTGCACGAAAGAGAATACTGCTCGGTTGTCAAAGAGGCTGAACAGAAAAAACGTCAGGAATCCTGTGAACATAAACACATGGAAATGAGTTACTGCACTATGCCGGGAGAAGGTCATTTGCAAATACCTGACTATGAATGTTGTATTGACTGCGGCATGTCAGAAATGGAGATTGCAGAACAAAAGAATAAGTTTCAGGAGGCATCACATGCCAGCAAATAAGTACGGCGCAAGAAAAACACAGGTAGACGGCATCACGTTCGACAGCCGGGCCGAAGCCAAATACTATGAGCAGCTGAAATGGCTCAAGGTGAGCAAGCAGATCAAAGATTTTAAGCTGCAGCCACGGTTCCTGTTGCAAGAGGCATTCAAAAAGAACGGCAAAACTTTTCGGAAGATTGAATATATTGCAGACTTTGAGGTTTATAACTTGGACGGCAGCATCGAGATCATTGACATCAAGGGCGTTGAAACAAAGGAATTTGCCATCAAGCGCAAGCTGTATGAGCGGCTTTACGATACGCCACTCAAGGTGCTGGCTCTGGATAAGTCACTTGGCTTCATCGAGCTGGACGAGCTGAAAAAACTCAAAAGAAAGGCGGGAAAGTCCACTGTTAAACGTGGTAATCGCAGACGATCGGCCGTTGTGGGTGCAGGAAGAAGATAAGCTCATGGCCTGTATGACACGTTGCTCTCAGTTTAAGGCATGCGCCAGCCGAATGGGTTCTGATTGCAAGAAGCTCGGCGGCACGGAAATTCCCAAAATCAATTCAGGAGGTAGATACCATGGAACAGCAAAGCATCAATCCTTACAAGCCAGGACCGGTTGAAGAGTGGAAGATGACACCGTAACAGCTGGCCGAATACGTGAAAAAACACCCGATCGTTTACCGGGAGGATCTGAAACCATCGCCAGCATTCACGATGGCCGGATGGAAACCGGATCACTATTAAACACAAAAAAGCACCGAAGCGCTAGGCCCCGATACTCTGATATGAACTGGTACTTCTATCATAGCACATGCACAGGGGGCGCGCTAGGTGAACAAACCACAAGAAATTAATTTAAGCAAAGATATAACAATTGAACAGGCAATTAAGCCGGGCAAAATACAGATTCTTATTTTAGATGGGAACGAGGGCACTGCACATGTCCTTGAAGCCCCAGAACACGGTGAAACAATCATTCAAACAATTAAGGGCGGTCTGTCTCGTTTAGATTATAGGATCGGCCACAAATTCTAATAGCAGGGGCTTTCCCCTGCGGGGGAGGAACGGCATGAAAGAGAGAATTGAACGTCTGAAAAAACTGACATACATTTCGCAGAATGAAATTGCTTGGCTTATAGAGCAAGCTGAACTGGCTGAAAAGCGTCAGGAAATCATCGAGGAAAACAAGCGTCAGCAGGATGTAACGGTTCATCAATTCCGGCAGGCTCAGGAAGAGATTCAGCGGCTTACAAAAGAGAATGACAGGTTTAGAAAAGCCTTTCATCTGTTCGCAAATATGAAAACAGTGAGAACGGCGCCTGAATTAGTAATTCAAAGCTATTCCCGATATGCGAAGGAGCTTCTTGAAGGCAGAGGAATGGAGGGTGATGCGAAATGATTCCTTTACAAGTTGAGCTTCAGCGGGCAGTCAAAGCCACGAAAGACGAAGCGATGACAGTTGAGCAGGCGGCGGAACTTCTAAAAGTGCATCCAGATTACATACCAGTGCTTGTGGCAAAGTCAGACGATCTGAAAATGATCGGTGATGAAACTATCATTGCAAAGCGTGATAAGACAAATGGCTGGCTCATTGGGGCGATGGTTTTGGTTTTATTCTTTGCAATTGCAGTCGGCTGGGAATAGGGGGATGACATCATGATCGAATACAGCTGCCCTGAATGTGGTCACAACGAATTAGATATAAAAATCCGCCCAGATGCACGCTTCCCGAAATGCGGCTGCAGCATGGGCGTTGAGGAGGAAATAGCGTGAAAATAGATAGCGTCTTATCATCAGAAAAAAAGCCATGTGCAGTATGCAATAGAGAAACTGACTCTTATAAAACTTATGAACAATCAAACATAACCATAGAAATACCAGCGTGTGATACAGAAAGCAGAAATTGTTTGCAGAAAGTAGACGTGAAAGATATGGCTTCATTCGCTATAAAAGTGATCAAAAAAGATATTCAGGAGGATGCGCAATGAATCTACAAAAAATGTTCGAAATGCAAAAGGCGCTTGATGAACGGATCATCAAAGAAAAGGGGCTTGAGGGGCAGGACTTGCTGCCAAACCTCATTCTCGCTTTACAAGTAGAGCTGGCCGAGTGTGCGAATGAATGGCGCGGCTTTAAGCATTGGAGTAATAATCAGCAGCCATGTACAGAGGTAACGATCTTATGCACAAGTTGTAACGGAACCGGTGATGAAAATGAAGAAGCAAATTTAGAAATGCTCATGGAAGGAAAGGAGGGCATTGGTTATTCACCTTGTGATGACTGCAAAGGAACAGGGAAATTAGGAACGAAAAACCCACTGCTTGAGGAATACGTGGACTGCCTGCATTTTATCTTGAGCATCGGGAACCGGCTTGGCTGGAATGACACTGACACCATAGATGATGTAGTCGTACAGCATTTAATATCTGACAAAGAGTTTGACACAGCAAAAACATTCTCTTGCTTGTTATCCATTGCTTATGGATTCCATTTCAGCAATGTGGAAAAGCGGACATATATCAGCTTGTTTACAACGTTCTTTGAATTAGGCAACAAGCTCGGCTTTAAATGGGAACAAATCGAAGCTGCATACATGGACAAAAACGCCGTCAATCATCAGCGGCAGCAGGAGGGGTATTGATGAACCACACTGACAACCCGATCATTTCAGCTTTACAAACAATTGAAGGAGGAAGAACAATGAATTTCTATGAAATCACTGAACCATATTACGCACTTCTCAAAGCGGAAGACAAGGCCGAAGCCGAGAAAATTTACATTGAGAACGTCGCCGACACGGACGATTACGATAATTTTCAAGATGAAGAAATCAATGAGGTAAGCCGTGATTATGCCCTTAGTGAATACAAAAGAATTATGGAGAAATATGGCGAAACCAATCATCATCTGATTATGGAAACGTTCAATGTTCCGGCGGGTGAAATGCTTATTTGGGACGGTTCACTAGAATGAACACAGCATACAGAGTTTGGGACGGCGAGCAGATGTATTATTGGGATGATGAGGGGATGAGTTTGGGAATTATCGGTACTCAGTGGGTTTTGTGGCGTAATGATAGATACGGTTTCCAGAATTGCATTACAGGAAGTCATGAAGAAGGATCGGCTCTCATGTGGGGCACAGGGTTGAAGGATAAGAACGGCAAAGATATTTATGATAAAGACATCGACATGACGGAAGGTGAACCGATGATCGTTGCTCGTGCAGGTGGTAACTTTGGTCTTAAATATCCCAGTGATTGCGATTACCATATTGATGATTGTATAAATTGGGATGAATGCAACATCGGCGGCAACATCTATCAAAATCCTGAGTTATTGGAGGGTGCAGAGTGATGCTTAAATTGACAACTGAGCAGTACAATGCATTCTGTACATTGTTAGGAATAGGAAATAAAGATGTGATTATTTCTGAAATCATTCATTTTCACGGAATATGGGGAGACACCGGCAATATGGAATATTCCCCTTTAAACAACATTCCTCGCTATTCATTAATTGAAGCGGTAGTGAAAGAGAATTTTCAAAAGCTGAAAACACCATTAGAAGAAGTTGAAAGGCTGATAAGTGTATATGAGAGAAGAGCAGATGCAATATCGCATGAGGAAAATCCGTTGCATGATGCATTCAATGATTTTGTCGTTGAATTGAATGATCTGAAAGAGATCATTTTGAATCAGGAGGGTGCGGAGTGATGATTCCAGCTATTGTATTCGAAGCGAAAGACAAAGAGAAAAGATTTTTATGTGATGGACCAGATTGTGGGGATTGGTCAGATGAAAGATTGGATGTAAGTATAGAGGACATTACTGATGCTCTTGTAATCGTGAGGAAGGATAAAAGTATACCTGATGATAGCGATGTTGAGGATTTTTATAGATTTTTAGGGAAATTGAAATTCGGACCAGATGCTTCGGACATTAAAAAGTATTATACGCCAGTACACATCGCATTAACAGAAGAACAATACAAAGTCATTGAAGATCGACGGAATGATTGGTAAGGAGATACTATACAAAATTATATAGGTCCAAGATGGAAAGCCTGCGGACACTGAACTTACAGCATAAGCGCTGTTTGTTTGGTGTCCGTTTTTTATTTGAGCGGAGGGATGACATGAAACAGGAAAAGAAAAAGCCCAATAAAAACGCGCAGGAGCGTTCTGAGCGGTTTTGGCGGCAAATGATGGGGCAAGACAGGCAAACACTCAGAAGAGGCAAAGGCGGCGCTTTTAAGCGTAAATAAGAGGAGGATAAACATGCAGGATTTAATCATTGAATACAAAAGAGCGTTAAAAGAAGCGAGAAAGATGTACCGGGCATTCTCGGAAACACCAGAAAATGAAATGACAGCAGAACAAAAGAATGACAAGAAAATCATTGGCAGTATGATCAGCGATATTGAATTCACTCTTGAATGGCTGCAGAACGGAAGACAACCAGGAGCACGCAGGGGAGCTGACAGAAGGGACGTTTATCAAAGAACGATTCTTGCTGATCCTCGTATCATTGATGCGATGCCAGAAGAATTTGCGATCAATCAGGAGCCAGAAGGAGAGGTAAGCGACTGGGACAAAGAAAGAATTGCTGATGCCCTTTCTGTCCTTACTGAAAGAGAAAAGGACATTTTCATCATGCACACTGTGCAAAACATGTCTTTCGAAGAGATCGCCCAACTGCTGGACATAAAAAAAGGAACGGTTCAAAAGAATATTGAACGTTCCCGTTTGAAAATGAAAAATAGAGCAGAACACAGCCTATTCTGTTTAGCATGAATAGGTTGTTTTTTTGTCTAAAAACAATATTTTTTGGTAAAAAACCTAAATTTTATCTGTATTTATATTGACGGTGGTAAATATAATTGGTATAATTAAAGTATCGAAAGGAGGTGTTGAAAGAGCATGGAAATGGTTGAAATTATCCTTCGGGACTTGGCTTGGCTGGTTGCAATCCTTACCGGAATTACAACGATGGTCAAGAACATCAAGGAAATGAAGGATAACAAAAAACGACGTTCTCCCGCCAAGAAGAAACGTCGCAAATAACCCAATAGGGGGAATCACTTCCCCCTCACCATATTATAACACTTTGAGTTCCATGCTCAACTATATGAAAAAATTAGTAGACGGGTCAACAGTAATATTCTTTGTTCTGTTCGTGACAGTGTTTGCAAACTTTGATTATGATCATCTTGGCACTTTGGATATCATTACAATGGTTTTGGCTCTTAGCTGGTTGGTAATCACTATTATTAATATTATCCTTAGATGGAGGAACACGCGGAATGACTAAGTTTGTTTTTGAAAGTATTGACGAGCTGAGAGAATTCATGGATAAAGAAGTCATAACGACATCTGAAGCCATTGAGATTATCGGATGCAGCCGACAGAACCTCAAGCAGCTGGTTGATTACAAAACATTGATTCCGATTAAAACAACAAATAGGGATCGTCTATTCTTGAGAAAAGACATTGAAGGCTATAAAAAGAAACGTTGATGGCACCCGCAGCTGAAGGGTGCTTTTTTTGTCTTACGACTGCCACCTATTTATGAAGGGCGCTTTCGTTCGACAAATTTCGCAAATGGTTCCCTTGTCACACTCCTTAGCCGATAATTAGGTGGGAGGTGAAAATTATGAAAGTGTTTATACTAATGAGTAATAAAAAATCTTTTGAAATTTCTTATGAAGATATGAAAGATGTGGAAAATCTTATAAACTATTTTCATGATGAATTGGATGGCGAAAGAGTTTTGAAAAATCGTCTGATTGATCTTGGTGAATCTATTCTTATTAACCCAACGCAAATTACACATATTGAAATTGTTGAATAAAGGAAGAGCCATAGAACTATATGGCTCTTTTTTATGTTCTCTGTAAACTGCTTCCGGTAAGTCTCAGGATAGACAATTGGCGGCTAACGGCTTGAGCACGGTGGTGGTTTAGAGGGAATATGAAGGAGGAATAGCATGGAGACAATTTATGCACATCCATTGTCAAAAAGGAATAATGAAGGTGGGAGCATAATGAGCAATGTGAGGAGAGTCTTTCCTGGTCCTACTAACGGACTGATTAATTGGATGGAGCAGAACTTTCACGAGATAGATGGCTATGTTGCTACTTTCAACATGAAGGATGGCACCACAATGACAATACATGACACGGAAACATATGTGCAGGCTGTTGGACTTGCGGAAATAGGTAAAGACACTATTCATCAGCTTGCACACAATGACGAGTTCATCCCGAGAAAATAATCTCCAAAACAAACACAATTCAAAAGGGGGCGGCGGTGAATGTAAAATGGCAAATTGGAAGGATATCAGAAATGAATTTGAAACATCCAATATTACATTAAAGGCACTTGCCGAAAAGTATGATATTAAAATTGGCACTTTAAAGAGCAGGAAGAGCCGAGAAGGTTGGTCGAGGGATCTAGCGAAAAAGGATGCAACCAAAAACAAAAAGGTTGCAACCCTAGAACCCGTTATAGAATCAAGTAATTTAACCGATAAGCAAGAGTTATTCTGTCTTTACTATATCAAGTATTTCAATGCCACGAAGGCTTATCAGAAGGCTTATGGGTGCGCTTATTCTACTGCAATGGTTGAAGGGCACCGACATCTAAGAAATCCTAAGATTGCTACAGAGGTTGAGAGATTGAAGGCTGAACAACAGCAAGGCATCTTTTTGGATGCAAAAGATATTCTTCAGAAGTACATTGATATCGCCTTTGCTGATATTACCGATTATGCAGTTTTCGGCAAAAAGGAAATACAGGCTACAGGTGCATTTGGCCCAATAGAAGATGATGATGGTAACCCAGTGATGATTGAAGTTAATTATGTTGATTTCAAAGAGTCGGAGGAAGTTGATGGAACTCTTGTCACTGAAGTTAAGAAAGGAAAAGACGGGGTATCCATAAAGCTTGCTGATAAGATGAAAGCTCTTGAAATGCTCACTAAATATTATGATTTACTCTCTGAAAACGATAAAAAACGATTGCAAGAAGAGAAAATCAGAATGGACATCGAAAAAACCAAGAAAGACATTGACGGTGATAACGGAAACTCTCAAGAAAATGAAGTTGCTGCCATGTTGCGGAAGATGGTGAAACCTCATGGAACTTAACTCCAAGCAACAAGAAGTATGGAACAGCTTTATTGACGAGCAGCCGAAAATCTTAATATGCAGCGGGGCGAAAAGGGCAGGGAAAACATTCGTGCTCCTTTTGACGTTCCTCGGGCACATCAGCAAATATCAAAACATGGGGCTTTCTTTTATTATTGGCGGGGCAACTCAGGCTTCTATTAAGCGGAATATCCTAAATGATTTAGAGCTGATCCTGGGGAAAGAATTGCGCCTTGATAAATCGAATGCCGTTGAGATATTCGGCAACCGTGTTTATTGCTTTGATGGTGCAAATGCAGACTCATGGAAAAAGGCACGGGGTTTCACATCAGCTGGCGCATTCCTAAACGAAGCGACTGCCCTGCATGATTCATTCGTGAAGGAAGTCATTTCTCGTTGCTCCTATAAGGGTGCAATGGTCATGATGGACACAAACCCTGAAAACCCGATGCACACCGTCAAAACGGACTATATCGACAAAGACGGGCAGCGGCTGAAAAACGGTCGGCTGAATATCCGGTCTTTTCACTTCTCATTGTTTGATAACAACTTTCTTGATCCTGAGTATGTGGAAAGTATTGTTGCTTCAACACCAAGCGGCATGTTTACGGACCGGGACATTTACGGCTATTGGGTTGCTCCAGAGGGTGTAATATACAAGGATTTCAACAAAGACAAACATTATATCAGTTCAGACCAGTTAAAAGAGAAAAAGGGTAGGTTTACAAAATACTTTGCTGGTGTTGACTGGGGATATGAGCACCCGGGTTCTATTGTCGTAATCGGACAAGATGACCAAGGGTGTTTTTATTTGCTCGAAGAACATTCCAAGCAGCACGAAGAGATTGACTACTGGGTGAAGGTAGCAAAGGACATCAAAGAGCGGTATGGCAACATTAATTTCTATTGTGATACAGCTCGGCCTGAACATATCGTGCGTTTTCGTAGAGAGAAGCTGCGTGCATTAGATGCTGATAAGGCAGTTGTTTCAGGTATCGAAGAAGTGGCGCGGCTGTTCAAACGGGATCTGCTTTTTATTGTTGAAGATAAAGTTAGTCGCTTTAAAAAAGAGATCTTTATGTATGTTTGGAATCCAAATACAGGCGAGCCAGTTAAAGAGTGGGACGATGTGCTCGACTCTATCCGCTACGCCATTTATACACACAACAAACCTATGAGACGCAAAGGAAAGGGGTGAGAACATGAACAAGTTTTTAAATTATCTTCGGAATAATGAGATAGACGGTCCAATTATTGATCAGATTATTGAAGAGCATAAGCCGATCAAAGATAAAGCCATAGCTCAGTATGAACGATATATGGCTAGTGTTGCCGGTGTGCCGATCTTACAGCGTGAGGCAGCTCAATTCGAGGATTTTGAAACAGGAAAGGTTCGGCGTATTGACCATCTGGTAAACAATCGCCTGAATAATGCTTTTGATGCTGAGATAGTGGATACAAAGGTTGGGTATATGTTCGGCCATCCAATCTCATACGAGACGGAGAAAGACGGGGAAAACAAAAATACGGCCTTGGCAGAGCAAATCAATAACTTTAACACCATAAATAACATTGCCGATGCTGATAGCGAATGGGGTAAGAAAGCAGCTATTTGTGGATATGGTGCTAGACTTGTGTATATCGCTCCTGACGGCTTGGTAAGAGTTGCGAATGTAAATCCATGGGAAGTTGTCATTATTGCTGAGAATGACATCACAGAGCCTTCTTTCGCACTTAGATATTATAAGGTATTTGATTGGGTTAATAATCAAAGCATAGAGCGTGAAAAAGCCACTTTTTACGATGACAAGATGGCCTATTTTTTTGAAAAACAAAAAGGTGGCTGGACTTTATTAGAGAAGAAGCTCCACTTGTTTGATTATTGTCCTTTATTCGGGTTGCCTAACAATGATGAACAGATGGGCGACGTGGAAAAGGTAATTAAACTTATAGATGCATACGATCGCACACTTTCAGATGCATCAAACGAGATTGAACAGCTACGGCTAGCTTATTTGATTTTAAAGGGCGCTGGTATGGATGATGAAGACATCCAAGAACTGAAAAAGACCGGTGTGCTTGAAATGTTTGGGAAAGATGATGATGCCAAATTCCTGACAAAAGACATTAATGACACCATGATCGAAAACCATCTGAACAGGCTTGAAGAAAACATTCTTCGTTTTGCAAAGTCGGTCAATTTCTCTGATGAATCATTCGGCGGGAATGTGACAGGCGTTGCAATGAAATACAAGCTGATGGCCCTTGAAAATAAGTGCATCACGATGGAGAGGAAAACGACTGCTGCCCTTCGGTATCAGTACAAATTGCTTTGCTCAGCATGGGCGAAAAAAGGTCTTGTGTCAGTAGGTGATTATTTAAAGGTATGGTTCTCATTCAAGCGCAATCTGCCGTCAAATATCCTTGAAGAAGCCGAGATTGCTGCAGAACTAAAAGGCCAGGTAAGCGAAGAAACACGGCTTTCCATGCTTTCTTTCGTTGATGATGTTCAATATGAGATTGAGAGAATGAAAGCCGAACAAGATGCCTATGATCTTGATGATGAAAAGGACAATGATGAAGACGATAACTGACCTGCCGGAAGTCTTTAAAAGCCGGAATACTTTGACGTGCAGGCTCGTACTGCATGGCATGGAGGTTGATCATAAGTGAATATTGAAGAAATCAAACAGTTTCTTGCTGAGAATAAAGACAATGAAGAAGTAAAAGCATTTGTAGGAGAACTTTCGGCCGTATCAGCAGATAAGGTGAAAGGGTTCCTTGAGACAGAAGAGGGAAAAAAACTTATTCAGCCTCGGCTGGACTCTTACTTCACAAAAGGTCTTGATACATGGAAATCAAACAATCTTGAAAGTCTGATTGAAGAGGAGTTGCAAAAACGTAACCCTAGCAAGACACCAGAACAGATTGAATTGGAGAAATTAAGAAGCGAGATTGAACGAGAAAGAGCAGCACGTAATCGTGAAGCGCTAGTCAATAAGGCCTTGAATGTAGCTGATGAAAAGCAGTTGCCTAAAGGAGTTATTGACTATTTTATTGGCGAAGACGAGGAAACAACGCTTGCCAATCTCAGTAAGTTTGAAGAGACATTCAATGCAGCAGTTCAGAATGCCGTAGATATCAAGTTTAAAGAGAGCGGCACTAACTTCGAAAAAGGTGATCCAACACCAGCTGGCGGGGCGGTTGATATTGGGGCACTCGCTAACCAAGCAAATATCAGAAAATAAGGAGGGCTATTATGCCAACATTTAATCCCAAAACAGTATTACTACAAGATGCAGTAACTGGGAAAATCCCAGAAGAACAAGCAGAAATTGTGTTGAAAGAATTTATGCAGACATCTGCAATCACACAGCTTGCTAAATATGAACCGATGACAAAACCGGTAAAGACATTCACGTACTTAGCAGAAGGACCTGGCGCTTACTGGGTTGGTGAAGGTGAACGCATTCAAACAAGCAGCGCCAAATGGCTCACAGCAAAAATGACATCGAAGAAACTTGCGGTTATCATTCCAGTTTCAAAAGAATTCTTACGCTACACAGTTGCTGACTTCTTTACTCAAATGCAATCAGCTATTAGAGAAGCTTTTGCAATCAAGTTTGACCAAGCCGCACTGTTTGGGGTGGGATCGCCTTTTGAGACAGGTGTATCAATCATGGAAAGAGTCAACAAGTCCGGCCAAAAGATCACATCTGGTACTGGCGCGGGTTCAGGGGCAACTGTTTATGACGATCTCGCTGCAGTAATGGCGCTTGTAGAAGATGCAGACAAAGATCCTGATGCATTTACAACTATTAGACGTTTCCGTCAAAAGTTACGCGCTGCAAAAGATAATAACGGGCTGCCACTATTTAACCAAGTGACAGCAGATGCAACACCTCAAGCTCTTGGGTTGCCTATTGGGTTTGTTGACAGCAAATCATGGGATAAAACAAAAGCTGACCTTATTACAGGGGCTTGGGACTATGCGCGTTATGGTATTCTTCAGGACATTGAATATACCATTTCTCAGGATGCAACGTTGACAACAACTGTAGATGAAGCCGGCGAACCTCTAAACTTATTCGAGCGTGACATGTTCGCACTTCGAGCAACTATGGAAGTCGGATTCACTACTCTTGCAGAGGATGCCTTTGCAGCCTTAGTCCCTGCTGTTGATGGAGGTGCCACTGCCTAATGGTTAGGATCAAGAAGGGGAGAGACTCTTTGGAAGTGACAGAACGTGCTTTCGAGGTAATTTATAAGGGACTTGGATATAAGCTGGACAAGGGCACAAATAAAAAAGAAGCCGAGGACACACAAGAGTCTGACGCCAAAGAAACAGCCGAGGAGTAGGAGGGTAAGCGGTGGATAAAGAACAAACTGAAAAAGAGCTTTTGAAGCCGTTGAACCGTAAAACCAAGGAATTCTTACGGAAACTCAAGCGGCTTTTTCAGCGTGCTTCAAAAGATGTGCTGTCAAAGCTGACTGCGTTATTCGTCAAGCTTGATCAAATCGAAGAACCGACACTTGCTGACGCTAATCGACACGGTGATCTAAACCGTATAAAGCGGGAAATCACATCGTTGATTAGTGATCTTTCAGCGAAAGTCAAAGCTATGATTATAGAATTCCTCGAAGAAACCTACAAATCATCTTACAGTTGGCTGATCCTTGGCGTTCTGGCTTCGTTAGGGATAAAACTTGTGCAGCCAAAAGCAACACTAAATCAGCCGAATTTGCCTGCTGAATGGGCTCCTAAAGATGTTCGGCAGGCCATTAAAAGTAAACAAATGGACAAAGCCATTGAAACTGATCGCAAAAAGACAATACAGCAGATTAACAAGACAATCGAACGCGGTTTTATTGAGCGGAAACGCTTTGCTCAGATAGCGAAGGAGCTGCAGACAGATGTCGGCCTGAGTTACAACCGATCGAAGCGCATAGCCAATACAGAAATGCATCGCACAAGGGAAAAAGCAACGCTTGACGCTGCTAAAAAAGCTCAGTCACGGGGCATCAACATGAAAAAGACCTGGCACAACGTTGGCGATGAAAGAGTCCGTGAGACAAAACATGCGGATCATGTTCATTTAGAAGGACAGGAACGCATGGTCAATCAGTTGTTTGATCTTGGCATCAATAAAAATGGTGTTCATGTAACAGCAGAAGCGCCGGGACAAAGCGGTGATCCATCAAATGATATTAATTGCCGATGCTTTGCGACATATGAACCGGTTCTTTGAAAGGAATGAGAGAAATGGACTTGGCAGAATTAAAAGTCAGGTTAGGGATTCCAGCTGATGACACATCCCAGGATGCAAAGCTACAAATAGACCTTGCAGACGCGATTTCTTTCGTTAAGGAGGAGTGCAATAACTCTTTTGTCGGTCCAGATGGGGTTGAATCACTACCAGGCCCTGTGAAGAAAGGAATTGCGCTCATGATTGAAATTGATCGGGACAGCCCGAAAGGTGTTCAGTCTGAATCAATTGGCGGAATGAGCAAGACATACACGGCGGATGACGTAAGGTATAAACCAGCACTTGATTTTTTTCGGCCATACAAAAAAATTCGTTTTAAACCACTGAGGTGATCAAATGGCACGTAGAAACATTCGGGTACGAGATAGAAACCGTATTCCAGAAGTCATAAGAAACCTCGGTTCTGTCGGTAAGGTGAAAGTTGGAATCCTGGACAGTGAGCGGCAAATGATCGCGGCTGTTCATGAATTCGGCTGCCGTATTGCTGTAACTGATCGAATGAGGAACTACCTTGCTGCAAAAGGGCTGTACCTCAAGAAAGAAACTCAATATATCAACATTCCAGAGCGTTCATTTATCCGTGCTGGATGGGACGAGAACGAGGAAGAGATCGTTCAAAAGGTAGAAGATCTGGTCAATAGAGCGTTAGAAAATGGCGACTCAATGAATGACATTATGGAAACAGTCGGCCTGCTTGCGAAAGGGCGGCTTCAAGTGTATGCCCGAGACTTGCGGAACCCGGCAAACCATCCATTTACAACCGAAGAGAAAGGCTCTTCAAATCCATTGGTCGATACCGGGGAAATGATTGGCTCTATGGATTATGAGGTTGAAAGCTGATGGGTAATCATTTCATTTTTTCTGATCTGATTAAGCGGTACAGCGTTGATTTTACATTGCTTATTCCATCTGAAGAGGGTTCATACGATGATCTTGGCGAATGGGTGCCACCGAAGCCGACAAAATCAGACGAAAGAGGGGCAATAGTTCCTTTACAGTCTCAATTGATCTATCAATCTGGCGGCCGGCTTACATCTATGGACAGGCAGCTATTTATCAAGAATGAAATTCCTCTGAAAGCTCAGGTGCTTTTTGGTGGTGCCACCTTTGATATTGAAGCAATGACGCCTTATGGGACATATGCCGATTTCAACAGCTATATCTTAAAGGCGGTGATCAATTCAGATGGACTACAACAACATAATACAAACAGTTCTGGGACTGATTAGAGAGAAAACAGGCCATGTCGTTATCGTTGCAAATGGTACAGGGAAACAACCTGTCTATCCTTTTTGTACGTATACCGTGACATCCCCGTATTTGCCCCAACATAGAGGCATTGAAGAACAGGGAGTGTTAACGGAAGACATCGAGCTTGTTTTCTCTTTTACATGGGTTTCAAACAGCCATATTGAGGCCATTTCTCTTGCTCAACAAACAGCAGCATACTTCAAAACAGCTGAAGCACGTCAAAAGCTTCATGATAATGGGCTGGCATGGGTCAGGAACGATGGTTTCGGTAATCGAGATACATTTATCACGATTGACACAGAACGCCGTCATGGCTTTGATACGCGCTTTAGAACGCGTGTCACTCATGGAGAAGCAAATGCAGAGGTTTTCGACTCTGTACGAATTGAAAATACAGGAGGGTAATTCATATGCCACTTAGTGACGTTACAGTCAAAATTGACTTAGTGAAACCGTCCAGCCTTAAAGGATTGGGAACACCTCTGATTCTTACGAAGGTAGACGGCCACAACACATATAAAGAATATGGCTCATTAGAAGCTATTAAGGCAGACTATCCGGAAACAACAGCAGCATATAAAAAGGCTGCGGCTATCTTTGCCCAGGGCGACAATGCACCGTCAAAGGTTGCCATTGGTACCTATGGCGGCGGCAGCACAGAAACGCCAGAAGAAGGAGCGACTACACAAGCAACATTCTCCATTCGGAATGCGTTTGACGAGTATTTCGACAAGGACTGGCACTTCTTGATCCTTGCTGATGCTACAGCAGACGAACGAATGGAAGCGGCAAAAGCGATGGAAGAGAAATCATATAAATTTGTAGTCTTACAGGTAACTGACCGTGAAGAAGTTGCTTCTTACAAAGGTAAGGACCGTACAATCGTTTTCTATCACCCGTTAAATGACGAGCATCCAGACGCTGGCCTTGTTGGTTCGGTTGCTTCTCATACAGTGGGTTCAGTAACTTGGAAGTTTAAAAATATCGTAGGTATCACGCCTCAAGATATTAAGTCAGACGAGCTGAAGAAACTGCATACAGAAGGGGCTATTGCTTATGTAACCAAAGCGGGCCACAACGAGACATCCGAGGGCATTACTGCATCCGGGGAATATATCGACGTGCTGCACGGCAAAGACTGGGTGAAATTGAATATTGAAACCTCTATTCAATCAGCATTCTCAAACAACGGCAAAATCCCGTTCTCGAATGCTGGTTTTTCATTGCTGAGTGTACAGGTCACAAACGTTCTGCAAACAGCCTTTGCAAATGGCATTGTTGCCGAAGATGCAGACGGACAGCCGGTGTATTCAATCAGCACTAAAACCCGTGATCAAATCACAGATGAAAACAGAAAAAATCGTGTATACGATGGCCTGTCATTTACTTTTGAGCTGGCTGGCGCGGTTCATTCTGCTGAAATCACTGGTGAAATCTCAATTTAAGGAGGATCTAAACAATGGCAGCATACGTTTATGATGCAAATGAAGTCAACACGAACATTGACGGGAAAATCGTAACCGGTTATTCCGAGGGCACAATGGTTTCGTGTTCGAAAGATGAAGAAAAGTTCTCGACGAAAGTCAGCGCCAAGGGTGATGTCAGTGTTGCGACGAAAAACAACCCACTCGGAACCATCAAACTGACTCTTTCCATGGGGTCACCATTCGTGCCGTACCTAAACAAACTGGCAAATACAGCCCAAACATTCCCTATCTGGGTTACTGGCGGACAGGAAAAAATCGGTGGAACAGAAGCGATGGTCAAAAAGCCTGCTGACGCTGAATTCAGTGACGAGATTGGAGATCGTGAGTTCGAGATTCAAGTCTTTGACTATACAGTATTGGAACAGTAATTAAGCTATGGCAAAAAAGAAGAAATCAAACGCAAAGAAGCAGTCCAATAGGGCTGCTTTTCGATATATGCAAACTAAACAAGCGGAGGGAAAACCTATGTCAAAATTCGGTAAACAAAAGAAAGTAACTATCCAAGGAACTGAGTACACTCTTCAACACCCGGGAACACGTCGTTCAATTGAATTTAACGATGAAGCTATCAATATCAATACAGGGATGTTTTCGTCTGCCAAACTGTATGAACTGTACATGAAAGAAGTAGTTGTTGAACCGAAAGTAAGCTATGACTATTTTGATAAAAAACCTGGTTTCCTTGAGCTGATGAAAGAGGTTCAAACCTTTCTTAGCGCCGAAACCGAAGCCGAAACAGTTCTACAAAAAGAAGGCGAGTGACAACTGGCCTATGTATCGGCTCGTGATGTCTGAGAAGTTTTCCTTCTCAGAGGTCGCGGCGATGGATCTCGACACGCTGCTCGAAGCAAACGCAGCCCTCGACATCCATATTGAGCAAGAAAACAAGAGGAACAAGAAGAAATGAGGGGGTATGAACGTTGTCAGACGCATTGAGAAGTACGCATATTGACGTTGAATTGAACGTTGATACCTCCCCTCTAGAAAGAGCAAATCAGCAAATAGATAGACTCGTTGATCATGTCGGCGATGCTGGCGGCAGTTTTTCACAGATGCGTACACGGATGGCTCAGGTTCAAAGGCAACAGCGGAATTTTAGGGACATCCATATGAGTATGATCTTGGACAACTCATCTTTGCAAACTGCCAGCCAAACAATTGAACGGTTAGGGCCTCAAATCGACTTAGTTACATCCCGTTTGAGCCAGCTGAATACCCAGGTACAAGAGACAAGCAGACTTATTCAAAGCATTCCGTCTGAGGTCAATATCAATGTTGATCAGACGTCGATAACAAACGCCAATGAATCCATTGATCAACTCAGGCAGAATTTGAATAACGTCGATATGAGCCGTATCGGTACACCCGCAGCAAACGTTACGCAGCAGAACACGCAAAGCGTTCAGAATAACGTGGCGGCAGTAGCTGTTCCGGCCCCGGACTACCGGGGAATTCGGCAGTATAACCGTGAAATGAACTTTTTACGCGGTTCAACTCAAGGGCTGGAAGAAGACACAATCCGTATGCTGAATGAAATGCGGCAAGCATGGTATAACGAACACCATAATATGTCGGGTTTCCGGAATGAAATGATCCGGGCTCAGTATGGTTTCTTTCAGTTAGGGAACCAGATGGACAGCTGGTCTGGCACCAATCAGCAATTTATGGATGAAGTGTACAGGCTGGGACGTGCTCACAAGCAAGTCACAGACAACATGATGAAAAACAACAAAATGATGCGCATGAGCATGCTGCAGACCGTCGGAACACTAATGGCCCGGTCTACTCAATCTGAGAAGATCGCGGCCAATTATGACCGAATGGGAAACCCGTTATATCAAGTCAATAAAGCGGGGCTTGCCGTATCGAATACGCTTGAGAACATGGCAAAGCAGGGTACTGCTGCGCATTTGGCTCTGAAAATGCTCGGACCTACTGCCAACATGAAAGAGCTTAACGATATGACAATGATGATCACTCAAGGTTATATGCGTTTTCAAATGGTGGCACTGGGCGCGGCTTTTACAAACTTTTTCATGTTCCAAGGGCTTCATAAAGCAGCAACACAAACAGTTCCCGGCTATTCAAAGGCATGGGAAGAGATGTGCAGTACACTACTGAAAGCCATTCAGCCAGCAATTGAAGTGTTTGCGGCGTTTGCGATGGCGATATACAAGGGCATTACGGCCGTTGCGAAGCTGATCATTCAGTTTAATGAGGGGCACCCTGTACTCTCGAAAATGATCCAAGGATTTATGCTTCTCATCCCTGTTTTAACCCTACTTTTATCGCCACTAGCGATAGGGGTAGGGTTAGTTAATGGGTTCCTTGGAGCTCTCAGCAGTTTGTGGATGTTCATTGGTCCAGTTGTAACCGGGCTGGCTGCTATGTCGGGCACAGTGTATGTCGTAGCTGGGGCCATCGTTCTCCTTGTAACCGGCATTTATTTGCTGTACAAGAATTTCGATAAGCTTCAGGATAGATTCAAGCCAGCTACAGACGCGATGAAACGCTTTGCTAACATGGGGAAATCGGCGGTTGTCGGTGCGTTCCATACGATGATCAAAGAAGCGGAGGGTCTGAAGCCTGCATTCATGAAAGGATTCAAGGACGCACAAAACGTGGCGATCACAGCCATTCATAAAATGCAGGCTGAATCCTTGAAATTATGGGATCGTCTCGGTGAATCGCATCCACAGTTAGTGGCTGGAATTGAGTCGGCCTATAAAACGGCTGTGAAAACCGTGTCAGGCTTCATTCATAATGCCGGAAAGACAGTCTCGGACTTCTTCGGTAAAGGACTGTCAGACGGTCTAAACAGCATCGTAAAAGGATTCATGGAGCAGTTGAAAGTCGGTCTATCCAGCTTTCAAGGGATGGTTTCTCTTGTTGCTCCGTTTGTCGCGGCGATCGGACTTGCATTCCTCGGAGTGTCAGGGCCAATCGGTGTGGCTGTAGGTGCAATTTTGAGTTTTATCGGTTATCTATATAGATTGGGCGAAACAAATAAAGGTGTAATGGACTTCTTAAAAACTGCTTGGGAAAATACGATTCAAGTTTTAAATGATTTCTTTACTGCTTTCCAGCCAGTTTTAAATTTATTTAGCCAAGCGTTTAACCAACTTATTAGTAACATAATACCTATTTTTCAACAAATTTCATCCCGTTTTGGTAGTACGATAAATCAACTTGTAGGGAATATTGTGCTTTTTTGTGCAGCGTTTTCGCAAAATCTAGGGAATGTATTACCTGTTATTACAACCAATATCAGTAATTTTATTTCGATGTGGCTACAATTTTCTATGCAGTTTGGATCTGCAATAATTCAAAGCGTTACCAATATACTGCCTGTGTTTCTTAGTACTTTGGGTCAGGTCCTAATAGCTTTATCAAAGTTAGCAGTTTCTGTTTTGCCTATTTTTCTTCAAGTTATACAGCAGGTATTCCCGTTAATTCTGAGTGTCATAAACGGAGTTCTTCCAATTGTCACTACTCTACTGGTTGTATTATCAGGCGTTATCTTGTCTATTATCCAGAATATATTGCCTATTTTAGTCCAAACCATTCAACTAGTTTTTCCTATGATATTAAGTACTGTTCAGCAAGCATTGCCCATTATTGTTCAGTTAATACAGCTAGTCGGATCAACTATACAGCAACTAGTCGTTCAAGTTTTGCCGATATTACTTCTTGCTATACAACAGGTTTTTCCTATTATTAAACAAGTTATATTGGCAGTGCTACCCGTAATCGCAAACATTATTAGAAGTGTGGCTAATATTATCTTGGAAATTGCGCGAGCTGTTCTCCCACTCCTTATACAAGTGGTACAGCAGGTATTCCCGCAGATCATGCAAATCATACAAGCGGTCCTTCCGGTTGTTGTTTCTCTATTGCAATTTCTGGCGAATATCATCACAACTGTGGTCATTCCGGCGATCCGTTTCATCCTAAATATCGTGACTGCTGTGTTCCCGGTTGTGCTCTCAATAATTCAAGTTGCACTTAAAAATATCATTGCGATCATTCAGGGTGCAATTGGCATTATTATGGGAATAGTGAAGGTTTTCAAAGGCTTATTCACTGGGAATTTCCGCATGATGTGGGACGGAGTGAAGCAGATTTTCTCTAGTGGCGTTGGTATGGTGAAAAACCTTGTTTCTAATGCTGCTGATGGAATTATCAAAGGATGGACTTATATCAGTAAAAAAGTCGGTGATTTAGCACACAGTATTTGGAAGAAGGTCACTGATAAGTTTTGGGATATTGTCGAGGCTGCTAAAGCTCTGCCGGGTAAAATCGGTGATGGAATTAAGAACATGGCTCATAAGGCTGTGTCTGGTGTGACTAGCTTAGCGAACAAACTTGCCGGAGCACTCGGAAAAGGCGTAAATGGTGTAATCGGCGGGGTGAACTGGGTCCTTGATAAAATCGGTTTGAAAGATAAGCACATACCTGAATGGCCTGTACCTAAGTATGCGCATGGAACCGGAGGGCACCCGGGAGGCCCGGCGATACTGGGAGATGGTAAAGGGGCAAATGCCGGACCTGAAATGTATCGGACACCTTCAGGACACGTAGGGCTCAGCCCTGCTACAGATACACTGATGAACCTTCCGAAAGGCACTGAGGTGTTATCTGCGAAACAGACAAGAGCTGCTTTAGCGGGAGTTCCGGCTTACGCAAAAGGTACAGAAGGAAATATCTTCACAAAAGCATGGAATGGTGTAAAATCCGTTGCCGGTAAAGTGAAAGATGTTGCTCTTGATGTTTTTGATTACATCGGGCACCCATCTAAGCTTTTAACAAAAGTGTTAGAAAAAATGGGTGTCAAAGCTCCTTCTATGTCCGGATCGTTCGGTGATATGGCGAAAGGGGCTTTTAATTTTGTTAAAGATAAAGCCGTTGGTTTTGTTAAAGGCAAAATGTCCAGTTACGCTGAAAGCTTTTCAGGTGGCGGCTCAAAAGCCGTCAAAAAGTGGGTAGCTCAAGCGCTATCAATCAAGGGCCTTGGCTCTGAATATGCTGGCGCACTTGAAACCATTGCCATGAAAGAATCAGGCGGAAATCCTAATGTTGTGAACAGATGGGATTCAAACTGGAAAGCCGGGCACCCGTCTCAAGGGCTTATGCAGTTCATTCCAAGCACATTCAACGCTCACAAGGAACCGGGGCACGGAAATATTAAAAATCCAGTTGACCAGATCCTTGCTGCTATCAACTATTTGAACAGCAGATACGGCGGTATTTTAAAACACCCTGGGCTCGTTTCTATGGCTCATGGTGGGCCTTATAGAGGTTATGCGACAGGTGGGGTCATTAACAGCCCACAAGTCGCTGCGCTTGGTGAAAACGGCTTTAGGGAGTATGTCATCACAACTGAGCCACGATACAGAAACCAATCACTCGGAATGTATGCTGCACTCGGTCGGGAGCTTGGCGCGGATACTGGTTACACACCAGAAAAGGCTGCTACAAGCTCAAACAGTTCATCTGTCAATATCACGTTTAACCCGTCGATCAACGTAAAAGTTGAGGGCGGCAGTGAAGGGGCAGAAACAAAGGTGAAAAAGGCTGTAACTGAAACATTTGACGAAGTTTTCGACATGCTGAAGTCGCTTTATCCACCAGAGGGGGCTTATTAATTGGCGAAGCTCGGAAAGATTAATCTTGTAAACGAAAAGGAATCTGACGGCGCGGATGTGGAGGTTACTTCATATCCCGTTGAAAAAGGGGTCCCGATCACGGACCATGTACAAAGAAAGCCAGAGACGACAACAGTCTCTGGCTATTTATTAGGCAAAACAGCAAATAGTGATTATGAATATCTGAAAAAGCAGGCTTATGCTGGAACTCTTTTGACTTATACCGGGCGTAAGGTTGCTAAAAATGTGATCATCACAAAGATAGATCGCGACACAGGCGATTACACAAACGGTTTTGCTATTTCAATTGAGTTGCAAGAAATCCGTATTGCAAAAAGCCCGTGGGTCAAAAAGAAAGTGAAAACAGCCGGGAAAAAGAAGAAAGCCAGCAAGAAGAAAACAAAAAAATCTAACAAGCTATACCACAAGGTCAAGAAGGGTGACACTTATTGGGGCTGCGCTCGTAAATACGGCACCACAGTAAATGCTTTGCGTCGGCTGAATCCCTGGCCGGATCGAAGAATTCCGATAGGAGTCAAAATGAGGATCAGATGAAGGAGGGAAAGGCATGGCATCGAGAGATTACATTCCTTTTGACAAAGAGGACATACCACAGCAGTTTGAATTTGATTTAGCAGATGACACGTTCATTTTGCGTATCAATTTCAACCAGACAGACGATAGTTTCTCACTTGATTTATACGGTCAGGACATGGAACCAATCGTGCTGGGTGAAAAATTGATTTTGAACGTCCCTTTGTGGGAAGACATTGTAAACGAGAAGCTGCCGGCACCCTCCTTAATCCCTATGGATGAATCGAATACAGAAACACGGGTTACATACGAGAATTTTATGCAAACCGTGTTTCTTTATATTGATGATGTCTCGGACGATGCGGAGGGCGAAGACGATGGCGACGAATAAAATGCTGTTTGGGCGCGTCGTTAAGGTCACGATAGATAACGGCAGTTCACAAACCACTTTCGATTATAAAGACTTAGAGATTCATTTTGAGGTCCCGTTTGATGATGACTTCAAACCGAATGAAACAAAGGTTGAAATATACAACCTGAGCAAAGATTCAATCAGCAAAATTAAAAAAGGCAGAACTATCACTGTTCAAGCTGGTTATAAAGACGATTACGGTGTTTTAACTATCGGTAAAGTTACCAAGGTGCTGAATAATTGGGACGGTTTGAATAAGGTAACGGCCATCTATTCAAAAGATGGCGATGATTACACCCATATGAAAGTAACCACTGAAAACGCTGATCCTGCTGAAAAATACTATGTGAAAAAGCGGTACAAGCTCGCAAAACCAGTGGTGACTGTAAAAAAAGATAAGAACGGCCGGACATATAAAACGGTCCGAAATTATGGCACTCGGACAGAGGTCAGATACCGTAAGAGATACATGAAAATCACGTTCAAGGCTGGCACAACCTCAAGGCAAATTGTCGATAAGCTTCTGCGTGTGCTCGGTATAAAAGTGAAAAATATCATTCTGCCTAAAAATAAAGTTTATAAAAAAGGCTATCGTGTCACCGGATTGATTGAAAACAATCTTGAAGAGGTCATTCATGATGCTGGGGCAGTCATGTATTATCGGCGCGGCCGTCCTGTTATTCGGCCACTCAGTCAAGGGGATGACGAACGTTTCAAGCTCGAAGAGGCAACAGGACTTGTGGAAACGCCTGAACAATTTGAGGAAGATGATCTCAAAGGGTATAAGGTGAAGTGCCTATTGCAGCATCGTATCGCAGTTGCTTCAATCATAGAAATAAACAGCAAGACAGCGAAAGGAAAATATCGTGTGAAAGATGGCTCTCATTCCTTTGACGGTAAAGACTTTTTCACAGAATGTAGGGTGATTTAATGAGTAAAGCGACAAAGTTCTTTGACGGATTCGAACAGCGGATAAAACAATCAATCCATACAACGGCGCCAGCACGGGTTGTAAATTACAATGCTGAGAAACACACTGCCGATCTGAAATTGCTGTTTCAAACCAATGATGGTGAGTATCTACATGAATACCCTTTAATCGAGCATGCGCCTGTTTTGAAACACGTCGAAGCTGATATTAAAGTAGGGTCCTGCGTGTTTGTTTCGTTTGCTGAACGTTCGCTGGATAACCTGGACGGCAATAAAACCTTTGATCCGGATTCGAGGCGCACACACAGTATAAATGATCCAGTTGTCATAGGAGTGTGGGAAGGATGAAAACTCTCAAGCTTAAAGACGGGGATCTTTGTTTTGAAAATGGTGAGTTACAAATGGTTGAGGGTGATGCTGAGCTGGCTCAATCAGTAGAAATGATCCTTAGAACAAGTTTAGGAGAGTTTGAGCTTGATGAACATGTCGGCCTTGATCGCAGCAACATTTTAAGAAAGCAGTTTGATCAAGAAGAAGCGCAATATGACATTATAAATGCCATTTCTCAAGAAGAGCGTATTGCCAGTGTGGAATCGGTGAACTTTTTAATGGATAAAGAGTCTCGCAGTCTTGCAGTGCATGTGAAAATGACAAAAGAGGATGAAGAAACAATTGAGATAGGGGGTGTTGATCTTGCTTGATGAAACGGGCTTTCAACGGCAAACCTATTCCGAGCTTGTTGATAGTATGGAGGACCGGGCTCGGGAACAATTCGGGGAGGATGTAAACACATCCAGTAAAACGCCATTAGGAATTATTATTCGTATCTTTGCTTGGTTTCTGGCCGGCTTGTGGGATATTGCAGAAAGGGTTTATAACAGCGGCTTTGTCAGTAAGTCTGAGGGCGTGCAGCTCGATCGTCTTGGCAGCAACTCAGGTATCACGCGGGAGCCAGCTGCGGAGTCAGTTGTGACTCTGTCCTTTACTGGAGAACCCGGCATCGTAATTGAAGAACAAACTCAGTTTACTACGGAATCAGGCATCTATTTTGAATTGATTGAAGATGTTGTAATTGAGGCTAATGGGACAGGCTCAGGGACGGCTGTCTCGCTTTCTAAGGGCGTTATAAACAATGTTGCGGCAAATACCATTACCGTGCAGGCAGAGCCCTCAGAGGGCGTGTATTCAGTTACAAATCCGGAACCATCGGCAGGCGGTGCCGACGAGGAGACAGATTCGGAATTCCGGGCACGAATAAAGAAATCAGTTGAGGGCAGTTCAGCATCTACAAACGGAGGTATTATTTCAGCCCTGCTAAACGTGTCAGGCGTCAGATCGGCGAATATTGTTGCCAACAATACCATGCAGACCGATGCGGACGGCAACCCACCAAAAAGCATTCATGCTTATGTTCTGGGCGGTACAAAAGATGATGTTGCGCAAGCACTGTTTGACAGTGTTGCTGCAGGAATTGAAACGGTCGGGGAGCAAGTTGTCACCATAACTGACGCCAGCGGACTTGACCATGCCGTCAAATTTGATTTTGCAAGAGAAGTCAAAATATATCTGCAGCTGGATTTAAAAACAAATGCTTCTTTCCCTATTGATGGAGTAAGTCAGATCAAAAACAACCTCGTTTATAAGATCGGGGGAATTGATGCAAACGGCTCTTACTATACCGGCTCACAAATGGGCGATGATGTTATATTGTCGCAGTTGTTCAACGCGGTATATCAAGTAGATGGTGTCTCTGATGTAACAATCAGGATGGGGAAAGATGCGACAAACCTTTCACAGTCAAACATTGAAATTGAACCTAAAGAGGTTGCCCAGGTACATTTTGATGAAATCGTGGTGAATCTCATATGATTAAAGACTTAATAGGAAAGCTGACCGATGCCTTTTTGAAAGATGAAAAGAGCAATATCGGAAAGCTTTTTTTAATTGTCGATGAACAGCTGACAGCACTTAAAAGCGCGCTAACCACAGCTGAGAACTGGCGGGATATTGATGCGGCAAAAGGAAAGGCTCTGGATCTACTTGGTGACAACGTGTCACAGGATCGGGGCCGTGCGACTGATGAAATTTATCGTGTGCTTATTCGCGGCAAGGTTGCCAGAAATGTTTCAGATGGCACCACAAACCGGATCATTGAAGCACTTGCAAAAACGCTGAACTGCAAGCCAAGTGAAATACACATTGTCAGTAGCAAGGAAAACAATGAAGATGAACCTGCTGCCATTATCGTAAAAAAGGCACCCATTGAGGCTTTGAGCAAAGTTGGAATGAGTGCAACACAGTTTTCTAATATCGTTCAAAAAACAGTTGCTGCAGGCGTGCGGGTGGCTTATGTGGATTTAAACGGCACCTTTCGCTTTTCGTCTTCTGCTAACACTATAGAAACGAGTCAATATGGATTTTCAACAGACGGGAAAGACGGGGGAACACTCGGCGGAATTTTTCAGCCTGAAGATGATTACCCTTTACCGATTTAAGGAGTGATTTTTATGCCTTTTACAAAGGAATTGCCTGAATGGGGGAACGCCGGGCAGCGGCCCCCGCAGTCCTCCATTGATGAAGGATACAAACCAATGGATCATCCCCCAGCTGATTGGTTCAACTGGTATCAGTACACGGCCTATCATGCACTAAAGGAATTGCAAGAAATAGCAGCAACGCAGGATGACGTTTCCACTGCTTTAAAAACAGCAAAAGCTTATACAGATGAATTTGCTGCGCGTAGGGATAACCCCAACCAAGTCACAAAGGCCCAAGTAGGTTTAGGAAACGTAGACAACGTGCAGCAAGCAACTAAAACAGAATTCAACGCACACAATACAGATTCCACACGCCATATCACGGCCACAGAGCGTTCAAATTGGAATGCGAAGGAAACGACTACAGGGGCGCAAAACAAAGCTGATACAGCCGAAAAAAATGCAAAAACGTATACTGATCAACACATTAATGATAAAAGCAACCCTCATGGGGTGACAAAAGATCAAGTCGGGCTCGGTAATGTTACCAATGACAAACAGGCAACCAAAACGGAGTTTGACGCACATAACTATAACCAGATTCGTCATATTTCTGATGCAGAGCGAACCAAGTGGAATGCGGCTCAGTTATCAAAATTAACACAAGACAATGGTTTGATGAAAAACTTGTCAGGCGTGGATTTCAATACTGTTATTGAAACAGGGTTTTATTATATGACTTCAGCTTCAACGGCACTGAATGCCCCTGTGAATAGCAATGGTTATTTATTGGTTTACAACTACGGCACTTATCCATATCAGGAATTCACAGCATATACCAGTGCAACAACCTCTATACCTGATAATCGGCGGAAATTCATAAGAAATAAGGTGAGTGGATCAGAAAACTGGACACCTTGGATGGAGATTGAATATTCCGCAGGAGCCCAAGCAAAGGTCAATACTCATGAAAATAAAACAGACATTCATGTAACGAAAGAAGATAAGAACAAGTGGAATAGTGGACAACTCTATCAATTGACAACCCAAACCGGTCAGCGAATAAAAATAACTAAAGGACAGAACCTTTTTGATTATCCGACTGGCTTTTATTTTGGGGCAGGTGTTGTGAATCATCCAGGGGATGATGATGCTGCCTGGTACTATTATGATATTACAGATGTTCCTGCCGATCTTGCCCCACCTCAAGGGTTAAAAAAAATTGTAGCAACAAGATCCTATGATAACCGGACATGGATTGGAACAAAGCATAAAGAGGGAGAATTCACTGGGTGGCGAGAGGTTGTTACAGACTTAGATTTTATAGAGACGCCGTGGGTAAATGTTCCATACAAAAACGGAGCAACTTCAGGTGATAGACCTTTACAATACCGTAAAGTTGGAAACACGTTGCATCTTAATGGTCATGTTCTTACTGATAGGGAGGTTGTTTTTGCGAGCATCCCGTCTTCAAGCGCCCCGAGCAAAGGAATTGTCAAAATGGTTGCAACCAGCGGCACGACGGGTTATAGCAAGATTATTATATATGCATCTGGTGATATGAAACTAACAGGTATAATGGCAACTACTGAGTCAAAGGTCAATGGATATTATATAGATTTAGTTGTACCTCTAACCTAAAGAAAGGAGGGATAAGCATGAAATTAATATACCCATATGGCGAGGATAAAATCTATTTAGGAAGGCCGGTAGAGTTACAACTTGATAGGGAGACAGGGAGGTATATTATCCCGGCGAATGCTACTGATATTCCTCCCGAAATAAATGGAGAGGGTATGTGGCGGCCTTTATTCGATGAGGAAAAACAAACATGGGTTGAAACTGCTGATGAAGAATACAAAGAGAAGCTAAAACAAGGCAGTATTCCTGAAACCAATCCTATAGAAGAACAGCTTGCAACACTTGGACAGCAGTTGGCAGACGAAAAACTGGCAAGAAAACAGGCTGAGCTGGCTCAAAATGCTTTAGGCGTACAATTGACTGCGGAAGTGCTAGCAAGAAAAGAAGCAGAAACTTTGAATCAATCTTTAGGTGAGCAAGTTGCATCTTTAAAATTAGATGTTCTCTATTTAAAGGGAGGAATGACAAGTGAATCTTAATTTCTGGGTATTTGCGTTGTTCTACAAATGGGCCACAACAGCCATGGTAAAGCAGGCTATGGCATTTAACGATTGTTCCGTTGATGACTTGAAAGAAGGTGTTCAGGCACAATACATTACACATGACCAATACCAAGAAGTGACAGGTCAACCATACGAGGAAACGACAGAAGCCAGTCAATAAGGCTTTTTTATTTTGCCTCTAAGGAGGTGATAACAAGAAATGGAGGAAACGACTGTGTTTATTAATTTTGAAACATTGGATTTAGCGAGGATATATCTGTTTGGAGGTGTGAAATATCTCGATTTATTACTGGTTCTCAGCATTATTGACGTCATAACAGGCGTAATCAAGGCATGGAAATTTAAGAAGCTGCGGAGCCGAAGCGCTTGGTTCGGTTACGTCCGGAAAATGCTCAGCTTTTTGGTGGTTATTGTGGCAAACATTATTGATACAATTCTCAACCTGAACGGTGTTCTCACATTTGGAACCGTTCTTTTTTATATCGCCAATGAAGGGCTTTCTATTACGGAGAACCTGGCACAGATCGGCGTAAAGATTCCGGCTGCAATTACGGACCGACTTCATGTAATTGAAGAAGAAAATAAACAAACAACAAAAGATGAACAAGCTGCTGGGTAAACCAGTGGCTCTTTTTATTTCAAAAACAGAATAGGAGAGATTTTCATGACAATTGCAGTGAAAAAGAACCTTGTATCAGAAGCAAAATACGCTTTAAAATGCCCTAATCCGATGGCCGCGGAATACATCACCATTCATAACACTTACAATGATGCATCTGCTGCTAATGAGGTCAGCTATATGATCGGAAACACAAGTTCAACGAGTTTCCACTTTGCTGTTGATGACAAAGAGGTAAGGCAGGGCATCCCAACAGATCGCAATGCATGGCACACAGGAGACGGCAAAAACGGCACCGGGAACCGTAAGTCTATTGGCGTAGAAATTTGCTACAGCAAGTCAGGAGGGCCTAAATACAGGGCTGCTGAAAAGTTGGCTATCAAGTTTGTTGCTCAGCTGCTTAAAGAACGCGGATGGGGTATTGATCGAGTGCGAAAGCACCAAGATTGGAGCGGAAAGTATTGCCCTCACCGTATTTTAGACGAGGGACGCTGGAATGAGGTTAAAGCGGCTATTGATACTGAATTAAAAGCACTTGGTGGCAAGTCATCCAGCAATAAAACAACTTCATCCAAGGCAGTGAAAAAATCAAGTTCAAGCAAAAAGAAATCATCTTTTAATCTGCCTTCCGGCATTTTTAAAGTGAAAAGCCCATTGATGCACAGCGCTGCTGTTGAACAGATTCAAACAGCGCTGGCGGCATTGCATTTCTATCCGGATAAGAAAGCCAAAAACTTCGGGATTGATAGCTATTATGGACCGAAAACAGCCGATGCTGTCAGACGGTTCCAGCTGATGAATGGTTTAAATCCTGATGGCATTTATGGACCGAAAACGAAAGCGAAGCTTGAAGCTTTGCTCAAATAAGGATAAAAAAAAGCCCTCATGAATTGAGGGCTTTTATATAAATAACCCCTGAGTATGATACCCAGGGTGATTTGCTCGTGACGAGACGAGCGAAGTATAATTTATCATATGCAATTTATCGAAAAAAAACACTAAAATACACTATTATAAAGGAAAAAACCGAATGTTAGATAAACAATCCGGTTTTTTCAGACAGAATCACGC
Source organism: Bacillus sp. FSL K6-1560 (assembly GCF_038592935.1). NCBI lineage: Bacteria > Bacillati > Bacillota > Bacilli > Caryophanales > Bacillaceae > Bacillus > Bacillus sp. FSL K6-1560. The sequence goes on from NZ_CP151946.1 coordinate 1,339,974, forward strand.
ATTCATGAGCGTGCGAATTGTCCATGACTATGATGGACGAAGTATTTGTCTATAATATACTGCAGTTTTGGTGTTTTGTCAACAATCAGTTATGAAATCGTCCAGTTTACTCGTGTAATTATTCTTTTAAAGTCCTCTTTAGAAATTTCGCCTAACTTCTTGTTTAATCTGACCTTACTTACAGCTTTCATTTCTTCAGCTTTAATAGCAGAATCATAAGTCAAAAATGAATATTTTTTTGTGAATAAGAAATAATGACTTCTATATTTGGGAATGTTGGTTCCTTTTCTAAATTTTAAAGTTTTAGATAAAGGCGCAACAATAATATTTTCACCAGTTGAATTGATAGTATTATTTGATAAAACTATCACCGGCCTGTCTTCTCCGATATTTGAGTTTTGTTCAGAGCCTAAATTTTCCCCAAGCTCACACAAATAAATTCCACCTTGGACAATGCCCCTGCCTCTTAAACTTTGTTTGTTTTCAATCCAGTTTTTTGCTAACTCTTTTTTTCTGATGTTCCACTCTTCAAGCTTCTGATGTTTAGTAATCACTAACTGATTTTCTGACAATTTGACCATCCCTTTTTTTAGTATCATTTAATTATAAATGATTTTTAAAATAAAAAGAGAATTAAAGCGGGAATTTATTAAAAAGTCAGTAGGTTATCTCATTTCAACATTTATCATGGAACTTAAATTAATAAAATTTGTATCACCTTTTAAATCCTTCATATGTAACCTCTGTTTCACTTCATCTATGTAATGAACATGTCCTGTTACTTCTTCGATAAAACCGTCTCTGTATACACCAATGACCAGAACCGAGTTGAATTCCATCGCCTCGCAAATAACACGGGCCATATCTTCCAATTGGTATTCATCTAGGATGGGTTTTTCAATTTTTTGGACTTGTTTCTTCCTATTTAATAGCGCTGTCCTTTGCTCAGGCAAAATAAATTTTTGTTCCCATCTTTTATCATAAATACCCTCGTTCATTCTGATCAACTCCTTGAACAAATTATACAAGAACAAATGTTCTAAAATCAACCGGAAAAGTATAGGAGGTTCGTAATCATTATGCTATAATCACACTAAAATGTACCAAATGCAAAATAATGGGGTGGTTTAGTGTTCTTCAAAGAGACAGAAACACAGGAGATCATCAAATATGAAGATTACCCTTATGCAGTTTACGCACGGGTTTCCTCAGAAAAAGATGAACAGGTGACATCAATAGCCAACCAAATTGATATTTGTCATCATTGGATTGAGAAAAATAATTACGAATGGAAAGATGAAGCAATCCAATTAGATGATGGGATAAGCGGGACAGTGCTGCTTGATCGAAAAGCAATGCAACTCATTTTAGATAAGGCGCAAAAAAGAAAGCTGAAGATGGTTGTTTTTAAATCAATCAGCCGGCTTGCACGTGATCTTAAAGATGCCCTTGAAATTCGAGAGGTTTTATTGGCTCACGGTGTAAGAGTTGTGACGCTTGAAGAGGGCTATGATAGCCTATATGAAGGCAAAAACTCAATGAAATTTGAAATGTTTTCAATGTTTGCAGCCCAATACCCTCAAACAATTTCAGTGGCAGCCAGTGGGGCACTAGCAGCAAAAGCCCGCCGTGGTGAACATTCCGGCCGTGTACCTTTTGGATTTAAGAAAGAAGGTAAATTCCTAGCTATCAATGAAGAAGAAGCAAAAGTCGTACGTTTTATTTTTGATCTTCATAATAATCATGGATATGGACATAAAAGGATCGTTCTCAAGCTTAACGAAGAATTGGCACTTGGAAACATTGTAAAGCCTCAAAAGACTGAGTTTTGGCAGCTGTCTACAGTACAAACGATTTTAAAGAATCCTATTTATTGTGGCGTGTTTATTGCCAATAGACATACTCAAGTCAAAATAGGGGGACGGAAAAAATTTATCCGCAACCCAAAAGAAAAATGGACTGTTTACAAAGACTGGTGTCCTAAGATCATATCAGAAGAAGAGTATGAGAAAGCTAATAACAAAGAACACAAGATGCGTAAAAAGCGTTTTAACCCTCGGAATGAGCTACGGGGAATGATGAAATGTGGTGTGTGCGGTTGCAATATGGTTGTGCTGCCGTCGTACAAATACAATCAGAAACGTGAGAAGAAAGAGTTTAATTATTTGAAGTGTAGCGCCTACAGACGAGGTGGAACTGCTCTTTGTGTAAACCATGCTCCGATGCAATATAAGGACTTGCGGGCTTTTGTTATAAAAACACTGAAACAAAAGGGCAAGAAGTTAAAACTAGATGTAAAGTCTGATTTTGAAGAGCAGAAGAAAAACCGGATCAAGCGAACGAAAATAGAAATTGAAAATGCAGAAAACAAGAAAAAACGTCTAATCGAATTGTACTTGGAAGATCAGTTGATCACTAAGACGGAATTCCAGGCGAAGCGAAAAGAGCTTGAAGAACAAATTGAAAAACTGAACGATAAGCTGTTCATGCTTGAGCGTGAGGAAGAAGAAACAATCGACATATCAAATATTAAGAATGCATTCGCACAGCTGGAAAGAACTGATCAGGATTTATTCGAAGCATTTTCAGCGCTTATTGATAAACTTGTAATATACGAGGATGGAACAGTCGATTTCCATTATAAATTCAAGTGATTATTATTGTTTTAGTTTGCGATAGATATGCATATCAAATGCCATGCAGAAATTGGGTGTGAAAGGGCGTTCGCAAGCCGTTGTTGAGCTTCTTAGAATGGGTGAGCTAGAGCTTTAATCCTTGCCGGTATTCCTTCTTTTGGAAGGAGCCGGTTATTGCTGTTTGTTTGGAACATTCGAAACCATATTTGGAATGCTGTGCAAAACGTAGGCAAGTCATAAATTAAATTTTATTTCTTGATGTTGTTTGACTAAAGTCCTCTATTTCTCTCCTGCGAGTCTTGCATTTTCTTCAAAAAAGAAGGAAAATAGACACGGAACGCTTTTGTGCGTAAGAGATCCTTGAGTGAGGGATGGACAAATGACATCAAAACCTTTGGAGCATGTTGCGGATATTGAAAAGTCACTCCGCCACATTGCCGCGATCATTAAGCAAAAAGGACGAGAAATCCTTAACCAATATGCGATTACGCCGCCGCAATTTGTCGGCTTGCAATGGCTTTATGAATTAGGAGATATGACAATCGGTGAATTATCGGGCAAAATGTATCTGGCATGCAGCACGACAACGGACTTAATCGACCGCATGCAAAAAAATGAGCTTGTTGAGCGGGTCAAGGACCCGGCGGACAGACGTGTTGTCCGGATACATCTGCTGCCTGAAGGAGAACGGATTATCCAAGAGGTCATTACAAAAAGACAGGAATATCTGCGTGATATGTTCGAATCGTTTACAGATGAAGAAATAGCCATCTTCGAAAAATCTTTGATGAAACTGCAGCATGAAATGAAGAGAAAATGAGGCGATTTTGTTGGAACAACCAATAGGAGTCATTGATTCCGGGGTTGGCGGTTTAACCGTTGCGAAGGAAATCATGAGACAGCTACCTAAAGAAAATATTATCTACGTCGGGGATACGAAACGGTGTCCTTATGGGCCGCGCCCTGAAGAAGAGGTGCTTCAATATACGTGGGAGCTGACGAATTATTTACTCGAAAACCACCACATCAAAATGCTGGTGATCGCCTGTAATACAGCAACAGCGATCGCATTGGATGACATCCAGCGAAGCGTCGGTATACCGGTGGTCGGAGTGATCCAGCCTGGTGCGAGAGCAGCGATAAAAGTGACGGATAATCAGCATATCGGTGTCATCGGCACAGAGAATACGATTAAGAGCAATGCATACGAAGAGGCGCTTTTGGCATTAAACCCTGATCTGAAGGTTGAAAACCTTGCCTGCCCGCTGCTTGTGCCTTTTGTGGAAAGCGGGAAGTTTCTCGACAAAACAGCAGACGAGATTGTCAAAACCTCGCTGTATCCGTTAAAAGATACATCGATTGATTCGCTGATTTTAGGTTGCACCCACTATCCCATTTTGAAAGAAGCCATTCAAAGATATATGGGAGAACACGTTAACATTATTTCGTCCGGCGATGAAACAGCCCGGGAAGTCAGCACGATTCTCTCGTATAAAGGGCTGCTGAACCAGTCTGCGAATGCCCCGGATCATCAGTTCTTGACAACAGGAGCGCGTGATCAGTTTGCGAAAATCGCAGACGATTGGTTTGGCCATGAGGTGGGCCATGTGGAATGCATCTCACTGCAAGAACCGATTAGAAGATAGTTTTCCCCGCAACGTTATGTTGCGGGTTTTTTTCTGTTTTGCCGGAATTCTTCGGTCTATTTCCTAAAGAGGCTCGTATACATAATAGTACAAACATCCTTAGGAGGGAAAAGTATGCTGAAAAAAGGACCTGCAGTCATTGGTGCCACTTGTCTCACCTCTGCCTTGCTTTTATCCGGATGCGGTTTGTTTCAATCTGATAAGGCAGCCGAGGAAATTGATCCGCCTCAAGACGTTACATTCGTGAACGATGAAGCGGGTGCCAATTCAAATACAACAGCAGCCAAAAAAACAGAAAGTGAAAAAAGCGATACCGCAAAAGCGGATCAGGCCTCATCTACTGTCATGAGGGAGCTTTATCTCATTGATAAAAACGGGTATGTTGTTGCGCAAACGCTGCCTCTTCCTAAAAGTGAGAGCACGGCTAAGCAGGCGCTTGAATACCTCGTACAGGGCGGGCCTGTGTCAGAAATTCTTCCGAATGGCTTCAGAGCGGTATTGCCGGCTGACACAACTGTTAACGTTGACATCAAAAAAGATGGAACCGCGATAGCTGATTTCTCTAATGAGTTCAAAAATTATAAGAAAGAAGACGAACAGAAAATCGTTCAGTCTGTGACGTGGACGCTGACGCAATTTAGTTCGATAGATAAAGTGAAGCTGAGAATAAACGGGCATGAACTGAAGGAGATGCCTGTAGGAGGGACACCGATCTCAGATGATTTAAGCCGCAAAGACGGCATTAATTTGGAGACAGCCGGTGTAAATGATCTCACTGCTACCCATCCGCTGACAGTCTACTATTTGGCGGAAAATGAAGACAGTGAATACTACGTGCCGGTGACGAAACGAATCGACAATTCGGAAAAAGACGACATCACAGCAGCCATTAATGAATTGGCTAAAGGCCCAAGCAAGGTGAGCGGGCTGTTAACAGACTTCAGTGAAGATGTAAAGCTGGTCAGCAAACCGAAAATCAAAGACGGGCGCGTGACGTTGGATTTCAATCAATCTATATTCGGCAGCGCCGATGAGAAGACGAAAATGATTTCTTCAGAAGTGCTGAACAGCATTGTGCTCACGTTAACGGAGCAGCCGGATATAAAAGGCGTGTCTGTTAAAGTGAACGGAAAATCAGAGCTGGTAAATGAAAAAGGCGAAAAGCTCACAGAACCGGTCTCCAGACCATCTCAAGTGAATACGGGTAGTTTTTAAATTGGGATTTTTGATATACTAGAAAGAAAGAGGTTAGCGTTCCGGCTGCCTCTTTCTTTATTCAATTCCGGGACAAAAATGGTTTATGTACATACAATCGGAGGTAAAACATGAGACATGACGGAAGACAACACGATGAGCTGCGTCCAATCACATTCGATTTGGATTTTATCAGCCATCCGGAAGGTTCTGTTCTAATAACAGCAGGGAATACAAAGGTAATCTGCAACGCGTCTGTTGAGGACCGCGTACCGCCGTTTTTGCGGGGCGGAGGGAAAGGCTGGATTACAGCAGAGTACAGCATGCTGCCGCGGGCAACAAACCAAAGAACAATCAGAGAATCTTCTAAGGGGAAAATTTCCGGCAGAACAATGGAGATCCAACGCCTGATCGGCCGCGCGCTTCGAGCTGTTGTAGATCTGGAAAAGCTCGGTGAACGGACGATTTGGATTGACTGTGATGTTATTCAAGCTGATGGAGGAACTAGAACAGCTTCCATTACAGGCGCATTTCTTGCTATGGCGATTGCGATTGGCAAGCTGATCAAAGCAGGAACAATCAAGACAAATCCGATCACTGATTTTCTTGCTGCAATCTCTGTTGGAATTGATAAGGAACAGGGAATTTTGTTAGATTTAAATTATGAAGAAGATTCCTCTGCTGAAGTTGACATGAATGTCATCATGACAGGCAGCGGCCGTTTTGTGGAACTGCAGGGAACCGGGGAAGAGGCAACTTTTTCTAGAGAGGATCTGAACGGTCTTCTGGGTCTTGCGGAAAAAGGAATTCAAGAGCTGATTGACAAGCAAAAAGAAGTGCTGGGTGATTCTCTGCCAGAACTGAAATAAAGACAGAAAGGCTTGATCATCATGAAAGAAGCAATTATTGCGACACATAATCCGGGAAAAGTGAAGGAATTCAAAGAAATTCTTGAGCCAAGAGGCTATGATGTCAAATCTTTAGCTGAAATTGGATTCACAGAAGAAATTGAAGAAACAGGCCATACATTTGAAGAAAATGCCATTCTGAAAGCGGAAGCTGTTGCCAAAGCAGTAAACAAAATGGTGATTGCGGACGACTCCGGTCTATCCATCGATAATCTTGGCGGCAGGCCCGGGGTTTATTCAGCCCGCTATGCAGGGGAACAGAAAGACGACCAGGCAAATATCGAAAAAGTGCTCAGCGAGCTGAAAGGTATCGAAAAAGAACAGCGCACCGCCCGTTTCCGCTGCGCACTGGCCGTGAGTATTCCCGGAGAGGAAACAAAAACAGTCGAAGGCCATGTTGAAGGGTATATTGCTGAAGAACCGAGAGGAGAATATGGCTTTGGCTATGACCCAATTTTTATCGTGAAAGATAAAGATAAGACAATGGCTGAACTGACAAGTGATGAAAAAAATAAAATCAGCCATAGGGCTGACGCGCTTAAAAAGCTGTCTAAGCTTTTGGAGGCATAAGGAGGAAGCTTGTACATGAACGTGCTGATTATCAGTGACAGCCATGGGCTTGAAGAAGAACTCCAAACCATTGCGAAACGGCATGAGGCAGAAGTTGATCTCATGATTCATTGCGGGGACTCTGAGCTTGAAACGAGGCATCCTGCATTGGAGCCTTATGCGGTTGTAAAAGGCAATTGCGATTTTGCCGGCGATTTTAAGGACGAGCTTCTACTGACTGCCGGTTCAAGAAAAATACTGGTCACACACGGCCACCTTCACGGTATAAAACAGACCTTGTTAAACGTATACTATCGTGCAGAGGAGCTCGGAGCGGATATTATCTGCTTCGGGCATTCGCACATCGCGGGAAGCGAAGTGCTGCGCGGAAAACTGATGATTAACCCAGGCAGCATCCGGCTTCCGAGGGTGCGCAGGACAGAAAGCTATGCTATACTGACATTAGAAAATGATGCTGCGACAGTCCGTTTTTACGACCAAGCAGGCAATGAAATTAAGGATCTGCAAAACCGAGTCACACTATGAAAATGTCATGAGGAAGAAAATTTTCTTCCTCATGAAAAAAATTCTAAAAAACCGTTGACTTATTGTTGCATCCCATATATAATAAATCTTGTCGCTGATAGTTAAAGCGAAAACAAAAAACAAAACGTGTCCCAGTAGCTCAGCTGGATAGAGCAACGGCCTTCTAAGCCGTCGGTCGGGAGTTCGAATCTCTCCTGGGACGTACCAAAAGAAAAACCTCAAATCCTAATTGGATTTGAGGTTTTTTGTTGTCGTGTTATGATTTTCATGTGTTATTTAACGGATCATCATCCAAGCCGTCAACTTTTCCTTCTTTATTCAGACGAGGTTCTTCTTTTTTCACAGTTTCAGAAATATGTTCATTTTCTTCAACAGTGCGTTTGCCGACAACCACTTCATCAGTGACAACCGGTTTTTTAGTCACTTCAAGCTTTTCCTCAACGATTGGAACTCTAATCTCTTCCGAATCGTTGACGGGAGCAGCGTCCGTTTTATTTTCATCCACTGGACGGCGTTCGACATAAATTTCATCATGTCTCACAGGAATGTCCATATCTCTTTTTTCTGTTTTCACTTCTTTTCCTATTTCTACTTCGCCGGTTTGAACGTCTTCCTTATCGACTTTCAGCTGTTCTTCCCGGAGCGGCATCGTTTTTTCTTCTTTCGTTGTATAATCCAATTCATTTGTGCTTGAAAAGCCGCCTGAAAGGGCATTGCCGTTATCAATAGGAGCAATTACATCTGCATCTGTATCGACGGCTACCAGAAGTTTTCCGTCATCCAAATCTTCTTGATACTTGTCTATTTCATCAGTTTTAATATCCAAGTCGGATAATGCTTTGCTGTGTGTAGCAGTATCATCCATTGTGAAATAATCTTTCAGTTTATCGAAAAAAGATTCAGATTCGCCCTGATGTGCATCGATGGCTTGATTGACTTCTGTTCCTGTACGTGACTCCAAATAATCTGTATCTCGCCGGCTTGTCACAACAGAAATGTCATCAGAATCATAGCCTTTTGTGAGTAAGCCTTCAATCGCTGCGATGGTTTCCTGCGGAGTTTCGTATACACCAACTATGCTTTTCATATCAATCTCCTCCTTTATGAATTTGCATGATATCGTTCATGTCGTTTGTAATTCCCGCTGTTCTTTGAATTAAACAAAATTGAAAACATTGGCGTGTATCATAAAGGTGAAAAATGTGTGAAAATAAAAAAAGATAGATAAGACAGACCTTCCCCTGCACTTATCTATCCTTATAAAATCGTCTCACAATTCCTTCGTCATAAACACACTGTTTGGATCTTCATCGTAGTCTGCAAACGGTTCACAATACTGGAAACCGAAGCTTTCATACAATTTTCTTGCCGGCTCAAATGAAGCCATTGAACCCGTTTCTAAGCTAAGTCGCTCATAGCCTCGCTTCTCGGCTTCTTCAATGATATGCTGGAGAACTTGTTTGGCAACGCCTTTTCTTAAATGTGATGCAGATGTTCGCATTGATTTGACTTCTCCGTGCCAGCTGTCCAGTTCTTTTAGCGCTCCGCAACCGGCTAGTTCATCACCCTCCCATGCACTCCAAAATGTTATTCCAGGGCCTCTTAGTTTCTCTAAACCTAAGGCATGGATGCTTTCCGGCGGGGACATAAGCGTCATGCTATGTAAATGCTCATTCACCAGTGAAACCACCTGATGTCCAGTTAAATCATCTAGTTTTATATACATTTTATTCCTCCTCAAACATTCATCTTAATCATATTCGATCCTGTTTCCAACTATAAAGACAGATAATCTGACAGTATTGAAGCCTTTTTGGAATGTATGAGCTTCAAAAGATGCTTGAAAGCAACAAAGAGGCCGAAAACGTTGTTCGGCCCTTGCAGTTTTCTTTAATATCTAAAGCCTCCATGCACACCGGCTGTTCCGCTAAAACCGCCGACATGTGTTGCCGGAATACTGAACCCGCCGCTATGGCCGCTGAAGCCAGTGCCTGAAAATTGCTGCCCGAAAAAATCTGAAGTGTATGGATAAGAGGAGTACATAGCAGAGGGAGTGGTTAACGGGCTATATGCCTGGCTGAACGGCTGTCCGTATCCGTAGCCTCCAAATGGCTGATGGCTTTGCTGGTAAAAGGGAGGGACAGCAGGATAATACTGCTGCGGAAAGCTCGGGAAGCTTGGAAAGCCTGCAGGGAATCCTTGCATGTCTGCTAATGATTTATTCATCGTATCACCTTTTCTTTGCAAGATACCATTAATGTATGCCGGGGAATAATAGGGGTGCCTATCCGAACTTGAAATGGATTGCAAGATGATCTGTCAGACTCAATCCATATACGAACCATAGCGTGTTATAAAATCTTACATGTTTATATAAAATTAAATAATTCTGGTGTATTCTTGATAGATTAATAAAAAAATTATAAAAACTTTTAACATTTGCAATTCCTTTTGTACCAATAATGAAAGCGTATACAATATAGATTGATTAATCAAAATTGTCTAATAATTTTAAAAAATGCTGTTGACACTGCGTCCAAAGCGGCGTAATATGAGTTCAACAAAAGATAAACGCAAGCTTCACAAGCGAAAATCATCGCAGTATGATTCTAAAAAAATGAAAAACAAACGACCTTCTTGAACAGCTGGAAAGCCGTTCCGAAGGCTGAATATGAAAAGCGCAGATGAGGATAAGTAGCCTTGAAAAAGCTTTCCACAGAGAACCGGGTTAGCTGAGAACCGGCGAAGCTTTACAAGGTGAACTCGCCTCAGAGTGCCAGTCTGAAATGACAGTAGGACTTGGCCGGGTGAACTTGATTCACTCGTTACTAAAGCGGATAGAAATATCCATGAGACGGCCGACTAAGGCCGTAAACAAGGGTGGTACCGCGGAAAGAAAAGCCTTTTCGCCCCTTTTAGCTATCGCAGTTACTGCGCGGCTGATTGTGGGCGGAAGGGCTTTTTTTATTGAATAATCAGCTGTCTAGCTAATGAAAAGATGATCTTTAAAGGATGAAAATCCAAAAGGAGGAACTAAAATGGGGACTAATGTACAGGTGGATTCAGCATCTGCCAAATGTACACAGACGATGAGCGGAGCATTAATGCTGATTGAATCATTAAAAAAAGAGAAAGTAGAAATGATCTTCGGTTATCCGGGTGGGGCTGTGCTTCCGATTTACGATAAGCTATACAATTCAGGGTTGGTACATATCCTTCCCCGTCACGAACAAGGAGCAATTCATGCAGCGGAGGGATACGCAAGGGTCTCCGGAAAACCGGGTGTCGTCATTGCCACGTCAGGGCCGGGAGCGACAAACCTTGTTACAGGCCTTGCTGATGCCATGATTGATTCATTGCCGTTAGTTGTCTTTACAGGGCAGGTAGCAACCTCTGTAATCGGGAGCGATGCATTTCAGGAAGCAGACATTTTAGGGATTACGATGCCAGTAACAAAACACAGCTACCAGGTTCGCCAGCCGGAAGATCTGCCGCGCATCATTAAAGAAGCGTTCCATATTGCAACAACTGGAAGACCCGGACCTGTATTGATTGATATTCCGAAAGATGTAGCAACAATTGAAGGAGAATTCAGCTACGATCATGAGATGAATCTCCCGGGATACCAGCCGACAACAGAGCCGAATTATTTGCAGATCCGCAAGCTTGTGGAAGCCGTGAGCAGTGCGAAAAAACCGGTGATCCTGGCGGGTGCGGGCGTACTGCACGGAAAAGCGTCAGAAGAATTAAAAAATTATGCTGAACAGCAGCAAATCCCTGTGGCACACACCCTTTTGGGGCTCGGAGGCTTCCCGGCTGACCATCCGCTTTTCCTAGGGATGGCGGGAATGCACGGTACTTATACAGCCAATATGGCTCTTCATGAATGTGATCTATTAATCAGTATCGGCGCCCGTTTTGATGACCGTGTCACAGGAAACCTGAAACACTTTGCCAGAAACGCAAAGATAGCCCACATCGATATTGATCCAGCTGAAATCGGAAAAATCATGAAAACACAGATTCCTGTAGTCGGAGACAGCAAAATTGTCCTGCAGGAGCTGATCAAACAAGACGGCAAACAAAGCGATTCAAGCGAATGGAAAAAACAGCTCGCAGAATGGAAAGAAGAGTATCCGCTCTGGTATGTAGATAATGAAGAAGAAGGTTTTAAACCTCAGAAATTGATTGAATATATTCATCAATTTACAAAAGGAGAGGCCATTGTCGCAACAGATGTAGGCCAGCATCAAATGTGGTCAGCGCAATTTTATCCGTTCCAAAAAGCAGATAAATGGGTCACGTCAGGCGGACTTGGAACGATGGGATTCGGTCTTCCGGCGGCGATCGGCGCACAGCTGGCCGAAAAAGATGCTACTGTTGTCGCGGTTGTCGGAGACGGCGGATTCCAAATGACGCTTCAAGAACTCGATGTTATTCGCGAATTAAATCTTCCGGTCAAGGTAGTGATTTTAAATAACGCTTGTCTCGGAATGGTCAGACAGTGGCAGGAAATTTTCTATGAAGAACGTTATTCAGAATCTAAATTCGCTTCTCAGCCTGACTTCGTCAAATTGTCCGAAGCATACGGCATTAAAGGCATCAGAATTTCATCAGAAGCGGAAGCGAAGGAAAAGCTGGAAGAGGCATTAACATCAAGAGAACCTGTTGTCATTGACGTGCGGGTTGCCAGCGAAGAAAAAGTATTCCCGATGGTGGCTCCGGGGAAAGGGCTGCATGAAATGGTGGGGGTGAAACCTTGAAAAGAATTATCACATTGACTGTGGTGAACCGCTCCGGGGTGCTAAACCGGATCACCGGTCTATTCACAAAAAGACATTACAACATTGAAAGCATTACAGTTGGACACACAGAAACAGCCGGCGTTTCCAGAATCACCTTCGTCGTTCATGTTGAAGGAGAAAATGATGTTGAACAGTTAACGAAACAGCTCAACAAACAGATTGATGTGCTGAAAGTCACAGACATCACAAATCAATCGATTGTCCAGAGGGAGCTGGCTTTAATCAAGGTTGTCTCCGCACCTTCAACGAGAACAGAGATTAATGGAATCATAGAACCGTTTAGAGCCTCTGTCGTTGATGTCAGCAGAGACAGCATCGTTGTTCAGGTGACGGGTGAATCTAACAAAATTGAAGCGCTTATTGAGTTATTAAAACCTTATGGCATTAAAGAAATCGCGAGAACAGGTACAACGGCTTTTGCGAGGGGAACCCAGCAAAAGGCGTCATCCAATAAAACAATATCTATTGTATAAAACATAACAAGGGAGAGATTGAAATGGTAAAAGTATATTATAACGGTGATATCAAAGAGAACGTATTGGCTGGAAAAACAGTAGCGGTTATCGGGTACGGTTCGCAAGGCCACGCACATGCCCTGAACCTTAAAGAAAGCGGAGTAGACGTGATCGTCGGTGTTAGACCAGGAAAATCTTTCACTCAAGCCCAAGAAGACGGACATAAAGTATTTTCAGTAAAAGAAGCGGCAGCCCAAGCCGAAATCATCATGGTTCTGCTTCCGGATGAGCAGCAGCAAAAAGTCTACGAAGCTGAAATCAAAGATGAATTGACAGCAGGAAAATCATTAGTATTCGCTCATGGATTTAACGTGCATTTCCATCAAATTGTTCCTCCGGCGGATGTAGATGTATTCTTAGTGGCCCCTAAAGGCCCGGGACACTTGGTAAGAAGAACATATGAGCAAGGAGCTGGCGTACCTGCATTGTTCGCAATCTATCAAGATGTGACTGGAGAAGCAAGGGACAAAGCCCTCGCTTATGCTAAAGGAATCGGCGGCGCAAGAGCTGGCGTATTAGAAACGACATTTAAAGAAGAAACAGAAACAGATTTGTTCGGTGAGCAAGCAGTTCTTTGCGGCGGATTAAGTGCGCTTGTCAAAGCCGGATTTGAAACATTAACTGAAGCAGGTTATCAGCCAGAACTTGCATACTTCGAGTGTCTTCATGAGCTGAAATTAATCGTAGACCTTATGTACGAAGAAGGACTTGCAGGAATGAGATATTCAATCTCTGACACAGCACAGTGGGGAGATTTCGTATCAGGTCCTCGCGTTGTGGACGCTAAAGTAAAAGAATCTATGAAAGAAGTATTAAAAGATATCCAAAACGGTACATTCGCAAAAGAGTGGATCGTCGAAAACCAAGTAAACCGTCCTCGTTTCAACGCTATCAATGCAAGCGAGAACGAACATCAAATCGAAGTAGTGGGAAGAAAGCTTCGTGAAATGATGCCGTTTGTGAAACAAGGCAAGAAGAAGGAAGCGGTGGTCTCCGTTGCGCAAAATTAATTTTTTCGATACGACGCTTCGTGATGGTGAACAGTCCCCTGGAGTGAACTTGAATACACAGGAGAAACTTGCCATAGCTAAGCAGCTCGAAAGACTCGGGGCAGATATCATTGAAGCGGGATTTCCCGCTTCGTCCCGAGGTGACTTTTTAGCTGTTCAGGAAATCGCAAGAACCATTAAAAATTGTTCAGTAACTGGTCTGGCCCGTTGTGTAAAAGGTGATATTGATGCTGCTTGGGAAGCGTTAAAAGAAGGTTCTCACCCGAGAATTCATGTTTTTATCGCCACATCGGACATTCATTTGAAGCACAAGCTGAAAATGACACGTGAGCAAGTCATTGAAAGAGCGGTTGAAATGGTGAAATACGCAAAAGAACGTTTTCCGATTGTGCAATGGTCAGCTGAAGATGCCTGCCGCACTGAACTGCCGTTTCTAGCAGAAATCGTCGAAAAAGTGATTGACGCAGGCGCCAGTGTTATCAATCTTCCGGACACTGTCGGCTACCTGGCTCCGGCGGAATACGGAAATATCTTTAGATATATGAAGGAAAACGTTCCGAACATTCACAAAGCAAAGCTTTCAGCCCACTGTCATGATGATTTAGGAATGGCAGTCGCAAACTCTCTAGCTGCGATTGAAAATGGCGCTGATCAAATCGAATGCGCTGTGAACGGAATCGGTGAAAGAGCCGGAAACGCGGCATTAGAGGAAATTGCCGTAGCCCTCCATACCAGAAAAGATTTCTACCAAGTCGAAACAGGCATTACACTGAACGAGATTAAGAGAACAAGTGATTTAGTAAGCAAACTGACAGGCATGGCTGTCCCGCGCAACAAAGCGGTTGTTGGAGATAATGCATTTGCTCATGAATCAGGCATCCATCAGGACGGCTTTTTAAAGGAAAAATCGACTTATGAAATTATTTCACCGGAGCTTGTCGGTGTAACCGCAGATGCGCTTGTTCTAGGTAAACATTCCGGACGCCACGCATTTAAAGACCGGCTGACTGCTTTAGGATTCCAATTTGACAGTGAAGAGATTAATAAATTCTTTACGATGTTCAAAGAGTTGACTGAGAAGAAAAAAGAAATCACTGATGAGGATCTTGTTTCTCTTATTTTAGAAGAAAAAGTAACAGATCGCAAGATTGGGTATGAATTTCTTTCTCTGCAAGTACATTACGGAACAAGTCAGGTCCCTACGGCTACTCTTTCGTTGAAAAATCAAGAAAACGCAGAGCTTATTCAGGAAGCTGCAACTGGAGCTGGAAGTGTGGAAGCAATCTACAATACGCTTGAGCGCTGCATCGATAAGGACGTGGAGCTCTTAGACTACCGCATTCAGTCTAACAGAAAAGGCGAAGATGCATTTGCCCAGGTGTATGTAAGAGTTTTGGTGAACGGAAAAGAATCAGCAGGTCGGGGCATAGCGCAAGACGTATTAGAAGCATCAGCGAAAGCCTATTTGAACGCAGTCAACCGTCAATTGGTTTTCCAGTCGAATATGAGCGGATTGAAAAACCACACAGCTGTCGGATCATAAAAGAAAGGAGAACGGTTAACTTGAAGAAACGTATTGCTCTATTGCCCGGAGACGGGATCGGCCCTGAAGTATTAGAATCAGCGACAGACGTACTGAAAAGTGTTGCCGAACGCTTTAACCATGAATTTGAATTTGAATATGGCCTGATTGGAGGGGCGGCTATTGATGAACATCATAACCCCCTCCCGGAGGAAACCGTTGCTGCTTGTAAAAATGCAGACGCGATATTGCTTGGCGCTGTCGGCGGACCGAAATGGGATCAAAATCCTTCGGAACTGAGACCGGAAAAAGGGCTGCTCAGCATCAGAAAACAGCTTGATTTGTTTGCGAATTTACGGCCTGTGAAGGTATTTGAAAGCCTTTCTGACGCTTCGCCTTTGAAAAAAGAATATATAGATAATGTTGATTTCGTTATCGTTCGTGAACTCACAGGCGGCTTGTATTTCGGCCAGCCGAGCAAACGCTATGTAAACACTGAAGGTGAGCAGGAAGCAGTAGATACACTGTTTTATAAGCGAACGGAAATTGAACGAGTGATCAGAGAGGGCTTCAAAATGGCGGCAGCCAGAAAAGGCAAAGTGACCTCTGTAGATAAAGCGAATGTTCTTGAATCAAGCCGGCTGTGGCGTGAAGTGGCTGAGGACGTTGCGAAAGAATTTCCTGATGTGAAGCTTGAGCACATGCTTGTGGATAACGCGGCCATGCAGCTAATCTATGCACCGAATCAATTTGATGTCGTTGTGACTGAAAATATGTTCGGTGATATTTTAAGCGATGAAGCGTCCATGCTTACAGGCTCGCTCGGAATGCTCCCGTCAGCCAGCCTATCAAGCTCTGGTCTTCATCTGTTTGAACCTGTTCATGGCTCCGCGCCTGATATTGCTGGTAAAGGGATGGCAAATCCGTTCGCAGCCATATTGTCAGCGGCAATGCTTTTGAGGACATCTTTCGGGCTTGAAGAGGAAGCGAAAGCTGTAGAAGATGCGGTAAACAAAGTCTTGGCTTCTGGGAAAAGAACAAAAGATTTGGCACGGGGTGAAGAGTTCTGCAGCACTCAGGCCATTACAGAGGAAGTTAAGGCAGCAATCATGAGTGAAAATACAATTTCTAATGTGTGACAGCTTACGTTAAGCGGTCTTAGCTCTAGGTAGAGGGAGGAAATAAAAGATGATGCCTCGAACAATCATCGAAAAGATTTGGGATCAGCATATTGTAAAACATGGTGAGGGAAAGCCGGATCTTCTCTATATTGATTTGCACCTCATTCATGAGGTGACGTCTCCTCAGGCATTTGAAGGCTTGAGACAAAAGGGAAGAAAGGTCAGAAGACCCCAAAATACATTTGCGACAATGGACCACAACATCCCGACTGTCAATCGTTTTGAGATAAAGGATGAAGTTGCGAAACGCCAGGTAACGGCGCTTGAAAGAAACTGTGAGGAATTTGGCGTGCGCCTTGCCGATCTTCACAGTGTGGATCAAGGGATTGTCCATGTCGTCGGCCCTGAACTGGGCTTAACGCTCCCAGGGAAAACGATTGTGTGCGGTGACAGTCATACATCAACACATGGCGCTTTCGGCGCTCTTGCATTTGGAATCGGGACGAGTGAGGTTGAACATGTCCTTTCCACACAGACACTTTGGCAGCAGCGTCCAAAAACACTTGAAGTGCGCGTAGATGGAACGCTTCAAAAAGGGGTAACGGCAAAGGATGTCATTCTTGCTGTCATCGGCAAATACGGTGTGAAATTCGGCACAGGCTACGTCATTGAATACACTGGGGAAGTATTCAGAAATATGACGATGGATGAACGAATGACTGTTTGTAACATGTCAATTGAAGCAGGAGCAAGAGCAGGTTTGATTGCACCTGACGAGGTGACGTTTGAATATTGCAAAAATCGCAAGTACACGCCAAAAGGCGAAGAATTTGACAAGGCCGTAGAGGAATGGAAGGCGCTGCGCACAGACCCGGGCGCTGTTTATGATAAATCTATCGTCCTTGACGGCAACAAAATTTCCCCTATGGTGACATGGGGCATTAACCCGGGAATGGTTCTTCCTGTCGATTCTGAAGTTCCTGCGCCGGAAAGCTTTTCTGCAGAAGACGATAAAAAAGAAGCGATTCGTGCTTATGAATATATGGGATTGACTCCTCACCAAAAAATTGAAGACATTAAAGTGGAGCACGTATTTATCGGTTCCTGCACAAATTCCCGCATGACTGACCTTCGACAGGCTGCTGACATGATCAAAGGGAAGAAGGTAGCTGACAGCGTAAGGGCCATCGTGGTGCCCGGATCCCAAAGCGTGAAGCTTCAGGCTGAAAAAGAAGGGCTTGACCAGATTTTCTTGGAAGCTGGATTTGAATGGAGAGAGTCAGGCTGCAGCATGTGTTTGAGTATGAATAATGATGTTGTTCCTGAGGGAGAGCGCTGTGCATCAACCTCTAACCGCAACTTCGAGGGCAGACAAGGAAAAGGTGCAAGAACACATCTCGTCAGCCCGGCAATGGCTGCGATGGCTGCCATTCACGGACACTTCGTTGATGTCAGAAAGTTTTATCAGGAAAAAACAGTTGTGTAAGGAGTGCGCGAGATGGAACCTTTGAAATCACATACGGGGAAAGCGGCCGTATTAAATCGGATCAATGTGGATACAGACCAGATTATTCCTAAGCAATTTTTGAAGAGGATTGAAAGAACAGGCTACGGGCGTTTTGCATTCTTTGACTGGAGATATGATGCGAATGGTGAACCGAACCCTGAATTTGAATTAAACCAGCCTGTTTATCAAGGAGCTTCCATTTTAATAGCAGGAGAAAACTTCGGCTGCGGGTCATCGCGTGAACACGCTCCGTGGGCACTTGATGATTATGGGTTTAAAATTATCATTGCGCCGTCATTTGCTGATATTTTTCATCAGAACTGCTTTAAAAACGGCATGCTTCCGATCCGCATGCCATATGACAATTGGAAACAGCTTGTCGGCCAGTATGAAAACAAGTCATTGCAAATGACTGTTGACCTTGAAAATCAGCTGATTCATGACAGTGAAGGCAATCAAATTTCATTTGAAGTTGACTCGCATTGGAAAGAGATGCTGATCAACGGATATGATGAAATTTCATTAACGCTGCTGCTGGAAGATGAAATCAAGCAATTTGAATCACAAAGAAGCTCTTGGCTTCAAGACTGAAAAAGCGGCCGGTATTTGTCCGGCGGCTTTTTTTGCCTGGTGAAACCTTTCATTTCTTGTTTTTGTTCACAGGTGTTGATACACTTGAACAAAATAAATGCCTGAAAGGAATATAGGTATGACGCATGACAAGAAGAACGCAAAAATTATTCCTTTTCCTCATCTGAAAGACCGCCTTGTGGAAAAAGGGATGTCATCACTAAAGGAAAAAAAGTATCAAGAAGCGCTCGAACTGTTTTCAGAAGCGATGAAATATGATGATACTGAAGCCGATCTTCACTTAGGGATGGCCATCTGCTTTTTAGAGCTGGGCGAGTTGGAAGAGGCAAAAAGCGTGTGCGAGAAGATGCTCAAAGAAGGTTATGGCCATTATTTTACGGTTTTGCAGGTGTACATGACCATCTTAATTCAGCTCAAAAAATACGAGGAAGTCAAAAGCACCATTGAAGCCGTTTTGGAAGAAAATCAGCTGCCGGCAGAAAGCGCCGAGCAATTTTATAAGCTGCTGGATTTCAGCCGGAAAATGACCGATCCGGATCGTGAGGACGAGGCTTGGGCCGAAGAATATGAGGATACAATTGACACCGAGAAAGTGCTGGCAAGCCCTGAGGAGCAAATGAATCTCATTCATTCCTTAAAAGACCGTAACGTAGCAAAGTATACAGGATTGCTCAAAACAATCCTCCAAGACCCCTCAGCCCATCCGATTATCAAAACGATGATTGTCATGCTGTTGGCTGAGCATGAGTACAGTAAGCCTGTACACATTAGTAAATTTGGCGAGTCGTTGACAATTGAACCGTCTGAGATTGTTCCGCCTGATGCCGCGCCGATTCTGCACCGTGTTCTCAGGGTGCTGGATGAGACACTTGGAAATGAAAATCCAACCTTATATGCAGCAGTAGAGGAATTGTGGAGAAGACATTTGTACGTTTTATATCCGTTCCAGCCGAAATTGCTGTCGGCTGACCTTTGGGCGGCTGCCCTTCATAAAGTCGGTTACGAGATGCACGGGATTGAAATTGAAAGCGAAGAACTTCATATGATGTATGAATTTACCGACAGAGAACTCGATGAAGCTTGCACAATGTTAAAAGATATTGAAGAAATTTCTTATTTGTAAATCGCGCCATATAGTTGAAAGCGCTATGTGTTATGTTATAATATAGTGGTTGTATTTGTGTATAACGGGTTATAAGAAATACGGTTGGACAGGCTTTGCAGTTCATTATTAATATCTATACATAATGATTCTGATCTTTGGCAGCTTTGTTTTTGTTGGACGAAGCCGTATGATTGCTTTAGAATGGAAGACCGAGACAACCTGAATAGATTTTTGGAGGGAAACACATGTCTGTAAAATGGGAAAAACAAGAAGGCAACGAAGGCGTTTTAACGGTTGAAGTTGATGCTGAAACGTTTAAAACAGCACTTGATGATGCATTTAAAAAAGTAGTAAAACAAGTTTCAATTCCTGGATTCCGTAAAGGTAAAATTCCTCGCGGATTATTCGAACAGCGCTTTGGCGTAGAAGCTCTTTACCAAGATGCTTTGGATATTCTTCTTCCTGTAGAATACCCTAAAGCGGTTGAAGAAGCTGGAATCGAGCCTGTAGACCGTCCTGAAATCGATGTTGAAAAAATCGAAAAAGGCGAAAGCTTAATCTTCACTGCGAAAGTAACAGTAAAACCTGAAGTGAAGCTTGGCGACTACAAAGGCTTAGGCATTGAAAAAGACGACACAACTGTAACTGACGAAGATGTTCAAAACGAACTAAAAGCGCTTCAAGAGCGTCAAGCTGAGCTTGTTGTAAAAGAAGAAGGCGCTGTTGAAGAAGGAAACACAGTTGTTCTTGATTTCGAAGGATTCGTTGACGGCGAAGCATTCGAAGGCGGAAAAGCTGAAAACTACTCTCTAGAAGTAGGTTCTGGTTCATTCATCCCTGGCTTCGAAGATCAATTAGTTGGCCTTGAAGCAGGTGCTGAGAAGGATGTTGAAGTGACATTCCCTGAGGAGTACCACGCTGAAGATCTTGCAGGCAAACCAGCTGTGTTCAAAGTGAAAATTCACGAAATCAAAGCGAAAGAGCTTCCTGAGCTTGACGATGAATTCGCAAAAGATATCGATGAAGAAGTGGAAACACTCGCTGAATTAACTGAAAAAACTAAGAAACGTTTAGAAGAAGCAAAAGAAAACGAAGCTGACGCTAAATTGCGTGAAGAGCTTGTTCTGAAAGCTTCTGAAAATGCTGAAATCGATGTTCCGCAAGCAATGGTCGACACTGAGCTTGACCGCATGCTGAAAGAATTCGAACAGCGTCTGCAAATGCAAGGCATGAACCTTGAGCTTTACACTCAATTCTCAGGTCAAGATGAAGCTGCGCTTAAAGAGCAAATGAAAGAAGATGCTGAAAAACGCGTAAAATCTAACCTGACTCTTGAGGCGATTGCGAAAGCGGAAAACCTTGAAGTATCAGATGAGGAAGTTGATGCTGAGCTTACTAAAATGGCTGAAGCATACAACATGCCTGTTGAAAATATTAAACAAGCCATCGGTTCTACTGACGCGATGAAAGAAGATTTAAAAGTTCGCAAAGCAATTGATTTTCTTGTAGAAAACCGTTAATATGGTGCATAATAATAGTACTAATAAAACAGGGCGCGAATCATTCGTGCCTTGTTTTGTACAATTATGAGTTATCTCTTTTTCTTGGGGCAATATAGTTAATGCAGGGCTGTTTTTTGTCATACATATAGAATGTGCAAGTCAGAAACACATTGTTACCGTCTTTTTGGAAAGTATGGTAAAATGCAATACATACTCGTTCGTTTCAAGAATCATTTTCTTTTGCTCTGCCGGTAAAAGAAAAAGTGAGACAAGATTAAGGGGTGAAAGAATGTTTAAATTTAACGAGGAAAAAGGACAATTAAAATGCTCGTTCTGTGGAAAAACACAAGATCAGGTTCGTAAGCTTGTAGCTGGACCTGGTGTATATATATGTGACGAATGTATCGAACTCTGCACTGAAATTGTAGAGGAAGAACTCGGAACAGAAGAAGAAGTAGAATTTAAAGACGTACCAAAGCCTCAGGAAATTCGCGAAATTTTGAATGAATATGTCATCGGCCAAGATCAAGCGAAGAAATCACTTGCTGTTGCTGTGTATAACCACTATAAGCGCATTAACTCTAACAGCAAAGTTGATGATGTTGAGCTTTCAAAAAGTAATATTTCATTAATCGGCCCTACGGGAAGCGGTAAAACCCTTCTGGCGCAAACATTGGCTCGCATTTTAAATGTGCCGTTTGCGATTGCAGACGCTACATCTTTGACTGAAGCTGGATACGTGGGTGAAGATGTAGAGAATATTCTCTTGAAGCTCATCCAAGCTGCTGATTATGATGTGGAAAAAGCCGAAAAAGGCATTATCTATATTGATGAAATCGATAAAGTGGCTAGAAAATCTGAAAACCCGTCTATCACACGTGATGTGTCAGGTGAGGGTGTACAGCAGGCATTGCTTAAAATTCTTGAGGGTACAGTGGCAAGCGTGCCGCCTCAAGGTGGACGTAAGCATCCTCATCAAGAATTCATTCAAATTGACACAACAAATATTTTGTTCATTTGCGGCGGAGCTTTCGATGGTATCGAACAAATCATCAAACGCCGTTTAGGCCAAAAAGTGATTGGATTCGGTGCCGACAATAAAGCTGCTGATCTTGAGAAAGAAGATCTTCTTTCAAAAGTGCTTCCTGAAGATTTGCTCCGTTTCGGGTTAATTCCTGAATTTATCGGACGTCTTCCGGTTATTGCAAGCCTTGAAAAGCTTGACGAAGAAGCATTGGTTGCGATCTTAACAAAACCGAAAAACGCTCTTGTTAAGCAATTCAAGAAAATGCTTGAGCTTGACAACGTTGAGCTTGAGTTTGAAGAAGAAGCGCTTTCTGAAATTGCTAAAAAAGCAATTGAACGCAAGACTGGAGCACGCGGACTCCGTTCTATCATTGAAGGCATCATGCTTGATGTTATGTTTGAGCTGCCTTCTCGTGATGACATTGAAAAATGTGTAATTACCGGGGCAACTGTGACACACGGAGAGCCTCCTCGCCTCTTATTAAAAGACGGCACTGAGGTAAGCCAAGATAAAACATCTGCATAAAGATAAGCACAAACCTCCTGAGTGGTAACACTCAGGAGGTTTTTTTTGCATGCAAACTCTTCCGGAAAAACGTTTATTCCCGCCTCCTATGGGAGATACTAGCAATCAGAGGAATGAATTGGATACATAAATTGTTTTTCAGGAGGGACCACCATGAGTTGGACAGGGATCGCGTTATTTATTCAGCTGTTTTTTGGGATCATCATTGGTTTGTATTTTTGGAATTTGCTTAAAAATCAAAGGACACAAAAGGTCACGATAGATAAAGAATCAAAGAAGGAAATGGAGCAGCTTCGGAAAATGCGCGCTATCAGCTTGTCCGAGCCATTATCTGAGAAGGTCCGCCCCAAAAGCTTTCAAGATATCGTCGGACAGGAAGACGGCATAAAAGCATTAAAGGCGGCTTTATGCGGGCCAAATCCTCAGCATGTGATTGTCTATGGGCCACCGGGAGTTGGGAAAACGGCTGCTGCGCGGCTTGTGTTGGAAGAAGCAAAAAAACATAAACAATCACCGTTTAAAGAGCAGGCTGTTTTTGTGGAACTCGATGCGACAACAGCCCGTTTTGATGAAAGAGGAATTGCCGATCCGCTCATCGGCTCTGTCCATGACCCGATATACCAAGGGGCCGGAGCGATGGGACAGGCTGGGATTCCGCAGCCGAAGCAGGGGGCTGTCACCCATGCCCATGGCGGTGTGCTGTTTATTGATGAAATAGGGGAGCTGCATCCTATTCAAATGAATAAAATGCTGAAGGTGCTTGAGGACAGAAAAGTCTTTTTAGACAGTGCGTATTACAGTGAGGAAAATACACAAATTCCGAATCATATTCATGATATTTTTCAAAATGGGCTGCCGGCTGATTTTCGCTTGATTGGCGCGACCACGAGAATGCCAAACGAGATTCCGCCAGCTATCAGGTCCCGCTGTTTGGAGGTTTTTTTCCGCGAGCTTGAAAAGGACGAACTGAAAACGGTTGCTAAAACAGCAGCGGATAAAATTGAAAAAAATATCTCCGAAGAAGGCCTAGATCTTTTGACCAGCTACACGAGGAACGGGCGGGAAGCCGTCAATATGATTCAAATCGCAGCGGGGATGGCTGTAACGGAGAATCGGAAGGACATTACGATTGAGGATATCGAATGGGTCATTCACTCCAGTCAGCTTACTCCAAAGCACGAGCAAAAAATCGGTGTTGAACCACAGGTTGGCATTGTAAATGGGCTTGCAGTCTATGGGCCTAACAGCGGATCGCTTCTGGAAATCGAAGTGAGTGTAACCGCGGCTCAAGATAAAGGATCAATTAACATCACAGGAATAGCTGAAGAAGAAAGCATCGGCAGCCAATCAAAATCAATCAGACGAAAAAGCATGGCGAAGGGTTCGGTTGAAAATGTATTAACCGTGCTCCGGACAATGGGAATGAAGCCTTCTGATTATGATATTCACATCAATTTCCCAGGAGGGATTCCGATTGATGGGCCGTCAGCAGGCATTGCGATGGCGGCGGGGATTTTCTCGGCGATACACAAAATTCCTATTGACAATACCGTTGCGATGACGGGCGAAATCAGCCTGAACGGTCTTGTGAAACCCATTGGAGGCGTCATTCCGAAAATAAAAGCGGCCAAGCAGTCCGGTGCGAAAAAGGTGATTATCCCATATGAAAATCAGCAGGCCATCTTAAAGCAGATTGACGGGATCGAGATTATTGCAGTGAAGACGTTCCAAGAAGTGCTTGATGAAATTTTAGTGAATCCGCCAACGGAACAAAAACCGTTTCATATTGAAATCAATAAAGAATCTGTTTAAACCCTATTTTGATAATAGGGTTTTTTTCATGAAGGACATCTTTTCCTTTTTCATATCAGAAAGAAAGGGTATACTACGAGGAGACTGTTTTATAGAAAATGGAACCATGCCGTTTATTGTACAAGGATGAAAAAGTTGTATTATAATGGTTCATACTAAAGTCACGGAGGTGTCAGTCACATGGCAGAAGAATTAAAACGCAGCATCCCGCTCCTCCCTTTAAGAGGTTTATTAGTGTACCCGACGATGGTTTTGCATTTAGATGTAGGACGTGACAAGTCGGTTCAAGCTCTTGAACAGGCAATGATGCATGATCATATGATATTTTTAGCCACTCAGCAGGATATTTCGATAGACGAACCTGGTGAAGACGAGATTTTCACTGTCGGCACCTATACAAAAATTAAGCAAATGCTGAAGCTTCCGAACGGTACGATTCGTGTGTTGGTGGAGGGCCTCAAGCGCGCCCATATCGTCAAATACAATGAACACGAGGATTACACGTCGGTCGACATTCAACTTATTCATGAAGATGATTCAAAAGATACAGAAGACGAAGCATTGATGCGGACTTTGCTAGACCACTTTGATCAGTACATAAAAATTTCTAAAAAAATCTCGGCCGAAACGTACGCCGCGGTTACTGATATCGAAGAGCCGGGCAGAATGGCAGACATCGTTGCTTCTCATCTGCCCCTTAAACTAAAGGATAAGCAGGATATTTTAGAAACGGCTGATGTCAAAGACAGGCTGAACAAGGTCATTGATTTTATTAATAATGAAAAAGAAGTGCTGGAGATTGAGAAAAAAATCGGCCAGCGCGTCAAACGTTCGATGGAGCGTACGCAGAAGGAATACTACTTGCGAGAACAAATGAAGGCGATTCAAAAAGAGCTTGGCGATAAAGAAGGCAAAACTGGCGAAGTTCAGACGCTGACGGAAAAAATCGAAGAAGCAGGCATGCCTGATCATGTGAAGGAAACAGCGCTTAAAGAATTGAACAGATATGAAAAAATTCCGTCAAGTTCTGCGGAAAGCTCTGTGATCCGCAACTATATCGACTGGCTGGTTGCTCTTCCGTGGACGGATGAAACAGATGATAAGCTTGATTTGAAAGAAGCAGGACGTCTCTTGGACGAAGAGCACCACGGGCTTGAAAAAGTAAAAGAACGTATTTTAGAATATTTGGCTGTCCAGAAGCTGACCAAATCCCTGAAAGGCCCGATTCTCTGTTTGGCAGGACCTCCAGGTGTCGGAAAAACGTCTTTAGCCAAATCAATTGCAAAAAGCTTGGGACGCAAATTCGTCAGAATCTCACTCGGAGGAGTTCGGGACGAATCAGAGATACGCGGACACAGACGGACCTATGTCGGAGCAATGCCTGGACGGATTATTCAAGGGATGAAAAAAGCGGGCAAGCTGAATCCGGTCTTCTTATTAGACGAAATTGACAAAATGTCATCTGATTTTAGAGGAGACCCATCATCCGCTATGCTTGAAGTGCTTGATCCAGAGCAAAACAGCAGCTTCAGTGATCACTATATTGAAGAAACCTTTGATTTATCCAAAGTGCTGTTTATCGCAACGGCGAACAATTTGGCCACAATTCCGGGTCCGCTCAGAGACAGAATGGAAATTATTAATATCGCAGGCTACACAGAAATAGAAAAACTTGAAATCGTAAAGGATCACTTGCTTCCAAAGCAAATCAAAGAACACGGGCTGAAGAAAAGCAACCTGCAGCTGCGTGATCAGGCGATTCTTGATATTATCCGCTACTATACGAGAGAAGCTGGTGTGAGAAGCCTTGAACGCCAGCTTGCCGCGATTTGCCGTAAAGCTGCAAAAGCCATTGTTGCTGAAGAGCGAAAACGGATTACGGTTACTGAGAAGAACCTTCAAGACTTTATCGGAAAACGTATTTTCAGATATGGACAAGCTGAAACAGAGGATCAGGTTGGTGTAGTGACAGGGCTTGCTTATACAACCGTTGGCGGAGATACGCTGTCGATTGAAGTATCGCTTTCTCCGGGGAAAGGGAAATTAATCCTGACAGGAAAGCTCGGAGATGTTATGAGAGAGTCTGCTCAGGCTGCATTCAGCTATGTGCGATCCAAAACAGAAGAACTTGGCATTGAACCTGACTTTCATGAGAAGTATGATATTCATATACATGTACCAGAGGGTGCGGTGCCAAAAGATGGTCCGTCAGCCGGTATTACGATGGCAACAGCGCTTGTTTCTGCTTTAACGGGACGGGCGGTTTCGCGTGAAGTCGGCATGACTGGGGAAATCACGCTTCGCGGGCGCGTGCTGCCGATCGGCGGCTTAAAGGAAAAAGCGCTTGGCGCACATAGAGCGGGATTAACGACCATTATTGCGCCTAAAGATAATGAAAAAGATATAGAGGATATTCCGGAAAGCGTCAGGGAGGGGCTGACATTTATATTGGCGTCCCACTTAGACGAGGTTTTGGAACATGCCTTAGTAGGAGAGAAGAAATGAAAGTCACAAAGTCAGAAATCGTGATCAGTGCAGTAAAACCGGAACAGTACCCTGAAGGGGGGCTTCCGGAAATCGCATTGGCCGGAAGATCGAACGTAGGAAAATCGTCTTTTATCAATTCATTAATCAATCGCAAAAATCTTGCGAGAACGTCATCAAAGCCGGGAAAAACACAAACACTTAATTTCTACATTATCAATGATGAGCTGCATTTTGTGGATGTGCCGGGCTACGGTTTTGCCAAAGTGTCAAAGTCTGAGCGTGAAGCATGGGGCAGAATGATTGAAACCTATATCACGACACGCGAGGAATTAAAAGCTGTGGTGCAGATCGTTGATTTGCGGCATGCGCCATCTAATGATGATGTACAGATGTATGAATTTTTAAAGTATTACGGCATTCCTGTTATTGTTATCGCTACAAAGGCGGATAAGATCCCGAAAGGCAAATGGGACAAACACGCGAAGGTTGTCCGACAAACATTAAATATTGATCCGGAAGACGAGCTGATTCTCTTTTCCTCAGAAACGAAAAAGGGAAAAGACGAAGCTTGGGGAGCGATCAAAAAAATGATAAACCGGTAGAGGATCCTCTACCGGTTTTATTTATCGTATAGATTTTTTTCGTTTTATCAATAATAACAATAAACTGATTCCAATAAAGACAAACGGCCAATACTCCTTCAGAAGCGCTGTTGGAATATGCGCAGACTCAAGCCATGCCATAATTTGTTTGAAAAAGTACAAAAACAGGGAAAAACAAATCATCGACACAGCTTCATATACATATTCTTTTTTTTGAACGGCTGAAACGAGAAGTGAGAAGCCGATCATAAAGAGGAGCATTTCAAAATCATCCGGCCACCATACCCATTTCGGCTTGGCAAAAAAGTGTAAACCGATTCCGAAGAGAAGCAAACCAATAAAAAAATGGGGTGTAACGGCTTCTTTTTTTCCTTGATATACAAAGGCTGCGCCTAACAAAATGAGGAGAACAGGCCATTGATCCTGCCCTGAAAACAGTTCGGCTTGGCCGCTTTCTAGCCATGCATATACAGAAGCGGCAAGCAGCAGACAAGGGAATAAAATTGATTTTTGTTTCATGCATATCACCTTCTTGTTTTTTAGAGCTGATGTGTAGTAAATTTCTGCTGTTTTTGGTATTGTCAATAGGAATGCTTCTTTTCCCTGAAGCTTTTTCTAATATAGCATAAGAATTTTAAAATCTGTTCACATTTTGTGAAAGAAACTATGTTATAATTATTATAAATAATGAGTTCTATGTTAGAATGATTATAAATTAAGATTGGGTGTTGGGGGTGTAATTAGAGCGATGCATATACTTGTTGTGGGAGTAGATTATAAATCCGCCCCTATTGAGATACGTGAAAAAGTAAGTTTTCAGCCGAATGAGCTGGCAGAAGCAATGGTGCAGCTGAAAGAAGAGAAAAGCATTCTTGAAAACATCATTGTCTCAACCTGCAACCGCACTGAAATTTATGCGGTAGTCGATCAGCTCCATACCGGCCGTTATTATATAAAAAAGTTTTTAGCTGATTGGTTTCAATTAAGCAAAGAAGAGCTGTCACCGTTCTTAACGTTTTATGAGAGCGATGCCGCTGTTGAGCATTTATTCCGTGTAGCCTGCGGACTTGACTCTATGGTGATTGGCGAAACGCAGATTCTCGGACAGGTACGCGACAGCTTTAAAACAGCTCAGCAAGAAAAAACGATCGGGACTATTTTTAATGAGCTGTTTAAGCAGGCGGTTACAGTGGGCAAACGAACTCACGCCGAAACAGACATTGGCTCAAATGCGGTGTCAGTAAGCTATGCTGCAGTTGAACTTGCTAAAAAAATCTTCGGAAATCTTTCAAGCAAGCACATATTGATTCTCGGTGCGGGAAAAATGGGCGAGCTTGCTGCGGAAAACCTGCACGGACAGGGAATCAGCAAGGTCACTGTCATTAACCGAACATACTTGAAAGCGAAGGAGCTTGCAAACCGTTTCTCAGGTGAAGCGAGAAGCTTGAATCAGCTTGAAAGCGCGCTTGCGGAGGCTGATATTTTAATCAGTTCAACCGGTGCAAGTGAATTTGTCGTGTCCAAAGAGATGATGGAAAACGCGAATAAGCTTCGCAAGGGACGCCCGCTGTTTATGGTCGACATTGCCGTGCCTAGAGATCTTGATCCGGCGCTGAATGATCTTGAAGGTGTTTTTCTTTATGATATCGACGATCTGGAAGGCATTGTAGAAGCGAACATGAAAGAGCGGAGAGAAACAGCTGAAAAAGTTGAACTGTTAATTGAAGAAACCATTGTGGAATTTAAACAATGGATGAATACACTTGGTGTTGTGCCGGTTATTTCTGCATTGCGCGAAAAGGCGCTTGCCATCCAGTCAGAAACGATGGACAGCATTGAGCGTAAGCTGCCTCACTTAAGCACAAGAGAGAAAAAACTGTTGAACAAACACACCAAAAGTATTATTAACCAAATGCTTCGTGATCCGATTTTAAAGGTGAAAGAGCTTGCTGCAGATGCTGATTCTGAAGAAAAGCTTGCGTTGTTTATGCAGATTTTTGATATTGAAGAAGCTGCGGGCCGTCAAATGATGAAAACCGTTGAAAGCAGCCAGAAGGTCCACTCTTTTAAGAAGGCTGAATCAAAAGCGGGCTTTAGCCCACTTGTAAGTGAGTGAAAGCAGAATGATTGATACTGCAATGGCAAGACTTAATGAGGGGACAATCGTCATTTACGCGTTAAGTGTACTCTTTTATTTTATAGATTTTCTTCAACACAACCGGAAGGCTGGAAAAATGGCCTTCTGGTTGCTTTCTATTGTCTGGACTCTGCAAACCGTGTATTTGGCCTATTTTATGTGGGTGACGGGGCGGTTTCCGGTATTAAATGTGACGGAGGCGCTTTATTTTTATGCCTGGGTGCTTGTCACGCTGTCACTGGTACTGACAAAGCTTTTACGTGTTGACTTTATCGTGTTTTTTACAAATGTTATAGGATTTTCTATGATCGCCATTCACACATTTTCACCGACAGAGCAGCAGTCAGCTGCTTTTTCCGGGCAGCTTGTATCCGAGCTTTTGGTGATTCATATTACAATGGCGATTCTTTCATACGGCGCTTTTTCCCTTTCTTTCGTTTTTTCTGTGCTATATATGTTTCAATATCATCTGCTGAAAAAGAAAAAGTGGGGAAAATGGCTGTTGAGAATAGAAGATTTATCTAAGCTTGATTATATGGCGTATGTTTTAAATGTCATTGGGGTTCCGATGCTGCTGCTGAGTTTGATTCTCGGCGTCATATGGGCATATGTCTCACTAGAAACGCTGTATTGGTTTGACGCCAAAGTGCTTGGTTCGTTTGTCGTCCTGCTGCTGTACAGCTATTATCTTTATATCAGGCTGATTAAAGAGCTGCAAGGAAAGGTCGCTGCACTGTGGAATACGGCTTGTTTTCTGGTGCTGATGATCAATTATTTCCTGCTTGGAAGCCTGTCGCAATTCCATTGGTTCAGTTAAACGATGTCCCAAGCAGATTCGGGAGGAAAGAAATGATGAGAACGATTAAAGTAGGTTCCAGACGAAGCAAACTCGCTATGACTCAAACAAAATGGGTTATTCAAAAACTGAAGGAAATCAATCCTTCGTTTGCTTTTGAAATTAAAGAGATCGTGACAAAGGGCGACCGGATTGTCGATGTTACACTCTCAAAAGTGGGTGGAAAAGGGCTGTTTGTCAAAGAAATTGAACAGGCGCTTTTAAACGAAGAGATTGATATGGCAGTGCACAGCATGAAGGACATGCCTGCTGTTTTGCCTGAAGGCCTTGTGATCGGCTGCATTCCTGAACGGGAGGACCCGCGTGATGCCCTTATTTCAAAGAATCGCGTAAAGCTTTCAGAAATGAAGGAAGGTGCTGTCATTGGCACAAGCAGTTTAAGAAGAAGCGCGCAGCTTTTGATTGAGCGCCCTGACCTTACAATTAAATGGATTAGAGGTAATATAGATACAAGACTTCAAAAGCTGGAAACAGAGGATTATGACGCGATTATTTTAGCGGCTGCCGGCCTTTCTAGAATGGGGTGGAAGCAAGATGTCGTAACCGAATTCCTTGAGCCAGAGCGCTGTTTGCCTGCTGTGGGGCAGGGAGCACTGGCGATTGAGTGCCGAGAATCGGATGAAGCGCTGTTGGCGTTGTTTTCTCAGTTTACAGATGAATATACAAAACGAACTGTCTTAGCGGAACGTGCTTTTTTAAACGCGATGGAGGGCGGCTGCCAGGTTCCGATCGCGGGCTACTCCGTGTTAAATGGACAGGATGAAATTGAAATGACAGGTCTTGTCGCTTCACCTGACGGCAAAATCATTTTTAAAGAAACCGTCACCGGAAACGATCCGGAGGAAGTAGGAAAGCGCTGTGCCGCTCTTATGGCTGACAAAGGAGCAAAAGATTTAATTGATCGTGTAAAACGGGAGCTTGATGAGGATGGAAAATGATTTTCCGTTGGAAGGAAAAACAGTGCTTGTCACCCGGAATAAGGCACAGGCAACATCATTTCAGCAAAAAGTGGAGGCGCTTGGCGGTAAAGCGGTTTTAACCTCTTTGATTACGTTTCGCCGCGCTTTGCCGAATGATGTTGCGGAACAGGTAAGTGAGGATCTTGCCGCGCCAGGCTGGCTTGTTTTTACAAGTGTGAATGGGGCAGACTTCTTTTTTTCTTATCTGAAGGAAAATCAGCTTATTCTCCCTGCGCATAAAAAAATTGCAGCCGTCGGTGAAAAAACCGCCCGCCGTTTAAAAACGCATAACGTATCGGTTGATGTGATGCCACAGGAGTATATTGCTGAACAATTGGCTGACGCTCTTAAGCAGCATGCTGAACCGGGGGAGCCCATTACCGTGATGAAAGGGAATTTGTCACGTGATGTGATAAAACAAGAGCTTGTCCCGCTCGGTTTTGAAGTAAAGGAATGGGTTCTCTACGAAACGATTCCGGATGAAGAAGGCATTGAGGAACTGAAAGACGCTGCGGGTCAATATTCCTTTGACTATGTAACATTTACGAGTTCATCAACCGTACATACGTTTATGCATGTCTTGGGAGAAGAATTAAAAAAGTGGAAGGCGAATGGGACGGCCTGTATCAGCATTGGGCCTTTAACAAATGATGCCCTTCTGACGTACGGCATCACATCGCATACGCCTGATACATTTACAATAGATGGCATGCTTGAATTAATGTGCAGCATGTCAAGAGAGGAAGAGAGAATATGAGTCAATCATTTAATAGACACCGCCGCCTGCGGACATCAAAAGCAATGAGAGAAATGGTAAAGGAAACACGTTTGCATCCATCAGATTTTATTTATCCGATTTTTGTCGTTGAAGGGCTGGAAGGCAAAAAAGCTGTTCCGTCAATGCCTGATGTTTACCATGTATCATTAGATTTATTGAAGGATGAAGTAGCGGAGCTGGTCAAACTGGGCATTCAATCTGTTATCGTATTCGGCATCCCGGAAGAAAAAGATGATTGCGGAACACAAGCGTACCATGATCACGGAATTGTCCAAAAAGCCATCACAGAAATTAAAGAACACTTCCCTGAAATGGTTGTTGTCGCTGACACGTGCCTGTGCGAATACACAGACCACGGCCATTGCGGACTTGTCAAAGACGGAGTCATTCTCAATGATGAATCGCTGGAGCTTTTGGCGCAGACAGCTGTCAGCCAAGCGAAAGCAGGTGCGGATATCATTGCGCCATCAAACATGATGGACGGATTTGTTACAGTGATCAGAGAAGCACTTGATAAAGAAGGATTCGTCAATATTCCAATCATGTCTTACGCTGTGAAATATTCTAGCGAGTTTTACGGTCCGTTCCGTGATGCAGCAAACAGCACACCGCAATTCGGAGACCGCAAAACATATCAGATGGACCCTGCCAACCGTATGGAGGCACTCCGCGAAGCACAATCAGATGTCGAGGAAGGCGCGGACTTTTTGATTGTCAAACCTTCGCTTTCTTATATGGATATCATGCGTGACGTAAAAAATGAGTTTACTTTGCCGCTCGTCGCTTATAATGTAAGCGGAGAGTATTCAATGGTGAAGGCTGCAGCGCAGAACGGCTGGATCAAAGAAAAAGAAATTGTGTTGGAAATTTTGACAAGCATGAAGCGCGCGGGTGCCGACCTGATTATTACGTATCATGCGAAAGACGCAGCGAAATGGCTTGCGGAGTAATTTATTCAGTTGATAGGAGTTGAGGCAGATGAGAAGCTATGAAAAATCAAAAACGGCTTTTAAAGAAGCACAAAAACTCATGCCGGGCGGTGTGAACAGTCCCGTTCGCGCATTTAAATCGGTAGACATGGACCCGATTTTTATGGAGCGCGGAAAAGGCTCGAAAATCTTTGATATTGACGGGAATGAATATATTGACTACGTCTTGTCATGGGGGCCTTTAATTTTAGGGCATACAAATGACCGCGTCGTAGAAAGCCTCAAAAAAGTGGCTGAATATGGGACAAGCTTCGGTGCTCCGACTGAAGTAGAAAATGAACTGGCTAAGCTCGTCATTGATCGTGTGCCATCTGTAGAAATTGTACGAATGGTAAGCTCCGGAACAGAGGCTACAATGAGTGCCCTCCGTTTGGCAAGGGGCTATACGGGCCGCAACAAGATTTTAAAATTTGAGGGCTGCTACCACGGACACGGCGATTCTCTCTTGATTAAAGCTGGTTCAGGTGTTGCCACTCTCGGTCTGCCTGACAGCCCGGGGGTGCCCGAAGGCATTGCGAAAAACACCATCACCGTTCCGTACAATGATTTAGAAAGTGTAAAGCTTGCTTTCCAGCAATTCGGTGAAGACATTGCGGGAGTCATTGTAGAGCCAGTTGCCGGAAATATGGGTGTTGTTCCGCCGCAAGAAGGTTTCCTGCAGGGTCTGCGTGATATCACTGAGCAGTACGGCTCCCTGCTGATTTTTGATGAAGTGATGACTGGCTTCCGGGTCGATTATAACTGCGCTCAAGGCTACTTCGGCGTAACGCCTGATCTGACTTGTTTAGGAAAAGTAATCGGGGGCGGACTTCCTGTCGGCGCTTATGGCGGAAAGGCAGAAATCATGGAGCAGATCGCTCCAAGCGGCCCGATCTATCAAGCTGGTACATTGTCAGGCAATCCGCTTGCGATGACGGCTGGCTTAGAGACATTGAAACAGCTGACACCTGATTCCTACAAGAATTTCATCAAAAAAGGCGACAGACTGGAAGAAGGAATTTCAAAAGCTGCCAAGGCTCATGGCATTCCGCATACCTTTAACCGTGCAGGTTCGATGATCGGTTTCTTCTTTACAAACGAACCAGTCATCAATTATGAAACAGCGAAATCATCTGATTTGAAGCTGTTCGCAAGCTATTATAAAGGGATGGCAAATGAAGGGGTATTCCTTCCGCCATCACAATTCGAAGGTCTTTTCCTCTCAACGGCCCATACTGATGAAGATATTGAAAACACAATCCAGGCAGCTGAGAAAGTATTTGCCGAGATCAGCCGCAGATAAGAGTGAAAACCGGTATCAAGGACTCCTTGTGCCGGTTTTTTCGTGCTCTCCCACTCATATTTTCTCCAGTTCCTACATACACCTTTAGTGACATCTAATTTTAAGGATTAGATGAAAGGAGGATATGAACTTGCCGCAAAATCATCGATTGCAATTTTCTGTAGAAGAATCGATCTGTTTCCAAAAAGGACAGGAAGTTTCTGAACTGCTTTCTATTTCATTAGATCCTGATATTAGGGTTCAGGAAGTAAATGATTATGTATCAATCATAGGATCGCTTGAACTTACAGGTGAGTACAACATAGATCAAAACAAACATACCGAAGAGATTTATACAGATAAGCGGTTTGTTGAACAAGTCAGAAAGAGAGAGGATGGAAGTGCGGAACTGACTCACTGTTTTCCTGTGGATATTACCATTCCGAAAAATAAAGTGAGCCATTTACAGGATGTCTTTGTCTTTATTGACGCATTTGACTATCAATTGACGGATTCGCGCATTTTAACAATTCAAGCTGATTTAGCGATCGAAGGGCTTTTGGACGATACGCAAGACAAAGAGCCGGAGATACCTTTATATGAAGCTCCTGCGGCATTCAGGGAGGAAGAGCTTTCAGAGCCGCCAGCACATAGTGTAGTAGAAGAACCGGGTGCATCATCGGCAGAGGAAGCAGTTCTTCAGCATGAACCGCCAGCCGAACCGCCAGAACTTTTTATCTCAAAAGCGGGGCTCCGTGAAGAACTGGAGACAGAAAAAGCAGAATCTGAGCCGCCTGAATCGGTTGCTTCAGAACCAGAGGCCAGAGAAGATGTAAAAGAGGAAGAAGAGTCAGAAGAGCTTGCTGTGCCGGAAACGGAGGTTCGTGCTGAATCGGAAACAGAAGAATCTGAGCCAGAACCTGATCATTCAGAAATAGAGATTCAAGAGATCGTTAAAGCAAAAAAAGAAACGGCTGAGCCGGCAGCTGCAATAGCGGATGTTCGTGAAGAAGCAGACTCTCCAGCGGAGACTGAGCTTCGTGAACACGCCGGAGCAGAAGAATCGCCTGCTTTGGAAGCTGAACTTCATTCAGAGACTGTGATTGCAGAGGAAAAAGAGGAAACAACAGTGTCTTCTAATCATGAATATGCGCTGCGCCAAGAGGCTCAAAATGAAGAAGCAGCTCAATCAGATCAGGCTGATCCTGCGCTTTGCCAAGAAGAGGCGGAAGCGGATGAAGCTTTGGAGAGTGTATCAGAGGCCGCTCTCTCCATAGAAGATAGCAGAGAAACAATTTCAGCTGTATATGTGGAGAATGACAAAGCCGATTTACATTTCCATTTCAATCAAAAAACAAGCTCGGAGGAGGCAGCTCAAGAAGAATTGCCTGAACCGGCATACCGTACCTTCCTGCCTGAACAAGAAGAGGAGGATTCTTTTTATTCAGCGCCTAAGCTGCTGGAGGAGGAAGAACAAGAGGAAGAGAGCTTCGAAATTGAAGTGAGAAAAACACCATCAGCTGAAGAGCCTAAGGAAGAAACACCTTTTCAATCCTTCCAGCTGCCTGAATCTTCTGAGACTGAAAGGAAGGAAACGGATGCTGTTCCTAGGGTTGCTCCTGCTGCTGAAACGAAGGAACCTCAAACAAAGGAAAGTGATAATTCTCTTTATTTAACAAAACTCTTTACAAAAGAAGCGGATGAGTTTTCGAGAATGAAAATTTGTATTGTGCAGCAGGAAGATACGATCGAGCGTTTATGCGAACGGTATGAAATTACATCCCAGCAGCTGATCAGGATGAATTCTTTAGCCTTGGATGATGAATTAAAAGCAGGACAGATTCTCTATATTCCTCAATATAAAAATAGCCATGCGTAAACCGTAAGTGATCGGAAAATGTGGTGAATGAAATGGAAGATACCCAATCGGTTCTTCAGAAATACGGACTGACTGCTCGATTTATTGAGCCTGTCAGTCCTCTTGTTTGGAAAGTGTATACAGACTACGGCATATTTGCCCTGAAAAAATTGAAAGAAGGTCGCGGCAAGCATTTTACAGATCATATGGTGGCGATTGAGGAAAAAGGCTTTCGTTCATTCGTTCCCGTTTACAGAACAAATAGCGGTGAGTTTTTCTCAGCAGGCATACAATACGGAGATACCTACTATTTAATGCCTTGGCTCCAATTTGACCAAGAGGAAGAACGGGATCAGAAACATGCTTATTTATTTAGAGAAACAGCCCGTCTTCACGAGAGAACCGCGCAGGAACTAAAGGTTAGACGTGATGAGATTGAACGTTATTACGGGCAAACGAAAAAAAAGTGGGAACAAGATAAAATTTTCTATGAGCAGTTTGTGGATAGAGCGGAGAAGGAGTGGTACCTTTCTCCTTTTGAACTCCAGGCCATAACCTATTTTTCAGAAACCATTTCCGCGGTGAATTTTGCGCTGGAACGGTTGGAGGACTGGTATGAGTCTGCAAAGGAAAAGGACGTTTCAAGGGTTGTAATGAACCACGGCAGCCTGTCTATACACCATTTTCTGTATAATGATGCCGGGACCGGATATTTTACAAACTTCGAAAGAGCATCTGTCGGTCCGCCGCAAAACGACCTGCTCGGCTTTTATACAAAAATGTTCAGAGGCTTTCCGAAAGCTTGTCCGGAATGCGTCGAATGGTTTTATGGATATACGAAATCATTCCCTTTGCGTGAAGCGGAAGTCAGCCTTTTTCTCAGCTATATGGCATATCCGGCAGCCATGTACAAGGTGCTGAACGGTTATCAAACTGGGAAAAGACAGCATGAAAAAGAGGAATGTACACAATTATTAAAGGCTTATTGGCAAATGAAAAATATAGAGCCGTTTGTGATGAAAATCCATCAGATTGAACAAGAGAAAAAATTTCAGGCTGAAAACGAGTCCACGTCTTAATGGCGCGGACTTGTTTGTTTATATCCATTCTAAATGAAGGGCGCAAGCTAAAAAGATTAGGATTGCGAGCAGCAAAACATCAAAGGTTGTCGGAAAGAAAATGGTTCTGATTCCTTGAAAAATCGTAATGGGAATAATCACTTGTGCGGATACAAGCCGAATTTGCCTTACCCATGGCGGCAGCGAATAAGAGCTGAAACGTTTCTTCACGGTGCATCCTCCTCTACGCATTTACAAGCATCATATGTAAACTTGGGCAATAGGTGCCTGCCCATCTGTATAGAAAGCGGTGTTTTTGGAAAAGATGATTGACGAATCAAAAACACTTTTACTATAATAAAGAACATAAATAATGTATACAATGAGCTGATAAATACACCTGCTTAGAACGGGAAGAGTACAAAAAAGGCGCATGCAGAGAGAGAAGCCGTTTGCTGAAAGGCTTCTTATGTTGTCTGATTGGAAGGTCGCCCGGGAGCATAATTTCTTGAAAGAAGAGTAGAGAAATTCGGGAAACACCCGTTATCCGTTATAAGTGCATGAACTGATAGAGTTCATGAAAAAAGGTGGTACCGCGAAAGAGCTTTTCGTCCTTTTACAGGGATGAAGAGCTCTTTTTTCGTTCTCAGCCATTTTTAAACATGCTGGAGGGTTATGATGGAAACGAATGAACAAACAATGCCGACGAAATATGATCCGGCAGCGGTTGAAAAAGACCGATATGATTTTTGGCTAAAAGGCAAATTTTTTGAAGCGGGCAGTGACCAGACAAAAGAGCCATACTCTGTTGTCATCCCGCCGCCAAACGTAACAGGAAGACTTCACCTTGGCCACGCATGGGACACAACGCTGCAAGACATTGTAACAAGAATGAAACGCATGCAGGGCTATGATGTGCTGTGGCTTCCAGGCATGGACCATGCCGGCATCGCGACACAGGCTAAAGTGGAGGCGAAACTTCGTGAAGAAGGCAAATCCCGCTACGATTTAGGCCGTGAAAAATTCCTCGAAGAAACGTGGAAGTGGAAGGAAGAATATGCTGACTTTATTCGCAGCCAGTGGGCGAAATTAGGTCTTGGCCTAGATTATTCCCGTGAACGTTTTACGCTGGATGAAGGCTTGAGCAAAGCGGTAAGAGAAGTATTCGTTAAGCTTTATGAAAAAGGCCTGATCTACAGAGGCGAATATATTATTAACTGGGACCCAGCGACAAAAACAGCCCTATCCGACATTGAGGTGATTTACAAGGATGTTCAAGGCGCGTTCTATCATATGAGCTATCCGCTTGCTGACGGTTCAGGCTCAATTGAAATTGCGACGACACGTCCTGAAACAATGCTCGGTGATACAGCTGTTGCCGTTCACCCTGAAGACGAGCGCTATAAACACCTTATCGGAAAAACGGTGATCCTGCCGATTGTAAATCGTGAAATTCCGATTGTCGGTGATGACTATGTTGATATGGAATTTGGTTCAGGTGCCGTGAAAATTACGCCTGCTCATGATCCGAACGACTTCGAGCTTGGCAACCGCCACAATTTAGAACGCATCCTTGTCATGAATGAAGATGGCACGATGAATGAAAATGCTCTGCAATATCAAGGTATGGATCGTTTTGAATGCCGCAAAAAACTCGTGAAAGATTTACAGGAGGCGGGAGTTCTCTTCAAGATCGAGGATCATATGCACTCTGTCGGCCATAGTGAACGAAGCGGGGCTGTTGTGGAGCCTTATCTTTCTACACAATGGTTTGTGCGCATGCAGCCGCTTGCTGATGCAGCGATTGAGCTGCAAAAGAAAGAAGAAAAGGTCAACTTTGTGCCTGACCGTTTCGAAAAAACGTATTTACACTGGATGGAAAACATCCGCGACTGGTGTATCTCCCGTCAATTGTGGTGGGGCCATCGTATTCCTGCCTGGTATCATAAAGAAACAGGCGAGCTATATGTCGGGATTGAAGCGCCGGAAGACAGCGAAAATTGGGAACAGGATACAGACGTACTGGATACATGGTTCAGTTCTGCGCTATGGCCTTTCTCCACAATGGGCTGGCCTGATGTAACGGCTGAAGACTTTAAACGCTACTATCCGACAGATGTTCTCGTGACAGGGTACGATATCATTTTCTTCTGGGTATCACGCATGATTTTCCAAGGCATTGAATTTACAGGCGAGCGCCCGTTCAAAGATGTTTTAATCCACGGCTTAATCCGTGACGAGCAAGGCCGGAAAATGAGTAAATCTCTTGGCAACGGTGTCGACCCGATGGATGTGATTGACAAGTACGGAGCCGATTCTCTGCGTTATTTCCTTGCGACTGGAAGCTCTCCTGGCCAGGATCTGCGCTTCAGCTATGAAAAAGTGGAATCGACCTGGAATTTTGCCAATAAAATTTGGAACGCCTCCCGTTTTGCATTAATGAATATGGATGGCATGACGTACGATGAACTTGATCTGTCAGGCGAAAAGTCAGTCGCTGACAAGTGGATTTTAACGCGATTAAATGAAACGATCGAGCACGTGACCCAGCTTGCTGATCGATATGAATTTGGTGAAGTAGGACGCCATTTATATAACTTTATTTGGGATGATTTCTGTGATTGGTATATTGAAATGGCGAAGCTTCCGCTTTATGGAGAAGACGAAGCGGCTAAGAAAACTACCCGTTCCATCCTTGCTTACGTACTTGATCAAACGATGCGTCTGCTCCATCCGTTTATGCCATTCTTAACGGAGGAAATTTGGCAGCACCTTCCTCACCAAGGGGAATCGATTACAGTAAGTCAATGGCCTGCAGTAGTGCCGGAGCATACCGATACTGAAGCGGCAGCTGACATGAAGCTTCTTGTTGAGCTGATCCGTTCTGTGCGCAATATCCGCAGTGAAGTCAATACGCCAATGAGCAAGCAGGTTGAACTGTACATTAAAACAAGCACAGACGAAATAGCGTCCCGCCTCGAAGCGAACCGTTCATATGTTGAACGCTTTACGAATCCGAGCGTGCTTAAAATCGGCACCGATATTGAGGCTGTTGATAAGGCGATGACGGCCGTTGTCTCAGGAGCAGAGGTTATTCTTCCGCTTGAAGGCTTAATCAATATTGATGAAGAAATTGCCCGTCTGCAAAAAGAATTTGATAAACTGACAAAAGAAGTTGAGCGTGTCCAAAAGAAACTTGGAAATGAAGGATTTATGAAAAAAGCGCCTGCACACGTAATTGATGAAGAACGTGAAAAAGAAAAAGATTATGTGGCGAAGCGTGACGCTGTTCAAAAACGAATGGCTGAGCTGAAGGGTTAATGAAAAGCCGAGGCGGTTTCTAGAGAAACCGCCTTGTCTTATAAAAGAGGGGATTATCATTGTTTACTGCATATCAAGATGCGCGCAGCTGGATTCACGGGAGGCTGAAATTCGGGGTGAAGCCCGGACTTGGCCGAATGAAACAGCTGATGGCGCGGTTAGGACATCCTGAAAAAAAAATCCGAGCGTTCCACGTCGCAGGAACAAACGGTAAAGGATCAACTGTCGCTTTTATCCGTTCTATGCTGCAGGAAGCCGGATATACGGTTGGAACATTTACATCGCCTTATATTATTACGTTTAATGAACGGATCAGCGTAAACGGGATACCGATTTCAGATGAGGAATGGACAGCACTCGTCAATCAAATGAAACCGCACGTTGAAGCCCTTGATCAAACGGAATACGGACAGCCGACAGAATTTGAAATTATGACAGCTTGTGCATTTTTATATTTTGCAGAGTTTCATAAGGTCGATTTTGTTATTTTTGAAACAGGTCTGGGCGGTAGATTCGATTCTACTAATGTGGTTGAACCGCTCTTAACTGTGATTACAAGCATCGGACACGATCATATGAACATTTTGGGAAACACCATTGAAGAAATTGCAGGAGAAAAGGCCGGCATTATTAAAGAAGGTATTCCAATCGTTACAGCAGTTACCCAGCCGGAAGCTTTACAGGTCATCCGCCATGAAGCTCAACGGCATGCTGCGCCGTTCCAGTCATTGCATGATGCATGTGTTATTTTCAATGAAGAGGCTCTGCCTGCAGGAGAACAGTTTTCATTCAAAACGGAAGAGAAATGCTATGAAGATATTCGGACATCTCTGATTGGCACCCATCAAAGACAAAATGCTGCTTTGTCCATTTTGGCTGCGGAGTGGCTCAATAAGGAGAATATCGCCCATATCAGTGACGAAGCGTTAAGGAGCGGGCTTGTGAAGGCTGCATGGCCGGGACGGTTAGAGCTTGTTCAGGAACATCCTCCGGTATATTTAGACGGTGCGCATAACGAAGAAGGTGTCGAAAAGCTGGCGGAAACGATGAAGCAGCGTTTCGCCAATTCACGCATTTCTGTGGTGTTTAGCGCGTTAAAGGACAAACCGTATCAGAACATGATTAAAAGACTGGAAACCATTGCTCATGCGATTCATTTTGCTTCTTTTGATTTCCCGCGTGCTTCCCTTGCAAAAGATCTCTATGATGCAAGTGAAATCAGCAATAAAAGCTGGAGTGAAGATCCAGACGATGTAATCAAATTCATAGAAAGTAAAAAGGCCTCAAATGAAATTGTGCTGATTACCGGATCTCTTTACTTTATTTCTGACATTCGAAAAAGGTTGAAATAAAAGCATCCGGCTCCGGCAGAATCAAAAAAAAGATTCTGCCGTTTTTTTTATGTGTAAAATTGAATATTCCCAATTGGAGCTCAGGATGTCCATTTTGCTACAATCCATACCAGTACTCAATGAGTAAAGGTGTGTTGTCTATGCTATCCATTCTTATTATCTTCGGGCTGATCCTTGGTTCTTTTTACTATACGGCCGGGTGCCGTATCCCCTTACATCTATCTATTATTGCGCCCCGTTCATCATGCCCGTTTTGCCGGCGGACATTAACTCCTGCAGAATTAATTCCCATCCTGTCATTCCTATTTCAAAAAGGTAAATGTAAAAGCTGCGGGCATAAGATTTCTTTTATGTATCCCACAGCAGAGCTTGTGACAGCGTGTTTATTTGCCGCCGCAGGAATACGCTTTGGCACATCGCTGGAACTGTTTCCCGCTGTGGTGTTTATCTCTCTTCTCATTATTGTTGCAGTGACAGATATTCATTTTATGCTGATTCCAAATCGAATATTGATTTTCTTTCTTCCCTTTTTGGCGGCCGCGAGATTGATTTCTCCGCTTGATTCCTGGTATGCAGGCCTGTTAGGTGCGGCAGCCGGATTTCTGTTTCTGGCTGTAATTGCCGCAATCACCCATGGGGGAGTAGGGGGAGGAGATATTAAATTATTTGCGGTGATTGGCTTTGTGCTTGGTGTGAAAATGCTGGCAGCTGCCTTTTTCTTTTCTGTTTTGATAGGTGCATTATATGGAGCGGCAGCTGTTCTGACTGGTAGACTCGCTAAAAGGCAGCCGCTTCCCTTCGCCCCCGCTATAGCCGCAGGGAGCATTTTAGCCTATTTATACGGTGACTCTATCATTTCTTTTTATATCAAAATGGCATTGGGCTGACTGCTGAAAAATTTGACGAACGTTTTTTGGACAAGGCGACAAAAGTCTTGTTCTTTTTTTCTTTGCCTGTGCTAAAGTGTGTAGCATGAAAAGCCGACAAGAACGGTCAAGCAAATGAAGGGAGGAAGCGGAATTGAAAAAAAGAAAGAATAAAAAAAACAGTAAAGCCGCAGAAAAAGCCCTCAAGGTGACGATTAATGGAAAAGAAGAGACGGTTTACGAACAAGAGACACCAGATACAGAGGCAGATAAAAGCATGACATTCTCAAATTGGGAGGAAAAAAGACAGGCAGAACAAGAGGTTGCGGCATCCCAGGAACATCCTGATGAAGATGAATTTAATTGGGATTCCGAGGAGGACAAGGTGTTTAAAGAGGACCCCAAAGTTGTTCCTCCTTTTCAAAAGAAAAAAACAAAGCTTTACGCAAAAGGAAAGACCGGGGCTGCCAAACCGGTAAAAAGAGTGGCCGCGACGATTGCCTTCGCGGCTGTCATTGGCACTGGATTAGGGTTATTCGCGTTAAACATATCGGGGAATAAAGAAGCGTCAGCACCGGCCTCTTTAGAGGATTCTTTAGGCAGCCAAACGGCAAAAGCAGGGGATACTTCAACTGAAAAACAAACTTCAGGCGCAGAAAAACAAGCGGCACAAACTGAAGGTACATACAAAACATACGCTGTGCAAGCCGGAAAATTTTCAAATGAAAAGGGCGCCGAAACGTTAACAGAACAATTGACCGAAAAAGGATATTCCGCCGTGTCACTGT
This sequence comes from Bacillus sp. FSL K6-1560, assembly GCF_038592935.1. Taxonomy (NCBI): domain Bacteria; kingdom Bacillati; phylum Bacillota; class Bacilli; order Caryophanales; family Bacillaceae; genus Bacillus; species Bacillus sp. FSL K6-1560. The sequence goes on from NZ_CP151946.1 coordinate 1,383,807, forward strand.
CAAAGGATGATGGGTATACGTATGTCATCGCCGGCTTAGCCACTGATAAGGATGTCTCACAGCAGTTAGGACAGGTTTTAATCGACAGTGAATTTGAAGCCTGGGGAGGCAAGGAGCTTTCCTTATCAATAGAGTCAGATATGACAGATTCTTTTAAGGAAACAGCGGAGCTTGCAGCAAAGGCGATTCTCGGCGAAGACATTACAAAAGCGAGTGTAGAGAAAATAGAAAAGTCGCTTGGTGAAACAAAAGCGTCAGAAACAGGAGAGAAAAAAGCGATTTTGCAGGCTTTAAAGGAATTAGAGGATCCAAGTGCTGAAGCCGGGTGGAAGGCTCAGCAGGAGCTGTTAGCCGTCGTAAAATAAGAGATAGTGCCCTGAGCCTTCGTCCTTTAGTGACAGGCTTTTTTTATTTTGTCATGAAAAAGTTATTTTTCTGAAATTGTGACAAGCCTCGTGATTTGGTAGGATAAACGAGTATCTTTTTTTCTTAAGCAAACCCTGAAAGGATGACGAACATGACAAAACCGCTAATACTTGCATCACAATCTCCGCGCAGGAAAGAACTCCTCGATCTTCTCCAGCTGCCCTACTCCATTATTGTCAGTGAAGTAGAAGAAAAATTAAATCGAAACTTTTCACCAGAAGAAAACGTCCAATGGTTGGCAAAACAAAAAGCTAAGGCTGTAGCTGATCTCCACCCGCATGCAATCGTTATCGGTGCTGATACAATGGTATGCCTTGACGGCGAATGCCTTGGCAAACCGCAGGATCAAGAAGAAGCTGCTTCTATGCTGCGGAGGCTTTCAGGCCGAAGTCACTCAGTAATAACCGCGGTCAGCATTCAAGCTGAAAATCACAGCGAGACTTTTTATGATAAGACAGAAGTTGCGTTTTGGTCCCTCAGTGAAGAAGAGATTTGGACGTATATTGAAACAAAAGAGCCGATGGATAAAGCAGGTGCATACGGCATCCAAGGAAGAGGCGCGCTTTTTGTAAAGAAAATAGACGGAGATTATTATTCAGTCATGGGTCTTCCTATATCAAAAACAATGAGAGCTCTTCGCCATTTTGATATAAGGGCATGACGGTTCTATAAACGGGAAGGGAAAGAAAAGGAGTGCTTGGTCATACAAGATCTGCCATTAAAACTCAAAGATTTCCCAATGAAAGAAAAGCCAAGAGAACGGCTCCTGAAAGTCGGAGCCGAGAACTTAGCGAATCATGAACTTTTGGCTATATTATTGCGGACAGGGACTAAACACGAATCTGTTTTGGACCTGTCAAACCGGCTGCTGCGCTCATTTGACGGGCTGCGTCTGCTCAAGGAAGCATCGGTTGAAGAGCTGTCAAGCATCCCGGGAATCGGTATGGTAAAAGCGATTCAAATACTGGCTGCAGTTGAGCTTGGAAGCCGGATTCATAAATTAGCCAACGAAGAACATTTCGTTATTCGCTCCCCGGAAGACGGCGCTAATCTCGTCATGGAGGATATGCGCTTTTTAACCCAGGAGCATTTTGTCTGTTTATACTTAAATACAAAAAATCAAGTCATCCATAAACGCACCGTATTTATCGGAAGCCTGAATTCATCTATTGTCCACCCGCGAGAGGTGTTTAAAGAAGCGTTTAAACGATCTGCCGCTTCCTTTATCTGTGTTCATAATCATCCTTCTGGAGATCCGACGCCGAGCAGGGAAGATATTGAAGTGACAAGAAGGCTGTTTGAATGCGGAAACCTGATTGGCATCGAGCTGCTTGACCATTTGGTGATCGGGGATAAAAAATTTGTGAGTTTAAAGGAAAAAGGATATTTGTAACACTTTTTTTTTCGTCGAATTAAGCTATAATAGAGTTTATGAGTTTTTCCCTTTAGGGTATTTTTGCTTTAAGAAAGGAAGATACATACATATGTTTGGAATTGGTGCTAGAGACCTTGGTATAGATCTTGGAACTGCGAATACGCTTGTTTTTGTAAAAGGAAAAGGAATTGTTGTGAGAGAGCCGTCAGTTGTCGCTTTGCAGACGGATACGAAATCGATTGTCGCTGTCGGAAATGATGCGAAAAATATGATTGGACGGACACCGGGCAACGTGGTGGCTCTTCGCCCGATGAAAGACGGCGTTATCGCTGATTATGAAACAACGGCGACGATGATGAAATATTACATCAATCAGGCCATAAAAAATAAAGGCATGTTTGCCAGAAAACCATATGTAATGGTATGTGTCCCATCAGGCATTACAGCTGTTGAAGAACGCGCTGTTATCGATGCGACAAGACAGGCAGGAGCGCGTGACGCGTATCCGATTGAAGAGCCTTTTGCCGCAGCAATCGGGGCCAATCTGCCAGTTTGGGAACCGACTGGAAGCATGGTTGTTGATATCGGGGGCGGTACGACAGAAGTTGCGATAATTTCCCTCGGAGGCATCGTAACGTCTCAGTCAATCCGTGTAGCCGGTGATGAGATGGATGACGCGATTATCAACTACATCAGAAAAACGTACAATCTGATGATCGGTGACCGTACGGCTGAAGCGATTAAAATGGAAATCGGATCTGCAGAAGCTCCTGAAGAATCCGACAACATGGAAATCCGCGGCCGCGATTTGCTCACAGGTCTGCCGAAAACAATTGAAATTACAGGAAAAGAGATTTCTAACGCTCTACGCGACACTGTATCTACAATTGTCGAAGCAGTGAAGAGCACACTCGAAAAAACACCGCCTGAGCTTGCAGCAGATATCATGGACAGAGGTATAGTGTTAACCGGCGGCGGAGCGCTTTTGCGCAATTTGGACAAAGTCATCAGCGAAGAAACAAAAATGCCGGTCCTTATCGCCGAAGACCCGCTTGATTGTGTAGCGATCGGAACAGGGAAAGCACTGGAGCACATCCATCTTTTCAAAGGGAAAACTAGATAATCGGGAGTTCAATAGAAGAGGTGTAACACGATGCCGAATAAGCGGTTAATGCTATTACTTCTGTGTATTATCATATTGGTGGCTATGATTGGATTTTCGCTGAAGGGCGGCCGCAATACCACCTGGCCTGAGAAAGTGATCGGCGATACGACGGGAGTATTTCAAAATATTTTTCATACGCCTGCCGAATTTTTTGCAGGAATATTTGAGAACATCAATGATTTAAAAAACACATACAAAGAAAACGAGAGTCTAAGAGAAAAACTTGACGGACAGACACAATATGAAGCCAAGCTTCAAGAGCTTGAAGAAGAAAACAAATCCTTGCGTGACGAGCTTGGCCATGTCAAATCGATTAAAGATTACAAGCCGATTTTAGCAACGGTCATCGCCAGAAGCCCTGATAACTGGGCCAAACAGGTCACCATTAACAAGGGGACTCAGCAAAACGTAGCGAAAGATATGGCCGTTACAAACGAAAAAGGCGCATTAATCGGCAAGATCAAAAGCTCCGGACTTAACAATTTTACGTCTACTGTTCAGCTTTTAAGCGATACTGACCGCAATAACAGAGTCGCGACAAAAATTTCCGGAAAAAAAGGCAGCAAAGGCTACGGCTTGATCGAAGGATATGACAAAGAGAAAAAACGTCTTAAGATGACAATTATTGAGCGTAAGGATAAACAAGACGTGAAAAAAGGCGATCTTATTGAAACATCAGGGACAGGCGGTGTTTTCCCAGAAGGGCTGACAATCGGTGAAGTGACTGATATCGAGTCAGATTCCTATGGATTAACGAAGGTTGCTTATGTAAAACCTGCGGCTGACCTTACAGATTTAAATAATGTGATCGTTGTTAACCGTGATGTGCCGACTGTCGATACAGAGGAGGAAGGATCGTGAAACGTTTCCTTCTCCCTTTCGTTATGATGCTTGTTTTTTCTGCGGAAAGCATTTTTACAGATTTGGTGCATTTTCCTTTCGTTACAGATGACCAAGTGCTCGCCCCGCGTTTTTTGATGCTTGTATTGATATTCATGTCGGCTTTTATCAACCAAAAACACGCGATGATTTACGGATTTATTTTTGGTTTTCTATATGACATGAACTATACAAGTCTATTAGGCGTTTACATGTTTGGTTTTGCAGGGCTATGCTATTTGGCTTCAAAAGCGTTTAAAGTGTTACATACAAACGCATTTGTAGTGATATTGATAGCAGTTCTGGCTGTCTGTCTGCTCGAATTTTACGTATTCGGCATTCAGTCTCTGATTCATAAAGACATTATGACGTTTAACGGATTTGTGCTTGACCGGTTTATACCGACAATTTTATTAAATATTGCAGCAGCTCTTATTCTTGTTCTGCCATTTAGATTGTTTTTTATGAGTCTAAAGAAAGAATTGAGAGATGAGTAAAAAGGATTTTATCTTTTTTTGACGAAATGAGTATGTTGTTGAGGTGAATATTGTGAAGACCAAAAAGCAGCAATATGTAACAATAAAAGGAACAAAGAATGGACTAACATTGCATCTGGATGATGCGTGTTCTTTTGATGAGCTTCTCGATGGTCTTCAGAATATGCTGTCAATTGAACAATATACCGATGGAAAAGGCCAGAAAATCAGCGTTCATGTTAAGCTGGGAAATCGCTTTTTATATAAGGAGCAAGAGGAACAGCTAACCGAATTGATTGCGTCAAAGAAAGATTTGTTTGTTCATTCTATTGACAGTGAAGTCATTACTAAAAAAGAAGCACAGCAGATAAGAGAGGAAGCCGAAATTATTTCTGTTTCAAAAATTGTCCGTTCAGGCCAAGTGCTGCAGGTAAAAGGCGACTTGCTCCTGATCGGTGACGTGAATCCCGGCGGAACAGTCAGGGCCGGAGGGAACATTTTTGTTCTGGGCTCACTGAAAGGAATCGCGCATGCCGGATTTAATGGAAATAATCAAGCGGTCATCGCCGCCTCTGAAATGCTTCCGACACAATTAAGAATCAATCATGTGTTAAATCGCTCCCCAGACCACATTCAAAAAGGGAACGAAATGGAATGTGCTTATTTAGATACAGACGGAAATATGGTCATTGAACGCCTTCAACATTTGGCTCATTTAAGACCTGATCTAACAAGGCTTGAGGGAGGAATGTGAATTGGGTGAGGCTATCGTAATAACTTCGGGAAAAGGCGGAGTAGGTAAGACAACAACATCTGCGAACCTCGGTACCGCCTTAGCCATTTTAGGGAAGCGTGTATGCTTAGTAGATACTGATATAGGACTGCGCAACCTTGATGTTGTAATGGGTCTTGAAAATAGAATTATTTACGATCTGGTAGACGTTGTAGAGGGCAGATGCAAAATGCATCAGGCGCTCGTAAAAGACAAACGTTTCGATGATCTGCTCTATTTAATGCCCGCTGCTCAAACGAGCGATAAGACAGCTGTTGCTCCTGAACAAATTAAAAACATGGTCCAAGAGCTCAAACAGGAATTTGACTATGTCATCATAGACTGTCCTGCCGGAATCGAGCAAGGGTACAAAAATGCCGTTTCCGGAGCTGATAAAGCGATTGTGGTCACTACGCCTGAAATCTCAGCTGTTCGTGATGCTGACCGTATTATAGGGCTGCTGGAGCAAGAAGAAAATGTTGAATCGCCGCGGCTTGTTGTAAACAGAATCAGAAATCACCTGATGAAAAACGGTGACACGATGGATATCGACGAAATCGTACAGCATCTGTCGATCGATTTGCTCGGAATCGTGGCTGATGATGATGAAGTCATCAAAGCTTCCAACCATGGTGAACCGATTGCGATGGACCCGAAAAACCGCGCTTCAATTGCATATCGCAATATTGCCCGCCGCATCTTAGGTGAATCTGTTCCTTTACAGGTGCTTGAAGAGCAAAACAAAGGAATGATGGCTAAGATTAAGTCATTTTTTGGAGTAAGATCTTAATGTGATAGAATCAAAGAGAAGAATCTGACAAAGCATATGCTGTGTCAGGTTTTTTTGTTTTTGCCTGCTTTGTTCTTGACTAAACCGAATATTTGCCATGGACAAGACATATGATGTACAAACCCAACGAATGCAAAGGATGATGGCAATGAGTCACAGAGCAGATGAAATCAGAAAACGATTAGAGAAAAGAAGAAAGCAGCTTTCCGGCTCAAAACGTTTCTCTACTCAGACAGTTTCTGAAAAGCAGAAACCCCCGTCCTGGGTGATGGTAACGGATCAGGAAAAGCATGGAACACTTCCGGTCTACGAAGATAACATGCCAACATTCAACGGAAAACACCCATTGGTGAAAACAGATTCAATTATCCTGAAATGTCTTCTGTCGGCCTGCCTTGTTCTCGTTTCAGCTATAGCCTATAAAACAAACATTGGACCCGTCAGTCAGATTAAACCCGCCGTAGCCAAAACCTTTGAAACTGAATTTCAATTTGCTTCAGCAAGCCATTGGTTCGAAACCAAATTCGGAAATCCGCTTGCTTTCCTGGCTCCTGAACACAAAAATAAGGAACAGCAGGTTGAAGTAGGCAAAGATCTGATCGCGCCTGCATCCGGGAAAGTACAGCAGGATTTTCAGGACAATGGGGAAGGAATTAAAGTCGAAACAAGCAGCGATAAGATTGATAGTGTAAAAGAAGGCTATGTGGTTGAAGTCAGCAAAGACAGCCAGACGGGACTGACGGTTAAGGTGCAGCATGCTGACAACACCTATAGTATCTATGGCGAGCTCAAAGATGTGGATGTTGCTTTATATGATTTTGTGGATAAAGGCAAAAAGCTCGGTTCGATTAAGCTTGATGATCATAATAAAGGGGTCTATTATTTTGCCATGAAAGACGGCGATAAATTTATTGATCCGATTCAGGTGATTACATTTGAATAAATGGCTCGACCTTATCTTAAAGATCCATGTGCATCCTTTTCTTTGGATTATCGCGGCGCTGGGCTTGCTCACAGGCCATATGAAAGCATTATTATGTCTGCTCCTGATTGTATTGATTCATGAGCTGGGGCATGCTGCTCTGGCTGTGTTTTTTTCTTGGAGAATCAAGCGTGTTTTTTTGCTGCCGTTTGGCGGAACGGTCGAAGTGGAAGAGCACGGGAATCGGCCGTTAAAGGAAGAGTTTGCGGTCATTATTGCCGGCCCTCTTCAGCACATCTGGCTTCAGTTTGCCGTCTGGATGCTTGCAGAAGTCTCAGTGATTCATCAGCATACCTTTGAACTCTTCACCTTTTATAATCTTTCTATCTTATTTGTCAATTTACTGCCGATCTGGCCGCTGGATGGAGGAAAACTGTTATTTTTGTTGTTTTCCAAACAGCTGCCTTTTCAAAAGGCTCACCGGCTTAATCTAAAAACGTCGCTCTGCTTCTGCCTGTTGCTCGGGTGCTGGGTTTTATTCGTGATTCCTCTGCAAATCAGCGCATGGGTTTTGTTTGTCTTTCTGGCGGTTTCCTTGTTTGAGGAATATCGGCAAAGGCACTATACCCATGTGAGATTTCTCCTCGAAAGGTATTACGGAAAAAACAGGGAGCTTGAGAAACTTCTGCCGCTGACAGTAAAGGCGGAGGATAAAGTCTATCATGTGATGGCCGAGTTCAAACGTGGCTGTAAGCATCCGATTATTATAGAAAAATCAGGCCAAAAGCTCAGCCAGCTTGACGAGAATGAAGTGCTGCACGCTTACTTTGCCGATAAGCGGACGAATTCTTCCATGGAGGAACTGCTTCTGCCCTACTAAAACTGATTGACAAACGCCTTGTATTTTGGTATATTTTTTAATGTTATGGATGTAGCACCATTGCTACAACCGCTCAGTACAGGTGTTAAGAGCTTTTACAGCCCCCTGGTATCTGGCGAGTCTTAGTCTAATAGGAGGTGCAGAGAATGTACGCAATCATTAAAACAGGCGGTAAACAAATCAAAGTTGAAGAAGGCCAAACTGTTTACATCGAAAAACTTGCTGCTGAAGCAGGTGAAACAGTTACTTTTGAAGACGTTTTGTTTGTTGGCGGAGACAACGTGAAAGTCGGCAACCCTACAGTTGAAGGCGCAACAGTAACGGCTAAAGTTGAAAAACAAGGCCGCGCGAAAAAAATCACTGTTTTCAGATACAAACCAAAGAAAAACGTTCATAAAAAACAAGGTCATCGTCAGCCTTACACTAAAGTGACGATCGAAAAAATCAACGCGTAAGCATGATTCAGGCAACAATCAGAAGGTCTCATGATAAAGGCATATTGTCTTTTGAAATGACGGGCCATGCGAATTTTGCTGAACATGGACAAGATCTTGTTTGTGCCGGAGTGACAGCCGTTGTGTTTGGAGCCGTTAACGCGGTCATTGTGCTCGCGGGCTTCGAGCCGCTTCTTGATATAGGGGAGGACGGGGGTTATTTTTATTTTGAATTCCCTGAATCTCTTGATCCAGAGGCACGCCAAAAAGCTCAGCTGCTGATTGAAGGCATGATTGTTTCGCTGGAGACAATCGAACGGGATTACAAAGACAACTTGCGTGTGACCACAAACATAATATAGGAGGTGAGCTACATGCTTAGATTAGATCTTCAGTTTTTCGCTTCTAAAAAAGGAGTAGGTTCTACAAAGAACGGACGTGACTCTGAGGCTAAACGTTTAGGTGCTAAACGTGCTGACGGTCAATTCGTAACAGGCGGTTCTATCCTTTACCGTCAACGCGGAACAAAAATTTACCCAGGTGAAAACGTGGGCCGCGGCGGAGATGACACTCTATTTGCGAAAATCGACGGAACTGTTAAATTCGAACGTTTCGGCCGTGACCGCAAAAAAGTGAGCGTATATCCTGTAGCTCAATAATGATTCAAAAAACTCCGGTCGATGATGACTGGAGTTTTTTTTGCAATATGCGGAGTAAACACCTAGAATGAAATGCAGAGTATGTGCGAGCAGACCCCGCCAAGAATGAGAATAAACATCTCAAACCCACTGGATATGTTCCCCAAGCAGTAATACATAAAATGTTCTGCCTGGCTGCAAATCAACCAAAGCCAGAAAAAAGGAACATGATATTTCTGGGAAAAACAATTGTTTTTCTAACAAAGCCTTCTCTGTTATAATTCATAATACACACTTATACAGACTCCTAAATAAGAAATTAAATGATTGGGAGTGCGAAAATGAAGGATGTTTCAAAAAATCAAGAAGAAAATATAAGCGACACGGCATTAACAAACGAACTGATTCATCTGCTTGGCCATTCCCGGCATGATTGGATGAATAAGCTGCAGCTGATTAAAGGAAACTTAAGCTTACAGAAGTATGACCGTGTCTTTGAAATGATTGAAGAAATGGTTATAGACGCAAAGCACGAATCAAAGCTCTCAAACCTGAAAACACCGCATTTGGCGTTTGATTTTCTTACGTTTAATTGGAAAACCCATTATATGACGCTTGAATATGAAGTACTCGGAGAAATTAAGGATTTGTCGGCTTATGATCAAAAGCTGGCGAAACTGATGAGAAAGCTGTTTCATCTGTTTGATCAAGCAGTCAGCAGAGAGAGTGAAAATCATTTAACGGTTTCGCTTCAAACGGATCATCCTGACAGACAGCTGATTCTGTACCTTGATTTTCACGGCGCCTTTGCCGATCCATCTGCTTTTGATGATATTCGGCAGAATGGATATGAGGACGTTGATATCATGCGTTTTGAAATCACGAGTCACGAATGTCTGATTGAAATTGGGTTGGACTAGCGGAGTTTTTAACGGTTTAGAACGGAGGACATTATGTTTGTAGATCAGGTCAAAGTATATGTAAAAGGCGGCGACGGCGGCAACGGTATGGTTGCGTTTCGCCGTGAAAAATATGTGCCGAAAGGCGGCCCTGCCGGCGGTGACGGAGGAAAGGGAGGAGACGTCGTTTTTGAAGTAGATGAAGGTCTCCGCACCCTGATGGATTTTAGATACAAAAAACACTTTAAAGCGATTCGCGGCGAGCATGGCATGTCCAAAAACCAGCACGGGCGAAATGCTGATGATATGGTCATTAAAGTTCCGCCAGGCACCGTTGTGACAGACGATGATACAAAACAGGTCATCGCTGATTTAACAGAGCACGGACAGCGGGCTGTCATTGCAAGAGGCGGAAGAGGCGGAAGAGGGAATAGCCGCTTTGCTACACCGGCTAATCCCGCGCCTCAGCTTTCAGAAAACGGCGAGCCGGGAAAAGAACGCTACATTGTTCTTGAATTAAAAGTGCTTGCAGATGTCGGACTTGTCGGGTTCCCGAGTGTGGGAAAATCTACTTTGCTGTCTGTTGTCTCATCTGCAAAACCGAAAATTGCGGACTATCACTTTACAACGCTTGTCCCGAATCTCGGCATGGTTGAAACGGATGACGGACGCAGCTTTGTCATGGCCGATTTGCCGGGGCTGATTGAAGGCGCACACCAAGGCGTCGGACTGGGCCACCAGTTTTTGCGCCATATTGAACGGACGAGGGTTATTGTTCACGTCATTGACATGTCAGGCTTAGAAGGCCGCGATCCGTATGAGGATTATCTTACGATTAACCAGGAGCTGAGCGAGTACAATCTGCGTCTCACCGAGCGTCCGCAAATTATCGTTGCAAATAAAATGGACATGCCGGAGGCTGCGGAAAATCTCGAAGCCTTTAAAGAAAAGCTGACGGATGATTATCCGGTATTCCCGATCAGTGCGGTGACAAGAGAAGGTCTGCGTGAGCTTCTGTTTGAGGTTGCCAATCAGCTTGAGAACACACCGGAATTCCCGCTGTATGACGAGGAAGAGCTTACACAAAACCGTGTCATGTACACGATGGAAAATGAAGAAGTGCCATTTAACATTACACGCGATCCAGACGGTGTATTTGTGCTTTCAGGAGACAGCCTTGAGCGGTTATTCAAGATGACTGATTTCTCACGTGATGAATCGGTTAAACGGTTTGCAAGACAGATGCGCGGAATGGGTGTTGATGAAGCACTCAGAGAACGCGGAGCCAAGGATGGAGATATAATCAGGCTTCTGGAATTTGAATTTGAATTTATTGATTAATGAATGTTGGCTGAAAAGAGAGCCTGGTGTCAGGCTCTCTATTTTAAAGGGGGGATGCAAATGAAAGAGGAGACATTTTATCTTGTCCGTGAAGATGTATTGCCCGATGCAATGAGAAAAACATTAGAAGTCAAAAAGCTGCTTGATCGAAAAAAAGCAGATTCAGTAGCAGATGCCGTTCAAAAGGTCGATTTAAGCAGAAGTGCGTTTTATAAATACAGGGATGCTGTTTTTCCATTCTACACCATGGTAAAAGAACAAATTATCACACTTTTCTTTCATTTAGAGGATAGGTCAGGTGCGTTATCTCAGCTTCTTCAGGCGGTAGCTGATTCTGGAAGCAACGTTCTTTCCATTCATCAGACCATTCCGCTTCAAGGCAGAGCAAATGTGACACTGTCTATCAGTACGTCGGCAATGGAAGAAGACATTCATACATTAATGAATAAGCTCAGGAAGTTTGATTTTGTAGAAAAGGTTGAAATATTAGGTTCAGGTGCATAAGGGAGAGAAAATCGTCATGAAAGTCGGTTATTTAGGTCCAGCAGCTACATTTACACATCTAGCAGTCAGTTCTTGTTTTCAAAACGGCGCCGAACATGTTGCTTACCGCACCATTCCGGAGTGTATAGATGCAGCCGTTGCAGGCGAAGTTGATTTTGCTTTTGTTCCTTTGGAAAATGCATTAGAAGGATCTGTTAATCTAACAATAGACTATTTAATACATGAAAAGCCTTTGCCAATCGTGGGTGAAATGACGTTGCCGATTCATCAGCACTTGCTCGTCCATCCCTCTAGAGAGAATGCATGGAAAGAGCTCGACAAAATTTACTCGCATTCACACGCGATTGCGCAATGCCATAAATTTCTTCATCGACATTTTCCTTCCGTTCCATATGAATACGCCAATTCTACCGGGGCGGCAGCAAAGTTTGTCAGTGACCATCCCGAGCTGAATATCGGGGTCATTGCCAATGATATGGCAGCTTCTACATACGAATTAAAAATCGTGAAACGGGATATACAGGACTATAGGGACAATCATACAAGATTTGTTATCCTGTCTCCTGATGAAAACATATCTTTTGAAGTGAATTCAAAATTGAGTTCTAGGCCCAAAACGACCTTAATGGTCATGCTGCCGCAGGATGATCAGTCCGGGGCGCTGCATAGAGTGCTGTCTGCATTTTCTTGGAGAAATTTAAACTTGTCAAAAATTGAGTCACGTCCGACTAAAACCGGATTAGGTCATTATTTCTTTATTATTGATATTGAGAAAGCGTTTGATGATGTATTGATCCCAGGAGCCATGCAGGAGCTTGAAGCGCTCGGCTGCAAAGTGAGGCTTCTGGGTGCATACCAGTCTTACCAATTATAAAAAAGCCCTCTAGAGGGCTTTTTTTAGTCTTTAATTAAAATGCCGGCTTCTTCGAGGGCTTGGCAGGCTTGATCGATGCGATGTTCATCAGGTGCTGTCAGTGTATGCAGGTGCACGCCGTCGGTCAGCTGTGATAAGTAGGCAGCATTCGTAGAATTGATTTTTTTGATGAAATGGCTAACTTCTTTCCGGGTGCCTACTTGGATGGCTGCAGTTAAATCTCCGTATACGGGATGCTCGATTTTTACGTCTTTTACTGTAACGCCTTCGTCGACGATGAGCTGCAGTTCCTCTTCTGTCCGTTCAGGACCGTGCAGACATGCTATGATTCTTTCTGCCTGCTGGTGCTGCTGAGCGGCTGCATCCATGTATACATACCCTTGGCTTGTGGCGATAATCGGTACATTTTTCGCTTTCAAGAGCGATATATCCTGTACAATAACCTGTCTTGAGACGTTCGCTTTTTTTGCGAGTTCTCCTCCTGTCAGCGGTGATTTAGATTCCTTCAGCCACAGAAGAAGCTGGTCACGCCTGTTGGCGCCCATTAGCTTTAATTCTTCGGTCAATATCAAATTCTCCTTTCTTTTGTTCCCAAAGCACTGTAAACGTATGTAATAACTGTTCCAGCTGTTCAGCTGTTGTATGCCTGCCAAAAGAGATGCGGATAAATTGCAGAGCTTCTTGTTCGGTTTTTCTTAATGCTTTCATTGTTTCAGACGGACCGTGGTAACCTGCAGAACAAGCGCTGCCGGTTGAAATGCAAATATTACTCCGATTACATTCTAACATAACATATTGTCCTTCAAATGAGTGAAAAAAACACCCTATAATATGCGGAAGACATTCTGCTTGCGAAGTCTCTGCCGCAAGGGTTACAGGGAGAGACCGAATACGGATTTGGTCTAGAAAGTAAGTTCTTAATGCCTCATTGCGGGATATCTGTTTTTCCATTTCGCTTACGATCAATTCTGCAGCGGCAGTGAAGGCACCGATCCCGGGAACATTTACGGTGCCGGCTCTGAATCCGTATTCATGAGTAGTCAGAGGATAAACTGGTTTCCAAGGGACATCCGGATGGATATAGACCGCCCCTACTCCTTTTGGACCGTGGATTTTATGGCTAGACATTGAGAGTGCATCTACTCCCAGATTTTTTGTATTGATCGGGATCTTTCCAAACGTTTGAACAGCGTCGCAATGAAGAAGAATCCCCTTATTGTGCAGGTATGAAGACAGGCGTTGAATGGGCTGAATGATCCCGGTTTCAGAATTTGCATGCTGAATAGATACAAGGCCTGTTTCCGGCCGGATATGGGCTAGTAATATTTCCTCGGTAATAAGCCCGTATTCATTCGGTTCAATGACTGTTACATCATATCCCTGCTGTTCCAAAAAAGCAGCGCAATTGTGAATGGACTGATGCTCCATGGCAGTTGTAATAAAATGTCTTTTCTTTTTTGGCAGGCCGTTTAGCAATGATTGAATGGCCAGAAAATTGGATTCAGTGCCGCCGCTTGTAAAATAGATGCCGCTTGCTTCTCCGCCAATGATGTTGGCGATTTTTTCACGGCAGTACTCCAGTATGTGCTTTGCTTTTCCTCCTGCATCATGCAGGCTGCTGGCATTTCCGTACATATCCATACTAAGCTTCTGATATACGGTAAGGGCTTCCTCACAAATAGGCGTTGTCGCTGCATAATCTAAATAAATCATCCGGTCTTCCTCCATCCGTTCTCCATAAAAAACTCTTGAGTTTATTTTATCCTTGTGTAAATATAGGTGTCAAGACAGGTGTAAACAACAGGAGGATGGCATATGTCTAAAAAGACGATTGCAGTCATCGGTTCAGGGGCGGCGGCACTTTCCTTAGCTGCAGCTTTCCCGCCCTCATACGAAGTGACTGTTATCACAAAAAAAAGCGTCAAAAACAGCAATTCTGTCTATGCACAAGGCGGGATTGCTGCGGCCTATGCAAAAGATGACTCGATTGAAGCCCATCTGGAGGATACGTTATACGCAGGGTGCGGCCATAATAATCTAGCTATTGCAGCAGACATTTTACATGATGGAAAAATGATGGTTCAAAGCCTATTGGAGCGTGGATTTCCATTCGACCGCAATGAACGAGGCGGTGTTTGTCTTGGAAAAGAAGGGGCCCACTCATACAACCGTATATTTCATGCAGGCGGAGACGCAACAGGCAGGCTGCTTATCGATTATTTGCTCAAACGGATCAACAGCAAAATCAAGTTAATCGAGAATGAAATGGCAGCAGATTTGCTTATAGAGGACGGACGATGTATCGGCGTCATGACAAAAGACAGCAAAGGGCGGCTCAAGGTAAGGCACGCAGACGAAGTTGTGCTGGCTGCCGGCGGCTGTGGAAACCTGTTTCTTCACCATACAAATGATCCTACTGTCACAGGTGACGGTCTTTCTCTGGCTTACCGGGCCGGGGCGGAATTAACGGATTTGGAGTTTACTCAGTTTCACCCGACACTGCTTGTGAAAAATGGTGTTTCCTACGGGCTTGTTTCAGAAGCTGTCAGAGGGGAAGGCGGATGTTTAGTAGACGAAAACGGCCGCAGGATTATGGCTGAACGGCATCCTTTAGGTGACCTGGCTCCAAGAGATATTGTCTCACGGGTTATTCACGAAGAAATGGCAAAAGGAAATCGCGTTTATATAGACTTCAGTGCGATTTCTGATTTTGAAACACGTTTCCCTACCATCACCGCTATTTGTGAAAAAGCAGAGGTTGATATTCAAAGCGGAAAAATTCCTGTTGCTCCGGGAATGCATTTCTTAATGGGAGGTGTTTCAGTTAATCGCTGGGGAGAAACGACAGTGCCGGGACTTTATGCGATTGGCGAGACAGCATGCTCCGGTTTACATGGAGCAAACCGGCTTGCAAGCAATTCTTTATTGGAAGCGCTGGTATTTGGAAAAAGGGCAGCAGAGCATATTATCCAAAAACCGGTTTATAACAGGCAATATCAATCAAGGTTAGAAACCAGTGTCGTCTACGAGGTGCCGGATATAGAGGTGCATGAACTGCAAAGCAAAATGACAAGCCACATGTCTATTCTGCGGGAACAAAGCAGTTTGATTGAGCTTAGCATCTGGCTTCATACGCTGCCTTTTCAGGAAGTAAATGTGAAGGATATCACAATTCGGCAGATGGAACTTTCTCATCTATGGCAAACTGCAAAGCTGATGACGTTTTCTGCGCTTTTGCGGGAGGAAAGCAGAGGGGCTCACTTCCGCACCGATTTTCCTCATGCTGAGGTGAGCTGGCAAGGAAGACAAATTGTTCATACAAAAAAAGGAACGAAGATCAGAAAAAACGAGGGGATTTGGAACAATGAATCATTTACAGCTGAAAAAATTACTGAATCACTTTTTTCTTGAGGATATTGGGACAGGGGATCTTACATCGCAGTCTATTTTTGGAGAACAGAGCTGTGAAGCGGAGATTGTTGCAAAGTCAGAGGGTATTTTTGCAGGAGCAGCGATCATAAAAGAAGGCTTTTCGTTATTGGACGAAAATGCTCAAATCATTTTGCACAAAAAAGATGGGGACATGTTGCATAAAGGTGAAGTGATTGCCGAGTTACACGGTCCCGCAGCTGCGCTCCTATCAGGAGAGCGGGTCGTATTAAATCTTATTCAGAGGCTGTCAGGAATTGCGACAATGACAAGAGAGGCTGTTCGGTGTCTGGATGATGAACAGATTAAAATTTGTGACACGAGAAAAACAACACCGGGGCTCAGAATGCTGGAGAAATATGCTGTCAGAGCCGGCGGCGGGTATAATCATCGATTCGGTTTGTATGACGGCATCATGATTAAAGATAATCATATCGCAGCATGCGGCTCTATTTTAGAGGCATGCAAAAAAGCCCGTCAGGCCGCAGGGCACATGGTAAATATCGAGGTGGAAATTGAAACGGAGGAACAGCTGCGGGAAGCAATTGCAGCTGGCGCGGATGTTATTATGTTTGACAACTGTCCGCCTGATACGGTCCGTCATTTTGCAAAGCTCACACCGGATCATATAAAAACTGAAGCCTCCGGCGGGATTACGTTAGAATCTTTGCCTGCTTTTAAAGGGACGGGTGTGAATTATATTTCATTAGGATTTCTGACTCATTCCGTCAAAAGTTTAGATATCAGCATGGATGTTACGTTATCAAATGAATCTGTGGAGGAATGCCGTTATGTCAATTCTTGATGTGATCAAACAATCGAATGATATGATGCCCGAAAGTTATAAAGAACTATCGAGAAAGGATATGGAAACGCGCGTTGCCGCCATTAAAAAAAAGTTCGGCAGCAGGCTCTTTATACCAGGCCATCATTATCAAAAGGATGAAGTGATACAATTTGCTGACCAAACAGGCGACTCCCTGCAATTGGCCCAAGTAGCGGAAAAAAACAAAGAAGCGGATTATATCGTATTTTGCGGCGTTCACTTTATGGCAGAAACCGCCGATATGCTGACAAGTGAGCGGCAAACGGTCGTCCTTCCAGATATGAGAGCTGGATGTTCTATGGCTGACATGGCTGACATGCAGCAGACCAATAGGGCATGGAAGAAGCTTCAGCATATATTTGGAGATACGATCATACCTTTAACTTATGTGAACTCCACTGCGGAGATCAAGGCATTCGTCGGAAAGCATGGCGGAGCAACTGTGACTTCTTCGAATGCGAAAAAAGTGCTTGAATGGGCGTTTACACAGAAAAAAAGAATTTTATTTTTGCCTGATCAGCATTTAGGGAGAAATACGGCTTATGATCTGGGCATTGCGCTTGAAGATATGGCTGTGTGGGATCCGATGAAAGATGAATTAGTAGCTGAATCCGGGCATACGAATGTGAAAGTGATTTTGTGGAAAGGGCATTGCTCTGTTCACGAGAAATTCACCACTAAAAATATCCATGATATGAGAGAGCGAGACCCCGACATTCAGATCATTGTGCACCCGGAATGTTCACACGAAGTCGTGACACTAAGCGATGATAACGGATCAACGAAATATATTATCGACACAATCAACCAGGCTCCGGTGGGAAGCAAGTGGGCAATCGGGACAGAAATGAATCTTGTTCAGCGGATCATTCACGAGCATCCAGATAAACAAATCGAATCACTTAACCCTGACATGTGCCCTTGCCTGACAATGAACCGAATTGATTTGCCGCATTTGTTGTGGTCGCTGGAACAAATTGAAAAAGGAGAACCTTCAGGCGTCATCAAGGTGCCAAAAGCCATTCAGGAAGATGCACTCCTTGCCCTGAATCGAATGCTTTCGATCACGTAGATCAGAAATATTTTCCCTTCCTTTACTCATAACTTCTTTTGTTCAGGCATATGTTGTGAAGAAACATATTGTAATCACAGCTGAACTGTTCACGTTTTGCATAGGAGGGGAAAACGTTGAAAATCCATATCGTTCAAAAAGGTGATTCGCTCTGGAAAATAGCTGAAAAGTACGGAGTCGATGTTGAGGAAGTGAAAAAACTCAATACACAGCTTAGCAATCCAGACTTAATCATGCCTGGAATGAAAATAAAAGTGCCGTCAGAAGGAGTCCCGGTCAGAAAAGAGCCAAAAGCGGGCAAAAGTCCTGCGGCCGGGAGTGTGAAGCAAGAACATCCATATGCGAAAGAGAAGCCTAAATCCGTTGTCGATGTAGAAGACACAAAGCCGAAAGAAAAGAAGTCCATGCCGTATGTCCCGCCGATGCCTAATTTGCAGGAAAATGTGTACCCTGAAGCTGATGTGAACGATTATTATGATATGAAACAGCTTTTCCAGCCTTGGTCGCCTCCTAAACCGGAGGAGCCGAAAAAACATCATGACGGAAATATGGATCATATGTATCATATGCAAGACCAATTTCCACAACAGGAGGCTATGAGTAATATGGAAAATGCAAATTATCCGAATATGCCTAATATGCCAAAGGCGCCAGAGGTAGGCGGTGTAGAAGAGGAAAACGTTCATCACACAGTTCCGAATATGCCGATGCCGGCTGTTCAGCCTTATTATCATTATCCGGCTCATTTCGTACCGTGTCCGGTGCCTGTTTCGCCAATTCTTCCAGGATCAGGATTATGCTATCCGTACTATCCGGCACAAGCTTATCCAATGCATCCGATGCATGGATACCAGCCAGGCTTTGTATCGCCTCAGTATGACCCGGGTTATGAAAACCAGCATCATGAAAACAGCCATCACGGACATTACGGTTCATACGGTGCGCCGCAATACGCATCTCCGGCTTATGGATCTCCGTATGGACATATGCCGTATGGCCCTTATTACGGCACTCCCCAAGTAATGGGAGCATACCAGCCTGCTGCGGCTCATGGTTACATGCCGTACAAAGATCATGACGACTGCGGCTGTGACGGTGATCATCAGCCATATTTCTCTGCGCCTGGCCATTCGGGAATGGGAGCTTACGGAAGCCCCAATATGCCATATGGCACAGCTAACCCAAATCCAAACCCATATTCGGCAGGAGTTTCTATGCCAATGACGAATCAGCCTTCTGTAAACCAAATGTTTGGCCGGCCGGAAGAAGAAAATGAGTGATCGTTCGGAACGATGTAAATCGTTCCTTTTTTTATTTTTAAGCAGATCACTGCCAAATGGAGAGAACTGACACGCTTAACATGCCCCCCATACGCACATGATAAAAGCGAGCAAACATGCTCAATTCGTCCACGGGGGGTTTTTCCATTGGGTAAAAAAATGACGATCGCTAGCCTGATTCTAATGACAGCCGGCTTAACAGCATGCGGAGCAAACGATAATGCTATGAATGATACGCGCAATAACGGCAATACCCGTCCAATCGGATATTATACAAATGAAAATGACGCCGATAGACAGGGAGACGGAGTCGACCACGATGGTCCTGTTTCTGAATTAATGGAGGATCAGAACGACGGTAACCGAAACACCACGAATGTAAATAACCGTGACCGTGTTACTGCTGACGATCGTGTTCCTTTGGCAACTGACGGAACATATAACAACACGAATAACCGAAACATGAATCGGAATGCAGCGAACAACGGGTATGACAACCAAGAAAACAGAAGACTGGCTGCAAAAATTGCCAACCGTGTGAAACAAGTGAAAAACGTCAATGACACACAAGTTATGGTATCGGATGATCGAGTAGTTATCGCAGTCAGAAGCCATAGAGAGTTCACAAAGTCTGACAGAGATAATGTCGTAAAAGCAGCGCGCAACTATGCAAATGGCCGTGATGTCCAGGTATCAACAGATAAAGGGCTGTTCAGAAAACTTCATAAAATGAACAACCGCTAGGAAGGAAGGGCTGCCGGAAGTGATATTCGGCAGCCTTTTTCTTTGCATCAGCGAACAATTCCCATTAAAGTGTACATAGAAAAAGTAAAAGAAGGTGAAAACATGGCAGGCCATTCCAAGTGGAAAAACATTCAAAAAAGAAAAAATGCACAGGATGCAAAGCGCGGCAAAATATTTATGAAGCTTGCAAAAGAAATCTATGTGGCAGCGAAAGAAGGCGGAGCGGATCCAGAAGCAAATTCAGCATTGCGTCTTGTCATCGAAAAAGCAAAAGGCGCCAATATGCCGAATGAAAATATAGATCGGGCCATTAAAAAAGCTGCGGGAGGCCAAGACGGAAGCAGCTATGAAGAAATCACCTATGAAGGCTACGGCCCTTCAGGGATTGCCGTCATGGTTGAATGCGTAACAGATAATAAAAACCGAACGGCGTCAAATGTGCGGACAGCCTTTAATAAAAATGGCGGAAGTCTGGGAGAAAGCGGATGTGTAGCCTTTTTATTTGAACGAAAGGGGTTCATTACGATAGACCGTACTGAACGGCAAATAGAAGAAGATGAGCTCATGCTTGATGTGCTTGAAGCAGGAGGAGAAGAGCTGCGAATTGAAGAAGACCTATATGAGGTTTTCACAGAGCCTGAGCATTTTGAAGAGGTGAAAACAGCCCTCGAATCGAAATATCCAATTTCTTCGGCGGAGGTGACCATGCTTCCCAATACCTATGCAGAAGCCGATGATCAGGCTGTTGAGAAGCTGGAAACATTAATAGACATCCTTGAAGATGACGATGATGTTCAAGAAGTGTATACAAACTATCGCTCATAAAAAACCGGCCCGATGTCATATCGGGCCGGTTTTAGTATGTTCAGGAGACACGTTCACTATCATGAGTGTATTCTTTCTCCCAGAAATCAGCGTTTTTGATACCCAGCGCTTTTGGATCAAAGACCGGGTCTAAGCCCTGCTTCTTTTGGCGCTCATAATCCTTTAAAGCAAGAAGCACCGGTTTGGCAAGCAGCACAATGGCAATGACGTTCAGCCATACCATAATGCCAAGCCCTGCATCCCCTAATGCCCAAGCAAGTGAAGCTGTTTTCACAGTACCATAGAACGTGGCGGCTAAAATAATCAGTTTTAAGCCAAGCATCGCCCATTTGCTTTCTCTGCCTCGTGCTAAATAGGCGATATTTGTTTCTGCGATGTAGTAATACGCCATAATTGTTGTAAAAGCGAAGAAGAATAAAGCGATGGCAACAAAGCCTGCACCGAATCCGGGAAGAACACTGTCAATTGCCGCTTGTGTGAAACCAGGTCCTGCTTCTACGCCTTTAAGCTGGTGAACGATAAAGGAACCATCTGCAGCCTGGGTATTGTACATGCCGGTAAACAAGATCATGAAAGCTGTAGCGGAACATACAAACAAGGTGTCAATATAAACAGAAAATGCCTGAACCAGTCCCTGCTTGACCGGATGAGAAACCTCTGCAGCAGCTGCCGGATGCGGGCCTGTTCCCTGGCCGGCTTCGTTTGAGTAAATGCCACGTTTAACGCCCCAGGAAATCGCCATGCCGATCAAGCCGCCAAAAGCGGAATCCAATGCAAAGGCGCTTTTGAATATTAATGAGATCACAGCAGGCAATTCAGACACATTCATGACAATAATAATCAAAGACAGCAGGATATATCCAATGGCCATAAATGGAACAATCATTTGCGCCGCATTGGCAATTCGTTTGACGCCGCCAAAAATAATGAACCCTAATAATAAAACCAGACCACACCCTGTGACGAAAGGAGAGATGCCGAATGCATTTTGGATCCCAGCCGCAATGGAGTTGGACTGTACGCCCGGCATTAGAAAGGCCATTGCAATAAGGGCAGCAGCGGCAAATAAGACGGCAAACCACTTAATGCCTAAGCCTTTTTCTATATAATAAGCAGGGCCGCCCCGATATTGACCGTCTTGTTTCACTTTGTAAATTTGAGCAAGCGTTGATTCTACAAAGGCACTCGCCGCCCCGATAAAGGCAATCGCCCACATCCAGAACACTGCACCGGGTCCGCCGAATGCAATTGCTGTCGCCACTCCCGCGATGTTTCCTGTGCCCACACGGCCGGACAGCGCAATCGATAACGCTTGGAAAGATGAAACGCCGGCTTCAGAGCTCTTGCCTTTGAACATCTGAACAATCATTTCTTTTAAATGTCGGACTTGTAAAAAACGGGTCATAATTGAAAAGGCGAATCCAATTCCCAATAAAATATAAATGACGGGCGTACTCCATAAGACCGCATTCAAACTAGCAACAAAATCTGCCATCAAGCTTCCCCCTCACTTCAAATTCGAATACATGTATAAAAAGGATTTTGGTCTAATCGAACTATTTCTACAATCGATTTGTCACATTATATGACCTGTAATTATCAATAAGAAGAGGAAGGGAAAAAGAAAAAACGCGGCGTATCGACTACGCTGCGTTTTTCTACAGAGGCAAACTTATGGCAATTGTTATAAAATCCTTCAGCAACAAATAGCCTAGTTCAGTCAAACCGTATATAAAGGATAAAGCAATCACAAAATGATTGAAATGCTTTTCATCATTTGTTCTGTTCATCTTATTCATGTTTCATCACCTCCCTGACGCCTGCGGCGGTTCTTCACGGATCCAATGATCATCTTTTCGCCAATCATACGTTTCATCAGTATCAATATGTAAAGTCTGATTGCCGATTTTCACTGTATTGTGATTGACCCACGTCACTGCTGGGCGGCTGTCCGGGTAATTCCAGTAGATTGTTCTCTTGACAAGTGTTTTTTCATTTACAAGTTCACCTCTGGCTGCATCTAAGCTCAAGGTGTTTTCGGATACATAAGTGTTTAACGTATAGCTGCCGTCCGGCGATTCAACAGATTGGACGAGATTGCCTTTCGGAACGTTTTTTAGTGAAAATAACATCCAATAGATGGCGCCGCCGAAGAAGACCAGCAGGGCAAACATAATAAGCGGGATGTTGCTGCGTGTCTTAATGTGACTCTCTCCCTTTTTTTCTCTCATTTTACTATATATCGGATTCATATGATCTTTACATTTCTTTAAAATTACCTTAATAAAGCAATGATAAGATGAAATAAAGCCAATAAAGGGTGAGGGGAGACAGAAATGGAAAAAACGTATTGTCATTCCGGCGAGAAGGACCCAGAAGCGGTCTACTTAACTGTGAGAGGCTATCGAATTAAGCTGTCGCCTGAACAAATGAGACTGATTTCTGCCGTCAGAAAGTAAAAAATACATGATAAAGGCAGCCGCTTGTGCGGCTGCCTTTTTGATTTAAGAATATTTTCTTTTCCGCTGTGCGAAATGCTTTTGAAACCAATCTTTCTTATATAAAAATGCGATGATCTCCAGCCAAAAACCCGGAATCTTTTTGGGGAATATCGGTTTTTTGTAGAGTGCATGATATGCGGATTTTAAGTCGTCCCACTGCGTGCATGTTTTTGTTTGCTCAAATCTCGCAACATCAATCACCCGCACCGCCCCGGTTTCTGTCAATATCAGATTCCGCAAATGAATATCTGACGGGTTCAGTCCGGCTGCCCGGGCGTCAGAAAGCGCTTCTTCAACCTGCTGAATCATGTCATCACTGATTGCAATGCCTTTCTTCAGACAGTTATAAAAGGTTTCACCTTTAATATATTCCATGAGAATAAATGAATCGCCAGTTTCGTAAATGTCAGGATAGAATGCGGACCCGGCTAATTTTTCATAGATCGCTGCTTCTTTGACTGCTGTCGCTTGATATTCCGGAAAAAATACTTTCAGCGCCATTTTTCGACCGCCTTCTGTTAAGGCAAACACATAGGCGCTTCTTCCCTTGCCGATTAGTGTTAATTCCTCGGATTTCTCTTTGACTTTATCAAATCTGCTGTTCTTGCGGTATATGACGGTATGGGCCAGTGCCTCTGCTTTTGTCAGCATTTCATTCACCTTCTTTGCTCTATTTTATGCAGCTGTTTATAGGAAAATCATAAACTGTTCAGGAAAAAGAGCCTAATTCTAGTGTATCTGGTCTTGAAGAAGAAGGCTACTTATAAGCATGAATTGTGATAAAAGAGACATAGAACGTTTAATTTCCATTCTTGAAAAGCGCTTACAAATGGGATAGTATTAATTTTAAATAAAGCGCTTTCGTGAATGATCAAGGGGGAAGAAGCCATGACAAAACAGATTGTGACAGGGATTATCGGTGCAGGCCGCATCGGCAAACTTCATGTTCAAAATATAAGCCGGATTCCTCACATGAAAATAAAAGCAGTCTCTGACATTCAGGCAAGCCGTATAAAAAGCTGGGCCGACAGTCATCAGATTGAATACATAACCTCTGATTATCGTGATTTATTACATGATCCTGATATTGATGCTATTTTTATTTGCTCTCCTACAGCCGTCCATTCACAGATGATCAAAGAAGCAGCCGAGGCGAAAAAGCATATATTTTGTGAGAAGCCCGTTAGTTTCTCTCTGGACGAAACGAGTGAAGCGCTTGCGGCTGTCCGGAAACACGGTGTAACACTTCAAGTCGGATTTAACCGCCGCTTTGATCCTCATTTTAAGAAAATCAAAACGATTGTTGAAAATGGTGAAATTGGTACACCTCATTTATTAAAAATCACGTCCCGGGACCCAGAACCCCCGAATATAGATTATGTCCGTACGTCAGGCGGATTGTTTATGGATATGTCGATCCATGATTTTGATATGGCCAGATATATTATGGGAAGCGAAGTGACGGAAGTGTATGCCAAAGGGGCGGCTTTGGTGAATCCTTCTTTTGCGGAGCTGGGTGATATTGATACAGCTGTTATTACATTGACTTTTGAAAACGGTGCCATGGCTGTGATTGATAACAGCCGCCAAGCTGTGTACGGATATGACCAGCGGGTTGAGGTTTTCGGGACGAAAGGCTCTGCAGCGGCTGACAATAGCAGGCCGACAACGGTTGAGGTGTCAACAGCTGATTTTGTGATGAAGGATAAACCGCATTTCTTTTTCCTTGAACGCTATAAGGATTCATATGAGGAGGAGATTCTCCGTTTTGCAGAAGCGATCGGCACAAACCAGGAGACTCCCTGCACCGGCAATGACGGTTTACAGGCCGGAAGGATCGCCAGAGCAGCACAGCAATCGCTTGCTTTTGGCATGCCTGTCAGCATTGAGCACACTGAAAAAATCGCTTTTTAATCTAACAGGATTACAATTCAGCAAGCTTGGGTATATACTCCATTGATACTTTAAGTAGGCGGTGGAGAAAATGAATACAGTACATGCTAAAGGAAATGTTTTGAACAAAATCGGAATTCCTTCTCACATGGTTTGGGGTTATATTGGCGTTGTCATCTTTATGGTTGGAGACGGCCTCGAACAAGGCTGGCTGTCTCCTTTTCTCGTTGATCATGGTCTCAGTATGCAGCAATCCGCATCGTTATTTACCATGTACGGCATTGCTGTCACCATCTCAGCTTGGCTTTCAGGAACGTTTGTCCAAACTTGGGGGCCGAGAAAAACGATGACTGTCGGATTGCTTGCATTTATCCTCGGTTCGGCCGCTTTTATCGGCTGGGCGATTCCTCATATGTATTATCCGGCTCTCTTGGGCAGCTATGCTCTTAGAGGCTTGGGATATCCGCTGTTTGCATACTCTTTTCTCGTATGGGTGTCATACAGCACCTCTCAAAATATTCTCGGCAAAGCCGTCGGCTGGTTTTGGTTTATGTTTACGTGCGGCCTTAACGTGCTCGGCCCGTTCTATTCCAGCTATGCAGTTCCGGCCTTTGGAGAAATCAATACGCTTTGGAGCGCTTTACTGTTTGTGGCGGCAGGCGGAATTCTTGCCTTATTTTTTAACAAAGATAAATTTACTCCGATACAAAAACAAGATCAGCCGAAATGGAAAGAACTGTCGAAGGCATTTACGATTATGTTTGAAAACCCAAAGGTAGGCATCGGCGGAGTGGTCAAGACGATTAATGCGATAGGACAATTTGGATTTGCCATCTTTCTTCCTACTTATTTAGCAGGATACGGGTATTCGGTTTCGGAATGGCTGCAAATATGGGGGACGCTGTTTTTTGTGAATATTGTGTTTAATATCATTTTCGGTGCAGTCGGAGATAGACTTGGCTGGCGCAATACGGTCATGTGGTTTGGCGGTGTCGGATGCGGTATTTTTACGCTGGCGCTGTATTACACGCCTCAGCTGATCGGGCATCAGTATTGGGTGCTCATGATTATCGCCTGCTGCTACGGCGCGGCTTTAGCAGGGTACGTTCCATTAAGCGCGCTTTTGCCGACGCTTGCACCTGATAATAAAGGTGCTGCCATGTCAGTGTTGAATTTGGGATCTGGTTTATGTGCGTTTATCGCGCCGGGCATCGTGAGTCTTTTCATTGGGCCGCTCGGTGCAGGCGGCGTGATTTGGATCTTTGCGGCATTGTATTTTTTCAGTGCCTTTCTGACGCGATTCTTGACAATTTCTGAGCAAAGCACAGATGTGTATACGGAGGAACGGTTTGTCAGGGAAAATGTGCAGACAAATTTTGATAAAACGGTTAAGCAGTAGCCTCTTTGGTCAAACTAATCATAAACGTGTGCAAAGAGGTGTAGAGGGTGAAACGATTCAGCACGGCGTATCTTTTGCTGGGCATTCTTTGCTCAGCGGCAGTATTTTTAATAGGAGCTCCTTCCCGCGCACTTGGCGCGGAAGTGGAGCACTATGAGCCGCTGCAGGTGCATGTGCAGCTTGAAAAGGTGTATTTGGACGGCGATGTCAGCATTGAGCATAAGCATGAAAAAGTGTTTTCTATGGATGATTTTTGGGCAGCTTATGCCGGGTGGACGCTTGTGGAACAAAAAAAGGGATATGTGCTCTTCCGGAAGCAAATGGACGATATTTCTCCGCTCAGCAAGGTCAACGGGTATATCGGTGTATCGGATAATGGAGTGATTTCCACTTTTCATGGGCGGCCTGAGCCAGCTTCCGAACCAATTCAGTCTTTTTTTCAAATTGATTTAGAAAGGCTGGAAAGCCATATGCAAAAAAATCTGCTGAAAGGCATTCCATTTCGGACAAAAGCGGAGTTTGAGGATGTCATCGAACATATGAAGACATACAGCGGGTAACGTCCGCTGATTGAAGACATGTATTCATGTCTTTTTTTTCGTGAAAGAATGAGAGAGAAGCGAACATATGTTAACTTTTCTATAAGACTTTGGCTGTTTTTATGGTACAATGAAGAACAGTCAAAGAGGTGAATTTGCGTGATTGAATTTGTTAAAGGGACGATTGATTATGTATCTCCCCAATATATTGTCATAGAGAACGGCGGCATCGGCTATCAGATTTTCACGCCGAATCCGTTTATATATAAGGAGAGAAGCCAAGAAACGATTTTTACATACCATCATATCAGAGAGGATGCTTTTTCGCTTTACGGTTTTTCAACAAGAGAGGAGAAGGCGCTCTTTACAAAGCTGTTAAACGTGACTGGAATTGGCCCGAAAGGAGCACTTGCCATCTTGGGCTCGGGTGATCCCGGAGCGGTCATCCAAGCAATTGAAAATGAGGATGAAGCTTTTTTGGTCAAGTTTCCTGGAGTAGGAAAGAAAACCGCACGCCAGATTATTCTAGATTTAAAAGGAAAGCTGGCAGATGTTGTGCCTGAAATGATTGAAAATCTGTTTAATCATGAAGAACGGCTTGAAAAGCAAACAGCGGAAACGGCTCTTGAAGAAGCACTTGAAGCCCTCAGGGTTCTCGGATATGCTGAAAAAGAAATCAAAAAGGTGCTTCCTCACCTTAAAGAAGAAATTGGGCTGACAACAGACCAATATGTGAAAAAAGCATTACAAAAACTATTAAAGTAAGGTGATGTTCATGGATGAACGGCTCGTCTCAAGTGAAGCAGACAACCATGAATCAGTGATAGAGCAAAGCCTGAGGCCGCAAAATCTGGCACAGTATATCGGGCAGCATAAGGTAAAAGAAAATTTGCGCGTGTTTATAGATGCGGCGAAAATGAGACAGGAGACGCTGGATCATGTTCTTCTGTACGGGCCGCCCGGACTCGGAAAAACAACGCTTGCTTCGATTGTTGCTAATGAAATGGGAGTGGAATTGCGGACGACATCAGGGCCTGCGATTGAAAGGCCTGGTGATTTGGCTGCTATATTAACGGCGCTGGAACCGGGAGATGTATTATTTATTGATGAAATACATAGGCTGCACAGATCGATCGAAGAGGTGCTTTATCCTGCAATGGAAGACTTTTGCCTGGACATTGTGATTGGCAAAGGCCCATCTGCCCGCTCGGTTCGCCTCGACCTTCCGCCTTTTACGCTGGTGGGAGCCACGACGAGGGTGGGGCTTTTGACGGCTCCTTTAAGAGACAGATTCGGCGTAATGTCTCGCCTTGAGTACTATACACAAGAAGAACTGGCGGATATTGTCACAAGAACCGCTGATGTATTCGAGGTTGAGATTGATAAACCGTCGGCTCTTGAAATTGCAAGAAGATCGAGAGGGACGCCCCGCGTGGCGAACCGCCTGCTGAGAAGGGTGCGCGATTTCGCCCAAGTGCTGGGTGACAGCAGGATTACGGAAGACATTTCTCAGAATGCGCTGGAGCGGCTTCAGGTTGACCGCCTCGGTTTGGATCATATTGATCATAAGCTGCTGATGGGCATGATCGAAAAATTCAACGGCGGCCCAGTAGGCCTTGATACGATTTCAGCTACCATCGGCGAGGAATCGCATACGATTGAAGACGTATATGAACCATATCTGCTGCAAATTGGATTTATACAAAGAACGCCGCGTGGAAGGATCGTGACACCGGCCGTTTATCATCATTTCCAAATGGAGGCTCCCCGATATGACTGAATTTCCTAAGATCATTATGATTATTGGTGCTGTTTTGCTTATTATCGGAGCAGTTTTGCATTTTGTCGGCAAGATGCCGGGAGATATTTTTGTGAAAAAAGGAAATGTCACGTTTTTCTTCCCGGTTGTCACTTGTATTATTATAAGTGTGGTATTATCAATTTTGCTTAATCTTTTTGGCAGAATGAAATAACAAAAGACTAGAATAAAGGTGAAATCATCATGAAAGTCGATTTATTTGATTTTGAACTACCAGAACGTTTAATTGCACAAGTACCGTTGGAGCAGCGTGATGCTTCAAGGCTGATGGTGCTCGATAAACATACAGGAGAGCTTACTGACAGCTCGTTTAAACACATTATCAGCTTCTTTAACGAAGGCGATTGTCTAGTCCTGAACAATACCCGGGTACTGCCTGCGCGGTTATTCGGCACAAAAGAGGATACCGGCGCGAAAGTGGAACTTCTTTTGTTGAAACAGGAAACCGGTGATAAATGGGAAACACTTGCCAAACCGGCGAAACGGGTGAAAAAAGGAACTGTTGTCACATTTGGAGACGGAAGATTGAAGGCAATCTGCACGGAAGAGCTTGAGCACGGCGGCAGAAAGATGGAATTTCAATATGACGGTATTTTCTACGAGGTGCTTGAATCCCTTGGAGAGATGCCGCTCCCTCCATATATCAAAGAACAGCTTGATGACAAAGAGCGCTACCAGACAGTGTATTCAAAAGAAATCGGCTCTGCTGCTGCGCCTACAGCTGGCCTTCACTTCACGGAAGAAATCTTACAGCAGCTGAAAGACAAAGGCGTGCAAATTGAGTTCATCACACTGCACGTAGGCCTTGGAACGTTTCGCCCTGTGAGTGCCGATGAAGTGGAAGAGCATAATATGCATGCAGAGTTTTATCAAATGTCAGAAGAAACGGCTGCAGCCTTAAACAAAGTAAGAGAAAATGGCGGTCGGATCATTTCTGTCGGCACGACCTCGACACGCACGCTTGAGACGATTGCCGGGGAACATGACGGGCAATTTAAAGCATCAAGCGGCTGGACATCTATTTTTATTTATCCGGGCTATGAATTTAAAGCCATTGACGGAATGATTACAAACTTCCATTTGCCGAAATCGTCATTGATTATGCTGGTCAGCGCGCTTGCTGGAAGAGAAAACATTCTGCGTGCCTATAACCATGCAGTGGAAGAGGAATACCGTTTCTTCAGCTTCGGAGACGCGATGCTGATTATATAATTTGAGAACAGGAGGCCTCATCAAAAGTGGCTGAACAACCAATACGCTATGAATTTATAAAAGAATGCAAACAAACAGGAGCGCGGCTGGGCAAAGTGCATACGCCTCACGGCTCCTTCGAAACGCCGGTTTTTATGCCGGTCGGCACACTGGCGACAGTCAAAACAATGTCGCCTGAAGAGCTGAAAGCAATGGATGCAGGCATCATTTTGAGCAACACTTATCATCTATGGCTTCGTCCGGGCCAAGACATTGTCAAAGAAGCGGGCGGGCTCCATAAATTTATGAACTGGGACCGCGCAATTTTAACAGATTCAGGCGGTTTTCAGGTCTTTTCTTTAAGCAAGTTTCGTAATATAGAGGAAGAGGGTGTCCATTTCCGCAATCATCTAAATGGAGACAAGCTGTTTTTATCTCCGGAAAAAGCGATGGAGATCCAAAACGCACTCGGCTCTGATATTATGATGGCGTTTGACGAATGCCCGCCATACCCGGCGGAGTACGACTACATGAAGAGGTCAGTTGAACGGACAAGCCGCTGGGCGGAACGCTGCCTGAATGCCCACAATCGTCAGGATGAACAAGGGCTGTTTGGTATTGTACAAGGCGGAGAATATGAAGATCTGCGGACACAAAGTGCGAAGGACTTGATTTCGCTTGATTTTCCGGGATATGCTATAGGCGGATTGTCTGTAGGTGAACCGAAGGATGTCATGAACCGTGTACTCGAATTCACAACACCGCTCTTGCCGAAGGATAAACCGAGATATCTGATGGGAGTAGGTTCTCCGGACGCACTGATCGACGGAGCGATCCGCGGGGTCGATATGTTTGACTGTGTGCTGCCTACACGGATTGCAAGAAACGGCACAGTGTTTACTGCTGAAGGACGACTCAATATGAAAAATGCGAAATTTGAAAGAGACTTCCGTCCGATTGATGAAGAGTGTGATTGCTATACATGTAAAAACTACACTCGCGCGTACATTAGGCACTTGATTCGCTGCAATGAAACATTCGGCCTTCGATTAACAACTTACCATAACCTTCATTTTCTGTTACACTTAATGGAGCAGGTAAGACAGGCTATTCGCGAGGATCGTCTCGGTGATTTCAGAGAAGAGTTCTTTGAGCGTTACGGCTATAACAAGCCAAATGCGAAAAGCTTCTAAATAAACATAACAGGCTTACAGAAAGGGGTGAAAATGATGACTGGCACTTTAGGTACATTGGTTCCTATTATTTTAATGTTTGCGGTCCTTTACTTCTTGCTGATTCGTCCTCAGCAAAAGCAGCAAAAGGCTGTACGCCAAATGCAAGAGGAACTGAAAAAAGGCGATTCAGTAGTGACAATCGGGGGATTGCACGGTACTGTTGACTCTATCGACGAAAGCAAAGTCGTAATTAAGACTGGTGATAACACACGTCTTACGTTCGACCGCCGCGCGATCAGAGAAGTTTCTGCTGCTGAATAACAGCAGGAGCTATACATAGCAAACAAAAAAGAGCGGGCAAGTGAGCCCGCTCTTTTTTATGTGGAAGACCTGTTTCCCCTCATGTTCACGCCGAAAATCCCGCCCAGCATGCACACCCCTAAAAATCCCAGATGGAAGATCAGCTGTTCTGCTGTAAATGTCTTTCCGAATCCTAAATACTGAAACAATAAGATAATCAGAGAAAAACTTATGGCAGTCAATGCTCCAATCATCCAGCCTCTTTCCTTGCCTTTCCCGCCTGAAATGAACCCGCCGATAAATAAAGAGAGAAATGAGATAGCTGTGATCAGCCAGTTAAATGATGATTCTTCCAGCGAGGTTGCGGTCAATAAAAGTGAAACCGCCAAACTTGTCAGGAGCATGGCTGAAAATATGGCGATTAAGCCGTAAAGAATGCCTTTTCCAACTTGTTTCGTTTCCTCCATGATTGTCTCCTCTCTGCCTGTATTAAAAGGCTTCTGTTCTTTTTGTTCAAAACCGTCAGACATGCTGATGGCTCGTCTTTGTAAAAATGTATTCCCTTATCCCTTGAATTAGACGTAAAAGCTTTGTGAAATGCAATCGGTTTTTCTTACATAAATTGATCATTTTGTTGCAACCTATAATGAGTTGGAGGTGCATGATGGAAGAGCTTCTCACTATTGCGTTTCGCACAGTCGTATTGTATTTTGTGATATTGGTCATTTTTCGTTTCATGGGCAAACGGGAGATCGGAGAGCTTAGTATTTTAGATCTCGTTGTCTTTATCATGATGGCTGAAATTGCCGTTTTAGCCATAGAAAACGTAGACGATCATCTATTTCATACCATTTTGCCAATGCTTGTATTAATGATCATTCAAGTGACTTTGGCATACTTTTCTTTAAAAAACCGAAAAATCCGCCAGCTTCTTGACGGTAAGCCGACCATAATTATCAAATATGGAAAAATTGACGAAGAAGCCATGAAATCACAGCGATATAATTTTGATGATTTAATGGTTCAACTCAGAGAAAATAGCGTCGACAGAGTAGCTGACGTATCATTTGCCATATTAGAGCCGTCGGGCAAACTGACTATTGTAAAGAAAGAAAATAGCGGAGAGCATCGGCAGCTCGAAATGCCGCTCATTATAGACGGCTTCATTCAAACTGAAAACCTGTCCAGAATCAGTAAAGATAGAAAATGGCTGCTTGAAAGTTTGCAAAAACACGGATACACAAACCCTTCAGATATTTCATTTTGCTCGTTTACAGACGGAGAATTATTTATTGACGAAAAAGATGGGTACCGCACGTGACTATTATCGGATGATCAGACGTCCGATAATGGGAATGCGGCGAAGCTCATCTTTTTTAATTAAACGGAAAACGAGCAGGAGGATCATATAAATGGCGGCGCTCACCGCAATCCATCCGGCTAGATTGACAGCCTCAGATGCTCCAAAGCTTATATAATGTTTGATGGCGGAGCTGATGAATCCGCAAATTACAATAACAGCGAAGCTGAGCGCGTACTCCTTGATTTTGATGCTGATCGGCAGCACTTTGCTTACGGTTGCTGCGTGCAATAGCGTGACGAGCACCATGCCTGTCACAATGGCTAATGCCGCGCCCATAATGCCAAGAGAAGGCCTTGTGGCAAGGACAAAAATAAGGCCTGTTTTGACAAGCGCTCCGATTAAGCTGTTCATCATCGCAGCTCCTGCCAAATTAAGCGCCTGCAGCACAGCTTGAAGCGGGCCTTGGAAATAATAAAGCAGAAAAAACGGGGCCATCACTTTTATAAATACAGCTGCGCCTGAGGAACCGTACATCACTCTCATCAGCTCATCCGCAAATACAAATAAAATAACAACTGAAATGCCTCCGCTGAGCAGACAGAGACGCATCGCCTGTTCCAAGCGGTATTCCACCACCTGCAATTTTTTCTGCTCCATTCCTTCACTGATCGCAGGAACAAGTGCGGTCGACAAAGAATATGTAATAAAGCTGGGCAGAGTCAGCAGCGTCATGGCAAAGCCGGTCAGTTCCCCGTATTGCTTTGTTGCGGCAACTGTTGCCACACCGGCGATGGCAAGGCTTTGAGCGACGACGATTGGCTCGAAAAACCAAGAGAGGTTTCCGATAAAGCGGCTCCCAGTTGTTGGAAGGGACACGCTCATTAATTGGGTAAAGGTTTGTTTTCCGTTTTTAATTGACTGGAAAAAATGCTTTCTGATTTTAATTGTCTTTTTATACTTAAAGCAAACGAATAAATAAAGAAGTGATGCCAGCTCCCCTGCCACTGAGGATAGCATTGCCCCCGCTGCAGCATATTCAATTCCGTAAGGGAGAAAAATCGTTGTGCAGACAGCCACGAGTGAAATGCGGACGACCTGTTCAAGGACTTGTGACATAGCAAGCGGGTTCATATTCTGTTTTCCTTGAAAGTATCCCCTCAGCACACTCGATATAGCAATAATCGGCACAACAGGCGTAATGGCCAAGAGCGGATACAGTGTTCGCTTATCTGTCAGCATCGTTTCAGCCATAACCGGGGCGAAAAACAGAAACAGCGGTGTAAAGATGAGGCTGAGCACTCCCGTAATGGTCAGAGACATGACTAAAATATTTTTCGTTTTTTGATGATCTCCGCGCGCACTGGCTTCAGCGACTAGCTTGCTGATCGCGACCGGCAGACCGAATTGAGTTAATGTAGTGGCCAAGAAGAAGGTAGGCGCTGCCATCATGTAAAGCCCGACTCCTTCTTCACCGATAAAACGGGCGATAACCACCCGGTTGACAAACCCGAGCATTCTTGTAACCATTCCTGCTGCGATAAGGATAAGAGTGCCCTTTAAAAACGTCTGTTTCGCCATTTTTACCCCCTGCCTTCTCAAACTACCTGGAATCATATACAATAAAGATATGCGTATATGTCGTCCAAGCATGACAAGTCTTCTTGAAAAACAATAAAAAAGGAGCGTGGAATTCGTGGAGAAGCATCCAGCCGATCTATATAAAGACCACGTCAGGCCGTTTCTTTACAGCAAACTGGAAGAGTTTAAGATTCTCGGGTATGATGATGTTGAACTCGAAAGTTTGTGGTCATACTTAACAGATAAGAAGTGGAAAAAGAAAACGGAACTGAGCATTTATGAACTGGCGAGTGATATTTTATCAGTGAAAATTGGCGAATTTATGAACTATGCAACCGTTGAGTCATTTAAAACGTCTAATTGGCTGGGCAGTGAAGAGGGCCAGGAAGCATTGGAAGAACTGCTGAGATAGCAGGTTGATTTGCACAGGTTTAAGGGAGGATATACATAATGAAAAAAGGACGCTTGATTGCGTTTTTCCTTTTCGTTCTATTGATCGGCACGGGCTTGGGCTACTTTACGAAGCCTGCCGCTAACAATATTACGTTAGGATTGGATTTGCAAGGCGGATTTGAGGTGCTGTATGATGTACAGCCTGTAAAAAAAGGTGACAAAATCACAAAAGACGTTCTGGTCAGCACAGTAGAGGCACTGAACCGCCGGGCCAATGTTCTCGGTGTCAGCGAACCGAACATCCAAATTGAAGGGAATAACCGGATTCGCGTTCAGCTCGCAGGTGTGACAAACCAAAACAGAGCGCGTGAAATTTTGGCGACTGAAGCGCAGCTTTCTTTCAGAGATGCAAATGATAAGGAACTGTTAAACGGTGCTGATTTAGTCGAAAACGGCGCTAAACAAACTTATGATAGCACAACAAATGAGCCAATTGTCACGATTAAGCTGAAAGACGCTGATAAATTTGGTGAAGTGACCAAGAAGGTCATGAAAATGGCGCCAAACAACCAGCTTGTCATTTGGCTGGATTATGATAAAGGTGATTCCTTTAAGAAAGAAGTTCAAAAAGAGCATCCTAAATTTGTATCCGCTCCAAATGTAAGTCAGGAGCTAAATACAACTGATGTAAAAATTGAAGGTCATTTCACAGCTCAAGAAGCAAAAGATTTAGCCAGCATTTTAAACGCAGGCGCACTTCCTGTGAAACTGACTGAAAAGTATTCGACATCAGTAGGCGCACAATTCGGCCAGCAGGCTCTCCATGATACGGTGTTTGCCGGTATTGTCGGTATCGCAATTATTTTCTTATTTATGCTTTTCTATTACCGTCTGCCGGGATTAATCGCGGTGATTACGCTGTCTGTTTATATCTACATTACACTCCAGATCTTTGACTGGATGAATGCCGTACTCACGCTTCCGGGAATTGCCGCTCTCATTTTAGGTGTCGGGATGGCTGTTGACGCCAACATTATTACCTATGAGCGGATTAAAGAAGAGCTCAAGCTAGGAAAGTCAGTCCGCTCTGCCTTCCGTTCAGGAAACAGACGGTCATTTGCGACGATTTTTGACGCGAATATTACAACCATTATTGCAGCGGTTGTGCTCTTTATCTTTGGGACAAGCTCTGTTAAAGGGTTTGCGACAATGCTGATCCTATCGATTTTGACAAGCTTTATCACTGCCGTTTTCTTATCGAGATTTCTCCTCGCTCTCCTTGTGGAAAGCAGATGGCTTGATCGGAAAAAAGGCTGGTTTGGTGTCAATAAGAAACATATCATGGATATTCAGGATACGGATGAAAATACAGAGCCGCATACGCCATTCCAAAAATGGGATTTCACGAGCAAACGCAAATACTTCTTTATTTTCTCCAGTGCGGTCACGGTTGCCGGGATTATTATCCTGCTTGTGTTCAGGCTGAATCTTGGCATTGACTTTGCAAGCGGTGCACGGATTGAAGTACAAAGCGACCATAAGCTGACGACAGAGCAAGTTGAGAAGGATTTTGAATCTCTGGGTATGGACCCTGATACTGTAGTTCTGTCAGGCGAAAAGAGCAATATCGGTGTTGCCCGTTTTGTCGGGGTGCCAGATAAAGAAACCATAGCAAAAGTAAAAACGTATTTTAAAGACAAATACGGATCAGAGCCAAATGTCAGCACAGTTTCACCGACAGTCGGTAAGGAGCTGGCAAGAAATGCGCTGTACGCAGTTGCTATAGCTTCTATTGGCATCATTATTTACGTTTCAATCCGATTCGAATACAAAATGGCGATTGCTGCCATCGCCTCATTGCTATATGACGCATTCTTTATCGTCACGTTCTTCAGTATTACAAGGCTTGAGGTAGATGTTACATTCATCGCGGCCATCTTGACGATAATCGGGTATTCCATTAACGATACAATCGTTACATTTGACAGGGTCCGCGAGCATATGAAAAAGCGTAAGCCGAAAACCTTTGCCGATCTGAACCATATTGTAAACCTGAGCCTGCAGCAAACCTTTACACGTTCAATTAACACTGTATTAACCGTTGTGATTGTTGTTGTGACATTGCTGATCTTTGGAGCATCTTCTATTACTAACTTCTCAATTGCTTTATTGGTCGGGCTGTTAACAGGCGTTTATTCTTCTCTATACATTGCCGCACAAATTTGGCTTGCATGGAAAGGAAGAGAACTGAAAAAAGATTCGGCGCAATAAAAAATATCAGGCTGTCCTCTGCAGGGCAGCCTGTTTTTTGAAGTTTCATTGAACTTAAAATAGACATTTGCTATAATGACATACGCTTACATTTAAACATATATATGGTGTTAAAAGTGTTTATGGCTGGTTTTCAGATATGTAGGAGGGTTTATATATGAGGGTTCGCGAATCAGAGCTGCCGGGCATAGGACAAAAAGTTGAAATGATTACTAGAAACCGTGATAAAATTTCAATTATCATTCATCATGACGGACGGAGAGAGCTTTACTATTTTGACGAAAACGACCATGAGGAATGTGTTGCCTCCGTGCAGTTTGATGACGCTGAAGCAAGGCAAATGTCTGCAATTCTTGGCGGAATGGCATATAAACCGAAAGCATTAGAACAGGTCGAGTCAGCCCTTGATGATTTGATTATAGAGTGGTGTAAAGCAGAGGCGGGAGCGCCTGCCATTCATCAGACGATTGGTGATTTGAATGTGGGTCAGGAATATCATGTGACGGTCATTGCAATTGTTAAAAAGAATCAGGATAAACAACTGAATCCGAGCTCTGAAACAGTCATTGACGAAGGCGATACACTTGTGATTTCCGGTGAGGGAACCGGACTGAAGAGGCTGATCCGGGAAAAATTAACAGCAAAGGGAGCTTAACCTAGTGTTAAGCCATGTTTAAAACCAGTCTTGATAGGGAAAGTTACCTCAATAAGAAGTTTGGGGGAAAAGAGAATGAATAAACAATGGACCATTATTTTCGCACTTATTTTCACCTTAATTGTCGCTATTTTCGCAGTCATTAATGTTCGATCCGTAGAAGTTGATTACCTGTTTGGAAGATCAGAATGGCCGCTCATTCTTGTTATTTTGGGCTCAGTTTTAATGGGAGCACTGATCGTATTTTCTGTCGGCATTTTTCAGGTAATGAAATTGAAGCGGGAAATAAAAACCTTGCGGAAAGAAAATAGAACAGCAATACATAAACAAGAGGATACTCATCTTGCTGATCAGACTGACACACAGGATGCATCAGCCATGATTGAGAAAAAAGACTAGTTTTCGAATATTATTTGAAACCCCTCAGCCTGCTCTAGTATAATAGGGTGGTTGAGGGGTGAATTTATGTTAGCGTCAAAAATGCGATGGGAAATCCAGCGACCAGATCAGGATAAGGTCAAATCACTCACAGAACAATTGCATATAACACCTCTTGTTGCGTCCCTGCTTGTAAAAAGAGGCTTTGATACGGCAGAAAGCGCTAGGCTGTTTTTACATACAAAGGATGCCGATTTTTATGATCCTTTTGAAATGAAAGGCATGAAAGAAGCGGCAGATCGAATAAAACAGGCGATTTCACAACAAGAAAAGATTATGATATATGGCGATTATGACGCCGATGGGGTTACAAGTACGTCAGTGATGCTTCACACGCTGCAAAAACTGTCGGCTCAAGTTGATTTTTATATACCTGACCGTTTTAAAGAAGGATATGGACCTAATGAACAGGCGTTTCGTTCGATTAAAGAACGGGGCTTCTCTTTGATCATTACGGTTGATACAGGAATTGCCGCTGTGCATGAAGCGAAGGTGGCAAAGGAACTCGGACTGGATGTCATCATTACCGATCATCATGAACCGGGACCGGAGCTTCCGGATGTCCGTGCGATCGTCCACCCGAAGCAGCCTGGCTGCACTTACCCGTTTAAAGAGCTTGCCGGGGTTGGAGTCGCGTTTAAGCTTGCCCACGCTTTATTGGGTGAACTTCCTGATGAACTGCTTGACCTGGCGGCTATCGGCACCATTGCCGATCTAGTCCCGCTGCATGACGAAAACAGATTAATAGCAACACTAGGACTTGAAAGGCTTCGACGGACAAATCGGCTCGGCTTAAAAGAGCTGATTAAGCTGTCAGGCGGAGACATCGGAGAAGCGAACGAAGAAACAGTCGGATTTCAGCTCGCACCAAGGCTGAATGCCGTCGGAAGAATCGAACAGGCGGATCCCGCTGTTCATTTGCTTATGTCAGAGGATTCGTTTGAAGCGGAAGAGCTTGCCGCAGAAATTGACCAGCTGAACAAAGAGCGCCAAAAAATGGTCAGCAAAATGACGGATGAAGCGATTGAAATGGTTGAACAGCAAGGGCTCGATCAAACTGCAATTGTCGTGGCCAAAGCCGGATGGAACCCGGGAGTCGTCGGGATTGTGGCTTCAAAGCTTGTGGACCGTTTCTACCGACCGGCCATTGTTCTTGGTATTGATGAAGAAAAGGGAATCGCTAAAGGTTC
This sequence comes from Bacillus sp. FSL K6-1560, assembly GCF_038592935.1. NCBI lineage: Bacteria > Bacillati > Bacillota > Bacilli > Caryophanales > Bacillaceae > Bacillus > Bacillus sp. FSL K6-1560. Next base: position 1,423,003 of record NZ_CP151946.1, read on the forward strand.
GGCCCGAAGCATCAGAGGATTTAATTTATTTGAGAGCCTTTCTGAATGCAGAGATATTCTTCCTCATTTCGGCGGCCATCCAATGGCTGCGGGGATGACGCTGAAAGCCGAAGATGTGCCGGATTTGCGAAGCAGGCTGAATGAAATAGCGGACAATACGCTTACGGAAGAGGATTTTATTCCCGTACAGGAAGTCGACCTTGTCTGCGGCGTCGAAGACATTACAGTTGAAAGCATCGCAGAAATGAACATGCTGTCTCCTTTTGGCATGCTGAACCCGAAACCGCACGTTCTCGTAGAAAATGCAGTACTGGAAGATGTCCGCAAGATAGGGGCAAATAAAACTCATGTCAAAATGACGATCAGAAACGAGTCGTCCCAGCTTGATTGCGTCGGTTTTAATAAAGGCGAGCTTCAAGAAGGCATCGTACCGGGTTCAAGAATTTCCATTGTCGGTGAGATGTCAATCAACGAATGGAACAATCGAAAAAAGCCGCAGCTTATGATAAAGGATGCCGCTGTTTCTGAATGGCAGCTGTTTGATTTAAGGGGAAAACGGACGTGGGAAGACACAGTTTCCGCCCTTCCATCTGCTAAACGGGCCATTGTCTCTTTCAAAGAAGACTCAACAACATTACTTCAAACTGAAGACCTTCGCCGAGAAGTGCACGTCATCAGTTCTAAAGATCAAGCAAAGGCGTTTGACCTCGATGGTGCATATATTGTATTACTGGATCCGCCGCCTTCGCTGGACATGCTCGCACGTTTGCTGGAAGGAAAGGCGCCCGAGCGGATATATTTTATTTTTCTCAATCATGAGGACCACTTTTTATCAACTTTTCCCGCAAGAGACCACTTTAAATGGTATTATGCGTTCTTGCTGAAAAGAGGCGCTTTTGACGTGAAAAAACACGGTTCAGAGCTTGCAAAACATAAAGGCTGGTCCGTTGAAACAATCAATTTCATGACAAAGGTGTTTTTTGATCTCGGTTTTGTTAAAATAGAGAATGGTGTGCTGTCTGTTGTGAGCGGAGCAAAGAAACGCGACTTAACAGACTCACAAACATATCAGGCGAAACAGCAGCTGATGGAACTGGATCAAAAGCTGAATTATTCTTCTGCTGAAGAGCTGAAGGAATGGCTGAATAAGCTGATGAAACAAGATTCAGAGGCTTATGAAAGTACGAGGAGGACATAAAACAGATGGATTTAAAACAATACGTAACAATTGTACCGGATTACCCGAAAGAGGGCGTGCAATTTAAAGATATTACGACACTGATGGATAAAGGCGATGTATACCGCTATGCCACAGATCAAATTGTTGAATATGCGAAAGAAAAGCAAATTGATTTGGTCGTTGGCCCTGAAGCGCGCGGCTTTATTATCGGCTGTCCCGTTGCTTACGCGCTTGGCGTAGGTTTTGCGCCGGTCCGCAAAGAAGGCAAGTTGCCTCGTGAAGTAATCAAAGTGGATTATGGCTTGGAATACGGAAAAGACGTATTAACGATCCACAAAGATGCGATTAAGCCTGGTCAGCGTGTGCTTATTACAGATGACCTGCTTGCGACAGGCGGCACAATTGAAGCGACAATCAAACTTGTTGAAGAACTTGGCGGCGTTGTTGCTGGTATCGCTTTCTTAATCGAGCTTTCTTACCTTGACGGCAGAAATAAGCTCGAAGATTACGACATCTTAACATTGATGAAATACTAAGGATAACCGCATAACGAAAAAGCACTCCATGTCAGGGTGCTTTTTTCCTATTGTTTTGCATTTATTTTATATAATATTTGGCTATTTGAACTTCTGCTCTTTACATCTTTCGTTTTTTTCTTGATAATAAACTACAATACAGTTTACATTTTAAAAAAGGTGATTCCATGGCGAACGAACAAGTATTGACTGCCGAGCAAGTTATAGATAAAGCGCGCAGCTATCTATCTGATGAGCATATCGCATTTGTCGAAAAAGCATATCTGTACGCTGAAGATGCTCATCGCGAGCAATACCGCAAATCGGGCGAGCCATATATTATTCATCCGATTCAGGTTGCGGGGATTCTCGTTGATCTTGAAATGGACCCTTCCACAATCGCGGGCGGATTTTTGCACGATGTCGTGGAAGATACAGATGTGACGCTCGATGACCTGAAAGAAGCATTTTCCGAAGAAGTGGCAATGCTTGTAGACGGCGTAACGAAACTCGGCAAAATTAAATATAAATCTCAAGAGGAACAGCAGGCGGAAAATCATCGCAAAATGTTTGTCGCTATGGCTCAAGATATCAGGGTCATATTGATCAAGCTGGCGGATCGTCTTCACAATATGCGGACACTGAAACATCTGCCTCAGGAAAAACAGCGGAGAATCTCCAATGAAACGCTGGAAATTTTTGCTCCTTTGGCGCATCGTCTCGGGATTTCAAAAATTAAGTGGGAATTGGAAGATACGGCGCTCCGTTATTTGAACCCTCAGCAATATTACAGAATTGTCAACCTCATGAAGAAGAAACGTGCAGAACGTGAGCTTTATGTCGATGAGGTTGTCAATGAAGTGAAGAAACGTGTCGAAGAAGTAAATATCAAGGCTGACTTCTCGGGACGTCCGAAACATATTTACAGCATTTATCGAAAAATGGTGCTGCAAAATAAGCAATTCAATGAAATTTACGATTTGCTGGCTGTCCGTATTCTTGTGAATAGCATAAAGGACTGCTACGCGGTGCTTGGCATCATTCACACATGCTGGAAACCGATGCCCGGCAGATTCAAAGATTATATCGCAATGCCGAAGCCGAATATGTATCAATCGCTTCATACAACGGTTATTGGGCCTAAAGGCGATCCGCTTGAAGTGCAGATCCGCACCTTTGAAATGCATGAAATAGCGGAATACGGGGTTGCGGCTCACTGGGCTTATAAAGAAGGGAAAGCAGCCAATGAAGGTGCAACCTTTGAGAAAAAGCTTTCTTGGTTCCGTGAAATTTTAGAATTTCAAAATGAATCGACAGATGCAGAAGAATTTATGGAATCGCTCAAAATTGATTTGTTCTCTGACATGGTGTATGTCTTTACGCCAAAAGGAGATGTAATCGAGCTTCCGTCCGGTTCTGTTCCGATTGACTTTTCTTACCGGATTCACTCTGAAATCGGCAATAAAACAATCGGTGCCAAAGTAAACGGAAAAATGGTTACGCTTGACCATAAGCTTCGGACAGGTGATATCGTTGAAATTCTCACCTCTAAGCATTCCTACGGCCCGAGCCAGGATTGGGTGAAGCTTGCCCAAACATCCCAAGCGAAGCATAAAATCCGTCAATTCTTTAAGAAACAGCGGCGTGAAGAAAATGTCGAAAAAGGCCGTGAGCTGGTCGAAAAAGAAATTAAAAACTTGGATTTTGAATTGAAGGATGTTTTAACGCCGGAGAATATTCAAAAGGTTGCTGACAAATTTAATTTCTCAAATGAAGAGGATATGTACGCGGCGGTCGGTTACAACGGCATCACAGCTCTGCAGGTGGCGAACCGCCTAACAGAAAAAGAGAGAAAGCAGCGCGATCAGGAAGAACAGGAAAAGATCGTTCAGGAAGTCACTGGGGAACCTAAGCCATACCCGCAAGGAAGAAAACGGGAAGCTGGCGTTCGTGTCAAGGGCATTGACAACCTCCTTGTCCGTTTATCAAAATGCTGCAATCCTGTGCCAGGTGATGATATTGTCGGCTTTATCACAAAAGGCAGAGGGGTTTCGGTCCATCGCGAAGACTGTCCGAATGTCAAAACGAATGAAGCCCAAGAGCGGCTGATCCCGGTAGAGTGGGAGCATGAGTCACAAGTTCAAAAGCGCAAGGAATACAATGTTGAGATAGAGATTCTTGGGTATGACCGCCGCGGATTGCTGAACGAGGTGCTCCAGGCAGTGAATGAAACGAAAACAAATATTTCATCTGTCTCTGGCAAATCGGATCGCAATAAAGTGGCAACCATCCATATGGCGATTTTCATACAGAATATCAATCACTTGCACAAAGTCGTCGAGCGTATTAAACAGATTAGAGATATCTACTCTGTGCGCCGCGTCATGAACTAAAGGGGTTAGAAAATGAGATTAGTTGTTCAGCGAGTAACAGAAGCAAGCGTTACAGTGGACGAAGAGGTCGTCGGCCAAATTGGACAAGGCCTTATGGTGCTGGTCGGCATCACTCACGATGATACAGAAGATGATGCAGCTTATTTAGCCGATAAAGTTGTCAATCTCCGTATTTTCGATGACAGTGAAGGGAAAATGAATCTGTCTCTTGTAGATATAGGAGGAGAGATTTTATCCGTCTCACAGTTTACGCTTTATGGAGATACGAAAAAAGGGCGCCGGCCGAACTACATGAACGCGGCCAAACCTGATAAAGCTTTAGGTCTTTATGAAAAATGGAATGACCTGCTTCGTGAAAAAGGAATCAAAGTGGAGACCGGAACGTTTGGAGCAATGATGGATGTTCAGCTTACAAACTCCGGACCGGTCACGCTCATTATGGATTCAAAATAAAAAAAGCTGCCAAAAGGCAGCTTTTTTTATTGGAAGTATTTCTCTAATCCGCTTTCGATCCCATCCGTTACTTTTTCTTGGTATGAATTGCTATGTACAATGGCTTCTTCCTGCGGATGGCTTACATATCCCAGCTCGTACAGCATAGCGGGCTGTCTGTTTTCCCGGAGCACATAATAATCTCCGAATAATACGCCGCGGTCTGGAATGGAAGAACGCTTCACCACTTCTGAGTGGACATCTGATGCGAGTTCCTGATCTTTGGCAGGACTGTAGTAATATGCTGTACTGCCTCTTGTAGAGGTATCCGCATAGCTGTCATAATGAATGCTGATAAAGGCGTCAGCGTTACGGTAGTGAGAGGTAGAGACCCGTGACTGCAGGCTGACAAAGGTATCATCCTGGCGTGTCACATATACATCCGCTCCAGCCGATCTAAGTTTGCTGGCGAGCAGTTTTGCCGTTTTGATCGTCAGGTTTTTCTCGAATTTCCCCGAATACCCGATCGTTCCGCTGTCTTTTCCTCCATGTCCCGGGTCAACAATAATCGTTTTATTGTTTAGAGAGCCGTTTCCAGACGGGGAATCAGAGACTGGCGGTTCACCTGCTTCTTCTGCGCTTTTAGACGTTTGGACCACCCAATTGGCTACATAAGCAGTTTGCCCGTTATCAAGCTTTATTTCATACCAGCTTCCCTTTGAACCGGTAATGGTGTATGAATCTCCTTTGGCAGCGCGCTCAACGATCGAAGCTGATGTTGACGCATCACTTCTTAGATTCGTTCCTCCGTACATGATATAGGCTTTTTTAGCGGAGGATGAACTGCCGGCATTTGCTGAATCATCAGCTGGAACAGAACTAGTCAAAAGGTAATGGCTTGCAACCCAGCCTTTTAGCCCGTTCACCTCAATGTGAGCCCAGCCATTTTTCTCGTTGAGAACCGTCAGTTTCGTTCCGCGATCAAGTTTTGTTATAATTGCCGCGTCATGTGAGGCGGAGGCTCTTACATTTAGCGAAGAAACACCGACTGTGCCCGTCGTTGACGCACCGGAATCCTCGGTTTGGTCACTCTCATCAGACGCTGAACTGCTGCCTCCTGATGTGACATATTCAGATGATACCCACCCGGTGGCACTGTGATAGGATATCTTGATCCAGCCCGAATCTTTATCAATGATAGATGCTTGGCTGCCTTGCGGGAATTTGCCGATGACTTCGTAGGAAGTGCCCGGGCCGCTTCTCATCCGCAGATCGGGGTCTGTTGATGTCACAGTGTCACTGCTTCCTGAGGAGCTTGTGCTGGCCTGGTCTTCCTTTGTAATAAGCCAGGAGACTACCCAGCCCTTTTCTCCGGAACCAAGCTGTATCTGCACCCAGTCTCCATCTTCCTTTAAAATTGGATAGCGTTCTCCCTTTTTTACTTCCGCTGTAATGCCGTAGCTAAGCCCAGGGCCGCTTCTGACGTTCATTTCATCTGTTGCGATGACCGCTTCTCCTTGAGCAGCTGTAACGGATGAAAAGGTCGGGAATAGCGCTGCGGTGAAAATAATACATACAATAAGGACAAAGTATTTCTTGTTCATTGTGTCCTCCTTTCTGATGATCATTAAAAAAGCATTCTTGTTTAATATCGTAAAGTCCTTTCTGATTTTTAAATAAAAATAAAATGATTTGTTTATACTAAGCGTAAATACAATCAAAAAGGTGTGCAAATCATGAAATATCATCCAAAAATGGGACGTGCATTTCACGACGGTGAAGCGAATCTGCATTACAGCGATCACGCAGATCCCGATACGACTGGTTATCTTACGGAAACAGCATCTGAATTTGGTCTTATGTCCAAAGAAGCAGCGCTGAGGAAAAACAACCGGAATAAAGCTTGACAGAGAACCCCAATCCCATTATTATAATAGAAATTGAGTACATAGCAAATGATGAAAGATTTGAACCAATAATGGAGAAGAGTAGGTCAGATTGCATGATTAGAGAGGAACCCGCCCTAGGCTGAAAGCGGATCCCATTGCGTCTTTCTCGAAACAACACTCCGGAGGTTTCCTGCTGAACGCGTGAATAACGCCATTAGGCAGTGAACGTGAACCTGCGTTAAAGGATCGAGCGGGAATATGAACGTATTCCAACTAGGGTGGCACCACGGGTATAACTCTCGTCCCTACTATCATGTATAGTAGGGGCGGGAGTTTTTTTCATTTTCATCATTAACGATCATTGGATATTTTATAAGGAATACATAAGGAGGTCTACCTATGGGATATAACATTCCGAGAGGAACACAGGATATTCTGCCTGGAGAATCAGATCGCTGGCAGTATGTTGAACAAATTATGAGAGACACTTGCCGCACTTATCAATATAAAGAAATCCGCACACCGATTTTTGAGCATACAGAACTGTTTGCCAGAGGCGTCGGAGAATCAACGGATATCGTACAAAAAGAAATGTATACCTTCGAGGATCGCAAAGGCAGAAGCCTGACGCTTCGTCCGGAGGGAACAGCTGCTGCGGTTCGCGCCTTTAATGAAAACAAGCTGTTCGCAAATCCTGTACAGCCGACAAAGCTTTATTATGTCGGGCCGATGTTCCGTTATGAACGTCCTCAGACGGGCCGTTACCGCCAGTTTTATCAGTTTGGAATTGAAGCGATTGGTTCGAAAGACCCTGCAATCGACGCTGAAGTAATGGCGCTTGCGATGAGTATTTATGAAAAAGCAGGTTTAGAAAACGTTAAGCTAGTCATAAACAGTCTCGGCGATCAAGATAGCCGCAAAAGCTACAGAGAAGCGCTCGTGAAACACTTCGAGCCTCGCATCGAAGAATTTTGTTCAGACTGCCAGTCACGACTGCACACGAACCCGCTTAGAATCTTGGACTGCAAAAAAGACCGAGATCATGAGCTGATGAAATCAGCGCCTTCGATTTTGACATATTTAAATGAAGAATCAGCCGCTTATTTTGACAAAGTGAAACAATACTTAAATGATCTTGGCATTTCGTATGAAATCGATCCGAACCTTGTGAGAGGGCTGGATTATTACAACCACACCGCATTTGAAATTATGAGCAATGCGGAAGGCTTTGGCGCGATTACGACACTTGCCGGCGGCGGACGCTACGACGGGCTTGTCGAACAGATCGGCGGACCTGAAGCACCGGGCATCGGATTTGCGATGAGCATCGAACGCTTGCTTGCCGCAATTGATGCTGAAAAAAGAGAGCTGCCTGTTGATAAGGGAATCGACTGCTATATCGTCACACTCGGCGAAAAAGCAAAGGATTATTCTGTTTCATTGGTGTACAAACTGAGAGAAGCAGGCATTTCCAGTGAAATCGATTATGAAAATAAGAAAATGAAAGGCCAGTTTAAAACAGCTGATCGCTTAAATGCCAGATTTATTGCGATTTTGGGTGAAGATGAGCTTGCCCAAAACAAAATCAATGTAAAGGATGCACAGACGGGCGAACAGATTGAAGTGGCACTTGATGAATTTATACATGTGATGAAGGCAAACCAAAAGGGATAAGGAGTGAAACGCATTGTTTGGAAGAACATATTATTGCGGTGATATAACTGAAAAAGCAATTGGCGAATCTGTAACGCTGAAAGGCTGGGTCCAAAAAAGACGAGACCTCGGCGGATTGATTTTTATTGACTTGCGTGACCGTACGGGAATTGTTCAAGTCGTTTTCAACCCCGATGTGTCAAAAGAAGCGCTTGCTGTTGCGGAAGGCATCAGAAATGAATACGTGCTTGATGTTCAAGGAAAAGTAGTGGCGCGGGAAGAAGGAACAGTCAATCCGAATTTGAAGACAGGTGCGATCGAAATTCACGCTGACGGAGTGACAGTACTAAGTGCTGCAAAGACGCCTCCATTTGCGATTTCTGATCAAGCAGAAGAAGTGTCAGAGGACGTTCGTTTAAAACACCGTTACTTAGATTTGCGCAGACCGGCTATGTTTCAAACGATGCAGATGCGTCATAATGTGACGAAAGCTGTCCGCAGCTTTTTAGATGAAAACGGGTTTCTTGATATTGAAACGCCGATTTTAACAAAAAGCACGCCTGAAGGCGCACGTGACTACTTGGTGCCGAGCCGTGTGCACGAAGGTGAGTTCTACGCGCTGCCGCAGTCTCCGCAGCTATTTAAACAGCTTCTGATGGTATCAGGCATTGAACGGTATTATCAGATTGCCCGCTGTTTCCGTGATGAAGACTTGCGTGCGGACCGCCAGCCTGAGTTCACGCAAATTGATATTGAAATGTCCTTTATGAGCCAGGAAGACATTATGTCATTGGCTGAGGATATGATGGCAAAGATTATGCGTGAAACAAAAGGCGTGGAAATTAAGCTTCCTCTTCCTCGAATGACGTATGACGAAGCAATGAACAAGTACGGTTCTGATAAACCGGATACGCGTTTTGACATGCTTTTGACAGATGTGTCTGACATTGTGAAGGATACGGAATTTAAAGTATTCTCATCAGCTGTAGCAAACGGCGGTGTGGTCAAAGCCATCAACGTAAAAGGCGGTGCCGGCGATTACTCCAGAAAAGACATCGATGCTCTTGGCGCTTTTGCTGCAAACTATGGGGCGAAAGGACTTGCCTGGGTGAAAGTTGAACCAGACGGAGTGAAAGGACCGATCGCTAAATTCTTTGATGAAGAAAAGCAGTCTAAGCTGATTGAAGCACTTGATGCTGCTGAAGGTGATTTGTTGCTGTTCGGAGCGGATCAATTTGAAGTTGTGGCCGCATCACTCGGCGCGCTGCGTTTAAAGCTTGGGAAAGAGCGTGGGCTGATTGACGAAAACCTGTTCAATTTCTTATGGGTCATTGACTGGCCGCTATTAGAGCATGATCCTGAGGAAGGCCGTTTCTACGCAGCGCACCATCCGTTCACAATGCCTGTCCGGGAAGACCTTGAGCTGATTGAAACAGCGCCTGAAGACATGAAAGCACAAGCTTATGACCTCGTTTTAAACGGCTATGAGCTTGGCGGCGGTTCAATCCGTATTTTTGAAAAGGATATTCAGGAAAAAATGTTTGCGCTTCTCGGCTTCTCACCAGAAGAAGCGGCTGAACAGTTCGGATTCCTGCTGGAAGCATTTGAATACGGCGCTCCTCCGCACGGCGGAATCGCACTTGGCTTAGACCGTCTCGTTATGCTTCTCGCAGGACGTACGAACCTGAGAGATACGATTGCATTCCCGAAAACGGCAAGTGCAAGCTGCCTGATGACAGAAGCGCCAGGCGAAGTAAGCGACGCTCAGCTTGACGAGCTTCATCTTTCTATCAAGAAAAAAGTTAAGAACTGAATGTGCAGTTCGATTCTTGAAAATCAAAATCGTCTGTGATATGATTTTGACAAGTTAAATAAAGTCCTGATGTGTTAGTTGTACACCTAGTTTTGACCGAACATTTTTTTGATTTGGGAGCCCGCATTTTTAAATGGCGTACATGCCTCTTTTCATTCGGTAAAGAGGACTTACAAGATTTAAAAGAGGGCACCCACCTGCTGAGAGCGGGTTCAAAACAAAGGAAAGCTGCAACGGCACTATTGGGACTTTATTTTTTGTGCGCAGAAAAAACGGCTGCTCATGGATCAGCCATTTTCATTTTATAGATGAAACCAGAATACGAATGTGGAGTGAGGTTCTTGTTACACCAGTTTTCACGCAATGAATTAGCTATCGGAAAAGAAGGCCTTGAAACGCTGAAAAACAGCACGGTGGCTGTGCTTGGGGTCGGCGGAGTCGGATCGTTCGCGGCAGAAGCGCTCGCGCGGTCAGGCGTCGGCCGCATTCTGCTTGTCGACAAAGATGATGTGGACATTACAAATGTAAACCGTCAGCTTCACGCGCTGCTTTCAACTGTGGGACAGCCGAAAGTTGATTTAATGAAGGAGCGGATCGCAGACATTAACCCGGAGTGCGAAGTGATCGCGTTAAAAATGTTCTATACGGAAGAAACGTATGAGCAATTTTTTGACTATGATCTTGACTATGTCATTGATGCGTCAGACACCATTTGTTATAAAATACATTTAATGAAAGAATGTCTAAAACGGGATATTCCGCTCATCTCCAGCATGGGTGCTGCAAATAAAACGGATCCGACACGCTTCCAAATCGCTGATATCTCAAAAACGCACACTGATCCAATTGCGAAGGTCGTCCGTACGAAATTACGCAAAGAGGGGATCAAAAAAGGCGTTCAAGTGATTTTCTCTGATGAAAGCCCGATTGTCATTCGGGAAGATGTCAGAAAAGAAGTGGGAAATGACGAAGCGAAAATCCGTAAAGCAAAAATGCCGCCTTCCTCTAATGCTTTTGTGCCGTCAGTTGCAGGTTTGATTATGGGCGGACATGTTGTCATGGATCTTTTGAAAGACATTGAAATCAAACGTGTGAAGGATAAATAATGCATAAAAACAGCCTTGATGATCAAGGCTGTTTTTGTTTTATTTTCTTTTCATTAATTTATCGTACACCTGCTTTAAGGCGGATTCGAATTTTCCAGTCTGTTTCGGCTTATAGTATTGCTTATTTTTCAGAGGATCAGGGAGGTATTGTTGTTCGACCCAACCGTTGTCGTAATTGTGCGGGTATTTATAGTCGATTCCTCTTCCTAATTCCTGAGCTCCTTTATAATGCGCGTCTTTTAAATGCTTCGGGACATCACCAATTTTTCCGGCTCTGATATCTGCCAGGGCCTCATCGATTGCCAGAATGGCAGAGTTTGATTTCGGTGAGAGGCAAAGCTCAATAACTGCGTTGGCCAGCGGGATTCGCGCTTCAGGAAACCCGACTCGCTCAGCGGTCTGAATAGCGTTCAGCACTCTAGGGCCGGCTTGCGGGCTTGCTAAACCGATATCTTCATAGGCGATAACAAGCAATCGTCTTGCGATGCTCTCCAGATCACCGGCTTCAATTAATCTAGCCAAATAGTGAAGAGCAGCGTTGGCATCAGAGCCGCGGATCGATTTTTGAAAAGCGGACAGTACATCATAATGCGCGTCACCATCTTTATCGTGAGAAAAGCTTTTTTTCTGCAAGCATTCTTCCGCGGTTTCTAATGTAATGTGAATTTCACCGTCTGCTGACTCCTTCGTTGACAACACGGCAAGCTCAAGCGCATTTAAAGCGGAGCGGACATCTCCTCCGCATCCGTGGGCAAAATGCTCCATCGCCTGATCATCAATGGATACAGAATAGGTGCCAAGGCCCCGATGCTCATCATGGAGCGCACGTTCCAGTGCCTGTTTAATCAAATCAGGTGTTAACGGTTCAAGCTCAAAAATCTGGGTCCGGCTTCTGATCGCCGGATTAATGGCATGATACGGGTTAGCCGTCGTTGCTCCGATCAAAATAATCATCCCGTTTTCTAAATAGGGTAATAGAAAATCCTGTTTTCCTTTATCCAGTCTGTGGACTTCATCCAGAATCAAAATCACTTGGCCGGACATCTTGGCTTCCTGAGCTACGATTTCCATATCTTTTTTATTGTTAATGACAGCATTCAGCTTTCGAAAAGCAATACTTGTTGAACCGGCGATTGCTGTTGCGATTGATGTTTTTCCAATTCCGGGCGGCCCGTACAAAATCATGGATGACAAATGTTTTGCCTGGACCATTCTGCCAATAATTTTATCTTCAGCCACCAGATGCTGCTGGCCGATAATATCCTCTATTTTTGTCGGACGCATCCGATATGCCAATGGCTTCATCTATCATCTCTCCTTACTTAATTACAGGGTAACGGAAAACCGTACATTAGAAAAGGGTAAAGGCCCCTTTCCTTCTGCCTCAATGAAAATTCGCTGAAGGTATGTTATAATAACAGTTGGTCTATAAGATAATAAACGGACGAAACATATAGAAATTACCATTATAAATGTGGAAAATCATGAAATAACAGAGGTGTTCATGTTGAAAATATCAACTAAGGGAAGATACGGGCTCACCATTATGATCGAGCTTGCAAAAAAGCACGGTGAAGGCCCGACTTCATTAAAAAGCATCGCACAGACGAATAATTTGTCCGAGCATTATTTGGAGCAGCTGGTATCGCCGCTCAGAAATGCCGGTTTAGTGAAAAGCATCAGAGGCGCATATGGCGGATATGTATTAGGCAGTGAGCCGGATGCCATTACCGCGGGAGATATTATCCGTGTGCTTGAGGGGCCGATCAGCCCTGTTGAAGTGCTGGAAGATGAGGAGCCTGCCAAGCGTGAGCTCTGGATTCGCATCCGGGATGCTGTAAAAGAGGTTTTAGACAGTACAACATTAGAGGATCTTGCCAGCTATACAGACGGAGAGCAAGAAGCTTATATGTTCTATATTTAGATCAGAGGTGTAAACATAATGGAACGGATTTATTTAGATCATGCCGCAACGTCTCCGATGGATGAGCGCGTGCTGGAAAAAATGATACCGCACTTCTCCGGCAGTTTCGGTAATCCCTCCAGTATTCATTCATTTGGCAGAGAATCTCGAAAATGGGTGGATGAAGCAAGAGCGCAGATCGCAGCAGAAATCGGAGCGGCAGAGCAGGAGATCATTTTTACAAGCGGGGGAACGGAAGCTGATAACTTGGCGATCATGGGAACCGCACTTGCAAGAAAAGATCTTGGCAGACATATCATCACAACAAAAATTGAGCATCACGCCGTGCTTCACACATGTGAAAAACTTGAGGAAGACGGATTTGACATAACGTATCTGGACGTTGACCAAAATGGGAGAGTCAGTGCAAAACAGGTGAAAGAAGCACTGCGTGATGATACAATCCTTGTGACAGTGATGTATGGAAATAATGAAGTTGGAACAGTGCAGCCGATCGAAGAAATCGGTGTGCTGTTAAAGGAACACAAAGCTTATTTTCATACCGATGCTGTTCAGGCATTCGGGTTGCTGCCAATTGATGTGAAAAACAGCCATATTGACCTTCTGTCTGTTTCCGGGCACAAGCTCAACGGGCCAAAAGGGACAGGCTTTTTATATGCTAGTAAAGATGTGAAGCTTTCACCGCTTTTATTCGGAGGAGAGCAAGAAAGAAAACGCCGTGCCGGAACCGAAAATGTTCCAGGCATTGTCGGGCTGAAAGAAGCGATCAAGCTGTCAAGTGAAGAACGGGACGAAAAAAACGAGAAGTATCAATCGTTTAAAGCAATCTTTGCCGACACGCTTAGAGATGCAGGTGTGGCATTCGAGATCAACGGGGACAAAGAGCATAGTCTGCCGCATGTTCTGAATCTTTATTTCCCCGGTGTGTCAGTGGAAGCGCTGCTGGTCAATCTTGATATGGCGGGTGTCGCTGTCTCCAGCGGTTCAGCGTGTACGGCCGGTTCAGTCCTGCCGTCACATGTTCTGACTGCTATGTTCGGCGAAGAGAGTGACCGGCTGACGTCCTCTATTCGAATCAGCTTCGGCCTCGGCAATACGGCTGAGCAAGTGAAAACTGCTGCCAAACATGTGGCCGACGTTGTCAAACGGCTGACATAATAAGGCGGCGTAGTAATTGGAGTGAATGAAATGGAAAAACGGCCGGAGGATACAAGAGTCGTCGTCGGCATGTCCGGCGGAGTAGACTCATCTGTGGCGGCCCTGCTGTTAAAAGAACAGGGCTATGATGTAATCGGAATCTTTATGAAAAACTGGGATGATACGGACGAAAACGGTTTTTGCACGGCGACAGAGGATTATGAAGATGTGATCCGCGTCTGCAACCAAATCGGAATTCCGTATTATGCCGTAAACTTTGAAAAGCAATATTATGAGAAGGTATTTCAATACTTCCTTGATGAATATAAAGCAGGCAGAACACCAAACCCGGATGTACTGTGCAACAAAGAAATTAAATTCAAGGCCTTTTTGGAGCATGCATTGTCACTTGGCGCCGACTATTTAGCGACTGGCCACTATGCAAGAGTAGACAGAAGCGGCGGAAAAGTCAGAATGCTGCGCGGCATTGATGAAAACAAGGATCAAACGTACTTCTTGAATCAGCTGACAGAAGATACGCTGAGCAAAGTCATGTTCCCGATCGGTGAACTTCAAAAAAGCCGTGTGCGTGAAATTGCCAAAGAAGCAGAACTTGCAACAGCGACGAAAAAAGACAGTACAGGCATCTGCTTTATCGGCGAACGCAACTTCAAAACGTTTCTCAGCCAATATCTCCCTGCACAGCCGGGCGATATGATGACGATGGACGGCGAAGTAAAAGGCCGCCACGACGGGTTGATGTACTACACGATCGGACAGCGTCACGGCCTTGGCATCGGCGGAAGCGGCGAGCCGTGGTTTGCGGTAGGGAAAGATCTTGAAAAGAACATCCTCTACGTAGATCAAGGGTTCCATAACCCTCTTTTATATTCCGATAAAATCACAGCAACAAATATCAGCTGGGTACGTTCGGATATCATGAAGGGCGAAGAGATTTCCTGCACGGCTAAATTCCGTTACCGCCAAGAAGATCATAAAGTAACGGTGCGCATGACTGGCGAGGGTGAAGCGGAAGTCATCTTTGATGAACAAGTCCGCGCTGTAACGCCGGGACAAGCCGTTGTCTTCTATGACGGCGAAGAATGCCTTGGCGGCGGGACAATTGATGATGTGTACAAAGACGGAACAAAATTGTGGTACGTATAAAAGATGAAAAACCTCAACACTGAGTTGGGGTTTTTTAATGAAAGGAAGATGATCGGTGGATTATAATCAACTCGGTATAGAGGCGATGCAGGAAGGCGATTACGAGAAAGCGGCAGAGGCATTTACAAAAGCGATTGAAGAAAATAAAGAAGACGCGATTCCGTATATCAATTTTGCCAACCTGCTTTCATCCGTAAACGAGCTGGAACGTGCGCTTGCGTTTTATGATAAAGCGCTTGAATTAGACAGTAGCGCAGCCACTGCTTATTATGGAGCAGGAAATGTCTATGTTGTAAAAGAAATGTACAAAGAAGCCAAAGACATGTTTGAAAAAGCGTTACGTGCGGGGATGGAAAACGGTGACCTGTTTTACATGCTCGGAACGGTACTTGTCAAGCTCGAACAGCCTAAGCTTGCACTGCCATATTTACAAAGAGCGGTCGAACTGAATGAAAACGATACGGAAGCGCGTTTTCAATTCGGGATGTGCTTAGCCAACGAGGGCATGCTGGACGAAGCGCTCAGCCAATTCGCAGCTGTGACAGAGCAAGACCCAGGGCATGCAGATGCATTTTATAATGCCGGTGTCGCTTATGCTTATAAAGAAAACCGAGAAAAAGCGATTGAAATGCTGGACAAGGCAATTGATATCCAGCCAGATCATATGCTTGCGCTTCATGCTAAAAAACTGATTGATCCATCATAACAGGCACAGGAGGAGGGACAGCTCGTGCAGCAGCATCCGGATCAGCTTAAACTGGAGGAAGAGCCCTATTTAAAAGGGACAGTCAACACAGTCATCTATCATAATGACACCAATTTATATACGGTTCTGAAAGTGAAAGTCACAGAGACCTCCGAAGCCATTGAAGATAAAGCCGTATCCGTGACGGGCTACTTCCCTGCGCTTCAAGAAGAAGAGACCTACACGTTTTACGGAAAGATCGTAACCCATCCAAAATTCGGGCTCCAATTTCAGGCGGAGCATTTCAAAAAGGAGATTCCGACGACTAAGGAAGGCATCATTCAATATTTATCGAGTGATTTATTCGAGGGGATCGGCAAAAAAACAGCTGAAGAAATTGTGAAAAAGCTGGGCGACAGCGCCATTAATAAAATATTGGCTGACGCTTCAGTGCTTTATGATGTTCCCAGACTCTCAAAAAAGAAAGCCGACACGCTGGCTGGCGCATTGCAGCGGCATCAGGGACTGGAGCAAATCATGATTTCCTTGAATCAGTTTGGCTTTGGCCCGCAGCTTTCTATGAAAATCTATCAAGCCTATGAATCCGAGACGCTTGAAAAGATTCAGGAAAACCCTTATCAGCTTGTGAAGGATGTAGAAGGCATCGGGTTTGGGAAAGCGGATGAGCTGGGCAGCAGAATGGGTCTTTCAGGTAACCATCCTGAGCGGGTAAAAGCTGCTATTTTGTACACGCTTGAAACGACTTGTCTGTCAGAGGGGCACACGTACATAGAAACGGAACAGCTGATCATTGACACCCAATCTCTGTTAAATCAGTCAGCAAGGGAAGGACAGCGCATCACAGAAATGGATGCCGCTAACGCGATTATTGCCCTTGGAGAAAATAAAGACATTGTCATTGAAGATGGCCGCTGTTATTTTCCATCGCTGTTTTACGCAGAACAAAACGTTGCAAAGCGTGTGAAACATATCGCTAGCCAAACCGAATATGAGAACCAGTTTCCCGAATCAGAGTTTTTGCTCGCGTTGGGAGAACTGGAAGAACGGATGAACGTTCAGTATGCCCCCAGCCAGAAGGAAGCGATTCAAAAAGCCCTTTCCTCGCCGATGCTTCTTTTAACAGGCGGCCCGGGAACAGGAAAAACGACGGTAATCAGAGGGATTGTCGAGCTCTACGGAGAGCTTCACGGTGTGTCACTAGACCCGTCAGCTTATAAAAAGGATGAAGCTTTTCCGATTGTTTTAGCCGCTCCGACAGGGAGAGCAGCAAAACGGATGAGTGAATCCACGGGACTTCCTGCAGTCACGATACACAGGCTGCTTGGCTGGAACGGCGCTGAAGGCTTTACTCATACAGAGGATCAGCCGATCGAAGGGAAGCTGTTAATTATCGATGAAGCCAGTATGCTTGATATATGGCTGGCGAACCATTTGTTCAAGGCGATCCCTGATCATATACAAATCATCATTGTCGGAGACGAAGACCAGCTGCCTTCCGTCGGTCCGGGACAAGTGCTCAGAGACCTGCTGGCATCCCAGGTGATTCCGACTGTGAGACTGACAGACATCTATCGCCAGGCGGAGGGGTCATCAATCGTCGAGCTTGCCCACCAGATGAAAAATGGATTGCTGCCGAATAATTTGACTGCCCCGACAAAGGACCGTTCCTTTATTCGCTGCGGAGGCTCGCAAATTAAAGAAGTTGTTGAGAAGGTTGTCGCCAATGCATTGAAAAAAGGCTATACAGCAAAGGACATTCAGGTCCTCGCTCCGATGTACAGAGGAAAAGCCGGCATTAATGAATTGAATGTGATGCTGCAGGACATTTTAAATCCTCCTAAAGAAAAACGAAGAGAATTGAAGTTCGGGGATGTTGTCTACAGAACCGGAGATAAAATTTTGCAGCTTGTCAATCAGCCGGAAAACAATGTATTCAACGGAGATATTGGAGAAATCACGTCGATATTTTATGCAAAGGAAAATACAGAAAAAGAAGATATGGCCGTCGTTTCTTTTGACGGCAATGAAATGACATTTACGAAAAAAGATTTTAATCAATTTACCCATGCGTATTGCTGTTCTATTCATAAATCGCAGGGAAGTGAATTTCCGATTGTGGTTTTGCCTGTTGTGAAAGGCTATTATAGAATGCTCAGAAGAAACCTTCTTTATACCGCGATTACAAGAGCGAAGAAATTTCTCATTTTATGTGGGGAAGAGGAGGCGCTGGAGTGGGGCGTGAAAAATAATGATGCAACTGTCAGACAGACCTCCTTGAAAAACAGGCTATCCGTACAGGTTGAGGAAATGGATGCCGAGCTTGAGGCTTTGCAAAAAGAGCTCCCGTTCAGCGTACACGACGCCAACATTGGCATGGAAGGCATTACACCATTCGATTTTATGAAAGAAGAACAGCAATAAAATGCTCCCGTGCAAGCGGGAGTTTTTTTCATTTGCAGTGGAATTGATTTCATCGTATGAGTCTAAGGCGCAAAGCAAAACCTAAGCCTGTTCAACAAAAGGTGGTTGATCACACTTTGAGAACATGCCATGAAGTAGAAGGATTCCCAGTATACTCAGAACGAACTTCTAGTTATCTTGGGACAATTTCCGATATTTGTTTTTCTCTGAAAGGAGATTGTCTTGGGTTTATTCTTGCACAAAAACGCTTTTTGCATCATCATCATGCGCTATTACGGGCGTGTGATATCTCTTCCATTCTTGATGACCGTATATTGGCTTCGGTCAGTTCAGAACAGCTTCTGCCTCTTCCGAAAACATGCTTCACATACGAGCAGATGAAGATGAAGCTTGTGAAATCGCAAGAGGGCGATATATTGGGGATGCTGGAAGATGTATACTTTTGTTTGGACAGGGGCATAATCGTAGCATATGAACTCTCGGACGGTTTCTTTTCTGACCTGGCGGGAAGCAAGCGCCAGATCCAAAGAGCGGATTCGCTTGTCGAGGTGCGGAAAGACGAGATCGTTCTGAACGGATAGAGGTGTGAGGTATGCTTATATGCCCGAATTGCAAAAGTAAGGATATCGGCAAAATCGGCGTGAACCAATATTATTGCTGGGGCTGTTTTATTGAACTGACAGTGGCGAAAGGGAAGATTGCAACTCATCAGGTGGAAGAAGACGGAACGTTAAGCAGCTTGGATGATTTGTTTTCTGAGGATGAACGCAGCATCAATTTTTAATCATGAAAGGAGATGCGCAGGATGAATCGGACGATGACTTCTCTTTTGGCAATGGGAGCCGGAGCTCTCGTGTACCGAATGGCGACTCAATCTGACATGCTGAATAATCGAAGCATGAAGCGGATGAGAAGAAGAATTACGAAAATGTTTTAATGCAAAAAGGATACTCTCCAAAGAGTATCCTTTTCTATGTTTGCCGGACCTCGAGGCGTCTTGCTGCGAGTGAAAGGCTGTAGTTGACTGCGAAATACATAAGGGCCGCAAGTAAAAAGATCGGGAAAAAATAACTGCCGTCTGTGCTTTGGCCGTTAATAATTTGCGCGTTGTGAATCAGTTCAGGCAGGGCGATCACAACAGCGAGCGATGTATCTTTTAATAAAGAAATAAACTGGCTTACGATGGGCGGAACCATGCGGCGAAGCGCTTGCGGCATGACGATAAAGAACAGGGTCTGTGTATAGCTCAGCCCGGAGGAGCGCGCCGCTTCAATTTGTCCTTTGTCAATTGATTTCAGTCCGCTTCGGATAATTTCAGATAGCATAGCGGATTCAAAAATCGTTAGTGCTGTAATTGCAGCAGCTGTAATTTCAAGCTTAATCCCAATTTCCGGAAGGGCAAAAAACGTAAAGAAAATAATTAACAGCAAGGGGAGGTTTCTGATCGTTTCAACGAGAACCG
Source organism: Bacillus sp. FSL K6-1560 (assembly GCF_038592935.1). NCBI lineage: Bacteria > Bacillati > Bacillota > Bacilli > Caryophanales > Bacillaceae > Bacillus > Bacillus sp. FSL K6-1560. The sequence continues at coordinate 1,442,801 of NZ_CP151946.1, forward strand.
CAATCAATTGAGAAAGAACGGGAACTTTCGCATAACGCAGGGTGCCTGCGATTAAACCGAAGAAAAAGCTCAGAATGATGGAGATGAAAGCAACGTACAAGGTGACGAGAAACCCATCCCATAAAAACGCTAAATGCTCCTGTGAATAAGCACCGATGAAATCCAATGTAACTCACTCCTTATCAATAGCTTTTTTCCAGCCGTTTTTCCAGATAGTTAACACAGATGCTAAGCGGAATCGTCAGCACTAAGTAAAAAAGCGCCACAAAAATATAAACATCAAATACAACGAGTGTGCTCGACGAAACTAAATCGGCTTGGTACATAAGATCCAATCCGGCCACAACCCCAAGAATCGAAGAGTTTTTGACTAAGTTTAAAAATTGATTGCCTAAAGGCGGAATGACGATTTTGATTGCCTGCGGCAAAATGATATGGAGCATGGCTTGGCTGTAGGTAAAGCCTGACGAGCGTGCCGCTTCCATCTGCCCTTTTGAAACAGACTGGATGCCTGCTCTGATGGCTTCAGCGATAAACGCAGAGGTATAAATGGTGAGAGCAACCGTTCCCGCTTGAAAACCGTCAAGCCTCAGGCCTGCGTTTGGAAGTCCGAAATAGAAAACAAAGGTAATTAAAAGAAGAGGGATGTTGCGGATGAATTCTACATATGCGGTCCCGAGCCATTGCAGCGGCTTAAAGACTGTTATTCTCATAACCGCTACAGCGACGCCGAGGACAAAACTGCCGGCCAGCGCGATAACACTTGCGAGCAAGGTATGGTAAAAACCGTCCATATACATGCCGAAGTTATCGAAAAGAATTGACACATTCATCTGCCTATTCACTCCTTATCAAATTGGGATGAGCATCGCCTGCTCATCCCGGGATGGTTGTTATTCAGCTGGGTCTTCTTTGATCCATTTTTTATAAATTTCATCGTATCTGCCATCCGACTTCATCTTTTTAAGTGAAGCGTTGATTTCTTTCGCGAGAGCAGATTGCCCTTTTTTCACGGCGATCCCGTAAGGCTCATCTGTAAAAGGCTTTCCTGTTAATTGATAATTTTTATTTTCATCAGCCATTCCATATAAAATCGCATTATCTGTGGTGAGGGCATCGCCTTGCCCCGATTTAAGGGCTGTAAAGGCTTCTGCGTAGTTTTCAAATTCTAAAACAGATGCTTCAGGCGCCTTTTCACGAATGTTTTGAGAGGAGGTGGAGCCTTTTACTGCAAGAACTTTTGAGCCTTTGCCAAGATTCTCGACACTCTTGATTTTGCTGCCTTTTTTCACGAGAAGCGATTGCCCGGCCTCGAAATAGACATCAGAAAAGTCAACTTCCTTTTTTCGTTCTTCAGTGATCGTCATTGTGGCGACAATGGCGTCGATATCCCCGTTTTGCAGCATAGGAATCCTTGTTTTTGAGGTGACCTCTTTAAATTGAGCTTTTTTCTCATCACCTAAAATGTCTTTAGCGATTTGTTTAGCAATATCAATATCAAAACCCTCAATCTCACCTGAGCTTGGATTTTTAAGACCGAACAGTCGAGTGTCCGTTTTTACGCCGAAGACAATTTTGTCATTGTCTTTAATGGCGGCTAGCGTATCTTTTTTGCTCTCCTTTGAGGCTTCTCCGTTTGATCCCTTGCTGCCGCAAGCGGCAAGCAAGATGACAGCGAATAAAGAAATCAATGCTAAAGAAAAAATCTTTTTCATACAAGCTCCCCCATTTCTGTTTTAATGATTTAAAATACGGCTTAAGAATAAGCGGGCCCGTTCTTCCTTCGGGTTCGCGTAAAATTCAGCCGGCACTGCTTCTTCTAAAATTTTTCCTTCGTCAATGAAGACAATCCGATCGGCAACTTCTTTGGCAAACCCCATTTCGTGTGTCACGACAACCATTGTCATGCCTTCTTTGGCGAGTGTTTTCATGACATCTAGCACCTCACCGATCATTTCAGGATCAAGTGCTGATGTCGGCTCGTCAAACAGCATGACCTCCGGCTTCATCGCCAGTCCTCTTGCGATGGCAACACGCTGCTGCTGCCCGCCGGAAAGCTGGGAAGGATAGGCGTCAGCCTTGTCTGGGATGCCGACTTTTTCAAGATAGTACCGCGCCGTTTCCTTTGCTTGTTCAGGTGATTGTCTAAGCACTTTTACCGGAGCCAGCATGATGTTCTGCAGCACTGTTTTATGCGGATATAAATGAAAGTGCTGAAACACCATCCCGATATTTTGCCGCACTTTATTGATATCAGTTTTTCTGTCGTTAATGGCGGTGCCGTTTACTGTGAGCACTCCCTCATTGATCGTCTCAAGTCTGTTGATGCATCTGAGCAATGTGCTTTTACCGGAACCGGATGGGCCGATGATAACAACGACTTCACCTTTTTCGATTTGAAGATTAATTTGTTTTAACACGTGAAAATCTCCGTAATGCTTGTTTACATTTTGAAATGTGATCATCGCAATCCTCCTATCAGAAAATTTGACCAAAAGTAAATGATCAAACTTTTCTGAAAATTAAATGTGAAAAAATGTCCATGACTTCTGACTGACTAAACAAACATAAAGAATAATTCCGTGTAAACCTCAAAAGATATAGGTGAGGTGAAAGCAGATGCTCCAAAAACCGGTGCAGCTTTTGTTGTGGGTGGCTATTTGTTTGCTGGTTCTGTTAACAGTCTATGTCTTTTTTATGCTTGATATGTTATGGTCACCCTTTTGGCTCGTCATAAAAACGATCTTTATTCCCTTGATCATTTCTATTTTTATATCTTATTTATTGCTTCCGGTCACGGAATGGCTGCATGGCAAAGGATTGCCTAGGACTTTGAGCATCTTGGTCATTTATGTTCTTTTTTTTGGCGGGATTGGCTGGGCGTTGTATAAAGGGGTGCCTGTTTTAATCGTGCAGCTGACGGATTTGTCAGAAAATATACCCATGTTTGCCGAAACGTATAACGGGCTTCTTCTTCATGTGCATAACCATACGGATGACTGGCCTGATGGTATGCATCACCGTATAGATAAAATGATCCGCCAGACGGAGGCGTTTTTTGCGGGAACGATCGAGGGTGCGATCAGCGGGATCCGCAATGTGCTTGATTACTTCTTAATTGCTGCAACAATCCCTTTTCTCGTGTTTTATATGGTGAAGGACATTGAATTAATGAAAAAGACAGTATGGTACTTGACTCCGAAGTCGTGGAGAAAGCGGGGCAGCGCCTTTTTGCGGGATGTGGATGATTCGCTTGGCGATTATATCCGCGGCCAGCTTTTGGTCTGCTTGATTCTTGGCGTGATTGCAGGCATTTCGTTCTGGGTATTTGGGCTTCCGTATCCGCTGATACTTGGCCTTATCTCTGGAGTAACGAATGTCATCCCGTATTTTGGCCCTTTCATCGGAGCTGTTCCTGCGTTGTTAATTGCGATGACGATCTCAGTGAAGGCGGTTCTTGTTGTGGTGATTACGGTGTTTATTCTGCAGTTTATGGAAGGAAATATCCTCAGTCCGTTCATTGTCGGCAGAAGCCTTAAAATGCATCCGGTCGTTATCATGCTTGCGCTTCTTGCCGGAGGGGAGCTTGCGGGAATTGTCGGGATGATTCTGGCTGTTCCTGCGACGGCTGTTTTAAAAGTAATGATGATCCATTTTTTGCGGATGAGGACGGAGCATTGACATCGGCGTGCCGCTTGTCTATAATTTCTCGTAGAATACATACGAATCTCGAGTGACGGATCTGAGTACGCCGAAGCCCTGTTAAAGAGAGAAGCTCCATAAGCTGAAAGGAGCTTTATCAGAAGATCGGAGGAAGCTAATCCTGAGTGCAGTTAATCACTGCCGCTTATCCTGCGTTACAGGGTTAAAGGTGACGGGCGCATGAATGCCCGTAATCAGGGTGGTACCGCGAGGCAGCTCTCGTCCCTGTGTAAACGTTGGTTTGCATAGGGGGAGGGCTTTTTTGCTGTCACTGAAGAGAATTTCGATTTTTATAGAGGAGGAAATACAATGAAACACTTAACTTCTGCGGAAGTGCGTCAAATGTTTTTGGATTTCTTTAAAGAAAAAGGACATGCGGTAGAGCCAAGCGCGTCATTAGTGCCTCATGAGGATCCTTCACTGCTTTGGATCAACAGCGGTGTTGCGACGCTGAAAAAATATTTTGACGGCCGTGTCGTGCCGGAAAATCCAAGAATCGTAAACGCTCAAAAAGCGATCAGAACAAACGATATAGAAAATGTAGGTAAAACTGCGCGCCATCACACTTTCTTTGAAATGCTCGGAAACTTTTCCATCGGCGATTATTTCAAAGAAGAAGCCATTACATGGGCTTGGGAGTTTTTAACGAGCGACAAGTGGATTGGCTTCGACAAAGAGCTTCTCTCTGTTACGGTTCATCCTGAAGATGAAGAGGCATATGAGTTTTGGGCGAAAAAAATCGGTATTCCTGAAGAAAGAATTATCCGTCTGGAAGGGAACTTCTGGGATATCGGTGAAGGGCCGAGCGGACCGAATACGGAAATCTTTTACGACCGCGGTGAAGCATACGGTAATGATCCAGAAGATCCGGAGCTTTACCCAGGCGGGGAAAACGACCGTTACCTGGAAGTATGGAACCTTGTGTTCTCAGAGTTCAACCATAACCCTGACGGCACGTACACACCGCTTCCAAAGAAAAACATTGATACAGGCATGGGTCTTGAAAGAATGGTATCTGTCATCCAGAATGTTCCGACAAACTTTGACACCGATTTGTTTGTTCCGATCATTAAAGCAACAGAATCGATTTCTGGTGAAACATATGGCAAAGACAATGTGAAAGACACTGCGTTTAAAGTGATTGCTGACCATATCAGAACGGTTGCCTTTGCTGTCAGTGACGGTGCGCTGCCGTCAAATGAAGGCCGCGGCTATGTATTAAGACGCTTATTACGCCGTGCCGTGCGTTATGCCAAAACGATCAACATCCATCGTCCGTTCATGTTTGATTTAGTGCCGGTTGTCGCAGAAATCATGGCTGATTTCTATCCTGAAGTGAAAGAGAAAGCGGATTTCATCGCAAAAGTCATTAAAACCGAGGAAGAACGCTTCCATGAGACCCTTAATGAAGGGCTTGCGATCCTGTCAGAAATGATCAAAAAAGAAAAAGACAAGGGCAGCAGCGTTATCTCAGGTGCTGATGTGTTTAAACTGTATGATACGTATGGATTCCCGGTTGAATTGACTGAAGAATACGCAGAAGACGAGAACATGACGGTTGACCATGAGGGCTTTGAGGAGGAAATGAACCAGCAGCGTGAACGGGCAAGAAACGCCCGCCAGGATGTCGGCAGCATGCAGGTGCAGGGCGGCGCACTGCGCGACGTGACAGATGAAAGCACATTTGTCGGCTACTCTCAAACCAAAGCTGATGCCAATATCATTGTGCTTCTTCAGGACGGCCAATTAATCGAAGAGGCTCATGAAGGAGAAAGCGTTCAAATCATCCTTGATGAAACACCGTTCTATGCAGAAAGCGGCGGCCAAATCGGCGATAAAGGCTATCTCCGAAACGAGCAGGCCGTTGTAAGAATTAAAGATGTTCAAAAAGCGCCGAACGGCCAGCATGTGCATGAAGGTGTTGTAGAGAGCGGTACTGTTCAAAAAGGCCTGCATGTTACGGCTGAAGTTGAAGACCATATGAGAAGCGGCGTCATTAAAAACCACACGGCAACGCATTTATTGCATCAGGCTCTAAAAGATGTTCTTGGAACTCATGTCAATCAGGCGGGCTCTCTTGTAACGGAAAACCGTCTTCGTTTTGACTTCTCGCACTTTGGCCAAGTGACAAAAGAAGAGCTCGAACAAATTGAAAGAATCGTAAACGAAAAGATCTGGGCGAGCATCCCGGTCAGCATTGATTTGAAACCGATCGCTGAAGCAAAAGAAATGGGTGCGATGGCACTGTTTGGCGAGAAATATGGCGATATTGTCCGTGTCGTTCAAGTTGGAGATTACAGCTTAGAGCTGTGCGGCGGCTGCCATGTCAGAAATACAGCAGAAATCGGCTTGTTTAAAATCGTTTCTGAATCCGGAATCGGAGCAGGCACAAGACGGATTGAAGCTGTAACGGGACAAGGCGCTTACGTCGAAATGAACAGCCAGATTTCTGTATTGAAGCAGACCGCTGACGAGCTGAAAACAAATATCAAAGAAGTGCCGAAACGGGTCGCGGCTCTGCAGGCTGAACTGAAGGATGCACAAAGAGAAAATGAATCTCTTCTTGCAAAACTAGGCAACGTGGAAGCAGGAGCAATCCTGTCGAAAGTAAAAGAAGTTGACGGCGTAAACGTGCTTGCGGCAAAAGTAAATGCAAAAGACATGAATCATCTCCGCACTATGGTCGATGAACTCAAAGCAAAGCTTGGCTCTGCGGTGATCGTGCTTGGTGCGGTACAAAACGATAAAGTTAATATCTCCGCCGGAGTCACAAAGGACCTCATTGAGAAAGGCCTTCACGCCGGCAAGCTGGTTAAACAAGCTGCGGAAGTTTGCGGCGGAGGCGGCGGAGGCCGTCCGGATATGGCGCAGGCAGGAGGTAAACAGCCGGAAAAATTAGAAGAAGCTTTGGCTTCTGTAGAAGATTGGGTGAAATCCGTTTTATAATTCGCCCATGTAGTGTAGAATGATGGTAAGATTAGGACCCCAGGCTGAACTTTGCCTGCGAATTTGGGAAAGAGGTGCAAAACGGTGAGCTCGTTTGATAAAACGATGAAATTTAATTTCTCCGATGATTCTGCTGAGACTAACGTAAATGAGGTGCTGATTACAGTGTATGACGCGCTTCAGGAAAAGGGCTACAATCCAATCAACCAGATTGTCGGATACTTGCTGTCAGGTGATCCCGCTTATATTCCTAGGCATCGTGACGCTCGCAATTTAATTCGCAAACTTGAAAGAGACGAATTAATCGAGGAATTGGTAAAGTCTTATTTAGAACAGCATAAAGAGGCGTAAATAAAGAATGAGAATATTAGGACTCGATTTAGGAACCAAAACACTCGGTGTAGCTCTGAGCGATGAAATGGGCTGGACTGCTCAAGGCATTGAGACCATAAAGATAAATGAAGCAGAAGGCGATTATGGTTTATCCCGTTTATCTGAACTGATAAAGGACTATACTATAGATAAAATCGTGCTCGGCTTTCCTAAGAACATGAACGGAACAGTCGGCCCGAGAGGCGAAGCCAGCCAAACATTTGCGAAAGTGCTTGAAACAACGTACAATGTTCCTGTTGTGCTGTGGGACGAGCGTCTTACCACAATGGCGGCTGAAAAAATGCTGATTGCAGCTGACGTCAGCAGGCAAAAACGAAAAAAAGTCATTGATAAAATGGCGGCTGTTATGATTTTACAAGGATATCTTGACAGCTTAAATTAAAGCCAGAGGTGAAGAAAATGGAACACGGCGAAAAAAATATTACAATTGTTGACGATCAAGGAAATGAACAGCTTTGTGAAGTGCTGTTTACATTTGAAAACGAAGAGTTTGGCAAGTCTTATGTCTTGTACTATCCAATCGAATCAAAAGATGACGAAGAAGTAGAAATTCTTGCTTCCAGCTTCACGCCAAACGAAGACGGTGAAAACGGTGAGCTATTCCCGATTGAAACTGACGAAGAATGGGATATGATCGAAGAAACATTAAACACATTCTTAGCGGACGAAGACGAAGAGTAAAACATCGCGCCAAACCAAAGCCGGAGCTATACTGCTCCGGCTTTTTTCTGCTTTATGCAGGCCTCTTTTTGTAATAAATTGCCGAAATACAATGAATCATGTAGTATAAGAGCTGATGGGAGGAGACCTAATGTATATCAATCAGCAAAAAAAATCGTTTTTTAATAAAAAAAGAATCATACTGTCTTCCATTGTTGTGCTGTTTCTCATCATTGGCGGGGCATTTTTATATGGGAAATCATTGCTTGAACCTGTTGAAAAAGACAGTAAAACGACAGTTAATATTAACATTCCGAGCGGTTCGTCTGTTTCAGCCATCGCATCGATATTAAAGAAAAATGATGTCATAAAAAGCGAGAAGGCGTTTCAGTACTATGTGAAATATAAAGGTGCTTCCGGGTTTCAGGCCGGATTCTACCATCTGAATAAAAGTATGGATTTAGATGCCATTATTCAGAAGCTGACAAGCGGGGCTACAGGTTACGCTTTTCAAATCACAGTGACTGAGGGAGCACAGCTGACCCAAATCGCGGCTGCTATTGCTGATGAAACAAAATACTCTAAAAAACAAGTCATAGCGAAGCTGGACGATGAAACATTTATCAATCAGCTGAAGAAAGAATTCCCGGACACTGTGACAAATGATGTTTTCAATAAAAACATTAAGCACCCGCTTGAAGGGTACCTATTCCCGGCTACATACCCTTTTAACGACCCGGACACATCACTTGAAGACATTATCAAGGCAATGATTAAGCAGACAAATTCTTATGTGGAAACATATAAATCAGAAATGAAGAAAAACAAAGTTTCTGTGCATAAGCTGCTGACAATGGCTTCTTTGATAGAAGAAGAAGCGACTGAAAAAGCCGACCGCCATAAAATTGCGAGCGTCTTTTATAACCGCCTGAAAAAGAAAATGCCGCTCCAAACAGATCCGACCGTCCTGTACGCGGCAGGCAAGCATAAAGATCGGGTTCTTTATAAGGATCTGGAAATCGATTCACCATACAATACGTATAAAAACACAGGGCTGACGCCAGGGCCGATTGCCAATGCCGGTATGTCGTCATGGGAAGCGGCGCTGCATCCGGATAAAACGGACTATCTGTATTTCTTGGCCAAATCAAATGGTGAGGTCGTATTTACAAAAACGCTAAAAGAGCATAATAAAGCAAAAGAAAAATACATTTCCTCAAAAAATGAGAAATAAAAGGAGAGCAAAAAGCTCTCCTTTTGTTCGCTTTCCGCAAGGTTTTATGTTAAAATATATCGGGTTGTTTACCGATGTATCATGATGTATTCAGAGAGTGTCCTGCGCATAAGACTGGGGCACTCCTTTTTAGAACGGGAGGCTGTTTGTAGTGACTGACCGGTATGAACAAATAAATGACTATATAGAAGCATTATTAAAGCCTCGGCCGGATAACGTGAAGAAGCTTGAAGCATATGCAGAAGAACATCATGTCCCGATTATGGAAAAAGCGGGCATGGAGGTGCTGCTTCAAATTTTGTCTGTGAAACAGCCGAAAAAAATACTAGAAATCGGAACGGCCATTGGTTATTCAGCCATTCGGATGGCGCTGGAGCTGCCGTCTGCTGAAATATATACAATTGAACGCAATGAGAAACGGCATGAAGAAGCGGTAAACAATATCAAGGAATTTCAGCTTGATGACCGGATTCATGTTTTTTACGGAGATGCGCTTGAATTAGCCGACGCCGTTCATGTAACCGCGCCTTACGATGTCATTTTTATTGACGCTGCAAAAGGTCAGTATCAAAACTTTTTTCATTTATATGAACCGATGCTTTCACCAGACGGGGTGATTATAACAGACAACGTGCTGTTTAAGGGTCTGGTGGCAGAGGATTACAGCAAAATAGAACCGAAGAGAAGGCGCAGGCTTGTAGCAAAAATTGATGAATATAATCATTGGCTGATGAATCATCCGGATTATCAAACTGCGATTATTCCTGTCGGGGACGGACTTGCGATTAGTAAAAAGAAGAGGTGAACGTCATGAAAAAACCAGAGCTCTTAGTGACGCCGACGAGTACAGCGGACATTTTGCCGCTCATACAGGCTGGGGCAACTGCGTTTTTAGTTGGGGAACAGAGATACGGCTTGAGATTAGCCGGAGAATTTTCTCGTGAAGATGTAACAAAAGCCGTAGAGATTGCTCACAAAGAAGGGGCAAAAATATACGTTGCTGTAAATGCAATTTTCCATAACGATAAAGTGGGTGAGCTTGGCGAATATCTGGCTTTCTTAGCAGAAGCCGGTGTCGATGCAGCGGTATTCGGCGATCCTGCCGTGCTGATGGCTGCCCGTGAATCTGCGCCTGATCTGAAGCTTCATTGGAGCACAGAAACGACAGGCACCAACTATTATACATGCAACTACTGGGGACGCAAGGGTGCGGCGCGTTCTGTGCTTGCCAGAGAATTAAACATGGACAGCATTGTTGAGATTAAAGAAAATGCTGAAGTCGAAATTGAAATCCAGGTGCATGGAATGACGTGCATGTTCCAATCGAAGCGTTCTTTGATTGGAAACTATTTTGAATATCAGGGCAAAGTCATGGACATTGAAAGAAAGAAAAAAGAATCAGGCATGTTTTTACACGATAAAGAACGCGATAATAAATATCCGATTTTCGAAGATGAAAACGGCACTCACATCATGAGCCCGAACGATGTGTGCATCATTGATGAGCTCGAGGAATTGATAGATGCCGGAATTGATTCTTTCAAAATCGATGGTGTTTTGAAAACGCCTGAATACCTAATAGAAGTCACCAAAATGTACAGAGAAGCAATTGATTTGTGCGTGGAAAACCGTGACGAATACGAAGCGAAAAAAGAAGACTGGATCGAACACATTGAAAGCATCCAGCCAGTAAACAGAAAAATTGATACCGGATTCTTCTTCAAGGAAACGGTTTATTAATCAAAAGGAGGTTAAGCTATGACTGCCGTAAATGATAAAATATCCACAATCGTTAATGGAAAGCGTGTGATTACGAAAAAGCCGGAGCTTCTCGCACCTGCGGGTAATCTTGAAAAGCTGAAAATCGCTGTTCATTACGGAGCGGACGCGGTCTTTATCGGGGGACAGGAATACGGGCTTCGCTCGAATGCCGATAACTTTACGATCGAAGAAATTGCAGAAGGCGTTGAATTCGCAAAGAAATATGGCGCGAAGATCTACGTAACAACGAATATTTTCGCTCATAATGAAAACATGGACGGGCTTGAAGACTATTTAAAAGCGCTTGGAGACGCCAACGTTGCCGGTATTATTGTGGCAGATCCGCTTATTATTGAAACATGCCGCAGAGTGGCGCCGAATGTTGAGGTTCACTTGAGCACACAGCAGTCTCTTTCAAACTGGAAGGCTGTCCAGTTCTGGAAGGAAGAAGGTCTCGACCGCGTCGTGCTGGCACGTGAAACTAGCGCTCTTGAAATCAGAGAAATGAAAGAAAAGGTAGATATCGAAATCGAATCCTTCATTCACGGCGCAATGTGTATCGCATATTCCGGCCGCTGCGTGCTGAGCAATCACATGACAGCGCGGGACTCCAATCGCGGAGGCTGCTGCCAGTCATGCCGCTGGGATTATGATCTCTATCAAACAGACGGTGCCAACGCCGTTGCTTTGTATGGTGAAGAAGATGCACCATTTGCGATGAGCCCGAAAGATTTGAAGCTGATTGAATCCATTCCAAAAATGATTGAAATGGGGATCGACAGCTTAAAGATTGAAGGCCGCATGAAATCCATTCACTATGTAGCAACTGTTGTCAGCGTATACCGCAAAGTAATCGATGCTTATTGCGCTGATCCAGAGAACTTTGTGATTCAAAAAGAATGGCTTGAAGAGCTTGATAAGTGCGCCAACCGGGACACTGCGACAGCTTTCTTTGAAGGAACGCCAGGCTATGAAGAGCAAATGTTCGGCGAACACGCCAAGAAAACAACATATGATTTTGTCGGCTTAGTGCTGAATTATGATGAAGATACACAAATGGTCACGCTTCAGCAGCGCAATTTCTTCAAAAAAGGCGACGAAGTGGAATTTTTCGGACCAGAAATCGAAAACTTTACACATACGATTGAAACCATTTGGGACGAAGACGGAAATGAGCTAGATGCTGCCCGCCATCCCCTGCAAATTGTCAAATTCAAACTAGACAAAAAGATTTATCCGAGCAACATGATGAGAAAGGGGAAGTAACAGCCCATGGGTAAGAATCCAGTAGTCATTGGAATCGCAGGAGGTTCCGGTTCAGGAAAAACGAGTGTCACACGGTCCATTTATGAACAGTTTAAAGGACACTCAATTTTAATGATCCAGCAGGACCTTTATTATAAAGACCAAAGCCATCTTCCGTTTGAAGAAAGGCTGAACACAAACTATGATCATCCGCTTGCGTTTGATAATGACTATTTAATCGAGCATATTCAGGATCTATTGAATTACCGCCCGATTGAAAAGCCGATTTATGACTATAAGCTTCACACACGTTCAGAAGAAACGGTTCACGTAGAGCCAAAGGATGTTATTATCCTTGAAGGCATTCTTGTTCTTGAAGACAAAAGGCTTCGTGATCTGATGGATATCAAGCTTTATGTTGATACGGACGCTGACTTGCGTATCATCAGACGGATTATGAGAGATATTAATGAGCGCGGACGCTCTATTGATTCTGTCATTGAACAATATGTGTCAGTGGTCCGTCCGATGCATAACCAATTCGTCGAGCCGACGAAACGATACGCTGATATTATTATCCCGGAAGGCGGTCAGAATCACGTCGCAATTGATCTGATGGTCACAAAAATTCAAACCATTCTTGAACAAAACGCGATTTTGTAATACCATAGCATAGACATAAATAACTCTGACCATATTATGTATAGGCAGGAAGGGAATGTGCGAATTCCCTTCTTTCCCTGTTTATAAACGCGAAATATTTGCAGAACGACACGATTCAGTTTAAGATAAACAGTACCTATATGGGAGAGAAGAACGAGGACTGCCCTGTGTTCTCATTCTTGTATTTTTTAGTTTATGCTCTCATACATAATCGAAGATGTTGAGGGACAACCAGAAGGAGTGAAGGGACATGGCACAAGAGAAAGTATTTCCTATGACTGCAGAAGGAAAACAAAAACTTGAACAAGAATTAGAATATTTGAAAACGGTTAAACGAAAAGAAGTAGTAGAGCGAATCAAAATTGCGAGAAGCTTCGGAGACCTTTCCGAGAACTCTGAATACGATTCAGCGAAAGAAGAGCAGGCATTTGTAGAGGGCCGCGTGACGACTCTTGAAAATATGATTCGCAATGCGAAAATCATTGAAGATGACGGCGGCTCTAACGTTGTCGGTTTGGGTAAAACCGTCACTTTCGTCGAACTGCCTGACGGTGATGAAGAATCATATACGATCGTCGGAAGCGCGGAAGCTGACCCGTTTGAAGGGAAAATCTCAAACGACTCACCGATCGCAAAAAGCCTCTTGGGCAAAAAAGTAGATGAAGAAGTCACAGTACAAACACCGGGCGGAGAAATGCTCGTGAAAATTGTGAAAATTTCATAATATTTGTTTAGCAGCGAAACACCTCGTCCACAATGTGGGTGAGGTGTTTTTTTATGAAGATATCGAAACGAATGAAGCTGGCAGTCTTCGCATTTTTGATTGTATTTTTTCTGCTTCTGCTTAGGCTTGCAGAAATCCAGCTGTTTTTCACAGAATCATTTTCTAAAAAGAAAATTAATTTGATTCAAGAAAGCGTGAAACAGCGGACGGAGGAAGTGCTCATTTCAGATGGAAGAGGCTCTTTTTTAGATCGAAACGGGCGGGCGCTGACAGGACAAAGCGAGCCTGCGGTTGTTTTGTTCCCTTTTCTGCTGACGCAGGATTGGCCGATCAAAAAAGTTGCGGACATCCTCGGCATGTCTGAAGATGATTTGCGCCAGACACTAGGTAAGGCAAAAAAACCGGTCATTTTGCAGCAAAAGAAAATCAAAACACTTTCAAAACAATCTATCACAAAAATCAATTCTTTGAAATATCCCGGCATTTACGGCGTATATATGGAGAATGAAGACAAGCCCAGCCTTGCTTCACATACGATAGGGAGCACGAACCAAGATCCGGCGCTGCTTCGCAAGAAATATCCTGACAAGGAGAGCCTTCCGATTACAACAGAAATCGGAACAACCGGTTTAGAACGGACATTTGACGAGTTTTTGCTTCCGGAACAAGACACAAAGCTTTTATATCATGTGGACGGAAAAGGAAACCCTTTGTTTGGCATGGACGTCAAATATACAGCTGAAGCCAATACATTTTATCCGCTCCAGGTCAAAACAACGATCGATCAAAGCATTCAAAAAGCGATGGAGGAGGTATTGGATGAACAGGGGCTGAAAAAGGGAGGAGCTGTGCTGCTGGACATCGAAAATAGCAGTGTTCTGGGAATTGTAAGCAAACCAGATGCGGATGTGTCCCGGCAAAACACACTTCAAAATTATATGCTGACGCCAATCTATCCCGGATCAGTTTTTAAAACAGTCATTGCCGCAGCTGCAATCGAAAATAATATGGTGAAGCCTAGTCAAACCTTTAATTGCAATTTAAACCTGTACGGGGAACCGGGGGACGACAAAGGAACCTTGTCTTTTGATGAAAGTTTTGCCCAAAGCTGTAATTACACATTTACGAGTCTTGCAGAACAATTAATGAAAAAAGACAGCTCGGTTATTGAAGATATGTCCGAGAAGCTGGCTCTCACTGATCGGGCAGGCTGGGAGGGAAAACTGTACCACGAAACCGATTTCCGCCAGCTGTATAACGAAAAAAGCGGCGTGATTTGGGGGGATGAAAAAGACAAATCAGTCAAAAAAGCCATTGCGCAAACCGCAATTGGGCAGAAAAATGTAAAGGTAACCCCGCTGGAGGTAGCCAATATGATGGCGACAATCGCCCGCGGCGGAGAAAAACGGCAGGTGAAAATTGCCGAACAAATTGAGTATAAGAACGGCACAACGCTCGTTACGTTTAAAGATCAGAAGCTCAAAGGGGAGACGATAGACAAATATACGTCACAGCAGCTTCAAAAAATACTGCGGCGGGTGGTAGAATCTCCTTCCGGAACGGGCAGAAGGTTTCAAGATCTTCCGTATACTGTAGCAGGGAAGTCGGGCACAGCCCAGACAGGCAAGCTTTCAAAAGAGAAGGAAACGCTCTATGAAAAATGGTTTGCCGGATATTTTCCCGCGGATAAGCCGAAATACGCTCTGGTTGTTTTACACATGGATACACCGGGAGATAAGGCTCTGACAAATTCGGTGTTTTATGATATTGTTAAAAAAGTACACGAAATTGAAATCAATCAGAAATAGAACAACTTCTCAGCACATGTTAAAATATATGCTGAGCCAAGAGGGATAAAGGAGTGCAGAATTATTGAGCAATAATCAATCTCGTTATGAAAATCGTGATAAACGCAGAAAAGCCAATTTAGTGCTTAACATTTTAATCGCAATCGTATCCATACTAATTGTCGTAGTAGCAGCGAATCTCTTCATTAACAGTCCTTCTAGCAAAGATGTCAGCAAGGATTCTGAAACGGCGCAAAAACAGGAATCTCCGGCTTCAGGAAAGACGGAAAAGAAATCGGATGAGGATATAAAAGACAGCAAGAAAGATACATCTGACAGCGAAAAAGATTCTGAGAAGTCTTCTGACTCTGATTCCAAAAAAGATGATTCTTCTTCTAAAAAAGATGACTCTGATTCAGATTCAAGCTCAGATTCAGCCGGTGATGGGCTTAAAGATGCAAAAGTAACAGAAGGCGGCTCATCGAGCGATGTGGAAAAAACGTATGAAAATCCTGACTGGAAAGCAGTCGGAACTGAGCAAACAGGCGAGCATGCCGCTACTTATGATTCAAGCTCGCAAGACTGGGCTGAGATGCTGAAAGCCATTTCGTACGCAACTGGTGTCTCAACAGATAACATGACGGTGCTCTGGCTTGGAAATAACGGCAGCCCTCAGGATGCCAAAGGCAAAATTTTGGACAAGGCGACTGGGAATAAGTATCAAGTCACGATTACATGGGTCGATGAAAAAGGCTGGAAGCCGACAAAAGTAGAAAAGCTAAAATAAACAAAAGCAGCCGGGTTACAACCGGCTGCTTTTGTTTTAGGCTTCAGCTGCGAAATGAACCACCGCGCTGTACAATATTCTTCCTTCTGCCACAGCAGTTTGGTGTGAAACAGATTTCACCCGGAGCATGATGGCTTTATTGTTTTCAATTTGTGTATTGATTTTCTTTTCAAGCTCCTGCAATGAAGCCGCTTCAAAAAATTCCACTTTGTCTTTAATCAGATCTAATTGAAAATTCATGTCTTGACCCTCCAGCTTTCACAAGTCATATGAAGTATAAGCTTTTTTGCGGTCAATGCGCAATATGAGATGGCATAAAATACACAAAGTGTTTTAGTACCTGCTTTTCAGAAGATGTGGTATTATAGGAACTGTTCCATCATTAATTCATAGTATGCTTATAGGAATTATTAAATATGGAGTGTGACAAATATGGGACGTGAATTTATCCCTCTCTTTGAAGATTGGGCAGCAACTTATGATCAAACAGTACAAGGTTTAGATATTCAGTATAAAGAAGCATTCAGAGGCTACGATCATATCCTTGATGCCATCGTCAGCAAATCTGGAACGCATGTGTTAGAATTTGGCCCGGGGACAGGGAATTTGACGGCTAAGCTGCTCGATGCAGGCAAAACTGTATTTGGAATCGAACCTTCTCCAGCAATGCGTAAACTGGCTTCTGACAAGCTTTCAGGCAGGTCGGAAATCGTTGATGGAGACTTCCTGACATTCCCTGAGCCGCCATTTCAGGCTGATACAATTGTCAGTTCATATGCTTTTCATCATTTGACTGACGAAGAAAAGCGGGCTGCCATAAAGCAATATGGCAAATACCTTCACTTGCATGATAAAATAGTGTTTGCCGATACCGTCTTTGAAAATGCGCAAGCGTATCAACAGGCTATCGATAAAGCCCGTTCTCAAGGCTTTTATCAGCTTGCAAATGATTTAGAGACAGAGCATTATCCTACATTGGATGCGTTGAAAGAAATGTTTACAGCTGAAGGTTTTGCAGTCCGATTCACTCAGCAAAACGACTTCGTGTGGATAATGGAGGCGATCAAACGGTAAAGTGAAGGGAATGTGAATAGATGAAACTAGCAGTCATCGGAGCAATGGAAGAGGAAGTTACCATCCTAAGAAACAAACTTGAAAATGCAAAAACAGAAACGATCGCACACTGTGAATTTACAACAGGCGAATACGAAGGAACTGAAGTGATTCTTTTAAAATCAGGAATTGGAAAAGTAAATGCTGCTATCAGCACGACGCTTCTGCTTGATCGTTACAAGCCTGATTATGTCATTAACACAGGCTCAGCCGGCGGATTTCATCATACATTGAATGTAGGGGATGTCGTTATTTCCACTGACGTTCGTCACCACGATGTAGACGTAACGGCTTTTGACTATGAATACGGCCAAGTGCCGGGTCTTCCGGCTGCTTATGCAGCGGATGAAAAGCTGATTAGCATCACTGAAGAAGCGGTATCTGAACTCGACGGCATTCAGGTTGCAAAAGGAACAATTGCAACAGGCGATTCTTTCATGAACGATCCGAAGCGGGTTGAAGAGGTGCGTGCGAGATTTTCTGATCTGTACGCGGTTGAAATGGAGGCTGCGGCAGTGGCTCAAGTGTGCCATCAATTTAAAACGCCGTTTGTCGTCATCAGAGCGTTATCTGATATTGCAGGAAAAGAATCACATGTTTCATTTGACCAATTTTTAGAGCAGGCGGCTGTCCATTCAACAGAGCTTGTGTTAAAGGTGATCAAACGAATTCATTAAAACGGGGAGAACGTTCTCCTCCGTTTTTCTCTAAAAACAACCTCTAATTAGGAGGAGGACATATATGACAGTGATTACGGACATTACCGAGCTGATTGGGAATACACCGCTTCTCCGCTTGAAGAACTTTGATGTTCCAGAAGGAGTCGCGGTGTATGCCAAGCTTGAAATGATGAATCCAGGGGGAAGCATCAAAGACAGACTGGGAGATATGCTGATTCGTGACGCGCTCGATTCAGGCAAGGTGAAACCCGGCGGAGTGATTATAGAAGCTACGGCAGGCAATACAGGGATCGGCCTTGCGTTAAGTGCCAGAAAATATGGGCTGAAAGCGATTTTCTGTGTCCCTGAACATTTCAGCAGAGAGAAACAGCAAATTATGCAAGCGCTTGGCGCATCAATCATTCATACACCGCGTCAAGACGGAATGCAGGGAGCCATTCAAAAAGCCATTCAGCTGGAGACTGAAATTGAAAATTCTTATTGCGTTTTGCAATTTAAAAACCAAGTAAATCCATCGACTTACTATAAGACGCTTGGACCTGAAATGTGGGAAGCGCTTGACGGGAATATTCATACGTTTGTCGCAGGGGCAGGATCAGGGGGCACGTTCGCAGGAACAGCTTCCTTCTTAAAAGAAAAAAATCCAGCAGTCAAAACGGTGATTGTTGAACCGGAGGGCTCGATTTTAAACGGAGGAGAGCCTCACGCTCATAAAACAGAAGGCATCGGCATGGAGTTTATCCCCGATTATATGGATAAGAGCCATTTTGACGCGATCTACACCGTAACAGATGAGAATGCGTTTAGACTTGTGAAAGAAGCGGCAGAAAAAGAAGGCCTGCTGATCGGAAGCTCTTCAGGTGCAGCACTTTATGCGGCATTGGAGGAAGCGAAAAAAGCATCCGCTGGAACTAACATTGTCACAGTATTTCCTGACAGCAGCGATCGATATATCAGCAAACAAATATACGAAGGAGGCATCTGATATGAAGAAAAAAACATTGATGATACATGGCGGAATCACAGGTGATGAGAAAACAGGCGCAGTTTCCGTGCCCATTTATCAAGTCAGCACGTACAAGCAGCCGAAAGCAGGACAGCATACAGGCTACGAGTATTCAAGAACGGCCAATCCGACTCGAACCGCTCTCGAAGCACTTGTGACAGAACTGGAAAGCGGGGAAGCAGGCTATGCGTTCAGCTCAGGAATGGCTGCCATTACAGCGGTTATGATGCTGTTTAACAGCGGAGATCATGTCGTGTTGACTGATGATGTGTACGGCGGAACATATCGCGTGATGACAAAGGTGCTTAACCGTCTTGGCATTGAATCAACATTTGTTGATACGAGCAGCAGGGAAGAAGTTGAAAAAGCGATTCGCCCTAATACAAAAGCCATTTATATTGAAACACCGACAAACCCGTTGCTCAAAATCACCGACCTGACGCTCATGGCTGATATCGCAAAAAAAGCGGGTGTTCTGCTTATCGTAGACAATACCTTTAACACTCCTTATTTGCAGCAGCCGCTTACTTTAGGCGCTGATATCGTACTTCACAGTGCGACAAAATATCTTGGCGGACACAGTGATGTCGTCGGAGGTTTAGTTGTGACAGCTTCGAAAGAGCTTGGAGAAGAGCTGCATTTTGTGCAAAACTCCACAGGCGGCGTGCTTGGCCCTCAAGATTCCTGGCTGTTAATGAGAGGAATCAAAACGTTGGGACTCAGAATGGAAGCGATCGATCAAAATGCGCGGAAAATCGCAAGCTTTCTTGAGAATCACCCTGCTGTCCAAACGTTATATTACCCTGGTTCTTCAAATCATCCCGGACATGAGCTTGCAAAAACGCAAGGATCGGGCTTCGGCGGCATGATCTCCTTTGATATTGGCAGTGAAGAACGGGTTGATGCGTTTTTAGGAAATCTGAAACTGTTTACCATTGCTGAAAGCCTGGGGGCGGTTGAAAGCTTAATTTCTGTTCCTGCAAGAATGACACATGCCTCTATTCCGAGAGAACGCCGGCTTGAGCTCGGCATTACGGACGGCTTGATCAGAATTTCTGTAGGAATTGAAGATGCGGAAGACTTGTTGGAAGATATCGGCCAAGCGCTTGAAAATATATAACAAATGGATAGAATTACTTTCTCTGTAAGCCGCCGGATTATATTATAATAGTCGTATACTATGAATCTGGCAGGTGATTCTTTTGAACAAAAATAGAATGAAATCTTTAAAAGAAGACTACAAGCATTTTGCTTTTACATTGCTTGCAGTCAGCACTTTTTTATATATAGGCGCAGTTCTCCCTGATCAAGGCTTAACATTAGGCCAGAAATCGACGATGTTTTTAGCGGATTGCGTATTTTTAGCCGGTGCCTTCTTTTGCGCTGACCGTTCACTTATTTACAAGAAGCGTTTGGAAGAAGCCGACGAATAAAAAAACAGCCATCATCAAGCGATGGCTGTTTTTCTGTTATTGTTCTCGAAGTTCTTTTCCCATGCCTTTTAAAAACTGAAGGCCGAAGCCGACGGCTCTGTTGATGTCAGGGTCGTTCATTGCTTTTAACAGGTCGAGAACCCCGACTTTCTTGTCTTCTTTTAAAAAGCTTTGTGCCTGTTCAGTCCCAGCCATTACGCTTTCTAAAAGCTTTGCTGTAAACTCAGGATCGGCTTTTGTCAATGCGCCTCCGGCGGCCATCATCGTGTTGATGAGGTTGGTGACAGGCTCGCGGGAAACTTGGCCAAGCGCAATCTTGGCAATGTCTTCCTTCGCTCTGAGCATGCTTGTTGCCGCATCAAAAATTCCAAGATCATTGAGTTCATTCATTAACGTCATCGTTTTAGAGACGGCGTCCTCATTTTCCGCCAGCAGCTCTTTCAGTTCTTCTATTTTTTCAAGCTTAATTTGCTCAGCTGTTTTTGTTTCTTTTTTGATCGTCGTAATCGGAGTGGCCATTCGTTTTCCTCCTATCGTTTAATCAGTCAGATGGACATAGCCAGGGCGGTTCCATTTTCTTTCCGCTTCGACTCCGTTTTGCGGATGCCGTTTTTTGTTGCGCGGATTGGTTTTTGGAAGCGGCGCTGTTTCACAGCCGCCAAGCACTTCCATGCGGACCTTTGTCTGTTTATAAGCAGGCGTGTTCGTCCGTTTATCAGCTGCAGGGCCCGTCAAGAAGTTAATCGCTGACTCCTTGTCTGTCGAGTTCATTGGCAGATAGAGTTCATTTTTCCGTACCCGGTCTGTGATCAGCGCGTTCAATTTGACTGCTCCGAACGGAGAAACGAGCCGTACAAGCGAACCGTCACAAACACCTCGCTCTTGTGCAAGCTCAGGTGAGATCTCAACGAATACATTCGGCACTTTCGCTTGGATGCCTTTCGATTTATTTGTCATGTTTCCTTCGTGGAAATGCTCCAGCATCCGGCCGTTATTGATATGAAGGTCATATTCCTCCGGAAATGCCGCTGGCTCGGTCCAATCAGAAAGGGCAAAGCGGGCTTTTTTGTCAGGGAAATTAAATCCGTCTTCATACAGAAGCGGTGTGCTTTCACCTGTGAAGCTGCCCCATAGGAAGCTGTTCCAGCCTTCAAGCACCTCATAGCTTGCTTTGGCAAACAGAGGAGAAAGACTCGCCATTTCAGAGAAAATGTCACTCGGATGGCTGTAATTCCAATTCGCTCCTAAACGGTTTGCCACCTCTTGAATAATCCACCAGTCCGGTTTTGCGTCACCAAGCGTCGGAAGCGCCTGGTACAATCGCTGGACACGGCGTTCTGTGTTGGTAAATGTTCCGTCTTTTTCAAGTGAAGGAGTGGCCGGCAAGACGACATCAGCATATTGAGCTGTTCTTGACAGGAAGATGTCCTGTACCACGAAGAAATCAAGGCTTGATAAAATATCATGCACATGGTTCGCGTTTGAATCGACCAGTGCCATATCCTCACCGACAAGATACATAGCTTTCATTTTTCCTTCTTCAATGGCATGAAGCATTTGAATATTATCTAAACCAGGCTTTCCATCAATCTCGACACCATACGCCTCTTCAAATTTAGCGCGGGCCTTGTCATCTGTAATATGCTGATATCCCGGCAGCCAGCCTGGCAATGTTCCCATATCACATGCGCCTTGCACGTTATTGTGTCCGCGCAGAGGATAAGCGCCGGCACCTGGACGGCGATAGTTGCCCGTAGCGAGAAGCAGGTTTGAAATGGCTGCTGATGTATCAGAACCGCCTGTATTTTGTGTGACACCCATTCCCCAAAGGACACAAGTGCCGTCAGCATCACGAATCATTTCAGCAATTTGAATGATGTTTTCTTTTGAAAGGCCTGTGATGCGTTCTGCATAATCAAGCGTATACGTTTTAAGGGTTTCTTTATAATCTTCAAAGTAATTGACGTTCTCATCAATAAACGCCTGATCGTGCCAGCCTTGGTCGATCATATATTTCGTAACAGCCATCAGCCAAACTTGGTCTGTGCCTTGTTTAGGGCTGATGAACAGATCGGATCGCTCAGCCATCTCATTTTTACGCAGGTCAGCAACAATCAGTTTTTGACCGTGGAGCTTGTGTGCCCGTTTGACGCGTGTTGCGAGCACTGGGTGTCCTTCCGCCGGATTGGCACCGACAATGATGACGAGGCCTGCTTTGGCAATATCTTTAATCGTGCCGGCGTCACCGCCCATGCCGACAGTGCGGAACAATCCGTCTGTAGCAGGAGACTGGCAGTAGCGTGAGCAGTTATCGACGTTGTTTGTTTCAAATACCTGACGCGCTAGTTTTTGAATGACGTAGTTTTCTTCATTCGTAATTTTAGAAGAAGAAATAAACCCTACAGAGCCTTTACCGTACTGCTCTTTGATTGATCCTAATCTGCTTGCGACAAGATCGAGGGCTTCTTCCCAAGAAGATTCCACAAAGGCTCCGTTTTTACGGATTAAAGGCTTTGTGATCCGCTCTTTTGAATTGACAAAATCCCAGCCGAATTTCCCTTTGACACATGTGGAAATCGCGTTAACCGGAGCATCAGAAACAGGCTGGATCTTTAAAATATCCCGTCCTTTTGTCCATACTTCAAATGAACACCCGACACCGCAGAACGTACATACAGTTTTCGTTTTTTTCGTTCTTGTTTCACGCATTGCCGCTTCGACTTCAGAAATGGCAAAAATGCTGCCATACCCCGGTTCAACATTTTTCACGAGATCAATCATCGGTTCCATGACGTCCTCTTTAATGCCTGTCATAAAACCAGCCTGCCCGAGCATTGATTTTTCCATCAGTGCATTACATGGACATACTGTTACACACTGACCGCAGCTGACACAGGAAGATTCATTGATCGGAACTCCCTCATCCCAAATGACGCGAGGGCGTTCGCGTTCCCAGTCGATTGAGAGTGTTTCATTTACCTGAAGGTTTTGACAGACCTCAACACACTGGCCGCAGGCAATACATTGGTTTGGATCATAGCGGTAAAAAGGGTGAGACATATCAACCGCGCAAGAAGGATCTTCTTTTGGCGTGTATGGGTATTTTTGATGCTCGATCCCCATCATTTCCGCTGTATTATGCAGCGTACAGTTGCCATTGTTGTTATCGCAAACTGTACAATACAGCAAATGATTTTCAAGAAGGCGGTCCATCGCTTCGGTTTGCGCTTCTTTCACTCGATTTCCTGAAAGATCAATAGACATCCCGTTTTCTGCAACCGTCGCGCATGAACGAACCAGCTTGCCGTTTGCCTCTACTATGCAAGTATCACAAGTTTGAATCGGGTCAACCTCTGGTACGTGGCAAATCTGCGGGTACTCAATTCCGTTTTCATTTAAAATATCTAAAATTGTGGCCCCTGCTCGTGCTTGAATTTCTGTTCCGTCTACACGGACACTGATCGACTTAACGTCCATCATATTCATATTCCCCTCCATCTTTCTTTCAAGAAGTCAAAAAAAGCCATGTATAGATACACCTGCCCTTAATTCTAAGAAGGTGTAAACACACATGGCGGAATAGTTCACTAGCAAGTCTTACTAACAGACCAATCCTTGATTTTTATAAAACGATAGACTCATAACAAGATCCTATTACAAATCCATCAACACTGCTTTTATTATAATGTGATATTTATTATAATACAATATGGCAGGAAAATTTTAACCAAGTGAAATGTCCTGAGGGGAACCGGGAAAAGCCTTTATAAGGCAATATCGGAAGGGGTAATCAGCATGTCTAAAAAAATTCATGAATTCAATGATATTATTCGAAAACTTCGTAAAGAATTGTTCGGAAAAGGGCCTGAGAGAATTCATACTGTATTTGTAGAAAACATGGCAGTTTCAACACTATACGGAAATCTGAGTGCAAGCGAGCAGTTTATCGCCCGCACGCCTGAAGGAAGAGAGATGGTACATGCGGCCCGGACAAGCCTAATTCAAGACCTTTATTCCAAACAAACACCGGAAGGAATGGAGGAACTCATGGGAGCTAAGCTAGTCCATTTGTTTTCTGATATTAAAATTGAGGAAAACATAGCTGTATCTGTATTTGTTTTTGACCGAAAAATAGATGAGCAAAAAGAAGTTCTGCAAAGCTAGTATATTTGTCATTGACACAAATTTGTCACATTTGTTATGATGTTGCTACAGTTATAGAAGGCTAAAGCAATGGAATGTATGCACGAACTGTATATATTCTCTTTCAATATCTTATATACTGCTTGATATTGTTGTATGGGTATGCATACAAGTTAGGCAGCATTCAAACGCCTGGTTTGACACAGGTTATTTGAGTGCTGCCTTTTTTATTGCCTTTCTTGCATAACTGTCAGAAAAGAAGAAGTAATGGAGGCGTTTAATTATGGCTTTTCGAAAACCGGATGAAATAGCGGAAGCAGCAATTGAAGCAGGGATGAAAAAAATCAAGCTCCCGCTGCCGTCACTGCTTGTGCTGGGGTTTTTAGGCGGTGCATTTATCGCGCTTGGGTATTTGCTTGATATCAGGGTAATTGGCGATCTTCCGAAAGAATGGGGGAGCCTGTCCAGTTTGATTGGTGCAGCAGTATTTCCAGTCGGCCTGATCCTTGTCGTTCTCGCTGGCGCTGAACTGATCACAGGCAATATGATGTCAGTTGCGATGGCGTTATTTTCGAGAAAAATATCAGTAAAAGAGTTAGCGATTAACTGGGGAATCGTCACAATTATGAACTTAATCGGCGCATTGTTTGTTGCTTACTTTTTCGGGCATTTGGTTGGATTGACTGAAACAGGTCCTTATTTAGAAAAAACGATTGCCGTTGCCCAAGGAAAGCTTGATATGAGCTTTGGCAAGGTTCTCATTTCCGCCATCGGCTGTAACTGGCTTGTATGTCTTGCAGTGTGGCTTTCTTTCGGCGCCCAAGACGCAGCAGGAAAAATCCTTGGCATCTGGTTCCCAATCATGGCTTTTGTGGCTATCGGATTTCAGCACGTTGTCGCCAACATGTTTGTGATTCCTGCTGCCATTTTTGCAGGTTCATTCACGTGGGGGCAGTTCATCGGAAACATCATTCCGGCTTTTATCGGTAATGTCATCGGCGGAGCTGTATTTGTCGGTCTCATTTATTTTATTGCATATCATAAGAAAGACCACTCCAGAAAAGAAATGAAGCAGGTGTCATGACCAACGGGCAAATCCATTCGATGATTTGCACAATTTCCGTCCATTTTTAGAAAAAGATGTTTACAAAATGGAATTTGGTGGATATACTTACAAAGTAAGAAAAAAGCAAAGGAGGCTGAACCAAAATGACAATGAGACAACGACGTCAACCTGTACGTGATACACATGTAAAAGTTCATGATTTATTCAGCCTGTGGAAGAGTTCGTGTCCTTCCTTAACCGATGCTTATCGCACGCATTAAATTCGGAATAGTCGGACATACGCAACTCCCCGCAGGCAGTAGAGGCATTGGTGTCTTCTTTTGTCTGCGGTTTTTATTTGCCCGCGGCAGAAGGGTTGTGCCGCGGGTTATTTCGCTTGATGCGGACTTTGAAAGGGGGTGAGCGATATGACGATTAACCTATTCTTTTTAACGTTAACGATTAAAAAACGGTTTAAAAGCCTGGAAGAATTCGAACGAGAACAGCAGATTGAGCAGATTTATGATGAAATGAAAGAGTCTCAGTTAAAGCATCTTTATTTAACGAACTGGCGCTAAAAGCAACGAAAAAAACTGAAGGGGGAATGGCATATGCTTAGAAGGGAATTATTGATGCATTATACAATGGAGAAGGATCAAGTTTAGCGAAATAGCTGTCAAGAAAATGCGCGCCTGCATATAGTAAATCAACGTTATTGTGAGGCAGGTGATGGCATGATGAACGATTATCAAAAAAGACTGCCGTCGATTGGCCATGGTTATGCGTCCATGCCGCATTCCTTCAAACATGGTTATGGAAATCCATTCCGACAGCAGAGGCTGATGGCAATGCAGCAGCAAAGGCTGTATGTATTCCCTTATCATTGGCATTAGAAAGAGGGCAGAAAACATTATGTTTTCTGCTTTTTTTGCGGAAAAAAATGAAAAAGTTTAGTTCTATTGAAACATTTTTCAATACATTGCCGTCTAGTTGGTACCTTCCTTCACTTTTAGAAATGAAGATGATGTTTATTTTTTTAAGATAATAAATAAACATAGGAAACCAAAAGCAGGTGTTTAAATTGCTAGAAAATAGACTCTATAAACGATCCAATTTTCGGAAATTATTTTCTCGGAAATATAAGCTAACCAAAACAATTGAGCATATGATGATTGACTCTATAGATATACAAGAAAATGACAGAATTTTAGAAATTGGAATCGGAAATGGCACTGTCTTTAAAAGCATAACCAAGAAACTAGAAAAGGGAAGCCTAAAAAGCATTGATCCTTCAAAGCGAAAGGTAAGACAGATATCACGTGCGAATCGAAAGAATATGGGGAACGGGGAGGTTTTTCATGGCTATCCAGAGGACATTCCCTTTGATGACCGTACCTTTAATAAAGTCTTTTCTTTACATACAGTTCAGAGCTGCACCGATATTAGGCTTGCATTAAGAGAAATTTACAGGGTGCTTCAAATTGACGGCCGGTTTTATATCAGTATTGACACAAATACCGGTGAAAAAGAGAAAACGTATATTCAACTGCTGAAAGATCAGCATTTTAGGGATCTTTCTGTTATCAGGCGTGATTCCTGTCTATGTATTGTGGCTGTTAAATAAAAAATTTCTCGGGAAATATATCCAAGATTCTTACATCTGGATTTGGGTATATTTTCTTAATTTTTTATTTTTTGCATATACTTTATATTAAAAAAAGTTTTTTTCATTTAAACTTATAACAGAAGAAAGAACAAAGAGGTGATTTCAGACAGGGCAGACATTCTTTGTGAACAAAAGGAATGAATATTCATTCCGCAAACGAATCGGAGGTTGTCAGATTACATGTTATCCGCATCCAGCAGTAAATACGACATGATTATGAAAGCGTCAGTCTCACTTTTTACGGAAAGGGGTTTTGACGCTACCACCATTCCTATGATAGCTGAACGTGCTCATGTAGGGACAGGAACGATCTATCGTTATTTTGACAGCAAAGAAACACTCGTAAACGTGCTGTTTCAAGAAAGCATCCAGCGATTTACGGAAAAACTGAAGCAAGACGTTTCAGAATTGCCTGTCAGAGAAGGCTTTCACCACGTATTTTGCTGTCTCGTTCAGTTTACGAAAGAGAGCGACTATGCGCTTTTTTTTCTTGAAACCAAAAAAGATGCTCATTACTTAAATCATACAAGCAAAAAAATGATAGAAAATCTGACTCAAATGTTTGATGACTATTTTAATAAGGGAAAAGCGGAAGGCGTGATTCGCAGCCTGCCCTCTAATGTGTTAATTGCGATTGTATTAGGGGCGTTTCTCAAGATATATCAGCTCGTTCAAACAGGTGATATAGAGATGGACACTGATTTAATTACTGAATTGGAACAATGCTGCTGGGACGCCATTAAGCTTCATTCATCACAAAAATAGGAAAGGGAGATGTTAATGAAACAGGCAAGCGCAATACCTCAGCCCAAAACATACGGACCTTTAAAAAATCTTCCGCATCTTGAAAAAGAACAGCTTTCTCAATCCTTATGGCGGATAGCTGATGAATTGGGGCCGATTTTCCGTTTTGATTTTCCGGGAGTATCCAGTGTTTTTGTATCGGGCCACAATCTTGTGGCTGAAGTGTGTGATGAAAGCCGCTTTGACAAGAACCTTGGCAAAGGCTTGCAAAAGGTGCGCGAATTCGGGGGAGATGGCTTATTTACAAGCTGGACGCACGAACCGAACTGGCAAAAAGCCCACCGCATTTTGCTGCCGAGTTTTAGTCAAAAAGCGATGAAAGGCTACCATTCTATGATGCTGGATATCGCAACCCAGCTGATTCAAAAATGGAGCCGGTTAAACTCTAATGAAGAAATTGATGTAGCAGACGATATGACACGTCTGACGCTTGATACGATTGGGTTGTGCGGGTTTAACTATCGATTCAACAGCTTTTACCGTGATTCACAGCATCCTTTTATCACCAGTATGCTCCGTGCCTTAAAAGAGGCGATGAATCAATCAAAAAGACTGGGCCTGCAAGATAAGATGATGGTGAAAACGAAGCTGCAGTTTCAAAAGGATATAGAAGTCATGAACTCCCTGGTTGATAGAATGATAGCGGAGCGAAAGGCGAATCCGGATGATAACATCAAGGATCTCTTGTCTCTCATGCTTTATGCCAAAGATCCAGTAACCGGTGAAACGCTGGATGATGAAAACATAAGGTATCAAATCATCACATTTTTAATTGCTGGACATGAGACAACAAGCGGTTTGCTTTCCTTTGCGATTTATTGTCTGCTTACACATCCAGAAAAACTGAAAAAAGCTCAGGAGGAAGCGGATCGCGTGTTAACGGATGACACGCCTGAATATAAACAAATCCAGCAGCTCAAATACACTCGGATGGTTTTAAATGAAACCCTCAGACTGTATCCAACAGCTCCGGCTTTTTCTCTATATGCGAAGGAGGATACTGTTCTAGGCGGGGAATATCCGATCAGCAAAGGGCAGCCAGTCACTGTTTTAATTCCAAAACTGCACCGGGACCAAAACGCTTGGGGGCCGGATGCGGAAGATTTCCGTCCGGAACGGTTTGAGGATCCTTCAAGTATCCCTCACCATGCGTATAAGCCGTTTGGAAACGGACAGCGCGCTTGTATTGGCATGCAGTTTGCTCTTCAAGAAGCGACAATGGTTCTCGGTCTTGTATTAAAGCATTTTGAATTGATTAACCATACTGGCTACGAACTAAAAATCAAAGAAGCATTAACGATCAAGCCGGATGATTTTAAAATTACTGTGAAACCGCGGAAAACAGCGGCAATCAATGTACAGAGAAAAGAACAGGCAGAAATCAAAGCAGAAACAAAGCCAAAAGAAACCAAACCTAAACACGGCACACCTTTACTCGTTCTTTACGGTTCAAACCTTGGGACAGCTGAGGGAATAGCCGGTGAATTGGCTGCTCAAGGCCGCCAGATGGGCTTTACAGCTGAAACGGCTCCGCTTGATGATTATATCGGCAAGCTCCCTGAAGAAGGGGCAGTCGTCATTGTAACGGCTTCTTATAATGGGTCGCCGCCTGATAATGCTGCCGGCTTTGTAGAGTGGCTGAAAGAGCTTGAGGAAGGCCAATTGAAAGGTGTTTCCTATGCGGTATTCGGCTGCGGGAACCGGAGCTGGGCCAGCACGTATCAGCGGATTCCCCGCCTGATTGATGACATGATGAAAGCAAAGGGGGCATCGCGTTTAACAGAGATTGGGGAAGGTGACGCCGCCGATGATTTTGAAAGCCATCGCGAGTCTTGGGAAAACCGCTTCTGGAAGGAAACGATGGACGCATTTGATATTAACGAAATAGCCCAGAAAGAAGACAGGCCTTCATTATCGATTACTTTTCTCAGTGAAGCGACGGAAACGCCGGTTGCTAAAGCATATGGCGCGTTTGAAGGGGTTGTGTTAGAGAATCGAGAACTCCAGACAGCTGACAGCACGCGTTCAACCCGCCATATTGAATTGGAAATTCCGGCTGGTAAAACATATAAAGAAGGCGATCATATCGGAATCATGCCGAAGAACAGCAGGGAGCTTGTTCAGCGGGTTCTCAGCCGATTCGGTTTGCAGTCCAATCATGTGATAAAAGTAAGCGGAAGCGCTCATATGGCTCATCTGCCGATGGATCGGCCGATCAAAGTAGTGGATTTATTGTCGTCCTATGTAGAGCTGCAGGAACCGGCATCAAGGCTTCAGCTTCGGGAGCTGGCCTCTTATACAGTTTGTCCGCCGCATCAAAAAGAGCTGGACCAGCTCGTTTCAGATGATGGCATTTACAAAGAGCAGGTACTTGCAAAACGTCTTACCATGCTTGATTTTTTAGAGGATTATCCTGCTTGCGCAATGCCGTTTGAACGGTTTTTAGCACTTTTGCCATCACTAAAACCGAGATACTATTCCATTTCAAGCTCACCGAAAGTTCATGCAAATATCGTGAGCATGACGGTAGGAGTTGTGAAAGCCTCAGCATGGAGCGGCCGAGGTGAATACCGGGGTGTCGCCTCTAATTATTTAGCAGAGTTGAATACAGGTGATGCAGCAGCCTGCTTCATTCGTACGCCGCAGTCCGGATTCCAGATGCCGGATGAGCCTGAAACGCCTATGATTATGGTCGGGCCGGGCACAGGAATTGCGCCATTCAGGGGCTTTATTCAGGCAAGATCGGTTTTGAAGAAGGAAGGAAGCACCCTTGGTGAAGCACTTTTATACTTCGGCTGCCGCCGCCCGGACCATGACGACCTTTACAGAGAAGAGCTGGATCAAGCGGAACAGGAAGGTTTGGTCACAATCCGCCGATGCTACTCGCGCGTCGAAAACGAACCAAAAGAATATGTCCAGCACTTGCTCAAGCAAGATACGCAGAAATTGATGACACTCATTGAAAAAGGGGCTCATATTTACGTATGCGGTGATGGATCACAAATGGCTCCTGATGTAGAGAAGACTTTGCGATTGGCGTATGAAGCTGAAAAAGGAGCAAGTCAGGAAGAATCAGCTGAATGGCTGCAAAAGCTGCAAGATCAAAGACGTTATGTGAAAGACGTTTGGACAGGAATGTAAAATATAAAATCCCGCCAATCTGATTGGCGGGATTGCTTTGCATATGAGAAAACCGGCACGATAATGAAATCTACTGAAAAGGATGTTATAGGGAGTATCGTGCCGGCCTTATTATTCATATCGGCATGCAGAGGCAAAAGTTTAGTTCTTTTTACCTTATTTTTAAAAATAAATAGTCTAAAAGTCTTGTTTTTGATTTTCAACTCAGGCTTTTGGCATTTTGTTCTTGCTTATTCCTTAAGATCAGTCATCTGTTGAAGATTGATGCTTGAATTGCTGTTCCACATGCTTACGGTAATGAAAGTCATGAATCAGCCGAATGGTCGGCCTGATTAACAGCAGCAAACTTCCGATCGCAAACAGCCATATCCCTGCCGACATTAATCGATCATAAAAAAAGAAAAAGCTCCCGACGAGAAACAAAGCACCAATGATAAAATCGTTTACTGTATAAAGAATCTTATATCGTTTTTTGAAAAAAAGTTCATATCGTTTCAGCTCTTTTTGGAAGTCATGTTCTTCATTTACTGTCACCATCATCCCTCCATTCTATTTTGGCTTACCCTTACGTAAACGGAATGTAAACATAAGGGCAGCCTTGCTGAAAGGAGACATAATCAACGATCAGAAACTAAAGTGAAAAAGTGATCCGCATAGGATCTCTTTTTTATGATTTCATCGCCTGAACAATAAGAGCGGTCAAAGCTTTTGCCCCTTTAGGAACCAAGTGAACACCATCAGGGGTAAAATATTCCGGATGCTGAAGGGCTTCTGTATGCCAGTCAACTAACGTAACATTTTGATGTGCGCTTGCCTGGTGCTGTAAAGATTCATTAACCTTGCTTTCCCATTGGCGGGGAACCCGTGTATTGACAAGATAGATATGGGCTTTTGAGAAAGATTGAAGCAGTTGTTCGATTTGGCTGTTTGTAAAGTAGCCATTGGTTCCAAGCTCAATGATGACAGCCTTGTTCGGCTGATT
This sequence comes from Bacillus sp. FSL K6-1560, assembly GCF_038592935.1. Lineage (NCBI taxonomy): Bacteria > Bacillati > Bacillota > Bacilli > Caryophanales > Bacillaceae > Bacillus > Bacillus sp. FSL K6-1560. The sequence goes on from NZ_CP151946.1 coordinate 1,474,716, forward strand.
AAAAGACTTGTACTCCCTTGCGAGTTCCAAAGCTTGAGACATTTGTCTTCCTACCTTTCCATCAATCGTCACATGTGAAAATGACTGACGCAGGTGTGAAGAAATATCAAGCATGACGGAATCTCCTATAGCTAAAACTTCTTTCGCAGTGTCTGCTGGTTTTTTCTGCTGTTGGGATTGCGTGTCTTTCTTTTTATGAGTCTCTTGCCCACTATCTTTGTTATCCTTTTGACGTTGATCCGATTCTGTTGTCTTTTGTTCAGGATAGTGTTTTTTATCTGCTGCAGCGTTCTTTTTATCCCCAGAAGCCTGGCTGGAGTCAGCATTTGTTTCTTGTGAGCTATAGGTCCATTTGGTAGGGTGCTTTTGCTCGCCGGCTAACCCAGACAGCCCTCCTGCAAAAATAAGTATAGCGAAAATAATGAAACCAATTGACAGTTTGCTGATGACAGATGTCGTTTTCCATTCCTTGATTCTATGTATAAAAACACGGCGGAAAAATGACCTAAATCCCTGTGTCCGTATCGGCTTCTCAATAAAATGATAGGAAAGCTCGGCAAGTATACATGTCACAATGACCTTTAGCACGATATGCCAAAAAACAGGGTTTCCGATTTCTTGAACTGGCGTGCTTAACACAATAACAGGGTAGTGCCAAAGATAAATTCCGTAAGACCTCGTTCCAAGCCACCGAAGCGGCCTCCATGAAAGCAGATTGCCTAAAAAGCTGCTCGGATGGCAAACACATGCAATAAGGATTGCGGCAGTCACGCTAATGAATAGCATTCCGCCTCTGTAAAGAAAAGGCTCGTATTCATCTGTGAAATAGACACACAACACTAAAATACAAAATGCCAAAAATTCAGTGGCGTGCAAAGTGTGCTTCAGTTTGCTTGGCAGCCTGTTGGAAGACAGCCTTTTCATCGGCCATACCAAAGCCAAGGCACATCCGATGAGAAGTTCAAACGAACGAGTGTCTGTGCCATAGTAAACGCGGCTCGGATCTCCGCCAGGTTCATACAGTACGCTCATCATCACGGCTGAACAAAGCGCAAGCAATGATATCACCGCAGCCAATCTGGCGCGGCTTTTCATTATGTACATTCCAACAACTAAGAACATCGGCCATATGATATAAAATTGTTCTTCAATCGCCAGCGACCAAAGGTTTTTTAGAGGTGATGGGGAACCGAAACTATCAAAATATGATAGCTTGTGAAAAATAAACCACCAATTGCTCATATAAAAGAGAGAAGAGATCGCATCTCCACGTACAGTGTGCAATAGTTCACGATCAAACAATACGACCCACACAACAGTGGAAAAGATCATAAGGTACGCTGCCGGCAGAAGCCGCCGAATGCGGCGCACCCAAAAGTCCCGAAAATCAAGATTGATATCATTTCCATATGCCGGTAATAGAATGGATGTAATCAAATATCCGGATAAAACAAAAAAGATATCAACTCCGATAAAACCACCGTTAGCCCAATTGAAATTTAGGTGATAAGCGATAACTGACAGGACGGCAAAAGCGCGAAGGCCATCAAGTCCAGGGATGTATCGATGATGCTGTGTCTTGTGATACATGGGTATTCCTCCAATAGTATGCAAATATTCTCGTTGTTTTTGATAGCGAGGTTACGACCTCGAATAGAGAAGAGAGAAAACATCCATAATCTTAGATGGATGTTTTTATTTTATCGAATATAACGTTCTCCCACGAGCAAGTTTGAAATGACGCTGGTTGGAATTGTAAACTCGGTAACGCCCATATAGCCGGGGGCGACTTCATATTCGTCAAATGAGATCACAAGTTTATGGTCTTCAGTAATGTAAAACGTTTGATCAGGAAGAATCGTTTTGAACGGTTCTGCATCTTCGTCAGTGAGCCAATATATTTTATTTGGATCTTCCTTCATTTGCTGTTTCATTTGCTCTCTAATATTTTGACTGATGACTTTAATATAGCGCTCATCTTTGAATAAGCTTTTTAATGTAAGTAAAATATCATTCTTTTTGTCAATTGTAATATAACGGCTTTGTGTGTAGGAAGATGCTTGTGTTTTTTCAATATTGCGCCGGATAGAGAGTAAATCTGGCGTGTCTGTGACCGTCTCGTAATCACTGTAGATGCTGAGATGCCCTTTTTTGTTTTTGGATGTGGACTGTATAAACTCTTTATATAGCTGCTGGCTTTCTTTCAAGTATTTTTGGTTAATGCTGTTTTCCAGCTCTTTATTAGAAAGCCCGGACAAAGCAGGTGTTTTGACATCAATGCTTGATTGGTCTTTTTCCTCTTTGATTTCAATAAAGGTGATCGCTTTGACGATTTTGCCGATGACAGGGATCCTTGACATAGCCTGAGCAGCGTCAGGGTTGATATTAACAAGCGCAGTGAATAAAATAGCTGCAGCGATTGCTGCTGATGTCGGCCACATGACGATTCTTTTCTTTTTTGGTTCTTGCTGAAGGGCTTTTTCAACAATGATATCCAATTCTTTAGGAATCGGAACATTTTTATATTCTTCTCTTAATTGCTGTAATCTCTTATCCATTAAGAAAGATCCTCCTTCGTCAGCTGAATGCGCATCAGCTTCAATGCTCTGTATAGGCGCGTTTTGACGGTATTCGTGTTTTCTCCTGTAATTTCCGCAATTTCTTCTAATTTGAGGTCTTCAAAAAAGCGTAAAATAATAATGGTTTTATAGCGGTACGGCAATTCGTCAAGCGCTTCATAGAGATCAGTATCCTTGTAATGGTCTTCCTTTCCTTTGCTTAAAAATTCTATCGTTTCGTCGTCCATCACTCTTATCTTTTTTTGTTTGCGCAAAAAATCAATGGCTGTCCGCACTAAAATTTTATAAAACCAGCTTTTTATCGTCTCAGGGTTCCTGACCGTTTCAACTGAGCTCAGCGCTTTTTTTATCGATTCCTGAACAATATCTAATGCGTCATCTTGATTTTTTACATAACTGAAAGCCAACCTGTAGAAATCTTGCTTATGGTCAGTTATGCATGTGACAAGCAACGCTTTTGTTGTTTGTTTTTTCTTCATTGCAATAAAGGGCTCCTTTTTGAATATACGTATATCGTAGGCTGTTACCTAGGATAGACGCGGCAGGCTGAAAAATAGTTTGCGCAGAATCACATTTTTTTAAAAGAGAGAAGTAAATCAGCATGGGGGGTTTATGCATAAAAAAACAAGGCTTGTTTTGTACAAGCCTTGTTTTGGTTAAGCGATGCGAATATTATTCCAAATAATGTTTTTTGAAATCTGAATGGATAGAAAATTTACGGCGCAACTGGATGAGATTTTTCCCGAAGCTCTCTTCTAAAAGCTCTCTATGCTTTTTCAGAATTTCCATGAGGTACAGATCATGAATGATCACTTCAGTAATAGGCATGACTAAACCTACATGCATCGTCCATGCAGCACGGCTGTCGTTGCCAAGTGAGACAATGCCTGCTACGACTTCTGAATCATCTCCGCTATAGACAAGCCACCGTCCGTCATACTCTTCTGTAATTTCACTGCTCATATCATGAAGATAAACATTGGCAAAATCAGATACGATGTCTCCGTACGCAATAATGGTGACAATAACGCCTTGTTCTGCCGCCTGTTTGAGCTCTGCTTCTATCTCCTTAAAATCCTCTTTCCATATTTCTAAGAGGATTCTTTTTTTGGCAGATAAGATACAAGCCTTCACCTTTTCAAGAATTTCACTGCGGCCGGTGATATTCCAGATGTTTTCCCGGTCATTAGCAGTCTGCTCGAACTTTTCAAAATATTTCTCAGCCTGATCAAAATGCTCTTCCGCTTTGAGCCGGCGGTTTTTAATCAGTTCTTTTGCGGGGACAGGAACATACTGAGGCGTATTTCCATGACTGACAAAAACATCTCCCCTTATGACAAGGCTTTCCAAGACTTCATAAATTTTAGAACGGGGAACTCCGGATTTTTTGGCAACGGCATAGCCTGTTAAAGGTGATTCTTGCAATAATGCCAAATACGCTTTCGATTCATATTCTGTAAAATTGAGGTTTTTTAAAATGTCTAACATATTTTCTTTCATATATCCTCCAATATAAAGAGCAATCGCTGCCTTAGTAATCGCTATTTTAACAAACCATATTGATTTATTCCAAACACATTGATACACTTTTTATAAGTAGTTACTTTTGTAGTCACTATATGATTAAGGGGATTTTTTAAAGGGGGAGAGAACAATGCACAGCTTACTCGCATACATACCGATCGCTGCCATGATGGTTATCATACCGGGGGCAGATACGATGCTTGTGATGAAAAATACGCTTAGGTATGGCCCGAAAGCCGGCCGTTATAACATTCTCGGATTGGCAACAGGACTTTCCTTTTGGACGGTGATTGCCATTTTAGGATTATCAGTGGTGATCGCAAAGTCAGTGATTCTTTTCACAACGATCAAATATTTGGGAGCGGCATACTTAATTTATTTAGGTGTAAAAAGTTTTTTTGCTAAAAGTATGTTTTCGTTAGATGACATGCAATCCCAAGCAAAAAATATGGCAAGTTCTCCGAAACGTTATTATAAAACTTCCTTTATGCAGGGATCACTCAGTAACATTCTCAATCCTAAAACTGTTTTGGTGTATGTTACAATCATGCCCCAATTTATCAATTTGAACGGAAATATAAACCAGCAGCTCATTATTTTAGCTTCAATCCTAACCTTATTAGCGGTGTTGTGGTTCCTGTTTCTTGTTTATATTATTGATTACGCAAAAAAATGGATGAAAAACTCGAAGTTCCAGAAAGTGTTTCAAAAAATTACCGGAATAATATTAGTAGGTTTCGGCATCAAAACTGGTTTGAGTTAACACTTAAATGAAGTGAATGAAATTTGAAACCAAAGTTTAATTTGTGTTTGACCCATAAAAAAGACAAGGGAGTGAGTATCCCTTGTCTTTTTTTTATTTCATCTTATGTCCTCTGCGGGTTTGCACCTTATACAAAATAATCAATAAAACAAACCAGACCGGGGTGACAAACAAAGCAATACGTGTATCATTCGCGAGTGCCAATATGACAAGAATGAACGCGAGAAATGCAAGTGTTAAATAGTTGGATAATGGGTAAAAAGGCATTTTAAATTTGTTTGCTTTCGCTTCATGCTGCCTTGTTTTTCGATATTTCAAATGGCAAATCACCGTGATGCCCCAAATAAAAATGAAGCATATTGTAGAAACACTTGTAATCAGTGTGAAGACTTGCTCGGGCATTAAATAATTCAGACTAACGCCAATCAGAATGGCGATGGATGAAAAGAACAGCGCATTGCTTGGCACGTTAGAAGAAGTTAATTTCTTTAATAGTCCAGGTGCGTGATGATCCTTTGCAAGCGAATAGACCATTCGGCTTGTGCTGAATAAAGCGCTATTTGCAGCTGATGCGGCTGATGTTAATACAACAAAATTGATCAAACTGGCAGCCACAACGATGCCTACTGCAGAGAAGACCTGAACAAATGGGCTTTCGTTTGGATTCAACACATTCCAAGGATAGATACACATAATCACGAAAAGTGCGCCAACATAAAAAAGTAAAATCCGAACAGGAATTTGATTGATGGCTTTAGGGATCACTTTTTGGGGATTTTCTGTTTCACCTGCTGTCAGTCCAACAAGTTCAATACCCACGAAAGCGAAGACGACCATTTGGAAAGATAGGATAAACCCATGCCATCCATTTGGGAACATGCCGCCGTGGCTCCAAAGGTTGTTGAGGCTGGCAGGGCCGGAAGCTGCCGAAAAACCTTTTGCAATCAGGAAAATGCCAGTTACGATCAGAGCCAGTATGGCAATGACTTTGATCAATGCAAACCAAAATTCTAATTCTCCGAAAAGTTTAACGGTGGCAAGGTTCATGATCAGCAGGATAATAAGCGCAAGAAGACCCGGCAGCCATTGAGGCACATCGGGAAGCCAATATTGCGTATAAATGCCGACCGCCGTTAAATCAGCCATCGCGAGGGAAATCCAACAGAACCAGTAGGTCCACCCAGTGATAAATGCTGCCATGTTTCCTAAATAGTCCCTTACAAAATCAACAAAAGAGTGGTATCCCGCATTTGATAAGAGCAGTTCTCCGAGCGAACGCATAATGAAAAAGCAAAATACGCCGGTGATCAAGTAAGCAAATAAAATGGATGGTCCTGCAAAATGGATGGATTTACCTGAACCTAAAAATAAACCTGTACCGATTGCACCTCCAATCGCCATTAATTGTATATGCCTGTTTTTAAGGCCTCTAGACAATTTCTGTTGCTGGCCAAAATTGTCTTTGCTAGAATTGCCTATCAATTTTATTTTCCTCCAGTAATAAAAAGATGAGTAAAGTTTTATCGGATATTATAACATTTAAAAGAATAGATACTTTTATTTTTAAATTTTAAAACTATTTTAAGTGCTGTTACATGTCTTCTGGCTCTATTTTTCACTTGTGATTCTACCTGAATAGCAGAGTAAAACAGGAAAGTCATTTGGACAATCTGACAGCCTAGTTTGAATCGGTAACAATTTGTATAATTGCATACCCACTATGATTGAGACCTGCAGGGGGATCAAATCGACAGAATCGGAGATAAAGTTTTTAAGCTTACAGATTTCTTAACCTTCAAAGTGGATTGCAAAAATGACGAAGTTTTGCAAATTGTAATACTGTGGCGGTCACATAGAGTGTCCGTCTTTTTAGTTGTGAACGAACTTAAGGGGTTATATTTGGGTAATTTGTCATGATCTATAAGATTCATTTTTTGTCATTGATGATTTTGACATCATTACATTCCCCGAGAATGATAAACTGTTTACTGATTATTACTTTTGAAGGGGACTGGCCCTCCAGAACTGAGCATCTATCATACTAATATGAGATGCAAATGATTCAAAATGTAAACATATACGCATAAAAGCCAGTTTTGTCAATCTGCTATAGAGACCTTTTTAAACGTGTATCAGCAGATAATCTCAACGCGGACTATAAAGTTTCGAAATATTCTTGTTAATGGCTTATCTAATAAGGACGAAGGATGATAGACGTGAGAAGAATAGATAAAATATACCATCAGCTCAAGCATAATTTTCATGATTCAACCTTAGATCATCTTTTAAAAATACAAGGGAATTCAGCAAAGGAGATTGCCGAGCAGCTGAAAATGGAGCGGTCCAATGTCAGCTTTGAATTGAACAATCTCGTCCGGTCCAAAAAGGTCATCAAAATTAAAACGTTTCCTGTAAGATACATCCCAGTCGAGATAGCAGAAAAATTATTCAACAAGAAATGGGATACAGAGATGATGGAAGTGAAAGACCTTCAGGCGTTTTCCGGAAATTCAAAGCAAAATCATCAACACATTTCCACGAATCCCCTAGAGCTTATGATAGGGGCAAAAGGGAGTTTGAAGAAAGCGATCTCCCAGGCAAAAGCAGCTGTCTTTTATCCGCCGAACGGTCTGCATATGCTCCTCCTAGGGCCGACTGGTTCCGGTAAATCCCTTTTTGCGAACCGAATTTACCAGTTTGCCATTTACTCTGACATATTGAAGGCCGGCGCACCATTTATTACATTTAACTGTGCAGACTACTACAACAATCCTCAATTATTGCTTTCTCAATTATTCGGACACAAAAAAGGTTCATTTACAGGTGCTGCCGAGGATAAGGCGGGTTTAGTCGAACAGGCCAATGGGGGCATTCTTTTTATGGATGAAATCCACCGTCTCCCTCCCGAGGGACAAGAAATGCTGTTTTATTTTATTGACAGCGGTTCTTATAACAGGCTTGGAGAATCTGAACATAAACGAACATCGAACGTATTGTTTATTTGTGCGACTACAGAAAATCCGAGTTCTGCACTATTGAAAACGTTTTTGCGAAGAATCCCAATGACCATTCATATTCCTTCGCTTGAAGAACGATCGCTTAAAGAAAGAGTGGATCTGACGACGTTTTTATTAGGGAAAGAAGCAGAGCGAATTAAGAAGAATCTGAGTGTGCATATCGATGTCTATAATGCGCTTATTCACTCTGCGAAATTTGGGAATGTCGGACAGCTGAAATCAAATGTCCAGTTAGTTTGCGCACACGGATTTTTGCATAACCTTGACAGAAATGAAGTTATTGAACTGACTGTTCGCGATCTGCCTGATGAAATCAAGCAAGAATGGATGTCCAGCAGCAAAAACATGCAAAGAAGCAAAGCCATTTCTGAATATGTCAATATTACAACGATTATCTCTCCGATTGTAGAAGATGAAACAACAAAAATTGACGAAGACCTCTCATTTAACTTATATCATTTGATTGAGGAAAAAGTGAAAACGCTTATGAAAGAAGGTTTATCCAAAAAGGATATTAACCAGTACATCTTGACTGATGTCCATTTGCATGTCAGAAGTTTTTTTCATCATCAAGCTTTTCAAAAAGACAACCTGCTGACATTCGTTGAAGATGATGTGATTCAAATGACAAAACAGTTAAAAGAAATAGCTGAACATGAGCTGGATTGCACATTTGACCGTAAGTTTATTTATTTCTTGAGTATGCATATTGACGCATTTTTAAAGCGAGGAAAGCAAATTGATGTTTTGAATACACAGGAGACAGATGAAATTCGTGATACTCATGTGAAAGAATATCGGGTGGCGATGATTTTTAAAGATAAAATTCAGGAATATTTTAAAGTGGCTATTCCTGAAATAGAAGTCATCTACTTAACGATGTTAATTCATTCCATCAAATCGTTAAAGGAGAACAAAAGAGTCGGTATTATCGTGGCTGCTCATGGAAACAGCACGGCGAGTTCAATGGTTGAAGTCGCGACAGAACTGCTAGGGAGTACGCCGATTGCAGCAGTTGACATGCCGCTTACTGTTTCACCTTCGGACATTTTTGAATGCGTAGCAGAAAAAATGAAACAGGTTGATGAAGGCGAAGGTGTTTTAATGCTGGTAGATATGGGGTCGCTTGCAATGCTGGAAAGCAGGCTGGAGGAAAAGACAGGCATTTCTATTAAAACGATCAGCAATGTTACGACTTCAATGGTGCTGGATGCTGTCAGAAAGGTCAACTATTTGAATTTAAATTTGCATGCGATCTATCAATCGGTCACGAAGGATTTTATCGAGTTGTGGGAGCGTCAGCCAGCGGCACCCGGCAAAAAGAAGGCATTGGTATCCATCTGCACCACGGGCAGCGGGACGGCCAAAAAGCTGGAAGACATTCTAACCACGATCGTAAACAAGGCCTCCGATACACCGATTCACATATTGACCGTATCATCGATTAAGCTGGCCAACAGCATAAAAGAAATCGAAAAAGAGTATGAAATCCTTGCGACAGTCGGAACGAAAGATCCTAAAATCAATGCTCCGCATGTATCTTTAGAAGTGTTAATTGAAGGGGAGGGAGAGAAGCTGATTCAACAGGCGATTACAAAAGGAAGCATCCCCTTGAGCAATGGATTGAACGAAGCAAATATGATTGTTAGGGAGCTTTGCGAGGATATCCTGAAAAAATACCTTGTCTTCTTGAATCCCCATCATGTGATCGAAATGTTATTGGAGTGGCTGCAAACCGTTCAAGATGAGCTGGGGGTCATTTTCAATAATGCGGTTTTGATCAAAGTCATTATGCACACGGCTTTCGCCTTTGAAAGGGTAATTAAGCAAAATCCGATCGCTTTCTCAGAGGAAGAAGAGATCAATGATCAGCTGAAGGAAATGGTGTACGTGACAGAGCGAACATTAGCCCCTTATGAAGAAAAGCTCGGACTTCGCATAAGTGATGATGAAAAATTATTTATAGCCGCCATATTTGCTGAAGAAGTGCATGGCCAGCTGTTTTAAAAACAGTTTTTTCATATGAACCTGTATTAAATGGAACACCATTTTAATACAGGTTTATTTTTTTCGTTTTAAGTGTTTCAACAACAAATTGCGATTGGCTGAAATAACAATGAAAACGCTTAACACAACTGTGTTGGCACGATCCTTGCATTATATATGGATGTACAAAACAGGAAAGGAGCAATAGACATGATTTCAGTTATTATCAGCGGTCATGGAGATTTTCCCATAGCATTAAAAGAGTCTTCAGGGATGATATTCGGTGAAGAAAATAACCTGATTGCAGTGCCGTTTTTTAAAGGGGAAGGAATACAAACGCTGCAAGAAAAATATCATCAGGCGCTCAAGGATATCCCGGAAGAACATGAAGTGCTTTTTTTAGTCGATATTTTTGGAGGGACGCCATATAACGCGGCAGCTTCCTTTATTGCTGAGGATCAAAGAATGGATATGGCAGCCGGCGTAAACCTGCCGATTCTGCTGGAGGTATTAAGCCTGAGAGAACATCTGGCTCTCAAAGATTTGCTGAACAACTTAAAAGCAATGAGTCAGCAAAGCTTTCAAGTGTGCAGTGAACATTTAGAAAAAGTAAAAACAGCCAATCAAGATACAAGAGAGGATGAATTATGATGAACATTGTGTTAGCAAGAATTGATGACCGCTTTATTCACGGCCAAATCCTGACAAGGTGGATAAAAGTCCATGCAGCCGACCGAATCATCGTTGTCTCCGACGATATTGCTCAGGACGAAATGAGAAAAACGCTGATCCTTTCTGTTGCGCCTTCAAATGTAAAGGCGAGTGCCGTCTCGGTTTCTAAAATGGCAAAAGCATTTCATAGTCCGCGCTACGAAGGGGTAACGGCAATGCTCTTGTTTGAAAATCCGTCCGATATTGTATCTCTTATAGAAGCAGGTGTACCGATCAAAACCGTAAACGTCGGGGGAATGCGTTTTGAAAATCACCGCAGGCAAATCACAAAATCAGTCAGTGTCACAGAACAAGATATAAAGGCATTTGAAACATTAAGTGACAAGGGCGTGAAACTGGAATTGAGGCAGCTGCCTTCAGATGCCAGTGAGGATTTTGTACAGATTTTACGGAACGTAACAAAATAATCAAGGGGATGAGAATATGTCTTCATTACAAATTATTTTGTTGTTAATCATTGCAGCAATCACCGGAATCGCAAGTGTATTGGATGAAGGGCAGACACACCGTCCGCTTGTGGCCTGTACGTTGGTTGGCTTGGTGCTCGGGGACTTAAAAACGGGAATTATTCTTGGAGGCACACTGGAGCTGATGGCGCTCGGCTGGATGAACGTCGGGCTTGCCATGGCACCTGATACAGCGATCGCCTCTGTCATCTCAACCATTTTAGTTATTACCGCTGATCAAGGAATTGGCGAAGGGATTGCTGTCGCTGTTGCTTTAGCAGCTGCGGGTCAGGCGCTGACGATTTTTGTTCGGACGATCACTGTCTTTTTCATCCACCGCGCTGATCAATATGCGAAAGCGGGAAATATAAAAGGAATTGAAATTATGCATATTACCGCGATGGTGTTTCAAGCTTTGCGCGTCATGATTCCTACATTGATTGTTGCTTTAATTAGTGTCAGCGCTGTTCAGGCGTTCCTGGGAAATATTCCCGATGTCATTACAAAAGGACTGCAAATAGGCGGAGGCATTATTGTGGTTGTCGGGTATGCCATGGTGATCAATATGATGAATATTCCTTATTTAAAGCCATTTTTCTATATTGGTTTCTTATTAGCGGCGTTTACCGATTTTAACTTAGTGGGATTTGGAGCCCTTGGTCTCTGTCTGGCGCTTTTATACCAGCAGGTGATGCAAAAACAAAGCGCTCACGGAGCAGTCGCGGCCGCATCAGACAGTGGCAGTGTTGCTGTTTATGATGACGATGATGATCTTGATGCCTAAACGATGAGGGGGGAAGAAAAAATGGAGAAAGAAAAACGATTAACGAAGAAAGAAATTTTCAGCATGTTTATTCGTTCAAATTTTTTACTCGGTTCCTTTAACTTCGAACGTGTGCAGGCAATGGGATATTGTTATGTCATGATACCGGCGATCAAAAAATTGTACGGTCCCGGAGCGAAAAGAAACGAAGCCTTGCAGCGGCATTTGGAATGGTTTAATACACATCCGTGGCTGACAGCGCCTATATTTGGTGTGACGGCAGCCATGGAAGAAGAAATGGCGAACAATAAAGGAATTGACGGAAAAGCGATAAGCGGAATGAAAATTGGTTTGATGGGACCAATAGCGGGCGTAGGCGACCCAATTTTCTGGGGAACGATTCGTCCTGTCTTAGCTGCGCTAGGAGCCTCCCTTGCTTTAGGAGGAAACATTGCCGGCCCTTTGCTATTCTTTTTCTTGCTGAATGCCATAAGATTAAGCACAAAATATTATGGATTAAAGTATGGCTATGTGAAAGGAATGGAGATTCTTCAGGATTTAGCGGGGAATCGCATTCAAAAGCTTACAGAGGGCGCTTCGATTCTCGGATTATTTGTTATGGGGGCTCTCGTGTCCAAATGGACCACCATCAACATTCCAATCGTTGTATCCAGGATTAAGGATGAAAGCGGAAAAGTAGATGTTCAAACGGTACAAAATGTGTTAGACAGCATTATGCCGGGTGCGCTGCCTCTCGGATTAACGTTATTGGTGGCATGGATGCTTCGCAAAGGGGTGAATCCTCTTCTCATTATTTGCGGCATCTTTGTCATCGGGATTCTCGGGTATTGGGCTGGATTCTTAGCATAAGGTGTGTGAAGGAAAAAGAGAGAAACTGCAGCAGTCTTTTCATATATAAATCATTCGGATAACAGCGAAACAGAGGAGAATTGCCAGAAACGGACCAGCTTGCTTAGCAGTCTCTCTTGAAAGTGTTCAAACATGAAGAGAGGAGCGAAGGAACAAATGAAAAAGAGACTTATTCAAGTCATGATCATGTTCACCCTGCTGTTGACTATGGCATTTTCGGCAGATGCAGCCGATTCAAGCTACTATGATGAGGATTACCGTCCTCAATACCACTTCACACCAGAGGCAAACTGGATGAATGACCCAAACGGAATGGTATATTATGCCGGGGAATATCACTTGTTCTATCAATACCATCCATACGGGCTTCAGTGGGGGCCCATGCATTGGGGGCATGCCGTCAGCAAAGATTTGGTTACATGGGAACACCTTCCTGTTGCGCTGTATCCGGATGAAAAAGGCACGATCTTTTCTGGAAGCGCAGTTGTAGATAAAAATAACACAAGCGGTTTTCAAACAGGCAAAGAGAAGCCGCTTGTGGCCATTTATACACAGGATCGGGAAGGCCATCAAGTGCAAAGTATTGCCTATAGCAACGACAAAGGAAGAACATGGACGAAATACGCTGGCAACCCTGTCATTCCAAACCCGGGTAAAAAAGATTTTCGCGATCCAAAAGTCTTTTGGTATGAAAAAGAAAAAAAGTGGGTAATGGTGCTTGCGGCCGGTGACCGTATCCTCATTTATACATCAAAAAATCTGAAGCAGTGGACGTATGCAAGTGAATTTGGACAGGATCAAGGAAGCCACGGGGGAGTATGGGAATGCCCGGATTTATTTGAGCTTCCGGTAGACGGCAATCCGAATCAAAAGAAATGGGTCATGCAGGTCAGTGTCGGAAACGGAGCGGTCTCGGGAGGATCAGGCATGCAATATTTTGTAGGGGACTTTGATGGAACTCATTTTAAAAATGAAAACCCGTCAAACAAAGTTCTCTGGACGGATTACGGCAGAGACTTTTATGCGGCTGTATCCTGGTCCGATATTCCATCAACAGACAGCCGCCGGCTATGGTTAGGGTGGATGAGCAATTGGCAATATGCGAATGATGTTCCGACATCCCCATGGAGAAGTGCAACGTCCATTCCAAGAGAGTTAAAATTGAAAGCGTTTACCGAAGGGGTTAGAGTGGTCCAAACACCAGTGAAAGAGCTGGAAACCATTCGCGGGACCTCTAAGAAGTGGAAGAATCTGACCATATCGCCTGCAAGTCATAATGTGTTAGCAGGGCAATCTGGAGATGCCTATGAAATAAATGCAGAATTTAAAGTAAGCCCTGGTTCAGCTGCTGAATTTGGTTTTAAGGTCCGAACAGGTGAAAATCAATTTACGAAGGTCGGCTATGACCGAAGGAACGCCAAATTGTTCGTTGACCGGAGCGAGTCGGGCAACAACACCTTTAATCCGGCCTTTAACACCGGAAAAGAAACAGCCCCATTGAAGCCGGTAAATGGGAAGGTTAAGATGCGCATTTTTGTTGACCGCTCTTCGGTTGAAGTATTTGGGAATGACGGAAAGCAGGTCATAACGGATATTATTCTCCCAGACCGATCAAGCAAAGGGCTTGAATTATATGCTGCAAATGGCGGTGTAAAGGTAAAATCTTTAACGATACACCCTTTGAAAAAGGTATGGGGAACGTCACCTTTTATGTCCAATTTGACCGGCTGGACGACTGTAAATGGCACATGGGCAGACACAATTGAGGGGAAACAAGGGAGGTCGGACGGCGATTCCTTTATCTTGTCTTCAGGATCCGGGTCAGACTTCACTTATGAATCTGATATCACCATTAAGGATGGAAACGGAAGAGGGGCAGGAGCACTAATGTTTCGCTCTGACAAAGATGCCAAAAACGGTTACCTTGCCAATGTGGATGCGAAGCATGACCTAGTGAAATTCTTTAAATTTGAGAACGGTGCTGCTTCTGTCATTGCTGAATACAAAACACCGATAGACGTTAATAAAAAGTATCATCTGAAAACAGAGGCCGAGGACGATCGCTTTAAAATCTATTTAGATGATCGTCTTGTGATTGATGCAAATGATTCCGCATTTTCAGAAGGCCAATTTGGCTTGAACGTGTGGGACGCGACTGCTGTCTTTCAGAATGTAAAGAAGGAGTCTTAATGTTAAAAAAGGCACAGACCTGAACAGTCTGTGCCTTCTCGTTTTATTTTAACAAATTTAATGATTCGCGGTTAAATGCTTCCAAATCATCAGGTGTTCTGCTTGTGACAATGTTGTGGCTGACGACTACTTCTGCATCTTTGTAGTTTGCACCGGCATTGATTAAATCTTTGCGGATGCTGCGGTAGCCTGTGATATCTTTGCCTTTTAGAAGATCCGTATCAATCAGTACTTGCGGGCCGTGGCAAATTGCGAAAACAGGTTTTTTGTTTTCGACAAATGCTTTTGCGAATTCACCCGGACGGTCATCTGCACGAAGCAAATCCGGAGAGAATCCCCCAGGAATTAAAAGTGCATCAAAGTCACTTGCATCCACATCAGAGATGGCTTTGTCAATCTTTACTTTCTCGCCATGCTTACCGGTAACTTCTTTGCCGGCTTCCAAATCGATAGCCACAACACTGTAGCCAGCTTCTTCGTATGCTTTTACCGGACTTGTATATTCGATGTCTTCGAATTGGTCTGTAACAAGAACTGCAATTTTTTTGCTCATAAAAAACCCTCCTAATAACTCTCTATTCATAGAATAACAGGAAGATTGACCGGCCTTCAAAATATTTGCTTAACGAGATCGTTTTTCGTGAGTTTCATTATAAGCGGTTCAGCCCATATAAGGACTAACCTATTACAATGTGGAAATATCAATCACAAATCGATAACGGACATCGCTTCGGAGGATACGTTCGTATGCTTCGTCCACTTGGTCAGCTCCGATGACTTCGATTTTAGGTTCGATGCCATGCTCAGCTGCGAAATCCAGCATCTCTTGAGTTTCTTGAATTCCGCCGACTAGAGAACCTGCAATGCTGCGGCGCCCCATGATTAGGGAAAACACACTGTATGTGTCCGGCTTGGCAGGAGCTCCAACGTTTACAAGTGTCCCGTCTATACGAAGCATTGATAAATAGGCATCTACATCGAGATTTGCCGATACCGTATTTAAGATCACGTCAAAACGCCCGGCCAATGCAGTGAATGTGGCTGGGTCACTTGTTGCAAAGTAATGATTTGCCCCGAGTTCCAGAGCTTCCTCTTTCTTATTCATGGAGCGGCTCAGAACGGTTACCTCTGCACCCATCGCATGTGCAAATTGAATCGCCAAATGTCCAAGGCCACCCACGCCTACAATCGCAACCTTTTTACCAGGGCCAACATTCCAGTGTTTCAACGGGGAATACGTTGTGATACCTGCACACAACAGCGGACTGGCAACATCCATTTCCAAACGGTCTGGAATGCGAACAACAAATCTGTCAGTGACAACGATTTTTTGGCTGTACCCGCCATAAGTGGGGTTTCCGTCGTAGTCTACTGAGTTATACGTTTGAACAACACCTTTCGTGCAGAACTGTTCCTCTCCGTTTAGACAGTATTCGCATTCTCCGCATGAGTCAACAAAACAGCCGACACCAACGCGGTCCCCGACAGCAAATTTGGTGACTTCTGCTCCAACGGCTGTTACGACACCGGCTATTTCATGTCCTGGCACCATTGGGAAGATGCCACCGCCCCATTCATCAAAAGCACTATGAATGTCTGAATGGCAAATACCGCTGAATTTAATATCGATTAAGACATCGTGCGGCCGTAATTCTCTTCGCTCAATCGTCGTTTGTTCAAATTTGGCTTTTGCATGTGACACGCTTAATACACGGGTTTGATGTTGATTACACATATGAACCTATCCTTTCTTCATCATAAGTGTTGTAAATAAAAACATGCACTTATTTATGTTTTATGGTGTCTTCAACATAACGATAAACCTTAAAGTCTGCTTTAAGGCAAGGGTTTTTTTAAAAACCATTTAAAATGAACCTGATTTATAAGGTGAGATACAGTCAGCAATTAATGCAGAAGCTGTAATCATGCTGCGATCCCGGGGTGAAAGTTGTTCCTCTCTTGCCCAAATGCCACCGAATAGAACATCATCATGAAGTTCAGCAAACTTTGGCGCAAATTCTCCTAATTGTTCTCTTCCGGCAGTTTGTTTATTTGCCATTCAGCAATCCCTCCATCTACACTGTTTTTATTGCATGGAGAAGTATAGAGTTTAAAGTGTGCTTTAAGGCAAGTCCCGAATATATAAACCCAGATTCAGCACTTTGTTTGAGCTTGACTTAAAGTTAACTTTAAGTGTTACCTTCACAACATACAGGATAGAGAGGTGAAGATCATGAATATTGCTCAGGTGGCAAAGCAGTTTGGCCTGACAGCCGCAACACTCCGATATTACGAACGTGTAGGATTAATCCCGCCTGTAAAACGAAAGACAGCGGCATTCGCGACTATGATGAAGAAGATATCAAATGGATTGAATTCATTAAATGCATGCGAAATGCGGGACTATCGATAGAAGCGCTAATTGAATATACAACATTATTTACCGAAGGTGACCGTACAGTAGAAGCTCGAAAAAATATCCTGGCTGACGAACGACAGCGGCTGATAGAGAAGCGGAAAGAAATTGATGAAACAATTAAAAGATTAGACACAAAAATTAAAGATTATGATGGGAAATTGCGCGAAAACGAGGCAAAGCTCAAAAGCAGGCCTAAAACGGAAAGTCTTCACGGATCAGTGGAGCAAAGAAGGTAGCATTCCTTGCGTTTGAAGAGGGCAGGTTAAAACGAAGGATTTTGATTCTGGCCTGTTTTCTCCATCAAGAGATCGCATAAAAAGAGGTGGTTACGATTCCTTATTTGGATTGGAGAATTTGCAAACATTATCGGAGATCAGATGGAGAAAAGCGGTTAATCTATTTACAGTCATAGGACCTGAACAAACAGTGTTCATTTTGAAGCTGAGGAACAGTTGTGGCCAATCAATACTGTTCCTCAGCAAATCAGTCATTGTATGTTAAAGGGTTGGCAATTGAATGGCTGTATCAATATTTTTTAAATTCAGCTTGACTTGTTCGTCAGGGTTCCAAGGATGGTACCAGCCTTTTTCCATCATATAGCTTGAGAGTTGTTCGTGCATATCGAGTGCTTCTTCCAAATGGCGGATAAGGACTTCTTTTACTTCAGGCGTTCCGGCTTCAGTGGCTGCCATCGCATAATTTCTGACTCCGTTTTTTGCTGAAATTAATAAGTCCATAGCAATGATTTGGTCTGTTAGAACATTCATGCCGGTCAGATATTCTATGATAGGATTCATGATTTATTCATCTCCTCATTCGTGCTTTGCATTAGATAAAATAGAGGCAAATTCCTGCAGCTGGCGTGTGGTGATGTCAACATCTTGCTGCATGATTTCTTTCAGCTTCGGATCAGATACCAGTGCTTTCATTGTTTTAGATTTCGTCAAACAAAGTGTCTTAAATGAAGTCATTTCCTGAACCTCAAGCATTTCGTGTAAGGCGTATTCCATTTCTGTAACCTCCGTTTTTTAAGGCTTTAACACAACTTTGATACAATCATCCATTTTTGAATCAAAAATGTCATAGCCATGCTTAGCTTCACTAAGCGGCAGGACATGGCTGACAACATCTCCCGGATCAATTTTGCCTGTCGATACTAGTTCAAACATGTACGGCATATAGTGGATCACCGGAGCCTGGCCAGAGCGTATATTGACGTTTCGCTGCATAATATCTCCTAACGGAAAACCGTTATATCTGCCTCCGTACACACCTGTAATTTGTATGGTTCCTCCTTTGCGAACAGCTTGAGAGGCAATGACCAATGCACTCATTGTTCCGCCATGAAGCTTTAATCCGCTGGCAAGGAACTCGAGATCGCTCATTTTACCATCCATCCCAACAGCGTCAATGACTACATCCGCTCCGCCTTTCGTGATTTCCTTTAAATAATTCCCTGTATTCTCATGGTCTTCAAAATTAACGATTTCTACTTTGTTTGTACGTTTCGCATGCTGTAAGCGATAGTTTACATAGTCAACTGCTATGACGCGTTTTGCGCCTTTTAGCCAACAAAACTTTTGAGCAAACAGGCCGACTGGTCCGCAGCCGAGAACGATAACTGTATCGCCTTTTTTTACGCCGGCATTATCCACACTCCAAAAGCCGGTGGTCATGGCATCGGCAATCACGCTTAATTTCTCATCGGGTTCCTCACAAGATTCAGGGATTTTAAAATGGGTAAAATTCGCAAACGGCACTCTTAAATATTCCGCTTGCCCGCCTGGATAACCGCCAGTTTGCCCTGAATAGCCGAAATAAGCACCCATTTCCCCATTGTCATTAGACTGATCACATTGGCTTTCCAGTTGGTTTTTACAAAAAAAACATTCACCGCAGGCGATCGTAAAAGGGATAATGACGCGGTCACCTTTTTTGACCTTTGTAACCCCTGGCCCAACTTCTTCAACAATTCCCATCGGTTCATGGCCGATGACATAGTCTTCATGGAGATTAGGAATCAATCCATGGATTAAGTGTAAATCTGATCCGCAAATGGCTGTACTGGTGACTTTGATAATCATGTCATCGGATTTTTCAATCTTTGGATCGGGGACATCTTTGACAACAACATTTTTAATGCCTTGATACGTTACTGCCTTCATGCTGTAAAACCTCCAGTGTTAGTGTTCATCAGGTGTCCGGTCAAACATCCCTTTGCGATTTGTTTCATCAGGAAAGAGGTTCATATTGCCGACCATGATCGTGTTTTTTGCAGAGAGCTGATCCAGCTTATACTGTTCGCTCAGCTCATATGGATGGAACCACTTTTTGCTGATCATCAGTTCCGTAATCTCTTGGTGCATCGCAATTCCTTGCATCAGCTGTTTCCGAAGCAGTGCTCTTACATCTGGTGAAGCGGTTTCTGTCAAAGCTACAGCAGTATTCCTTACGCCTTCCTTAGCTCGTATAAGAAAATCCATCGCGAATGTAGTGTCTGCTAGTTCAGGCACATTCAGCGAATTAATGGGGTCTAAATGATCATTATTCAAAGAGGCTTACCTTCCTTTCAATTGATGATTGGCGTTGGGCGGCTTTGAGGGACAGGGGCCTGAAATGAGGCACGCTCATAAACCGCTTGTAATTCAGTAAGGTCTTGAATGGATTGCTGTACATCTTTTTCCATCAAGTCCTTCAGTTCTTGGTCAAACACAAGCCCTTGCATTAACTTTGATTTCGCTATACAAAGTGTTTTAAAGTTCACGATTTCATGTAAGTCAACAGCCTCATGAGCTGCCAATGTTTGATGATCCATATTGATGTAACCTCCTTTTATCAACGTTACATTTCCCGAAATGAAGTTGAAGCATACAGAAAATACACTCGGTATCATTTTTTGTTTTAAGAATCGCTGTTTTTGCTCGTTCTTATGACATGGACTAAACTGCACTTAAATCTGAAATAAGGGTGAAGTGTGGAAATTTATTTATGGAAACTTGACATAGGGCTGTCAGGTTTCTTTGGTATCATTAAATTGGATGACCAGTAAAAGTATGGTTTTATAGGAGGCACTCGATATGAAGCTGTTACAAATTAGACTGTTGGTGAATGATTTTAAGAAAAGCGTCGAGTTTTATAAAGATTCATTAGGACTTCCAATAAGTTGGTTAGAGAATGAAATGGAATATGCACTCTTTGATAATGGGGAAACGAAAATAGAGCTTTTATCTCGAGAAACGATGGCTGAAATCGTTGGAGAGGAAAAAAAGTCCTTGGAAGGAGAAGCTCAATCAAAATTTTTGCTTCAGTTTAAGGTAGAAGATGTTGATAAAACGTATGACGATTTACACGAAAAAGGAGTTAAATGTGAGAATAAACCGCATGATCGCAAGGAATGGAGTGCCCGAGTTGCTCACTTCAGAGATCCAGATCATAATCTGATTGAAATATATAAAATGTTATGATTTTTCGACTCGCAAAATCATAGAATAACGTTTGATAACGTACCTAATCATTTTTATACGCCCTGGTAAAAGAAAGCAAAGTCATAATAGGTTGCGGACACTGAACTTGCAGCATTTACGCTGATTTGTATGGTGTCCGTTTTTGATTGGTGAAAAAGGTGGAGTATCTATGAATCGAGAAGAAGCGTGGATACAAGGAAGCAGTACACTGATTGAGTTAATTGGTGGAAACGAAGCCGCTTGATCCATGTCCTTTTTCCTGATTGTCAATCGTGATTACCGACTGGACAAATGATTAAGAGCCAAATGTAACACACCATCAATATCAAGCCTGACTACCATTTATTTTGTATCCTTAATTGTCGAAAACATAGGAATAATTCCACTTTTGAAAGATCTAGTTTATGGTACATTGATAAATATATGGGAGGGGAGGGGGCATGGTATCTGAAAGTAAATCCTTAACTGGATGTAAGAAAGTCAAACGTACGGCATTTATAAGGGGAGGGTATAAGGTGAATAAGTTAAAGAGGCTAAGTATGCTAACGGTGATGATTGCATCTGTGTTCATTTTTTCTAGCCATGCACTTGCGGCTCAGTATTATACGGTTTCAACAAGCAGCGGTGCTCCTGTCAACATGCGCAGCGGCCCAGGTACAAGTTGGGGAATTGTAACGACCATTCCGAGCGGAACCCGCATCCCGATCTATTGCTACAAAACCGGTACAACTGTAACTGGAAAGTATGGAACGAGCAATATTTGGAATTACACAGAGCGGACGCTTGCCAGCGGGGAGATCGTTCCTGGATTTGTCTCTGATACATATATGTATACAGGCTCAGACGGTCCGGTTGTTCCTAAATGCAGCTGGTAGCATATGTTCTATCGTTTCTTAAAATGAAGGAATTGAAGAAAGAGGGATGACATTGACTAAACTGAAAATGCTGAGTATGTTAACCGTTATGATTGCATCATTATTCATTTTTTCCAGTCAGGCACTTGCCGTTCAGTACTTTACTGTCTCAACAAGCAGCGGTGCGCCTGTCAATATGCGCAGCGGTCCTGGTACAAATTATCCTATTATGCTTTCCATTCCGAGCGGCTCCCGTGTTCCTTATTATTGTTATGCTTATGGAACGACTGTTACAGGGAAGTATGGAACGAGTAATATCTGGGACCAAATCCAGTGGAAAGATTCCCGGGGTGTCGTGAATATTGGATATGTGTCTGACACATATGTGTACACAGGATCAGACGGCCCTGTCGGTTACAAATGCAATTAGCTAAATACTCCGTACAATAGAATCTCTTCTTAAGGGCCTATCTAGGACGAACCATACCAACTATTGTTGTTGGTATGGTTTTTGTTGCGATGAAGTCTTCCATACCTGCATTTGTGGTGATTTTCAAAAGAGATTCATGATGTTAGACACTGGTTGTTGTTGAGGACAAAATAACGAGCCGCTTTAGAGTTGTATCTAATGGTATAAATACGGAATTAAGATAGGAAATAATCAATAGGAGAACGTAATGTACAAACCTATTTTTCGATGATATTCCTAATATCACTTTGGTTAAACATCTCACATTGCGTTCTCGTTAGTGAAAAGTTCTTTTTACGCTTCGTGAAATCTTCTCTAATTCCATAGTTAGTTTTACCTGTCCTATTATGAAAATTTTAATGAATCCTTAACACGTATGTTTCTTTTCTTTTTCTAACATGTCGTGTAACCTCTCAGAAAATTCTTTATGGTATATTGTGTACCCCGTATGATTTCCGGGGAATTCAACCAATTCTGTTTTCAATTGTTCCGCTAGGGCGTTCGCGCAACGATAAGGAAAAAGCTCCCGAGAAGCACTTCCGCCAGCTGGGAGTACCTTCATCGGTGAAGATGTAAACATAGTTTTTAATGCTTCGAAATCTAATGTATAGTTGAGAATTCCTTGAATTTCATACTCAGTGAAATACGTTGAATTGCCGAGAAGCCGCTTTGTCAGCACAGCCTTTGATTGTTCGTCTGTCTCTAATCTTGACATTAACTTAATGACTTCACTTCGATGATTTTTCTTAAGGTCTTCCATAAATTGCTCGGCTTGTTTCAGCTCATTTCCATGCAGAAGCTGCAATAAGATTGGTTCGTGTGGGATCATGACATGTACTTGTTCGGGATGGCGTATGCACAGATCAAGCCCGATAACAGCCCCGGAGCTGCTTCCAAATACGTATGCCGGCTTATTGGTGATTTTGGCTAGAAGACGGTGAGCATCGTCACTGTGTGTTTCCACACGGTAATCCTCAATCTGATTGGCGAGATTGCTGCGGGAATGGCCGCGGCGATCATAAGTAACAACCGTGTACCTGTTAGCCAGATGATTGGCAATATGATGGAACTTGTCGGCATCACCGCCTCCGCCGTGGACCAAAAGAATGATGGGACCTGAGCCACGCACTTTATAGTGGATGTTCGCTCCAGGTACTTGCAACGTTCCATTGTTTATCGTCATTTGTAGGACCTTCCTTTCTTCTCATCTCCTTTAACTTTACACAATTGGCCAAAATGTTCATATGCAGGAAATAACTAAGAAACAAACTCGCCATAAAAAAAGCACTGATTATATTTCATCAGTGCTTCCGTTTTGTTTATTTAGAGTAGACAATTTTTTTTATTGTTTCAATAGAGAGGTGATATTCATCAGATAAATTATGAATGGTTTTGCCGTTTTTAAATGCTTTTTTAATAGAAGCGTTTCTGTCATCGATCAGCTTTCTTGTTCCTGAACACGCACCCCATTTTTGATGAGAGGATTCAGATTTAGGGATATATATTGTTTTTCCTTGAACATACTTTTGAATTTCCGATATCAGCTTTTCAGGTAAAATAGCGGTTGCTTTTACATATGCCATTTCTGCCAGCTCCTTATTTTTTATGTTAAATAAGGTGCAAAGCCACTATATCAGAAAAGCTTACTAGGGCGATCTTTTAGAAAGTCTACCCCATGCAAAGTATCGCCTTCCCAATAATAGGCTTTGCATGGGACGTTGCGGAATCTGGCATTCTCATCTTGCTTGCCATTTATATCACCTCCCTAACGATTTTCGATGATCACTTCCATTATAAAATAGAGTAAAGCCTTATGGCATCTTGTTAATGAAAGTTGAAGCAGTATGAAAATCAAGGGACCTTCCCAGTGAGAGGGGCTAAGGCTGATTGGCAATGAAAAGAGTAAGATTCAAGCTATATTACTTTAGATTCAAAATATTGACAAATTGATGTATTTTCAACAATAGGGCAGTCTCTTCATGTATACTGAGTCTGTATTTACAATATTTAGAAAGGGGAAGTGCAATGAAAATCAGTATGCAAAAAGCAGCGATCTCATTACTTGTTTTCACCATGTTTTTTACCCTGATGATGAGCGAAACGGTTTTTGCGGCGGGACTGAATAAAGATCAAAAGCGCCGGGCGGAACAGCTGACAAGTATCTTTGAAAACGGCACAACGGAGATCCAATATGGATATGTAGAGCGATTGGATGACGGGCGAGGCTATACATGCGGACGGGCAGGCTTTACAACGGCTACCGGGGATGCATTGGAAGTAGTGGAAGTATACACAAAGGCAGTTCCGAATAACAAACTGAAAAAGTATCTGCCTGAATTGCGCCGTCTGGCCAAGGAAGAAAGCGATGATACAAGCAATCTCAAGGGATTCGCCTCTGCCTGGAAGTCGCTTGCAAATGATAAGGAATTTCGCGCCGCTCAAGACGAAGTAAATGACCATTTGTATTATCAGCCTGCTATGAAACGATCGGACAATGCCGGACTAAAAACAGCATTGGCTAGAGCTGTGATGTACGATACGGTTATTCAACATGGCGATGGTGATGACCCTGACTCTTTTTATGCCTTGATTAAACGTACGAACAAAAAAGCGGGCGGATCACCTAAAGACGGAATAGACGAGAAGAAGTGGTTAAATAAATTCTTGGACGTACGCTATGACGATCTGATGAATCCGGCCAATCATGAAACCCGTGACGAATGGAGAGAATCAGTTGCCCGTGTGGACGTGCTTCGATCTATCGCCAAGGAGAACAACTACAATTTAAACGGACCGATTCATGTTCGTTCAAACGAGTACGGTAATTTCATAATCAAATAAGCAGTAAGGAAAAGAAACCGCTGCGGATTGAACTCAATCTAAAAGATACCAATGATGTATGTTGGTATCTTTTTATTTGCAGTAAAAAGTATTCAATTCTCTATAATGATTAGGTCAGGCTTGAGGCAGATACCTTAAAGGACATTGGCGATTTCATGTAAAACAATAACAATATAGAGGCTTTTTTTAAAGCCATGCCGGATTACAATGGATCTGTGCAAGAAGGCGCATTCAATCCATCTATTAACGATGGAAAGGGGGAGGCTTTTTGCACAGTCCACCTACATCATATGATAGTCACCATGTGTATAAACTGTTCCGTCCATAATACGTCGTGCGGTACGGACGATCTTTATACCAGTGGGCTCCAACATTGTTTCGATGATACCAGAAGAATGAGCTATCCGAACATTTGTAGAATGAATTTTTGCTATTCTTGCAGGGATTGTACCATCCACTGAAAGTGCTCTTGTTGTACATATCGCCCCAGTGACAGCTAGTGCTTGATGAGGCATTTGCATGGACATCATCCTGATGTGTAAGTCCATCTCAACGCTTGAATGCCAAGCACCTGTACTATCTTTATATTTCTCTGGTTTTGCTACTATAGCCAGTTTGGGGACAGCCGGTGATAACTTTGTAGCTGAAAATCGACTGGCAAAGCCGCATTTCTCTGCAGCAATAGATCTTAATTCTTCAAATTGAGCCAACTGTAGATCAGTAAATTCTTCTGCAAGTTCCGTTCCATTCAGACCAATACTGCTCGCTTCCACAAAAACTAATGGATTTGCATAGTCGATAATAGACACCTCTATTTGGCCTTGACTTGTATCTAAAAACTCTGAACTATTTCCAGTAGGCAATAAATGACCGGTAACTGAACCAGCGGCATCATGAAAGTTTAAATAGATTGGAGATCCAGATCCAGGTACTCCAGATATAGTAACATCTCCGTCATACTTGACCTGACCGTCTTCCACTTGCACTTCCGCAATGATCATTTTATTCGTATTGGTATTCAGTATCCTTACCGCAGTCATTGGTTCTGTCGCTTTTACAAGTCCTTCTTCAATAGCGAATGGACCAACAGCAGCGGAGATATTTCCGCAGTTCCCCTTAAAGTCCACCTTTTCTTCCGAAATGCTGACTTGACCGAAAGTATAGTGAACATCAATATCCGAAGTATATGCTTTCTTTATTATTGCCACTTTACTAGTAAGGGAATTACCGCCACCCAAACCATCTATTTGTCTTTTATCAGGACTTCCCATGACATCAAGCAAAAAGGGCTCCCATTCGTTTTTATTGTTAGGCATGGCTGATTCATGGAAAAAAACGCCTTTGCTTGTTCCGCCTCTCATGATTGTTACATTCGTCTTGACCATCGTCATCATCCTCATCTTAAAGGTAGTATTTTTTATGTTTTTTAGTGTAGAAGGTAAAAAAATAAAAATAAAATATAAGTTTTCTTAATATTCAATAAAAAAACTTTTATAATTGTGAAAGAAGGACTAGAAAGGAAGATGAAAATGGATGAGAAAGATTGGATTTTATTGAAAATTCTTCACGAAGAACAAAGTGTAACAAAAACAGCAGAACGATTATTTACATCACAGCCTTCCATCACTTATCGGTTGAATAAGATTGAGGAGATTTTCGGAATTGAATTATTCACCAAAAGGCATAAAGGAATTACCTTTACTGCGGAAGGAGAACACTTGGTTGCTTATGCAAGAAGAATGCTACAGGAACTTCAAGATACCAAAGATCATATCTCTAATCTAAGCAAAGAGGTGCAAGGACATCTAAGGCTGGGGGTATCAAGCAATTTCGCTCAATATAAGCTCCCTAAGTTATTAAGGGAATTTTCCACTATGTATCCTAATGTCCAATATAGTGTACAAACAGGCTGGAGCACAGATGTCATGAAATTATTAGATGCTGGTATTGTACAAGTCGGTATACTGAGAGGAAGCCATCGCTGGAAAGGGGTGGAGGAACGGCTGACACGGGAAAAATTACATATCATCTCAAAAAAACCAATAACGATAGAGCAGCTTCCTTTTTTACCTTTTATCAAATATAAAACTGATGCTTCTTTAAAAACGATTATAGAAGATTGGATGCATACGAATCTAAAACAAGCCCCCATTATTGCAATGGAAGTGGATCGACAAGAGACTTGCAAAGAGATGGTAAAGCATGGTCTTGGTTACTCCATAGCACCAGAAATTTGCCTGCAGGAATCTGATCATTTGTACACAATGGAACTGTATAATGCTAAGGGTAAGCCTCTAATGAGAGATACTTGGCTAATGTACGATCAAAAATCATTAGGAATCAAACTCGTTAAAGCATTCATTGATTTTTTAAAGGGTGAACAAATGGTAACCATTTAAAGTTATGATAGAATTTTTTTTGGAACACAGTAAAAAAATATTTATTTAACTTATTACACCGTATAAGATATGTTAATCAAAAGTCATTTGAAAGCGTATTCTTGGAGGTGTAATATGCTTACTATTTTAGGTTTTTCGATGGTAACTGTTTTTACAATATTAATAATGACAAAGAAAGTCTCGCCAATTGTTGCCTTGACCATCACTCCCATTGTTTTTGCTCTTATTGGAGGTTTTGGTAAGGATATTGGCGACATGATTTTAGAAGGAATTCAAACAGTTGCAAGTTCAGCGGCATTGCTATTGTTTGCTATTCTTTTTTTCGGAATTTTAATTGATGCAGGTTTATTTGATCCGCTAATAGAAAAAATTTTATCTATAGTAAAGGGAGACCCTGTGAAAATAGCGATAGGGTCTGCCGTCTTGGCAATGCTTATCGCTTTAGATGGGGACGGTACAACAACCTATATGATAACAGTCTCAGCAATGTTACCTTTGTATAAAAGAATTGGTATGAATCCCATGGTTATGGCGACATTAGCAATGCTGTCGTTGAGTATCGTTAGCGGAATGACTCCATGGGGCGGACCAGCTACAAGAGCGATTTCAGTGCTGGGTTTGGATCCTTCAGATTTCTTTGTGCCATTACTTCCGACCATGCTTGGAGGTATTGCTTGTGTGATATTTCTGGCTTTTCTAATGGGAAGGAAAGAGAGGAATCGAATAGGCATCGTTCAATTAGAGCCTAGACATATAACAAAGGACAGCTCTCAATCTTATATGGCTGCTACTTTGGAGAGCGAACAATTGAAAAGGCCACGCTTAATATATCTTAATTTATTCCTCGTTATAAGTATAATGGTGTTTATTGTGCTTGGAACTAAGCATCCGTCAGTTTTATTTTTAATTGGTTTTGTTCTTGCCCTTACTATAAATTATCCGAATGTAAAAATGCAGAAGGAGCGAATCGCCGAGCATTCTGGTAATGCCATAACCGTGGTATTATTGGTATTTTCAGCAGGAGTATTTGCTGGTATATTATCCGGGACAAAGATGGTGGATGCCATAGCAGGATCATTGGTATCCATCATCCCCTCATCAATGGGAGAGTTTTTCCCCATTATTGTAGCACTCACTAGCATTCCGTTTACTTTTGTTTTATCAAATGATGCATATTACTTTGGTATGGTACCTATCTTTGCAGAAGCTGCCTCAGCATATGGTATAGAACCAGTAGAAATAGCAAGGGCTTCTATAATGGGGCAGCCGGTTCATCTGATGAGTCCATTAGTTGCGTCAACACTACTGTTAGTAAGCATGCTTAAAATTGACTTGGGATCATTTCAAAGGTTTGCCGTTAAGTGGGCTGTAATTACATCATTAGTTATTACGTTGTTAGCAATAATTACAGGGGCTATTACTATTTTGTAAAGAAACAATAATAATATTTAGACTGCCAATGAATCATTAGTTTGATTGATTTAAATACAGCTGAAAGGGGTCCCAAGCTGATCAAGTCAGTTGTCTTTCCAGTACTCTATTGTTTAGGGTTCTTTTTTAGAAGCGGCAGCGTTTTTGTCGATGTTTAGCCAGCATTTTCAGCATGATGTGGAAAAGACAAGAGACAAACAAGCTCTTGTCTTTCCTAATATGATAGTTCAGTATAAATATTTAAGAAAAATGTCAGTATTGAGTAATGAATGTATCACCAGGCGTATGCCTCAGGTGTCTCTCCTCCAGGTCCGGGAAAGATATCATTTAACATGCGGAGAATCTCCTTATCCAGACTGATTTCAACGGCTTTTATCGTATCACGCAGCTGCTCAACCGTTCGTGGTCCGATGATCGGCGCAGTTAAAACTGGATTTGCCAGCACCCATGCCAAAGCCACATTTGCTTCTTTTTCTCCTAGTTCTTTGCATAAATCTGAAAATTTCTCGAGTTGCAAACGATGTTTTTTAATTAAATCTGCTCTTTTTGCTGTACGAATTCCGGCATTGCTTTTCAATGCCTTCCCGCCAAGAAGCCCTCCTGCAAGGGGACTCCACGCCACTACTCCTAAACCAAGATCCCGTGCAGCCGGCAGCACTTCCATCTCAGCTGTTCGTTCTAATAAACTATACTTATGCTGTTCAGTGACAAGTCCCATGAATCGTCGTTTTTCAGCTTCAGCTTGCGCTTTAACTAAATGCCAGCCTGCAAAATTACTGGATCCAATATAGTCTACTTTGCCGGAGCGAACCTGAGTCTCAAAAGCTTCCCATATCTCATCCCACGGTGTCCGCCTATCGATATGATGCATTTGGTACAATTCGATATGATCTGTCTGAAGCCGCTTCAGTGATCCTTCCAGATGACGTCTGATTTTGTATAGAGACAAGCCCCTCATATCATTTGGTCCGTCATTCGGATCAGAAATCGGTTCATATACTTTTGTCGCCAGAACAACTTTCTCGCGGCGCTGTCCTCCTTGTGCAAACCATTTTCCAATGATGCTCTCTGTCAATCCTGCGTTTTTGCCCCAGCCGTAAATATTGGCAGTATCAAAAAATTGAATGCCGTTATCAAGCGCTTCATCCATGATACGGAACGCAGTCTTTTCGTCTGTATCAACTCCAAAATTCATCGTGCCTAAACATAAACGGCTCACCCGCAATCCTGTTCTCCCTAAATAGGTATACTCCACAACAAACCTCTCCTTTATCATTATTTTTTGCAACAG
The DNA here is from genome assembly GCF_038592935.1 of Bacillus sp. FSL K6-1560. Taxonomy (NCBI): domain Bacteria; kingdom Bacillati; phylum Bacillota; class Bacilli; order Caryophanales; family Bacillaceae; genus Bacillus; species Bacillus sp. FSL K6-1560. The sequence goes on from NZ_CP151946.1 coordinate 1,504,754, forward strand.
CTGCAATACAATTGATTCAACAATTGTTTCGCTCTTTGTTACGATTAAAAAGACGAAGCAAATGTAAAGCAGACGCAAAATTATAGGAGGTTTTTTCAAATGAATATAGAGGATCTATGGGATCAATTTCATCAGCCGTTAAAAACATATATTTCACATAGGGTTAACGATCAATCTATCGTTGATGACCTCTTGCAAATCGTATTTATGAAAATACAAGTGCATCTCCCAAATCTGATCGATGAACAAAAGATCGACAGCTGGATTTATCGGATCACTAGAAATACGATTATTGATTTTTACCGTACAAAAAAAACAAGCGAAATATTGCCTGATGTTCTACATTTTAATGACAGTGCAGAGGAAGAAAATTTCACCAAGGAAGCAACTGTGTGTATTCGATCGACCATCAAACGGTTGCCTGAAAAGTATCGAGAGGCGCTCGAGTTAACTGAATTCCAGGGGTTATCACAAAAAGAGTTGAGTGAAAAGCTCGGCATTTCTTACTCGGGAGCAAAATCAAGGGTACAACGCGGACGGAGAAAATTAAAACAGCTGCTTGAGGGGTGCTGTCATATTGAAGCGGATCGATATGGAAATATCGTAGACTTTCGTATTTTAAAGGAATAACTGATGAACAAAGTCAGTTATTCCTTTAAAATAGGCCATCCGCATGAAGAGCATTTTCCCTTTGATGTTTGCAAGAGATGTATGTATAATATAAATCGTAACGTTTTCGATTTAATAAAAAAGGAGTGTTGGAATGAACATTTTATTTTCAAAGCCGCTAGGCATATTAACGATTGGTTCATTACTAGTTTTGGCAGGATGTCAGACTTCCGGTTCTTCTGCAGGTGAGTCTAATAAAACAACATCATCCTCAGCAGTTGAAGAAGACTCTTCCAAAACGCAAGAGCAAACATCTGACAGTCATACACACGAACATTCTCACGATCATAGTCATGCGCATGATGAAGAAACAGAAAAAATATATGAAGGCTATTTTAAAAATAGCCAAGTAAAGGATCGCTTACTTTCTGATTGGGAAGGAGATTGGCAATCTGTATATCCATACCTGCAAGATGGTACTCTTGACGAAGTGTTTTCATATAAATCAGAACACGAAGGGGACAAGACAGCTGAAGAATATAAAGAGTATTATAAAAAAGGCTATCAAACAGATGTTGACCGTATTGTAATCCGGAAAGATACTGTAACGTTCTTCAAAAATGGAAAAGAATATTCTGGTAAGTATACGTATGACGGATACGAAATTCTAACCTATGATGCGGGTAATAGAGGGGTAAGATACATATTCAAACTAGCTAAAAAAGCAGAAGGGCTGCCTCAGTATATTCAGTTTAGTGATCATAGTATTTACCCGACTAAAGCTAGTCATTATCATCTCTATTGGGGGGACGACCGTGAAGCTTTACTTGATGAAGTCAAAAACTGGCCTACCTACTACCCGTCAAAAATGGATGGACACGATATTGCCCATGAGATGATGGCTCATTAAATGATGATTACTATGAAGTATGGTGTTCTTTTAAAATAAAGTTGTTCTGCCATAGCCATTTTTTCTGTGGAGAATTGATAGAATGGGGAAAAACTGATTGAGACCACTCAGGATCCGCCACATTATTGTGACGTGGCATACCTTGAGTTCATCTCACAGGAAGAGTAGAAGAAACCTATTTCAAAATAAAAAATCATTGGATGTATGGCAGTGGATTACGCTTGAAATCTATTGGCTTATATGAAGCAAAAAAGAGACCCAAAAACCGCAAAGCTTCTTCAAGAAAGCTTTGCGGTTTTTTATATGTCTAAGCCTCGATTCATCTCACCATAAAAATGCATTTCAACTTTCTCTTTTGATCGACAATAGTCCATAAAGGGAAGAATATTTCCCTCACAAAGAAGTCGTGGCAGTAATCTCCATAGGTGTGTTTGCATGGCCCCACTTTAATGGTTTTGTTTAAATCTAATAAAAAACAGACGCCATAAAGATTTCTTATGGCGTCTGATGGATATGAGGTAAGGTGTGTTCTTAATAGCCACCAAAGAAAGATGTCCCAACGATGATTAATAGGATGAATAGAACTACAATTAATGGAAATGACCTCATAACATCACCTTCCTTAAAAGAGGATAGTACATGATATGCAGATCGAGCTTATTCGATAGTGATGCTAGTTTAATTGATGTAAAAATATTTTTAAGGCTGGACTGCTAACTGATCTTTATTAGTTATTGGATCATACTTATCATTTTGGAATGAATCCGTTTCAAAGTGATGTGTTGTTCTCGGCCAATCGCTGGTTAATCTTCCTGATGCAATCGAGCTATATGAAGACATCCCTTTTTTATGAAAGTACACCCAAAACTTCTCTCTCTTGCAGACCCTTAATCATTTGACTTGCATATCGAGCGTAAGCATGCCTCATCTAAAAATAAAGTGCACCATCTGCCATTTGTTTTAACATTTTTAAGACAGTGATGCACACCTTTTGCGTTGAGCAAATGGAATAGGTTCAGAAGGGGCAAGCTGCCTTTACTTCACCCAGATAAAAGACGGAGATAGACGGCATGTACCGAAGCTAACTGAAAGTTAAATTGAAATGAAAAAAGGGGCATGTTAAGCCCCCTTTAAGACTATCGAGAGCTTCTCAATAGCCTAACGCATTGTATGTTTAACATGTTTTAATTTTTCACAACGGATAAACTGACACTGTTGCCTGAGACTGTTACTTTAGCGAAGTCTTGTGTATCAATTACAGGTGTTATTGCTTTGTTGTCGATGGTGATGTTTGTAAAAGATGTTGAAAAATTTGATTTGATAGATTGGCGTGAACCTGTTGTTGCAACTGTAGCGAGCGCTTTCCATTTTGAGATGGAGCCGACATTTGTTTTGCTGATTTCTGAGATGAGACGGCCGTTGTATCCGGCATTGTTCGTGCCCCAGTATGTAGCGCGGGTATTGCCGTTAAGGTTTTTGTAGATGGTAAGTTGTACGGTGCTGCCGGGACGGAAGCCTTTCGTATTCGTGAATTGGCTTCCTCCTTCGAGGTACTGAACCTGATCCTGTCCTTTTGAACCAACTTTCATATATGGTTTCCATACATTATATTTATCACTGTACTGAAGCCCAATATCGGATTCTGTGCCTCCGCTAAAACCAGAGTAGATGTAGGCTGTCCCGTTTGAAACCTGAGTGGAGCTAGGAAGCTGGATTTTCGTAACAAGAATGGCACCATTACTGTTCAAGTAAGCCCTCCCGCCGATTCCATCAGTTAGCTGTGATGCAGCTTCTGCGGTTTTTGGACTAATAATACCCGGCATATCTACTGCACATGTGCCAAAAAGCACGGTTGCCGTAAGCGCACCCGCAAGCAGACCTTTTTTCATCATCATTATTTCCCCCTATCATTATAATTAGAAAACGCTATCATCTTGTATTATAAAACATTATGAAAATAATTCCATAATAAACATGCACATAGATACAGAATTTACACATTATGACTTTGTGCATCTGGCAAACGGTCGATTCGCAATCGTGAAAAATCTCCTGTGAAGTGTAAATGTTACGATAACTTTTCAATCGAGACTTGTGTTTTATTGAAATAGAAAAGCTATAGAGAGGGGGGAGAAATAAGAGGGGAAAGAGAGAAAACACTGTAATCAGATATGTGTGTATAACTCAATTGTTTGTTAGAAAAAAAGTGGGCTTTTTAAGCCCGCTTCTTAGTTCATGTTTCTCTTCAGGAGATTGTCTTTTTCATTTACATTCAATGTCCAACATGACTCCTTTGAGTTTCATCTAATATTTCAAACAATCTTTTGTACTTTGATATGACTACTTGGTCCACAATTTTATGGCCAGAATTGAAAAAGGTGATTGAGCCCGATCCTTTACCAAGCTGGTTACGATCTGCAAGAACTTTTTTCAACTGTTTTGCAGTACCGACACTGCCTGAAATAATATCAACTTTTATCCCAAACAGTTTTTCAAAACTGTTTTTGAAAAACGGAAAATGAGTGCATCCTAACACAATCGTTCCATATTGTTTCAGATCAAAAGAAGATAGTTCGTTCTCTAGATATTTAATGATCTTGTCTTCACCAAAATCAAAGTTCTCAGCAAATTCAACTAGTCCTGGAAGAGCTAAGCAATCAACAAGGTCATGGTGATCAATTTCTTTAACTAGATTATGAAATTTCTCTTCTTTAAGGGTCAAATTAGTAGCAACTACCAGAACTCTTTTTCTTTCCTCTGTACATTTATTTATAGCAGGCTTTACAGCGGGTTCGATTCCGATTATCGGAAAGTCGAAATTTCTCCGAAGATCCTCTATCGCAATGCTAGTAGCTGTATTACACGCAATAACTAGAGCTTTGATATTTTGACTGGCCAGAAATTCAGCTGCATTGAAAATATATTCATTAACTTTAATCTTTGATTTTTCACCGTATGGAACGTTTAACGTATCTGCATAAAAAATGTAATCTTCATTAGGAAGAACTTTTATGGCCTCATACAATACAGTCATGCCACCAATTCCAGAATCAAAAAATCCTATTTTCATCACTTCTCACGCTTTCTGTCTCATTCTTTTTTTTATCATATGACTTTATATCATCTAAATCAAACGAAAAAAAACCATTTTACTATTCGGATTTAATATGGGAGTTATCGATTATTCGAATAGGTAGCAAAACTTGAGAAGGGGAGATAAGATCGAAATGTTGGTGATGTATTGTGGTGATTTCATCAAGATCACACCAAATCAATGGGATGATTGATAACCCGAATCAATTAGCTTTGAAAATGTAGGAGTATTGAGATTTCCAGAGTCAGGGGATGAAATTACGAAAAAAAAAGCAAACTGCCTGTCGAAGTTTGCTTTTTGCTCTATCAATGAGGTGCGCCTATATTTTTATATCCTCTTGGCAAAGCTGATTTAAAAGCTGCTTAACCGAAATTTCCTCAGTCAATGACCGTATCCCTTGACCTGCCCATAAAGACATCTGATCATGGTTATTTTGAAGTGAAGCCTTCTGTCTCATTGCCTTCGTTAGTGTATTTTGATAAGGGTACGGAAGGGTTTGTGTCTCAAACTGTTCTTTTTCTTCCATCCATTTATTTACGATTCCTCTGGCCTCTTTACCTGAAAATAATGTTGTAAGCTTTGTATCTGCTTCGTTTGCCTCTAGTATTTTCTGTTTATGTACTGGATGTGCGTTACTCTCGTGACAAATTAAAAAGGCAGAACCGATTTGAACGCCTTGGGCTCCAAGGGTTAAAGCTGCTTTTACTCCTCTGTGGTCTATCATTCCCCCAGCAGCTATGACAGGTACGCTCAGTGCATCTGCTGCTTGTGGAATCAGAGCCATTAAACCTACGGCAGATTCACCTTTGGAAGGTAAGAATGCTCCGCGATGTCCACCGGCTTCACTTCCTTGAAGGACTACTATATCCATTCCCCGTTCTTCCATTAACAATGCTTCTTCTACTGTTGAAGCGGTTCCTATTAAACAGCATCCAGCGGTTTTTAGCTCCTTTACTGCGTCTTCAGGCGGCAGATCAAAAGTGAATGAGCAAGCCTTAACCTTATATTTTAAAATTAGATCAATTTTTTGATAGAAGTCATCCCACTCTTCTTGTACAGATGTGAATTGATTTACTTGATTAGCTAACGGTATGTTTTCTTTCCACTTTTTAACCTGATCTTCTGGTGGCATTTCTAGACCAAGCGGAACAAACACATTAATTTGAAAAGGAGCGTCTGTCAGCTCAAACATTTCTTTTATCTGTTGTTCTAGCAGGTCTGGCGTAAGATACCCCGATGCTAAGCTGCCAAGAGCACCTTGATTCGAAACTGCAGATGCAAGTCGGGGCGTTGTAATACCGCCAGCCATTGGAGCTTGAATAATCGGTTTTGTTAAGGAAAACTTCTTCATAAATTCATTCATACCGAATCCCCCCGTTAAGACATGATTTTTGAAAAAAGTGTCATTTTAAAATTTGCTCAAAAACTCGTATTCGCTTAAATATATCGTTTTCCTTCTTTTTGTCAATCTCTCATACCAGTTAACATGTCGATAAAGCAGGGGGGATTAAAGTGTGTCAAAGATAGTGTGATCCCATGGCGGCTCTACAAAAAACTGAATATTCATGTAGTCCTTCATAGTTGATATCTGATTTTGAGATGTCTTGCATCTTAATTTTGAATGATATATAGAAGGACTTCATGTAAAATAAAGCTTAGAAGAATACATCACATTCAAGAGTAAAAAAATCTATAAGACGTACAGATCAATATTCGGTTTTACAGTTAGATATTAAGGCTGAAACGGAGGAACATGCGATGCGAAGTGAGCAGGAAATGATGGACATTTTCTTGGACTTTGCTTTGAACGATGAGAGAATCCGATTGGTCACTTTGGAAGGGTCACGTACAAACAGAAATATCCCTCCTGACAACTTCCAAGATTATGACATCTCGTATTTTGTAACTGATGTAGAATCTTTTAAAGAAAATGATCAGTGGCTCGAAATCTTTGGGAAGCGCATTATGATGCAAAAACCAGAAGATATGGAGCTTTTTCCTCCCGAATTAGGTAATTGGTTTTCATACATCATTCTTTTTGAGGATGGCAACAAATTAGATCTAACCCTTATTCCAATTCGTGAAGCAGAAGATTATTTTGCTAATAACGATGGTTTGGTTAAGGTCTTGCTCGATAAGGATTCGTTCATCAACTATAAAGTGACCCCAAATGATCGCCAATACTGGATGAAAAAGCCGACTGCAAGGGAATTTGATGATTGCTGTAATGAGTTCTGGATGGTTTCGACTTACGTAGTAAAAGGACTAGCAAGAAATGAAATCCTTTTTGCCATTGACCATTTAAATGAAATTGTACGTCCTAATTTATTGAGAATGATGGCCTGGCATATCGCATCTCAGAAAGGGTATTCATTTAGTATGGGGAAGAACTATAAATTTATGAAGCGGTACCTTTCAAATAAAGAATGGGAGGAACTCATGTCTACATATTCTGTGAATGGGTATCAGGAAATGTGGAAGTCTTTATTTACTTGCTATGCATTATTTAGAAAGTATTCAAAAGCTGTATCAGAAAGTCTTGCATATAAGTATCCTGATTACGATGAAGGCATCACTAAGTATACGGAAGGTATTTATTGCTCAGTAAAGTGATAAGAATATAGGATTGTCTTCATATGATATTTGATTCTCGCTGACAATGGAGACCAAGGAGTCACCATGTTTGTAAAAAGATGCGTAAATCGTTATGTTTAAGAATGTCTACGCATTTTACTATAATTATTCTTGTCCAAAATTTTTTGTTCTTTTTAACGAAACGAGGCATTATAATTAACCTATAGGCACATTGAAAAAACAAAAAGGAGGATTTTTGTGTTTCAAACCTTAGACCATTTTTTGAAATCTTGGGAGTTCGAAGCAGATGCTACACAGAAACTATTAAATAATCTGACTGATGAATCACTTAAACAAGAAATAACTTCACAAAATTGGACTCTAGGCCGTATTGCTTGGCATACTGTTGCTGCCATTCGCATCATTACCTCAAACACAGACTTAACGTTCCATGCCCCAGCTGAAGATTATCCTGTTCCAACTTCGGCTCAGTTTATAGCTGACAGCTATCATCAAGCCAGTAATGCATTTGTACAGGCATTAAAAACCCAATGGACTGACCATACACTTCAAGAACGTATCAACTTTATCGGACAACAATTGCCTAACGGTTCACTTTTGATGTTTTTAATTCAACATCAAAACCACCATCGGGGACAAATGACTGTTCTTATGAGACAAGCAGGTTTAACTGTTCCAGGTATTTATGGTCCAGCAAAAGAAGAATGGGCAAAATTTGGTTTGGAAGCCCCGAAAATGTAATCAACCTTTTTATAAAAAGTTACGCTATGACAACATATAAGAAGATGTTTTGATCAATCTTTTTTCAAAACATGTTCTTTTTTTGTTCGTTTACCAATGATAAGAACATATTCGAATCATTTTTATTCCAAACAAGAATGCCATCGCCATTTCATACGAAACGGCACTATCAATGGCTAATATTAATTAATATTTGATTGCACCTTCAGCCCCTGAAGCTCCTGATTTCGCAAATGGCTTATTTATATCATCCTGTAACATAGGAACAACAATTGGTTCAGCTGTAGGCGGGTTATTTATATCAGAAATGGGTACAAAAAACGTCATATTGGTGGGAATTCTACCATTGATACTAAGTTGGGTAAGTATTTTTCTAAGAACTTATATGTTCTCTTCTGCACAACAACTTTCTAGACAGGGAATACATTTGCTTTAAAAACCCCGCTTTTAAAAGTGGGGTTTTTTTGAATTCGTTTTAAGGGTGTTAACTATTCTTCATCTTCAAAGAAACCAAATAGTTTTTCTTCATCATATTCATATTTACGTCCTAGATTATCTGTATCTCTTTCGTGCTGTAAAAGGACCTTATAGTTTTTTCCCTTTGAAGATTCGTCTTCAATAACACTTAGGACGGTTACTTTATCGTTCTCATATGTCTTTGCAAAAAGTCTAATTTCCTCAATTGTATCCTTTAAATCTGTCTCGTCACCATTAAAAAAGTCTAAAGAAACTTCAGTTGTATATTTTTCAATCATGGTTAGCTCCCCGCTAATGAATGTTTTAGTTCTTAAAGGATAACGGAAATTGTGTATTTTTACTACTGTCTGCTGTATTAATAATGACACGATGATGAGTCGTAGAAGTGTCTTTTGTGCTTATATTTTTATTAAATTGCTTTCTATAGAATGTCCGCCATGGACCACCTTTGTCACGAGAAGACCAAGCTTGATCGGGCTGTGTCATCGTTAATCTTCTCAGTTCAGCGACATCTACATCTTTTCCATATTGAGTTCTATTACTTGTAGATTTTCGGCTTGCGTCATACTTGTGTCTTTTATACGCATGTTCACTTATAAAATCTTTTTTAATTGTACCACCATTCTTTTTATATGGAACATCTTTAGTGATTTTTGGTTTTTTCGGCTTAGGCTTCGGTTTAGGTTTTGGCACCTTTCTAAGCATTTGAAACTGTGGCGATGCCTTTTCTTGATTTGTAACTGCTGTTGTAATTGTCGCTGATTGTTCTTCGGTATCTGTTAAAGATACTGAAGTTAATTTGTTGTTATGTACAACTAAATTTAACTTTAAAATGGTTGTTTTGTTATCAATATTAGTATAGAAATAATTTACTTGGTTTGTTGAATTTGGACTAAAATCGCTTGAATTAAATAATTCTAATAACTCTTCCTCAGTTATAAGTTTTTTGCCGTTTTTATCAACAATTTTATCTAAACCATTAATTGTTGATTTTTGGAGATGCGCACTTTCTACTTCTTTTGCTTTGACTTCACTGCCATCAATAGCAAATAAAGAAATAAGTAGACTGAAAGTAAGTATTGTCAATAAAACTTTCTTCATATTTTTTCCTCCTTTTTATCTGTTACTAAAGTATTATAACGCAACTAACAAGAAAAAAAAGTATTTTCATCATAAATTTTCAATTGATTGAAAAAAATGATAAAGAGGGATTGAGAGATATTCAATATATGAAAAGATGAATTGAGTAGATAATATTCACAACTTAGGAGAACCATATTATTGAGGTTCATCGATTGCGGAGGCTACTCTATGGTTCAGAAATTCCAATGAAACATTCAGGTGTTGCTCAATTTCGACTAGAAGCAGCTGCGCCAAAAGGAAGCCTATTGGAAGAGTCTAGCTAAGTTGCAACAAATGGATACAAGAGGGGAACGTTTTCTCAAAAGGGAAGGTAGTGTATTACTGTAATTCATACAATGAGTAAAGCCTCCCAGGTATAATCTTTACTTCGTTCGACAAATTCTGCAAATTGTAGACAACTTCCTGATTATTTGGATAATTAACTGGATAGGAGGGGAAAAGTTGTCATTTTTCATTATACTTATCATCGTTCTATTATCGGAGCATTGGTAACAGCAGCAGTCGGTATCATCTCTTCAAAAGTAGAGGTAATCTCGCCGAAAACTACAAGAAAATCTAAAGAGGAAGAACAGAAAAGTTTTTATACGCTGAAATAAAGCAGAGAAAGAGCATCTCCTACGGGGGTGTTTTTTATAGAGGAGTTGGAAAAACTGAATCAGACTAATTTACTTTTAAGATTCACCCTTGAAATCGCTGCACTAATCTCCTTAGGGGTGTTTGCTTGGATAAGCTTTAATGGTTATTTTAAATATGTTTTAACTTGGGTTTTACCTATTGCAGTTATGATTGTCTGGTCTGTATTTGCAGTACCTAATGATCCTAGTCGAAGTGGACAAACTGTAATAGCTGTAAACGGGGTAACAAGGTTAGTTATTGAATTATTGATCTTTGCAATGGCTGTTGCAGCGCTTTATTTTAGTCATTTAAAACCAGTTGGTATTGTCTTTTTATGTCTAATAATACTCCACTACATCTTTTCAGCTGAGCGTATCAAATGGCTTCTAAATCAATAGTTTTTCATTTCGGCACTCGTTATTAGAGTGCTTTTTATCATTCTCTGTAGAGCCAGTGATTCTCAGATTAGATTATTGAAGGTTAACGGCTTGGGCACAGTTGCAGTTTAGAACGCATTTTCCAATAAAGAAGGCGGTCAGTTGAAATTCATCATTAAACAATTGTACAAAAGTAAAATTTGTATTTAGAATGTAGTAATAAATAGAAATTCTACATAGGAGGGTATCTTGTGGAAGAAAAGAAAAAAGCTTTAATCATTGTGGATGTACAAAAAGCCTTCGATGATAAAAAATGGGGGGAACGGAATAACGTAAAGGCGGAAGAAAACATTAGTAAAATACTAAAATTATGGAGAGAAAAAGGATGGACAGTCATATACATACAACACACTTCTGATAAACCTCATTCTTTATTCCATCCAAAGAATGAAGGGTTTGCGATAAAGGAAATAGTTAAGCCTATGGATGAAGAAGTCATTATAACCAAGACAGTAAATAGCAGCTTTATTGGTACGAATTTAGAAGAATTCTTAAAATTAAATGAAATAAACACTGTAGTCATAACTGGTTTAACCACGCCTCACTGTGTATCAACCACCACAAGAATGAGTGGTAATTTAGGGTTTGATACATACCTGATTTCAGATGCAACAGCAGCCTTCGGAATGAGAGACCAAAATGATACATATTATGATGCGGCGACTATTCATAATATATCTCTAGCTACATTGCATGATGAATTTGCCACAATATTGACAACTGATCAATTAATAAATGATTTTATAAAAACTCACTGATGAAAAACATTTTGGCACAGTAAAACGGCAGGCGCCTTTCCAATAGGAAGGGCGCTTTAATTCGATTTCCTGCTTTACTGCTCAGAGGAGATGTATCAATGTTTCTTTATCGACAAGCAAGGGCAGATGAATGAAGCAAAGTGGCAAAGCTACTCCATGAATTTTTCAATTAATATTCTTTTATGGATTTACTCGTAAAACGCGAAAAAAAAGATCATTCATTTATTTTTGAAATGCATAAAGTACTGACAAGAGCATATTTTAAAAAGCATTTCTTTTTTGTTGACATTCAGAATGGTGAAATTGTTGTTGCCGCTCTATTAAAACATCGTGATAAACCCGACATTAACTTGATGGATTATATAGCAGCAGGGGGGATAACATTAATCAAAATGGGGGGATTTTCAGTATTGAACATGTTGGCGGTGACTAATGAGACTGAAAAATCTTCCAAATCCTTATAAGAGCCGGCATGGTATTTAGAAGTATTAGGAGTTTCGCCATTTTATCAGGGAAAGAGTTTGGGCAGCAAAATGATTAATGACTGACTCATACCTTTTATTTCAAAATGCGGGGCGGCATCTTGGCCCTTATCACGAATGCTGATCTCAATAGATCATTTTACAAATCGTATTGATTTTATATTTAAAGATTATCTTAACCTTTCATAAAGATGGAGGTCGAATGAATGTCTTCAAAAGAAAAAAATAGTGTAACCATTTTGACGGAAAGTCAATTGTCTTCGAGAGCATTTAAAGATGAAGCGTATGAATTTTATAAAGAATTGCGAAAATCACAGCCTCTCTACCCATTATCTTTAGGAGCTCTGGGGAAAGGCTGGCTCATATCGAGATATGATGATGCAATATATTTATTAAAGAATGAAAAATTAAAGAAAAACTATGAAAATGTATTTACCGCAAAAGAAAAACGTCCTGCTCTATTGAAGAATGAAGAGTCTTTAACAAAACATATGCTTAATTCAGATCCCCCTGATCACAACCGCTTGCGAACTCTTGTTCAAAAAGCATTTACGCATCGGATGATTTTGCAGTTGGAAGACAAAATCCAGCATATCGCAGATTCTTTATTGGATAAAGTGCAGCCCAACAAATTCATGAACCTAGTAGACGATTATGCGTTTCCATTGCCGATTATCGTGATAAGTGAAATGCTCGGCATTCCCTTGGAAGATCGTCAAAAATTCAGAGTGTGGTCGCAAGCAATTATTGATTTTTCAGATGCCCCTGAAAGACTACAGGAGAATGACCACTTGTTAGGGGAGTTTGTTGAATATCTGGAATCCTTAGTTCGCAAAAAAAGGAGAGAACCTGCAGGAGATTTAATCAGTGCATTAATTCAAGCGGAAAGTGAAGGCACACAATTAAGTACAGAAGAATTGTACTCGATGATTATGCTGCTTATCGTTGCAGGTCATGAAACAACCGTAAACTTAATCACCAATATGACATATGCTCTGATGTGTCACGGTGATCAATTTGAAAAGCTCCGCCAGCAGCCAGACTTGATGAATTCAGCCATAGAAGAAGCATTGCGGTTTCACAGCCCTGTTGAACTAACGACAATTCGCTGGACGGCTGAACCGTTTATACTGCATGGGCAGGAGATTAAACGGAAAGATGTGATCATCATTTCTTTAGCATCAGCAAACCGTGATGAGAAGATATTTCCAAATGCCGACATATTTGATATTGAAAGAAAGAACAACCGCCATATTGCTTTTGGCCATGGCAATCATTTTTGCCTTGGTGCACAGTTAGCCCGCTTAGAAGCCAAGATTGCGATTTCCACCTTATTACGCCGCTGTCCAAATATACAGTTAAAAGGCGAAAAGGAACAAATGAAATGGAAAGGGAATTTTCTGATGAGAGCACTCGAAGAATTGCCGCTTAGTTTTTAATTTTTTTGGGGGGATATGTGATTTTTAAAAACAAAGTTTAGCATTATTTATGCCTACCGGGCATGAAAATGTCTTGCAAACACCAATAGTTTCCCCCTATCGGTGTTTTTTATTTGTTTTCAGCCTCATTTGGACAAACAGCTGTTACATAGTAAACGTTTGTTAAGATAAAATAATGGAGGGCATTGTTTCTAATGAGAAAAATAATGATAGATGGAAGAGACTTTGAAAATATAGAAGTTTTACATGATGTTTTAAAAGATAAATTAGACTTCCCAAACTACTATGGGAGAAATTTAGACGCTTTATGGGATTGCCTGACAGGGTGGGTGGATTTGCCGCTCACTTTAGTCTTGATAAATTTTGAGTTTAGTAAAAAGTTTTTAGGTTCATACGCTGATGATGTATTAGAAGTTTTACTAGAGGCTCAAGAGGAATTAGAGGACGAGTTTAAAATAATAATAGAGTAGACTTTCTGTTTTGTGAATTTTAACAGTTTTCGTTCGCAGAAAAAGGCAATAGGGCACCACAAATTAAAATTTCGGTGAGACCGCAATAACTTTTTGGCTTCTGATAAGTTTCTTATGATGCTTCACACAAGTACATAACTTTCCCATGACTTCTTTCTGATGTAAGTTAATTTCATTATGAGTTAATCGCGAGGATAATTTTATTCTGTGAATAACATTTTAAAAGGATTTAAATTTAAATAATATTTGATTAACGAATAAAAATTCGTTATTATTTAAATTGGATGAAATATAATTCTGTTAAGTTGTATTGGGGGTTATCAAATGAGTATTATGCTTGATGAAACTGATAAGGCCATTTTAAGAGAATTGCAGGAAGATGCTTCAATATCAAATTTAAATTTATCTAAGAAAATTGGGCTTTCACCATCAGCTTGCCTTGCAAGAACAAAGAACCTAGTAGAAGCAGGTATAATTAAAAAGTTTACGACTATTGTTGATGAGAAAAAACTTGGAATCGAAGTCACAGCACTAGCTCTCATCAACTTATCACCCTTAAATAGGGAGACAATTCATTCATTTTTAGAGGATATAAACAAATTCCCACAGGTTCAAGAATGCTACACACTTACAGGAAGCCATGACTATATGCTTAAGATTGTGGCGAAGGACATGGAGAGTTATCGGAATTTTATCATTGATTCATTAATGCAGAACCCTGCTATTAGTGGAGTTGACACAAGCATAGTCATGAGTACAGAAAAAAGAACTGTCAGTGTGCCAATTGATGAAATGTAGGAGGTTGTTGATTTGAATAAAAATAAAGAATCGTTACATTTAAGCTCTCCTGCTATAAACACTCATATGAATAAGAGAGGTCAAATATGGGCTGCATTTCGTTCTGCATTCCCATATACAATTCCGATTTTTGCGGGGTTTTTGTTTTTGGGGATAGCTTATGGAATCTTTATGCATTCTTTGGGATTTAGCGCAATCTATCCAATCATCATGAGTTTTATGATATTTGCGGGCTCAATGGAGTTTGTTGCAGCGAATTTTTTACTTGGTGCGTTCAACCCTATGAATGCTCTTTTTTTGACGTTAATGGTCAATGCCCGGCATTTGTTTTATGGAATTTCCATGTTGGATAAGTACAGAGGGACTGGAAAGAAAAAGCTCTATCTGATTTTCGGAATGTGCGATGAATCATTTTCTATCAATTATACCGCTAATGTTCCGGCGAATGTTGACAAGGGCTGGTTTATGTTTTTTGTGACACTGCTTAATCATTTATATTGGGTCGCGGGGGCAGCGATAGGAGGTATTTTTGGGTCGTACGTGAAATTTAATACCGAAGGGCTTGATTTTGTGATGACTGCTCTGTTTATTGTGATATTCATAGAACAATGGATGAAAGAAAAAAAGCATTACAGTGCTCTCACAGGACTTGGCCTTTCAGTAGCCTGTCTTATCCTTTTTGGCGGAAACCAATTTATTATTCCTGCTATGCTCGCCATTTTAGGGGTACTGACTGTTCTGAGAAAACCATTGGAGAAAGCTGAGGTTTCCGTATGACGATGACGATGACGCAGCAAATGATCACCATTGCAATGGTCGTGCTTGGAACAATGCTGACAAGGTTCCTTCCATTCATGATTTTCCCGTCTGGCAAACCGACACCGAAATATGTACAGTATCTTGGTAAAGTGCTGCCATCAGCGGTAATCGGGCTTTTGGTCATTTATTGTTTAAAAGATGTGAGTCTGCTTTCTGGAAGTCATGGCATTCCTGAATTGGTTGGGGCAGCTGCAGTTGTACTGCTTCACTTGTGGAAGAAAAATATGCTTCTTTCCATAGCGGGGGGAACCGTTGTTTATATGGTTTTGGTGCAATTGGTTTTTTAACCGATATCGGAAACTATCAAAATGATCATGCTTTTATTGAACTTGATAAAAATATATAAAACTGACACAAACTTATTTTGGAATCAACACTGCGCCAGTGCAAATAGCATCTGTAATGTTTCCTGGCTATTCAAGAAGTGTCTACTTTAATCGGAGGCTATATAATGTCAAAAAAAGTGTCTGCTTCCTATATCATCATTATAGGATTAATGCTATTTGCATTGTTTTTTGGAGCAGGAAATCTCATTTTTCCGCCTATGCTTGGTCAAATGGCTGGGAAAAATGTATGGGTCGCTAATGCAGGTTTCTTAGTGACCGGAGTTGGATTGCCATTACTGGCTATAACAGCATTTGTTTTTTCGGGTAAACAAAACTTACAGTCGTTAGCCAGCCGTGTTCACCCGGTGTTTGGCATTGTATTTACGACGATTCTCTATTTGGCAATCGGGCCTTTTTTCGCTATCCCGAGATCAGGAAACGTATCGTTTGAAATTGGGGTAAAACCTTTTTTATCAAATGATGCAGGCCCTGTCTCATTAATCATATTTACAATATTATTTTTCGGATTGGCATGCTTGTTATCACTTAATCCTTCAAAAATCATTGATATAGTTGGAAAATTTTTGACGCCAATTAAGCTGACATTTATCGGATTGCTTGTAGTGGTAGCTCTTATTCGCCCAATTGGAACCATTCAAGCACCATCAAAAGGGTACACATCACAAGCGTTTTTTAAAGGATTTCAGGAAGGATACCTTACTCTGGATGCTCTTGTAGCATTTGTTTTTGGAATTATCATCGTGAATGCATTGAAAGAACAAGGAGCTTCTACCAAAAAACAGCTGATGGGTGTTTGTGCAAAAGCAGCCGCGATTGCAGCTGTACTCTTAGCAGTTATGTATACAGCCCTTTCCTATATGGGGGCTTCCAGCGTTGAAGAACTGGGGATTTTAGAAAATGGAGCAGAGGTCTTGGCTAAGGTTTCATCCTATTATTTTGGATCTTATGGTTCAATCTTATTGGGCTTAATGATTACAGTGGCGTGTCTGACGACAAGTGTCGGACTGATCACAGCGTGTTCTTCATTTTTTCATGAATTATTTCCGAACATTTCTTATAAAAAAATTGCTGTCGTTTTATCAGTGTTTAGTACACTTGTCGCAAATATAGGATTAACCCAGCTCATTAAGGTGTCAATGCCTGTCTTACTGACGATGTATCCTATCGCGATTTCCTTAATATTTTTAACGTTTTTGCATTCTGTATTTAAAGGGAAGACAGAAGTGTATCAAGGCAGTTTATTATTCGCATTCATCATCAGCTTATTTGACGGTTTGAAGGAGGCGGGAATAAAAATTGAAGTTGTGAATCATATTTTCTCTCAGATTCTTCCTATGTATAACATAGGGCTGGGGTGGCTCATTCCAGCTATTACAGGGGGAATATGCGGCTATATACTGAGTATATTCCGAACAAAAACAAGTTGATCAATCAACAGCAATATCACTCAGATCTGCAGGAAGGACAAAGTGCTTGTTCGCCGGTTGCATTGCTTATTAAATGTGTTCAACCAAATTTACAATCATCCTTCCTCTTGCTTCGCCTCTTCGTAAGGTAGGAAGAACATCCGGTAATTGATCAAGAGTTCCTTCATTCTGCACGAAATTTTCTAAATTTGCCGGCTTAAGTTCACTTTCAGTTACAAGTAAATCCCGACCGGAAGAGAAGAAACAAAAATTTTACAGGCTGTTAGCCGAAAGACTGGAATCTGAGTGTGGTATCGCATCAACTGATTTAATTGTATCTATTGTTGAAAATGATAATGCTGACTGGAGTTTTGGACTTGGGGAGGCCCAATTTTTAACAGGTAAATTGTAGTTGAATACTACCCTCAAATGCTTGATTGAAGAAAAGGATAGAGAAACTAGGGTAGCGTAGCAAACCATGGGTTTGCTACGCTTTTTTATGTTTATAAGAGAATAATTAAGGAGGTATTGTGGATTTCTATAAAAATATTTTGACATTTCAGTAAAGAGTAGATATATTTATATATGAACACATGCTCATATATAAATATTATTTGCATCATGTTAGAATGCTTCATAACAGATTTGAAATAATAAATACATATGTATTAAAAACTTTAGTTAAGGAGGAGTTTTTTATGGGTCACAATCATAGTCACAATCATAATGAAGGAGCAAATAAAAAGGTTTTATTGATCTCTTTTATCATGATTACAGGTTATATGATTATAGAAGCTATAGGTGGATTTTTAACAAATAGTCTGGCGCTTTTATCTGATGCAGGCCATATGCTGAGTGATTCAATTTCATTAATGGTTGCCCTGATTGCTTTTACATTAGCTGAAAAAAAGGCAAATCACAATAAGACATTCGGCTATAAACGATTTGAGATTCTTGCAGCTGTGATAAACGGTGCTGCCTTAATTCTTATTTCTCTTTATATCATTTATGAAGCAATCGAACGCTTCTCTAATCCACCAGAAGTAGCAACAACCGGCATGCTTACAATTAGTATCATCGGGTTAGTTGTGAATCTATTGGTCGCTTGGATTATGATGAGTGGCGGAGATACAAAGAATAATCTGAATATAAGAGGAGCTTATTTACATGTAATAAGCGATATGCTCGGCTCTGTAGGTGCCATTTTAGCTGCCATACTTATCATCTTCTTTGGATGGGGCTGGGCAGATCCATTGGCTAGTATCATTGTGGCTATTCTTGTTCTAAGAAGCGGTTACAATGTGACTAAAGATTCCATTCACATCTTAATGGAAGGAACTCCAGAAAATATCGATGTCTCTGATATCATTCGTACAATTGAAGGGACAGAGGGAATTCAAAACATTCATGATTTACACATATGGTCTATCACAAGCGGATTGAATGCTCTTTCTTGCCATGCAGTTGTGGACGATCAACTGACCATTTCAGAAAGTGAAAATATTTTACGCAAAATTGAACATGAACTTGAGCATAAAGGCATTACGCACGTAACCATTCAAATGGAAACTGAAGCGCATAATCACGACAATGCGATCCTTTGTCAGCCCAAAATGGAGAAGCCGCGTGACCACCATCACCATTAAATTTTTTATCTAACTTTATAGTGAGGAGATCAACTAGCATTTTGCAGATTCTGTCTACTGACAATTTGAAATTGGCGGGGTGATAATGTGTACGACACTATCGTAATCGGGGCTGGTCAAGCAGGGATCTCGATAGGATATTATCTTAAGCAGTCCGATCAAAAGTTTATCATTTTGGATAAAAGTCATGAGGTGGGGGAGAGCTGGAAAGATCGGTATGACTCATTAGTTTTATTTACTTCTCGAATGTATAGCTCTTTGCCTGGAATGCATCTTGAAGGAGAAAAACATGGATTTCCTACAAAAAATGAAATTGTTGCTTATCTAAAGAAGTATGTTAAAAAATTTGAAATTCCAATCCAATTACGGACAGAAGTAATAAGTGTCCTAAAAATAAAGAATTATTTCTTAATAAAAACAAATCGGGAAGAATATCAAACGAAGAATCTTGTCATTGCTACAGGGCCTTTTCATACCCCTAGTATTCCATCAATATCAAAGGATTTAGCTGATCATATTAATCAACTACACTCATCACAATATAAGAATTCAAAACAATTGGCATATGGAAATGTACTAGTAGTTGGTGGTGGGAATAGTGGTGCTCAGATAGCTGTTGAATTATCCAAAGAAAGAGTTACATATTTAGCCTGTAGTAATAAACTAGTTTATTTCCCTTTAATGATCGGAAAAAGAAGCATCTTTTGGTGGTTTGATAAATTAGGAGTTTTACATGCAAGTCATACATCAATAGTAGGCAAATTCATTCAAAAGAAAGGTGATCCAGTATTTGGGCATGAATTAAAACATGCAATAAAACAGAAGGAGATCATCTTAAAAAAAAGAGTCATTGCCGCAAAGCAAAATGAAATCATTTTTAAAGATTCATCTACATTAGAAGTAAACAATATTATTTGGGCTACTGGTTTCAGGAATCCCTTATGTTGGATAAATATAAAAGGTGTTTTGGATCAAGAAGGTCGAATCATACATCATAGAGGTGTTTCACCTGTAGAAGGATTGTACTTTATAGGGTTGCCTTGGCAGCATAAGCGAGGTTCAGCGTTGCTTCAAGGCGTAGGAAATGATGCTGAATACATTGTAAAACAAATGAACGGTGGATAAACGAAGCAGAGCAGTAACTCACATGTTTACTGCTCTATTTTATTGTGAATAAGGGTAGCGAAGTGGAGATGCGCCTTCTCTTTTATTTAAGAAGTTAACATAGAAAGAGAAAAAGCTCTTTAAGACATACTCATATTTTTATGTTCAACAATGGTCTTAAGGAGGCTGCGCATTGAATTTGTCAGGTACGCATCTTTATGGCGTATAAAGATTGTTGAGATACAGCTATCTTTCTCAGGTAATGGGTGACAATAAACCTTACCTTGTGCAGCTAGATGCATAACAGCAGATTCCGGTACCACTGTTATACCGAGTCCAAGTGCAACACTATTTAAGATTGTCTCTAGGATGTTAAATTCCATCATTCTGTTTGGGAGCACACCTTCATCTTTGAGCCATTGTTCAAGCCTAGACCGATACCCGCACCCCTGATTAAAAACAAGAATCGGAGTCGTTGAAACATCCTCTATATTAAACGTTTTGTTACTGGTTACTAGAGTAAGTTTTTCAGTATAAACATCATACTGTTCTAGAATAGAATGTTTCAAAGGGCCTGAAATAAAAGCTCCGTCTAATTCGTGATTCATGACCTTTTTAATAAGTTCCTCTGTTAGACCAGCCTGCAATGATAAATCCACATTAGGATACTTTTTATAATAGGAGGCTATGATGGTCGGCAGTATCCTCACTGTTTCCACTGTACCGATTTTTAATATTCCAGATGGTATTTCAGTATCTAGAAAGACCTGCTCCAGTTCTTCAACATCTTTCAAAATTTTGTTAACGTATTCAATCATTTTTCGGCCCTCTGGGCTTAGTGAAACCCCTTTTTTATGGCGATTGAAAAGAGGTGTTTTGAGCTCATTCTCTAATTGCTTAATCCGCGCAGTTACATTAGATTGTACATAATTTAACTCTTTTGCAGCACCGGTAATACTCTTGTGATGGGCTACGCATTTGAAAATTTGTAAGTCTCGCAGTTCCATGAAGATCCCCCCTTCATTAAAGTATCATTATCAATGATGTTTTTCATCACTTTTGTTCATTTTACTTGATGCTTACTTCTTTTTATAATTCTCATTGTAATTTTTAAGAAAAGGAGGGGAATTCAATGAAAAAAAGTCAATTATTCATTGGTGCCCTTACATGTTTAGTGGCAAGTATGTCTTGGGGCGCGATGTTTCCAGTTGCAGATCATGCATTAGAATTTATTGATCCGTTTTATTTTTCATTTATTCGCTACGGTGTGGTAACAATTATGTTAGTGATTTTATTATTAGTGAGAGAAGGAAAAAAATCATTTCATTTAGAGGGTAAAGCAAAATGGATCATTTTATTTGGGGTGATGGCGTTTACTGTATACAATGTTCTTATTTTTTTAGGTCAAAGGTTGATGGGGAAGTCTGGAATTATGACAGCGTCCATTGCCGAGGCACTCATGCCGATGCTTTCAATTGTTATTCTATGGGGATATAAACATGTGAAACCTAAAAAATACACAATGATCAGTATATTGATTGCCTTTTTGGGGGCTTCGATGGTCATAACCAAAGGTAATATAAGTTTCTTTTTTTCATTATGGGATCATCTATTCTCGCTACTCTTTATATTCATTGGTGTTTTAGGATGGGTTGTCTACACAATGGGGGGACAGTTATTCCAAGAGTGGTCCACACTTCGTTATTCAACATTGACATGTTTATTCGGCACAGCTATAACAGGAATCATGACAGCTATACTTACCGCGCAAGGTTACGTGTCGGTACCGAGTATTAAAGTAGTTGCAGCAATTAAGTATGATTTTTTATTTATGATTACTTTACCAGGTATCATAGCCCTCCTTAGTTGGAACTATGGCATTAAAATCCTATCATCCATTAACGGGATTTTATTTATTAACTTTGTCCCCATCACTACATTGTTAATCATGGTGATCAAAGGATATAACATAACTGCTTTTGATATAGTAGGAACACTGTTTGTCATTATTGGACTCATTTTAAATAACATATATCAGCGTAAGGAAGATTATAAGCAGGTATTGCAAAAAGAAAAAACACATTTGACTATCACTTAGACGGTGGGGGATTTAAAATGTTTGAAGGTCTATTGTTTTTCATTTCAGCTGGAATTGTCTGTGAACTTGCTGCAATTAATAGAAATGGCCGCAAAAATATAAAGCAACAGGCGGAATTGATTCAAATTTTAAGAGAAAACCTTAATAAAGACATCAAATAAATTAAGACGGTTGGGTATTATTGAAACACACCAGAAAATTCAGGTGTGTTTTTATTTTGCTTTCTTTTTTAAGCCTTAAAACGTCACCAATCGTTAGTTGAATACTATGGGAACCACTCTCCATACGGAAAAAGATGATTATTTACATCATTCAGAGTTGATTTTAGGTTCTTTTGAACTTATAATGTTATATATATTGTTTTTTGTTTATTCAGAAAAAAAGGTTAGAAAAATAAATATTTATATCGGAGGTGTACGCCTTACTAGGTAAGGCAAATCATTGACAACCATTAACCTTATAATCTTTACTATATTAATTGTCTTAACAGCATTTTTTGTTGCGACTGAATTTGCGATAGTAAAGATCAGGTCATCAAAAATTGACCAACTCATATTAGAGGGAAAAAAAGGTGCCGTATCAGCCAAAAAGGTCATTACTCATTTGGACGAGTATTTGTCAGCTTGTCAATTAGGGATCACGGTTACAGCGTTGGGAATTGGCTGGGTTGGAGAATCGACTTTTGAAGTGATTTTGCACCCCTTATTTGCTCATTTTCATGTAAGTGAAACAGTCTCACATGTATTGATCTTAGTGATTGCTTTTGTGATTGCGACTTTTTTGCACGTTGTAGTTGGAGAACTTGCTCCTAAAACACTCGCTATCCAAAAAGCGGAAACCATCACTCTTTTGACTGCAAAGCCAATTATTTGGTTTTACCGCATCCTGTTCCCTTTTATATGGTTTTTAAATGGTTCAGCCCGGTTTATAGTAGGACTCTTCGGTTTGAAACCTGCATCAGAACATGAACTTGCTCATTCTGAAGAAGAACTGCGCATCTTACTGTCTGAAAGCTATAAGAGCGGTGAAATCAATAAAAATGAGTTGAAATATGTAAATAATATTTTTGAATTTGATGAAAGAATTGCCAAAGAAATTATGATTCCGAGAAGAGAGATCGTAGCGATTTCTAGTGAGGATTCTTATGAAACTATTGTTAAGACCATTAAGACAGAGAGTTATACAAGGTACCCAGTCCTAAATGGAGATAAAGATTCAATCATTGGTTTTATCAATGCTAAAGAATTCTTGTCAGCTTATATTGACACAGACCAGAAGATAAAAGAGGATTTCAAGTTAGAAAATCATATCACTCCTGTTATCCATGTTATTGAATCCGTTCCAATTCATGATTTATTGGTAAAAATGCAAAAAGAGCGAACACATATCGCTATTCTTGTGGATGAATATGGCGGCACTTCAGGTTTAGTCACTGTTGAAGATATTCTTGAAGAAATTGTTGGGGAAATCAGAGATGAATTTGATGAAGATGAAGTGCCTGATATTAGAAAAGTAAATGATAATCACTTTATCTTAGATTCGAAAGTGCTCATTGAGGATGTAAATGATTTATTGGGAACGACGTTAGCAAGTGACGAAGTGGATACGATAGGCGGCTGGTTTATGACTCAACAAATAGACGCTGCAGTTGGATCCGTTATAGAAGCCGATGGGTATATTTTTAAAGTGCACAAAACAGTTGGCCGGCATATTAATTATTTAGAAATTGTCCGGAAAAAAGAATAACATCTGGATAAAGCACATGAGATTTTGACTAATAAGATGCTTAAAGCCTGAGATGAAATTTTCATCCAGGCTTTTTTAAACAATGATCTTGCAGTTTAAGCAGGTAATCATTATCGAAGTTCAAACGTTTCTCAGCAAACAAGGAGGCTTGGATATCTATAGCTCTTTTACCATTACCTTCTCACCATTAAAGTCGAGTTCACCATTAAATCGAAAACCAAACCTTTGATAAAGGCGTATAGCATGAATATTATTTTCAAATATACTTAAATAAATTCTCTTGCATTTATATAGCTCAGCAAGGTGCTGAATGAGGGCTTTAAGCATTTTCTTCCCTAATCCTTTTCCCTGATAGCGTTCGTCAATAAAAAATCGGTCAAGCCAGACTCGTCCGTTTTTATTATCTTCATCATACTCGGGAAACAATCCATACATTGCAAAACCGACTAGATCTCCATCATAGTAAAGCCCGACAGGTTTATAATAGTGACATTCTTTTGCATCCTCTAAACATACTTTTGTAGATTCAATATATGATAATTGATTCTGGCTGACATGCAGATCAAGAATTGCAGCACGATTATCATCAGTTACTGCTTTTATGTTTATACTCATACTACATTCTCCTTTTTTCTTATCCCGGTTAGGCTGCGGCTTAAGGTGATGGCAGATGAAATCCTGATATTGCTAAAACTCAGCATAAACTATTTTCACATCAAGCAACATGTAGCCTATCAAATTAAGTACCTTTTCTTATTGTGCCTAACCAGAGGCATTCCCTGCATCCAAATGACTTGACTTTATAGAAAATGAATTAATTCAAAGCTGCAGCATCATTCTTTTTTTCTTTCCAAACCATTGTAAGACCAAGGCCGACAATCATAACGAAACCTGCAAAAAGGAAAGGATAATGAATGTTAAGATCAAATAGTATACCGCCTAAAGCAGGTCCAAATATATTTCCCAGGCTGGTGTATGTGGAGTTCATGCCTGCTACGAAACCCTGCTGGTTACCGGCCATATTGGATAAATGAGCGGTTAAGGCCGGACGTAGCAAATCGAACGCTAGAAAAATAAAACAAGTTACAAGCAAAACAGTTAAAAATCCTGACATAACAGTAGACACGAAAGCCAAGATCGCACCGGTTATTAAGCACAGCTGAATCATTCTTTTCTCTCCAAGTTTGTTGACCAATTTCCCGAATAGTAAAACTTGAATAACTACCGCAACAATGGAGCTAATCGTAATAATGGCTGCAATATCTTTTGGTGTGAAGCCAAATTTATGATCAGAAAACAAGCTGAATACCGTTTCATAAGCTGATAAACCAAAAGCCATTACAAAGACGATAATAAATGCAATGAAATAGACAGGATGAATGGATCTCTTCAAGTCTTTAATAAAATTTGATTCCTTTGTATGAGATGAGAGTTGATGGCGTTCTTCTGTCGACAATGACTCTTTTAGTATAAAAACGGAAGTGACAGCTGCTATTAACGCGATGGCGGAGGCGAAGAAAAACGGCATGCGGATGCCAAAGCCGGCAATAAATCCTCCCGCACCAGGCCCAATAATAAAGCCGGTGCTAATTGCAGCAGAAACATACCCCATAGCCTTTGACCTTTCCTTTAGGGTTGTAATATCAGCTACATATGCTGTTACCGCGGGCATGATAAAAGCCGCACTTACACCACCCAATATCCTCGAGAAATAAAATATTGAAACATGGGTCCCTAATCCGAAAATCAACTCAGATAAACTGAATATAAGCAACCCGAGAATAATCATTTTTTTTCTCCCGAAACGGTCAACCCACCTACCTGCAAAAGGTGAAGTAATTAACTGAGAAATGGCAAAAGCCGCAACAAGATAACCCATTGTGCTGCCGGATAAATGCATGATTTTCATAAAAGAAGGCATAACTGGAATGATTAAACCGATACCAAGAAATGCTACGAAGATGTTGCTTAATAGTATAATGAATATCGTTTTTTGCTCATTTATTGATTTTTTCATCTGAATTCCCCTTTTACTCAATTGAACCCTTTTTACCTATCCTTTTCGCTTGAAGCTTTTTTCAAGTACAATCAAATCATAAGGTATATGGTTACCGTATAGTCAAGGAGGTTTTTATGAGCGAAGATGTTAAGAAGTATTTCACAACAGGGGAGTTTTCGAAGCTCTGCCGTGTAAAAAAACAAACCTTATTTCATTATGATGAGATTGGTCTTTTCTCGCCGGAAATAAAAAAAGAAAATGGGTATAGATATTATTCCTATCATCAATTTGAGATTTTTCAAGTCATCACTCTATTTAAAGAGCTTGGGGTTCCATTAAAAGAAATAAAATGTCTAATAAAAGGAAAAACACCAGACAAGATCCTGCATGTTCTAAAAGAAAAGTCTATTGAGATTGATAAAAAAATAAATGAGCTTAAGCAGTTGCAAACGATCTTACAAACAAAAGTGACGCTTACAGAACAAGCACTTGAGACTGATTTTTCCTCAATTTCTTTTGAATATTTAAATGAAGAAACATTCATGTTAAGCCGAAAAACATTAAACTTACCGGAACGAAAATATGTGGCAGCCATTTCAGAACTCATTCATGAAGTTCAGCAATATGAATTAGATGAAGGATATCCGATAGGCGGAATCTTTGCACGGGAACAAATCTTAGAAAAAGACTTCTACAATTACAGTTACTTTTATATAAAAGTAAAAGATGGGGCAGAGAACATAAATTATCATGTACGGCCAAAAGGCCTGTATGCAGTTGGATATGAAATAGGCGGAAATACTGAAGAGGCATACCGGAGAATCATTGAGTTCATTGAAAGAAATGGAATGCAAATAGGGGAAAATGCATATGAGGAATATATGCTGGATGAGATGGTAGTTGACGGGTATGAAAATACATATGCCAAAATCCTCCTTCAAGTTAAAGAGGTGTAAGATTACGAGATTTTCATATGGAAAAATTGTTTCTGTTGTGTGCCCAAAAAGAATATAAACTGGTTTACTAAAAACGAGCCCACATACAGGTGACGGTACAAACGGCACTGGGAACCGCAAGTCTATCGGCGTTGAAATATGCTATAAGGCTTCAGGAGGCGCTAAATACTACGCTGCTGAAAAGCTGGCCATCAAGGCGCATCCAAAGAGATAAATCTTAAAGAGCTGGGATAGGGGGGGGGACAAACAACAGAATTCCGTATACTCTGTTGTTGTGCTATGTAAATGTTCAAAAGCCATTTAGGATCGTCGACCTTTGATAATCCATCATATAAAGGTGTCATTCGATGTCTTGTTAACAAAGGCTAGTGAAATTCAACATCCAGAAAACGATTACAAGGTCGGTGATAAATTATTCATCCGTGAATCAAACGGTGATCGAACATTCATTTTTGTGTTTAATCTGAATTTTCTTGATTTAGCACACTCCCTTAATAAATGCATAGGATACTATCACAAAAATTTATAATTGTGGGGATCAAAAAATGTACTATAACCCTTTTTCGCCTCAATGTTATTATTATGTGACTGTACCGATGTATAATGATGGAAGATCTGTTTATTGGACTATTCCAAATGAGATGGAGAACGTACACAGAGGTGCCGATTTGCGCTCTTCATATGAAGATAGAAACCTTCTTTTGAAGGATTATGGACCAAAACCATTTGTTGTAAATATCAATAGAGCCACAAAACAAAACAATACGTTCCGTACTGCTTTATGGACAGGAAAGCATTTTCAAGTTACTTTGATGAGTCTTGGTATTGGAGAAAACATTGGTTTGGAAATCCATCCTAACGTTGACCAGTTCTTACGGATTGAGCAGGGGCGTGGGATCGTCAAAATGGGAAAGAGCAAAGGTCATTTGAACTTTCAAAGAAATGTTTATGATGATTCTGCCATTGTTGTACCTGCCGGCACTTGGCATAACGTGATGAATACAGGTAATACGCCATTAAAACTTTACTCCATTTATGCTCCTCCTAACCATCCATTTGGTACAGTTCATAAAACCAAAGCAGATGCAGTGGCTGCGGAAGATTAGCATAGTTATTCGCAGATTTCTGAGTAATTGGAGTCACATCCAGCATGAAACATGGGGAACCAGTACCTAAGAATTGTTTTTATGCAAGTGAAACCCAATGTAATATCCAAGCAGTCTTGTGCTAATTTAAAAAGTAATTGATAAAATAAAGTCGATTTAAAATAAAATCGGCTTATTTCTTTATTCGAGTTACTTTTAGCAGAATTGGCATTATCGAAATGTAAGTATTTTTTCAATCCGCGGATATTGGAATGAATCTATCAGCTCAAAGTAAGTAACTTTCACACTTGACTATATACCTGAGGGGGTATATTATAGTTTTGTGAATAACAAAGAGTTAATAAGGTGGTGTAAGTAGTATCAATTATTTAGTTATTGCATTCCTGCTTATTTTTGTGATTATCATTGCAACGTATAGACGTTATTATCCTATAACCGGAATCTCTTGTATCCATAAAGATAAATTAAAGGCTATAGACATGACAATATTAGATATTCGCCATTATAACGATGTACCCAATTTTTCGGATGATATTATTTTAAACATCCCATATGCGTATCTAAAACGTTTTTATTTAGAGATTCCACGTGATAAAATACACATAATAGCTCGTGATCGGGTGGAATTAAATTTAGGAGTGCGTTTTCTAAAGCGCAAAGGTATCCATGTAAACAGTTATGAACTGGCAACATGTAAATGTAAAAATAAATGAAAGAAAGGATTTCATTGATATATGGAGTATGATCAAAAGATTAAAAACCGCTTACGACGGATTGAAGGACAAATTAAAGGTGTATTGACTATGATGGAACAAGGAAAAGATTGTAGAGAGGTTGTGACCCAATTAGCAGCTTCCCGTAATGCGATCGATCGAGCGATGGGTTTAATTGTGAGCACAAACCTTGAACATTGTGTTCGTGAAAGTTTAGAAAAAGGCGAAGACACACAAAATTTAGTAAAAGAAGCAGTTGACTTATTGGTAAAGAGCCGATAAAAATTCATCAACCTAAGGTTGACGAATTTTTATATGCGTCATATTATACCCCTACCGGTATTTAAAGAGTTGAATAATAGCAGATCTTTCGAAAAAATTTTTTGACTTTAATATACCCGAGGGGGTAATTAGTTAGGAGAATAAACATGACAGAACAAACAAAACGCACAACAATTGTTTTATTTAGCGGGGATTATGATAAAGCAATGGCAGCCTATATTATTGCAAATGGTGCAGCTGCCTACGATCATGAAGTGACGATCTTCCATACTTTTTGGGGATTAAACGCTTTACGTAAAGAAGAGCTGATTCCAGTGAAAAAAGGATTTCTTGAAAAAATGTTTGGAAAGATGATGCCTCGTGGTGCTGATAAGATGGGTTTATCTAAAATGAACTTTGCAGGTATGGGCCCTAAAATGATTAAAAATGTGATGAAAAAGCATAATGCACTTCCTTTGCCTCAGTTGATTGAGATGGCTCAAGAACAGGGGGTAAAGCTCGTAGCTTGTACGATGACAATGGATCTTCTTGGTTTACAGGAAAAAGAACTATTAGATGATATTGACTATGCTGGTGTAGCAGCTTATTTGGCAGATGCTGAGGAAGGCAGTGTCAACTTATTTATCTAATGTTACTCATTTACTCATTGCTAAGCGGAAGGAGAAGTTTAAAGGGAAGTAAAAATATTGAAGAAACAAGGATTTAAAAAGATCACAAATATAAAAGGGGCATGAATACATGGTATTAACTTCTAGTGAGAAACTTTTTGTATATTTATATACCCCCACCCCTATATGAGAAAAGGAGGAAAAAAATGATGAAAGCAACTATTGTACTAGACGCTAAAGGTTTGGCGTGTCCAATGCCTATCGTAAAAACGAAGAAGAGAATGAAGGATTTAAAAGCTGGTGAAGTATTGGAAATTCATGCGACAGATAAAGGTTCTACAGCAGATCTGGAAGCATGGGCAAAAAGTACAGGCCATGAATATCTAGGTACTGAAGCAGAGGGAGAAATACTTCGTCATTTTCTTCGAAAAGGAGGAGAGCATTCATCAGAAAATGCATCTTCAATTCCTGAGATTTCATTAGAAGCTTTCAAACAGAAAGTAGATAGTGACGAGTCTCTTAACATTTTAGATGTTAGAGAGATAGAGGAATATGAAAAAGCTCATATCCCTGGAGTTGTGCATATCCCTCTTGGTGAAGTGGAAAAGCGCTCTGACGAATTAAACAAAAATGATGAAATTTATATTATCTGCCATTCGGGAAGAAGGAGTGAAATGGCGGCCCGCACCATGAAGAAACAAGGTTTTAAAAAGGTTATTAATGTTGTCCCCGGTATGCGGGATTGGACAGGTAAAACCGAATAAATAAAAAGCATGATGAACAGATGAGTACAAGAGTAGCGATTATTGCGGCAAATGGCGGTCTGTTTGATGCTTATAAAGTCTGTAATATTGCGACAAGGAAAAGAACATGTCGCAGAAGGTTGTAAGAAAGCAAATGTGCCTTCTATTCCTAAACTGATTGAAATGGGAGTTGCATGATTTGGTTGTCAAATAACGATGGACGTTATGGGTTTAACAAAAGATGATTTTATGGAAGGAATCGAAGTAGGCGGGGCTGTTACCTTATTAGATTTTACTAAAGATGCTGATGTATCCTTAACATTTTAGTCCCGCTAAAAGATTCGATATAGGAGGTATTGAAACATGACCGTAAAGGCAATGACCCCAAAAGAAGTGACAAAAAAAATCTTTAACAAAGAACCTTTATTTATTTTGGATGTGCGTAATGAAAATGATTTTAACGATTGGAAGATAGAAGGGCATGACTTTGACCATTTGAATGTTCCTTATTTTGATCTTTTAGATGGCGTAGAAGATATCTTGGAGAAAATTCCTTCTGATAAAGAAGTGCTGGTCGTTTGCGCAAAAGAAGGTTCATCCGTCATGGTATCCGAAATGCTTTCTGAAGCAGGTCATTCTGTATCCTACCTTAAGGGTGGAATGAAAGCATGGAGCGAACATTTAGAGCCGGTAAAAGTCGGGGATTTAAAAGATGGCGGTGAGATGTATCAGTTTGTTCGAATCGGTAAAGGCTGCTTGTCATACATGGTCATTTCCAATGGTGAAGCAGCAATTATTGATGCGACACGTATGGTAGATTTCTTTATGGATTTTGCGAAGGAGAAGGGTGCAACGATTACTCACGTATTTGATACACATCTTCACGCGGACCATATTTCAGGCGGCAGAGTCATTGCTGAAAAAACAAAAGCAACCTACTGGTTACCGCCTAAAGATGCTGAAGAAGTGGTATTCGATTATCAGCCGTTGGAAGAAGGAAATGACATGATCATTGGAAATACAAAGATTAAAATTCAACCGATTTATTCTCCGGGGCACACGATTGGGTCCACTTCTTTCATTGTCGATGATCTGTATCTTCTTTCAGGTGATATTTTGTTTATTGATTCAATTGGCAGACCAGACTTAGCCGGTATGGCAGAAGATTGGGTAGGAGATTTAAGAAAAACGCTTTATAGCCGTTACAAAGCGTTATCAAAGGATTTAATTGTATTACCAGCACACTTTATGATCATTGACGAGCTAAATGAGGATGGAAGTGTTGGTAAAAAACTAAGTACATTATTTAGCGAGAACCATGGTTTGAACATTGCGGATGAAACAGAATTTAGACACCTAGTAACAGATCATTTGCCTCCGCAACCAAATGCATACCAAGAGATTCGAGAAACAAACATGGGGAAAATCAGCCCAGATGAAGAAAAACAGCGTGAAATGGAGATTGGCCCAAACCGCTGTGCAATACGGTAACACAAGTTTCTATTAAAAAGAGGAGAGATGAACATGAAATCAGATAAAGTATTAGACGCAAAAGGCCTGGCATGCCCAATGCCAATCGTCAGGACAAAAAAAGCGATGAATGAACTGGAATCAGGTCAAATATTAGAAGTGCATGCAACAGATAAGGGAGCTAAAAGTGATCTTGCAGCTTGGTCTAAATCAGGCGGGCATGACCTTTTAGAGCAAACTGATGAAGGTGATGTATTGAAATTCTGGATTAAAAAAGGCTAATAATGTGAAAGGGTATCGAATAAAAAGATACCCTTTTCCTTTGAAAGGAGGAAACCAAAGTGGATATTGCCTTTATCACAACTCTTTTCATTATAGGGTTTATTGGTGCCTTTATTTCCGGAATGATTGGTATTGGCGGAGCAGTTATTAATTATCCAATGCTATTGTACATTCCTTCTTTAGTGGGAGTGATGTCATTAACTGCCCATGAAGTTTCAGGGATAGGGGCTATTCAAGTTTTCTTTGCGACACTCGGCGGTGTTTGGGCTTATCGTAAGAGTGGTCTTCTAAATAAAGCATTAATTATCTACATGGGAAGCAGCATCCTTTTAGGGAGTGTATTGGGGAGTTACTTTTCTCATTACATATCTGAAAAAGGAATTAACTTTATATACGGAATTCTGGCTATTTTAGCAGTTATTTTAATGTTGATACCTAAAAAAGGACAAGAACATAGCGAAGACAAAGAAGTGATATTTAATAAATGGTTGGCTTCTTCCTTAGCGTTTATCATTGGTGGCGTATCAGGTATTTTAGGAGCTGGCGGCGCCTTTATCCTAGTCCCCATTATGTTATCGATTTTAAATATTCCTGTTAGAGTCACAGTCGCTTCATCTCTTGCGATTACATTTCTTTCATCCATTGGCGCAACAGTTGGAAAAGTAATCACGGGCCAGGTTCTTTTTGTACCAGCTCTGGTTCTTATGATTACTAGTTTAATAGCTTCTCCTATTGGCGCATCAGTTGGGCAAAAAGCAAATACAAAATTCCTGCAATGGATTTTAGCGCTATTAATAAGTGCGACAGCTATTAAAATTTGGTTAGAGCTCCTTTGATATGAGCCAGCGGGTAAAATGAAAGATTAAAAGATTCATCACTCGTTGGTTTCTTATTAATGTTATGACACTTGGCCGCGTTCAATAAATATTTCAAGTGTTTGATGAAATTCATTTTGATAATGGTGACTTGGACAAGTCTTGACTATAGTACCATGAAATGCATTTGACTTAGTGGTGTCCAGTGTTGTTTTGCATTAAGACAGCATTCATAAAATAAAAGAGACCATAACTTAATCTTTGATCACCTTTTTTTTTAATCCTGATTGGTTTAAGGGGTATGGTATGTGATGGGTATAATAAGTCAATATAAATTAGGTCTATTTTGTGCCCAAAATAAATAGAGGGACTCGAACTAAAAAGAGGATGCCAAACTATATAGGTATCTTTGTTTGCTTTAGAGTTATTATATTTGAATATGACATGCCACGTAACAACACGTTATTGCACATATAATTAAGAAGCAACTACTAAGGCAGATTCTTCTCTCTTTTAACACCATATCCAATCAGCCTCAAATGTAATATAATGTTGCCAAACCATATTGGTTGTGGCACCGAGGAGGAAATGATAGGTGGTTTATTTCGTAGCATTTTTTTGTTTTGCTATTACACTTCATAATATTGAGGAAGCTATTTGGTTACCTGAGTGGTCACAACAATCTTCAAAGTTTCAAAAGCCAGTAACTTCAAATGAATTTCATTTTGCTGTCATTGTTATAACTATGTTGGCTTATTTATCTGCATTTGGTTTTTATATATGCCAGAATCAGATATTGCAAAATGGATTTTCATTGGCTTTCTAGGTTCTATGGTTATCAACGCTATTTTTCCACATCTTATCGCAACTGTTGTAATGAAAAAGTATGCACCTGGACTTCTTACGGGCTTATTGCTTAACATTCCAGTAAACTCATTAGTTATTTATCAAATGTTTTTAAAGAATTTGATTGTATGGAAGGAGTTAATAATATCTACGTTGGTTGTAGGAATTATTTTATTAGCACTTATTCCATTATTATTTAAAGTTGGTGATAAAGTATCTCCTTAATGAGTTTAAATTGGTAAGGATTGAGGAAAAAGGTGGAAATTTTCTGAATGAGGGATTATTCTGTTATATCGGATTTCTACAAAACAATGTCTTAAGTCATCGTTGATTTTGGTGCCCAATTAGTTGCCCTGAATTCATGAAAAAGGATAAAATAGGTGTAAATAAAAATGCTATTTTAAAATTAGAATCAATTCATTATCGTAAAAGCAATAATAACTAATTGGCAAAGAAAGGATAATCAGTCTAATGAAAACATTAGTTATCGTTATACATCCTAACTTGGAAACGTCTGTTGTCAACAAAACCTGGATGAATCGTTTAAAGCAAGAGAAAGACATTACGGTTCATGACCTGTACGGTGAATACCCTAATTTTATCATTGATGTAGAAAAAGAGCAGCAGCTCCTGTTAGATCATGAGCGTATCGTTTTTCAGTTCCCAATGTATTGGTACAGCAGTCCCGCGTTACTCAAACAATGGGAAGATGATGTGTTAACACATGGCTGGGCTTATGGAACTGGAGGAACTAAATTGCATGGAAAAGAACTACTCTTAGCTATCTCTTTAGGCGCACAGGAATCTGATTATCAAGCAGGCGGAGAATATAATATCACGATCAGCGAGCTTATCAGACCGTTTCAAGTCACTGCTAACTATATAGGAATGCGTTTTCTTCCTGCGTTTACACAATATGGGACACTTCATCTTTCAAAAGAAGATGTTAAGAACAGTGCGGAGAGATTGGTTGACTATCTTAAAGCCGAGCATTAATCCGGTATTCGCGAGGGAAGCTGAAACAAATGATGTGTTATGAAAATAAGGGTTTGTGACAGATTTTCATAAACTTAATTTCAAAGTTACATCGAATACTTAATTCAGGGGGGGCATAGTGCGAGGGCTTAAAATTAATTAAAGCAGGGCAATGAGTACGTATTTCTTAATGAAATGTAGAGTTCCTTGGTCTCTAATAGGTACCCGATTTGTGTCCAGAATTCTGAAAAATGATGAAAATAAGTATAAATAAAGTAAACATATGCTTTGAATAAAAGCTTTTGTAACTCATGATATGTTTTTACTGTTGAGGGACTAGTGGGCGTGGTATATGTCAGAAAAGAAACCGATGATTCAAAGGTGTTTTGACCCCTGTTTATGAGACAGGGATCAAAACACCTTTTAAACATCATTATTACCTTCCTCTGATAA
Organism: Bacillus sp. FSL K6-1560; assembly: GCF_038592935.1. NCBI lineage: Bacteria > Bacillati > Bacillota > Bacilli > Caryophanales > Bacillaceae > Bacillus > Bacillus sp. FSL K6-1560. Next base: position 1,539,736 of record NZ_CP151946.1, read on the forward strand.
TGAAATATAAAAAAGTTACCAGCAACTCTCTGTGGCATCTCGCCGTGTTCAATTGTTTAGTCCTTTTTTTTCATAATCTTTACAAATCTGAAAAAGTCATCATCATTCAGTAGGGGCTTGTCATCTTCACGTCCATTGCGATGCATATGCGGATCAGAGTGATGTTCATTGTAGAACTCTACGATATGAAATCCACACTTATTCACATAGAAGTTGATATTTCGCTTTTCGAAATAAGGTGTCACGGTTTCCCAAAGCACAGTATCCGGATACTGTGCTTCAATGGCTTTCCAAGCAGAAAGACCAATCCCTTGGCTGTGATATTCTGGAGATACATAGAATAAATCTAGCGAATTATGATTTGTTTGGCTGTTGATACGTACTACTGCACCACCGACATTCTTACCATCCTGAAGAATATGATATACCACTGCTCCGGGAACATTGAAAGACTCCTGAACATCATTGTCCGATGGAATCGGCCCATCTTCGCAATCACCGAACGTTTCAATCACGGCGATCGCAAAGGCTTCTTGTAATTTTTTTTGGAATTCTGGCAGATCAGATTCCTTTGCTAGTTCCAGAATAACTTTTGGTTCATTTTTAGTTTTCATGATTGTTCACTCCCTCAGTTGCTAAAATATAGAGTTCAGTCGTTCAGTAAAACATTCGAGATGCCCTGCGAGGTCTTTTCACAAAATGTGATTCCGTCGCTCTTTCTTCCGCGGTAAATTTGGCGTTAAAATACTTCAAAAGCTTTCTCCTGTCTTTTAGTATGATTCTTTTTCTTTGTTTCATTGGAAAACAAGCTGCATGTAACCCTAATTTACTATTGTTCACTACCGTATTAAGTGTCGTAGGCGGGATTTGTCATCATTCTCGAATTTTCCTGCGAAAAGTTACAAAAATAGTCGAATGGGGCGCCTTTGACTATGAACATGCGTAAAAGATTCAATTTAGATTCGATCATGAGCAATGCACATTGGGTAAACTCTGGTGGATTTATTAGCCCAAAGAAGCCTAAATGATATAATAATAACTAGTCCATATATCAAATCTGTCCGTTTAATGCCCGCTTCATTCAACAACACTAATTTGAAGTCATGCAATCTGTGCAAGGGGGTTATTTCTGAATAGATTTTTCCGAATGCAGCGGAGTTGCTTTGGGACTCCCGTTTACTTTGCCGTACGTCAGCTTGCGCCATACTAATTCCATCGGACCGTACCTAAACCGTTTCAACCACAATGTACTAAAGCTCATAAGCACGAAGTACACGGCCAGAATGAACATGAACGTGCCGGCGGATTGAATATGATCCGCAAGCCCGAATCCGTACCTGAGGAACAGAACTGTTCCAATGATAGAGTGAAGCAGATAACAGGTCAATGACATCCGTCCGACTTTGGTGAATATCATCATAGGGCCTCGCAGCTGAGGAACGTATAGAAACAGCATTGCAAAAGTGCTCATATAAAACATACTTCCGGTTAAGCCGCCATTTTGACCCAAGACAGAGGAAATGTCCTTCCACAGCATATTCTCAGAAAGATTAAACATGTCTAGTAATATACTGCTTTGTGTTATGAGAAAAGCGATTGTGCTAATGATCCAGATACGCTTCCATATAGGCTTTTTCGCTTCCATGTCTTTGAAAAATTCCATCTTAACAAAGTACACGCCCAGCAGAAACATGAGAAACATGGAATAGATCATAGAGAAAGAGCCGGCAGCCATCGTGACCATATCTGTCCACCGAGTGCTGATGGATTCCATGTAGGTAAGGCTGCTGTGGCTAAACAAAGTAAACTCTGAAAAATTCGGTTTTTTTGACCCAGCAGTATTGATGACATTGTACAACATTGTGAAAACAGGAGTCAGGAATTGAAACACGATAAGTGCGATAATCCATCTAAGCACCGTTTTGGCCGTGCGTTTATAGAAGGCGAGTAAAAGGAAGCCACTTACGACGTAAAAGGCCAATATGTCACCGACCCAAACAAATGTGATGTGCAAAATGCCAAATCCCAACAGGATAGATAACCTGCGGGCAAACAGCTTGTTGGGACTCTCTACCTTCTGCGCGGCTCGATCCATAAAGATCATAAACCCGACTCCGAACAGGAAGGAGAATAACGTAACGAATTTCCCTTCGGCAAACCAGGAAACCAGCTTATGCAGTACGTCATCGGAGGCCATTTCGAATCCCTTTACTGAATCTACGATCAGAAAATAATTGACAATAATAATGCCAAGCAAGGCAAATCCTCGTACGATGTCCAGAAAATGAACCCGTTCCCGCAGACTCACCGGTTGCCCGCGTCCTTCTTTTTGTACAATCATATCAATACTCCTTTCCCATTTATCACGGCAATGTGTAGTGCGGATCTTAAAAACTTGAGCCTTACAATGGATAAATATAAAGACCGAATCTTAACAATTTATGAAGAGTCATCATTTTTTTAGAAAATGTGACAAATTTGTGGCGAGCATCAGCTTTCATAAATTGTTAAGATTTACGTAGTATCTTATAACGTACTTATTACTATGAACGATATATAGTAAGGACACACGAGAAATAACAACAAGAATCATGAGGTGAGAGAGACATGGCCTATCGAATATTAGTCGTAGAGGATGATGAGGATATTGGTGATCTTTTGGAGGAATCCCTTACACGTGCAGGTTACGATGTGCTAAGAGCCAAGGATGGAAAGCGAGCATTGCAACTTGTGAATGACTCGCTTGATTTGGTTATTTTGGATATTATGATGCCAGGCATTTCGGGAATTGAAACATGTCAGCACATCAGGAAATCCTCTAACGTCCCGATTCTGTTTCTGACGGCCAGATCGAGTACACTCGATAAAACTGAGGGATTACTCGCCGGCGGCGATGATTATATGACTAAACCATTCTCGGAAGAGGAACTTCACGCTAGAGTGATTGCTCAATTACGCAGATATACTATCTATCAGGAAAAGAAGGAACAGGAAGAAACATTTCTTATCGGGGGCAAACTAAGAGTGAGCGAAGAATTTAATGAGGTGTGGAAAGAGGAGAAGCAAATCAAGTTGTCAGATCTGGAGTATCGTATCCTGAAACTACTGATGAGCAAACGCAACAAAATATTTTCTGCCCAAAATATATATGAGAGTGTGTGGGGACAGCCTTACTTTTACTGTTCCAACAATACGGTGATGGTGCATATACGGAAGCTGCGCTCCAAAATTGAGGATGATCCGGCACGTCCGGTTTATATAAAAACTGAATGGGGAAGAGGATATCGATTTGGCGCATCTTAAATTTACGTTAACCAAAAAACTGGCTTTGCTGATAATGGTTGCTGCGATTGTGAGTGGTGTGATCTTTCTGACGTTGCAAAAGATCACAGATGATCTGATCGAGGGATATCTGAGTTCGGAAGAGTATTATCACAAGGAGTCAGCAAGATACATTCAAAAATTCAGCAAGTACGTTTCAGAAAATGAGTTGTCTACATCAGATAGAAAAGCGTTTGGCAAGTGGGTCAAAAAAGAAAATTACATTAACCTCACCATATTCAAGGATCAGGAGCTGCAATATGATTCTATTTATTCCGAATCGGATTATGGAAAGGAAAAGCTGACTCAGTACGCTCAAAATCATTCACATCCTGTCAAGTTTAGCGATGGTGAAGGACGAGTCATTATCGACGGTTTCTACTCTTCCCGATATTATGATCTGGCCTTTGCATTGGATTTGCTCGGGGCAACCCTCATCTTTTTAATCATTGTTCTCTTCGGAATTCGCCAAAGTCTTCGCTACCTTAAAACGATTCACCAAGAGATTCATATTCTTGAAGGGGGCGAACTGGACTACGAGATGACGATAAAAGGGCATGATGAATTAGCGATGATTGCAAAGAGCATTGAGGATCTGCGGAAAGCTTTCCTGGATAAACTTAAAGCTATCGAGGAATTGCAAGCTGAGAGCCGCAGCCTGGTTACCGAAATGTCGCACGATATGCGCACACCGCTGACGTCGCTGATCATGAATCTGGAGTTTGCCAAAAAAGAGGGAGGCGAAGCGGGTGCCAGCAAAGATCGGTATGTAGCCAATGCTTATGGTAAAGCACTGCAATTAAAAAGCTTGTCTGACAATCTGTTTGCGTATTTCCTGCTGGACAAGGAATATGAGGCCGATCTGGAGACCGTTGCAGTGAAAGAAGTGATCTACGATCTAATATCAGATCAGATTGCTATCCTTCATCAGGAGCATTTTCGGGTCCATATTTCAGGCGAGCTGCCGGAAACCTATATTAACGTGAATTTGGAGGAGCTTGGTCGTGTATTTGATAATGTGATGTCAAACTTATTGAAATACGCAGATCCGGAAGAAAAAATCAGCATCACGTTTGTATCGGATCAAGAGATATTTGAGATCCATGTTAGCAATACGATTAAACTTGCAGATATAACACCGGAAAGCAACGGACTCGGTGAAAGAAGCATTGCGCGACTGATGTCCCGCATGCAGGGACAGTTTCACAGTATACAAAAGAATTCTAAGTACTACATTGTGCTACGATTTTGGAACACCAAGATGTAGGCTGAGAATAAAAACCACGAATATATTGAAATAGGAGACAACATGATGAGATTTTCTAACAAATTCAAAAAGGTGCCTTACCTGTTACAAGCGCTTCTCAACGTCTGTCTGTTCTTTCTGGCGTTAGCCTTAAGCGCACTTCTGATCAGCGAGACTTGGTACATTGTGCTATTCGTATACAAGTCACTGTTCAACAAAGTGGACAGCTATTATGAGATGCTTGGAGAACTGCTTATATTCTTCATGTACTTTGAGTTCATTGCTTTAATTATCAAATACTTCAAATCAGACTTTCATTTTCCGCTTCGCTACTTCATTTATATTGGCATCACAGCTGTCATTCGTTTGATTATCATCGATCATGATCAGGCGATCTCAACGTTCTGGTGGGCGATGGCCATTCTTGCAATGATTTGTGGATTCTTTATTGCCAATAGACGAAATTCTGTTGTTGAACATTAATAAATTAGTTCGCATTATGCCGATACGCCGCCGAAATGTCCTAATTGTGAAAGGGAAATGGTACAGATTTTTATAAGTCTATCTGTTTAATGTCAGCAGAAATCTGTAGTGGATCAAATTGAATCGTGGTTGTAAGTGGATATCTGAATGTATTTATTGGCTACTTTAACAGACATGTCCCGATGAAATAGCATTAACTGTCTGGAGATGAAAATCGCTCTTTATTTTACAAGGAAGAGGTTAAAATTCTTAATAAATAAGATGAAAAAGTTAGGATGGACGTTTATTGGTTTTTTTTAACCATTTTTTACCATAATTGATATAAACGTATAGAAATGATAACAAATGAATATAGAGTGTGTAATGAAAATAAGCTTTCATAACCAATGAGCTAGATTTACTATATTGAGGGCCCAGTGATATAGAAAACAGATCGATGGTTCAAACCATCGGTTTTTTTATTTGTTTTCATACTCATTGAAAATCACCTCATTAGGACAAACAGGTATTACGCAGCATTACCCAAGGGGTGATGCATTTTATGGAGGTAATAATCATCGAGGGACCGCATAGGCAGGAGATCCAGGGTGATAGCAATATACCGAGGAACAAGCGATCAAGGGATCGAGCATCGACAGCCAGTTCGAGGCCTGTATAAAGAAAGCAGGGACTAAGGATGTGCTGAAGTATGCCGATGAAGGATTTTCTGGGGAGCTTTTAGAACGTCCGGCTTTGAATGCTTGAGAGAGGATGCAAGCAAGGGACTTATAGGTCAAGTTATTTGTTACGATCCTGCCTGTCTTTCTCGGAGAGCTTATCAGCGATGAAAAAAATGATTTTCATAACTCTTTCAAATAGAGAAAGCCGGAATATGAGATCCGGCCTCTTCTGCATTATTTCCCCTTCGCCTTCTTCCGCTTTTCCTTCTCTGCCCGATAAAACTCATGAAACATCTTCATCAGCGCCCGCTTTTCTATCCGCGATACATAGCTGCGTGAGATACCGAGTTCTTTGGCAATCTCTCGCTGCGTTTTTTCCTTCTTCAAATCAAGTCCAAATCGCCCGACAATCACTTCCTTCTCACGGTCATCTAAAATGTCAATGTATTGTTTCACTTTTTCAAGCTCCATATTGAGCTGGATCGTATCTATCACGTCTTCGTTTTCTGATTTCAAAACGTCAATCAGGCTTATTTCATTCCCTTCCTTATCCTGCCCGATCGGATCGTGAAGGGAGACGTCTTTTTTTGTTTTTTTCAATGCGCGCAAATGCATGAGGATTTCATTATTCATTACAAAAGGGGGGTGCACAGATTTCCCGTAACTGTTTGATTAAATAAAGGTTGAGTCAGCTTCCTGTAATAAATGCTCAAACGTTTCTTCGCAAACGAAGGGGATACCTTAAATAACCAAGCTATATTTTCAATTGCATGTGATTGTATGTACGAAAGATTAATATTACGCAACATGAAAGTTGGAATGCAAAAGTGATATGTAAAATAATTGGACTGCCACTCTAAATAATCTGTCCAAGTTGCAGGCATTGTTTTTTTATCGCCTTCATGTCTATATATATGGCAAAATTCATGAGCGAAATCATACTATCGTTCAATTCGGTTTTTTCGGCTGTCCAAGCATATGTTATAAATTCCGCTGTCTGTATAAGTTTTCAATCCAATCCTCTAAATGACTGTTTGTATACCTCAAGATGAAAAACCTCCTTAAAGAAGACAATCTAAAAATTGGATTCGTTTAAATATTATAGGGAAATCAAGACTTTTTTCACAGGAAAATGCGTCTAAGGAGATGGAATATGAATCCGTTTAATAATGACTGTTTTCGTAAGTATGATGATTTTAACACGCATCTGGATTTCTCTAGAAAAGTAAAGGTCTTTAGGGATTTATGTCAAAATGATAGTAAGTACCTTATGCAACAAACAGGGAGTTTGGTTGCTTAATAAGGAGGGGGAAGTATGAAAAAAAATATTCACATATTGGGAGCCTCTGGTGCCGGAACGTCAACATTAGGTGCTGCATTATCAAAGCGTTTGCCTCATACGCATCTTGATACTGATAATTACTATTGGTTAGATAAATTCACTAAAAAAAGAGAAATTCCTGAAAGAAGAAAGTTGCTTGAAACAGACTTAACAATAAATGAGAAATGGATTCTTTCTGGTGCAGTGTGTGGCTGGGGCGATAATCTAAAAAGTTATTTTGACCTTGTCGTCTTCTTATGGATTCCACAAGAAATACGGCTTGAGAGATTAAGGCATAGGGAATTTCTGCGTTATGGAAATGAAGTGTTAGCCGGTGGCAGTAAATATGAACAATCAAAAGCATTTTTAGAGTGGGCTTCTTTATATGACACTGCTGGAATGGGAGTTAGAAGTAAAGCATTACACGAACATTGGATGGCAGATTTATCTTGTCCAGTGCTAAAGATTGAAGGCGATCACTCAGTCAATGAAAGAGTTGACCGTGTCTTGGATTATTTGAATTCTAATTAAACTAACGGCTAGCGATTGAAAAAGAAGAACACGGAGCTGATTCACTTGCTCTTGTTGAGGGCAAGTGTTGACAACCCTATTGTGGTTTAATTAAAGAAGGAGTATAAAACCTGTATCAAAGATGTTACTAAATATCTACGACACAGGTTTTATATGTAGGTAACTAATATTCTTATATTTAACTTTGCATTTTTTTTTCTGCAATAGTCGATTCTATTTCTGCTTTCAATTTTTCAAACCACTCTAAATTAACCAAGTGATGTGAACGGGAATTTTCGTTCATACGGCGAAAGTAATCGATTGTGCCGGGAATTTCTTGAGTGATGGACAGGTATTCATCTAGGAGCTCGATTCGAGTTTTAGTCTGATCGATTTGTGATTGGATCAGCTCCAGTAATTTATTTTTGTCGAATTCATCTGCAAAGAGTAACGCCCCATAAAATTGCAGGTTCACATATTCCGATTTGGCGCCGTATTTGATCATTAATTTTTCGAATTCTGCCCTTCCCGAATCTGTGACTTTGTAGTTACGGATTTCACGCCCGCTGGTTGAGGGTTTCTGCTCAATCTGTTCAATAAAACACTTTTCTTCAAGCTGCTGCAGATTGTAATAAAATGAACCTTTCGTGAAGTTAACAATGTATTTGTAATGACGTTTTTCCATTAAGGCCAAAAGTTCATAGCCGTGAGCTCCGGGGTTTTGGATTAGCAAGCCAAGGATAAGTAAGGGAATCATGGTTTCATCACCTTCGCCATCCGCGCCTCAAATTCCGCGTACGTGATTTTACCCGAAGCCAAATCCATACTATGAAGGTAAATCTGTTCTGTTTTAGAATAGTCACCATTCACTTTCAGCGATTGCTCCTCTCCCGAAATGGGTTTCAGGATATGGTACTTTTTCGAAAAAGCCTCGAAATAGCGGTAACCGAATTTGCGTTGTGAAGCTGCGTCTAAATGAATGCCATCAGGATTCGCAGTCAAACCTGCTGCAGTAACAAAATAACAATTCTGTTGTTCATTAGCAAAACGCAGCAATTGTTCATTAACCTGTCGAAATTCAGTCGCGTGCTGTCCAAAACCGGTCTTTCCAAGAAAGTCACCAAGCCCTCCAATAATCAACGGTACCTCATCAAGTTCCAACTCGTTTCTTAGTGTCTCGATGATAAGAGTTAATTTCTCGTAATAAGTTTCATGTAGCGAACGATAACTGTCACTCTCACCTTGGTGCCAAAGGATTCCACAAATTTGACTGGACCGGAGGGCGAAGCGGGCTTCGGACAAAGCATGCTGAAAAAGGATGCCTTCCGGATGCCAGTCATTCAATGAACTGCCACCTTCGGCACAAGGGATCAAGCCAATTTCTTCATCAGGATGAGCTTTCGACCAAGCATCTGCAAAAGATGCCGCCAGGCCAACGCCGGAAACCGGACGGTCGTAATTAATCGGCTCTGTCATCATCTGCCACTGTCCATTGCGCAGCATTTTTATTTTTTCATTATAGATCGGGTCTACTTCATTCAAAAATCCACGGCCCGCCATATTCGACTGCCCCAACATTAAAAAAGACTTTATCATCTAATTTTTCACTTCTTTACATCAATATTTTAGTCTAATTAGACTATAGTCGATTCAGTTTGTCTTGTAAAGTTTTAATAAGGTTTTACTTTTATTATTAGTGTGTATGAAAAACAAACTAACATTGAACATTTGGTTGATGTATTTGAGAAATAGCAAGTTCTTTTGCTATTTCTTATCCCACTATCGGGGGCGATTATTGAACAAAAACTAAAGGAGTGATACATATTAGTCATGTATAATATGTATCACTCCTTATTTTTTATAGCTTTTTTTGATTTAGATCTTAATAGACAATGAAAAAACAACAAAAACCCTGTCATGTAAGGGTTCCTATGAGCTTCAAAATCATTTTTCATAGGAAATACCTTCAATGATGGGGGTGTATCCCAAATGAAATGGATTGTTAAAAAGGGAGGACTATGTTGAAGAGGTTAAATATCAATAAAAAAGTATTAAAAAGGTTAACGATTGTACCAATTCTATTCATTTGTTATGTTTTATTTTTAAATCCTGAAGTTATACTTGAAGAGCAATGTCCTAATAAGCCTTATAGTTTAACAATCGTAAAGCACGGGACAGGTATATTTGATAAGAAAATTGTTCTAATATATTACAAAATCAATGGAAAAACAGTAGCTGTTGGAAATTTGGTGTTTTTTGAGAATTTGGGAAGAGATATAGATGTTACTTGGGATACTAATACTGATGATGGAACTTGGTGGATAGATAAAAGCGTACATTTAACAATGACTTATGCTAAAAATTTTGAGGGGGATTTAGACAAGAAAGATATTGATTTTGATTATGGTACTGTCCAATAATGATGAAGGCAAATGGGAATATATACTAAAAGAACCGCCAGTTGCGGTTCTTTTGTGTTTAGATTTAAACGGATTTAAGAGCCCTTTTTTTCTTTCCTTGCAAGTACCATGATTCCAGAAGATTATGATAAGTATTGCTGGCATAACTTGACAACTTAGTTGTAAAACTCGATGTCATGAGAAAGGTCGAAGTCCTATTCATTGATGACTTATTCAAACCAATAAACAGTCAGCCAAGGGCAACCGATTGGCAGGTTGAACAAATCCAGTCAGTCTTAAATTATCGTTATTTGAATCATAAGCCTTTGCTGATTTCTTCTGAGTTAACAGTCGATGAGATTTTGGATATAGACGAGGCTCTTGGTTCACGAATTCACCAGATAATAACCTTTATAATCCTATTATGTCAAATTTATGAAGTTTAACCCGGGTGGGAGGATTTGTTAAATGAAGAGAAGTATTATTACAGTGACTTAAATTTAAAAGGGGGAAATGTGAAATGAAAAAGTCGTTAGTATCAATGTTTTTTGTTCTGATTTTAATGTTTACTGCTATGGGAAGTGCTTCAGCCTATGAATTTAAAGGTATGCTGCCTCTTAATGACAAGGTAAGTGGATCTTTTGCTGATGCCGCTGCTGCTAAAGAAGGGCATGAGTGGCAATTCCATCCGGGATCAGCCACAAAAGTAAAGTTTTATTTGTCCAAAGATAGTACAACAACTCCGTTAAAAGTTAGTATTTATAAAACGGATGTAAATGGTGGTGGGACAACTTTTGTGAATTCTTATGATTCCTCAGAATTATCGAAACATACTATTGCAGTCAGTAAAAGCTATACTTATAGCATAAGGGTTGCTGGATATAGCACTGCAAAAACTGGCGGATCATACACATTAGAAAGTTCTGTAATTCAGTGAACAAAAGGGAGCGATGGCTCCCTTTTAAAGTTACTACATCAGGGTAAACAGCAGGAACAATGATTCCTCGCTTGCTATTGTTTTCGTCAAGAATGTACCAACCGCCTCGATATGTAAAACCCTTCTTTATGTAAGAAGGGTTTTAATTTTATTCAACCTTTAAATATATCTGGAATCTTATCTCGCCATATTAATAGCAATTCTCTAAATTGATCGGTTTCAATTGAGTTTTCATAGGCTTCTTCTATCCTAAAAGAGTTTTCAACAATTGTCACATCTTTCTTAATGAGAACACTTGTAGCATTTAACTCAATCTCAAAATCTTCATATATCCCTTCTGAAACCTTCTCAATGTAATCTATATACTCGTTGGCTTGTTCTTCTGTAGCGATGTTTTCAATGAAATCAGAGAAAATACTGATTTCTTCTGGCAATACTATTCCTAAATCACCAAATGGATCTTCTTCAAATTTGTATGGATATTTCATGTTTTATTTTTCTCTTCAAGATTATTTTTTATATAACGGATAGCAGTTATGTTTATACCTTAATTTCATACCTATCCTTAATTGATCTCATGTATTTCTCTACCTCGGGTTTATTTTCTGGGTGTCGTTCTACATATTCCCTAACAATTTCATTTAAATATTTATAGAAATTTTCATAATCTAATATGACTTCTTCATCTTCCTCGACTGCTGGGTAATCGAAATAAAAAGCTATACCCTCATCTCCAAAATAATCTTCTTCCCACTCTTCATAGTCATCAGCAAATACACACCAGACATTCTCTATACCATAACCTTCTCCGTTGGAGAAATTCTCTAAAATTCGTATAAATCGTTCATCACCAATAACCTTAAAGAAATAATTAATTAATTCTTTATTTTTATTATCCATTTCATTTTTCCACCGAATTAAAGCCTCTCATAACGAGAAGGGCTTTCCACCTTTTAATACTCTCTTCTCAAAAAGAAGGGGAAAGGCTTTATCCGTTTATCCCTCGTATAGTTTATTAATCAACTCTGTAAATGAATCACAAACATAGCTAATGGAACTTTCCTTATCTTCATAAGCGATCTCATGATCCCAAAAAACAATTACGGATTCTTGAGCAGACATTCTGTAATCAAAACAAAAGAGGTTTCCCCCTGCATCTGTAGCAAAAGGTATGATCTTATCAACTAACCGGTCTTTAACATTATCAATTGTACTAAGGAGATCAATTGGCCGAGTAGGATCTCCTATGTTCAGTAAATTGTTGATTGATTCTCGAGAATCTTGGAATAAAACAACCTTTTTATCTATAGGGGAACATCCATTATGGTCTTTAATGAATTCTTTGTAATCTGTCGGGAACTTGATTTTTAATTTCTCTTCTACCTCTTTGATCTGACTGTTTGTCGCCTCTTGAAAGGTGCTTCGTTTTCTCCATTTAATACTTTGCATTGTTTAACCTCCTACTTGTTATATACCGAGCAAAGTTATCCCTTGTATTAAATAAAAAGAGCCTTTCTCCTCAAAAAGAAGGGGAAAGGTCTTATCCGTTTATTCCTCGTATAGTTTATTAACCAACTCTGTAAATGAATCGCATATATGACTCAAAGCTTTATCAAGATCTTCATATGCAATCTCGTGATCCCAGAAAACTACGGACGGATTCTCTTTATTCAGACGATAATCGAAGCAGATTTCGTTACCGAAAGGATCACAAGCAAAAGGAACTATCCCAGGAAGCATTCTTCCATCCTGATAATCTTCTAAGACCTCTAAAATAAAACTTGAACTATTCTCAGTTAGACCATGTAATCGATTAAAAATAGCACCTTTTGTATTTTTAAAGTCAAATATCTTTTTATTTGGGCGCGCCCTATTGTTGTTTAATATAGTTGTAACGTAGTCGCTAGGGAACTTAATATCTAATGCCTTTTCGATTTTTTTAACAGTTGTCTCCCCAATAGGCTCTTCAGCAATTATCCACTCTGTCATATTGTCCAGTTAAGAGATCCCCAATAAACCTGGAGTAATATTTTCAATTCTAGCCCAATCAAAAAGACATTCGATTTGCATTTGATTATTGCACTTTATTTTTAATGAGCCATTACCATTAAGTGCACTAATTTCAAATTGATCAACAATATTATTTGTTCCTAGATTTTTTATCAGTAAATCCTGAACGCCTGTAAAATACATTTCTATATAAACAACATCCCACTTTCCCCAGCGTTTAGGTTTATTCTCAACAACTTCTTTCGTCATAAGACGCACAAATAAGCAGGGGCCATCTCTATTTAATTCAACATTCATTAATTCCGCATCAGTAAAATTGGGCATACTACCAAATATATTACTAATGGCTTGAGGGTTCATGAATTTTTCTTCATTAATCATAGAATTCTCCTTACCTCAGTCATTCTCATTTTTTTCATTATTTGTAGCTGATTTCAAATTAAATAGAATAGCCCTTCTCATTGAGAGGGGCTTGTAAAGTACTCTTTTTCATTTAAACAACAGATTCTCTCTTTATATCAAAAATATCAATCTGCTTTGATTCCAAAAGATCTTGTAAATAATCTGGACCGTGTTTCTCAGCTACTTGCAATTCGCCTTCTGATATAGGTAAAGCCATTAGCCAAGTAACATTTTTGTTGCTAAATTCAAGTAGCTCTAAATCTTCCTCCCACAGAAATGGGGGAACGAACATAACATGTTTCATGTCGGTTTCCTGATCATACATACTAATCACATTTTTAAAAATAACACCTGGTGCACAAGAGAAATTTGAGTTGATTATATTAAAGGCACAAGTTGATAAAACATTAGCATATATGTCTGAAGCTGACTCCATTGCAGCTACGATTTCTATCCGCAACGGAGTGCCATTCACCTCATAATTAATAGAATGATCCGACAAACCTAGAGTTGAATATGACGTGATACCTTCCTGAGGCTGGTCTTTGACCGATAAAATATCAATGTCGCTACTCTTATTATCATCCCAATATTTCGTAACCTTCGGTTTACCCCCAAAAGCTCCTAAAACTGTTCTAGCAATTACTTTATTTTCTTGTGTAACGCCCATTAGACAATCTCTCCTTAATCTCCAAAGTAATCATCCGTCATATCTTCCCCTTTATGACTCCTATTGGAGGAAGGTAATTCGGGTTGATAGTGGTCTGGATTATTATGTTCATCTAAAAATTGCTTTCGACTAATATTTCTTTCCATCGCACTTTGTTGATGTTTTCTAAATTCATAACCTGGTTTATGACCCATATCCCATGGTTCATCTTTTTTCATTACTTGTTTTGTTAACGGGTCTTTAACAGATCCGGTTGAATCCTTAGCATTTTCCCAAACCTTATCTCTAACGCCTTTACGGAAATAAGTTGGTCTTTTGTACGTTTTAGGAACTTTAGGTTTTTTGCTGGTGTTAGTCGATGCTTCGCTAACTCGAGAACTTGATTTTGCATTAAGCTTTTTGTTAATTCCGCGAGCTCCGAAAGGAACCAACATTGCCATTGCACCACTAAGGCTCTGTTCTTGCCTCTCTTTGGAGACTTTATTCCCGAACATATCGCGTCCTGTTATAGCTTCACTAAAACCATTTGCAGAAGCAAGTCCATAAAGTCCTTTGCTGGAGTTTTGAAGGGCATGGAATGTCTTAGGTGTTTTATATACATCGAGAGCTTTGTCTGCTCTATACAATGCTTTACTTGTTGAATAAACAGCTTTTCCACCTTTAGCTAATTTACCTGCCCATCCTACGATAGGGATGTATCCTGCCGCAGCCATTGCACCGGCAGCGACCCGTTGTCCAGCAGTTAGCTTTTCGCCGGTAACAGGATCAACCCCATCAGCGGCTCTTTTATAATCATAATATCCAGAGACCTCTCCTGTAAAATTACAAACAGCATCCCAAGACTTTTCATACCATGGTCTGTTCGCCAGTTCTTCTTGTTCTTTTGCAATTCTTCTTTGTTCCGCCTGTTGGTCCTTAAAAGAGATGTAGTCTGTTGATTGTTTCTTTACATCCTCAGTCATCTTGTGAATCTCACTGTCTCTATAAGCCTTCGCATTATAGTGAATAGGAGAGGCGCTTTTGCCTTTTGCTGTCGCATTCATTAAAGCTTGATAATCAGCTTGAATCATTTGTTCATTTGCTTCTGATAGTCCGTATTCTGATGTTAAGTTTTGGTCAACTTCATCCATTTTCTCAATGGCTTCTTTTCGTTTCTTTTCGGCAGACGAAAGTTCATTTTTAAAAGTTTCTGTCGAGAACAGATCCAAAGGCAGTATATCGTTGATATCATTTAATATATCTTTCATGGCTTTTTTCTGTTCAGACATAATGGATTTTGATTTGGTGTAGGCGTTAGCAAGCTCATGCGCTAAAAAGGTTTCTTCTATGTAGGCATCTGATAAGTTGGCATCTTCTAAGAAACCAGGAATACTCGTTAAGAAAGAAATTTTCATCTCAATTAAATCAATCCATTGGTCAGCAATGCCAGCTTGATCTTCATAAAATGATTTGATGTTATTAGCACCTTTGCCTGAAAACTCGCTATCATCTAAATCTGCAACAGCTTTGAACGCTTTCTTTAATTTGACCATTTTACTTTTTAAATCTTTGTATTCCTTTGCTCGCTTTTCAGCCTCGGAGAGCAAGGTTTTGGCTTCAAATACTTTCATGATCATATCCTTTCATTTAATCGTCATAACAAAATATTACCATGGAAGAATGATGAAACTAACTGTTATGTGGATCAAAGGGTGGAAATGAATCATTCGATCTGTGTCATTTTACCTATTTGTTAATCCTTTCAATGAAAGGGGACTTTCCAATTGTAACATCGCCATCATGAAAAAATTCGATAACGTAGCCAGATTCACTAAACATAAAAGTATCTGATCCAACGGCAGTTACATCATCAATTACATTTAATGCATGCTCAATACTGGTTTTTAATGCTGGCTGTTCTCCATAACCCCAAAGGATGATAATGTTTCTATCTTTAAAATGTTTTTTAGCTAGCCAATCGTAAATCTCTTCCTCGTAATCTATAGATAGGTGACAACAAACTTCTTCCCACTTAATTCGTCCCCAAGATGTAAAGGGAAAACTGTTTGAAAGCAGTTCATAATATTTTGCCGTTAATTCCTCTGATAAGATTTCTTTGTTTTTCCCTAGAGCTTCTAAGCATTCATCAAATAAGTCCAAAATGTTCACCTCAAAAGCTTTATGTATGATGGATTTTTTCAGTATCAGAAATAAGAAAAAGCCGTTATGAAACGGCTAAAGGGAATCAGAACTAATGTTGTTTATCGAATCAAACAAGGAATTCATGAGTAGGTGCTAGAGTTACATTCCGGGATGCTTCCTTCATTTCGCCATTAGACATAGATCCGAAAAAGGCAAGTCCAATTAAAACGGCGGATAAACTGATAAACAATTTAGATTTCATACATGCATTCCCCTTTCGATATTTGCTTTTGAGCATATACCATCTTCTTGAAACAGATGATACTATCCTCTATTTTTCCATTATAATCGAAAAGGTTGCCTCCTAACAATGCCAGCTCTTCCAGATAAGGGTATCCTTTGCCATTCTCTAAACGAGAGAAAATGTTGAGGAGTTTAGGTGTATCGCCATTTCTTATATAAAGAACGTCTAATGCTTCAAATAAGTTCATAAAAAGTTCGTCTTTAAAATCTACAGCACTTCTTATTCCTTTGCGGAAGCAATCCATTGCTTGTTCTTTTTTGCCTTGTTTAAAATAAATTAATGCTAGGTCATGATAAGCTTGCGGAAGTACGTCAGAGTTAATTTTTCTGTATTGAACCAAGGCTTGTTCGATGTAACGAGCAGCCTTATTTAAGTTGTCCATTTTGTGATAGCAATTGCCGAGATTGAAAAACGCAGTGGCATAGATGTGAGTATTTTTACTTTTAAGCAGCTCGGCACCTTTTAAAGCTTCTTGAAGGTGGGGGAGAGCTTTTTCATGATTCTCAAGGTCATCGTAGTTGCCGGCAATCACAAAATGACATTGAATACGCCGAACAGAATAAAGCTCGTGTTTCTTATAGATATTGTATGAAAGTTCAGCGTAGTGCATTGAGATATGAGTCATTTTCATATGATAATAGACTTCGGATAACTTAAAATAAAACTCAGCTTTTTCAATCTTGTCAGAGATCGTTGGAATTTTGCGTTCAGCTTTTTTGTAATATGTAATGGCCTTTGTGTATTCACCGTTTCTAAACTCATACATCCCGCGGAAGAAGTTATAATAATAAGCGCGCATATTATCTAGTTTTTTCTTATGCCCTTCTATTTTCTTTAAATATTCTGAAAGTTCCATTCGGTTTTCATCAGTTGGCAGCGTGTATTCTAACATAATTTTATGGCGAAAGGCCATCAATTGATAATAAATAAGCAAATCTTGATCTTCTTCCATAACCTCTATATCACGTTCTATTTCAGCTTTTAACATTTCAGCATCAGTAACGTTGAATTTTTGAATATGCCTATGCCATTCATTAATCTTCATTCCCACTTCAGCTGATGTGATTGATATCAAGATATTCACCCTTCCCTTAACTCTACTAGTAATGTAAATATTAACAAGTTTTCGTTCGCAGAAAAAGGCAATAAGGCACCGCAATTTAAATTTTCGGTGAGACCGCAATAACTTTTTGGTTCTCATGAAGAATCTGTGCGATGGGGAATTAGGTGGTTTTGGAGATTAGTTCATTAAAAAACTCACTTCGTAGATAAGATAGACCTTCAAAAGCTGGTTTTAAAATTGCAGGAGATCAAGTTTGGGACTAATGGGAAGGGGAAGAACCTTCATTTTTTTAATTGGACGGATTAAAAACAGTGCCCATATTATCCCCGTATTGAGTAAAAAATGATTCAAATAAATATACAGGCTTTTGTAACTGATCCACTTTATTGAGGGACTCGATTTAGATGAAGATACCAAAGCATATTGGTATCTTTTTTGTTGTTGGAGTTATTAAACCTCTTTTGGAGTTCATGCCAGGACACCAATGACATTGGCACAACAATTTTAATAACCGAGATTATTTACTGGGGAAAGAAGAAGGGTTAATCTAATTATATAAAAAAATATATTTTTCTTTCATTTTCATATAAAAAAATATATAATAAAATCGATTAAAGGAAAAGTGAAAGTTAGGTGTTTAGGGTTTGACTGAAGCAAAACAGATATTAAAAAGTTATATACCATTTGCAAAAACGATAGGGGAAATGTTTGGGCCAAATTGTGAAGTCGTTATTCATGATTTGACAACACCGCAGTCTTCCGTCATTTTTACAATGAACAATCATGTGACGGGAAGAGAGGTTGGCCAATCCTTTGATCACTTAGTGAGAAAGGTTCTTTTATCCAACGAATTTAAAGGTGATTACTTAGCAGGATATGAAATCCAAACAGATGATCGGAGAACAATAAAATCATCGACTACCCTCATTAGAGATGGCCACCAGCAGGTGATTGGGGCATTTTGCATCAACTATGATATGAATGTCATGATTCAAATGAAAGAAGTACTAGATGCATTTATACCTGGCACTGAAAAGAACAATCAAATACAAGCTCCAAATACGGTGGAACAGGAAGCTTCTATTCAGAATGTAGAAGAGATCACGAATCAGTTAATTGAACAAATTGTAGCGAACCGCAAACATTCTCTGATGAAACGCCCGGAAAAAATCGAGCTGATTAGATTTATGGATGAAAAGGGGATATTCCTCATGAAAGGTGCGGTTGATAAAGTGGCAGAACAATTAGGTATTTCAAAGGTAACTGTCTATAGTTATTTGGATGAAGTGAAAAAAAGACAATAGGAGTGAGTAGAGTGGAGAGTATTTTTGAGGCAGGGAATTTAAAATCGAACGGTCATTATGCCTTAGCTGTGATTCATCAAAACACGGTCTATGTATCAGGGCAATTTGCCATTGATCCAATCACGCAGGAAAAGAAATTTGGCACCATTGAAGAAGAGACTTTGCAGGTATTGTCAAATATAGAGTATATCTTAAAAAAAGCCGGCAGTCATAAAGGAAAAATTTTAAAGATAACCTTATATCTTCACGATATCAATTTGTTAGACCGTGTTGACAATGTCTGTCAGGGTTTTTTTCACGATTATCGCCCAGCACGGTCAGTTGTTTCGACGAACGAGCTGCATTACGGTTTTCAGGTTGAAATTGAAGCAATCGCCAGTCTGTAATATATTTTTTTGTCTAAAACATATAAAAAAATATATAAAATATAAAAAAATATATAATAGGAGGGTCTAAAAATAATGGAACAGTATCAATGTCATTCTTGCCGTACGAAATACAATGTGTCTGAACAGGTGTGGAAATGCCAGTGTGGCGGAGTGTTAGACCTTGTAAAAGAAAAAGTAGAATGGTCCGATTCAAAAGTGCTCAAAGATATTCCTTCTATGTGGAGATATATTGATGCTATGCCATTTGATCGCGACTCCACCATATGGAGCGGCATCACTATGGGGGAGGGATACACACCTTTAATCGTGTTAGACAGCGGGGAGCCGAACACTCTTGTGAAAGTGGACTATATGATGCCTACTTTGTCTTTTAAAGATCGCGGTGCTGCTGTATTAATAGCTAAGGCAAAGGAGCTGGGAGTGAAGCATGTGATAGCTGACAGCAGTGGAAATGCAGGGACATCTATTGCAGCTTACGCCAAGCGGGCTAACATCGCATGTGACATATTTCTTGGGAAGGGTACATCACCTAAGAAAATCGCGCAGGTGAAAGCGCATGGGGCCAACGTTCGCGAAATTGAAGGCACAAGAGAAGATGTGGCCGAAGCAGCGCAAAAGGCTGTGAATATAGAGAAAAAATTCTATGCAAGTCACGTTTTTAATCCATATTTCTATGAAGGAACAAAAACGTATGCCTTTGAGATTTGGGAACAAATGAATGGAGCGCCGGATACGCTTATTATTCCAGTTGGCAATGGTACGTTATTACTTGGGGTTTACTATGGATTTAAAGAATTACTAGAGAACAAATGTATAGACAAAATGCCAAGACTGGTTGCGATACAGGCAGAGAATTGTGCGCCGTTAGCAAAGGCATTTATCAACAATCAACAAGTTGCTCAACCCGTCGAAAACAGGGGAACACTTGCAGAGGGCATCTCGATTGCCAAACCGGCAAGATCAGCTCAAATATTAGAAGCCATCAGTGCCACAAAAGGTCAAATCATTACAACCAATGAGGAAGAGATTCTAAAAGTTCGTACAGCATTAGCAAGTAAAGGCTTTTATGTTGAGCCAACAACAGCAGCTAACTATGCAGGATATTTAAAATACGATCATTCTTCTGATGAAAAAATCGTGATTCCATTATGCGGGGCTGGGATTAAATCTAATTAGGAACGAAGAGAGAAACATTTAATATGAAAATGGGGGAGTTATCATGGAAAACAAGAAAATCATTTTACTGAGTACCGGCGGTACAATTGCAAGTAAGCCTGATCCTGAAACAGGTCTATTAGAAGCAGGTGCTATGACAGGTGAAGAGCTTTCTGAAATGTGTCGACTGCCTTCTCATATAGAGATTGAAATCAAGTCAGTCTTTCAAATGTCAAGCAGTCATATGACTTTTCATCACCTTGACATTCTGAAGCAAAATATAGAGAGTTTCTTCCGGAATGAGGATGTTGCCGGAATTGTGATATCGCATGGAACAGATACCCTTGAAGAGACTTCGTATTTCCTTGATCTGGTTATTTCTGATGAAAGGCCGGTCGTGTTAACGGGGTCACAAAGAGGACCGACACTTGAAGGTACAGATGCATTTGTGAACCTAAGACAAGCTTTCTTATTAGCGGCACATCCTGATGCGCGAGGCTTAGGTGTAACAGTGTTGTTTAATGAGAGGGTCTTTGCTGCTCGATATGTGAAAAAACAGCATGCGTCAAATGTTGATGGTTTTTTCTCACCGGGATTCGGTTATTTGGGAACGGCTGATCAAGATGAGATCGCAATTCATCAAAGATTAATCAAGCGTGAGACGTATCAACTAATTCAACCATTGCCAAATGTAGAACTTATTAAGTGTTCACTTGGATCAGACGGAAAGTTTATAGATTATGCAGTTAAGTGCGGAAGTGCAGGAATCATTATTGAGGCGCCGGGAAGAGGGCATACGGCTCCAGCAATATTAGAAAGTGCAAAGAAAGCCGTAGAGAAAGGGATTCCTGTCGTTCTGACAACAAGTGCTGACGAAGGTGAAGTTAAGGGAGTATATGGATTCAAAGGAAGTGCTTCAACATATGCAGATGCCGGAATCATACTTGGCGGCAGCTATGACAGTAAGAAAGCAAGGATCAAACTCGCTGTTTTGCTGGCTGCTGGACAGAAGATTGATGAGGCTAGCTTTAAATATTAAGAATAATAGGGGGAGATTATATTGAAGCCTGTACACACTAAGTATTCAACACGGGATGGGGGCCATTACGTGCCAGCTATGGAACACAATGATGTTCTCTATATTTCAGGGCAGTTGTCGATGAATCCGGAAACGGGAAAAATTCCAGCTGGGGGCATAAAAGAAGAAGCAAAACAGGCATTGGCAAATATGGAGTTTGTCCTCAAGGAACGGGGATTAGCCAAGGAAGATGTGATATTATGCAGACTTTATACCCCAGATGTAAAGTATTGGCCGGATATCAATGAGGTTTATGCTCATTTCTTCGGCAATCATAAACCGGCAAGAGTAGTTGTTCCATCAAATCATTTATATGCCGGATGTCTGGTTGAAGTTGAAGCCATTGCAGCGATAAAGGAGGAGGTACAATGAATTATATAGAATTAGATACACCAGCTCTTTTAATCGATAAAGACGTGATGCAAGGCAATATGAAGTATATGCAAAATTACGCTAATGAACAGAAAGTAAACTTACGACCTCATACAAAAACACATAAAATGCCTAAATTAGCTAAACTACAAGAGGAAATGGGAGCTATAGGAATCGCTGTGGCGAAAGTAGGAGAAGCTGAAATAATGGCCATAAATGGTTTGAAGGATATTTTTATTGCAAATGAGATTGTTGGGAAATCAAAGATTGAACGTATTAAAAAACTATCTGAAACAATTGATATCTCCTTTGGTATTGACAGTGTGTATCAAGTGCATGAGATTGAAGAAGTATTTGAAGGAGCCACAAAGAAAGCCCAGGTGTTAGTGGAAATTGAAGTAGGAGAACAACGCTCTGGGATTATTGAAGAACATGATTTTCGTACTTTATTAGAATTAATCAAAACGTGTAAAAATGTCGAGCTTAAAGGAATCTTCTCACATGACGGGCATTCTTATAAAGCGAAAAGTATAGAACATTGTAAAGAGCTTTATAGAGAGAGTGTAGAACGAACATTACATTTTGCTCGAATAGCGGGAGAAATGAACCTTAAGCCGAAAGTAATAAGTATTGGCTCTACCCCTCCCTTCATGTTTAAGTTTGATATTCCAGAAGGAGTTACAGAAATTAGACCTGGTACTTACATTTTTATGGATGCCTCACAGGCAAATGTAATTGGTACGTATGATCGCTGTGCAGCTTCTGTACTCACAACCGTGATTAGTAAACCAACAAAAGAACGAGTCATTACAGATGTAGGGGCAAAGGGAATTACCGCCCAAACACGAAGTGAAGGGCTTACAGCAACCAAAGGGCTTGGTCGTATCAAAGAATACGAGGGCGTTTACATTCATGGAGTATTCGACGAACATGCTATTATTTACAATGCAGACTTTAGAAACCAAGTGAATATAGGAGATAAGGTTCAAATTATTCCTAATCACATTTGTCCGGTTGTTAATTTACATGAAAAAGCCTATCTAGTCTCTAATGGAGAAGTTGTAGACGAAGTAGACATTGAGGCTAGAGGCAGACTTCAATAATTATAGCATGAAGAGCCTTTTTAAAAATATCCATAACGTATTTGGAAAACTTCATATATAAGGGGATAGGCATGAGCATACGTAATCACAAACTATTTTACAAAGATCCCTATCTAAAAACGTTTGAAACGAAAATCTTGAAACAACAACAGGACAAAAAAGGTGAAGTTTACATTACCTTAGAGAAAACAGCCTTTTATCCAACCGGCGGTGGCCAGCCACATGATATAGGGACATTGAATGGAGTCAAAGTTTTAAACGTTGAAGAGGTAGATGGAGAAATTCGTCATTATATAGAAAGGGCTTTACCACATTCAGATGATAAGGTCGTTGGGGTTATTGACTGGGAACGACGCTTTGATCACATGCAACAGCACACGGGTCAGCATATTTTGTCAGCGGCATTTGCGCAGTTGTATGATATTCATACAGTTGGATTTCATCTTGGAAAAGATATAGTTACCATTGACCTTGACATATCAGAATTAACAGAGGAAATAGTAGGAAAAGCAGAGAAGCTTGCAAACGACATGATAATGGAAAATAGACCAATAGTTACAAAGTGGATAGAATATGATGACTTAGTAAATTATCCAATTCGTAAAACCCCATCTGTAAAAGAAAATATTCGTCTTGTCATTATCGATGAATTTGATTATAACGGATGCGGTGGAACACATCCTAGTGCTACAGGGGAAGTCGGAGCAATTAAAGTATTGAATTGGGAAAGACAAAGAAAAAAAATTCGTTTGTATTTTGTATGTGGTAATCGGGTAATAGCCCAATTCGATCAAAAACAAAAGGTATTGGTTGAATTGACTGGATTGCTTAATCGTCCTGAAGGGGAATTAAGTGAAGCTGTAAAACGTTCACTTGAAAATGTAAAGAAGCTAGAGAAAGAGCTTCTAGAATCTAATGAAAAAATAATTCAGTATGAAGCCAATGATTTATTAGCCAACAGCACAATTCAAAATGATACTGTAGTTATTATAGAAACCTTTTCAGATCGATCTATCCAAGAACTTCAAAAGCTAGCAAAAATGATTGCCGAGCAAGAAAAACGATCCCTTATTTTTCTCTTATCAGAGAACGATAATCGCTACCAACTGGTTTGTGGGCGAGGATCAACAAATAAAATGGACATGAGAACCCTTATGCAAGAAAGCCTTTCTCTTATTAATGGAAAAGGGGGGGGGAATAAAACGTTAGCTCAAGGTGGAGGGACTGCGTCATTAACAAAAAAGGAATTTCTGAGGAACGTTATTAACATTATAGCTAAACAAATAAAGTCAGAGGAAATACGATATTCGATTAAAAAGTAACTTCTTTAACTTAATGTAAGGACTCAAAATAAAGAATATGAAAAGTGTTCAAATTTTGAATGACTTTTGTGTAAATATTCCTTTAGAGAAATAAATTTCTGGGAAAGTCCAGATAGAGAAACATTAATTAGCTGCAGTAACTATTTGATAACTATACCAATTATTCAGAATAACCAATGATATGGATTTACTATGTTGAGGGACTAGTGGGCGTGGTATACGTCAGAGAATAAACCGATGATTTAAACCATCGGTTTTTTTATTTGTTTTCATACTCATTGAAAATCACCTCATTAGGACAAACACTTGTCACATAGCATTACCCAAGGGGTGATGCATTTTATGAAGGTAATAATCATCGAGGGACCGCAAGCTGACAAATGCATTAACGATTGCTATCATTATTTAATAAAACTTTATAGGAAGGAGATCCAGGGTGATAGCAATATATGTAAGGGTATCGACCGAGGAGCAAGCGATCAAGGGATCGAGCATCGACAGCCAGATCGAGGCCTGTATAAAGAAAGCAGGGACTAAGGATGTGCTGAAGTATGCCGATGAAGGATTTTCAGGAGAGCTTTTAGAACGTCCGGCTTTGAATCGCTTGAGGGAGGATGCAAGCAAGGGACTTATAAGTCAAGTCATTTGTTATGATCCTGACCGTCTTTCTCGGAAATTAATGAATCAGCTTATCATTGATGATGAACTGCGAAAGCGAAACATACCCTTGATTTTTGTAAATGGTGAGTACGCCAATTCTCCAGAAGGTCAATTGTTTTTTGCAATGCGCGGAGCAATCTCGGAATTTGAAAAAGCCAAAATCAAAGAACGGACATCAAGCGGTCGACTTCAAAAAATGAAAAAAGGCATGATCATTAAAGACTCCAAACTATATGGCTATAAATTTATTAAAGAGAAAAGAACTCTTGAGATATTTGAAGAGGAAGCAAAAATCATTCGGATGATTTTCAACTATTTCACCGAGCATAAAAGCCCTTTTTTCGGCAGAGTGAATGGGATTGCTCTGCATTTAACTCAGATGGGGGTTAAAACAAAAAAAGGTGCCAAAGTATGGCACAGGCAGGTTGTTCGACAGATATTAATGAACTCTTCTTATAAGGGTGAGCATAGACAGTATAAATATGATACAGAGGGTTCCTATGTTTCAAAACAGGCAGGGAATAAATCAATAATTAAAATAAGGCCTGAAGAAGAGCAAATCACTGTGGCAATTCCAGCAATTGTTCCAGCTGAACAATGGGATTATGCTCAAGAACTCTTAGGTCAAAGTAAAAGAAAACACTTGAGTATTAGCCCTCACAATTACTTGTTATCGGGTTTGGTTAGATGCGGGAAATGCGGAAATACCATGACAGGTAAGAAAAGAAAATCACACGGTAAAGACTACTATGTGTACACTTGCCGGAAAAATTATTCTGGCGCAAAGGACCGCGGCTGCGGAAAAGAAATGTCTGAGAATAAATTAAACCGGCATGTATGGAGTGAGATTTTTAAATTCATCACAAATCCTCAAAAGTATGCTTCTTTTAAAGAGATTGAACAATCAAATCACCTGTCTGATGAAATAGAACTTATTCAAAAAGAGATAGAGAAAACAAAAAAAGGCCGCAAGCGTCTTTTAACGCTAATCAGCCTAAGCGATGACGATGATTTAGATATTGAAGAAATCAAAGCACAAATTATTGAGCTGCAAAAAAAGCAAAACCAGCTTACTGAAAAGTGTAACGAAATTCAATCAAAAATGAAAGTCCTGAATGATACAAGCTCAAGTGAAAATGCTCTAAAAAGAGCTATCGACTATTTTCAATCAATCGGTGCGGATAACTTAACTCTTGAAGATAAAAAAACAATTGTAAACTTTATCGTGAAAGAAGTTACCGTTGTGGATTCTGACACCGTATATATTGAAACGTATTAAAGAGGGGTGTATGCACCCCCCTTTTGTAATTACAATCTCATTTTCAATACACCTCGCAGCATACGTCGCCAGCTTTGTCCCTTTACCAGCGGAATAGCTTTCAATTCCTTTTATCAGCCCGATCGTTCCGATGGAGATTAAGTCCTCTGCATCCTCACCTGTATTTTCGAACTTTTTCACAATATGGGCGACCAAGCGAAGATTATGCTCAATCAGCATGTTTCTGGCATGTTCATCCCCTTTAGCCATGAGCTCTAAGTATTTTTTTTCTTCGCTGCTTGAGAGCGGTTGTGGAAAGGCATTGTTTTTCACGTAAGATACTAAAAAGACAAGCTCTTTAACAACAAAGCCGAGCGCTGCGAAAACACCTGTCACCATCGTCACCTCCACAAAAGTATGTAGGCAAAAGCCTATATGTAAATGTATGTGACCTGGAGGCTGTCTGTGTCTGTACCGGGAAATTTCTCGCGGGGGTGTCCGGCTTTTGTAAGCAGCATACTAACTTCAAATGTTAAAAATAATCTTTATCAAGCGCCCATACATTGAAATGAACAAAGGTATGGGGGGATGGGAATGAAAAAATGGATGGCAGGCC
The DNA here is from genome assembly GCF_038592935.1 of Bacillus sp. FSL K6-1560. Taxonomy (NCBI): domain Bacteria; kingdom Bacillati; phylum Bacillota; class Bacilli; order Caryophanales; family Bacillaceae; genus Bacillus; species Bacillus sp. FSL K6-1560. Next base: position 1,566,439 of record NZ_CP151946.1, read on the forward strand.
TGTTTCTTGCTGCAGCAGTTCTTCTTTGTTTAATGGTTCCGCAACAGATCCAAGGCGCATCTTCGTATGACAAAGTGTTATATTTTCCGCTGTCTCGTTATCCGGAAACCGGCAGTCATATTAGAGATGCAATTGCAGAGGGACATCCAGATATTTGTACCATTGACAGAGATGGAGCAGACAAAAGGCGGGAGGAATCTTTAAAGGGAATCCCGACCAAGCCGGGCTATGACCGGGATGAGTGGCCGATGGCGGTCTGCGAGGAAGGCGGCGCAGGGGCTGATGTCCGATATGTGACGCCTTCTGATAATCGCGGCGCCGGCTCGTGGGTAGGGAATCAAATGAGCAGCTATCCTGACGGTACCAGAGTGCTGTTTATTGTGCAGTAGTAAAGAAGAGGCTCTTTCTTGAGCCTCTGTTGTTACAATCCTTCGCCGTGCTGAATTTTCGGGGGATAGGTTTCTGCTTTTCGCCAATATTGGCGTGTGCCTTCGTCCCGTACAACGATGCCCAGCTGTGCCAGTTCGAGACGGAATTCTTCAATATCGTCTTTTTCTTCGTCCTGCAGCGCTTTATGACGAGCTTTTAATAAGGCATGGGCGCCTTGCGATAGGTCTGGTGCATCAGGAATCCATCGGCGAAATTGATCTTTAAACGGATCACCATCTGTTGCCCATTCGTAATGATGCTGTCTAAAGGCCTTCTCAACGTTTACTGGTTTTTCATCAATTTCTTCCCGTACCAATTCATATCCGGCTGTTCCCAGGAGGACAAGCCGTTTGTGATCCATAAATACAAGAGCGATGTCATCGGAATGAATTGTTTGCACTTTTTTTCCTTTGATGAATTCCACTGTGTGATCTGTAATTTTGACAGACAGCAGCATTGCAATAACAGAATGAGCGAACCAAATCCCCGCACACATACCGAGAAGAGCAGTGATAAATGCAGCTGTAGATCCCTGAAAAGAGGTAATGAGCCGAAGCGGTCCTTCAAGAGGGATCCAGGGGAGGGATAATGCCCATTTCGCAATCTGCGGGATAAAATACCCGATTGCAAAACCGATGATTGCAAGTGCAGCGTATAAAAAGAATACAGCGGTTTTCGTAACTCCAATAAGAGTATGAGATTGATTCTGCAACATGTCACCTTCTTTTTACTGAAAAAATCGAATTCCTTCCCATATTTTAACTTAAACTGATGGTAAATCAAGGATAAAGCGATAATTATGGATATAAAGAGATTCAGTAATAGAACTGGCAGGCGCCGTCGGTTATGAAAAATAAAATTTACATGCGCAGACGATGTAAGCCCCATTTGTTTTCTGCGTATCACAATACAATCCAAAGGGAACATAAAGAGTAAAGGCTTTTTAGACAATCAGGAGGAACAGATATGAAAATCGGATTAATCGGCTTAGGGAAAATGGGCATAAACATAGGAAAGCAATTCATTGACCGCAATCATCAAGCGGTAGGATATGATGTAAATCAAGCGGCTGTTGATGAACTGAAAGCATACGGGGCTGAGGGGACAACGAATCTTAAAGAGTTAATTTCTTTATTAGACCCGCCGCGTATCCTATGGGTTATGGTACCGCATAGCATTGTCGATGCTGTTTTGCGTGATGTATCACCTTTATTAAGTAAAGGCGATATGATTATCGAAGCTGGAAACTCTCATTATAAAGAATCAATTCGCCGCTACAATCAAATGAAAGAAGCGGGTATCCATTATCTCGATGCCGGAACGTCAGGCGGAATGGAAGGCGCACGGCATGGAGCCTGTTTTATGGTGGGGGGCGACCATGAAGCATGGGAGATTGTGGAACCGCTTTTTCGTGATACCGCCGTCGAAAATGGTTATCTATACGCTGGTGAAGCGGGAAGCGGACATTTTTTAAAAATGATCCATAATGGAATTGAGTATGGAATGATGGCCGCGATTGGTGAAGGATTTGAAGTGCTTGAAAACAGCCAATTTGATTTTGACTATGAGAAGGTTGCCAGAGTGTGGAATCATGGTTCTGTCATTCGTTCTTGGCTTATGGGACTGACTGAGCGAGCTTTCTCTAAGGATGCGAAACTGGATCAGATCAAGGGCATTATGCATTCCTCAGGTGAAGGAAAATGGACGGTGGAAACCGCGCTTGATCTGCAGACGGCAACTCCGGTCATCGCCATGTCACTGATGATGAGATACCGTTCTTTGACAGACGATACGTTTACAGGAAAGGTGGTCGCTGCGCTTCGAAATGAATTTGGAGGCCATGCGACAGAAAAAAAGTAAGGGGGCCAAACAAGCCTCCTTATTTTTTTGGCACCTTCAGAAGATGAGGGAACTTTTTATAAATGACCACCATGATGATCAGAATATATGTACCGTAAATGCTGATAGACAATAATTTATTGCTGGTGAAATTGGCACCTGCAATAGTGACAACAACAATATTGGGGATTTTCCCTATTAAAGACGCAAAGAAAAAAACATGCCAGCGAACCTGACTCAGCCCGCAGATCACGTTCATTACAAGTGAAGGTATGACAGGTATCAGCCTTCCTAATAAAACAGCGGTAAAAGCGTTTTTGTTGAAGGAAGCCTCGTAGCTCTGTATGGCAGGATAGGCCTGAACTTTTTTTCTGGCCCAATCTCTAAAACTGTACCTGGCGAGAAAAAACAGCAATATAGTACCAAGCATTGAGCCGGTCAGTGTAATCCAAATTCCATTTGCAGTCCCGAACACTGCGCCATTTAAAGCAGCAACCAAAGCAAACGGCACTATTGGGAAAAAAACATCGGCAGCAATCAGCAGCATACTAAATAAAACGGAAAACATCCCTCCTGCTTTGATTGCATCAAGCCAAGCTTCTTTCTGAAAAAAACCGACTGCAATGATAGCGATAATCACAAGTATACCTATTACTTTTTTTAACATGTCTATGGTCACTCCCAACTTAGGTGATGTCAGGAGCCAAAACCTCCGTCATCTAAATTAGTATAACTGGTGCCATTTCAGCGGTTCAACTGAAAACCAGGTTTAGAACACAATTCTTTTTTACTTCATAAAAAAGGCTGTCCATCTCTCTGTTTTCTGCATTCTTAATAATAGGGAGGGATAGAAATGGTAACCATAAAAAAGGATTTTATACCGGTATCAAATGATAATCGTCCTGGCTATGCGATGACGCCTGCTTATATTACGGTGCATAATACAGCGAATACAGCAAAAGGCGCTGATGCGAAAATGCACGCCAAGTTTGTGAAAAACCCGAACACATCCGAAAGCTGGCATTTTACAGTTGACGATTCAGTCATTTATCAGCATCTCCCGATAGATGAAAACGGCTGGCATGCGGGAGACGGTACAAACGGGACAGGAAACCGCAAATCGATCGGGATTGAAATCTGTGAAAATGCTGACGGCGATTTTGAAAAAGCAACATCAAATGCCCAGTGGCTGATCAGAAAGCTGATGAAGGAAAACAATATTCCGTTAAATCGTGTTGTTCCCCACAAAAAATGGTCCGGGAAAGAATGTCCGCGGAAACTCTTGGACCACTGGAACTCTTTTCTAAACGGAATTTCTTCCTCGGATACACCTCCAAAAGAATCTTCACCATCATATCCTCTGCCGTCTGGGGTTATAAAGCTCACTTCGCCTTATCGAAAGGGCACAAACATTCTCCAGCTGCAAAAGGCTTTAGCTGCACTTCACTTTTACCCTGATAAGGGAGCCAAAAACAATGGCATAGATGGAGTTTACGGACCGAAAACAGCGAATGCCGTCAAGCGTTTTCAACTCATGAACGGATTAACTGCAGACGGGATTTATGGGCCAAAAACAAAGGCCAAGCTTAAATCGAAGTTAAAGTAAATGCAGGATTTAACGGATAACCTGTTTCCAGTGCGGATTCAGGTTATTTTCTTTTCTTTGGTTTGTGTGTTTTTCAGATTGGAAAGAAGGGAATTTTAAAAAATCATCAGCTGCGCCGCAATGAAAGCAGAATGATATTCACTGAGGGGGACACGTTAACTATAGGAAAAAACAGTGATAGCGAAAAACTCTTCATTGAACGAAGAGAAACAGAGGTATAACATTAAAGTGAGGCTTTTGGGGGTGTAAAGATGAAACATTTTATCATCCTTTTCCTTCTGCTGTTCGTTACAGCAGGATGCGAGGGAAGGGGATACGAAGACGTTGTAGCATTTGGTGACAGTAATACGCGTGGCTCAAATTGGGATTATCGCGATTATCCAAAAGCACAGCAGTGGGTCAATATATTAAAAACAGCTGAGCGCGGTAACCTTGATATACTCAATGCGGGAATCGGCGGACAGACGACAGAGGATGCCCGTCTCCGATTTCAGACAGATGTGCTGGATCAAAAACCGAAGTATTTGTTTATTATGTTCGGCACCAATGACGCTGCCATACTGACTGAAGGGAAACCGAGAGTGTCGAAGCAGCGTTTTAGAGAAAATCTGGTTTATTTTATTGAAGAAAGCAGAAAACACGGGATCAAGCCTATCTTAATGACGTGTATCCCAATTATAGAAGGTAATGGGAAGCATCATCTGTTTTACTATTCCAGATACCAAGCAGCTGCTTTTGAACCAAAAGGCGGAGCAAGGAAATGGCACAACTCATATAACGATATTACAAGAGATGTGTCGAAGCGCCTGGATGTCCCTCTTGTAGATAACTGGAAGCATTTTATAGAAGCAGACGGCGGAAAAGCAACTGATGAAGCGCTTATCCAATCTGGTTTAATAGATCCTTCTGGAAATCATATGACACCTAAAGGGGCAAGGATCGTATATGAAGGAATACAAGATGGGCAGATCCTGCAGCGTTGAGCCGGACAACCGCCTAGTCCGATTTATTTCTCCTACATAGGCTGTTATAAAACCTTATTAAGGAGGCGCTTCACATGTATGGCGCAGGCAGAGCATATGGATACGCTTTTATTGTTGTTTTAGTTGTTGTTCTCCTGGTTGTGGGCGGGATATACTGGTTAGCATAATAACCGGCCCTTTAAAACACCTCTTTTTAGGGGTGTTTTTTGCTGAAAATAGTAGTAAAGCGCGCAGCCAAAGTGATATAATATCAGTCATCTGAGTAAAAAAAGGAAATACGCCCGGAAAAAATAGACAAATTCCTATTAAGAAGATACGGAAATAATATGTCCGAGCGATCTTCTTTTTATTTCGTTTTCAATTAACTCGATAAAGTCACGGTTTAAATTCATTTCGGTGGCTTTGAAATAAGATTCTATTAGTAATTCATCAGACAGTTTTCTCATGCTAGGAACCCAATTAATGGGAGAGGCACCTCCTTAAAAGTTGGAATCATTCATGATTTTAACGCATACAATGATAAGTTGCGTTCATCTGAGGTTGAAGTTATCTTTAATCTACCATGAAATGCATATAAGAACAATCGTTCTGTTATCCACACCAAAAAGTGGATAACTTGTGAGTATCGTGTTTATAATTTGTCTAAAGAGTGATGTAATAAGAGTGGATAGTGTGTGTAAATTTATCCACACCTGGTGAAGAAACCCAATTTTTGTCGAAATTTTTTTGCTCAGTTTTTCTTTAGGCGCAAGTTCGATTTTTTTCGACAATCATTTTGAAAGATAGAAAAAGGGAAGGGTGCGGGTTTTGTTAAAAAAGTTTTTTTTACCTGACGAGTTTGTAAAAAATATTTTTCATATTACACCTGAGAAATTAAAGGAACGAAATGTAAAAGGGATTATTACTGACCTGGATAATACGCTTGTTGAATGGGACAGACCGAATGCGACGCCGCGATTGATCGAGTGGTTTGAAGAAATGAAGGAACACGGCATTAAAGTGACAATTGTCTCTAATAATAACGAAAGAAGAGTGAAACTTTTCTCAGAACCGCTTGGAATCCCATTCATCTATAAAGCAAGAAAACCGATGGGTAAAGCCTTTAATAGAGCGGTGCGCAATATGGAGCTGAAAAAAGAGGACTGCGTTGTCATCGGAGACCAGCTGCTGACCGATGTACTCGGGGGAAACCGAAACGGCTACCATACGATTTTGGTCGTGCCAGTCGCTTCCTCTGACGGATTCATTACGCGCTTTAACCGCCAGGTCGAACGCAGAATACTGAGTGCTCTCAAACGAAAAGGGCACATTCAGTGGGAGGAGTAAGAAATGGAAAAGGTTGTTTGTATCGGGTGCGGAGTTACGATCCAAACCGAGGACAAAACAGGTTTGGGGTACGCGCCGCCTGCATCGCTTACGAAAGAAAATGTGATTTGCCAGCGTTGCTTCAGACTGAAAAACTATAATGAAATACAAGATGTCTCCTTAACTGATGATGATTTTTTGAACATTCTTCACGGTATTGGAGAAACGGACTCTCTTGTCGTAAAAATTGTTGATATTTTTGATTTTAACGGCAGCTGGATTAATGGGCTGCAGCGCTTGGTGGGGGGAAACCCTATCTTATTAGTTGGCAATAAAGCGGATATTTTGCCTAAGTCACTGAAAAGAGAGCGTCTGATCCAATGGATGAAGCGTGAAGCGAAAGAGCTTGGCTTAAAACCGGTTGACGTATTTTTGGTCAGTGCGGGACGCGGCCAGGGAATAAGAGAAGTAATTGACGCGATTGAGCATTACCGCAACGGAAAAGACGTCTATGTTGTCGGATGTACAAATGTAGGAAAGTCAACCTTTATTAACCGGATTATTAAAGAAGTGTCAGGTGAAGAAGATATTATTACAACATCCCAATTTCCTGGCACAACCCTTGATGCGATTGAAATCCCGCTGGATGACGGTTCATCGCTTTATGATACACCGGGAATTATCAACAACCATCAAATGGCGCATTATGTCAATAAAAAGGATCTGAAAATATTATCTCCTAAAAAGGAGCTGAAGCCTCGCACATTCCAGCTTAATGATCAGCAAACACTGTATTTTGGCGGACTTGCAAGGTTTGATTATGTGTCTGGGGAAAGATCTCCTTTTATTTGCTATATGCCGAATGAGCTGATGATTCATAGAACAAAACTTGAAAATGCAGACGCGCTATATGAAAAGCATGCAGGGGAATTGCTCACACCTCCGGGTAAAGATGAAATGGATGAGTTTCCGGAATTGGTCGCCCATACGTTTACGATAAAAGACAAAAAGACAGATATCGTTTTCTCTGGGTTAGGCTGGGTTACTGTCCATGACGCCGATAAAAAGGTAACTGCATACGCGCCAAAAGGCGTTCATGTATTTGTTCGGCGTTCATTAATTTAAGAAAAGGGGAGAGGAGTATGAAAAAGCTGTATGGGGTTATCGGAAATCCGATTGGCCATTCTATGTCACCTGATATTCATAACGCATCATTGAAAGACCTCGGGCTTGACGGACATTATCATGCCTTCAAGGTAGAAGAGGATGATCTGGAGGATGCGGTAAAAGGAATAAGAGCTCTAGGCGTACAAGGAATCAATGTGACTGTTCCGCACAAGGTTTCCATTATGGATTATCTGGATCATATTGATGAGAGTGCAAAAGTGATCGGTGCCGTAAACACGGTCAGAAGAGAGGGAGATAAGCTTGTCGGATACAATACCGATGGGGAAGGCTTCGTGAAGTCATTAATGAAGGTATTAGACAAGCCCATCTCTGAACTGTCATTCTTAATGATCGGCGCTGGCGGAGCGGCGAGAGCCATTTTTACAACAATTGTCCGAAATACCCCGAAAAAATTTGACATTTGCAACCGGACGTTAGAAAAAGCAAAGCGGCTTACAGAAGCTACTCCCTCGTTTCACAATAAAGAAGTATTAAGCATAAAAGAAGCAGAAGAACGTCTTGAGCAGTATGATGTTATCATCCATACAACGTCTGTGGGCATGTATCCGAACGTGGATGATGTGCCGCTTTCATTACAGCGTGCCGCGAGCAGTGCCGTCGTATGTGATATCGTGTATAATCCAATACAGACGGCCCTTTTAAAGGAAGCAAGCCAAAAAGGCTTGAAAACACTCGACGGTGTGGGCATGTTTGTTGAACAGGCAGCATTGTCTTTCCAATTGTGGACTGGACAAGAGCCTGATATTGAAAAAATGAGATCCATTGTAATAGGAAAATTAGGAGGAACAGAATGTTAACAGGTAAACAAAAACGTTTTTTGCGTTCTAAAGCGCATCATTTAACGCCGATTTTTCAAGTAGGTAAAGGCGGAGTAAACGACAACATGATTAAACAAATTGCTGAGGCGCTTGAAGCGAGAGAGCTGATTAAAGTCAGCGTGCTTCAGAATTGCGAAGAGGATAAAAACGATGTAGCGGAAGCTCTTGTAAAAGGAAGCCGCTCTCAATTGGTGCAGACAATCGGCAATACGATTGTGTTATATAAGGAATCAAAGGAAAATAAACAAATCGAGCTTCCTTAAAGGTGGTTGAAATGAAGAAAATCGGAATTTTCGGAGGCACGTTTGACCCTCCGCATAATGGTCACCTCTTAATGGCGAATGAGGTGCTGTACCAGGCGGGGCTTGATGAAATTTGGTTTATGCCTAATCAAATTCCGCCGCATAAACAGAACGAAGACTATACCGACAGCTTTCATCGCGTGGAAATGCTAAAGCTTGCAATTCAATCTAATCCGTCCTTTAAGCTGGAGCTTGTTGAAATGGAAAGAGAAGGACCGTCATATACCTTTGATACCGTTTCTTTACTGAAGCAGCGTTATCCAAATGATCAGCTGTTCTTTATTATCGGCGCTGATATGATTGAATATTTGCCGAAATGGTATAAGCTGGACGAGCTGCTGAACCTCATTCAATTTATTGGAGTAAAGCGCCCCGGTTTTCATGTTGAAACCCCTTATCCGCTTCTCTTTGCAGACGTTCCGGAATTTGAGGTATCATCAACTATGATAAGGGAACGGTTTAAAAGCAAGAAGCCCACTGACTACTTAATCCCTGATAAAGTGAAGAAGTATGTAGAGGAGAATGGTTTATATGAATCGTGAGGAGGCACTTGCATGCGTGAAGCAGCAATTGACCGAACACCGATATATCCATACGGTTGGCGTGATGAACACGGCGATCGAACTTGCGGAGCGTTTTGGAGCCGATTCTAAAAAAGCGGAAACAGCGGCAATCTTTCATGATTACGCCAAATTCCGCCCGAAAGAAGAAATGAAACAAATTATTGCGCGAGAAAAAATGCCTGCGCATTTATTGGATCATAATCCGGAGCTCTGGCACGCTCCGGTCGGCGCTTATTTGGTCCAAAGAGAGGCAGGGGTTCAAGATGAAGACATTCTTGACGCCATTAGGTATCATACCTCAGGGCGCCCCGGCATGACACTTTTAGAAAAAGTCATTTACGTTGCCGATTACATTGAGCCAAATCGGGCATTTCCCGGTGTCGATGAGGTGCGTAAGCTTGCTGAGACAGATTTGAATCAAGCGCTGATTCAGTCCATTAAAAATACAATGGTTTTTCTTATGAAAAAAAATCAACCGGTTTTTCCAGACACATTTTTAACATATAACTGGCTTGTGTCTGGCAGCTGAACAGGAGGAATTTGTGAATGAACCAAAAGTCCATTTTAAAGATCGCAGCTGCGGCTTGCGACGATAAACGGGCAGAGGATATTTTAGCACTGGATATGGAAGGTATTTCTCTGGTTGCTGATTATTTTCTGATCTGCCACGGAAATTCAGATAAACAGGTACAGGCGATTGCCCGTGAAATCAAGGATCAGGCTGATGAAAACGGCATTCAAGTCAAAAAGATGGAAGGCTTTGATGAAGCAAGATGGGTTCTCGTTGATCTAGGCGATGTGATTGTCCATGTCTTCCACAAGGACGAAAGAAGCTACTACAACCTTGAAAAGCTGTGGGGAGACGCTCCGCTCGCAGATCTTGACTTTGGAATGAATCAATGATTTATCAAGGCTTTGCAAGCGTGTATGACGAGTTAATGTCACACGCGCCTTACGATCAATGGACAAAATGGATTGAAGCATCTCTCCCGGAAAAAGGCCGTATTCTCGATCTGGCATGCGGCACGGGGGAAATCTCCATCCGGCTTGCCGAAAAAGGCTTCGAGGTTACAGGCATCGATCTCAGCGAAGAGATGCTTTCTTTCGCCCAGCAAAAGGTATCGAGTAGCCAGCCTATTTTATTTCTTCAGCAGGATATGAGAGAGATTACCGGCTTTGACGGTCAGTTTGACGCTGTTGTGATATGCTGTGACTCATTAAATTATTTAAAAACAAAAAATGATGTGATCGAAACCTTTAACAGTGTTTTTCGGGTATTAAAGCCTGAAGGCATTCTGCTGTTTGATGTTCATTCATCTTTTAAAATTGCGGAAGTCTTTCCGGATAGCACATTTGCTGACCAGGACGAAGATATCAGCTATATTTGGCAGAGCTTTGCCGGAAGTGACGAGCTTTCTGTCATTCATGATATGTCGTTTTTTGTGTGGAACGGAGAAGCGTATGATCGTTTTGATGAGACACACGAGCAAAGAACGTTCCCGGTGGAAGAATACGAAGAAATGCTTAAGAACTGCGGCTTTCAGCTCCATCGCGTGACAGCTGATTTTACGGATACCGAGCCATCAGCACAATCAGAACGCCTCTTTTTCAAGGCGCAGAAATCAAAAACCATCGTTTCTTAAAACGATGGTTTTTTAAAATGCTTTTTTATGCTTTTGCAGTACAGACGAAAGTATGACATACTCGTCTACACATGAAACTGCTTTTTCACTGCAGAAATATCCTCCTCGTACTTCATATGAGTATTTTGAAATACCCGGTGAAACATATCCTGCACACCGCTTTCCAGCGCTTTAATGCCTTCTCCTGTTACACCACCTTTAACGCAAACCTTTTCCTGTAATGCAGGCAGGGTATACAATTCGGTTTCTAACAGTTTTCCCATTCCGACAAGCATTTCCTTACACATCAAAATCGCGTCCTGTTTAGATACTGATGTTTCCGTGACAGCTGCATCTATAAACCGCTGAATCAGATAGCTCATAAAAGCGGGGCCGCAGCTTACGATGTCTGATGCAACCCTTGTGATGTCACTTTCAATTTGCAGCGGATGAGAGATATGCTGCATCAGCTCATTGATTTTCGTTTTTGCAGATTCGCCGCAGCTTGTGCCGAACGTGACGAGAGAAACACCTGCCAGCGCTCTGTTCGTAATACTTGGGATCACTCGCGCCACTTGACACGGCACATATTGTTCGAGCTGTTCGGTTTGAACGGGGCTTGTAATTGAAATGAGAATATGATCTTTTCTTAAATAAGGTAGCGCTCTTGCCAGTAAAGGATATATATCAAGCGGCTTAACACAAATAAAAATCATCTCATTTTCAGAAACGAGCTTTTCGAGACTTTCGGTAACGTTGATGCTGTTGTAGCGGTTTTTTATGTGCAACGCTTTTTCAATTGTGCGGTTTGTGATTGTCATGTTTGAGGGATCGGCCGCTTTTGATTCAATAAATGATTCGATAAGGATCGTACCCATATTTCCTGTGCCGATAAAGCCTATCTTCAATGGTTTCCCCTCCTTTGAGCTATTATCCTCTAAACCATATGTGTTATGAAAATAAAATATGACGAAAGCGGGGAACATGCACGATGAATTGGTTGAATCAGCATAAGAAAGCAATTGTTTTAGCGGCTTCTGCGGCTGTTTTCACAGCGATTATGATCTTTCTGGCCACAGGGAAAAATAAAGAGCCGGTGAAGCAAGCTGTACCAACAGAGGCAGAAAATACAGTGGTAAAGCAGGAAGCAAACAACGACGAGTCAAGCGAAACAATTGTGATAGACATCAAAGGTGCTGTTCAGCATCCAGGCGTTTATGAAATGCGTACAGGGGACAGAGTATCTCAGGCAATTGAGAAAGCAGGCGGGACCAAAGAACAAGCAGACGAAGCGCAAGTAAATTTGGCGGAGATTCTGCAGGACGGGACAGTGGTGTACATCCCGAAAAAGGGAGAGGAAACAGCAGTGCAGCAAGGTGGCGGAGGGTCTGTCCAAAGCGATGGAGGGAAGGGAGCGCTGGTGAATATCAATACAGCAACCTTAGAGGAGTTACAAGGCATCTCAGGGGTGGGGCCATCCAAAGCTGAAGCTATTATTGCATACCGGGAAGAAAACGGGCGTTTCCAAACAATTGAAGAAATCACTAAGGTTTCAGGAATAGGTGAAAAGTCATTTGAGAAAATAAAGTCTTCCATTACAGTAAAGTGATTTGACGGTCATGCATTATGATAGGTAAACTATAGGTCAGGCAACACAACATTTGGAGGGAACAACGTGGAACGAATTTCATGGAATCAATACTTTATGGCTCAAAGCCATTTATTGGCGCTGCGCAGCACATGTCCGAGATTATCTGTCGGCGCTACTATAGTCAGAGACAAACGCATGATAGCAGGAGGCTACAACGGGTCAATCGCGGGCGGTGTACATTGTGCAGATGAAGGATGCTTAATGATAGATGATCATTGCGCAAGAACGATTCACGCTGAAATGAATGCGATTCTTCAATGCTCTAAGTTTGGGGTGCCGACTGATGGAGCGGAGATTTATGTGACGCATTATCCGTGCATTCAATGCTGCAAATCTATTATTCAAGCTGGTATCAAAACGGTTTATTATGCTGAGGATTACAAAACACATCCGTATGCGCAGGAATTATTTGAACAGGCGGGTGTAACTGTTGAACAGGTTGAACTCGATGAAATGATCGTTGATCTGAAAAACAGAGAAAAGCTTTCATTTGTAGCGGGTCTTATAGGGAAATTGGCCGATGCCGGTTTAGCGGAGGAAGAATTGAAAAAGATACATGAACAGGCGAATACACTTTTCACGAGCTACGTGTGATGAATGCGTAATTCGCGTTTGTTATTGCCTATGGCGGCAGCTTCGGCAACGGCTGGAATTACTGCCGCCGCTTATTTCCCCGCTATTTTTCTTTTCATCCTCTTTCTCCTCATCATTTTAATCAAAACGAGGCACGCTTTTCTTATTATTGTTTGTTTCTTCTCTTTTATATTGTTTTTTGTACTGTATGCAGTCACAGATTCTCAGAATGTCTCTTCCTATCGGCAGGGAACCTATCAATTCAAGGCAGTGATTGACACTATTCCCAAAATTGACGGCGACCGTATGTCTATGATGGTTAAGACACCTGATAAGGAAAAATGGGCTGCTGCGTATCGCATTCAGTCTGCTGGTGAAAAAGAACAGCTGTTATACATAGAACCAGGAATGTCATGTGAGTTGACTGGTACATTGGAAGAACCGAATCACGCAACTGTGCCGGGTGCATTTGATTATAACGAGTATCTTTATCGGCAGCATATTCATTGGAACTACTCTGTCACGTCTATCCAAAACTGCAGCGAACCTGAAAATTTTAAGTACAAGGTGCTCAGCTTGAGAAAACATATCATATCATTCACAAACAGCCTTCTGCCTCCTGATTCGGCAGGGATTGTACAGGCACTTACAGTTGGTGACAGATTTTATGTGGAGGATGAAGTGCTTACCGCGTATCAAAATCTTGGTGTTGTCCATCTCTTGGCAATATCAGGACTCCACGTGGGGATTTTGACAGCAGGTTTGTTTTATATCATGATTCGCCTTGGTATAACTAGAGAAAAGGCGTCAATTCTGTTGCTGTTATTTCTGCCGCTCTATGTGATGTTGACCGGCGCTGCTCCTTCAGTGCTACGCGCCGCTCTCATGGCGGGTGTTTACTTAGCTGGAAGCCTTGTCAAATGGCGTGTCCACTCTGCAACTGCAATTTGTCTTTCATACATCGTCCTTCTGCTCTTCAATCCTTATCATCTCTTTGAAGCCGGTTTTCAGCTATCGTTCGCCGTCAGTTTTTCTTTAATTCTATCCTCTTCTATTTTTCATCAGGTTAAAACCTCCTTGGGGCAGCTGACAATTGTATCACTCATCGCTCAGCTGGGCTCGCTTCCGATTCTCCTATATCATTTTCATCAGTTTTCTATCATCAGCGTACCGATGAATATGTTGATGGTACCATTTTATACCTTCTGTATTTTGCCGGGAGCTGTAGCAGGTGTTCTTCTATTAAGTCTTTCCGTTTCGTTTGGGAGATTGTTTTTCAGCTGGTTTGATTTATTGATAAGCTGGACCAATAGGCTAATCACAAACATTGCAGATGTTGAAGTGTTCACGATTATGATCGCACATCCTGCACCTGTTTTGCTTTTTTTATTCACGGTCACGATCATCCTATTGCTTATGGCGATTGAAAAACGCTCCTTGTCGCAGTTGATGGTAACCGGAGGCATTTGCTGCACGGTGATGTTTCTGCTCTTTATATATCCGTGTCTTAGTTCCGAAGGAGAAGTGGATATGATAGATATTGGACAGGGTGACAGCATGTTTGTAGGTGCTCCGCATCAGCGGGGTCGTGTCTTAATTGATACCGGCGGCACTTTGTCTTACTCGTCAGAGCCTTGGCGCGAAAAACAGCATCCGTTTTCACTGGGGGAAAAGGTGCTGATTCCGTTTTTAACTGCTAAGGGAATCAAGCAGCTTGACGCTTTAATTCTGACGCACGCTGACCAAGATCATATCGGAGAGGCGGAGATTCTGCTGAAGTATCATAAAGTAAAGCGCCTCGTGATTCCGAAAGGGTTCGTTTCTGAACCTAAAGATGAGAAAGTGCTGCAGACAGCCAGAGAAGAGGGAGTGACAATTGAAGAGGTGAAGCGAGGCGATGTATTGCAAATAAAGGATTTGCAGTTCCATGTACTGTCACCTGAAGCACCTGATCCGGCAAGCAAAAATAATTCATCTCTCGTTCTTTGGATGGAGACGGGCGCGATATGAGCTGGATCTTGACGGGTGATCTGGAGAAAGAAGGGGAACAAGAGGTGATGAACGTGTTTCCGAATATAAAAGCAGATGTGTTAAAGGTGGGGCACCATGGGAGCAAAGGCTCTACCGGTGAAGAATTCATCAAACAGCTTCAGCCGAAAACGGCCATTATCTCAGCCGGGAAAAACAATCGGTACCATCATCCTCATCAAGAAGTTCTGCAACTATTACAGAGACATTCTATCCGCGTGCTGCGAACAGATCAAAACGGAACGATCCAATATAGATACAAAAACAGAGTTGGAACCTTTTCTGTCTATCCTCCATATGATACATCAGATATAACAGAGACGAACTAAAAAAGACTGCCGAGAAATCAGCAGCCCGGGCAGTCGCTGTTATGAACCAACTAGGTGAATAACCGTTGCCATGACAAACAAGAAGGCGAAAAATCCGAAGGACACAACAAAACCAACAGCTGAATCTACAGCATCATTTCGTTTGCTTTGAACGTTTTTTTCAAAATCATTCAACTTTATCCCTCCTGACTGACTTAAGTATAATGGAATTGTTTTGAAAAATCTAGAAGCTAAGGTAACGTTTTCTGTTCTGGTGATTATCGCCTTTTTACAAGCTGTCCCGGGGGCTTGCGAACAGGCGTTTAATATAAATGGGGAAGCAGCAGTCAGGCTTCCTCTTTACTATTTTGCAAACTCAATTTAGGATAGAAGGGGATGATGAAAGAGAGGAAGTCGTACAACAATGGTATTTGATGTGTGGAAAAGCCTGAAAAAAGGAGATGTCCATCCAGTTTATTGTTTATACGGAAAAGAGACATATCTGCTGCAAGAAACCGTCAGCAGGATCAGACAGACGGTCGTTGATCAGGAGACAAAGGATTTCAATCTATCCGTTTTTGATCTGGAAGAGGACCCGCTGGATCAAGCGATTGCAGATGCTGAAACGTTTCCGTTTATGGGAGAGCGGCGTCTTGTCATTGTGAAAAATCCATATTTTTTAACTGGTGAAAAGAAAAAAGAAAAAATTGAGCACAACGTCAGTGCGCTTGAATCATATATACAATCACCTGCGCCTTACACAGTCTTTGTCCTGCTTGCTCCGTATGAAAAGCTTGATGAGCGGAAAAAGCTGACGAAAGCGTTAAAGAAGCACGCGTTTATGATGGAGGCGAAGGAATTAAACGCAAAGGAAACGACGGACTTTACTGTCAACCTTGCAAAAACAGAGCAGAAAACAATCGGCACGGAAGCGGCGGAGCATTTGGTTCTGCTTGTGAATGGACATCTGTCATCGATTTTTCAGGAGATTCAAAAGCTCTGCACGTTTATTGGAGATCGTGAAGAAATTACGCTGGATGATGTGAAAATGCTTGTTGCTAGAAGCCTTGAACAAAATATTTTTGAGCTGATCAATAAAATCGTCAACCGAAAACGAACTGAGAGTCTGCAAATTTTTTATGATTTGCTTAAACAAAATGAAGAACCGATCAAAATTATGGCGCTTATTTCGAACCAGTTCCGGCTGATTCTGCAGACAAAGTACTTCGCGGAACAGGGATACGGACAAAAACAAATCGCTTCTAATCTAAAAGTTCACCCATTTCGGGTAAAGCTGGCGATGGATCAAGCAAGGCTTTTTTCAGAGGAGGAGCTCCGTTCAATTATTGAACAGCTTGCCGTCATGGACTATGAGATGAAAACCGGGAAAAAGGACAAGCAGCTTCTGCTCGAACTGTTCCTTTTACAGCTGTTAAAAAGAAATGAAAAAAACGATCCCCATTATTGAGGATCGTTTTTATATTATGCAGAAAGTCCGTTCACTTTTTTCGCTAGTCTTGATTTGTATCGAGCTGCGGTATTTTTGTGTACAAGACCTGTTTTCACTGCTTTATCAATACGTTTAGCTGCTTCAGTAAGAGCAGTTTTCGCTTTGTCAGCTTCGTTGTTGGCAACAGAAGCTTCAACTTGTTTGATTGCAGTACGCATAGCAGATTTGATTGTCGCGTTATGAACGCGGCGTTCGTTGTTTGTTTTTGTACGTTTAATCGCTGATTTAATGTTTGGCATGTGTTTCACCTCCTAAGATACAACCTGTAGCACAGTGTCTTAAGGTTAAATCTTCTTCACAATAGAACAAATTGTATTCTATCAAACACACCTTTAGATTGCAATATAAATGTAAAGTATTTTTCATTGAAGGTTCTCTTTTTAGCATGATTCATTCAGCAAATGGCAACAATATAGGTACTTAATGTGAAGGAGGCCCCTGTATGAAAAAGAGTGAGCTGGATGTGAATCAGTATTTGATACGGACCGATTTGGCAGTGGAAACGAAGGAAGCAATGGCCAATCAGCAGGCTGTGCCGACAAAAGAAATTAAAGGCTTCATTGAAAAAGAGCGTGATCACGGCGGCATTAAAATCCGCACAGTTGATGTTACAAAGGAAGGCGCAGAGCTTTCGGGAAAAAAAGAAGGGCGCTATTTAACGCTTGAAGCACAGGGAATCAGGGAGAATGATTCGGAAATGCAGGAGAAGGTCTCTGCTGTCTTTGCGGAGGAATTCTCAGCTTTTCTTGAAAACCTTAATATCTCAAAAGATGCGAGCTGTTTGATCGTTGGGCTCGGCAACTGGAACGTGACACCTGATGCGCTTGGACCGATGGCAGTAGAAAATCTGTTGGTAACAAGGCACTTGTTTAAGCTTCAGCCGGAAAACGTACAGGAGGGTTACAGGCCTGTCAGTGCATTTGCACCGGGTGTAATGGGGATAACAGGAATCGAAACAAGTGACATTATTAAAGGTGTGATTGAGCAATCGAAGCCTGATTTTGTCATAGCCATTGATGCGTTGGCGGCGCGGGCGGTGGAAAGGGTCAACACAACCATTCAAATATCGGATACAGGCATTCACCCGGGATCTGGAGTGGGGAATAAACGAAAAGATTTAAGCAAAGACACGCTTGGTGTTCCGGTGATTGCTATCGGTGTTCCGACAGTAGTTGATGCCGTGACAATTGCCAGCGACACGGTGGACTACATATTAAAACATTTTGGCAGAGAAATGAAGGATAACAGGCCATCAAGATCGCTTGTTCCGGCAGGCATGACGTTTGGGAAAAAGAAAGTGCTCACTGAAGAAGATCTTCCCGATCAAAAGCAGCGCCAATCGTTCCTAGGGATTGTCGGAACCCTTCAAGAAGATGAAAAACGGCAGCTCATTCACGAGGTGCTTTCGCCTTTAGGGCACAACTTAATGGTTACGCCGAAGGAAGTCGATTCATTTATCGACGATATGGCAAATGTTTTAGCGAACGGATTAAACACAGCGCTTCATGAAAAAGTGTCACAAGAAAACAAAGGCTCCTACAATCACTAAACAGTTCTACTTCCTCTAGCTTGTTCATAGAGTAATTACTAGACAAGCGCTGGAGGGATTCAATGAGAAATAAACGCAGAAACAGACAGATTGTTGTTGCGGTAAATGGAGGGAAAGCGGTAAAAGCCATTTTTCTATTTATCGTAAGCCTTATCGTGATTTTTGTTCTATCCGGTGTGCTGACGTCTCTCCGGCCGGAACTTAGGCCGTCGTCTGACTCTTTTTATGGGATTGCTGAAGAATTGCCGGGTGACGTATTTGCACATTTGCTGCGGATGGAAAACCATTATTTCGCTTCTGACCTCTCTCAAACCGACAGCTCATTTCATCTTTCTCGTCTTTCTTTAAAGCTGGCGACGAGCATTAACCTCGAAGATCCGCGGAGCTTTCTCGGTCGGGAGCTGCCAGGGTTTGCACAATTTGATACCGAGATTTTGTTAGCTGGACAAGGAACCGATTATACGAATATGCCTGCGGAATCGCCGCCGCCGTCTAAGGTGATGGAGGAAGAAAGGGAAGCGAATTTGGCAGAGATTGAAAAACAGCAAACGCAATCAGATAATGCACAAAAAGATCCGCCCAAACAAACAACAGGTGATAAAAAGGTCGTGTTTATCTATCACACGCACAATACCGAATCATATCTCCCTCTATTAAAAGGCGAGACCGATCCTGACATGGCGCGCCATTCTAAAGCCAACGTCACGCTTGTAGGAGATATGTTCGGACAAGCGCTTGAATCCCAGGGAATCGGAGCCACAGTGAATAAAACCGATATACAGTCAAAATTGAATAAAAAAGGCTTAAACTATGCCAGGTCCTATGATGAATCAAGGCCGGTCGTGAAAGACGCCCTCGCTTCAAACAAAAATCTGCAATATATCATTGACATCCACAGAGACTCACGGCGCAAAAAAGACACAACCGCAACGATTAAAGGAAAAAGCTATGCCAGGGTAGCCTTTGTCGTCGGGAAAAAAAGCAAAAACTTCGAAGAAAACTATAAAATTGCGAGTGAGCTTCATAAACTGATGGAGAAAAAATACCCCGGACTTAGCACAGGTGTCTTTTCCAAAGGCTCGCCAGGCGATAATGGTGTTTACAATCAGGATTTAACAGATAGAGCGCTTTTGCTCGAGTTTGGCGGAGTAGATAATAATCTCGAAGAGCTGCAGCGTGCGGCTAACGCGGCCGCGGACGTATTCAGCGAAATGTACTGGGATGCTGAAAAGGTCAACGCAGCGAGCGGGGAGACGAAAAAACAATAAGAAATAGGTGGTTGATTTGTTTGCATACTTTGGAAAATGCTTACTGCTTGTCACGATCATGTTTTTAGGCGTTCTGTTCGGCATGCAGCAGGCAAACAACGGGATGCTGAGTATGAAAGGCTATCATGACCCTTCACTGAAGGGGGCGTTTACGCTCACCGACGGAAAAGATAATGAAAAAGAAGCCTCAATCCTAGGAGAAACAGTCACGGCAAAAGATTTAGAAGAAAAACAAAAAGAGCTGGAAAAGGTGGAGACATTCAATATGTTTTCAAAAGCCGGACAAGCGCTTTCGAACACCGTAACCAATACTGCCCAGTCAATGTATGAATGGATACGGGATATGAATCAATAAGTACGTGAAAGAGAAAAGCAGCCCAGATATGATAGGGAACTTTTCTCTTTCTTGTTTTACATTGAATCTTTACAATCCTATTGATATAATCTAAGCTAGTGTATTTTGCGTTTAATAGTAGGAGTGATAGATTGTGACAGATAAAGAAAAGCGTTTAGAGAGGCAATCGAGAATACGGAATTTCTCTATCATTGCCCATATTGACCACGGAAAATCTACCTTAGCGGATCGTATTTTAGAAAAAACGTCGGCAATCACTCAACGAGAAATGAAAGAACAATTGCTCGATTCTATGGATCTTGAACGTGAGCGGGGCATAACCATTAAATTAAACTCTGTTCAGCTTAAATATAAAGCAAAAGACGGAGAAGAATATATCTTTCATCTAATCGATACGCCGGGACACGTCGACTTCACGTATGAAGTATCCCGAAGCCTTGCTGCCTGCGAGGGAGCGATTCTTGTCGTGGATGCAGCCCAGGGGATTGAAGCGCAGACGCTCGCTAATGTCTACTTAGCGCTTGACAACGATCTTGAAATCCTTCCGGTCATCAATAAAATCGACCTTCCGAGCGCCGAGCCCGAACGTGTGCGCCAAGAGGTAGAAGACGTTATCGGCCTTGACGCATCAGAAGCCGTGCTTGCTTCAGCAAAAGCCGGTATCGGGATTGAGGAGATTTTAGAACAAATCGTAGAAAAGGTGCCAGCTCCGACCGGAGATCCGGAGGCGCCGCTCAAAGCGCTGATCTTCGACTCGCTTTATGACGCCTACCGCGGTGTCGTGGCTTATATCAGAGTCGTTGAAGGAACGGTAAAGCCGGGACAAAAAATCAAAATGATGGCAACCGGCAAAGAATTCGAAGTAACAGAGGTGGGCGTGTTCACGCCGAAAGCAACTCCGACAAATGAACTGACGGTCGGTGATGTAGGCTTCCTGACTGCCTCAATCAAAAATGTCGGTGACACACGTGTCGGTGATACAATAACGAGCGCTGCCAATCCTGCAGAAGAAGCGCTGCCGGGATACCGCAAGCTAAACCCGATGGTGTACTGTGGTTTGTATCCGATTGATACAGCGAAGTATAATGATTTAAGGGAAGCTCTTGAAAAGCTTGAGCTGAATGATTCCTCCCTTCAATATGAAGCGGAAACTTCGCAAGCGCTTGGATTCGGGTTCCGCTGCGGATTTTTAGGCATGCTTCACATGGAGATCATTCAGGAGCGAATTGAGCGTGAGTTCAACATCGACCTGATTACAACAGCGCCAAGCGTTATCTATGACGTGTATATGACAGACGGCGAAAAGGTCGTTGTCGACAACCCGTCCAACATGCCGGATCCTCAAAAGATCGAAAGGGTTGAGGAGCCATACGTAAAAGCGACGATGATGGTGCCGAATGACTATGTCGGCGCTGTAATGGAGCTTTGCCAAGGAAAACGCGGCAATTTTATTGATATGCAGTATTTAGACGCAAACCGTGTCAGCATCATTTATGATATGCCATTAGCGGAAATCGTATATGAGTTTTTTGATCAGCTGAAATCAAGCACTAAAGGCTATGCGTCCTTTGATTATGAACTGATCGGCTACAAACCGTCCAAGCTTGTGAAAATGGACATTATGCTGAATGGTGAAAAAATCGATGCCCTTTCCTTTATCGTGCATCGTGATTACGCATATGAACGCGGAAAAGTGATCGTTGAAAAACTGAAAGAACTCATTCCGCGCCAGCAGTTTGAAGTTCCGGTACAAGCCGCAATCGGCCAGAAAATCGTGGCCCGCTCCACCATAAAAGCAATGCGTAAAAACGTATTGGCTAAATGTTACGGAGGGGACATCTCGCGTAAACGGAAACTTCTTGAAAAACAAAAAGAAGGAAAACGCCGTATGAAGCAGGTCGGCTCAGTTGAAGTGCCGCAAGAAGCATTTATGGCAGTTCTGAAAATGGACGACAGTCCGAAAAAACAATAGAAGCCGCCGCAGTCTTGTACTGCGGCTTCTTTCTGTAAAGAAGGTGAATCCATTTGAAATCAGCTTATATCCATATCCCATTTTGTGAGCATATTTGCCACTACTGCGATTTCAATAAATATTTTATTCAAAGTCAGCCAGTCGACGGGTATTTAAACGCACTCGAACAGGAAATGATAAATACAATAGCAAAAACTGGGCAGCCTGATCTCAAAACAATCTTTATCGGAGGAGGCACGCCAACCTCCCTGTCTGAGGAACAGCTCAAAAAGCTGATGGATATGATCAACCGTGTGCTGAAGCCCTCAAGCGACTTATCGGAATTTGCGGTTGAAGCGAATCCGGACGACTTGTCCGCAGAGAAATTAAAAATATTAAAAGAAGCAGGCGTAAATCGCCTCAGCTTTGGTGTGCAAACGTTCGAAGACGATCTGTTAGAAAAAATCGGCCGAGTGCACAAGCAAAAAGATGTATTCACCTCTTTTGAAAGAGCGCGGGAAATCGGTTTTGAGAATATCAGTCTTGATCTAATGTTCGGGCTTCCGGGGCAAACCCTCAAGCATCTGGAACATTCCATAAACACTGCTTTATCATTGGACGCCGAGCATTATTCGGTTTACTCCCTTATTGTAGAACCGAAAACGGTATTTTATAATTTGATGCAAAAAGGGCGGCTTCATCTTCCGCCGCAGGAGCAGGAAGCTGAAATGTATGAAATGGTGATGAGCCAGATGGAAGCTCACGGCATTCATCAATATGAAATCAGCAACTTTGCTAAGGCAGGCATGGAATCTAAGCACAATCTAACGTATTGGAGCAACGAACAATATTTCGGTTTCGGAGCCGGCGCTCACGGATATGTTGGCGGCACACGAACAGTGAACGTCGGACCTGTTAAGCATTACATTGACCTGATAGCTGAAAAGGGTTTTCCGTACAGAGATACACATGAAGTGACAACAGAAGAACAGATTGAGGAAGAAATGTTTTTAGGTTTGAGAAAAACAGCCGGTGTCAGCAAAAAACGATTCGCAGAAAAATACGGCCGTTCCCTAGATGAACTTTTCCCAAGCGTGTTAAAAGACCTCGCTGAAAAAGGGCTGATTCACAATTCGGAGTCTGCCGTTTATTTGACTCATCAAGGGAAATTATTAGGCAATGAAGTTTTTGGCGCTTTTTTGGGTGAGTTATAATTGACATTTTTCTTGTGGTTTGATACTTTTGTTATAGAATTAGCACTCACTTATTGAGAGTGCTAACAGAGGTGATGATGATGTTAACAAATCGTCAGCTGCTGATCCTTCAGGTTATAATCAACGATTTTATTAAATCGGCACAGCCGGTGGGATCAAGAACTCTTTCGAAAAAAGATGAAATCACATTTAGCTCTGCAACAATAAGAAACGAGATGGCTGACTTGGAGGAATTGGGCTTTATTGAAAAAACCCATTCATCCTCAGGACGTGTTCCGTCAGAAAAAGGGTATCGGTACTATGTTGACCATTTGCTGTCACCCGTCAAACTGACGAAAAGCGACCTGGACCAAATCCACTCGATCTTCAAAGAGAAAATTTTCGAGCTGGAGAAGACAGTTCAAAAATCAGCGCAAATTTTGTCCGATCTGACGAATTACACATCCATCGTACTCGGGCCGAAGCTGAGTGAGAATTACCTTAAACAGATTCAAATCATTCCGATTCAGCCTGATATGGCGGTAGCGATTCTCGTTACCAATACGGGGCATGTGGAAAACAAAACGATTAACTTTCCGACCAAAATGGATCTGTCTGATATTGAAAAACTGGTCAATATACTGAATGACCGTTTAAGCGGCGTTCCAATGGATGAACTGAATGAGCGCATATTTAAGGAAGTTGTCATGTACCTAAGACAGCACATTAAGAACTATGACAATATACTCGACGCGCTTCGTTCAACCTTTCATTCCACAAATCATGTTGAAAAGTTGTTTTTTGGCGGGAAAATCAATATGCTGAACCAGCCTGAGTTCCATGATATCACCCGAGTTCGGTCGCTCCTTTCATTAATTGAGAAAGAACAGGATGTTTTAAAGCTGGTTCAATCCCCGCACACGGGAATTTCGATTAAAATCGGAAAAGAAAACGACTATGAAGAGATGGAAAATTGCAGTCTGATTACGGCTTCTTATTCCGTAGACCAGAAGCAGATCGGCTCAATTGCGATTATCGGCCCGACCCGCATGAATTATTCCAGGGTTGTCAGCCTGCTTCAGCATGTGACTTCGGACTTGTCAAAAGCATTAACAAGTCTGTATGATGAATAAGGGAATTTTGGCAAATTTTATCGAAGGGCAGCACCTGTCCTTCTCCTTACACTTTGAGGGAGGTGAACACAATGTCAGAAGAAAAACAAACCGTTGAACAAAACGAAACAGAAGAGCAAGAAATCATTGAAGAACAAGCTGCCGCTGATGAACAGCAGGAAGAAACAAATGAAAGCGAACTTCTTCAAAACCAAATTAACGAATTGCAAGGTTTGCTTGAGGAAAAAGAAAACAAACTTTTGCGTGTTCAAGCAGACTTTGAAAACTATAAACGACGCAGCCGTTTAGAGATGGAAGCGTCCCAAAAATACCGTTCTCAAAATATCGTGACTGATTTGCTGCCGGCTCTTGACAGCTTTGAACGAGCGCTTCAGGTTGAAGCCGACAATGAACAGACGAAAAGTTTGCTCCAGGGAATGGAAATGGTCCACCGTCAGCTCGTAGAAGCCTTGAAAAAAGAAGGCGTCGAAGCCATCGAAGCTGTAGGGCAGGAATTTGATCCTAATCTGCACCAAGCTGTTATGCAGGCTGAAGACGAAAACTACGGCTCCAACATTGTTGTTGAGGAAATGCAAAAAGGCTATAAGCTGAAGGATCGCGTCATTCGCCCTTCCATGGTCAAAGTGAATCAATAATTACATAGCAGGAGGTTATTCAAGTGAGTAAAGTTATCGGAATCGACTTAGGAACAACAAACTCATGTGTGGCAGTGCTTGAAGGCGGCGAGCCTAAAGTGATTGCTAACGCTGAAGGAAACCGCACAACGCCATCAGTTGTTGCGTTTAAAAACGGCGAACGTCAAGTAGGGGAAGTGGCTAAACGCCAATCTATTACAAACCCTAACACAATTATGTCAGTCAAACGTCATATGGGTACTGATTATAAAGTTGAAATTGAAGGAAAGGATTACACTCCACAAGAAGTGTCTGCTATCATCCTTCAACACCTTAAATCATACGCTGAAAGCTATCTTGGCGAAACAGTATCAAAAGCAGTTATCACAGTTCCTGCATACTTTAACGATGCTGAGCGTCAAGCAACAAAAGACGCTGGTAAAATTGCAGGTCTTGAAGTAGAACGTATCATCAACGAGCCAACTGCAGCAGCGCTTGCATACGGACTTGATAAAACAGATGAAGATCAAACGATCCTAGTATACGACCTTGGCGGCGGTACATTCGACGTTTCCATCCTTGAGCTTGGCGACGGTGTATTCGAAGTTCGTTCAACTGCCGGCGACAACCGTCTGGGCGGGGACGATTTTGACCAAGTTATCATCGATCATCTTGTTTCTGAATTCAAAAAAGAAAACGGCATTGATTTATCAAAAGACAAAATGGCGCTTCAGCGTTTGAAAGACGCAGCTGAAAAAGCGAAAAAAGATCTTTCCGGCGTATCTTCTACGCAAATTTCTTTACCGTTTATCACAGCTGGAGAAGCAGGACCGCTTCACCTTGAACTTACATTAACTCGCGCTAAATTCGAAGAGCTTTCTTCTCATTTAGTAGAGCGCACAATGGGTCCTGTCCGTCAAGCGCTTCAAGATGCAGGACTTTCTGCAAGCGAAATCGACAAAGTCATCCTTGTCGGCGGATCAACTCGTATCCCTGCCGTACAAGAAGCAATCAAAAAAGAAACTGGAAAAGAAGCGCATAAAGGCGTAAACCCGGATGAAGTTGTAGCGCTTGGTGCTGCGATTCAGGGCGGCGTTATCACAGGTGACGTAAAAGATGTTGTTCTTCTTGACGTTACACCGCTTTCTCTCGGTATCGAAACAATGGGCGGCGTGTTTACAAAACTGATCGACCGCAACACGACGATCCCGACAAGCAAATCTCAAGTGTTCTCAACTGCTGCTGATAACCAAACAGCTGTTGATATCCATGTTCTTCAAGGTGAGCGCCCAATGTCTGCCGACAACAAAACACTCGGCCGCTTCCAGCTTACTGATATCCCGCCAGCACCGCGCGGCGTGCCTCAAATCGAAGTTTCTTTCGATATTGACAAAAACGGTATCGTAAACGTAAGAGCAAAAGACTTAGGCACAGGGAAAGAACAAAACATTACAATTAAATCTTCTTCAGGTCTTTCAGATGAAGAGATCGAACGCATGGTTAAAGAAGCGGAAGAAAATGCTGACGCTGATGCGAAGAAAAAAGAAGAAATCGAAGTCCGCAACGAAGCAGATCAGCTTGTTTTCCAAACTGAGAAAACATTAAAAGATCTTGAAGGCAAAGTGGATGAAGAACAAGTGAAAAAAGCCAACGATGCCAAAGACGCTTTAAAAGCAGCAATTGAGAAAAACGAATTTGAAGAGATCAAAGCGAAAAAAGATGAGCTTCAAACAATCGTTCAAGAGCTTTCTATGAAGCTTTATGAAGAAGCTGCTAAAGCACAGCAAGCTCAAGGCGGAGCAAACGCTGAAGGCAAAGCGGATGACAACGTTGTCGACGCTGAATACGAAGAAGTAAACGACGACCAAAACAAAAAATAAGTTCTTTTTAGTGTCAGCCCCGCTTCCGGAGCTGACCGAAAAGAACACATTTCATAATCTGATTCAATGATTAGAAAGTCAAAGTCAGGCATCTCTTGGCTTTGACTTTTTTTCTTGCCCGGGATAAAAGGAATTGAAAAATCATAATTCAAAATGATACAATCTAATTTATGTGAGAAATTCGGGAGAGTGAAGCGAGATGAGTAAGCGTGATTACTATGAAGTGCTGGGAGTAAGTAAGAGCGCTTCAAAGGATGAAATTAAAAAAGCTTATCGGAAGCTGTCAAAAAAATATCATCCTGATATTAACAAAGAAGCCGGATCAGATGAAAAATTTAAAGAGGTAAAAGAAGCGTACGAAACGCTGTCAGATGACCAAAAACGTGCGCATTACGATCAATTTGGTCACACTGACCCTAACCAAGGCTTCGGCGGCGGAGGTTTTGGCGGCGGCGATTTCGGCGGTTTTGGTTTCGATGATATTTTCTCAAGTATTTTCGGCGGAGGCACAAGACGGAGAGATCCAAATGCTCCGCGCCAGGGTGCTGATTTACAGTATACGATGACCCTGTCGTTTGAGGATGCGGCTTTCGGTAAAGAAACAACCATCGAAATTCCCCGCGAGGAAACGTGCGAGACATGTAAAGGCTCAGGTGCGAAACCTGGAACAAATCCAGAAACATGCTCCCACTGCGGAGGCTCCGGCCAGTTAAACGTAGAGCAAAATACACCGTTTGGAAAAGTCGTTAACAGACGGGTCTGCCACCACTGTGAAGGTACAGGCAAAATCATTAAAAACAAATGTGCGGACTGCGGCGGCAAAGGAAAAATCAAAAAACGCAAGAAAATCAATGTGACAATTCCAGCCGGTGTAGATGACGGGCAGCAGCTTCGTCTCTCGGGACAGGGTGAATCAGGAATAAACGGCGGCCCTGCCGGGGATTTATTTGTCGTGTTCCATGTACGCGCACACGAGTTCTTCGAGCGTGACGGCGATGATATTTACTGTGAAATGCCGTTAACGTTTGCTCAGGCTGCTCTTGGAGATGAGGTAGAAGTGCCGACGCTGCATGGAAAAGTGAAATTGAAAATTCCGGCCGGTACACAAACAGGAACGAAATTTAGATTAAGAGGCAAAGGCGTTCAAAATGTCAGAGGCTATGGACAGGGTGACCAGCATATCGTCGTCCGCGTCGTTACGCCGACAAATCTGACTGATAAACAAAAAGACATTATCCGCGAATTTGCCGAAGTCAGCGGAAACCTGCCTGACGAACAGGAAATGAGTTTCTTTGACAAGGTAAAACGCGCGTTTAAAGGCGATTAATTATTGGATGAGGAGTTGGTAGTTTTGAAATGGTCCGAATTAAGCATTCACACAACACATGAAGCGGTCGAACCTATCTCAAATATATTGCATGAAGCTGGTGCAAGTGGGGTTGTGATAGAGGACCCGCTTGATTTAATTAAAGAACGTGAGAATGTGTACGGGGAAATCTACCAGCTCGACCCCAATGATTACCCAGATGAGGGTGTCATTGTCAAAGCATATCTGCCGGTTAACAGTTTTCTGGGCGAAACTGTAGACGGCATTAAAGAAACGATTAATAATCTCCTTCTTTACAATATTGATTTGGGTAGAAACCAGATCACTATTTCTGAAGTAAATGAAGAAGAGTGGGCGACTGCCTGGAAAAAGTATTATCATCCTGTGAAAATTTCTGAAAAGTTTACAATTGTGCCGACGTGGGAGGAATATACGCCGGTCCATACTGATGAACTGATTATTGAAATGGACCCGGGAATGGCTTTCGGCACAGGGACACATCCGACAACCGTACTCTGCATTCAGGCGCTTGAACGCTTTGTGCAAAAGGGTGATAAGGTGATTGATGTCGGCACTGGTTCAGGAATTTTAAGTATTGCGGCTGCAATGCTTGAGGCTGAATCGGTTCATGCCTACGATCTTGATCCCGTGGCTGTAGAAAGTGCACGCCTTAATCTCAAGCTGAACAAAGTCAGCGATATTGCTCAAGTGAAGCAAAACAATTTGTTAGACGGGATTGAAGGGGAACATGATGTGATTGTGGCCAACATTTTGGCTGAAGTCATTCTTCGCTTTACTTCACAAGCGTACAGCCTGTTAAAAGAAGGCGGCCACTTTATTACGTCAGGAATCATCGGGCATAAAAAACAAGAAGTAAAAGAAGCACTGGAACAAGCTGGCTTTACCATTGTAGAAATCCTTTCAATGGAAGATTGGGTCAGCATTATTGCGAAAAAATAACAGTTAGTAGGTGTCACAGCGTATGCAACGATATTTTATCGAGCTCACGAAGCAGCAAATAGAGGAAGCGCCGGCTTTTTCGATTACCGGCGAAGATGTTCATCATATTGTGAACGTGATGAGAATGAATGAGGGAGATCAGATTATCTGCTGCTCTCAAGACGGCTTCGAGGCAAAATGTGAACTTCAATCTGTTTCCAAAGATAAAGTGTCCTGCCTTGTGATAGAATGGACGAATGAAAACAGAGAGCTTCCGATAAAGGTCTATATTGCGAGCGGCCTTCCGAAAGGAGATAAGCTTGAATGGATTATCCAAAAGGGGACTGAGCTCGGAGCTCATGCCTTTATTCCTTTCCAAGCCGCGCGTTCTGTTGTCAAGCTGGATGACAAAAAGGCAAAGAAAAAGCGGGAAAGATGGACGAAAATTGCAAAGGAAGCGGCTGAGCAATCGTACCGTAACGAAGTGCCGCGAGTGATGGATGTCCATTCTTTTCAGCAGCTTCTTCAAAGGATGCAGGATTTCGATAAATGTGTCGTTGCATACGAGGAGTCATCGAAGCAAGGGGAAATAAGCGCATTCAGCGCGATTGTAAGCAGCCTTCCGAAAGGATCATCTCTATTGATCGTATTTGGTCCAGAAGGCGGTTTAACAGAAGCGGAGGTTGAACGGCTCACAAAGCAAGACGGTGTGACGTGCGGCCTTGGACCGAGAATTTTAAGGACAGAAACCGCTCCGCTATACGCGTTGAGCGCGATTTCTTATCAAACAGAGTTATTAAGAGGTGATCAGTAATGGCAACTGTTGCTTTCCATACGCTTGGCTGTAAAGTCAACCATTATGAAACAGAAGCAATCTGGCAGCTTTTCAAAGAAGCGGGCTATGAAAGAAGAGACTTTGAACAAACAGCTGATGTATATGTCATTAATACATGTACGGTTACAAATACGGGAGATAAAAAAAGCCGCCAAGTGATCAGACGCGCCATTCGTCAAAATCCTGACGGTGTCATCTGTGTCACAGGCTGCTACGCGCAAACCTCACCTGCTGAGATTATGGCGATCCCCGGTGTCGACATTGTAGTTGGAACACAGGACCGTGAAAAAATGCTTGGCTACATTGACCAATACCGAGAAGAACGCCAGCCGATTAATGGCGTCAGCAACATCATGAAAGCAAGAGTATATGAAGAGCTTGATGTGCCTGCTTTCACGGATCGCACAAGAGCGTCATTAAAAATACAGGAGGGCTGCAATAATTTCTGCACATTCTGTATCATTCCGTGGGCGCGCGGCCTGCTCCGCTCCCGCGATCCTGAAGAAGTCATTAAACAAGCGCAGCAGCTTGTTGATGCCGGATATAAGGAAATTGTTCTTACGGGTATTCATACAGGCGGCTATGGCGAAGATATGAAAGATTACAACTTCGCGAAGCTTTTGAGCGAATTAGACACCCGTGTGGAAGGCGTGAAACGGATCAGAATTTCTTCAATCGAAGCCAGCCAAATCACTGACGAAGTGATCGAGGTCTTAGACCGCTCAGATAAGATAGTGAATCATTTGCATATTCCTATCCAATCCGGATCAAACACAGTGCTTAAACGAATGAGACGCAAATATACAATGGAATTCTTTGCAGACCGTTTAAATAAATTGAAAAAAGCACTGCCAGGCTTAGCTGTTACTTCTGATGTCATCGTCGGATTCCCTGGAGAAACAGAAGAAGAATTTATGGAAACCTATAACTTTATTAAAGAACATAAATTCTCTGAACTGCATGTTTTCCCTTACAGTAAACGTACAGGAACACCAGCTGCGCGAATGGAAGACCAAGTGGATGAAAACGTGAAAAACGAACGTGTGCACCGCCTGATTGCTCTTTCTGACCAGCTTGCAAAAGAATACGCTTCTCAGTATGAAAATGAAGTGCTTGAGATTATCCCTGAGGAAGCGTTTAAGGAAACAGAAGAAGAAAATATGTTTGTCGGTTACACAGACAATTATATGAAGGTTGTTTTCAAAGGTACGGAAGATATGATCGGCAAAATCGTAAAAGTCAAAATCCTAAAAGCAGGTTATCCTTACAACGAAGGACAGTTTGTCCGTGTGGTTGAGGATGAAATAACTGAACACATGCGTTTGTCTTCTTAACCTAAAAAATCGGTGCATTAAAATGTACCGGTTTTTTATTTAGCCGGGATAAGAAGGTGAATCAAGCGGTAAAACAAGTTTGTAAGCGGAAGAAATAAAAGAGCTGTTACTACATTAAATAAAAGGCTGAAATGAGCAATCCTTTGGGCAGGATCGGGTGATAACTGCTCTACAAAGCCGGTCGCTGCGGTCAGAAAAGGCAATACTAGAGCCACCCCTAGCACGTTAAATACCACATGCGCATACGCTGTCTGTTTCGCCGCATATCCACCGGATACAGCAGCCATGACAGCTGTAATGCATGTCCCGATATTGGATCCGAGTACGACGCTCATCGCCTGTGTCAGTCCGATAATCCCTTCATTCATAAAACTCATCAAAATGCCGATACAGACAGAACTGGAGTGAATGATGGCAGTTAACACCATGCCGATGAGCAAAGCGGACCAGTTTGAATCGTTAACATGGTATAGAACGTCGGCTCCCGTTTTCAGCTTCGTCAGCGGCCCGGCAAGGTGGCTGAATCCGCTGATGCAAAAGAAGATGATGCCCAGTCCGAGGAAGCTTGTTCCCAGCTGTTTCAAAGGATACCTGCCAGTCAGAAAAAACAATAAACCTCCTATTAAAAGAACCCAAATCAAAATATCCATTTTGATAGCAATAAATTCAGTTGTAAAGGTAGACCCAACGTTTGTTCCGAGAATCATCGGTATCGTCCGCTTAAAAGAAAGCACACC
This sequence comes from Bacillus sp. FSL K6-1560, assembly GCF_038592935.1. Taxonomy (NCBI): domain Bacteria; kingdom Bacillati; phylum Bacillota; class Bacilli; order Caryophanales; family Bacillaceae; genus Bacillus; species Bacillus sp. FSL K6-1560. Next base: position 1,598,279 of record NZ_CP151946.1, read on the forward strand.
CGCACTAACAAAGCCGATGACAATGACCATAAAGGCTGAACTGCTCTGAAGTATCCCCGTAAATACAATGCTGATAAGAAACGCTTTTAATGGATGGTCTGTAAATAAAAGCAAACGATCTTCAATTTTTGAGTACGCCATAGAAATTAAGCCTTTTCGAAGCATGTTCATGCCTGTGAGAAAGAATAATATAAGAGCAGTAAAGCTAATCAGAATTAACATCCTATTCACCAACCCCTTTCTATCATTATATAGACAGGCAGTCGCACTCATGACGGAAAAGTGAACTCACTTAGTTGACCTGACTGATGGCTTATATTATAATGTCAAAGTACATGTTTATATGTGTAACTTAAAGGTAGTCGATTGGTGTATTCGGAGGGAGGGAAAGAGAATGTCAAAAACGGTCGTTAGAAAAAACGAATCGCTTGAAGATGCTCTTCGTCGCTTCAAACGCAGTGTATCAAAGACAGGTACTTTGCAAGAAGCAAGAAAGCGTGAATTTTATGAAAAACCTAGCGTAAAGCGCAAGAAAAAGTCTGAAGCTGCTAGAAAACGCAAATTCTAAAAGAGGGTGGATTTATGAGTCTTCTTGAGCGTCTCAACCAGGATATGAAGCTGTATATGAAAAACCGTGAGAAAGACAAACTGACTGTCGTTCGAATGGTTAAGGCTTCACTTCAAAATGAAGCAATTAAGCTTAAGAAAGACAGTTTGACCGAGGATGAGGAACTCACTGTCCTTTCTCGTGAACTTAAGCAACGTAAAGACTCCCTCCAGGAATTTTCAAACGCTAATCGTTTAGATTTAGTAGATAAAGTTCAAAAAGAGCTGGACATTTTAGAAGTTTATTTACCTGAGCAGCTGTCAGAAGAAGAGCTGCGTACAATCGTAAATGAAACCATCGCGGAGGTCGGTGCGAGCTCAAAAGCGGACATGGGCAAAGTGATGGGGGCAATTATGCCTAAAGTAAAAGGTAAAGCTGACGGAAGTTTAATTAATAAGCTTGTGAGCAGTCAACTGTCTTAAATGGCAAAGAAAAGGACATCTTTCTAAGAGAGATGTCTTTTTTTATACATAAAAAAATGAAACCTTTGATACATTTGTTACGTATGAAGAGAAGGCACTTATTATAAAAGGAAGGAGGGATACACCGCCCTTGCTTCAAATCAAAGGATTCCGTGCTGCTCTTTTGGGTATATTTTTGCTTTCTTTATTAGGCGTACAGCTGAACGCTAAAGCAGAAAAACAAACTGTTTATGTGATTCCGGTTGAAAAAAATGTCGAACAGGGTCTCGTCTCGTTTTTGTCCCGTTCGTTACAAGACGCAAAGGATGCACATGCAGACCATATTATTCTTGATATCAATACCCCGGGGGGATTGGTCAAATCTGCTATTGATATGGCCGATTTGATAACCGATAGCGAGATCCCCGTAACTGCATATGTCAACAAACGCGCGTTGTCTGCTGGTGCATATATTGCACTTCAAGCAGATCACATTTATATGGCGCCTGGCGGAAAAATGGGAGCCGCCGCGATTGTTGATGGCCAAGGCAATGCCGCTGACCAAAAAGCTCAATCACTTTGGCTGGCAGAGATGGAAGATGCCGCAGTGAAAAATAACCGCGATCCAAAATATGCGCTCGCAATGGCTGACCCAGATATAGATGCCAAGGAAGTCGGCGCGCCTAAGGGAGATCTGCTGACACTTAACGCAGACAAGGCAACTGAGGTAGGCTATTCAGAAGGCACTGCTGACAATTTGTCCACGCTCGTAAAGAAGCTTGGGTTCGAAAAAGCGCAGATCAGCTACGCAAAGGAGAGCTTTGCGGAAAAGACAGCAAGGTGGCTGACGAATCCGGTCATTGTCCCTATTCTGCTGACAATCGCTTTTTTAGGTCTGACGGTGGAGCTTTTTTCACCGGGTGTCGGCCTCCCTGGAACGGCTGGACTCATTGCGTTATTGCTGTTCTTTTACGGGCATCTTGCAGCCGGCCTTGCCGGGTATGAGACGGTTCTCCTCTTTATAGCAGGGGTGATCCTCATCCTGCTTGAGATTTTTCTTCCCGGAGGAATCATTGGATTACTGGGCTTGGGAGCGATTATTGCGAGCCTGTTTTTAGCCGCGGGGAGCTTCACTGTCATGGCGGTTTCTCTCTTGATCGCCTCAGCTGTTTCGATTACAGCTTTTATTTTACTGACAAGGGTGTTGGGAAAGCGTATGAAATTCTTTAAGAAATTGATATTAAATGATTCTACAAACACGGAGAGCGGCTACGTTTCAAATCAAACGCGCACGGACTTAATGGGAAAAGTGGGTATAACCTTTACACCGCTGCGTCCTTCCGGTACCGTGATTATTGATGATGAACGCCTTGACGTTGTTTCGGAGGGATCGTTTACAGAAAAAGATAAAAAAGTAAAAGTGATTAAAGTAGAAGGCTCACGCATTGTCGTGAGAGAAATTTAAATAGAAACGAGGAGAAGTTATATGGATCCGTCAACACTTATGATTCTGGCAATTGTCGCAGTAGCGATCATTGTTTTGGCAGTATTTTTTACATTTGTGCCTGTAATGCTTTGGATTTCAGCTTTGGCAGCCGGAGTGAAAATCAGCATTTTCACTCTAGTTGGGATGAGGCTTCGCCGCGTCATTCCGAATCGGGTTGTTAACCCGCTGATTAAAGCGCATAAAGCGGGACTTAATGTTGGAACAAACCAGCTTGAAAGCCATTATCTGGCTGGAGGTAATGTTGACAGAGTCGTCAACGCGCTTATCGCCGCTCAGCGAGCTAACATTGAACTCACATTCGAGCGCTGTGCTGCCATTGATCTTGCAGGCCGGGACGTGTTGGAAGCTGTTCAAATGAGCGTTAATCCTAAGGTGATTGAAACACCGTTCATAGCCGGTGTCGCAATGGACGGGATTGAAGTCAAAGCGAAAGCGAGAATCACAGTAAGAGCGAATATCGAGCGCCTCGTTGGGGGAGCAGGGGAAGAAACCATTGTAGCTCGTGTAGGTGAGGGGATCGTTTCTACAATCGGTTCATCTGATAATCATAAAAAAGTGCTTGAAAACCCTGACATGATTTCTCAGACAGTCCTTGGAAAAGGATTGGACTCAGGAACTGCGTTTGAAATTCTCTCAATTGATATTGCAGATGTAGATATCGGCAAAAACATCGGTGCAATTTTACAAACCGATCAGGCCGAGGCTGATAAAAACATCGCGCAGGCAAAAGCGGAAGAACGACGTGCGATGGCTGTCGCTCAAGAACAGGAAATGCGTGCCCGCGTAGAAGAAATGCGCGCGAAAGTGGTAGAAGCCGAGGCGGAAGTGCCGCTTGCGATGGCAGAAGCTTTGCGTGAAGGGAATATTGGCGTCATGGATTACATGAATATCAAGAACATCGATGCTGACACAGAAATGCGTGATTCATTCGGCAAGCTGACGAAAGACCCTTCGGATGAAGACCGCAAATCATAATCTCTCTAAGAAGGGAGAACGCTGATGGAAGATTTACTGACCAATCCGCTTATTATTGCAGCGATCATCGGAATCATTTCTGCGATTTTCGGCAAAAAGAGCAAAGAAGAAAAGCAAAACAGCCAAAAAAGAAAAAAACCTCAACACGTGCAATCTGCTTCTCCTCAAAAGAAGCAGTCAAAAGAAGATGCCCCTGCACCTATCCCTAACCGTATGGAACAGGCAAGACGGGAAGCGGAAGAAAGACGCAGGGAAACAGCAAGAAACCTGAAAGGGCTGGAACGAGATCTTGCTGCTGCCAAACAAAAAACAGTATACACAAAACAAAAAATGCTTCAGGTGAATAAGGACACCGTCGTACAGGGGATCGTTCTAGGAGAGGTGTTCGGGCCTCCACGGGCGAAAAAACCTCACCGTACGATGCGCTCAGCCCGTAAAAATTAAAGTGTTAGAACCTCCTTTCAAATCATACATATGAGATGAAAGGGGGTTCTTTTTGTATGGGGCAAAGAAAGAATCGTATGAAAGCTTGGCTGACAAGAGCATTGGAAATTCCCCCGGACGTTATGATGGATCTGCCGAGGATTACAATGGTTGGCAGACTTCATATCTACATAGAAAACCACAGAGGCCTTTTGCTTTTCAGTGAGAATGAAGTGAGGCTGATGCTGAAGCAGGGCCAGTGCATCATATCTGGTAAAAATTTTGTCATCAAGGCGATTCTTCCGGAAGAGATACTTTTGGAGGGTACGATTGATGTCGTTCGATATGTTGAGTCATAAAGCCGAGGGGGAAATGTTGTGAAAAATAAATGGCTGTCTTTTTTTTCGGGTAAGGTCCAGCTTGAATTGACGGGAAGAGGGATTGAGCGGCTCCTTAATGAATGCACAAGACAGGGGATTCCGGTCTTTCATGTCAAAAAAAAGAAAGAAGCCGTATCGTTATATATACAGCTTCAGGATGTACATGCCTTTCGGCGGGTGAGAAGTAAATTTAAATGTAAAGCCCGATTTATCAATCGGAAGGGATTTCCCTTCCTGTTGCTGAAATCAAAGCTGAATATAGGGTTTACGATCGGTTTTGCGATTTTTTTCATCCTTTTGTTTTTGCTGTCCAATATGGTGTGGAAAATTGATGTGACAGGCGCTAAGCCTGAAACAGAACATCAAATGAGGCAGCATCTTAATGAAATCGGCGTCAAAAAGGGCCGTCTGCAGTTTTTAATGATGTCGCCCGAAAAAATACAGAAATCATTAACCAATGGAATAGACAATATTACTTGGGTCGGAGTTGATCTGAAGGGGACGACCATTCACATGAAAGTTGTGGAGAAAAATGAGCCCGAAAAAGAAAAGTATGTTAGCCCGCGCAATATTGTCGCCAAAAAGAAAGCAACCATTACGAGAATGTTTGTGCAAAAAGGACAGCCCATGGCCGCCATACACGATCATGTTGAAAAGGGGCAGCTGCTTGTTTCGGGACTGATCGGCAGCGAAGACCATCAGCAGGAAGTCGCCTCAAAAGCAGAAATTTACGGAGAAACCTGGTATAGATCAGAAGTGACAGTCCCGCTTGAAACATTATTTAACGTCTATACGGGCAAAGTAAGGACAAAGCACAAGCTTTCTTTTGGTTCTTTGGCAATCCCGATCTGGGGGATGACGTTTAAAAAAGAGGAATTGAAGCATCCAAAAACAGAACAAGAAAAGCATTCGCTTCATTTTCTCGGATTTAAGCTCCCTGTATCCTATGTCAAAGAGCAAACGAGAGAAAGTGAAGAGGCTTTGCGAAAATATACGAAAGAAGAAGCAGTTCAAGAAGGCATTAAATTGGGTAAACAGGATGTAGAGGATAAAATAGGCGAAAACGGCGAGGTGAAAAGTGAAAAAGTTTTGCACCAGACTGTTGAGAATGGTAAAGTAAAGTTGATTATTCTCTACCAAGTTATAGAAGATATCGTTCAAACCACACCTATTGTCAGGGAGACTGAAGAATGACAGAACATTTACTTGCGATGAATCAAAAACTGAAAAACCCGGACGAGGCGCTTTCACTCTTCGGGAACCAAGATTCTTTTTTGAAATTGATGGAGAAAGATCTGAATGTAAATATCATTACGCGCGGCGAGACGATTTATGTTTCAGGCGATGATGAATCGTTTCAGATTGCAGACAGGCTGCTGGGATCGCTCCTCGCTTTAATTCGCAAGGGGATAGAGATCTCTGAACGTGATGTGATTTACGCCATCAAAATGGCAAAGAAGAATGAACTTGAATACTTTGAAAGCATGTATGAAGAAGAAATTACAAAAAACGCAAAAGGCAAATCAATCCGTGTAAAAACAATGGGACAGCGGGAATACGTGGCCGCTATGAAGCGGAATGACCTTGTATTCGGCATTGGTCCGGCGGGAACCGGGAAAACGTACCTGGCTGTCGTAAAAGCAGTCCATGCTTTAAAAAACGGACATATCAAAAAAATCATTTTAACAAGACCTGCCGTGGAAGCCGGTGAAAGCCTCGGTTTTCTCCCAGGTGACCTAAAAGAAAAAGTAGATCCTTATTTGCGCCCGCTGTATGACGCTCTCCATGATGTGCTTGGGGCAGATCATACAGAACGTCTGATGGAAAGAGGCATCATTGAAATTGCTCCGCTCGCATATATGAGGGGACGGACGCTCGATGATGCTTATGTTATACTTGATGAAGCACAGAATACCACGCCTGCTCAAATGAAAATGTTTTTGACGAGACTGGGTTTTGGCTCTAAAATGATCATTACAGGTGACGTTAGCCAAATTGATCTGCCGAAAGGCGTCAAATCGGGACTTGCAGTAGCGAAGGAGATGCTAAAAGGAATAGACGGCATTTCTATGATTGAGCTGGACCAGACAGACGTGGTCAGACATCCGCTTGTTGCGAAAATTATTGAAGCATACGATAAGCAAAATTAATGCTGAATGACCCGATCGCGCGTTATCGGGTCATTTTTATGATTGCTTATGGGCTTGATGTTTCAAGAGGAGGTTCTTGTGTTGAAAAAGAAGGCTAAGACCAAAAGCAGCTCGAAAAAATGGAGCAGTTTTAAAAATGCGCGCTCCATGCATGTACTGCTGTATCTTCTGCTGGCTGCCATTATGTTTGCTTTGCTCTTTGTACATGTTAAGCCGGAAACACTTGATTTAGACCTGTTTTCAGTCAGCGACAAGACCATTTACGCTCCGGCAACCGTGGAAGATCAAAAAGCCACAGAGGAAAAAAAGCAAGCCGCTGAAGACGCGGTTGAAGATCAATATACATTAAAAAAAGAATACACAGATAATCGGATAGACCTAGTGTCATCAATATTCGACAGTATTAGTGAAGTGAAAAAATCATCGGAAGAAGGCAGCAAATCACCATCGGAAAAATCAATGGTCAAATCCGTAAAGGATAAATTGACGTCAGATGTGAATGATTCCATATCCGAGGATTCCATCAAGACATTGCTGAAAGCAGACAGTGAAGACTTTTCTTTTGTCAGAGATACGGTCATTACCGCAGTAAATACGGTCATGAGCAGTGAAATCCCTTCGGATAAACTATCTGATGCAAAGGATAAGGTAGAAAAAGAGCTAAAGAGCAATTCTATTCCGTCTAAATACTTGGGAGCCGCGACAGAAATCGGGCGTTTTGCTATTATTCCGAATTACGTCTTCGATCCGAAAGCAACAGAGGCAAAACGGCAGGAAGCCTCAGATAATGTCCAGCAGGTTCAAATCAAACAGGGACAAGTGCTCGTGGAAGAAAATGACCTCATTGATCGGGAAGTGTACAGGAAACTTGAGCTGACCGGGTTATTAAATAACTCAAATCTCTTTAAACCGATCAGCGGGCTATTGATTATGATCGGACTTTTCATTGCAACACTTGTATATTATTTTGAAAAACAGAAACAAAATCTGAAGTTTAAAAATCAATCCATTCTGTTATTCTCGATTATCACAACACTTTTGCTTGTGATCATGGAGGTTGTCAGTTTGTTTCAGAAGATGGAGTATAATAATATCGGCTATCTGGTCCCCATTGCGGCCGGCGCCATCTTAATCAAACTGCTGATGAATGAACGCATTGCCATTTTGGGAAGTATCATTCTTGCGATTTGCGGAAGTATGATGTTTAATCAGGGTGTGACAGGAACATTCAATTATGTCATAGGGATTTATTATTTGATCAGCGGCATTTCAGGTGTATTATTTTTAGGAAAACACAATGCGAGATCAAAGATTTTGCAGACCGGACTTTTCGTGGCGTTTATTAATATGGTTGTCGTTTTATCCTTATTATTGATCCAGAACACTGCGTTGTCGGGTCTTGAAATCGGCACGTTAATGCTCATGGGGGTTGTGTCGGGGTTTGCTTCATCTGTATTGATCATCGGCCTGATGCCGTTTTTTGAGACGGGCTTTGGCATTTTATCCACCATGAGGCTGCTTGAGCTGTCTAATCCTAACCATCCGCTATTGCGCAAAATACTGACAGAAACACCAGGTACATATCATCACAGTGTAATGGTTGCCAATTTATCAGAGGCAGCCTGTGAAGCGGTTGGGGCTAATGGTTTGCTTGCAAGAGTCGGCGCATATTATCATGATCTCGGAAAAACAAAGCGCCCGCAATATTTTATTGAAAACCAAATGAATATTGACAATCCGCATGACAAGCTGTCACCTCAGTTGAGTAAAAATATTATTATCTCGCATACGACAGACGGTGCGAATATGCTGAGAAGCTATAAATTTCCGAAAGAGCTTGTCGATATTGCTGAGCAGCATCATGGAACCTCGCTTTTAAAGTTTTTTTACTATAAAGCGAAGGAAAAAGGCGACCAGATTACAGAGGAAGAGTTCCGTTATCCGGGGCCGAAGCCGCAGTCAAAGGAAGCCGCAATTATATCAGTGGCCGACAGTGTTGAGGCGGCCGTCAGATCTATGCATAATCCAAATCCTGAACGAATTGAAAAGCTTGTCCGGGGTATTATATCCGATAAGCTTCAGGACGGACAGTTCAGCGAATGCGATTTGACATTTAAAGAGCTGGATACAATCGCAAAAACGCTCTGTGCAACATTAAAAGGAATTTTCCACTCCCGGATTGAATATCCGGAGGCTACTAAGAAGGTGAAATAGATGAGTTTACTGATTGATATCGTTGATGAAACGGGAAGCGTCTCAGAAGAGATGCTCAAAGAAGTAGAAAATCTGCTTCAATTTGCTGCTGAGCGTGAAGGCGTTCAAGATCAGGCTGAAGTTTCTGTCACGATTGTTTCCAATGATGACATACATCAGATTAACAAAGAATACCGGGGAAAGGATGCTCCGACAGATGTCATCTCATTTGCTCTTGAAGAAGAGGGAGAAGGCGAGATCGAAATCGTGGGCGCCGAAATGCCTCCGGTTTTAGGTGATATTATCATCAGTGCCGATCGCACAAGAGAGCAGGCAGAGGAGTATAATCATTCTTTTAAAAGAGAGCTCGGATTTCTAGCTGTACACGGATTTCTGCACCTTTTAGGATATGACCATATGACGAAAGAGGAAGAAGAGGAGATGTTTACTAAGCAAAAGGAATTGCTGGACGCTTATGGACTCAAAAGATCATAGAAATGAGCTGAAGCGGTTCTTCAAAAGCTTCGTGCATGCAGGCCGGGGCATCTGGGAAACAGCGCGGACGGAGCGGAATTTCCAATTTCATGCCGCAGCCGCCTGCGCTGTTCTCATTTGCGGCTTCCTTGTAGAGCTCAGCATGATTGAATGGATGATTATATTCCTTTTGATAGGCGGTATGTTTTCGCTTGAGCTTTTAAATACAGCCATTGAACATACGGTTGATTTAATAACTGACAAACATCACCCTCTTGCTAAAGCGGCCAAGGACGCTGCCGCCGGGGCTGTTTGCGTTTTTGCCGTGATTTCGTGTATCATTGGTTTACTTATTTTTTTGCCAAAGCTGTAATGGCTGAAAATTCTTACATTTATTTTACATTTTTAGAAATGGGCGTGAAAAAAAGCGCGCGATTATGTAAAATATAAAGTGATAGCGGTACCATTATAGGTAAGAGAGGAATGTACACATGAACAGACAAGAATTAATAACAGAAGCTTTAAAAGCGCGTGATATGGCATATGCGCCGTATTCCAAATTCCAAGTAGGAGCCGCTCTTCTTACCAAGGATGGAAAAGTGTACAGAGGCTGCAACATTGAGAACGCGGCATACAGCATGTGCAATTGCGCCGAGCGTACCGCTTTATTTAAAGCTGTTTCTGAAGGGGATACAGAGTTTCAGATGCTGGCCGTTGCGGCTGACACCCCTGGACCAGTATCTCCGTGCGGAGCCTGCCGCCAGGTGATTTCTGAGCTTTGCACAAAAGACGTTATTGTCGTACTGACTAATTTACAAGGACAAATAAAAGAAATGACTGTGGAAGAATTATTGCCAGGCGCATTTTCATCGGAGGATTTACATGACGAACGAAAGCTTTAAATCAGGATTTGTATCCATTATTGGAAGACCAAACGTAGGAAAATCTACATTTTTGAACAGAGTCATTGGACAAAAAATCGCGATCATGAGCGATAAGCCCCAAACGACGAGAAACAAGGTGCAAGGAGTACTGACGACAGGCACATCACAAACCATTTTTATTGACACACCAGGGATTCATAAACCTAAGCATAAGCTTGGGGACTTTATGATGAAAGTGGCGCAAAATACATTAAAAGAAGTCGATTTGATCTTGTTTATGATCAATGCTGAGGAAGGCTACGGGAAGGGCGACGAATTCATCATTGAGAAATTGCAGACGATGTCTACGCCTGTATTCTTAATCGTAAACAAAATCGATAAAATTCATCCCGACCAATTGCTTCTGCTAATTGACGAATACCGCAAACGTTATCCTTTTAAGGAAATTGTTCCGATTTCTGCTTTAGAAGGAAATAACATCGAAACCTTGCTCGCTCAGATTGAAGCGTATTTGCCGGAAGGGCCGCAATTCTATCCGAGTGATCAGGTAACTGACCACCCTGAGCGATTTATCATTTCTGAATTAATCAGGGAAAAGGTGCTGCATTTGACGAGAGAAGAAATCCCGCACAGCATTGCGGTAGCCATCGAATCCATCAAAGGGCAGGACAACGGTTCTGTACACGTAGCGGCAACGATTGTGGTCGAGCGGGATTCTCAGAAAGGCATCGTGATCGGTAAAAAAGGAAGCCTTCTAAAAGAGGTTGGAAAAAGAGCGAGAGCGGATATTGAAGCACTATTGGGCTCCCGTGTCTACCTTGAATTGTGGGTGAAAGTGCAGAAGGACTGGCGTAATAAAATGTCCCAGCTTCGCGATTTTGGCTTTAAAGAGGACGAATATTAATCTCTTCCCGTGTGTGTCATTATCTCACAGGAACAGGGATACATTAGCAAATTTTGTTTAACATGAAATGGAGGACATCTGGTCAAGATAAAGGTAAGAATTTGGAGTTTAGGTAAGCTAGTTTAACTACAGAAAGGTGGGTTTCTTGTGTTGAATTTTACCTGGAACGTATTTTCTCAAACAGGAAATGTTGATACGTATCTTCTTTTTAAAGAACTGGAAAAAGAGAACATGGAAAGACCCGAAGAACTAGAAGATGAGCTAGCCCGATTTGATTATCCAATTTTATAAACCTCTTGGCCGCTCCTGCTTGAGGAAGGTGCGGAAATGCTGACAAAATGTGAAGGAATCGTTCTTCGCACAAATGATTACGGAGAGACGAATAAAATCGTAACATTACTGACAAGAGAACACGGAAAAATAGGTGTTATGGCACGAGGCGCCAAAAAACCGAACAGCCGTTTATCAGCAGTCAGCCAGCCCTTTTTGTATGGTGCTTTCTTAATGCAAAAAACATCGGGCCTCGGAACGCTTCAGCAGGGGGAAATGATCCTCAGCATGAGAGGCATCAGGGAAGATTTGTTTTTAACAGCATATGCTGCCTATATTGCTGAGTTAGTCGACAGAGGCACAGAAGAAAAAAAGGCAAATCCTTATTTATTTGAATTCATATTAGAATCATTAAAACAGCTGAATGAAGGAACAGATCCGGATGTTATCACCTTCATTGTTCAAATGAAGATGCTCGGTGTCATGGGCCTGTATCCTGAGCTAAATCATTGTGTTCATTGTAAAAGCCAAGACGGAACCTTTCATTTCTCTGTTCGTGATAATGGTTTTATATGCCACCGCTGTTTTGAAAAAGATCCTTACAGGATACCGATTAAACCGCAAACGGCAAGGCTGTTAAGACTCTTTTACTATTTTGATCTGTCGAGGCTCGGCAATGTGTCCTTAAAAGAGGAAACAAAAGCTGAATTAAAGCAAGTGATTGATTTATATTACGAAGAATATTCGGGATTGTATTTAAAATCAAAGCGCTTTTTAGATCAAATGGAAAGCATGAAACATCTTATGGGTGAAAACAAAAGTTGACATTTGGTCCATCTTTTTATATGATCATTTATTATAAAATATGTTGCAGTGAGAGAAAGAAGTACTTGCGTTTACCTCATGAAAGCGACCTTAGGGCGGTGTAAGCTAAGGATGAGCACGCAACGAAAGGCATTCTTGAGCAATTTTAAAAAAAGAGGCTGGGATTTTGTTCTCAGCAACTAGGGTGGAACCGCGGGAGAACTCTCGTCCCTATGTTTGCGGCTGGCAAGCATAGAGACGGGAGTTTTTTGGTTGCTGCCGCAGTAACTTATGAAAGAAAAGTGGAGGTGCTTGAAATGAATATTCAAGACATGATTCTAACCTTGCAAAAGCATTGGTCCAGTCAGGGCTGTGTGCTTATGCAGGCTTACGATGTAGAAAAAGGAGCCGGCACGATGAGCCCGTATACATTTTTGCGCAGTATCGGTCCTGAGCCGTGGAAAGTGGCTTATGTAGAGCCTTCCAGACGTCCGGCAGACGGCCGCTACGGGGAGAACCCGAACAGACTGTATCAGCATCATCAGTTCCAGGTCATTATTAAACCGTCACCTGATAACATTCAAGAGCTGTATTTGGATTCCCTGCGTGCTCTTGGAATTGATCCGCTTGAGCACGATATTCGCTTTGTTGAAGACAACTGGGAGAATCCGTCTTTAGGCTGCGCGGGTCTAGGTTGGGAAGTTTGGCTTGACGGAATGGAAATAACACAATTTACGTATTTCCAGCAGGTCGGGGGATTAGAGTGTAAACCCGTTTCTGTAGAGATTACGTATGGAATTGAGCGTCTCGCGTCTTATATCCAGGATAAAGAAAACGTGTTTGACTTGGAATGGACGTCAGGGTTTACAGTAAAAGATTTATTCATGATGGCTGAATATGAGCATTCTGTTTATACGTTTGAAACATCAGACGTCGATATGCTGTTCCAATTGTTCAGCACATATGAAAAAGAAGCGATCAAGCAAATGGACAACGGACTTGTTCATCCAGCATATGACTATGTGCTGAAATGCTCGCACACTTTCAACCTGCTTGATGCCAAAGGTGCGATCTCTGTTACCGAGCGGACGGGCTATATCGCAAGAGTGCGGAATTTAGCTAGAAAAGTAGCAAAAACCTACTATGAGGAACGAGAAAAACTAGGGTTCCCAATGCTTAAAGGGGAGGGTTCTTCTCATGAGTAAACAGGATTTACTTTTAGAGATCGGATTAGAGGAAATGCCGGCGCGCTTTTTGAATGAAAGCATGGTTCAGCTTGGCGACAAGCTGACAGGCTGGCTTAAAGAAAAAAATATTACTCACGGTGAAGTGAAACTCTTCAATACACCGAGACGTCTTGCTGTGTTCGTTAAGGATGTCGCAGAAAAGCAGGATGATATAAAAGAAGAAGCAAAAGGGCCTGCGAAAAAAATTGCCCTTGATGCGGACGGGAACTGGACAAAAGCGGCAATCGGCTTTTCAAAAGGCCAAGGCGCGAATGTGGAAGACCTGTACATTAAAGAAGTAAAAGGCATAGAGTATGTATTCGTGCAAAAATTCCAAGCCGGCCAAGAAACGAAGTCGCTTCTGCCGGAACTGAGCGGTTTAATTACAAGCTTGCATTTCCCGAAAAACATGCGCTGGGGAAATGAAGATTTGCGTTATATCCGACCGATCAAATGGATTGTCGCATTATTTGGACAGGATGTCATTCCATTTTCGATCACAAACGTTGAGTCTGGGCGGACAACACAGGGACATCGTTTCCTCGGACATGAAGTGTCAATTGAATCACCTTCAGCTTATGAAGAGCAGCTCAAAGGACAGCATGTTATTGCTGATCCTAGCGTCCGAAAGCAAATGATTCAATCTCAGCTGGAAGCAATGGCTGCTGAAAACAATTGGAGCATTCCAGTTGACGAAGACCTTCTTGATGAAGTGAATCATTTGGTAGAATACCCGACAGCTCTTTACGGTTCATTTGAATCCGAGTTTCTGTCAATTCCTGAAGAAGTGCTTGTCACGACAATGAAAGAGCATCAGCGCTACTTCCCTGTCAAAGACAAAAACGGTGACCTGCTGCCTCACTTTATCACAGTCCGAAACGGCAACAGCCACGCGATTGAAAATGTGGCCCGAGGCAATGAAAAAGTGCTGCGCGCACGTTTATCTGATGCTTCATTCTTCTACAAAGAAGATCAGAAACTAAACATTGATGCAAATGTGAAGAAGCTTGAAAATATCGTTTTCCATGAAGAGCTTGGTTCTCTTGCTGATAAGGTTAGAAGAGTCACATCAATCGCAGAGAAACTTGCCGTTCGTCTTCAGGCTGATGAAGATACATTAAAACATGTGAAGCGGGCTGCTGAAATTTCTAAATTCGACCTTGTGACGCATATGATATATGAATTCCCTGAACTTCAAGGAATTATGGGCGAAAAGTATGCGAGAATGCTTGGCGAAGATGAAGCTGTGGCGGCGGCAGTTAATGAACATTATATGCCTAGATCAGCGGGCGGAGAAACGCCTTCTACTTTCACCGGAGCTGTTGTAGCAATGGCGGATAAGCTTGACACAATCGCTTCATTCTTCTCTATCGGCGTAATTCCGACCGGTTCCCAGGACCCTTACGGACTGCGCCGCCAAGCAAGCGGTATTGTTGCGATTCTTCTTGACCGCAACTGGGGAATTTCATTTGAAGAGCTGCTTACTTTCGTTCAAACCAATAAAGAAAATGAACTGCTGGATTTCTTCACTCAGCGCTTGAAATATGTCTTGAATGCTGAACAAATCAGACATGATGTCATTGACGCCGTGCTGGAAAGCTCTGAGCTTGAGCCGTACTCTGCGCTGCATAAAGCACAAGTACTGGAGCAAAAGCTTGGTGCACCTGGCTTTAAGGAAACAGCCGAAGCGTTAGGCCGAGTGATCTCTATCAGCAAAAAAGGAGTCTCCGGAGACATTCAGCCTGATCTGTTTGAAAATGAATACGAAGCAAAACTGTTTGATGCCTACCAAACAGCGAAGCAAAATCTGCAGGAAAACTTCAGCAAAAAAGATTATGAGGCGGCGCTTGCTTCACTTGCAGCCTTAAAAGAACCGATCGATGCTTACTTCGATCATACAATGGTTATAGCGGATAATGAGTCATTAAAGGCAAATCGTTTAGCGCAAATGGTAAGCTTGGCGGATGAGATCAAGTCCTTTGCGAATATGAATGCCCTTATTGTAAAATAAAGAGAGAAAAGGCGGTTGCTGTGTGATCGGTAATCGTCTTTTCCCCATTTATAAGTTTTTTTGTTTGATTACAAGATATTTACGTTATAATATGGATTATTATTTCTTTACATAGCTATGAAGTGAAAAGGTGGTGAGTACGATCGAACTAAATAAACGGCAAGAACATATTTTGCAGATTGTGAAAGAAAACGGGCCGATTACAGGGGAGCATATTGCAGAAAAGCTGAACCTAACCAGGGCGACATTGCGCCCGGATTTAGCCATACTCACCATGTCAGGATTCCTCGAGGCGCGCCCGAGAGTCGGTTATTTCTATACGGGAAAAACCGGCACGCAGCTTTTGGCGGATAAACTCAAAAAGCTTCAGGTGAAAGACTTTCAATCTATCCCCGTAGTGATTCACGAAAACGTTTCTGTGTACGATGCGATTTGCACCATGTTTTTAGAAGATGTAGGTACTCTGTTTGTGGTGGACCGCGATGCTGTTTTAGTCGGGGTGCTTTCACGAAAAGACTTGCTCAGAGCGAGCATTGGCCAGCAGGAGCTTACATCGGTCCCTGTTCACATCATCATGACAAGGATGCCGAACATTACGGTGTGCAGACGCGAGGATTATGTGATGGACATTGCAAAGCACTTAATAGAAAAACAAATTGATGCACTGCCTGTCATCAAAGACACCGATAAAGGCTTTGAAGTGATCGGCAGAGTGACAAAAACAAATATGACCAAAATACTTGTCAGTTTATCTGAAAATGAAATCCTATAAGATTGCAAACTAACGGGGGGATAATATGAATAACCGCATCATCTATGTTGTATCGGATTCCGTCGGTGAAACGGCTGAATTGGTAGTAAAAGCAGCACTCAGCCAATTTAACGGATCGGCGGATGATACTCATGTAAGAAGAATTCCTTATGTTGAAGATATAGGCACTATCAATGAAGTGATTTCACTTGCAAAGGCAGACGGCGGCATTATCTGTTTTACACTCGTGGTGCCGGAAATCAGAGAATATTTGATAGCCGAAGCGGAAAAAGCAAATGTTTTATATTATGATATTATCGGCCCGTTGATTGATAAAATGGAAACAGCCTACGGTTTAACAGCGAAATACGAACCGGGGCGGGTGCGCCAGCTTGATGAAGATTATTTCAAAAAAGTGGAGGCCATCGAGTTTGCAGTTAAATACGATGATGGACGTGATCCAAGAGGAATTTTAAAAGCTGATATCGTTTTGATCGGCGTGTCAAGAACGTCTAAAACACCGCTGTCTCAATATCTCGCACACAAACGCCTGAAGGTTGCCAATGTTCCGATTGTACCGGAGGTTGATCCGCCGGAAGAACTCTTTAACGTTGATCCGAAAAAATGCATCGGTTTAAAGATTAGCCCTGATAAACTGAATCATATCAGAAAAGAACGTTTAAAATCACTCGGGCTTAATGATAAAGCGATTTATGCAAATATCAACAGAATCAAAGAGGAACTCGAGTATTTCGAAAAGATTGTGGATCGGATCGGCTGCCAGGTTGTTGATGTTTCAAATAAAGCGGTTGAGGAAACAGCAAATATTATCCATCATCTCAAAACAAAAAACATATAACTCAGGACGCTCTATCCTGGGTTTTTGGCTGTGCCAAAAGGGAATAATGAAAAACAATAGCATCTTTGTGAAGTTTGTATTATAATAAAAAATTGTGATAAAATGATTAATTTTAGGTTTAAGGATCGTGTGATACGAATAAACTATTATGGGTAAGATGTCAAGAATTTCTCCCGGAAATTTTTCGACAAATTCATATACATCCACAATAATAAAGGATGTGCGATTTTGCTTGCTTTTATGCAGGAGTTTAATGGAGGGATGGAGAATTACTCTTCTTAATGAACAAGAAAAGACGATTTTTGTCGATGCTGATGCTTGTCCGGTAAAAGATGAAATTTTACAAACAGCATCCGAGTATGAAGTTCAAGTTCTTTTTGTCGCTTCATTTGAACATTATCAGCTTTCCA
Organism: Bacillus sp. FSL K6-1560; assembly: GCF_038592935.1. NCBI lineage: Bacteria > Bacillati > Bacillota > Bacilli > Caryophanales > Bacillaceae > Bacillus > Bacillus sp. FSL K6-1560. The sequence continues at coordinate 1,615,508 of NZ_CP151946.1, forward strand.
GAAGCAATGAAGAAAAATGGAAGTATGTTGATCCTCATAAAGAAGCTGCTGATTTATATATCGCAAATCACGTGAAACCGGGAGATATTGTTGTGACGCAGGACATCGGATTAGCATCTCTGCTGTTGAACAGAAATGTCTCCGTTATGTCGGAAAGAGGTCGTCTTTACAAAGAAGACACGATTGATTTTGCTCTAGAGGGCCGTCATTTTTCCGGCAAACAAAGAAGAAAAGGCGTATATGCCAAAGGGCCTAAAAAATTGAATAAAGAAGATCGAGATCGATTTATTACACTGCTGCAAAAAATCCTGTCGAACGATGAAGGGATTTTGCTCTAAAGCATCGAATAATGTACGACGGAGTGTTATAAGATGGGAAATCGGATACCAGATGAAATTGTGGATCAGGTGCAAAAGTCGGCAGATATCGTTGAAGTCATAGGTGATTATGTTCAATTAAAGAAGCAAGGCCGAAACTACTTTGGACTCTGTCCTTTTCATGGAGAAAGCACACCTTCGTTTTCCGTATCGCCCGACAAACAGATTTTTCATTGCTTTGGCTGCGGAGCGGGCGGCAATGTTTTCTCTTTTTTAAGGCAGATGGAAGGCTACTCATTTGCCGAGTCGGTTTCTCACCTTGCTGACAAATACCAAATTGATTTTCCAGATGATATAACAGTCCATTCCGGAGCCCGGCCAGAGTCTTCTGGAGAACAAAAAATGGCTGAGGCACATGAGCTCCTGAAGAAATTTTACCATCATTTGTTAATAAATACAAAAGAAGGTCAAGAGGCACTGGATTATCTGCTTTCTAGGGGCTTTACGAAAGAGCTGATTGATGAATTTCAGATTGGCTATGCTCTTGATTCTTGGGACTTTATCACGAAATTCCTTGTAAAGAGGGGATTTAGTGAGGCACAAATGGAAAAAGCGGGTCTCCTGATCAGACGCGAAGACGGAAGCGGATATTTCGACCGCTTCAGAAACCGTGTCATGTTTCCGATCCATGATCATCACGGGGCTGTTGTTGCTTTCTCGGGCAGGGCTCTTGGCAGCCAGCAGCCTAAGTATATGAACAGTCCTGAAACCCCGCTCTTTCATAAAAGCAAACTGCTTTACAATTTTTATAAGGCCCGCCTTCATATCAGAAAGCAGGAAAGAGCAGTCTTATTTGAAGGGTTTGCTGATGTCATATCGGCTGTAAGCTCGGGTGTAAAAGAAAGCATAGCCACGATGGGAACGTCTCTTACAGATGATCATGTCAAGATCCTGAGAAGAAACGTCGAAGAAATCATTCTTTGCTATGACTCTGATAAAGCCGGTTATGAAGCCACCTTAAAAGCTTCGGAGCTTCTGCAAAAAAAAGGCTGCAAAGTCAGAGTTGCAATGATTCCTGACGGATTGGACCCTGATGATTACATCAAAAAATTCGGCGGGGAAAAATTTAAAAACGACATTATTGACGCCAGTGTCACCGTAATGGCGTTCAAAATGCAATATTTCCGAAAAGGAAAGAACCTGTCCGATGAAGGCGACCGCCTGGCTTACATTAAAGACGTACTGAAAGAAATCAGCACGCTTTCAGGGTCTCTAGAGCAGGAAGTCTATGTAAAGCAGCTTGCTTCAGAGTTTTCGCTTTCACAGGAGTCTTTAACTGAGCAGCTGTCTGTTTTCAGCAAGCAAAACAAACCTGCTGACAATAGCGGTGAAACAAAAACGCGGCGAGCGCATCTGACGACAAAAGCAAGGCAAAAACGTTTGCGTCCGGCGTATGAAAATGCAGAAAGGCTGTTACTCGCTCACATGCTTCGAGATCGGAGCGTCATCAAAAAAGTGATTGACCGGGTAGGGTTTCAATTTAATATTGATGAGCACCGGGCATTAGCCGCCTATCTTTATGCTTTTTATGAAGAGGGAGCCGAGCTGACGCCTCAGCATCTGATGGCCAGGGTGACGGATGATCATATAAGCCAGCTCTTGTCTGATATATTAATGCTTCAGGTTAATCAAGAGCTTAGCGAAGCCGAGTTATCAGATTATGTAAAAAAAGTGTTGAATCAAAGAAATTGGTCAATGATAAAAGAAAAAGAGGCGGAAAGAGCCGAAGCCGAAAGGCAAAAAGATTTTTTAAGAGCTGCTTCTCTGGCTCAAGAAATCGTTACATTGAACCGATCTTTAAAATAACTGGAGAACTGATGAGGAGCATTTATTGGCAATGATTCCTTGCGGAGGAGCAAATAGATCGCTTAACCTCATCATGAATTGTCATTTCATTATTCGCACATTGTTAAAGGCAGTTCACATAGAAAACGCCTGAATGGACCGAATAAGAATCATACCGCTTATAGAATTCGTTGCAAGCTTTGGAAGGAGGGATCCATAATGGCTGATAAACAAACCCACGAGACAGAATTAACATTCGACCAAGTAAAAGAGCAATTAACAGAGTCTGGTAAAAAACGTGGCGTTTTGACATATGAAGAAATTGCTGAGCGTATGTCCAGCTTTGAAATTGAATCAGACCAAATGGATGAGTATTATGAATTTTTAGGTGAACAAGGTGTTGAATTAATTAGTGAGAATGAAGAAACAGAAGATCCTAATATTCAGCAGCTTGCCAAAGCCGAAGAAGAATTTGACCTTAATGACCTAAGTGTACCGCCTGGCGTTAAAATCAATGACCCAGTTCGTATGTATTTAAAGGAAATCGGTCGGGTTAACCTTCTTTCTGCAAAAGAAGAAATCGCCTACGCTCAAAAGATTGAAGAAGGTGACGAAGAATCTAAACGCAGATTGGCTGAAGCGAACCTGCGGCTTGTTGTCAGTATCGCAAAACGGTATGTCGGACGCGGTATGCTGTTCCTTGATCTGATTCAGGAAGGAAACATGGGCCTGATGAAAGCCGTTGAAAAATTTGATTATCGCAAAGGTTATAAATTCAGTACGTATGCTACGTGGTGGATCAGACAGGCGATTACACGCGCCATTGCCGATCAGGCGAGAACGATCCGGATTCCCGTTCATATGGTTGAAACCATTAATAAATTAATTCGTGTGCAGCGTCAATTACTGCAAGACTTAGGCAGAGAACCAACACCTGAAGAAATTGCGGAAGATATGGATTTAACGCCTGAAAAAGTACGCGAAATCTTAAAGATTGCTCAAGAGCCGGTATCTCTGGAAACACCGATCGGTGAAGAGGATGACTCGCACCTTGGTGATTTCATTGAAGACCAAGAAGCAACTTCACCTTCTGACCACGCCGCATACGAGCTATTGAAAGAGCAGCTGGAAGATGTGCTTGATACGTTAACTGATCGTGAAGAAAATGTATTGCGTCTTCGATTCGGTCTTGATGACGGGCGTACAAGAACATTAGAAGAGGTCGGCAAAGTATTTGGAGTAACGAGAGAGCGTATTCGACAAATCGAAGCCAAAGCGTTGCGGAAACTAAGACATCCTAGCAGAAGTAAACGTTTGAAAGATTTCCTCGAATAAGATGGAACGGGTCTTGAAGATCCGTTCTTCTTTTTTTAAAAAGATATATGGATAATATGCCTTTATTTTACTGAAAAATGATGTCATTTGCAAATGAACATTGTGGTGAAAAATTTCAAAATCTAATTCCATATTTTCTATTGTAAGCGTATACAATACATTATACAATAGAATAAAAAGGATATTAGAGATTTAGGCATGTTTCTATTCAATTTTGTATAAAGTGTGAATAAAAAACTTTTGTATAGCAATCCATTTACTTTTTGTAAAAATAAGTTAGAATTAGAAGTGTTTACATAGGGGGAAGGATCAAAAAGGGGGAAGGGAAATGAAATGGAACCCGCTTATTCCATTTTTGCTGATCGCTGTTTTAGGAATTGGTCTAACTTTCTTTTTATCAGTAAAAGGACTTGATGACTCTCGGGAGATTGCGAGCGGAGGAGAAAGCAAATCTGCTGAAAAGAAAGATGCGAACGCTTCACCAGAAGAAATTTACAAGGCAAACTGCATCGCATGCCACGGAGAAAATTATGAAGGTGTTTCGGGTCCGAGCTTAAAAGGTGTAGGGGATAAGAAAGATGTCGCTGAAATTAAAACAAAGATCGAAAAAGGCGGTAATGGAATGCCTTCCGGTCTTGTTCCGGCCGATAAGCTGGATGATATGGCAGAGTGGGTATCAAAAATTAAATAAAAGAACTATTTTTCTCTTTATACATTCACAGGCCGCCGAGATGTTCTCGACAGCCTTTTATTTTTGACTGCCGCGTGCAGACCCGCATCAAAAGAAATAATTTCAAAATCATTTGCTTCAGCTTGGATTCCGGGCTGATTTTTTATATGATAGTAAAGGAAAAAATGATTGAGAAAAGTTGTGATGACAAGTGAACGAATTAAAATTATCTAAACGATTGCAAACAGTAGCGGAGTACATACCGAATGGAGCGGTGATGGCCGATATCGGCTCTGATCACGCATACCTTCCTTGTTATGCGGTGCTGAATCATAAAGCCAGCGGAGCGATTGCCGGAGAAATAACAGACGGCCCGTTTTTGTCTGCAAAGCGGCAGGTTGAAAAATCAGGCTTAAACTCGCACATTTCTGTAAGGCAGGGAGACGGACTGGAAGTGATTAAAAAAGGTGAAGCTGATGCCATTACGATTGCCGGAATGGGCGGGGCTTTGATCGCTCACATTTTAGAAGCGGGCAAAGACAAATTAACGGGGAAGGAACGGCTCATTTTACAGCCGAATATTCATGCTGTTCATATCAGGGAGTGGCTTTATAAAGAAGGATATGCGCTGATAGATGAGGTAATCCTTGAAGAGGACGGAAAGTGCTATGAGGTGCTGGTAGCAGAAGAGGGAGGCAGGGATGCGGCTTATGACGGTATTTCTTTATCAGCCGGGATGCTCGTCGGCCCTTTCTTGGCAAAAGAGAAAAATGCTGTCTTTTTGAAAAAGTGGACACAAGAGCTTCAGCACACTCAAAGCATCTATGAACAGATCAGCCAAGCGGCAGATACAGAGCAAAACAAACAAAAATTAAAGGAGCTCGCCGATCGAATGGAGCTGTTAAAGGAGGTAATCGATCATGGCTAAAAGTGTAAATGGGCAGCAGATCATCCAGCTGTTTGAACAATTTTCCCCGAAAGCCTATGCGGTTGAAGGAGATAAAATCGGCCTGCAAATCGGCACTTTAAACAAACCAATTAAAAATGTGATGGTTACACTTGATGTGTTAGAGAGCGTTATCGATGAAGCGATTGAAAAAGAGGTTGACTTGATTATTGCACACCATCCTCCTATTTTCCGGCCGCTAAAGCATATTTCAACAGATCAGCCTGCCGGAAGGTTAATTGAAAAGTGTTTGAAGCATGATATTGCTGTTTATGCAGCTCATACAAATTTAGACGTTGCGGACGGCGGCGTGAATGATTTGCTTGCTGAAGCATTAGAGCTGAGTGAGACGGAAGTGCTGGCACCTACTTATACGGATCCTCTGAAAAAGCTGGCAGTTTACGTGCCGAAGGAATATGAAGAGCAGGTCAGAGCCGCGCTCGGAAATGCGGGGGCCGGCCATATCGGTGAATACAGCCATTGCGCGTTTTCATCTGAAGGAATCGGCAGCTTTAAGCCATTAGACGGAGCTAAGCCTTTTATCGGTGAAGTGGGAGAGCTTGAGCTTGTTCATGAAGTAAGGCTTGAGACTGTATTTCCTAAAAGCGTCGAAAAGGCTGTTATCAATGCAATGATAAAAAGCCATCCATATGAAGAAGTTGCTTACGATATCTATCCTGTTGAACAGACTCCCGCCGAAAAAGGACTCGGCCGTGTCGGAACCCTTAAAAATGAGATGACGCTCAAGGAATTCGCTTTATTTGTGAAAGACAAGCTTGACGTCAATGGTGTCAGAATGGTGGGGGATGCTGACAGCATGGTGAAAAAGGTAGCTGTTCTTGGGGGAGATGGAAACAAGTATATTCATCATGCAAAACGAAAGGGAGCCGATGTTTACGTCACAGGAGATTTATACTTCCATGTGGCCCATGATGCGATGATGCTTGGCCTAAATGTGGTTGATCCGGGACACTATGCGGAAAAAATCATGAAAGAAGGCGTCACGAGAAAGCTGACATCAATGTGTAATGATAAAAAGTTTGACGTGAATATCTTTGTTTCTGAAACAGATACAAATCCATTTACATTTCTATAAAAAAACTGAGGCTTTTACAGCCTCAGTTTTTTGCTTTTACTTTTGGAAGTATTTTTTTGAGCGGTATATTATGTTCAGTTGTCCAAGTTGATGGATCTTCGTGATCAAACTGCTCTAAAAAGCGAATGACTTCTTTTGTGATCGGCGTCGGTGTGGAAGCTCCCGCTGTAACTGCAACGGTATTAACGCCTTTCAGCCATTCGAGCTTCAATTCGCTTAAGTCGCCGATCCGGTATGCTTTTGTCCCGGCTATTTCCTCTGACACTTGAGCAAGCCTATTTGAATTGTTGCTTTTCGGGTCTCCGACAACGATTGTTAAGTCCGCTTTTTTTGCCTGCTCTGATACAGCTTCCTGCCGCACTTGAGTAGCGAGGCAAATCTCTTGGTGATATTCGACATGAGGATATTTTTCTTTGACAAGCTCCATAATGTCGTGGACATCCCATTGAGACATTGTTGTTTGATTCGTCACGATTAACTTCTCTGCTTGGATATCAAGGTTCTTTACATCTTCTTCTGTTTCAACTAAGTGAACAATCTCCGGCGCTACGCCAACGGCTCCCTCAGGCTCTGGATGCCCTTTTTTGCCGATATAGATTACGTGATATCCTTTTTCTTTCATCTCTAAGATTAGATTATGAGTTTTCGTCACATCCGGACATGTAGCATCAATTGCGACTAACCCTTTTTCTTCTGCGATTCTTCTGACTTCGGGAGAAACACCGTGCGCAGTGAAAATGACAGTTCCTTTGTCAACCTGCTTTAAGATGTCCAGACGGTTAGAGCCGTCCAATGTAAAAATCCCTTCCTCTTCAAACGCATCAGTGACGTGTTTATTATGAACAATCATCCCGAGTATATAGATGGGTCTTGGCAAGCTTTTATCTAGTGACGCATTTTTGGCAATGACCATAGCATCAACAACACCATAGCAATAGCCGCGCGGTGAAATTTTAATTACGTCCATTTTCGGTTGTCCTCCAATACTGAAGTGAGTAAAGGCAATATAAAAAGCCGTAATCAAACGGCTCTATTCTTGCATTCTTCTGATCTCATTATAGCCAATCTCACTTCAGATATCAAAGAATGTTAAATATATAATCTCGGTTTTGAACTGCCTGATGTTCTTTTCGGAGCAGGAGAGGCAGCTTCCTTTTTCATCGGGGCAGATGTTTTTGATTCTTGTTCTTTATTGTCAGTTGTTTTAGATTTTTTTGGGAGAGAAGAACTTTTTGGTTTTGATTTTTTGTTCCCATCTGAGGTTTTTGTTTCAGTCTCTTTTTCTGATGATTCTTCTGAAACGGATTGTTTTTCACTTTCCTCATTGGCCTCTGTTTCAGTATCATCACTTTTACTTAATTGGCTGTACAGCTTCATCATTGCTGGCAGATTTCGGACTAATGGGCCGTACTGCTGGATCATAGGGGTGACTTGCTGCGCCATGCCGAGTACTTTTTGCACATTTCCAAGCATACTGGATAATGATGCAGGATTGGCGATATTTTGAATGCCTTGCAGGCCAGCACCTCCGCTCGCTGCGGCACCTGCTCCTGGAACTCCGGCGCTGCCAGCGCCTCCTCCGCCGGGTAGGAATCTTGACAGCATTCCTTTTAAGCCTCCGCCTGCACCTGCACCATTTCTCGCTCCGGCATTTGCCTGAGGAAGAAATTGTCCGGCTTGCTGAAAACCTTGCTGCTGTGCTCCAAATGAAGGTCCTCGCATATTAGGCGGTCTTCTGCCCATCATTCGCTGATTTGGCATGGGGCGGGGCGGTCCGGGCTGTGGGTAATTTCTCATTGGCTGCTGCGGTGAAAACATACTTGTACCTCCTTTCAGCTCTCTCTGCTATTAGAATATGCATGGGCTGCGGTATTTGCTTTACATAACTGAATAAAACAAACGCCTTGCAAACGTGGTGTTTTTAAGCAAAATCGGGTATAATGTGATGATGGACACATAATGTGCCGCTTTAAGGAGCTGGGAAAAATGAAAGAAACGAAATTTGAACTTTATGAATTGAAACCATTTATTATAGATGCAGTACATCGCCTTGGTTTTTACGAACCGACTGATATCCAGAAAAGGCTGATTCCTGCAGTGTTAAAAAAAGAAAGCGTCATCGGCCAGTCTCAGACGGGTACTGGAAAGACTCACGCTTATTTACTGCCTTTATTAAACAAAATCGATCCTGCTAAGGATGTCGTTCAGGTAGTCATTACGGCTCCGACAAGAGAGCTAGCCAACCAGATTTATCAGGAAGCGCTTAAAATCACGCAGGGTGAGGAAGGCAGTCAGATTCGCTCGAAATGTTTTATCGGAGGCACTGATAAACAAAAATCAATTGATAAATTGAAAATACAGCCGCATCTTGTTGTCGGTACACCCGGACGGATTGCTGACTTAATCAAAGAACAGGCGTTAAGTGTTCATAAAGCGGAATCTCTTGTTATTGATGAAGCGGATTTAATGCTGGACATGGGATTTCTTGCAGATGTAGATTACATCGGTTCCCGCATGCCTGAGGATCTGCAAATGCTTGTGTTCTCAGCGACCATACCGGAAAAGCTGAAACCATTCTTGAAGAAATACATGGAAAATCCGAAATACGCCCATGTGGAGCCAAAACAGGTGACTGCTGCGAAAATCGAGCATATCCTCATTCCTTCGAAACATCGTGACAAGGACAAGCTCCTTTTTGACATCATGTCGCATCTGAATCCATACCTGGGGATTGTGTTTGCCAACACGAAAAATACGGCTGACCATATTGCCCAGTATCTGACTGGCAAAGGCATGAAAATCGGCTTGCTGCACGGCGGATTAACACCACGTGAGCGGAAAAAAGTCATGAAGCAGATCAATGATTTGGAATTCACATATATCATTGCAACTGACCTTGCCGCAAGAGGTATTGATATTAAAGGTGTCAGCCATGTTATCAACTATGAGCTGCCGGATGATCTCGATTTCTATGTTCACCGTGTGGGCAGAACGGCTCGTGCCGGCTCATCAGGACAAGCGATGACCATTTATGAGCTTACTGATGAGGATGCATTAGTAAGACTTGAAAAAATGGGCATCGAATTTGATTACTTAGAGCTTGAAAAGGGCGAATGGAAAAAAGGCGATGACCGTCAGCGCCGCAAAAAGCGTAAAAAAACGCCGAATGAAGCGGATGAAATTGCTCATCGTCTCGTGAAAAAGCCGAAGAAGGTTAAGCCTGGGTATAAAAAGAAAATGAGCTATGAGATGGAGAAAATCAAGAAAAAACAGAGAAGAAACCAATCTAAGAAAAGAAAGTAGGGGAACCTGTTGCTGAGAATAGGCTCACACGTCTCTATGAGCGGAAAACATATGCTTCTGGCTGCAAGCCAGGAAGCAGTCTCTTATGGGGCGAATACGTTTATGATCTATACAGGCGCACCGCAAAATACGCGCCGAAAGAAAATTGAAGACTTAAATATAGAAGCAGGCCGGGCACATATGCAAGAAAACGGCATTGACGAGATTATCGTACACGCGCCTTATATTATTAATATTGGCAACACGACAAATCCGTCCACTTTTGAGCTGGGTGTTGATTTTCTTCGTTCAGAAATTGAACGGACAGCGGCCATCGGAGCGAAGCAAATTGTCCTTCATCCTGGCGCTCACGTAGGGGCAGGAGCTGAAGCCGGCATCAAAAAAATTATTGAAGGCTTAAATGAAGTGATTGATCCGAATCAAAATGTCCAGATTGCATTAGAAACAATGGCTGGAAAAGGATCAGAATGCGGCAGAAGCTTTGAGGAGCTTGCGCAGATTATCGAAGGCGTTACACACAATGAGCAGCTGTCAGTGTGCTTTGACACGTGCCATACACATGATGCCGGATATAACATTGTCGAAGACTTTGACGGAGTGCTAAATGAGTTCGATAAAATCATTGGCATTGACCGTATTAAAGTGCTTCATATCAATGACAGCAAAAATGTCAAAGGTGCGAGAAAAGACCGCCATGAAAATATTGGCTTTGGTGAAATAGGTTTTGACGCACTGCAATATGTTGTTCACCATGAGCAGTTAAAAGACATTCCAAAAATTCTTGAAACACCATATGTCGGTGAAGATAAAAAGAACAAAAAACCGCCATACCGTTTTGAGATTGAAATGCTGAAAGAAAAACAATTTGATGATACATTGCTCGAAAAGATTTTACAGCAATAAAAAATGGGGGATAACACCCCCATTTTTTAGCTTGTAAATTGTTTGAATAGTTCATTAACTGTTTGAGCTGTTTCTTTCGATGTAATCGTCTCTACTTGTTTCAGCAGCCGCATTCGTTCACTCTCATTAAAGATGTTTACATTTTTCCCGTATAACAGGTTCGCTACTTCAACGGCCTGCGATCTTGTTAAGCTGATTCCGTATTGTTTTGAGTACTTCAGCAAATCATCAGCAGTAGCCTGATTAAGCCGCTGTAAAATAATTCTTTGAAATAAAATCATCGGTCAATCCACCTCCAGACTTAATGTATGGGCAAATCAGTAAAATGTGTCAGTGTTTAATGGTAAAATAGATTTATAATGTATTTAAAATAGTTATTGCAGGAAAGGAGATTTTATGACCCCAACAAAACAACATAAGAAAGAAACATTTACCCATTTTATTTTCAGGGTCTTTATGATTCTGGTAGGAGCTGCATCTGCGGCTGTAAGTATTGAATTATTTTTAATCCCCAATGATTTTATTGATGGCGGGATTATCGGTGTATCACTTATTTTAGACCACCTCTTTATGTCAAACCCCTTTCTGAATTTCGCTTTTTTCGTTGTCATATTAAATATTCCTTTTATGATCTTCGGATATAAATATATCGGTAAGACCTTTCTAGTCTCTACGTTTATAGGGATTGTCGGGCTTGCCGTTATTGAATCCTCACTTCACAATGTAGAAGCCATTACAACCCAGCCTATTTTGGCTACTGTGTTCGGAGGTCTTTTACTCGGCTTTGGCGTCGGGCTTGTTATTCGAAACGGAGGTTCAATGGATGGTACAGAAATTCTCGGTATTTTGCTGACCAAAAAACTCCCGTTTTCAGTAGGTGAGTTCGTTATGTTCATCAATGTGTTCATTTTCATTTGGGCAGTTTTTGTGTTCGGTCCTGAGCAAGCGATGTACTCATTCATGACTTATTATATTGCGATGAAAACGATTGATGCCGTGATCCAAGGGCTTGATGAAACAAAAGCTGTCATTATTGTGTCTGAGCAGTATGATGAGATTTCCGACGCGATTTTGCACCGTCTCGGTCGGGGCACAACGAAGCTGAAGGGGAAAGGCGGATATACGGACGAAGAAAAAGACGTAATTTACGCGGTTGTCACAAGGCTGGAAGTGACAAAGCTCAAATCGATCGTGTTTGAAGTTGATCAAAATGCATTCATAACAATTATGAATACTCATGAAACGAGAGGCGGAAAATTCAAAAACGCAATCCACTAGGCTTTCATTTACTTTTATTCATTTTATGGGTATAATTTTATCTGCAGTAAAGAAAATGGCTTGCTGGACAGACAGCTGCCATTTTCTTTTTCATACATGTGATACGTTCTTAAGCAAAGCGAAAAGGGGGACCCTTCATGAACGTACAAGAAGCGCTGAACCTACTAAAAGAAAACGGATATAAATATACAAACAAACGGGAGGATATGCTGCAGCTTTTTGCTGATTCAGACAGATATCTTACCGCTAAAAACGTACTGTCTGCACTGAATGATGATTATCCAGGCTTAAGCTTTGATACAATCTACAGAAATCTTTCTTTATATGAAGAACTTGGGATTTTGGAAACAACTGAGCTGTCCGGTGAAAAGCTCTTCCGATTTAAGTGTTCATTCACCCATCACCACCATCATTTTATTTGTCTTGCCTGCGGCAAAACAAAGGAAATTGAATCATGTCCGATGGACAAGCTTTGTGATGATTTGGATGGCTATCAGGTCAGCGGGCATAAATTTGAGATTTATGGCACATGCCCTGATTGTACAGCGGAAAACCAAGAAAACACTACTGCGTAAAATGCGTATATATGAAAAAGGGGCCCGGTTTGGGCTCCTTTTTCAGTTATTGACGCGTATTAAGTGATGCTTGTTGTTGTTCATCCATTGAACGGCTTCTAGCCAGTTGTTTACTCTGATGATGTTTGAATCAATCGGAAGCTGATTATAAGGGGAATTGAACAAAATCACCGGTATCCCGGCTTCTTTCGCAATCATCATGGCGTTCCCGTGATGATCCTCAAAAAACAGGTCGATGTTATGATTCTTGACCGCTTCAACTTTGTGATGACCGCCAACGAGTTCGATGTGGTCATAATGAATGTTTTGTCTGTCAAACCATTCATAGGTAATATCAGTTAAATGAGTCCGTCTCGCTGTAATATAAATAAGCTTGTGCTCCTCTTTGAGAAGATCAAGTGACTGTTTCGCATGCTGTGCAAGCAATGCTTCCTTATATATGATCGCTTCATTTTGATTCATCCAATCCCAAAATTCTTCCTGGGTAATGTTTAACAGCTTTGTTAAATCATAATCCGTCATATCGTTTAATGAAATGGAAAGATTAAACGAACGGTTCAAATAAGGGACGAATGTATCCTGAGCCGTGATTGTGCCGTCAATATCTATTCCTAAGCGTAACATGCCCACACTCCTTCAGTTTCATCCCTTCAAGTGTAACATAAACAATTGACATTAACAGAAAAGTTTAGCAAACATGAATCAGGCAAAATGGATCAAACTATAAAAGCTCCTTTAATAAAACAGAAGGGGGAATTGAAGGTGGCAAACGATTACGAAAAGCGTGATAACAACAGTTACTATGTTGATCATGGATCTGAAGGAACAAATATTACCCGCGACAATGACGGTTTTTTTGAGGAAACAGCTGCTGAAATCGCAGAGCCTTATCGTGCTGCTGACCGCAGCAATGACCAAGACAATGATCGCAGCGGCGGCAATGTCAATGAAGGACGGGGAATAGGGTACATCGCTTTAGCCTTGTCCATCATTTCATTGTTTGTACTGCCTGTTTTATTGGGAGCTGCCGGTATTATTGTCGGCTATATCGCAAGAAGAAGAGGTGCTCAAGGCCTTGGAGCCTGGGCAATGGGTATCGGTGTCGTTTCATTAGTGCTTGGAATATTTATTATTCCATTTTTCTAACACAAAAAAGCTTGACGGGTTCCCGTCAAGCTTTTTGTGTTTCTTCTTTTAATTTTGCTTTTTCAGCTTCAAGTTTTGCGTAGTGTTCCTCAGCAAGAATGTCAATTTCTTTTTTAAGTTCTTCTACCATCGTTTCCTCTGGAACCTTACGGACAATTTTCCCTTTCCGGAACAGCAGTCCTTCACCGCGTGCGCCGGCGATTCCGATATCAGCTTCTCTCGCTTCACCAGGTCCGTTTACAGCGCAGCCGAGAACAGCAACTTTAATCGGCGCTTTTATCTTAGAAATATACTCTTCCACTTCATTGGCAATGCTGATTAGATCAATCTCAATACGGCCGCAAGTCGGACATGAGATGAGCGTGGCAGCATTGGAGGCTAAGCCGAAAGATTTCAGAAGCTCCCTTGCTACTTTTACCTCTTCTACAGGGTCTGCGCTTAGTGAAATGCGCATGGTGTTCCCGATGCCTTTGCTTAAAATGGCGCCGAGTCCTGCTGCGCTCTTTACTGTGCCGGCAAACAGCGTTCCTGACTCGGTGATCCCGAGGTGAAGCGGGTAGTCAAACGCTTTCGCCGCTTTTTCATAAGCCTCGATTGCAAGGTTCACGTCAGAGGCCTTCATGCTGACAATAATATCGTGAAAATCAAGATCCTCAAGAATTTTAATGTGATGAAGTGCGCTTTCTACCATTCCATCGGCAGTCGGATAACCGTATTTTTCTAAAATACGTTTTTCCAATGAACCGGCGTTTACTCCGATTCTGATCGGAATGCCTTTGTCTTTGGCCGCTTTAACAACCGCTTCAACTTTTTCGCGCCGGCCGATGTTGCCGGGGTTGATTCGGATTTTATCTGCGCCGCCTTCAATGGCTTTCAACGCAAGTTTATAATCGAAATGTATGTCAACAACGAGAGGAATGGAAATGCGCTTTTTAATATCCGCAATGGCGTTTGCTGCCCGTTCATCCGGACATGCTACCCGAACGATTTGGCATCCGGCTTCAGCCAAACGGTTAATTTCCGCAACCGTTGCTTCTACATCATGTGTTTTTGTTGTTGTCATGCTTTGGATGACAACTTCATTGTTGCCGCCTATTGTTAAAGGTCCCACTTTGACGGGACGCGTTTTTGTACGATGTGTGATTTCACTCACTTGCAATCGCTCCTTAATTGTAGTTGCCGCTTCTAGATATAACAATTCTAGTATGGTTTATGTGAATTTATTTTACAAATTACATTGTAACAGTGTCTTCGCCGAACTGACAAGAAATTAACGTTAAATTAAGGGTAGACCGGGAATTTATACGCTGTTCCCGCTTGAATGTCATTGGCTTTCACATTTGGATTCAGTGCTTCAAAATCCTTTACAATGTCATCCGGAGAACCTGCTGATCCGACTATCGACATAACCGTATCACCCGGCTTTACCTTCACCGTTTTATAAGCCGGTTCTTGTGCAGCCGTTTTTGCTGATGCTTCATAGACAGGGAGGTCCTGAATGGGTATTGTTCCAATTTTAAGGTCATAAAAAAGAATAAAAAGTATAAAAACAATGCTGCATACTAAGGTGAGACGCTTCATCGCTTTTCCTCCCGCATACGAAATTTTATATCATAGTATGCTTGTCCATTTCGATTCATGACAAAAGAAAAGAGACTGCGAATGCAGCCTCGGTTTATACAGCAGCTTTTTTGGACGGAATCTCTTTTAAAACGAGAAACAGGATGACAAAATTGACAAACCAGTTCAGTAAAAATTCACTTGGTACGGTTGCTTCTAGTGCCCGCATGATTGTAAAGAATACAGTTGAAAGGGTGATGGAATAAGCAGAAAGCTTCCAGAGCTGATGATAGGATAAATGTTTTTTCTGCGAATTCTTAATGATTAACCCGATAAGCGCTAAAAACGATACTTCAATAAATTTTCCCGCTGCTGTTACGAGAAAAATAAGAGCTGAGAGAACAGTTACAATCATCGCTTTATTTTGGTTTAACCCTGCAATGACATCTTTTTTCTGTAACTCTGACGGCATCATTGAGTAAGACATTTCTTGGGCCTGTCCGTCAATGGCCAAAACAAATTTGTTCTGAAGGATGCCGATCGCGTTTTGCTTTGCTTCAATTTGTTCAGTGCCATAGGAGTCTGTCGGATCGAACACGATAACGAAACCATTTGCTTGAGATTCCGTGGCTTTTTTCTCATCCGTTTGAAGTTTGCCGTTTGAAATTGTGAAATCAGGGAAATCTTTGTTTAAAACAGTTTTAAAGCCGTTCATTGATTTTACGGTCCCTGTACTTACATAATAAGCGGTAGGGATTGCAAACAGGACAGAGAGCAAAAATACATAAAGAATCGCTTTTCCGATTCCTTGAAATCTTGTTTTTGCAATATCACGGGGAGAGTATGTACTTTTAATGAAAAGCTGAAACACATTCACTATCTTCACTTCCTAGCTAAACTAATATATGTTGCTTATTGTATCGTTGCATGCGTGTGAATACAAGGAAGACATGAAGAAGCAGAGTAAAATGGGAGGATGGAAGCTATGGATATGTTGTATTGGCTGTTGATTGCAGCGGTTTTTATCATTGCCTTTATCGGGCTGGTGTATCCTGTTATTCCGAGCGTAGTATTTATTGTTGCCGGATTTGTATTGTACGGATTTTTATTTTCATTCAGTCCGTATTCTTATATGTTCTGGCTTGTTGAGGCAGTTTTTGCCGCAGTATTATTCGCAGCAGATTACGTGTCGAATCTGCTTGGAGTAAAAAGGTTCGGAGGAAGCAAAGCTGCCATATGGGGAAGCACGATCGGTTTATTAATCGGGCCTTTTGTCATTCCGGTTGCAGGGATCATATTGGGGCCGTTTATCGGGGCTGTTTGCGCAGAACTTATCGTCCATCAGAAGGACTTAAAGTCAGCGTTTAAAATTGGTCTCGGCTCACTCATTGGTTTTTTAACAGGGGTTATTGCAAAGGGCATCATACAGCTTTTGATGATCGGATACTTTTTATGGACGGTCCTATAAGAAATGCTGGCGGCAGGTTTAATGGGGCAGATTATCGGTTAAAGTGAAATATGTCCGCTGAAATGAGCCAAATCGTGAGCTTTTTCATTGATTACAAAGCATTCTTTTGTTACATTGAATGAAGAAAGGCTCGCTGTGAAGCGGCATTTCAGTACATATATACTAAGGAGGAATTATCATGGCTTACGAACTTCCAGAATTACCTTATGCGTACGATGCTTTAGAACCGCATATCGACAAGGAAACTATGACTATTCACCATACGAAACACCACAACACATACGTTACAAATTTAAACAAAGCGGTTGAAGGAAACACTGCTCTTGCCAACAAATCAGTTGAAGAGCTTGTTGCAGATCTTGATTCTGTTCCTGAAAACATCCGCACTGCAGTCCGCAACAACGGCGGCGGACACGCAAACCACAAATTATTCTGGACACTTTTATCTCCAAACGGCGGAGGCGAACCGACTGGCGCGCTTGCTGAAGAGATCAACAGTGTATTTGGAAGCTTTGACAAATTCAAAGAGCAATTCGCAGCAGCAGCAGCTGGACGCTTCGGTTCTGGCTGGGCATGGCTTGTTGTGAACAACGGTAAACTTGAAATCACAAGCACGCCAAACCAAGATTCTCCGCTTTCAGAAGGCAAAACGCCTATCTTAGGTCTTGACGTTTGGGAGCATGCTTACTACCTTAACTATCAAAACCGCCGTCCTGATTACATTTCAGCTTTCTGGAATGTTGTAAACTGGGACGAAGTGGCTCGTCTATACAGCGAAGCAAAATAATGGCACAAACAAGGTCCTCATTATGGGACCTTGTTTTTTTATGTCTTCTTTTTACATATCTCGGTTTGAGTGAGACAGACTAAGGGATAGTAAAGGGGAGTCAGTAATGAGCAAACTAAAAAAAGTGATAGGCGATGTAGACGTAAACAAAGGGTTACTCTTTCTGCTGACCATTGGCGGGCTTTACTCGCTGGGAATTGCACTGTCCAATACATTTGTTAATGTGTATCTTTGGAAGCAGTCAGGGAAATTTATTGATTTGGCGATATATAATTTATCCATTGTGACAATGCAGCCGATAACCTTTTATTTGGCTGGACGGTTAGCCAAAAAAATAGACAGGGTATTCATTTTAAGGTTCGGCGTCATTTTTTTAGCTGCCTTTTATTTAAGTGTGCTTTTAGCCGGAGAAACGGCGGCCAGCCGCCTCGTGCTAATCGGCGCGGTGCTCGGAGTTGGCTATGGCTTTTATTGGCTAGCGTTTAACGTACTGACCTTTGAAATAACAGAGCCGGATACACGAGACTTTTTCAACGGGTTTATGGGCATTCTGTCTTCCTCTGCAGGAATGATCGGCCCGATTGTAGCCGGATTCGTGATCTCAAGGCTTGAAAATAATACGGGTTATACAGTGATTTTCAGTCTCTCCCTCAGTTTATTTGCCCTGGCTGTCGTGATGAGCTTTTTCTTAAAACGGAGAGAATCAAAGGGCCGTTTTATGCTGAGCAAAGTATTTGGAGAGCGCCATAGCAATATGAATTGGCGGAGAATCACGAATGCGCATTTTTTTCAGGGTTTGAGAGAAGGGATTTTTGTCTTTTTAATCAGTGTGTTTGTATTTATTGAGACAAACAGCGAACTTGCTCTCGGTACATTCGGTCTTGTCAATTCAGCTGTTTCCTTCTTTGCCTACTACTTTGCATCCAGGCTGATTAAGAAAAAGGCGAGAAAAAAATCGATTTTGCTGGGCGGACTTATTTTGTATGGGGCGCTGTTTTTGATTCTGTTTCATATGAGCTTTTCGACATTATTAACGTACGGCGTTTTTATTGCCATCGGCTATCCTCTGTTGCTTGTGCCATATGTATCACTTACATATGATGTGATAGGGCGCGCGAGGCATGCAAGAAAAGCAAGAATTGAATATATCGTGCTTAGAGAAATGTTCTTGAATGCCGGCAGAATTGTTTCCATTTTGTGCTTTCTCCTGATTGTGGCCCTTCTGAAAGAGGATGTGGGAATTCCTTTGTCACTTGCGATATTGGGTATAGGACATCCTTTGATTTATTACTTTGTCAAGGATATCCGTTTTAAGGAGAAAGAAGGGGAAAATGAAACCATGGAAGAAGACGGCCAAAAACGGGTAACAGAACCGACCCTGTTAAAAGGCGAGAGATAATTTTTTTGCCAAAAAGGGGTTATCTGTAGAAAAAAGTCGAAAAAACCTTTAAAATGAAAACTGGCACTCTTACTTGAGTGTCTTTTCTTTCTGTAAATAGAAAAGGTGATGTTATGAGGAGAAATAAACCAAAAAAGCAAAATCATAAAGAGAAAAAGAAGTCGCTTCCGATCCGGCTGAATATTTTATTTTTAGCTGCCTTTGTTATATTTACCTGGATTATTGTGGAACTGGGCATCAAGCAGATCGTGCAAGGCGATGATTACAAAAACCAAGCGAATAAGCAGGAACAAAGTGAAGTCAGCTCAGCGGTACCGCGCGGGAAAATTTATGATCGAAACTTTAATGCCATTGTGACAAATAAGGCTTTAAATGCAATCACATACACGAGATCTAAATCGACCACGCAAGAACAGCGCTTAAAGATCGCAAAAAAGCTGTCTGACATGATCAAAGTCGATACAAAAAAAGTAACAGAACGGGATAAAAAAGATTATTGGATTTTGACTAGACCGAAAGAAGCGAAAAAGCTCATTAGCTCTAAAGAAAGACAGCAGGTTGAAGACAAAAAAATATCCGATGACGATTTATACCAGCTTCAGCTAAAACGGATTACTGATAAGCAGCTGAATGAATTGACGGATAAAGATATGCAGATCCTCGCTATCAAAAGACAGATGGATTCGGGCTATGCATTGACCCCTCAATATATCAAAAACGAAGATGTATCAGCGAAGGAAATGGCAGTGGTAAGTGAACATTTAGACGAACTGCCAGGTGTTGATGTCACGTCCGATTGGGAACGTGAATATCCGTATAAAAACCTTCTTCGCTCAGTGCTCGGAAGTGTGTCCAGCTCTAATGAAGGATTGCCGTCCAACTTGCTCGACCATTATCTGTCGCTTGGCTACAGCCGTAATGACAGGGTCGGAAAAAGCTATTTGGAATACCAATATGAAAGCCTTCTGCAGGGCCAAAAAGCCAAAGTCGAAAATATCACAGATTCAAACGGCAATGTCACGGGAACAAAAACGGTATCTGAAGGCAAAGCCGGTAAGGATCTCGTGCTTACGATTGACATTGATTTGCAAAAAGAAGTGGAAAAAATCATTGAGAAGAACCTCAAATCTGCTAAAGCAAGACCAAGCACTCAATTGTTAGACCGGGCATTCGTTGTCATGATGGACCCAAGAAATGGTGAAGTGCTTTCAATGGCGGGCAAGCAGATTAAACAAGAAAATGGGAAATATAAAATTGATGATTACGCTTTAGGTACAATGACGTCATCTTACGCCATGGGTTCAGCAGTCAAAGGCGCAACAGTCTTGACAGGCCTTCAAACCGGAGCTATCAATCTGAATACTGTTTTTCAAGATGAACCTTTATATATTGGTCAGGATAAACGCGGTAAAAAGTCATGGACTAACTTAGGACCGGTCAATATTCAAAGAGCCTTAGAGCAGTCTTCTAACGTATTTATGTTTAAAACAGCGATCGCGCTCGGAAAAGGTGAATATAAACCGCACCAAGCTTTACCGATTGATACGACGGCCTTTGATACGTTCCGTAATTATTTCAGCCAATTTGGATTAGGTGTCAAAACTGGAATTGATCTTCCGAATGAAATGACAGGCTATAAAGGAACAGACAGATTGACGGGATTCTTGCTTGACTATGCAATCGGCCAATACGACACATATACACCGCTGGAACTGGCGCAATACGTATCAACGATTGCAAACGGCGGGTATCGCTTAAAACCTCAGCTTGTGAAAGAAGTCAGGGATCCTAATCCTGAAAAAGGAATCGGTGCTGTCGTACAATCCGTTCAGCCGGAAGTGCTGAATAAAATCGACATGAAGAGTGAATATATTAAAGAGGTTCAGGCCGGATTCAGACGGGTGATGACAAAAGGGACAGCTGCCAGCCAATTTGCTTCAGCGTCATATCAGCCTGCCGGTAAAACAGGAACAGCACAATCGTTCTATGATGGACCTGATAAATCAAAAACAGGAACATCGACTTATAATACGACACTTGTTGCCTATGCACCGGCTGATAATCCTGAGATTGCGATCTCTGTAGTAGTCCCTTGGGCTTATATTGATTACAGCGCTAAATATACCATTACAAACGAAATCGGCAGGGAAGTAATGGATAAATATTTTGAGCTGAAATCGAAGCAGGACAAAGAAGATACTCAGCAAAAGAATAAAGACAAAATTGAAGAAAATGCAGAAAACACAACGTCTTCTGATAACTAAAAAGAAACGCTCACATGATGTGGGCGTTTTTTTTATACAAAAAAACGCACTGATTTACAAAACCTTAACATTCGGTTCAAACCCTTTTTACATAGAACCTTTACTCTATACGTGTAGGACAAATTACACATTATACGCAGGGGGAATTCAGGAAATGAAAAAAAACAAATTGGTGCTTATGCTTCTGATGGCTGCATTTATGATGATTGCAGCTGCATGCGGAAATGCAGGAGAAAGTAAAAAATCGAATAGCGATTCTGCAAAAGGAGAAGAAAAGGCATCAGGTTCTTTAACCATTTCTGGTTCATCGGCAATGCAGCCACTAGTACTTGCAGCCGCGGAAAAATTTATGGAAGAAAACCCTGATGCTGATATACAGGTACAAGCTGGCGGTTCTGGAACAGGGCTTTCTCAAGTCTCTGAAGGAGCTGTTCAGATCGGGAATTCAGACGTTTTTGCAGAAGAAAAAGAAGGCATCGATGCAAAAGCGCTTGTCGATCATCAAGTCGCTGTAGTTGGTATGGCAGCAGCTGTAAACCCTGATGCTGGTGTGAAGGATATTTCAAAAGATGAATTGAAAAAAATCTTCACTGGCAAAATTAAAAACTGGAAAGAGCTCGGCGGCAAAGACCAAAAGATTACACTTGTAAACCGTCCTGATTCTTCTGGCACACGTGCTACATTTGTGAAATATGCGCTTGACGGAGAAGAACCTGCAGAAGGCATTACTGAAGATTCCTCCAACACGGTGAAAAAAATCATTGCTGATACTCCGGGAGCGATTGGATATCTTGCATTCTCATATTTAACAGATGACAAAGTAACTGCTCTATCTATTGACGGTGTTAAACCTGAAGCGAAAAATGTAGCAACTGGCGAGTATCCGATCTGGGCTTATCAGCATTCTTATACAAAAGGTGAAGCGACAGGTTTAGCTAAAGAATTTCTTGATTATCTAAAGAGTGAAGACATTCAAAAAAGCATTGTTACTGACCAAGGCTACATTCCGGTTACTGATATGAAAGTGACACGCGATGCCAACGGGAAGCAAAGCTGATCTTAATAAAAAGAGGAGTGCGGGGACAACCGTTTCTCCTCTTAACACATTCATAGGAGTGTAAAACAATGATAAACAATAGAGAAAATATGTCTGTGAGCGAGCGTTTAATCAGCTCAAGGCAAAATCGGCAATTGGATGAAGTTCGGGGAAGAATGATTGTGACAGCATGTGCGCTGATTATGATTGCGGCATCTGTTGCAATCACCATTTTCCTCGGCGTGAAGGGGCTGCAATCTTTTCTTGTAAATGGTGTAAGCCCAATTGAATTCTTAACGAGCTTAAATTGGAATCCTACAGATAGTGATCCGAAATACGGAGTGCTGCCATTTATTTTTGGCTCATTTGCAGTAACGATTCTTTCTGCTCTAATCGCTGCGCCGCTTGGCATTGCAGGTGCGATTTTTATGACAGAGATTGCCCCGAATTGGGGAAAGAAAGTGCTGCAGCCGGTGATTGAGCTTTTAGTCGGTATTCCATCTGTTGTTTATGGATTCATAGGTCTTACAGTATTGGTGCCGTTTATCGCCCAGTTCAAATCGAGCGGAACAGGGCACAGTTTATTGGCGGGAACGATTGTCCTTTCCGTCATGATTCTCCCGACGATCACCTCGATTTCTGCTGATGCAATGGCTTCTCTTCCGAAGAGTTTACGAGAGGGTTCTTACGCGCTTGGTGCGACAAGATGGCAGACGATCAGAAAAGTACTTGTGCCTGCAGCTTTTCCAACATTGATGACAGCTGTTGTGTTAGGCATGGCTCGGGCGTTCGGTGAAGCTTTGGCTGTTCAGATGGTCATTGGAAATACAAGAGTATTGCCGGAAAGCCTGTTTGACACTGCGGGAACGCTGACAACGATCATCACGCTGAATATGGGCCACACCACATACGGAAGTGTTGAAAACAATACGCTGTGGTCAATGGGGCTTGTGCTTCTGGTGATGTCATTCTTGTTCATCCTGCTTATTCGCTACTTGTCATCTAGGAGGAAAGTGTAATGAACCGCAAAATAACAGATAAACTGGCGACCGGAATGTTTGGTTTGTGTGCAGCCATTATCGCTGCCATTTTAGTAGGTTTGTTTTCCTATATTATTATAAACGGTGTTTCTCAGCTCAGTTTTCAATTTATTACAACAAAATCAAGCGCCATTGCAGCTGGAGGAGGCATACGAGATCAGCTGTTTAACTCCTTTTATATTTTGTTTATTACAATGCTGATTACAATCCCGCTCGGTGTGGGCGGCGGAGTCTTCATGGCTGAATACGCGCCTAATAACAAAGTAACTGACTTCATTAGAACATGTATAGAGGTGCTTTCATCTCTTCCGTCTATTGTCATTGGGATGTTTGGATTATTGATGTTTGTCAACTTAACAGGCTGGGGATATACGATCATAGGCGGAGCTCTTGCGTTAACTGTTTTTAACCTTCCTGTCATGGTGCGTGTGACAGAAGACGCGATCCGTTCAGTCCCTAAAGATCTGAAGGAAGCCTCTCTCGCTTTAGGTGTATCACGCTGGCATACCGTAAAAACGGTTTTAATTCCAAGTGCGATTCCTTCTATCATCACAGGAGCAATTTTAGCGTCAGGAAGGGTGTTCGGGGAAGCGGCCGCATTATTATTTACGGCAGGCCTGACAACACCGCGTCTTAATTTTACGGAGTGGAACCCGTTTTCGGAAACATCACCGCTTAATATTTTCAGGCCCGCTGAAACACTTGCGGTCCACATTTGGAACGTCAATACACAAGGAATGATTCCGGATGCTGAAGCGATTGCCAACGGTGGTTCTGCCGTGCTGGTGATTTCTGTTCTTGTGTTTAATCTCGCAGCGAGATGGCTTGGCACGATGATCTACAAAAAGCTTACGGCAAATTAGAACGGAAAGAGGCGAAAAACATGTCTGAACAAATGGTAAAAGAAAAACCTGAGCGAGCTGTTATTGTTCCGAAGCAGAATCACGTGCTTGAGGTCAAAGATCTGTCTATTTTTTACGGAAATAAACAAGCAGTTCATCATGTAAACATGGATATTGAAAAAAATGCGGTGACTGCTTTAATTGGGCCGTCGGGATGCGGAAAATCTACTTTTTTGAGAAATATTAACCGAATGAACGATTTAATTCCATCTGCAAGAGCGGAAGGTGAAATCCTTTATGAGGGATTAAATATATTGGGCGGCAATATTAACGTTGTCAGCTTGAGAAGAGAAATCGGAATGGTTTTCCAAAAACCAAATCCATTTCCGAAATCGATCTATGCGAATATCACACATGCATTGAAATATGCCGGAGAGCGGAATAAAGCTGTTTTAGATGAAATTGTGGAAGAAAGTTTAACAAAAGCAGCGCTCTGGGATGAGGTGAAGGATCGTTTACATTCATCCGCACTCTCGTTATCCGGCGGCCAGCAGCAGCGTTTATGCATCGCGAGAACGCTTGCGATGAAGCCGGCTGTTCTTCTGCTTGATGAACCAGCTTCAGCGCTTGATCCGATTTCAAATGCAAAAATAGAGGAATTAATTACAGGATTGAAAAGAGAATACTCAATTATTATTGTCACGCACAATATGCAGCAGGCTCTGCGGGTTTCTGACCGGACGGCATTCTTTTTAAACGGCGAGCTTGTAGAATACGGACAGACCGAACAGATTTTCACGAGTCCGAAAAAGCAAAAGACAGAGGATTATATTAACGGGAAATTCGGATAGGAGGGCGGCAATGAGTATTGCTACCGAAGCTGTAATGAAACAGGAAGTATATCAAGTCAATGGAATGAACTTATGGTATGGGCAGCATCATGCTTTAAAAAATATCAATTTGAGCATTTATGAAAATGAGGTTACGGCGATTATCGGACCATCCGGATGCGGGAAATCGACCTTTATCAAGACATTGAATTTAATGATTCAAATGACGCCGAATGTAAAGCTTGCAGGTGAGCTGAACTATAATGGCAGCAACATTTTAAAGGATAAAGTGGACATCGTGGATTTGCGAAAAAATATCGGCATGGTATTCCAAAAAGGGAATCCGTTTCCGCAATCTATTTTTGATAATGTGGCTTACGGACCGAGAGTCCACGGCACCAAAAATAAGAAGAAGCTTCAGGAAATTGTGGAAAAGTCATTAAAAGACGTGGCGTTATGGGATGAGGTGAAGGATCGATTGCATACGTCCGCTCTTTCGCTGTCAGGGGGCCAGCAGCAGCGTCTTTGCATCGCCAGAGCACTTGCGACCAATCCTGATATTTTGCTGATGGATGAACCGACATCTGCACTAGATCCAATCTCAACGAGAAAAATTGAAGAACTCATTCTAGAGCTGAAAAATAAATATACAATTGTCATTGTCACGCATAACATGCAGCAGGCAGCAAGGGTTTCTGATCAAACCGCCTTTTTCTACATGGGCGAGCTTGTTGAATGCGACAATACGAATAAAATGTTCTCTAACCCGAAGGACCAAAGAACGCTCGATTACATTTCAGGAAAGTTTGGATGAAAAAAACAGGCTGAGTCAGCCTGTTTTTTATCGTGTTAACGTTTTTACGATCTTTTTGAAACTCATGTCTGATTTTACTTTAAACTCGCCGGCACGAATTTCTTTGTGATAGCCGGCATCAATGACATAGTCATTAAAGTCTTGAGCCGAAGAGATAATGCCCTCTTTTTCAAGAATAGCAGATACATCCGCAGTGCTCATGCCATCTTTAATTTTGAGCTTGTACGTTTTGACTTTGTCTGTTTTCGTGTCTGAGCTGCTATCATCGGTCAACGATTTCTCTTTTGAATCAAGAAGTTTTTGATATTCATCACGGTTCACAGAAACCATTTTTTTAGAATCAAGGTAATTGTTCACGTCTTGTTCAGTTACTGTTTTATTATCTTTTACAGCAGCGACCTGGTCTTCGTCAGTCAGATAAAAAACAGCTGCAAGAACGGCTGTCGCTAAAATGATGCCACCAGCAAATGCCTGAATGCCCCGTTTTGTCATACGAGCACCTTCTCATTATCTTTGATAATCGTATTCACGTCTTCCACTGATACATGCTCAGCTTTAGCAATCGCTTCAGCTGACATACCGTTATTATATTTAGAAAGTATTTGTTTAGCGATTTTTTGATTGATGTCGCTCTGCTTTGATTTGCGAATGACAAGGTTAGTTTCCAGTAATTCTTCCTCAAGCACTGTCATTTTCTTTTTGAGCTTGTAAATTTCCTGCATCGCAGAAAGCTGCAGTGTTTCGAGTTCCTGTTCTACATCTTTCATCGGGTCTCTTTGAGAATATGAGAATGCAATTAGCGCTATACTGACGATAAACAACGCAATAATAGCAATTTCCACGTTTCATCACCTTCTATTCTTTTTTTATCCTTCTTTTTTATACCATAAAACCAATAGTTTCTAAAGGAATTCGCGAAAAAAACGAGATTTTGTCGAGAAATCTTTCTTTGCTTCTTCTTTATGTAATGGTTTAATAGGAACACGAAGTGAACGATTGGAAAGGAGAAATGTTAGGAGTCCATGGATAAACACCCATTTCCCTATAATATACGACATAAGCTTGCCTTTTTTAGAGACACATTCGACATGATCATTCAAAACGCTCACACCCTGACCGTAAGCTGGGAAATCTCAGAAGAAACAATGCGGCTGGCTGAAGCGCTCCTTTTCGAAAAAACGCAGGATATGATAAAAGAATTGCGCATTGTCATCAAAAGAAAAGACATTGAAGCTGTCAGGACAAAACGCACAACGTATGATAAAGGCGAATGGACGATTAGACAGGCGGCTGGTGATGCTGTATATCGGGCTGAATACAGAATTGTGAATTCAATGAATGTCTCTCTCAAGCTTGCCGGTACAGACGACATCTATCTTGATGAAAATGGGATTCGTCATATAAACAGTTTTCAGATTGAAGAAGCGCACACCAGTTGGGAGGCGCAATTTTCTGCATACACCTGTTATGGGAGAGGGGAAAAAGAACGGTGAACATTCTCATGCTTTCACCCGAACATCCCGATGAGCCGAAAAGCGGGCTCGGTGTCCATTTAAACCGCCTCATTTCCTATTTAAACCCTCATATCAACATTACAGTTTGTACTCCGAGCGGGCAGCTGTTTTCGTATGCGAAGTTTGAAGATTACATAGCTGATGCTAACTTTACAATGGTTCGCCATGTGTTATCACACAATAAACGCTTTGATCTGATTCATGCCCATGATGACACAACAGCCCCTGCCGCCCAGTATTTGAAACAACGGCTTGGCCTTCCGCTTGCTGCGACAATCCACGGCCTTGAAAGCGAAAGGAAGAAGGTGTGCCGAGAAGCCCCACACCCATACAGGCTCATGACCGAACGGCTCCTTATAGAATCGGCTGATGCTTTGGTCGTATTAAGCACATTTATGAAGCGGTCTCTTAATAAGGCGGCACATAAAAAAATAACCGTTATCCCGAGCCCTGTATCGATGGAGGAAGAGAAGGGGAAAATCCCAAGAAGCATGAATAGAAGATTCCTCTTTTCATATGGAAGGTTTGTTCCGGAAAAAGGATTTTCGCAGCTGTTAAAGGTGTTTGCCATCTTGAAGCAGCATCAGCCTGACCTCTATCTTGTGCTGGCTGGGGAGGGGCCGTCTCTGTCCTGCTATGAGAAATTGGCTGCGGCATATAACCTGAAGGATCGCGTCATGTTCCTGCCGTTTCTCAATAGGAAAGACATCAGAACGTTACTGTCTCACTGTGAAATGGCTGTTTTCCCTAGTTCTTATGAACCGTTTGGGCTTGCCGCGCAAGAAAGCATGGAACAAGGTGTGCTGACTGTCGTTTCTCAGTCGGGTGGTTTTTGTGACTATGCCGTTCATGACAAAACGGCAGTCATCGTTGATTTTACGCTCGTACAGGAAGCGGCTGATCTGCTGGACAGTTTTTTAAAAGACCGGGAAAAAGCCCGCCGGATAAAAGAAGCTGGCAGACAACAAGTGTTCAAGCTCCACCACCCCCGACTCATTATGTCATCATATTTGCAGCTTTATGAGCGTATCTTCAATAATTCAGCAATTCATTGAAAAACAGCCTAGCATTCCGTCCATTATAGTGGTATTATATATAAGTCTGAATAAGTAAATGATTTTAGTTTGGAGGGAAAATAATGCGCGTTAATATTACTTTGGCTTGCACTGAATGTGGTGAGCGTAACTATATTTCTAAAAAGAACAAACGCAACAATCCAGACCGCGTTGAATTTAAAAAATATTGCCCACGTGATAAAAAATCTACGTTACACCGTGAAACAAAATAACAGCCTTGCTGTTTGAGGTGTAAGAAAAAAGCCAGAGCTTTGAAAAAGGTTCTGGCTTTTTTTCTATTCCGAGGGGGATGAGAGATGAAATCACAATTAAGAAAAAAGACGCTGGAGGCACTGTCTGCTTTATCAAATGAAGATATTCTTCAAAAAACGGAACGTATGTATAAGTACTTGTTTTCTCTGCCGGAGTGGCAAAATGCCGGCACCATTGCCGTCACTATTTCCAGAGGATTAGAGATACCGACGCGTCCTGTCATTGAGCAGGCTTGGGAAGAAGGAAAACAAGTTTGCATCCCAAAATGCCATCCGGACACGAAGAAAATGCAATTTCGCACATATCAGACTGATGGTCAGCTCGAAACCGTGTACGCCGGACTGCTCGAGCCGGTAATTGAAAAAACAAAAGTAGTAAACCCATCACAAATTGACTTGATGATCGTTCCAGGTGTTTGTTTTGATGTTGACGGGTTTAGGGTCGGCTTTGGAGGCGGCTATTATGATCGCTATTTAAGTGAATATGAAGGGAAGACAGTCTCATTGCTTTTGGAGTGCCAGTTGTATGCGCACGTACCCAGTCTGCCGCATGACATCCCGGTACATAAGCTGATAACAGAGGATCGGATTATTTCTTGTTTTTCATAACTTTCCTGTCCCTTATTCGAGAATAAATAAGGCAGAATAACAAACCCTATTGGCAGGAGGGATATCATGAAAAAACTTTTGATTTATGCCATTTTCGCGGTTTCTGCCGTCATGTTTTATTCAAATCGCTACCGTCTTATGAATACTGTACTCAGCCAGCCAGGAATCAGGCGGTCTTTTATCCATTTGTTTTTAAGAATTCCATTTATCCGCAATAAGTTTATACAGCAAGCTTTCTAAAATCCCGTGAAAAACGGGATTTTTTGCTTTCAGTAGGCGTTTCGGAGCGCCAACTGTTATAATGAAAAAAAACTATTGGAGCGGTAAACATGTTTTTGCTGGAGTATACATATTGGAAAATTGCGGCGCACCTGGTGAATAGCGGGTATGGCGTCATACAAGCCGGTGAGTCAGATGAGATATGGCTGGAAGCTCCGGACAAGTCCTCTCATGATCTAGTTCGTCTTTATAAGCACGATCTTGATTTCCGTCAAGAAATGGTTAGAGACATCGAAGAGCAGGCCGAACGAGTAGAACGAGTCAGACATCAATTGGGCAGACGAAGGATGAAGCTGCTGAATGTGTTTTTTTCAACGGAAGCCCCTGTTGATGACTGGGAAGAGATTGCAAAAAAAACTTTTGAGAAGGGAACTGTGTCAGTTGAGCCGGCAATCGTTAGAGGAGCGATGCTTCGAGATGATCTTCAAGCGGTTTTTCCATCATTTCGTACAGAAGATTGTACAGAGGAACACATTTCGTTTGAAGACGCGCAAATGGCGCGAGAACGCTTCCTTTCGCTAGTGCTGAAACAAGAAGAACAGAGAAAAACTGAAGCGGCGGTTTTTCAAAATGGAAAACCGATTTTTACATATTTATTTATTGCGCTTCAGATCCTAATGTTTTTCTTGCTCGAAATAAACGGGGGCAGCACAAATACGGAGACGCTGGTCGCTTTTGGAGCAAAAGAAAACAGCCTGATTGCACAAGGAGAATGGTGGCGGCTTCTGACACCGATCGTGCTTCACATCGGCATTGCGCATTTAGCTTTTAATACGCTGGCTTTATGGTCGGTTGGTACAGCGGTTGAGCGGATGTATGGATCGGGGAGATTTTTGCTGATTTATCTGGCTGCTGGCATTACGGGTTCGATTGCGAGTTTTGTGTTCAGCCCGTATCCTTCGGCAGGGGCATCAGGAGCCATATTCGGATGCTTAGGTGCATTACTGTATGTTGCTTTATCTAATCGAAAAATGTTTTTAAGAACCATAGGAACCAATATTATTGTCATTATTATCATCAATCTGGGCTTTGGTTTTGCAGTTTCAAATATTGATAATTCAGGACATATCGGCGGCTTGATTGGCGGCTTTTTCGCTGCAGCGGCATTGGGGTTGCCCAAAGCCAGAGCCTTTGGAAAAAGAGTGTTGTCAGCGGTTTTGCTGATTGCTTTGGCTGCCGGTTTTTTATATTACGGATTGCATTCGCCTTCACACCAGTAGTCAGCGCTGATTCAGCAGGCAAGCGAGTTGTATCAGGAAGGAAAGTATGAAGAAGTAACAGAATTGCTGAACGGAGAAGCAGAGCAAAAAGATGCCTCTGCCGATCTTTTGAAAATTCTTGCTGTATCTGATATTCAAATCGGCGAATATGATCAGGCGGTTTCCCTTTTGGAACGAGCAGTGAAAAAAGAACCTAAAGACCATGCTTCCTATTACAATTTAGCCTTATTGTATGCGGAAAAAAATGAGCTTGCACAAGCAGAAAAGGCCATCAGGCTGGCTTTAAAATTGGAGCCGAAGGAGCAGCGCTACAAGGAGCTGCAGCAACAAATTGAAAACAATAAAGAATCATAAAGGTGGAATATGGAAAGGAGGCTGGTTTTTTTGTCAGCGTTTTCTTCTTGACTGACCGCTTTCATATGAATACGCTTATGATAGTTAAGTTCAAGAAATGGTGAGGAAAATGAATACATTTTATGATGTGCAACAGCTGTTAAAAAGGTTTGGCCACATTGTTTATTTTGGAGACAGAGAGCTTGAAATTGAGTTTATGCTGGATGAATTAAAGGAATTATACATGAACCACATGATTGAAAAGGAGCAGTGGGCCAGAGCGGCAGCTGTCCTTCGAAAAGAATTGGAACAAACAAAAAACGGAAGAGATTTCTATAAAGGCTAAGGTGATAAAAATGGACGAGATATGGTTTGCGGGCATTGACCTGGGAGGAACGACGATTAAACTCGCTTTTATTAATCAATATGGTGAAATTCAGCATAAGTGGGAAGTTCCGACTGATAAAACCGGCGACACGATTACTGTCACAATTGCAAAAACAATCGACAGCAAGCTGGATGAGCTGCAAAAACCGAAGCACATCATCAAATACATCGGAATGGGTGCACCAGGCCCTGTAGATATGGCGTCAGGAGTTGTTTATGAAACAGTAAATCTAGGGTGGAAAAATTATGCTTTGAAAAACCATCTGGAGACAGAAACCGGCATCCCAGCTGTTATAGAAAATGACGCGAATATTGCTGCGCTGGGGGAAATGTGGAAGGGAGCGGGTGATGGCGCAAAAGACGTCATTCTCGTGACGCTTGGCACAGGAGTTGGCGGCGGTATCATTGCAAATGGTGAAATTGTACATGGCATAAATGGCGCCGGCGGAGAAATCGGCCATATTTGCAGCATCCCTGAAGGCGGAGCGCCCTGCAACTGCGGCAAAACGGGCTGTATCGAAACAATTGCGTCAGCAACCGGAATTGTAAGAATTGCAAAAGAAAAAATAGCAAATGCTAAAAAGACGACACGTTTACAAGCAACCGAACAATTGTCAGCGCGGGATGTGTTTGAAGCGGCGGGTGAAAATGATGAAATTGCCCTTGAGGTGGTTGATTATGTAGCCAAGCACCTTGGTTTGGTGCTCGGAAATTTGGCAAGCTCGCTTAATCCATCCAAAATCGTTCTTGGCGGCGGCGTATCGAGAGCCGGAGAACTGCTGAGATCAAAAGTTGAGAAAACATTCCGCAAATGCGCGTTTCCACGGGCTGCCCAAGCTGCTGATATTTCAATCGCAGCACTTGGAAATGATGCCGGCGTTATCGGAGGCGCTTGGATCGCTAAAAATGAATGGCTGAAACATCAAAATTGTTAAAATTGTGTAAATCAAATTGATTTTTTGTTGTGCTCAGGTTAAGATTTAATTTGATGTGTTAATGAGAATGTTGGGAATAGACTGATTTTTTGAGCGTGCTGCATAGGAGGTTGAAATGCGAAAAACGTTTTTTTCGAAGATTTCATTTATGCTGATTGCCATTTTATTGATGTGGCTGAAAACGTATGCTGTTTACAAAACCAGTTTTCATATTAAAATCGACAATCTAACACAGGAATTTATTCTGTTTATCAACCCATTGAGTTTTTTGTTGCTTATTTTTGGCCTCAGCCTGTTTTTAAAAGGCAAAAACAGAAATCGCTATATTATCGCGATGAGCTGTCTTGTCACGTTTGTATTGCTGGCAAATATGGTTTTTTACCGTTTTTACAATGATTTCTTAACAATCCCTGTTCTTTTTCAAACGAGCAATATGGGTGATCTCGGAAGCAGCATCGGAACACTTCTTGAGCCGACAGACCTCCTATTAGCTGTAGATATTGCGGTTTTAATATGGCTTCACATCCGGCAAAAAGCTTTTCAATCGGACATTCCCTCAACGAAAAATGAACGGGCGGCTTATTTTTTGTTCGTTGCTTCTGTTTATTTCTTCAACCTGGGCTTGTCTGAGGCGGAAAGACCTCAGCTATTGACACGCTCATTTGACAGAGAAATGCTTGTTAAAAACATTAGCCTGTTTAATTTTCATATTTACGATGGCGTTCTTCAGTCAAAGCAATCCGCACAGAGAGCGTTGGCAGACAGCAACAGCCTGACGGAGATTGAAAACTACGTAACCGCTAATGCGAAGGATGCCAACAAACGCTTATTCGGCGCTGCAAAAGGAAGGAACGTCATTCTCGTATCCTTAGAGTCGACGCAAAGCTTCGTGATTAATGAAAAATTGAATGGAGAAGAAATCACGCCTTTTCTGAATGACTTTATAAAACAGAGTTACAACTTTAATAATGTTTACCACCAAACAGGTCAGGGGAAAACCTCGGATTCTGAATTTATCGTGGACAATTCACTGTATCCGCTTGGACGAGGTGCCGTGTTTTTTACGAATGCGGGCAATCAATATATGGCCGCTCCTGAAATTTTGAAAAACAGCGGATACTATTCAGCGGTGCTCCACGCTAATAATAAGAGCTTTTGGAATCGTGATTTAATGTACGACTCATTTGGATATGATTCGTTTTTTGATATTAACTCGTATGATGTAACTGACGAAAATTCAGTCGGCTGGGGACTGAAGGATAAAGAATTTTTTGAGCAGTCTTCAGAGCTGATGAAAAATCTGCCTCAGCCGTTTTACTCGAGGCTGATTACACTGACGAACCACTTCCCGTTTGATCTTGATGAAGAGGATCAATTGATTGATGAATATGATTCAAGCAGCCAGACGCTAAATAAATATTTTCCGACAGTGCGTTATCAGGATGAGGCGCTAAAACGGTTTATCGAAAAGCTGAAGGAAGACGGATTATACGACAACTCTGTTATTGTATTATATGGTGACCATTATGGTATATCAGAAAACCATAATGAAGCGATGGGGCAGTTTTTAGGAAAAGAAATAACCCCATTTGAAGAGGTGCAGCTCCAAAAAGTGCCGCTGGTCATTCATATTCCGGGTATTACTGATAAAAAGCCGCAAACCATTGAAACAGTAGGCGGGCAGATTGATATCAGGCCGACGCTGATGAATCTTTTAGGGATTGATACGAAAGATCAAATTCAATTCGGCAACGATCTGCTTTCAGACGAAAAACTGGACTTTACGGTGCTCCGGGACGGGAGCTTTATCACAGATCAGGTTGTTTATACAGACGGTGCGTGTTATGACAAAGAGACGGGAAAACCGTTAGAAGAGACAAAACAATGTGAAGCATTTGCTGATAAAGCAAAACAGGAGCTATCACTTTCTGATGAAATCATTTATGGGGATTTGTTGCGATTTTATGACCAGAAAAGGCTGGATAATTCGTCAAAACGGAAAGAAAAACAAATGCTTGATCAGGCATCGTAATCACAATGTCTCCCGCGTCAAAGTGAGCGGGAGGCTTTCTTTTTTTAAATACGCTGTCATATAGTAACAAAAAAGGGGGATGATGATGGCGTTTATTACGGTGAAACCTGAGATCAAGAACAATTTGGCCAGAGTGGCGAAAGAACTGAAGATAGACGAGGAATTGCTTAAAAGTGCAAATCGCTCCGCACAAAAACATCAATTGTATTGCCCTGGTCATGTGATAGAGGAGCATAGCGGCAAAGAAGTTCAAACCATTCAGGACATAAAGCGCTTTTTACAGCCTCGGCAGCTGAAACTTTCTGATAGCTGGATTGAGCAAGAGAAAATCTATGATGATTCAGCTGTTGAAAAGGAAATAAAGAAGATTATTGATGTTTTTCCGTTTGTCTCATGCCGGGAAATTGGCCGTTCTGTACTCGGCAGGCCTATCTGGGAGCTGAAGGCTGGTGGGGAGCATGCCGTAAAAAAGGTCCATATGAACGCGTCATTTCATGCGAATGAGTGGATTACAACGTCTGTCCTGCTAAAATGGTTTAAGGAATACTGTATGTCATTATGCTGCAATTCGCCTTTTTTTGGCTTTTCTCCCATGAAGCTGTTTAACAGCACATCCTTATCCCTCGTTCCTCTTGTCAATCCGGATGGCGTTGATCTTGTTTTAAACGGATCAGAAGTCATGGGAGCCAGAAGAGATGAGCTCGAAAGGCTAAATGAACATCGTCCGAATTTTAATGAATGGAAGGCGAATATAAACGGGGTTGATTTAAATAAACAATTTCCATCATTATGGGAAATTGAAAAATACCGAAAACCGACAGCACCCAGTTACCGCGATTTTCCGGGAATCTCTCCGCTTACGGAGCCGGAATCTATTGCGATGTACCGGCTGATCACGGAGAATCCGCCTGACAGACTGCTGGCTCTTCATACTCAAGGAGAAGAAATTTATTGGGGCTATAAAGGCCTTGAGCCTGAGGAATCTGCTGCCGTCATAAAGGATTTTGAGGAGTTAAGCGGGAACATTTATAAGGGAGTAAGGGATATAGACAGCTATGCTGGATTTCGTGATTGGTTTATTCACCATTATTTTAAGGAAGGGTATACGGTGGAACTTGGAAAAGGCCAAAATCCTTTGCCGTTTCAGCAGTTTTCACACATATATAACGCCACAAACGGCATCTTGTGGAGGGCGTTATTTTTTCATGAGTAACTGAAACTTTTTCTTTTTTCTGCCGAAGCAAATATGAGAGAATAAAGATGATCGGAGGGGAATGCTGATGAGATCAGTTTGTTTTATTCTGCTGACGGTATTGCTGTTTAGTTTATCGGCATGCGAACCATCTCATCAGCAGCAAAAACAGGCATCGGCGGCAAAAGATGAGAAAAAGGACATCATACCGCTTTCCGCGGAAAAAGCGGATGGGGCGGAAGGCTGGCTGAATAACAGCACAATATTATATACTGCGTCTAATCCGACAAAAACAGAGCTTTTTGCGTACCGCATCTTTACAGGTAAAGCGAAAAAGCTCTATCAAACGGATGGTCAAATCGTTGATGTTCAAATCAATGCGAGGGAGCAGATGATTCTGCTGCAAATCACACATAGCCAAAAGACGGCAGTGGTTTTGCTTAATGCAGAAGGAGAGACGCTTTACGAAAAAGATTACGAAACGTATGAGCTGGAGGCTGCTTGGAATCAGTATGATCCTTATCAAATGATGGTGACGGAATTCAATGAAAACTGGGATTTCCATACATATCAGGTGAATGCTAAAAAAGACGAATCTTTCTTAAGCCCGGTACAGGTTCCGTTCATTCATTGGACATCCAAAAATACATTTGATTATGTAAAAGAGGGAAGAGACGATAAAACAGGGCCTTTATATACGTTCGATACAGCTTCTAAGACGGAACAGAAGCTTGAGGATGACGTTCTATTCTTCGATTCTTTCCATCAAATGAGTTTTACTGTCAAATCAGCTTCCGGAGGAAAAGGGACGTATCAGTTTAAAACGCCGCAATCAACATCACCTGTTACAGCGAAATGGCCGCTCCAAGCGAAATATACAAATTTGGCTCCAATGGAGTATGACTATGATGAAGCAGGAGGCCTGTTTTATACATTCAAACAAAGCGGCGATGCATATAAGCTCGCAGCAATCAATGTAGCATCGGGAGAGACAAAAGATCTTGTGTCTCTGCGGGAAATGGAGCCGATTCAAATATCTCCGAACGGGAAATATGCGTTATACGGCTTTCATTTTGAGCAAATTATTTTATTGAAATCACATGAAACGAAGCAACTCATCATTGATCAAAAGGAGATGGAATAACGATGGCTATCGCAGATGTAACCATTATCCCAATCGGTACGGAAACACCCAGTGTCAGTGCTTACGTAGCCGATGTGCAAAAGATATTAGAAGGATATCAAGCAGAAGGGAAAATCAAATATCAGCTGACACCGATGAATACGCTGATCGAGGGAGAACTCAGTGACCTTTTTGCAGTCATTCAGGCAATTCACGAAGCGCCATTTCAAAAAGGATTGCACAGAGTGGCAACGAATATCCGTATCGATGACAGGCGTGACAAAAAAACGACGCTTGAGAGCAAAATAGAAAGTGTCAATAAACATTTACAGCCATAAAAATAAACCTGTATCCGATCGGATACAGGTTTTAATGTGCGGTTGGATACCCGCTGTTTATTACGGTCATCACGGTAAACCATCCAAAGACAAATAAGGTGGCACCGGCTAATAAAAACCCGAGTATATTTTTATTTCTAACAGAACGCAAGACTCCCCATAAAGCGAAAAGAGCGACAAGGCCGAAAATCACGACAAGTAACATAACACAGCCCCCTTTACATTGAAAAACCTGCAATTCTTTCCAGTTTTATTCTACCTGTTTTTTATAGGTTTGTCGATAGCGTTTTCATTGCGATTGTTTGAATCTTTTTTAAAAAACCCTCATAATAAGAGCATAAAAAAGAAAGAGGTGATAATAGTGAAATGGAGACGAATGCCAGTAGGGCCGATTCAAGCGAACGCATATTTTCTCATCAATGATGATCAATGCCTGATTTTTGATCCGGGCGGCGAGGGACATAAAATCAATCAATACATAAAAGAAAAAGGGCTGACGCCTTTAGCCATTTTGCTTACACATGCCCATTTTGACCATATTGGGGCGCTTGATGAAGTGAGAGAAAAATGGGATATCCCTGTTTACCTGCATCAAAATGAAAAAAATTGGCTTACGGACGCTTCTTTAAACGGCTCCGGCATGCTGCGAGGGATAGAAGTAACAGCTAAGCCTGCAGATCATCTAATTGAAGGCGACGGTGAGTTGAATATCGGGCCGTTTCATTTGGAAACATTATTTACGCCGGGACATTCACCAGGCAGTGTGTCTTACTACGTGAAAGATGCAGACTTGGTCATCTCCGGAGATGTTTTGTTCCAAGGCGGTATAGGACGTACGGATTTAATAGGCGGCGATCAAGAGACGCTGCTGACGTCCATTCATGAAAAACTGCTTACGCTTCCGGAACACACGCTGGTGTTAAGCGGCCATGGACCTGAAACAAACGTACTGACTGAGCAGGACCAAAATCCGTTTTTAAATGGGTTTTCATTGTAAAAAAAGAGACAAACCGATAAGGTTTGTCTCTTTCTGCATTTAATGGCCTCCGCCGCCGGGCACCATAATAAAAATTGAGTAATATGTAAAGCCGGCGAAGAAAATTGTTAAATAAGCGCCAAAAATATAAATATACATGCGTTCGGTTAAGTTCAAATACGATAGAAACACAAATAAGATCGTCTGTCCAAAAAATAAAAGGGAAGCATCTTTCATATCACCTAAATAAAACATGACTGCAAAAATTCCCGTCCAAAATCCTAACACCCGGAACATGCGATTCATTTTTATCCCCTCCCGAGAGTCCCTCTGACTGTTATTATAATAGATCACACCTAGAAATGTAAACATTTTCATTATTAATATACAAATGGAATTTGTCCCTTTGATTGTGTTTTCTATTGTATGAATGTTTTTTAAAAAATAATCCGAAAAAAGTTCTGTAAATGGTTTAAATGAAAAATGATCCGGGTAGTTATTCTACAAAGAGATGGTTAACTGAGGAGGAAAAAACGAATGGAACAACAATTAACTTTTTACTCATATCCAAGCTGCACGTCATGCCGAAAAACAAAACATTGGCTTAAAGCACATCAAATTGAATTTAACGAACGGCATTTATTCAGAGAAACCCCGACAAGAGAAGAATTAAAGTACATTTTATCGTTAACGACAGAAGGAATTGATGAAATTTTGGCGACAAGAAGCCAGACTTTCAAAAATTTAAATTTAAACATTGAAGAAATGACGGTAAATGAGGTGCTGGAACTTTTAATCGAGAAGCCGAAGCTTTTGCGACGCCCGATTCTAGTAGACAACAAAAAGCTGGTGATTGGTTATAACCCGGGAGAACTGTTGAAGTTATCGAAGAAGAAAACGGTTCATCAATCTGCATGATGAAAAACCGAAGATCCGCTGATTTATTCGAATCAGCTTATCTTCGGTTTTTCACCTGTTCAGAAACTGGGCTAGCTGGATTCGAACCAACGATCACGGAGTCAAAGTCCATTGCCTTACCGCTTGGCTATAGCCCATTGAATCTAAACATAGTATGTGTAAAGGCAGACGCGTTATACATATATAGCGTACATTTTTCAAAAACAGGAGGGAGCTCATTAAGATGATAGCTCTTGATCAGCACTTAACAGAGCACAAAGAAGATATCACGCAACAATGGCTGGAAGTTTGTACGTCAAAAGGCAGCTGGCTGTATTCAGCGAAAGATCAGCAAAAACTAGAACAAAAGTTAAAAGACCAGCATGAATTATTGGTGACCATCGTAGCAAAATCCCTTAGAAAAGAAGACGTAGAGGATGAGCTCAACCGGTGGTCTCTTCAATGCGCCAGAGACCGTGCCGTTCATGAAGTGACGGTTACACAAAGTGTCGGCCAGTTTAACACCTTCAGGCACATCATGTTTGAATGGATTCAGAAATTCAGCGAAGCTTCTTCTCAAGACATCAGCATTCAGGAATTTTATGAGTGGAGCCGGATCTTGAATCAAAACATTGATGAGATCATCGAAGTGTTTACGGAAGAATATCACCAGGTGACCATGATACAATTAAACGCGCAAAAAGAAATGATTAATGAATTGAGTGCGCCGATTATGCCGATTACTGATGGAATTGGGATTCTTCCGCTTGTCGGTGAAATTGATACGCACAGAGCGAGGACGATTTTGGAGTCTGTGCTGGAGCAGTGCTCAGCGTTAAAGCTCTCGTATTTATTTTTAGATATTTCGGGCGTTCCTATCGTTGATACCATGGTAGCCTATCAAATTTTTAAAGTGATTGACAGCACCAAATTGCTCGGCATTGAGACGATTATTTCAGGAATCAGGCCGGAAATTGCCCAAACTGTCGTGAAGCTGGGTCTGGATTTTTCGAATGTGAAAACCGAGCAAAGTCTTGCTAAAGCCCTGGCCAATAAAGGGTTTAAAATAAAAGAGTGTTGATGCCTTTGCCATGTTTATCTTGAAAGATAGCAGCTGAACAGCCTTTCACGGGCTATTCAGCTTTTTTAACTTCTATAAATAAAATGTGATGGCTGTTGATGTCTTTTACCTTAAAAGAGTAGCCATCATATTCTATGGCACTTTCAGGCTCAGCGTCTATGTTTTGTGTCAAAAACCAGCCGCCCAAGGTGTCTACTTCAGCCTCTGATAAATCGGTTCCAAGCAGGCTGTTAACATCGCTGATTAATAATTTTGCATTTAACAAGTAATGATCCTTTCCAAGTTCGCGGATATGAGGCACTTCATCCGCATCAAATTCATCACGGATTTCTCCTACAATTTCTTCGATAATATCCTCGACAGTGACCAAACCGGACGTCCCGCCATATTCATCTATGAGGATCGCCATATGAGTACGTTCCTTTTGCATTTTCAGCAGTAGTTTATAAATAGGAATCGTCTCAATGACATGGATAACGGGCTGTACGAAAGGTTCAATTTGATGCTTCTTGATTGAAAAATCTTTCGTCAGCATGGAAAACAGCACTTCTTTCATATTAATCACGCCAATAACGTTATCTTTATCCTCTCTTACAACTGGGTACCGTGTATATTTTGTTTGCTTGACTGTTTCCTGAAGATTTGAAATGGAGTCTTCATCTAGTGACAAACTGACCATTTCATTTCGCGGCACCATAATTTCCTTTGCCATTCGTTTATCAAAGGTGAAGATATTATTCATGTACTTTAATTCACTTTTTCTAATCTCGCCGCTTTTATAGCTTTCAGCCAATAGGACCCGAAGTTCTTCCTCTGTATATGCCAGCTCGTGCTCTGATGCCGGCTTTAGTCCAAACACTCCTGTAATCAATCGGGCAGAGTGGTTCAACAGCCAAATGAATGGAAACATGATCTTATAAAACCAAATAAGCGGTTTAGCGAACAACAAGGTAATGCTTTCTGCTTTTTGAATGGCGAAACTCTTTGGCGCCAGCTCCCCGATAACGACATTTAAATACGTAACCGCTAAAAATGCGATGACGAGTGAAAGCAGGTGGGTAAGCGATTCATTTAAGCCTGCTTTATGAAAAAGCGGTCGAAGCAGAGTTTGCACAGTCGGTTCCCCAAGCCATCCCAGTCCTAAGGCTGCGACTGTGATGCCCAGCTGACAGGCTGATAAATATTCATCAAGGTGAGTGATGACATGCTTTGCCGCTTTAGCACCTTTCTTTCCTTTTGCGACAAGCTGATCAATTTTGGATCGCCGCACTTTTACGATTGAAAATTCTACTGCAACAAAAAATCCTGTTAACAAAATGAGAATAGCGACTGCTAGTAAATTGATAAATTCCAAAACAACTGCCTTCTCCAAGGAAGGCATGCACCTCCCTTTTCCGATGTCTTTCTACATTCCATACCACCTGAAAATGCTCATAAAACATGTGTTGAAGCGGCAGACTGGTTTAGTGACGCGGTTATTGGGCAATTAAAGAATAAAGAACAAAAGTTTGGAGGAGCTTGACATGAAGGCACATACGGGAAAGGATTGGTTTTGGTACCAAATGGGGCCTCAAGAAAGAAGTAAGGCAAGGGATCTAATCCATTTTTCTCACTGGCCTCAGTGTGAAAAGTGGTTTGAAAATAACCATCACGTTAATTTTTTACGAGTAGATACAACTGAAACGGAAAATGAAGCGGTATTTGGGTCGATTGTTTATGATCAGGGGCTTGGTGAAGAAAAAGATCATACTGTTTTTCACTTTTATATCACCAGACAATATTTTTTTACAATCAACTTTGATTTTTCAATTTTGAGAGAGATTAAAGGAAAAGAAGTTGTCCGGCAAATGGAAAGAGCGGACAATGCGATAGAGGGGTTTTTAATTCTTCTCGGCGAACTAATGAATGCGTATTTAATCGGTGTTGATGAATTTGAAGTAAAGCTGAGAAAGCTTAGATGGCAGATTAAAGACGACAATAGCAAAAGCATTTTAAACCGCGTCCATCTCCTGCGCCATGAACTGATGATTTGGAAAAATTTAATATTAAGCGCCAAAAAAATTGAAATGGCGTTGAAAGAAACTTTTTTACCTCAAAATGAAGGGAAAAAGGATTATCAGCGGACACAACTGAAGATTGACAGGGGATTTACATATATCAGCGAATTTGAAGGGGAGCTTAACAATCTGTTGCATTCAGAGGAAGTCATTACCTCACATAGGGGGAATGAAATTGTAAAAGCGCTGACCATTTTCACGACGCTTTTTACGCCGATTACAGCTCTGGGGGCCTTATGGGGGATGAACTTTTCTGTGATGCCGGAACTGAATTGGAAATACGGATATCTCTTTTCTCTCTTATTGATTGTCACATCTACAGTCCTGATCTATCTCTATTTGAGGAAAAAAGGCTGGACGGGAGATATGCTGCAGGAGCGGAAGAAGAAAAAGAAACCTCGAAAAAGGCGGACTCTATAGGGTGTTTCATATTTTGTGCAGCGTGCCCCGCTTTTTCACCAGACATATCAGGGTGACCGGATACGATGACAAGGCGCTTATGGCAGAGCATCAAATCCGCAGTTTATCGATTCTTGAAAATGACCAAATGACCGGTATTGTTGCATTAGGCGACCTTTCCGTTGAGAAAGATACTGGTCAAAAAGCGAAAACAGCATAATGAAAATGGAATCAAGCAGGCATGGTGACCATGTCTGCTTTTTTATTATTGGGAAAATTATAATGAAAGGGGCACATTCAGTTGAAAGTTTTTTTCTTGCCAGAAAGAATTGGTTTTTCAGCATATAACATCTCACAAAATCACGTTTTCCCTGTTTGATTACCGCTCCTTCTTTTTCTACAATACGCATTGAAAGGAGAGGGAATCAAATTGGATTCAATAGAAAATGTAAGCAAAAACTTGATTGAAGAGGCATATCTAACAAAGGCTTCTGATATTCACATCGTGCCGAGGGAGCGGGACGCTATCATTCATTTTCGGGTCGATCATGCCTTGCTGAAAAAAAGGGACATGAAAAAAGAAGAGTGCGTAAGACTGATTTCACATTTTAAATTTCTTTCAGCAATGGATATAGGTGAAAGGCGAAAGCCGCAAAACGGTTCGCTTACGTTAAAGCTGAAAGAGGGAAATGTTCATTTAAGAATGTCAACGCTGCCCACAATTAATGAAGAAAGCCTCGTGATCAGAGTGATGCCCCAATACAATATCCCTTCGATTGATAAATTGTCGCTATTTCCGAAGACAGGAGCCACATTACTCTCGTTTTTAAAACATTCCCATGGCATGCTCATTTTTACCGGGCCGACTGGTTCAGGGAAGACTACCACATTATACTCTCTCGTTCAATATGCAAAAAAACACTTTAATCGAAATATTGTCACATTAGAGGACCCTGTTGAAACAAGGGACGAAGATGTTCTTCAGGTTCAGGTGAATGAAAAAGCCGGTGTAACTTTTTCTGCAGGTCTGAAAGCAATTTTGCGCCATGATCCCGATATGATTATTTTAGGTGAGATCAGAGACGCGGAAACAGCTGAAATTGCGGTGCGGGCAGCGATGACGGGACATCTGGTACTAACGAGCCTTCATACGAGAGACGCAAAGGGCGCCATTTACAGACTGCTTGAATTCGGTATCAATATGAATGAAATCGAACAGACTGTCATTGCAATAGCGGCTCAGCGCTTGGTTGATTTGGCTTGCCCGTTTTGTGAAAACGGATGTTCATCAGTGTATTGCCGACAGTCACGAAATACCAGGAGAGCTAGCGTTTATGAGCTTCTATACGGGAAAAATCTTCAGCAATGTATCCAGGAGGCAAAAGGAAATCATGCAAATTACCAATATCAAACGCTTCGTCAAATTATCAGAAAAGGAATTGCGCTCGGCTATTTAACGACAAACAACTATGACCGGTGGGTTTATCATGAAAAAGATTAGAAAAGTCTGGTCATTAAAGGATCAAGCCAGGTTATTAAAGCGGCTCGGTGAAATGACTGCGGGCGGATATACGCTTCTGGATGGATTACGCCTGATGGAACTTCAGATGAATAAGAGGCAGGCGGCTGACTTGACTGGTACGGTCACTTGTTTGAGGGAAGGGGCTCCGTTTTATCAAGTACTAAAGAGTTTGTCATTTCATAAGGAAGCCGTAGGTATTTGTTATTTTGCTGAAACACATGGTGAACTGCCTGCTTCCATGATCCAGAGCGGAGAGCTGCTGGAACGAAAAATTGCACAGGCAGACCAGCTGAAAAGAGTGCTGCGCTATCCGCTTTTCCTCATCTTTACGGTCGCTGTCATGTTTTATATGTTACAGTCCATCATCATTCCTCAGTTTTCCGGTATCTATCAATCGATGAATATGGAAACCTCACGTTCAACCGATATGCTTTTTGCTTTTTTTCAGCATATTGATCTTGTGATCATTTTGCTTGTTCTTTTTACAGCAGGTATCGGGATTTATTAT
This sequence comes from Bacillus sp. FSL K6-1560, assembly GCF_038592935.1. Classification (NCBI taxonomy): domain Bacteria; kingdom Bacillati; phylum Bacillota; class Bacilli; order Caryophanales; family Bacillaceae; genus Bacillus; species Bacillus sp. FSL K6-1560. Next base: position 1,659,691 of record NZ_CP151946.1, read on the forward strand.
TGGCTTGTGTTTAAGAAAAAATCACCTGCCCGGCAAATGCTGATTTGTATCAGGATTCCTTTGGTTGGAAAGCTTGTCAAGCTGTTTAACAGCTACTTTTTTTCTTTGCAGCTAAGCAGCCTTTTAAAATCAGGCCTCTCAATTTATGACAGCCTTAATGCATTTAAACATCAAACGTTTCTCCCTTTCTACCGCTGCGAGGCTGAACAATTGATTGAACGGCTAAAAGCCGGTGAGTCAATTGAATCCGCTATTTGTGGAAGCCCTTTTTATGAAACTGATTTATCAAAAGTCATATCTCACGGCCAGCTGAGCGGCCGATTGGATCGGGAGCTTTTCACATACAGCCAATTCATATTACAGCGGCTGGAACACAAAGCGCAAAAATGGACAGGCATCCTTCAGCCAATGATTTATGGATTTGTTGCAGCGATGATCTTACTTGTGTATTTATCTATGCTTGTGCCTATGTATCAGATGATGAATCAAATGTGAAAGGAAGAGGCTGATGAATGAGAAAGGATTTACACTTGTTGAAATGTTAATCGTGCTCTTTATTATTTCGATTTTGCTTTTAATTACGATACCGAACGTCACAAAACATAATCAAACCATTCAAAAAAAAGGCTGTGAAGGCTTACAAAACATGGTTAAGGCACAAATGACTGCATTTGAGCTTGATCATGAGGGACAAACTCCGAGCCTTGCCGATTTACAGTCAGAGGGCTATGTGAAAAAGGATGCTGTCTGTCCAAATGGTAAGCGCATTATCATCACCGGCGGAGAAGTTAAGGTTGAACATTAAATTAAACGAGGAGGAGGGGTTTACCCTTTTAGAAAGTTTGCTTGTGTTAAGCCTTGCCTCTATCCTACTGATTGCCGTCTTCACCACACTTCCTCCTGCTTATGACAATATAGCTGTCCGACAGGCAGCAAGGCAGCTGAAAAATGATATTATGCTCACACAGCAGGCTGCTATTTCCCGTCAACAAAGAACAAAAATTTTCTTTCATAAAAAAGAATATCAATTAGTCATTGGTGATACGGTCATTGAACGTCCGTATGCAAGGGGACTTTCTATAGAACTGCTGACATTAAAAGACCGTTTGGAATTTAATGAGAAAGGGCACCCGAATGCAGGCGGAAAAATACGAGTAATAGGCCATGACGCTTATGACATAACAGTTTATCTAGGGAGCGGGAGAGTCAATGTGGAGAGAAAATAAAGGTTTTTCTACAATAGAAACAATGTCTGCGCTAAGCCTGTGGCTGTTTGTGCTGCTGACAGTCGTCCCCTTGTGGGACAAGCTGATGTCTGATGAAAAAATGGCGGAATCACGAGAAATTGGCTATCAGATGATGAATGAGAGCATTAGCAAATATGTCATGAGTGGTGAAGGAGCCGCGTCAAAAACGATTACAAAGAACAATCATATCTATGCAATGAAGTGGGAGGAGGAGGGCGAATATCAAAACGTATGTATCAAAGCCGCAGCTTATAAAGAGAAATCATTTTGCCTCAGCATTTTGCAGACAGAATGGCTACACGCTTCTTAACGTATTATTTTCGCTCTCAGTCTTTTTGCTCATATCAGGATCGTTAGCTGCGATTTTCCATCTGTTTTTGTCTCGACAGCAGGAACATGACGGTTTCACACAGCAAGAATGGATGATTTCGATAGAACAGATGATGAATGAATGCAAGGAGTCACAGGCAGTTAAGACAGCCGAGCATGGGAGCGTGTTAATCTGCACCAATCTTTCCGGACAAGATATCCGTTTTGACATTTATCATTCAATGATCAGAAAAAGAGTGGATGGCAAAGGGCATGTTCCGATTTTAGATCATATTACTGCCATGAAAGCTGATATTGAAAATGGTGTTGTTTTGCTGAAAATTGAGAGTGAGGACCAAAAAGTGTATCAAACTGCTTTTCCAGTCTATTCGTATTTAGGAGGGGGGTGAATGTATCGTACAAGAGGGTTTATTTATCCAGCTGTTCTTTTTGTGTCAGCGCTTGTGCTGTTAATCGTGAACTTTGCTGCTGTTCAATATATTTCACGCTGCATGTTTGAGAAGGAAACAAAAGAGTTATACATAGGAGAGAATTTGCTTCAAAATGGTACGCTTCTTTCGATTCGGCATGTTCTAGAGGAACGGAAAGGTCAGAAGGGTACGCAGCAATTTCCATATGGACGGGTTTCTTATTACATTCATGATACATCGATAAAAGAGCAAAAAGAAATCAACTTAAGAGTGTCAACGGAGTCGGGAACAGAAAGAACTGCACAGATCGTGTTTGATCAAAAACAGAAAAAACTGCTGAGATGGACAGAATAAAACAGTGTAAAGGGTATAAAAAAAGTCATGTGAGACAACACTTCATAATAATTGAATGATGAGGTGATCACGTGAAAACGAATGATTATGTTAAATATATGACGCAGCAATTTGTCAAATATATAGATACACCGAGAGATGAGCGAAAAGAACGAAAAGAGGTGCGGAAAGAAACAAAAACGCCTGCTTCTCAGCAGTGGTTCGGTATTTTACCCTATGGCTTCCGGCTTTGGCTGAAACGGAAAAAATAACCGCAAATAAACGAATAAGGTCCTTCAAAAAATGGAGGACCTTATTGATATTCTTCTAATATGGCGATTTTATTGACCTTTTGGCTATAAGGATCAAATGAAATCGTCACAAAAACGCCGAATTCTTTTGATCCTTCCCTCAGAGTTAAATGGTATTGCTTCACTGCTTCATCTTTTCTTTTACGGTCCCATACTTTTTGTTTGAACAGTACCTGTGCGAGCGGGTACCTTTTTTTTGCTTCTTTTACAGCAATCTCTTCCCATTTGGACATGTGACGGGAGGTTACAAGCGGTGTTTCTTCTGCGTGAGCGGCTGTGGTGCCAAAGACGAGAAGAGTTAGACAAATCATACATTGTTTGATCATCATGCTGTCACCCTTTCTTGTTTATTATTACCAAATAATAACGGGATATGCATTTAAATTCTCACATAACAATCCCAAAAATTTCAAAAAAATTGAAAAGATGAGCAATACTGAGCAAGACTTTGTAATATGATGAAAACATTCTTTTAAACGAACAAAATGAGTGATTTTGGTGTTTTTAAATCTATAAATCGTTGATTATACTCTACTTGTGTAGTTCTTTAAAAAGAACGATTGTCATATCAAGTTACAGTGTTTTACAGGAGGTAAGATATGTTTCGATTGTTTCACAATCAGCAAAAGGCGAAGACGAAACTGAAAGTTCTGCTAATCTTCCAGCTTTCAGTCATTTTCAGTCTGACTGCCGCAATATGCTTACAATTTTCCGATGATACAAGCGCTGCTTTTCATGATATTGAAACATTTGATGTCTCACTTCAAACGTGTAAAGACTTTCAGCATACAGATAAAAACTGCCATTATGATAAACGCTGGGATCAAAGTGATTTGCACATATCAGATCAAACGGATACGAAAGGAACTGTATGCTCACCTATCACCTTATTTGCTGAACTCGAAAATACAGGTGAGAGACTTAAGAAATCAAAGTGGAAGTGGGAGCTTCATAAGCTTGAAAATGCCCGAAAACCGTTAAAGGATGGGAACGTGATCGAAAAAGGATTTGTCTCCAATCAAATCAGCGATTCACTTTATAAAATTGAGACGAAGAAAAAAATGAAACCCGGCATTTATGCATTTAAAGTATATAAACCGGCAGGCTACCCGGCAAACGACAGTACATTTGAGTGGTCGGAGCCTATGACGCTTGCAAAATGCGATGAAAAACCGACAGTCCCTAAAAAAGAAACAAAGTCGGACGTCAAAAAGGAGAATGAAACAACACAAAAGGATATACAGGAAAAAACAATGAAAGAAGAAACATCTCAAGAAGCTGTAACCAAAGAAAATGAAACTCAATCAGACCAGAAGGAAAGCGGGGAAGAGGATGAAAAAAGCAATGAAGCTGATCAGTAATATTTTATACGTGATCATCTTTACTCTTATTATTGTGCTGACACTTGTCGTGATTTCAACACGTTCATCCGGGGGAGAGCCGGCTGTGTTTGGGTATACATTGAAATCAGTTCTGTCAGGTTCGATGGAGCCGGAGTTCAATACAGGTTCCTTAATATTGGTCAAAGAAATCACTGATGTGAAAGAGCTCCAAAAAGGTGACGTTATTACATTTATGCAGGATGCAAATACGGCGGTCACCCACAGAATTGTTGACATAACAAAGCAAGGAGACCATTTGTTATTTAAAACAAAAGGTGATAATAATGCAGCAGCTGATTCAGCGCCTGTATCGGACGAAAATGTTCGCGCGCAATACACAGGTTTTCAGCTTCCATATGCCGGCTATATGCTTCATTTTGCCAGCCAGCCAATTGGAACGGCTGTATTATTGATTGTTCCCGGCGTGATGCTGTTAGTGTACGCTTTTGTGACGATCAGCAGCGCCATTAGAGAAATTGAAAGAAAGACAAAAGCCTTGGAAACAGATACAAAGGACAGCACCATGTCTACTTAACTTCAGTTGTAAACCTGGCAACAGGTTTCGATATAAAACATTCAATAAAAGGGGAGTTTTAACCATGGGTATGAAAAAGAAATTGAGTTTAGGAGTTGCTTCTGCAGCACTAGGATTAGCTTTAGTTGGAGGAGGAACATGGGCAGCATTTAACGACATTAAATCAAAGGATGCTACTTTTGCATCAGGTACGCTTGATTTATCTGCTAAAGAAAATTCAGCGAGTGTGAACTTATCAAATCTAAAGCCGGGAGATAAGTTGACAAAGGATTTCCAATTTGAAAATAATGGATCACTTGCGATCAAAGAAGTTTTAATGGCGCTTAATTATGGAGATTTTAAAGCAAATGGCGGCAGCAATACATCTCCAGAAGATTTCCTCAGCCAGTTTGAAGTGACATTGTTGACAGTTGGAAAAGAGGGCGGCAATGGCTACCCGAAAAACATTATTTTAGATGATGCGAACCTTAAAGACTTGTATTTGATGTCTGCTAAAAATGATGCAGCGGCTGCTGAAAAAATCAAAAAACAAATTGACCCTAAATTCTTAAATGCAAGCGGTAAAGTCAATGTAGCAACAATTGATGGTAAAACCGCTCCTGAATATGATGGTGTTCCAAAAACACCAACTGACTTCGATCAGGTTCAAATGGAAATCCAATTCAAGGATGATAAAACAAAAGATGAAAACGGGCTTATGGTTCAAAATAAATATCAAGGCAACTCCATTAAGCTTCAATTCTCATTCGAAGCTACACAGTGGAACGGCTTGACAATCAAAAAGGACCATACTGATAAAGATGGTTACGTGAAAGAAAATGAAAAAGCGCATAGCGAGGATAAAAATTAATAACAGCAAAAAAAGAGACGGCCCAGTAAATTATCACTGGGCCGTCTCGATGTTTATTGACAAAAGAGGAGTTAGTGCCTCTGCTCAGGCACTACTCCTCTTTTTGGGATTTTCTCCATTTTTGATAATCTAAAAATTCACGAAATTGTTTTTTCGATACCCCGGATGTCATTGCATCGCGAACCAATTTCTCCCATTCACTATCTAATTGACCATCGTATTCGGTTTCATGTTTCTCATCGAGCAAAGTATGAACCGAGACGTCCAGAACAGCGGAGACTTTTTCGAGAAATTGAATGGAGGGGTTCGTTTGTAGATTTCGTTCTATTGAGCTTAAATAAGACTTCGCTACCCCAGCTTTTTCAGCTAGTTCTGATAGTGAGTAGCCTTTTTCTTTACGGTATTGTTTAATACGCTGGCCAATCAATGTCATCACCTTCCTTGTGATATTATAGCACATTCAGAAAGGATTTACGGTATGACTTCTGGCTGCCGGACCAGGATGAGCAGACTTTTTGTTTAAAAGTAAATATTTTCGTATTTCTTCCGGGCTGATATTTGCCTCTTTGGCTTCCATCATCAATTCAACCCATTCTTGATCCAATTCAAAGTGCTCTTGTTTTGCATTTTTCATGCAGTTTCTCCTCCTAAAATACTTGTTTATGTATTTCAGCCAGTCCGGCCATGACTCATTGTATGCTTCATTAGTCTCTGGAAGTCATTTCCCCTTTAAAAATGCCAGAATTTTTTTCCAATATACCTTTATTATAATCGCATTTTTTCAAAAAAAACGAGAACGATGTCGAATGAATGAAAGTTAGCTTGAAATATTATTTTGCAGATAAAATAATCCGCCATTTTCAATTTCAACTGATATCTTTGGTTGATACAAGGTTTTCAGCGCCTGTTTTTCTAGATGGTATTCTTCTGGTTTTTCTTCTATATGCTCGTAAAACTTATCAAGCAATATCATGTCATTTCTCCACCTATTAACCGCCTGTTCCGCCCAGTCGGACGGCTCCTGCATAGCGGATTTGGAAATATAGTTTTCCATACGCTTAAGTCCGCTTTCTGGTTTGATCATAGGTGAAATGGTGAAGCAATAGTCACATATTTGTGATGTCAGTGAAAGCTGAGTCAGCTTGCTTTGAAAATCTTCAATTATCGTTCCAGAGACTAGGTGAAGACCTAGTGACAATAACTTATCCTTTTTCATGTCGGACTGGTATGAAATCGTGACATTTATACCAAGCCAAGGTTGAAGTGGGACTTTGGCTCCGGCTGATTCAATTTTCTCATACATTCTGGTAAATCTCCCATTTTGTTTAACAGCTTTAAATATTTGAAAAAGACGCGGGGCCCCAAAATATATAAATTCACCATCTAGGTCTTTTGGCGCATTTTCTTTATCTGTAATAAAAGTGATTTTCATTGGATTCGGATCACCGCCTGTCTTCTCGCGCCAATGCCAGTAGAAAGGGCGGTTCATGATTTGTTTGTCCATTTCAACTGTAAGCTGCACTGTCATATAGCCTAAGCCTTGATCGACGATTTGGCAGCTGTTTGCTTGAAAAAAACGCAGCAGAAAATCGTGAACCTCTTGCTGTCTCACTAGTAAAACCTCCTTACAGGCTAAGATCCTCTTTTTTCAGCAGGCTGCTGTTTTTTATAAGACAAAAATGAGGTTAAGTTATCCATTTTTATTTTCATTTCTTCTTCTGTTGCTGAGTGATACAAAATGTCATGAAGGTGCTCTTCAAAATTGTTCACTTGAATTTTCGTTAAAATATCATCAAGTTCGCCGACCACTTTTTCAAACAAATGAATTTTTTCATATAAAAGCTTTAGAATATGCTCTTCCACCGTATGTTTTGTCGCCATGTTATAAATGTGCACGTCACGCTCCTGCCCGAGTCTGTGAATTCTTCCGATTCTTTGCTCAAGTCGCATCGGGTTCCATGGCAGGTCATAGTTGATCATGTGATTGCAAAATTGCAGGTTAATTCCCTCACCGCCTGCTTCAGTTGCAATAAGGACTTGGATCTTTCCGCGGAAAAGATCCTTCATCCAGTCTTTTTTCCCACGTTTAAATCCGCCTCTAAACGGCACAGAACTGATGCCGTTTTGCTGAAGAAACCACTGCAAATAAATCTGGGTTGCACGGTATTCTGTAAAAATGATGACCTTATCGTCGATCTTTTTGATTAAATCAACGACTTGAAGCGCTTTAGAATTTTGTGTCACTTGATTGATGCGCTCTATTAAAACTGAAATCGTATGTTCATCAATGGCAGGTGCTTGTTTCTCTTTTTGATCAAGCATCTTTTTCAGCGTCATATACACCGCTTCTCTGCTCGAACAGCATTCTCTTTGCAAGGTCATAATCGAGAACATGCTGGCTGGTTTATTGATACTTTCCTTCAAGCGAGAAATTTCATCATAAAGCGCCTGCTCTGATGGAGAAAATTCAATCGGCACTGTTTCAACATGGCGCTGTTTCCAATTCAGCCCGGTATCATGCCGCCTGTTACGGATCATGACTTTATTCACAAGATCTTTTAAATGTTCATGCGCTTCTAAACTGGATTTCTTCTTGGCGAACTCCTCCTGAAAGTGATTCTGACTGCCTAAATGGCCGGGTTTTAATAAGGACACCAAATTGAAAATCTCTTCGATACGGTTCTGGATTGGCGTCGCGGTAAGAAGCAGGCAATATTTTTTTACGAGATTCCGGACAAATTCATAGTTCTTCGTTTTGCTATTTTTCAGTTTGTGTGCCTCATCAATAATGACAAGATCATATGGGATTGACAGAACGATTTCGCGATGGGGCGAGCGCTTCGCGGTGTCTATTGATGAGACGACAATATCGCATTGCTCCCACACATAGCTTTTCTTTTGTTCAACAGCCGGAATCAAAAATTTTTCCTGAAGCTCTTTGACCCATTGTGACACAAGGGAAGCGGGCACAAGGATCAAAATTTTTTTTGCTAACCCGCGAATCATATATTCTTTTAGAATCAGTCCAGCTTCAACCGTTTTCCCGAGACCAACCTCGTCTGCTAAAATCGCTTTGCCGTTCATTTTTTCAACCACTTTTTGCGCCACCTCAAGCTGGTGGGGGAGCGGCGTAAAGGAAGGCAGATATAAAGGAGCCCGTAAGCCTTCAAAATCTGGAATTGCTAATGTTTTCTGGATTTCTGCAGAGAGCTTGTACAGTTCCCAGTTTGCCCAAGGGCCATCGTTTTTCAGTCTTTCAGCAAATTCTTCAGGCCATTTTGCATCGTAGATCATTTCTGTATTCATTGCTTTGAAACCGCCTTTCTTATTCTTCGATTCTTAAGATGAATAATATTAGAAAAATCTGCCCAAATTGCTGTTGCCCAGCATATAGTGATGATGGTAGGATATGAGTATGTATTTGATGTAAGATATTGCTATAGTATGTCCATAACAGCATGAAAATATGAGCGAATGACAGCAAGGGGAGAGACCTGACCGAAAACCTCGGGATACAGGCGCCGAAGGAGCAAACTGCGGAGTGAATCTCTCAGGCAAAAGAACTCTTGCTCGACGCAACTCTGGAGAGTGTTTGTGCGGATGCGCAAACCACCAAAGGGGACGTCTTTGCGTATGCAAAGTAAACTTTCAGGTGCCAGGACAGAGAACCTTCATTTTACATGAGGTGTTTCTCTGTCCTTTTTTGTATGTTTTTTAGCTGCGCCGTTGATAAAGGGGAGGAATTAGATGCTGAAAAGAACGCCGTTATTTGACCTGTATAAGGAATATGGAGGAAAAACGATTGATTTCGGAGGCTGGGAGCTTCCTGTTCAATTTTCTTCTATAAAAAAAGAACACGAGGCTGTCCGAACTGCAGCCGGTTTGTTTGATGTATCTCATATGGGAGAAGTCGAAGTGTCAGGGAACGACAGTCTGTCTTTTTTGCAAAGATTGATGACAAATGATGTTTCCGCGTTAACGCCAGGCCGTGCTCAATATACAGCGATGTGTTACCCGGATGGCGGAACCGTCGATGATTTGCTTATCTATCAAAAAGAAGAGAACCGCTATCTGCTTGTCATTAATGCTTCTAATATAGATAAAGACTTGGCTTGGATGAAAGAACATGCAGCAGGTGATGTGCAGATTGACAATCAGTCAGATCGAATTGCGCTCTTGGCTGTACAGGGACCGAAAGCAGAAGCGGTCGTAAAAAATCTGACAGATGCAGATGTGTCTGCATTAAAGCCGTTTGCGTTTATTGATGAAGCCGATATCAGCGGCCGCAAAGCACTTATTTCACGCACTGGCTATACGGGAGAAGACGGGTATGAAATTTACTGCCGCAGTGATGATGCTATGCATATTTGGAAAAAAATCATCGATGCAGGGGATGCATACGGATTGATTCCATGCGGTCTCGGTGCACGTGATACACTCCGGTTTGAAGCGAAGCTCCCGCTCTACGGTCAGGAGCTGACCCGGGATATTACACCGATTGAAGCAGGTATAGGCTTTGCTGTAAAGCACAAAAAGGAGTCTGACTTTTTCGGTAAGTCAGTATTGAGTGAACAAAAAGAAAACGGAGCGAAGCGCAAACTTGTCGGTCTCGAAATGATTGAAAAAGGGATACCGAGGCACGGATATGAGGTTTTCCAAAATGGCAAGTCTGTCGGAAAGGTGACAACCGGCACGCAGTCACCGACATTAGGGAAAAACGTCGGCCTTGCCTTAATTGATTCGGAAACGAGTGAGATCGGGACTGTTGTAGATGTAGAGATTCGCAAAAAATTAGTGAAAGCAAAGGTTGTCAAAACACCATTTTATAAACGCTAATATTTTTTCTTGGAGAGAGGAGACAACACATGAAGCACCGTTATTTGCCCGCAACAGAAAAGGATAAACAGGAGATGCTTGCTACTATCGGCGTAAGCAGCATCGATGATTTATTTGCTGATATACCGGAAAACGTCAAATATAAAAAAGAGTATCAAATTAAAAAAGCGAAATCAGAAACAGAATTAACAAGAGAACTGACAAAGCTGGCCTCTAAAAATCGTGATACCGTACAATACGCTTCTTTCTTAGGAGCGGGTGTATATGACCATTATCAGCCTGTCATTGTGGATCATGTCATTTCGCGCTCTGAGTTTTATACCGCATATACGCCTTATCAGCCAGAGATTTCACAAGGAGAGCTCCAGGCTATTTTTGAATTCCAAACGATGATCTGTGAACTGACAGGCATGGATATCGCCAACTCCTCGATGTATGACGGCGGAACAGCCTTGGCGGAAGCAGCAATGCTTGCTTCAAGCCACACGAAAAAGAAAAAAATCGTTGTGTCAAAAACCGTGCATCCTGAATCGCGAGAAGTGCTGAAAACGTACGCAAAAGGTCAGTATATTGATGTTGTTGAAGTACCCGCTGCGGATGGCGTTACGGATCTTGATGCATTGCGCCAAACCGTTTGCGAGAACACAGCCGCAGTGATCGTTCAGTACCCGAATTTTTTCGGCCGGATCGAGCCGCTAAAGGATATTGAGCCTATCGCTCATCAAGGGAAATCCATGTTTATTGTTTCAGCTAACCCGCTTGCGCTAGGTCTTCTCACTCCGCCGGGCAAGTTTCAGTCTGACATCGTCGTCGGTGATGCGCAGCCTTTCGGCATTCCTTCAGCATACGGCGGCCCGCATTGCGGCTTTTTTGCCGTTACTAAAAAATTAATGAGAAAGGTGCCGGGCCGTCTCGTCGGACAAACGGAAGACGAAAACGGAAAAAGAGGCTTTGTGCTTACCCTGCAAGCCAGGGAGCAGCATATCCGCCGAGATAAAGCAACATCAAATATATGCTCGAACCAAGCTTTAAATGCGCTGGCAGCATCAGTGGCCATGACTGCTCTCGGAAAAAACGGCGTAAAAGATATAGCCCGCCAAAATCTCTTAAAAGCCAACTATGCAAAGCAAGAAGCAAAAAAAGCAGGTCTTACCGTTATGTTTGACGGGCCGATATTTAATGAATTTGTCATCAAACTGGATGAGCCGGTGAGAGCTGTGAACAAGCGTTTGCTGGCAAAAGGCATGATTGGCGGATATGATCTTGGGTTGACGTATCCGGAGCTGGACTGCCATATGCTGATTGCTGTAACGGAGCTGAGAACAAAAGAAGAAATTGACGCACTCATTCAGGAATTGGGGGATCGCCATGAGTAATCAGGACCAGGCACTTATTTTTGAACTTTCAAGAGAAGGCCGAATCGGCTATAGTCTGCCGGAGCTCGATGTACCGGAAATCGAATTGGGGGACCTCTTGTCAGACACCTATATTCGTGACGAAGACGCAGCGCTGCCGGAGGTTTCAGAGCTGGACATCATGCGCCATTATACAGCGCTGTCCAAACGCAATCACGGGGTGGATTCCGGTTTTTATCCTCTCGGTTCTTGCACGATGAAATATAATCCGAAAATCAATGAAAAAATCGCACGTATTCCTGGTTTTGCTGCGATTCATCCTCTTCAGGATGAAGACACGGTGCAAGGCGCATTAGAGCTTTTATATGATTTAAGCAAGCACCTTGAAGAAATAACGGGAATGGATGAGGTTACGCTTCAGCCTGCTGCCGGAGCGCACGGCGAATGGACGGGGCTGATGATGATCCGTGCCTATCATGAAGCTCGCGGGGATTTCAAGCGGACGAAGGTCATTGTCCCTGATTCCGCGCACGGGACGAATCCTGCATCAGCGACAGTAGCAGGCTTTGAAACTGTTACGGTGAAATCGAATGAAAATGGGCTTGTTGATTTAGAGGATTTAAAAAGAGCAGTGAATGAAGAAACTGCAGCTCTCATGCTGACGAATCCGAACACGCTCGGCTTGTTTGAGGAGCAGATTACAGAGATGGCGGAAATTGTACACCAAGCGGGGGGAAAACTGTATTATGACGGCGCTAATTTAAATGCCGTTTTAAGCAAGGCGAGACCTGGAGATATGGGATTTGACGTGGTGCACCTCAACCTGCATAAAACATTCACAGGCCCTCATGGCGGCGGAGGCCCCGGCTCAGGCCCTGTCGGCGTAAAAAAAGATCTGATTCCTTATTTGCCAAAGCCAGTTTTAGTTAAAAAAGAAGGGCGCTTTACGTTTGATTATGACCGCCCTCATGCGATCGGCCGTGTGAAGCCGTATTACGGCAACTTTGGCATTAATGTGAGAGCGTATACGTATATTCGCTCCATGGGGCCTGACGGATTAAAGGCTGTTACTGAGAACGCAGTGTTAAACGCCAATTATATGATGAGAAAGCTCGCGCCTTATTACGATCTTCCGTTTGACCGCCATTGCAAGCATGAATTTGTATTATCAGGGAAGCGGCAGAAAAAGCTGGGAGTGCGTACGCTTGATATTGCAAAACGGCTCCTTGATTTCGGCTATCATCCGCCGACTATTTATTTCCCGCTTAATGTTGAAGAATGCATCATGATCGAGCCGACGGAGACCGAATCAAAGGAAACACTGGACGCGTTTATTGATGCTATGATTCAAATCGCAAAAGAAGCGGAGGAGAATCCGGAGCTTGTTCAGGAGGCCCCGCATACAACGATTGTAAAAAGAATGGATGAAACAAAAGCGGCGAGACACCCGGTGCTCAGATACGAGGCGGTAGAAAGATAAATAAAAACAGCTGTCTACCAGACAGCTGTTTGCTTTATTTCTTCGCTTTAATCTTTCCGCCCCATTTTTTAAAGCCGCCTTTTAGGTTGTAAATCTCAGTGCAGCCGTTTTTGCGCAGGGTTTGTGCCGCGCGTCCGCTGCGGACACTGTTTTGGCAGTACAGGTAAACAGGCTTGTCCGTACGGATCTCATTTTTTCTCTGTTTCAGCTGGGAAAGCGGAATGTTGCGGGCGCCTAAAATATGTCCGCCCTCAAACTCATTTGGCTCACGAACATCAATAAGCTGTGCTTTGCGGTAACCCGCGCGGAATTCTTCTTCGGTAAGTGTTTTCATAATTCGCTGCTGATAGACATATGAAGCAATCATATAGATGATAAACGCAGCAAAAATAATCAAAACGATCATATTAGACAATGTGATTCTACTCCTTTAGCATATAAAATCAAAACCCTGCTTCATAAAACAAGGTCATAGAGCCGTTTTCGACAAATACTATTATAGTAAAGCACAGCGTGATTGTCATCTATAATGGAACTAAAATATTTTTCATTTTCCCGACAGTTTGATAAACTGATTCTATTAAAACGGTAAGGAAGGTCTTAAAATGCAAAAAGAAACTTGGCGGTTTATAGACTCAGGCAATGCAAGTCCTGCATTCAATATGGCGCTTGATGAAGCGCTTTTATATTGGCACAGCGAAAAGAAAATCCCCCCGGTTATCCGTTTTTACGGCTGGAATCCGGCGACACTTTCTGTAGGGTATTTTCAAAATATTAAAAAGGAAATCAATTTTGAAGCAGTACATAAATATAATCTAGGATTCGTCAGACGCCCGACCGGCGGGAGAGGTGTGCTGCACGATCAGGAACTGACATACAGCGTAATTGTTTCGGAAGAGCACTCCGAGATGCCGGCGACTGTTACTGAGGCTTACCGGGTTATTTCAGAAGGCATACTTCAAGGCTTTAGAAATCTCGGTCTGGACGCTTACTTTGCCATCCCGAGAACTGAAAAAGAAAAAGAAAGCTTAAAAAATCCGCGGTCATCTGTTTGTTTTGACGCGCCTTCGTGGTATGAGCTAGTGGTTGAGGGGCGCAAGGTAGCGGGAAGCGCGCAAACGAGACAAAAAGGCGTGATTCTTCAGCATGGCTCCATTCTTCTTGATTTAGATGAGGACAAGCTGTTCGATCTGTTCTTATATCCAAGTGAAAGAGTAAGAGAGCGGATGCAGCGCAATTTCAAAAATAAAGCGGTTGCCATTAATGAACTCACTGAAAAGCGGGTGACGATGGATGAGGCTCGTCAAGCCTTTAAAGAAGGATTTGAAACAGGTCTTAACATTCATTTGGAGCCATATGAACTTTCTCAGGAAGAGTTTGATTTTGTTCATCACTTGGCTGAAACAAAGTACGCTTCAGATGAATGGAATTATAAGCGGTAAACAGGGCTTTTGACCCGCGGAGCATCCTTGTTTTTTCAAGTTCATTAGTGTAAACTTGTAATGGTTTATAAAGTTAAGGTGCTTTTTGGGAGGGTTTCGATGACAACACCAAGTATGGAAGATTATATTGAACAGATTTATATGCTGATTGAAGAAAAAGGATATGCACGAGTTTCCGATATCGCGGAAGCATTGGCAGTCCATCCCTCCTCTGTAACAAAAATGGTTCAAAAACTAGATAAAGACGAATATTTAATTTATGAAAAATATCGCGGTCTCGTGTTAACGTCTAAAGGGAAAAAAATAGGCAAACGGCTGGTATACAGACATGAATTGCTTGAGCAGTTTTTAAGAATCATTGGTGTTGATGAAGAGAAAATATATAACGATGTCGAAGGAATCGAACATCATTTAAGCTGGAACAGTATTGATCGCATCGGGGATCTTGTTCAATATTTTGAAGAAGATGATGCCCGTAAAAAAGATCTGAAATCAATCCAAAAGAAAACAGAACATCATAATCAGTAAAAAGGCGGTCTCGAAGGAGGCCGTCTTTTTTGATACGCTGACGCCACCCGTCATTCGTTGGTCTATTTCTTCGCGTGTTTTCTTAAAATGGTAATAAACGATCGGATGGAGGGGGAGGGAATGAGATGTATATTGACGGTGTTTTTTCCGGCGGAGGAGTAAAAGGCATTGCGCTCGCAGGCGCTTATGAAGTGCTTGAGGAAAAAGGCTTCCGCTTTAAAAGAGTTGCGGGTACAAGCGCCGGCGCCATTATTGCCGCTTTCATTGCGTCAGGTTACACCAGTAAGGAAATCCACGCTTTAATTGAAGAAGTGGACGGAGAGAAATTGCTGGACCAGAGGTACTCATTTCTCCCCTTAAAGATGCTCCAGTGGGTGTCCATCTACTGGCGTCTTGGCTTATACAAAGGCGATACGATAGAAAAATGGATTGCTGATCTGTTAAGAGCGAAAGGCATAAGGGTTTTCGGCGATTTGCAGAAAGGGTCTCTGCGCCTTATTGCTTCTGATTTGACAAACGGCACCATGATTGTTTTGCCGGACGATTTGGCCCGTTACGGGTTAAATCCTGATATGTTCCCGGTTGCCAGAGCGGTCAGAATGAGCTGCAGCATCCCGTATTTCTTTGAACCGATAAAATTAAAAACGGACACAGGCACCGCCACGGTTGTCGACGGAGGCGTGTTAAGCAATTTTCCAATCTGGCTGTTTTCAAAGGAAAGAAAGCGCCCTGTGATCGGTGTCACACTTGCGCCGCGTGAAAGAGAGCGTCCGAAAAAAAATATCCGCAACGCTTTTGAACTGTTCGGCGCCCTGTTTGAAACGATGAAGGATGCTCATGACGCAAGGCACATTGCGTCACGCTATGAACAAAATATCATTTTTCTCCCTGTCGACGACGTAATGGCCACTGATTTTCATTTAACACAACAAAAAAAACTAGCCCTGATTGAGCTAGGTAAAAGACGGACAGAGCTGTTTTTAAAGCAGTGGACCTATTAAAAAAGCGCTCTGTTTTTCTTTTTATTTTTTTTCCCTTCTATAACAGTCAGCTGAGTCTGGCTTTTTTTCTTGAGAATCATCGGTTTAGGCTTGCTGGCGCTCGGAACGCTTCGCAGGTGGCTGACACGTCCCTTATGTCCGGCGCGGTGTTTTGCTTTTTGTTCTTTCATCCGGCGCCGCGATTGTTTCGCCGCTTTTTTGAAGGCTGCTCCTTCGCTGCCCGCATTTCGATTCATTACATATTTCACAATAAAATAAATAATGATACCTGCCACGATGACGGTTACCGCCATTTTTGCCATTTCTCCGGGATTGGTTACCAGCACATAGAGGAAACCGAACGCTCCCAGCGCAATTAATACAGCAATAATAGGTTGTACACGATGATTCATAACTGTCCACCTCCGAAAGTAATAGCAGGGCAACGGATTTTAGATGACGTTGTGAGAAGGCTTCTGATTTTGCTCAGACAATGCTTCGAGTCTGAGAAGTTCGTTAAAGCTTTCGATGGCAACTTCAACCTGGTCATCCTTAGGTTCCTTTGTGGTTAACAGCTGAAGCCAAAGTCCCGGGTACCCAAGTAATTTCAGACCGGGAATGTCACGCACTTTGTTTGTCAGCTGCAGAACTTCAAAGGATAGACCAAGCACGACCGGTATCAGTGCGACACGATCTATAACACGCAGCCAAAGCGGATCTGTCGGAACGAGTAAATAAACAAACATGCCGACAATAATCGTAAATAAAATAAAGCTTGATCCGCAGCGGTAATGAAGCCGAGATTGGTTTTGGACATTCTCCACAGTAATTGGCAAATTCTGTTCATAACAGTTTATGACTTTATGTTCGGCTCCATGATATTGAAACACTCTTTTAATAAGCGGTGTCATGGACAAAAAATAGATGTAACCGAGCAGCAAAATCAACTTAAACAGGCTTTCAACCGCGATTTGCGCCGTGTCCGAGGAAAAAATCGGCCTTGTCAGTTCCGCTAAGAAAACTGGAACCAATGTAAATACGAATTTACTGAACAAAAATGATAGGACGCCTATAACTGCGAGGCTGAGATACATAGACAGCCCGGAGGATTTTTTTTCTTCCTGCTCAAGTGTCTCGTCTTCAGATGGATCGAGCCCGTAACGTTCGCTTGAAAAATTCAAATGCTTTGTGCCGTTTGCACTCGCTTCGATAATGGCCGCGATCCCCCGTAAAAACGGTATCTTTTTCACGATGTTCAGTTTCGGGTTGTGTTTGCGGGGAAGCTTAAAAAAGTCAATGCTTCCATCCGTTCTTCTGATGGCTGTAACGTAATGATGCTTTCCGCCAAACATAACGCCTTCCACAACAGCCTGCCCGCCGTAAGCGGGCGGAACTTTATGTTTTGACATATTATCAACCTGCCTATTTCTTAGGATTGCTAACCATTTCCTTTCACTCTATTGTACAGGAAACAGCGCTAAACCTCTAGATTGACAGGCTGAAAAAATTGCCATAGCCTTGCTTTTTCTACATGCATTATACCCTTTATTTTCAAATTTTACTCGCAGCTGTCAAAAAGTGTGAGCTTTTTTATTGACATTTCATTTTTTGGGCACACTTTAACTGGAGGTGCCATGATGACAAGCGAAAAAGATACAGAACAAAATGAAGAATTGAATGAGAAGCAAAAGCCGCCTGTTTCAATGGCCGGCAGAGTGGCGGCAACAGGTTTTTGCGGAGGCGTACTTTGGAGTTTCGTTGCTTATATCGCATACTTGTTTCATTTTTCCGAAATCAGCCCGAATATGATATTGCAGCCGTTTGTGCTCGGAGAGTGGAAAAAACATGGGCTGGGAACGGTAATCAGCATCATTTTGATTGGAGTAATTTCAATTGGCGCAGCGTTTCTTTATTTTCTTCTATTGAAACGTTTAAAAACAATGTGGCCGGGTATTTTATACGGCTTGGTGCTTTGGCTGCTCGTGTTTTTTGTTTTTAATCCGATTTTTCCAGATGTGCGCACGGTGACCGAACTGACATCAGATACAATTATTACGACCATTTGCATTTATTTGCTTTACGGGCTGTTTGTCGGGTATTCCATTTCATTTGAATACAATGAGCTGAATTCGGAAAAGCTTGCACGTGCGCTGGGAATGCATAGAGAATAGTGTATAATCCTTTTCCAGTATGATAAAATGTTCACGAGAAGTGAACATTTTTTACATGAGAAACCCTCGCGAAAAGGAGAGATTATGTGCCTCATTTTTTGATTTTAAACGGACCGAATGTTAACCGGCTTGGGAGTCGTGAGCCTGAAGTATTCGGCCGCCAGACACTGACCGATATTGAAACAGATCTTTTTCAGTTTGCTGAAGCCTTACATATCCAGCTCACTTTCTTCCAGTCTAATCACGAAGGTGATTTGATAGATGCGATACATGAGGCTGAGGAGCAATACAGCGGGATTGTTCTGAACCCCGGCGCCCTGAGTCATTATAGCTATGCGATCAGGGATGCTGTTTCAAGCATCAGTCTTCCTGTGGTAGAGGTGCATTTATCAAACTTATACGCCAGGGAAGAATTCAGGCATCAGTCGGTTATCGCTCCTGTTGCGAAAGGGCAGATTGTCGGTCTTGGAGCTGAAGGCTACAAGCTTGCTGTTCGCTACTTATTAAGCCAGCAAGGGGGAGAATCAAGATGAAGCTAGAGAAATTAAGAAACCTGTTTGGACAGCTGGGAATTGACGGCATGCTGGTTACAAGCAGCACGAATGTACGCTATATGACAGGGTTTACAGGTTCAGCGGGTTTGGCTGTTATATCGGGTGACAAAGCAGCGTTTATTACGGATTTTCGTTATACTGAGCAGGCGAAGGTTCAGGTAAAGGGTTTTGAGATCATTGAACATGGCGGCAGCTTGATTCAGACCACTGCCGACACTGTTGAATCGTTTGGCATCAAGCGTCTCGGCTTTGAACAGAACAGCATGACATATGGCACTTACGCTTCATACAGCGCCGTTATCAGTGATGCCGAATTAGTGCCTGTGGCTGAATCCGTGGAAAAGTTGCGCTTGATTAAGTCTAGTGAAGAGATTAAGATATTAGAGGAAGCTGCGAAGATTGCAGATGATGCCTTCAGACATATCTTGACGTTTATGAAACCCGGCATTTCTGAAATCGCTGTTGCCAATGAGCTGGAGTTTTATATGAGAAGCCAGGGAGCAGACAGCTCTTCTTTTGATATGATTGTCGCCTCAGGCCTTCGTTCGAGCCTTCCGCACGGTGTGGCCAGTGACAAACTGATTGAAAGCGGAGACCTTGTTACGCTTGATTTTGGCGCTTATTATAAAGGATATTGTTCTGATATTACCCGGACGGTCGCTGTAGGTCAGCCCAGTGATCAATTGAAGGAGATCTATCAGGTTGTATTTGATGCTCAGGCGCTTGGCGTCGCACATATTAAGCCGGGAATGACAGGAAAAGAGGCTGACGCCCTCACAAGGGATCATATTGCTGCAAAAGGCTACGGTGACTATTTCGGCCATTCAACCGGGCACGGGCTCGGCATGGAAGTTCATGAATCGCCGGGATTATCCGTCAGATCTTCAGCTATCCTTGAACCGGGTATGGTGGTCACAGTGGAGCCGGGCATTTACATACCAGAAACAGGCGGTGTCCGTATTGAAGATGACATCGTGATTACAGAAAACGGCAACCGGACAATCACCCATTCCCCAAAAGAACTTATTATTTTGTGATTGGAATATAGGAGGACATTAAACATGATTTCAGTTAACGATTTCCGTACAGGATTAACAATTGAAGTAGATGGCGGCATTTGGCGCGTCGTTGACTTCCAGCACGTAAAACCTGGAAAAGGTGCGGCATTTGTCCGCTCTAAACTCCGCAACCTTCGCACTGGCGCGATTCAGGAAAAAACATTCCGCGCTGGTGAAAAAGTAGCGAAAGCGCAAATCGAAACCAAAACAATGCAATATCTATATGCAAACGGAGATCAGCACGTATTTATGGATACTTCTTCTTATGAGCAGCTTGAACTGAGCGCAACTCAAATCGAAGAAGAATTAAAATACCTGCTAGAAAACATGTCTGTGCATATCATGATGTACCAGGATGAAACACTTGGTATCGAACTTCCAAACACAGTTGAGCTGAAAGTTGTTGAAACTGAACCTGGTATTAAAGGTGATACAGCGTCAGGCGGTACAAAACCTGCGAAAACTGAAACCGGGCTTGTTGTAAACGTGCCGTTCTTTGTGAATGAAGGCGACACACTTGTTGTCAATACATCAGACGGTTCTTACGTTTCAAGAGCATAGAAAGAAAAAAAGAAGTCTGTTCCCAAATGGGAGCAGGCTTTTTTTGTGCCCAAAAACAGAATCTTTCTTTTATACGAAAATGACAAGACTACTTCAGCAAGCTAGAGCATATCATATAAAAAAATGGGAGGTTGGGAGAGTGCTATGAAATTTTTACTTGGAAATATCAATTCTACTGTTTTAACAATGGCGGGATTACGAGTTTTATCCTCTATGATTGAGCTGACGGCAGCAATTGTCATGCTTGTGACCAACGATGTCCGGAAGGCGGTTGTGGTTAACAGCATTCTCGCTATTGTCGGTCCGTTGATTTTTATCATTACGATGACTGTCGGAATCTACCAAATTGCCGGGCAGCTTTCGTATGCAAAGCTGATTCTGATTTTTACGGGTGTTGTCTTGATTTTGGCGGGTGTTCATAAATAAAGAGAGGCTTGTCATAAAGTCTGCCTCACATCATACATTTTAAAGAAGCCAATCGGTAGAAAGGAGGAGGCTCTGTTGAATGAAATCGCTGAGGTTCTCCCTGAATCCATGAAAAACGCCCTTTCTGAAATACCGGAACAACAATGGCTGGAAATCGAAGAAGTCAGAATTCGGATCAACCGCCCTGTTGAGTTGATTCGAAGAGGACAACCTGTGTATTTGTCCTATGCGGGCACGGCCGAGGATGCCCATCTGATCCTGAGCCGGCTCAGCAACTATAGTATGTATACACTTGAAGAAGAGCTGAAGAAAGGGTATGTCACGATCAGAGGCGGCCACAGAGTCGGACTGGCGGGCAGAGTCATTACGGAAAACGGAGGTGTGAAAGGCCTCCGTGACATCGCATCTTTTAATATACGAATTGCCCGGCAAAAGCTGGGGATTGCGGAGCCGCTGCTTCCATACTTATATCAAAGCAGCTGGCTGAATACGCTGATTATCGGACCGCCCCAAACCGGCAAAACAACACTTCTCCGGGACCTTGCGAGGCTCTCAAGCACCGGCAAAAAACCCATGCTGCCCGTAAAGACAGGAATCGTCGATGAACGGTCAGAAATTGCCGGATGTCTTCGCGGTATTCCGCAGCATCAATTTGGTCAGAGAATTGACGTGTTAGACGCCTGTCCAAAAGCTGAAGGGCTGATGATGATGATTCGATCCATGAGCCCTGAGGTGATGATTGTCGATGAAATCGGGCGTATGGAAGATACAGATGCACTTCTGGAGGCGCTGCATGCCGGTGTTTCAGTAATCGTATCGGCGCATGGCTGGAGTATATCCGACCTGATGAAGCGGCCTTCATTGAAGCGTTTGTGGGAAGAAAGAGCCTTTGACCGCTATTTGGAATTATCAAGAGCAAAAGGGCCGGGCACAGTGAGCCAAATTTATGACAAAGACGGAAATGTGCTGTCTAGGACGACGGGCGTGAAAACATGCTGAAGCTGCTGGGCGCTGTATTCATTGTGGTAGCGACAACATGGACAGGTTTTGAGATGGCGAAGATTTATACAGAACGGCCGCGGCAAATCCGCCAGCTGCGTGCGGCGCTTCAATCCCTCGAGGCTGAAATCATGTACGGCCATACACCGCTTCATACTGCTTCACAGCAGATTGCCAAACAGCTCGCACAGCCTGTTTCAGCTCTTTTTTCCGCATTCAGTGATCAGCTGGACAAGGGAAGTGATTCCGCGAAAACGGCGTGGGAGCAAAGCTTAAAGAAGGTATGGGATACCCTGTCTTTGAAAAAAAGCGAATACGAAGTGCTGAAGCAGTTTGGCGAGACGCTCGGGATTCATGATCGAATCTCTCAGCAAAAGCACATCAAGCTGGCGCTGTCACATTTGGAAGCCTCTGAAGCGGATGCTGAGCAGGCGCAAGCGAAAAATGAAAAGATGATAAAAAGTTTGGGCTTTTTAGCGGGCTTGTTACTCATTCTTCTATTGATGTAAACGTGAGGGGAGCAAAAATAAAATGGGAGTAGACGTGAATGTCATATTTCAAATCGCCGGAGTGGGAATCGTGGTCGCTTTTTTACACACGATATTGGATCAGATGGGCAAGAAAGAATATGCTCAGTGGGTGACGCTGTTAGGTTTTATCTATATTTTATTTATGGTCGCCACGATTGTAGATGACCTATTTAAAAAGATAAAAGCTGTGTTTTTATTCCAAGGATAGGGGGGCTTGCAGATTGACATTGTTCAAATTGTAGGTTTAGGGCTGATCGCCACCTTCCTTTCTTTAATTGTAAAAGAACAAAAGCCGACTTTTGCGTTTTTAATCGTCGTTTTTGCCGGATGTGCCATTTTTCTTTATTTGGTAGACCAAATCTACGACATTATTCGAATGATAGAAAAAATTGCGATTAATGCAAATGTCAACATGGTCTATGTTGAAACCATTTTAAAGATTATCGGAATCGCCTATATTGCTGAATTCGGGGCACAGCTCACAAAAGATGCCGGTCAAGGAGCCATCGCCTCGAAAATAGAATTGGCGGGGAAAATTTTAATACTCGTAATGGCTGTGCCTATTTTAACCGTCATTATCGAAACGATTCTCGGACTTATACCTTCTATGTCATAACCGAAAGGAGGTGGTAGATTGAAGCGCTTTCAATGGGTTTTGCTTTTGGCCGTGCTGATCATAGCAGGCCGTGCAGAAATTGTACAAGCAGCTGGTAATGCAGAACAAACGGAAGACCATGCTGAAACAGCCGAGCAATTAGCGGAAAGGACAGCAGCCTCGCTTGAAACAGATAAGATCGGGGAATTTTGGAATGACATTATGACAGAATACGGCGGACTGCTGCCGGAAAGCCAAAAAGGCAGCTTAATGGAGTTTATCAATGGCGATAAATCATTCTCACCGCAAGAATGGCTGAAAGCTCTCTTTTCTTATTTGTTTCATGAAGTGCTTGCCAACGGAAAGCTGCTGGGCACATTGATTTTGCTCACGATTTTTTGCGTCATTCTGCAGCTTTTGCAAAATGCTTTTCAGCAAAGCACCGTCAGTAAGGTCGCTTACTCAATTGTGTACATGGTGCTGATTATCCTTGCGCTTAATAGCTTTCATGTGGCAATTAACTATGCAACTGAGGCGATTCAGACGATGACCAGCTTTATCCTGGCGCTCATTCCGCTCCTCTTGGCGCTTTTGGCTTCCTCAGGCGGAGCTGTATCTGCTGCCTTCTTTCATCCTGTTATCCTCTTCCTGATGAACACGAGCGGTCTCTTGATTCAGAATATCGTCATGCCGCTGATTTTTTTATCAGCGATTCTGAGCATTGTCAGCACGATGACTGAACAATACAAAGTAACGCAGCTGGCCAACCTGCTCAGAAATATCGCCATCGGAGCACTGGCTGTTTTTCTTACCATCTTTCTCGGCGTCATCTCTGTTCAGGGAGCCTCAGCTGCAGTGACAGACGGCATTACGCTCAGGACGGCTAAATTTATAACCGGAAATTTTATTCCTGTGCTTGGCCGAATGTTTACAGACGCAACAGATACAGTAATCAGCGCCTCTTTACTGCTGAAAAATACGGTAGGGATTCTCGGTGTCGCTATTTTGATCTGTATCGCGGCATTTCCGGCAATCAAAGTGCTTTCCCTCGCTTTTATTTATAAGCTGGCAGCCGCGATTCTTCAGCCGCTAGGAGGCGGGCCCGTCATCACCTGCCTCGACGTCATCAGCAAAAGCGTCATTTATATTTTTGCAGCTCTCGCCATTGTGTCTCTCATGTTTTTTTTAAGCCTTACTGTCATAATCACAGCCGGAAACCTCACGATGATGATGAAATGAAGGAGGCAGGCGAATGAGTTTTTTAACGGAATGGCTTACCACCATCGTGTTGTTTATCCTATTTGCAATTGTGATTGATATGCTGCTGCCGAGCTCCAGCATGCAAAAGTACGCAAAAATGGTAGTCAGCCTGCTCTTGATTGTCGTCATGCTTACGCCGATTTTTAAACTTTTCAAGACAGACCCCGAAGTCATCTTTGAATACCTCACAAAAAACGGGCAGTCAGAGTCTGCCGACATAAAAAATCAAATCAATTCAAAAAAAATAGAAATACAAGCTTCCCAGCGCGCATATATTCTAGAAGAAATGGCTGTCCAACTAAAAAAGAAAGCGGAGGAGAGATTCAGTCATGATGAATATAAAGTAGGCCGCATCAAACTCACGGCAGGAGAAAAGGTAGATTCAGAAGAGGATATTAAAACAATCAGCGTGTATATGGCCCCGTCTTCTGAAAAAACGGTCCAAACGGTCGCGCCGGTCCACATTGATACAGATCATGCATACGTAACAAAAGAAGCAGCCGAACAAAAAGAAGCCAAACAGATACAAACGCAGCTCGCGGACATTTGGGAAATCGGAAGTGAGAAAATTACGGTTCATATGGAAGGCGGGGAGAGTGTCGGCAATGAATAAAAACGGATTATGGAATGTATTGAAAAAGCAGTTTCTTCCGGGACAAACGAAGGACGGCGAAAAGCCGAAGCTGACCAAATATCATTACTTTCTATTCGTTTTTGTTCTCGGAGTTTCCTTTATGCTTGTCAGCCAGCTGTTTTCTTCACCTGAGAAAACTGAAAACGCCAAAACGATAACGGCCGTATCATCACAACATTCCGCAGACAGCAAAGAGAAAACAGCTGAAGTGTTTAAAGCCTCAAAATCTGATAAACCTAAAGACTCGATCGATGACTATGAAAAAGAATACGAAAATCAGCTGAAAGAAATCCTTGAAACAATCATTGGTGTGGACGATGTCTCGGTTGTCGTGAATGTAGATGCAACGTCGCTGAAAGTATACGAAAAAAACAAATCAAACAAAAATACAACCACCGAAGAAACTGACAAAGAAGGCGGAACAAGAAGCGTTACAGACCAAACATCGGAGGAAGAAATCGTCATGATCAAAAACGGCGATAAAGAAACACCTGTCGTCGTCCAAACGAAAAAACCTGATATACGCGGTGTACTCGTTGTTGCTCAAGGAGTGGACAACGTTCAAATAAAACAAACCATTATCGAAGCGGTGACACGGGTCCTGGATGTTCCAAGCCACCGGGTTGCGGTTGCCCCTAAAAAAATAAAGGAGGATTCATAAATGCTTAAAAAACAAACCGTTTGGCTATTAACAATGCTCAGTCTTGTCGTGGTGTTAAGCGTCTACTATATCATGTCGCCGGAAAGCAAAAACGCCGTGCAGATGCAAAGTGAAAAAAGCGCGTCTGACAGCGGAGAGGTCGCAACTGAAAAAGCGCCTGCCAAGCAAGACACGAAGGAAAAAAGCGGTACAGAAACTGAAAAAGGAAAAGAAGATGGAACAAAGGGAACGAAAGATTCATCAGCAGACAAGGAAACATCCGCTGAAGCCAGTGAAAAAGGAACTGTTGTTACGGAAACAGCCGATGATGATCTGTTTACAACGTACCGTCTTGATTTAGAAGATGCCAGAAGCAAAGAAAGAGAAGAGCTGAATGCCATTGTGTCAAGCGATGATGCAACAGCCAAGGAGAAAAGCGAAGCATACGATAAAATGACGGCTCTCAGTGAAGTGGAAGGAACAGAAAAACAGCTTGAAACGCTGATTAAAACACAAGGTTACGAGGATGCGCTTGTTAATGCTGAAGGAGATAAAATCAATATTACAGTCAAATCAGACAAACACTCCAAATCGAAGGCGACAGCCATTATAGACCTTGTGGCAAAAGAAATCAAAACAATGAAAGATGTCGCTGTCACATTTGAACCATCCAAGTAAGAAAGAGGAAAAAGAAGCCCGCTAAACAAGCGGGCTTTTTGCGTTGCTGTCATATTAGAGTTGAATTCAAAAGTCCGCTCCTGTAAGATGAACATAGTATGTACTTTTAGTAGTAACCTATAAAAAAGAAATTTCATACATAGGAGTGCGATTGAATGTTAAATATCAAAGAAATCCACGAGCTGATTAAAGCAATTGACGAGTCTACAATTGACGAATTCGTATATGAAAATGAAGGTGTATCCTTAAAACTGAAAAAACACGAAGCAGGCACGGTTCAAGTCATGCAGCAGGCACCGGCAGCACCTGTACAAGCACAGGCTCCGCAGGCAGTTCAGCCGCAAGCGCAGCAAGCAGCGGCACCTGCCCAAGAAGCACCAAAGCAAGATGAGAATCTGCATAAAATCACTTCACCAATGGTAGGAACATTTTATGCTTCTTCATCACCGGAAGCTGGCCCGTATGTAACAGCCGGTTCAAAAGTAAATGAAAACACAGTTGTCTGCATTGTAGAAGCAATGAAGCTTTTCAACGAAATCGAAGCAGAAGTGAAAGGCGAAATCGTTGAAGTATTAGTAGAAAACGGCCAGCTGGTCGAATACGGACAACCTCTATTTCTTGTAAAAGCGGAGTAAGGAGACTGAACATGATTAAAAAGCTATTGATCGCCAACAGAGGAGAAATTGCTGTCAGAATCATCAGAGCCTGCAGAGAGCTCGGAATTGAGACTGTCGCTGTTTATTCAGAAGCTGATAAAGATGCCCTTCATGTTCAAATGGCCGATGAAGCTTTTTGTATCGGACCGAAAGCATCAAAAGACAGCTATTTAAACGTTACAAATATTGTGAGTGTTGCAAAGCTGACTGGCACGGACGCCATTCATCCGGGATACGGATTTTTAGCTGAAAATGCTGATTTCGCTGAATTATGTGAAGAAGTGAATGTCACGTTTGTCGGCCCGAGCGCTGACGCCATTTCAAAAATGGGAACAAAAGACGTTGCGCGGGAAACGATGAAACAGGCCGGCGTGCCAATCGTACCGGGTTCACAGGGAATTATAGAAAATGTGGAAGAAGCGGTTTCGCTTGCTAATGAAATTGGGTATCCTGTAATTATAAAAGCCACCGCAGGCGGAGGCGGAAAAGGAATTAGGGTTGCCCGCACTGAAGAGGAACTGATTAATGGCATTAAGATTACACAGCAGGAAGCGGCAACTGCATTCGGAAATCCAGGTGTATACATCGAAAAATACATAGAAGATTTTCGCCACGTTGAGATCCAAGTGCTTGCTGATAACTACGGAAATACGATCCATTTGGGCGAACGCGACTGCTCGATCCAAAGACGCCTGCAAAAGCTTTTGGAAGAATCACCATCTCCTGCCCTTGATTCAGAAATCAGGGAGCAAATGGGAGATGCAGCGGTAAAGGCTGCAAAAGCGGTTGGCTATACAGGTGCTGGAACAGTTGAATTTATCTATGACTACAATGAACAGCGCTATTACTTCATGGAAATGAACACGAGAATTCAGGTAGAGCACCCAGTCACAGAAATGGTGACGGGAACTGACCTGATCAAGGAACAAATCAAAGTGGCATCAGGAATGGAACTGAGCCTCAAGCAAGAGGATGTTGAATTTGAAGGCTGGGCCATCGAATGCCGAATCAACGCAGAAAACCCAAGTAAAAATTTCATGCCGTCACCTGGTGAAATTAAAATGTACCTGCCTCCTGGCGGTCTTGGTGTCCGTGTCGATTCAGCTGCGTACCCTGGCTATTCCATCCCACCGTACTATGACAGCATGATTGCAAAGGTCATCACATACGGAAAAACGAGGGATGAAGCGATTGCCCGCATGAAGCGCGCATTGAGCGAATTCGTCATCGAAGGCATTGAGACAACAATCCCTTTCCATTTAAAACTGCTTGAACACGAAACATTTGTGAGCGGAGAGTTTAATACGAAATTTTTAGAAACATATGATGTAATGGGCTCATAATTTTTACGGAGGTGAATTGAATGAAAGACAACAGCTTGCTTAAAATGGATCACGAAGATACGCATTTGGGTAAGGTTGAGATTGCACCGGAGGTCATTGAGGTCATTGCCGGCATTGCAGCATCAGAAGTTGATGGGGTTGCCGAAATGCGCGGAAACTTTGCGACAGGCGTCGTTGAGCGCTTTGGCAAAGTGAATCATGGCAAAGGTGTCAAAGTCGACCTGGCGGAAGACGGAATTACGATCGATGTATACTGTGTCGTTACATTTGGCGTTTCGATTCCGAAAGTTGCAGCATCCGTTCAGGAAAACATTCGTCAAACCTTATTAAATATGACGTCTCTTTCGATTAACGAGATCAATATTCACATCGTCGGCATTCAATTTGACACAAAAGCCCAAGAAGTCCAAATCGACGAAGAAATGTAAATGGCTTAACACGAAACCAAGGGGAGGGCGGCCCTTTGGTTTTTTTACACGTTACCCTTTATTTCAAAGCATGAAGAAAGCCGGCTTACATAGCCGAGTTTCTTCATGAACGTGAAATCCGAATAATCATATTAAGGTGTGTGAAAATATTCGGTAATAGGGTAAAAAAACCTTGATTTCAATATGCGGATACGAAAAAAATATGTTATGATCTCTTTGTGGCTTAACGACAAGCGGATAAAGAGGATCAAAGGAGAAAGAAAATGAAAAGAAGAACAGCAAGAGAAAAAGCTTTGCAGGCACTATTTCAAATTGATGTCAGCGATATTGCAGTGAATGAAGCCATAGAACACGCACTGGATGAAGAAAAAACAGATCCTTTCTTTGAACAGCTTGTACACGGGGTATTGGAACACCAAGACCAGCTGGATGAAATGATCTCCAAGCATCTGGTGAATTGGAAGCTCGATCGGATTGCCAATGTTGACCGTGCAATTTTGCGCCTGGCAGCATATGAAATGGCATATGCCGAAGACATTCCGGTGAATGTCTCCATGAACGAAGCGATTGAGCTGGCAAAACGGTTTGGTGATGACAAAGCGACAAAGTTTGTAAACGGGGTTCTTTCTAACATTAAATCTGATATTGAACAATCATAGGAGGAAAGAAAATGACTGCAACAATCATCGACGGAAAAGAAACGGCTAGAGAAAAACGCGAACAATTGGCAAAAGAGGTAGAAGAGCTTAAAAAGCAAGGCGTCACTCCCGGACTGGCGGTTATTTTGATTGGAGATGATCCTGCTTCTCACTCTTACGTGCGAGGAAAGAAAAAAGCGGCAGAAACAATGGGAATGAATTTCAAGCTCGATCAATTTGACAGCAGCCTCACAGAAGCTGAACTGCTTTCCATTATTGATCAATATAACCAAGACCCTGAGTTTCATGGCATTCTCGTTCAGCTTCCGCTCCCAGACCATATTTCTGAAAAAGCGGTGATCGAACGTATCTCCCCTGATAAAGATGTAGACGGTTTTCATCCGTTAAACGTAGGGAAAATGCTGCTTGGCGAAGATACGTTTCTTCCTTGCACGCCTCATGGAATTGTTGAGCTTTTGAAGAAAACCAATATTGACCTTTCCGGTAAAGAGGTTGTTGTAGTCGGCCGAAGCAACATTGTCGGCAAACCTGTCGGCCAGCTTTTATTAAATGAAAACGCGACGGTTACTTACTGTCATTCAAGAACAGAAAATATTACTGAACATACGAAAAAAGCGGACATCCTGGTGGTGGCAGTCGGCAGAGCCAACTTCATCAGTGCAGACCAGATCAAAGAGGGCGCTGTTGTCATTGACGTCGGCGTTAACCGTCTGGAAAACGGAAAGCTTTGCGGAGACGTTGAATTTGAAGGGGCAAAGGAAAAAGCGTCCTTCATCACGCCGGTTCCGGGCGGAGTAGGTCCGATGACCATCACGATGCTTGCGCATAATACTGTTAAATCTGCGAAACGTACGTTATCATAGATAATTGGAGATATTCACAGGCGAAATGTTTGCCCGCCTTGAATATGAGCACGATACCCGCTTCTTCAGGCTCCTAAAGCCAGGGCGGGTTTTCTTTAGTTATGGTGCAGGAATGCTTAGGAGAGGAGTTTTTAGACATGGGTGAAGCAGCGTATGTGACCGTCTCAGCGCTGACAAAGTATATAAAACGAAAATTCGATGTAGATCCTCACCTTGAAAATATTTGGATTAAAGGCGAATTGTCGAATGTAAAGATACACACACGAGGGCATATTTATTTCACTTTAAAAGACGAAAACGCAAGAATGCAGTCGGTGATGTTCGCGAGACAAAGCGAGCGTCTGCCTTTTAAACCTGAAAACGGAATGAAAGTGCTGGTAAGAGGCGGAATTTCCGTATATGAACCGAGCGGAAACTATCAATTATATGCCAAAGAAATGCAGCCTGACGGGGTTGGAGCGCTTTATTTAGCGTACGAAGAATTAAAAAAGAAGCTTGCCGGAGAAGGTTTATTTGACGACCGCTACAAAAAACAAATCCCCGCATTTCCAGCCACAATCGGGGTTGTGACATCTCCAACGGGTGCCGCTGTCAGAGACGTTATTACAACTCTAAAAAGAAGATATCCCCTTGTAAAAGTCATTGTTCTTCCAGCGCTCGTACAAGGTGAAAATGCGAGCAGATCCATCGTTACGCGCATTGAAGAGGCAAATGAAAAAGAGATTTGCGACGTATTAATTGTCGGGAGAGGCGGCGGTTCGATAGAAGAACTGTGGGCATTCAATGAAGAAATTGTAGCACGCGCCATCTTTGCTTCCAATATTCCGATTATATCGGCAGTCGGACATGAGACGGATTTTACGATCAGTGATTTTGTCGCCGATATCAGAGCTGCGACGCCGACAGGAGCAGCTGAGATTGCTGTGCCTCATACCACTGATTTAATCGAACGGACAAAAACAGCGGAAGTCAGAATGACAAGAGCAATGCAGCAGCATCTCGGCCAGAAAAAAGAACGGATACAAACGCTGCAATCGTCCTATGCCTTTCGTTTTCCAAAGCGTTTGTATGCCCAAAAAGAGCAGCAGTTTGACCTCGCGTACCAGCAGTTTCAAGCACAGCTGACCGCTCTTTTAGATCGGAAAAGCAGACAGCTGGAGCGTGAAACGTACAGATTAGAGGCACTGCATCCTCATGAACAGCTGAAACAAGCAAGAACACGATACCAGGAACAAACAAATCAGCTGAGAAAAAATATGAATATCCAAATGAAGCAGCTGCATTCCCAATTTCAAACCGTTCTTGGCAAGCTGAATGCACTAAGTCCTCTTCAAGTGATGGAGAGAGGATACAGCTTGGCTTATAAAGAAGATAAACTCATTAAAAGTGTCAGTCAAATAGAAGAGCAGGACCGGCTTGAAGTCAAGCTGAAGGATGGCGTGCTGACCTGTGAAGTATTAGAAAAGAGAGGGGAAGAAAAATGACAGACGTGAAAAAAAATGAAAACATGACATTTGAAGAAGCGATGAAAGGGCTTGAGAGCATTGTATCAAAGCTTGAAGAGGGAGATGTGCCTCTAGAGCAAGCCATTAACTATTTCCAAGAAGGCATGGCTCTGTCAAAAATGTGCCATGAAAAGCTGCAAAAAGTCGAAAAGCAAATGGACTTCATTTTAAAAGAAGACGGCGAACTGGCACCTTTCAGTGTTCAGGAGGAAGACGAAGGTGACAAATAAATTAACGAGCTTTCTGGCGGACCGGAAAAAAACAATTGAAAATCAGCTTTCTGTCTATACAGAAAAGCTTGATATGCCGGACTCATTAAAGAAGTCTATGCTGTATTCTCTACAGGCCGGCGGAAAGCGGTTGCGGCCTCTGATTGTACTGGCTGTTTTAAACGCATATGGAAAAAGCGAAAAAGACGGCATTCCGGTGGGCTGTGCTGTCGAAATGATTCACACGTATTCGTTAATTCATGATGATCTTCCATGCATGGATGATGACGATTTGCGCCGTGGGAAGCCGACAAACCATAAAGTGTTTGGTGAAGCGACGGCAGTATTAGCGGGTGACGGGTTGCTCACAGAAAGCTTTAAGCTGATTACCTCCCACGTGTCAGACGAGGTGTCAGCAGAAAAGCGCCTGCGGCTTGTGAATGAACTGATTTCAGCGGCAGGCACCGAAGGCATGGTCGGTGGGCAAGTAGCTGATATGGAAGCGGAAAACCGACAAGTCACGCTTGAAGAGCTCGAATCCATTCATGAACGGAAAACTGCCAAGCTCCTTGGCTTTTGTGTAATCGCCGGTGCTATTTTGGCTGATGCGCCTGAGGAAGACATTGAAACACTGCGTACCTTCAGCAGCCACATTGGAATCGGATTTCAAATCAGAGACGATATTTTAGATTTAGAAGGCAGTGAAGAGAAAATCGGCAAACGTGTCGGCTCGGATACCACAAATGACAAATCGACATACCCGTCGCTTCTTTCATTGGAAGGGGCCAAACATAAATTGGATGTTCATATAAAAGAGGCGAAGCGATTGATCGGCGGACTCTCTCTTCAAAAAGACCTTTTATATGAGCTTTGTGATTTAATTGCGGCAAGAGATCACTAAAACGATCCTAATTTGAAGCGGCTGCACGAGATATGGTAAAATGTAAGCAGTTTATATGAAAAATGAAAAGGAAAAGCGCGTTTGTCTTTTTTTATGTCTGAGATTATTGTCAGCTCGGCATGCAAAAGACATGTATTATTGCAGAAATTCATGCTGAAAGTGAGTTGATCCGCTTTGGATCTTTTATCAATACAGGACCCGTCGTTTTTAAAAAACATGTCCATTGATGAATTAGAGAAATTAAGTGATGAAATCCGTCAGTTTTTAATTACAAGTTTATCCGCTTCCGGCGGCCACATCGGCCCAAACTTAGGTGTCGTAGAGCTTACTATTGCTTTGCATAAGGAATTTAACAGCCCGAAAGACAAATTTTTATGGGATGTAGGCCATCAATCGTATGTCCATAAGCTGCTGACAGGACGCGGAAAAGAATTTGCGACGCTTCGCCAGTACAAAGGGCTTTGCGGATTTCCAAAGCGGAGTGAAAGCGAGCACGATGTTTGGGAAACCGGGCACAGCTCGACTTCTCTGTCAGGCGCGATGGGAATGGCAGCTGCCCGTGATATTAAAGGAACGGATGAATATATTATTCCGATCATTGGTGACGGCGCGCTGACCGGCGGAATGGCGCTCGAAGCCCTTAACCACATCGGCGACGAGAAAAAAGACATGATTGTCATCCTTAATGATAATGAAATGAGTATTGCGCCGAATGTCGGTGCCATTCACTCTATGCTCGGACGGCTCCGTACTGCGGGGAAATACCAGTGGGTTAAAGATGAGCTTGAATACTTATTTAAAAAGATTCCGGCAGTTGGGGGCAAGCTTGCCGCCACGGCGGAACGAGTCAAAGACAGCCTGAAATACATGCTCGTCTCCGGAATGTTTTTCGAGGAGCTCGGTTTTACGTATTTGGGCCCAGTGGACGGACATTCTTATCATGAGCTGATTGAGAATCTTCAATACGCCAAAAAAACGAAAGGCCCTGTTCTTCTGCATGTCATCACGAAAAAAGGGAAGGGGTACAAACCGGCTGAGACCGATACGATTGGGACATGGCATGGTACCGGACCATATAAAATTAATACCGGTGACTTTGTAAAGCCGAAAGCCGCAGCTCCTTCGTGGAGCGGTCTTGTCAGCGGAACTGTGCAGCGAATGGCGCGCGAGGACGGACGCATTGTAGCCATTACGCCGGCTATGCCTGTCGGTTCAAAGCTTGAAGGTTTCGCAAAGGAATTCCCTGACCGGATGTTCGACGTAGGAATCGCAGAACAGCATGCCGCAACGATGGCGGCAGCTATGGCAATGCAGGGTATGAAGCCGTTTTTGGCGATTTACTCAACCTTCCTGCAAAGGGCATATGACCAAGTTGTCCATGACATCTGCCGCCAAAACGCCAATGTGTTTATTGGAATTGACCGTGCAGGACTCGTTGGCGCTGATGGAGAGACACATCAAGGCGTGTTTGATATTGCGTTTATGCGCCACATTCCAAACATGGTCTTAATGATGCCGAAAGACGAAAATGAAGGCCAGCACATGGTTCATACAGCACTTAGCTATGACGAAGGCCCGATAGCGATGCGTTTTCCGCGCGGAAACGGACTCGGCGTAAAAATGGATGAACAGTTGAAAACGATTCCGATCGGTACGTGGGAGGTGCTGCGTCCGGGGAACGATGCTGTCATCTTAACATTCGGCACAACAATCGAAATGGCGATTGAAGCAGCCGAAGAGCTGCAGAAAGAAGGCCTTTCCGTGCGCGTTGTGAATGCGCGTTTTATTAAGCCGATTGATGAAAAGATGATGAAGAGTATCCTAAAAGAAGGCTTGCCAATTTTAACAATTGAAGAAGCGGTCTTAGAAGGCGGTTTCGGAAGCTCGATTTTAGAATTCGCTCATGATCAAGGGGAATATCATACTCCGATCGACAGAATGGGTATACCTGATCGGTTTATTGAACACGGAAGTGTAACAGCGCTTCTTGAGGAAATTGGACTGACAAAACAGCAGGTGGCAAATCGTATTAGATTACTGATGCCGCCAAAGACACACAAAGGAATTGGATCATGACGTCAAAGAAAGAACGATTAGATGTATTATTAGTGGAAAGAGGGCTGGCGGAAACGCGTGAAAAAGCCAAAAGAGCCATTATGGCGGGGATCGTCTATTCAAACGAAAACCGCTTGGACAAGCCTGGAGAAAAAATTGACCGCGACCTTCCGTTAACTGTCAAAGGAAACCCGCTGAGGTATGTGAGCAGGGGCGGCTTAAAGCTCGAAAAAGCGTTGAAGGAATTTCCCGTCTCTGTCAAAGATAAAATTATGATTGATATTGGCTCCTCCACCGGCGGTTTTACGGACTGCGCTTTGCAAAATGGAGCTAAACAGTCATACGCTGTGGATGTAGGCTATAATCAGCTTGCATGGAAGCTTAGACAGGATGAACGGGTCGTCGTGATGGAACGGACGAACTTTCGTTATGCAACACCGGCAGACTTTACAAAGGGCATGCCGGAGTTTGCCACAATTGATGTGTCCTTTATTTCACTGCGGCTCATCCTGCCTGTCCTAAGGACTTTACTCGTACCGGGCAGCGACTGCATGGCTCTAGTTAAGCCTCAGTTTGAAGCGGGACGGGAATCCGTCGGCAAAAAAGGGATTGTCAGAGATCCTAAAGTGCATGCTGATGTGCTCAAGCGAATGATCAGTTTTTCTGCCGCTGAAGGCTATATCTGTAAAGGCTTGTCATTTTCTCCAATCACGGGAGGAGACGGAAATATTGAGTTTCTCCTTCATTTGCATTGGCCGGGAGAGGGACAGGAAGGCCAGGAGCTGCCGGAAGAAGAGATCATGCGCGTTGTAGAAGAAGCACATAAGACGTTAAAAGAAAAAAAAGCAGATGTACCGGAATAATAGGGCGCTATTATTCCTTTTTTCTGCATTCATGTACAATGTGCAGAGAATCATATAACATAAAAGAACAGATAAGCTTGGAAATAGAGGTGCTTACATGAACAAAGGCCAGAGGCATATTAAAATCAGAGAGATCATTACAAGCAATGAAATCGAAACGCAGGATGAATTGGTCGACATGCTAAAGCAGGATGGATACAAAGTAACGCAAGCCACGGTATCACGGGATATTAAAGAACTTCACCTTGTAAAAGTGCCTACAAATAATGGTTCTTACAAATACAGTCTTCCGGCGGACCAGCGTTTCAATCCGCTGTCTAAGCTAAAGCGGGCCTTGATGGACGCATTTGTGAAAATAGACTCTGCAAGCCATATGATCGTACTGAAAACGATGCCGGGCAATGCTCAGGCAATCGGGGCGCTGATGGACAATTTGGACTGGGATGAAATTATGGGGACCATTTGCGGAGATGACACGATTTTAATTATTTGCCGGACTCCTGAAGATACAGACGGTGTAAAAAACAGACTGCTTGAACTGCTGTAACAGAATCTAACAAAGATAAGAGGTGTAATGCTGTTTGTTAGCTGAACTATCGATTAAAAACTTTGCCATTATTGAGGAACTGACGGTTTCTTTTGAACGCGGGCTTACGGTTTTAACAGGAGAAACCGGAGCCGGCAAATCCATTATCATAGATGCCATTTCTCTTTTAGTCGGAGGCCGCGGATCATCTGAATTTGTTAGATATGGGGAAGCAAAAGCCGAACTTGAAGGGCTGTTTCTGTTGGAGAGCGGCCATCCTGTTTTAGGCGTATGCGCTGAGCAGGGAATCGACGTTTCAGACGAAATGATCGTCATGAGAAGGGATATCAGCACGAGCGGGAAAAGCGTTTGCCGTGTCAATGGCAAGCTTGTCACGATTGCCTCGCTAAGAGAGATCGGCAGGCTTTTATTAGATATTCACGGGCAGCACGATAACCAGCTGTTAATGGAAGACGAAAATCATCTCCAGCTTTTGGACAAGTTTGCCGGGGCCGAAGTGGAAAGCGCGCTCAAAACGTATCAGGAAGGATACCAGCGGTATATGAAGCTGCTCAAAAAGCTTAAGCAGCTTTCTGAAAGCGAACAGGAAATGGCCCATCGTCTTGATCTTATTCAATTTCAGCTCGAAGAAATCGAATCGGCAAAGCTTGAGCTTAACGAAGATGAACAGCTCCAAGAAGAGCGCCAGCAAATTTCAAACTTTGAGAAGATATATGAGTCGCTGCAAAATGCATATAACGCGCTTCGCAGTGAGCAGGGCGGATTGGACTGGGTTGGAATGGCATCAGCGCAGCTTGAAGATATATCTGATATTAACGAACCGCTGAAAAAACTGTCTGAAAGTGTTTCGAACTCCTACTATTTGCTTGAGGATGCCACATTTCAGATGAGAAATATGCTGGATGAGCTTGAATTTGATCCAGAACGCCTGAACTATATTGAGATGCGACTTAATGAAATCAAACAGCTGAAACGAAAATACGGTGCCACTGTTGAAGACATTTTGGAATATGCTTCTAAAATTGAAGAAGAGATTGACCAAATTGAAAACAGGGACAGCCACCTTCAAAGCTTGAAAAAGGAGCTTGACTCCGTCGGCAAAGATGTCGCAGTGGAAGCGGCAAATGTTTCACAAATCCGAAAAACATGGGCGAAAAAGCTGGCTGGTGAGATTCATCGGGAATTAAAAAGCCTGTACATGGAAAAATCAACTTTTGATACGGAATTTAAGGTCAGAACAGTGTCACGCAATGAAGAGGCGCCGATTGTAAACGGCCAGCCCGTTCAGCTGACTGAACAAGGGATTGACCTTGTGAAGTTTTTAATTTCAACCAATACAGGCGAGCCTCTGAAATCCCTTTCGAAAGTCGCTTCAGGTGGAGAGCTGTCACGGGTGATGCTTGCCATAAAAAGCATTTTTTCCTCACAACAGGATGTGACATCGATCATTTTTGACGAGGTTGATACCGGTGTAAGCGGCAGGGTCGCACAGGCAATCGCTGAGAAGATCCATAAGGTGTCAATAGGTTCACAAGTGCTGTGCATTACACACCTGCCTCAGGTGGCTGCCATGGCCGATACGCATCTTTATATTGCGAAGGAGTTAAAAGACGGCAGAACGACGACACGTGTCAAGCCGCTCTCTAAGCAGGAAAAGGTAGCGGAAATCGGGCGCATGATTGCAGGTGTCGAAGTAACCGACTTAACGAAACGCCATGCGAAAGAACTTTTAAAACAAGCGGATCAAGTCAAAACAACTGGGTAAGCTGCGCGAGAAGCGCAGCTTATTTTTTTCGTGCGCATCCATTCGTTCATCAGTATATCCAATGTTTTTCTTCATATGACAGTTATAAATAAGCCGTCAGAAGGCAAAATTAAATGATGTAGCAGCAAGTCATAAAGAAGGTGTGGGATAGGAGCGAGGAGAGTGAAGTAGTGAATGCCCGATAACATCAGAAAAGCAGTAGGTTTAATTCTCCTTGTTTCGTTATTAAGTGTAGGTTTATGCAAACCGCTAAAAGAATATTTACTGATTCCAACGCAAATGAGAGTATTTGAAACCCAAACACAAGCGATTGAAACGAGTTTATCGGTAAACGCTCAGACATCAGAATCCTCAGAAGCGTTTACAGTAAAGAAAGATCCGCATGAAATCAAGGTGACGGGCAAAAAATCAGGTAAGTCAGAATTAGTATACGATCTTGCCGGATTTCCAATTAAAAAAACAAAAGTGCACGTTCTTCCTGATTTAAAAGTTATACCTGGCGGACAATCAATCGGTGTAAAACTTCATTCCGTCGGTGTTCTTGTCGTCGGATTTCATCAAATCAATACAAGTGAAGGCAAAAAATCTCCGGGAGAAACGGCCGGAATTGAAGCGGGCGACATCATTATTGAGATGAATGGACAGAAAATTGAAAAAATGAATGATGTAGCCCCATTTATTCAAAAGGCTGGGAAAACTGGTGAGTCTTTAGATTTACTGATCAAACGTGATAAACAGAAAATCAAAACGAAGCTGATCCCAGAAAAGGATGAAGGAGAAGGCAAATACAGAATCGGGTTATATATCAGAGATTCTGCTGCCGGCATCGGCACTATGACCTTTTATGAACCGAAAACAAAAAAATACGGAGCACTTGGCCACGTGATTTCCGATATGGA
Source organism: Bacillus sp. FSL K6-1560 (assembly GCF_038592935.1). Lineage (NCBI taxonomy): Bacteria > Bacillati > Bacillota > Bacilli > Caryophanales > Bacillaceae > Bacillus > Bacillus sp. FSL K6-1560. Next base: position 1,698,509 of record NZ_CP151946.1, read on the forward strand.
CACAAAGAAACCAATTGTAGTGGAGAATGGAGAAATCGTTAAATCCACTGTAACATCAATTGAAAAAGGGACAGGCGGTAATCCGGGAGAAAAACTGGCGCGATTTTCCTCAGAACGCAAAACGATCGGGGATATTAACAGAAACAGCCCGTTTGGGATTTTCGGCACACTGCATCAGCCGATTCAAAACAACATATCAGATCAAGCATTGCCGGTTGCGTTTTCTACCGAAGTCAAAAAAGGGCCGGCTGAAATTTTAACCGTTATTGATGATGACAAAGTAGAAAAATTCGATATTGAAATCGTCAGCACAACGCCGCAAAAATTCCCTGCGACAAAAGGAATGGTGTTGAAAATTACCGATCCAAGGCTGTTGAAAGAAACAGGAGGCATCGTACAGGGGATGAGCGGAAGCCCGATTATTCAAAATGGAAAAGTGATCGGTGCTGTCACCCATGTATTTGTAAATGACCCGACAAGCGGCTACGGTGTTCATATTGAATGGATGCTGTCAGAAGCAGGAATCGATATTTATGGAAAAGAAAAAGCAAGTTGACTGCCGGAGTTTCCGGCAGTTTTTTTATTTTGATCCCTCTTCACTTCTCAGAATACATACGGTAAAATATACAAAAGAAGATTTTTCGACAAATTCACGTTTCCTTGTTTGTCAAATTTCATTTTTAGTCGAAAAACAGAGAAAAACATAGAATAACAAAGATATGCCACTAATATTGGTGATTATGATTTTTTTAGAGGGTATATAGCGGTTTTGTCGAATGTAAACATGTAGCAAGGGTGAATCCTGTTAACTACATTTGGGGAGGAAGAAACGTGGAGAAAATTAAAGTTTGTGTTGCTGATGATAATCGAGAGCTGGTAAGCCTGTTAAGTGAATATATAGAAGGACAGGAAGACATGGAAGTGATCGGCGTTGCTTATAACGGACAGGAATGCCTGTCGCTGTTTAAAGAAAAAGATCCCGATGTGCTCGTATTAGATATTATTATGCCGCATTTAGACGGACTTGCGGTTTTAGAGAGGCTGAGGGAATCAGATCTGAAAAAACAGCCGAATGTCATTATGCTGACAGCCTTTGGGCAGGAAGATGTCACGAAAAAGGCCGTCGATTTAGGCGCGTCCTACTTTATTCTCAAACCGTTTGATATGGAAAACCTTGTCGGCCATATCCGCCAGGTCAGCGGAAATGCCAGCAGTGTGACGCATCGTGCGCCATCATCGCAAAGCAGTATTATACGCAGCAGCCAGCCTGAACCAAAGAAGAAAAATCTCGACGCGAGCATCACAAGCATTATCCATGAAATCGGCGTCCCAGCCCATATTAAAGGCTATCTCTATCTGCGCGAAGCAATCTCAATGGTATACAATGACATCGAATTGCTCGGCAGCATTACAAAAGTCCTCTATCCGGACATCGCCAAAAAATTTAACACAACCGCAAGCCGTGTAGAAAGAGCGATCCGCCATGCAATTGAAGTGGCATGGAGCAGAGGAAACATTGATTCCATTTCCTCGTTGTTCGGTTATACTGTCAGCATGACAAAAGCTAAACCGACAAATTCGGAGTTCATCGCAATGGTTGCGGATAAGCTGAGATTAGAACATAAGGCTAGCTAACTATTTGGATTAATCCCTTAGAGCCCCCACTAAAATCGAGCATAATGCCATATCTTTTTTTGCGTCTTCTTTGCTGGTGTCGGAATTTAGTAAAGGAGACGTTATGATAATGGCAAACCAACTTTGAGAGATAAATTTGCGGTGATTGAAAGTTTCTATATAGTGAACTGCGGACTAATTTTTAAAAAAGCTCGCCAAAAAACCTCATTGTTAATAACTTCTCAAAACAAGCAATTAATTAGTTTTTTAATGTATTAAACGAGATAAACTTATGTATTGTTGTGTCCACAAAAATTTTTCATATCAATTTTTAAGTCCTGGAAATAAAACGTTAAATTACCGAGTAGTGTGTAACTAGTATAAATTGAATCTTAATGACATATAAATTACTGAGCACAATTTTATAATAATGAATTAGTATAGCGGAGCTTAAAAATAGAATACGTTGCAACTGATTTTTAACTTTTCGTCTATTGACAAAAAGTCGGCACATATCTTTGCAGTATCATAAATAGTTTTGTGATTTTGCACTTCGCTTAAGGTACTTATACCCTATCGCTCAATACGCAAAAATTAAATATATTAATTGGAAAGAGGGACAACGTATGGCTAACGTGCTTTTAAAACGGGTCGGAGCTGTATTTGATCGAATCTTCCGTAACAATCTCAACGAAAATTTCGAAGAGATTGAGCGCGGCTTTTTAGATGTGACGAAAGAACTTAACGCACATAAAAGCTCAATAAGATCACACGATTCCCGTCAGATATCTCACGGAATATTTGATGTAGGTAATCGGATCGACAACTTAGATACACGATTCACCAATTTAGTTGTCAATCATGATGGAACTGATGTGAAAGAAGTTGTAGATCTTCGCGTTGCTTTAGATTCAACAACACACTCAACTGCCAAGGACCGCGTGGATTATGACTTAGAGAAATTATATAAACGATTAGAATTATTACCAGAAGTTAATGTTCTAGATTTTGGTGCAGATCCGACAGGAAATACTGATGCGTCGTCAGCTATTCAGGCTGCTCTGAATCTTGCTAAAAATGGCGAGGGTGTTCGAGTTTATATACCGAAAGGCTGTACTTTTAAATTAGAAGCGCCTCTTGTCTTTTGGGAGAATACGTTAGTTATTGCAAAAGATGCAACCCTTCTTAACTACTTTGGTGATCATATGGGTGTAAATGGAGATGGTAATGTACAATATAGCGGTTATGAAGGAAATGGAAATATAATTATAGACGGGGGGACGTGGGATTGCCGGGGCTTGCAAATCGAGAGAGGGTCAAATTGCTTTTCTTTTGGACATGGGAGAGATATTTACGTTAAGAATGTCACGTTTAAAGATATTCGAAGCTATCATGGGATTGAATTTAACTCTTGTCATAGATTCGGTGCTTTCCACTGTAATTTTCTCGGGTTCTTTGATCCGGACGGTACACGCTCATTTTCGGAGGCCATCCAGATAGACTTAGCGCAACGCCCGGGAGTATTTGGTCCATTTGGAAGATATGATTTTACTATATGTAAAGATGGTGTAATCACAGGATGCTATTTTGGAGCGTCAGGAACTCCGGGAACGCAAGCGTGGCCTCGTGGCGTTGGTTCTCACTCATCGACAATCGGATATTGGCATGAAAATATTTCGATTTATGACAATACGTTTGACGGAACCACAGGATGGGCTATACGGGGATACAACTGGAATGCAACAAATATTTCTGGAAACACTCTGCGAAACTGTCACTATGGGATCACCATCAGCGCAATCGATCCTACAAATCCTGGTCATACCCTTAATGATAATTTTGAACAGTTATCGAAGTCTCAGGATTTCAGAGATGTAACGATTCATAATAATCGAATCTATAATACAATTGAGAACGAAGCAATTTATATACGAGGTTTTTTCAATAATGAAGGTATTGTCCATAATGTAGTTATCTCCGGAAATATAATAAACGCGGTTGGTGGATCAAACCAAGCGGGTATAAGGCTTGATGCAGTTTTCGGAGGCATTATAGCTACTAACCAAATATTAGACGCATCAGGAGATGGGATAAGGCTGAATGACTGTACATGCATTAATGTTTCAGGTGGAAATCAAATTAACTTTGTAGGAAGAGATGCCATAGCAGCGTTTGGAGAGTGTTCTGATTTATTGATTAATGGGAACCTTATCTGTGAACCCAAACGTTATGGTATAGAACAATCTAAAGTCCAGGCTTCAGTTATCACTGGGAATCTCATAACAGGTGCTGGCCACACAGAACATGGAGTATATGAAGCAATCCGGATTGCTAATGGATCAAAGCGGATTTTACTTGCGGGCAATATGTGCCGACCAATCACAACAGCTTCGACTCTTGCACGGGCTGGGATTTATATAACAAGTTCGGTTAGTGAAGTTATACGGTACGGTAATGACTGCCGGGGAAGTTGGACAGTCGGAGGCATTGTCGATAATTCTTCAGACTCAAAGACTGACGCAAAAGACGTTATATAAGGGGTGATCCTGTGTTGTTTCTCGTGATGGGAAATGAAAGAATTGAGGTTGCTTCAGCAATGTTATCTGATGACAGTAACAATGTAACTGCTTATAGAGAGGATGGTAGCAGAGCTGTTCTGCTAGAGGGTGTTAATCTTAAAAATGTATATCTGGAAGATGGCAATGGCAACCGTGTTAAATTTGAGAAGCAAACCAGTATAAAGCAAGAAATTGTAGATCTGCGAATACAATTAAAGCAACTAACGGAAGCAGTTGAATTACTTCCTGCAAAAAAAACTGAAAATGTTGATAGGTAGTATCTATATTTAGTTTTGATGTCGGTTTTGCCCACCTATAAATACTTTAGAATTTCTTATATATAGATTAAGAGATAAAGTGACGTGTTGTTGAGCCATACTGTTTCGGACTTGATTTTGCTTTCATATCCTGCTTGTATTTAGACAATTTTGTTTAGGGAAGGGAAAAAAGACTGCCGTACCGATTCGGCAGTCTTTGCACATTAATCTTTATAAGGCACCCAGCCTGGCGTGTTCACAATTGCTTGCCATAGCGGTTCAGGCAAATGATATTTTTCTTTATCTGTGCCTTTGATCACTGTTTCGATTTGCTTTTCACGGCCTTCTTTTACTTTTACCGTCCAGTTAGGGTCAACTAGAATTTCGCGTCCCATAGCGACTAACGGAATACCGTTTTCGATGACGGCAAGCGCGTCATCAGCGGAATGGATGGAACCGACGGCGATCAGCGGCACTTTGTTTCCGACACGTTCATTCAATAAGTCCATGCGTGTGCGAGTCGGATCTGCACCGCGGCGCGCTTTTGAGTTCACGTCCATCAGTGAGATATGAAGATAATCCAATTCTTTATTCCCTAAAGCATCAACAAGCGTATAAGTTTCAGTCATTGTCAATCCCGGTGTCTCAGGTTCTTCCGGGGACAGGCGGTATCCGACTAAGAACGCACCCTTCGCATGTTCTGAAGCGGCTTTTTTCACTTCATCGACAATAGCGAGCGGGAAGGCTAATCGTTTTTCAGCGCTTCCTCCCCAGCGATCCGTGCGCTGGTTGGTTTTCGGAGAATAAAACTGCTGAATTAAGTAGCCGTTTGCACCGTGAATTTCGACACCGTCAAAGCCCGCTTCAATGGCACGTCTTGTCGCTTCTCCAAACGCCTTCACAATGTTTTCCACTTCTTCTTCTTTTAATGCGCGAGCAATTTGTTTGCCGTTATCAAACACGTCACTTGGCCCCACAACATCTTGTTGAGGAACAAGCTCAGACGGGCACTCAATACCGCCGTGATGAATTTGTACAACAGCTTTAGCGCCTTGTGCCTGAATGGCTTGTGCTAACTTTTTTAAACCTGGAATGTTGGAATCGTCATGGATGGCCGGCTGCCCGGGGAATGCTTTTCCGTCCGGTGTAACATTTGCGCAGGCTGTAATCACCATTCCCATCTCTTTTGAACGGGGGATGATGTAGTCGAGCTCCGCTTCAGATATTGTACCGTCTTCATTAGAAGCGTAATGAGTCATCGGTGCTACTGCGATCCGGTTGTCGATTGTAACGCCGCTTTTAAACGTAAATGGTTCAAACAGAGGCTTATACTTAGGATTCATTTGATCATCTTCTTTCGTTTGGATTCGCACATATTCTAGCCTATATGTAAAAATTAATGCAATTGATCTGCTTTACCGACTGAATATCTTGAGTGCAGAGTGATGTTTTCGCCGCTCTTTTTCGGGGCCTTTGTAGCCGCCGCTGATTTGGTGGCCGATGGAGCATGTGATGACAGCTGCCGCCAGCAGCAGAACGAATTTTTTCATGGCTTTAACTTCTTTCAATAAAGTAAATATCCTTTAAAAGGTTACGCTTGGCTGACCCACCCGTCAAACGATTTGCTCACCCTATTCTCAAATTTTTTAAAATGAATAAAAAGTTGCTTCTTTCCGCTAATTTTTTCTAATTGACGCCTCAATTAGAGCCATCCTCATAGACAAATCTGCTCGTTATCTTTCTAACAACAGGAAATGATCGGGTCGTATAGCCCTTTTGAAAATCATGGAACTTGCTCGCCTGCATTCGCGTTGTCTTTACAAATTCGCCATTCTGGTCAAAGATAAAAGCCAAACATCAGGAAGAGGTGGTCATGTGAAACAAACGGTTCTTTTGCTGTTTACTGCGCTCTTTCTTTCGGGGTGCAGTGTTGCAAGTGCGGATGACTCAGTGCCAAGGTTTACCGAAGAGGGAAAATACATTGGCTCGGCTGATCCTCATACGATTGCGGTTTCTCTTAATGGAGAAGAAACCATGATACAAGTTCCGAAGGATAAACGTGATGAATGTGAATCACTGCCAGATCAGACACATGTCCTGGTGAAATATACAAAGAAGGATAATGGAACTTTACAGCTGGAAGATATTCAGCTGCGAAAGAACTCGTGACCGGAGGGAGTAAGTTGAGAATGTTATGGAGGAGCTTGGCGCTGTGCGGATTGGCTTTGACGCTCGCGCCTTGTGCACAGGCAGCAGAGCCGATAGAAGGGAAAACAGTGTATATTGATGCCGGACACGGCGGTGAAGACAGTGGAGCGGTCGGAAACGGGCTCTTTGAAAAGGATATTAATTTGGCTGTCTCAGAGCATGTGACAGACAAACTAAAAGAGGAGGGAGCCAATCCTGTTGCATCCCGGTCTGACGATCATTTTCTGACCTTGGAGGAAAGAGTGGCTAAGGCAAGTGCCAATCAGGCTGACCTTTTTGTCAGCATCCATGTGAATTCAGGGGTAGCTTCAGCTTCAGGAACAGAAACGTATTTTCAATCTGATTATGAAGGGGAGAACAGCCGGCGTCTGGCATCCGATATTCAGTCACAGCTCGTTTCATCCTTACAAACGAGAGACAGGGGCGTGAAAGAATCAGACTTTTACGTCATTACATATTCACAAATGCCAAGTGTGTTGGCGGAGCTTGGGTTTATCACTAACAGTTCTGATGCGGACAAGCTGGGAAGTGAAGAATACCAGCAAAAGGCCGCAGATGCGATTGTCAACGGCATTGATTCTTATTATGATCAGTAGATTGATACAGCCTTAATCCTAGAGTGGAGCCGACAAAATAAGTATAATGGAGAAAACTTTAGGGTTTGAGGTGAAACGATGACAAAGATTTTTGCCCACCGGGGGGCATCAGGTCAATTTCCCGAAAATACAATGCTTGCATTTGAAAAAGGAATTGAAGCCGGAGCGGATGGGATAGAGCTTGATGTACAGCTGACGAAAGACGGACGCATTGTTGTGATTCATGATGAAAGACTTAATCGCACGACATCACTTAAAGGATTCGTGAAGGATACAGCCTATGATGAGGTGAAGACTGCGAATGCGGCCGCTGGTCACGATCAAGCGTACAGCGATATAAAAGTGCCGCTGCTAGAAGATGTGCTCTCGTGGGCGGTAAAAAAGGATTTTCTCATCAACATTGAATTAAAAAACAGCGTGATCCGCTATGAGGGAATGGAAGAAAAAGTGCTGGAGGCAGTGAAGCGATTCAATGTAGAGGACAGAGTCATCCTATCCACGTTTAATCATGACAGCTTGGCGCTATGCTCCCGGCTTGCGCCGCATATCGAACGGGCAGTATTAACTTCAGATGTGCTTTATCAGGCAGATCGATATATCGCGTCTATTCCGGCTTCCGGCTATCACCCGAAGTTAAACAGCCCAGGGGTCACAGATGAAGTGCTGAAGAAAATGAGGAACAGTTCGATTAAGGTAAGGCCGTATACAGTCAATCGTCCGGAAGATATGAAGTGTCTCATTGAAGCGGGAGCAGACGGCATGTTTACCGACTTTCCAGAAAAGGCTTCGGCATTGCTGAAAAATGAATAGTTGTTAGAAGGAGGCTGTTTGATGCAGCCTTCTTTTTTCATTCATTCATGCCCGTTTCAAAGCATACATTCATAGAAGACAACTAGAAATTGTAAGCGCTGTCTATCTTCTGAATGAGGTGAAACCATGAGGAAAACAGTCATTGTAAGTGCTGCAAGAACTCCATTTGGCAAATTCGGCGGAGTTTTGAAAGAGGTGAAAGCTGCTGAGCTTGGGGGCATTGTGATGAAGGAGGCGCTGCAACGGGCTGGAGTCTCTGGAGATGATGTAGAAGGAAACGTCATGGGCATGGTTGTCCAGGCCGGCTCAGGGCAGATACCTTCCCGTCAAGCTGCCCGTCTGGCGGGAATGCCTTGGAGTGTGCCGTCAGAAACACTGAATAAAGTCTGTGCTTCCGGCCTTCGCGCTGTCACTTTATGTGATCAAATGATTCGGGCGCAGGATGCGGACATACTTGTTGCGGGGGGAATGGAAAGCATGAGCAATATTCCGTATGCCGTTCCCGCCGGGCGCTGGGGAGCACGGATGGGGGACGGCGAGCTTAGGGACTTAATGGTGTATGACGGATTAACGTGCGCATTTGACGAGGTGCACATGGCTGTTCACGGAAATACAGCTGCCATGGAATATGCAATCTCACGAAGAGAGCAGGACGAATGGGCGTTGAGAAGTCATGCAAGGGCAGCTAAGGCCGCCGATGAAGGGAAGTTTCAGGATGAAATTGTTCCCGTCAACTGGATCGGTCGAAAAGGAAAACCAAACGTTGTTGATAAAGATGAAGCGATTCGCCGTGACACAAGTCTGGATCAGCTCGCGAAACTTGCTCCTATTTATGCAAGTGACGGTTCTATCACAGCCGGCAATGCTCCTGGGGTCAATGACGGAGCCGGCGCGTTCGTGCTGATGTCTGAGGAAAAAGCTGCTGAGCTTGGCAAACGGCCTCTGGCTACAATTCTTGGTTTTTCAACTACGGGAATGCCAGCGCACGAGCTGGCGGCAGCGCCGGGATTTGCCATTAACAAGCTTCTGAAAAAGAACGGTTTAACTGTCCAAGATATTGACTTGTTTGAAGTAAATGAAGCTTTTGCTTCAGTTGTTTTGACATGTGAAAAAATCGTAGGTTTCGATCTTGAAAAAGTAAATGTAAATGGCGGTGCGATCGCGCTCGGCCACCCGATCGGCGCGAGCGGTGCGAGAATTCTCATGACGCTTGTTTATGAATTAAAGCGACGGGGAGGGGGTCTGGGCGTTGCCGCTATTTGTAGCGGGGCAGCACAGGGAGACGCCGTCTTAGTGCAGGTTCATTAAAACATGATGAAAAAGGGGATTTGAATGGAAATCAAACAAATCATGGTAGCTGGCGCAGGTCAGATGGGAAGCGGAATTGCTCAAACAGCTGCCGACGCGGGCTTTTATGTGCGGATGTATGATGTGAATCCAGAGGCCGCGGAGGCAGGATTGAAACGGCTGAAGAAACAGCTGGCCCGTGATGCTGAGAAAGGAAAAAGGACCGAGACGGAAGTGAAGAGCGTAATCAGCCGCATTTCGATTTCTCAAACGCTTGAGGAGGCAGAGCATGCGGACATTGTGATTGAGGCTATCGCAGAAAACATGGCGGCAAAAACTGAGATGTTTAAAACACTTGATCGCATTTGCCCGTCTCATACGATTTTGGCCAGCAATACATCTTCCTTGCCTATTACAGAAATCGCTGCTGTAACAAACCGGCCTCAACGGGTTATTGGCATGCATTTTATGAATCCCGTCCCTGTAATGAAGCTGGTTGAAGTGATTCGCGGCTTGGCTACATCAGAAGAAACGGCCTTAGATGTTATGGCATTAGCGGAAAAGATGGGGAAAACAGCGGTAGAAGTCAATGATTTTCCTGGGTTTGTTTCCAACCGTGTGCTTCTTCCAATGATTAATGAAGCCATTTATTGCGTGTATGAGGGAGTGGCGAAGCCGGAGGCAATAGACGAAGTGATGAAGCTGGGCATGAATCATCCGATGGGTCCGCTTGCATTAGCGGATTTTATCGGACTGGATACGTGTTTATCAATTATGGAAGTTCTTCACTCAGGCCTTGGCGATTCCAAATACCGTCCTTGCCCGCTGCTCCGCAAGTATGTCAAAGCAGGCTGGCTTGGCAAAAAGAGCGGACGCGGTTTTTATGACTATGAGGAGAGGACTTCCTAAAGTCTATTCCATCCGGGGGTGGCCGAGTTGCATGTAACCCAAGAGCAAGTCATGATGCGAAAAATGGTGCGTGATTTTGCACGAAAAGAAATTGCTCCCGCTGCGGAAATCATGGAGAAAACGGACGAATTTCCCTTTCAGCTGATCAAAAAAATGGGTGAACACGGACTGATGGGAATACCGGTGCCGGAACAATACGGCGGTGCCGGGGCGGACGTTGTTTCTTATATTTTGGCGATTCATGAGATTTCTAGAATCAGTGCGGCTGTCGGCGTGATACTCTCCGTTCATACCTCAGTCGGCACGAATCCGATTCTGTATTTCGGCAACGAAGAACAAAAGATGAAATATATACCAAAGCTCGCGTCAGGAGACCATTTGGGCGCATTTGCACTAACGGAGCCTCACTCGGGGTCGGATGCCGGGAGCCTCCGCACAACAGCAATCAAAAAGAACGGTAAATATCTATTAAACGGATCGAAAATATTCATAACGAATGGCGGAGCAGCTGATATCTATATCACATTTGCTTTAACAGCTCCAGATCAAGGCAGGCACGGGATTTCGGCTTTTATTGTTGAAAAAAACACACCCGGTTTTACCGTTGGAAAAAAAGAAAGAAAGCTGGGGCTTTATGGCTCCAATACTACGGAACTGATTTTTGATAATGCAGAAGTGCCTGAAGCCAATTTGCTTGGCAAAGAGGGGGATGGCTTTCACATTGCCATGGCGAATTTAAATGTCGGCCGGATCGGCATTGCGGCACAGGCCCTCGGAATTGCAGAGGCGGCTCTTGAGCATGCCGTTGATTATGCGAAGCAGCGAGTGCAATTTGGAAGGCCGATCGCAGCCAATCAAGGCATATCATTTAAGCTGGCTGACATGGCGACTAGGGCAGAGGCGGCAAGACATCTTGTCTACCACGCCGCAGACCTTCATAATCGCGGCCTAAATTGTGGAAAAGAAGCGTCTATGGCTAAACAATTTGCTTCCGATGCAGCCGTGAAGGCAGCGTTAGACGCCGTTCAAATTTATGGAGGATATGGCTATATGAAGGATTATCCGGTTGAGCGCTTGCTTCGCGATGCAAAGGTGACGCAAATCTATGAAGGGACGAACGAGATTCAAAGACTGATTATTTCTAAGTATTTGCTTGGCGGAACCTGATAGACAAAAAACGCATAAACGGAGGTTGAGGATATGGAGGAGAAACAGCAATATTCTCCAGGGTTGGACGGTGTGATTGCGGCAGAAACTCATATTTCTTATCTTGACACGCAGTCCAGCCAGATTTTGATAAGAGGCTATGATTTAATAGAACTTTCTGAAACAAAAAGCTATCTGGAGCTTGTCCATTTATTGCTGGAGGGCAGGCTGCCAGAAGAAAGTGAAATGGAGACGCTGGAACGTAAAATAAACAGTGCCGCAAGCCTGCCTGCTGATCATCTCCGTCTGCTTGAGCTGCTCCCTGAGGACACTCATCCAATGGATAGTCTGCGTACCGGCCTGTCGGCACTTGCTGGCTATGATCGGCAAATTGATGATCGGTCTCCTTCCGCAAACAAAGAACGCGCCTATCAGCTTCTTGGGAAAATGCCTGCCCTCACTGCTGCCAGCTACAGAATCATTAATAAGAAAGAACCGATTCTTCCGCTTCATACCTTATCCTACAGTGCGAATTTTCTATACATGATGACAGGGAAATTGCCGTCTTCATTGGAAGAACAGATTTTTGACCGGTCGCTCGTCCTGTACAGTGAGCATGAGATGCCGAATTCAACCTTTGCGGCCAGGGTCATTGCATCTACACATTCAGATCTTTATGGGGCTTTGACTGGGGCTGTCGCTTCCCTGAAAGGGAATCTTCACGGAGGAGCAAACGAAGCTGTGATGTATTTGCTTTTGGAGGCAAAAACGACATCTGATTTTGAGCAGCTTCTGCAAACAAAACTGAAAAGAAAAGAAAAAATCATGGGCTTCGGCCACCGGGTGTATATGAAAAAAATGGACCCAAGAGCACTCATGATGAAAGAGGCGCTGCAGCAATTATGCGATAAAGCCGGTGACCATCGTTTATATGAGATGTGCGAAGCGGGTGAGCGGCTGATGGAGAAGGAAAAAGGGCTTTACCCGAATTTGGATTACTATGCTGCCCCGGTGTATTGGATGCTCGGCATACCGATTCCTTTATATACGCCGGTCTTTTTCAGCGCGAGAACGTCCGGTTTATGCGCCCATGTGATTGAACAGCATGCCAATAATCGGCTCTTCCGTCCCCGTGTCAGTTACATGGGTCCGCGATATCAAACAAAATCATGAAAGGAGCTGGTAGAATGCCGAAAACGGATCGTGTAATCGTAGAAATCACAGACTATGTGCTTGAAAAAGAGATTACTAGTGCCGAAGCGTATACAACAGCGGGGCATGTATTGCTGGATACCCTGGGCTGCGGGATCTTGGCGCTACGGTATCCGGAATGCACAAAGCTGCTTGGCCCGATTGTTCCAGGAACGACTGTGCCGAATGGAAGCAAAGTGCCGGGAACGTCATATGTTCTCGATCCTGTGAGGGCAGCGTTTAATATCGGCTGCATGATTCGCTGGCTCGATTACAACGATACGTGGCTGGCGGCGGAGTGGGGGCATCCATCCGATAACTTGGGAGGAATCCTTGCCGCTGCTGATTATGTATCAAGAGTGAGGCTGTCTGAAGGAAAAGAGCCGTTAACAGTACGCGACGTACTTGAGATGATGATCAAAGCACACGAGATTCAAGGTGTGCTGGCGTTAGAAAACAGCTTAAATCGAGTTGGCCTTGACCATGTGCTGTTTGTCAAAGTTGCGACAACCGCTGTTGCGGCAAAGCTTTTGGGCGGCGGAAGAGAAGAAATCAAAAATGCGCTTTCGAATGCATGGATTGACAATGCAGCATTGAGGACATACCGCCATTCACCGAATACAGGCTCGCGTAAATCATGGGCGGCAGGAGATGCAACGAGCAGAGGTGTTCATTTGGCGCTGATGTCGTTAAAAGGGGAAATGGGTTATCCGACAGCCCTGAGTGCACCGGGTTGGGGGTTCCAAGACGTTTTATTCAATAAGAAAGAGATCAAGCTTGCCCGTCCGCTTGACGCTTATGTCATGGAAAATGTGTTATTTAAAGTGTCTTATCCTGCGGAATTTCACGCCCAGACAGCGGCGGAGTGCGCCGTCATTCTTCACCCGCAGGTAAAGAACCGGATTGACGAGATAGACCGAGTTGTCATCAGAACGCATGAATCCGCTATCCGTATCATTGATAAAAAAGGCCCGCTCCACAATCCGGCAGACCGTGATCACTGTCTCCAATACATTACAGCAATCGGTTTGCTTTTTGGTGATATCACCGCACAGCATTATGAAGCTGAAACAGCGAATGATCCGAGAATAGATAAACTTCGTGATAAAATGGAAGTGACTGAAAATAAAACATATACCGAGGATTATTTGAAGCCTGATAAACGCTCCATCTCAAATGCCGTTCAAGTTCATTTTAAAGATGGAACGAGCACGGAAATGGTGGAATGTGAGTTTCCCCTCGGCCATCGTTTTCGAAGAGAGGAAGCAGTGCCGAAACTGCTGGAAAAGTTTTCTGACAATCTCAAAACCCATTTTCCTGATAAACAGCACAAACACATTTATGAGCGCTGTACCAGCTATGAGACATTACAAACGATGCGCGTAAATGAATTCGTAGACATGTTCTGCATGTAAAAGGGGGATTTTGTTTCATGTCGTGGATCGTCAATAAGCAATCGTCACAAGAGGAGCTTGCCGGGCGTTTCCGCAAGCTGATGTCAGCACCGGACATTCTTCAAATTCCCGGCGCCCATGACGGGATGGCCGCTTTGCTTGCGAAAGAAGCCGGTTTTTCTGCTATTTATTTGTCCGGTGCTGCCTATACAGCCAGCAGGGGGCTGCCTGATTTAGGGATCATCACATCGGCAGAGATAGCTGAACGGGCCAAAGATCTTGTGCGTGCAGCTGATCTGCCTTTGCTTGTGGATATCGATACGGGATTTGGCGGTGTCTTAAATGCCGCCCGAACAGCCCGGGAGATGCTTGAAGCCAGGGTAGCAGCCGTTCAAATAGAAGACCAGCAGCTCCCAAAAAAATGCGGACATTTAAATGGCAAACAGCTAGTTCCGATAAAGGAAATGGCGCAAAAAATAAAAGCCATTAAACAAACGGCACCCTCCCTTATTGTTGTTGCCCGTACTGATGCCAGGGCGCAGGAAGGGCTTGATGCCGCAATAAAACGTTCAGAGGCTTACATTGGGGCGGGAGCGGACGCAATTTTCCCGGAAGCGCTACAGGCGGAGAATGAATTCCGCCAGTTTGCTGAGCGTATCCCCGTTCCGCTCCTTGCGAATATGACTGAATTTGGGAAAACGCCGTATTATCGTGCCGATGAATTCGAAGATATGGGGTTTCACATGGTGATATATCCTGTCACCTCGCTTCGAGCGGCGGCAAAAGCTTGTGAGCGGATGTTTGGTTTGATGAAGGAGCACGGCTCACAAAAAGAAGGACTTCATGATATGCAGACACGAAAAGAACTGTACGATACGATTTCTTATTATGACTATGAAGCGTTAGACAAAACGATTGCCAAGACCGTTTTGCCTGACGAATAATGCAACAAAAAAAGCCGGAGCATTCTCCGGCTTTTTTTCAGCTATCGTTTTCTGAATCGCGGGCTGACTTGATTGCGTTTTCTGTCTCTGTATAAAATGAACCCGGCCAGCACATAGAGGCCGATCGCAAAAAAGATGAATCCTGACAACCCTTGGAGCCAAAGAGCTGAAAATGGCTTGATTGTATGGCCGAAAAGTGTATCTCTCATCAGTTTAATGCCTAAAGCAGAAATAGCCCCGGGGATGACTAATATTAAAAGCGCAAGAAGTCGGCTCATCTTCAGAAAACCCCTTTATCTTTTCATTTCCTTTATTGTCCAGCGGAAAAAATATTTTGTCAAGAGAAGAAAACGTGGTAACATAGGGTTGTGCAAATTATTGCAACGGAATAAATAGGTGTGCAAATTTTTTCATGCAAAGGGGTATCGGGATGCAAAAGGTACTGATAGTAGGTGCCGGCAAAAGGGGAACGGCGTTATTACATATTCTGATTAAAACAGCCATCATAGATATCATTGCCGTAGTTGACAAAGACCCCGAAGCGCCGGGATTGAAAGAAGCAGAACAGTATGGGATTGCCGTATCATCTGATTGGAAACCTTACATACAACAAAAACCGGATATCGTCATTCATACCACCGGCGATCAAGCCGTGTTTGACGAGCTCCTTCAAAGAAAGCATGAAGATACCATTGTCATGCCAGGAAAAATGGCATACATCGTTTTTCAGCTGATGGAAGAAAAGCAGCACCTGATTCAAATGCTAAAAGAGCAAACCTATAAATATGACAGAATTTTTAATTCCACCCATGATGGAATGATTTTTATTGATATCAATGAAGAAATCATTCTCTTTAACCATATGGCCGAAAAAATGGTCGGAAAAAAACGTGAGGAAGTCATTGGGCGCCCAATAAAAGAAGTGATTCCGAGCACTAAGATGCCGCGGATTTTAAAAACAAGAGTGCCTGAATACAACCAGAAGCAGCTGTTAGGCGATCATTTGCAAATTGTGACCACAAGACTGCCGATTATTGATGAAGGCGGACGTCTGCTCGGGGCTCTTTGTGTGTTTAAAGATATCACTGATGCGGTCGAGCTGGCAGAGGAAGTGACCAACTTAAAGCAGGTCCGTACGATGCTGGAGGCAATTATTCAATCCTCCGATGAGGCGATTTCTGTCGTTGATGAAAACGGCATCGGCCTGCTAATCAATAAAGCGTATACGAAAATGACGGGGCTTTCTGAAAAAGAAGTCATCGGCAAGCCTGCAAACACTGATATTTCCGAAGGCGAAAGCATGCATTTAAAGGTGCTTGAAACAAGACGTCCTGTCCGCGGTGTCAGAATGAAGGTCGGCCCGAATGAAAAAGAAGTGATCGTTAATGTAGCACCGGTGATTGTGGACGGGATTTTGAAAGGCAGCGTCGGCGTGATTCACGATGTTTCCGAAATTAAAATGCTGACAGCGGAGCTTAATCGCGCTAGACAAATTATTCGCACGCTTGAAGCGAAATACACGTTTGACGACATTATCGGCAAAAGCGAGCAAATGCTGGTTGCGCTTGAGCAGGCGAAGCTCGGTGCGAAAACACCGGCAACCATCTTGCTGCGCGGGGAATCAGGAACAGGAAAAGAACTGTTCGCCCATGCCATCCATAACGAAAGTGACCGGAAATACAATAAATTTATTCGCGTGAATTGTGCAGCCCTTTCTGAAAACCTGCTCGAATCAGAATTGTTCGGCTATGAGGATGGTGCGTTTTCAGGAGCGAAGCGCGGCGGTAAAAAGGGTTTATTTGAGGAAGCAAATAACGGCAGTATTTTCTTAGATGAAATCGGTGAGCTGACACAAAATATGCAGGCCAAATTGCTACGCGTCCTTCAAGAAAAGGAAATCGTCAGAGTGGGCGGCACGAAAGCGATCCCTGTCAACGTCAGAGTGATCGCGGCGACAAATGTAAATATTGAAAAGGCGATGGCGGACGGAACATTCCGGGAAGACCTGTATTACCGGATCAATCGCTATCCGATCTCCATCCCGCCTTTGCGGCAGCGGTTGGAGGACATTGAAGCATTGAGCGTCAGACTTATCCAAAAGATCAACCGGGATTACGGCAGGAATGTAAAAGGGCTCTCACAGCAAGCCTTGCGCGCCTTATCTGCCTACCATTGGCCTGGGAATGTCCGGGAGCTTGAAAATGTCCTTGGACGAGCCATGATTTTTCTGAATCCGCATATGGAATGGATTGAAAAAGATCACTTGCCTGTATTCGAACTTGAGCAAAAAGAAAATGACACAGATCAGGGAACAGGTTTTGATTTTCCGGATATTGAAGGCGAAAAGCTGTCTGTCGCAGTAGAAAAATTTGAAGCGCATTTGATCCAGCAAACGCTTGAAAAGCATCATTTTAACCGGACAAAAACAGCAAAAGCTCTCGGTGTCAGCATTCGGAACTTATATTACAAAATGGATAAATATGGCCTTGCAAATGAAGGCATGCAATAATTTGCAGAATAAACGCAAACATCTGCACGAATGTTTCGGTATACCTGGTATGACAGCACCCTTAAGAGCTGGCATGGAACTTGCATAATAAAAGGCGGAGTCGAAACAAGAAAGGTGGTAACAGATGAAGCTGAAAGATTTAATCGGCAAAGCGTCGATACACAAAAATAAGACCATTGCGGTTGCTCATGCTGAGGATGAGGAAGTGATCCGGGCTGTAAAGCTGGCAGCCGAGCACCTATCCGCCCGTTTCTTGTTAACGGGCGACAGCAAAAAACTGAACGAGCTGACATCATCCATGCAAGGGCATCAAGTGGAAATCGTCCATGCCAATACTCCTGAGGAATCGGCGAAATTAGCGGTTCGTGCTGTGCATCATAAAACAGCGGACGTTTTAATGAAAGGCAATGTGCCGACTTCTGTTTTGCTTAAAGCGGTATTGAACAGACAGGAGGGGCTTCGGTCAGCAAGTGTCCTTTCTCACGTGGCTGTCTTCGATATACCGGATTTTGACCGGCTGATGTTTGTGACAGATTCGGCAATGAATATTGCTCCTTCGCTGGAAGAGCTCCGGCAGATTTTGCAAAATGCCGTTCATGTGGCCCATGCAGTGGGGAACAATATGCCAAAAGCAGCTGCCCTTGCAGCGGTCGAAACGGTGAACCCTAAAATGGAAGCGACCGTGAATGCAGCTGCTCTAGCTCAAATGTACAAAAGGGGCCAGATCAAAGGCTGCATTGTTGATGGACCGCTTGCTTTGGATAACGCAGTTTCACAAATTGCCGCGGCCCAGAAAAAAATTTCGGGAGACGTAGCGGGCAACGCAGATATCCTTCTCGTCCCAACAATTGAGGCCGGCAATATTTTATATAAATCACTGATTTATTTTGCCAAGGCCAGCGTGGCGGCTGTCATTACAGGAGCAAAAGCACCGATTGCTTTAACAAGCAGAGCGGACTCTGCTGAAAATAAACTGTATTCCATTGCGCTGGCAATATGCGCATCTGAAGAATACACACATTAGGAGGAACGAACATGGAACTTTTTAAATATATGGAGAAATACGATTACGAACAATTGGTATTCTGCCAGGATGAACAATCTGGATTAAAAGCGATTATCGCCATTCATGATACAACGCTTGGTCCGGCGCTTGGCGGAACGAGAATGTGGACATATGAAAATGAAGAAGCGGCAATTGAAGATGCGCTCAGATTGGCAAGAGGCATGACCTATAAGAACGCGGCGGCCGGCTTAAACCTTGGCGGCGGAAAAACAGTCATTATCGGCGATCCGCGCAAAGACAAAAATGAGGAAATGTTCCGCGCGTTTGGCCGCTATATTCAAGGACTGAATGGCAGATACATCACGGCTGAAGATGTGGGCACAACGGTCGAGGATATGGATATCATTCATGATGAGACAGACTATGTCACAGGGATTTCTCCTGCTTTCGGCTCTTCTGGAAATCCGTCCCCAGTCACAGCGTACGGGGTGTACAGAGGAATGAAGGCAGCAGCTAAAGCTGCTTTCGGAACCGACTCTCTTGAAGGAAAAACCATTGCTGTACAGGGTGTTGGGAACGTAGCCTATAACCTTTGCCGCCACCTGCATGAAGAAGGAGCAAACTTAATCGTTACGGATATCAACAAACAATCTGTACAGCGTGCAGTTGAAGATTTTGGCGCCCGTGCGGTAGATCCTGATGACATTTATTCACAAGACTGCGATATTTATGCGCCGTGTGCCCTTGGTGCGACTATTAACGACGACACCATTAAACAGCTGAAGGCGAAAGTGATCGCAGGTGCGGCTAACAACCAATTAAAAGAGACACGCCATGGTGATCAAATTCACGAAATGGGCATCGTTTATGCACCGGATTACGTGATTAACGCGGGCGGTGTTATCAACGTGGCAGATGAGCTTTACGGCTATAATGCAGAACGTGCATTGAAAAAAGTTGAAGGCATTTACGGCAATATCGAGCGTGTACTAGAGATTTCTCAGCGTGACGGCATTCCTGCATATTTAGCGGCTGACCGCTTGGCAGAGGAACGAATTGAACGCATGCGCCGCTCAAGAAGCCAGTTTTTGCAAAACGGCCACAGTGTATTAAGCAGACGTTAAGAAATTGATCTGGAGGTTATGAAAGTGCTACATGACGAAAAACGCATTCTCACAATTAATCCAGGCTCAACTTCAACGAAAATCGGTGTTTTTCATAACGAAAGAAACATTTTTGAAAAAACATTGAGACACAACATAGAAGAGCTGCAGCGATTTGACCGAATTATTGATCAGTATGAATTTCGTAAAAACCATATTCTCGAAACGCTTCATGAACAGGGAATCAATATCTCAAAGTTTGATGCAGTCTGCGCAAGAGGCGGCCTTCTCCGGCCAATTGAAGGCGGGACCTACGTGGTGAATGATGAGATGATTGAGGATTTGAAAAGCGGCTACGCCGGTCAGCATGCTTCTAATCTCGGCGGCATTATCGCGCGGGAAATCGCTGATGGCCTGAATATCCCTTCGTATATCGTCGACCCTGTTGTCGTAGACGAAATGTCAGTGCTTGCGAAAGTTTCAGGCATGCCTGAAATTGAACGGAAAAGCATTTTCCATGCGTTAAACCAAAAAGCTGTCGCTCGTAAAGCGGCAGCCTCTCTTGGCAAACGATATGAGAACATGAAAATGATTATTACCCATATGGGCGGAGGTATTACAATTGGCGTCCATGACCGCGGGCGAGTGGTAGATGTCAATAACGGCCTGCACGGCGAGGGACCATTCAGTCCTGAACGAGCAGGAACAGTGCCTGCGGGAGATCTTGTTGATCTATGTTTTTCAGGGGAATATACAAAAGAAGAAATCATGAAAAAGCTTGTTGGCACCGGCGGACTTTTAGGCTATCTCGGTACAAATGATGCAGTAAAAGTGGAACAAATGATTCAAGGGGGCGATGAAAAAGCCCGCTTCATTTATGATGCCATGGCATATCAGGTAGCAAAGGAAATCGGGGCAGCCAGCGCGGCGTTAAAAGGCGAAGTTGAAGCGATTGTGCTGACGGGAGGCCTTGCGTACGGCAAAAGCTTTGTTTCTGCTATCAGATCATACATAGATTGGATTTCAGACGTTTTAGTCTATCCGGGTGAAAATGAACTGCAGTCTCTTGCCCAAGGGGCGCTCAGAGTATTGCAGGGCGAAGAGCAATCCAAACAATATCGTATTGAATAGACAGACAGGAGTGAGTCACCATGGCAACTGAGTATGACGTAGTCATTCTGGGCGGCGGTACCGGCGGTTATGTTGCGGCCATCAGAGCCGCTCAGCTCGGCTTAAAAACAGCCGTTGTGGAAAAGGAAAAACTCGGAGGAACATGTCTGCATAAAGGCTGTATCCCGAGTAAAGCGCTGCTTAGAAGCGCAGAGGTATACCGGACAGCTCGTGAAGCCGATCAATTCGGGGTGGAAACGGCTGGCGTGTCCCTCAACTTTGAAAAAGTGCAGCAGCGTAAGCAAGCCGTTGTTGATAAGCTTGCAGCGGGTGTAAATCATTTAATGAAAAAAGGAAAAATTGACGTGTACACCGGATATGGACGTATCCTTGGACCGTCAATCTTCTCTCCGCTGCCGGGAACAATTTCTGTTGAGCGGGGAAATGGCGAAGAAAATGACATGCTGATCCCGAAACAAGTGATCATTGCAACAGGATCAAGACCGAGAATGCTTCCGGGTCTTGAAGCGGACGGTAAGTCTGTACTGACTTCAGATGAGGCGCTCCAAATGGAGGAGCTGCCACAATCAATCATCATTGTCGGCGGAGGGGTTATCGGTATCGAATGGGCGTCTATGCTTCATGATTTTGGTGTGAAGGTAACGGTTATTGAATACGCGGATCGCATATTGCCGACTGAAGATCTAGAGATTTCAAAAGAAATGGAAAGTCTTCTTAAGAAAAAAGGCATCCAGTTCATAACAGGGGCAAAAGTGCTGCCTGACACAATGACAAAAACATCAGATGATATCAGCATACAAGCGGAAAAAGACGGAGAAACCGTTACCTACTCTGCTGAGAAAATGCTTGTTTCCATCGGCAGACAGGCAAATATCGAAGGCATTGGCCTAGAGAACACCGATATTGTTACTGAAAATGGCATGATTTCAGTCAATGAAAGCTGCCAGACGAAGGAATCTCATATTTATGCAATCGGAGACGTAATCGGTGGCCTGCAGTTAGCTCACGTTGCTTCACATGAGGGAATTATTGCTGTTGAGCATTTTGCAGGTCTCAATCCGCATCCGCTTGATCCGACGCTTGTGCCGAAGTGCATTTACTCAAGCCCTGAAGCTGCCAGTGTCGGCTTAACCGAAGACGAAGCAAAGGCGAACGGGCATAATGTCAAAATCGGCAAGTTCCCATTTATGGCGATTGGAAAAGCGCTTGTATACGGTGAAAGCGACGGTTTTGTCAAAATCGTGGCGGACCGAGATACAGATGATATTCTCGGCGTTCATATGATCGGCCCGCATGTCACCGACATGATTTCTGAAGCGGGTCTTGCCAAAGTGCTGGACGCAACGCCGTGGGAGGTTGGGCAAACGATTCACCCGCATCCAACGCTTTCTGAAGCAATTGGAGAAGCAGCGCTTGCCGCAGATGGCAAAGCCATTCATTTTTAAAAGCATAAAGGAGGGGCTTGAATGAGTACAAACCGACATCAAGCACTAGGGCTGACTGATCAGGAAGCCGTTGATATGTATAGAACCATGCTGTTAGCAAGAAAAATCGATGAAAGAATGTGGCTGTTAAACCGTTCTGGCAAAATTCCATTTGTAATCTCTTGTCAAGGACAGGAAGCAGCACAGGTAGGAGCGGCTTTCGCACTTGACCGTGAAATGGATTATGTATTGCCGTACTACAGAGACATGGGTGTCGTGCTCGCGTTTGGCATGACAGCAAAGGACTTAATGATGTCCGGGTTTGCAAAAGCAGCAGATCCGAACTCAGGAGGCCGCCAGATGCCGGGACATTTCGGACAAAAGAAAAACCGCATTGTGACGGGATCATCTCCGGTTACAACGCAAGTGCCGCACGCAGTCGGTATTGCGCTTGCGGGACGTATGGAGAAAAAGGATATCGCAGCCTTTGTTACATTTGGGGAAGGGTCTTCAAACCAAGGCGATTTCCACGAAGGGGCAAACTTTGCCGCTGTCCATAAGCTGCCGGTTATTTTCATGTGTGAAAACAACAAATACGCAATCTCAGTGCCTTACGATAAGCAAGTCGCATGTGAGAATATTTCCGACCGTGCCGTAGGCTATGGGATGCCTGGCGTAACTGTGAATGGTAATGATCCGCTGGAAGTTTATCAAGCGGTCAAAGAAGCACGCGAAAGGGCACGCAGAGGAGAAGGCCCGACATTAATTGAAACGATTTCTTACCGCCTTACACCACATTCCAGTGATGACGATGACAGCAGCTACAGAGGCCGTGAAGAAGTAGAGGAAGCGAAAAAAAGTGATCCCCTGCTTACTTATCAAGCTTACTTAAAGGAAACAGGCCTGCTGTCCGATGAGATAGAACAAACCATGCTGGATGAAATTATGGCAATCGTAAATGAAGCGACGGATGAAGCGGAGAACGCCCCATATGCAGCTCCTGAGTCAGCGCTTGATTATGTGTATGCGAAGTAGGGAGGAAGAACAAATGTCAGTAATGTCATATATTGATGCAATCAATTTGGCGATGAAAGAAGAAATGGAACGAGATTCTCGCGTTTTCGTCCTTGGGGAAGATGTAGGAAGAAAAGGCGGTGTGTTTAAAGCGACAGCCGGACTCTATGAACAATTTGGGGAAGAGCGCGTTATGGATACGCCGCTTGCTGAATCTGCGATCGCAGGAGTCGGTATCGGAGCGGCAATGTACGGAATGAGACCGATTGCTGAGATGCAGTTTGCTGATTTCATTATGCCGGCAGTCAACCAAATTATTTCTGAAGCGGCTAAAATCCGCTACCGCAGCAACAATGACTGGAGCTGTCCGATTGTCGTCAGAGCGCCATACGGCGGAGGCGTGCACGGGGCCCTGTATCATTCTCAATCAGTCGAAGCAATTTTCGCCAACCAGCCCGGACTGAAAATTGTCATGCCGTCAACACCATATGACGCGAAAGGGCTCTTAAAAGCCGCAGTTCGTGATGAAGACCCAGTGCTGTTTTTTGAGCACAAGCGGGCATACCGTCTGATAAAGGGAGAGGTTCCGGCTGATGATTATGTCCTGCCAATTGGCAAGGCTGACGTAAAACGGGAAGGCGACGACATCACAGTGATCACATACGGTCTGTGTGTCCACTTCGCCTTACAAGCTGCAGAACGTCTCGAAAAAGATGGCATTTCAGCGCATGTGGTGGATTTAAGAACAGTTTACCCGCTTGATAAAGTAGCCATCATCGAAGCTGCGTCCAAAACTGGAAAGGTTCTTTTGGTCACAGAAGATACAAAAGAAGGCAGCATCATGAGCGAAGTAGCCGCAATTATATCCGAGCATTGTCTGTTCGACTTAGACGCGCCGATCAAACGGCTTGCAGGTCCTGATATTCCGGCTATGCCTTATGCGCCGACAATGGAAAAATACTTTATGGTCAACCCTGATAAAGTGGAAGCGGCGATGAGAGAATTAGCGGAGTTTTAAAGACGTAAGGGAGGATACAATCATGGCAATTGAACAAATGACGATGCCGCAGCTTGGAGAAAGCGTAACAGAGGGGACGATCAGCAAATGGCTTGTCGCCCCCGGTGATAAAGTGAACAAATACGATCCGATCGCGGAAGTCATGACAGATAAGGTAAATGCAGAGGTTCCGTCTTCTTTTACTGGTACGATAACAGAGCTTGTGGGAGAAGAAGGCCAAACCCTGCAAGTCGGAGAAGTGATTTGCAAAATTGAAACAGAAGGCGCGAATCCGGCTGAACAAAAACAAGAACAGCCAGCTGCTTCAACAGCCGCTGAGACGCCTGCTGCAAAAAGTGCCGAAGCAGCTGATCAGCCCAATAAAAAGCGCTACTCGCCAGCTGTACTCCGTTTGGCCGGAGAGCACAGCATTGATCTTGAACAAGTAACAGGAACAGGTGCCGGCGGCCGCATTACGCGAAAAGATATTCAGCGCTTAATTGAAACAGGCGGCGTGCAAGAACAGAATCCTGAGGAGCCGAAAACAGCAGCTCCTGCACCGAAGTCTGCATCAAAACCTGAGCCAAAAGAAGAGACGGCATATCCTGCGTCTGCAGCCGGTGATAAAGAAATTCCTGTCACAGGTGTAAGAAAAGCAATTGCTTCCAATATGAAGCGCAGCAAAACAGAAATTCCGCATGCTTGGACGATGATGGAAGTCGACGTCACAAATATGGTTGCATATCGCAACAGTATAAAAGATTCCTTTAAGAAGACAGAAGGCTTTAATTTAACGTTCTTCGCCTTTTTTGTAAAAGCGGTCGCTCAGGCGTTAAAAGAATTCCCGCAAATGAATAGCATGTGGGCGGGCGACAAAATTATTCAGAAAAAGGATATCAATATTTCAATTGCAGTTGCCACAGAGGATTCTTTATTTGTTCCGGTGATTAAAAACGCTGATGAAAAAACAATTAAAGGCATTGCGAAAGAAATTACCGGTCTTGCCAAAAAAGTAAGAGACGGAAAACTCACTGCAGATGACATGCAGGGAGGCACGTTTACCGTCAACAACACAGGTTCGTTCGGCTCTGTTCAGTCAATGGGCATTATCAACTACCCTCAGGCTGCGATTCTTCAAGTAGAATCCATCGTCAAACGCCCGGTTGTCATGGACAATGGCATGATTGCTGTCAGAGACATGGTTAATCTGTGTCTGTCCTTAGATCACAGAGTGCTTGACGGTCTCGTGTGCGGACGATTCCTCGGACGAGTGAAACAAATTTTAGAATCGATTGACGAGAAGACATCTGTTTACTAAATAAGAAAAAAGAGCATTTTTTGAAGTTTTGTTTCAAAAAATGCTCTTTTTCTATTATTCAGCGATTCGTATTTTCATTTCGACACGATATTCTTCTTGTTTTTTCGGGGAGTAATGAATCGGTATGATTAACTCGTAAACATCACTGACAACTGTTAATTGGCGGTCTGCGATATACTTGATAAGCTTCTGTAAGTTGAGAAAATAATGTTCAGGCGAAAAATTATACGCGATACACGCATACCTCCCTTTAGGGATTGTTGTGATTTCCATATCCGGCGTAATTGATGAAATCTGTTTATTCGTCAATACAGGCGTGAAAATATGACGGTAAGTCATTTCATCAATGCTGGTGTAGGGCTGAAAAGAGAAAGTAGCGCCGTAGCTATTGTTCGTAAATCCATCTGCTGACTCGATAAATTTTTTTAATTTGCTGTAGGAGGCATTGAGCACGTTTTCAGGCCCGATTCCTTCTGCCTCTGTCTGAATGATCCGTATTTCTTCTTCATCTAAAACAAACACCTCACCGAGCGCGGGATATTCCATCTGCCGTTTCATCCGCTTTTTCACCAATGAAATGGTTTGCTCCAGTGCTGATAAAAAGTCTAATTTCTCCCTGATTTGCCTCTCCTGCTCTGTATAAAAAGCAAACAGTTCTTCCATCTCTAAGTCCTGTGCTTTTTTCATCTCCTCTAAAGGTGTGCCGATATATTTCAATGATTTGATCAAATCCAGATGAATGAGCTGAGAATCTGTATAATAGCGGTAGCTGGTATCCGGGTCGACGTAGGCGGGTTTAAATAAATCAATTTTATCGTAATAACGGAGCGCTTTTATCGACACGTTTGCCAGTTTTGATACTTCCCCAATTGAGTAATACGATTCCTTCATGCCATCACTCCTTCTGTCATCAGTATAAAGAAGAAGCGCATTCTTTGCAGTACACAAAGAATGCGCTTCTTATCACGTGCTGGCTTTAAGATGTGCAGGCGCTTTCCAAGCAATGGTCAGTGCAATCCCTATGGCTAAGGTGACCGTTGCAAAGTAGAAAGGATAGTTTACATCAATATCGAACAGCATTCCGCCGATAATAGGCCCGAATACATTGCCGATACTTGTAAACATTGAATTCATACCGCCGGCAAACCCCTGTTCATTTCCCGCAATCTTTGACAGGTAAGTCGTTACCGCAGGCCGCATGAGATCAAATCCGACAAATACGGTGACTGTAACCAGCAGAATCGCAACATATGAATGTACTGTTGTCAGCAAGAATACCAGACTCGTCGAGAGAATTAAGCTGTACCGAATTAAATGGATTTCGCCAAACCATCTTGTGAAGCGGTCGAATAAGACGACTTGCGTAATGGCGCCAACAATCGCTCCTCCTGTAATCATAATGGCAATGTCGCTGGCCGTAAATCCGAATTTATGATCCACGAATAATGCAAATAAAGATTCAAATGATGCTAAACCAAAAGACGAAATCAAGATAATGAGAAAAGCTATGAAATACATGGGGGCAAAAATCCGTTTAAAGCCTGTCTTCTGCCCTTTTATTTCCTGATTTTCAGGGTTTCGTTCCGGCTCGCGCAGCGTGAGGATTGATAAAATGGCTGCTAACAGTGCAAAAGCTGCCGCAAAGAAAAAAGGCAGCCGGGAATGGACTTCTGCTAAAAATCCCCCGATGCCGGGGCCGATAATAAATCCTGTTGAAATAGCGGCTGACATATAACCGAGTGCTTTTGGCCTCGTTTTAATGGTCGTGATATCTGCAATAAAAGCCGTGACCCCGGGCATAATGAAGGCTGCGCTGATACCGCCCAGCATACGGGAGATAAATAACATCTCAACTGTTTTTCCAATGCCGAATAAAAACTCCGACACACTAAAGAACAATAGGCCGATCACGATCATGATCTTGCGTCCGAAGCGATCAACCCATCGTCCGGCTATTGGTGAGACAATGAGCTGTGTAATAGCGAAGCAGGCAACCATATAGCCGACCGCAGTCCCTGATAAATGCAATTCATTCATAATGGTCGGCGTTACTGGAATCACAAGCCCGATCCCCAAAAAAGCAATAAATAAATTGGTTAATAATATCGTTAAGGTAATATTTTTCTTCTCCATATGACTTCCCCTTTTTCAAGTGTGTATCCCTTATACTGTAAGACCTCCTCCTAGGGGAGAGTCAACGGATTTGCAAAATCTTTCTAAAGCCTTATGACAGTTATTCATTTGCGGGAACAAGCATGTCGATATGCTGCGGCAGGACCTGAATGACTGCGGGTGTATGTGTATAAACTTCTCCATCCATATCCGCCTTTTTGGCAGTGTCTGTTTCAATCTCGATACGGGAGGCCTGGACATAGGACAACTCTCCGGTAAAACGATCAATTGAGCCTTGTTCCATGCTCATCAGCTCCCGCAACGCGGTGAGGTTGGTGTTGCGGCATATGAGAACATCAAGTAAGCCGTCTTCAATACTGGCATCGGGGAGAGGAATTCGATTCGTTCCAATATATTGACCATTCATCACAAGCAGCATAACGGCTTCTTCTTTAATTTCTTCTCCATCAATTTTTAATGTCATCGGAAACGATGCAGCGGATGAGACGGTTCGCAAGGCACTTGTAAAATAGCTGATTTTTCCCAATAATGCTTTTTCCGTTTCGTTGATTTGATTCGACGTTTCTGCAATTAAGCCGATCCCCCAGAAATTCAAAAAATAACGGTCATTCATCTGACATACGTCTACGCTGGTTTTTTTTCCTGACATAAGTGCTTCCGCTGCCTTTGCAAGATTTTGAGGGATGCCAAGCACTCTTGAAAAGTCATTGCACGTGCCTCCGGGCAAAATTCCGACCGCGGGTTTTCTTTCTAGAGCGCTGATAGCATTTATGCATTGATGGATCGTGCCGTCGCCGCCGAGAATGAAGACGGTGTCGACAGAATCATCAATGGATCGGCAAAAATGATACGCATCATCCTTTTTCTTTGTCTGTTTAATAATCACCTCATCTAAATGGTGAGATAAAACCGGCACGACAGCACCAAGTGCTTTTTCTATATTTTTGTTGCCGGCATTTCCGTTATGAATCAGTAACGCTTTCCGGTGGCTCATATACAACTGCTCCTTTATTTTACTTCTGGTTATATAATCCCCTTTTTCTGTAAGCAGTAAACGAAGAGCAAAAAAAGTGCACGGCGAAGCAAAGTCATTTGCCGATATGGACGTTTCCTTGCTATCATAAGAACAGATGATGAAAAAGGAGAGGTCTTCATTGAATATGGACTTTAATTTATTTATGAATGATATTGTCCGCCAAGCGAGACAAGAAATAACAGCTGCCGGATACACTGAGCTGAAAACAGCTGAAGAGGTGGATGAGGCACTTACGAAAAAAGGAACGACGCTTGTCATGGTAAACTCTGTTTGCGGATGCGCCGGAGGAATTGCAAGACCGGCAGCCTACCATTCCGTTCACTATGATAAAAGACCTGATCAGCTCGTCACCGTTTTTGCCGGACAGGATAAAGAAGCGACAGCGCGTGCGCGTGACTATTTTGAAGGTTATCCGCCATCTTCTCCGTCCTTTGCGATTTTGAAAGACGGAAAGATCATGAAAATGGTAGAGCGTCATGAAATTGAAGGCCATGAGCCGATGGCCGTAGTGGCAAAGCTGCAGGAAGCCTTTGAAGAATATTGTGAAGAAGTATAAGACGAACAACCCGGATGCTCAAAGCGGCCCGGGTTTTTTTGTGCATAAATTTCCAAGAGTATATGAATAAATATTAAGGGATTATTCAATCGGATTGTACAGTGATTTTATTTTTATCTAGTAATATCAAAAAGAGATCACTGGAAAGATAAGCTTGAAGATAATTTTTAAAAATAGTATTGCATAAAAATAAGAAACTGTTTAAAATACAAATTAACGAATAAATATTCAAATACACCAAAAGTAATGAATACGGGGGAAATGGATCATGAAAAAATGGCTCTTATTACTTGTAGCTGCTTGCATCACCTTTGCATTAACTGCGTGCGGCTCAAGCAATTCAGGTTCAGAAAGCGGAAAGAAAAAATTAATTATGGGTACTTCGGCGGATTACAAACCGTTTGAATATAAAGAAGGAGATAATATTGTCGGCTTTGATGTAGAGCTGGCAAAAGCTCTGGCAAAGAAGGCAGGCTATGAAATTGAAGTGCAGGATATGGACTTCAACAGCTTAATTACAGCGCTTAAATCAAAACAGGTGGATCTCGTTCTGTCAGGAATGACACCAACGCCTGAGCGTAAAAAACAAGTTGATTTTTCAGATGTGTATTACACAGCGAACCATATGATTGTCAGCAAAAAAGACAGCGGCATTCAATCTTTGAAAGACCTGAAAGGAAAAACAGTTGGCGTTCAGCTTGGCTCTATTCAGGAAGAGAAGGGGAAAGAGCTTTCTCCGGAATATGGTTTTAAAACAGAAGACCGCAACAGAATTTCTGATTTGGTGCAGGAAATCAAATCTGACCGCTTCGATGCCGCGATTATTGAAGACATTGTTGCAGAAGGGTATTTCAAATCAAATGATGACCTGCAAGGCTTTGTGATTCCTGATGCGAAAGCGGAAGAAGCCGGTTCAGCAATTGCTTTCAGAAAGGACAGTGAACTGACAGACAAATTCAATAAAGCGCTCAAGGAAATGGAAGATAACGGAGAGCTTGAGAAATTGAAGAAAAAATGGTTCACTGGCGAGAAGTAAAAAAAGCGGCTCAACTTTTTCGTTGAGCCTTTTTATTGAATAGGAAACTTTTTTCCTGTAAGAAAAGGAGACAAAGGCTATGAATTTGGATTTTTCAGCAACGATCCCCCAAATTCCTTTTATATTAGAAGGCTTGGCAATTACATTAAAAATTGTTGTTGTATCTGCTATTATCGGACTTATACTCGGTATTGTGCTAAGCTTATGCAAGATCAGCACATTCCGCCCGTTTATCTGGATCGCTGATTTTTATACATCAGTGTTCCGAGGCACGCCTTTAGTGCTGCAGCTTATGATTGTCTATTTTGGCCTTCCTCAGCTGCTCGGATTTCAAATTGACCAGTTTTGGGCTGCGGTTGTCGCATTGTCTTTGAATTCCGCCGCTTATGTATCGGAAATTATCAGAGCCGGAATCAATGCCATTGATAAAGGGCAAAAAGAAGCTGCTGTTGCACTCGGTGTCCCGTATGGAAAAATGATGAAGGATCTGCTGCTGCCGCAGGCCTTCAAAAATATATCACCTGCAATTGTGAATGAATTAATTACGTTAACAAAAGAATCGGCGATCGTTACCGTCATCGGGCTTGGTGATGTCATGAGACGCGCATATCAAGCTGGCGCCGCCACTTACAATTACCTTGAGCCGCTCATTATCGCGGGATTGATTTATTATGTGCTTGTCCTGATTTTAACGTTTATCGGCAAGGCTGTAGAAAGGAAGCTGAAATCCAATGATTAAGGTTGAAAAGCTGTCAAAATCATTTGGGAAACACGAAGTATTAAAAAACATTTCAACAACAATCGCTGAGGGTGAGGTTGTTGCCGTGATCGGTCCTTCAGGCTCAGGCAAATCAACGTTCTTACGCTGTTTAAACCTGTTGGAAAAGCCTAACGGCGGAACCATTACAATAAAAGACACAGAGATTACGAAGCCAAAAACCAACACATTAAAGGTCCGGGAAAACATCGGGATGGTTTTTCAGCATTTTCATCTCTTTCCGCACAAAACGGTTCTCGAAAACATCATGTACGCGCCTGTCAATGTAAAAAAAGAATCAAAACAGGCTGCACAGGAGAAAGCTGAGGACCTGCTCCGCAAAGTCGGTTTGTTTGAAAAGCGAAATGACTATCCAAACCGTTTGTCTGGCGGACAAAAACAGCGTGTCGCGATTGCCAGGGCTCTTGCGATGAATCCGGACATCATGCTGTTTGACGAGCCGACCTCCGCCCTTGATCCAGAGATGGTCAAAGAAGTGCTACAGGTGATGAAAGAGCTGGTCGAAACCGGCATGACCATGGTGATTGTCACACATGAAATGGGCTTCGCAAAAGAAGTGGCAGACCGTGTGCTGTTTATGGACCAAGGAATGATTGTCGAAGACGGCAATCCGAAGGAATTTTTTATGTCGCCAAAATCCAAAAGAGCGCAGGACTTTTTAGAGAAAATATTATAGAATATAAAAAAGAAGAAGGCTGGCCGCCTCTTCTTTTTTATTGAAGAAACAAATAGAAATGGAGTCCGACATGTTTAAAATTGGTTACCGCACAATAAAGACCGCGCTTGGAACAGCTTTGGCTATTTATATAAGCCAGTTATTGCATTTGCAAAACTTCGCATCAGCAGGAATCATCACCATTTTGTGTATACAAATCACACAAAAACGGTCGCTTCAGGCCTCATGGGCCCGCTTTGCGGCATGCTGTCTGGCAATTGCTTTTTCTTATCTCTTTTTCGAGCTTATTGGCTACCACCCGTTTGTGATCGGAGCGCTTCTTTTGATATTCATTCCGATAACGGTTCTGTTAAAAATTAACGAGGGTATCGTCACCAGTTCTGTTATTATCCTTCATTTATACATGTCCGGCGGCATTACGCCTACTTTCATCTGGAATGAAGTTCAGCTTATTACGGTCGGCATCGGCGTCGCTCTATTGATGAACTTGTATATGCCGAGTCTTGATCGGAAGCTGATTGCTTACCGTAAAAAGATAGAGGATAACTTTGCTGTCATTTTTGCAGAAATCGAACGGTATTTGTTAACTGGTGAGCAAGATTGGTCAGGAAAAGAAATTCCGGAAACGCACCAGCTTATTACGGAGGCTAAAAACCTGGCATATCGAGATGTGCAAAACCACATTTTACGTTACGAAAATCTGCATTATCATTATTTTAAAATGAGAGAAAAGCAATTTGAAATTATTGAACGCCTTCTCCCTAAAGTGACATCGATCTCCATCACGGTAGATCAGGGAAAAATGATCGCTGAATTTATTCATGATTTGCGGGAGGCGATACACCCTGGGAATACAGCGTATAAATTTCTGAAAAGACTTGCTGACATGAGAAAAGAATTTGAGGAGATGCCGCTTCCTGCGACTAGAGAGGAATTTGAAGCGAGGGCTGCTCTCTTCCATCTTCTCGGTGAAATGGAACAATATTTAGTGATTAAAAGTTATTTTAAAGGAATAAAAGCGCAAAAATCACTCGGATGATTCGCATGAGCTCTTCCTTCATTGGTCAACCTAATGAAAAAGGAGGAGCTTATGCGTTTTTTCTTATGTTCGATTTTTATGATGATTTCACCGATTTGGCCGCTCGGCGAAAATCCGCTGCCGGGTGATCCGTATATTATTGTCAACAAGCGAACAAATGAACTTGCTGTTATCCTCGACAACAAAGTAGAAGGCGTGTATAGTGTGGCGACTGGAAAAACAGATGATTTGACGCCTGAAGGAGAGTTTTCGGTAACGGTAAAAGCTGAAAATCCTTACTACAGAAAGAAAAATATTGAAGGGGGATCTCCTGACAACCCGCTTGGGGCCAGATGGGTCGGATTTGACGCGAAAGGAACGGACGGGCGGATTTATGGAATTCATGGGACAAACCGAGAGGAATCAGTAGGAAAATTTGTGTCTAACGGCTGCATACGTATGCATAACGATGAGGTCGTTCATTTGTTTCAAACGATACCAGTAGGAACGAGAGTGCTGATCACGGACGACAACCGCTCTTTTGAGGAGATTGCCATCGAGCATAAAGCTCTGATAAAAAAGCAGGATATTCCCATTGAATAAGGCGCCTGCTTTTTTATCGTTATAAAAACATGACGATTCCTGAGAGTACAGTTGAAAGAATAAAAACTCCCAAAATCACGATCAAAACGCTTTTCATCAGTTTTTGAGACATGATTTTCACTCCTTAAACAATCTGTCTATATTTTAGCGTGTTTTGAATGGGTGGACAAGCGATATCTATTAGCGAAAGCAGGGATGCAAATGAACAGGCTTGACCATATCGGGATAGCCGTTTTTTCGATAAAAGATGCTAGAAGCTTTTATGAAAATGTATTGGGGCTTGCATTTCTTCATCAAGAAACGGTTAAAGAGCAAAAGGTGAATGTTGCTTTTTTTCAAGCTGGTAGCGTCAAACTTGAGCTGATAGAGCCGTTGACAGCTGACAGCCCCGTCCGTTTATTTTTGGAGAAGAAAGGGCAGGGACTGCATCATATTGCGTTTTTGTGCAACGGCCTATCTGAACAGCTTCAAGCATTGTCTGACCGGCATGTTCAATTGATTGACAGGTTTCCAAGACAGGGGGCGAACGGGAAAAAGATCGCGTTTATTTCCCCTCGGGAAACAAACGGTGTTCTTGTAGAGCTTTGTGAACCGAAAGGAGACCAACACAATGAGCATGAATGAGCACATGGATCATTTATACACGAAACGCAAGCAGGCAGAAGAAGGCGGAGGACGGGAAAAGCTGGCTCAGCAGCGGCAAAAGGGCAAGCTCACTGCTCGGGAAAGGATCATATTTCTTCTAGATCAGGACAGCTTTATCGAATTACACCCCTTCATGGAAAGTCAAGTGTTAACAAGAGAACAGCGCATGTTAGGGGATGGGGTCGTGACAGGGTACGGCACAATTGACGGCCGCTCAGTTTATGTATTTGCGCAAGACTTCACAGTGTACGGAGGGGCGCTTGGCGAAACCCATGCCAGGAAAATCTGCGCTTTGATGGATCTGGCAGCAAAAAATAAGGCGCCGATTATCGGGCTGAATGACTCAGGTGGTGCGAGAATTCAAGAGGGTGTGGTATCATTAGATGGATACGGTCACATATTTTACCGAAACGTCTTATATTCCGGAGTCATTCCGCAAATATCGGTTATTTTAGGGCCGTGCGCTGGAGGCGCTGTATATTCTCCGGCACTCACAGATTTTATATTTATGGCTGAACAGACCGGCCGGATGTTTATTACCGGCCCGAAGGTGATTGAAAAAGTGACAGGGGAACAGGTTGATGCGGAGAGCTTAGGCGGAGCGGGGATACATAATGCCGTCAGCGGAAACGCCCACTTTTCCGGGCATACGGAGAAGGAGGTTCTGACAGGGGTGAGAAAACTGCTGTCTTATTTGCCGCTGAATGGCCGGACAACAGAGCCGAAGCCAGAGAAAGAGGCGTCCAGACCGTTATTAAACCGTCTAGTGCCTGCTGACACGACAAAGCCGTATGATGTTCGGACGGTGATTAAGGAGATGGCCGACCCGCAGTCTTTTTTTGAGATTCAGCCATTTTTTGCGAAGAACATTGTCATTGGGTTTGCAAGGCTGGGTGAAAAAGCAATCGGCATCGTGGCGAGCCAGCCGAAGCATCTGGCGGGAAGCCTGACGATTGACGCTGCTGATAAAGCAGCAAGGTTCATCCGTTTTTGTGACGCATTTGATATCCCGCTATTGACTGTCGAAGATGTCCCGGGGTTTCTGCCGGGTATTCAGCAAGAGCACAATGGAATCATCAGGCATGGAGCAAAATTATTGTTTGCTTATGCTGAAGCGACTGTCCCAAAAGTCACACTCATCATTAGAAAAGCGTACGGCGGCGCCTATGTGGCCATGAACAGCAAAGCGATCGGAGCGGACCTTGTGTTTGCATGGCCGAATGCTGAAATCGCAGTGATGGGTCCAGAAGGTGCGGCATCGATTTTGTATGAAAAGGAAATCAAAGCTTCAGCTGACCCGCAAAAGACGAAACGCGAAAAAACAGCTGAATACAAAAAGCAAAACGCCGGCCCATACAAAGCGGCCGCTTGTGGAATGGTCGATGACATCATTTTGCCGGAAGAATCAAGGGGAAAACTGATTCAAGCTTTTCATATGCTTGCACATAAGACAGAAGAGAGACCGAAAAAAAAGCACGGTAACATACCGCTTTAATATGGAGGGACTTACAAATGGTGAATGAAAAACGCCTGCTGGAAGAATTTTTAGAGCTTGTCCAAATTGACTCAGAAACAAAGCACGAAGCTGAAATCTGCAAAGTGCTGAAACGAAAATTTTCTGATTTAGGTGTGGACGTTAAAGAAGACGATACAATGGATATCACGGGCCACGAAGCCGGTAACCTGATTTGCACGCTAAAAGGGACAAAACAAACAGATACGATCTATTTTACATCTCATATGGACACAGTTGTACCCGGAAACGGCGTAAAACCAGTTGTAGAGAACGGTTACGTCAAAACTGACGGCACGACGATTTTAGGCGCTGATGATAAAGCGGGATTGGCTGCAATGTTTGAGGCGATTAAGGTGTTGAAAGAAGAAAACATTGAACACGGCACGATTGAATTCATCATCACAGTAGGGGAAGAATCGGGTCTGATCGGAGCGAAGGCTCTTGACCGTTCTATGATCACTGCATCCTACGGCTATGCTCTTGATTCAGACGGAAAAGTCGGAAATATCATTGTGGCCGCGCCGACACAGGCGAAGGTAAGAGCGGCAATTTTCGGGAAAACCGCGCACGCCGGGGTTGAACCTGAAAAAGGCATTTCAGCGATTACAATCGCTAGCAAAGCCATTTCAAAAATGCCATTGGGCCGTATCGATGAAGAAACAACAGCTAATATCGGCCGGTTTGAAGGCGGCACACAAACAAACATTGTGTGCGACGAAGTTCATATTCTTGCTGAAGCGCGCTCTTTAGTTCCTGAGAAAATGGAAGCTCAGGTTCAAAAAATGAAAGCTGCTTTTGAAGAGGCAGCTGCTGATATGGGCGGACGCGCAGAAGTCGAAATTGAGGTTATGTATCCGGGCTTTAAATATCAAGACGGCGACCAAGTTGTTGAAATCGCGAAAAAAGCGGCTGCTAAAATCGGACGTCCAAGCGAGCTGCAAACGAGCGGCGGCGGAAGCGACGCGAACGTAATCGCTGGTCATGGCATCCCGACGGTCAATCTTGCTGTCGGTTATGAGCAAATCCATACAAAAAATGAAAAAATGCCGATCGAAGAGCTCGTTAAAACGGCAGAAATGGTTGTTGCCATTATTGAAGAGGCGGCAAAATAAAAAAAGAAAACCCGAGTGCGATTTCCCGCATCGGGTTTTTTAGCTCCATTTCCTAAGCGGCCAAAATAACACATCCTGTTTTTTAGCGTAATGAAGCAAGGGGTCTGACTCTGGCAATGTAATGCCGTGAGCATCAGTCACCGTATTGACTGAAATTTCCGCTTCGGCGTTTTGCAGCAGCCATGGATGATGATGGATGTCTTCGTAATAGAGTTTGCTTTGATTGGTAGTATAGAGTCTATACCGTTCTGTCAGCCAGTAATCGAGCGAATCCTTTTCTGCTGTAAAAGGCGCTGAAATGGGCCGATATGCGGCGTGGAATGCTGCTTCTTTGTCATCTTTCCGCTTGCTGACATAGTCAATGGCATCACCGTTTTTTTCGGCTTTCATATCCGCGTAAAAATAAGGCAGATGAAAGAATGTGCGTGCGCCAAGGACCGCCAGACGATGATCGGCATCTAAGCTAAAAAAATAAATGCCGGGCTTACCTTTATACGTGACATAGGTGCGGAGGTTAAGCTCAGGAAATGCACGCGCACCGGGAATGGCAGGAAGATAACGCGCCCTCAGGTTCGTGAGCATAAAGGGAAGCATGCTGATCCAAGCTTGCCCGTTATATGTATCTAATTCTAAAACGGACGGTACCAAAGCGCGAAGGATAGAAACATCAACAGGCCAGTGAGCAAATAAGACATCATTCCAGGTTTGTCTCATGATCCAGATTCCTTCAGGTACAGAAATGTTTTTTTGCTGAAAGTGTTCCGTCAACGTATATGCTCCTTTCGTTTGGAGATGAGTAAAGGTATTCCCTATTTCCTTCTTTTTAAACGATACGGCTATTTTTTGGATGGCCATTTCTGCTTCAGCCATGATAAACAAGACTGTTTGGCGCGGTATGCTTTGCAAGTAACAAAAAACAACCCCGGCTTTTCGCACGGGGTTGCTTTTTTATTTCACCGACTCAGTAAGAGCGGCTGTTTTTTTACTTTTATGATGCGTCATCTGAAGGACGATGTTTTGCACTGTTAAAAACAGTCCGCTTGTAAACCAGTACAGCGGAAGGGCTGCCGGAACATTAAGCGAGAAAATCGTCATCATCACAGGGAAGATGAACACCATCAATTTTGCGGATTGCTGTGCCGCTGGGTTTTGCGGGACAGCGGAATATTTCGCGCTCAGTTTTTGAGCGATATAGGCCTGGATAAAGTACATTGCTCCCGCACTAAGAGACACGAGAATATCTGATTGTCCTAAACTGAACCATAAAAACGAGTGTGACGCAATTTCAGGTGTAGAGCGAATCGCGTAATAAAACCCAATCACAATAGGAAACTGAATCAGCATTGGGAGGCATCCCATAGCAAGCGGATTGATGTTGTTCTCTTGATACAGCTTCATCATTTCCATTTGCAGTTCTTTTTGTTTTTCAGGGTCCTTCGTTTTTTTCAATTTGGCCTGAATGCTGTCAACCTGAGGTTTAATAACGGCCATTTTCTCTTGGAACACGCGCTGTTTTTTGAACTGATTAACAAACAAAGGCAGTACAACCATACGCACAATAATGGTTACGAGGATAATAGAGAGTCCGTATTCTCCGTGAAACAGCCCGGCAACACCCTTAAGCAGAGCGGAAAACGGTTCAATTAAATAATCGTGGAAAAACCCTACGTTGCTGAGGCCTCCCACCTGATTAGTCGCTGCAAATGCAGCATTACCCGAGCATAATACGATCAAAAAGATACCCATAGCCAAAAGTTTTTGATATGTTTTTAACAATTTTGTTCTCCTCCTTTTTATAAATGCGGTTTATAAAAGAAGAGAACCGGCGTCTTCCTCATCGTTCACAGGCGAATTCATGCGGAAGACTTTACGTATCCAAGTTGTAATGCGATGATATATAATAATAAGAAAGTCTGTTCGGTTAATGTGAAAGACCGTCTGATGTTCATCTGTTCGTTTTGATTTCCATTGCTCGCCCGCACGGCACTCCCGTAAGAGGAATGCAATCCCGATTGCCGTTAGAGCAGGAAGAATAATTGTGAAAAAATCGACTAAGAATAAAACGTCATTTATCGATTCCACAAACATTGTCATCACATCCATTCAATAGCTTCATTTTACTATATGTACAAGCTGTTGTCTAATGACCGAAAAGGAGATTTGTTTATGCCGGGAAAGAGCCGAATTATTTTCCATATTGATATGAATAGCTTTTATGCGTCGGTTGAAATGGCATATGATCCGGCTCTCCGGGGAAAGCCGGTCGCAGTTGCCGGAAACGTAAAGGAGCGAAAGGGCATTGTGGTGACATGCAGCTACGAAGCAAGAGCGCGCGGCGTCAAAACAACGATGCCGGTTTGGCAAGCGAAGCGCCATTGTCCTGAGCTCATCGTTCTTCCGCCGAACTTTGACCGCTATAGAAACTCTTCACGAGCGATGTTTACCATTCTTCGTGAATATACTGACCTAGTGGAGCCTGTCTCCATCGACGAAGGCTATATGGACATGACCGATACACCATACAGCAGCCGCGCTCTAGAGACGGCAAAAGAAATCCAAAGCAGATTGCAAAAAGAGCTGCTGCTTCCGTCAAGCATAGGAATCGCGCCGAATAAATTTCTCGCTAAGATGGCGTCTGATATGAAAAAACCGCTTGGAATTACGATTTTAAGAAAGAGGCAAGTGCCTGATATCCTGTGGCCGCTTCCTGTTGGAGAGATGCACGGAGTCGGCAAAAAGACAGCGGAAAAACTGAAGGGACTCGGCATCCATACAATCGGAGAGCTAGCTGCAGCTGATGAACACTCGCTGAAGCGCCTGCTTGGCATCAACGGTCCGCGCCTTAAAAATAAAGCAAATGGCATTCACCATGCGCCGGTTGACCCGGAGCGCATTTACGAATTTAAAAGCGTCGGCAACTCATCGACACTTTCCCATGATTCCAGTGATGAAGAAGAGCTGTTAGGCGTTTTTAGAAAGCTTGCCGCTTCTGTGAGTGACCGTTTACAGCGCAAGGAAGTCATGGCTTCGAAGCTTTTTATTATGATTAGATATGCGGATTGGAAAACCATCACAAGAAGCACTACGCTGAGAAACCCGATTGATCAAAAAAATGACATTTTGAAAGAAGCAGAGCACCTCTTTTTTAAACACTGGAATAAAAATCCTGTCAGACTGCTTGGCATTACCGGAACCGATTTGGTAGAAAAAGAGCAGGCCTATAAGCAGCTCGATTTGTTCAGCTTTAATGAGGATGCGAAGGATGAGCCCATTCAGCAGATGATGGAAAAGCTGAATAAAAAGTACGGTACCAAACTGATCAGAAAAGGGGCAACGTTAAAAAAAGAGGAGAGCAAAACAAAGGGAACAAGCTTTAATAAAGATTTTTTTCAAGATGAAAAGAAAAGCTGAATCGCTTGAAAAAAAGGGTGAATGTATGGTAATTTCTTTATTATAAATATCATTTTATTTTAATTTAAATTTTAAAATGATTAAACGTTTGCAGAAGGGACGTTAGAATATGTCAAAACAACAAATCGGCGTTATCGGACTTGCGGTCATGGGTAAAAATCTGGCTTTAAATATCGAAAGCCGGGGATTTTCTGTTTCTGTTTACAACAGATCAAGCAGTAAAACTGAGGAGTTTTTACAGGAGGCAAAAGGAAAAAATGTTGTTGGCACTTACAGCATTGAAGAATTTGTCCAATCCTTGGAAACACCACGCAAAATCTTATTAATGGTTAAAGCGGGAACTGCAACAGATGCGACAATTCAATCTCTTCTTCCTCATCTAGAGAAGGATGATATTTTAATTGACGGCGGTAATACATACTATAAAGATACACAGCGCCGTAACAAAGAACTCGCTGAAAGCGGCATTCATTTTATCGGAACAGGCGTTTCCGGCGGAGAAGAAGGGGCGCTTAAAGGACCTTCTATCATGCCTGGCGGACAAAAAGAAGCACATGAGCTTGTAAAACCGATTCTTGAAGCCATTTCTGCAAAAGTTGACGGAGAACCTTGTACGACATATATCGGTCCGGACGGCGCCGGCCATTACGTAAAAATGGTGCACAACGGAATTGAATACGGAGATATGCAGCTGATCTCTGAATCATATTTCATTCTGAAACAGGTGCTGGGCCTTTCTGCTGATGAGCTTCACGAAGTTTTCGCTGAATGGAATAAAGGTGAGCTTGACAGCTACTTGATTGAGATTACAGCTGACATCTTTACGAAAAAAGACGAAGAAACAGGCAAACCGCTTGTTGATGTGATTCTTGATAAAGCAGGCCAAAAAGGAACAGGAAAATGGACAAGCCAAAGCGCACTTGACTTAGGTGTTCCGCTTCCGATTATTACTGAATCTGTATTCGCGCGCTTTATCTCAGCTATGAAGGAAGAGCGTGTGAAAGCGAGCGGCCTTCTTTCAGGACCAGAAGTGAAGCCTGTTACAGAAAATAAAGAAGAGCTGATTGAAGCGGTCAGAAAAGCGTTGTTCATGAGTAAAATCTGCTCGTACGCGCAAGGATTTGCCCAAATGAAAGCTGCTTCTGAAGAATACAACTGGGATCTGAAATATGGTGAAATCGCTATGATCTTCCGCGGTGGCTGCATCATTCGCGCGGCATTCCTTCAGAAGATCAAAGAAGCTTACGATCGCGAGCCTGAGCTTGACAACCTGCTTCTTGACAGCTATTTCAAGAATATTGTAGAAAGCTACCAAGGAGCGCTTCGCCAAGTGATTTCACTTGCAGTTGCACAAGGTGTGCCGGTGCCATCATTCTCAAGCGCATTAGCCTACTATGACAGCTACCGCACAGCCGTACTGCCTGCAAACTTAATCCAAGCACAGCGCGACTACTTTGGCGCTCATACGTATGAGCGTACTGACAAAGAAGGCATCTTCCATACTGAATGGATGAAGTAATCAATAGAAACCCCCGAAGCTCTTAAGCTTTGGGGGTTTTGTTATTAAAGAGATTGTTCAGCGTAAAAAAGCCGAAAATGCTTGTAAACATTTTCGGCTTTTTTCTTCTTATTATATATTCCACCAGTGTAAGCCGTCTTTCGCCAAAAGATCATCAGATTCTTTCGGTCCCATGGAGCCTGATTCGTAGTTAGGAGATAAGGTTTTGTTTGCTGCCCATGTTTCAGAAATAGAGTCGACAAAGCTCCAAGAAAGGGCAACTTCATCCCAGTGTGCAAAGTTTGTTGCATCGCCAAGAAGACAGTCGTGAATTAGTTTTTCATATGCTTCAGGGGTGTTCAACTCGTCATTGCAATTGCTGCAATAATCGAGTTTGATTGGCTGCGCGTGTGCTGCTCCGCCAAGCTTTTTAGCATTTAGGTAAAGCGTGATGCCTTCGTCAGGCTGAATATGAATGACAAGCAAGTTGGGATTCATGTTGTTTTCATTGCCGTAGTACAGGTTCATCGGAATGTCCTTAAATTGAACGACAATTTTTGTGGTCTTTTCTTTCATTCGTTTTCCTGTACGGATATAGAATGGAACACCAGCCCATCTGAAGTTGTCAATCAAGAGCTTGCCGGCAACAAAGGTTTCTGTATTGGAGTCAGGAGCGACATTATCTTCTTCTGTATAAGAAGGAACCGGTACACCGTCAATTTCACCAGCTTGATATTGTCCGCGCACAAAGTATTCATCCACTTCGTCTTTTGCAATAGGACGCAGTGCTCTCAGCACCTTCACTTTTTCGCTGCGGATTTCTTCTGTGTTCAATTTGATAGGCGGCTCCATTGCAAGAAGGGCAACCATCTGCATAATATGGTTTTGCACCATGTCGCGAAGGGCGCCTGATTTTTCGTAATATCTTGCGCGGTCTTCAACGCCTAGTGATTCGCTAGATGTGATTTGAATGTTTGAAATGTAGCGGTTTGTCCAAAGCGGTTCGAAAATCGCATTGGCAAATCGAATCACTTCAATGTTCTGAACCATTTGTTTGCCTAGATAATGGTCGATTCTGTAAATTTGATCTTCCGTAAATGCTTCGCGGATTTCTTTATTCAATGCCTGTGCGCTTGGCAGATCATGGCCGAACGGTTTTTCGATGACAAGGCGGGACCAGCCGGTTGTAGCTGTTACACCCTCTGATTTTAATGTTTTTGCAATCGTTCCGAAGAATTCAGGAGCCATTGCCAAGTAGAACATTCTGTTGTTAGGAATTTGATATGTATCTTCCAGCTGGTTAAGCAATACGTTTAGCTCTTGATAAGAACCAGGGTTTGTCACGTCAAACGGGTGATAGTAAAAATGAGACGTGAAATCATCTATATGCTTATCTGCAGATGAGGAAATGGATGTTTTAACAGTTTGGCGAAGATCCTCATTAGACCAAGGTCTTCTTCCAACTCCTACCACTGCAAACTCTTCTCCGATTTGTCCGTTTTGATATAAACGGTGAATAGACGGATACAATTTTCGTTTTGCTAAATCTCCAGTTGCACCGAATATGACAATTACTGCTTTTGGTTGTTGGTTTGTTTTCACTAAAAGTACCTCACTTTATTCGAAGCTTTATTTTAGTACACCCCGTATATTTCCTTCATTTTAAATCTAAAATTCAACGAAAGCAAACATTTAAGACCTTTTTTAAGCAGAATGCTGAAAAAATGTTTCTAGCACGAAAGGATTGTTCTTTTCAGAGGCAAGATTCACATTTTGAGCTTGATCCTGTATTCTTGTAGGTATCTGGTTCTAGTAGGAGGAAGGAAACGTGGAATTACTTTTTTTAGGAACGGGAGCCGGCATTCCCGCCAAGGCGAGAAATGTAACGTCGGTGGCATTAAAATTGCTTGAAGAAAGGCGTTCGGTATGGCTTTTTGACTGCGGGGAAGCCACACAGCATCAAATTTTACATACAACGATTAAACCTCGTAAAATAGAGAAAATCTTTATTACACACATGCACGGCGATCATGTATACGGACTTCCGGGGCTTCTGGGGAGCCGTTCCTTTCAAGGCGGAGAGGACGAGCTGACAGTGTACGGACCTAAAGGGATCAAGGCGTTTATTGAAACAAGCCTTGCCGTCACGAAGACCCATTTGACATATCCGCTTGCGGTCCAGGAAATTGAAGAAGGAATCGTGTTTGAGGACGATCAGTTTATTGTCACAGCGGTATCTGTTATTCATGGAGTGGAAGCCTTCGGGTACCGTGTGCAGGAAAAAGACGTACCGGGTTCCTTGAAGGCTGATGTATTAAAAGAAATGAACATCCCGCCCGGACCTGTATATCAGAAAATCAAAAAAGGCGAAACGGTAACGCTTGAAGACGGACGAATCATCAATGGGAATGATTTTCTGGAGCCTCCTAAAAAGGGAAGATCTGTTGTGTTCTCCGGTGATACGAGAGTAAGTGACAAACTAAAAGAGCTTGCGAGGGATTGTGATGTGCTTGTTCATGAAGCAACCTTTGCTAAGGAAGACCGTAAACTTGCTTATGATTATTATCACAGTACAACGGAACAAGCGGCTGTAACAGCGAAAGAAGCAAGAGCGAAGCAGCTCATTTTAACCCATATCAGCGCAAGATATCAGGGAGATGCTTCTTTGGAGCTTCAAAAAGAAGCGGTTGACGTTTTCCCCAATAGCGTGGCGGCATATGATTTCTTAGAGGTAAACGTCCCGCGAGGCTGAAGGCAGAGCTCTTATTTGACAATTTGTGATGATGTTGTATAATAAAACGTAATTATTACGTTTTATAAGGAGATGTTAAATATGAGAGTAAATGTTACTTTAGCCTGCACTGAAACGGGAGACCGAAATTACATCACAACAAAAAATAAACGCACCAATCCAGACCGTTTGGAGCTGAAAAAATATTCACCGCGTTTAAAGAAATATACCCTTCACCGTGAAACAAAATAATATAAAAGACCGGGAATCCCTTAC
Organism: Bacillus sp. FSL K6-1560; assembly: GCF_038592935.1. Taxonomy (NCBI): domain Bacteria; kingdom Bacillati; phylum Bacillota; class Bacilli; order Caryophanales; family Bacillaceae; genus Bacillus; species Bacillus sp. FSL K6-1560. The sequence continues at coordinate 1,742,950 of NZ_CP151946.1, forward strand.
GGCCCGGTCTTTTTTTACGTTAATTGACTGCCTGGTAAAGAGGAGCGGCCTGCTGGCACGCTGCGCACCATACGTCATAAATAGCCAAGTGAACGATATGAGGTTCATCATGATGGATGTTGTGGGAGCTGTTTTTAGCTTGAATCCAGCCGCTTTGGTTAGATAGAGACAATATGCTGCTGTGCAAGTTTTGCCACTCTTGTTCAGCAGCGAATTTCTCAGTCCGTTCTCCTGATGACAACACAAGAAGAGGCATGTTTCCTAAGTGGACTTGCCGCTTTTTGAGCTCCTGCAGACTTTTTGAAAACTCTGCATGTGTGCCCTCAAGCATCATCTTTCTCGTATGTGATTTGTGCATTTCTTCGGGTATAAAGGTAAAGCTGGCGCAATCGCCTAAAGCTGGGTCAAGAAGGACCATGCCGATAATATCATACTTGTTTTTGCAGGCCCATAAACCGGTGATGACAGCTCCGTATGAGTGTGAAACAGCCAAATAAGGAGGTTTTACATCAGCTGCTTTAAGCAAACTCTCCAATTCTTTCACTTGTTGATCAGCTGTTCGTTTAGCTCTGCTTTGCCCGCTTTTTCCTATGCCTGCCCGATCATATGTGAAAATGCCAAATTCATCATCAATGTCCGCCATTAATGGTTTCCACGTCTCAGAAGAAGTACCATAGCCGGCCTCAAAGACAATCGTTACACCGCTTGATCCTTTCCGGTGTTGTGTATGAAACGCACATCCGTCAATTGTATATGTCTTTTCCATCCAAGCTGATTTCATTGGAGTCATCTCCTCTAATTGGTTCTACTAGGGAGACGGAGAACCTTAGCCGATCGTTTCTCTAAAAATAAAAAAAGAGATATCCTCTACAGGATATCTCTTATGGGCATTACCAGCCTCTTTCGTATTGAACAGGGGCCGGAATCTCTGTATTGAGCTGTTTCGCAGCAGTTCTTGCAAAGAATGGATCTCGCAAAAGCTCTCTGCCGATAAAGATGAGGTCGGCACGTCCGTTTTGCAGAATTTCTTCAGCCATTGAACCGTCTGTAATCATGCCGACGGCACCAGTAGCCATGTCCGCCTGTTCACGGATTTTCTCAGCGAAGCTGACTTGATAGCCAGGGAATACGTTAATGTCTGCGTGAACAAGGGCGCCTGAACTGCAGTCAATTAAGTCAACACCCTGCTCCTTCATCCATTTTGCAAAACCGATGTGATCGGCAATGTCTAAGCCTTTATCAGTGTAGTCAGAAGCAGATACACGGACAAATAAAGGACCATCCCATACTTGTTTGACTTCATCAATGATCTCTCTCAAGAAACGATAGCGGTTTTCAGGTGAGCCGCCATATTCATCTGTGCGATGGTTGGAAAGCGGAGACAAAAATTCATGAATTAAATATCCGTGCGCCGCATGAATTTCAATCACATCAAAGCCGGCTTCTTTTGCGCGGGCAGCCGCTTGCTTGAACTCCTGAACTGTTTCTTTTACTTTTTCTGCTGACATTTCTACAGGTGTTGCTGATTGTTCGTCAAACGCAATCGCCGATGGAGCGAAGATATCTCCTTCAAGCTCAGCTTTACGTCCGGCATGGGCAAGCTGAATGCCGATTTTTGAACCTTGTTCTTTGACCTGCTCAGTCAGTTTGGCAAAGCCTTCAATATGCTCGTCGCTCCAAATGCCTAAGTCTTGGTCAGTGATTCGTCCTTGAGGGTTAACCGCTGACGCCTCTACAATAATCAGTCCGACCTGGCCGATTGCGCGCGATATGTAATGTGCCATGTGGAACGGTGTTAATTTTCCGTCCTTTTCATGAGAAGAATACATGCACATTGGCGACATGACAATGCGGTTTTTTAACGTCATATCTTTAATTGTAATCGGTGTAAATAATTTTCTGGCCATTTCTTTCGCCTCCCGTAAGGTTTTTAGAGATTGATTATATCAAGTCATTTCTTTCCCGTCATATAAACTGCTCAAATGAACCGCTTTTGTCAAACATTTCTGTATAATAGACGAGAAATCAGTTTATTTTTCAGTATAGAAGCATTTTTATTCATAGGAGGGGCGGAATCAATGAATTGGCAGACGAAGGACGAATTGCTGGCACTTTTAACTTCTCTTGTGCAATACGAAAGCATCACCGGTTCAAAGGGCGAGGCAGCGCTTGCAGAGTATCTTTATTTTATTTTGAAGGACAAGCCCTATTTTCAAAAGCACCCTGATGATGTAACACTTCATCCGATGGACGATGGCAGATCTTTTCTTACGGCTCTAGTCAAAAAGAAGAATGTCAAAAAGACAGTGCTTCTGCTGAGTCATTTTGATGTCGTTGACATAGAAGATTACGGCGAATTTAAACATATGGCTTGCAAGCCTGCTGAGCTTTTGAGCTCCTTTTTAGAGAAAAAAGAGCTGCTCCCGGAACGTGTGAGAAGAGATGCCGAAAGCGGAGACTGGCTGTTCGGAAGAGGGACGATGGATATGAAAGCGGGGCTTTGTGTTCAACTGTCGATGCTGGAGAGGGCAATGAACGGGCATTTTGAGGGCAATCTGCTGTTGATAACGGTTCCGGACGAGGAAGTGAATTCAAGAGGCATGATTGAAGCGGTTCCTGCATTGAAGGAAATGGAGAAAAAGCATGATATCACATTAACCGCTTGCCTGAATGCCGAACCGATGTTTGAAAAATTTCCCAGAGATCAGCAGCAATATTTTTATACAGGAAGCATTGGCAAGGTGCTTGCGGGTTTTTTCTGCAAGGGGATTGAGACACATGTTGGAGAGCCGTTTTCAGGCCTAAACGCAAATTTAATGGTATCTGAGATTAACCGTTTGCTTGAACTGAATGCTGATTATTGCGAAAAGGTTGATGGCGAGGTCACTCCGCCGCCGGTAAACTTAATGCAAAAGGACTTGAAAGAGGCATATTCAGTCCAGACACCGCATACAGCTGTCACATTATTTAATGTGCTGTCAATGAAACGCTCAGCTAGTGAGCTGCATCAGATGCTGCTTAAAACAGCAGAACAGGCGGCGGAGGAAATCATGTCGAACGTTCGGAAGAAAACACAGGATTTTCAACAATTTGAGCCATTTCAGCCGATTGAGCGGGACGTCACTGTTTTGACATTTGATGAGCTGGTCTCGCGTGCAAAAAAGCGTGCGGGGATCTCGGAAACAGAGCGGGCTCTAAATTATGCCTTTGCTAACAGGGGCGAGCTTGGAGACAGGGATTTTTCGACGAAAATTGTTTCTGAGCTTGCTTCGCTTTGTAAGGAGGATGCGCCGCTCATCGTTCTGTTTTATAGTCCGCCGCTTTATCCAGCTGTTTCTTCAAAGGATGATCAATTGATCAGAAATACAGCAGATCAGTTAAAGCATTATGCGGCTGAGCGATACGGCATTGCATTACGGGAGGTTCAGTACTTCCCCGGACTTTCGGACTTGAGTTATCTTCAGCTGGAAAAGCAGGAGGTTGATGCATACACAAGCAATATGCCGCTCTTTAACAGAGGATATTCATTGCCAAGCAGTAAAAATCAGGCTTTATATGTCCCGGTTTTAAATGTCGGTCCGGCTGGTAAAGACCCGCATAAATGGACGGAAAGATTGTATATGCCTTATTCCTTTGAAGTGCTTCCCGATTTGCTTTCATTTACGATCTCCGCGCTATTAAAGCAATCAGAATCTGCCGGCCAGCTGCTGCGGGAAAAATAAAAAACAGAAGGCACTGTGCCTTCTGTTTTTGTCCTTACATCTAAGAATGTCTCTCTAAGGCGGCACCGGCAAACTGTTCTTTGATTTCTGCGCTCCGTTTAGCTGTTTCTTCAATACAGTGAATAATTGCTTCTTCAAAGCGGGAGTCCTGTAAAGCGCGAAGACCTGCCTCTGTAGTGCCCCCAGGACTGGTGATTTCTTTACGCAGCTTTTCCGGCTGTTTGCCGCTTTGAAGGAGCATATCTGTTGCCCCTGCCATTGTCTGCAAAATGAGTGCTTTTGCCGTTTCTTTATCTAATCCTACTTTTTGTGCCGCTTTTTCCATCGCCTCAATATAACGATACACATAGGCCGGGCCGCTGCCTGCGATTGCAGTGACAGCGTCAAGATCTCGCTCCTCAACCAGTGTTGCATCACCGATTGTTTCCAATAGAGCTTTTGCGGCACTAATATCATTCTTGCTTGCTTCAGCGCTTACGGAAAATCCGGTTGCTGATTTTCTGATTGCCGCTGATGTATTCGGCATGACGCGAATGACCGGGAGATTTCTGCCAAAATAATGCTGAATGGTTTCGATGGTAAGGCCTGCAAGTACTGAAATGACAAGCTGGTCCTTGATATACGGCCGTATGCTGTCGATGCTTTCCGCCGCGTCTTTCGGTTTGAAAGCGAGGATAATGATATCGGTGTGAGTGAAAAACTCATTTTTATCTCTGCATGGACGCACGCCGTACGTTTCCTTTAATTCAATCAGACGCTCGTCATTTGAGCGATTTGTAATATAGATATGTTCTGGTTTTGTGATGCCGCTTTGCAAAATGCCGTTGATCATTGCTTCTGCCATTGATCCGGCGCCGACAAATCCTATCTTTTTCATTGATATCCTCCTTCTATCAGAACAACAAAAAACCTTTTCATCACGTAAAGGACGAAAAGGTTCGCGGTACCACCCTCATTAGCACAAATTGTGCTCAGCTCAAATCCCCGTAACGCGGGAAACGTTTAGGTTTTCCTAACCGCGACTTGAGGGCAGGTTCTACAAACAAGCGGGCCGCAACACCTTTCAGCCGGGGGTATCGCTCTCTTAGGCCATTGCCTTGTATACTATTCCTCGTCATAGCGTTCCAATGGTTCTCGTTTTAGTTTGTTGTTCATTATGCAATGGCGGACAAGCTAATGTCAATAGCTTTTTCAAAAAGGTTTGTTCTCATTCTGCAATAATGACACAAGACCGAGAAAAAGCTAAAATATGAATAATGAATGAAGACAAGGAGCGAAAGGATGACAACTGAAGATGTAATTGCGATCCGCGTCCCGACGCCGTTTGCTGTCGGCGATGTTATCGTTTACCTCGTAAAAGGTGATGCGCTGACACTTATCGATGCCGGGCCGAATACAAAAGAGGCTGCCAGAGCCCTACAAGAGCAGCTTGCCGCTGTAAATGTGAAAATATCAGATATCGAGCAGGTTGTACTGACTCACCATCATGCTGACCATGCAGGCTTGCTTGATGTCTTTTCAGATGAAATCGAAGTGATTGGGCATGCGTTCAACGAACCTTATATCAGCCGAAATCAAGCCTTTGTGGATTGGCAAAAACGTTTTTTTCAAAAGCTGCTGCCTGAATTAGGCGTTCCATTTGATACGGGGAAGGCGGAAAAGCTGATTCGGTCAGCGTACGCATTTTCCTGTACGAGATCTCTGACAAAATCAATCAGAGAAGGTATGGGCATAGATGGGCTTGAGGGCTGGTCTGTGTTGGAGATGCCTGGACATGCTGAATCGCATATCGTTCTGTTCCATGAAAAAAGCGGAAGGATGCTTGGCGGCGATCTACTGCTGGCAAACAGCTCATCTAATCCGATTTTGGAAGCGCCGAAAGCGGGAGACGTCAGGTCAAAGCCTTTAGTGGATTATCAGCGGTCATTGCGAAGGCTGTCTCAACTTGATCCAACAATCGTATTTCCTGGTCACGGCGAGCCTATCACCAGTGTACAAGCGCTGATTGAGAAGCGTTTTGACAAGCAGAGGAACAGGACGGAGGATGTTCGTCGCATGCTGGATGAAAAGCCGATGACCGCTTTTCAGGTCTGTCAGCAGCTTTTTCCTGCTGTATATGAAAAAGAATTGTTTTTAACGATGTCAGAAACGGCAGGTCACCTTGATGTGTTGGAGGCTGAAGAAGCCATCACGTCATATTGGGAAGGAAATACCGCATACTTTAAAACAATGAAGAGGTGAAATGGGTGAAACATATAGCGGGAAAAAGGATTTGGATAACCGGCGCTTCAGGAGGGCTTGGTGAAAGAATCGCATACTTATGCGCGGCTGAAGGAGCCCATGTCCTTCTGTCGGCTAGACGCGAGGATCGTTTGATAGAAATCAAAAGGAAAATAACCGAGGAATGGAGCGGACAGTGTGAGCTTTTTCCTCTGGATGTCGGCCGCCTAGAGGATATCATCCGGGTCCGCGATCAGATCGGCTCGGTTGATGTACTGATTAACAATGCAGGCTTCGGTATATTTGAAACGGTTTTAGACTCTACATTGGATGACATGAAAGCGATGTTTGATGTGAATGTCTTCGGCCTGATCGCCTGTACAAAAGCGGTGCTTCCGCAAATGCTTGAGCAAAAAAAGGGCCATATCATCAATATCGCCTCTCAAGCGGGGAAAATCGCAACACCGAAGTCTAGCCTGTATTCCGCGACCAAACATGCCGTGTTAGGTTACTCAAACGCTTTGCGGATGGAGCTTTCGGGAACCGGCATTTATGTGACAACAGTCAACCCGGGACCGATTCAGACGGACTTTTTTTCCATTGCTGATAAAGGCGGGGACTACGCCAAAAATGTCGGCCGCTGGATGCTTGATCCTGATGACGTGGCAGCTCAAATTACAGCTGCAATTTTTACGAAAAAGCGGGAGATCAATCTTCCGCGTTTAATGAATGCCGGCACTAAGCTGTATCAGCTGTTTCCAGCTCTTGTAGAAAAGCTGGCAGGACGCGCGCTCATGAAAAAATAATGATAGAACTGCCTGTGGTGGAGTGGCTTGTTTCTCACGAGGCAGTTTTTGATAGTGGAAGGGAGAGATTGTTGAATGTTAGTTCATTCAGAAGTCCTTCATGCTCTGCTTAAAGATCCGTTTATTCAGAAACTGATTGATGCAGAGCCTGTATTCTGGGCAAATTCAGGCAAGAAAGAGGGGCCAATACCCCGTGCAGATGAGTGGGCAACCGAGATAGCGGAAGCGGAAAAAAGAATGCGGCGGTTTGCACCTTACATTGCTGAGGTGTTTCCTGAGACGAAAGGCGCTAAAGGAATCATCGAGTCTCCGCTTTTTGAGGTGCAGCATATGAAGGGAAAGCTGGAAGCGGCATATCAGCAGCCATTTCCGGGAAGATGGCTTTTAAAGTGCGACCATGAGCTTCCGATTTCAGGATCGATTAAAGCGAGGGGCGGGATTTATGAAGTGTTAAAGCATGCTGAAAATCTCGCGCTTCAAGAAGGAATGCTTCAGGAAACCGATGATTACCGCATCTTACAGGAAGAGCGGTTTACCGGGTTTTTCTCCCGCTATTCGATTGCTGTCGGTTCGACAGGAAATCTAGGTTTAAGCATCGGCATCATCGGCGCGGCACTCGGCTTTCGCGTGACAGTGCATATGTCCGCCGATGCTAAGCAGTGGAAAAAGGATCTCCTCCGCCAAAAGGGAGTCACTGTTATGGAGTACGAAACAGATTACAGCGAAGCGGTGAACGAAGGGAGACGACAGGCGGAACAAGATCCATTCTGTTATTTTATTGATGATGAACATTCTCGACAGCTGTTCTTAGGATATGCTGTTGCTGCAAGCCGATTAAAAACACAGCTTGACTGTATGAATATAAAGCCAAGTCTTGAGACGCCCTTGTTTGTGTATCTGCCGTGCGGAGTCGGCGGAGGACCGGGCGGTGTAGCATTTGGGCTGAAGCTTTTATACGGAGATCATGTTCATGTGTTTTTCGCAGAACCAACTCATTCACCTTGTATGCTGTTAGGGCTTTATTCAGGACTTCACGAGAAAATCTCCGTCCAGGATATCGGCCTGGATAATCAGACTGCTGCTGACGGACTTGCCGTAGGGAGGCCGTCAGGATTTGTCGGCAAGCTGATTGAACCGCTTCTGAGCGGCTGTTATACGGTAGAGGACAATACGCTTTATACTTTGCTTCATATGCTGGCTGTATCTGAAGATAAATATTTAGAGCCCTCTGCTCTTGCCGGCATGTTCGGGCCGGTTCAGCTTTTTACGACAGAAGAGGGAAGGCGCTATGCTCAGAAATATAAGATGGAACATGCCGTACATGTCGTCTGGGGAACGGGAGGAAGCATGGTTCCAAAAGATGAAATGGCTGCGTATAACCGAATCGGTGCTGATTTGCTAAAAAAACGAAATGAAAAATAAGCAGACAGTAAAAAGGTTTTCCGTTACAATCTTTGTAAGGGTTTTAACCTACAGAGAGTCAGGTGTAAACAGTGAAAAATAAAGAACTTAACCTACATACTTTATATACACAGCACAATCGGGAGTCTTGGTCTGGTTTTGGGGGGCATTTGTCGATTGCTGTATCTGAAGAAGAGGCAAAAGCTGTGGAAGGATTGAATGATTATCTATCTGTTGAAGAAGTGGAGACGATCTATATTCCGCTTGTTCGCTTGCTTCATTTACATGTCAAGTCTGCGGCTGAACGCAATAAGCATGTCAATGTTTTTTTGAAGCACCCACATTCAGCCAAAATTCCGTTTATTATCGGCATTGCCGGCAGTGTCGCAGTCGGAAAAAGCACGACGGCGCGGATCTTGCAGAAGCTGCTTTCGCGTTTGCCTGACCGTCCAAAAGTGAGCCTTATCACGACAGATGGTTTTTTATTTCCTACTGCCGAGCTGAAAAAGAAAAATATGATGTCAAGAAAAGGATTTCCTGAAAGCTATGATGTAAAGGCGCTGCTCGAATTTTTGAATGACTTAAAATCAGGAAAGGACAGCGTAAAGGCCCCAGTGTATTCCCATCTAACCTATGACCGCGAGGAAGGTGTGTTCGAGGTTGTAGAACAGGCGGATATTGTGATTATTGAAGGCATTAATGTTCTTCAGTCGCCCACCTTGGAGGATGACCGGGAAAACCCGCGTATTTTTGTTTCCGATTTCTTTGATTTTTCGATTTATGTGGATGCGGAGGAAAGCCGGATTTTCACTTGGTATTTAGAGCGTTTTCGCCTGCTTCGGGAAACTGCTTTTCAAAATCCTGATTCATATTTTCATAAATTTAAAGACTTGTCTGATCAGGAGGCTGACGAGATGGCAGCCTCGATTTGGGAGAGTGTCAACCGGCCGAATTTATATGAAAATATTTTGCCGACTAAATTCAGGTCAGATCTCATTTTGCGTAAGGGAGACGGGCATAAGGTCGAGGAAGTGCTGGTAAGGAGGGTATGAAATTGTGCATCATATCGAACTGTATGTCTCTGATTTGGAGGCGTCTAGGCGGTTTTGGGGATGGTTCTTAAAAGAACTTGGCTATAAAGAGTATCAAAAATGGAGCTCAGGCATCAGCTGGAAGAAAGATCGTTTTTACCTAGTGATTGTGCAGGCGAAAGAGCCATTTCTAGAGCCGGAATACCATAGATGCCGAGTCGGTCTGAACCATCTCGCATTTCATGCTGAATCCAAGCTTCAAGTCGATCAGATGACTGGAAAATTGACGGCAAAAGGTTATCGTGTGTTGTACCGAGACAGGCATCCTTTTGCCGGAGGAGACGGGCATTATGCAGTCTTTTGTGAGGATCCAGACCGGATTAAGGTAGAGCTCGTTGCCCCAAGCTGTTAATCGTGATCTTTGGACAGGCTGTTCAGCTTTTTCTCAATGTGATCCAGCTGCGCTTTTCGGTTTTTCGCATACTTGAAGCCTGTAACAGCCGCAAAGATGACAGCGGCAAATATAATAAATACAAACAGCTGAAACATCACAACACCTATATTCATGTTCTTCACCTCATGTTTGCGGGAGAGTTTCATTCTCTTCCGTTTTTTATTTAAAGCGGCTTTTCCAGACGAGAACGGTGTTTTGTGGTCTCCATTTTCATTTGCCGATAGGCGAACGCTAAAAATGGCAGGCCGAGCAGGGTAATGCCGCTCAGGACAGAAAAAATAAAAATCGGCCTGTCAGCGCCAAACAGGTCTATACATATCCCCCCGACCCAAGGGCCGATGACGTTTCCGAGCTGTGAAAAACCGATTGCCCCGAAATAAGTGCCTTTTAATCCTGGTTTTGCAATCTGGTCTACATATAAATCCATCATAGAGAATAAAAGAACTTCGCCGATTGTAAATGTGATGACAATCATCACAATTGATGGAACACCGTGCGATACGGTGAAAATGGCCATGCTGATGCTAACCATCACATTACCGAGCATCAGAGAACAAAGCGGCGAAAACCGTTTTGCAAAATGGACAATGGGAAATTGCGTCGCCAACACAACGATTGCGTTTAATGTCAGCATCAGCCCATACAGCTTCGTTCCATTGCCGATCAAGGGGCTCTGCGCCATATACTGAGGGAATGTGGAACTCAATTGTGAGTAGCCGAAGGTGCATAGCGTAATGCCGACCAAAGCAATGGTAAAAAGATAATCCTTTTGCGTGACCATAAACGCTTCCCGCACGCTCATATTTCGGGACTGGGCTGGTGCTGATAAGGATGGATGTTTTTTAAATTGGAGGGCAAGCACAATTCCGTATAGTCCGTAAATGACTGCAGGCACCAAAAAGGGCGTAGTCGATTGCGATGAGCCGAAATATAGGCCAAGCACAGGTCCGAAGACAACGCCGATATTAATAGCCGCATAGCGTAAATTAAAAACTAGCAGTCTCGTTTTTTCTTCTGTCATATCAGACAGCAAAGCCTTTGAAGCGGGCTCAAACAGTGATTTGCAAAGACCGTTTAATGCGTTAACTACAAAAAACACCCAGAGGTGAGATGCCGCCGCAAAGCCTGCAAATACCAGCATCCATCCGAAAATCGATACAAGCATCATGTTTTTTCTGCCGAATTTATCTGAGATATATCCGCCGTAAAAGCTTGCGAGGATGCCGACTGATGAGCTCGCGGCGATGACCAGCCCTGCATAGGAAGCTGATGCGCCTTGGACGGCTGTCAAATAAATCGCTAAAAAAGGAATGCTCATCGATGTTGCCATTCTGCCGAAAATGGTTCCGATTATAATTGTCCAGCTGATCGGGTGGATATCTTTCCATTTCTTCATGAATTATATTCTCTCCTGTATGTATGATCTTTCTCTATCATATATGAAAAAATTTCCTTCTCCAATAGATCGTTCAAAATATTTCGTTATTGACATGTAGTATGCCTGATTGTATGGATGGCAATATACTATGCGTTGAGGATGCGTGTGGCGGGGGTTACATCTTGAAATTGAAGGTGATGACAGAAGGAAAATGACGGTATGTCCGAATTCAGTGAGGGTGTGTTTGAAACATTAAAAGAGTTTAAGCCGCCAGGACGTAGATCATATCGGCAGTGAAACCGGCTATGAGATCAAGATGTAAGCTGAAAACCGATGGACCGCATGACAGAACAAGAGAGCACATCTCTTCGAAAAAGTGTATACGCGTGATCATGGACAGCTTATTCCGTTTTGCGCGAGTTCTGAGGGGGAATTTTACGCCAGGCCATATGAATCTATGGAGTGTGAGAAAATCCTGCTTTTTCTGTAAGCCTGAGACTGTTTATTTGTTTCAGGCGGTGTTTTCAAAGGGAAGTCGCATCAGCGGCTGAAAGAACTGACAGTCATGCGTTTAAGAGAACAGGCCTTGGTTTGTGACATAGTCATAAATGATATCTTCTATATGCGCATGCAAATCCTCATCTGGTTCTTCATTCCGTCTCTCTTGTAGAGCCGCTTTCAGGCTTTGTTTTTCATACGGGCTTAACGGATCTATAGCAACGTTTCTGCCGTATTGCCGCAATGCCTGTTCCATCATTTTTTCGACAAATTTCTCCATCATGACTCTCCTATCCTTATGCTTCGCTTTTATTCTACTAAATGTTTTTCTTCTCTCAAACCCTTGGATCATATTTTCTGTCAGACAAGAATCATTTACCAGTATAAAACGAACATACTTTCGCATATAATGAAAAACGAACATAAGTTCTTTTTAGAGGTGTGTATGATGAAAGAAAAAGTGATTTTTCTCGTTGACATGCAATCGTTTTATGCATCTGTAGAGAAAGCGGAAAATCCACATTTGAAAAATAAGCCTGTCATTGTTTCGGGTGACCCTGAAAAAAGGGGCGGAGTCGTATTGGCTGCCTGCCCGCTGGCGAAACAAAAAGGTGTGGTGAATGCTTCACGGCTGTGGGAGGCGCAGGAAAAGTGTCCTGAGGCTGTTGTGCTCCGGCCGCGTATGCAGCGGTATATTGATGTATCACTGCAAATTACGGCCATTCTCGAGGAGTATACAGACCTTGTGGAGCCTTATTCTATCGATGAACAGTTCATGGACATTACAGGCAGCCAGAAGCTGTTTGGGACGCCGATGGAGATCGCGAAAAGCATTCAGGGCAGAATCATGCGGGAGATCGGCGTTTATGCACGGGTCGGAATCGGCCCTAACAAAGCGCTGGCCAAAATTGCGTGTGACAATTTTGCCAAAAAGAATAAGAACGGTATTTTTACCTTAACGAAAGAAAATATGAAAACCGAAATGTGGCCGCTCCCGGTGGGCAGCATGTTTGGCGTCGGGAGCCGCATGAAGCATCATTTAAATCGGATGGGCATCAGCACGATCGGCGGGCTCGCGGCTTTTCCGCTCGATCTTTTAAAAAAGAAATGGGGCATTAACGGCCACGTGCTGTGGATGACGGCAAACGGAATCGACTATTCCCCTGTGTCAACTTCGTCTCTGGACGGGCAAAAGGCGATAGGCCATGGAATGACTCTCCCGAGAGACTACGAACACTTTGACAAAGAAATCAAGGTCGTATTGCTTGAGCTGAGTGAAGAAGTGTGCAGGCGAAGCCGAAACGCCGGGGTCATGGGGCAGACGGTGTCAGTGAGCTGCCGGGGTGCTGATTTTGATTGGCCGACGGGCTTCAACCGGCAAGTGAAGCTGGCAGAGCCGACTAATTCTACGCAGGATGTATATGAGGCTGTACGACGGCTGTTTCTTACATTTTGGGACGGGAAACCTGTCCGCCGCCTCGGTGTCAATCTGTCTCAGCTCTCATCTGATGACATATGGCAGCTCAATTTATTTCAGGATTATGCAAAGAAAATGAGCCTGGGCTATGTGATGGACGGCATTAAAAATCGATTCGGCGACACAGCAATCATCAGGGCGGCGTCACTGACAGCGGCAGGCCAGGCATTTGAACGTGCGGCTAAAATAGGGGGGCATTATAAATGAACGACCATTTAAAAAGAGGCAACCTGCTGTGGGAAGGGAGCAGGATGTTTCTGCCGGAACATAAGCAAAGCCTGCTGGAGAGAAAGCGGCTTAAACAAAAGCTGCAGAAGCCGATCCTTGATCCCGATAAGCTGGAAGAGATGAATCAAACGCTTTGCGCCGCGATGGAGTTTGCTCAGGATATCACTGTGAGCTGCTTTCAGGACGGTGAAATTGTCCGCTGCACCGGGAAAATCTGCCGGTATGAAGAGTTTGAAAAAGCAGTATGGATAAAAGGAGACGAGGATCAGCTTTATAAGCTGAAACTTGATCAAGTGCTTGATATTGTGCTGTAAAGTCTCTCCTCCTGCTTGGGGGAGAAATAGGTTTAAAATGATCAAACATTGTTCCCTCGGCAGTCTGGAAACGTATAATACAGGAAAGAAGGCATTTACAATTCCAGCCAGGCAAAATATAATTTTTATATTGTGAGAAAAAGAGCTGACATTCGTTTTGCCAGACGGAGGGAGATCAAATCGTAATGGATATTCGAACAATCACGTCTTCAGATTATGAAATGGTAACGTCTGTACTGAATGAATGGTGGGGCGGCAGACAGCTGAAAGAAAAATTGCCGAGACTATTTTTTGAGCATTTTCAGGACACAAGCTTTATTACATCCGAACATAACAGCATGACGGGATTTTTAATCGGATTTCAATCGCAATCGGATCCTGAAACGGCGTACATTCATTTTTCCGGTGTGCATCCAGATTTCAGAAAAATGCAAATTGGGAAACAATTGTATGATGTATTTATCGAAACAGTAAAACAAAGAGGCTGCACCCGGGTAAAGTGCGTCACTTCACCTGTGAATAAGGTATCAATCGCATATCACACAAAATTGGGGTTTGATATTGAAAAGGGCACCAAGACGGTAAATGGCATCTCAGTGTTTGCAAACTATGATGGCCCGGGCCAAGACAGGATACTGTTTGTCAAAAACATATGAGGGGGAAATATGATGGATTTTTTATCAAAAACACCTGAGCCTCCTTACTATGCAGTCATTTTTTCTTCTGTCAAAAGCGAAAATGACACAGGATATGGAGAAACAGCGGAGCGGATGGTATCGCTTGCGGCGGATCAGCCTGGATTTTTAGGCGTGGAAAGCGTACGTGAAGCGGATGGAAGGGGCATCACAGTTTCCTATTGGGACAGTATGGACGCAATTAACCATTGGAGGCATCACACTGAACATCAAGCAGCAAAAGAAAAAGGAAAAAGCGTTTGGTACGAGTCGTATGCAGTCCGCGTCGCAAAAGTCGACAGACAGCGGCTGTTTCAGGAGAACACGAATGATTGAATTTCTCCAGCATAAGGAAGCCGCGATAGCGCGTGAGATTTTAGCCGTACAGATCCCCGCCTACATAAAGGAAACAGAGATTATCGGTTTTGACGGTATTCCCGCTTTACAAGAGAAGGTGAAGGATATTCAAGCATCCCATGAACGGTTTGCGGGATATCGGAAAAACGGCAAGCTGATCGGTGTCATTTCATATGAGAAAAACATGCATCATCTCACCATTTGCAGGCTTGTTGTGCATCCTGACGGTTTCAGAAAAGGAATTGGACGAGCACTTCTGCAATTTGTCATTGATCATAATGAAGACGCTGAGAAAATCGAAGTAGTCACAGCCGAGAACAATACCCCGGCCGTGTCACTCTATACACAGGCTGGATTCCAAAAGGCAGAAACCGTCAAAGCAGCGCAGGGTCTATTGCTGTCGGTCTTTCATTTGTATCCGAAAAGAAAAGTTGAGGTCATTCTCTACAACGAAAAATGGGCAGAATGTTTCGATGAAGAAAAAGAACGGCTGAAACTTGTGTTCGGGCCGGAGATTATCGCTGTTCATCACATCGGAAGCACATCAATACCGAACATGGCAGCGAAGCCAATCATTGATATGTTAATTGAAGTCAGAAGCATTGAAGCCGTGAGCCAATTTGATGAACAAATGAAGGCTAACGGCTATACACCAAAAGGTGAGAACGGCATAGCGGGCAGGCGTTATTTCCAAAAGGGCGGAAATAAACGCACTCATCATGTCCATATGTACGAACAGGGAAACCCTGCTATTGAAAGGCATCTGTTATTCAGAGATTATCTCAGAGCTCATCCAAACATAGCGAAAGAATACGCCGTTCTCAAAAAACGGCTGGCGGCCCAGCATCCTGACAGCATCAATCAGTACATACAAGGGAAAGATGAGTGGATCAAGACTGCAGAAGAAAATGCGAAGCGGTGGAAAAAAGGCAGAAACAATGCGAATGGCAGTGTTGTATGCTACAATAGCGAAAATGATGAAAACGGGGGTTTCACCTTATGAACATACATGTGACAGATGCAGCAAAACAGGCACTGCAGCAGGCGTTTGACGCCAACCCGGGGAAAAAAGCCCAGCTTCGTTACGATGCAGAAGGATGCGGCTGCGCGGTAAGCGGTGTCCCGACAATCTGGCTGGCAGAAGAATTAACGGGACAGTGCGAGCAGCTGGAAACGAACGGCATTCCGCTGTATATCCAATCGTCACAAAAAGTGTTTTTTGACGATCAAATGACGATCGATTACAATGAAAAAGCCAAAACATTGGCGCTGAAAAGCCCGGCTGAAATGCTCAGCCCCAGAATGAGCATATTAGTAAAGTAGGAGACGCGAAACGTGGAACAAAAGCTGAAGGCAATGAAGAACACAGCACAAAATAAAACGTGGGTATCCTTCCTGAATCAAAACCATCCCTATACCTTGCTTCACTGGTCAATTGGAGGAGCAGAGTCCATCAAGAAAGATGTCTGGCTATTGCAGGATGAAATGACCTTCGAGACGCAGGAGTTTACAACGATAGATCTTGCGATTGAATGGATCAGAGAAAATATGGATGGCATTACCGACGTTCTGTAACATAAAAAAGCGAAAGAGCCGAAGAGGCCTTTCGCTTTTTTATTCTGTTGAATCATTCATGTTGTCTAAAAACTCCTGCACTGTTTTTCGGTACGTATCCCGATTTTTGGTATATGACATGGCGTGTTCACCGTTCTCGGCAATGTACAGCGCTTTCGGCCCGCGTTTCTTTTCATAAAGCCGCTCGGTTGAAGAAACAGGAATGTAGTCATCATCCTTACTGTGAATAAAGAGGACCGGCTTTTCGATTTTATCAATGACAGCAAGCGGAGATACTTCACGTGCGCGATAGCCGCCTCTCAGCTTCAAAAAGAAGTCGGCGATAGGAAGCAGGGGCCAAGACGGGAGCCTGTATTCCGCTCTCAGCCGGTAGGCAAGCTGTTCATCAAAACATGCGAACGGACAATCGGCAATATAAAAATCAGCGCCATCGCTGCAGTGTGCACCAGCGTAAAGCAGGGCGGTCACAGCTCCCATCGACTCACCGTGAATTCCGATCAATCCGCGATGATTTGTTTTGTTTTTGAGCCAGCTGACAACCTTATTGAGATCATCCTTTTCGTAAAATCCGTAGCTGGTCGTCTTTCCGCCGCTTTGGCCATGCCGGCGGTGGTCATAAATGAGCACATTCCAGCCGAGATCAAGAAATAAATGCATATACTTAAGAGAATTCAGTACATTCATCGTCACCCCGTGGCAGATGATGATGGTATTTGGTGTGTCATGCGGTGCGACATGGTATCCTTTTACGTCGTACCCGTAAGCGGATGGTATCACAAAAGCGGTTTTCTCCATTTGTTCAAATGATTCAAACACATCATGTCCGTCGTCTGTCTCTCTTTTGATAATGTCTTCATCCGTTTTTCTCTTGATGAATAGAATCATATTCGAAAAAACAATTCCGATTGCGATGACAGCTGTTACGAGAGCGCCAATGGCCAAAAGGATTTTCTTCAAAAGTCACAGCACCTTTCAACTAAATATAGGTAATTCGTGTTTAAAATCATTATACCTAAACACTGCTTCGCTGAGAAAGTAATCAGAAGAGAGTCTGCTTGTTCAGTGTATATGCTCCGTGATAAACTGTCTTCAAAACAAAACATGGGGGAAGTCTGAATGAAAAAACAAAAATCCGCTGACAAACACCAGCTAAAAGACGGCCTTCAATCCGATATCAAAGCAAAGCTTATGGAGATGAAGAGCCAATTGAAGGAAGAGGATGAAAAGAGGCAGGAAAGAGAAAAAGCAGAACAGATCAGAAAGAAAAAAGAGATCGAAAAAAATAAGAGCTTTGAAGAACTCCTAAATGAAAGCCAAATGGATTGGCATCAATATAAATAAACCAGCACCCGTACGGGTGCTGGTTTTTCTGCTATGAGCGATGAGCTTTGTAAATGTCTTGTTTCGCATGAGATTGGAGCGCTTTGATTTCCTCTTCGGTTAAACGCCGTGCATTTGCTGCCTGAATATTTTCCCGTAACTGCTCAATCTTACTGGCGCCTGTAATCACTGAAGCGACAGCAGGCTGTGCTAGCAGATACTGCAGCGACTTTTCTGTCATGGAAAGATCGGGAGCCACTTCCTCCATTGCCTTGCGGGCGTTTGTCAGTTCCTCGAATGAATAGGACAAGTACCCGTTTTGTTTCATGCTGTCTGAAGCTTGATCAAGCGGTTTTTCAGTTAAGAGCCCTTTGGCAACAGGACCTCTGGCGACTACGCTGATTTGATGTTCCTCTAAAAGCGGGAGCCATTCCTCAGGGCGTCTGTCAAACAGGCTGAATTGCATCATAATGCTGACGATGTTTGATTTTTTTACATATTCTTTAATCACATTCGGGCGGATGGAAGAAATGCCGTAGTAGCGGATGACACCTTCTTGTTTTAATTCCTCAAACGCTTCGATCGTTTCATCAATGTTGTCCTCTATCGTGCCGCCGTGAAGCTGATAAAGGTCGATATAATCTGTTTTCAGACGTGTAAGGCTCTTTTTTACCGCCTCTTTTATGTAAGCTTTTGAAGGGTCCCAATACCAGCCCTCGCTTCCGTCATCCCAACGGTTTCCCGCTTTTGTTGCCAGTATAATATCCTGGCGTCTGTTTTGGATCGCATCACCGACAATTTCTTCATTGCGGCCTCGGTCATACAAATCCGCTGTGTCCAAATAGTTGATGCCAAGCTCGATCGCTTCATCCAGAATGGACAATGCTTTGTTTTTTTCAGTTCCAAGAGACATACAGCCGAGTCCGACTTCACTAATGTCTAAATCAGATGTACCCAATTTGCGCTTTTTCATGTGCACACTCCTTTTTTAGGCTTTGTATTGACCGTAATATAAAGGAGCTAAAGTTTCAACTTTTATGGCTTTGAGATCCAATCTTTCACATATTGAAATGTGCGTCCATACTCTTTTAACTTCGCCCGAATTTCCCATGCTTTTCCGACTAAGACAACACCTTTTGGCATGCGGTGCACTTTCACGAAGAAGCCCCCTTTTGCTCTAGTATGATAAAATGTATGGGGCATCATATAGAGACAGAACGGGAGATGAAGAAATGAAATCATTAGAAGAAAAAACAATTGCCAAAGAACAGATCTTTTCGGGTAAAGTCATTGATCTTTATGTCGAGGATGTAGAGCTGCCAAACGGCAAAGCCAGTAAACGTGAAATTGTGAAACACCCTGGAGCTGTAGCGGTACTAGCCGTCACAGATGAAGGGAAAATCATCATGGTCAAACAATTCCGTAAGCCGCTTGAGCGGACGATTGTTGAAATTCCGGCCGGTAAGCTTGAAAAAGGTGAGGAGCCGGAGTATACGGCACTTCGGGAACTTGAAGAGGAAACCGGTTATACAGCAAAAAAACTGACAAAAATAACTGCGTTTTATACATCACCCGGATTTGCAGATGAAATTGTTCACGTTTTTCTTGCTGAGGAGCTTTCTGTGTTTGAAGAAAAACGGGAGCTTGATGAGGACGAGTTTGTTGAAGTGATGGAGGTGACGCTTGAAGATGCGCTAAAGCTGGTTGAATCGCGTGAAGTATATGATGCTAAAACAGCCTACGCGATTCAGTATCTTCAACTGAAAGAAGCGCTCCAAGCACAAAAATGAAAAAGATTTACGCGGATTTGCACATTCATATCGGCCGGACCTTTACAGGAAGGGCTGTCAAAATAACAGGCGCCAAAACATTAACGCTGGACAGAATTTTGGTTGAAGCCAGTGAACATAAAGGAATTGAACTCCTCGGCATTATCGACTGTCATTCTCCGGAAGTCATTCTAGAGCTTGAGGAAGGCATTTCATATGGAAAATATCGCGAGCTTGACGGGGGAGGAATCCGTTATCGCAGCACGACTCTTTTATTGGGGAGCGAGCTGGAGATTTATGATGAAGCTTGTAGCGGACCGATCCATGTGCTCGTATTTATGCCGACGCTGTCTGATATGAAACAGTTTTCAAACTGGCTGTCAGCCCGGCTGAAAAATATTCATTTAAGCTCGCAGCGGATTTATGAAACGGGCTTAAACCTGCAAAAAAAAGTGCAGGATATGGGCGGCTTGTTTATCCCCGCCCATATCTTTACGCCGCATAAAAGCTTATATGGAAAAGGGGTTAAATCAAGCTTAACTGAGGTTTTTGATCCATCTATGATAGACGCGGTGGAGCTTGGATTAAGCTGTGATACAGACATGGCATCACAGGTATCTGAATTGAATCCGTATCCTTTTTTAACAAATTCTGATGCGCATTCGTTGGGGAAAATCGGCAGAGAATATAATGAACTATATGTGCAGTCAGCTGATTTTACTGAATTTGCTCTTGCATTAAAGGGACAAGATGACAGGAAAATTATCAAAAATTATGGCTTGGACCCGTTATTGGGGAAATATTATCAGACGGCTTGCGAAGCGTGCGGAGAGCCTGCTGTAAGCGGGGAAACAGCGTGCGCGAATTGCGGAAATGCCAGATTTACCAAGGGAGTCAGCGAAAGATTGCGTGAATTGAGTGATCAGCTTGAAGTTCGCGTCCCGCGTCCGCGATATGTACATCAGATCCCGCTGCAATTTGTTCCGGGTGTAGGCCCGAAAACGCTGGACAAACTAAAAAAAGCCTTCGGAACAGAAATGGCTGTTCTTCATGAGGCTGCAGAAGAAGATTTGGCTCGCGTTGTCCCGCTGAAAACCGCGGCGCTTATCGTAAAAGCGAGATCCGGAAAACTGGAATTGAAAGCCGGAGGAGGAGGAACCTACGGTAAAATTAAACCGTGAGCTAAAGATTAACTCAGTTCCTCCTGTACTTTTCTTTTTGTGCGTATAAAGGTAATCAGCTGGATGATTTCATCTTCACTCAGCGGCTGGCCATCAACAGAAATGGTAAAGTCAAGGCTGCTCCACGTGGCCAATTCTATGGCCTGAGGAGCAGTCTGTTTTTGTTTCTCGCGGCCTAAAAGTTCATCGCAGGTTGTGTCAAAGAGGTCAGCCAGCATGGCAAGCGCTTCAAGTGAAGGCCGTCGGTAGCCTGACTCGTAGCCGGCATATGTGCTTTTTGCGATACCGAGAAGGTCAGCTGTATATTGAAGCGACCAATTTTTCTTTTTTCTCAATTCAGTTAAACGATCTAGATTCATGAACTTCCGCTCCTTTTTCACCTTGAGCTGATTATATCATATAGGTATTAGGAAGTGTACGCGAATTGAATAATAATGTCTTGCGTATTTTATTTTCCGTGTCTATAATTGCATTAAAAGTATGCGAAAAGCGAATGCCTTCTCGCAACCCATCTTTAGATACAGTGAAGAGGTGCATGGTATGAAAAAATTATTGATGTTGACAACTGGGGGAACGATTGCTTCAGTTGAAGGGGAAAATGGGCTGGCTCCCGGAGTCAAGGCTGATGAATTATTAAGTTACGTATCAAAACTTGATAACGATTACACAATGGAAACTCAGTCGCTTATGAATATAGACAGCACCAATATGCAGCCTGAATACTGGGTGGAAATAGCGGAAGCCGTTAAGGAAAATTATGATGCCTATGACGGGTTTGTTATTACTCACGGTACAGATACAATGGCCTATACATCTGCAGCACTATCGTATATGCTGCAGCATGCCAAAAAGCCGATTGTCATCACCGGCTCGCAGATTCCGATCACGTTCCAAAAAACCGATGCCAAAAAAAATATTACTGATGCCATTCGATTTGCCTGTGAAGGCGTGGGCGGCGTTTATGTTGTATTTGACGGCAGAGTCATTCAGGGAACGCGTGCGATCAAATTAAGAACGAAAAGCTACGACGCATTTGAAAGCATCAATTACCCATATATCGCTTTTATCAATGAAGACGGGATCGAATACAACAAACAAGTAACGGAACCTGAGAACGACACCTTCACAGTTGACACTTCACTATGCACAGATGTATGTCTGCTGAAGCTGCATCCAGGCTTAAAGCCTGAAATGTTTGATGCCCTGAAAAGCATGTACAAAGGAATTGTCATTGAGAGTTATGGCAGCGGAGGGGTGCCGTTTGAAGGCAGGGACATTTTGTCAAAAGTGAATGAGCTGATCGAAAGCGGCATTGTCGTCGTCATTACGACTCAATGTCTTGAAGAAGGCGAAGACATGAGCATTTACGAGGTTGGCCGCAGAGTCAACCAAGACTTAATTATCCGATCAAGAAATATGAACACAGAAGCAATTGTGCCAAAATTGATGTGGGCGCTAGGTCAGTCTTCGGATCTTCCTGTCGTCAAGAGAATTATGGAAACGCCGATAGCTGATGACGTTGTCCTGTAAAATGTAAAAACGATAACCAGCAAAGAGAAAGAAGGTTAAAGATTATGTTAAACGGCC
Organism: Bacillus sp. FSL K6-1560; assembly: GCF_038592935.1. Taxonomy (NCBI): domain Bacteria; kingdom Bacillati; phylum Bacillota; class Bacilli; order Caryophanales; family Bacillaceae; genus Bacillus; species Bacillus sp. FSL K6-1560. The sequence continues at coordinate 1,764,942 of NZ_CP151946.1, forward strand.
AAAAAGAATATCGCGTGGAAAAAGACTTCCTTGGGGAAAAACAAATTGAGGCAGACGTTTATTACGGAATTCAGACGCTCCGTGCTTCTGAAAATTTCCCGATCACAGGATACAAAATCCATGAGGAAATGATTAACGCACTGGCGATTGTGAAAAAAGCTGCGGCTCTTGCCAACATGGACGTGAAACGGCTGTATGAAGGAATTGGCCAAGCTATCGTACAAGCCGCTGACGAGATTCTGGAAGGCAAGTGGCACGATCAGTTTATCGTCGATCCGATTCAGGGCGGTGCCGGAACTTCTATGAACATGAATGCGAATGAGGTTATCGGAAACCGGGCGCTTGAAATCATGGGCCACAAAAAGGGAGATTATATCCATTTAAGTCCAAACACACATGTGAACATGTCACAGTCTACGAACGATGTGTTCCCGACTGCTATTCATATTTCCACATTGAAGCTCTTGGAAAAACTGCTGAAAACAATGGAAGATATGCATAGTGTGTTTAAGCAAAAAGCACAGGAGTTTGACTCTGTTATTAAAATGGGCCGGACACACCTTCAAGATGCGGTTCCGATCCGTCTTGGCCAGGAATTCGAAGCTTACAGCCGTGTTCTCGAGCGTGATATCAAACGAATCAAGCAATCGCGCCAGCACCTATATGAAGTCAACATGGGCGCAACTGCTGTTGGTACAGGGCTGAACGCTGATCCTGAATATATCAAACAGGTAGTAAAGCACCTTGCTGATATTAGCGGGCTTCCTCTTGTCGGCGCTGACCATCTTGTTGATGCGACACAAAATACAGATGCCTATACAGAGGTATCAGCTTCATTAAAAGTCTGCATGATGAACATGTCGAAGATCGCAAACGACCTGCGCTTAATGGCGTCGGGACCGCGCGCCGGACTTGCGGAAATTTCTCTGCCTGCACGTCAGCCGGGTTCATCTATTATGCCGGGGAAAGTCAATCCGGTTATGGCGGAGCTGATCAACCAAATTGCGTTCCAGGTTATCGGAAACGACAATACAATCTGCCTTGCTTCAGAAGCCGGCCAGCTTGAGTTGAACGTCATGGAGCCCGTGCTTGTCTTTAATTTGCTTCAATCCATCAGCATCATGAACAACGGCTTCCGTTCGTTCACTGACAACTGCTTAAAGGGCATTGAAGCCAACGAAAAGCGGTTGAAGCAATACGTAGAAAAAAGCGCAGGCGTGATCACAGCTGTCAATCCGCATCTTGGATATGAAGCGGCTGCCAGAATTGCCCGGGAAGCGATTATGACAGGCCAATCAGTCCGTGACCTTTGCCTGCAGCATGATGTGCTGACTGAAGAAGAATTGGATATTATTTTAAACCCATATGAGATGACCAAACCAGGTATCGCAGGGAAAGAACTATTAGAAAAATAAAATTTGTATAAAATACAGCTTATTCATCTCCGAATAGTCGGATGAATAAGCTGTTTACAACATAGGGATGAGGAAGTATAGTATACGTGTTGCACTATATATTGAAAGCGTTTTAGCTTTTACATGAAGGGGGACTTCTTTTGAAGGATGTAAGATTGCCAACACTATTTGAAATTATTATTGTACTAGGAGTATTTTTAGCACTTGTTCTATCGTTTACAGTCTTTCTCGACTTGCCGATACAGCTGGCGCTTTTTGTTTCATGGTTTATTGCAATGCTTTTAGGTATAAGACTCGGTTATTCTTATAAAGATTTACAAAATGCGATTGTACATGGGATATCAAATGGCCTTGAAGCTGTACTGATTCTCGTTTCAGTTGGGGCGCTCATCGGAACATGGATTGCCGGAGGCGTTGTGCCGACTTTGATTTATTACGGACTGGAATTTATTCACCCAAGTATCTTTTTACTGGCAACGTTAATTATTTGTTCCATTATGTCTGTGGCAACAGGAACGTCATGGGGAACAGTCGGAACTGCCGGCATTGCCATGATCGCAATTGGAGAGGGTTTAGGCATTCCGCTTCCTCTAGTAGCGGGAGCTATTCTTTCAGGTGCTTATTTCGGGGACAAGCTGTCTCCGCTGTCTGACAGTACAGTTCTAGCTTCTTCACTATCAAAAGTCGATGTATTGGCTCACGTGAGAGCAATGCTTTATTTATCAATACCTGCTTATGTCATTACAGCTATACTCTTTACAGTTGTTGGATTTATGTACGGCGGGAAAAATATTGATCTTGATAAAGTTGAATTCTTAAAATCATCTTTGCAAAACACGTTTGACATTCATATTTGGATGCTGATCCCGGCAGTTGTCGTCATAGTCTTATTGGCGATGAAAAAGCCATCTATGCCGGTTATCGTAATTGGCGCTTTACTCGGTGCAATCTGGGCTGTTGTTTTCCAAGGAATGGATATTGCCCATGCGATTGCAACTGCGTACAACGGTTTCTCTATTAAAACTGATGTTGAATTTTTGAACGGCTTGTTAAACCGCGGTGGAATTGTCGGTATGCTTGATTCTCTCGTCGTCATCATCTTTGGCCTTGGTTTTGGCGGTCTGCTTGAGAAACTCGGCGTGTTAAAAGTCATTGTTTCAACGTTTGAAAAGAAATTAACTTCAGCCGGCAATGTCACATTGTCTACACTGATCGTAGCGTTTTTAGCGAACATCTTCGGCTGTGCGATGTATGTATCTCTTATTTTGACTCCGAAAATTATGGAAGACAGCTATGATCGCTTGCATCTGGACAGAAGAGTGTTATCACGTAACTCAGAGGTCGGGGGAACATTGACTTCGGGGATGGTACCTTGGTCTGATAATGGGATTTACATGGCTGGTATTTTAGGTGTTTCTACCTTCTCTTATCTGCCGTTTATGTGGCTCAGTTTTGTAGCAATAGGTCTTGCAATTATCTATGGTTATACAGGAAAATTTATATGGTATACGAAAAACAATACAGTTAAAGCCGAAAAACTAGGCTAATAGGGGAGGATCACTGAATGATAGCGAAACACATGATTCGGACACTGATGATCGAAACGCCTTCGGTTCCCGGAAATCTTGGAAGGGTGGCTACGGCAATCGGCCTTCTGGGCGGAGATATTGGTGAAGTGGAGACGGTAAAGGTCGGACCCAATTACACAATGCGGAATATTACCGTTCAAGTGGAGAATGAAGAACAGCTTCAGGAAGTGATCGCGGCTGTACAGGCCCTCGGAGAAGGGATCAGGCTTCACACCGTATCTGATGAAGTCCTGTCCGCACATGAAGGCGGAAAAATCCAAATGAAAAGCAAAATGCCGATCCGTTCACTGGCAGAGCTGGGACGTGTCTACACACCAGGTGTTGCGGACGTGTGCCGACTGATCGAAAAAGAACCTGAAAAAGCTTCTATTTATACAACGATCAGCAATTCTGTTGCAATTGTAACGGATGGAACTGCAATTTTAGGCCTTGGGAATATCGGCTCTGTGGCTGGCATGCCTGTCATGGAAGGAAAGGCTGCTTTATTTGATCAGCTGGCGGGCATTAGCGGCATTCCGATACTGCTTGATACGAGTGATCCTGAAGAAATCATCAAAACAGTAAAACATATTTCTCCGGGCTTTAGCGGCATCCTTCTTGAGGATATCGGTTCGCCGCATTGTTTTGAAATCGAGGATCGCCTAAAAGAGGAGCTGAACATCCCTGTTATGCACGATGACCAGCATGGTACAGCTGTAGTGACGCTGGCAGCTGCCATTTCGGCATGCAGGAGTGCGGGAGTTGACCTGAAAGAAGCGAAAGTGGGGCAAATCGGCCTTGGCGCAGCAGGCGTGGCCATCTGCCGGATGTTCATGGCTTATGGTGTGAATGCTGTGTACGGCACAGACAAATCAGAGTCAGCAATGAACCGTCTCGAACAATACGGCGGACAGGCAGTTTCCAGTATTGAGGAGCTTATGGAAACATGTGATATTGTCATTGCTACAACGGGCGTTCCGGGTTTAATAAAACCGGCATTTGTACGTTCTGGTCAAGTGATTCTGGCTTTATCGAATCCGAAGCCGGAAATTGAGCCGGAGGCCGCACTGCAGGCTGGCGCCGCATATGCAGCTGACGGGCGTTCTGTTAATAATGTACTCGGTTTTCCGGGGATTTTTAGAGGAGCGCTTAACGCAAAAAGCACGGAGATTAATCATGATATGCTTGTCGCAGCAGCAGAGGCCATCGCAGCTTGCACTAAACAAGGTGATGTTGTCCCTCAGCCGCTTGATTCAAAAGTCCATCATGCGGTAGCAGCAGCTGTCGAGCATGCAGCTCTTACAGCAGTGAAATAAATGTAGCTAAACAGCACCTGTCGTAGCAGGTGCTGTTTTTTTCTTATTATTGTTCAATTTTGTTATCATTACTATGAAAAAAAAAGGGAGTGATCACATGGCAAAAAGCCAAGCGAAAAAGAAGCGGGAGCATCGATTGAGAAACGGCGGACGTGACGTCTTATTATCAAGAGGCAGCACACATGAAAGAATGACAAAAAGCAAAAAAGAGATTTTGAATAAACGGAAGCATAAGAATCCTTATGATCATACAGCAGTTGATGATAAGGATTTTTTTGTGCCCCAAAAAGCCGCCTAGCATTCGTCTCTATCGTTTCTTTTTGAAAAAGGGCATGTTTTTCCGTTTCTTTCATACAATCTATTAAATCAAATCACTAGAACGGGCGGGAGGAAACGGTATGCGAAAAATCTCTTATAAGGACATGTTTCTCAGGCATGTCAAAGATCATCTCTCTCTTTATATATTTGTGTCAGTGCTGTTTTTCATGGGTGTCATCTTTGGCGCGATTATTGTCAACAGTATGACCATCAGCCAGAAAGAAGATTTATACTACTACTTAAGTCAATTTTTTGGACAGCTTTCGGATGGAAAACAGGCAAGTTCAGCTGATATGTTTGGGCAAAGTATCTTTCATAATGCAAAGTATTTAGGCCTGATGTGGATACTGGGAATTTCCGTCATTGGAATGCCGATTATTTTCATCATGATCTTTCTGAAAGGGATCGTCGTCGGCTTTACTGTCGGGTTCCTAGTCAATCAGATGGGAGTAAGCGGGTTTTTCCTATCTTTTGTCTCCGTTTTGCCGCAAAATGTGCTGCTGATTCCGGCTTATCTCATTATGGGCACATGTGCAATTGCGTTTTCTTTAAAGTTAATCAGACAGCTGTTCGTGAAACGAAGCCTGCATGACGCGCCGATTCAATGGTTCGGGCGGTATGCCTTTGTGCTGCTGGTCATTCTGTTTTTAGCGCTGATCTCATCTCTCTTTGAAGCATACTTATCTCCTGTTTTAATGGAAAAGCTTACATCTAGACTTTTTTAAAATTATTATTAAAAGAAAACCGTTTTATTTATCAGTTTATAATAATTATAGTTGGAACTCTGCGCGTATTTTGTTATAATGAGTCATGGAATGCGGCGTAGGAGGGAAAGACATGGAAAACCGTATTGATCGAATTAAGAAACAACTGCACTCATCCAGCTATAAACTTACGCCACAGCGTGAAGCGACAGTAAGAGTGCTGCTTGAAAACGAAGAAGACCATTTAAGCGCAGAAGATGTATACCTCCTCGTAAAAGAGAAATCTCCTGAGATCGGTCTCGCTACAGTATACCGTACGCTTGAATTATTAACTGAATTAAAAGTCGTAGATAAAATTAACTTTGGAGACGGTGTGTCCCGTTACGACCTTCGGAAAGAGGGCGCAGCTCACTTTCATCACCACTTGGTGTGCATGGAGTGCGGAGCCGTTGATGAAATTGAAGAAGATTTGCTTGAAGACGTGGAAGAAATCATTGAACGTGATTGGAAATTTAAGATTAAAGATCATAGATTGACGTTTCACGGCATTTGCCACCGCTGTAACGGAAAAGAAACTGAATAGACGGTGCCGAGCGCGAACCTTTTCTCATGGGGAAAGGGTTTTTTGCTGTTTCTATGTATAAAACCTTTCTGATTTGGCATATGGTTTATATAACTGGAACCATAGGAAAGGATCGATTAGGACATGGGAAGATTCCTGAAAACAGCTGTCGATGCATTGAAAGTTTTCATCCTGTTTACCGGTTTTACCGCTTTGTTCTATTATGCTATGATATGGGTGAATCAAGAGTATGAAAACTATCATCGGTATGATAAACCGGAAGGCTCCGCTGTAAAAGTTGTTGAAATGGATCAGGATGAAAAAGGCGGATGGCTCGACCGGTTGATCTTTTTTTACCAAAACGGGGAGTAGATCAAGAGTGAAAGATCAAATAAAGGATTTCATCCACTACGTCATGGTAGAGAGAGGGCTCTCTCAAAATACGATCGTATCCTATGAACGTGACTTGAAAAGCTATTCTCTCTACTTAACAGAAACCCTTCATGTTACAGATTGGAATCACGTTACCCGCATACATATTATCCAATACTTAAAGCATTTGAAGGACTCGGGGAAATCCGGCAAGACATCGGCGCGGCATTTGGCATCCATTCGCTCTTTTCATCAATTTCTGCTCAGGGAAAAAGTAACGGATAAGGACCCTTCCGTTCATATCGAAACACAAAAGACGGAACGGGCGCTTCCGAAGGTGCTCGCACTCAATGAAGTCGAGCGATTATTGGACACGCCTAAGCTGACGAGCCCTTTCGGATATCGGGATAAAGCAATGCTGGAGCTGCTTTATGCGACAGGCATACGAGTCAGTGAAATGATTGAGTTGAAAACGACAGATGTTCATTTATCTATGGGGTTTGTCCGATGCTTCGGCAAAGGAAGAAAAGAACGGATTGTGCCAATTGGTGAAGCCGCCGCTTCCGCCATTGAGGAATATATGACAAAAGCCAGGGGAAAACTGTTAAAAAATAATGTATCTGACGCCCTCTTTTTAAATCATCACGGCAAACAGATCAGCCGCCAGGGATTTTGGAAGAACCTGAAAAAAATCGCGTTGGAAGCCGGCATTAAGAAAGAGCTGACTCCGCATACGCTAAGGCATTCCTTTGCGACGCATCTGCTTGAGAACGGGGCAGATTTAAGAGCGGTGCAGGAAATGCTCGGTCATGCGGATATATCCACAACGCAAATTTATACGCATGTGACGAAAACAAGGCTGAAGGATGTGTACAAGCAGTTTCATCCGCGAGCATAGCCGCAGGTGGCTGCGGCTTTTTTGTTTAGAGCGACAGAAAATATTGAAGTTTCTCATTATTTCCAAATGCATTGTCAACGGGAATGAAAACGGTTTATACTTGAGTTGTCAGACCTCTTAGCGATACAATAGACGTATAGAAAAAAAGGAGGCTTTCAAGATGCCTGCATACAAATATAATCGTGTGTTTTTAATTGTGATGGACTCAGTCGGAATCGGCGAAGCGCCGGATGCCGCTGACTTTAATGATGAAGGCGCTCATACGCTCGGTCATATTGCCGAGCATATGAACGGATTACATATGCCGAATATGGCAAAGCTCGGCCTTGGTCTTATCGAAGATATCAAAGGTGTAGAAAAAACAGAACATCCGCTTGCCTACTATGGAAAAATGCAAGAAGCGTCAAACGGAAAAGATACGATGACCGGCCATTGGGAGATTATGGGTTTATACATTGATAAACCATTTAAAGTGTTCCCGGAAGGCTTTCCTGATGAATTGCTTCAAGAGCTGGAAAAGAGATCTGGCCGCAAAATTATTGGAAACAAGCCGGCTTCCGGCACAGCGATTTTGGATGAGCTTGGTCAGGAGCACATGGAGACAGGGGCTTTAATTGTTTACACGTCTGCTGACTCTGTTCTGCAAATTGCCGCTCACGAAGAGGTTGTGCCGCTTGAGGAGCTGTATCGCATTTGCGAAACGGCGAGAGAGCTGACGCTTGATCCGAAATATATGGTTGGCCGCATTATTGCACGGCCGTTCGTCGGAGAGCCGGGTCAATTCAAACGGACGCCAAACCGCCATGACTATGCCCTTAAACCGTTTGATCGCACTGTCATGAATGAATTGAAAGACAGCGGCTTAGATGTGATTTCAATCGGTAAAATCTCTGATATTTACGACGGAGAAGGCATTACTTCTTCACGCAGAACGGTTTCTAATATGGACGGAATGGACAAGGTGATCGATACGCTGGGAGAAGACTTTACGGGTCTGAGCTTTGCGAACCTTGTTGATTTTGACGCGTTATTCGGACACCGCCGTGACCCTGAAGGCTACGGACGCGCGCTTGAAGAATTTGATGCGCGGCTTCCGGAAGTGTTTGAAAAAATGAGAGAAGACGATCTGTTAATTATTACAGCCGACCACGGCAATGATCCGATTCATCATGGGACTGACCATACACGCGAGTATGTGCCGATTCTCGCTTACAGCAAAAAACATAAGAAAGCGCAAATGCTGCCGCTTGCAGATACATTTGCCGATATTGGCGCAACGATCGCTGATAATTTCCAAACAAATAAACCGAAATACGGGAAAAGCTTTTTATCTTTATTACAATAGGGGGACTGTTTCTTGAAGGACAGAATTGAACGCGCAGCCGCTTTTATTAAACAAAACCTGCCGGAATCTCCGAAGATCGGCCTTATTTTAGGCTCAGGTCTTGGCATTTTGGCGGACGAAATCGAAAATCCGGTCAAGCTGAAATATGAAGATATACCTGAATTCCCGGTATCTACTGTTGAAGGGCATGCCGGACAGCTTGTGCTTGGCACTCTTGAAGGAGTTTCCGTCATTGCAATGCAGGGCCGCTTTCATTTTTATGAAGGCTACTCAATGGAGAAAGTCACATTCCCTGTACGCGTGATGAAAGCGCTCGGTGTGGAAGCGTTGATCGTGACAAATGCCGCAGGCGGTGTCAACACTGAATTCCGTGCGGGAGATTTAATGATTATTACCGATCATATCAACTTTATGGGAACAAACCCGTTAATCGGGCCAAACGAAGCAGATTTCGGCGCCAGATTTCCAGATATGTCTTCAGCCTATGACAAAGATCTGTCCAGCCTGGCTGAAAAGATTGCGAAAGACCTTAATATCCCAATTCAAAAAGGCGTGTACACTGCTGTGACAGGACCTTCTTACGAAACACCGGCAGAAGTCCGTTTCTTAAGAACGATGGGCTCTGATGCAGTCGGCATGTCTACTGTTCCGGAAGTCATTGTAGCGAATCATGCGGGAATGCGGGTTCTTGGCATTTCCTGCATCTCTAACGCGGCAGCCGGAATTCTGGATCAGCCTTTAAGTCACGATGAAGTTATGGAAGTGACCGAAAAAGTAAAAGCTGGATTCTTAAAGCTTGTTAAAGCGATCGTCGCTCAGTACGAATAAATATGAATCAATGCAGGACCAAAAGACAGCTGTGTCTGATATCACACAGCTGTCTTTTTTTATGCCCAAAATTCGAAACATTTTCCATCAGTGGCGTATAAAACCATCACGCTTGGAAAAAATAAAAAGGATTATGAAATGGAGGGCTTTTGAGATGAAACGTCTTTTATCCACTTTGTTGATTGGTATAATGCTGCTTACATTTGCACCGTCTGCATTTGCAAAACAAGACGGAAAACGTACATCGGAGCTTGCTCATGAAGCGAAGTCTGCGGTGCTGATAGAACGTGACACGGGAAAAGTGCTTTACAACAAGAACAGCAATGAGAGACTGGCGCCTGCAAGCATGACGAAAATTATGACGATGCTTTTGATTATGGAAGCTTTAGATAAAGGCAAAATCAAAATGAGTGATAAGGTCCGTACAAGCGAACATGCGGCGTCAATGGGCGGCTCACAGATATTCCTTGAGCCCGGCGAAGAAATGACTGTCAAAGAAATGCTGAAAGGCATCGCAATCGCTTCGGGAAATGACGCTTCCGTCGCCATGGCTGAATTTATTTCCGGCTCTGAAGAAGAATTTGTGAAGAAAATGAATAAAAAAGCAAAAGAGCTGGGATTGAAAAATACATCCTTTAAAAACCCAACAGGACTGACCGAGGAAGGACACTACAGCTCTGCTTATGACATGGCAATCATGGCTAAGGAATTATTGAAATACGAATCAATTACGAAGTTTACCGGCACGTATGAAGATTATCTGCGTGAAAATACAGATAAAAAGTTTTGGCTTGTAAATACAAATCGCCTTATCAAATTTTATCCTGGTGTAGACGGCGTAAAAACAGGTTATACAGGCGAAGCGAAATATTGTCTGACTGCTTCGGCTAAAAAAGGAAACATGCGGGCCATAGCGGTTGTATTCGGAGCGAGCACGCCTAAAGAAAGAAACGCGCAAGTGACAAAAATGCTTGACTTCGCCTTTAGCCAGTATGAAACGCATCCTTTATATAAACGAAATGAAACAGTAGCAAAAGTAAAGGTCAAAAAAGGGAAACAAAAATTGATCGAACTCACTACATCTGAGCCGATTTCAATATTGACGAAAAAAGGCGAGGATATGAACGATGTGAAAAAAGAAATCAAGATGAAGGACAATATTAGTGCTCCGATTCAAAAAGGCCAAGAGCTTGGCACTCTTGTTCTGAAAAAGGATGGAGAAGTACTCGCTGAAAGTCCTGTTGCTGCAAAAGAAGATATGAAGAAAGCCGGGTTTATCACATTCTTGAAGCGGACGATGGGAGACTGGACAAAATTTAAGTAATTATGCCGAATGACCACTAGTTTTGTCACGGTGAAGGAATTCATTCCGTCGAAATCGAAACACTCATTATCCGATCATATCAAGGAGGAATGAGCATGAGCCTTGGAATTGACATGCATGTCAAAGAATCTGTGCTTTGTATTCGATTAACAGGCGAACTCGATCACCATACGGCTGAAACCCTGAAGCAAAAAGTGACTCAATCATTGGAGAAGGATGATATTCGCCATATCGTGCTGAACTTGGAGGACCTTTCCTTTATGGACAGCTCAGGGCTTGGCGTTATTTTAGGAAGATACAAGCAAATTAAGCAAATTGGCGGGGAAATGGTTGTTTGCGCTATCTCTCCTGCGGTGAAGCGATTGTTTGATATGTCGGGTCTGTTTAAAATTATCCGATTTGAACAATCTGAACAGCAGGCGCTCCTGACACTGGGGGTGGCATCATGAAAAATGAAATGCACCTTGAGTTTTCTGCCCTCAGTCAGAATGAATCGTTCGCCCGTGTGACAGTTGCTTCATTTATAGCTCAGCTGGACCCGACAATGGATGAACTGACTGAAATCAAAACAGTCGTGTCAGAGGCTGTCACGAATGCGATTATCCATGGATATGAAGAGAACTGTGAAGGGAAAGTTTACATTTCAGTGACGCTGGAAGATCATGTCGTATATATGACTATTCGTGATGAAGGCTTAGGCATTACAGATCTTGAAGAAGCCCGTCAGCCTCTATTTACGACTAAGCCTGAGCTTGAGCGCTCTGGAATGGGCTTTACCATTATGGAAAATTTCATGGATGATGTCAGTATCGATTCATCGCCTGAAATGGGAACAACGATTCGCTTAACAAAGCACTTATCAAAAAGCAAAGCGCTTTGTAATTAAGGAGATTTGTTATGGATGTGGAGGTTAAGAAAAACGGCAAAAACGCTCAGCTGAAGGATCATGAAGTAAAGGAATTAATCAAACAAAGCCAAAATGGCGACCAGCAGGCAAGAGACCTCCTCATAGAAAAAAACATGCGTCTTGTTTGGTCTGTCGTACAGCGGTTTTTAAACAGAGGATATGAGCCTGACGATCTCTTCCAGATCGGCTGCATCGGGCTGTTAAAATCTGTTGACAAATTTGATTTAACCTATGATGTGCGTTTTTCAACGTATGCAGTGCCGATGATTATCGGAGAAATCCAACGATTTATCCGTGATGATGGAACCGTAAAGGTATCAAGGTCATTAAAAGAGCTTGGAAACAAAATCCGGCGCGCGAAGGATGAGCTTTCGAAAACACTGAGCAGAGTGCCGACGGTGCAGGAGATCGCTGACCATTTGGAGATTGAAGCTGAGGATGTTGTACTGGCCCAAGAGGCGGTAAGGGCTCCATCTTCGATTCACGAAACCGTTTATGAAAATGACGGAGATCCGATTACCCTGCTTGATCAAATCGCTGACAACTCAGAAGAAAAATGGTTTGACAAAATTGCGCTGAAAGAAGCAATCAGCGATTTGGAGGAAAGGGAAAAACTAATCGTCTATCTCAGATATTATAAAGACCAGACACAGTCCGAGGTGGCTGAGCGGCTCGGGATCTCTCAGGTGCAGGTTTCCAGGCTTGAAAAGAAAATATTAAAACAGATCAAGGTTCAAATGGATCATACGGATGGCTAGTCTGCAGTGCAGGCTAGCTTTTTTGTGTGCAAAAGCGTGGTAATTTATGGTCTTTTCGAGCGGATGAATGAGAACAAAATCGAACCACATACTACATATATAACCACCGAAAGATGGTGATCAATGATGGAACGACGAATATTTATCCGGCTTCGCCACCGGGTGCTGGCACATCCAGGGGATATTATTACCGTTGGAGATGCCGCGCAAATAGAAGGGCAGCTTCAGCTGAAAAAGAAACTTTCGGCTATGCCGCTTTATCAGGTGAGCGAAAAAGATAAAAATATCGTAATTCTGGATATCATACAAGTCCTCAGAGCCATTCATTTACAAGATCCGACACTTGATGTTCAAACCGTAGGCGGAGCAGAAACCATTGTTGAAATTCAATATCGAAAGCGAAATTTATCAACGGTTCTATTTATCGGTGTCTGGCTGCTTCTGTTTATTGGATCGTGTCTTGCCATCATGAACTTTCATGAGGATGTAAGCATGAGAGATGTTCATATCGCACTATATGAAATCATAACCGGAGAGAGGAATGACTATCCATATTTGCTTCAAATCCCATACAGCATCGGTTTGGGACTGGGGATGATCGTGTTTTTTAACCACATATTTAAAAAGCGCCTAAATGAAGAGCCCAGCCCGCTGGAGGTTGAGATGTTTAACTATCAGCTTGATCTCGATCAATATGTGGCCATGCATGAGAATCAAGAAACCATAAAGGATCTGCATGATCGTTAGTGTATTGTTCATTATTTTTGTCGGGCTCGGCGGAGGCATAACGGTGGGGGCGGGTTTCGTTGCTTTTTTAACCGTAATGGGAATCATTCCGCGGCTGATGCAGCTCACCAAAACAATGAGATTTGTTCAGGCTTATGAAGCGGCTGTTATTCTTGGCGCGGTTTGCGGGGGATGGGAGACGCTTCATATGAATCATCTTTATCTAACAAAATGGATAGCTGTGCCGGTCGGGCTTCTGGCAGGTTTGTTCGTCGGGATGCTAGCGGCTGCTCTTACAGAGGTTTTAAATGTCCTGCCAATTTTGGCAAAACGAATCGGGCTCAGAAGTAAAATCATTATTCTGTTAATGGCCATCGTGATTGGGAAAATCGCGGGATCCTTATTTCATTGGCTGTACTTTATTGACCATTCATAAGGAGGTTTCAAGATGACAAACATAAAAGAAAATTACAAATCAAAAGTGAAAACATATCAGCCTAAGCCGCCTTACGTCTGGAACTGTGTAAAAGCCTTTTTAGTGGGCGGACTGATTTGTGCAATCGGGCAAGGTCTGCAAAATTTTTATATCCATTTTTTTGATTTCAATGAAAAAACTGCGGGGAATCCAACAGCTGCAACGCTGATATTAATTTCTGCCCTGCTTACAGGGTTCGGCATCTATGACAGAATCGGACAATTCGCAGGCGCAGGTTCAGCCGTACCTGTCACAGGTTTTGCCAACAGTATGGCAAGCGCGGCTCTTGAATATAAAAGCGAAGGATTAGTGCTTGGAGTAGCGACAAATATGTTTAAACTGGCAGGAAATGTTATTGTTTTCGGAGTTGTAGCTGCATACATCGTTGGAATGATTCGGTTTGCTTTTGAGAAACTGATGTCATAGGAGGAGAAGAAAATGAAATTAACAGGAAAGCAAACCTGGGTATTTGAACATCCCATATTTGTCAACTCAGCGGGAACGGCAGCAGGACCAAAGGAAAAAGACGGACCGCTCGGCTCTTTATTTGATAAAACCTATGACGAAATGCATTGTAATCAAAAAAGCTGGGAAATGGCGGAACGGCAGCTGATGGAAGACGCTGTTAATGTTGCGCTTCAAAAAAACAATCTGACAAAAGATGATATTGACCTATTGCTGGCAGGCGACTTGCTGAACCAAAACGTGACGGCTAACTATGTGGCAAGACACTTGAAAATCCCATTTCTTTGTATGTTTGGCGCCTGTTCAACATCAATGGAAACAGTGGCTGTCGCATCAGCCTTAGTTGATGGCGGGTTTGCCAAAAGGGCACTCGCTGCCACCAGCAGTCACAATGCAACTGCGGAAAGACAGTTTCGCTATCCGACAGAATACGGAGGCCAAAAACCGGACACTGCTACCTCCACTGTAACCGGAAGCGGTGCAGTTGTCATCAGTCAGACACCGGGTGATATCCAAATCACAAGTGCGACTGTCGGAAAGGTTTCTGATTTAGGAATTACAGACCCTTTTGATATGGGATCGGCTATGGCTCCGGCTGCAGCTGATACGATTAAGCAGCACTTTAAAGATCTCAACCGGACAGCGGATGATTATGATCTAATCCTGACAGGTGACCTGTCAGGCGTCGGTTCTCCAATCGTAAAAGACATCTTAAAAGAAGATGGATATCCAGTCGGCACAAAGCATGATGATTGCGGGCTTCTGATTTACACTCCGGATCAGCAGGTCTTTGCCGGGGGGAGCGGCTGTGCTTGTTCAGCGGTTGTCACCTACTCTCATATTTTTAAGCAGCTGAGAGAAGGAAAATTAAACCGTGTATTTGTCGTAGCGACCGGGGCACTATTAAGCCCGACAATGATCCAGCAAAAAGAAACCATCCCGACTATCGCCCACGGGGTTGTATTTGAGCGTGCAGGAGGTGCATCTTAACATGGACTACCTTTTGGCTTTTGTCTGCGGCGGGGCCATTTGTATCGTCGGCCAGCTGCTCTTGGATATTTTTAAATTGACGCCAGCTCATGTCATGACATCATTTGTTGTAATCGGTGCAATATTAGATGGTTTCGGCATTTACGATAAATTTATTGAATTTGCCGGAGGAGGCGCCACCGTTCCGATCGTCAGCTTCGGTCACAGTCTTCTGCACGGCGCCATGCATCAGGCGCATATACACGGATTTATCGGAATCGGCATGGGGATTTTTGAGCTGACCTCGGCCGGTATCTCAGCCGCTATTCTTTTCGCCTTTATCGTAGCTGTTATTTTCAAACCGAAAGGATAATGCCGACATGACGACAAAACGCAAGGTCATACTGGTAACAGACGGGGATGTTTATGCCGCTAAAACAATTGAATACGCCGCAAGCAAAGTGGGAGGTCGATGCATTTCACAATCAAAAGGGAATCCTTCCACCCGCAGCGGCGCCGAGCTTGTCAAGCTGATCGCCTCAGCACCGTATGATCCTGTATTTGTCATGTTTGACGACTCCGGCCTTCAAGGAGAGGGTCCGGGAGAAGCCGCTCTAACCTATGTCGCAACCCATCCGTCTATTGAAGTGCTCGGTGTGATTGCGGTCGCGTCAAAAACACATCAGGCTGAATGGACCAGGGTCGATGTAAGCATTGACCGCAATGGAGAAATAACTGAATACGGCGTCGATAAAGTCGGGGAAAGAGAATTTGATGACCACAGAATGAGTGGAGATACAGTCTATTGCCTTGATAAACTTGATCTCCCGCTTATTGTCGGTATCGGGGATATCGGCAAAATGGGCAGAAAAGACGATATCTCAAAAGGGTCGCCAATCACCATGAAAGCGGTCGAGTTTATTTTAGAAAGGAGCGGGTATCATGCCGGACCACAAGGAAGAGAAAATTCGGGTTTATCGGAATCCAGCTAAAAATGAAGAATATTTCAAAAACCGTGTTGGGATGGGGACGAGCTATGATGTAGGTGTTCGCAAACTCACGATTTTAGATAAAGAGATCCAGCTTTACTATCTAAATGGATTATGCGATACAGCCTATATTATTCATTTAATGAGAGAGCTTGTTGCCATTAACAATCGGAAAGAAGACCCTGATGAGCTGGTCGACATCGTCGAAAACAGGCTGCTTAACGCCCAGGTCGAAAAAGTAAAAACCTTGGATGAAACCACCGACCAAGTGCTGTCTGGGCTCGTCGCTGTCATTGTTGAAGGTGCAGGCTTCGCATTTATAATTGACGTCAGAAGCTATCCGGGCAGAAACCCGGAAGAACCTGATACGGAAAAGGTGGTCAGGGGAGCCAGAGACGGATTTGTTGAAAATATCGTCGTCAATACGGCCCTTCTCAGAAGGCGGATCAGAGACGAGCGCCTTCGAGTCAAGATGACTAAAGTTGGTGAGCGGTCAAAGACGGATTTAAGCATTTGTTATATAGAAGATATAGCTGATCCGGATCTGGTTGAGATCGTAGAAAAAGAAATTGCATCCATTGATGTCGATGGATTAACAATGGCAGACAAAACTGTCGAGGAATTCATTGTTAATCAAAGCTATAATCCTTTTCCGCTCGTGCGCTATACAGAAAGACCGGATGTGGCCGCAAATCATGTTCTAGAAGGCCATGTTATCATTATAGTGGACACATCGCCGAGTGTGATCATTACCCCGACGACTTTATTTCACCATGTGCAGCATGCTGAAGAATATAGGCAGGCGCCTTCAGTCGGGACCTTTTTAAGATGGGTAAGATTTTTCGGTATTCTTGCTTCTACTTTATTTCTTCCGATCTGGTTTCTCTTTGTGCTTCAGCCTGATCTGCTCCCGGACAACATGAAATTTATCGGTTTAAATAAAGATACGCATATCCCGATCATCCTGCAGATATTTTTAGCTGACTTAGGAATCGAGTTTCTCAGAATGGCTGCCATTCACACCCCGACGGCTTTATCGACAGCAATGGGTTTAATTGCCGCTGTTCTGATCGGGCAGATTGCGATTGAGGTCGGCCTTTTTTCTCCTGAGGTAATTCTGTACGTCTCACTTGCGGCGATTGGAACCTTTACGACGCCTAGTTATGAATTAAGCTTGGCAAACAAAATGAGCCGTCTTGTCCTCATGATACTCGTTGCCTTATTTCATATAAAAGGGCTCGTCATCGGATTTACAGTGCTAATTATTGCCATGGCAAGCATCAAATCCCTTCAGACACCGTACTTATGGCCGCTGATTCCCTTTAACGGAAAGGCGCTGTGGCAGGTTCTTGTCCGCACAGCGAAACCTGGCGCAAAAGTAAGACCCAGTATCGTTCACCCCAAAAATCGTTTAAGACAGCCTACCAATTCATAATCGCATTGAAACTGACTGAAGAGTATGATAATGTATGTCTTAATTATGAAGGGACAGTCCATAAAACTGTCCTTTCATCCATAAGCGGAGAAAGAGGGAATGACATTGTTCTTACACGGCACAAGCAGACAAAATCAACATGGTCATTTAGAAATCGGAGGTGTGGATGCTCTCTATTTAGCGGAGAAATATGGTACACCTCTTTACGTATATGATGTGGCTTTAATACGTGAGCGTGCTAAAAGCTTTAAGCAGGCGTTTATTTCTGCAGGGCTGAAAGCACAGGTGGCATATGCGAGTAAAGCATTCTCATCAGTCGCAATGATTCAGCTCGCTGAGGAAGAGGGACTTTCTTTAGATGTCGTATCCGGAGGAGAGCTATATACGGCTGTTGCGGCAGGCTTTCCGGCAGAACGCATCCACTTTCATGGGAACAATAAGAGCAGGGAAGAACTGTGGATGGCGCTTGAGCACCGCATCGGCTGCATTGTGGTGGATAATTTCTATGAAATTGCGCTTCTTGAAGACCTATGTAAAGAAACGGGTCACTCCATCGACGTTCTTCTTCGGATCACGCCCGGAGTAGAAGCGCATACGCATGACTACATTACAACGGGCCAGGAAGATTCAAAGTTTGGTTTCGATCTTCATAACGGACAAACTGAACGGGCCATTGAACAAGTATTACAATCGGAACACATTCAGCTGCTGGGTGTCCATTGCCATATCGGCTCGCAAATCTTTGATACGGCCGGTTTTGTGTTAGCAGCGGAAAAAATCTTCAAAAAACTAGACGAGTGGAGAGATTCATATTCATTTGTATCCAAGGTGCTGAACCTTGGAGGAGGTTTCGGCATTCGTTATACGGAAGATGATGAACCGCTTCATGCCACTGAATACGTTGAAAAAATTATTGAAGCTGTGAAAGAAAATGCTTCCCGTTACGGTTTTGACATCCCGGAAATTTGGATCGAACCGGGCCGTTCTCTCGTGGGAGACGCAGGCACAACTCTTTATACGGTTGGCTCTCAAAAAGAAGTGCCGGGTGTCCGCCAATATGTGGCTGTAGACGGAGGCATGAACGACAATATTCGTCCTGCGCTTTACCAAGCTAAATATGAAGCTGCGGCAGCCAACAGGATCGGAGAAGCGCATGACAAAACGGTATCAATTGCCGGAAAGTGCTGTGAAAGCGGAGATATGCTGATTTGGGATATTGACCTGCCGGAAGTAAAAGAAGGCGATCTTCTTGCCGTTTTTTGTACAGGCGCTTATGGATACAGCATGGCCAACAATTATAACCGTATTCCGAGACCCGCCGTTGTATTTGTCGAAAACGGTGAGGCTCATTTAGTCGTGAAGCGAGAAACATACGAAGATATTGTAAAACTTGATCTGCCATTTAAAACGGGTGTAAAGCAATAAAAGAAAGCGCCGATTTTTCGGCGCTTTTCTTATTTGAATATAGATACAATCGCATTCCAGATAGATACGAAGAAATCAATGACTTTCTGGATGAAGTTTTTGCCCTCATCTGATTCTATGAATTTCGTAATCTTATCTTTCGCTTTATCTAGCTGGTCACTGACCTGTCCCCAGTCAATGTCAGCGTTTTTCATCTTATTGAATAGGGAGACAAGCTGATTCTTTTGGCTGTCAGTAAGTGTGACGTTTAAATCAGAAGCTGCGTCATCCACTTGTTTTTCGATGTCAGCTTTATTATCAGGCACCCCGTTTTTAGCAAACTCTTCTTTGATTTTTGCAATCAGGGCTGATGCATTTTCGTTACCGATTTTGTCTCCAAGCTCTGATGTCGTGACAAGCTCTTGGTTGGCGACCTGCTTAACATCCTCCGAGATCGCTTCGTCAGAAGAAACTTCATACGCCTTAATCAATCCAGTTAAAGCCGCAGTCCCAGATACTTCAAACGGTGCTGTAACATACACCTTCGCATCTTTAACACCGGCTGTCATCAGTGCATTCAGGTACATTTCATCCGTGATGCCGCTGATATTATGGGTCTCAACATTCAATCCGGAGCCTTTTTTGGCAATGGTGATTGAGGATGAAGAAATCGCTCTCGATCCGATTTGCGCGTTTGATATATATTTTCCTAAATATTCATGTTCTTCTTTATTGGTCACGGTTACCGTTGTGGCATTATCAGGGACATTCATTTCATCAAGCACTTTTTGTTTGTCGGATTCTGACAAATCAGCACCCAGTGTTACAATGACATCTCCAACTGCGGCATCCGCGAGACTGACCTTCGGAACCGTCAGCAGCAAAACGGCCGCTGCCAGCATTCCAATCCAAATTTTCTTCAAAGCAGTTTGACCTCCTTCAATTTCACAAGCAGCTGGATAGTGCTGCTTTGTGAGGACCTGAATCATGAAAAATACAGTTCCGTTAGGTTAGACGGAGATAAAGAGATTCAGGTTTCATTTTTATTTTTTAGTAAAGCTCGGGAGATTCGTTTTCCCCCGAAAGGTGTGGTATAATAGCCGCGACAAGGAGAGACAGGCTATAACCTATCATACATAATCTCCTTTGAAAATTAAAATAAAGAAAGTAGGCATACAATTGAAAACAGGTTACTTTTTATTAGAAGACGGGAACAAAATTGAATTTGAACTTTATCCTGAAGCTGCACCTGGAACTGTTGCAAACTTTGAAAAGCTTGCAAACGAAGGGTTTTATGACGGGCTTACATTCCACCGAGTGATCCCTGGCTTCGTCAGCCAAGGCGGATGCCCGCACGGAACTGGTACTGGCGGTCCGGGATACACAATCAAATGTGAAACAGAAGGAAACCCGCATACACATGAGGCGGGCGCACTTTCTATGGCACATGCCGGAAAAGACACTGGCGGCAGCCAATTTTTCATCGTTCATGAGCCACAGCCTCATTTGAACGGTGTTCACACTGTATTTGGTAAAGTAACAAGCGGATTAGAATTCGCGAAAAACATGTCTAATGGCGACGTCATGAAAGAAGTTCGTGTAGAAGGCTAATCGGCAGGCAAAAGGCTTCCTCTTAGAGAGGAAGCTTTTTTTATTGGCCAAAAATGTTCAATAAAAAACCGCCGAATGCTGATGGCGGTTGGCAAAACCAGGTGTTTAGTTAGTGACCCCCGTGTATTGAATACATTAAAAAATTTTGGTGACGTTCTGATCAGTAAATTGATGATTAATCATTTTAGCCTTGCTTACAAAGTTATTTTCAAAGACAATTCCTGTGTTTAAACCTCCGGAGCCAAACACAGATTTGGACAAAGTTAAAGGCCTGATCATAAAAGCGCCGCCTACGTTAATTACACTGTTCCCGGAAACGTTGTTTATATTAATAGGATAATCAATCATACTATCAAGTCTCCTTTCATATCATTCTATTTTTTATATGTATTAGTGCTAGAGTTGATTAGCGTAAACTTAATGGCAAAAATATTTAGGAGATGCCTGTTCACTGGGATTGGTATTTTATAGTAAAATAAATCAAATAAACGTGATGTAATGAAAAGGAGATCGCGATATGGACAACAAAGGCTGTATAAAATGCGGCAGTACTGAAGCAGGACAAAAAGAAATAGCCACAACCGGCACGGGATTATCAAAGCTGTTTGACGTGCAGCATAACCGATTTCTAGTGGTTTACTGTAAGAACTGCGGATATTCAGAGTTTTATAATAAAGAGTCTTCAACTGCCGGGAATATATTGGATTTATTTTTTGGAGGCTGATCCATGTTTTCGAGCTTGAATGATTTTAAACATATTATGAAAGCAAAAAATGGGGTGCGGTTATCACCTGTGAAATAGGTTGCCGCCAACATTCCAGTAACCTTTATGACGTGAATTGTTTTTTGTCAAGTGCCATGGGTATCATGGACTGAGAGATCAATGGAATGCAGTAAATGAACAAACTGTTCGTAACCTCATGCCTTATATACGATCTAAAGATTTAGCATATGAGAACTCTCTTTCTTCTGAGTCCATCGCTTCTGAATTATGCGATTCATTTCTTTCAATATTTGCAGGCTTAGTTATGATCGATAAGAAAAAATAGGCATGATGTGGGTAGAAGATGAAGATTAACAGTTTGTAAAATCACTTCAATGGTCCTAATGGGATTTTTTTTCGATTCGTGATAACATAAATTGAAGACCGTTGTTTATTGGAGGAAATCAGTTGAAATCAGAAAATGTTTCGAAGAAAAAATCAATATTAGAATGGGCAAAAGCAATTGTGATTGCTGTCGTTCTTGCTTTGCTCATCCGCAACTTTATTTTTGCGCCGTATGTCGTTGACGGTGAATCCATGGAACCTACACTTCACGATCGTGAAAGGGTCTTTGTCAATATGACAGTCAAATACATCGGCGAGTTTGATAGAGGAGACATCGTCGTGTTAAACGGAGATGATGTTCACTATGTCAAACGTATTATCGGCCTTCCCGGCGATACGGTTGAGATGAAAAATGACCAGCTCTATATCAACGGGAAAAAGGTGGACGAACCTTATTTGGCAGCTAATAAAAAGAGAGCGAAACAGGACGGTAAACCTTTGACCGATGATTTCGGCCCGGTTAAAGTGCCTGATAACAAGTATTTTGTGATGGGTGACAATCGTCGGAATTCCATGGACAGCCGTAACGGACTTGGCCTCTTCACGAAAAAACAAATTGCGGGTACGTCAAAGTTTGTTTTCTACCCGTTTAACGAAATGCGCAAAACAAATTAGGATCAAGCAGTTTCCCATTGGGGCTGCTTTTTTTATATCTTTTTTACGGTCATCCCCTAAAAACAGAACATAAATTCGTATATCTATAGAAAAGAAATTTTTGCAGAAATGTGAAACATATTCCCGTTATGCATCGTTATATTAATAATTTACGAGAATTTACGGTTTTTTATTCATGAAAAAAAGGAATAACTCATATGAATGAATAGATTCATATTGGCTGGAGGTTTAGAAATGGGAAGAATAAAAACCAAGATTACCATTCTGTTAGTGCTTTTGCTTTTACTTGCAGGCGGTTATATGTACATAAATGATGTTGAGCTGAAGGATGTTCCGACAGCAATTGGACAAACCTTGTCCTCGGAAGAAGAGGAATACACCATCCAGGAATATAAAGTGACGAAAATTGACGGCTCAGAGTATCATGGAGTAGCAGAAAACGGAACGAAAATCATCTTCAACGGAAAAAAATTAAATCAGGATTTATCTGATATAAAAGAAGGTGACAAGATTAAGGCATACTTCAGCAAATCAAAGCGGATCGACGGATTAATCAAGGTTGCAAAAGTGAATGATTAACAAAACATCACCTTTCGGATCGAAGGGTGATGTTTTGTTTTTCTCAAATTGTAAGTTTATTTCATTGCGTACTTTAAAAAGGATCGCTATAATAGCCAATAAGGACAAATGAATAAAGATTGTATCCTTCGGGGCAGGGTGGAAATCCCGACCGGCGGTAGTAAAGCACATTTGCTTTAGAGCCCGTGACCCGTGTGCATAAGCACGCGGTGGATTCAGTTTAAGCTGAAGCCGACAGTGAAAGTCTGGATGGGAGAAGGATGATGAACCGCTATGCAAATGGTTCAAAAATGCATAGTGTTATTTCCTATTGCGTAAAATACCTAAAGCCCCGAATTTTTTATAAATTCGGGGCTTTTTTGACGGTAAATAACAAAAGAGGGGAGGGAAACAAATGGAAGAGTATTATATGAAGCTGGCGTTAGATCTTGCGAAGCAGGGCGAAGGACAGACCGAATCCAATCCGCTCGTCGGCGCTGTTGTCGTAAAGGACGGACAAATTGTCGGAATGGGCGCCCATTTAAAATATGGTGAAGCTCATGCAGAAGTTCATGCCATCCATATGGCTGGAGCACATGCAGAGGGTGCCGATATTTACGTTACACTCGAACCGTGCAGCCATTACGGAAAAACACCGCCATGTGCAGAATTGATTATCAACTCTGGCATCAAAAGAGTGTTCGTAGCGATGAGAGATCCTAATCCGCTTGTGGCTGGAAGAGGGATCAGCATGATGAAAGAAGCCGGCATTGAGGTAAGGGAAGGCATCCTGGCAGACCAGGCGGAGAGGCTGAATGAAAAATTTCTGCACTTTATGAGGACAGGCCTTCCGTACGTCACGCTAAAAGCGGCTGCCAGCCTTGACGGTAAGATAGCTACCAGCAAGGGTGACAGCAAATGGATCACGTCAGAGGCTGCAAGACAGGATGCTCAGCAATACAGGAAAACACACCAAAGCATTTTAGTCGGAGTTGGCACAGTGAAAGCCGACAATCCGAGCTTAACCTGCAGACTGCCGAATGTAACAAAACAGCCGGTTCGGGTCATACTTGATACCGTACTCTCGATTCCTGAGGACGCTAAAGTGATTTGCGATCAAATAGCGCCGACATGGATTTTTACGACGGCACGCGCAGACGAGGAAAAGAAAAAACGGCTTTCAGCTTACGGAGTGAACATATTTACACTTGAAACCGAGCGCATTCAAATTCCCGATGTTTTGAAGATCCTAGCGGAAGAAGGCATCATGTCGGTGTATGTGGAAGGCGGTTCAGCTGTTCACGGAAGCTTTGTCAAAGAAGGCTGTTTTCAAGAAATCATCTTCTATTTTGCCCCTAAACTAATCGGAGGAACGCATGCTCCCAGCTTAATCTCCGGTGAAGGTTTTCAATCAATGAAAGATGTCCCCTTATTACAATTCACTGATATAACCCAAATCGGCCGTGATATCAAACTGACGGCAAAACCGACAAAGGAATAGGATGGTGACCATGTTTACAGGAATTATCGAAGAAACAGGCACAATCGAATCCATGAAAAAAGCAGGGCATTCAATGGCCTTAACAATTAAATGCTCAAAGATTTTAGAGGATGTTCATCTTGGCGACAGCATTGCAGTGAACGGCATTTGTCTGACTGTCACTGATTTTACAAAAAATCAATTCACAGTGGATGTTATGCCTGAAACAGTCAAAGCTACGTCACTGAATGATTTAACAAAAGGAAGCAAAGTAAATCTGGAAAGAGCAATGGCGGCAAACGGCCGTTTCGGAGGCCATTTCGTCTCAGGCCATGTCGACGGAACTGCGGAAATCACACGAATTGAAGAGAAAAGCAACGCAGTTTACTATGATTTAAAAATGGACCCGTCATTAACAAAAACATTGGTTTTAAAGGGATCAATTACTGTGGATGGCGTGAGCTTAACCATATTCGGCCTGACAGAAGACACAGTGACGATCTCCTTAATACCGCATACAATCAGCGAAACGATCTTTTCAGAAAAAACGATCGGCTCTAAAGTGAATATCGAATGCGATATGATCGGAAAATATATGTATCGATTTTTGCATAAAGCCAATGAAAATAAGACCCAACAAACCATTACAAAAGCCTTCTTAAGCGAAAACGGCTTTTAGAGAGGAAGATTTGCATGTTTCATCCGATAGAAGAAGCACTGGACGCTTTAAAAAAAGGCGAAGTCATCATCGTTGTAGATGATGAAGACAGAGAAAATGAAGGAGACTTTGTGGCTCTTGCCGAGCATGCAACGCCGGAAGTCATTAACTTTATGGCGACACATGGGAGAGGACTGATCTGCACGCCGCTCAGTGAGGAAATCGCAGACAGGCTTGATCTTCACCCTATGGTGGAGCATAATACAGATTCTCACCATACTGCATTTACCGTAAGCATAGACCATCGTGAAACGAAAACAGGTATCAGCGCTCAAGAAAGATCTTTTACCGTTCAAGCATTGCTGGACAGCACATCCGTGCCATCTGATTTTCAGCGTCCGGGGCACATTTTTCCGCTGATTGCGAAAAAAGGAGGTGTCCTGAAAAGAGCGGGCCATACAGAAGCTGCTGTTGATCTTGCTGAAGCCTGCGGATCTCCAGGAGCCGGCGTCATTTGTGAAATTATGAATGAAGACGGAACGATGGCGAGAGTGCCTGAGCTCATTGAAATTGCGAAAAAGCATCAATTAAAAATGATCACCATTAAGGATTTGATTCAATACCGTTACAATCTGACAACACTCGTCGAGCGTGAAGTTGACATTACGCTGCCTACTGATTTTGGGACATTTAAGGTTTATGGATACACAAATGAGGTAGATGGAAAAGAGCATGTCGCATTTGTGATGGGAGATGTGCCGTTCGGAGAAGACCCGGTATTGGTCCGGGTACATTCAGAATGTCTCACAGGTGACGTGTTTGGCTCTCATCGCTGTGACTGTGGACCGCAGCTGCACGCCGCGCTGAACCAAATTGCCGCAGAAGGCCGTGGAGTGCTTCTGTACTTGCGCCAAGAAGGACGAGGCATCGGTTTAATCAATAAATTAAAAGCTTATAAGCTTCAGGAACAAGGTTATGACACCGTAGAAGCCAATGAGGCGCTTGGATTCTTGCCGGATCTTCGCAACTATGGCATCGGAGCACAAATTTTACGCGACCTCGGTGTCCGGAATATGAAGCTTTTGACGAATAATCCGCGAAAAATCGCAGGCCTTGAAGGCTACGGACTCAGTATTTCAGAAAGAGTGCCGCTTCAAATGGAGGCGAAAGAACACAATAAAAAATATTTGCAAACCAAAATGAACAAGCTAGGTCATTTACTTCATTTCTAATCACAAATATCACAAAAAAAGGATGGGAATCATATGAATATCATACAAGGAAATTTAGTTGGTACAGGTCTTAAAATCGGAATCGTAGTAGGAAGATTTAATGATTTTATTACGAGCAAGCTGCTGAGCGGAGCAGAAGATGCGCTGCTCAGACATGGCGTAGACACAAATGACATTGATGTGGCTTGGGTTCCAGGCGCATTTGAAATACCGTTTGCTGCGAAAAAAATGGCGGAAACAAAAAAATATGATGCTATTATCACATTGGGCACTGTCATCAGAGGCGCTACGACGCATTACGATTATGTCTGCAATGAAGCTGCAAAAGGCATCGCGCAAGCAGCAAACACTACTGGTGTACCTGTCATCTTTGGAATTGTAACAACTGAAAACATCGAACAGGCCATCGAGCGTGCGGGCACAAAAGCGGGCAACAAAGGTGTAGATTGTGCTGTTTCTGCCATTGAAATGGCAAATTTAAACCGCTCATTTGAATAATTTGCTGAAAACAGTTTAAAAATATGGCGAAAATGATATAATGTGAGAAAACGGATCACCTATTCGTATCCGTTAATAGCAGACTGGACATTTTGGATATAGAGGGGTTTTTATGTTAATTCGTTATAAAAAATCGTTTGAAAAGATTGCGATGGGGCTTCTTTCGTTTATGCCGAATGAAAAAGACCTTAAGCAGCTTCAGCAGACAATTAAGGACTACGAAACGGATACAGACCGCCAGCTCTTTCTTTGGAAAGAGGACGAGGATATCGTCGGAGCAATCGGAGTCGAAAAAAAGGATTCTGAGGTTGAGATCCGGCATATCAGTGTGAATCCTTCTCATCGCCATCAAGGAATCGGAAAACAGATGATGGATGCTTTAAAGCATTTATTCAAAACGCAAGTACTGGTTCCAAATGAATTAACGCAGAGCTTTTTCGAACGTTGTCAAGGTCAGCAGGATCAAGACATTTCATACAATAATTAAGCAGAGGCTGTAATCAGCCTCTGCTTTAGTTTGATGACAAAATCCGAAAACAGTTTTGTTTTAGGTTTTTGTCATCCTTTCAGCGCGATTGAAAACCCTTGAAGTCTAGGAAAGCTGAGCATTGGAGCGGAGCGAATGTTTTCATTCGTGAGCACCAACGCACAGGCTTGACAACGAATGCGAGGGTTTGTCGACACGCTGAGCAGAGGCTGTCATCAGTCTCTGCTTTTTTTTCTGCGTTCTATTTCTTTTTCACGTTCACGGATGACGTCAGTCCGATCCCGCAAACGGTGTTTGTCGATAAGAAATATGTTCCTGAGTGCACTGGGCTGCCCCCATGTATACTTTTTTTTCCTGCATTCGATCCTGCATGCTTCCTCCAGTTTCTCATCTTTGATTGGCAGCATAATGCTTTTATAGGCAGAGCCCGTCTCGATTTGTTCGTAAACCGATTGCATAAGTTCGAGCAAACGGCCATGATCAAGCCCTAAGTCTTCGACTGCCCGGTGTTCTGCTTGAAGAATCCGGATGCTGTTCGCCATCAGTCTTTTTGCCCCGGCTGTATTCTGCCTTCTGTGATGATATAAAGCCACTGCAAGCTGAATAAAGCCCACCCAATAGCGTTTTCGTTTCTTTGGCGGATCTTCCTTCCAATATTCTTCTAATATTTCATGGCATTCAAAATAATCCCGTGTCGCGTGAAACTCAACGAGATAATCTATATAAGCTTTCGGATACAAGGTGTTTCCTCCTTTAATGTGCTTTTAGTGTACCATAGAAGGGATAAAAGGAAAAAAGAACGCTCGGCCTCTATTGCTTCTTAGAAGGAAAACCAGAAGCTAAGGCTTTTTCTCCCGCTTCTGCGCTCCGAGTAAACACCTCTCGTGGATATTCTGTACAAACTTGTTCAAAACAGGAAATGAAATAGTATTGGACGAGAGCTTTTTGGTGGCTTATACTATAGGGTAGCCAGTTTTTCCGGCAATGAGAGTGATACTTGAAAATGGTGAGATGATGGAAGAATATCAAGTGAAAATTGATACGTTTGAGGGCCCATTGGACCTGCTGCTTCATTTAATCAATCGTCTTGAAATTGACATATATGATATACCTGTGGCGAAGATCACTGAACAATATTTATTATATGTACATACGATGCGTGTGCTTGAGCTCGATATGGCCAGCGAGTATTTGGTTATGGCTGCCACGCTGCTCAGCATTAAAAGCAGAATGCTGCTCCCGAAGCAAGAGGAGGAGCTCTTTGAAGATGAATTACTTGAAGAAGAAGATCCGCGGGAGGAACTGATTGAAAAGCTGATTGAGTATCGAAAATATAAAGATGCGGCGAAGGATTTAAAAGAACGGGAAGAAGAAAGACAAAAATCGTTCACGAAACCGCCGAGTGATTTGAGTGAATATGCAAAAGAAGTAAAACAGTCTGAGCAAAAGCTCTCTGTCACGGTCTATGATATGATCGGAGCTTTTCAAAAAGTGCTGAAACGCAAAAAAATAAACAGGCCGATGGAAACAACAATTACAAGACAGGACATACCAATCGAAGCCAGAATGAACGAAATCGTGCACAGCTTGAAATCTAGAGGAACGAGAATCAACTTTATGGATCTGTTTCCATATGAGCAAAAAGAACATTTAGTAGTGACCTTTCTAGCTGTTCTCGAGCTGATGAAAAATCAGCTGGTCCTCATTGAACAGGAGCACAATTTTTCAGATATTTACATTACGGGGAGTGAATCCATTCATGGGGCTTGATATCGTGAATTGGAAAGCTATTGTGGAAGCCCTTCTTTATGCGGCAGGCGATGAAGGGCTTACAAAAAAGCAGCTGTTAACAGTGCTTGAAATCGAAGAGCCTGAACTGAACACGATCATGGCGGATGTGGCGGACGAATACCGCGGAGATACACGAGGGATTGAACTTATTGAGTATGCAGATACGTACATGCTCTCTACCAAAAAAGACTTTGCGCCTTACTTGAAAAAACTGATTGAAGTGCCGTCAAAGGGCCTTTCTCAAGCATCTTTAGAAGTACTGGCCATTGTTTCATACAAACAGCCAATTACGAGAGCAGAAATTGAAGAAATCAGAGGAGTAAAATCAGAGCGGATTTTACACAGTCTTGTCGCGAAGGCGCTATTGTGTGAAGTAGGGCGTGCCGATGGTCCGGGGCGGGCCATTTTATACGGTACTACGCCGACTTTTCTTGAACAATTCGGTCTGAAAACGCTGGACGAGCTTCCGCCGCTGCCTGAAAATGCGGAAGAAGACGTTCTTCAAGAAGAAGCAGATTTATTTTTTGAAAACTTTAACCAAACCTTCGAAGATATAAAATAGAAGTTTAATGAATCGCGCTTTTTCATCATCATAAGATATAAGGAAGAAGCTATCATGAAAGAAGCAAAATGTGAGAGACAAAGACATGAGGGGAAGATACCAAACGAAATGGGACATTCGATTGTGCGAGCGCAGACTCAAAAAACAGGCGAATTCTTATCAATGGTTGTCAATACCGTGAACGATTACCTAAATCAAACGACGCTTGAGTCCTTACAGGCTGAATTGCCTATTGAAAAAGGATACTGCTGTGATGTGCTGAGCACTCTGAGAAGAATGGCAGTATTTTGTGAAGGAGGCGCAGAAGCGTGCCGCCGTCTCCTGATGCAGGAGCCTTTTCAGGAAGCCAGAGCGGAAAAAACACTTTATAATGTGTATCACCAATGCATTGAAGAGTTCTTTATGCCGAAAAAAGACACGTGGTGTGAAAATAGCCGGGCGTCTTATACCGGGGTCAGCGCAATTGAGTTTTATCATGCTGTTCCTGCGTCGCTTGAGCAATTATTATTGCCGTTGAGCGCGGCCTTTCTGAAGATGAGGGAAGAGCTGGCTCATTACGAAGCGTCCGGATCAAGCATGGCGCCAATCAGATAACGTTTACTCTCCCTTTTTCAGGGAGAGTTTTTTTATGTTTGCTTCCAGAAATATAATTGTTATTCATAACTGATGGACATGCGCATAAACTTGTACAAACCACCACAAGGACGTGAGCAAACATGCGCATTTTCAAAAAAGCAGTATTCGTGATCATGATTTCTTTTCTTATTGCAACCGTAAATGTGAATACAGCACATGCTGCTATAGATGTCAGTGCAAAAAGCGCGATCATTATTGACGGTGCGTCAGGCAGAGTGTTATATGCCAAGGATGAGCATCAAAAAAGGCGGATCGCGAGCATCACAAAAATTATGACCGCCGTCCTCGCCATCGAATCCGGCAAAATGGATCAAACGGTGACGGTTTCGGCAAATGCTGTCAGAACAGAAGGCTCCGCCATTTATTTAACAGAAGGTCAAAAAGTGAAGCTAAAAGATCTTGTGTATGGCCTGATGCTAAGATCAGGAAACGACGCCGCTGTCGCGATTGCTGAGCATGTCGGTGGGAGCCTCGATGGGTTTGTTTATATGATGAATCAAAAAGCCGAGCAGCTTGGTATGAAAAACACCCGTTTTCAAAACCCGCACGGATTAGACGACCATGAAAATCATTATTCAACAGCCTATGACATGGCCATTTTAACTAAATATGCTATGAAGCTGAAAGACTATCAAAAGATTTCAGGCACAAAAATATACAAAGCGGAAACGATGGAAAGCGTATGGAAAAACAAAAATAAACTGCTGACCATGCTATATCCGTACAGCACAGGAGGAAAAACAGGCTATACAAAACTTGCAAAACGGACACTGGTCTCTACGGCTTCAAAGGACGGCATTGACCTGATAGCCGTCACCATTAATGACCCTAATGATTGGGATGACCATATGAAGATGTTTAACTATGTGTTTGAGCATTATCAAACCTATTTAATTGCAAAAAAAGGGGATATTCCAAAGCTGAAAGGCACATTTTATGAATCGAAGGCTTTTATCAAACGTGATATCACCTATTTGCTGACTGAAGAGGAAAAAGAAGATGTGAAAATTAATACCACACTGCTCAAGCCGAAAAAAGCATGGGAAAAAGATGCCTCGAAAATCCCTGACATCGTAGGGCACATGGAGATCATGTTCAACGATGCAACCATCGCAAAAGTGCCGATCTATTATGAAAATGAGCGGCATCAAAAACCGAAGAAACAATTTTTTGAAACGTTTAAATCAATCTTTCTGAATGCGGCAGGCGGAGCAAAATGGTCAATATAATTTGGGTCAGTTTAACCGTGATCGGACTCGTTTTTGCAATGTGCAACGGAACTCTGCAAGATGTAAATGAAGCTGTGTTTAAGGGTGCGAAAGAAGCGATTACGATTTCATTTGGATTGATGAGCGTGCTTGTTTTCTGGCTTGGCTTAATGAAAATCGCCGAGCAGTCAGGTCTTTTGGATATTTTCAGCCGGATGTGCAGGCCTTTTATATCTAAACTGTTCCCTGATATACCGCCAGATCACCCGGCGATGGGCTATATTTTATCTAATCTTATGGCGAATTTCTTCGGCCTCGGAAATGCAGCAACTCCGCTTGGCATTAAAGCAATGGAACAAATGAAAAAGCTGAATGGAAACCGATCGGAAGCAAGCCGGTCAATGATTACTTTTTTAGCTGTTAATACGTCCTGCATCACACTCATCCCGACAACGGTGATCGCTGTCCGAATGGCTTATTCCTCCAAAACGCCGACAGATATCGTCGGGCCAAGCATTTTGGCAACGCTTATTTCCGGAATCGGTGCCATTATCATTGATCGGTATTTTTATTACCGCCGCAAAAAGAAGGGAAGGTGAGCGGATGGAAATCATCAACTGGCTGTCTTTAGCCATGATTCCAATCATTATTGCCGGAATTCTTCTTTATGGAACGATCAAAAAGGTTCCAACATATGAATCGTTTGTCGAAGGCGGGAAAGAGGGGATAGAAATTGCCTTTTCCATTATCCCCTATTTAGTCGGAATGCTTGTCGCTATAACTGTTTTCAGATCATCAGGCGCGCTTGATTTTATAATGGATCTTTTAAAACCGGCTTTCTCCGCTATCGGCATCCCTGCTGAAGTAGTGCCGCTTGCTCTGATCCGCCCGATCTCCGGTACGGCCGCTCTCGGAATGACGACCGATTTAATTGCAGTATACGGGCCCGATTCCTTTATCGGCAGGCTGGCTTCCGTCATGCAGGGATCTACAGATACAACGCTTTACGTACTGACTGTGTATTTCGGAGCAGTCGGCATTAAAAAAATGGGTGATGCATTAAAGGTGGGACTTCTTGCAGATTTAATCGGCGTAGTTGCATCTATCATCATCGTTACGTTATTATTTGGGAGCGCCTGAAAACGGCGTTTTTTTTAGATTTGGCATAGGAATTTGAAAAAGCTTGTTTGTTAAGGTTGAAAAAAGTAAGATAATACTTGAGGTGAAAGACATGGAAAGACTGCAAAAAGTGATTGCTCATGCCGGAGTTGCGTCGCGCAGAAAGGCAGAAGAGCTGATTAAAGAAGGAAAAGTAAAGGTGAATGGCAAAGTAGTAACAGAGCTAGGTGTTAAGGTCACCGGTTCTGATCAGATTGAGGTAAACGGGTTAAAGGTTGAACGCGAAGAGCCGGTTTACTTTCTCTTATATAAACCAAGAGGCGTTATTTCCGCAGCGCAAGATGATAAAGGACGCAAAGTGGTGACGGACTTTTTTAAAAATATTCCGCAGCGCATTTATCCGATTGGGCGTCTGGACTATGATACGAGCGGTCTTTTGCTTTTAACCAATGACGGCGAATTCGCCAATAAGCTGATGCACCCTAAGTATGAAATAGACAAAACATACGTGGCGAAGGTGAAAGGAATTCCGCCTAAAGAGCTGCTCAGAAAGCTGGAGCGCGGAATTAGGCTGGAAGAAGGCAAAACAGCGCCTGCTAAAGCGAAGCTGCTGTCCTTGGATAAGAAAAAGCAGACAAGCATTATTCAGCTGACGATCCATGAGGGACGCAACAGACAGGTGCGCCGCATGTTTGAAGCGATCGGACATGAGGTAATCAAGCTGAAGCGTGAGGAATACGCGTTTTTAAACCTGCGAGGCCTGCACACGGGCGATGCCAGAGAGCTTACGCCTCACGAAGTAAAAAGGCTCAGAGCACTGGCGGATCACGGTAAAAACGCTTTCTAAATTTCACATAACCTTCAAAAAGTAAGAAATGTGAAATGAACGTGCAATGATATAATTGAATGGATCTGCAATAGGGGGAAGGGGGCAGTGGACAATGAAGAAAAAAAGGCGTTTATTCATTCGGACCGGCATCCTTCTCGTTTTAATCTGCGCACTCGGCTATACCATTTACAATGCTGTATTTGCCGGCAAAGAGAGTATATCCGAAGGGTCCGACGCACCGAATTTTGTCCTTGAGGATACGAATGGGAAACGTATCGAGCTCAGTGACTTAAAAGGGAAAGGTGTTTTTTTGAATTTCTGGGGTACATGGTGTGAACCGTGCAAAAAAGAGTTTCCTTATATGGCAAACCAATATAAGCATTTTAAAAGCCAAGGTGTTGAAATTGTCGCTGTAAATGTTGGGGAGTCAAAGATAGCAGTACATAATTTTATGAAATCCTACGGAGTCAATTTCCCGGTTGTTCTGGATACAGATCGCCAAGTGCTTGATGCCTATGACGTATCTCCGCTTCCGACAACCTTTTTGATCAATCCGGAAGGAAAAGTTGTCAAGGTGGTGACCGGCACTATGACAGAAAGCATGATACACGAATATATGAATCTCATAAAACCCGGAGAGACTTCGGGATGAAGCAAGTCAAATGTGAATGCGGACATATAAACCCGGTCGGAACCGTTTTATGCGAATCGTGCGGAAGAGCTCTTCAGGAAACTCAACCTCCGCTCGCTGATATGAGATATGACGGAAGCGCAAGACGTTCGCAAACCTATAACAAAACGATCATCGATAAAATTTGGAATTTCTTTTCCTCGGTTAAGGTGGGAATATGGCTTATCGTCATAACCCTTGCCGCATCAGCGTTCGGCACCATTTTTCCCCAGGAAGCCTATCTGCCTCCGGGCGCACAGGCTGATACTTATTACAAGGAGCAGTACGGCACGTTCGGCCAGCTTTATTATTTGCTCGGGTTTCATCATTTATATGGTTCTTGGTGGTATTTGCTGCTCATTGCCTCGATCGGCATTTCACTCGTGATTTGCAGCCTTGATCGGGTCATTCCGTTGTACAGAGCGTTAAAAAACCAAGGCGTCAGAAGGAGCCCAGCTTTTTTAAGAAGGCAGCGCTTGTTCAGTGAAACAGTTACTGTACTGAACGGGGAATCGAAAGAAAAGATAGTTGCTCTATTAAAGAAAAAACATTATAGAATCAGAGAAAAAGAGGGCAGCATTCTTGCTGAAAAAGGACGCTTTTCCCGCTGGGGCCCGTATGTCAACCATATTGGATTGATCATCTTTTTGATTGGTGCGATGCTGAGATTTGTGCCTGGCATGTACGTCGATGAGACGCTTTGGGTCAGAGAAGGCGAAACCGCCGCAATTCCGGGTACAGACGGAAAATATTATTTGAAAAACAATCAATTCAGCGTAGAGACCTATAACAGCAAAACAGAAAAAAAGGTATTTGCAGATGCCATTGACAGAGTCGGGGACGGTAGAGTGGCAAAGAACTTTCAAACCGATGCCGTACTCTACAAGAGAGAAGGAAAAATTGTTTATGGCGAGAAGCCGAAGCTGAAAAAAGTAACAGAAGAAGACATCCGTGTCAATCAGCCGCTGCGTTTTGATTCTTTTTCCGTTTACCAGGTGGATTACAAAGAGAATCAGCTTGACCAAATGGTGTTCCAGCTGATTGATAAAAAAACAAAAAAATCCTTTGGGAGCCTGAAGATCAACCTTCTGGATCCAGATTCGGTCTATGATCTTGGCAACGGTTACAAGGTGGAAATCGCCAGCTACCTGCCTGACTTCTATTTTAATCAGGACGGAGAGCCGAGCACAAAAACAAAGATCCCTAACAATCCGGCTTTTGTCTTTAATATTATAACGCCGGACAAACCGAAAGGCGAAAAGAGCTTTGTCGCCATCCAAGAAACCATCGAAGGATCAGGCAATAATAAATACAAGCTGAAATTTGACCATGTCGAAACGAAAAACATTACTGGACTTACAGTCAGAAAGGATCTGACACTCTGGGTGCTTGCTGTCGGCGGAGCCATTTTTATGATCGGTGTTATTCAAGGTATGTACTGGCAGCATCGAAGAATTTGGCTGCACTCACAGGACGGTGCAGTTATGGTAGCGGGGCATACCAATAAAAACTGGTTTGGCCTGAAGAAGGATTTAGCATTTATATTGGCTGATTCCGGACTGACTGAACCGGTGGACCAAAAAGAATTAATCAAAACACAGAAATAGGCGAAAAGGGAGTGATGTCATGGCAGAGCTGAGCGGAAATTTTCTTTATGCGGCCTTTCTTGTGTATTTAATCGCTGTCCCGATCTTTGGCGGGGCCATACGCGGGAATAAAGATAAAAAGGGCAAGCCAAACCGATGGGCCAACATTGGAATCACCCTTTCTATTGTCGGTTTTTTCTGCCACCTTGGATATTTCATCACAAGGTGGGCTGCCAGCGGCCATGCGCCGGTCAGCAATATGTTTGAATTCACCACCGCTTTTGGCATGATGCTTGTTTTGGCGTTTATCATTCTTTATTTTCTCTATAGATTGCCTTCATTAGGCCTGTTTACGCTGTCAATTGCTTTATTGCTGATTGCCTACGCCAGCATGTTTCCGACAGATATCTCGCCTTTAATTCCTTCGCTCCAAAGCAACTGGCTGTATATTCATGTAACAACGGCCGCGCTTGGGCAAGCTATACTTGCCATCAGCTTTGTCGCTGGTGTCATCTTTCTTTTGAAGCATGTAGACCAGACAAAGCCAAGCAAAAAGACCTTCTGGCTTGAAGCGATTATGTTTATCCTGGTCACAACCGTCGCCTTTATTGCAATCACATCAGCATTTCGTCTTGCAGGCTATGAAGCGGAGTTTAACTGGGTGGACAAAAGTAAAGAAAAAAGCGTGATGGTGTACGAAATGCCCGCGCTTGTCGGTCCGCATCAGGGAGAGCTTTTGACCGAAGGAAGAATGGAACCGCTTGTTGATCTTCCCGCGCTTTTCTCAGGCAGAAAAGTGAACACTGTCATTTGGTCATTTGGAGCAGGTCTTGTGTTGTATGGGGCTCTCCGTCTGATCATCAGAAAAAGAATCAGCGCTCTATTACATCCGCTGGTGAAAAACGTCAATCTTGATCTGGTGGATGAGGTTGGGTACAGGGCCGTATCAATCGGATTTCCGATCTTTACACTCGGCGCGCTGATCTTTGCAATGATTTGGGCTCAGCTCGCGTGGACTAGATTTTGGGGCTGGGACCCTAAGGAAGTATGGGCGCTGATCACATTTTTGTTCTATGCCGCTTACTTGCATTTAAGACTGTCAAGAGGCTGGCACGGTGAGAAGTCAGCATGGCTGGCCGTAATCGGTTTTGCTATTATTATGTTTAATTTAATATTCGTAAATCTTGTGCTTGCCGGACTTCATTCTTATGCATAGTCCTTTGAAAGCGACACAGTTCTCAAACTTTCTCACGATTTGATAAAATGAAAGTAACAGAAGGAAAGCAGGGGGAAAACATGGACCAAACGAACGAAACAAAAATATTAGTAGTTGATGACGAAGCCAGAATTCGCCGCCTTTTAAGAATGTATCTTGAACGTGAAAATTATGCTATAGATGAAGCTGAAAATGGTGATGAAGCCATTACTAAAGGGCTTGAAGCCAATTATGACTTAATTTTGCTTGATCTGATGATGCCGGGGACTGATGGAATTGAAGTGTGCCGGCAAATTCGTGAAAAAAAAGCGACACCCATTATCATGCTGACCGCAAAAGGAGAAGAAGCAAACCGGGTGCAGGGGTTTGAAGCGGGAACAGATGATTATATTGTTAAGCCGTTCAGCCCGAGAGAAGTCGTGCTGCGTGTAAAGGCCCTTTTGAGAAGAGCATCCCAAACCTCTTATTTCAATGCCAATACACCGACGAAAAATGTGCTCGTGTTTTCACATCTGTCAATAGACCATGATGCTCACCGCGTAACAGCTGATGGAACAGAAGTGAGCCTGACGCCAAAAGAGTATGAGCTTCTATATTTCTTAGCGAAAACGCCTGACAAGGTGTATGATCGGGAAAAGCTTCTGAAAGAAGTGTGGCAATATGAGTTTTTTGGTGATTTACGCACAGTGGACACTCACGTCAAACGCTTGAGAGAGAAGCTGAACAAGGTATCTCCGGAAGCTGCGAAAAAAATTGTCACCGTATGGGGTGTAGGTTATAAATTTGAGGTCGGCGCTGAATGAAATTTTGGAAAAGCGTAGTAGGCAAGCTGTGGTTTACGATCCTTTCACTCGTCTTGATCGTATTGTTCATTTTAACGGTTCTTTTGCTGGAGTTTATTGAAAACTACCATGTGGAAGAAGCCGAGAATGATTTAACACAGCTTGCGAATAAAGTTGCTGTCATCCTAGAAAATCACGAGGACCAGGCACTGGCAAGGTCAATCACTTGGGAGCTCGCTGATAACTTAACAAGCATTGCCATCATCCAGGATGAGAAGAACCACTGGTATTCTCCGAATGATAAAAATCGCCTGTCGTCTATAACGGTTGAGCAAATACAGCATGACAAAGACTTAAATAAAGCTCTCCAAGACCATAAAAAAGTAAGCAAACGGACGGGACTGAGCGATACAGACACGGATAATGAACGCCTGATTGTAGGTGTCCCGTATGAAAAAGACGGAAAGAAAGGCATGGTCTTTTTATCCCAGTCTTTGCTTGCCGTTAAAGATACAACAAAACATACTACCCGCTATATTTTTCTTGCCGCTGGAATTGCGATTGTGCTGACCACATTTTTCGCATTCTTTTTATCAAGCAGGGTCACGTACCCTCTCCGAAAAATGAGAGAAGGCGCGCAGGATTTGGCGAAGGGCAAGTTCGATACAAAAATCCCGATTTTAACTCAGGATGAAATCGGTGAACTGGCGACCGCTTTTAATCAAATGGGCCGGCAGCTTAACTTTCATATCAATGCGCTCAATCAAGAAAAAGAGCAGCTTTCTAACATTTTGAGCAGTATGGCTGACGGGGTTATTACCATTAATATTGACGGTACGATTCTTGTGACCAACCCGCCGGCTGAACGTTTTCTTCAGGCTTGGTATTATGAACAGAACATGAATATCAAAGAAGGCGACAACCTTCCGCCTGAAGCAAAAGAGCTGTTTCAAAACGCTGTCAGCACTGAAAAAGAACAAATGATTGAGATGACGCTGCAAGGCAGATCATGGGTGCTTTTGATGTCGCCGCTTTATGCGGAATCGCATGTCAGAGGAGCGGTTGCCGTACTGCGTGACATGACAGAAGAACGCCGCCTTGATAAGCTGCGGGAGGACTTTATCGCAAATGTCAGTCATGAGCTGAGAACACCAATCTCCATGCTTCAGGGATACAGTGAAGCAATTGTCGATGACATTGCAAGCTCTGAAGAAGACCGGAAAGAAATTGCCCAAATCATTTATGACGAATCGCTCCGAATGGGCCGTTTAGTTAATGATTTGCTTGATTTAGCCCGAATGGAATCAGGCCATACAGGCTTACATTATGAAAAAATCAATGTGAATGAGTTTTTAGAAAAGATCATTCGGAAGTTTTCTGGTGTTGCGAAAGAAAAAAATATTGCTTTACATCATGACATTTCTCTCACAGAAGAGGAATTTATGTTTGATGAAGACAAGATGGAGCAGGTATTTACCAATTTGATCGATAACGCGTTGCGGCATACTTCATCCGGTGGCAGTGTCTCCATTTCAGTCCATTCTGTGAAGGATGGATTGAAAATTGATATCAAAGACTCCGGGTCCGGCATACCGGAAGAAGATCTGCCATTTATCTTTGAGCGGTTTTATAAGGCAGATAAAGCGCGGACAAGGGGAAGAGCAGGAACCGGGTTAGGGCTGGCTATCGTTAAAAATATCGTGGAAGCCCACAACGGATCAATTACTGTGCACAGCCGAATAGATAAAGGAACAACATTTACTTTTTATATTCCGACAAAACGGTAAAATCGAGTCTGAATTTGCCGAAGAATCTTGTTCCATAAGAAACACCCGCTGACTGAGCGGGTGTTTTTTTAATAGCCAACATTAATAAAATTTAAGGATATGTTAATATAAATTCCCTTCCAAATTCCAGTTACTCGTAATATAGTTGTAATGTAACTTTTCAAGCTATTCATACGACAAAAAAGTGAACGGAGGGGTTTCAAATGGAAGAAACCTTTCAATTATTATATGATACATATCATCAAGATTTGTACCAATTTTTATTTTATATGGTAAAGGATAAAAACCAGACAGAAGACCTTCTTCAAGAGGTTTATATCAGGGTATTAAATTCTTATCATACGTTTGAAGGAAGAAGCAGTGAAAAAACATGGCTTTTGTCTATCGCACGCCATGTTGCGATAGACTGGTTTCGTAAACAGCAAACAATCAGACAGCGTATACTCGGTACATTTGACTGGGATACACAGGATGTCAGGGATCAGCAATTGCTCCCGGACGAACTTGCGGTTCAACATGAAAATGTCCGGGAAATTTATGCTGCGCTTGATCAATGTACAATCGATCAAAGAGCTGTGATTATCTTGCGGTTTATTCAGGGATATTCAATACAGGAAACAGCCAAGGCTCTGCGCTTCTCGGAAAGCAAAGTAAAAACGACCCAACACAGAGGGCTCAAAGTACTTCGGAAACATATGGAGCTTTTGAGGGAGGAGCTAATGGATGATGAAGTCAGAATGGAACGAAGAACAGATAAAGGAGTTGTTAAGTCAACTTCCGGCAGTTAAAGACCATCGTTCGCCTCAGGATATTTACAAGCGGCTGACGATGGCAAAGCGTAAAAATAAGCCCGCTGTCAGGTGGATTGGCCCCGCGTGTGCCGCTGCAATTGCGGTTTATATCGCCTTCATTATTTCTCCTCATTTCTTTGATCAGGCACAGCCTCAACAAAAAGAAGCGTCCCAAGAGAACGCAGTAACGAAAACTGAGACAGAAGACAGCCCAAAAGCTGCATCATCCCTGGATCATACATTGTTTGTTGTAACTGAAAAGGAACAAGACAATTACATCACTGTAGCAGTTGCTGATGCCGATACATCTGCAATCATACCTGTCAGCATTCAAAAAACAAATGCATACCAAACGATCCAGGACATGCTGACTGTAAGTAGTGAATTGGATATCTTGGATCATGCCATTACAATTCCATCCTTCATAGATGAAGTAGAAATAAAAGAAAAACCAAAGCAGAAGGAATTAAGTATACGAGTCCATCAGCCAGCTACGGCATTTTCTGTAAAAGATGATACACTGTTAAAAAAATTGCTTAAAGAATCCTTAAAATGGAGTCCTTATGAAAAAGTCAAATTTTTATCGGATCAAAATGAGACTGGGGTTCGGATTGGCTCATATGGCACTTTTACGGAAATTTCGATTCCAAAACAGTCAAAAAGAGCTTACTACTTGTACAAAAATAAACAAGGAAACTTTCTCATTCCGTCAGAAAAAACATTTGATACGGTAAAAGAAGCGATTAATGAAATGGAATCGAGCAGTCAAAAAGATACAACACCGCTTATTCAAGCGGGTACTGTCCAATCTGTAACGAAGAAACAGAAGCACTTATATATCCGTTTCTCAAAGGACTCAGAAGTTGAGGATTCTATTGCCAGTATTTTAATGATTGAGGGACTTCTTTTAACCGCAAAAGAGTTTGGCTTCACAGAAGTGACCTTTACCGAAACCAGAACAAACAAAATCGGCAAATATGACGTATCAGATGCAATTCCGGTACCGGCTGCTCCAAATCCGATTTTCTTAAACTAAAATGGGCCCTTTGAGGCTCTTTTTTTAGTTGCTATTCATATAATAGAAATTTTCAAAAAAAAGTTGTGCGTGTATAATAAAACAAGGTAACGATTGAAAGGATTTGAGATGAGTGAACGTGTTAACAATTAAAGGAGTTTCCATCGGGGAAGGAATGCCGAAAATCATCGTTCCGCTGATGGGAAAGACGGAAAAACAAATTCTGAATGAAGCAGAGGCAGTAAAATTACTGAATCCGGACATTGTTGAATGGAGAGTCGACGTATTTGAAAAAGCTAATGACAGAGAAGCGGTCACAAAGCTCATGTCTAAGCTTCGTAAATCTTTAGAAGACAAGCTATTTCTATTTACATTCAGAACCCACAAAGAGGGCGGGAGCATGGAGATGGACGAAAGCTCCTATCTTGCTTTGCTGGAATCGGCAATCCAAACAAAAGACATCGATCTGATAGACATCGAATTATTTTCAGGAGATGCAAATGTAAAAGCGTTAGTATCGATGGCGGAAGAAAACAACGTCTATGTGGTGATGTCAAATCACGACTTTGAAAAAACGCCTTCGAAAGATGAGATTCTTTCAAGACTTCGGAAAATGCAGGATTTAGGGGCACATATTCCCAAAATGGCTGTTATGCCGAATGATACTGGAGATCTCCTAACGCTGCTTGATGCGACGTATACAATGAAAACAAAATATGCAGACCGCCCCATTATTACAATGTCAATGGCTGCAACAGGGCTCATCAGCAGGCTGAGCGGTGAGGTTTTTGGATCGGCTTGTACTTTTGGAGCTGGAGAAGAGGCGTCCGCACCAGGTCAAATACCTGTTTCTGAGCTAAGGAGTGTCTTAGATATTTTGCATAAAAACACACGAGGATAGAACAATAAAAAAACTCAAGCTATATAGCTTGAGTTTTTTTATTATGGCAGATCAATGAGCTTCACAGACACAATATCAGGGACATTTGTTAGTTCTTTCACAATTTTATCTTCCAGATGTCTGTCAAAGGAAAGCATCATGATGGCTTCTCCGCCTTTTTCCTTACGGCCAACCTGCATAGTTGCAATGTTAATATCATTATCTCCGAGAATACGTCCTACTCGGCCGATGACACCTGTTGTATCTTGATGCTGGATATACACCAAGTGACCTGTCGGATAAAAATCAATATTAAATCCATTGATCTCGACAATTCGTTCTCCGAAATGAGGAATATACGTAGCCGTTACAGTAAAGGTGCTGCGGTCTCCTGTCACTTTTACGCTGATGCAGTTATCGTATCCAGATTCAGAAGAGGAAATTTTTTCACTGAAGCTGATGCCGCGTTCTTTTGCGACACCCCCGGCATTGACCTCGTTAACAGTAGAGTCAACGCGCGGTTTTAAAAAGCCTGACAGAAGGGCTTTTGTAATGAACGATGTTTCAAGTTTAGCAATTGTGCCTTCATATTGAATGGCAACATCCTGTACTGGTTCTTTCATGCACTGTGATACAAGGCTGCCAATTTTTCCTGCAATTTGATGGTAGGGCTTAATTTTAGCAAATTCATCTTTTGTCATGGCAGGCAGGTTAATAGCTGACATGACAGGCAGGCCTTTTGCGAACTGCAGAACTTCTTCTGACACTTGGGCGGCGACATTGAGCTGTGCTTCTTTCGTTGATGCTCCTAAGTGAGGAGTGGCAATGACTAATGGATGATCAACAAGTTTGTTGTCAACTGGCGGTTCAACTTCGAAAACGTCAAGAGCCGCTCCCGCAACATGCCCGTTTTCCAAAGCTTCGAGAAGTGCTGCTTCATCGATAATTCCGCCTCGCGCACAGTTAATTAAGCGAACGCCTTTTTTCGTTTTTGCAATCGTTTCTTTATTCAATAAGCCTTTTGTTTCTTTTGTT
Organism: Bacillus sp. FSL K6-1560; assembly: GCF_038592935.1. Lineage (NCBI taxonomy): Bacteria > Bacillati > Bacillota > Bacilli > Caryophanales > Bacillaceae > Bacillus > Bacillus sp. FSL K6-1560. The sequence continues at coordinate 1,807,874 of NZ_CP151946.1, forward strand.
AAAGGCGTGTGAACGGTAATGATATCCGCACTTTCAAGCACTTCTTCAAATGTACGGCTGTTTACGCCGATTTTTTTCGCTCTTTCTTCCGTTAAGAAAGGATCAAAAACGTGCACTGTCATACCGAACGCTCTCGCACGCTGTGCAATTTCACTTCCGATTCGGCCTAATCCTACAATACCAAGCGTTTTTCCATAGAGCTCTGAACCCACATAAGCTGTGCGGTTCCACTCTCTGGATTTCACTGAGATATTAGCCTGCGGAATGTGTCTCATTAAAGAAGAGATCATTGCAAATGTATGCTCAGCTGTCGAAATGGTGTTGCCGTTCGGAGCATTGATCACGATTACCCCGTGTTTCGTAGCCTCATCAATATCGATATTATCGACACCGACACCGGCTCTTCCGACAATTTTTAAAGAAGTCATTTTGTTGAAAAGGTCTTCTGTTACTTTTGTCGCACTTCGCACCAAAAGAGCATCAAAAGTATGTAATTCATCTTCTGCATCTGCTACGTTTTTTTGAACGATTTCAATAAAGTCTGATTCAATAAGTGGCTGTAAACCGTCGTTGCTCATTTTGTCTGAGACCAATACTCGAAACATCGTTAGATTTCCTCCTAAATTGACAAACTAAATATCTGATAATTTAACATATTCTCAAAAGAGTGTCAACGTGTATTGACGCAGTAAAGGATAAAAGTAAAGCCTAATAAATCAATGATTTGACAGCTTGCAGGTAATATATATAATTTGAAGCAATTCTCTATACAGCCAACCAGTTATCGTTTATAATGTAATTAAATTTCATATGATCAATCTTCGGGGCAGGGTGAAATTCCCTACCGGCGGTGATGAGCCAATGGCTCTAAGCCCGCGAGCTGTCTTTACAGCAGGATTCGGTGAGATTCCGGAGCCGACAGTACAGTCTGGATGGGAGAAGATGGAGGTTCATAAGCGTTTTGAAATTGAATTTTTCAAACGTTTCTTTGCCTAGCCTAATTTTCGAAACCCCGCTTTTATATATGAAGCGGTTTTTTTTATTGGCTGGAAAAGAACCTTTCCGTTTTCGAGTAAGATGTGATCGAAAAGGAGAGAATGAAGTGAAAGTAAAAAAATTAGTTGTGGTCAGCATGCTGAGCAGCATTGCATTTGTTTTGATGCTGTTAAATTTCCCGTTTCCGGGTCTTCCGGATTATTTAAAAATCGATTTTAGCGACGTTCCCGCTATTATTGCCATTCTGATTTACGGACCTTTGGCGGGTATTGCCGTAGAAGCGATAAAAAATGTTCTTCAGTATATCATTCAGGGAAGCATGGCCGGAGTTCCTGTAGGGCAAGTTGCGAATTTTATTGCAGGAACACTCTTTATATTACCGACTGCTTTCTTATTTAAAAAACTCAACTCAGCAAAGGGCTTGGCTGTCAGCCTGCTTTTGGGAACTGCAGCGATGACCATTTTAATGAGTATTTTAAATTATGTTCTGATTCTTCCGGCATACACGTGGTTTTTACATTCACCGGCATTATCCGACAGCGCGCTAAAAACAGCAGTCGTCGCAGGTATCCTGCCGTTTAACATGATAAAAGGTATTGTAATTACGGTTGTATTTTCACTAATTTTTATCAAGCTTAAGCCATGGATTGAGCAGCACAGAAGTGCACATATCCATTAAATAAAAAAGCTCCCGTTCGGGAGCTTTTTTGTTACTTCTATTCAAATTTAAGCGGGTCGCCTTCAAATGGCTCATCCGCCACTTTGATGGAATCAGTAGGGCATCCTTCAAATGCGTCAATCATATCTTCTTCCAGTACCTCAGGAACTTCGACAACACCTTTGTTTTCATCAAGCGTTACGAACGCGATGCCTTCATCATCGTAATCGTAAATGTCTGGTGCAGCAGCTCCGCAAGCGCCGCATGCAATACATGTATCTTTGTCTACGATTGTGTACTTTGCCATGAATAAAACCTCCCAGATTGTTCTTGGTGGAACAAATGGATCAATCTTTATATTTAATCAATTTAACACCTATTCCTCTTACTTATTGTAATGATGTTGCTGCCACATTTCAACAGAAAAATGATTGAGAATGCTTATCACATAAGGGGTTATCTACATAACATCCCCCTTAATGATGACTTTAAACGTCGATTTCTGTTTGAAATCTGTTAAAATAAAAAGAGCAAATCAACGATTTTTGTCAGGAAGAATGTAGGTGGATAGGTTGTCATTAAATTACTTCGATATTATGGTTCTCGATTGCCTTTGCAAAATAAACGGGGAACGGTCGGGAAGCGCTGTTTTTCACCTATTCAAAGGCAAGAGATCGTCACAGACCATTCAAGATGCCGGCTTATTTCAGACTGCAAAATACTTTGGAATGGCGGCAAAATGTTCGAGAAGCGATATTTCTGCGTCGCTTGACAAGCTTGAAAAGCATTCATATCTCGCGCCAATGTCTGAAACAGATACATACAAAGTGACAGCCAGCGGCGCAGCAGTTTTGAGACATTCCCTTAGCGAGCGGCCGTGGCCCGTTCATTGTCACGGCGCTCATTATCAGCAGGCTGCCGGCGTGCTTTGGAAAAGGCTTTCGCTGCTTGTGCAGGTCTTATCCCATAAACAGCAAGGGAGCAGGCAGTATATCCCTGTCACAAAGGATCATAAGACACTTCACTGGGTAAAGAAATACCTGTCCCGGCATACGGATCATATAGAGATGGCAAAAAGCCTTTTTGCCATGCTTGAGGCGCGTTTGAAAAAGATTGAAAACAAAGCAGCGCAAATTTTTGTCTACTCCTTAACCTCGCACCATCGGATCGGTTATACGAGCAGGCAGCTTGCTGATACGCTGAAAGAAGACGAATGGTATGTCTATATCATGTTTTGGGCTTCGGTACATTATTTTATTCATTCTCTTCCGGAGTGTGAAGATGCTTTGTTAAAGGATCTTCTTTCTGATGTGCACTTAGATAATGCCCTGACAGAGTCGACGAGGAAAACATGGCAGATGGTCAAACAAGGGTTTCCGATACATCGAATTGCTGAAATCAGAAAGCTGAAAACAGCGACGATTGAAGACCACATTGTCGAGATTTCTCTCCATGAGCCTACGTTTATGATTAATGATTATGTATCAGCAGAAGACCAGCTCCAAATCGCAGAGTTTGCCAAACGGATGCGGACGAATAAAATCAAACAAATTCGCGACGGGCTGGAACAGCGGTTCAGCTACTTTCAAATCAGACTGGCATTGACAAAGCAGGTGCAGCAATATGACTAAATTACAGCAAACGTTATATCAGTTTTTTGGTTTTACTTCCTTTAAAAAAGGGCAGCAGGACATTATTGAAAGCATACTCAGCGGGAAGGATACCATTGCAATGCTCCCGACTGGGGGAGGGAAATCGCTTTGCTACCAGCTGCCTGGTTATATGCTTGACGGCATGGTATTAATCGTTTCTCCACTGCTTTCTTTAATGGAGGATCAGGTGCAGCAGCTGAAAGCCCGGGGGGAAAAGCGTGCTGCAGCTTTGAACAGCATGCTTAACAGGCAGGAAAGACAATTTGTTTTAGAACATATTCATCGATATAAATTTTTGTACTTGTCTCCTGAAGCTTTACAGTCTCCATATGTATTGGAAAAATTGAAAAGCGTCCCGATCAGCCTATTTGTTATTGACGAAGCGCATTGTATTTCTGAATGGGGACACGACTTCAGGCCTGATTATTCAAAGCTCGGACAGCTGAGAAAAAAACTTGGTCACCCGCCCGTTCTGGCATTGACCGCCACGGCTACAAAGGAAACGCTGCAAGATGTCATGAACCTGCTGGAGCTGCAGCATGCTGTACGCCATCTCAACTCAGTCAACCGCCCAAACATCGCACTGAGGGTTGAAAATGCGGCGGATACTGCCGAAAAAATAGATAGGGTCATTCAGCTGGTTGAAAATCTGCAAGGCCCGGGAATTGTTTATTGTCCAACACGGAAATGGGCTGAGGAATTAGCGGGTGAGATTAAAAGCAAAACGAGCAGCAGAGCCGACTTTTACCATGGCGGTTTGGAGTCAGGGGACAGGATTTTAATTCAGCAGCAGTTTATTCATAACCAGCTTGATGTGATATGTTGTACGAATGCGTTTGGAATGGGTGTCGATAAACCTGATATCAGATATGTGATTCATTTTCACTCCCCGCAGACGGCAGAAGCTTTTATGCAGGAAATCGGCAGAGCGGGACGCGACGGAAAGCCGAGTGTCAGCATTTTGCTGCGGGCGCCAGGGGATTTTGAATTGCAGGAACAAATTATCCAGATGGAGAGTGTCACAGCTGAAGAAATCGCCGACGTAATCCGTGTGCTAGAGAAGACGGAGGAGCGGGATGAGAGAAGGCTGCGTGACGTATTACTTCAGTATGGCGTCGGAGAGACACAGGCCCGTATGATGATTCATCTCTTTATGCAGGGAAAAACATCAGTTGAACTGATGAAGAAAGAAATTTCATATCGCATGGAGCTGAAGCTGGAAAAAATGCACCGTGTATCATTTTTGCTTCAGCGTGACGGCTGTTTAAGGCAGGCACTGTTAACCTACTTTGATGAATCATACGAGCCCGATGACGGAAACCTCCCGTGCTGTTCACATTGCGGTTTTGATTTATCCTTGTATGAACAAAAAGGGGAACGGAGTAAAATGGCGCCATTAGACAGCTGGAGTTCGGAATTGCACCGGATATTCAGCTTGCGGACTGTAGGTGAGCTGAACTGAAACAGCAAAAAGATTATATTCAGCATATGTCTGACCGTGATATGCTGAAGCAGTTATATTTGACGCAGCTACTCATCATCTTTGCCGCTGCTGCAGCAGGACTGTTCTTTTTTGAGGATGTACGGGACGTATTAAAGCTCTGGGACATTCGCGATATGCGAATCATCTGGTATGGTGTTTCTATAGCTGTTATTGTTATTTTAGCCGATGTGGCAGTAATGAAATGGTTTCCGTCTCATTTATATGATGACGGCGGAATCAATAAAAAAATATTCAGTAAGAGGTCAATCCCTCATATTATATTTTTAACGCTTCTGATTGCTTTCGCGGAAGAAATGTTATTCAGAGGAGTGCTGCAGACTCATATCGGTTTATGGGCGGCCAGTCTTATATTTGCCGCTCTGCACTTTCGGTATTTGTCAAAATGGCTGTTATTTATTATGGTGACAGCAATCAGCTTTTTGCTCGGTCTGATGTATGAATGGACCGGCAACTTATTTGTTCCGATGACGGCGCATTTTATCATTGATGCCGTGTTTGCCTGTCAGATTCGTTTTGAACATGTGAGGAGGGATAAACATGACGAACATGTCAAGAGTAGAGAGAAGAAAAGCCCAGAATCTTTATGAAGATCAAAACGCCGCATTGGCGGACGATTATGTCGATGATGGAGAAAACCTTCCGACAAGACAATCTGTAAAAAATCAAAGAGAACAGAAAAAAAAGCAAGGCAAAACAAAAACGCCATTATTCACAGTACTCGCAGTAATATTTGTATTTGTGCCGGTTATCGTTTTAGTCACCTTATTTTATCTAAAGAGCCACCCGGATAATCATGACGATTATGAAGATGTTTTTATTGACAGCAGCCAAAGCAAATATGAGGTTGTCCCGAAATCAGAGGATAAAAACGATACCGCAGACACTAAAGAGACCGCACTGCAGAAGGAGTCAAAAAAAGAGCCTGAAGATTCCAAGCCAAAAGAGCCGGCAAAAACCGCTGATGATAAGAAACAGACTGCTGTAGCGGAAAAAGAAGACTCGGCAAATAAGGAGGAAGCAACCGCCGCGGCTGCTTCCTCTTCCCAATCAACAGTACAACAGCAAGAACAGCAACAGCAGCCGGCTGAGCCAGTTCAAAATGTGCCGAATCGCGTTGTCAAGCACACCGTCCAAAAGAAAGAAACGCTATACCGCATTTCCATGAAGTATTATAAAAGCCGGACAGGAGAAGAAAAAATTCGAGCGTATAATCATCTGAATGGAAATGATGTTTACACCGGACAAGTTTTGGACATCCCCTTAATGGATGAATAGGGTATTATTTTTATTTTACGTTCATATATTATAGCAATGAAAATGGACAAGGTGTGAAGCGTATGGAATCCTTATGGAATCAGCTGGATCAGTTTACAGACGCGCCGACCAAACAGATGCTCCAAGCGCTGGTAAAACGAAAACAAAAATTCGAAAATTATGCAGCACAATGCCGCAGATGGCGATGGGCTTCACTTATCTGCCTAGGCTTATTATGTGTTATGATCATGATCAAAAGCCCGGAGCCTCAGCTTATACTTCAAGAAATACTTAGCCATACCTTTTATTTATTTTGGATGCTGGCAACCGCTTTTGCCTACTGCACTTCATATTATTTCAAGAAAAAGGAAGAAAAATCCGAGACTGATTTCCATAAACTGAGATGTGAAATTATTCAGAAAAGCACTGATCTCTGGCCGCAGCCCGATAAATGGAAGGCGAGAGAGTCTGTTTTTCATATGATGAAGCACAAATATGACATTAATCTATATTTTGAAAGTAAATAAAATGGGGCGTTTTCTCAAACGATAGAAACGTCTTTTTTTTATTGTCCGTCTTATTGATAAGTTCTAAAAAGAATGGAGAGTTTTTTATGAAGCTATCAGTGAAAATTGCCGGTGTACTAACTGTTGCGGCAGCGGCAATGACGGCAAAAATGTATGCAACAGCAAAAGGCAATCATTTGAAGACACATACGTTTCCTTTATCAAAGATGAAGGGCAAGCCGCCTCTGACAATCTTTTTTATTTCAGACATTCACAAACGTCTCATCGATCAAGACCTTTTAGAAAAAGCGCGAAGCCATGCCCCTCACTTGGTTATAATCGGCGGTGATTTAGCTGAGGGCGGGGTGCCCAGTGCGAGAATCGAGGAAAACATCAAAAGGCTCGTACATTTCGGGGTCCCTATCGTGTTTGTGTGGGGGAATAATGATTATGAAGTCAGGCAGCATAAGCTGTATTCCATATTTAAAGCGCACGGCGTCATCACTCTGAGAAATGAGTCAGTCCCGTTTTCATACAATGGGCATACGATTGCGATTGCGGGGGTTGATGATATCAGGATGGAGATGGATCATTATGAGGAAGCCATCAAAGAACTTGATGAAAGCCAGCTGAATATTCTGGTTTGTCATAATCCGGAGATTCATGAACAAATCAATGAAGATGACGGTATTGATGTGATACTCAGCGGACATACCCATGGAGGCCAGATCAGGTTTGGAAAATTTGGCCCTTATGAACTGGGGAAAACAGGTATTGTTAAAAACGCGGCATATCTGATCAGCAACGGCTACGGCACGACAAAAGTGCCTCTTCGTTTAGGTGCTGAGCCTGAAACACACATTGTGACTCTTTGCGGGCCAGAATAACTTCTAAAAAGCAAAAATCCATATGGCAATAAAAACTGCATTGTGCTTGTCTTACTAGTGAACTCAGTGTAAACTGATAACAATTAAGAACCTATGACTCATCATCTCATATAATGTGTTATATGATTTGTGTGCAAGTAGAGGCAGGAGGGAACGTTATGCGGCTTGAGCGTCTGAATTATAATAAGATCAAAATCTTTTTAACCCTCGATGATTTGACAGACCGGGGATTGACAAAAGAAGACCTCTGGAAGGACTCATTCAAAGTCCACCAGTTATTTAAAGATATGATGAATGAAGCAAATACAGAGCTCGGCTTTGAAGCGAATGGACCGATTGCAGTGGAAGTGTATTCTCTCCAAGCACAAGGGATGGTCGTGATTGTAACAAAGAACCAAGACGCCGATTCAGAAGACGATGAGTATGATGATGATTACATCGAAATGCAAGTCAAGCTTGATGAAAGCGCGGACATCATATATCAATTCCATTCCTTTGAAGATATCATTCAGCTTTCAGAAAGCTTACAGCGAATCGGTATCACAGGGGGAACTGTCTACCACTATGACGGGCAGTACTTTTTAAGCCTTGAAGATCTAGGGTCACATACGGCTGAAGGGGTTGTGGCGGTTCTGGCTGAATACGGCAATCCGACAACTTTAACGATTTATCGCCTGCAAGAGTATGGTAAGCTCATTATGGACGGTAATGCTGTAGAAACGATACAAACTCATTTTTCATAAGAATGCAACGGAAAACTGCTGATTTCAGCAGTTTTTTTTCTTTAAAAAACATGGAAAAACATAACGTTTATTCTATGCACAGATCATATGAAGGTGTATACTATTCTCTGAAAGGGAGCATGTGAGAAACAGAAGATTCTAGGAGGTTAACTCAAATGGCAGCCGATCGAAACACCGGTCATACAGAAGAGGACAAACTTGATGTATTAAAATCAACCCAAACCGTAATACATAAGGCTCTGGAAAAATTGGGCTATCCCGAAGAGGTATACGAATTGTTAAAAGAGCCGATGAGGTTATTAACGGTAAAAATACCTGTTCGTATGGACGACGGTTCAGTAAAGATTTTCACAGGATATCGTGCGCAGCACAATGACTCTGTCGGTCCAACGAAAGGCGGGATACGTTTTCACCCGAACGTAACAGAAAAAGAGGTGAAGGCGCTTTCAATTTGGATGAGTTTAAAATGCGGCATAATTGATCTTCCATATGGCGGTGGTAAAGGCGGAATTGTTTGTGATCCAAGGGATATGTCGTTTAGAGAGCTTGAGCGTCTGAGCAGAGGGTATGTCAGAGCGATCAGCCAAATTGTCGGCCCGACAAAAGACGTGCCGGCACCGGATGTATTTACAAACTCACAAATCATGGCTTGGATGATGGATGAGTATTCAAGAATTGATGAATTTAATTCGCCTGGATTTATTACAGGCAAACCGCTTGTGCTTGGCGGATCTCACGGGAGAGAATCTGCGACAGCAAAAGGTGTTACCATCTGTATTAAAGAAGCGGCTAAGAAGAGAGGCATCGATATTAAAGGTGCGCGTGTCGTTGTCCAAGGCTTCGGAAACGCGGGAAGCTATTTGGCAAAATTTATGCATGATGCGGGGGCAAAAGTTGTCGGCATCTCAGATGCGTATGGCGGACTTTATGATCCGGAAGGCCTTGATATCGATTATTTACTAGACCGACGCGACAGCTTCGGTACCGTAACAAAGCTTTTCAACGATACCATTACCAACCAAGAGCTGCTGGAGCTGGATTGTGATATTCTCGTTCCTGCTGCGATTGAAAATCAAATTACAGAAGAAAATGCCCATAATATCCGGGCTGAAATTGTCGTTGAAGCAGCGAACGGACCAACAACGCTTGAAGGAACAAAAATTCTTTCAGACCGGGACATTCTGCTTGTACCAGACGTGCTGGCAAGTGCCGGTGGCGTAACAGTTTCTTATTTTGAATGGGTTCAGAATAACCAAGGCTTCTACTGGAGTGAAGAAGAGGTAGAAGAAAAATTAGAAAAAATGATGGTCAAATCATTTAACAATATTTATGAAATGGCTAACAACCGAAGAATTGACATGAGGCTCGCTGCATATATGGTCGGCGTTCGCAAAATGGCTGAAGCTTCGCGTTTTAGAGGCTGGATATAAGTTGATGATTTGCATAAAAATAAAAAATCTCCTATGATAAAATAGGAGATTTTTTTATTCGGAAATAGAAAATATGAAGTGAAATGCCAATCGCAGGAGTTGACAGAAATGATTCAAGAAAAAGCAATTATTATAGGCGGAGGGCCTTGCGGACTATCTGCTGCCATTCACCTAAAACAAATTGGCATTGATGCCCTCGTCATCGAAAAAGGCAATGTCGTTAACAGTATTTACAATTATCCGACGCATCAAACCTTTTTCAGCTCAAGTGAAAAGCTCGAAATCGGAGATGTGGCATTTATTACGGAAAACAGGAAGCCTGTCAGAATTCAGGCTTTATCGTATTACCGGGAAGTCGTCAAACGGAAAAACATCCGTGTTAACGCATTTGAAATGGTGCATAAAGTGACGAAAACGCAAAAAAACACATTCGTTATTGAGACGTCAAAAGAGACCTACACGACGCCATATTGTATCATCGCCACAGGCTATTATGATCATCCAAACTATATGAATGTACCCGGTGAGGATTTGCCGAAAGTATTTCATTATTTTAAAGAAGGCCACCCGTATTTTGATAAAGATGTTGTTGTTATCGGCGGGAAAAATTCAAGCGTGGACGCTGCCCTTGAACTCGTGAAATCTGGAGCGCGTGTCACAGTTTTATATAGGGGCAATGAGTATTCTCCAAGCATTAAGCCGTGGATTCTGCCGGAATTTGAAGCCCTCGTCAGAAACGGTACAATCCGTATGGAATTTGGCGCTTGTGTCGAAAAAATCACCGAGGATGAAGTTGTGTATCGCTCCGGAGAGAAAGCACTCATTACCATTAAAAATGATTTTGTATTTGCCATGACAGGCTATCATCCTGATCATCAATTTCTTGAAAAAATTGGTGTTGAAATTGATAAAGAAACAGGGCGTCCATATTTCAACGAAGAAACGATGGAAACGAACGTTGAAGGTGTCTTTATTGCCGGTGTTATTGCTGCGGGAAACAATGCAAATGAAATATTTATTGAAAACGGCAGGTTTCACGGGGGGCATATCGCAGCGGAAATCGCCAAAAGAGAAAACCATTAAAGATGAGGAGCATATGATGCATTCGTATGCTCTTTTTGTTTTTTTAAGTGCAGACAGATGTAAAATTTTAAACAACATGGTAGGATAGACGTAGGAATATAAAGGAAAGAGGTTGCCTGATGTTTGCAATCATCTCTGCAGGAATTGCCCCCGGCATCGCGTTATTAAGTTATTTTTATTTAAAAGATCAGTATGATAATGAACCTGTACATATGGTGCTACGGTCGTTTTTTCTCGGGGTTGTTCTTGTATTTCCCATCATGTTTATCCAGTATGTACTTGAAAAAGAGAATGTAGGAGGCGGAAGCTTTTTCGTTTCTTTTTTATCTTCGGGGTTTTTGGAGGAATCATTAAAATGGTTTATACTGATGATCAGTGTTTACCCGCACGCCCACTTTGATGAGCATTATGACGGGATTGTGTACGGTGCAAGTGTATCACTCGGTTTTGCAACCCTCGAAAATATTCTTTATTTAATTGGCCACGGCGTGGAGCATGCGTTTGTCAGGGCGCTGCTGCCTGTTTCATGCCATGCCTTGATTGGCGTTATAATGGGATTTTACCTTGGAAAAGCCCGTTTTTCCGCTGATAAGGCGCGTGTAAAGTGGCTTACTCTTTCTTTAGTTGTCCCATCTCTTTTGCATGGATCATATGATTTTATCCTAACAGCGCTTAGCAATTGGATTTATTATATGCTTCCATTTATGGTGTTTTTATGGTGGTTTGGTTTGCGTAAAGCGAAAAAAGCCCGTTCCGTTAATATGATGCAAGTATAGAAGCCGCACAGCAACCGTGCGGCTTTTTTGTGTGCAGTTTTTATGTTCTGAGGGATAACAAGGAAAGAGTGTATAAAAATAACCTCGTTACAGAAAATACGATTACACTTAAAAATTTGCAGTAGGAGGCTTGAAAAGATGAAGTCCAAAGGATCGATTATGGCATGTCTCATCCTTTTTTCCTTTACAATAACGACGTTTATTAATACTGAAACGATCTCTGCCTTTTCGAATCAGGTCATTCAAAGAGGGGCAACCGGGGATGATGTGGTCGAGCTTCAGGCGCGTCTTCAATACAACGGATATTATAACGGAAAAATTGACGGGGTTTATGGATGGGGGACGTACTGGGCAGTTCGGAATTTTCAGGATCAATTCGGGTTAAAAGAGGTTGACGGCCTTGTAGGAGCTAAAACAAAGCAAACCTTAATATGTAAATCAAAATACTATCGTGAATATGTTATGGAACAGCTCAATAAAGGGAATACATTCACGCATTACGGAAAAATCCCGCTGAAGTATCAGACGAAACCGTCAAAAGCAGCAACACAAAAAGCAAGACAGCAAGCGGAAGCGAGGCAGAAACAGCCTGCGGAAAAAACAACGCAGCAGCCTAAAGCGAATGCGAATAAACAGCAAAACAATACACCAGCAAAAGCAAGAAAACAGGATGCGGTAGCAGCGAACATGCCTGGTGGATTTTCCAACAACGATATCAGGCTGCTTGCTCAAGCGGTTTATGGCGAAGCCCGGGGCGAGCCGTACGAGGGGCAGGTTGCTATTGCAGCAGTCATTTTAAACCGTTTGAACAGCCCGTTATTTCCAAATTCAGTAGCGGGGGTTATTTTTGAGCCGCTTGCCTTCACAGCAGTAGCCGACGGACAAATTTACATGCAGCCGAATGAAACGGCCCGAGAAGCAGTGCTGGATGCCATCAATGGCTGGGACCCATCAGAGGAAGCACTTTACTACTTTAATCCGGATACGGCTACAAGTCCGTGGATTTGGGGGCGTCCACAGATTAAAAGAATCGGTAAACACATTTTCTGTGAGTAGCAGATATGAGAAAGCATAAAAAGAGGTGTGATAAATGATCAGAGGAATTTTAATCGCCGTGCTTGGTATTGCAATAGTCGGTACAGGCTACTGGGGATACAAAGAACACCAGGAAAAAGACGCAGTTCTTCTTCATGCTGAAAATAACTATCAGCGGGCGTTTCATGAGCTTACCTATCAGATGGATCAGCTTCATGATAAAATCGGAACAACACTTGCCATGAACAGCCAAAAATCACTGTCGCCTGCATTGATCGATGTGTGGAGGATTACATCAGAAGCTCATAACAGTGTCAGTCAGCTGCCGCTTACATTAATGCCGTTTAATAAAACTGAAGAGCTATTATCAAAGATCGGCGATTTCAGCTATAAAACGTCAGTCAGAGATTTGGACCAAAAGCCGCTTGATAAAAACGAGTATACATCACTAAATAAGCTATATCAGCAGTCCGAAGATATACAAAATGAATTGCGTCATGTTCAGCACCTTGTCATGAGCAAAAACCTTCGCTGGATGGACGTAGAAATGGCCCTGGCTTCTGACGAAAAACAAAGTGATAATACGATTATCAACAGCTTTAAAACAGTCGAAAAAAATGTTGGTGCATTCTCCACTGGCACTGATCTTGGTCCGAGTTTCACCAGCACGAAAAAAGAAGAGAAAGGCTTCAGCCATCTGAAGGGAAAACAAATTTCCGAACAGGAAGCAAAACATATTGCTGAGCGCTTTGCCCCAGATGACAATTATTCAATTAAAGTGGTAAAGAGCGGAAAAAAAACAAATCGCGATGTATATAGCATCAGCATGAAAGATCCAGACCATAAAGCAGTGATTTATATGGATATTACGAAGAAGGGCGGGCATCCGGTATACTTGATCCAAAACAGAGAAGTGAAAGATCAGAAAATCAGTTTAAATGACGGATCGAACCGAGCGCTTGCATTTTTAAAGAAAAACGGATTTGAAACAGATGATTTGGAAATTGATGAAAGTGCGCAATATGATAAAATCGGTGTATTTTCATATGTTCCTGTTGAAAATAAAGTCCGGATGTACCCCGAGGCAATTCGTATGAAAGTGGCCTTGGATGACGGTGAGGTTGTCGGCTTTTCAGCAAGAGACTTCCTCACATCTCACAGAAAAAGAACCATACCTAAGCCTGCAATTACTGAAGCAGAGGCAAAGTCTAAATTAAATAAAAATGTACAAGTGAGAGAAACAAGGCTCGCTTTGATTACAAATGAACTAGGTCAAGAAGTGTTATGCTACGAAATGCTTGGGACAATTGAAAATGACACATTCAGAATGTATATCAATGCCAAAGACGGATCGGAAGAAAAGGTTGAAAAACTAAAAAATGCAGAACCTATATATAAAGACCTATAAAAACAGGAGGAAAGGACTAAATGTCTTTTCCTTTTTTTCATTACGTGCTTTAATAAAAACGTGAGTATATTGAATGCGAAAGAGTGAAGTCAATGATAGAGATTGGAGAAAATGTACTTTTAGAATATATAGAAGAAAATGAATTGAAAAAGGCAAAAAGCAAGGCGGTCAGCATCGAAAACAATGAACTTTTGATCGCGTATCCTGTTGATGTAGTTACAGGGCGAACTGTGATTTTACATAACGATATGGAAGTAACGGTAGAGTTTGTGGGAAAAGACGAAGTTCCTTATCGCTTTATAAGCCGTATAAAAGGTAAAGTGAAGGACAAACTTCAAATGATCTGTCTTGAAATGCCTCCCCGTGAAAAAATGATAAGAATCCAGCGCCGCCAATATGTAAGAACTGATGCGGTATTAGATGTGCAAATTCAGCCGGGAAATGAGGAAGAGGTCCGCACACTATCCTATAACATCAGTGCAGGCGGCATCGCCGTGGTTTTAGCTGATGGCCTTTCTTTTCAATCGGGGGAATCATTGCGTCTGATCATTCGTCTTCCTGAAGAGGAGCACACACGTCAAATAGAAACAGAAGCAGTTGTCAGACGAATCTTTAATGACCCCAAGTCAGGAAAACGCAAAATGACTTTAGAGTATTCAGAAATTGCAGCAGGTGACCAGCAGGCTTTGCTTCAATACTGCATCAGGCGCCAGTTAAATAAGAGAAGAAAGGCCCGAATGGAATAAACATCGGCAAACACTTCCATACTATTTGTAATGGAGGTGCTCCAATGAAAACATTTGAACGGCTGCTGATCAAATTATTGTTCATTCAGGCCATCATTTTATTTGGTGTCCAATTTCTTTTTCACTATCAGCATATTGAACCATACATATCAAAAGTGATTCAATATGAAGGGGTGGATAACATGGAGGGGGACAATAAGATTGAAACCTTCAAACATTAATTATTCATCAATTTTTCACCCTTTTTCATAAAGTTCGTGATACAATCCATAGAGGAGAAAAGAGCAAGGAGAGGAATTATGGAAAAGAAATTATCGATTGCAATTGACGGCCCGGCAGCTGCAGGGAAAAGCACCGTTGCCAAAATTGTGGCTGAGAAAAAATCGTACATATATATTGATACAGGAGCAATGTATCGAGCGATTACGTACGCGGCTTTACAAGAAAACGTTGAGCTGACAAATGAAGAAAAACTGGCTGAGCTGCTAAAGCGGACAGACATTGAGCTGATTACAACAAAAGATGGACAAAAAGTGCTTGTAAACGGCACCGATGTAACTGATGCGATCAGAACAGATGAAGTCAGCAACCAAGTTTCAATTGCGGCCAAGCACAGAAGTGTCAGAGAAGAAATGGTGAAACGCCAGCAGCAGCTTGGGGAAAAAGGCGGCGTCGTCATGGATGGTCGTGACATCGGGACGCATGTGCTGCCAAATGCAGAAGTAAAAATCTTTCTTTTGGCATCTGTTGAAGAGAGAGCGAAACGCCGTTATGAAGAAAATGTGAAAAAAGGCTTTGATGTCAACTACGAAACATTAATTGAGGAAATTGCAAGAAGAGACAAGCTTGATTCAGAGCGCGAAGTATCTCCGCTGCGTAAAGCAGAAGACGCTCTTGAAATCGACACGACATCGCTTTCCATTCAAGAGGTAGCTGATAAAATCCTCGAGGCTGTGGAGCAAAAGTCCCGCTGAGGATGGCAAATGCCACTTTTTTTGAATTTTTCAACGAAGATAGAATGTTATTGCTTGACAAACCTGTCCTTTTATTAGAAGTTAATACTAATAAAACTTTTTATTGATCATTCAAAAAACTTTTTTGGATGATTCTTTAATACATATTCGGCTAAAAGCGGGCATGTTATATGTTCAGCTTTCAAACCGTTTTAATTAAGCTGTGTAGGTTTGGACCAAGGAGGTTATTCAAATGACAGAGGAAATGAATCAAATTGATGTTCAAGTGCCAGAGGTTGGAGATGTAGTTAAAGGGATTGTGACAAAGGTAGAAGACAAACATGTAGATGTAGAAATTATCAATGTCAAACAATCCGGTATTATTCCAATCAGTGAATTATCAAGTCTTCATGTAGAGAAAGCATCGGATGTTGTTAAAGTAGACGACGAGCTTGACCTGAAAGTAACAAAAGTGGAAGACGATGCTTTGATTTTATCTAAACGTGCTGTTGATGCAGACCGCGCTTGGGAAGACCTTGAGAAAAAATTTGAAACAAAAGAAGTGTTTGAAGCTGAAGTGAAAGATGTCGTGAAAGGCGGCCTTGTCGTTGATATCGGCGTTCGCGGTTTTATTCCGGCATCGCTGGTTGAAGCACATTTCGTTGAAGACTTCACTGACTATAAAGGAAAAACACTGTCACTGCTCGTTGTAGAGCTTGACCGTGATAAAAACCGCGTGATCCTTTCACACCGTGCTGTTGTTGAAAGTGAACAAGCGAATAAAAAACAAGAACTTCTTCAGTCTCTTGAAGTTGGAAGTGTACTTGATGGCAAAGTACAGCGCCTGACTGATTTTGGCGCGTTTGTTGATATCGGCGGCATCGACGGACTTGTACACATTTCACAGCTTTCCCACTCTCATGTAGAGAAGCCGTCTGACGTTGTTGAAGAGGGGCAAGAAGTAAAAGTGAAAGTGTTATCGGTTGACCGTGATAATGAACGTATTTCTTTATCGATCAAAGATACACTGCCTGGACCTTGGAGCCAAATCGGCGAAAAAGTGAAGCCTGGAGATGTGCTTGAAGGAACTGTACAGCGTCTTGTAAGCTTCGGTGCCTTTGTTGAAATCCTTCCAGGTGTTGAAGGTCTCGTTCATATTTCTCAAATTTCCAATAAACACATCGGCACGCCGCATGAAGTCCTTGAAGAAGGACAGACTGTAAAAGTGAAGGTTCTTGATGTGAATGAAAATGAGGAGCGCATTTCATTAAGCATGCGTGAACTTGAAGAAACGCCTAAAGCTGACCAGGAAGATTACCGTCAATATCAAGCGAAGGAAGAAACAAGCACTGGCTTCCAGCTTGGAGATCTGATCGGAGATAAGCTGAATAAACTAAAATAATTGGTGATAAACGTGACTCGAGCAGAACGAAAAAGACAACACATCAATCATGCCTTGTCCACCGGCCAAAAGCGGGAAACAGGTCTTGATGATATTACGTTTGTTCACGTCAGTCTGCCCGATCTTGCATTAGAACAAGTAGATATTTCCACAAAAATCGGCGAACTTTCAAGCAGTTCGCCGATTTTTATCAATGCAATGACTGGCGGCGGCGGAAAACTTACATATGAGATTAATAAATCGCTTGCGCGAGCGGCTTCTCAGGCTGGAATTCCCCTTGCTGTGGGATCGCAAATGTCAGCATTAAAAGAGCCATCAGAGCGTCTTTCCTATGAAATTGTTCGAAAGGAAAACCCAAACGGGCTGATTTTTGCCAACCTGGGAAGCGAGGCAACGGCTGCTCAGGCAAAGGAAGCCGTTGAGATGATTGGAGCAAATGCGCTGCAGATCCACCTCAATGTGATTCAGGAAATTGTGATGCCTGAAGGAGACAGAAGCTTTAGCGGCGCACTGGAACGTATTGAACAAATTTGCAGTCATGTCAGTGTACCAGTCATTGTGAAAGAAGTCGGATTCGGTATGAGCAAAGAATCAGCAGGAAAGCTGTATGAAGCTGGTGCTGCAGCTGTTGACATAGGTGGTTACGGGGGAACAAATTTCTCGAAAATTGAAAATCTCCGAAGACAGCGGCAAATCTCCTTTTTTAACTCGTGGGGCATTTCGACAGCTGCAAGTTTGGCGGAAATCCGCTCTGAGTTTCCTGCAAGCACCATGATCGCCTCTGGCGGTCTGCAAGATGCACTTGACGTGGCAAAGGCAATTGCGCTTGGGGCCTCTTGCACCGGAATGGCAGGGCATTTTTTAAAAGCGCTGACTGACAGCGGTGAGGAAGGACTGCTTGAGGAGATTCAGCTGATCCTTGAGGAATTAAAGATGATTATGACCGTGCTGGGCGCCAGAACGATTGACGATTTACAAAAGGCGCCCCTTGTGATCAAAGGTGAAACCCATCATTGGCTCACAGAGAGAGGGATCAATACATCAAGCTATAGTGTGCGATAAATGATAAAAGCCCAAAACCATATGTGGTTTGGGCTTTTTGTATTATGATTTTCGCTTTTTGAATCTTCCGTTTTGTTCAAGGCTTGTCGCTCCGTCATAGTGAATGGACTGGTCGCGGTCTGATTCGACTCTGCCTGAAGCTTTGAGTTTTTTCTCTTGTCTGTCTTTTCCCATGATCATACTCCTTAATGTGAGATCGATTGTTTAAAAAATGTGCTTGAACTCCATACTGGGAATATGGAGGAAGTAAAATGGAACAATTTTATTACTATTGGTCAATGTGGTTTCTGTGGGTTCTGACAACATTTATTTTTGAAAAGACGAAAAGACGAATTGCCGTCTCTGTCTTTATTTTAACTAATATTATTCTAAGCATACATGACATCGCTTTATATTTTTCCCTGAATGCTGCATTTTTGATGTTTTTCGTTTGCGGATGTGTCTATGCCGGGTATTTGGGAATGTATCGTTTTCGTTACATCATGGTCTATCTGACGCTTGTTGCCGCGTATGCGTTTGTTTATCTTTTTGCATTATATGACCCGGTTTGGTTCATCATAAAACCTGAGTGGGCTGCTGTTATATTCATAGTGCTTTTAACAGCTTCTGTTGAAAGGAATTTTGAGAAGCAGCTTGTCTTATTTGTCCTAGGGATGTGCCAAGGCGAACTGGTGTATTCATTTGTGATCCAGAAGTTGGCCGGGGCTATGGCTGTTGGCGGCTTTCAATGGCTGAATGCGTGTTCTGCGGGGATGATATTGCTGTTTGGCATATCTAAATACGAACACCTCGCAAGCCAGATTGGTCAGAAAAGCAAAAGATCAAACAAAGGAGCTACCAAAATGTCATGAGTGATTACATCTATCCGATTATTGCTGGGGTCATTGCCGGAATTGCGACAAGGCTTTATATGCTGAAAACGGATTACCGCCAGTATCCGACCTATGTTCATGGGAAAGTGATTCACATCGCGCTGGGGTTGATAGCGGCTGGTTTAGGTGCAATTATTATGCCGGCGCTTTTGCAGGAGGAATTTACGGCCATCACATTTTTAACATTGGCAGCGACGCAATTTAGAGATGTCCGAAACATGGAGCGGAACACATTGACGCAAATGGATTCGTATGAACTTGTCTCAAGGGGAAGCACATATATTGAGGGGATTGCCATTGCGTTTGAAAGCAGAAATTATATTGTGATCTTTACAGCGCTTTTGACAACCTCTGCGTATGTGTTTTTATCCATCTGGGCTGCTGTCATAGCGGCTGTCGTTTGTTTTTTACTGGCCATGAAATTTATGTCGGGCAGTGTGTTGAAGGATATTGTAGACATCGAGTACATAAAGCCGCGCTTTGACGGTCCGGGACTGTTTGTTGATAATATTTATATGATGAATATCGGGCTTCCAGAGAAACAGGAACTGATTTTAAAGCATGGCATGGGCTTTATTTTAACGCCAAAAAACTTTAATTCAGCAGCGACGATAGCAAATTTAGGGCAGCGTCAGGCCATTTTATTTGATGTTTCCAATGTGCTCGGGGTTTATCGGGATTCAGGAGAGCCATCTTTGACACCAATTGCAAAACGGGATTTAAATGATGGGAGAGTGGCGGTATTTGTTCTCCCGCAAATTCACCATCCCGAAACGGCTGTTCAAATTATTAGCAATGTTCCAACCCTGGAAAATGCGATTAGAATGCCGACTGAATTTATCAAGAATCAGGATAAGGTGATAGGATGAGTGAATCTCTTACGAAAGTGATTTTGTCTGTAATCACGACAAATCCAAACCGGGCTGCAGGGGGAGCACCTGTCTTTTTTTGCAATGACCAAAAGGAGATGGAGCTTTTCGCTAAAAATCTTGAGGCGATCCTTGATGGAATAGCACACAGAATCGGAGATGACGTGTATTTGATCGTGAAACATTTTTAAGAATAGTTGTGATCCCAGTAAAAACTGATATAATAAATGAGTTAAGCCCTTCCTCTGAAGGGTTTCTTTTCATAAAAGTGAATGAAATGATTTTAATAACCGGTTGAAAATTTATGTAAAAATGAAAGCGGCTGGATTGAAAGGAAGGGTACTATGGGTAAACCTGTCGTAGCCATTGTCGGGAGACCAAATGTAGGAAAATCCACAATCTTTAACCGGATTGCGGGAGAAAGAATTTCAATAGTAGAAGATACCCCTGGCGTGACAAGGGATCGGATATACAGCTCGGCTGAATGGCTGAATTATGATTTTAATTTGATTGATACGGGCGGTATTGATATCGGTGATGAGCCGTTCTTAGCGCAGATTCGCCAGCAGGCTGAAATCGCCATGGATGAAGCGGACGTGATTATTTTTATGGTGAACGGCCGTGAAGGCGTGACAGCTGCTGATGAAGAAGTGGCGAAAATTTTGTACCGCACAAAAAAGCCTGTTGTTTTAGCGGTTAATAAACTGGATAACACAGAAATGAGAGCGAATATGTATGATTTTTATTCGCTAGGCTTTGGCGAGCCATATCCAATTTCGGGAACACACGGACTCGGACTGGGTGATTTACTGGATGCCGTTGCAGAGCATTTTAAAAACATTCCAGAAACGAAATACAATGAGGAAGTTGTTCAATTCTGTCTGATCGGACGTCCGAATGTCGGAAAGTCTTCACTTGTGAACGCAATGCTCGGCGAAGAACGCGTTATTGTCAGCAACGTGGCTGGAACGACAAGAGATGCTGTTGATACGTCATTTACTTACAACCAGCAGGAGTTTGTCATTGTCGATACTGCAGGTATGCGAAAAAAAGGGAAAGTCTATGAAACGACTGAGAAGTATAGTGTACTGAGGGCGCTGAAAGCGATTGACCGCTCAGAAGTCGTGGCAGTTGTGCTGGATGGCGAAGAAGGCATTATTGAACAGGACAAGCGTATCGCCGGTTATGCACACGAAGCGGGCAAGGCCGTCGTAATCGTCGTAAACAAATGGGATGCTGTTGACAAAGATGAGAGCACAATGAAAGAATTTGAAGAAAATATTCGCGATCATTTTCAATTTCTGGATTATGCGCCAATCCTATTTATGTCTGCCTTAACGAAAAAACGGATCCATACGCTGATGCCTGCGATTATTAAAGCAAGTGAAAATCATTCACTTCGAGTTCAAACAAACGTCTTAAATGATGTCATTATGGACGCTGTGGCAATGAATCCGACACCGACTCATAACGGTTCTCGTTTGAAGATTTACTATGCGACTCAAGTGTCGGTAAAGCCGCCAAGCTTCGTTGTGTTTGTAAACGATCCGGAATTGATGCATTTTTCATACGAACGGTTTTTAGAAAACCGAATCAGAGACGCGTTCGGTTTTGAGGGGACACCAATCAAAATATTTGCAAGAGCTAGAAAATAAAAAGGTGTGAATCAAACATGAAAAAAGTCACAATGCTTGGAGCAGGGAGTTGGGGAACAGCACTGGCTTTAGTTCTAACTGATAATGGAAATGAAGTGTGTGTGTGGGCTCACCGTGCAGATTTAATTCATCAAATTAATGAGTTGCATGAAAACAAAGATTATTTGCCGAATGTTAAGCTGTCTACATCCATTAAAGGAACAACAGATATGAAAGAGGCTGTTTCAGACGCAGATGTCATTATCGTTGCGGTCCCGACAAAAGCAATTCGGGAAGTGCTGAGACAGGCTGTCCCTTTTATAACGAAAAAGGCAGTCTTTGTTCATGTCAGCAAAGGTATTGAGCCGGATTCACTTCTGCGCATTTCTGAAATTATGGAAATTGAGCTCCCGAGTGATGTCAGAAAAGATATTGTTGTCCTTTCCGGCCCGAGTCATGCGGAAGAAGTAGGGCTGCGGCACCCCACAACTGTTACTGCATCTTCAAAGAGCATGAGGGCAGCAGAAGAGGTGCAGGATCTATTTATTAATCACAATTTTCGGGTATACACAAATCCTGACATTATCGGAGTTGAAATCGGAGGGGCTTTAAAAAATATTATTGCCCTTGCTGCAGGAATTACAGATGGTTTAGGGTACGGCGACAATGCCAAAGCGGCTTTGATTACACGCGGACTTGCCGAAATCGCGAGACTCGGAACGAAAATGGGCGGAAATCCCTTGACGTTCTCTGGATTGACAGGAGTAGGCGATCTGATTGTGACGTGCACAAGTGTTCATTCCAGAAACTGGCGTGCGGGCAATTTGCTCGGAAAAGGGTACAAGCTTGAAGATGTTCTTGAAGAGATGGGAATGGTAGTCGAAGGCGTTCGCACGACGAAAGCGGCTTATCAGCTTTCGAAGAAATATGATGTTAAAATGCCGATTACAGAAGCTCTCCATCAGGTCCTATTCAACGGACAAAAAGTGGAAACCGCTGTTGAATCTTTAATGGCGAGAGGGAAAACCCACGAGATGGAGGATTTGGTAAATACGTTTGAAAATCAAGTGAAGTAAAAGTGTCAATCGTATGATGAAACGCATATCTTAATTGAACGAAAGCCCGAAAAACAGAAGAACACCCAAGTCTTGGGATCTCCTGAAACATTTTGCCGATTTAGGCAATAGAGGATGCATCTGTATGCCAAGTCGCATACTATAGCATCGAAGTCCAAGAGAGTGTTTCTTAAACGTGCAGGTGAATATAGTCAAGTTGACTGAAGCGAAGGTCCCCCTCTTTGCTTCAGTTTTTTTGTTCTATCAAAGGATGGAAAATCCGGTTGATCTTTTCCGGCGCTGTATATTAAAATATAATATAACGCTTACATCATACATATCGGGGAGGCGCACGTCATTGAATCTGGCATTGATGAAAATGTGGTTTGCTCTAGGGTCCATGGGTCTGATGTTTCTGGCTGTAGCTTCCATCTATTTAAGCCGCTTTAAGTGCCAAAACCGTTTTTTGAAGATTGCGATTTCATCATTCGCATACATGTGTATGCTCATATCTGGAATTATTGTGTTTGTCGTGGTTTTTAGTGGCCCTGTCAATGAATAAAGCTGTAAAAGGAAGTGCTGTATGGGTAAACTGAAGTGCGCAATCATTTTTGCGGCAGTCGTGTTTTTATCCGGATGTTTATATCCAAATGAACGGAAAAGCAGTGTGCATGCCATTCCTTATCAAGACCAGCTAAAGCAGGTTCAATCTGCTGTTGATGAATTTCAAAAGGCAAATGGAGGGCTGCTTCCCATTCAAACAAAAGATATGTCGACACCGCTATATCAAAAATATCCGATAGACTTTAACCGGTTAGCGCCAAGATACATAGCTGAACCTCCAAGTACGGCATTTGAAAGCGGGGGAGACTATCAATACGTGCTTGTTGACGTAGAGAACGATCCGACTGTTAAATTAATTGATCTGAAGATGGCAGAAAAAATTCGCGATGTGAAATTGCGCATCCAAATGTATCGTCAGGAGCATCAATATCCGCCTTACAAGGATGTGCTATCTCGTGATTTATTTACACTCGATGAGAAGAAGCTTGGGGATGGCAGCTCTCTTACAGTGACAAGCCCAATCTCAGGGAATTCGTTGCCGCTTATGATTGACGGAGACGGAGAAATATATGCCGATTACCGGACTGAGCTGGCTTCTTGCCTCAAAAAAAGCAAAAAAACGTTTAAACCCGGGACTGAAATCCAGGATATGATTTGGGAGGAAACCCCCTTTGTCCCCGCGTTTTCTGTAAAATATACGGTAAATGACAAACAGGAACCTGTTTTTTTAGAAAATGATATGAAAAAGGAATGAACCTTTCTCCCTTGCATACAAATAGGGAGAAAGGTTTTTTTATATTAATAGATTGAGGATGAGAAATTTTCTAAAGATGTCATATTCAAATAGGACAACGTCATACACATATAGTGTCCTGTGTTTGATTGAAAGAGCTTAATAAAATTGAAAAGGATAGGAAGTCCGGGAGGGGATCACTTGGAAAAGGTCGATATTTTCAAGGATATCGCTGAACGAACAGGAGGCGATATATACTTAGGAGTCGTAGGTGCTGTCCGTACAGGAAAATCCACGTTCATTAAAAAATTTATGGAGCTTGTGGTGCTCCCGAATATCAGTAACGAAGCAGACCGGGCCCGAGCGCAGGATGAACTGCCGCAAAGCGCAGCCGGCAAAACCATTATGACTACAGAGCCTAAATTTGTTCCGAATCAGGCGATGTCTGTTCATGTGTCAGACGGACTCGATGTGAATATAAGATTAGTAGATTGTGTAGGTTACACAGTGCCCGGCGCTAAAGGATATGAAGATGAAAACGGGCCGCGGATGATCAATACGCCTTGGTACGAAGAACCGATCCCATTTCATGAGGCTGCTGAAATCGGCACACGAAAAGTCATTCAAGAACACTCGACCATCGGAGTTGTCATTACGACAGACGGCACCATTGGAGATATCGCCAGAAGTGACTATATAGAGGCTGAAGAAAGAGTCATTGAAGAGCTGAAAGAGGTTGGCAAACCTTTTATTATGGTCATCAACTCAGTCAGGCCGTATCACCCGGAAACGGAAGCCATGCGCCAGGATTTAAGCGAAAAATATGATATCCCGGTATTGGCAATGAGTGTAGAGAGCATGCGGGAATCAGATGTGCTGAATGTGCTCAGAGAGGCCCTCTACGAGTTTCCGGTGCTAGAAGTGAATGTCAATCTCCCAAGCTGGGTAATGGTGCTGAAAGAAAACCATTGGCTGCGTGAAAGCTATCAGGAGTCCGTAAAGGAAACGGTTAAGGATATTAAACGGCTCCGGGACGTAGACAGGGTTGTCGGCCAATTCAGCGAGTTTGAATTCATTGAAAGTGCCGGATTAGCCGGAATTGAGCTGGGCCAAGGAGTGGCAGAAATTGATTTGTACGCGCCGGATCATCTATATGATCAAATCTTAAAAGAAGTTGTGGGCGTCGAAATCAGAGGAAGAGACCATCTGCTTGAGCTCATGCAAGACTTCGCCCATGCGAAAACAGAATATGATCAAGTGTCTGATGCCTTAAAAATGGTCAAACAGACGGGATACGGTATTGCAGCGCCTGCTTTAGCTGATATGAGTCTCGATGAGCCGGAAATTATAAGGCAGGGCTCGCGATTCGGTGTGAGGCTGAAAGCTGTCGCTCCGTCGATCCATATGATCAAAGTCGATGTCGAAAGCGAATTCGCCCCGATTATCGGAACGGAAAAACAAAGTGAAGAGCTTGTACGCTATTTAATGCAGGACTTTGAGGATGATCCGCTCTCCATCTGGAATTCCGATATCTTCGGAAGGTCGCTGAGCTCAATTGTGAGAGAAGGGATTCAGGCAAAGCTGTCATTAATGCCTGAAAACGCACGGTATAAATTAAAAGAAACATTAGAAAGAATCATAAACGAAGGCTCTGGCGGCTTAATCGCCATCATCCTGTAATACCGGTAGACCTCTTTATAGAATGGGAGGTCTTTTTTCTTTGCTCTTAATAATGGAAAAGGATCAAGGAATAGGATGAAAAAAGGAAAAAAAGGAATATTTGTTCGGTAAATCACCTTAAATCCTTGACGAGCAAGGGATTGACGCTTTAAAATGCTTGATATGGCCTTTTATATGTGTTACTCTACATACAGAAATTCTTCACTTTGTTGGACAAACATTCCTCAGAGTGCAGTTTTTCTTAAAAAGCCGTTTAATTGTCTTTCTCTTACTTGCTCTCATTTTTTTGTGAGACAGGTTTAGAATCAGACTGAACTGTGAAGAAATGATAATAAACGAACTGAATGTATCCTTTTGGGAGGAGGTGAAAGGCATGAACAAAACAGAACTTATCAATGCGGTTGCTGAAGCAAGCGAATTGTCTAAAAAAGACGCTACAAAAGCAGTTGACTCTGTTTTTGATACGATCTTAGATGCACTTAAAAACGGTGATAAAATCCAACTGATCGGTTTTGGTAACTTCGAGGTGCGTGAACGTTCTGCACGTAAAGGACGCAACCCTCAAACAGGTGAAGAAATCGAAATTCCAGCAAGCAAAGTACCTGCTTTCAAACCAGGTAAAGCGCTTAAAGACGCAGTTGCCGGAAAATAATTGTGAATATAGATCGTGTATGCATCTAGCTTACATACACTTTATTTCTTCACAGAAAAGCCCCTTTCTAAGGGGCTTTTCATATTTCAAGAGCATGGGCTTCCTGACAGGGCATTCACTTTGCTTTTAGCGGGACATATGTGCTAGAATCGAAATTAAATGTATTCATTGGTGGAGGACATAGAACATGAAAGAAGTTAATAAAGAGCAAATCGAACAAGCTGTTCGTCAAATTTTAGAAGCGATCGGAGAAGACCCGAATAGAGAAGGGCTTCTTGATACTCCGAAAAGAGTCGCAAAGATGTATGCCGAAGTATTCTCCGGCTTGAATGAAGATCCAAAAGAACATTTCCAGACTATCTTCGGTGAAAACCATGAGGAGCTTGTTCTTGTAAAAGATATCGCGTTTCATTCTATGTGTGAGCATCACCTTGTTCCCTTTTATGGAAAAGCACATGTTGCATATATCCCGCGAGGCGGAAAGGTCACAGGACTCAGCAAACTGGCACGTGCCGTTGAAGCCGTTGCAAAGCGCCCGCAGCTTCAGGAACGCATCACTTCTACAATTGCAGAAAGCATCGTAGAAACGCTTGATCCGCATGGCGTAATGGTAGTGGTTGAAGCGGAACACATGTGCATGACGATGCGCGGTGTAAGAAAACCGGGTGCGAAAACTGTGACTTCAGCAGTCAGAGGCGTTTTTAAAGATGATGCCGCTGCCCGTGCAGAAGTATTGGAACATATTAAACGCCAGGACTAATAAAGATAGAGGGTGCTATAAATGAACCAAAAGCATTCAAGTGATTTTGTCGTCATTAAAGCCGTTGAGGACGGAGTGAATGTGATCGGCCTGACAAGAGGAACAGACACAAAGTTTCACCATTCCGAAAAACTCGACAAGGGAGAAGTGATCATCGCTCAGTTTACAGAGCATACTTCTGCCATTAAAGTCAGAGGAGAGGCACTGATTCAAACCGCGTACGGAGAAATGAAAAGCGAAAAAAAATAAGCTGGCTGTCCCCGCTGTTAAAAGCAAATGCTCGCAAACAGCGGGAGGATACAGCCAATTTCTTTTTTTTATGCTATAATGATACCTGCGTAAGCGAATGAAAAGATAAAACTCATACATAGATTAAGAAATAAATGTGAATTTGGGGACAAGGGTGATATTTTTGCAAGACATCTACGGAACTTTAGCCAATCTGAACACGAAATTAAAACAAAAGCTGTCTCATCCTTATTTAGCGAAGCATATTTCTGCGCCGAAAATTGATGAGGATAAGCTTCTTCTTTTTCATGCTTTATTTGAAGAAGCTGACATAAAAAACAACGACAGAGAAAATTATATTGTAACAGCGATGCTTGTACAAAGCGCCCTTGATACCCATGATGAAGTGACGACAGCTAGAGTCATAAAACGAGACGAAAACAAAAACCGCCAATTGACTGTTCTCGCGGGCGATTATTTCAGCGGGCTGTACTACTCTTTACTATCTGAAATGAAGGATATCTACATGATTCGGACGCTTGCTACAGCCATTAAAGAAATCAACGAACATAAAATTCGTCTGTATGACCGTTCTTTCAAGGACGAAAACGATTTTTTCGAAAGTGTCGGCATCGTTGAATCAGCTTTATTCCATCGTGTGGCGGAACACTTCAACCTTCCGCGCTGGAAAAAGCTGTCGAGTGATTTTTTTGTATTTAAGCGGCTTATGAACGGAAATGATGCATTTCTGGATGTGATCGGCAGTTTTATACAGCTGGGAAAAACAAAAGAAGAGATATTAGAAGATTGTTTTAAAAAAGCGAAAAACAGCATTGAGTCACTTCTGCCTCTAAATTCACCTATTCAGAACATTTTAATAAACCGTCTGAAGACAATCAGCCAAGATCAAACCTATCATCAGAAAGTGGAAGAAGGGTAAACCATTATGCAGGACTCAAAAGAACAGCGCGTACACGGAGTATTTGAAAAAATATATAAAAATTATGACCAAATGAACTCTGTCATCAGTTTTCAGCAGCATAAAAAATGGCGCGACAAAACGATGCGCATCATGAATGTAAAAGAAGGCGCAAAAGCACTTGATGTCTGCTGCGGAACTGCTGACTGGACGATCGCTCTTGCAAAAGCGGCCGGCAAAAGCGGCGAGATCAAGGGCTTGGATTTCAGTGAAAATATGCTGAGTGTCGGCGAGCAGAAAGTAAAAGACGGCGGATTCAGCCAAATTGAACTGCTGCACGGAAATGCGATGGAGCTTCCTTTTGATGATGATACATTTGATTATGTCACCATTGGTTTCGGGCTCCGCAATGTCCCTGATTACTTGACTGTACTGAAAGAGATGAGACGTGTAGTGAAGCCGGGCGGGCAGGTGGTATGTCTGGAAACGTCCCAGCCGGAAATGTTCGGATTCAGACAGGCTTACTTTATGTACTTTAAGTATATTATGCCGTTTTTCGGGAAACTGTTTGCGAAGAGCTATAAAGAATATTCTTGGCTTCAAGAATCAGCCAGAGATTTCCCTGGAATGAAGGAACTGGCAGGCCTGTTTGAAGAGGCGGGCCTGAAAAATGTTAAATATCATTCGTTTACTGGCGGAGTCGCTGCCACGCATATCGGATGGAAATGAAAACACAGATGTTTGGGTGAATGATATGAAATTTAAAATGGCCTACTCTTTTTTAAATGACGATATTGATGTAATCGAAAGAGAACTTGAACAAACCGTACGTTCCGATTACCCGCTTTTAAGCGAGGCAGGTCTTCACCTGCTGCAGGCCGGAGGGAAACGTATTCGTCCTGTTTTCGTGCTGCTTTCCGGCATGTTTGGCGATTACGATATTAATAAGATTAAATATGTCGCCGTCACTCTGGAAATGATTCACATGGCATCTTTGGTTCATGATGATGTCATTGATGATGCGGAGCTTCGCCGAGGAAAACCGACAATCAAAGCAAAGTGGGACAATCGTATTGCGATGTACACAGGCGATTATATGCTTGCGGGATCTCTTGAAATGATGACGAGAATTAACGAACCGAAAGCCCATAGGATTTTGTCACAGACGATCGTTGAAGTTTGTCTAGGGGAAATTGAGCAGATCAAAGACAAATACAACATGGAACAAAATCTCAGAACGTATCTCCGGCGTATCAAAAGAAAAACGGCTCTCTTGATCGCGGTCAGCTGCCAGCTTGGTGCCATTGCGTCTGGAGCTGATGAGAAGATTCATAAGGCATTGTACTGGTTTGGGTATTACGTCGGCATGTCTTATCAGATTATTGATGATATTCTTGATTTTACTTCAACTGAAGAAGAGCTGGGTAAACCCGTTGGAGGAGATTTGCTTCAAGGAAACGTCACATTGCCAGTGCTGTATGCCCTGAAAAATCCTGCATTAAAAAACCAGCTTAAATTGATTAACAGTGAGACAACGCAGGAACAGCTTGAACCAATCATTGAAGAAATCAAAAAAACAGATGCAATTGAAGCATCTATGGCAGTAAGCGAAATGTATCTGCAGAAAGCTTTTCAGAAATTAAACACGCTTCCTCGAGGGCGCGCACGCTCGTCTCTTGCAGCCATCGCAAAATATATCGGTAAAAGAAAATTTTAATTTTTGTAGATATTAAGAAATTTCTCCGCCCCGGATTGATTAATTATCAGAAAGATGTTACGATTTCGGTGTGCAGTGTGAAAGCCTATACATACATAATGATGGGGTGGAGAATATGATGGAAAAGACTTTTATCATGGTGAAACCAGACGGTGTCCAACGTCAGCTCATTGGGGACATTTTATCTAGATTCGAACGTAAGGGCTTACAATTAGCTGGTGCCAAGTTAATGAGAGTGACTGAACAGATGGCTGAGAAACACTACGCCGAACATCAAGGAAAGCCTTTCTTCGGAGAGCTCGTTGAGTTTATTACTTCAGGACCTGTATTCGCAATGGTGTGGGAAGGCGAAAATGTCATTGAAGTGACGAGACAGCTGATCGGGAAAACAAACCCTAAAGAAGCTTTACCTGGTACGATTCGTGGGGATTATGGCATGTTTGTCGGAAAAAACATCATCCACGGCTCTGATTCTCTCGAAAGTGCAGAACGCGAGATTAACATTTTCTTTAAGAATGAAGAATTAGTATCATATCAGCAGCTTATGGCAGGCTGGATCTATTAATCATTGTGAAAATAAGTAACAGAGCCGGCATCATATAACGCCGCCGGTTTTTGATCTGTTTTGTAAAGGTTTACATTAAAGTGAATAAAGGGTTGAATGGCAGTGTGCATCAGACCTCTGCCTTTCCCAACGATCTAAAATCAGCTGAAAAGCTGATTTTTTTATTGAAACAATACAATTTCCTGATAAAACAAGCTATACTAGGACAAAAAGACAGCGAGACTGGGAGAGTAGAGATGGATACATACAGCGTATTTACAACGAAATGGAAACAATTAACCGGAGTCGATTTAACACTATATAAAGAAGCACAAATGAAGAGAAGGCTAACGTCACTTTATGAGAAAAAGGGGTTCCAAAGCTTTAAGGACTTTGCTGCGGCATTGGAAAAGGATCAAGCTCTCTTAAATGAAACATTGGACAGAATGACGATCAATGTTTCAGAATTTTATCGTAATTATAAAAGATGGGAAGTTCTTGAGACTGCAATTCTGCCGTTAATCAAGACCTCTAGGCCTTTAAAGATTTGGAGTGCCGCCTGCTCAACGGGGGAGGAGCCATACACGCTTGCCATGCTTTTGGACCAGCAAAAAGGTCTTCCGGGCTATCAGATTTTGGCGACGGATATTGATGAAAAAGCATTGGAAAAAGCGAAAAAAGGTGTTTATCAGGAGCGGTCTTTACAGGAAGTGCCGCTATCTGTGAAAGATCGTTATTTTACGCAAAACGCAAATAGAAGTTATGAAGTGAAACCGGAAATCAAAAAGAATATTACATTCAAAAAGCACAATTTGCTGGCGGATCGTTATGAACAAGACTTTGACTTAATCGTGTGCCGCAATGTATTTATTTATTTTACAGAAAGCGCGAAGGAAGAGCTGTATTTAAAAATGGCACATAGCTTGAAGAAGAATGGAGTTCTTTTTGTCGGCAGCACCGAGCAAATCTTCAATCCCGAAAAATTTGGCCTAGTCCCAGCCGATACATTCTTTTATCAAAAAAGATAGACTGACTTTTTGCTGAAAAATATGTTATAGTAGTCTTACTTAAAAGCGTTAATGCGATGAAGGGAGAAGAAGTCATGAGATATTTAACAGCCGGAGAATCACACGGCCCCCAACTGACAACCATTATTGAGGGTGTACCTGCCGGGCTTTACATAACGGAGGAAGATATCAATTTTGAGCTTGCCAGACGCCAAAAAGGACACGGCCGCGGCCGCCGCATGCAGATCGAAAAAGACCAGGCCAAAATTATGAGCGGGGTGCGCCATGCACGTACACTCGGTTCACCAATTGCTCTCGTAGTTGAAAATAACGATTGGAAGCATTGGACAAAAATCATGGGCGCCGCTCCAATTACAGAAGATGAAGAAAAGGAAATGAAGCGCCAGATTTCCAGACCTAGACCTGGGCACGCTGACTTAAACGGTGCAATTAAATATAATCATCGTGATATGAGAAATGTGCTTGAGCGTTCTTCAGCAAGGGAAACAACTGTCAGAGTGGCGGCAGGGGCTGTAGCTAAAAAGATTCTTTCTGAGCTTGGCATTAAGGTGGCGGGCCATGTGTTGCAAATTGGCGCTGTTAAAGCTGAAAAAACAGAATATACGTCAATTGAAGACCTGCAGCGCGTAACGGAAGAGTCTCCTGTCAGATGCTACGATGAAGAGGCAGGCAAAAAAATGATGGCTGCCATTGATGAAGCAAAGGCAAACGGAGATTCCATCGGCGGAATAGTAGAAGTCATTGTCGAGGGAATGCCGGTAGGCGTGGGCAGCTATGTCCATTATGACCGCAAGCTGGATAGCAAGCTTGCTGCCGCTGTACTGTCAATTAATGCATTTAAAGGTGTGGAATTCGGGATCGGATTTGAGGCGGCAGGCCGAAATGGAAGCGAAGTCCATGACGAGATCATTTGGGACGAGGAAAAAGGATACACCCGTGCTACTAACAGACTTGGCGGACTGGAAGGCGGCATGACGACAGGGATGCCGATTGTTGTCCGCGGAGTCATGAAGCCGATTCCGACTTTGTATAAACCGCTGAAAAGTGTCGATATTGAAACGAAAGAACCGTTTTCTGCCAGCATTGAACGTTCAGACAGCTGTGCTGTTCCTGCGGCAAGTGTAGTCGCTGAAGCGGCTGTCGCTTGGGAAATTGCGAACGCAGTCGTTGAACAATTCGGATTAGATCAAATTGACCGCATTAGAGAAAATGTGGAGAATATGAGAAAACTGTCGAGGGAATTTTAATGAAGACACTGCATGTTCAAACTGCTTCCTCGTCATATCCTGTTTTTATCGGACAAGGTATCAGAAAAAAGGCTTGCGAACTATTAACCTCTTTAAACAGGCCTTTAACAAGGATTATGCTTGTCACGGATGAAGAAGTGGACCGCCTGTATGGTGATGAAATGCTCCATTTGCTGCAAGAAAAATGGCCTGTGAAAAAAGTGACGGTACCGAGTGGAGAGCAGGCAAAATCCATGGACATGTACACAAAGCTGCAGAGTGAAGCGATTCGATTTCATATGGATCGCTCCTCATGCATCATTGCTTTTGGAGGCGGTGTTGTAGGAGATCTTGCCGGTTTTGTGGCAGCCACTTTTATGCGCGGCATTGATTTCATTCAAATGCCTACGACGCTCTTGGCGCATGACAGCGCAGTCGGAGGAAAAGTAGCCGTGAACCACCCGCTTGGAAAAAATCTAATCGGTGCGTTTTATCAGCCGAAAGCCGTGCTCTATGATACAGATTTCCTGCGTTCTCTGCCTGAAAAAGAGCTTAGGTCCGGAATGGCAGAAGTGATTAAACACGCGTTTATCTATGACAGAGCGTTTCTGGAGGAGCTGCTGAATATCCACTCACTGCGTGATATCACAAGTGATCAGCTGAATGACATGATTTTTAAAGGTATTTCAATTAAAGCTTCTGTCGTTCAGCAGGATGAAAAAGAAGAGGGGATAAGAGCTTACTTAAACTTTGGGCATACGCTCGGTCATGCCGTTGAGGCGGAATATGGATACGGGCAGATCACTCACGGTGATGCCGTAGCCCTCGGAATGCAGTTTGCTTTATATATAAGCGAAAAGACTGTAGGCTGTGAAATGGACAGAAAACGTTTGGTCGGCTGGCTAAAAAGCCTGGGTTATCCAAGTCAAATCAGAAAAGAGACGGAAACTTCGGTTCTCTTGGACCGCATGATGAATGATAAGAAAACCCGCGGCGGGAAGATTCAGTTTATTGTGCTCAACGAATTAGGGAAAGTTGCTGATCATACATTTTCCAGAAATGAACTTGAGAGCTGGCTGAACAAATGGCGATTGGAGGAGACATCATGATGATTCGCGGAATTCGCGGAGCAACTACAGTTGAACGGGATACTGAAGAAGAAATTTTACAAAAAACAAAACAGCTGTTAGAGAAAATCATAGAAGAAAATCATACAAAACCGGAAGATGTTGTTCAAATGCTTCTTTCGGCTACACCTGATTTGCACGCTGTTTTCCCGGCAAAAGCTGTTCGCGAGCTTTCAGGATGGCAGTATGTACCGGTAACATGTATGCAGGAAATGGACGTAACAGGCGGTCTGAAAAAGTGCATAAGAGTCATGATGACCGTCCAGACAGATGTCCCTCAGGACCAGATCAGACATGTATATTTAGAAAAAGCCGTCGTATTGAGGCCCGATTTATCATTGACAAAAAATACTGAATTGTAATACGATAAGAATAGCTTAGAAATACACAAGAGTGTGTATAAAGCGATTAGAATGAGTTGAGTTAGAGAATAGGGTAGCAGAGAATGAGTTTAGTTGAGCTGAGACATGTATGTTTATTCTACCCAAAAGAAGTCTTTCTTTTGGGTTTATTTGTTATATAGTATTTTATCCTCTCATGCCATCTTCTCATTCTCCTTGCCATAAGGAGTGAGAGCAATGAATTTCCAATCAAACATTTCCGCATTTTTAGAGGACAGCTTGTCCCACCACACGATACCGATTGTGGAGACCTTCACAGTCGATACACTGACACCCATTCAAATGATAGAGAAGCTTGACAGGGAGATTACGTATCTTCTTGAAAGCAAGGACGATACATCCACTTGGTCCAGATATTCGTTTATCGGCCTGAATCCATTTCTCACAATTAAAGAAGAGCAGGGCCGTTTTTCGGCCGCTGATCAGGACAGCAAATCTCTTTACACAGGAAAAGAACTAAAAGAAGTGCTGAACTGGATGAATACCACATACAAAATCAAAACACCTCAGCTTGGCATTCCTTTTGTCGGCGGAGCTGTCGGGTACTTAAGCTATGATATGATCCCGCTGATTGAGCCTTCTGTTCCTTCGCATACAAAAGAAACAGACATGGAAAAGTGTATGCTGTTTGTTTGCCGGACATTAATTGCGTATGATCATGAAACCAAAAACGTCCATTTTATCCAATATGCAAGGCTTAATGGAGAGGAAACAGAAAACGAAAAAATGGATGTATTCCATCAAAATCATCTGGAGCTCCAAAATCTCATCGAAAAAATGATGGGCCAAAAAAACATAAAAGAGCTGTTTCTCTCTGCTGATTCATACAAGACACCCAGCTTTGAGACGGTATCTTCTAATTATGAAAAATCGGCTTTTATGGCTGATGTAGAAAAAATCAAAAGCTATATAAAAGCAGGCGATATCTTCCAGGGTGTTTTATCACAAAAATTTGAGGTGTCGATAAAAGCAGATGCTTTTGAGTTATACCGAGTGCTTAGGATCGTCAATCCTTCGCCGTATATGTATTATATGAAACTGCTAGATAGAGAAATAGTCGGCAGCTCTCCGGAACGGTTAATACACGTTCAAGACGGGCACTTAGAAATCCATCCGATTGCCGGTACGAGAAAACGCGGTGCAGACAAAGCTGAAGATGAGAGACTGAAGGTTGAGCTCATGAAGGATGAAAAAGAAAAAGCGGAGCATTACATGCTCGTTGATCTTGCCCGAAACGATATCGGCAGAGTAGCAGAGTATGGTTCTGTTTCTGTGCCGGAGTTCACAAAAATTGTTTCCTTTTCACATGTCATGCACATTATCTCGGTGGTTACAGGCCGATTGAAAAAAGGGGTTCATCCTGTCGATGCACTGATGTCTGCTTTCCCGGCGGGGACTTTAACAGGCGCACCCAAAATCCGTGCCATGCAGCTTTTGCAAGAGCTCGAGCCAACACCGAGAGAGACATACGGAGGATGTATTGCCTACATTGGGTTTGACGGGAATATCGACTCTTGTATTACGATTCGCACGATGAGTGTAAAGAACGGCGTTGCATCGATACAGGCAGGTGCTGGCATTGTTGCTGATTCTGTTCCGGAAGCCGAATACGAAGAAAGCTGTAATAAAGCCGGTGCGCTGCTGAAAACGATTCATATTGCAGAAGACATGTTTCATAGCAAGGAGGATAAAGCTGATGAACAGATTTCTACAATTGTGCGTTGACGGAAAAACCCTTACTGCCGGTGAGGCTGAAACGCTGATGAATATGATGATGGCAGCGGAAATGACTCCTTCTGAAATGGGTGGTATATTGTCTATTCTTGCTCATCGGGGGGAGACGCCAGAAGAGCTTGCGGGTTTTGTGAAGGCAATGCGGGCACACGCTCTTACAGTCGATGGACTTCCTGATATTGTTGATACATGCGGAACAGGGGGAGACGGTATTTCCACTTTTAATATCTCAACGGCCTCGGCAATTGTTGCCTCGGCAGCTGGCGCGAAAATCGCTAAGCATGGCAATCGCTCTGTCTCTTCTAAAAGCGGAAGCGCTGATGTTTTAGAGGAGCTAGAGGTTTCTATTCAAACCACTCCCGAAAAGGTCAAAAGCAGCATTGAAACAAACAACATGGGATTTCTTTTTGCGCCGCTTTACTATTCGTCTATGAAACATGTAGCAGGTACTAGAAAAGAGCTAGGTTTCAGAACGGTATTTAATCTGCTTGGACCGCTCAGCAATCCTTTACAGGCGAAGCGTCAGGTGATTGGGGTCTATTCTGTTGAAAAAGCTGGACTGATGGCAAGCGCACTGGAGACGTTTCAGCCGAAGCACGTTATGTTTGTATCAAGCCGTGACGGTTTAGATGAGCTTTCAATTACAGCACCGACCGACGTGATTGAATTAAAGGACGGAGAGCGCCGGGAGTATACCGTTTCACCCGAAGATTTCGGTTTCACAAATGGCAGACTTGAAGATTTACAGGTGCAGTCTCCGAAAGAGAGCGCTTATCTCATTCAGAATATTTTTGAAAATAAAAGCAGCAGTTCCGCTTTATCTATTACGGCTTTTAATGCGGGTGCTGCGATTTACACGGCGGGAATTACCGCCTCACTGAAGGAAGGAACGGAGCTGGCGTTAGAGACGATTACAAGCGGAGGCGCTGCCGCGCAGCTTGAACGACTAAAGCAGAAAGAGGAAGAGATCTATGCTTGAAAAAATCATCAAACAAAAGAAAGAAGAAGTGAAAACACTGGTTCTGCCGGTAGAGCAGCCTTTCGAGAAACGTTCATTTAAGGAGGCGCTGGCAAGCCCGAATCGGTTTATCGGGTTGATTGCCGAAGTGAAGAAAGCATCGCCGTCAAAAGGGCTTATTAAAGAGGATTTTGTACCTGTGCAGATTGCAAAAGACTATGAGGCTGCGAAGGCAGATGCGATTTCCGTTTTAACAGACACCCCGTTTTTTCAAGGGGAAAACAGCTATTTATCAGACGTAAAGCGAGCTGTTTCGATTCCTGTACTTAGAAAAGATTTTATTATTGATTCTCTTCAAGTAGAGGAATCAAGAAGAATCGGAGCGGATGCCATATTGTTAATCGGCGAGGTGCTTGATCCCTTACACCTTCATGAATTATATCTTGAAGCAGGTGAAAAGGGGATGGATGTGTTAGTGGAGGTTCATGATGCATCAACGCTAGAACAAATATTGAAAGTGTTCACACCCGACATTCTCGGCGTAAATAATCGAAACCTAAAAACGTTTGAGACATCTGTAAAGCAGACAGAACAAATCGCATCTCTCGTTCCGAAAGAATCCTTGCTTGTCAGCGAAAGCGGAATCGGTTCTTTAGAACATTTAACCTTTGTCAATGAACATGGGGCGCGAGCTGTACTTATCGGTGAATCATTGATGAGACAAACTTCTCAGCGTAAAGCAATCCATGCTTTGTTTAGGGAGTGAGGTTTTGAAGAAACCGGCATTAAAATATTGCGGTATTCGGTCACTAAAGGATTTGCAGCTTGCGGCGGAATCACAGGCTGATTACCTAGGATTTATTTTTGCTGAAAGCAAACGAAAAGTATCTCCGCAAGATGTGAAAAAATGGCTGAACCAAGTTCGTGTCGAAAAACAGGTTGCAGGTGTTTTTGTTAATGAATCAATAGAGACGATGTCACGTGTTGCCAAGAGCTTGAAGCTCGACGTCATTCAGCTTCACGGTGATGAAAAACCGACGGATGCTGCTGTTCTTCGCAAGCTGACACGCTGTGAAATATGGAAGGCGCTTCACCATCAAGATAACACAACTCAAGAAATAGCCCGCTTTAAAGATAATGTTGACGGCTTTGTGATTGATTCATCTGTAAAAGGGTCTAGAGGCGGAACTGGTGTTGCATTTTCTTGGGAATGTGTGCCGGAATATCAGCAGGCGGCTATTGGTAAACGCTGCTTTATCGCTGGCGGCGTGAATCCGGATAGCATCACAGGCCTATTGAAATGGCAGCCAGAAGGAATTGACCTTGCCAGCGGAATTGAAAAAAACGGACAAAAAGATCAGAATCTGATGAGGCTTTTAGAAGAAAGGATGAACCGATATGTATCCATATCCGAATGAAATAGGCAGATACGGTGATTTTGGCGGAAAGTTTGTTCCGGAAACACTCATGCAGCCGTTAGATGAAATAGAAACAGCATTTAAACAAATCAAGGATGATCCCGCTTTTCGTGAAGAGTATTATAAGCTGTTAAAGGACTATTCCGGACGGCCGACTGCGTTAACATACGCTGATCGAGTCACTGAATACTTAGGCGGCGCGAAAATCTATTTGAAACGAGAAGATTTAAACCATACAGGTTCTCATAAAATCAATAATGCGCTAGGTCAAGCGCTACTTGCTAAAAAAATGGGCAAAACGAAAATCATTGCTGAAACTGGTGCCGGCCAGCATGGCGTTGCCGCTGCAACAGTTGCAGCCAAATTCGGCTTTTCCTGTACTGTGTTTATGGGTGAAGAGGATGTTGTCCGCCAGTCTCTGAACGTTTTCCGCATGAAGCTTCTTGGAGCGGAGGTAGTGCCTGTAACAAGCGGAAACGGAACATTGAAGGATGCCACAAATGAGGCGATCCGGTACTGGGTTCAGCATTGTGAGGATCACTTTTATATGATTGGATCAGTTGTCGGCCCGCATCCTTATCCGCAAGTGGTCCGTGAATTTCAAAAAATGATCGGAGAGGAAGCGAAGGATCAGTTGAAACGTATTGAAGGCACTCTGCCTGATAAAGTAGTGGCATGTGTAGGCGGAGGAAGCAATGCGATGGGTATGTTTCAGGCATTTTTAAATGAAGATGTTGAACTGATCGGCGCTGAAGCAGCAGGAAAAGGAATTGATACGCCTCTTCATGCCGCCACTATTTCGAAAGGAACCGTAGGGGTTATTCACGGTTCATTGACTTATCTCATTCAGGATGAATTCGGGCAAATTATTGAGCCCTACTCTATTTCAGCCGGTCTCGACTATCCTGGAATCGGTCCGGAGCACGCACACTTGCATAAGAGCGGCCGTGTCACTTATGACAGTATCACTGATGAAGAAGCGGTGGATGCATTAAAGCTTTTGTCAGAAAAAGAGGGGATTTTGCCGGCAATCGAATCTGCCCATGCGTTAGCGAAAGCATTCAAACTCGCCAAAGGAATGGATCGCGGTCAACTCATTCTCGTCTGTTTATCAGGACGGGGAGACAAGGATGTCAACACATTAATGAAGGTATTGGAAGAAGAGGTGAAAGCCCATGTTTAAATTGGATCTTCAACCATCAGAAAAATTGTTTATCCCGTTTATTACGGCGGGCGATCCAGTTCCTGAGGTTTCGATTGAACTGGCGAAGTCGCTTCAAAAAGCAGGCGCCACTGCATTGGAGCTTGGTGTTGCATACTCTGACCCGCTTGCAGACGGTCCGGTGATCCAGCGGGCTTCAAAGCGGGCACTTGATCAAGGAATGAATATCGTAAAGGCAATCGAATTAGGCGGAGAAATGAAAAAAAACGGAGTGAATATTCCGATTATCCTCTTTACGTATTATAATCCTGTGTTACAATTGAACAAAGAATACTTTTTCGCTTTACTGCGGGAAAATCATATTGACGGTCTGCTTGTTCCGGATCTGCCACTAGAAGAAAGCGCCAGCCTTCAAGAGGAATGTAAAAGCCATGAGGTGACGTATATTTCTTTGGTTGCGCCGACAAGCGAAAGCCGTTTGAAAACCATTATTGAACAAGCCGAGGGCTTCGTCTACTGTGTGTCTTCTCTGGGTGTGACCGGTGTCCGCAATGAGTTCAATTCATCCGTGTACCCGTTCATTCGGACAGTGAAGAATCTCAGCACTGTTCCGGTCGCTGTAGGGTTCGGTATATCAAACCGTGAACAGGTCATAAAGATGAATGAAATTAGTGACGGTGTCGTAGTGGGAAGCGCGCTCGTCAGAAAAATAGAAGAATTAAAGGACCGGCTCATCAGCGCTGAAACGAGAAATCAGGCGCTGCAGGAGTTTGAGGATTATGCAATGGCGTTTGGCGGCTTGTACAGTTTAAAATGAGGTGACTGATTTGCGTATCAAAGAACATTTAAAACAGCTGAAGCCTTATCAGCCTGGAAAGCCGATTGAAGCAGTGAAATCAGAATATGGCTTGGATAAAGTTGTGAAGCTTGCTTCAAACGAGAATCCTTACGGCTGTTCAGAGGCTGCAAAAGAGGCGCTTCATCATGAGATTCAACAGCTAGCCCTTTACCCGGACGGGTATAGCGCCGCTTTGCGGACAAGGCTCAGTAAGCACCTCGATGTCAGCGAAACATCACTTATTTTCGGCAACGGTTCTGATGAAATCATTCAGATCATCTGCCGGGCATTTCTAAACAATAAAACCAATACGATCACTGCTGTTCCGACTTTTCCGCAATATAAACATAATGCGGTTATTGAAGGTGCTGAAGTACGTGAAATTGCACTTCGTCCCGACGGCTCACATGATTTAGACGCCATGTTAGAAGCCATCGACGAACAGACACAAGTCGTTTGGATATGCAGCCCGAATAATCCGACTGGCACTTATACATCTGAAGGAGAATTACTCGCATTTCTGGAGCGCGTTCCTTCTCGTGTCCTTGTCGTTCTTGACGAAGCATATTATGAATATGTAACAGCAGAGGATTACCCGGAAACTGTGCCGCTCTTAAGCAAGTATTCCAATTTGATGATTTTGCGCACATTTTCAAAGGCATACGGTCTGGCAGCGCTCAGAGTCGGATACGGAATTGCTGACGAGAACCTGATTCGCCAGATTGAGCCGGCGAGAGAGCCGTTTAATACGAGCCGTCTGGGCCAGGCTGCGGCGATTGCCGCACTTGATGATCAAGCGTTTATTGCTTCCTGTGTCGAGCAAAATAATGCAGGCCTTCAGCAGTATTATGATTTTGCGAAAACTCATGGTTTAAAGTGCTACCCTTCACAGACAAATTTTGTGTTAATTGACTTTAAACGTCCTGCTGATGAACTGTTTCAGGCTCTGCTGGAAAAAGGCTATATCGTCCGGTCAGGAAATGCTTTAGGTTTCCCGACATCACTCCGGATTACGATCGGAACAAAAGAGCAAAATGAAGAAATACTTGCCATTTTAGCTGAAATTTTATAAGAGGTGATCAAATATCACCTCTTTAGTCTATAAACCAGGTGATGACGTATGAATCAAATGAAAGATACAATATTGCTCGCCGGTCTCGGATTGATAGGCGGTTCGATTGCCCTAGCCATCAAAAAAAATCATCCCGGCAAACGGATTATCGGAATCGACATCTCTGATGAACAGGCGGTAGCGGCATTAAAATTAGGTGTGATAGACGATCGTGCTGATTCGTTTATTAGCGGTGCGAAAGAGGCAGCTACAGTAATCATTGCGACACCTGTTGAACAAACACTGGTTATGCTTGAAGAGCTGGCTCATTCAGGAATTGAACATGAGCTTTTGATTACGGATGTAGGAAGCACAAAGCAAAAAGTGGTTGATTACGCTGATCAAGTGCTGCCTAGCCGCTATCAATTTGTCGGAGGACATCCGATGGCGGGTTCACATAAATCAGGAGTGGCCGCTGCGAAGGAGTTCCTGTTTGAAAATGCATTTTATATTTTAACGCCAGGCCAGAAAACGGACAAACAAGCTGTGGAACAGTTAAAAAACCTGCTGAAGGGGACGAATGCCCATTTCGTGGAAATGTCGCCCGAGGAGCATGATGGCGTTACAAGTGTAATCAGTCATTTTCCGCATATTGTAGCAGCCAGTCTTGTTCACCAAACCCATCATTCGGAAAACCTGTATCCGCTTGTTAAGCGTTTTGCTGCCGGCGGATTCAGAGATATTACAAGGATTGCATCAAGCAGCCCGGCAATGTGGCGGGATATTTTATTACATAATAAAGATAAAATCTTAGACCGTTTTGATGAGTGGATTCGTGAAATTGACAAGATCCGTACATATGTAGAACAAGAAGATGCGGAAAATCTATTTCGTTATTTTAAAACCGCCAAGGATTATCGCGACGGGCTGCCGCTTCGGCAGAAGGGAGCGATACCTGCATTTTATGATTTATATGTGGATGTACCCGATCATCCGGGTGTAATATCCGAGATAACAGCTATCTTAGCTGCGGAGCGCATCAGTATCACGAATATCCGCATTATCGAAACACGAGAGGATATTAACGGGATTTTAAGGATCAGTTTTCAGTCTGATGACGACCGCAAAAGGGCAGAACAATGCATTGAAGCCCGGGCGGAATATGAAACTTTTTATGCTGATTGAGGTGGAAAAAATGAAACGAGAAAAAGTGCAGACCTTACATGGAGAAATACATATTCCCGGTGATAAATCCATTTCTCACCGCTCTGTTATGTTTGGCGCGCTAGCGGCAGGCACAACAACAGTTAAAAACTTTCTGCCGGGAGCAGATTGTCTGAGCACGATCGATTGCTTTAGAAAAATGGGTGTTCACATTGAGCAAAGCAGCAGCGATGTCGTGATTCACGGAAAAGGAATCGATGCCCTGAAAGAGCCAGAAAGCCTTTTAGATGTCGGAAATTCAGGTACAACCATTCGCCTGATGCTCGGAATATTGGCGGGCCGTCCTTTTTACAGCGCGGTAGCCGGAGATGAGAGCATTGCGAAGCGCCCAATGAAGCGTGTGACTGAGCCTTTGAAAAAAATGGGGGCTAAAATCGACGGCAGAGCCGGCGGAGAGTTTACACCGCTGTCAGTGAGCGGCGCTTCATTAAAAGGAATTGATTATGTATCACCTGTTGCAAGCGCGCAAATTAAATCTGCTGTTTTGCTGGCCGGATTACAGGCTGAGGGCACAACAACTGTCACAGAGCCCCATAAATCTCGGGACCACACTGAGCGGATGCTTTCTGCTTTTGGCGTTAAGCTTTCTGAAGATCAAACGAGTGTTTCCATAGCTGGTGGCCAGAAACTGACAGCTGCTGATATTTTTGTTCCTGGAGACATTTCTTCAGCCGCGTTTTTCCTTGCTGCTGGCGCGATGGTTCCAAACAGCAGAATTGTATTGAAAAACGTAGGTTTAAATCCGACTCGGACAGGTATTATTGACGTCCTTCAAAACATGGGGGCAAAACTTGAAATCAAACCATCTGCTGATAGCGGTGCAGAGCCTTATGGAGATTTGATTATAGAAACGT
This sequence comes from Bacillus sp. FSL K6-1560, assembly GCF_038592935.1. Classification (NCBI taxonomy): domain Bacteria; kingdom Bacillati; phylum Bacillota; class Bacilli; order Caryophanales; family Bacillaceae; genus Bacillus; species Bacillus sp. FSL K6-1560. The sequence goes on from NZ_CP151946.1 coordinate 1,851,217, forward strand.
CATCTCTAAAAGCAGTTGAAATCGGAGGAGATATCATTCCGCGTTTAATTGATGAGATCCCTATCATCGCGCTTCTTGCGACTCAGGCGGAAGGAACTACCGTTATTAAGGACGCGGCAGAGCTAAAAGTGAAAGAAACAAACCGTATTGATACTGTTGTTTCTGAGCTTCGCAAGCTGGGTGCTGAAATTGAACCGACAGCAGATGGAATGAAGGTTTATGGCAAACAAACGTTGAAAGGCGGCGCGGCAGTGTCCAGCCACGGAGATCATCGAATCGGAATGATGCTTGGTATTGCTTCCTGTATAACGGAGGAGCCGATTGAAATCGAGCACACGGATGCCATTCACGTTTCTTATCCAACCTTCTTCGAGCATTTAAATAAGCTTTCGAAAAAATCCTGAAGTTTTACTTCAGGATTTTTTATGCAGATCATAATTCGAGGCGAAAAAACATAGCTTGTCTTATAGAGGGGATAGAAAAACAAAAAGGGGGGATGTGCTTTACTTACAAGCCGGCAGGTCAAAGAGCTGCTTTACTGTACAGAGGGCGATCTTCCTTTTTTCATTTTCTATCTCAAGATCTTTTGGTAAACTAATAAGACTCAATAATTCCCTTCCGTACAGAAGCATCTTATTTGCCGGGGGCATTCGTCTGAATTATGATAAGATTAACCCGAACAAATAAAGCTTTTTTGTATGGTTGATGTTGTATAGGAAAAGAAAGGACCGGTCCGATTTGAATACATTGATTCAAGAAGCCATAAAATTAGTTGAAGCAGGTGAAACAGAAAAAGGCCTCAACACGCTCTCGAAGGCTGAAAAACAGCTGCATGATGAAGATAAAGCCATTGCAGCCCAGCTTTATTACGAGTGGGGCGATGTAGAAAAAGCAATTTCACTGATTAGTGATCTACATGATTTATATCCAAATGAAACAGAACTGACGAATTTCTACGCTGAACTTTTAATAGATATTGACGAAGAAGAAAAAGCCCTCGCTGTGCTGGAGACTATTCCGGAAACAGATCCATCATATCCGGAAAGTTTGCTGCTTATGGCGGATCTTTATCAGATGCAGGGGTTATTCGAAGTCAGTGAACAAAAGCTTTTACAGGCAAAGTCCATTCTGGACAATGAACCTGTTATTGATTTTGCACTGGGAGAACTTTACTTTGCTCAGGGAGCCTATGCAAAAGCGGTTCAATATTTTAAAACAACGGCTGAGGAGCAGAGTGAGATCGGAGGCGTTAATGTCCATCAAAGACTGGCAGAATCGTTAAGTGCCTCAGGTGAATTTGAGGATGCCATTCCATGGTATGAGAAAGCTGTCGATGAGAATCCTGATCCTAATACGATTTTCGGCTATGGTTTTACAGCCTTACAGGCGGGGCTTGTGAAAACAGCTATTAAGCAGCTGTCTGATTTAAAGGAGCTTGATCCATCTTATACTTCACTTTATATGCCGCTCTCGAAAAGCTATGAAGCTGAAGGGATGTATGAAGAGGCATTAAAAACGGCAAAAGAGGGGATCAGATATGATGAATATAACAAAGAACTTTTCCTTTATGCCGCCAAAATGGCCTTAAAAATCGGGAAGTCAGAAGAGGGGAAAAAGCTGCTTCAGGAGGCGCTTGCGCTTGATCCGGGCTTTGTCGAGGCGCTTCATACACTTCTTGCCGTGTATCACAAAGAAGAGGATTATGATCAGATCATTGATCTTATTCAAGAGGTTCGAAGCTACGGTGAAGAAGATCCGAAATACAATTGGTATCTTGCAAGCGCATATACTGAATTAGAGCAATACGAGGAAGCAAAACAATCCTTTGAGGCTGCCTATCTTCATTATCGGGAGGATAGAGATTTCTTATATGAATACGCAAGCTTCCTATTAGAAGAAGGCCTTCAAAAAGAAGCGCTGCCGCTTTTGAAAAAGGTTCTTGAAATGGACGGAGCCAATGAAGAGCTTGAAGAAACGATTTTGCGAATCGAGGATGAATTTTCTAGATAAGCAGGAATATTAACCATTCATGTGGAACATATAAGTATATAGATTATACGAACGATAGAGGAGGGAATTACATGCAGACCCCTGTTTCTGTCAATGAGAAAAAAGATTTTATCCGTTGGTTTTTAAACCATTATCAGTTAAAGCGCCGAGAGTGCGTTTGGATCTTGAACTACTTAATGAGCCATGATTCTCTCATGGAGAAGGTTCATTTTGTGGAGCAGGCTGAATTTTGCCCGAGAGGCATTATAATGTCAACACATTGTGTTGAAGAAGTTCCGTTCCGGTTCTATAAAGAGAATGTCATGACTACCGACGCGGAAAAATCTTTTCATGATATTAGATTAAATAAACAGCAGGATTTGTTTATCCAGCTTAATTTCCGTTCGGCTTACAGCTCACCTGAATATGCGGCGGTGCTGGAGTCCAACCCGCATATTCCGAAAAACCTTTTTGAGAATAAAAAAGATCAGGGATTGGCGGAACAGATTTTAGAGCACGCTATTTCCACATTCCAAAGAGAAAAATTATTAAAAGACATTGACGACGCGTTAGATCGTCATGATAAAGAGGCATTTGAACAATTATCGCGCCAATTAAATCAGCTCACATAATATGACCAGCCTTGCAGTGAATTGCAAGGCTTGTTGCCGTAAAGGGGGAGAACGATGAGGTGGAGAATCACTGATGCCAAGGACTATTTACAAGCTAAGGATTACATTGATACCGCTGTCATACCATTAATTAACATAAGGGTTAATAACCATTTTAAAATGGCGGCGGAGAAAGGCGAGTTTACGCAGCTTCTCTCAGAAGAACTTGAAAGGCAGTTAAAGGGACGGGTATATTTACTTCCGCCTTATACATATGTTGATAGAAATGAAATAACCGTTCAAGGGCTTAAGGATTTGCGGGAAGAGCTGATAACGGAATTTCCGCATGTTGTCCTGCTCACATCTGACGAAAGTTGGAGAGCTGAGGATGCGTTAGGCAAAATGATTGTTACACCGTCTGTTCCATTAGAGCATTTAAATGACTCTTTAAAAAGAAAAATATTGGATGAACGCACTGCTGAAATTTTGAACGTTTTGTTACAGTTATGGAGCACTTCATAAAAACACTTACATTTCCTTATGAACAATATTTTGGCTATATTGACCTTGCTGAGAGATTCATATATTATGAGGGTGTCTAGAGTTATTGCAATATTTTCTATTTTAGTCAGTTTGCAGGGGTGACCTAGAGGGGGGAGAAGAGATGGGCGGAAAACATGATATATCCAGACGTCAATTTTTGAATTACACGCTCACAGGCGTAGGAGGTTTTATGGCGGCTAGTATGCTCATGCCTATGGTTCGCTTCGCACTCGACCCGGTATTAAAATCGACAGGGAAGCAGGATATGGTTCAGGTTGTCAGCGTTGATGAGTTGACAAAAGAGCCGCAGCGCTTTGATTTTAAAATTAATCAAGTCGATGCCTGGTATGAGTCAGAAGAGTCAAGATCAGCCTGGGTCTTCAAAAACGGGGATGAAATTGTAGCACTTTCGCCAATTTGTAAACATTTAGGGTGTACGGTGAACTGGAATAGTGATCCTAAAAACCCGAATAAATTCTTTTGTCCATGCCATTACGGACTCTATGAAAAGGACGGCACCAATGTCCCTGGCACGCCGCCGCTTGCGCCTCTTGATCATTATGAGCAAGAAGTAAAAGACGGCTTCCTGTATCTTGGAAAAGCAAAGCCTAAGGGGGAAGGGTGACATGCTGAACAAAATTTATGACTGGGTAGACGAGCGGCTTGATATTACACCGATGTGGAGGGATATTGCCGATCACGAAGTACCGGAACATGTGAATCCCGCCCATCATTTCTCTGCGTTTGTGTATTGCTTTGGGGGACTGACGTTTTTTGTAACCGTTATCCAAGTATTATCTGGAATGTTTTTAACGATGTATTATGTGCCTGATATCAAAAATGCCTGGGAATCGGTATATTATTTGCAAAATGAAGTGGCATTCGGCCAGATTGTCAGGGGGATGCACCACTGGGGTGCGAGCCTGGTCATTGTGATGATGTTTTTACATACGCTGAGGGTCTTTTTCCAAGGCGCGTATAAAAAACCGCGCGAGCTGAACTGGATTGTCGGTGTGCTGATCTTTTTTGTTATGCTCGGTCTTGGCTTTACAGGCTACTTGCTTCCTTGGGATATGAAGGCTCTGTTTGCAACAAAAGTCGGGCTGCAGATCGCCGAAGCCACGCCTTTGATCGGAACGCAAGTTAAAACGCTCCTTGCAGGGCATCCGGATATTGTAGGCGCCCAAACGCTGACTAGGTTTTTTGCGATCCATGTATTTTTTCTTCCTGCCGCATTGTTCGGGCTGATGGCTGCACATTTTATTATGATCCGGAAGCAGGGGATTTCAGGACCGCTTTAAACTCTTGATCTGCGAATAAAAGGGAGGGGATGACATGCACCGGGGCAAAGGGATGAAATTTGTAGGCGACTCAAGGATACCGGCTGAAAAAAAGCCGAATATACCGAAGGATTATTCGGAGTATCCCGGTAAAACAGAGGCTTTCTGGCCAAATTTCTTGTTAAAGGAATGGATGGTTGGAGCTGTCTTTCTCATCGGTTTTCTCGTTTTGACGATTGTGCATCAGCCGCCTTTGGAGCGGATGGCGGACCCGACTGATACTGGTTATATTCCGCTGCCGGATTGGTATTTTCTTTTCTTATACCAGCTGTTGAAATATGAATACGCCGCTGGAAGCTTTACAGTGGTCGGCGCCATGATTATGCCAGGTCTCGCTTTTGGGGCCCTGCTATTGGCTCCATTCCTAGACAGAGGGACAGAAAGAAGGCCGTGGAAGCGTCCGGTCGCTGTCGGTATGATGCTTCTGGCCATTTCCGCTGCTGTATTTTTGACGTGGCAGTCAGTTGCTACTCATGACTGGGCCAAGGCAGAAGAACAGGGGAAAATTACAAAAGAAGCCGACATTGACACCAATGCAGAAGGATATAAGGTTTTTAAGGAACAGGGCTGTATTTCTTGCCATGGGGATAACCTTCAGGGAGGAGCGGCCGGGCCTTCATTGGTTGACAGCGGGCTGAAACCGGATGAAATCAAAAAAATAGCTGTAGAAGGGAAAGGCAAAATGCCGGCGGGTGTGTTCAAAGGAAATGATAAGCAACTCGAAGAACTTGCAAAATTTATTTCTGAAACAACCGCAAAATAACGTATTGTGAATTGTCAAATGGAAGGATATACTTTTATTATCAAAAGCTGACCCGGCGTCAGCTTTTTTATATGGACATATTATTTTTACAGACTGAGAGTTGATTCGATGTGAAATGGTTTCAATATGTATTAGGGCAGCGGCCGATGCTTATTCTTGTCTTAGCCATTAATTTTCTGGGAACGGTTTACGGCTACTATTGGTACTTGCCGCAGCTTTTGGAGACACCGGCCCGTTTCCTGATTTTTGTTCCGGACAGTCCCACAGCAACGTTTTTCTTTCTGTTTGTGCTGCTTGCCTTTCTCATGAAACGGAATGCTCCGTTCTTTGAGGCGCTTGCGCTAGTTACCCTCGTAAAGTATGGCCTATGGGCGGTGGCTATGAATTTTCTTGTGCTTGCAGTAACTGGTGACTTGCCGTGGGAGGGCTACATGCTAATTGCTTCGCATTTTGCAATGGCAGTTCAAGGCGTATTATACAGTCCGTATTTTCGTTTTTCATTTTGGCATCTTGCAATTGCTGCAGTCTGGACACTGCATAACGATGTCATTGACTACTTGTTTGATATGATGCCGCGATATTCAATGCTTTCTGATTATATGACTGAAATAGGATACGGAACATTTTGGCTAAGCATCTTCTCAATCGCGCTTGCTTACTTTCTTGTGGTCTCAAAAAAGCAAACGAAGCTTGAGCTGATGTAAAGACAATGTTGGTCTATCCTTGTCCCTTTCTTCATATTCTGTAAGGAGAGAGAGTGGGAGGGACCTGCATGAAACGAAAGCTGACGATCTGTTTGTTGATTGCACTTATTTTTTATAATGGAAATGCCAAGGCTGCAGAGCGGGGAAGCCTCGAGGAATTGAATGATTTATCCGATACAGTCTTTCAAATGACCCGACAGGCGAAATATGAAGAGGCGCTTCAAGTCTTGGAGTATTTTGAAAAAACATTAAAATCCGCTGAGAAAAAACAGCAAGACCCCATGCTAACGGGAGCCCAAATTCGTCAAATCACATTGGGCTATAATGATATGGTTCGGAGTTTAAAGCAAGCTGATACATCAGACACACAAAAACTCAGAGCAGCCGCGCAGTTCAGGATGCTGATGGATGCGGTTGACAATCGGTCTGACCCGCTATGGGGCTCACTGGAAAAACCGATTATGGAAGCTTTTACTGAGCTGAAGCGAGATGTCCAAAAGAATGGAAGCACAAGCTTTCATGAAAAATGGAATGAATTTATCAGTTTATATGACTTGATTTACCCCAGTCTTACAATCGATGTATCAGAGGATCAGCTTGAAACAGTCGGAAAACATATAGACGTCATTGAGCAAGAGGAATTTCAGCAAATGACAGAGAGCACGAAGCTTGAACGGCTTTCCCTTCTTCAGCATGACCTGAAAAATGTGTTTGACAGGGTGGAGGAGGATGATGCCGATCCGTCTTTACTCTGGGTGATGATTACAACCGGCAGTATCATCATTACTGCTCTTACCTATGTCGGTTACAGAAAGTACAAGGCGGAAAAAAACAAGCTGAAAAAAAGGGACTACCCTAAATAAGGATGAGGGGCGGCGGTCAGCCGCCTTTTTTCTATTACATGTCAGCGCGGAAGCGGATTTTTATTTTCATCAAGCGTAAATCCTTCTCCGAGCACATCGTGAACATCGCTTACCGCTACAAAGGCATGGGGATCAATGGAGTTAATCACGCTTTTCAGCATCACCAATTCGTTTTTCGGCACCACACAATAAAGTACATCTATATCCTCTTTTGTGTAGGAACCTTGTCCTTTCAAAATGGTGACGCCTCGTTCCATTTCTTCAAGAATCTTTTTCTGAATCAGGTCGTTTTTCGAAGAGATGATCGTAGCGCCTTTAGCAGCGTATCCGCCTTCCTGAATAAAATCGATTAATCTTGCCGCTACAAATACAGCTACCAGCGTATACATCGCTTCTTTATAGGAGAGATAAGTAAGCAAAGACAAAATGATGACGCAGGCATCGAAAGCAAACATCGTTCTGCCCATCGGGATCCCAAAATACTTATTCACTAAACGTGCGATGATATCAACACCGCCTGTCGTTCCGCCGAACTTGAAAATAATTCCCAGTCCGGCTCCGATGAATACGCCGGCAAATAAAGCGGCGAGCGCTAAGTCGTGCTGAAGGGGCATATGTATTTCATATCGCTGAAAGATGCTGAGGAACAAAGACAATGCTACAGTGCCGACAAGGGTATAAACAAACATTGTCCTGCCGAGCAAACGCCAGCCAATAAAAAAAATCGGAATGTTCAACACCAGGTTCGAGATAGAGGGGCTGATGTGGAAAAGGGCATAAAGCAAAAGTGTAATACCTGTAAAACCGCCCTCAGCCAGATTGTTCTGCATATTGAAATGAACCAAGCCAAATGAAAAAATTGCCGCTCCGATTAAAATAAAAAATATGTTTTTTAATCTAATTTCTCCAAGCATCACACAAAACCCCTTTTCCTTCCATTAGATAGCGTTTATATTATAGTGGATGAAAAAGAAAACAGCAAACGTGCTTAAACATTTGTCAAACGTATCTGAATTAGCTAACATGTAAGAGGATGATAGGAGGTTTCGTTCAGTGAGTGATAAAACAATGAAAGACATACAGGCTGAAGTAGACCGTTACATCGGCCAATTTAAAGAAGGATATTTCAGCCCGCTGGCCATGATGGCGAGGCTGACTGAAGAACTGGGCGAGCTTGCCAGAGAAGTGAATCACCGTTATGGAGAAAAACCAAAAAAAGCGACTGAAGATGATAAAAGCATGGAAGAGGAAATGGGCGATGTGCTATTTGTATTGGTTTGTTTAGCCAACTCCCTTGATATCTCTTTAGAGGAAGCCCACGACCGAGTCATGCATAAATTTAATACAAGAGATAAAGATCGCTGGACCAGAAAAGAAGAAGGAAAGTAGAGGAGATCGAGATGTCAAACGAAACAATTAAAGTAGTCATTGCGGGACCGCGTGGAAGAATGGGGCAGGAAGCTGTTAAATTGGCAGAACGAACACCTCATTTTGACCTTGTCGGGGCCATAGACCATACATACGATCAGCAAAAATTATCTGATGTGATGCCTGTTGAGTCAGATGCTTTCATTTACACAGATATCCATGCCTGCTTTACAGAAACACAACCGGATGTTTTGATTGATTTAACAACGCCCGAAATCGGAAAAGTACATACAAAAATTGCATTAGAGCACGGAGTCCGTCCAGTTGTCGGAACAACCGGTTTCTCAGAAGCTGATTTAAAAGAGCTCACGTCTTTAACAGAAGAAAAAGGGATCGGAGCCATCATTGCGCCAAATTTTGCGCTCGGTGCGATACTGATGATGAAATTTTCAAAAATGGCTGCCAACTATTTTGAGGATGTTGAGATTATTGAGCTTCATCATGACCAGAAGCTTGACGCACCAAGCGGAACTGCGCTTAAAACAGCGGAAATGATTTCAGAAGTCCGTAAAGAAAAGCAGCAAGGACATCCGGATGAAAAAGAAATTCTCCCAGGAGCAAGAGGAGCGGAGCAAAACGGCATTCGCTTGCACAGCGTCCGTCTTCCGGGACTGATCGCGCATCAGGAGGTCATGTTCGGCATGGATGGCCAAACGCTTCAGATACGCCATGATTCTTATAACCGTGCTTCTTTCATGTCAGGCGTTAAACTGTCAGTCGAACAAGTCATGAAGATTGATCAGCTTGTGTACGGTTTAGAAAATATCATTGATTAGACGGGGGGATAAACAATGAAAATTGCTTTGATCGCGCATGACAAGAAAAAACAGGATATGGTTCAATTTACGACTGCCTATCGGGATATTTTAAAGAATCATGATCTATACGCAACCGGAACCACAGGGTTGAAAATTCAAGAGGCGACAGGTCTTAAAATTGAACGTTTTCAATCCGGCCCTTTAGGGGGAGACCAGCAAATCGGTGCACTGATCGCTGCCAATGCACTCGATCTTGTCATTTTTTTGCGCGACCCGCTGACCGCGCAGCCGCATGAACCGGATGTCTCGGCATTAATCCGGTTATGTGATGTGTATTCCATTCCGCTCGCCACAAATATGGGTACTGCGGAAATTCTCGTCCGCACACTTGATGAAGGTGTTTTCGAATTCCGTGACCTTCTTCGGGGAGAAGAGCCGAATGTATAATGCTGACGTTCTTGCTTTTGGCGCCCACAGTGATGATGTCGAGATCGGAATGGGCGGCACAATAGCGAAGTTTGTCAAACAGGAAAAAAAAGTAATGATATGCGATTTGACAGAAGCGGAACTCTCTTCTAACGGTACGGTCAGTTTGCGTAAAGAAGAAGCAGCTGAAGCAGCCCGCATATTAGGCGCAGATAAAAGAATTCAGCTAACGCTTCCAGACCGCGGCCTAATAATGAGTGATCAGGCAATTCGGTCGATTGTCACTGTCATCAGAACCTGTCGGCCAAAAGCGGTTTTTATGCCGTATAAAAAGGATCGCCATCCGGATCACGGCAATGCGGCTGCACTGGTGGAAGAAGCGATCTTTTCCGCCGGAATCCATAAATATAAAGACGAAAAAAGCCTTCCGGCGCATAAAGTCAGCAAGGTTTACTATTATATGATAAATGGTTTTCATCAGCCGGATTTTGTTATTGATATCTCGGATACAATAGAGGCAAAGAAACAAAGCCTCAACGCCTACAAAAGCCAGTTTATCCCGTCAAAGGATTCCGTTTCTACTCCTCTGACGAATGGGTATATTGAAATCGTTGAAGCGAGAGAAAAGCTTTACGGTAAAGAAGCGGGCGTGGAGTATGCCGAAGGTTTCTTTTCCAAACGGATGCTGATGCTTGATCATGATGTGCTTGGGGGCGAACAATGAGAAAACTAAAAATAGGAATCACATGCTATCCGAGCGTTGGAGGCTCAGGTATCATTGCGACAGAACTGGGGAAGCAGCTTGCTGAAAAGGGACATGAAATCCATTTCATCACATCAAGCATTCCGTTTAGACTGAATACATATCATCCCAATATTCATTTTTATGAAGTTGAGGTTAATCAATATGCTGTTTTTAAGTATCCTCCGTATGATTTGACATTGGCAAGCAAAATCGCAGAGGTGGCGGAACGGGAGAATTTAGACATTATCCATGCTCACTATGCTCTCCCGCATGCCGTTTGCGCCTATCTTGCAAAACAAATGCTGAAACGCAATATCGGCATTGTTACCACTTTGCATGGCACGGATATCACGGTGTTAGGTTATGATCCGTCTCTAAAAGATCTGATCCGTTTTGCCATTGAGTCATCAGACAGGGTGACTGCCGTCTCCTCAGCGCTTGCGGCTGAAACATACGATTTAATTAAACCGGAGAAAAAAATTGAAACGATTTATAACTTTATAGACGAGCGTGTGTATCTGAAGAAAAACACAGCGGCAATTAAAGAGAAACATGGAATTTTACCAGATGAAAAAGTCGTCATCCATGTGTCCAACTTCAGAAAAGTTAAACGCGTGCAGGATGTCATCCGTGTGTTCCGCAATATCGCTGGCAAAACGAAAGCGAAGCTGCTTTTAGTCGGAGACGGTCCGGAGAAATCGACAGCCTGCGAGCTTATCAGAAAATATGGCTTGGAAGACCAAGTCTTAATGCTTGGAAATCAAGACCGTGTTGAAGAGCTTTATTCTATTAGCGATTTGAAGCTGCTGCTATCTGAAAAAGAAAGCTTCGGTCTTGTCCTGCTTGAAGCGATGGCTTGCGGAGTGCCTTGTATCGGAACAAACATTGGCGGTATCCCTGAGGTTATTAAAAACAATGTGAGCGGATTTTTGGTGGATGTCGGTGATGTTGCGGCTGCAACAGCCCGCGCGATGAGCATTTTAGAAGATGAACAGCTAAGCAATCGTTTTACAAAGGCGGCAATAGAGATGCTTGAAAATGAATTTTCTTCCCAAAAAATTGTCAGCCAGTATGAACAGATTTATGGCGATTTAGCAGAACCGGAGTGATCACATGGAAAAAGTTTTTATCAAAGCACTTCCCGTGCTCCGCATCTTAATCGAAGCGGGCCATCAGGCTTATTTTGTCGGGGGCGCAGTTCGTGACAGCTATATGAAACGAACGATCGGAGATGTCGATATCGCGACAGATGCGGCACCTGATCAAGTAGAACGGCTGTTTCAACGAACTGTTGATGTAGGCAAAGAGCACGGGACCATTATTGTGCTCTGGGAGGATGAAACCTATGAAGTCACGACATTCCGGACTGAATCTGATTATGTTGATTTCAGAAGACCGTCAGAAGTGCAATTTATCTCATCATTAGAAGAGGATCTAAAACGAAGAGATTTAACGATCAATGCGATGGCCATGACAGCGGACGGGAAGGTGCTTGATTATTTTGGCGGCAAGAAAGATATTGATCAGAAAGTGATTCGAACCGTTGGAAAGCCTGAGGATAGATTTCAAGAGGATGCGCTTCGTATGCTGAGAGCCGTACGCTTTATGAGTCAGCTTGGCTTTACGCTTTCACCGGAAACAGAAGAAGCCATTGCGAAAGAAAAATCACTCCTCTCCCATGTTTCAGTCGAACGAAAAACTATAGAGTTCGAGAAATTGCTGAAGGGAAGAGCTTCTCGCCAGGCGCTTCAAACGCTCATTCAAACGAGATTGTATGAAGAGCTTCCTGGTTTTTATCATAAACGAGAAAACCTGATTTCAACGAGTGAGTTTCCATTCTTCTCTTTAACATCCCGTGAGGAGCTTTGGGCTGCTCTTTTAATTAACCTTGGCATAGTTTTAAAAGACGCGCCCCTTTTCCTGAAAGCCTGGAAGCTCCCGGGAAAAGTGATCAAGGAAGCCATTCACATTGCCGATACGTTTGGCCAGAGCCTTGACGCAATGACAATGTACAGAGCTGGGGAAAAAGCACTGCTCTCAGCGGCCAAAATATCGCAGCTTCGTCAAAACGAAAAACTGGATGAAAAGAAACTGAAGGACATTCAGTACACTTATCAAAACCTGCCGATCAAAAGCCTTAAGGATCTTGATATCACGGGTAAGGACTTGCTTGCGCTTCGAAACCAGCCGGCCGGAAAATGGGTGTCGGAAGAATTACAGCGGATCGAGCAGGCTGTTGTGACAGGGAAGCTCTCCAATCAAAAGAAACACATAGAGGAGTGGCTGAAGACATGCGGTCAACATTAAGAAAAGACCTTATTGAATTATTTTCTCAGGCCGGCAATGAATTTATTTCCGGCCAAAAAATCAGTGATGCTCTCGGCTGTTCAAGAACTGCTGTGTGGAAGCATATTGAAGAGCTTCGGAAAGAGGGTTATGAAGTAGAAGCCGTTAGAAGAAAGGGATATCGGCTCATCAAAAAGCCCGGAAAACTCAGTGAAAGCGAAATTCGTTTTGGATTAAAAACGGAAGTGATGGGCCAGCATCTTATTTACCATGACGTTCTTTCAAGCACGCAAAAAACGGCTCATGAGCTCGCGAATAATAACGCACCGGAAGGCACCCTCGTGGTGGCTGACAAACAAACAGCCGGAAGGGGCCGAATGTCTAGGGTATGGCATTCTCAAGAAGGAAACGGTGTTTGGATGAGCCTGATTTTGCGGCCTGACATTCCGCTCCAAAAAACACCGCAGCTGACTCTTCTTGCTGCAGTAGCTGTTGTGCAGGGAATAGAAGAGGCAGCAGGCATCCAAACGGATATTAAATGGCCAAATGATATTTTGATTAACGGAAAAAAAACAGTCGGTATTCTAACGGAAATGCAGGCTGAAGAAGACCGCGTACGTTCAGTGATCATTGGGATCGGCATTAACGTTAACCAGCAGCCTAATGATTTTCCAGATGAATTGAAGGACATCGCGACAAGCCTCAGCCAAGCTGCTGGGGAAAAAATTGATCGGGCCGGCGTCATCCAGCATATTTTACTATGCTTTGAGAAACGGTACCGGGATTATATGACGCACGGATTTACGCCGATTAAGCTTTTATGGGAAAGCTATGCGCTCGGTATTGGCACTAATATGAGAGCCAGAACGTTAAACGGAACCTTTTACGGGAAGGCGTTAGGTATAGATGATGAAGGCGTTCTGCTTTTAGAAACGAACGAAGGCATTAAAAAAATCTATTCTGCCGATATCGAATTGGGCTAATGTGTTGGTACAAGCCCGTTGATTTTGGTATACTTCCATTGGGCAGTATCGCCTGCGAACTGCACCTATTATTAAAATAGATAGACATTGCAGCAGTCTGCCTTGATCCAAAAAAGGACTGGGACAGAGGGATGAAACTCGCCGAACTTTAGAAAGTGAAGAATCCTTCTCGTTGTAACGGAAGGTTTTTTGGCTTGCAGAAGAAAACGGCAGATCATCTCCTCTAAACATGAGGAGGAGAAAACATGAAAACAAAACTGGATTTTCTAAAAATGAAGGAGTCTGAAGAACCGATTGTCATGCTGACCGCTTATGATTATCCGGCAGCTAAACTTGCTGAACAAGCGGGAGTTGACATGATTTTAGTCGGTGATTCACTTGGAATGGTCGTCCTCGGCCTTGATTCAACTGTCGGTGTGACAGTTGCGGACATGATTCATCATACAAAAGCCGTTAAAAGGGGTGCGCCGAATACCTTTATTGTGACAGATATGCCGTTTATGTCTTATCACCTATCTAAGGAAGATACGCTGAAAAATGCAGCGGCTATCGTTCAGGAAAGCGGAGCTGACGCACTGAAGCTTGAGGGCGGAGAAGGCGTGTTTGAATCCATTCGCGCATTGACGCTTGGAGGCATTCCAGTAGTCAGTCACTTAGGTTTGACACCGCAGTCAGTCGGCGTACTGGGCGGCTATAAAGTACAGGGCAAAGACGAACAAAGCGCCAAAAAATTAATAGAAGACAGTATAAAATGCGAAGAAGCAGGAGCTATGATGCTTGTGCTGGAATGTGTGCCGGCAGAACTCACAGCCAAAATTGCCGAGACGCTAAGCATACCGGTCATTGGAATCGGTGCTGGTGTGAAAGCGGACGGACAAGTTCTCGTTTATCATGATATTATTGGCCACGGTGTTGAGAGAACACCTAAATTTGTAAAGCAATATACGCGCATTGATGAAACCATCGAAACAGCAATCAGCGGATATGTTCAGGATGTAAGACATCGTGCTTTCCCTGAACAAAAGCATTCCTTTCAAATGAACCAGACAGTGCTGGACGGCTTGTACGGGGGAAAATAAGATGAGACAGATTACTGATATTTCACAGTTGAAAGAAGCCATAAAACAATATCATTCAGAGGGCAAGTCAATCGGATTTGTCCCGACGATGGGGTTTCTGCATGAGGGCCATCTAACCTTAGCAGACAAAGCAAGACAAGAAAACGACGCCGTTATTATGAGTATTTTTGTGAATCCTGCACAATTCGGCCCTAATGAAGATTTTGAAGCATATCCGCGCGATATTGAGCGGGATGCAGCTCTTGCAGAAAACGCCGGAGTCGATATTTTATTTACGCCAGATGCTCATGATATGTATCCCGGTGAAAAGAATGTCACGATTCATGTAGAAAGACGCACAGACGTGTTATGCGGGCGCTCAAGAGAAGGACATTTTGACGGGGTCGCGATCGTACTGACGAAGCTTTTCAACCTAGTCAAGCCGACTCGTGCCTATTTCGGTTTAAAGGATGCGCAGCAGGTAGCTGTTGTTGATGGGTTAATCAGTGACTTCTTCATGGATATTGAATTGGTTCCTGTCGATACGGTCAGAGAGGAAGACGGCTTAGCTAAAAGCTCTCGCAATGTATACTTAACAGCTGAGGAAAGAAAAGAAGCGCCTAAGCTGTATCGGGCCCTTCAAACAAGTGCGGAGCTGATCCAAGCCGGTGAAAGAGATCCTGAAGCGGTGATAAAAGCTGCAAAAGAAATCATTGAAACGACTAGCGGAACCATAGACTATGTAGAGCTTTATTCCTATCCGGAACTCGAGCCTGTGAATGAAATTGCTGGAAAGATGATTCTCGCTGTTGCAGTTGCTTTTTCAAAAGCGCGTTTAATAGATAATATCATTATTGATATTCGAGAAATGGAGAGAATATAATATGTATCGAACAATGATGAGCGGCAAGCTTCACAGGGCAACTGTTACGGAAGCAAACCTGAACTATGTGGGAAGCATTACAATTGATGAAGATCTCATTGATGCTGTGGGAATGCTTCCTAATGAAAAAGTACAAATTGTGAATAATAATAATGGAGCACGTCTTGAAACGTATATTATTCCTGGTAAACGGGGAAGCGGCGTCATATGCTTAAACGGTGCAGCCGCACGCCTTGTGCAGGAAGGAGATAAGGTCATTATTATTTCCTACAAAATGATGTCTGATCAAGAAGCGGCAAGCCACGAGCCGAAAGTGGCTGTTCTGAATGATCAAAACAAAATTGAACAAATGCTGGGGAACGAACCAGCCCGTACAATTTTGTAGAAGAAAAGCCCCCTTTATCGGGGGTTTTCTTTTAAGATTTTGAGAGTAAAACGGTTTTGCCGCTCCATTTCCGTACAAAACGTGTTACACTTTTGTCGTATGCAAGAATTGAGGTGTCCATTTTAATGAATAAGCAACGGTTCGTTGTTATAGATGTAGAGACAACAGGGAATTCGCCGAAGAAAGGCGATAAAATCATACAAATCGCAGCGGTTGTAATCGAAAATGGACAAATTACTGAGCGGTTTTCAAAATACATTAATCCAAATAAATCAATCCCTGCTTTTATTGAGCAGCTTACTGGAATCTCTAATCAAATGGTCGAGAATGAACAGCCATTTGAA
Organism: Bacillus sp. FSL K6-1560; assembly: GCF_038592935.1. Lineage (NCBI taxonomy): Bacteria > Bacillati > Bacillota > Bacilli > Caryophanales > Bacillaceae > Bacillus > Bacillus sp. FSL K6-1560. The sequence goes on from NZ_CP151946.1 coordinate 1,867,326, forward strand.
GCAGTTGCTGAAGAAGTATTCCAATTGCTTGACGGCGCTTATTTTGTCGCACACAATATCCATTTTGACCTTGGATTTGTCAAGTATGAGCTACATAAGGCGGGCTTTCAGCTCCCAGATTGTGAAGTGCTTGATACTGTCGAGCTCTCACGTATTGTTTTTCCGGGATTTGAAGGGTATAAGCTGACGGAATTAAGCGAGGAGCTTCAGCTGCGGCATGATCAGCCGCACCGGGCTGACAGCGATGCTGAAGTGACAGGGCTTATTTTTTTGGAAATCCTTGAAAAGCTGCGGCAGCTTCCTTATCCGACATTAAAGCAGTTAAGAAGGCTTTCGCAGCATTTCATCAGTGATCTGACGCATTTGTTGGATATGTTCATTAATGAAAACAGACATACCGAGATACCGGGCTATACGCGCTTTTCTTCGTTTTCTGTCAGAGAACCTGAAGCTATCGATGTTCGTATAAATGAGGACGAGAACTTCTCATTTGAGATCGAAAGCTGGGAAGCGGGAAATGAAAAAGCGCTGTCAGAGTTAATGCCTGGGTATGAAAAAAGAGACGGCCAAATGATGATGATGAGAGAGGTGGCTGATGCGTTTGCCAATCGTGAGCATGCGCTGATTGAAGCTCCTCCAGGCATCGGAAAAACGATTGGCTATCTTATTCCGGCTGCGCTTTTTGCCAAGAAATCAAAAAAGCCGGTCATAATCAGCACGTATTCGACGCTTTTACAGCAGCAGATTCTCACAAAGGATTTGCCGATTGTCCAAGATCTGTTTCCATTTCCGGTAACAGCGGCGATTTTAAAAGGGCAATCGCATTATTTATGCCTGTATAAATTTGAGCAGGTGCTTCATGAAGAAGATGATAATTATGATGCCGTACTGACAAAGGCACAGCTTCTCGTTTGGCTGACAGAGACAAATACAGGAGATGTAGCGGAACTGAATTTGCCTTCAGGCGGAAAATTGCTGTGGGACAGATTGGCTTATGACGATGACTCCTATAAAAGAAGTCGCAGTGAGCATGTGATCGGTTTTTACGAGCGGGCCAAACAGATTGCTTTGCGTTCCGATTTGGTGATCACCAATCATTCTCTTTTGCTGACCGATGAAGGCAGCCAGAAAAAAAGGCTTCCCGAAAGCGGCACATTTATTATTGATGAAGCACACCATTTTGAACGTGCGGCAAGCGAACATTTAGGGAAAAGAGCTACGTACATAGAATTGCATACGAAATTGAGCAGAATCGGCACTCTGAAGGAGCAGGGACTTCTAAAAAAGATGAGACAGCTATTCCAGCGAAACAGCCTGCCGGTTGATTCATTTTTCGAATTGGAAGAGTGGCTTCAGCATGTTCAAGCAGAAAGTGATGCTTTCTTCAGCTCTGTACATTCTTTTGTCAAACGAAGAAAACCTAAAGAAGACTTAAACCGTCTAGTGTTTAAGGTGAACAAAGAAAGCCAGGATAAAAGCTGGTCGATCTTAACAGATGGTGCGGAGAGGCTTTGTTCCATGCTGACACATTTGCAGCAGCTTTTTGAGGCGCAGTCATCCCTGATGGAAAAACATTTGAAGGGTATGAAGAGCAAAACCGTCTTTTTAGCCGATGAATACCAAAGAAGCATGAAAGGCTTGCAGCATTACTGTCAGACGTTGCAGAAGCTCTTCTTTGGGTCTGATGACGATGAAGCGGTTTGGATTGAAATAGATGCAAAGGGTGCGAAAAATGCAGTGGCCATTTACGCACAGCCTCTTGAACCTGGTGAACTTCTGGCTGATCAGTTTTTCGCGCGCAAAAATAGTGTGGTGCTGACATCTGCAACCCTTACAGTCGAAGGTTCTTTTCAATTTATGATTGAACGACTGGGACTGAGTGACTTTTTCCCGCGGACAATGAGAATTGAGTCACCTTTTTCTTACGATGAGCGTATGCAGGTGATGATTCCAAAGGAAATGAAATCAATTCAGGATACAGGACAACCTGAATTTATACAGGATACAGCCCGTTATATCGAACTGATGGCAAAGGAAAAACAGCCTAAAATTCTTGTGCTGTTTACATCCCATGATATGTTGAAAAAGGTTCACCAGGAGCTCAAGCATAACATGAGTGCTTCCGGCATTCAGCTCTTGGCACAAGGGATTACAGGCGGAAGTCCCGGCAAACTGATGAAGACTTTTAAAACATCCAATCAGGCGATCCTGCTCGGAACAAATCATTTTTGGGAAGGCGTTGATTTCCCTGGTGATGAACTGACAACAGTAATGATCGTGAGGCTCCCATTCCGGTCCCCTGATCACCCGCTTCATGCTGCAAAATGTGAGTTTGCCCGCAAAAAAGGAAAGAATCCGTTTCAAACAGTGTCATTACCGGAAGCTGTGCTGACCTTCAGGCAAGGAATCGGACGCTTGCTGCGTTCTGCGGGAGACAAGGGAACGATTATGATATTGGACAGACGGATTAAAACCGCTGGTTACGGCCGGCTGTTTCTTGATGCCTTGCCGACAACCTCAGTATCCGAAATGACTGACAGCGAGCTTGAAGCTTATGTTGCAGGGGAAAAAGAATAAAAGCCGCATAAAGCGGCTTTTGCGGTGTGGGAGTAGGATGGTGTTTTATTTAAAAGCGGATTTCCCGCTCTGTGATACTAGTATGGCGTGTCCTGAAATGGAGTATGACTAACAATATTTGTTCAAACTGGAGGATGAAAAAATGGAAAGTAAAATCGAAATTCTTTCAACAATTAATGTAGAGCATTCTGATGATCTGTATAAAATTGTGGACACATTGAATCGTACATTGAAAAGAGACAATCTGATGTTCGGCCTTGCGCTGGATGAAGAAAACAAAAACCAAGCCGTTTTTACCATTTATCGTACGTAGGTGAGAAGATGAGAAAAAAAGCATTAATATTTACCGTCATTTTTGGTATTATTTTTTTAGCAGTACTTCTTGTCTCGGCAAGCATTTATAAATCAGCCATGGCACAAAAGGAAGAGGGGCACGAAGCAGCAGCTGCTGAAGCTAAAAAAGAAACCGATCTCGCCAATGTTGATCAAGTCGAAACATTTGTCGGAAAAGAAAAATATTATGTTGTAAAGGGAACGGATAAAAAAGGCACTGCATTATATGTCTGGGTTCCTGCCGATAAAAAAGCAAAAATTCTCTCAAAAGAAGCGAAAGAGGGAATCTCTGAAGACAAAGCGGCGAAAATCATAAAGGATGAAGGGCTGGTTTCAAAGCAAAAAGAGGTTCATCTGGCAAGAGAAGGAAACGTCCTGCTTTGGGAAGTGACGTACTTAGACAAAGAAGGGCAATACAGTTTAAGTTATGTGGACTTTACAACTGGAAAGATTCTCAAAAATATCACGCCTTAAGACGAATTAGGGGGAGTTCAAGTTGAAACTGGCAAAAAGAGTATCCGCATTAACACCATCAACCACACTGGCAATCACAGCGAAAGCGAAAGAACTGAAAGCCGCAGGCCATGATGTCATCGGCTTAGGAGCAGGCGAACCTGACTTCAATACACCGCAGCATATTATTGATGCCGCTGTGCGTTCGATGAACGAGGGCCATACGAAATACACGCCTTCCGGTGGTTTGGCTGAACTGAAAAACAGCATTGCAGAGAAATTTAAACGCGACCAGAATATTGAATACAAACCGTCTCAAATTATTGTCTGCACTGGTGCCAAACATGCTCTGTATACCCTTTTCCAAGTGATTTTGGATGAAGAAGATGAAGTTATTATTCCAACGCCTTACTGGGTAAGCTACCCGGAGCAGGTGAAACTCGCTGGCGGAAAGCCTGTTTATGTAGAAGGGCTTGAAGAAAATCACTTCAAAATTTCGCCTGAGCAGCTGAAAAATGCAATTACGGAAAAAACAAAAGCAATCGTTATTAACTCTCCAAGCAACCCGACTGGTGTCATGTATACGGAAGAAGAACTATCTGCGCTCGGTGAAGTGTGCCTTGAACATGATATCTTGATTGTGTCAGATGAAATTTATGAAAAACTTACATACGGCGGAAAGAAACATGTTTCCATTGCACAGCTGTCAGACAGACTGAAAGAGCAAACGGTCATTATAAACGGCGTATCGAAGTCCCACAGCATGACAGGCTGGAGAATCGGTTATGCGGCAGGCTCTGAAGACATTATTAAAGCGATGACGAACCTTGCAAGCCACAGCACGTCAAACCCGACATCAATCGCACAATACGGAGCGATTGCTGCTTATAACGGGCCTTCTGAGCCATTGGAAGAAATGAGAGAAGCATTTGAACATAGATTAAATACGATCTATGCAAAGCTCATAGAAATCCCAGGGTTCAGCTGTGTGAAGCCGGAAGGTGCTTTTTACTTGTTCCCAAATGCAAAAGAGGCAGCTCACTCTTGCGGTTTCAAAGATGTAGATGAATTTGTTAAAGCGCTTCTCGAGGAGGAAAAAGTTGCGATTGTTCCAGGATCCGGATTTGGCTCTCCTGAGAATGTCCGTCTTTCTTATGCAACATCGTTAGATCTTCTTGAAAAAGCCATTGAAAGAATCAAGCGTTTTGTAGAAAAACATAGCTAACAGATCAAAAAGCGGCTGACAGAAAAGCCGCTTTTTATCTGCATTGACCCGGTTAGTTAAGAGCGGGTATAATAAAGTGATGATAAAAGAGTTCGCGGGGCAATGAGCTTCCGAATGTCTTTCTTGTTTTGGAGGGAAATATGTTGAAAACAACAATCAACCAAGTGTACAAGCACGTAGGTGAGGAAGTAACGATCGGAGCTTGGGTCGCTAATAAGCGTTCAAGCGGGAAAATTGCGTTTTTACAGCTTCGGGACGGTACCGGTTTTATTCAGGGTGTCGTAGTAAAAGCGGAAGTGGAAGAAAGCATTTTCCAAACAGCTAAATCAGTGACGCAGGAAACGTCGCTCTATATAAAAGGGATTGTCAAAGAGGACGAGCGTTCTCCGCTTGGATATGAACTTGCTGTGACAGATATTGAAGTCATTCACGAAGCGACCGATTATCCAATTACACCAAAAGAACACGGAACGGAATTTTTGATGGATCACAGACATTTATGGCTGCGTTCAAAGCGCCAGCATGCGATCATGAAAATCCGTAATGAAATCATTCGCGCGACTTACGAATTCTTTAATAACGAAGGCTTCGTAAAAGTGGATCCGCCGATTTTGACTGGAAGCGCACCTGAAGGTACAACAGAACTCTTTGCGACAAAGTACTTTGATGAAGATGCGTATCTGTCTCAAAGCGGCCAGCTCTACATGGAAGCTGCGGCAATGGCTTTAGGAAAAGTATTCTCTTTCGGACCGACATTCAGAGCGGAAAAGTCTAAAACAAAGCGTCACTTAATCGAATTCTGGATGATCGAACCGGAAATGGCGTTTGTAGAATTTGAAGAAAACCTTCAAGTACAGGAAAATTACGTTTCTTTCATCGTACAATCAGTTCTTAAGAATTGTAAAATTGAATTAAACACATTGGGAAGAGACACGTCAAAACTTGAGCAAATCAAAGCCCCGTTCCCAAGAATCACGTATGATGAAGCGATTGAATTTCTGAAAGAAAAAGGCTTTAACGATATCGAGTGGGGAGATGATTTCGGAGCGCCTCATGAAACAGCGATTGCTGAACATTATGACAAACCGGTATTCATCACTCGCTATCCGACGTCCTTAAAACCGTTCTATATGCAGCCGGCTTCTGACCGTGAGGACGTTGTGCTTTGCGCTGACTTGATTGCGCCGGAAGGCTATGGAGAAATCATCGGCGGGTCTGAACGGATTCACGATATGGAACTTTTGGAATCCCGTCTTAAAGAACATGGACTGGATTCTGACGCATATAAATGGTATGCTGAACTTAGAAAATATGGATCAGTTCCTCATTCCGGCTTCGGCCTTGGATTAGAGCGGACAGTAGCTTGGATCAGCGGAGCGCCTCACGTTCGTGAAACGATTCCGTTCCCAAGACTGTTAAACCGTCTGTATCCGTAATACATTCAAATGAAACAAAAAAGAGTCTCCTGCAAGGGAGACTTTTTACAGTAAAGGGGCAATCACAATCCTTTACAGTAAGAGGTGTGACGATGAAAAAACAGCAATTTATTGATATGCAGGAGCAGGGAACATCAACCATCCCCAATCTTCTGCTTACGCATTATAAACAGCTTGGGCTTAATGAAACAGAACTTATTCTGCTGTTAAAAATTAAAATGCATTTAGAAAAAGGATCATATTTTCCTACACCGAATCAGCTGCAGGAAGGTATGTCAATTTCTGTTGAAGAATGCACAAACAGATTGCGGATGTTTATTCAAAAAGGCTTTCTGTTTATTGAAGAATGCGAGGATCAAAACGGCATCAAATTTGAGAAATATTCTCTTCAGCCTTTATGGGGGAAACTGTACGAGTATATTCAGCTTGCACAGAATCAAACACAGGAAAGAAAAGCAGAAGGGGAACAAAAAAGCCTTTATACCATTTTTGAGGAAGAGTTCGCAAGGCCGTTATCGCCTTTGGAGTGTGAAACGCTGGCGATCTGGCAGGACCAGGATCAGCATGACGCACAACTGATCAAACACGCGTTAAAAGAGGCTGTACTATCAGGAAAACTCAGTTTCCGCTACATTGACCGGATTTTGTTTGAATGGAAGAAAAACGGGCTTAAAACTGTGGAGCAGGCAAAAATACACAGCCAAAAATTCCGGCGTGTACAAGCAAAGCAGAATGAACAGCAAAAAGAGTATAAAAGGCAGGTTCCTTTTTACAATTGGCTTGAACAATAAAGTGAAAAGGTGACAATCGTGTTAAATCTAAAACAAATTGAATTCTGTTTAGACAAGATAGGTGACATGTTTCCTCATGCGGAGTGTGAACTGGTTCATTCCAATCCTTTTGAATTAGTGGTGGCTGTTGCTTTATCTGCGCAATGTACAGATGCACTTGTAAACAGAGTGACCAAAACATTATTCCAAAAATACAAACGGCCGGAAGACTATTTGGCTGTTCCGCTGGAAGAGCTTCAGCAAGATATTAAATCAATCGGTTTATATCGTAATAAAGCGAAAAATATTCAAAAGCTGAGTAAAATGATTATTGAAGATTATGGCGGAGAAGTGCCGAGAGACCGCGATGAGCTTGTCAAACTGCCAGGGGTCGGGAGAAAGACCGCAAACGTAGTGGTATCCGTTGCGTTTGGCGTGCCGGCCATAGCCGTAGATACCCATGTGGAGAGAGTCAGCAAACGATTGGGCATTTGCAGGTGGAAGGACTCGGTTCTGGAAGTTGAAAAGACGCTGATGCGCAAGGTTCCCAAAGAAGACTGGTCCGTTACGCATCACCGGCTTATTTTCTTCGGCAGATATCACTGTAAAGCCCAATCTCCGCGCTGTGCGGAGTGTCCGCTGCTTTCTTTGTGCAGAGAAGGGCAGAAGAGGGATAAAAAAGGACTGGTGAAACGATGACGCAAGCAAAAGAAGTGTTGGCTTCCTATGAGCAATACTTGCGCAGTCTTGGCCAGAAGAGTTCCTCGGATATGAAGAAAACCTTGCAGACCAATCCCGTGTATTTTGATTTCTGCACGGAATTACAAGGCGATTTGCCATGGGAGGACAGCGGGAAATACGTTCCGCTTTTATTTGAAGTGTGGGATGACATCAAAGCATCACTTCTCCCAGTCTTTCAAACACGAAAATCGAGATGTGACCAAAACGAAATGTTAAAGGGCATTGTGTGTTTGCTGGTTTCGTTACATTGGACAGCAGGTGAGCCGGTGCAATCGCTCGATTGGCAAGAACTGAGGGAGAAATCATATCCCGCAAAGCCGATTAATTGGGCTGAACGAGTGGAATTTATTCTTCTTAAGCCGACCCAATACCATTGCTTTATTCAGCTTGATGAGCTGATTACCGAAATGAAAAAGCATTTTTATAAATATCATGCGATGAATCGATAAAACCTCCTGTTAAAACGGGAGGTTTTTTACTGTGTACCAAAAAAGCCATCACCCCAAAGGTGACGGCTTTTTTGGTTAATTTGTTTTTTCAATTGATGATGAGTTTGTTTGTGTTTTATTAGATGTGTCTGTTTTATTTTTATTCGTGTCAGTACCTGTTGAGTCATTCGTATCTGAGTTCGAATCACCATCCGACGTATCCTGGTTATTACTGTTATTGTTATTACTATTGTTAGATTGGTCTTGGTTACTGTTGTCAGACGGATTGGTGTTCGTGTTGTCTTGTTTTTTGTCTTGATCATTTGTTGAATCATCTGTCTGATCTTGATCCGTCTTACCGTCATCTTTTTGAGAATCATCAGTTTGGGTATCATCCTGAGTCTTCTCATCATCTTGTTTTTCATCATCCGTTTGTTGCTGGTCTTTTTTATCTTCATCGTCTTCAGCTTTTGGCACCTCATAAGATGTGGAAGCTGTACTTTTGCCATCATCACTGACGGCTGTTACCTCGAATTTGTACACAGATCCTGGCTGCACACCCGAAATGACTGCCTCTTTTGCAGAGCTGTTTTGAATTTCCGAGTAGCTGCCGCCGTCAACAGATTGCTTAACAGCAAAGGTCGCATCTCCGTCATAATTCCAGCTTAACGTTAAAGATTGATTGTCTTTATCGTATTTCACGTTTAAACCAGACAGTTTAGCTGTTTCCTCTTTTTCTTCTTTCTCATATGTTTTAGAAACAGTAGAAGGAGCTGTGCCTTTAACAAAGTACTCTGTGAGCTTCTTATCGCTTGGCGTATTTGGCCCTGCCAGTTTTGCCGGATTAGAACCTTTTTCTACGGTGGCTTCCACTACGCTGTCAGGCTTCTCAAATGATCCGCTTCCGTCATCGACATCGGCAATGAGCTGGGCGAAGATGCGCTTTGCAACTTTTTGCTCTTCAGCTGAAAGTGATTTCTTTCCAGCCTCGTTTTCTCCCATTCCCGTCCAGACGGCAGCTGTATATTGTGGTGTGTAGCCAACGAACCAAGAATCTCGGGCGCCGTCGCTTGCGATATTGTACCTTTGGATTTCACTTTCTTCAAAGTTGGTCGTCCCTGTTTTTCCTGCAACTTCTACACCAGGTACTTGTGCAAGCTGTCCAGTACCTGTCTTAACAGCTGTTTTCAGCATATCTGTAATCATAAACGCAGTGTAATCGCTCATTGCTGACTTTGATTTTGGTGTTAAGTCAAGCTTTGTGCCATCGTTAAATTCAATAGACTTTACGAAATGGGGTTCATTATACGTTCCGTTATTTCCAAACGCGCTGTATGCTCCTGCCATTGTCAGAGGAGAAACATCATCGTTCCCACCGAAACCGCCAATAGAATAAGCCTCTGTTACATTATCTTTTGTTAAACCAAGGCCAAGTCCATTTGCAAAGTCTACAGCAGTATCTTTACCGACTGCCTGGAATGCTTTTAAAGCAGGTATATTTCTTGATTGTGCCAGAGCGTAACGCATTGAGATAGGCCCTAGATATTTGCGGTCCCAATCACGAATCGGTTTTCCGTTAGAATACGTATAAGCTGAGTCATCAATTTGTTCGTATGTGGACCATTTCTTATTTTCAATAACTGGTCCATAGTCCAAAATCGGTTTTATGGTCGAACCAGGCTGTGCCTTAGTTTGAGTAGCATAGTTAAAGCCTCCAACAGGCTGATTGCGTCCCGCACCAATCGCTCGGACTTCTCCGTTTTTGGTATCGAGAAGCGTCACACCGCCCTGCATGCCTTCAGTAAATCCGACAGTGTCTCCGTCCATTAATTCATCTAGTTTGTCTTGTGCTTTTGTATCTAATGTTGTATAAATCTTTAATCCGTCAGTACCTGGATTGACATCAGATTTTTCTTCAATTTCTTTCATGACTTCTTCAACAAACGCGCTGTATTTGTTTGAATTGTTTTTTTCATATTCCTTTTGTGAAACAACGCCTTCGTCTTTCACTGCCACTTTTTTCGCTTTGTTGTATTGAGAATCAGAAATAAATCCTTGCTTTTTCATCAGACTGAGTACGATGTTCCGTCTTTTTTCCGCTTTATCCGGGTTTTTAACGGGGTTGTACGCTGTCGGGCTTTGCGGCATACCCGCGAGTGTCGCAGCTTGTTCCACAGTCAATTTGCTTAAATCTGTGACGCCGAAAAATTCTTCTGCCGCTTTTCCGATTCCGTATGCTCTGGGAGAAAAATAAATCCGGTTTAAATACATTTCTAAAATTTCATCTTTAGAGTAATTGCGCTCCAGCTGAATTGAAAGCCACACTTCCTGTACCTTCCGTTTCAGCGTCTTTTGATGGGACAGAAGGGAATTCTTAACGACCTGCTGGGTGATCGTACTTCCGCCTTCAGCTCCGAAGCCGTCTTTAAAGTTGGCGACAAGGGCACCTCCGATACGGACAGGGTCAATCCCGTGGTGTTCGTAAAAACGTGCGTCCTCTGTCGCGATAAAGGCTTCTTTTACGACATCAGGTATTTCATCTATTGAGACGTAGGACCGCTTTTCGGAACCGTATTCAGCAATTTCTTTTCCATTTTTATCATAAATCGTTGATGAATAAGGCGTCTTCAATTTGCTTTCATCAAGGGACGGCGCATCAGAAACCATGACGGCAAATGTAACAGCACCGCCGACTACGCCTAAAACAAACAGAATGAGTAAAGTGAAAAGGGTCTTTTTAAACAATCCGCCCTTTTTTCGTTTCTTGCCTTTTTTCGGTGAAGGACTCGACTTGCTGTTCGCTTTTCGCCGAGCTTCACGGCTGTTAAATTGATCTGACATAACATCTCAACCTTTCGTTAATCAACCTTTCGCACCAGATGATGGCGAAAAATAAAGCTGTTCAATAATACTAATATAATCAATTCTGGGTGCGTATCCAAGAGAAATCGGATAAGCTGTTTCTTCCAACTCATCTTTTCGAATTGATTTTCTGCCGTTTTTTTCTTTTCTGTCCCAGAAATAAAACAGCTTATCGGCTTCCAAAAAATAAACCTGGTCGAAAGCGGATATAATAACAAAACAAATACCGTCTTGAGCCTTTACCTGCTTCATATGCTCGATTTGATGGTCATGAAAATTCTGCAGGGGGAAAGAGGTCTTGTTTTTCGTTTCTTTCGCCTCAAAATCAATATACCGCCCTTTGTAAATCCCATTGTAGTCTGTTGTCGATGATTGTTTAAAGTAAGCTTCTTTAATCACTGCGGCACTTCTTTTTGGATAATGGACATTTACAATTTGAACAGGTGTCGGCTTTTTGTGTATAACGGCAATTTGGTTTGTCAGATAATACTTATTCGTTTCGTTTAAGTCATCTTCGAGGGTCATTCCGCGATTACTGTAAGACGGGGCCCTTTTCTGACTGTTTTGGGATGAAACCGAATGTTTCGGCTGAAATGTTTTTCCGTTAGGATACCGAATCACTTTCTCATCCTCCTTATTAAACTAATCATGACGGAAGTGAATGAACGTGCAAGAACAACAGACCATTAGAAAGCTTCTGAGCCGAATTGAGCGGCAGACAAAAATAAAAAACGCGGATAACATTTCAAGAACAAATGCTTATAAAGCATTTTACGACCGTCATCCGGAAATCAAATGGTCGCTTTTGGCTTCTTTCGTTTCTCGTAATGCCGGCTGGTCAATGACTGACTTAAAAGGCAGTCTGTTTCAGCTTGGACTCCGTGAGAGACAGCAAGAATGGTTCTTTTTAGCCTATGAAAGAGCGAACTGGCTTATTTTTTCGGATGCCTATCCGCAGCTTCTTTTATACCACTGGTCAAAAAGAGTCGGGAAACCGCTGTTTCATCTGCTGCATGTGTTTGGCGTCTCACAATTTATGTCGGAAGAATGGACCCGTTTTTGGCATGAGCGAAATACGGAGCGGCTAATGTATGCCCTTATTATAAATGAACAAAACACTATCCAAACACCTATTATACAAAATCCTTCGTTTAAAAAGAATGTTTTTGACACGATTCCTTTTTATTTAAGTGATTGGTTGCATTTTAACACCGTTATTTTTCCTTCCTCAAATGGGTTACTTTACGGCATTTCAGTGAAACGCTTTTCAAAGGCGGAGGAAAGGATAAGGCTGGGAAAGCAGCTGTCTCAATTGCTGTTCAAGCCAGAATTGTTCTCCTCTTTTTATCACTTTTTGCACACAGTGCCGCACACAGGTTCCCGTTTTGATATAGAAAAGATAATCGGGATTACAAAAAGAACATCTCCTATGCTAAGGACATGCTACCCTGAGTTAATCCACTCATTAGACGGAACGAAAACAGATTGGTTTCATGGAAAGATAAAGAAAACGTTCTTTAGGCGCGAGGAATTGCCGAAGCAGATTGAATTGACAGACTGGTATTTACATAAAAAGCGCCAGCTTCATGCGCTTTTTGCGGTGGAGCAGTGGCTGAAAAAATAAAGAAGCAAGGAAATTCCTTGCTTCTTACGTAGAAGGGCGGTTCGGGCCGCCTAATTTTTTATCTAAAGAATCGATTGCCTTTGATTCAGTCTTTTTTTGCTGGCCGGCTTTTTTCGGTCTTATTTTCATACGGCACCTCCTCACAAGTATCGTTTGCATTAACGAGGAGGATCATACAATTTTTGCGGGTGTTTTTGTCGAAAACTTCAGCTTTTCGTGGAATACCTGTTTGTTTGGCGATTTGCTTCTAGTTTTGTCATGAGGAAGGAAAGAGCCTTGAGAGCAAAGAATTTTAACCGGGAGAGACGAGGAAAGGGAGGTACACGAATGTCCGGTTATGTTAGCAAGACAGATATTCTCCGTATGCTTTCTGATATAGAAGATGAATTAACGCGAGCTGAGCAAAGCCTGAATCATTCTGTAAATGCATTAGAGGCTGAGATGCGGGAAACGGAAAACGATCGCCTGAGTGTGCTGGAAGAAGAAATCATAGATCTTCATATTTGTATAAATGAGCTGTATCAATCGCCTGAACACAGGTATGCGTTTGAGAAGGTATACCGCATCGGCTGAATTTGCGAGTGAAATTTGGTACGATAGGCATTGAGGTGAAAGATATTGCTATCACAAACTTTGCTGGAAATGACCGAGCAAATGATTGAAGTTGCTGAAAAAGGCGCTGATCGGTATCAGGAAGGGAAAAACAGTAATCATTCTTATGATTTTTTTGAGACGATAAAGCCTGCAGTTGAAGAGAATGATGAACTGGCCGCTCGCTGGGCAGAGGGTGCTCTTGAATTGATAAAAGTCCGCCGGCCTAAATATGTGCATAAAGAGCAAATTGAGACCGTAAAGGATAATTTCCTGGAATTGGTCCTTCAATCATATGTTCATCATATTCATAAAAAACGATTCAAGGACATCACTGAGTCAGTCCTTTATACATTGCACGCAGTAAAGGATGAAATTGCAAGAGAAGACAGCCGGTAAAAGGCTGTCTTCTCTTCGCTTTTATAGGGGGCCGGACGTTAATTCATCTCATATGCCGGGCTTTCTGCTCCATTTGCTTCGAGAACCTTCATACTGTTACGAAACTCAGTTATGCTGAGATGTCCTTGAATATAGAGGAACTTGGCAAAGTCCATCAGTTTATTCATACAGTCTGTTTCATATTTCTTCATTTCTGCAAAACGTTTGCTTAAGTATGATACGTTCATTATGGTGCATCCCCTCTCATCTGTATTGAAAATATGGTACCATAATGATTCGACTTTTTTCTGTTTTTAAAAAATTTAAACTTTCGACACAATTTGACAAATGCTAATCATCACTTGTGACACAAACAATAGAAGTCATTCATACATATATAGAAGAGAAATATGTTGTGTTTAGGGGGGAATCGCAATGAACGGGAGCTCTCGAAGCTATCCTCGGCAAATGGGCTATTATTATCCTCAGCATATGCAAGGATATTATCAGCAGGCTGCACCCGGTTATTTAGAGCAACAACTGCCTCAGCAGCATTATGGACAGCAGGATTATTATCAGCCTTATGCTCCGATCCAGCCTATGCCTATGCAGCCGCCTGTATTTTCTAACCCTTATCCTATCCCAAGGCCTAATCAACAGCAGCCTTCGCAATTTCAAAGCATTATGTCGCAGTTCAAAAAAGCCAATGGGCAATTTGATTTTAATAAAATGATGGATACGACAGGTCAAGTAATGAGTGCAATGAATCAGGTCGGATCTTTAATAAAGGGATTTACCAGCTTTTTTAAATGATAGAAGCATGAATGAATCGTTCATTCATGCTTATTTTTTGGAAAGAAAAGTGTCATTGTCTGCTCGTTCCAAGACGTTTCCATATCTTCTTGGCGAACTTCATAAGGCAGCTGAACCGTTCTTGTCATGCTTGTAAAGGTAGCCTCATTTTGGTGTTTCTGTTTTTCTTGGAGTGTTACATGGAGATACCTCGATTTAACATCAACGACGATCTCGCCATCTCGAAACGTCGCCGGAATGGTAATATCGATATACAGCCCAGTATCTCTTTCTCTGACATGTATGGTCGTCTGCACATCCTTTAAACTCGAGTTGATCAGGTTCTGAAATCCGTTTATAAGGTTGCCGAACGCTGAGGATTGAAAAAGAGTGTCGATTGCCTCCGTTATGATTTCTTCTTTCTTTTGCAGTTCGTTCTTTTTGTCATCATAGAATTCCAATTTCGCCACCGCCTTTTTTAACCAGATTATGCGTCTATGCCAGATGTTGTTATAAATTGAAGCAAAATTGAAAGTGTGGTTAAATAGTGGTGAATGAAGGGATAACGGTTGAAGTGAATGAGAAGGGAGAAAATACATTGCTGAAAAAATTATTCGGAATGGGCAAAACTCAGGAAAAGGTGACAGAAGAGGTTATTTATTCTCCGGCAGACGGTACAGTAATGGACCTGTCAGATGTGCCGGACCCTGTTTTTTCACAGAAAATGATGGGAGAAGGAATAGCGGTGGAACCTTCTAGCGGTGAAATCGTTTCTCCCGCTGAAGGTGAAGTCATTCAGATTTTCCACACCAAACACGCCGTTGGCATTCGGACTCGCTCGGGAATTGAGCTGTTAATTCATGTCGGGCTGGAGACAGTCAATATGAACGGAGAAGGATTTACTGCCCACATTAAAGAAGGGGATAAAGTGAAGGTCGGTGACCCGCTGATTACATGTGATTTGGAATTAATAAAAGAAAAAGCGAGCAGCACAGTCATCCCAATCGTTATAATGAATGGTGAGGCTGTAGGATCAATGGTACCGGCAGGCGAAAAGGCCGCTCGTAAAGGCGAATCAAAGCTCCTTACAATAAAAGCGAAATAAGCAGGGCGTATGCCTTGCTTTTTTTATTCAACTGTATAAAATTTGCACCTAGCCATGCAAACAAATATTCGGTAAACTGTACTTGACAAAGAGGTGTAAAGAATGAAAAAGAAATCACTGACTGAACTCATTTCTGATTTAAAAGGAAATGAAAACGTTGTGAATTGGCATGAAATTGAGCCTCGGGAAGCAAAAACAAGGCCTATGCCCGAAAGTATAGACGAGAGAATCAAAGCGGCCCTTTCGAAAAGGGGCATTGATGAACTATATACTCACCAATATTCCGCTTTTCAATATGTGCAAAAAGGAGAGAGCATCGTTACTGTAACGCCAACAGCATCAGGAAAAACGTTATGCTACAACCTCCCAGTCCTGCAGTCCATCGCCCAAGATGAAACAAACCGGGCGTTATATTTATTTCCGACTAAAGCGCTGGCACAAGACCAAAAGAGCGAGCTAAATGAAATTATTGATGAAATGGGCATTGATATTAAAAGCTTTACATATGACGGGGATACGTCTCCGGCAATCAGACAAAAGGTGAGAAAAGCAGGTCATATTGTCATTACAAACCCCGATATGCTGCATTCTGCCATTCTACCGCATCATACGAAATGGGTCAGTTTGTTTGAAAACCTTAAGTATATCGTCATCGATGAGCTTCATACGTATCGAGGTGTGTTCGGCAGCCATGTGGCAAATGTGATCCGGCGGCTAAAGCGGATCTGCCGGTTTTATGGAAGTGATCCGGTTTTTATTTGTACTTCCGCAACAATTGCCAACCCAAAGGAATTGGGAGAGCAGCTGACAGGCAACCCGATGCGGCTGGTCGATGACAACGGCGCACCGAGCGGACGCAAGCATTTTGTGTTTTACAATCCGCCAATTGTGAACAAACCGCTCAATATTAGAAGGAGCGCAACCGCAGAAGTGAATGAACTGGCGAAAGAGTTCCTTAAAAACAAAGTGCAGACCATTGTTTTTGCCAGAAGCAGAGTTCGGGTGGAAATTATTTTAAGCCATATTCAGGAGCTTGTGAAAAAAGAGATTGGAACAAAATCAATCAGAGGCTATCGGGGAGGCTATCTGCCGAAAGAGCGAAGAGAAATCGAAAAAGGCCTGAGAGAAGGCGACATTTTAGGAGTGGTCAGTACGAATGCCTTAGAGCTTGGTGTTGATATCGGCCAGCTGCAAGTGTGTGTAATGACGGGGTATCCCGGAAGTGTTGCAAGTGCTTGGCAGCAGGCCGGACGAGCCGGCAGAAGACACGGTGAATCTTTGATTATCATGGTAGCCAATTCAACACCGATTGACCAATATATTGTGCGGCATCCTGAATATTTCTTTAATCGTTCGCCGGAATCTGCAAGAATCAATCCGGAGAATTTGATTATTTTAGTAGACCACTTAAAGTGTGCGGCTTATGAGCTTCCTTTTAGAGCTGATGAAGAATTTGGAGCCATGGAAGTCAGTGATATTCTTGAGTATCTTCAGGAAGAGGCTGTTCTTCACCGCAACGGCGAACGGTACCATTGGGCAAGTGAGTCGTTCCCTGCTTCAAACATCAGTTTGCGTTCCGCCTCCCAGGAAAATGTCGTTATAGTTGATCAGTCGGATATTGCAAATGTAAGGATTATCGGTGAAATGGACCGTTTTAGTGCAATGACGCTTTTACATGATGAAGCAATTTATTTGCATGAAGGCGTTCAGTATCAAGTTGAGAAGCTCGATTGGGACCATAAAAAGGCGTATGTCAGAAAAGTCGATGTCGAATATTATACGGATGCAAACCTGGCAGTTCAGCTGAAGGTATTAGAAATCGATAAAACGAAAGAAAAAAGCCGTACGTCATTGCACTACGGAGACGTCACTGTCAATGCCCTGCCGACCATTTTTAAAAAAATAAAAATGACCACTTTTGAAAATATTGGGTCTGGACCTATTCATTTGCCGGAAGAAGAACTGCATACAAGTGCAGCTTGGCTCGAAATCAAAACAGCGGATGAGGACATCGGGGAAAAGACACTGGAACAGCTGCTTCTTGGCATCTCGAATGTGCTGCAGCATATTGTCCCTGTGTATATCATGTGTGATCGAAATGATGTTCATGTTGTTTCTCAAATCAAAGCAGCCCATACCGGATTGCCAACCATATTTTTATATGATCATTATCCGGGCGGTATCGGTTTGGCGGAGGAAGTCTTTAAACGTTTTTCAGACATTAATGAAGCGGCGAAACAACTGATTACACATTGTCCTTGTCATGACGGCTGTCCGTCTTGTATAGGTACGGAAATAGAAGGGATAAAAGCAAAGGAAAGAATTTTGCAGCTGTTGGATCAAATGTCGTAAGGAGGGGGGCCGGATATGTCATTAAAAGGGAAACTCCAGCGGATGAAAAAGCACATGGTGCTCGATGAAGGAGAACAAAAAATAGAAGCAGGCAAACAAGAAAACCACTTTGATGACATCCCGTTTTTAGAAGAGTGGGAGGCTTTTGGCATGAAGCCTTTCATCTTCGAAGATGAATATTGCCTCATCAGAGAAGTAGAATATCCGCTTTCTCACCGCCATGGGTTATACAGCTTTTCTGAGCTTGAGGAAGTGATCACACTGTGGAATCAAAGCGGCCTGTCGCATACGTTGTCAGCAAAAGGGTATAACAAAAACAACCTCTTTTTCTTTGATACAGAAACAACCGGTCTTGGGGGTGGAGCTGGGAATACCATTTTTTTGCTTGGGCATGCGAGAGTATATGAAGACCGAGTGACAGTCAAACAGCATCTTTTGCCCAAACCGGGGAACGAAGTCGCCTTGTACCAAAGCTTTTTAAGCGAGGTTGACATTACATCACTTGTGACCTACAACGGCAAAGCCTTTGATTGGCCGCAGGTGAAAACAAGGCACACCTTGATCCGTGACAGACTTCCGAAGCTTCCGGAGTTTGGCCACTTTGATCTTTTGCATGGAGCTAGACGCCTGTGGAAACACAAAATGGACCGCGTATCTCTTGGCACGGTTGAAAAAGAGGAGCTCGGCATCCGCAGACTAGAAGACACACCGGGCTACTTGGCGCCAATGCTTTACTTTCATTTTATCAAGGCGCAAGAGCCGGATCTTTTAAAAGGTGTCCTGCATCATAATGAAATGGATGTGTTATCACTCATTTCATTGTACATCCATATGTCTAAAAAAATCCTTTCAGAATCACATGCGCCAAAAGAACACAGTGAAGCCTATGCTATGGCGAAATGGTTTATGGCTCATAAAGAAACGGACCAAGCGATCAAGCAGTTGGAAAGGCTTATAGAAAAATCGTTTGAGGACAAGGACAGTGCACGGCTGGATTTATCGCTCCTGTACAAAAAACAAAACCGCTTGGAAGAAGCAGTGCCGCTTTGGGAAAAGCTGTCCCGCTCGCAAAACCAGAAGTGCAGATACGCTGCTGTAATAGAGCTCGCGAAATATTTTGAGCATAAGAAAAAAGAATTCGGAAAAGCATTGCAAATAGCAGAGCAATTGCTTAGCGAGGCGGCATGCTTATCAGAGAAAGAAACTGAAAAACTGCATGTGAGAATTGCCCGGCTGAAGAGGAAATATTCCTCTTAAATATTCCCCGGGAAAGCGCAAAAGACGACTTGTTTCGCCATGAATTTTTTTTGCTGAATTCACATTGATTTTGTTGTAGAATAGCGGCGAATCCTGTAAAATGACTTTAGTTATTTTTAAAGGGAGAGTTGGTATGTATAAGGGTGTTTTTTACTTGTTCTTTGTTGTGGTATTTTTGATTGCTTTTGTATTTTCAAACTTTAAAGACAGCTTAATTGCACACTTTTAAAATAGGTCTTTGCATCAGAACATGTACCCCTTATTTTTCATAGCTTAGTATTGTAATAAAGTTTATGGAAAGGGGATTTTATCATGCATCACTGCAGACCGCATATGATGGCGCCAATTGTCCATCCTACTCATTGCTGTGAACATCATACGTTTTCGAAGACTATCGTGCCGCACATTCACCCACAGCATACAACAAACGTAAACCACCAGCATTTTCAGCACGTTCACTACTTTCCACACACTTTCTCAAATGTTGACCCGGCTACGCATCAGCATTTTCAAGCAGGAAAACCTTGCTGCGACTACTAGTATGGAAAACGTGCAGCTTGATGGTGTAAACAATGCAGCACAACAAATGGGGCCCACGGGAGCCCCATTTTTTAAAGCAGGTGAAATGATGAAAGTACTGGCAATTACGGGCTATAAACCGTTTGAACTCGGGATATTTAAGCAGGATGACAAGGCGCTGTATTACATAAAAAAAGCCATTAAGAACCGGCTGATTGCTTTTTTGGATGAAGGATTAGAATGGATTTTAATTTCGGGCCAGCTTGGAGCGGAGCTGTGGGCGGCAGAAGCTGCATATGATTTGCAGGAGGAATACCCTGACTTAAAGGTAGCTGTCATCACACCATTTTACGAGCAGGAAAAGAACTGGAAAGAACCGAATAAGGAACAGTATGAAGCAGTTCTGGCTCAGGCAGACTATGAAGCAAGCCTGACTCACCGTCCTTATGAAAGCCCGCTTCAATTCAAACAAAAAAATCAGTTCTTCATTGATAAGTCCGACGGGCTTCTGCTTTTATATGACCCGGAAAAGGAAGGCTCCCCTAAGTATATGCTTGGGACAGCGGAAAAAAGGCGCGAAAAGGATGGCTATCCCATCTACTTTATTACAATGGATGACTTGAGAGTGACAGTAGAGGAAGACAGCTACTCATAGCAATAAGAGAAATTTGACAACCGTACAGATTTCTGAAAAAATATATGTGATGATTCACGATACGAGGTGAAAAAGATGCTTGCTGATAAAGTAAAGCTTTCTGCGAAAGAAATTTTGGAAAAAGAATTTAAAACAGGCGTTAGAGGCTACAAGCAAGAAGACGTTGACAAATTTTTAGATATGATTATTAAGGATTATGAAACCTTCCATCAAGAAATTGAAGAACTGCAGCAGGAAAATCTGCAGCTGAAAAAACAGCTTGAAGAAGCAAGCAAAAAACAGCCTGTGCAATCTAACACAACAAACTTTGATATTTTAAAACGGCTGTCTAACTTAGAAAAACACGTTTTTGGCAGCAAGCTTTATGATTGATCACGCTTGAAAAAAATGGCGCTTGTAAATTGTAATCAGTTGTTATATAATAATTCATGTTCTTAACGTTCGGGTAATCGCTGCAGATCTTGAATCTGTAGAGGAAAGTCCATGCTCGCACGGTGCTGAGATGCCCGTAGTGTTCGTGCCTAGCGAAGTCATAAGCTAGGGCAGTCTTTAGAGGCTGACGGCAGGAAAAAAGCCTACGTCTTCGGATATGGCTGAGTATCCTTGAAAGTGCCACAGTGACGAAGTCTCACTAGAAATGGTGAGAGTGGAACGCGGTAAACCCCTCGAGCGAGAAACCCAAATTTTGGTAGGGGAACCTTCTTAACGGAATTCAACGGAGAGAAGGACAGAATGCTTTCTGTAGATAGATGATTGCCGCCTGAGTACGAGGTGATGAGCCGTTTGCAGTACGACGGAACAAAACATGGCTTACAGAACGTTAGACCACTTACATTTAAAATGATGAAAACAAGCTCTCCCGTATAAGGAGAGCTTTTATCTTGAAAAGAGAAAAGTTTTAAAAGACAGGGTGATACGATGAAGAAGTATACACTAATTGCAACGGCGCCGATGGGCATTGAAGCTGTTGTCGCAAAGGAAGTACGAGATTTAGGATACGAATGCAAGGTTGATAACGGGAAAGTTATTTTTGAAGGTGATGCACTTGCCATCTGCCGTGCGAACCTTTGGCTTAGAACAGCCGACCGCATAAAGGTTCAGGTTGCTTCTTTTAAAGCGAAAACATTTGATGAACTGTTTGAAAAAACGAAAGCGATTAACTGGCGCTCATTTATACCTGAAAACGGGAAATTCCCTGTCATCGGAAAATCGGTAAAATCAACACTTGCAAGCGTTCCCGACTGTCAGCGGATCGTCAAAAAAGCAATTGTCGAAAAACTCAAGCTGCAGTCCGGCAAAGCCAATGATTGGATTGAAGAAACAGGTGCCGAGTATAAAGTCGAAATTTCTTTATTGAAAGATCAGGCTTTGATTACACTGGACTCATCAGGGACAGGCCTTCACAAACGAGGATACCGTGTCGATCAGGGCGGTGCGCCGATTAAAGAAACACTTGCTGCCGCTTTGGTGCAATTAACCAATTGGACGCCTGACCGCCCGTTTGTTGATCCTTTCTGCGGCTCCGGAACAATCGCGATAGAAGCGGCGCTAATCGGCCAAAACATCGCCCCGGGATTCAATCGCGATTTTGTTTCAGAGGATTGGGAATGGATCGGTAAAGATCTGTGGAACAAAGCGCGGCTTGAAGTCGAAGAAAAGGCAAATTATGATCAGCCGCTTACAATTTTCGCTAGCGACATAGACCACCGCATGGTTCAAATCGCAAAAGAAAATGCAGAGGAAGCAGGATTGGGAGATCTAATCCAGTTCAAACAGATGCAGGTCAAAGACTTTACCACAAATCTGGAATTTGGCGTAATTGTCGGCAACCCGCCATATGGAGAGCGTCTCGGCGAGAAAAAAGCCGTTGAGCAGATGTACAAAGAAATGGGGAAGGCGTTCGAGCCGCTTGATACTTGGTCTGTGTATATGCTGACATCAAATGAAAACTTTGAGGAAGCATATGGCAGAAAAGCAACGAAGAAACGAAAGCTCTTTAACGGGTTTATTAAAACGGATTATTATCAATATTGGTCAAAAGTAAGGCCGCAGCGAAAGAAAACAGAAAACGCATAAAAAGAAGACGCTCTGCATGCGTCTTCTTTCATCTTTCAGCCCTATTCTATCGTTACCAACGGTGAGCTTTCGCGTTGCTTCTCAATATAATGTTGGTTTGGGACATTTCAGTGTGACCGTTTACTTGAGACTTAGAACGTTTAGGCCGCGTCCAATTGTGATGAAACAGTTCAGAATGCTGATCTAATCGGTTTCTATAACTCATGTCAACATCACTCCCTGATAGAATATTGTTGATAAGACGGATAATCCGGAGACGGAATATCAAGTGTAGTTTGTGCATGTTTCGGTGATAACATGCGGTAAAGCATGTATATAAAATGAAAAGTTCGCATACAATGATGATTATTTCCATCAGAGGTGATCTCATGCTGAACAGCGAACATTTTAATCTTATTCAAATGGCGCTTGACGCAACAGCAAACGAGCTGAAGGAGCTCGGGACTGATTCGTCTCCGTCTGTGATTTCGCATGCGCAAACTGATTTAGAAAAAGCGGTAGAACATATTTATTCAACAGACCATCCTTTTTTATCGTCGCATGTGATCAATCGTAAGTAAACTGCAAAAAACTTGGCATTGCCAAGTTTTTTTATTGTATTCATCAGCGGAAAATGATATTATTGGTGGTCTGAATGTCGAATAGTTGGGGGTTGGAACTAGGTGACAACATCACGTTTGCCTTTTTCTTTAACGAAAACAAAGAATTTTTATGAAGAATTGAACAATTGGATTGGTGACGTGTTTTACGATATCCTTCCCGAAAAAGGGTTTGATCTTCGGGACGAGCAAGTATTTATGGCTTTTCAGCTGGAGCGGGCGTTTAAAGAGAAAAAAGTCATGTTCGCCGAAGCTGGAGTGGGAACGGGGAAAACGCTGGTTTATCTTCTTTTTGCAATCAGCTATGCAAGGTATGTCGGCAAACCCGCCATCATCGCTTGTGCAGATGAAACATTAATTGAACAGCTGGTGAAAAAAGAGGGCGATATTTCTAAGCTGGCTGAGCATCTTGATCTGAAAATTGATACAAGGCTGTCAAAATCACATGAGCAATATTTATGCTTGAAGAAGCTTGAAAAAACAATGCAGCGTTCTGATGATGATAAATGGCTGGATCTTTATGAGTCGTTACCGTCATTTGTCCACGAGTCACAGGCGATGCAGCGCTTTTATCCGTATGGCGACCGTAAGCAGTACGCAAATCTATCGAATGAAGAGTGGTCTGACGTAAGCTACGACTCGTTTCAGGACTGTCTGACTTGTGATATGAGACACAGATGCGGTCTGACACTTTCCAGAGATTACTACCGCAAGTCAACGGACTTAATCATTTGTTCCCATGATTTTTATATGGAGCATGTGTGGACGGAAGAATCACGCAAACGAGAGGGCCAGCTGCCGCTCTTGCCTGATCATAGTGCAGTTGTATTTGATGAGGGGCACTTGTTAGAGTTTGCTGCGCAAAAAGCGCTAACCTATAGAGTGAAGCAGTCTACTCTTGAATTGTTTTTAGAACGATTGCTGCAAAATGACATCAGAGAAGAGTTTGCAGAATTGATTGAAGATGCGCTTCTCGCAAACGACGAATTTTTCTATGTTCTTTCTGAAGAATCAAAGGAAGTAGCCGGTTCACACCGTTTAGAAATAAAAAATGACCAGCGTGTCAAAAAGGCGGCGGACGAGCTTTGCCGTTTACTTGATAAAATCGGTGAGGCACTTGTATTTGAGTCTGAAATGTATACGATTGATCAATACGAGCTGTCAGTAGTGGAAGAATATGTTGAACAAATGGCGTATTCATTATCTCTATATCAAAAGGATGCGATCAGCTGGCTGGAGAAAAAGGAAGCAGAATCAACTTTTGTCGTGATGCCGAGAACGGTAGCAGAAGTACTTGGCGAAAAAGTGTTTTCTAAGAAAATTCCTTATATCTTTTCTTCTGCTACGCTGTCAGAAGGCGGTTCGTTTGATTATATTGCCGACAGTCTTGGGATTCATGATTATTTGTCATTAACTGTTGATTCCCCTTATGATTATGACGAGCAAATGAGTATTAATCTATACGCAAAAACAGATATGGCCGCTGAACAAAAAACGGCTGAAACGATTGAAACAATCAAACGTTACAAAGGAAGAACGCTGGTGCTTTTCCCTTCTTTTGAAGAATTAAACGAGTTTAAAGAGCTGTCGGCGGCATGGGAGCTGCCGTATCCAATTTTCTTCGAAGGTGATGAGGAAATCAGCAGCTTAGTAGAGAAATTCCAAGAGGAAGAGGAAACAGTACTTTGTTCAGTTCACTTATGGGAAGGACTCGACATTCCCGGTGACGCATTGAAGAATGTTACCATTTGGTCATTGCCGTTCCCGCCACACGATCCTGTATTTACAGCGAAGCGCAACGGAGCGAAAAAAGATCCGTTCGAAGAAGTTGATCTGCCATATATGTTGTTACGTGTACGGCAGGGCATCGGGCGCCTGATTCGCTCGAATCAAGACAGCGGCTCGATTCACATTTACGCTGGCGGAGAAAATGAACGCATCATTGATGAGGTCAAAAAGGTCTTGCCTGTTGAACCGCACATGATGTAATGGAAAAAAGCTGACGGTCGTTCGTCAGCTTTTTTTATTTGTCAGCGGGATAGCCAGCCGCCATCAACTGCTAAAATATGTCCATTTACATAATCTGAAGCACGTGATGCCAAAAAGACTGCAGTCCCCCCGATATCATCCGCTTGGCCCCAGCGGCCGGCAGGAATTCTCTTTAAAATGTCCTCATTTCGCTTTTCGTCATCCCGAATAGGCTTTGTATTCGCAGTAGAAATATAGCCTGGGGCGATTGCGTTGACCTGAATACCGGACGCTGCCCACTCATTTGCAAATGATTTTGTCAAACCGGCAACAGCGTGTTTGCTCGCGGTGTAAGCCGGAACGAGGATGCCGCCTTGAAAAGACAGGAGAGAGGCAATATTAATAATCTTTCCATGACCTCTTTTCAGCATGTGCCTGCCAGCAAGCTGTGTCAGAATAAACAGGCTGTGTAGATTGACATTCAGTACGTGCTGCCAGTTCTCTTCTGAAAAATCTTCCGCTTTTTCCCGATGAATAATGCCGGCATTATTGACAAGGATGTCGATCTGCCTGTTTTCAAACAGGTCAGCTGCAGAATCCTTTATCGCTTCTGGCTTGCTCATGTCCAATGTAAAAGATGTAAATATCCGGCCTTCCTGTTCCACAAGCTGCTGTGTTTCAGACAGGCTGCTTGTATGTGATGTGCCGATAATATCAGCGCCAGCCCCGGCTAGGGCTTTGGCAATACCTTGACCGATCCCTGTTCCCGGGCCTGTCACCAGCGCTGTTTTTCCTTCTAATGAAAAGGCGTCATGTAGATAACCCATCTTATTTCAGCCCATCCATCGGAACGAGATCCATGTCCGTAAATGTGTAATTTTCTCCAGCCATCGCCCACACAAAGCTATAGTTTGATGTTCCTGCGCCAGAATGAATAGACCAGGCGGGAGAAAGGACAGCCTGCTCATTTCCAACAACAAGATGGCGTGTTTCGTCCGGCTGGCCCATGAAATGAAATACCTTTGAGTCCTTTTCAAGATCCAGATAAAGATAAGCCTCCATCCGACGGTCATGAACGTGTGCTGGCATGGTATTCCAGTTGTTGTTTTGATCTAATATCGTTATTCCCATCATCAGCTGACAGCTTTTAATGCCATCCTGATGAATGACTTTGTACAGACTTCTGACATTAGACGCTGCATCATCACCAAGGCGGTCCGGTGTCAGTTCAGCTAGGGCGGCTTTTTGTGTCGGATAGCTTTTGTGGGCGCAAGCGGAGACGAAGTAAAACTTCGCTTTTTCACCGTTCAGGCTTGAAAATGATACATCCTGATTACCCATTCCGATATAGAGAAAATCCTTTGTTTGAAGCACATATTCATCATCGCCGACTCTAACGGCACCAGGCTGGCCGACATTAATAATCCCGATTTCACGCCGTTCCAAAAAGAAGTCTGTTTTTAGAAAATCACCTGCATCAAGCTTCAGTTCACTTTGCCCTGGAGCCGCTCCGCCGATGACAACCCGGTCTTCATGTGAGTAATACATCGTAAGTTTGTTTTCTGTAAATAAAGGATCCATTAAGAAATGACTGCGAAGCTCCTCTGTTGTAAAGCGTTTTACTTGTTCAGGATGTACAGAATAACGATTTTCCATTATATTTCCCCCTTGGTTAGGATTTCAGCAACACTTGAATGAAAATATTTTGGTAACGGTTTCAAAGAAAATTTTAGGATAAATAGTGAAAAGAGTCAACGGAAAAATAATGAATTGACACATTATTAAAAAAACTCTTTCCAAATTCTAAAATTATGGTATCCTTTTGTTGTAACGGTTTTGAAAACGGTTTCAAATATATGAGATACAGGAGCACTTGAATGAAAAAGAAAACAACAGGCCATACAACCATCAAAGATGTAGCTGAATGTGCAGGAGTTTCGAAATCGACAGTTTCCCGCTATATTAACGGAAAAATTGACGCGATTTCTCCTGAAAAAGTGAAAAACATTAAAAAGGCAATCGCAGAATTGAATTATCGGCCGAGTAAAATGGCACAAGGTTTGAAAATAAAAAAAAGCAAGTTAATCGGATTTGTTGTAGCTGACATTACAAATCCTTTTTCGGTCGCTGCTTTCAGGGGAGTCGAAGAGGTTTGTGATCAATATGGATACAGCATTATGGTGTGCAACACAGATAACAGTCCTGAAAAAGAGCGGGAAATGCTCTTAAAGCTAGAAGCCCATTCGGTTGAGGGCTTGATTTTAAACGCAACAGGGGAAAACAAGGATGTACTGCGCGCTTTTGCTGAACAGCAAATTTCAACAATCTTAATTGACCGGAAACTGCCGGATCTGAAACTGGATACCGTAACGACTGACAACAGATGGATCACAAAAGAGATTCTTCAGAAGGTGTACAGCAAAGGATATACTGATGTCGCGCTGTTTACCGAACCGATTTCCTCTATCAGCCCTCGTGCAGAAAGAGCAGCTGTGTATCAGGAAATGGCTTCGGTTCATAATGTGAACGGGCTTGTCAGATTGCATGAAATTGACGTAAAGGACAAGGAGCAGCTTAAGGCGGCGCTCCGTTCTTTTCGCAAGGAAATGCCGGAGCAAAAAAAAGCGATTCTGGCTTTGAATGGCTTGATTATGCTGAAAATCATCAGCTGTATGGAAGAGCTTGGCCTGCGCATCCCTCAAGATATAGGGATTGCAGGATTCGATGATACGGAATGGTATAAACTGATCGGTCCAGGCATTACAACGATCGCCCAGCCGTCACATGATATGGGCAGGACGGCGATGGAACGTGTATTAAAAAGGATTGAAGGTGACAAAGGAGCGCCTCAAACCATTGAATTAGAGGCAAAAGTCATCATGAGAAAGTCACTTTAATCCTAGGTGCCCTCAACTAAGAGGAGGTTGGGAAGAGATGAAGCTTGATGCGGTGACATTCGGGGAATCAATGGCCATGTTTTACGCAAATGAGTATGGAGGCCTTCATGAAGTATCCACTTTTTCTAAAGGGCTTGCCGGAGCAGAAAGCAATGTCGCCTGCGGTCTTGCCAGACTCGGATTCCGAATGGGATGGATGAGCAAGGTCGGCAATGATCAGCTCGGAACGTTTATTTTACAAGAGCTTAAAAAAGAGGGAGTAGATGTGTCCCGCGTGATCCGCTCGCAGGACGAAAATCCCACCGGGCTGTTGCTGAAGTCAAAAGTGAAAGAAGGCGACCCGCAAGTTACCTACTATAGGAAAAACTCAGCTGCAAGCACATTAACTTCAGCTGAATATCCGAGAGATTATTTTCAATGCGCAGGCCATTTGCATGTGACAGGCATTCCGCCTGCTTTATCAGCCGAGATGAAAGACTTCACGTATCATGTCATGAACGACATGAGAAACGCAGGGAAGACCATTTCATTCGACCCTAATGTAAGACCTTCGCTTTGGCCTGATCAAGCAACAATGGTACACACAATTAATGATCTGGCTGGGCTTGCAGACTGGTTTTTCCCGGGTATCGCAGAGGGAGAGCTATTGACCGGAGAAAAAACACCTGAAGGCATTGCCGACTATTATTTGAAAAAAGGTGCCAGATTTGTTGCTATTAAACTTGGAAAAGAAGGCGCTTACTTTAAAACGGGGACAAGTGAAGGATTTCTAGAAGGCTGCCGGGTCGATCGGGTGGTTGATACGGTCGGCGCCGGAGACGGATTTGCAGTCGGTGTAATCAGCGGTATCCTAGACGGTTTGTCGTACAAGGATGCGGTGCAAAGGGGAAATGCGATTGGCGCTTTGCAAGTGCAGGCACCGGGGGATATGGACGGTTTGCCGACCAGGGAGAAATTAGCTTCTTTTTTATCTGCTCAAAGAACGGTTCACCAAAAGAAAGGGGATTATTAATATGGAGTCCAAAGTCGTTGAAAACCGTCTGAAAGAAGCAAAGCTGATTGCAGTCATTCGTTCAAAGGATAAGCAGGAGGCCTGTCAGCAGATTGAGAGTTTATTAGATAAAGGGATTCGTGCAGTTGAAGTGACGTATACGACCCCCGAGGCATCAGATATTATCGAATCCTTCCGTAATAGGGAAGATATTTTAATTGGCGCGGGCACGGTCATCACCGCGCAGCAAGCTGGGGAAGCTGCTGAGGCTGGCGCGCAGTTTATTGTCAGTCCGGGTTTTTCAGCTGATCTTGCTGAACATCTATCTTTTGTAAAGACACATTATATCCCCGGCGTCTTGACTCCGAGCGAAATTATGGAAGCGTTGACATTCGGGTTCACGACATTAAAGCTGTTCCCAAGCGGTGTGTTTGGCATTCCGTTTATGAAAAATTTAGCGGGTCCTTTCCCGCAGGTGACCTTTATTCCGACAGGCGGGATACATCCGTCTGAAGTGCCTGATTGGCTTAGAGCCGGAGCTGGCGCCGTCGGAGTCGGCAGCCAGTTGGGCAGCTGTTCAAAAGAGGATTTGCAGGCTGTTTTCCAAGTGTAAGTGGAATTGTTTTTTCATAACCGGAGGATGGGAGAATCCACAATATGAAAATCAAGGCGACAATTGAACGGGTACCTGGCGGAATGATGATTATTCCGCTATTTCTTGGAGCGGCGCTCAACACGTTTGCGCCTGGAACAGCGGAGTTCTTTGGAGGGTTTACGGGTGCTTTGATTACCGGAACGCTGCCGATACTGGGTGTTTTTATCTTTTGCGTAGGAGCAACGATTGATTTTCGTTCTTCAGGCTATATCGCAAGAAAAGGAATCACGTTATTATTGGGGAAGATCGGATTTGCGGCGCTGCTCGGCGTGATCGCAGCGCAATTTATACCTGACGAAGGCATACAATCCGGCTTTTTTGCAGGCCTTTCTGTTTTAGCAATTGTCGCGGTAATGAATGAAACGAACGGCGGACTGTATTTGGCGCTCATGAATCACATGGGAAGAAAAGAGGATGCGGGCGCTTTCGCCTTTATCAGTACAGAATCTGGTCCTTTTATGACCATGGTGACGTTTGGTGTGACGGGACTTGCCGCATTCCCATGGGAAACGCTGGCAGCGACAGTCATCCCGTTTTTACTTGGATGTATACTTGGAAACCTGGATCATGATCTCAGAGACTTATTCAGCAAGGTTGTGCCGGCGATCATTCCATTTTTCGCCTTTTCGCTCGGCAATACCTTGAATTTTGGAATGCTGATCCAATCAGGGCTGCTCGGCATTTTTATCGGAGTTTCTGTCGTCATTTTATCGGGCAGTTCTTTGTTTTTGCTTGATCGTTTTATTGCGCGGGGAGATGGTGTCGCGGGAGTGGCCGCTTCTTCTACGGCGGGGGCGGCTGTAGCCGTGCCATATGCATTAGCGGAAGCGAATGCCTCATTTGCGCCAGTTGCTGAGTCGGCAACTGCAATTATCGCGACAAGCGTTATTGTCACCTCGCTCTTAACCCCGCTGGCAACAGTGTGGGTAGATAAAAAAATCAAGCAGAAAAAGCGGAGAACACCTCCGCCAAAAAATCAAATGACGATCAACTGAATAAAAAGGCTGCCATAAAAACATACCGGCAGCCTTTTATACAAACAATTTGACTTTCATACCCCCTTCCATTAGCCTGTAATGGAACGGCTAGAATAGGGAGGGAATGGATATGGAGATACATACATATGAAAAAGAATTTTTTGATCTTATAAAAAGAATCTCACATTACAGCGAAGCAGTTGCGTTAATGCACTGGGACTCCAGAACAGGCGCGCCGAAAAACGGCTCAGAGGATCGTGCCGAAAGTATCGGCCAGCTTTCAACAGATATATTCAATATCCAAACATCAGATCGAATGAAGGAGCTTATCGATGTCCTGTATGAACGATTTGATGACTTGTCGGAAGATACGAAAAAAGCAGTGGAACTGGCGAAAAAAGAGTATGAAGAGAATAAGAAAATCCCTGAGGCTGAATACAAAGAATACGTGATTCTGTGTTCAAAGGCAGAAACAGCGTGGGAGGAAGCGAAAGGAAAATCTGATTTCAGCCTGTTTTCTCCTTATTTAGAACAGCTGATTGAATTCAATAAACGTTTTATTACGTATTGGGGATATCAAGAGCATCCTTATGATGCATTGCTTGATTTGTTTGAGCCCGGCGTCACGGTAAAGGTGCTTGATCAGCTGTTTACTGAGCTGAAGGAAGCGATTATCCCTCTTGTTAAACAGGTGACAGCTTCCGGAAATAAACCAGATACAAGCTTTATTACAAAAGCGTTCCCGAAAGAAAAGCAAAAAGAGCTCAGTCTGTATTTTTTACAGGAGCTTGGCTACGATTTTGATGGCGGAAGACTTGATGAAACCGTTCATCCGTTTGCAACTACGCTGAATCGGGGAGACGTTCGGGTCACGACGAGATATGATGAAAAAGATTTCCGGACGGCGATCTTTGGCACCATTCATGAGTGCGGGCACGCGATATACGAGCAAAATATTGATGAAGCACTCAGTGGCACGAACTTGTCAGACGGCGCATCAATGGGAATTCATGAATCGCAATCATTATTTTACGAGAATTTTATCGGCCGCAACAAGCATTTTTGGACACCGTACTATCAGAAGATTCAAGAAGCATCACCTGAACAGTTCAAGGACATCTCCCTGGATGATTTTATCCGGGCAATCAATGAATCAAAACCTTCATTTATCAGGGTCGAAGCGGATGAATTGACGTATCCTCTTCATATCATCATCCGTTATGAAATTGAAAAAGCGATTTTCAGCAATGAAGTGTCTGTGGAAGATCTGCCGTCGCTTTGGAATCAAAAATACCAAGATTATTTAGGGATTACACCGCAGACTGACGCAGATGGGATTTTACAGGACGTCCATTGGGCAGGTGGAGATTTCGGCTACTTCCCATCCTATGCGCTCGGCTACATGTATGCGGCTCAGCTGAAACAAAAAATGCTTGAGGATCTCCCTGAATTTGACGCTCTCTTGGAAAGAGGAGAGTTCCATCCGATAAAGCAATGGCTAACGGAAAAGGTGCACATTCACGGAAAACGGAAAAAGCCGTTAGACATTATTAAAGATGCAACGGGAGAAGAGCTGAATGTTCGCTATTTAATTGATTATTTATCAAACAAATATTCAAATCTCTATCTGTCATAATCAAAAGCCTGGCGGCGCGGTCGTCAGGCTCTTTTATATCGTATACCCTTGAAATACGAATGATATCTAAAAAAACAAAAATAAAGTTCGGGAATTTTTATTTTCAGCCTATGCAAGAGATTAGAATCTTGATATAATTTATTACAATATAATAGGAACACTCATATAATCGCGTGGATATGGCACGCAAGTTTCTACCGGGCACCGTAAATGTCCGACTATGGGTGAGCAATGGAACCGCACGTGTACGGTTTTTTGTGATATCAGCATTGCTTGCTCTTTATTTGAGCGGGCAATGCTTTTTTTATTCTCATAACGGAGGTAAGACAGGATGGAAGCACTGAAACGGAAAATAGAGGAAGAAGGCGTCGTATTATCTGATCAGGTATTGAAAGTGGATTCTTTTTTGAATCACCAAATTGATCCGCTGCTTATGCAGAGAGTTGGTGACGAATTTGCGTCCAGGTTTGCAAAAGACGGTATTACCAAAATTGTGACAATCGAATCATCAGGTATCGCCCCCGCTGTAATGACGGGCTTGAAGCTGGGTGTGCCAGTTGTCTTCGCGAGAAAGCATAAATCGTTAACACTCACCGACAACTTGCTGACAGCGTCTGTTTATTCCTTTACGAAGCAAACAGAAAGCCAAATCGCAGTGTCTGGGACCCACCTGTCGGAACAGGATCATGTGCTGATTATCGATGATTTTTTGGCAAATGGACAGGCAGCGCACGGGCTTGTGTCGATTGTGAAGCAAGCGGGAGCTTCTATCGCGGGAATTGGCATTGTTATTGAAAAGTCATTTCAGCCGGGAAGAGAAGAACTTGTAAAACTGGGCTACCGAGTGGAATCTTTGGCAAGAATTCAGTCTTTAGAAGAAGGAAAAGTGTCCTTCGTACAGGAGGTTCATTCATGAGAAATGGATTCGGCAAAACGCTGTCTTTAGGGATTCAGCATGTTCTCGCCATGTATGCCGGCGCCATTGTCGTTCCTCTGATTGTCGGAAAAGCAATGGGACTGACCGTCGAGCAGCTGACTTACTTAGTATCAATTGATATTTTTATGTGCGGTGTGGCTACACTTCTGCAAGTGTGGAGCAACCGATTTTTTGGGATCGGGCTTCCGGTAGTGCTTGGATGTACCTTTACAGCTGTATCGCCAATGATTGCGATTGGATCTGAATATGGGGTTTCAACAGTTTACGGCAGCATTATCGCTTCAGGCATTCTTGTCATTCTTATTTCATTTTTCTTTGGAAAGCTCGTATCGTTTTTTCCGCCGGTCGTGACAGGCTCTGTTGTTACGATTATCGGTATTACACTGATGCCGGTTGCCATGAATAACATGGCCGGCGGAGAAGGAAGTGCAGATTTCGGAGATCTCTCCAACCTTGCTCTTGCTTTTACCGTGTTGAGTATCATTGTG
This sequence comes from Bacillus sp. FSL K6-1560, assembly GCF_038592935.1. Lineage (NCBI taxonomy): Bacteria > Bacillati > Bacillota > Bacilli > Caryophanales > Bacillaceae > Bacillus > Bacillus sp. FSL K6-1560. The sequence goes on from NZ_CP151946.1 coordinate 1,900,648, forward strand.
CTTCTGTACCGTTTTACAAAAGGCTTTATCAAGTCCGTCTCGATTTTGATCGGTATTTTGATTGGCACCTTCATCGCTTATTTTATGGGGAAAGTTCAATTTGATAATGTTTCGGACGCGGCAGTTGTTCAAATGATTCAGCCATTTTACTTCGGCGCGCCGTCTTTTCATGCAGCGCCTATCATTACGATGTCCATCGTTGCAATTGTCAGCCTTGTGGAGTCAACTGGTGTTTACTTTGCTTTAGGTGACCTGACAAACCGCCGTTTGACAGAGAAAGATTTGTCTAAAGGCTATCGAGCTGAAGGACTGGCTGTGCTTCTGGGAGGTATTTTTAACGCTTTTCCTTACACGGCATTCTCTCAAAACGTCGGGCTTGTTCAGCTTACAGGGATCAAAAAAAATGCCGTCATTGTGGTCACAGGTGTGATCCTAATGGCATTTGGGCTGTTTCCAAAGATCGCTGCTTTCACGACCATTATTCCATCCGCTGTTTTGGGCGGTGCAATGGTGGCGATGTTTGGAATGGTGATTGCTTACGGAATTAAAATGCTCAGCCGCATTGATTTTGCGAAACAGGAAAATCTGCTGATTGTTGCTTGCTCAGTGGGATTGGGGCTCGGTGTGACCGTTGTGCCGGATATTTTCAAACAGCTTCCGAGTGCCTTAACGCTGCTTACAACGAATGGCATTGTGGCGGGCAGCTTTACTGCAGTCGTCTTAAATTTTGTATATAACGTTTTTTCTAAAGCTAAAAAAACAGAACAAGAAGCTGACCTCGCTGAACAAAAAACAGCAGTCTAACTCCGCCGCGGCGGAGTTTTTTTGCATATAAAAAAGATTGTTGCGGCACAATGTATGCAAAGAGGTGATCGCATGGCGTTTATTTTATCCATTGGAACAAGTCTTCCTGCGTATAATGTAAACCAAGAGAAAGCGGCCGAGTTCGCCCGCTATATGTTTCAGCATTCTTTTAAGGATATTGACCGGCTGTTATCCTCCTTTAAAAACGGGCAAATCCATTCGAGACAGTTTGTTAAGCCGATTGAATGGTATAAAGAGGGGCACAGCTTTGAAGAAAAAAATCAAATATACATAGAAGAAACACTTAAACACAGCAGAGCGGCTGTTCGTGAGTGCCTCTCTCATCCGGAATTTTTTCAAGAAGCCATTCCTTATGAGAAAGTGGAAGCTGTTTTTTTCGTCTCCAGTACAGGTCTTTCCACACCGAGTATCGAGGCGCGGCTTATGAATGAACTTCCGTTTTCTCCATATACGAAGCGGATCCCGATTTGGGGGCTTGGCTGTGCAGGAGGAGCCAGCGGACTTGCGCGTGCAACCGAATACTGCAAAGCGTATCCTGAGGCTTTTGTGCTTGTCATTGCTGCCGAGCTGTGCAGCCTGACATTCCAGCCGGAAGATAAAACGAAAAGCAATCTGATCGGCACCTCGCTTTTTGGTGACGGCATTGCCGCAGCTTTATTATGCGGAGAGAAGGCGGACCGCAGGATGTCAAAGCTGAAACTTGCGCCGAAGATAATGGACGCCCAATCTGTTTTGATGAAACAATCAGAAGATGTCATGGGCTGGGACTTTACCGATCAAGGATTCAAAGTCATTTTCTCACGAGACATTCCAACCTTGGTGGAAAAATGGCTCAAAACAAATGTACAGATTTTTTTGGACAAACATAAGCTGTCATTCCATGATATCAGTGTTTTTTTGGCGCATCCAGGCGGAAAAAAAGTGATCGATGCATACATCAAAAGTCTCGGGCTGTCGTCAGAAAAGCTTTCATCTGCGCAAAGCATTTTGCAAAAGCACGGAAATATGTCTTCAGCCACAATCTTGTATGTGATCAAAGACCATCTGCAGAACGGACATAAAAAGGAAGCTGAACGAGGACTGATTGGCGCATTAGGGCCGGGTTTCTCATCAGAATTGCTGTTATTCAGCTGGGAAAAGGGGGCCTGACTCATGTTTTGGTTGTTGATCGCCATTCTCATTGTTCAAAGAGCAGCAGAAATGGCAGTGGCCAGGCAAAACGAACAAAAGGTAAAGAAGCAAGGAGCAATTGAATTTGGCGAGAGCCACTATCCGTATATCATTACGATGCATATCCTTTTTTTCCTGTCCTTAATTGCCGAGGTGCTGCTGATGAATAAACAGCCGTCCAGCTGGTGGCTCGGTATCGCTGCAGTTATTTTAAGCGTACAGATCGTACGGTATTGGGCGCTTTGTTCCTTAGGGGCATATTGGAATACGAAAATCCTTGTTGTTCCAGGTGTAGAGCTTGTAAAAAAAGGTCCATATAAATGGATGAAACATCCAAACTATGCCGTTGTTATACTCGAAATTTTGCTGATTCCGCTGCTTTATCAAGCATACGTCACCATGTGTCTGTTTTCCATTTTCAATGCCGTGTTGTTAAGCGTCAGAATTCGCGCAGAAGACAAAGCATTACAGGAATACAGCGTAAAATAGCGATTGAAAATCATTCTCAACCATGTTAAAATGGATTTGAAAAAGATTCTCAATCAGGATGGTGAAGCAAATGACAATGCTGTTTTTGCTTGGAGCGGTTTGTACATATAGTGTATTAATTGGTTTTGTATTAAAAGGAATCTCTAATAAATCTGTTTGATGAATCTGGAACTTGTAAAAGTTGCAGATTTTCTTTTATAGAAGCTGCCGTAATGGCGGCTTTTTTCTATTCTCCTAAAGAAATTTGGTTTATTCTTGTGTAAAATGAAAAGGGAATGAATTCAGATCTTTCGAAAAAGGTTCACAATTGAAACGGCACAAAGGGGTTCAGACTTATGACAGATCAAAACAGAAAAGAGCTTTTGCATAAAACCGGGGAACTTTATAAGCAATTTATTGAGAATCAAGATGAACAAAGGGCTGCTAAACTGGCTGCGGTCATGAAAAAAGCGGCTGATGAAGAGGTTTATATCGCGTTTACCGGGCATTATTCAGCGGGGAAATCGTCACTGCTGAACTGCCTGTTAATGGAGAATATTTTGCCGACAAGCCCGATTCCGACAAGCGCTAACCTTGTTGTGATCAGAAACGGGGAAAAGCGAGTTCGGCTTCATACAACAGACGGAGCGTGTGCTGAGCTGGAAGGGCCTTACCAGAAAGACAAGGTGCAGCAATATTGTAAAGACGGGGAACAGATTGAAATCGTCGAAATTTTTGACAGATATACTGAGATCGATTCCGGGGTTGCGTATATTGATACTCCAGGGATAGATTCAACAGATGATGCGCATTTTCTATCGGCTGCTTCTATTCTTCACCAAGCGGATGCGCTGTTTTACGTCGTTCACTATAATCACGTGCACTCTGAGGAAAATGTAAAGTTTCTCAGATCAATAAAAGAAAGCATTCCGAATGTGTATTTTATCGTCAATCAAATTGACCGCCATGATGAGACGGAGACGAAATTTGGAGACTATCAAGCGCAGGTAGAGGAGATGCTTTGCAATGAAGGGATTTCAAAGGAAGCGCTCTATTTTACGTCAGTAACAGAACCGGACCACCCGTTCAATCAGATGGGGGCCCTGAGAGAAGAGTTAAGAAGAATAGAACAGCAATCAAAAAGCAATATGCAGGCTTTAACCGTTCAAAAAGTCCGTAACCTGCTAAAGGAACATACGGAAATGCTGAAGAAAGACGAAACAGGCGCTCCGAGTTTCGCTGAACAGCTTAATATCCAAACTGGACTGGTCCAATCGCTGCGTGATCAATTGGATGAGGCCGAAAAACAAACGACTGAGGCAGAGAAGAGGATGCAGGAAGAAATCAATCGTATTTTAAAAAACGCCAACCTGACGCCTTTTGAAATGCGTGAATTGGCGGCTGCATTTTTAGAATCACAAGAGCCTTCCTTTAAAACCGGCTTTTTCTTTTCTAAAGCGAAAACTGCACAGGAAAGAGATAAAAGGCGGAATGCTTTTTTCTCTGATGTGGCAAAACGAACAGAGGCCGAAGCGGATTGGCATATGATAGACACGCTTCATAAACTCGCCAAGGCATTTGATGTCTATACCGCTGAAAGTGAAAAGCTGATTCAGGCCTATCGCACACCGCTTGATATAAGCATCATTGAACGCGCGGTCAAGCATGGTGCAGCCTTTTCTTCTGAATATGTATTGCAATATACAAAAGATTTGGCAGAGCTCATCCGGAAAGAGGCGAAAAGAGAAGCCGCAGACATCATAAAGGTGCTCTCCGCTATGGTGAAAGAGCGTGTTTCCAAAGACGTGCAAACGATTAACGACCGGCTCGTCCAAGAATCAGAAAAACTTGTCTTTCTTCAAGAACAGGCGCGTTTAGAGAATAATGCCCGAGAGAAAACCGATCGCCTGTGGGCCATTTGGGAAGAAGAGTCCGCATGCCCAATGCATATAGACACAGAATGGTTTAAATCGAAGAAAACAAGAGTGGCGGCTCCAGAGCAGAAACAAGGCCGAAGCCAGCTGACGGCGCAGCCGATGCCGAAATCAGAAATCAAAATGGAACAAGAAATGCCGCTTCAAGACCAAATCAAACGCTTTTACACTTTGTCTGACCTTTTAGGCGAATGCAGCATGTTGTTAAAGCAAACTTCAGCGTTTCGTGAAAGGGTGAAAAGGCTTGAGGAACGGAAATTTACACTCGCTCTTTTTGGAGGCTTCAGCTCGGGGAAATCATCATTTGCCAATGCGCTTGTCGGCGAAAGAGTGCTGCCATCCTCACCAACGCCAACCACAGCGACAATTAACAAGATCACAATGCCAATCAATGGCAACTTAAACAAAACAGCGGATGTAGTGTTTAAGACAGAGGATGACATAACGGCTGAAATTTTGCAGCTCACCGGAATACCAAAGGAACCGGCAGGCCGTTCCTTCACAGAGAAGTGGGAAAAGGCAGTCAAAAAAAACAGGCTGCAGGAAGAACACGTGAAATTGATCAGCAATTTCCTGCTTGCATATGAGAAGTATCAGCAGTATATACAGGAACAGAAGAAATTAACGATTCCGCTATCTGAATTAAAGCCGTATGTAGCAGAGGAAACAACGGCCTGTGCTGTGAAAGAGGTAACGGTCTACTATACATGCCCGCTCACTGAAAAAGGGATTACGATCGTTGATACACCCGGCGCGAGCAGCATGAATAAACGGCATACAGAACTGGCATTCCAATATATCAAAGATGCTGATGCATTTTTTTATATGACTTATTATCAGCACTCTTTTTCAAAAGGAGACCGTTCATTTTTGCGAAAGCTTGGACTTGTGAAAGAATCGCTCAGCATGGATAAAATGTTTTTTATTATTAATGCTGCAGACCTTGCAAAAGATAAAACAGAACTCGAAACAGTGACCGATTATGTCAGCGCAGAGCTTGTAAAAGAAGGGGTTTATGAACCGCAGCTCTTTACTGTATCAAGTAAGGAGGAACTGGTGGGAAAACCGGAGTCATTTTACAATCAGTTCTCAAAAGTAAGAAAACACTTAGACCGGTTTATCGAAGTGGATGTAAAAAAAGCGTCAGCAGCGCAGCTCAGTTCGGAGGCAGACAAACTATGCGAAACCGTTTTTCAGCTTCACCAATCCCGGCATCAGTCCCGAGAAGAGAAGGAAGCGCAGAAACAGCGCCTTATGCTGTCATTTGAGCGGACAGCGGCCGATATCGAGAAACGGCGGAACTCAGAAACCATCATTGAAAAAGTAAAAAAAGATACAAGAGAGCAGCTATATCACATTACACAGCGATTATCATATTTTGCAAATGATTTATTAAAATCGGCATTTCATCCCGGGCTGCAAAACGGGGATTGGAAAAAGAACGTCAGTAAGGCGATGACAACAGCCTTACATGAATATCAATTTGAATATATTCAGGAAATCAAAACGCTTGATGTTCGTATGAGCGGTTTCATCGAACGGCATATCAATGAAGAATGGCTGGATCAATTTCAAAAAACATTAAATGAGGACGGCTATTTTTCCGTTTATGCGGGTGATCAGCATTCAAACGGCATACAGTTGAAGGAAGTTGAACCAGAAATAGAAGAACGTGCTTTCGAGCAGGAACTAAAAGAGGTCAAATCACCGAAGCAGTTTTTTGAGCAGAAAGGAAAATCGGCCTTTATCGAAGCTGTACGGATGAAACTTACGAAAATCACAGAGGCATGGATAAAAAATGAAGAAGAAAGCCTGATTTCTCATTACACAGCTCACCTCAGACGCTTACAGGAAGATATGGGCGAAAAAGCAATCGCGCAAATAACGGATCAAAAAGAGACATATTTAAGAGGATATGCGGAAGGGGAACATGCGAAAGAGATTGAAATAGCGTACCAGGCGTGCATCTCCTGGAAAAATTCAGACAATACAATAAAAATGTAAAATTCAGTTGGCTTGTATTTCAAGTCATGATAGACTAAATAGAAAAAAGCGAGATGAACGATTAATGTCAGAGGTACATAAAGCAATTTCAGCACATTCATCAAAACAGCACGAGCATATCAAAGCATTTATGCGTCTTGAAAATATGCGTGAATTGGCGATTGAAGAAGCTGTTGCGAAATGCAGAAACGATGAACCTTATACTACAGATGCAATTAATGAAATTACCGAGCAAATGAATCAGCTCGCTAAAAAAGGCATCGTCCCGACAAGACGGCTTGTATCAAAAGAAATGGTCAGAGAATACGTAAGCCGCATGTAAGCTGGATGATCCTGTCGCGAGTGAACCTCCTGTAGGAAGCATATACTATATGCATCCGACGTAAGGGGGGATTCATGTTGGGCAGAACAAAGCTCGGAAACAGAAATGCACAGGCGAATAACAATGCCAAAAAGAAAAACGGATTTCAAACCCATTTTGACTCTTACGCAGGACGCGAAGCTGAAAAACTGATCGCCAGCAACAAAAGACACAACGATTGATAAATATCCAAACAGTATCTCTAATTAAAGAGATACTGTTTTTTATTTTTGGGCTGCTTTATGATAAAATAGAAGGAATGAAAGAAAAGGGAGTTATTTGATGAATAATAATAAACTATTGCTGGTTGACGGCATGGCTCTTTTATTCCGGGCTTTTTTTGCCACGGCCGTACATCGCAACTTTATGATAAATGACAGCGGGGTGCCGACGAACGGCGTCAACGGCTTTTTAAAGCATTTGATTACGGCTGTGGAAACATTCCAGCCGACACACGTCGTCTGCTGCTGGGACATGGGGAGCAAAACGTACCGAAATGACTTGTTCCAAGATTATAAGGCCAACCGCAGCGCGCCGCCTGTGGAGCTGATTCCGCAGTTTGATTTGGCAAAGGAAGCAGCCGCAGAGCTTGGAATCATGAATATTGGCTTTGCCGGCTATGAAGCGGATGACTGTATCGGTACTCTTGCCGATTTATTTGCGAATGAAGCGGACATTACGGTCGTAACAGGAGACAGAGATTTACTTCAGCTTTTAACGGATAAAGTAAGCGTTGCTTTGCTTCAAAAAGGAATCGGAAATTATAAAGTCTATACAAAAGAGACTTTTTATGAAGAAACAGGCGTAATGCCGAAGGCTTTGATTGATATTAAAGCGCTTATGGGAGATTCCAGTGATAACTATCCCGGAGTCAAAGGGATTGGAGAAAAAACAGCCTACAAACTGATTCGTGAATACGAAACGATTGACCGTTTATTGGAAAATCTTTCTCTTCTTCCAAAAGGACAGCAGGGAAAAATTCAGCAAGGTTTAAGCGATTTGGAGATGTCGAGGAAGCTTGCGGAAATTCATTGCTCAGTGCCGCTGGCCTGCACACTGAAAGACGCTTTATTTACTTTGCAAATGGAGCAGGCGGCTGACATGCTTCGCCGCCACCAAATCAAAGGAATTGAGCGTATGCTTGAAAAGCTGAACGCTAGAGAGATCGTTTAGATCTTCTCTAGCGTTTTGTATTGCTTTTTTTTGCTCTCTCCTCAAGCTCTGTTTTAGGGTCATTATGTGTATTGCCTTCCAGGTCGCCTTGCGGAGTAACACCGCCGGTCAGCCGGCCTTTATCTTTCTTTTTCATGTTAGTTCACCTCGCCATTAGGATGAACCAATCATCAAGATTTAATTCTTTTCATTCAGCCGAATCGCTTCTTTTGCCAGAAGATCGGCTTTTTGGTTTTGCTTGCCCGGTATCCATTTGATGAAAAAAAGAGGGAATGCCGCTTTTAATCGGATGATTTCTTCTACGAACGGTTGAAACGTTTTATTTTTAACCATTTCAAGCTCAGTGGCGCGTTCCACAATATCTGAATCGGTTCGAAAGGAAACCGATTGATACCCGCGCGTTGCACATAGCTTCATCCCTTCAATTAATGCAAGAAATTCCGCTTCCTGATTTGTATGCACTCCGATTGGAATAGAGAAGGATTCTGCTGTTCCCTCATGTTTGATAAAAATGCCGATACCCGAAGGCCCGGGATTACCAGCGCTTGCGCCGTCTACGTATATTTCTGTAGGCATTATGAACTCCTTTCATCTTTAGGTATCATTTTTTTGGCTGCATAAGCATAAGGCAATGAAATCAAAGATACCGCAAACTTAATCAAATATGTAGAAATAAAAATATGAAGCCACACGCCTGCCGGATAAATGCCGAGAAAGGCGACTGCAGTGAATATGAATGTATCAAACAGCTGGCTGACTGCTGTACTGCCGCCGTTTCTGAGCCATAAAAGCCGATCAGAAGGAAATATCCTTCTAATTGCCGAATATACATAAACATCCAGCGTTTGGCTGAAGATAAAGGCAAGCAGACTTCCTAACGCAACTCGCGGAAGGAATCCGAAGATCGTTTCCAGCGCTGTTTGTGATATGTCGCTGGAAGCCGGTTCGAAAAGCAGCACGCCCTGCATGACAAATGTCAGCGTCAGGAGCGTTGAGAATCCGAGCCATACCGCTTTTCTGGCTTCAGCTGGTCCGTATTTTTCATTCAGCACATCTGTCGCAAAAAAGATTGTGCCATACATCACATTCCCGAGTGTCGCTGTTAAGCCAAACAGTTCAACTGTTTTGACGACTTGGAGGTTGGCGCAGACTGTCGCAAAACCGATCCAAACAAACAGTCCCATTTTGCCAAATCCTTTATAAAATAAAAGAACAATGATAAAATGAATGATCGCAAAAAAGATCCAAAACGAATTATTAAACAAGATGAAAAAGCTTCCTTTCCGGGGTAAGATTGGTTTGATTATAGCATAAGCCCGGCAACTAATGAATGGTAAGGTGATTGTAATGAAGCTCAGACCGCATTTGAAAATAGAAGCAAAAGGAACGGGATCCGTCTCATTTTTTAGCGAAGACTGGCTGACAGCACAGCAGGCACGTATGCTCGCCAGAGAACTTGGCCGTTTTCCATACATGAAAGAGCTAGAGTTCGAAGACGAGAAAGGAGGCAGCTGGACGCTGAAGGAATTGGAAAAGCTGACAGAGGAGCTTGCTCAAGAGCCTGATGACATTACTGTTTATTTTGACGGCAGTTTCGATAAGGAGAGCGAACTGGCCGGTCTCGGGATCGTCATCTATTATTCATTGGGAGGAATCCGGCATCGTTTGAGAAAAAATAAAAGCTTCCGGCTGAAAACCAATAATGAAGCTGAATACGCAGCGCTTTATGAAGCAATAAGAGAAGTAAGAGAGCTTGGGGCAAGCAGAAATTCAATTACAATCAAAGGGGACTCGCTTGTTGTGCTGAATCAGCTTGACGGCAGCTGGCCTTGTTATGATCCATCTCATAATGAATGGCTGGACAAAATAGAAGCACTCCTTGAATCGCTGAAGCTTACTCCAACCTACGAAACAATACAACGAAAAGACAATCAGGAAGCTGACGGCCTCGCTAAAAAAATTCTATCCCATCAATTCGTAGAAAGCCACACGAAATTAGACCGTAACGGAGATGACGATATTGGATAAGAAAATGATCTTTAAAGAACTGACAGAACTGCACGATGAATATTGCAAGGACTGTTTTATTAAGAAGCAGTTTCGCAAAGAATTTGGCAAAACTTATGCGCATTCATTTTGTATCAATAAATGTACGGTTGGTGAAAAGCTGAAACAATACGGAGATGTCTTAACCAATCACTAAAAATAAAAACCGCAGAAGCTGCGGTTTTTATTCTTTGAATTCATCCAGCTGATGCTCGCTGTCATCTAGCAGCTGCTGTTGCTGCTTTACAAATTCAGGATCATCGAGAGCTGCCAGCTCTTCAGATTGTGACAGTTCTCTAGCATCCTCAATGGCTTGGTATGCAGAGTCAACTAATGTTTTGCTTTGGCCTCTCGTCGCAGCTCCTGTTGTTTTCTGCGCTGTTTCCACCGCTAGTTCCAGCTGCCGCTTATCCGTAAAGCCAGTCTGATCCTCTTTATGAAATTCTGAAGTCACCAAAAACACCTCCGCCATTATTTTGCAGAGTTTTTTTGAAATTTATGTACCAAAATAGAAAAGAAAATAAAAATAAGCCGATATAACTATTGAACCAGAATAAATAGGGCTGTTTTACTATTTGAGGTATCTTGATAGAGAAGGGGAACGCAGCTATGGATGATAAAGACTTGAAGTTGATCCTTCACAAAACATTTATAGAAATATACAGTGATTTAGAAGAACTGGCGGATATCGCGAAAAAAGGAAAACCGTCAATGGAAAAGTATGTTGAAGAGATTGAACAGAGGTGCAAACAAAACATTTTGGCGATTGAAATCCAGATGAAAATCAAATAGGAGAGGCGAATGCCTCTCCTCTATTTGTCATCTCATCATCATGTATTGAGTTTAGAGTTTTACAACATTAGAAGCTTGAGGTCCACGATTACCTTCGACAATTTCAAAAGAAACTTCTTGTCCTTCTTCTAATGATTTGTATCCTTCTCCTTCGATAGCTGTGAAGTGAACAAATACATCGTCTCCGCCTTCAACTTCAATGAAGCCGAATCCTTTTTCGTTGTTGAACCATTTTACTTTACCGTTTTGCATATTGCTTAATTCCTCCTAGTACTGTAGCACCCATGTGCTAAAAAAAATTTTGTCATCATTTAACTTTGATTCATTGTTAAATGATGGTTCAACTATACACCATCTGGGAGCACCCGTCAAGTTGCGAAACGGCTTATTTTTCAAAAGAAGGGCAAGTTCCATAAAAAAATGTAACCGCTTTTATTGATGGCTGAATATAAATAAAAAGAGCACACGATTTTCGTATGCTCTCAAGTACGCCATTACGATAGCACTTTGGCTTTTTGTTTGGCAGTCATCATTTCTGATTCCTTCAGGATATCCTCTAAAATCACTTCAGAGGAGTTTGCTAAATGAAGGTCCTTAATGTTTTTCTTCATGCGATGCAAGGTATCTTCATCTGCAAGAAGGGAAGTGACTGATTCGAGAATCTCTTCATGACGGTTCACAACGATGGCAGCTCCGCGGTCTTCAAAGAAGTTTGCATTTTCTTTTTCCTGGCCAGGCACGGGTTTGTACAGAATGACAGGCACTCCAATGGCTGTGGCTTCTGTCAAAGTAATGCCGCCGGGCTTGGTAATCATGCAATCTGTGATCCGAAATAGCTCATCAATGCGCTCCACATAGCCCAGAACTTTTAATTTGTCACCATTTTCCGCCTCAAGCGCACTCAAAGATTCTTTTAAAGCCGTATTTTTCCCGCACACGACAACCACTTGCACTTGGTCATCCTTGACAAGGTTTTCGCACAGCTCTTTTACGTTCTTTAATACACCGTGGGCACCTGCCATGATCAGAAGCACTTTTTTGTTTGGTGAAAGATTGTACTTTTTATATATCGGGCCAACCGGCATGGATTCTTCAAATTGCGGCCTGATTGGAATTCCTGTGATTTTTACATTGCTTGGATGAGTGCCGATCTCCAGCAGTTTTTCCTTCACGTAATCTGTCGCCACATAATATTTATCCACGTTTTCGTGAACCCAAATTTTATGAAGACAAAAATCAGTCATAACGTTGAAGGTAGGAATGACTCTTCCAGTTCGGCGTCTGTATTCCGGCACGACGATCATCGGAAATGTATTAATAATAATATCGGGCTGATGTTCATCGACAAGTTCGCCCAATCTTTTATTACCCATTTTAAAGTAAATATTGAATTTACGTTTATTATAGATTTTGTCAACTCCGTAATAAAACAAACGATAAAACTGTTTCCCGATTGAGAAGCTTTTTAAATAAAGGTATTGAGTTACCTCTGAAACAATCGGATTTGACTCTTGGTACAAATTAGAAACTGTTACATGCTGAAAGCCGAGCCGTACACATTGTTCATAAAGTGTTTTGGCTACCTGCACATGTCCATTTCCGTAATTTGCAGTCAAAATTAATACTCTTTTATTGGTATTCAAGTAAATTCACCTCAATGTAATCAACAACAAGCAAGCTTCATGCATCGTAAGGAGTTATTGTCTATACATAAACATAACACAAATACATAATCGAATTATTAATGCAGTGAAAAAGTTAAGCTAATTTTAAATGATTTGGATTCCAGTATTTTAAATTTTTGTTATACGCAGACTGAATCAGATGTATTTTATCATATTTTTTGCTCAGCGTATCACTAAAAAAAGAAAAATTAGTCCCATTCATAAGGAGTTTCTTGGTAAACGTAATAATTCAGCCAATTCATAAACAATAATGTGGCATGCGCTTTCCAGCGATTCACTGGCTCGTTGCTGCCTTTTGCAAAATAATGTTTAGGCTCTTCGACAGTAGAAAGGTTTCGTTCCAAATCTCTTTCATACTCTTGAAGAAGCGTATTTGTATCATATTCAGGGTGCCCTGTCAAAAAGACTTGTTTTTCGTCTTTTGACACAATTAAGCAAACCCCGGCTTCCTTTGATGCGGTAAGAATGTTTAAATCGGGCACTGCTTGAAGCTGTTCCATATTTATATCTGTATGCCGGGAATGCGGCACGTAGTATAGCTCGTCAAAACCTCTTACCAATCTTTCGTGTTTTGAAAGAACGGTATGTTCGAACACACCGAAGATTTTTTTCGGCATTTGAATTTTTTCCACACCGTAATGGTAGTACAAACCTGCTTGAGCACCCCAGCAAATATGCAAGGTTGAAGTGACATTTGTTTTGCTCCACTCCATGATTTCCTTGAGCTCTTCCCAATATGAAACATCTTCAAACGCCAAATGCTCGATCGGCGCACCGGTGATAATCATGCCGTCAAACCTCTTGTGACGGATATTGGAAAAAGTCGTGTAAAATTCGTCAAGGTGTTCTCTCGCAGTATTTTTCGGCGTGTGTGTGCTTGGGATTAAAAATGTGAAATGAACCTGTAAAGGCGAATTTCCAAGCAATCTGAGAAGCTGAGTCTCTGTTTGGATTTTTTTCGGCATCAAATTTAATATAATAATTTTTTGCGGCCGGATATCCTGATGAAATGCTCTGCTTTCATCCATTACAAATATATGTTCACTTTCAAGCACCTGTTTTGCCGGCAGGTGTGTTGGTATATTAATAGGCAACGTGCCACCTCCATTATTTCCCCGTTTAATTTTCTTCATTATAGGAATTTTCACGCCAATTTTCAATCTATCTATGCGTGTTGAGGGGGAAACAACAGAAAACTCTTTAAATAAAACGCACTGACACGCCTTTTGGTTTCACAGTAAAATGATTTTCCATGATGTCAGAGGGAATTGTAATGTTTTATAGAATGATTAAGATAAAAAATGAGCCATATGAATTGATAATGAACGGACGCTCATATCGTTAGGTTTCTTATGAGTTCTTAATTGATGTTTACATTTTGAATTGCGATTTAAAAAAGGTAAAATAATCAGCACTAGGGACATAGGAGGGACTTACATGTCTATTTATCATATGAAGGTACGTACAATCACAGGGAAAGACATGACACTTCAGCCTTTCGCGGGAAAGGTACTGATGATCGTGAATACAGCAAGTAAGTGCGGTTTTACTCCCCAATTAAAGCAGCTGCAGGAATTATATGATACATATCAGCAGGAGGGGCTGGAGATCTTAGGGTTCCCCTGCAATCAATTCATGAACCAAGAGCCTGGTGAAGAGGCTGACATACAGGAATTTTGTGAAACAAATTACGGTGTTACATTTCCTATGTTTTCAAAAGTGGATGTAAACGGGAAAAACGCCCACCCGCTGTTTGTGTATTTGACAGAACATGCGAAAGGGATGCTGGGAACTAAGGCGATCAAGTGGAATTTCACGAAATTTATAGTGGATAGAAATGGAGAAATCGTTGGCCGTTATTCACCAAATACAAATCCGAAAGAGCTGGAAAACGATATCGTGAAGCTATTAGAGCAATAAAAAGAGGGTGTTTTTGTGAAGGAATTGAAGCAGGCAGAGCAAATCAGGACATGGGTTCAATCTATCCTGACTGACGAAAGCTCTGGACATGACTGGCATCATGTATCAAGAGTAGCAGATCTTGCAGCGTATATTGGAGAAAAGGAAAAAGCGGATTTGTTCATTGTTGAAACAGCGGCTTTGGTTCATGATTTAATTGATATGAAGCTGCCTGACACGGTCAGGCTTTCTGTGAGCGAAGTATATGATCAGCTCGTTTTTTTCGGAGTAGGAAAAGAGAATGCTGACAGGGTGATTCATAATATAACAAGGATGTCCTTTCGGGACAGGGGGAAATTGGCGAAGGAGCCGCTCTCAATTGAAGGAAAAGCCGTACAGGATGCTGACAGACTTGATGCGATTGGTGCTGTCGGCATTGCGAGAGCTTTCATGTTTGCGGGCGCAAAAGGGCATGGCCTTTATGGAGATGAGCAAAGCGCCTACGCTCATTTTTTTCATAAGCTGCTGCGGCTGAAAGATATGATGAATACAGACACTGCACGGGAACTGGCAGAAGAAAGACACAATTTTATGCTTCAGTTTGTCCGCCAATTAGAAAAAGAAATACCCGGGATTGATGCCAAAACGTCGTAATAGAAGGCTTGGAGCGACTATGATAGAATAAGTCACAGATATGCTATAGGAGGACGATCATGAAGATAAAATCAATTGAACCTACACCAAGCCCGAATACAATGAAAGTCATCTTAACGGAAGAGCTTCCGGCGGGCAAAAGCAATAACTATAAACCTGAGCAAGCAGAAGGCGCACCGCCTGTTATAGCGGAAATTCTTAAAATAGATGGAGTTAAAGGGGTATATCACGTCGCAGATTTTCTTGCTGTTGAACGGAATGCAAGATACGACTGGAAAGACATATTACCGCAAGTCCGCACTGCATTTGGGATGGAAAGTGCTGAAGGCGGAGAAGAAAATCGTTCTGATCAAGAATCTTTTGGAGAGGTAAAAGTTTTTGTGCAGATGTTCAGCGGCATTCCTATGCAAGTTAAATTAACCGATGGAGAGCGGGAAGAACGCTTCGGCTTACCTGAACGCTTTCAGCAGGCGATCTTAAAACTTAGATCTGAAGCTTCCAATGTTGTGTTTGAGCGGGCTTGGAAAGAACAAGGTGTCAGATTCGGTGACTTTGATGAAATCGGCCATGATGTGACAGAAGAGCTTCAGGCGGCATACAGTGATGAACGGCTGAAACGACTGACTGAAGCAGCCGCTCAAGGAAAGGGCGAAGCAAAACAAGCTGTACAGCGCAAAGCGTATAAAGTAACGCTTGACATGCTGGATGATGAGGACTGGAAAAAGCGTTATGCACACTTGGAACAGATGGATCCGAAAGAAGAGGATATCCCGGTTTTACAGAAGGCATTGGATGATCCAAAGGTGTCCATCAGAAGACAGGCTGTTGTGTACTTAGGGATGATTGAAACACCTGATGTTCTTCCTCTATTGTATAAAGCACTTGAGGACAAAGCTGTATCAGTCAGAAGAACGGCCGGAGACTGCCTGTCTGATATCGGCGATCCTCAAGCCATTCCCGCTATGATCAAGTCGTTAAGCGACTCCAGCAAGCTTGTTCGCTGGCGTGCGGCCATGTTCCTGTATGAAGTCGGGGATGAAAGTGCAATTGAAGCTTTGCGCGCTGCCGAAGATGACCCCGAATTTGAGGTCAGCCTTCAAGTCAAAATGGCGCTTGAACGTATTGAGCATGGAGAAGAAGCAAAAGGTTCTGTTTGGAAACAAATGACGGAAAGCAGAAAAAAAGGCGAATAGAAATAAAAAAGGTGCAGATCATGCACCTTTTTTATGTGAATTCACTTTTTATAAAAATTATTTCGAATATTGTTGAAAAATATCCGAAAACTATTTATAGTAAGTAACAATATTAATAGTTGGAGGGTTCAAATCGAAAGAAAGCTATATAAATATAAAAACACGAAAGAACAAAACAAGGTGAGGGCGGCCTGTATTTATCTTATTTGCAAAAACAGCCCATAAATAAACTGAAAATTGTCAAAATAAAATCCAATCAAACAATTGAAAGAATTTAGGAGGATCACCATGGCAGAATTACGCAGTAATATGATCACACAAGGAATCGATAGAGCTCCGCACCGCAGTTTGCTTCGTGCAGCAGGAGTAAAAGAAGAGGATTTCGGCAAGCCGTTTATTGCGGTGTGTAATTCATACATTGATATCGTTCCCGGTCATGTTCACTTGCAGGAGTTTGGGAAAATCGTAAAAGAAGCAATCAGAGAAGCGGGGGGCGTTCCGTTTGAATTTAATACCATTGGGGTAGATGATGGCATCGCAATGGGGCATATCGGTATGAGATATTCGCTGCCAAGCCGTGAAATTATCGCAGACTCTGTGGAAACGGTTGTATCCGCACATTGGTTTGACGGAATGGTCTGTATTCCGAACTGCGACAAAATCACACCGGGAATGCTTATGGCGGCAATGCGCATCAACATTCCGACGATTTTTGTCAGCGGCGGACCGATGGCGGCAGGAAGAACAAGTGACGGGCGAAAAATCTCCCTTTCCTCAGTATTCGAAGGGGTAGGCGCCTACCAAGCAGGGAAAATCAACGAAAACGAGCTTCAAGAACTAGAGCAGTTCGGATGCCCAACGTGCGGGTCTTGCTCAGGCATGTTTACGGCGAACTCAATGAACTGTCTGTCAGAAGCACTTGGTCTTGCCTTGCCGGGTAATGGAACTATTCTGGCGACATCTCCGGAACGCAAAGAGTTTGTGAGAAAATCGGCTGCGCAATTAATGGAAACGATTCGCAAAGATATCAAACCGCGTGATATCGTTACAGTAAAAGCGATTGATAACGCGTTTGCACTCGATATGGCGCTCGGAGGTTCTACAAATACCGTTCTTCATACGCTTGCCCTTGCAAACGAAGCCGGCGTTGAATACTCTTTAGAACGCATTAACGAAGTCGCTGAGCGCGTGCCGCACTTGGCCAAGCTGGCTCCTGCATCGGATGTGTTTATTGAAGATCTTCATGAAGCGGGCGGCGTGTCAGCGGCTCTGAATGAGCTTTCCAAGAAAGAAGGAGCGCTTCATTTAGATGCGCTGACTGTTACAGGAAAAACTCTTGGAGAAACCATTGCCGGACATGAAGTAAAGGATTATGACGTCATTCATCCGCTGGATCAACCATTCACTGAAAAGGGTGGCCTTGCTGTTTTATTCGGTAATCTAGCTCCGGACGGCGCTATCATTAAAACAGGCGGCGTACAGAATGGGATTACAAGACACGAAGGGCCGGCTGTCGTATTCGATTCTCAGGACGAGGCGCTTGACGGCATTATCAACCGAAAAGTAAAAGAAGGCGACGTTGTCATCATTAGATACGAAGGGCCAAAAGGCGGACCTGGCATGCCGGAAATGCTGGCGCCAACATCCCAAATCGTTGGAATGGGACTCGGACCAAAAGTGGCATTGATTACGGACGGACGTTTTTCCGGAGCCTCCCGTGGCCTCTCAATCGGCCACGTATCACCTGAGGCCGCTGAGGGCGGGCCGCTTGCCTTTGTTGAAAACGGAGACCATATTATCGTTGATATCGAAAAACGCATCTTGGATGTACAAGTGCCAGAAGAAGAGTGGGAAAAACGAAAAGCGAACTGGAAAGGTTTTGAACCGAAAGTGAAAACCGGCTACCTGGCACGTTATTCTAAACTTGTGACAAGTGCCAACACCGGCGGTATTATGAAAATCTAGATAGCTGGGGACACTTTCTTTTATTTTAAGGTGTGAACATTTGAAATCCGGCCCTCTCTATAGTATCCTTTACTTCAGATGAAGGATACTAGAGGGGGCTTTTTTTATGTCAATGGCTTATGAAGAATACATGCGCCAGCTTGTCGTGCCGATGCGCCGCGAGCTGACTGGAGCAGGTTTTGAAGAGTTAACAACAGCGGAAGAAGTAGAAAACTTTATGGAAAAGGCAGAGGGCACAACTCTTGTAGTCGTTAACTCTGTATGCGGCTGCGCGGCAGGCCTTGCGCGTCCTGCGGCTACACAGGCAGTCCTCCAGAATGACAAAACACCTGACAATACGGTGACTGTATTTGCGGGCCAAGATAAAGAAGCTACTGCGAAAATGCGTGAGTATTTTACTGGCCAGGAGCCTTCTTCACCATCAATGGCTCTTTTGAAAGGCAAAGAAGTCGTACATTTTATTCCGCGTCATGAAATTGAAGGACACGATATGGAAGAAATTATGAAAAATCTGACTGCTGCCTTCGATGCGCACTGCTAAATGCCCGTTTTCCGGGCATTTTCTTTTTGGGAGTACAGAAGATGATAACAACAAGCTATAGACCGTCTGAACACACCATAAAAACTGCAAAGCAGCTTTCTAAAGAGCTAAATATGCCATACTGCGGCCGGAATAAACAAACGGTTGAACACCTGTTGAAGTCAGCTGAACGTGATTTGCTAGTGGTCGGCAAAGAGCGGTTTGAGCTGTATACGAAACAAGGTGCCAAATTCTTTTTTCATCCGAATACAGCGATGTTTAGAGCCAAACGCTTCTTACAGGGAGAGCAAGAGCCTATGCTTCGGGCTGCCGGCTTATCTGAAGGGGATGCGTTTTTAGATTGCACACTCGGGCTGGGGTCAGATGCCATTATCGCAAGTATGGCAGTAGGCGAAACGGGTTCTGTTGTTGGGATTGAAAAAAACCATCTTGTGTCTGTTTTAGTGAGGATGGGGCTGCATTCATGGGAAACGGGTATAGAAGAGCTTCAAGCTGCGATGAGAAGAATCCAGGTGAAGAATGGTGATTGCTTTGAACACATCAAGCAGCTTCCTGACAACTCTGTTGATGTGGTTTATTTCGATCCAATGTTTCATGAACCTGTAGAAACCTCTGACGGTATCGCGCCTTTACGTGATTTGGCAGAGGATTCCGTTTTGCGCGAAGGATGTATCAATGAAGCGGTACGAGTTGCCAGAAAAAGCGTTGTGCTAAAAGACCACTGGAAAAGCCCGCGGTTTGAACAGTTTGGTTTTAACGTCATGAAAAGAAAAACAGCACTGTTCCATTATGGCGTCATTCAAACAAGCCCGTGATTCATATCACGGGCTTTCTGTTAATCGGTGACCTCCATGACGACAAAGTATAACAATGTTAAGAGTGAAACTGTGGCAAACAGAGCGTCAATCATGCGGAAAGCCTCCTTTCATGGAATATTGTAAGCGTTTTTACGCAAAGTGCATAGCAACGAATCTCCTAATTTGCATTTCAGTTTCATATAGTACATGACTTGCATGTTTTGGATGTGCTAAAATAAGAGAAACATGACAATAAAATAGAGAGGAATAAGCAGTCATGAAATTGTGGATGAGAAAGACCCTTGTGGTTTTATTTACCATTGTAACGTTCGGGCTCGTATCTCCTCCGGCTGCCCTTATGGCGGACAAGCCTTCCGGACAGCCGAGCAGTCTTGAGCAGAATGATTACACCGCTTTTTATGATGAGCATGACCTGTACGATGATGAGTCGGATGACAGGCGAGATCCTGAACTGCTTTTTCAATCGTACAAGGAACAGCTCCTTGACAGCGCTGAGGATCAGTCCTTTTTAAAATTCGGCAGCAGAATCGCTCCTGTCATTGAGGATGACTATCGGAAAGAGATCCTGCCAAAAATCGAAAATGTGATTAGTGATTATTTAGCGACATTGCAAGATGATGAGGCGTACCAAGATGTTGTGATCTCAAGCATGCCTTCAGCGGGCAAAACGGAAAAAATTTTCAACGTTTATAATCGGACAACTGGAGAAGATCTTCTCAGATTCCATGTGCGAAGAGACCACCCGCCTCATGACGGCTACTGGTTTAATTTTCATTATCATACAGCAGAAGATGGATTTCAATCACATCATGAGCTTGGGAGTATTTACTGGGACCGCAACACGCCTCCCAACTGGATGAGTGCCTAAAGGAGATGCCATTAGACATGAAAAAGTACACAATGAATGAAATGGTCGATATAACAAAGGATATGCTGAACAAACGGGGCGTTATGATAGAAGATATTGCACGGATTGTTCAAAAACTTCAGGAAAAATACAATCCAAATCTGCCGCTCAGTGTTTGCATGGAGAATGTAGAAAAAGTTCTGAACAAACGTGAAATTATTCATGCTGTTTTGACAGGCCTTGCACTCGATCAGCTTGCAGAAAAGAAGCTTCTCCCCGAACCGCTGCAGCACCTTGTTGAAACGGATGAACCGCTTTACGGCATAGATGAAATTATCCCGCTTTCAATCGTTAATGTGTACGGGTCGATCGGTTTGACCAATTTCGGTTATTTGGATAAAGAGAAGATTGGAATTATTAAGGAACTAGATGAAAGTCCAGACGGTATTCACACCTTTTTGGATGATATTGTGGCAGCTCTTGCTGCAGCAGCGGCGAGCAGAATTGCACATACGCATCAGGATCTGCAAGATGAAGAAAAAGAACAGGATGAAAAGCCTGTCGTCAGCTGACTATAAAAAAATCATTTCTGGGTTCAGAAATGATTTTTTATTGTGTTACACTACTAGAAGACTACTTTTAAAGGATGAAAAAAATGAAACAGTTTAAGGATTTATGCAGACATGTTTTAGAGCAAAAAGGGGCGGTAAGCGTATGATTTCATTCATTTTTGCGATGGATGCCAACAGGCTTATCGGCAAAGACAATGATTTGCC
This sequence comes from Bacillus sp. FSL K6-1560, assembly GCF_038592935.1. Lineage (NCBI taxonomy): Bacteria > Bacillati > Bacillota > Bacilli > Caryophanales > Bacillaceae > Bacillus > Bacillus sp. FSL K6-1560. Next base: position 1,921,799 of record NZ_CP151946.1, read on the forward strand.
GTGGCATTTGCCCAATGATCTTGCATACTTTAAGAAAGTAACATCGGGCCATTCAATCATTATGGGCCGAAAAACATTTGAATCGATCGGACGTCCGCTTCCAAATCGGAAAAATATTGTCGTTACCTCAGCGCCGGCTTCAGAATTTCCGGGATGCACGGTTGTCGGTTCATTAAAGGATGTACTGGACATTTGTTCAGGCCCTGAAGAATGCTTTGTGATCGGAGGGGCTCAGCTCTATACGGACCTTTTCCCTTATGCGGACAGACTGTATATGACGAAAATTCATCACGAGTTTGAGGGTGACCGTCACTTCCCTGAATTTGATGAATCCAATTGGAAGCTGGTTTCTTCTGAGCAGGGGATCAAAGACGAAAAAAACCCGTATGATTACGAATTTCTAATGTATGAAAAAAAGAATTCTTCTAAAGCGGGAGGATTTTAATTGGTTCGCTACAGCCTTCTAGTGGTTTATATTGTGTATATGCTGTTAAAAAATATGAAACAATTATTTAATCAAGCAATGCTTGATCCCCGTCTGTCATACAAAAAACAGATGACTCTTGTGTACGAACAGCCAAAGGCGTTTTTGGAAGGCTGTATCGGCATCTCCGGTTCAGTTGTGACAATCCATCAGCCAGAGCCAATACCACAAGGTCCTGTTTTGTATGTGCATCCCCGTTTGCGTTTGGCTGAACTGGCCTTAATTGCTGGATATATTGAGGAACCGGCTGGCTTTATCGCCAACCCAAAAGTGTTCCGCTTGCCTTTTATCGGGCAATGGCTGGATCGGATGGATGTGATTTCAGACGGTGATTCAGAAAAGGTATATGAAGATGTGACAAAACAGCTGGAAAAGGGACAAAGCCTGATTCTTTCACTAGATGGTTCTATTGATCCTATAGAACTTGCGGCCCGCTATCATCTTCCGTTGGTGATGGTGGAAACGAAAGGAACAGATAACATGCAAAAGGGCTCGTTTTTTAAACGCTTAAAACCGGCAGACATTGAATTGTCCTTTTCAAAAGCTTATATACCTGCCAATGAAAAACAATTACGTGCATAAAAAAAGCGCAGTCGTGAAGACTGCGCTTTTCTGTTACTGTTACGAAAGGAACGGCACCTTTACACAATAGAAGAGCACGCAGAAAAACATGGCAGCGCTCCCGCCCAATACAAAGCTGTGCCAAATGGCGTGATGGAAGGGGATCTTTTTCCAAATGTAAAAGATGGTTCCGACAGAGTATAAAATGCCGCCGAGAAAAAGGAGGCTGAATCCCGCTCCGCTTAGTGAAGCATATAAAGGTTTAACTGCAATAATCATCAGCCACCCCATGACTAAATACACGAAGGTTGACAATAGGATAAACCGTTTCACAAAGAAAATTTTAAAAACGATTCCGCCTAGGGCAAGTGACCATACGATAACCAACAGGGTAAAGCCGAGTGTGCCTTTCAGCGGCCCAAGCAAAAAAGGCGTGTAGGTTCCGGCGATGAGTACGTAAATTGCGCTATGATCAATAATCTCCAAAATGTCCTTCGTTTTTTTATGTGTGATGCTGTGAAGCAGGGTGGAGCTCAAATATAACAGCAGCATAGAGACACCGAATATTGTAAAGCTGACAATGTCCCATGCAGACCCGTAATTAGCCGCAAATATGATTAGAAACACTAATGCTGGGATGGATAAGAGGACACCGATGCCGTGTGTAATCGCATTGGCGATCTCTTCTTTGATTGTAAACAAGTACATTCTCCTTTCGATCGCTAGATCATTTGATTTTTTAACGTCTCTATAAAGCTCAAGCCCTCAAAGGTAATTTTTGTGCCTGCGCGTCCGCGGCTTTTGGTGACATAATCTTTTTTCTCCAAATAGTCGAGACGGCTTCTGACCTGCTGAGGAGTTAACGAGGTTTGGGTATTTTTGCTGTGTTCAGAAATGATCCGTCTGCTGGCAGGTTCTCCTTTTTCGTTCAATACTTTTATTGTTTCCAAAATAAACAAAAACTCAGCTTTTTCCATTAAAGTCAGCAGTTTCGCTTTTTTCTTCGACGTTTTTCCGTCTATCGTGCCTCTAATATACGGCGGCAGGTCATATGGCTGAATCGTTCCCCCGCTTGATACTGCCGCCATATAATCTGCAGCGTTTTTTAATTCCCTGACATTGCCTTCAAATGCATGCTTCTCAAGCACGGGAAAAACGGAGGGATCGATTAACAATTGCTGACCAGAATTTGAGAGAAAATGCTGTGTCAAAAGCGGAATATCGCTTTTTCGTTCCGATAATTCGGGCAGTGTGAGCGTTAAAATGTTCAGTCTGTAGAATAAGTCTTGCCTGAATGTATGTTCCACGGATCGGTCTGCAGAAGCACAGATCATTCGCGGTTTCTCCGTGTCTGAATCAAGCGCTTTTAACAGCTGAGCTTGTACAGAAGCAGGCATGCGCCATACATCATCAAGAAAAAGGGTTCCTCGTACCGCTTTTTGAAAAACACCTGTGTTTCCGTTAGGGCCAAAAAGCTTATGAATAAGGGTTTCTTCCGAATGGGTGCTGCAATTGACGCTTATAAACGGTTCATTGCTTCTCGAAGATTCCAAGTGTATGGCATGTGCGAAGTGATTTTTGCCTGTTCCGATTTTTCCTGTTATTAAGACAGGAAGCTCCGATAACGAGAACTGCTTGGCGATTCGCTTCGCTTCCAGAAAAGTTTGATGTTCTCCGATTAGATGTTGAAATGTATTGAGTTTTGGTGCACTATTCATCAATTGGCTCCTTTTGGTTCTAATTGGTTTCATTATATCATGCCTTTTGGTTGAAAACACCCTTTATTTTACGATCATCTTTTTTCTTGACTCTGCAGGATAATGGTTGAACAGAAGTTACCACAAGATGTGGTGGACATAGTCTGTATTTTTTTAATTATTAAATAAAAATAATTGTCTTATTTTTTGAATTTTCATGTTATAATGGCATATTAAATAGGGATTTAAAACAAGAAAGGAATCTGTACATGAAACCGTTGCTTAAAGAAAACTCTCTCATCCAAGTGAAAGACATTTTGAAGGCTCACCAAAACGTAAAGGACGTTGTCATTCACACACCTTTGCAGAGGAATGACAGACTTTCTGAGAGATATGAATGCAATATCTATTTAAAACGCGAAGACTTGCAAGTTGTCAGATCTTTTAAGCTCAGAGGGGCTTATCATAAAATGAAACAGCTTTCCAGCGAGCAGACAGAGAACGGAGTTGTGTGTGCAAGTGCCGGAAACCACGCTCAAGGTGTGGCATTTTCGTGTAAACATCTTGGCATTCACGGGAAAATTTTTATGCCGTCTACTACACCGAGACAAAAAGTATCTCAAGTTGAACTATTCGGAAAAGGATTTATCGATATTATTTTGACAGGCGATACGTTTGACGACGCGTATAAAAGCGCTGCTGAATGCTGTGAGGCGGAATCTCGGACGTTTATCCATCCGTTCGATGATCCGGATGTGATGGCCGGACAGGGAACGCTCGCAGTCGAGATTTTAAACGACATTGATACAGAACCGCATTTTCTTTTTGCAAGTGTCGGAGGCGGCGGCCTTCTCTCTGGGGTAGGTACATATTTGAAAAACGTGTCTCCTGATACAAAGGTAATTGCTGTTGAGCCGGCGGGAGCGGCATCCTACTTTGAATCAAACAAAGCTGGGCATGTCGTCACACTTGATAAAATTGATAAGTTTGTAGATGGGGCGGCTGTTAAAAAAATTGGCGAGGAAACCTTCCGGACGCTGGAAACTGTCGTTGATGACATTCTCCTTGTGCCTGAAGGAAAAGTATGTACATCCATTCTTGAATTATATAACGAATGTGCGGTTGTTGCTGAACCGGCTGGAGCTCTTTCTGTCGCAGCGCTTGATTTGTACAAGGATGAAATTAAAGGGAAAAACGTGGTGTGTGTGGTAAGCGGGGGCAATAACGATATCGGAAGAATGCAGGAAATGAAGGAGCGTTCCTTAATTTTTGAAGGTCTTCAGCATTATTTTATCGTCAACTTTCCGCAAAGAGCGGGGGCGCTCCGCGAATTTCTTGACGAAGTACTCGGACCGAATGATGACATTACAAGATTTGAATATACGAAGAAAAATAATAAAAGCAACGGACCTGCTCTTGTCGGCATCGAGCTGCAGAACAAAGCCGATTATGGGCCGCTGATTGAACGGATGAACAAAAAACCGTTTCATTATGTAGAGGTGAACAAGGATGAGGACTTGTTCCATTTGCTAATCTAATTTTTTTACACAACCGCGCAAAATGACAGACAGCCCGGCTGGCATCATATATAATAGAAGAAAAACAAAAAAGAGGATTGATAGCTTGTTACTCAAAAGCCTAGAGTTCAAACGCGGTGACGGGATTCAGGTGAAAGTGACAGAAATACCTGTATTAAAGGAAGATGAGCACTATTTCTTTATGTTACATCACCATTTGCAATTCTACTTAAAAGAAGTGTTTTCATCAAACAGCAGGGCAAAAGTGTATTCTTTCCGACATTATATGAAGCGCCGGATGAAGTGGGCAGATTATCAGGCTGTTTTTCATCAAGAGGTGTTAAAGCACAACGCGTAACATGCTGTTTTTTACCTGCATGCCCTCCTTTGTAATCGTTAATGGGAGGCATGCAGGATTTTTTTTGCTCAGTATCGAATACAAACATGGGACAGTAAGGACGGTTTTAGAAAGCGTTTTTATGCTGGCTGGAAAGGGTGGATGTCATGAAGGTTATCAAGGGGTTAACGGCTGGGCTGATTTTTCTGTTTTTGTGTGCATGCGGAGGACAGCAGATTAAAGATCCGCTCAATTACGAGGTGGAGCCTTTTACATTTCAAAACCAAGACGGCAAGAACGTTTCTTTAGAGAGTTTAAAAGGAGAAGTATGGCTGGCGGATTTTATTTTTACCAATTGTGAAACTATATGTCCGCCAATGACCGCTCATATGACCGATCTGCAAAAAAAATTGAAAGCCGAAAATATAGATGTCCGCATCATATCATTTAGTGTTGATCCAGAAAACGATAAGCCGAAACAGCTGAAGAAATTTGCCGCAAATTATCCATTATCTTTTGATAACTGGGATTTTCTCACGGGATACAGCCAGAGTGAGATTGAGGAGTTCGCACTTAAGAGCTTTAAAGCGATCGTAAAGAAGCCGGAGGGAGAGGACCAAGTGATTCATCAATCTTCTTTTTATTTGGTAGGTCCGGACGGTAAGGTGCTGAAAGATTACAATGGAGTGGAGAATACACCGTACGATGATATCATTTCCGATGTGAAGTCAGCCAGTACACTCAAGTAAGCTAAGAGACTAGGCATTTGCAAATCTTCTAAAACATGATACACTTTCCACTAGTAGAATGGGAAGGAGCAACAAGATTGAAGCTGCGCATTTTTTCAATCATGGCCAGTTTGATTTTGCTTCTTACTGCGTGTACGAGCATACGTACATCATCTGAGGGAAAACAAAAAGCCCATGAAACGAAAACAAAAGAACACATTGTCATAGCGGCTGTCGGAGATTCGCTGACAGAAGGAATCGGAGATCCCGACGGAAAGGGATATGTCGGCAAGGTGGCGGATTCTATCCGGTCAGATAAACAAGTCAAAACGGTCGACGTGAAAAATTATGCCGTAAAAGGGAACCGTTCGGATGATTTATTAGAAAAACTAAAAGATAAAAAGGTTCAAAAAGGCATAAAGGACGCAGATTATGTCTTTTTTACAATTGGCGGTAATGATTTGATGAAAATCCTTCGCCAAAACTTTCTGCAATTAACCGTTGAACCGTTTCAGGAAGCGGAAAAACCGTACGAAAAGCGCTTTGAAAAAATCATTTCTGAAATTCGCAAGCTGAATGATCACGCTGAGCTGATTTATGTCAGCATGTACAATCCGTTTACGTTTACATTATCAGAACTAAATGAAATAAACGGTGTCGTCACGGATTGGAACCATATTGCTGAAAAAGAGCTGAAAAAAGATAAACATGCAAAAATCGTTCATATCGAAGATTTGTTCAATCAAAAAAGTGACAGCAGCCGAATTTCTGAGGAAGATGATTTTCATCCTAATGGTACGGGTTATTCTCTTATCGCAAAGCGCGTCTATCAAGCCATTAAAAAAGAAGGATTACCGAAAGAGTAGGGTGACAGCATGAATAAGTGGAAGCGACTGTTTTTTATATTGCTTGCAATCAATTTTATCCTCGCCGCCGGGTTTGTGGCACTTGTTTTGCTCCCGGGGGAACAGGCTCAGGTGAAGGATTCATCTGAGAGCGAGTATGGATTTCAAGTGACAAGCACAAAAGAATCATTAGCTGCGTTTGTTAACTCATATTTAAACGACAAAGCATCAAACAAGCTTGATTATAAAGTAGAGATTGATGATGATGTTCATGTCGCAGGGAAAATCAAGGCATTTTCCACGTCTATTGATGCGTTTATCGCTTTTGAGCCGACTGTGAAAAAAAACGGTGATGTAGAGCTGAATGTCACGAAATTTTCGTTAGGGAAATTGAGTATACCAATTAGCTTTGTGTTAAATTATATGGACAGCTTTTATGAATTGCCGTCATTTGTCCATGTTCACCCCGGAGATAAAAGCATTGAAGTACGTTTGTCAGAAATGCCTTTAACGAATGGAATGTATGTCAAAGCGGATAAGATAAATTTAGAAAAAGATGAAATTGAGTTTTCCTATTACCATCCTAAACAATAGAGGTGACTGAAAATGAAAAGGATTTACCAGTATTTCAGTTTATTATCCTTTACATTTTCCCTGTACTTCGGCTGGCTTGCTTATCATCATCTGGCTGCTGAAGACATGGATCAAATGTATTTGAATGTTTCCTATTGTGCCTTGTTCCTAAGTGTGATGGTGTTTACATTCGGTATGCGAGACCGAAAAAAAACCGATAAGTCATGAAAAAAGAGACATGAAACAACGTCTCTTTTTTCGTGCGGTCCGAAGAAAATTTGAGAACACAAGGAGAAAAGATGAAAGCATACGATTTTACACAGGGGAACGTGCTGAAACAGCTTGTACTGTTTTCAATGCCTATTATGCTCGGAAACGCATTGCAGGTTTCCTTTCAATTTATAGACAGCTTGTGGATCGGCAATTTACTGGGGGCAAAGGCCCTTGGGGCAACCGCGGTATCAAGCACGATTGTTTTGACCGTGCTGTCTTTTATTTTGGGCCTTAACAATGCGACGTTAACCATTTTATCTCAGCAAAAAGGAAAAGATGATGTAAAAGGAATGGCGTCGTATATTAACGCTTTTGTTGTTTTATTAACAGGCCTAAGCATCGGATTCGGCGCGGCCGGTTTTTTTCTCTCAGAGCTTTTGCTGCGTCTTCTAAAAACGCCGGAGTCAATGATACCGCTTGCTGAGACGTATTTACAGATTCAATTTATCGGCATTTTATTTTTGTTTGGTTATAACTTTATCAGTACTGTGCTTCGTGCGCTGGGCGACAGCAAGACACCTCTCCGGTTTATTGCGTTTGCTGTTGTACTGAATACAGTGCTTGCGCCGCTCTTTATTTCTGTGTTCCGCATGGGAATAGCGGGAGCGGCTTATTCAACGATTTTGTCACAGGGCATTGCGTTTTTGTATGGGTTGTTTTATGTGGTCAAACACAAGCTTGTGCCATTCTCAATTCCGAGAATGCCCAAGTGGGAAGAGTCCGCGTTGATTTTGAAACTCGGGATTCCGGCAGGTCTGCAGATGATGGTGATTACAGGCGGTATGATGGCGATTATGAGTGTTGTTAACTCATACGGGGATCACGTGGTATCAGGCTTTGGCGCGGTGCAGCGGCTTGATAGTATCATCACGCTTCCAGCAATGGCTGCCGGTACGGCCGTCAATAGTATGGCAGGGCAAAATATTGGAATCGGAAACGAAAAAAGAGTGGGAACAATTGCAAGGCTAGGTGTGATAGCTGTTATTTCCTGCATGCTGGTGATTGCGGTTATGATTTGGGTATTTGGTAAATATCTCATAAGGTTATTTATCAGTGAGCCTGATGCGGTCGCATTTGGTGAACAATATTTGAAGTGGATTGCGTTTTTCTACCCTTTTATTGGGATTAATTTTGTGCTGAACGGAATCGTCAGGGCCGCGGGAGCGATGCTGCAGGTTCTGGTATTGAATTTGATCTCGTTTTGGGTGTTGAGATATCCTTTCACAGCTCTATTTTCAGCTTGGCTTGGACAAAAAGGAATCGGGCTTGGAATCGGAATGAGTTTTTTATTTAGCAGCTGCGCGGCATTTTTGTATTATAGATATGGCCGCTGGAAAGCAATGAAGCTGTTTACTGAAAAATAAGTGAAGCACTGCGAAAAGCACATACCTATATATCGGTATGTGCTTTTTTTCACCGTTTTTTATCAAGTTTGCTGAAGAGCTCGATTAACGTGGCAAGTTCAGCATCAGTGTAGCAGTCAAAGCGTTTAAAGAAATATTCCGTTTTTTTCTCGTTAAAGTGCTGAAGGACTTTTTCGCCCGCTTCAGTGATATGAATGCGGATGATGCGTCTGTCTTCCTTCGATCTGATTCTCGTAATCCATTCCTTTTCTACCAGCGCATCGGTCACAGCCGTAATGTGGCTTGCCGATACCTCTAAAATAGGCGCAAATTCAGTGACTTTTTTAGGCCCTTGTTCACTGAGGATCCGAAGAATGGTGAATTCATTCCGCGACAGCTCTTTATCTAAAATTTCATTGATTTCATTGCGTATTTGTTTAAAGACTTTACGGAGTAAAGTTTCCATATCGTACATCATCTGTGTTCTTACTTTCAAATTTGTGAACCTCCATTACATAAGCATATTGCTTAAAACCTATAGATTTTATTGAAAAGCAGAATCATTTTCATTCTATTTTTACATGCTATAATATAATAATACCACGTATTAACAAAGGAGGCACCAGTATGTCTGAAAAAAAAGAAATCGCCACATTTGCAGGAGGCTGTTTTTGGTGTATGGTTAAACCTTTTGACGAACAGCCGGGAATTGAAAAAGTGGTGTCCGGGTATACAGGCGGCCATACTGAAAACCCTACGTATGAAGAGGTGTGCAGTGAAACGACGGGACATCGTGAAGCCGTTCAAATCACGTTTAATCCTGATGTATTCCCTTATGAAAAACTGCTTGAATTATTTTGGCAGCAAATCGATCCGACAGATGCCGGGGGGCAATTTGCTGATCGCGGCAGTTCCTATCGCGCAGCCATTTTTTATCATAATGATAAACAAAAGGAGCTTGCGGAAGCTTCCAAGCAACGTCTGGCGGAAAGCGGCATCTTTAAAGATCCGATTGTAACGGACATTTTAAAAGCTGAACCTTTCTATGAAGCGGAAGGCTACCATCAGCATTTTTATAAAAAGAATCCAGCACATTATCAGCGCTACCGGACAGGTTCCGGACGTGCGGGATTTATCAGCGAGCATTGGGGGGCTAAATAAATGGCGTACAATAAAGAAGAAAAAATGAAGTCGTTAAATCGCATGCAATATGAAGTAACGCAAAATAACGGCACGGAGCCGCCGTTTCAAAATGAATATTGGGATCATAAGGAAGAAGGGTTGTATGTAGACATTGTGTCAGGCAAGCCATTGTTTACATCCAAAGATAAATTTGATTCCCACTGCGGCTGGCCAAGCTTTACAAAGCCGATTGAAGAAGAAGAAGTGGAAGAAAAACTGGACACGAGCCACGGCATGATTCGCACAGAAGTAAGAAGCCGAACTGCTGATTCTCATCTTGGCCACGTATTTAATGACGGACCGGGTCCAAACGGACTTCGTTACTGCATAAATTCAGCAGCGCTGCGGTTTGTTCCGAAGCATAAGCTGAAAGAAGAAGGATACGAAAGCTATCTGCATCTCTTTAATAAATAAACTGTTAAAAACAGGCCTGCCTAATGGATAGACAGGCTTGTTTTTATGCCTTTTTCTCTTGATGCAATTCTTCAATAATCTGAGCAATTCTTTCTTTCGTAATGAGCGGGGCTTGATCTGATTGATACCCAGGCAGATTGACTTTGCGAAAGTCAGGATGTTTTTCCGGCTCTGGAAGGATTGCATAAAGGTTGCCCCATTCATACAGTGATTCAATTTCATGTGGAGATGTTAATTCTTCGTGAAGCTTTTCACCTGGACGCTTGCCCACTTCTACTGCAGCCGGCCGCGGGAGCCCGTGCTGCGATGCATATTCTTCAAACCCATGAATCAGTTCTTCAAGTTTCAGTGATTCCATTTTGAAAATAAAGGTTTCTCCGCCTTTTGTAATAGCAGCAGATTGTAATGTCAATGTAGCTGCATCGTCTATTGACATGAAAAATCTGGTCATGTTTTTGTCTGTGATGGTCAGAGGTTCACCCTCCATCATCTGTTCAAATAATATGGGGATGACCGAACCTCTGGAACCGAGAACATTTCCAAAGCGGACCGAACAAAACAAGGTTCCTTTGTTTTGGACGTGGCGGTTTGCTTGATGAAACAGCTTTTCAGATAACAGCTTGGTGGCACCCATTGTGTTCACAGGAGATACAGCTTTATCTGTTTTTTAAGATACTTACTACTTTTCTTAGTGGAAACTATTAGTGGCTGTGAGGTCAAAAATGAAATTAAACCTTAGGATAGGGGTTATTTCAAATTGAGCTGGTATAGGCCCTTTTCTTTTTTGTGTCATGTTAACAATAACATCTTTTAAGACCATCCTTAATAGCTCGTTCTTTTTCTCTGAGCTTGATTCAATGTGATACTGGTCAATTATTTTATTTATGTTGTTTCTCACTGTATTACTGTCTATTTCTGATTGTGTATCTTGTAATCCATTGAGCTCATTCTTTGCATTCTGGAGCTCTTTAAATTCTTCATCTAATGCAGCTTTTCTCTTCAAAAAAAGTTCATCACTGTAAATGCCACTTTCATATTTATCGAAGATGAAGTTCTCTTTGTTTTTTAGCTCTTTCTCTTTTTGTGAAAGGTGTTCAGACATTTGCTTTTTTGTTTTCATGTTACTGTTGTCGTCTTCGTACTTTGAAAGCATCGAATTGATGTGTTTTGTTAAAGTACTATCATTTAAGTCATTTAAGGAAGAGAGGTAATCCAGAATTGCATTTTCAACATCGTTATATCTCACATACGTACACTTATTTTTCTTACATGTGAGCGATTTAACGTGATAAACGCTTTCAGTTCCATCTTTGTTTTTTCGTATGCGTTTAGATTCGTATTTAGATAAAGGCTCACCACATTTTGAGCAAGTACAAACACCGGCCAGTTCACTTAATTCAAATTCATCTTTATTTGGCAAAAGGGGAACTTTGTTTGCGATTTTTACTTGTGATTGTTGAAATTGTTCTTTGTCAATTATAGGAGCATGCGCATCTTGTACTACAATTTGTTCTTTTTCAGGTCTAATTGTTCTCTTTCCGTCTTTTGTTTTTTCTCTAACCTTATATTTAACAGTTCCTATATAAACTTCATTTTGGAGAATTGCTTTGATTGTGTATTGATTCCAACGTTTTTTCCCTGACGGTGTAGGGATTTGTAAATTTGTTAGATGTGAAGCAATTGCTGTATAGCTATAATCTTTTCCATTCAACCCATTTAGAAAGATGTTAAAAATTAATTGAACTACTTTTGCTTCATCCTCAACTGGATCTAGTTTAGACGTCTTTTTGTTTAATTGGTATCCATAAGGTGCCAGTCCAGATATCCATTTTCCCTGTGCTGCATAAGTGTATTTAGCGCCTGTCATACGCTCCCTAGTCATTTCAAATTCTTCTCTAGCCATAAATAACTCAAAACGTATCTGGCGCATGTCAACAGGGTTTCTAGGGTCATAAACCTTATATGGTGTAATTATGATCAATCGTTTGCTTTGAAGGAGGTTAACAATTTGTCCTGCATCGCTATAACTCCCACGACTAAGTCTTGTTATTTCTTTAACAGCAATTGCCTGATATTTGCCTTCCTCAAGATCTTTAAGACATTCTTTGAAAACAGGTCGACCATCAATGCTTTCTCCTGATCCAATCTCCATTTTTAATTCATAAGGGATCTCAATGGCCGTAAGTATTTTATTCATAAGTTCTTTTTGTTCTGTGAGTGTGTCTTCACCTGTTCTTTTTTCTCGTTCCATGTCCTGACGAGAACGTCTAAGATACCCTAAAATATTTGTGATGTTGTAAGAATTAACAATGTTTTTTAACTCCAAAAATTTAGCACCTCTTTATTTGTGTTTAATGTCAAAACAGAAACTTAATTAAGAATATTTTATCTGACATTGAATACGAAAACAATACAATAATTTGAAAGAATTGAATTGATTGAAATTTTATGAAAAACCTTCTTGAACATGGGTTATAATTAGTTCATCTAAATTCATTGTAAATACTTTATAAATCCAGGAGGGCTTTATGAATATTCGCTTTTCAATGTTAGTTTGTTTATCTTTTATTTTCTTCACTGGTGGGTGTGCTGAAAGTAGTGCGAATTCAAATGATGGTTCTAAAAATAAAAATGAGTCTAAAGAGGAATCCTCCGAAGAAGTTGTAAAGGAAAATGATAATAAACTCGCGGATACTCCAAATATGGATGATTGTATTGAAGTGTACGGAAAAGAAGAGTGTGAACAGATCACTGAGTACTATAAAAGTGAAGAAGGGCAAAAGGAGTTGGATGCAAGCGAAACAGATAAATATTCTGCAAAGTCTCAAACAAGTACTACACATAAAGATATCTATGAAAAAGTATCCTGGCTTGTTAAAGAAATGTTCGGAGTACCAGAAAGAACAATTCCAGCTGATTATGAAAAAAGTTTGGTAGAAAAAAGGGATGATGGTTTATATTACATTCAATCTTCTTATGAAATAAAAGGAACTGGAAACCAAGCGGATACTTACTATGAGTTTGAAATGTTGATGGATAATAAATACAACTTGATAGACGCATATTTTCCCGGCAGCACAGGAAGATATTCACGCCCTATGGTGTATGACAAACTTAAAAACATGGAAATACCAGAAGTAAAGAAAGTATCTCCAGAGGAAGAGAAAAGGGAAGAGAAAAAACGTGAAGAAACAATGAAGAGTATTTATGGGGAAGAGCATATAAAGGACAATAAATAAGTAGCAGTTAAATAAGTGTACGTTAAATAGTTTAAATAAAATTCACATTTTATTTAAACCTGAAAGCTGCTTGAATACATCCTAAATTTAAAGTATCCTGTATATGTATCATAGTTGGTGTATCAGCCACTATAGGCCAGAGAGTTCCCTCACATACTCTCTGGCTTTTTGTTTAAAAAGCTAAAAAGCCCTATAAAAGGGCTTTATATTATCTAGGAGTTCTGAAAACTTTATAATCATAACCTATTTGCTTGCTGTATTTACTGTCTTTGTAGACGTACATATCAACGATTGTGTATCTATACTTTTTGTCGTAGGCTAAGTATTGTGTTGTTGAGTAATAACGAGTTGGTTTTTTGTGATAGAATGTTCCAAACACAGCCTGAGCGAATATACCAGCCCAAGAGTATTTAAGACCAGGTAATCCTGCAGCAATTCTTGCTCCTAATTCAGCTGCAGTGTCTATGTTCTTAGAGTTCCCTCTAAAATGATCTACAACCTTCCATTTTGTTGATGGTGGCACAGCTTGAATTGAAATTTCTCCATTCTCTTGGATGACTGGAACTGATGATGTTTTAACTAATTCTTGAAGTGGTGTTGAATTAACCTGAGTGATATAACTTGGTGTAGGTTCTGAGATGGATTCTGCATGGCTAGTTAGTGGAGCCACTGTTGAGAATAGGAGTCCGAGAGATAGGGTAGTTAGAACTGTTTTTTTCACTAACAATCATCCTTTCAAGTTTTTTAATGCTTATGACTATCTGGATGCTGTATAATTATAACATATAATATACATATTTTGGAGGTTGAAATTATGAACTTTGATGACAAAAAGAGTATATTAAAGACTGTAGGGAACATATTTATGGTTCTTGTTCTTATCTCTTTATTTGTTTATGCATTCTCCAATGAATCTATTGGATGGTATGTCAAGATCACTTCTATTGTGATGTTAACTATCTCTTATATTTGCTACGCTTTAATTTCTTTGCAGGAAAAATGGTTCATTTTAACTTTGATTATCTCCTGGCTTGTGATTATTTTTTGGGTATTCTAAATCAATAGGCTGCCGTTCATACTTCCGTAATAAAAAGGAAGGTAAACAGCAGCCATCTTTTATTATTACGTGAAACGTGTTCTAACAGCAGGAGATGCGGAGTATCAGACACAAATTATACACCCCGATTATTGTATATGTACTAGCTAGTGTCACTTTAGGTCAGAGGGTTCTCTCACATACTCTCTGGCTTCTTTTATTAACCTTACATTATTATTTATGGGGGATAGTATGGACAATCGAAAAATGCTTCTTAGACAGAAGTTGAAAATAAACAAACAAAAAAGCCTCCGAGTAACATTGATGTCAACACTGCCTCGTGATATGGCAACTACTATTGAGGATTGTAGTCTAATCACATCTCCTGAATTAGAAAGAATCCTAGATAAAGTTCAGAAAAAATGGAACTTTGAGTTACATAAAAATGATTATGCAATTAAATACAGTGAGCATAGAAAAGAATACAGTTGGGAATATGAAGTGATCAATCATGTGCAACAAACTAAGCTTCCTGATGAACAAGTTTACTTATATTTAGGGATAGAGGATAGCCCAATTTTTCTGATTAACGGTAACTGGATAATAGAGAACTTTAATTTTCTGTGGGAACAAATAAATAACAGCGATTTATGGATTATTGACTTTAATTTTAAATATGGGGTTCTAGTGTCTCGATATGGCGGATATTTAGATCATGATCCTAACCCAAATGAAATTATTTATGCAGTCACTGAATGGGGGATATAAAATTGATTTATACAACAGAGAGTTGCAAAGGGCTTTGAATCTGCATTTTTGGTGGATTTGCAAAGTGATTTACTTAGTGAAGGAAATTAAAGAATGAAGAGGCGAACCGCATTGTATAAAGCATAAGTTAATTCGTGGATTACGTGGTATGATAATCTCAAAGACGAAGGGCGATAAGCATGTTTAATGAAGTAGACTATTGCACTTGTGAAGTGTCCAAAGTTTATACCGAACAAAATGATATGGGACATTGGGATGTATGTGATATCTGCAAGAAAGTCATTGAAGATACTTTTGAGTACTTTAATTACAATTCAGATGATTATTATGGATAAATGATTTGACAAAATTTTGAGTCAACGTTGACACTCTGTTTTGCTTTACATCGGCTAATATGATAATAAGGTAATAAATAGCCAGGCGTATTTCCGAAGGGGAGAGCGCTTATTTTTATAACGAGTTAAGCCCTCCCATTGTTAAGCGAGGATCAACAGAGTGGGAGGCCTTCTCAGTAAAAAGGCTAAACAGGTGGACACTAAAAATAAGCTTGAAAAATTTCCTTCCAAGCTCAATGATTTAACTGTCAATTTTAAACCTAAAGAACCCGATAGTTTTAAAAAGTGTTACTAAACTCATTTGGTAGACCAAGCTATTTTTTTATATTTTTACTATCATTATTAATAAACCATTTCTCAGCAAAATCCACTGCTTCTGTAAGTGAAAAAAGGCGGCAATTAGCAGAACCCACTTTACCAACTTTCATATTATGTTCTGCTTCAAACGCTTGACCGACTTCTTGAAATAGTTCTTCTCTAAATTCAAGTTCTTTATATTCTTTCCATACTCTTTTACCTTCTACTATTATAGGTGCACCCCTGTTTATAATTTTTTGATAAGGAATCCTGTACTCAGCAAGATGGAAACAGGTACTACTATCAAAATCAGCACCTAATAGTAATACATATGATTCCCGTATATAAAGTTTCCCCAGAGGTGATTGTTCACCCAGTCCGAATTCTAAAGGATGTTGATTAAGGATTTTGTTTTTATGTTTTCCCCAAGCTACAAAGGAGTAGTTTGGGTGATTACTTCTTTTAACTTCTGGATAAGACCTGAATAACTCTACTATTTGCCCCATCCCTCTAGTAGTGGGGGTATAGTTAGAATTATAGGCTGGCATACTTTCTCTAATAATATCCCACCACTCCTCAGGTACGGGAGGGTTTCCCCATTCTTTTGGGTCAGATAATTCCACGGATTGAGAAGGCATCACGATGGTACCTTCTTCAGTAACAACATCTATTAATGCTTGAATCACAGCAACAGCTCCACCATTTACCCATCCTATAGATGATAAAGAGGAATGTACAAGTACGGTCATCCCTTTCTTTAATCCTAAAGCTTTCAAATCTTCTGTTATAGACTGTTTTGTTCTTGGAAAAGTTGTACTTTCAACTATTTTTTTCATTTAGTTCATCTCCTATCTATAACCTCTTATTAGATACTCTGTAAGTTTGCAACAATTAAATTAGCAAGACCCCTTGATGAAAGGTGTTGTTTTTTTATTCATCTTCTTAAACTAACTGACCCGTTAATTTAAGTGGAAGTTTTTACAATCTCTTTATATTTAGTTTAACATAAATAACCAAGTAAACTTAGAAATCCATTTAAAACTACATAAAATATAAGAAACTCCGTTATCCATAATAATAAATCAACCTTTATCTTTAACTTAGCCATATAAAAAAAGAAAAGCCCAAAAACGGGCTTTTTATTTTGTTTGCTCTCTTAGTATAGCTACTATTTTATCAAGAGAATGTTCATCAATATTTCTAATGGTACGCTTGCTACTCATTCCAAGCTTACCTTTGATTTTTAAATGGAGGATACCCAATTGCATCGTGGCCATTCCCAAGGGATTTGGAGCAATATCGAAGTCAACTTCTTTGATACTTTTAAATTCAACAACTTCAGTATCTGCACCCCCGAAAATACCGCCTTTCATAGTGACAAATAGAAGTTTCTTTTCAGTAATAACCATAAAACCAAATTTAGTAAGCTTTGGATCTGCAGAAGTCATATGTAAAATCTTTTCCTTTTTCCCAACTTCCTTTTTTAAAGCTTTAATTGCATACTCATAAAACTTTCTTTCTGATTTAGGGAATTCTTGAATGATGGACTCAAGATCTTTTAAAAGTATTGGATAATCTATGATTCCATACTTAGAGTTTAATTTATGAAATTTTTGTCCCATCACTTATCTCCTTTCATCGTTCACAAGCATAGTTGTCATGATCCCTGTCCATTTTAGATTGGTAAGCAGGGTGGGAGCTAGGCACTCCATTCGGATATTTCTTTCTTAACTCTGTGCAATTTTTAAATGTTTCTGTTTCTCCAGTTGTCTCTGAAGAAGCTTCTTTTTCAGTTGTAGTCGAAGTTTCACTTGATGCCTTTGGAGTAGTAGGCTGTTTAGCTGCCGGTTTGGATGTTGTTGCTTTTTTAACTGCAGTGGTTTTCTCTTTAACACAGCCATTAAATCCTCGGTCAGTCACATATCCATTCTTACTCCAAATTGAAAGCTTCTCCGATTTTGCTTCCTGCTCGTCTTTCTTAAATTGGTCTATGTATTTCGTATTTGGCTCATATACATATGCTACTCTGGCCAATCCTTCTTTTAGTAATGTTTCCTGAACAGATTTGCCATCCACATAAACATAAGCTAATAGTCTTCCGTATTTATCTCTGCGATCACCTTTGTCAAATTCAAGCTGCAGCTTACCACTGTTGACCAATTCTTTATTTCGTTTTGACGCATCCTCACCATATGGTTGAACACAAGAATTTGGTTTCTTTGTTTCAGGTGTGTCTATGAGCAAGTAGCGTACTGTGTCTACATTTCCGTTGTAGGTAACTTTAATTGTGTCACCATCAACAGCTCTATCTAGAGTAACATCGACCAATTCCTTTTTGTCTTTTTCCTTAGACTTGTCAGCAGTTTTTTCTTTAGTAGATTCCTTTTGTTCTGTTTTCTTTTCCACATCCGTAGACGCTTGTGGTGTTTCTTTTTCTGTGCTTACTTTTTCAGAATCATTTGAGCTGCAGGCTGCCAACGATAAGCTCAAAGTGAATGCTGCAAAACCTAATAATACTTTCTTCAACTTCATTTCCCCTTTTAGAATGTTTGTTCTCTATTTATATCGGTAAACCATCAATAATTATAATCCTGTATCCTATTTTTGTGAATTAAATTATTCCTTAAATTTTGTCTTGTGATGGAATAAAACTGGCGACTGTCATTGTAATTAGTTTAGCTGCATTTTCATTTTCAATCTGCTCTACAAAATGATTCCCGTCTTACTTTTTTATCGAATAAAAAATTGAAAAAATAAAATAATTTGGTAGTTTTTTTGTTATATTAAATATATAAACTCTAGATGATATGAAAGGGCGGGTCAAGAAATGAAATATGATAATCTTTTAGATGCAACATCCCAATATGGACCACAGGATCTTTTATTAGGAAGAGATGGGCTAATATCTACTGGATATTGGGCAAAAACTCAAGCTAATATTCTTACTGGAACGGGTTTGCCTGTGAGCAATGATGAGATGAAAACTTATTTGAACTTACCGAAAAACGTTGAAATACCTCAAGATTTTCAGAAATTATATGATGTTTATAACGAATATAAAAAGTTGTGTGACTGGTGGTTGGAGAAATTATTAAGCTGTGTTAATAAAATGGCTAATGATATATACAATGTTGGGTCTACCACTTCGGAATTGATAAACGAAGCATTACAACCAGGTTTAAAGGCAATTACAACTGCAAGCAATGATCAAGATAGACAAGATGCTATTCAAGATTTTCATGAGGTCTGTCTTATACTTATGAGAGAGCTCGATGAAAATCAACAATCTATGAAAGATGTTCAAAATCTACTAAATTCCTTTCTTCAAGGAGGTAACAACTTCATAGGTGTTACACAATTGAACAATTCTTTTGAAGAAGTAATGACTTATTTAGATTCACAATACAATGATGAGAGCGAGATACATGATTTATTGAATATATTCATGCAATTTAAAAAATTGTTGGGTGAAAGTCTTGAAGAGCATGAGATAAATGAGAAAGTAAAATTCAGCTCTGAGTTAGGCCCTTTAATCGGGTATATAGTATCCGAAATGTTAGAGTATTCTGATGTTCAAATGTTTAAACAACGAATTGATAATTTTCAGAATTTAAACGGTGTAGATGCACAAGTTGCATTAGTTGTAAAAGTTTTAAGTCTGTTTCACGGCATCAATATAGACTTGCATAATGTAATATACCAGGCAGAAAGGTCTCTGGAGTTTATAGAACAAACTGAAGGAAACTGGCATTCTATAGCAAATCAATTTTATTCACTCGCACAAGGGTTTGAGAATGAGGATATCAATAAGCTTTCTACGGATCTTGATAATGCTGCGGCCACTTGGGAAGCTGTTGCTAATAAAGCAAAAGAGTTTGTAACAAATTCATACCAAGGATAAAAAATGGGTAATCTGAAAAAGTGTAAAAAGAGGGTTAAAAATAACCATCCTCCATTGCTTTAGTCAGTATGGAAAAGTCAGCACCATAGTTTTCTTCATAAACCCATTCATAGCCTATTTGACCCCAATTTGGGAATTGATCAGGTCACAATTTTCCGAAAGTAGCTTCAACTTCTTTGAATTTCTTTTTTACTTTACGATAACCTTGTGTAAACAATATTTTTGCTCTAAGAGCTTCAAATGAATAACCATGGCTAATATTGGCTCCTTGTCTTAATCAAACAATTCAAGGATTCCGTATAGGCGTTTGTAATGGGAGAATTGAAATAGTTGAATATCTCTTCTTCCCAATTATTCATTGACTTAATCAGGTTTTTAAAATAAGTCATTAACTCTTTAGGAACCTTTAAAACCAGTTTTGAATCATATTTGTTAACATTATTACTTTTACCAATATGAATAGAAAGAAATCCAAAAAGAGATGCCGAAACATCCCTTTGATTTAAATATGGGGTGATTTATTTGACTAACTTTGTTCATAAGACGGTAAATGGCTTGAAAAGTCTTTTAGATGAAAAAGGAGCCATTCAATTGTTTTGTTCAGAAGGTGATATCATGGAGTTCCTTGTTACATTTTCACCGGACAAAGCAACCCTGAATGACATTCAAAGCTTTGAGGCTAAACACCAGCTTTCCCTTCCAGAGGATTATCAGAAGTTCATGACACTGCATAACGGTGCGAAAATTTTTGAAATTCTTTCTGATGGGGAGAATATAGGTGGAGGACTTTATTTATTTAGCCTTGAAGAGATTGAAGAAGAATTAAAATATGAGGCTTTGTTTGAGGGGATCAATGGTATTCCAATTGGCTACTTATTAGAAGAATGCCATTTAATGATTGATAAAGATAAAATTAATCAAGGTGATCCTAACTATCTCTATGTATATGAAAGTGGTTTAGAATATAATCCATTAAATTTAAACTTTGAAATATTTTTAGACCGGTATATATTAGCCAATGGGGAACCTTTTTGGGATTGGCGATACTATACCGCAGAAAATTATTATAGAACACGATCGCACGATGTATAAGACAGTCAGTTCTGGCTGTCTTTTTCTGTTATTCAAGCAAATGATTGTGGTAAAATTTACATAGAGTAGGCTTGAAAGGAGAATGAAATGAAGGTATTTGAAGCTGATTCATTGCTCTCTGAAGCGGATAAAAGAACCAAAGAGTATAAGGAACTAAGGTCGCAAATGGTGAAGCTCAAAAAAGCGTTTAAAGCTGTAGCTGACCTAGACGACAGCGAGTTTTCAGGTAAGGGTGCAGACAACATTAAAGCATTTTATCATGACCATGTCGGCGTTACAGATCAATGGATTGATCTTATCGATATGAAAATTGCTTTCTTAAGCAGCATTTCTGCAAAACTTGAAGACGCTAAGATGTCTGATGCATACATAGAAGAATCCTTCTTAGAACATGAACTTGTAAATGCATACACAAAATCAAAATCCATTATGTCTGAACAGAAAAAAGCAATGAAAGACATTTTAAACGACATCAATGATATTCTTCCACTTGAAATATTCTCAACAGAAGACTTCAAAGACAAACTTTCTTCTGCAGATGACAAACGTGAAAAAACAATCGATAAGATAAACAAGCTTGATGAGGATTTAAAAACAGAGTACGCTGAGACTGAACCAAATGAACAATTCATCCAGCAAGATTTTAAAAAGCTGCAGGAATCAACAGGCAAAGGGAAGAACGCCACACCGATTCACTATAACGCCAAAGCGTATAGAGAAAGTGACATACATAAGAAAAAAGGCGATATTGAGCAGCATTCAGAAGCTTATTTAACCGTGAAGAAAGAAGAAGCAAAAGAACGAGAAATTAAGGAATTGAAAAAGAAACTTAATGACGGTGTGTCTGATCCTGATGAATATTTAGAGATTGCTAAGAAAGTAGGGTACGAGAATCTGGAGCCAGCTCAAGTACAGCTTGCAGTGCAAATTGAACAAGCAAAGCAGCTAGAAGGAGCAGGAGAAATCACCTGGGACATCGTAAAAGGTGTAGGGGTAGGCTTATATGACGTTGGCAAAGACACTGTAACCGGCTTATGGGACTTCATCACCGATCCAGGAGAAACATTGTCAGCGCTTGGCAATGCAGTTATTCATCCAGTTAAAACATATGATGCAATATCTGCTGCAATTGAAGAGTCATATCAAAAGGATATGGTGAATGGAGATGCCTATTCAAGGTCAAGATGGGTAACGTATGCAATTGGCTCAGTGGCTGCAGCTGTTGTCGGAACAAAAGGTGCAGGAGCCATTAACAAAGCTGATGCAGCAGGCAAGGTAATAAATAAAGCTAGTCAAGCAGGGGAGAAAATTAAGGACGTCAAGATTCCAGATTTGCTGCCTTATAACCCTAAGTACGATCTTGCTATGGCAGGGGACGTGCCATACAATGTAGTGGATGGAGAAAACTTAAAAAATCAGCTAATGAGTTTTGCTAAAGGGTCAGATAAAGAAGTAAAACCTTTCGATGTCGTTGATTATAGACCAAGTAACAGTCCTTTAGAGAATCATCACGGTGTAATGGACGTATGGGCTAAACACAATGTTCCGAATTATGTGAGTAGAGGGAGTAACACACCAACAGTAGCTTTAACTAAGGAACAACACAACGCTACCAAGAAAGTATATAGAGAATGGTTGTTCGAAAAAACAGGGAAGAAAGTTGGCGGCAAAGTAAACTGGAAAGAAGTATCCCCCAGAGAAATACAAGAACTTACTGAGAAGATGTTTGATGCTGCTAATGTTCCTAAAGAAGCTAGACAGCAATATTATAACGCATTTAATCAATACAACTTTAGAAAGTAGGTGCGGACTTGAGCATTGATATGTTAATCAAGAAGATTGCTTCCACATCAGACTGTCGGCTGTTTGAAGCTGATGGTCTCCCAGTAATAGACGAGAAGCATCAACTACCAAAAGATATCAGTGAATTTTATGAACAATGTGGTGGAGCAGTTTTATATGAAAATGCGGATTATCCAATATACATAGTACGACCAGCTGAGTTTGAATTAGCTAATCCCATTATTGTTGGGGAGCTCTGTGAAGAAGACATTTCATCCGAGTGGTATATTGTTTGCACGGATGGAAAAGGAGAATACCTAACAATTGACTTAAACGATCAGCGAAAAGGAAAATGCTATGACAGTTTTTTTGATCGACATGGAATAGTCGGCGAAACACAGGTGATAGCAAGTTCATTTACAGATTTAATACAGCGACTGCTTGAAAATAAGGGTAAACATTGGTATTGGTTAAGGGATGATTATGTATCACTAGGCGATGCATATGATGGCATAGAAATTGAATAATCTATTAAACAAAAGTATTGCAATTGTTCATTGCTAAAGATGTGCAATGCGGAGGGGATTAATATGAGCTTCAATAATATCAAACAAAAGTTGAAAGAGTTTTCAATTGATGCAAAAACAGATCCTAGCATTAATACAAATGAACAACTCAAAGAGCTTGAATTGAACATAGGCAATCAATTACCTTCAGATTATAAGGACTTTTTGAAGAAATATGGAGGAGGTTATTTAGAAAGTAAAAAAACAACAGATGAGATTGAGTATGACGTTTGCTATAAACCTTTAGAGAAAGATCCTTGGATGGGCAAGGGCGATGATACACAATTGTTAGAAGGTTTTTATGGTTTAGCGAACGATCATAACAGTCTTCAGAAAGCAATCGATACATATTCTGATCGCTTTCCTAGAAATATTATTCCTATCGCAAGCTCTGCAGGCGGGAATGAAATATGCATGGATATCGATAATGGAAAAATATTGTTTTGGGATCATGAATTAAGTCATCCCGACAAAGACTTTTTCTTAATTGCCAATTCGTTTGAGGAGTTTGTCTTCAGTTTAGTTGATGAACCAATTGAAGCTGATAAAGAAGATGATGGAATTCTGTATATTGAATTAGATGATGACTTACTAAGCAGTTAAGAAAGCGTATGGAAATAACTGGAGGGAAAGTTAAAATGGCAGTTAGTTATTGGACAGGGGAGAATCTTACACTGCGAGCAATTCAACCTGAAGATATCGTTTTATTTGATTCGTTAGATGATGAAATTCTGCGAAATATGGACTCGCTACATTTTCCTCGTTCTGCTAATAACATGAGAGAATGGGTAGAAGAACAATTAGAAAAAGATGAATTCCGTTTTATTGCAGTTGATAGTGATAATAATATAGTAGGTATAATTGAAACCTTTGACTGTGATAGGAAAAATGGTACCTTCGGTTATTATTTGGCTGTATTCGAGCCATATAGGGGAAAAGGATTTGCCAAAGAAATGATCTTGATGGTTCTTCGCTTTTTCTTTTTGGAACTTGCTTATCAAAAAGTAAATACAACTGTTTATTCTTTTAATAATCCATCCATACGATTACATGAAAAATTAGGTTTCATGAAAGAGGGACAACTAAGAAAGATCATTTTCACTAAAGGTGCCTATTATGATGGTTTTTGCTTTGGAATGACAAGAGAAGAATTTGAACTGAATCATGGATAATATCACTTGTGCATCGATAAAGTACTGGATTCCAATAAAATAATGGTTTTATCCATAAAACAAAAGTTTTGCAAATCATTTCAATGGTTTCATTTAATGTGTTATAATCAAAACTGTAAGAGATATGATTGTCAGTAATCTAAAAAGTAAAAAATCAGGGTGCTGCACACACCCTGGTACACAAGTTCATCAAAGGACTTGCTCATTAACACAATTGGGAAGACAAGGCACCCTAGAACCGTGGGAAAGTTTGGGGTGCTACGTTCTTTTTTGACTGGTTATTAAAAAAATCATCATATTAGTTATCAATAAGACGGTATTCAATATTAAACCGCAAAAGTTGATCATAATCATTAATGATTGGTAAACAGTCAAACTTCTCACCTCTTCCGTCTTTTGACATATGGAAGGTGAGCAATGTCCCTTGGTTGGGAAACTTATGTACAGGTTTAATTATACAACAGATAAATGTCCTTGTCTTGACATATCCATAATAAGTTACCACTGTTAAAAGAACTTGCATAAAGCAGGTTCTTTTTTTATTTCAAATATTAAACAATTTCCTTCAATTGACGATATTTAACATGTAAACTTGTACCAAGGAGGATTTAGGAAATGAAGAAGAGAATTACATATGTACTGCTTGCTCTTCTAGCAGTTGTTGCTTTCGCTTTCACTGATTCATCAAAAGCAAAAGCGGCAGAAGCATTACCACTCTACTATCTACAAATTACAGGGATTACATCAGACGGAAACGATTTTGCTTGGGATAATATCACTTCTAGTCAAACCAAAGCGCCAAACGTTTTGAAGGGGAATAAATTATATGTGAAAGCTCGTTTTATGGGTTATACCAAGTTAACAGTTATCACAGGCAAAGACGGTAAGAATCTGTTGTATAACGGCACAGCTAAAATGTTTAAATCTGATGCTATCCTTGGTCAAAATAAGGTGGTAATAGGCTGGGATAAATATTTTGAGATTCCCATGGACGCACTTCAAGATAACTCTATACAGATTAAAGCATTGAGCTCAGGTACCACTTTTGTTTACAGTCAAAAAATTGATTTTGAAAGAGAGTGACCCAGGTGATTAGCACTTCTAATTATGATGTAACTAAAGATCCAAAATTCTTAGCTTTTTGTAGCTTGGCAACAGAAGGATATGGTCAGAATAATACTCAGCAATCTTCCATAGGTTTTAACGAGTTTTGCGAAAAACTTGAGAAAAATGAGATTGTTAAACCCGAGAATAAAAAAAGTACGCTTGATTTGAATAAGTCTTTAGAAGACTGGAAATTGAGATTTACTGCAGGCGGAAACCTTTCTACAATGGATTCGCAGGTATTAGATGTTATCAAAAAAGCTTATAACTTAGGCATGGTTAATAAAGATAATATGCTATTACGAAATGAAGCAATTAATGCTTATAGAAATTCTATTTAAATAATGAAAACAATGCCCAGCTTAAATAAAGAGCTGGGCATTTTACTTATTGGGGTTATTTGCATTCAAATGCTCTCGATGTTCTTTCTCCAATTTATTAATAT
Organism: Bacillus sp. FSL K6-1560; assembly: GCF_038592935.1. Lineage (NCBI taxonomy): Bacteria > Bacillati > Bacillota > Bacilli > Caryophanales > Bacillaceae > Bacillus > Bacillus sp. FSL K6-1560. The sequence continues at coordinate 1,947,490 of NZ_CP151946.1, forward strand.
CATCTTTTAATATATAGATCTTATATTTTTCCTTTGCTTCTCTAGACAGATTATCTTTTAAATACTCACGGAGCTTTGCTTCACTTTTGGTTTGATCCATGCCAATTGTAATTGCCGGATCTGTTTGACCAATTTGCACACTGAATATACCAAATTCATCCCGAATATTATCAATTACTTCCAAAGGGGACTTTTTATTTGCTTCGATTAAAGTAATACCCGACATAATCAAAGCAGGAACTAAGACCAAAAATCCGATTAGCCTCTTCTTCATTAACCATTACACTCTCCTTCATGGAAAAGAATCCCTCCTTTATTAATACTACGCAAATCATCATTGACCTTTATATTTTATTACCAACATTTACATCGAACTTTTGTTCTGGTTTATCTTGAATAAAGAACGTTTGTTCTGTTAATATTAGATCAATAAAGGAGTGAGTCGATATGCTTAGGGATCGAGGAACAATCAAATGGACATCAATGATGCTTCCAGAACATTTAACACAACTTAAACAAGATTTGATTGATGTATCAAAAATTGAAAAACCATCCTTAGATGACCAACAAATTGAAGAGATGGATCTTCTCGTCTCTGAGGCACTTGAATTTAATAAAGAGTTGAAATTCAAACTCTTTAACAATGGATTCGTTGAAAATGTCAACGGCAGAGTCCATTACATTAATTTTGAACAACACAGGCTTCATGTAAAAGATCAGCATGACAAAACAGTATATATCAACATGAATAACATCATAGGAGTTACATACAATGATTGATTACTCACAATTTCCACGTAAGAATATACTTTGTGTCGATATGAAATCCTTCTATGCTTCTGTATCGGCTGTAACAATGGGACTTAATCCTTTAACATGCTACCTTGCAGTTGTAGGAAATACGGAGAGACAGGGAAGTGTAGTGTTAGCTGCATCTCCTGCACTTAAAAAAGATTTTGGAATCAAAACAGGATCGAGACTATTTGAGATACCTGAAGATCCAAGAATACACATTGTAAATCCACAAATGAAGCTTTTCATCAGAGTTTCAACTGAAATTACAAAGCTGTTTTACAGATTTGTTCCTGAGAAATGTGTCCACACGTATTCAATTGATGAATCTTTTTTAGATGCAGGAAAAGAAGATCCTGAAGAAATGGCCAAAGCAATCCAAAGCAGCATGTGGAGAGAATTTGGTTTGATGTGCACAGTTGGTATTGGAGACAATATGCTACTCAGTAAGCTTGCACTTGACCTGGAGAGTAAGAAAACAAAGAGTGGCATTGCACGTTGGAGATATGAAGATGTACCAAATAAACTCTGGAAGGTTCGCCCTTTGTCTAAAATGTGGGGGATAGGAGGGAGGATGGAAAGAAACCTAAATCGGATGGGAATATCAACTGTAGGTCAGTTAGCTAAATTTCCTTTAGAGCTGCTTGAAAAGAAGTTCGGAATAATGGGAAACCAGTTGTATTATCATGCTCATGGAATCGATTTATCAGAAATAGGAGCTCCTTTGATGCAAGGGCAGATTAGTTTTGGTAAGAGTCAGATTTTACTGAGGGATTATATAAGGAGAGAAGAGATTAAGGCTGTTCTTTTGGAAATTTGCGAGGAAGTCGCAAGAAGGGCACGTACACACAACAAAGCTGGTCGAACAATCAGCCTGGGTATTGGATACAGTAAGGATGATCTTGGTGGTGGATTTCACCGAGCCAAAACAATAGATCTTCCCACAAATATCACGATGGACATATATAGATGTTGCTTGAAGCTGTTTGATAAGTTTTACTCGGGTAAAACAGTAAGAAGTATCTCAGTTACGTTATCAAATATTGAGGATGAGGTTAATCAACAGTTGAGTTTATTTGAAGTGGATAATGAAAAGAGAAGGAAACTTGGGTTTGTAATGGATGGGATTAGAAGTAAATACGGATCGAAAGCGATTCTTAGAGCAGTTTCTTATACATCTGCTGGCACTGCGCTTCACAGAGCAGGGCTGACTGGTGGACATAAATCATAAAATAAAAGCCCACTCAAATGTTTGAGTAGGGCTAAATAAATTAATCAACCTTTTTTAACCTCCGACAGGCCTTTCAGCTACCTGGATGTTAGATGGTGAATCTGTACTCAATTGCGTTAAAGCTACTCCACTTAAAATTACAGCTAAAATAGATACGCAAAGCACAAGTTTTTTCATAAGATTCCCTCCACCTGATTCATTTTCTGTTCAGCCCAAATTTTCGCATTGAAAAAGCTGGTTGCTTCTTCAAAAGCACCTATTGATTCAAACCTTTTTGCAGCTATGTAAGACAATTCATCTACACTTTCAAGTTCATTTTGTTGTTTTAAAAACTCAATATTACTAATACAGTTATTGAAATTATTTTTTAATTCCCCACAATAAAGGTTGTATAAGATGCTAATTTTGGCTTCGTATACTTTATTCTCCATTAATATGAGTCTTTCCTGTGCTTTATTGTAAAAATTAATGGCTTTCATTTTTTCGTCAATTTTAAAGAGTTCTTTAATCATCATGAATAAAGAATTTATATAATAAATAGAATTTAACCAAGATTCATTTCCTATTGCTTTTTCAAGAGATTTAATGCATTTATCAGGTTTGTTCCAATCAGAATAAACGATACTGAGGTTGTGATATAATTGAGCTTTTAAAAATTCATCTTTTGTTTCTTTTGCAATATCAATTGCTTCTAAATAATATTTTTCTGCTTCCTCAAATCGTTTCATATCAGCATAGTTTGCAGCTGCAATCATTGTTGATGTAGCTAGTTTGCATTTATAATCAGGGTGTCGCTTATATATTGAAATTGCATTTTTTATATAGTGTTGTGCCACAATGCTTTGTTTAACAAGAGTATATAAGTAAGAGACTTTAGAGTAAAATTCAGCTGCTTCAATTTCATCTGGAATTTCTGCAAGCTTTTTCTCAGCTAATCCATATAAGTTGATTGCTCGATCATAGTTTTTGTTGTATGCCTCATACATTGCTTCAAATAAATAAAAGTTGTATTCTAATTTATCATTTGTTTTTTTAATGAAGTTTTGATTGTCTTCAGTAAAATAGGTGTGTTTTTGTAAAGGTTCTCCTCGTGAAGAATGCAGCAACATTTTATGTCTTTCTTCTAATAGACTATAATACGCAAGAACTTCTTGATCTTCTTCCATTTCATCAAAAAGTTTCTTTATCTCTGAATAATATTTTATTGATTCATCAACCTTTTGTTTTTTTATAGCAATGTACCAGTCATTCAGTGTAGTAGCGACAACTTCAGAAGCTATCTTACTCATTTAAACCCCTCTTTCTGAAAATTTCAAAAATCTCTCGAAAACAATCATAACATAGTCATTGAAAAAATTGTAAAAGGATGTAAAGTTTTCTGCAATTTTTTCATTACGACAAAACGAAAAAAATACCCTCCTCAATCAAGAGAAGGGTATGGGGTTTATCTCGGTGAATCGTAATCCATTGCTTGTTCACTATCAGAAATACCTTGAGTTGTAGGGTCAACAATGATCCCCATCGCTGTTAAAAAAGTTAGAAGTGCATTAAATTTCTCTGTCAAATTGTCGCCAAATACAGTTAAGTCGTATCCAAAAGCAGAGGCAATAGCTTGTACGAATAAAAGCGTTGCAGAGAAAATTGCGACAAGGAATGTTTTCTTTTTAAGTCTAACTTTCCAGTTGATTTTAGTCATTTAATCGTCTCCTGTTCATTTTTATTTAAGGCCAAAATGTATGAGCAACCATGCACCGATAATAGTGGCAATTACACTTGGCAGCACCTTGAATACAAGGTCTTTTGTAAATTGTGAGGGATCAATTTTGCGAGTAGAATCAGAGCGTTCCAATATTTCAACTCGATTGTCCAGTTTTTCATACGATTTGCTTAGATTTTTTAAACTGTTGCTCATTTCGTTAAGAGTACTGAACTGTTCTCTTGATTGTGCTTGAGAGTCTTTATTAATTTCGACTTGTTGCTCAACAAGCGTAGCTATACGACCGATAACATTTGTTCTTTCTTCAAGAGAATCAATCTTGTTATTAGTGTGTTTTGCTTTTTCTTCTAGTGCACTTAATCTTGAAATGGTGCTTTGCTCAAAGTTATCCATTTGTCACCAACCTTTAATGAATATAGAAAGGTGACATTACATCACCTCCTAAAATTTAGAGGATAGTCACTGATACATTAGATCAACAAATACCCTCCGAGATAATTGAATATAATTAGATTTTTGAACCGAACTGTCCTGAGATGTATCCACGTTTACCGTTATAAATAACTTCCCAGTAACCTTTGGAATTGTTTTTACCTTTAACTGAACCAGAAATTGAAATAGTGCTTCCAAGCTTAACTGTGCCAATATTTTTAGAACTATTTCGATCTGGTTTGTCCATTACGATTGCTGCGCTTGATACACCGACAATTTTGATTTTTCCCACGGATTTAATAGATGAGGAGCTTGAAGAAGTTGATGTTGTTTTTGGGGCAGAGGAAGAAGTTTTAATTGTTCCTGTAACATCAACATATTTGTCAGAAGCAGTGATGTAATATGTAGCACCTTTAGAGCTCTTAACTTTATATTGATACGCAGATCCGACTTTAACTTTCTCAACAACTGTAGGAAATCCAATGCCTTTATTTACTGTGCCGACAACATCTTTATCTTCCCAAGATGGTTTTGAATAGAAACGAAGACCGTCAACTTTTGATTTTAGTGAACCACTTACTGCTGATGAAGAGGAAGGGGAGGAGGTTGTTGGTTTAGTTGGAGTAGTTGATTTACCACCGAGAGCTTTTAATTCAGTAGCAATTGCAGTTTTAACTTCATCCCAACGACCTTCATCTAAAACACGGTGAGGGCAATATTTACCTGACCACTCTTGATGTTTCTTAACTCGCTCAACTCCCCAGCCACGTTCTTTGAGTAGTTGTGCAATAAACTTGATTGCAAGAGCTTCTGCTTTTCTGTAACGTTCCCCACCTGATTTAGAGTAACAAACTTCCACACCAATTGATTTGCGGTTTCCTGTACCGTGGTCTCCATCACCGCAGTGCCATGCATTCCGGTTTGTAGGAAGTCCTTGAACAACTTCTTTATCATCTACAGCGAAATGATATGATACTGTTGCGTTATTATTTCTCATATAGCTAATTTCATTATTTGCTGATGCATCATTGGCTGTATTATGGAATGTGATATATTCAGCTGTCATTGCATAAGGACATTTAATTGTATATTTACTTGATGGTACCAGCATTTGTCTCGCTTGAATTGTCATAAAAACATCTCTCCTAATAATTAAATTTGAGCACAAAAAAGAGAGAAGGGGACTAAACCCAATCTCTCTTTATCTCACGTATGCTCTTGTTATCTCTGTCTTTCAAGTATGTATTTTGAATAAAATCTATATTTTATCTAGAACATAACCACCTCCTTATCGAAATACTGGTTACATATTCATTTCAGACTTAGCATCAGTTACCTCTTGTTGACTAATATCTTCATTACTGTTTTGTGACGCACTCTTTCTAAGTTCCAATAGAGATTCAGTGAGAGTTTGTAGCTGTTTTTTAAGCGATTTAATTTCTTGATTAGCATCTGGTTTCTTGGGGAATTCAATTCGTTGTCCCTGATCATCTTCTAGCCAAACATTCTCAAAATTAACACCCTCAAGAAGTACAAGCCTTTTACTGTTCTCGTCAAATGCCGATACAGTTTGTTCGTCATCTGATAGGAAGGCAGAAGCAACTTTCATCTTTTCATTGCCCATTTTTAATATCAATTGATACACCCCCTTAATAAACGTCTTTAGCATCTGTTTTTGAATCAGATGAATTATCCACGATTCCACTGATAGCCCAATTGCCACGACAATCATTTCCGTATCGCATAACTTCTCTTACTGAACTTGTTATATAAATTCCTGCTCTAGCAAGGTTAGTAATTGTTGATATTGAACGGCACATATTACCTGTGACCATGATTCGCTTTGATCCGTTTGCTATTCTAATAGATTCATATGATCCATTTTCTCCATGTCCAGCTCCAGTTATTAAATTATTGCTTACAATAGAAAAATAAACATGAGACTGTTCAACTCCATAACGGCGGGGTCTGCGAATGATGTTACTACTTATCATGAGGTCTGAGCAGCTACCGAATGCAGCGATTCCGTCCTTACCAACAAAACTTATTTGATTTGCACCTGATACATTAATACCGACGCAATCATTAAGACGTATACCGTCACCAGATGTGTAGGAAATCATATTTGCAGAAACTACACCGCCCCTTACGGCATCTAGTCTAATTCCTGCTTCATTGGAACCTCCTACTGTGTTAATAATATTGCCGGTTACTACTATATTCCGAACAATGCCTTCATGGTTGTAAAAGCCACGGACATAAATTGCTTCATTTTTAGTTGTATTGTATATCCTATTGTTTTGAATAGTTATATCTCTAAATTCTTGAGATTTGGATAATTGTTCAAACTTATCATTCATTGTATGGCTAGGGTTTGATGGGTCAATAGCACTTACGGTGATCCCAAACTGACAATTTCTTAGGGTATTACCTGTAATATTGGCAACATTCCAATTGTATCCTCTGATAGCCCACCCAGTTGTGCCCTCAAACGTGTTTCGGGAAACAGTAATGTTCTCATGCCAGTATCCAATTGTTGATGAATGAGAGCCAACCCCCCGTGGCCATGCCTGAGTCCCAGGTGTACCTGAAGCTCCAAAATAGCATCCGGTTATATAGCCATCTTTACATACAGTGAAATCATATTTTCCAAATGCTCCAAAAACACCTGATCGCTGAGCTAGGTCAATCTGAATTGCTTCTGAGAAAAATCTAGTTCCATCAGGATCAATAAATCCTAAAAAAGTACAATCAATAGCTGCAAAAAGCTCACAAGCATTAAACTCAATTCCGTGGTAGCTACGAACATCTTTAATAATTGCATTTTTTACATAAATATTACGTCCATGACCAAAAGAGAAAGCATTAGTTCCTCTGTCAATATGTGTGCCACGACAATCCCAGACGCCGCCGTCAATAATAATGTTTCCATTTCCATCATAGCCTGTATATTCAACAGTGCCATCGCCATTAACTCCCATATATGAACCATAATAATTGAGTAAAGTTGCCCCATGCGCTTTTATCAATGTGTTTCCCCATAAGATAAGAGGGGCTCCGAGTTTAAATGTACATCCATTTGGTACATAAACATGAACACCGTCACCATTTTTGGCCAAGTCTAAAGCTTTTTGAAACATTGGTGCAGAATCTATCTTTCCGGTTGGATCAGCACCGAAGTCAATAACACTTACAGTCGGTTGATTGCTCAGTTTATTATAAAGTTCGTTATATTTTTCAGTTATTTCTTTTGTATTGTCCTCAATAGCTGTTTCCACAGTCTTTGTCACTTTAGTGATATCGCTATAGATATCATCAATGGTTTGTTTAATTTGTGGCGCAGTATAAGAAATTCCATCTGATTTTAGTATCTCAATCGACATAGGAACGTATTGACCTAGCTTATTGTCGTAACGTTTAAATCCCATTTATTTACCCTCCATATAAAAAGGAGACTCATCTGAGCCCCCTTTAGTCAATTTCATACCAAACTTCTCCTGATCCTGGAGCAACGTTTGACACTACAATTTTTTTGTTTTCTAACGCTAATTCTTCATCTTGATACCATACATAATTTGTGCTATAAGGTTCAGTAGTACTTAGCAATACTGTAAATCCTTCGTAGACTTCAGATGTACCTATGTCAATCCAGTCAAAGCCATCCCATCTGTAAACAGTTTTCGTTTCTTTAACTGCAACAGTCCAACCAATGAGAGGATTTGGATAAGTTGAGATAATGTCTGCATACGTGTAAACAGAAGGTTTATATATCTTCTTGGTATTTTCAACTACGTATTCATACTCCGAAGTAAGTTCCCGACACCACTTAGTTATTTCTACGCAGCGTTTTGTTACTCGTTCACATTCAGCAATTCTTTCGTTCATTCGAATTATTGCATCTTCTGCTTCATCAATAAGTCCTTGAAGAGTTTCGATTACCATATTCCCTTGACGCTTTATCCAAATTCGAGAGGCGGGGAAGAAGGAAGCACCTTCGCCACTGTAATTGAATGTTAGTGATTTTCCTTCGTTTGAAGCATTAAAAAAGACAACTCCCATAAGGTAATCAACCTTAAAATAGTTGTCGTCAAGTTCTCCATCTTCAATCTCTCGCCATTCCTTATTGTCCCCAGTAACTTCAACACGAAATTCTCTGTTCGGAATCTCAGTTAGGAGTGCTCTTCCATTAAATATTGTCAATGTTTCATTGTAAGTTAGGTACGGGTCTTCAACTGAACCTATTCTCTTTTTACTTAGTATCGGGTCATTGTATAATTCAGCAAAATCCGCCAGTTTAATCACCTCCGTTAATTTTGTTGATAAGCTTCCCAGATATATTTAACGTTTAATTTATTGCCCCTAAAATTGCTATCTGCTCCTGTAATAAACATGAAGTTGCCTAAAGCGCCGTAACCTGTATCTCCGCCTTTTAAGGATAATCCGGTTGAAGTTACCTGATAGGTATAACCGCCCAAAGTGCTTTCAATAACAAGTTGACTGTCCTCGGTTGAAATTGGAGTTATTTTTACCAAATCGGGAGTAAAGGTGAGTGGGATTGCTTTACTTGGAGTACCGTCACCTATATAAGAACCCTTTGCAAACTTTGGGGGAGTGAGGATATCTTCAACTAATACATAATCAGATGCTGCCCGTCCACCTAACATCTCTGCATTACCATCTATTGAACCACTAATTATCCCTGATTCATTTCGAACGGGGATTGAGTTTGGGGAAGTTGATGTAGAAGCAGGAAAACCATTCAAGGAGTCTGCTGATCCTGCAGATGAGACAATCCATTCCTCTCCGTTAAACAGTTCCTGTTTATTAGTCTTTGGGTCAATCCAAATTGTCCCTGTTTCTGGATCTTCTGGCTTAGCTTCCGTGGAGATTGTATAGAGACCGTTAACTTTTCCACTAAGGCTTCCTTTTACTTCAATTGAAGGAGAAGGGAGGTAGGGGTTTTCAGAAGGATGGCTTGATTTAACTATATCTGAAAGAAGAATCTGATTTATATCTATATCTGCATCTACTCTTCGATATGCTTGGACACCAATAGTGTAGTACATATTTGAAGGTAATCCGGTAAAAGTGGCTGTACGTCTGTCATATTTAACATTTTGTAAGTTCTCACTAGCTTGCACAGAGCCAAATGTGTACTCCTCATTGTCATCACTACCGTGTAAGTAAACCTCAAATCCATCAATGTTGTATTTGTCCTCATCGGAATTAACATAGTCCCACTGAATGGTAATATCAACTGAACCGTTATCATTTACCTTGTGGGTAATTGCAGTGCCATCAGAAGCAATGGCAGGAGGGGCTGGCGGTACAGAAATTCTGTCATTTCGAATATTGAAGTTTTCAGTTACTTTGTCCCATTCAATCTTTCTTTTGTTTAATTCAGTACTTATTTTGTTTGTTCTGTAAACGGTCTTAATGACTTTCTCAAAATCAGATTGAACTCTTTTTCCATTTGTAACTGTGACACTAATATTTGATTGTTCAAAATCAATTGTTATTGCTGAAAGAATGGCTTTAATATCGGTATTTAAATCACTCTGTTGAACTCGTACTATGTCTCCTAAACTGAACCTATCCCAGTTATGTTTTTCACTAATACAGTTAAAAAAGTTTACAATATCGAGTGTTACATTCACTGGCGGTGTATTACGACTTTCGAGTTCTTCGTTGGCATCATCATAAAGTTCATTCTCATCATAGATGCTGTCATTTGACCACTCAGTTGTCGAAGTGAAACGTGAGAGCAGTTTTTGCTGATTTTCACTAAAATTGTTCTCAAAAGAAAGCTTTTCTTTAAGCTTAGAAATTGAAGCAGATATTTGAGAAATTGTTGATTCAATCGTAGCAATTTGGTTTTTCTTTTCTGCAACTGCTTTCTGCTTTACGGCAAGTTGAGCTTTTAGTTGACTTGTGTCATCTCCAGCTTTCTTCGCAACTTCAATTCGATCTAATAACTTTTGGACTTCTAGATCAAGTGTGTAAAGCTCATTATTCAATTCGGTTAAACCAGTTTCAGCTTCGTTCTTTTGGGTGAGAAGTTTATTAAACGCATTTCCTTCGCTATTAACAAGATCATTATAATCAAGAATTGCATGACAAAGTTCATCTGGCATATATGCACTGTGGGAAATTACATTTCGTTGTTCGTCACGTTGAAAGGGGAAGAGAAAATAAGAAAAGTCATCAATGTAGGATTGTCCAGTTGGGTTCACTGAATTAATACCGATACCATCTTTTCCAGTAGCATATAGCCTTGTAATTAATTCGTCTGCATCATCCGAATCGTCCATGCTAATCATATATTTTCGAGGGTTAAGTTTAAGTCCTTTGTATTTGGAAATGTCAGATTCTTTATAGAAGCTTACAGTTTCTTTTACTGTATCAAAAACTGGAACTGCATCGAACTTCTCACAGATTGAATATAAAAAATCAAGCTTGTTAGTTGATGATACATCAAACTGTCTTCGTTTTATGTTAAAGAGAGTATCTATATATCCAACCGTCCAACTAGTATTTTTTAAACAGTCTGCAACTACTTCCTGGAGGTTTTTAGATGTCTCCTCATATTTAAGAACGCTTATTCTGCTCAATTCATGTTGAAGAGATCTGCACTCAACTTGTACAGTATCCATTTCACTGCTAAAAGACTTGATTCTTTTAGTGATAATAAACCAAATCGCAAGCCCATAGAACTCTGTTTTAATTAGGTACCAGGGTTTTAGTAAATCTACAACATGATTTCTTTTAATGACCCCATCATAGGTGGCATTAAGCGGAATAGAAAAGGAGAGTTCGTGAACGCTGCTTCCATGATTTAAAGTTACAGTTGGATTCAGAACTTCATCAATGTTGGCTATTTTAGTCTTATCTGGCTTAGCAAGGGATAAACGTATGTTTTTTATTTCTGTATCCTTGCGAATAGTTATCAATTTTCCACCTTCTTACCGATACTTAAATCTGAAAGTGAATCTCAGTTTGCATTTTCCGGTCACTTTTAATCGATTTTTCCCGTAATCCAATCTAATATAATTGTCATTAAAATCATCATATCTTTCATTCCCATATAAAGACGACTCAATAATTTCTTTGAAGCCATTCACTTTAACAATTTCTCTGTCTTTTAGATTGCTGAATATAAAGGGATCAGTATAATCACTCAGGTTCTCGATTTTTACATCGCCGTCGCCAATTTTAAGAATTTCAACAGTAGGGTAAATCGCAACATCGCCTTTGTTATGGAGTTCAATGATTTTCATTCCTGATGATATATCAAAGGAATGAGTACTTGTGTTTCGACTATATGCATAAGGGGAGTTGCATTTCATTGTCAAACGAACATATCCATGTCTAGCCGCATTATGGACTAGATCACTGGTATCTACGGGCATTGCATAATACACAATGTCTAAATTTTCACTGAAAGCTAAGGGCTTGTAATCATCAACATCTAGCCAGCGCTTAATTGCTCTTATTTTTTTCTCATCATAATTTTCACCAACATAAAAGTTTAAAGGAAATTGTTTTGCTTCTCTTTTGACACCTTCAGTGTACGGCTCTGATCTTCCTTTTACATAAGTTTCATTAACTGATCGTGAACCCAAAAAAGATTCCTCAACTAACCCAGACTCTGTATTAACGTTTTCCACTCCGTAGTCAATGGACTTTTCGTTGTCAAACAGGAAATATTGGCTCTGTCTAATCAATTTTTCACCCCCAATATAAAAAGAGCCGGCTTTAGCCGACTCATGTTATGTTGAAATTCAGTCCAGTATTTTTAAGACCATTTGCTAATTGTTTGTACACTAAGCTTGCAGTTTCTTTAGCATTACTAGCTTCTGTTACATTAATTGTGAATGAGTTCTGATTGTTTGATGTATTTCCTTGAGGTGTAGAAGGGGTTACAGTAGGTGTCGAGAAGTTCTTAAGAGTTGGAATTAAGCCTTTAGTTAGACTTGTTTGACTAGCAACTGCAGCGTTCATTGCTGGTGTAACAAGAGAAATACTCTTACTTAAAACATCTGAAATTTTACCAGGTTGACCCCATTTAGAGGTAGTCTTTACTGAATTGTCAGTGGACGTTTGACGAACTTGTTTCACAGCTTCCAGCATGTTTTCAGTATCTGTCTTGTTTAAAATAAGTTCCTTGTCATGTAAGAATGCAAGCTTTCCTGCTCCAAGTCCTGTGCCTGTATATCCACCAGAAGCAAATGATGACACCTTTTTACCTGTTGTATTTCCAGTTGTAACGGTATTTAATGCACTGGCAGCGTCCTTAAGCTTATCAATCAAGTTATTGGAAATACTTTTCCCAATCGACTTCATATTCTCGTTAATGAACTTGGTGAATTCATTAAGCTGTTTAGCGATATCAGTGATTTTACCATCCATAAGCTTATCTTCAAGCTTTTTGAATGCTCGTTCATCATTTACCAGGTCATCGTACTTGTTGTTAATTGATTCTTCATCTTTATCAAGCTGATCTTGAAGGGCTTCTTTCCGTTTTGTGTTGCTACGATCTTTTATATACTCATCCAAAGCTTCCTGTTGTTCTTGAAGTTGTTTCTCTAGGTCTTTGACTTGCGATTTAGCCTCAGAGGAGTCGTCCATGGAAAGTTTACTGATCTTATCTTTTGTTTCCTGTATTGCTTGGTTTTTCTCCTTCAATTCCTTTTGATATTTAGCTTCTTCGTCTTCTTTGTCGATCTCATCAATCTTATCTTGTGTCGCTTTCTGATGGGCTTCTAACTCAATATCCCGCATTTTTTCGTACATCTCTTTGTAGATGGATACAACTTCATCAGCCAATGATTTATAGATATCCTTGATCGACTTCTTGGTGTTATAAAGCTCAAGGTTAAAATCTTTCTGTTTATCTTTCCAGTTTTCGATTTCTTCAGTGATCTGTTCCTGGATGTCAGGGAAACCTTTCGCAGCTTTCTTTTGCTCTTCAAGCTGTTTGATATATTTTTTGGCTTCCTTTTGTTGTTGCTGAATGAGCTTTATCTGCTTGCTATAGTACTTAACCTTGTCCTCATCTTCTTCAGTCATTGAAATTTTATTATCAACATCTTTAATTTTCCCTTGGGTTTTAGAAGATGACTTTTCAATTGACTTAAGCGTCTCATCAACTTTAGATTGGACAAGTTGCTTCTGTAGCTCACGAACCTGATCTTGAACAGAAATTAAATCTAGCTTGGCTTGTTTAAGCTCTTCTTGAAGCTGGGCACGTTGAGCGGAGTTTAATGCTTTATTTGTTTTTATTTCTTTTTGAATCCAATTAACTTTTTGTTGTTGGATTTTAGCTTGTTCTGCAACAGCTTTTTTCTGATCAGAGGTGTATTTGCGGAATTCCTTGCTGTCAGAAGTGTATCGGTTAGCCATTGATTCATCTTTAGCTATCCGAACATCAAAATCCCCAATTCTTTTATCAAACTCATCGAGTTTGGATTGAACTAGTTCATACTGAAGTTCTTGAATCTGATCATTGACTGAATCTATATCTCCTTGAAGGGAGAGAAGATCAGATTTAGCCTGGGCTATCCCTTGTTGCCGTTCTGCCTCAGCTTGTGACGCATCTGAAATAGATGTTCCAATACCTTGCATGTACTTTTCAGGATCGATTGTTTTTCCATTTTGTTCGATCTGTAAATGAAGGTGGTTCCCAGTCGAGTTCCCTGTGCTACCAACTTTACCAATAGTTTGACCGGCTTTAACTGATTGACCTGTTTTAACAGAAGGAGTGTTAAGCATGTGCATGTACTTGGCAACTGTTCCATCATCCTGTTTAATAACAACCCAGTTACCTGCAGTTTTACTGTAGCCAGCAATTTGGACTTTACCACTTTGAAGAGATTTAATTGCTGTACCTGCTTTTGCAGCAAAATCAGTTCCTTTGTGTGGGGAGGAGCGGAGACCGGATTCCTGCTGTCCATATTTGGAGCTTACCCTAAAAGCGCTATTATTTGTATAATAGCTGGCGATTGAAGAAGTGGCAGAGGAGAGGGATTTGCTGTAGTTGGACATGATCTTCTTGACGTAATTCTGTGTTTCTTTAAAAGGAGGGATACCACCATATTTAATTACGTTACCAGGCCCAGCATTATATGCAGCCAATGCTTTTTCAACATTACCGCCAAACTTTTCAAGCTGTTGGGCGAGGTACTTTGTTCCACCCATAACATTTTGATAAGGATCGTATGCGTTATTTACTCCCAGGCTTTTTGCTGTTGCTGGCATCAGTTGCATTAATCCCATGGCACCTACACCAGATCGTGCTTTAGCATTAAACCCTGATTCTTGCTGAATTACAGCTGCAATAAGGGCAGGATCAACATTGTATTTACTAGCTGCTGAATTAATGTAGCTTGAATACTTTCCTGAATATGATCCACCAGTTGAGGAGAGGGTTCCGCCAGAAGAAGTTGTAGAGGTTACAATACCGTATTGAGTAATGTTACCGGATTTAATTTGATCTTTAAGCAGCTTAGCTTGTTCCTGCATAAGCTTTTTCTTTTGCTGAAGTGCTTTAATTTCTTTCTTAATTGCATCTCGATATTTCTGAGAGTATTTTGGATAATCATTGACCTGCTTGTTGTACTTGTCAATCTCAGCATTAACTTTTTCTAATGCTTCCTTGTATTTATCAACAACATACATGGAAGTTTTTACTTCTTCAGAAGCTTTTTCTGCAGATGAAGACATATCTTCCATTGATGTACCAGTCTCTGATAGAGAAGAGGAGGCTAAATCAGCTAATTTATCAAGTTCATCAAGTTGATCAGTAATGTCAGTAACTTGATTTAAATCTTCTTGGGTTTTAGGAAGGTATTGAATTGCTCCGCCATTACCTTTTTTCATTTCCTCAAGAATTTTCTGTTTTTGTTTTTCAAGATCTGATTTCAAATTATAAGCATCTTGAACAGTTTTGATTGCTTTAACTTCAGATTTATACATATTAATCTTCTTGTTTAAAGCATTAGCTTGATTTATTAGATCCTGCTTAACAGACTGCTGCATGTCATTGTATGCTTTTAGCTTGGCGTCACGTAGCTTAACAACTGCATCTCTGTTTATTTTCACAACGCCATTTTCAATTGAAATAGCGTCTGCAAGATCGTTTTCTTTCTGGATTAACTTCATAGCTTCCGAAGCTGATAAACTTTTACCTTCAGCCATTTTCTCAAGCAATTCATTTAAAGGGGAGATGTTATCAGCCATGGCATCATAAGCATCGTTTTGCAGTGCGGAAATTGCTAAATCATTTTGTTTAGAATCAACAAGGTCACTAATAATGGAACTAATTTCTTCAAAGTCACCTTTGGCATCTTTAAGTTTGTCAGATAGGGTGCCAACAGATTCTCCTAAAGCATCTATACCTTCTCCATTTTCATCCCATGTTACTTTAGCTGATTCGGCTGAATTGTTTGTTGAGTCAATAGCATCCTTAAGATCCCCATAAGAGAGTACAAGACCATTTGCCTTATCAGAACCATTTACATATTGACTTATGAGGTTTTCAAGACCTTGAGAGGCTTTAGAAAAGTCGGTCTGATTTCCAGATTGTAGAGCCTTTTGTATCTTATCCATATATTGAGACACATTGATAGAAAAGGACTCTAACTGCGATGCATCCATTTTGCTGAAATCAATTTTGTTAAATGCATCATTGACTTCCTTGGTAAGCTGAGGGTTAATTTTTACGGAGTTAAATGCTTCGACTGTTTTGGAAACTTGCTCACGGATTTTTGACTGTGAGCTAGAGAGTGATTGTTCAACACGAAGAGCCTCTTGTTCAGCTTTAACACCTTGATTTTTAATTGAGCTGTCATCTGCAAAAGGATTTTCAAAGAATGACCAAAAACCCTTACCTTTTGAGTATGTATCAGCCATCTTTTTATATTGATCAACTTCAGCCTGAAGATCCTTAATTTCTTTCAAACTATCAGAAAAAGTATCTTTAGCACCCGTTTGAATATCTTTCTTATTGAGGTCAGCTAGTTCTTGTGTATATTTGATGGCATCTTGTAGAGCATCATTATTTTTAATTATTGCTTGCCCTTGTGAGTCGTAACCAGCAACTAAATTAGGAAACGTTTGAGCTAATTGTTGCGTGACCTGAAGATACTCCTGTTCTTTTTCAGAACTTAAGGTACCTGATTCTTTTGCTTTTTGAAGATCTTTATATTGAGCAATTAATTGATCAGTTGTGTCTTTATTAGTTGTAATGGCTTCAATACTTGTGATTTTAGCTTGTTCAAAGTCTTCGCGGGCTTGTTTTAATTTTGAATATGAGGATATTAGCTTCTCAATAACAACACCAAAAGCCATCATTGCTGCCATAGGGAGGAAGCTGCCAGCTAAGAAAGCTCCTGTAGTCATTGCTGCCTTTTTTAAGCTTGTTAGTGAAGTTGAAAAAGCAGTTGTGATTTTACTCCAAATTGCTGTTTTGGCTGAAGCTGCTGTCACTCCAACCGTAAAAGTATTAAAGTTAAGGATAAGATTTTTTAGAGCTGCACCCATTGCAGTACCTGAAGTTATAGCACTTGCACGAAGTGAAGAGTTAAATAATATTACTGCAGCTGTCGCTGCTCCAAATACTTGCGGAAGTAATCCAACGGACTTGGTTACTTGGGCACTTAATTGCATTAAACTTTTTAACGCATCAGCGAACACTACGATACTATCAGATATTAACGCTTCACCTGATGCCACAGACATTTCTGTAAAAGCATTGGATAAACGATTAACTCTTGCTTGCAAGCTATCGGCATATTTTTGTTGCTCTTTCCATGAACTGCCGACTGAATTAGCAGCAGTATTCGCAGCACTTTGGGCAATGGAGAAGTTATTCATCATTGCGTTAAAACGAGATAACTGGTAAATACCCGCAACGCCTATTGATGTATTTTGTTTCTGAGCATCACTTAACGTATCCCATTTCTCAGCGAGTTCCTCAATTAATTCGCTCGAAGACTTAGCTTCACCGCCAGCTGTTTTAACTGAGATACCAATCTCTTCTAATGCCTTGATTGAACTTTGGTTATTGCCAATACGAGCAAAAATGGTCTTTAGTGAGTTACCTACAACATTTCCTGACTCACGAGTAGTACTGGCAATTGCTGTTGTGTAACCAATCAAGTCGTTTAATTCAACACCGAAAGTAGAGGCTGTAGAGCCGGCTTTTCTAATACTGTTTGCAAGGTCTAAGGTACTAACTGCATAGTTGTTATCGACTTCATTTAACTTATCTGCAATTGATATAGAATCACCGGCTGCTACATTAAAGTTAAGCATTGCAGTTGTTAAGGTGTTAACAGTATCGTTAGGATTCAAATCAGAAATGTTCTGTAAGACCTGAGCGGTTTTAGTTACATCTCCAAGTTCAGATTCACTAAAGCCCATTCGTCCAAATGAACCAGTGATTTCAAGGATATCCGAAATTTTATTAGATAGCTGATCACCAAGATCAATTGAGGATTGCAGTAGTTCATTAAATTTGTAATCAGGTAAGTCCATGACTCGTCTAATGTCTGTCATTAAAGTATCGATTTGAATGACTTGTTCCACCATTGACTTTAATGCTTGAACCCCTGAATAGAACATCGTCCCACTCAGAAAATATGCGGGCATACGACTAAATGATTGTGCTAATTGTTCTCCAAAGCCTGAAACATTAGAAGAAGCAGATGATGCATTCGCAGATACTTCTCTGAACTGCATATTTAGATTCTGCATTTGTGTTCTTAAATTAGGAGTTCTTGCCGTAAGTTGGTTAACTGAGTTGAGATAATTCTGAAGGGCAGAGGAGTTAGCGGTACTAAGTGAACTGCCGTAACGAGTATTGAGGTTTTGAACATTTATTTGCGCTTGACGTTGATATAATTGAACTTGATGCTCAAGTTCTTTTGTTTTTGCTTTAGCGGTAGAGGAATCATCAAGTCGTTTAATACGATTTGCAATTTGATCAATTTGAGCAGCAGTTTGAGCACCGTTAATTGAAGTGGAAAGTCGAGAGAGCGCCTGGGAAGAGACTAATCCTTTTTCTCTTAACTTTTCTAGGCTTTGGTTTAGTTGTTCAATTGCTTTCCTTTGTTGATCGTAATTGGTTGTGGTTCTTGAAGAAGTTGCATTAGTTTTAGGGTCAGTCGTATAAACAATGTCTTCAAAACCGTTACGGTTTTTCTGTACAACCTTTGTGGTTTGGCCTTGTAAGTTCTTTTGTTCGGTCTTTTTTTGTACTTGACCTAATTTTTCAGTGGCTTGAGCGAGTTTGTTAACTTCTTGAGTTTCTTGCCTTAGAGCAGCATTGCGATTATTAATTATTTTAGTTTCACGTTGAAGAATCTCACCGTTTTTCTTGTATTGCTGGGTGAGCTTTTCAACTGATCCATCAGCATTCTTAATTACTGTGGACGTTTCTTTTACTGTTTGATTATAGGATTTTAGATTTTTTTGATACGCATCTACAGCAGAAGAGAATTCTTGCAGAGCTTTTAAGGTTGTAGAATCAATATTTGTGTTGAGTTTGAGGGAGTTAAGCTTCTTTTCTAAAGATTTGATTTGCTGATTTAACTGGTCGACAGTTTTTGATGAGGTATCAGCTTGCGGGGTTAATATGATTTTGAGGTTTTGACTCAAGTAAGAATCACTTCCTTTCAGTAGGGGAGGGAGGAAAATAAAAAAGCCACTCAGCTATTGAGTGACTCTACTCCCTTTACGTATAGCTATTTCCATAATCCCTTGCCAAATTTCAACATTCGATAAAGCTTCCTTAACTTTTTGATCATCTTGTTTATATCCTTTAGTGTTTTGTAAGCCAGTATCAGTTTTCCTTGGTAAGAATTCTATTTTAGTTATGGGGTTAGAGAAATCATCAAGCTTTAACTTAAGATCAATCTTTCTAAAATATTTGGACTCAGTTCTGTCTGAAGATAACCCTCCAACGAGAGCCCCAATACCTCCTGCAGCAAGTCCTCCGATAACGGCTCCAGTCATTTGACTACCTCTAGAAATTCTTGTTACGGATTGATCATCAATGGCTATCTCAGCTTCGATTATTTTGCTAAATGGGATTGATTTTTCTTCAATTGCCAATATTTCATTGAAATGATGAATAACAAACTTATTTTCGGATTCAACCAAAGTCAGCTTTTTATTTTTATCTGGGGTTAAATATGATTTATAATCCTTTGGGTAATTTCCTGCGGAAATTATTTTCTCTAAATTTTGTTTTTCTATTTCCTTTTGTTTATCTACACCAAAATCCCCAATTATAAAGAAAGCAGCTATTATTAACAAAACAATAATTGCCCAGATCATTCAACCACCACCGGAACCATTTTCCTGCATTATACCATGGTTTCCAAAAGTTTAGAACAGGTGAGATATGTAGTGAGTATATTATCCTGCAAAACTATTATCGCAAGTGTCAAAAAATGCAGAAATATAAGTAAAATTCTTTTATTTTATAGGTGCTAAATGTTATAATGCAAACAGAGGTTCTTAAATCATAAAAGGGAAGGAATGGTTATTATTGAGTAACAAAAATCTTTTTTATCTTGTAAGTGGCAACTTGGTTTTATATATAATCTTCCTATATTTTCATTTCACCATAAGTTCTGTAAAGACTGCTCGAGAGTTCTTAGATAACACTCAAATAG
Source organism: Bacillus sp. FSL K6-1560 (assembly GCF_038592935.1). Lineage (NCBI taxonomy): Bacteria > Bacillati > Bacillota > Bacilli > Caryophanales > Bacillaceae > Bacillus > Bacillus sp. FSL K6-1560. The sequence goes on from NZ_CP151946.1 coordinate 1,967,342, forward strand.
ACCCTACATTTTATGTAGCACCTTTGATTACATTTATTTTATCATTGGCATATACAGGACTAACTGTCTTTTTATCCTTTAAACAAGGAGCAGTATCCTTGAGATACGGAGAATGGAGAGAATCTATATTCCCATTTTCTATTTCTATTGCAGGCGTTATAGGATTAATAACACTTGTGCAAATGTTTTTAGGGAAATTTTCAGGAGTTGTTAGTGGATTTATTTTAATACTAGCCTTTATTTATGCACTTACAAGCTCAACTGGAAATTACTCTAGAAGATAGCTCAATTTTACGAATTATACCCCTTTATCAAGGGGTATTTTTTGTTCTTATTAATTGTTTAAATTAAGTTTCATACATAAGCAAAATCCCTCAAGAGGAAGGATTTTGATTCTGAATAAAAGAGGGATTTTAACTAAACAAATATTTGATTCTTTTCTTCTTCAAAATCCCGTAAATCATAATGTTTGATTGTTGTTGAGACATCTTCATGATGAGCTACATATTTGCTTATCAATTCAATTTTGATTTTCTTAACTTCTAGGAGATAAGTGATGCATGAAGCTTTGAAGAGGTGAGGGTTAATACGCCGACCAAGAATGTCTGATAAAACGTCCGAGCAAAAATAATCAGCCCAAGACTCTGACATCTGTTTAGGTTCTCCGCCATACTGAGTAGTGAAGAGGTATTCATGATCATAACCGCGTTTTTCATGCCACAATCGAAGGTACTCCAATGCTTCTGTGTTAATCATGTACTCAAGAGGCTTTCCTTCACCTTTACCTTTTCCGAATACCTTATGACTCATCACATATGACTGACCTTCGGGGATAGGATAATCTAATATTTCTGTTTTTAGCTGTATGAGTTCTGCTCTTCGCCCGCCAACATTAAAGGCAGTAGCAAGCCATGCCATCCCCAAATAATTTTCGTCCTCTTTTAGGGCGTCCATCATCAGTTTATAATCATCATATGTAACCTTTACTTTTTCATATGTTGTGGTTTTTGGAATAGCTGGGAGTCCACGGGTGAAGTTTCTGAATTTCTCATAATTCTCATCATCTTCTGCAACAACATTTTCAATATAGTTGTTTAATGATGATACACCAGCTTTTTTTAATGCAATCCCACTGGAAGACATTCCGCGATTTTTTAAGAAACTTTGATACCTAATGAAATCACGTTTTGAGATCTTATAAAGTTTTTTGCCGTTAAGAGAGGTATGTACCCACCAAAAGAATTGACGAAGGGAGGAGTAATATTGTTTTCGTGTTTTATCTCTAAACGAGTGAGCATCTAAAAACTCTTGAACTAAGTTTCTATGTTCCTCGTCAACTTGCTCCCACATTGATTCCGTGACCTCAGGAAGCTTTATTGCTCGAGATCTGAGCATATTCTTTTCAATTGATTTGGTCATTAATTCACCACCATTAGTACGTTTTAATTCCGTCTGCTTTTAAATCTCTTTTTAATGCCACTGTTAACCGTCCATCTTTTAGAGTCTCGGCAGTATTCTTCATAACAGGACGAGGTTTACCGTAGCCATATCCATATGAATCAGGGTATGTATAACCATGTCCGGTTTCAATGACTGTAGCAACATCTTTCCCATCATCTTCTCTAATATTATCCAAAGATACCCCCTTACTCTCGTTGGTGGTTATAAAAGCGTCTTTAAGCTTTCCTGTACGTTCATAAAGCAGGGGGCTATAGGTGCCGTAAACATCTTCTTCAACATGATCTTGACCTGTTTTCGTCATGACTTGCTTAACGTTAGAGGAAGCTTTATGTATAGACTGAATTGCAGCTTGTTCAATCTTAACCTTAATTTCCTTAATGTTTCTCGCCATCATTGTGGGGCAGCACTGCCTTCAATTTCTTCGACCTTCTGAAGGATAAGATTATTTGCTTCTTCCTGAGATTTTTTTGATAACTCATCTATGTTTTGTTGCAGCATAACAGTGGCTTTACCCAGTTTTTCTAAGCTCTCTTTAGGAAAGCTATTGATAATTAAAGGGAAGTACTCTGAATCTACAAGTTTAAGATACCACTTAACTTTATTTTTAATGTCATTTGGAATCCCCAAGTCCGTAAATTCTTTTATAAGTGAAAAGAAAGTCCATTGAACTGGATTTATATCCTTAAAAGATTTGATTCCTGCTTCTTTAGCTTCATCTTGATCAGAAATCAATCCGGCTAACATTTTTGTTAACCGAGAAGGGGAGAAGTATGGATAAATAAACACATGCGCCTCATCAGTTAATTGGACTTTTTCTTTCTTGTCATATTTACTGACGCTTTCCTCGATTAATCCCAAGTTCAACTTTTTTGATGCCATTTTATTTCCTCCTTTAATATCCGTTAAATGAAAACAGACACCTCAGGGAAGAGATGTCTGCTTAAAACCTTATTTTGTTTGTTTGGGTAATTTACTTATTGCACTAGCTGGATTATTTGTAAATACACCATCTACCTTAATCTTATAACATGATTTAATAAGTTTATCTTCATTATTGCTTTTATCACTATTGGTAAAGTAAACGTGAAGCTTTAGGTCATGTTTATGAGCCTTTTTGAGTATATTAGGGTTAGCTAATTTTGCTTTAATGCCAATTGTAGAAGCATATTTACTTATGTTTTTGAGGGTTTTGTCGTCAATGTCTCTTACTTCTTGTGTTCGGATTAACCTAGTTATTGGAATGTTACTATCCAATGAGTGTATCTTTTTTAAACTTTTTTCGCTAAAGGATTCGATGATGACTTTGTTTCGATCTATTAGATTATATTTTTTTAGAATCTTAACTAACTGCTTCTCCATAGTAATCTGACCATTTTTGTTTTCTCTTGTTTCAATGTAGTATTTAGTTGAAAGTTTAAAGGTCTTTATTATTTCTTCAATAGTTTGAATCTTTTCTCCCTTAGCAAGATTAAGATTTTTTATTTGAGAAAGAGTCAGGTCTCTAATATACCCTGTCCCATTTGTCGTTCTGTCGACACTATCATCATGGATTGCAACTAACTGTCCGTCCTTCGTTTCTTCTAGATCAATTTCAATGTAATCAGCTTTATCCTTTATAGCTTTTTTGTAAGATGAAAGTGTATGTTCGGGCTCTAAATCCGAAGCTCCCCTATGGGCAATAACTAAAGGACGATAATCCGGAGTTTTACCGGATGCTTCATGTATAGAACAACCGCTTGATAAAAGAAGTGTGAATAATATGATTATATAGGTAATTTTCTTCATTGGGCTAATATACCATACTTTTCATAGGGATACAATACACGGAAGTGATTAGTAGTGTAACTTATTTCATATTTATGTCTTTATAATTCATATTTTTCCCCAGTGATTGCTTCATACTCATCCGAAGTTAAAATCCCAAGAGGAACCATTTGTTTTACCATTTCCGGAGTCCACAAATCATCGTCATAATAATCTTTTATTGTGTCAAACCAACTGTTCATTTGACAACACCGTTCACTAAAAGCTTAAAGGTAAGATCAGATAACTGTTTTTTCATTTTATCTAATTCCGACGGCTTAGGAGGAGGGGGTTGAAGGCTGTCTATATATTCTTGTGTTGCTGACTCAAACCAAATTTGTTTGCCAGGGTCGAACTTCGCTTTATAGAAACCGTCAGTCGGCCGCACATCCGTGAAACTCTTCGGTATAGCTAATCCCTCTTCGATAAATATTTCTGCACCTGGTATATAATTGTAATCTGTATCGTATTTAAAAAGCATTATCATAAAAGTCCCCCTTTTGTTGAGAATCTAGCCGAAAATGACATGAAACTGTTTGGGTTTTCAGTATTGGAGCAACTTTGTATGCAAACTGTTCCGTCTACGTTAAACACAGATCGAAAGAATTGCGGTGTTCCGCCTGCCCCCGAACTGGATGCTGTTCCTAAATGGTAAAAAGGATATGGAGGACGAAAACCTTCCGGTAAAGTAAAGGCTGTAACAGTTGATCCTAACAGTCCACCTTTAATAGCTCCTCGTACTGCTACTACTCCCAGTGAATCTTTTGAGAATTGAAGAGGATGTTCACTATCTGATACCGTATATTGTGTCCATCCATTAAATAACGGGGGAGTTTGCCAAGTGCCTCCATCGGTAATAATCCTAGTCCATGACGACCATGCTCCAGATATCTTTACCCTTGTATAAATTGTACCCTCTCTATTGGTTACAGCTATTTGTGAAGCTGTGTTAGCAGAAGAAGAGAGATGGAGTACTTTATAAAAATTTTTATCAGGCATTGCCGTTGAATTACTAACTTCATAAAAACCACTTGTTACTAACACATTAGGATCTGAAATAATACTGACGCTACCTGAATCATCAGTTAGCTTTACTAACTGTGCACCATTCCATTTGTTCCTATCTGCCTGTGTAACATGACGAATGTTGTCTAAACTATGCTGATCAAAATCAAGCTTGGATGCTTGTTGTACGTTGTCCACCTTATCTAAACCAACCTGAGCTTTTGTTACGTCGTGAGGATTGTCTTTCCTGTTTTCGTGTGTGTCAGTATATGCCTTTGCATTGCTTTCAGATGAGTTCCACTTGTTTCTTTCAGTAGATGTCACATGTCTTACTACATCCTCAGTATGAAGATCAAATTCCACTTTTGTAGCTTGTTTTTCATTAATAACCTTATCGAGTCCTATTTGTGTTGCAGTGACATTATGAGGATTTGAGTTGTTTTTTATATGCGAATCGAATTCTTCTTTACTAGCTTGCTGAATATCATCAACATTTCCAAGTCCAACCTGCTTTTTTGTGACCTGATGAGGATTTTCAGTATTCTCAGTGTGTGATTTTAACTCGTGATTTTGTTTCTCCATAAATTCATTTACTTTTGTTGTTAAAGCTTCTTCATGATCTGTCATATGCTTTTCAGTTCGTGAAAGAGAGTCTTTTAAGTTATTGATTTGTATATTATTTTGTTTAAGTTGTCCTATGAATAAACTGTTACCCATTAACTCACCGCAATTCCTTTCACTGTCAAACTGCCACTAACTGAAATAACCTCGACCATAAATTTATGTAGACCGGCTATATCAAAATCCCAGTACTCGTTAGTTCCCTGAGAACCGACACCTAACTGAAAACCGGTTTTATTTGTTCCACCTAATTCTGTTTTTTCTCCATTTTCATCAATAGCATAAAACTTAACTTCCCGTGAAGTTGAGGAGCCAGAGATCTTAACAGTAAGTTCCCGAAAATGACTCACTACAAATACTTCGCCTTCAGATGGGGCAGTTGTTGTTTCATGAAAAGTAAATGAAGTTTTGTCCGGAATCGTGATTACGACATTTTCAGTCGTTTCTGTCAACAACTCCACCTCCTTAATTTGAATAAAAACTGTCTTTTATCTAGAAAAATAAGAGGGGAGGACTTATTCAAAAAGCCCATCCTCTTGTAGCTTATTCCATATACCTTCCCAAGCTGGGGTAGAAGAAGGGGATGACTGAAGCGAACTTAAAGGTTCGTACTCATTGAAGTCGCCTTCAAAGCGTTGCTTGAAATCATCAACACTGATATAGGACCCATCTGATAGCAATAGGAATTTTTGTTCCAAGCCATCAAATTGTTTGAACAGACCACATACTTCATCAAATGTCATTATTCCATCCCCCAAACAACGATTTTTAACCCAGTTAGATCAACTGTACCGGCTGCTTTAACGGTCAGATGTATTTTTGGGGCAGTGAAAGTTAATTGTTTTTGCAAAGGGTAATTCTGAACAAAGGCAATGCTGTTGAATAAAACAGAATTATCATTACCTGATGTAGTTGCAGAATAAAATGGGATGTTTTTCGGTACGGAATAAATACTTGCTAAAACTTTGCTGTTTGAGCTGTCTGTTTGAGTTGTGTACATAGCAACACCATAAGTTCTGAAAACACCAAGTGAATCGATTAGATCAACTGTATAAGACTTAGTTGCACCTGTAGCTACGGTATCAGCATCAGTAACAACTAATTCAGAATAGGATTTTTGAACTTGGGTTTTAATTGCTGCAGTGTTTTTAACCAAAACAGGAACAGAAGCCGTATTAGTTATATTTACATCAAGTGATGTGTTGGCCACATTAACATTTAGAGGCTGGTCATTATTAAGACCAACCTCCAAAGGGACAGTGGAACGTTCAATTGATACAGCAGTTATGGGATTACCTGTCCCATCATCTTTTGCAGAGGTGTATTTATCACCGTCCTGATTTAAAAAAGCAATAATAAACGCCTCCTTAATTATTCAGTTGTTCCGCCCAGGTCTGAGCTTTGAGATGAGCCAGTTCCTTCATCACTAGTGGCAACGCCCTTTGTCCCATCAGCTTTACGTTTTACACGAGCAAAGTTACCAATTTTTCCGTTATTATCAGCAAGGGCTCGATAGCCGATTTCCGGAGTGTATGCATTTCCTGCTTCAAACGACATATCTGCTTCACCAGAGAAGTATACTTTAGGGAGCTGAATATAAAGGTCACTGTAGATTTTTGAAGTCTTAGGATCGTATTCAATTGTGTGAATTTCAAAGTAGTAATTCTCAGAGAATTTTTCACCGTTAATTTCAACAGTCTCGGCTTCAACTTCAATTTGATAATGAACTGCTAAAGCTTCCCCCTTGGTTGCAAAGGTATCAGGCACAGTAACTGTTTTAGATGCAGCGTCAACTTCAATTTGATCTCCATCTTCGTTAGTTAATGAAACTTTAGACAATGGGAGATATGAAAGGGTAACCGTACCAGTATCACTAACTGTTAAGCTTTCATCTTCCCACACAGAAATTGTTTCGTTTTCAATTTTTACACCTTGCTGCATTGCCATGAAATCAAGATCAAAGAAAGCATTTCGGACATTACCCGATACTTCTTTACTTGAATTAATAACATACAGGTCTCGGTTACCCCATCCGCCTTTTAAAAAGTCTTGTTGAACTTGTTGGGAAAACTGAGTCATTTGTGTAACACCTGAAGCAATAACCTTATTATCGCTCAGACGTTTAGCTGTAATTTTTCCAACTTCATGGATTACTGTTTGTTTTGCCAAATTGTTTCCTCCTAAATAAAAATAAAAAGAGACTAAAGTTAATTAGCCTCCGAATAATTGCTCGATATTTTTAGCATCTTTAGTGCTTAGGTGATAAGACTCTTCCTTGTAAAGATTAATGTGACTGCTCCAATCACTCACTTTTACATCAGGAGAGACAGTAGCAAAAAGTGTGGTTGTGTTATAATTCATTACTTCAGCCATCCTGTAGAACGACAAATATAGTTGATACATAGTCATTTCAGATATTTCTTCATATGTGTATCCGTTAAATGCAGCAACACAGCTTACTATATCCTTTAAATCACTTTGAGAATCTTGTTGCTTGAGTGATTTACTTATATCATGGAACTCCTGAAGTTCATCATTGTCAACGACCTTGTCTTCAGTGATACAATGCATGTCTAGTATTAGTTTTCGGAGACGGGGAAAATTATGTTTTCCAATCAACGATAGGGAATCCTTGTTTATCAATACTTTTGAAAAAACTTTGAAATAAGCCTCGTGAAAATCAGGGAGTACCGAATGTACAATTTCATAAAGATCTCTCTTTTTCATTTCAATAATAAATGGGTCAAGCGAGCCATCCTCATTAAACCTTGAATATTCTTTAATAAGACTTTTCTTATTCATCCTCAACATGCTTAGTTCTTTGGTGTAGAGAGGATAATCTTTTAAGCGGATGAAATCAATCTCTCCTATTTCAGTCTGGATCGGTTTTCCCAAGAAAAAGAAATCCTTTAACTCATTCATTTGCTTGCTCCAAAAGTAAAGATCATCTTGTAGCCCAGGTATCCGTCAGGAGGATTACTAATAAGCAAACGTCTATAATCTACTGTTACACCAAAACCAGCAATATTTTTATTGAAAAACAATTTTGAAACCCTGTCGATGATTTTCAAACTTCGATACTCAGATATCTCAAATGTATTAATGTGTGTGTATACATCGATCATCAATTCTTGATTTAACAACATAAAGCTTTGGTTTGTCGGCTTAGGCAATGCATTCCCTAAATAAATACACATCCTACATAATGGTGAATCCGATAGATCATCTGTTTTAGGTGCTCGCTTGAATATGGTATTGATTATAGCGGGAGAGTCATTTGTGGAGTCATAATAATTTTCGAGTGATTGAACATCTGGATGAGAAGTGGAGAGAGGATCAGTTTTGTAATACAAGAGCCGATTCAGTTCAACATCATCCATAACTAATCTGAAGACTTTTGTCATCTGTTCAACAGTCATGCTCATGTCTTTTCACCAACTTTCTTTTTGGCAACCAATTTTATTGTTCCGTGGTCTCCATAAACTTTAGAATAGTCTATATCATCGACTTGATAATCTTCGCCAAAGAAGGTGAGGGTAAGTCCGATTTTTAATTTTTCATGAACAAGATAAGGAATTGTAATGTTTGCTTGACCATCTGGAAGATTTACCGCCAATTCAGTGCCATTTATTGAAGTTGTCCTTTCAAATATGCAGGGAACTTCAGTTTTTTCACCAGGTACTTTTTCATAAATTGGCTTACCAGTGATTTCGTTAATTTTGCCAGTATCGATTAGCTTGTCTTCTGAAGTAAGAAAAAATGATGTTCCACATATTTTTATCTCAGCCTTTTTGTAAATCTTATTACTGAGAGGGTGGGAGGTGATGAGCCATGTTTCATCATTAAACTTAACAACTCCGCCACGATAAATGTCAGCAATTTCACCTAATATATATCTTGCAGAACCATCGCCACTAGAGTACTTAGAGGTGATCATTACTGTTTTTTCGATTCCATCAATTTTGACTTTTTCAGATTCAAACCCCTTGAGGCCTTGTTGGAAAATAAGCTTACCATCATGAAGAAGTTTATTATTAATGTTAACCTTGTGGTAATTACTGTAGTCCTTCATTCGAATCACCGTCTGTTACTAAGTTATCCCTAAGTCTGCTTAATTCACCACTTACTGTTAAAATAGTGTCTCTGATTTCTGTGAGTTCAGGATCACTTAGCAGCTTTTTATTAAGGTATTTCTCCAATTTGAAGAGGACTGAATTGTTTCTCTTACACAGTTTACTGCAAAAGACTTCTAAGTCCTCGAGCTTTATTTGTCCATCTTTATGTGCCGATTTAACTTTAATTGTACTCATAGATAATCCACCGCAGTGTTCAATATCAAGCGCTCAATTTCGTCTTTCTGATCCATTACACTTTGTTTAAGTGAATTGAGTTGCGTACCAAAGTTCTTGATCCCCACATCATTAGTGAAGGGCTGCCACGTATTCTCAAACAAGGTCTTTTTATTTAACAAGAAGATGTATCTCAAGAAGTGTGCAAGAATAAGAAGATCATCCTCAGATAATTCTCGATTAACAGTTTCAGTTGAATTATCAGCTTTTAAATTGTCTCTAAGCCGGTTATTGAAATGAAGGATTGCATTTCGAATTGATTTATAAATGTCCTCTTCTTCTTGAGGAACATCAAAATCGGACGTCTCGCAGTTGTTTAAAAAGGTTTCCCATATTTGATCATAAGATGTCATAAAAATCCCTCCTCTTAGTCAAAGAGAAGGGAAGGATCAGCGACTCCCATCCAATCAGCCAAAACTTTTAATTTGCCTGCAGCAATGTCATCGCTAAATTCTGAAGCAACGTCAATAATAAATTGTTTCTCAGAATCCACTGTGATTTTATCGAGCTTATTTTTTAGTTGAGCAATATTTCCTGATTTAATCATCTTTTCAATTTCTTCTTTGGTATGGATGTTATTTTCATAAGCCTCCGACTCAACAATAGAATCTTTAATTTCTTTGGTGGTATCATTATCTTCAACAATAACTAATTCACCTTTATCGAAACAAACGCTGTTCATTGTGAGCCATTCAACAACTTCTTTTGGAACTTCTTTAATATCAGCCTTCCCATTTTTACTTCCAGCCCAAGTGTATTGTTTATGTCCGCCATCGCCGGTATACCCAACAAAATAAGACGTACTTCTGTATCGTGCTAACTTAATTTTTTCAGTCAAATTAATATCCTCCTAAAAAATCCTCATATTTTGATTTAGATAGATACTGCAGCTTGTTCTTCAATAATTCCGATTGCTTCTCCAAAAAGAAGGTTAACAGAAGCATCTTGAACAATTTTCATTTTGATTCTTTCATCTTCGATATCTTGTTCTGTCAATTGACGCAGTCCGCCATACTCAACAACAGAAAATGGTTTTTGAGAAACGCCGCCGGCAAACATATAACCTTTGTTGACAGGAAGTTCGACTTTACTATTTGTATCATCTGTAAATGGGTTAGTGAGGTTAACAGCAGTTGTTCTGCCGATAGTTGTTGGATTTAGAGCAGTAAGGAGCTCTCCTTTTACTTCTTCTGTTAAGAAGTTCTTAAACGTAGAGTCTGTTCCTTGTTGGAATGCGAAGTAGTCAATGAGAAGAGTGTCAGCGACGAAGATTGGTTTTCCACCATAACGTTGAAGCACGGAAGCTACTTTGTTGTATTGCTGAAGAGTAAGGTTTGAGCCTGTTTGAACATTTTTTGCAGGGATTTTACCAGCTGTAATTGCGCTTGCAGTTAATTGATGAATTTTATCGAGGTACAAACGGACTTTAGCATCTGCGATATCATTCACCAATTTATTGAAGTAAACAATTGAATCTGTTACGAGATCTAGGGGTTCATAATAGAAACCTGTTGACATAGTTTTCGGAACAGCAGGAACTGTTTCTTGTCCTTCAACACGAACCAAATCAACACCAGAGCCTGTAGCAGACCAAATGACTTTTGCCTTATTCTTTTTTGGAATTTTAATTTCTTTAATATTGCCTCGTTTTTCTTGTTGGACATTGGCCAGAAGGGAGAGGAGCTGTGTTACTTTTGGTTTCGCAATTTCATCAGCTTGTTCAACGACAAGGTTATTAAATTGATGGAGCATGGAAGGGTCAGGTGTAGTACCGCCATCACCAAATACTTTCTTAATGTAAGTTTGGATATCAGCTTGGTCTGTACCGTCCATTTTGTTATTTAATACACGGCTAAACAAGCCTTTGATTTTCACAGTATCTAATTTCATTTAAAATACTCCTTTTATTGAAATTTATTTGTTATGTATTAGGCCTCGATTACTTCAAGGCGAACAAGTTTTTGTCCCATTGTGTAAACAAGGTCATCTTCATTATTTACAACGAGGAACTTAGCAGAAGAATCAGCATAATCCTCATGAGGGGAAGCAGGATCACTAAGAATATACTTTTGAGTAGCAATATCAAAGTGAGCTACTTGACCTTGTTTAACCTCAGTCACTCCTGTATTAAATGAAAATGCAGAAACATCAAAACGGGTATAAGCTGGCTCAAGGATAACAATTCGAGCATGCTCTCCTACACCGTTATAAAAATCTCTCATTGATTCACCAAGATAGCGTGCTTCAGGAGATGCAATTAAATATGATTTTTTTGTTTTATCTGATAACTTCGAAGCTGTACGGTTTCCCTCAGCATCAAATCCAAGTTCAACAAGCATAAAGTTGTCAATATCTGATCCAGTTACTTTTGCACCGTGAGCAACTGTTTTAATTTTTAAAGAATTCAAGTTTCCAGTAGTATGATTCCCTACTTCAGTAAGGGCTTTTTGTAATCTTGTAGCCATATTTTATTCCTCCGATTTTAAAATTTATTGTGAAAAGCGGGATTCAAAAGAGTCATCATTAGGGATTAAATTTTCCCGTTTGCTAGAAAATTCTCTAATGGTTGTATTAGTTTCAGCAGGAACACTAACTAAATCAACTAACATTGTGTTAAGTTGTAATACAGCTTTTTCTCCTTCTTCACCTTGTTTAATGGAAGCATGGATAAGGTTTTGTACTTCTTCTGTACTGAATTTTTCCTCAGCATTTAAAGCTTCAAATTTCGCTTTATAGAATTCATTTTTCTCACTTAGTTTTTGCTCTAATAAAGTTTTCTCGTGTTTTTCTTTATAAGGCTTCAATTGTTCCACTTCAGAATTTAATTGCACAAGCTTTTCACTGGCAGTGTTGAATTGCTGTTCAATTCCTACCTTATCCTTATTGATTTGATTTACTTGTTTCGTTAAATCTTTAATTTGTTCATCTTTCTGGTTAAGTTGTGATTGAATAGGTTCAGGAACAACTTCCTCCCAGTTGCGAGTCATGAATACCTCAGTTTTACTGTCAAAATCAATTGAAACAGTATCGCCTGTTCTTGTGTAATTGAACTTAAAGTATTTGTCATAGCTATTTTCATCTGACCAGCTATACACGTTTACGATGAAATACGTATCATATACATCTGCAATAAATGAATCTGATTCTTTATCAAGGGTTGGATCTAATTGGCTATATAGAAGCGTCCGAACGTCAGAGTGAGACAATTCAAACACTTTTCTAAACTTATTCATTTTTTCACCTTCCTCATTATTTTGTCTTGTAGCTGCTTGAGCCACTAATCTTTCAAATCGTTGAAGTTCATTAAAGCTTAGAAGTTTGGAAGAATCGTAGGCGGGGAGGACAATGTCATGCTCTCCACGTTTCTCTGAATTTAAAATTGCATGACCTTCGAAATAGATGGGGGACTGTAGGTGTTCGATACCATCTTGCACAGTGTAATTTGAATAAAGGATCTCACAACTTGTATTAATGTTGATGCCTCTACCATACCATTCAAGTAAAAGTTCACATGCATCTTTAAATCGAGAGCTCCAAAGTATTGCATCTGCTGCCAATACTTCTTTTTTACCATCTGGGGTTTCAATTTCAGTTATGTATCCCTCGGATGTAAAGACACCGATTGGGGCAGTATCTCTTTTTACTTCAAGTTCTCCGTGCTTGTCTGTGTCTAGATAAGCTTCATGAGTTCCCAATGCATCTGTAGAAGTATTTAATTCATCAACCTCGTAATATTTTGCAACAATTGGTTTATTAATAATTGTTGAAGCAGCTTCAAGAGCAACATCCTTAGAAATTACTGCATTATTGTGAGAGACATCGAAATCAAAAATGACAAAGCTACATGACAACTTTGTTGGGTCATCTGATGTTTTAATCTCATTCAATTGAAGTTGGCATAGTTTTTTCTTTTGCTTCTTTGTCAAATAATTTCACCTCCCTTCAAAAGTGAAGTTTTAAATAGGATTGTCATTACCGTTGGATGTAGCTGACTTCACTGTGTTGTCGTTGTTTTTATTACCTTCATTTGGGCGGCCAACTTCATTCCCAGTGAAGGTATATGAAGTTTGATAAGGTCTAATTTTTTCTTGGAGTTTCAGCTCTTCAGTTTCATATAGAGTTTGTTCAAGGTAACTTTCCCAAGACACTCCTGCCAAATTGTCAACTACGTGCTTAATAGACCAGCCCTTATCATTTAATTTAATTAAGATATCCATTTTTTCTTTGAGAGTGAGCGGCTTGTCCTTATCGTAATTCATATAGTAGTTGTCTTTTTGGGCAGCAGGCAAAACAAGGTTGAATAACTTTTGATAAACCTCTTGCTCAATATCCTCCATTAAAACTCCAATACGCTTATAAAATGTATCCAAGTTTAACGACGACGTTGCATAGTTACCCCCATCACCATTTAAAAGGGAGCCGGATAAGCCGTAAGCAGATTGAATATCGCTATTGATATGGTCAAATTTTGCTCCATCTAATCCATCTGCTTTAACATCAGGAAAGTTGATATCGGCATAGTCTGGGATTGATACTACAGTTACTCCATCTTTTTGGTTCTTTTCTAAAGCTGCTTTAACTCCACCATGAATTTTTTGTTTAACTGCTTTAGGCAGCTTCATGTTTGTGTATTCGCCATTGCCTTTATCTGTTCCAATCGTTAGAACTGCAACAGCGTTAATAATTTTATTTGCGATGGATCTTTCAACATCCTTAAGCTTCTTTTTATGGAGAACATCATATAAACCTGGGGTAACCCAAGATGTTCCCAATCCTTGATTTCTTTTTAGAGTTCCTGTGCGTAGTGGAAAAGTTCTTTCTTGTGGCAGTTCCTTATATCGATATTTCTCTCGATCTTTCATGAAGTTTTCATAATCGCTTTGTTTAATATAAGGGGAGAGGCTTTTTAACAATTCATTTCTGTGATCATCTTTATACTTAGTGAACAGCTCCATGTCAACAACACATACCCAGTCCCCATTTCTTCTAAATGAGGGGAATACATATTTAATCTCATCAAAAATAAACGGATAGGGGTTCTTAGCATCCCCAAGCCATATACCAACAAGAGTGCCAGCTGTAGCTACCTGTTTTAACAGATCCCTAGTAAGTCTTTTATGTTTGACCTTATGTAAGGATTTATTCAAAAGAGAAATGTGCTTATCTGAAGACTTAACTTTATTAAAGGAGTCAATTTTATAGTTGAGGGTAGGGAGGGCTTCAATCAATTCGAACAATTGGTGTATCTCTGCAGTCGAAATATAAAAATACTCCGCAAGATCTTCAATTTCTTCTTGAAATTCATCGGGGCTAGAAAAATAATTCTTTAATTGTTCGGCCTCAATTTCCGTAACAATTCCATTGGAAAACATATTTGAGATAAAGCCGGAAGCAAATGTAGAAGTATAAGTTGAATAGTCATTCAGCATTTGCTTATACTCTTCAGACTCAATGTCAACTTTATTTAAGGTTACCATGTTTCACCTCATTTCTTTTAAAAATAAACTAGTTCGTCTTCAACGTCATATTCAGTTTGTTTGTTTAACTGTCTTTCTAATACTGTGGCAATGTAGTTGCCATAAGCCACTGAGCTATATCTGTCTTTTCGTTTGCTCTTTGGCTCTTTAAGCTTAACTTGTCCGTTATCGCTATACTCAGCTTCTAAGTTGATCATTTCATTTATCAGAAGAGTAATCTGTGCATAGCTTGAAAGGAATTTTCCTTTAACTTCAGGAGATAACCCTTCATAGCCTTTAAATCTTTTCAGGTATTCTTTTCCTTCATTTTCGTTGATAGGAATTTTGATTTTTCCTCGTTTGAATCCATCTTTTAGTAATACCGCAATTTCGCTGTTCAATTGTGCATTACCTTTAATGCTATAAATTACTTTTTCGGCATTTTGATAAGTACAACGCTCAGCCATTCTTTCATCGTTAATACATGAAAATGGCTCATATTCTTTTGCACGTTCTTTATCATAAAGAGGCTGGCATAATGCATCATACACACCAAGTCCGATACTTTGAGTATCTAATACAATATAATCGCAATCATAATCTTCGTATATTTGTCGAATTCTTGTTGCTTGAGTTCCTGTGTGACCGCCTACGATGCTCTCCATGTATACAATATGACGATCATATCCATTGGAGTTTGGGATCAGTCTGAATACAGTGTAAACACTGGCGTCATTATCCTTACCGGCCATTCCAGCGATATCATTGCTTACCAGCCTAATTTCTCCTGGTTTCTTGCCTTCATATTTGAAGTTGGAATCCTTGATCAGACTGTAATAGTCAGGGGGGAAGAGGGGGGAAGCAAGCTTGCGGTTCTTTTCAATGTCTTCAAATTTAAAATAAGCTTTTTCAGATTCACCAAACCAGAGAGCTTCCATTTCCATAGACCAACCGATAGGATCAAAATCTTCTTCGGCCATTTCATCTCTAACCTGATCTTTATCCAAAAGGCCTTCTTTAATTGCGATCTGATAAGGGAGACCGCACACAAAATATTTTGATCCTTTCATCATGGCATTATAGTAAGTTATGAATCTGTTAAATGACCAATGAACCTTGTACCAGCAGGAAGACAAGTAAATTTCTTTGTTTCGTTCTTTTAAGTGAGCGTATTCTTCTTTTTCGAGATATTTAGGAGAACGGGGAGCTGTCAGGAATTTTCGAAGTACTTTACTGATGATTTCAAAATCAACCATTCTGAATTCATCTACAATAAGGAGGTTTGCACGCTTGGAGCGGGCGCCATCATTTGAGGCTACGATTTTAATCCAGCTGCCATTATGAAACTCCACTTTAGCATCATTTGTTGAGGTTTTTAAATCTTCAATTTCTCGCCTTAAATTAGGTGATTCTTTGCGTAAGTCATCAATTTTCTCTATGACTTCACGAGCTTGTCCCTTTGTGCCCGATGCGATAACTATTTTAGTACCTGGGAAGAGTATGGCTTGCACACAGCAATATACAGAGGTTAACCAAGTTTTACCCTGCCCACGACTGGCCAAGTACATAAAATAATGGTTATGTACCATCATGTAAATTAAAATACATTGAAACAATTTAAGTGTAATACCCAAGTATTCTTTTACAAACCGATGTGGGTTTGCTCTATAGAAAGAAGTCCATGCGCCGATACCATCCATTAACCGTTCAGATTTTGATTTCTTTTTAAAGTTGTTTCCCTTTTTAAAGATATTGATTCCTCGACTGTGCTTGTTGCGATCTGTTGTAAAATTTTTATGTGAGGTCATTTTCTCGATCCTCTTCTTCTTCAACAGGTTCTTCAACAGTATGCTTATTCATTTCTTCCCAATATTCCTCTGAATATTGATTTTTCAAACCAAGCATTCGGGACAGATGCCCAAGGAAAAATACCTTAATGTATTTCCCGATTTTATCAGGATCTTTCCATCTAGGCTCTGGCTCAGGAATAGGTCTCTCATTCTCATATTTTTTGATCAGAGTGCCAAAAGACTCTTGTTCAACTCCACTTGCTCCAGTTTCTTGAACTGGTTTTAAATTACTTGATCCAAGTAAATCTTGAAGAGTTTTTTGCTGCTGATCGACTTTTTCACCATTTTCACGCCGTTTACGGATATCTAGCCGAGTCAAACATATTTCATTTATAAGAAGTTCCATTCCTTTAGAATCACATTCATACCTATTTGTGAAGTCAATGTACTCATTCTGAAGCCAAATGTAATCTTCAACATCAAGACCACGACCCCAGAATTGCATTAATTCATCTATGTCATCCTTAGATATATCTTCTGTACTTTTAGCTAGTAACAATTGTGTTGTGTATTCTTGTTCCTCTTCAAAGTCAAACTCACTGTCTGCCCAAGTTTTTGACTTGTAATCTTTCATTCCGATATTTTTCATATACGTACCCAACACATTTCCAGCTGATTTTTTCTTGGACTCTGATTCATTAACAGCGGAAACCCACAAGTCGTAAACAAAAGGACGGTCAATCATTCTTAAGATGTTTTGAACATTCTTTAAGTTATCTTTGTCTTTTTGGAATTCATTTTGGAGACAGCTCTTACATACTGACAGTTTGCCTGTTGCAGAATTGAAAGGAGATTCCGATATATAATATTGATTGGCATTTTGTTCTTTGCCGCAGCATGAGCATTTTATTTTTTCAGCAGACATATTTCACCTCCATAAAGTTTATGTAAACACATTTTACGAAACGCCCAGCAATAGAGCGGAAGGGGAGTACCGCAATCTTCGCTGGGCGTTCTAAAAAGGTGTTTAACTATAGGTCAAATCACCACTGGGAGACATTTCGATATCTTGTGTTTTTAACTTTTCAATCACCATGTCCATTAACCCTTTACCAATTCCACATGTATCAATCAACAGTTTGTCAGGGCGTTTTTCTTTTAAAATCTGAACTAATAGGTCTGCTTGATATCCGAATGTCTGAGGGGCTATTCTTCTTTTAATGTTTTCAAATTTGGAGTCTTTAACATTAACAAGTAAAACTGTAGTATAGTCTGTCTGGGGATCGACGATTAACAACCTATTTCCTTTTGGAAAATCTACGCCAATTTTATTGTCAGCAATGTTTTCATTTTCAACATTGCTACCTAAAGTGTAAAAATTAACTTTTGATTTTGATGCAAGTCCCATTAGTTTATGTAATTTATTAATAACAGTAGATATCTCTTTATCACATTTGTATCCAGACTGCTTGAGTTGGGCAAGTGTTTCTAAGTGCTTATTCAGATATTTAAAGTCTTCATTCGTCATTTTTTTCTTCATCCTCAATCGTTTTTTTTGTATTACTTTAATAAACCTTCAATAGCTCCTAGGCTTACAACTGTCTCGTAAGGTGAATAGTGTTTTGCTACCACACTCATATTTCTTAAATCATCTAGGGCAATTCTTTTATTTATAAAGGCATCTCTATGAGATTCAATAACATATTTAGGATCAACAAATGGCTTACTTACAGAATTACAAGTCACTTCTTCATAAACAGCAGGAATAGATTCCAATAGATACTTATAATCACATAGCTCTTTCATTAGTTGATCTTTGTTAATGTTTCCTGTTTCATCTTCAATGATTTGCTTCCAGAAAGACTCGTAAACTTCTTTGTAATCAGCCACTTGCACTACTCCAATCTGAATAAAATTAAAGTTTTATCAATAGTGAATTTTAAAAAATTCTTTATCAACTGGGTTCACTTTAAAAATCAAGTCTAAACCCGATACTTCTCCGTTAACACCTTTTAATTCAGCCCTAGAAATAATTTCTACATTGTTAAATTCTAAGGTAACTCTATGGGCCTCTGATGACTCAGGGCGAGAACCGACAGTTTCAGCCAATAGTTTGAATTCATGCTTAGGCGTCTCAGTTAAAACAGAAATATATTGTTTCTTTCCCAACTTTGATTCAAAGGAGGTAGGAGCTTTATAATCACCTAAAAATTTAAGTGCCTCAAAATTTAGCAGAGCATTCTTTGCAAAAATCAAATACGTTTCATGTTCATCACTATAAAAAATTTCAACATCTTGAAGTGTTGTTAAATCAACTAAAGATTCCTCAGTTTTTCTATCATACAAGTGAAGGTTATACACTTCATGCATTGCTAAATCCAAGCAGATTCCTCCTTTAGTTTTCATTTTTAAAACGAATAATGTATGTAGCTTCAACACCGTCATCATCAAAGACCATGAACTTTTGAGACGGTTTCGTTCCAAAGCGACCCTGCATCGCATAATCATCAGCGCCAACTAGCGCTCCGTTTACAACAACTGTTGTGCTGCCATATTCCTTTTCAAAGTTGTGATGAATATGACCACCGAATATGTAAGAAGGGATATAGCCAAGTAATTGAGGTAGGCGGGTTACGCATTGATCAACACGATCATAGTGACCGTGGACAAATACGACTTCATGATTGTTGATTTTAGCGGGGATAAAACCATCTTGTTCCGGTTCAATGGAAATGTTTTTAATATCTCTTAATCTAGCTTCGAGGTACCAATTAATGAGGTATTCAAAGTTTTCTTTTATTCCCACATCATTCTTAGAAGGGGAGAGACGACCGTGATTACCAGCTACATTGTAAAACTTAATTTCTTGAAACTCGCTGGCCAACATAGCTAGCACCTCAGCAAGCGTTTCTGACACATATTTAATTTGCTCTACAGCATCTTCATTAGCCTGAACTCTTGTTGAAACATGTATAAGACCTCCAATTAAATCACCAAGATTTGCAACGTGTAATGTGGAGACATGATTCTTCTTTCCATACTCAATTACTTTGTTTGTGAGATGCTCAACTCGTTCATCGAATATTTCTTTATTGAACTTATTGATGCGGTTATCGATTTCCATTCCGAAGTGCCAGTCACTGAATAAAGCAAGCCCATGCTTTTCAGCAGCAGCAGGGAGGGGGAAAGTGAAACGTAGAGGTCTTTTTGATTCTAAATTAACAATAGCTTGGACTACATCATCCTTGATTTTTTCAAAGCGAGCTTGATTCGCTATACTTTTTCTGTATTCTCTTTTTTGATCACGAGTTCTAATCTTTTCCTTTTCAGATTGAAGTCGCACTTCTTCGTATTTCCTTAGGATTTCTTCATCCAAATTCTTGGACATTATGTAATCATTCCATCGTTCATATTGCTTATAATCCTTGCGCCATTTACTCTCATCATAATTTGTACCTTGATCTTTGTTTAAGAGAGTGGCAATGGTTTTAGTATCAATGTGATAAGTATCTTTATTTTTAAAAAGTCGGATGTGGTAGTCAGTAAAGGATTCTTCCTTTTCACGGTGCAACACAGGGTTTAAAATAGCTGTCATTCAGTCACCACCTACTCAGAGAGTCCTTCAGTTTCTTGAGGTACAACTTCACTGTCGCTTTTTAAAGTGAAATCAATCGGTTCTGTTTTGCTTTCAATTTCTCTTAAGTACTTAGATAATGAGTGAATGTGTATGCCATCATTTTTATACTCAATAATTTGATCTTCATCAACGTTTACAGTGCACTTTTTAAAAGAGTATTCTTTTTTACCTTTAGCCAAATTAAATTCCTCCAATATTTGTTTTTTACGTACAATAAGCTCCTTCGGAAGCCCGATGATCCGAAGCATCGGTAACGTCCGAAAAGGGGGTATAAAGGAGATGAAAAGATAAGTCGGATAGGCGTTGGGGAAACGCCCGAAGGAGATTATTGATAACTTGCGTACCGGAAGGCTCGGAAGCACATTCCGGCTGATCAGTAAAACGCAAGCACAAAAAGGCCTTCTAACGATTTAGATGACCTTGTTCTGATTACATTCTAACCCCGTTTCACCTACGTCAGTAGCTAACGTTGGGACGCAAGCCCTTCAGATCGACAGGGGTTACGCTGATTACGGGTTCAGCGACTGAAACCTTTGCAGTCGACAAACTATAAGTAAGTCGAAATATCAAAAGACGCCATAATAACGTCTTCAGGAACTCCTTGTACATCATGGTACATGAGCATATAAACCGGTAATCGCTGTGCGAAAACCATCTGGCTCCTTCTACGCCTGGCAAATGAGCTAATTCATTTAAGAACTGTGTAAAATCTCTGAATTCACAGTGAAGCCTTTATTAGTAGCGGCTTTGGAAGGAATCCCAAAGCTGGACGTATCGCGGTATCTTTAGTGTCCCCCACGCGGGATTAATCGGCTACTCTCGATCAGACAATGAAATACTAACTCTAAACCTCGACACATTATGGTGGCGAAACACCAAGAATGAGAAGGAAAGACCCATTACAAGCCTTCTCAATGGCATTTTCAGTCTCTCTTGTCAGGTTACACGCCTTATTGAGAAACAAAGCGTCTCAAGCGCTCACCATTTATTTTGCACAGTTTTCTCTGACCCGTGTAAGGAGGTATGTGCATGGGAAAGGTAAGTTTCTTGAAGGAAAAGTAACGAATATGTTCCTAAGTGAAAATGAAAAGGCAAGACCGAAAATAATCCTTTTCTGTGAAATGAGAGCGGTGATCAAGCGCCCAAAACCATATCACTTATTTTACGAGGGTATGTAATTTCAAAGCCTCGTTTACCCGGAAAAATTTTGTTGACCGCATAATAAGCATCAAAGCTTACAAGGGCATTATTTAAAGGGAAGGGAGACGCATCTACCCTTCCCTAAGTGCAAGCCGAAGCAATACACCGCAATTAATATCCAGGCTACATGTCACCCATAGTAAGACAGACTGTGATGGGATTCACCCTACATAAAAAACTTGAGTAGCAAAGGTCTTACCGACATGTTTAGCCCGATAATAGCCATTTACCTGTCTCCTTAAGATACAGACATTCGAGTTAACCTCGCACCCTCATAAATGACTATTATCCGACTAACTGCAATGACCAGCCGCAGTTTTGTGTCAGAATGATACAGAAAACAAGGGAGTAGATATTGTTTAATCAATAAAAGCTAGTCAACACTGGAGAGAAATCTCCACTAATATTCATTTGATTAGTCTGTATCTTCATAAATGAATATTAGTCGAGAACTGATATCCCAAATATCAGTAATCAACTAATTATTGACGGCACCCCCATGCCATCAAAAAAAACTATAATTAATTAACCCGGAGATGAAGATAAGCGAAAAGAGGGGAGGTCGACAATTTCCTCCATAACTTCTAACTCTGCCTCTTTTAGGAGCATAAGCTCTTTGTGACAAAGCGTGCAGGTAGCCTTTCCTGTCGTCCTCATTAACTGATTATTTAGCTTTGACTGCGTCTTTAAGTGCTTTTGCCGGCTTAAATGCAGGTGCTTTTGTAGCCGGAATATCAATTTCCTCTCCTGTCTGGGGATTTCTCCCTTTACGAGCTGCACGTTCACGAACTTCAAATGTTCCAACTCCAGGAACCTTAATTGATTCACCTTTTGTTAGTGTTTCAACGATGACATTAAATACTGCTTCAACTTTAGGAGTAGCTTCTTTCTTAGTAACACCTAATTTTTCTGCAACTGCTCCAACAAATTCTGTTTTGTTCATGTTTTAAATCCTCCTAGTGATTTCGTTTATTTTTGTGTTAAAGTATAATTACGGTAACGTTTGTGGTTTTTTGAAAAAATGGGAGACTTACTCGCCCTTTTATGTGGAAATTAGCTTTCTTTCTCCCTTATGGCGATTATCTCAAAAGGGGCTTTCAGCCCAGTCGTACCAAGGGTTCAAGGTGCTTTTTTGTTGATCTTTTTTTGCCGAGAAATGCTGTATCCCTTGGGGGAGTAAGGCTCAAGGCACTTTCTATTGGTCGTTATCTTTTTTTATTGTAGCGTTTATGTTTATCTAAGATCATTTTTTTTGAGCAATTGTTACAGTATTTAGATTTATTAGAAGAGGGACTGAACATTTTTCCGCAATTCCCACAAGCCTTAAAATTCCTTAAGTTAATCTTTAAATTTTCCAATATATGTTCGCCAAAGCACTCCCACAAAGTCGATTTGAATTTACTCTTCTTTTTATATAGGTACTTAACTAAAACATCTGTAATAAGTTGCTCATCGTTATGTATTTCCATTAATCTTTGTTTGATAATCTTATAGACGTATAGCTTTTCTCCTGGTTTAATTTCTTCATTATTCATGAGCCACTTTTTGTTTCGGTCAAGACGTTTGTACTCATTGATAACCGTTTCATCAAGTTTCACTTTTTTATTTCGAAGTAAGAAACGGTAATCAAATTTTCCTGCAACTGCGTTAAAGTTGATTCGTTCATTAGGAATAATTGAGTCTAACTTATTTACTGTACTTTCATTAATCGATTCTACGCTATGTTCTTCTTTATCCTTTGCATTGATGAAGAAGTGGGGCACTTTATTTTTTATGTAGTCTTTGATTTGCTCATCAACATGATCAGGGCGGGTGGGCATGAATAAGGTTTTTGCGAACTTTGATACCCTCGGTTTCCCGATATTTATTAGGGAATAGACCATATCATCATCTGTACTAGACAGATGGTCAGCGCTTCATAATAAGGAATTTCACCTTATTATTACTCCATAAAGGATGGTCGTTGCACCTTCATTTACAAGTACTTCTCAGCATGATGTAAACGCTTGGCACAGGGTTTTCATATAATACATTCTACATTCATTTCACATTTTTATAGGTTCTTCCTTGTTTAATTCCATAAACAACATTGGGTTTTATGTTACACATTTTTGCAACATGGGGTGCTGATAACCCTTTTTTAAGAAGTTCTC
This sequence comes from Bacillus sp. FSL K6-1560, assembly GCF_038592935.1. Lineage (NCBI taxonomy): Bacteria > Bacillati > Bacillota > Bacilli > Caryophanales > Bacillaceae > Bacillus > Bacillus sp. FSL K6-1560. The sequence goes on from NZ_CP151946.1 coordinate 1,990,817, forward strand.
TTATACAAAATACTTCTTCTGGAGTAAGAGTGCTTTTCTTCTTGCTTTTGTATTTAAGAATAAAGTCGTCCCACCCAGTAACATGAATATGATTCCATACTTTACACTGTAATATTGATTTAACGATGGGGTAGGAAACACGCATTGATTTTGATACTTCAGACATCTTTTCCCCATTAATCAATCGAACTTTTATCTCGTGTGCTTTCGTTTCATTTATTTTTGAGGATTTATTTTTTGACCCTAAATGAGACTGACGCATCTTTAATCTAGATTCTGGCGAATGCCTTTTATTCATTCTAGATTGTAAAAGCTTTTCCTTATGCTGCGGAGAGAGCTTTCTGCCAATTCTCGCCTTACTCATTTTGGCTTTAGTCTCATCACTAAGCTTTCTTCCGATGTTATTAATCCTATTCTTTTCCCCAATAATCTTTTTGGTGGAGTCAGACATCTTACAATTACTCTTGCCCTCTCCGCCGGTGGTCATGTTAAAGCCATTTAAATAGGCACCTAGTTCATTTATGTAGTGAGTTTCTAATTCGTTCATATCTGAGTTTGGATCAACTGTTTGTAAAACATGGAATTGGAAATCGTTTTCTCCATATTTATTCCAATTATTCTGCAAATGTCGATTACAGTGCGAATTGTTTTTCAGCTTCCAAGTGTGATGCCAGTAACGCTTAATAAATTTCATCTTAGTTTTCCCCACATATATTAAGCCGGTGCTTATCTGCTCAATCTTATATATCCCACTCAAATATTTATGCTCATCCTCATTTATAAACTTCACTTTGTCACCCCCTTGTTTTAAATATCATTGTTCAAAATGTAAAATGTATTAATTAGAATTCCCCTGTTAGCACACTCATTAACGATCATTTCCTATCGCTACTTTTCGCTGAATGCACACCCTAGTTTTCTAGGTTCACTGACTTTTCATCCGCATATCGCTATGCGACGCGACTATAAATTTAATCGATAGTAAAGTTATTCTCCATGCATAACCATTTGATCACGTCCAGGTTTATATTGTCACTGTTCCATATCTTAGTGATGTTGTTACTGTACTCCCCGATATTGATTCCATAAGCAAGAGTTAGTGCTTCATAGATGTTTCTGCTATTAATCTCTTGTTTCTGGGCTACTGACATTTCATAATACAAAGGAACGATGTTCTCCATATTACGCTTGGCAATATTGACGATCAGCTCATCAGAAATAATTAAGGCCTTATCCCCGTCATTGTCAAACTGCAGCAGTTTCGATATCGGATCATGAATACTGGTATAAACACCTGGGGTAATAAACCACTTTTCATATTCCTCATCTTTTTTGTTCCACCTAACTCCATGCTCTCTGTATAGGTGAGGAGAGCGGAGGATATCAATATACCCTTCATCATATAAAGAACAATGGACATCGCTTCCGGTGAGGAGTCCTTTCGGATTCTCAATTCCAAGAAACAATCTTTCACAAAAAGCGTATAGATCAGGACATAAATATGTATACCTGGCGTCACTGACAAGTAATTTCCCTGATTTGGCGTCCTTAATCATACTCTTCTTCTTATTCTTAATGATTTCTTTGGTGTGGTCATCATTTAGCAGCTCAGGATATATTAGTAGAGCTTCTTGAAGGCTTGTCTTATGTTTATTTTTCTCGGTAGCCCCTAAAACTTTCATCATTGTTTCTTTATCAGTGCCTAATTGAGTAATCTCACTAACAGTCTTTGAGCTGATTTGTTTTAATTCCTCATCTGTGATATCAGTGAGTGTTTGTAGCATCTGGTAAGTCAGTTTTCCCTCAACAGATGGATCTTCTTCATTTAATTTAGCTCCTAAACATCCATACTTTTTAAATTTATAGCGATAATCATCCCAAGAATCATAGTACTTCCACATCTTAAACTGGCTTTTCGTAAAAATTATTTGGATATCATCTTTAATAATGTCCCATTCTTTACCGTAGACGTCTTTAACTATAAATGAACTGTGTTTTTCAGCAAACTTTCTAAAGTCAAATGGAACAAGTAGACCCTTAACCCAAGGTAATCTGACCATAAAGCTTTTTTGACTCATACTAGGGAGCATCATTCCACAACCATCTGTATGTTCTATAGGAATATCCATAATCTTACGTGTGATTTCATATGTATCCCGGTCAATATAATCAACTAGGCTGGAAACATTTGTTTCTAAGTCATTTACGACAATTGCTTTATCAATATCAATTTCCCATGGACTGCTGGCGCTATTCGATAAGGCCATGTAGCTATTCCATTTGTTTATGCTGCTTCCACCTTGAGCATTGATATGCTCCACACTAAGACCACAAGTTAAAGCATTTTGATACTTATCTAAGGTGCTTTGTTTGATAAAACAAGATTTTTTTGTTCTTATTTGACCGGCACTGCTAGTGAAATAAACGTATTTCTCATTGTTATGTATGAATCCTTTATCAATAATGTCCCTTAAAATTTGAAAGTGATAAGTTTGGACAACCATGATCTCTTCAGAGAGAGAGTTTTCTTTGATTCCCAGCGTTCGAGTTAAGACTGAATCAAATAATGAAATCACATTATTATCTTTCAGAGAATCTGTTCTAAGTGTTCTTATTTGATTATGATCGTTAAAGGCGTTATAAAGCTTTTCTTTTAAGGAAATAATCCTTTGCGTTATGTACTTCTTATGTTTTTTATCAACATGTTCAAGTTTTCTGAGATGATCTCTGTACCTATATGATTTTAAAATCTTGTTATGTAATTTGTTTTCTTGATCATTATAAAAAGCAGAAGTGTCAATACTGTAAATATGTACTTGTTTATTTAGGCCGTCTTTTTTTCCTTTCAATAAATTCTCCCCTTATTACTTTTATGCATATTTTTTGATTTAATAATCGCTTTTTAGATACTTATGTACAAGATTTTTGTATGTATAGCTCTTTTTATCGATTGTTCCAAATAGTTTATAGTCCTCATAAAGAGTGTTTTCTTCTTGTGAAGCAGTTCCTTCAATAATAGCAGTCTCTAAAAATCCAATTAAATTACTAAACATGTACGTTACTTTCTCTGAATCCTTTTGCATTATCTCACCTCCTCACTTATGGATTTATTATATACATATTATTTGTATTTGTCTATTGTTTTTTCGCTAGTGTGTTAATAGCTCCAGGTTATAGAGGTGAATTCTGAAGCATTTAGAGAAGGGGGATTATCGTAATCTAAAAACATGCTTATCGTAAAAAATATTAAAGAGTTTAAAAAGCCAGTAAACATAAGGGGATTTGCTGTATCGAATGGTGATTAGGGGATAAACGATCGTAAAACATAAGTGAGAGTAGGGGGGAAGTGGCTGATTTATCTAAATATTGATGAAAACGAGGTAATTTGAAAAGGGGAAAACGTTGATATAAAAGGCTTTTACGATAGCGATTACGATGTGAAAAAGGGTGATTTTGAGGTGGAATTAGGAAAATGAAAATTTGGATAGGGTGTGGAAATGGAAGTGCTATGGGTACATCCGTTCCCTTAATTTTACCATTAGATGTAAATATACCCCCATATATTGGTATTGTAATACGTTTATAAGGAACATTATACGTGCATTTGATGACTTTGGTAGGCCTACAACAGTGCTAACATAATTCCAGGCCAAACACAAGAATTAATTTTAAAAAAATAAATTGTTTTTCAATTTAAAAATGAATAACCATTCATTAAAAATAATCGTATTTATAACGAATCCGAGGGGATCGAAGACATATTTATTTTATCCTAATCACTATACATAACCATATCTTACCCAATCATATATCCTACACTAATCTAATCACTCTACACTAACCTCATCCGATTCCCACATCATATATACACAACACTCATCATCCAATCTAATCTAAACACACTTACACGCTCTCAGAACCAATATAACACGTCTCTAAGCATCCTTAATCAATTCCCAATCCAATTGTATTTCTTCCCAATCAAACAGCACACAAGGCATCTTAATACCATCCATCAACACATAAATAACTTACAACAAATATAAAAAATATGTATATAAAAATCATGGATTATGTTATAATAGAGTCATAGGAAAGGAGGTGTACATAGTGCTTGAGAAAGTGGGTATCATAGTTGCTTTCCTCATATCTTTAACGGTTCTTACAATCAACAGTCTAACAATAGTTGAGAAGATAAGAAACCTGAAGAATGGGACAAGCAAAAAGAAAAAGCGTATACGCAAGCGGCTCCGACCAAAGAGACAACGCCAACGTATACGCCGATGAGAGCTAAGCTAAAGGGGAATGAACTTCTCCTTTAGTTCCTACCCATATTATAACATGATCAAGCACATTGCAAACATGAAACGATTCTCATTATGGTTTACTCATATCACTTTCATTGGCTTATTCTTAATGTTTCAACTCATTAAGGATTACTTCAGCAGCGAAGCACAAACACTAATCAATATAATATTCATAGTCACATGTATCATTGCCATACTGTTATGGATCATCTATTTTGTATTCCTTAAACTAAGAAACAAGTCACGCTAATCATATAGGCCTCATGGTATAATTAAATCATTGAGGTGAGATGAGTGGAGAAAAAATTCCTGGATGCTATTCAGCAGCTAACAAAGGAATTGGAAATGCTCAAGAAAGATATTGACTCCATCAAAGAAGCAACTGTCAGAATTGATAAAGACCTTTTAGAGTACAGAGAAGAGATAAGCAAAGTAAAACAAGATGATTCAGTATTAATCATGCAGCAACACAAGGATAATTAAATATGCGTTATAAATAAGGGAGCGGTAAGGCAATTATCGTTCCTTATTTTTGAATACAAAATTAAAATATAAGGAGGATATATGGAGAAGGTTAAAGTGATTGATTCTATTATGGGAAGCGGTAAAACATCTGCAGCAATTGACATGATGAATAATTCAGGGACAGATGAAAATTTTATTTTCATTACACCGTATTTGGATGAAGTGGATCGTATTAAGAAGAGCATAAACAGTAAACAAATTTATGAGCCTAAAGTAAAGAAGAAAGGTGACAAAACACAATATAAGTTTGAGTCATTTCATGAACTTTTATCTCAGAACAAAAATATTGTTGCTACACATAATCTATTCAAAAATGCTAATGACGAAACAAAGGAGCTGATCCTTTCAGGTAACTATACATTGATATTAGATGAAGTTATGGAAGTAGTTGAACAGTTACGCGTTAAGAAGCATGATCTTACTACACTATTTGAATCAAAGTTAATATATGTTGAAGACGGATTTGTCAAATGGAACGAAGAAAAAAAGGACTATGAAACACGCTATGATGATATCCGTGATATGGCTTTAAACAATAATCTGATGTACTTTAAAGACAATATATTGATTTGGAATTTTCCTGCAGATATATTCAAGTTGTTTAAAGAGGTTTACATACTCACTTACATGTTTGATGCTCAAATACAAAGATATTATTATGATATAAACAATATCAAGTATCAAAAATACGTTTCTGAATTTATAGATGGGCAATACAGGTTTACAAAACATAATACTGAATACGAGAGTATTCTAAAGGCTCAATTAAGAAATAAAATAAAAATATATGAAGGTAACTTGAATACAGTTGGCCAATTGGATTATTCATTATCATCTAATTGGTATAAAAATAAATCACCATATACGATCAAGAAGGTAAAGAACAATGTATTCAATTACTTTAACAACATTGTTAAGTCATCAAGTGATGAAGCTATGTGGACGACTTATTCAGAACATAAAAACAAAGTAAAGGGAAATGGATATACAAAAGGGTTTGTGTCATGTAATGCAAGAGCTACAAATGATTTTAAGCACAAAAAACATTTAGTGTATACAATAAACAGATACGTTAACACTGTTCTATATAATTATTTTAAAGAGAAATATCAAATAACAATTGATCAAGACGCATTTGCATTATCCGAATTAGTACAATGGATTTGGAGATCTGCAATTAGAGATGGTGAAGAAATAACAGTATACATACCTTCATTAAGGATGAGGAAGCTATTAATTGAATGGTTAAATGGGTAGTTAAAGAGAATAAACCTCTTAAACTCTAAAAAAAGCTCAATAATACCAAGGGTTTTCCCGTCTAAGTCTTTAAGAGAGACAAAAATAAATTAAATAATAAAATAAGAGAATGGGGGTGCTGCTAATTGTTCAATACGGTTCGTTCCTCACCTGAACAATTTTTGCTCACACCACCCCCAAACCCCCTCATGAGCAATTAATATTAACGCTACATCAAATACAAAAAATATGTATTTAATTATTGATTATTATAGATTATCAAGTTATAATATAAATAACAAATACAAATAATATGCATAAAACAAATTGATGAATGGAGATATTTAAAATGAAAACAACACTTAAAAAATTGTCTCAAAAAGAACTTCATAATCTAATTGGAAGTACCGTTATATTAACAGAAAATCACACAACGATTTCTGGGGACAGAGTTTTAAAGAAAAAAGGATCTCAAGGGATACTGGTTGATTATCAAATGTTTTGGGGCGAGGCCACCATCCAATTTGGCAAAAGAAATTACAAAGTTGGTATGGACATTGTTCAGCTTTTAGAGCAATCAGGGGAAATCGAACAAAAGAGCAGCGATGTATCCAAAAAAGCAGAAACAGAAAAAGCTACTGAAAAGGAGTACATTTTCAAGGAGACAAGAACAGCAGACCAAATTCTTGATGAATATAATGATTATATGACTTTGTATAGAATCTTTAATGATGATGCTTATTTAGAAAAAGCAAGACAAACATTACAGCAATTGAAATAGTTATGTTTAAAAACACAAGAGAAAAAATGAGCGATCTAAAATCATATGGTGAACTGGTGAGTTTTGAATAAAGCACAATTTCACACAGATAGGGTGAGATAAATTATGAATACATATTTTTATTCGTTCAAGGGGTTTGATTCCGAAGCTTGTTACACTGTTTTAGCGAAAGCAGAAAATCAAAAAGATCCGTTTGACATTATCGGGGAATGTGTTGGTTCTAGTGTAAAGCACAATATGAAAATTGATGATATTCAAGTGTTGAAATTCGATGATAATGAATTTGTTAATGATTGAATCTGAATAAAACAGCAGTTTTAATTAGATTTTCGAAACGACTCTTTATTATCGTAAATAAAAAATGTAAAATTTACCTGTAGGCTTGAATTGTCAATGATATTTTGACATTCACTTGCTTGGGGGGAAGAGATTTGAAAAATAAACTTGAAAAATTGCTGCTTGAAAAAGGTGTATTGGAATCTCATATTAAGGAAATGAAGGAAACTGCAAATATAAGTGAGTATCCATATGAATTGTATTATGATGTAATCGAAGAGAGCGAAAAACTATATAGGGATGTTCCACTAAATAAAATTAAGAGTTTAGGGTTCAGGGGAACCAGTGGTGTATCTTGGTTTGATCACGCATGTTATAACGGTACAGATAATATCGACATCGGCCGGTGTGAAAAAGCTTTTGGATACTTGGAAAAACAAAGTCTAGAAGAATTTCACACCTATTATCAACACTCACCAGTGGAATTGATTCATTATGAAGATGATGACTTTTATGCTGTTTACGGTGATGGAACCCACCGTACAATTTGGGCCAAGATAACAGGATCTCCAACAATTTATGCTCTTGTAACTAGAGCAAGAAAGAATCCTTTCTTATATAAATCATTCTTAAGATTTAAAGAGTTAGAATCGCAGATTAATATCTATTTTGAGGAGAATGACCTTAGTTGGGGAGTTAAAAATAATCAATATTATTCAGAAATCCTTTACAAAGGGGTCACAGTAGCATTTTATTCTATATATCCGCCTTACTCATTTAAACGATCTTCCTACAGTCTCAACGATCAAAAGTTGGATACATGGAATAACCAATTAAATGAATTGAAGATTGAGTTTGAAAAAAGCTTTCGATATAGAAAAATTCTTCATAATATTATGAAGATGACACCCGGAAAATTAGAACACAAACTTTTTTCTTTTATTGAAAAGATAAGTGAAAGTTGGTCTGCAGCTGATGGACAGGTAAGGATTATAAAACAAGGATTCGATATGTATTGTATTGATAAAAAATTAATTTAAGTAAGTTGCTTTAAAATATGTACAATAGCATAAGAAATGGCGAAGGACTTAGGAGAAGTCATGAAAAAGTTAATAATTATATGTTTAGGTATTATCGGGGTATTTCTTATAGTACAGTGTAGCAAATTTGACAACAATACAAAAGTTTATGTGGATACTCAATTAGAGGAAAATCATGAAGATGAAAATGAAGGAAAAAGTTATTATGACAATGATTCAAGTCAAGAAAGTGAAACACTTAATGACAATTATTTAAGTCAAGAAGAGAATGAGGAATATGACATTTACGCATATGATTTAACAACTAGAGAAATTAAATCACGTAATGGACAAGACGAATATGTTTATGGAGGTAACGTGATCTCCAGTAATCAAGCCGAAAGTTATGGTTATCACACAACACCAATAACTAAGGAGGGAGATAAAACATTTAAATTTTGGAGGAACGATGTGGATTTTGTTCCGGAAAAGGGCGAGATTGTTCTGGTAAGATTTCCTAAGGGTAATCATAAAACATATATTGATATCGAGCTTATTTATAAGTCAACAGGAAAACCTAATGGAGAATGGAATTGGTGAATAATTGCATATAGCATACGGGCTAAGACTTAGTTCCTTTTTATATTTAATTCAAAATCTTAAAACAAAAGTAACCAAAGGTGAGGACTATTGATTAAATCAAATTTAACCAATATTAGACGAAAGAAAGATCAGATCCGAAAGCTATCCAGAGATATTGATCATGAGTATCCGACCGTCAGAAAGCTTTATAATGACGAAATGGAGCGGTATCCAAGAGATTGTTAGATAAAGTCTGTACATATCTAAACATCGAGCTGCAGGAATTGTTGATATTCCAAAAAGACAATAACCATATCGATCACTCAGGATGAAAATGGTATACTAAAGTTACAAGCATAGGAAGGAATTACAAGTTTTCTAGGTCTGCATAAAATCGTACTTTTATATAGTTAGGGGAGAGTAAATTGGTTAAGTTAAATTGGGTTGCTGGGGGTTGGAATACACCCGATATTTTTCGAGGAGTTCCTCATAGTGTAAACTTTGAATCTCTTGAGAGTTTAATTGGTACGATGAGCAAATGCACGTATAACGGCGAATGGGTGACTGATAGTAAAGGTAACAGAATAGATATTGATTTAAGGGGAATATGCTTAAAATAAAATCAGTCTCATAGCTAAATATGGATTGGGATATCATTATGCAATTTGTTAAAGCCTTGATAGGAAGGTAGTGTTAATGAAATGACAATGGTGATAGCACAAAATTTAGGTGACAGCTTAATTATGACTGCTGATAGAAGAATCTCTAACACAAATCATTTGGGTGAAGTAATTGGAATATCATCAGATGACTATAAGAAAATAAAAATCATAAACAATAAATATATTATTTCTTTTGCAGGTCGTCTTGATGTAGCAAAAAAGGCATTTGAATTTATCGATGAGAAAATTAATACGATAAACAACTATATGGATCCACATTTGTTTTTTAAAAAAGCATTTAATTATGGGAAGGGATATTATGAAGAAAATTTTCCAGGAGAACCACTGTCAGTTTTTTATCTTGGATATCTTAAGCAAAAGGAACCAAAGTTAATTGGCTTTTCTTCAGATGATAATTACAATGGGATAGAAGTTAAAGGTACTATTAAAAGGAATTCTAAAAATTTAGATGATGAGAAAATTTTTATAAATGAAACAATTGATTTTATAAATGATGAAATATCCCGGCGCCAACATTATTATAAATTCCCCAGAAATCTTGCAGAACTCTTTTCTAAAGCAATAAAAAGAGTAGACGATGTAATGATTGGGGATACAACTTATTCTGTTGTATTATCACAAAATGGGATAGAAGAATATTATCATTAAAATTAAAAGGAATATATATGTTAAATTCTAAAAAAGAGCATTAATCTAAATGCTCTTTTTCATACCGCAACGCCGGCATTCACGCAAGAATATTCCACTCTTTACAGAGCTTTTGAACAAAGTGTAATCACAATTGTCGCAGCGTCCATATTTTACATCTGGATACTCCTTGTAATCATAAACAATCGAAGTATCATATCCGTTTGTTTCGTATTTCTCTTCCACAAGATCACCCACATAATTTATTCAATATACTCAAGAATAGCAAATTTCGTTCGATATAGGGAGGGAACAAACGATTGGTTTAGCTTATTTTTTAATTATTTGGCTTGGAGTTGGATTATTGACTGGCATTAAGTTTATTTTTGTTGATCAGGTCTATGATGAAGAGTTTAAAGAACTCATGGATAAAGAAACAGCAGCGGGCATGGAAAGGAATTTGGCCAGCCTGTTTTTCAGAAATAAGCTTAATGTGCTTGCTTTTTTCATGTTAATTGGTTTACTGCCATTAGCAATGAGGATTACAAAATTATTTAAAAGAGGTTGATTTATGCCTTTGATTGATTATTTTTATGTACTGCAGTTTGAAAACAAGGAATACTTCAAATCATTTAAGTTAGATGAAGGCGGTTATTTGACATCTAGCGACCTACATGGCGCTTCTAAATTGCAAACAATGTATGAAGTCATTGAGGTAGCAAGTGAGCTCAAAACAAAGTGTAATGTACAATGTGAGGTAAGGGAAATCCAAGTCATAAAACGTTAGGGGTTCTCAGGTGTATTGGATAGAGTGGATTGAAGGTGGGGAAAAGAAGAGTATTGTTGCTGAAGGATGGATTGAATGGGCTGCTATACTTGAAGACTTGTATCAAAAGCGATTTGAGTATGTGGAATGGAAGCGGCTTTGAAGAGGGGGAAAAATGCCATTAAAAATTTAGTTTTATTGTCCAGTTTTTTAGGGATTATGCTATCAATTATAGGGCAATTATTTGGAGTCCTAACAGATTTCTTTATTTCAGGTATCGCCCGGCTTATGGGGGTTTTAGCTGGACTCCTAATATTACTTTGCTTTAAGTCAAGAAACACAGAAATGCAGACATTTATTGTGAGCTTAAGTACTGCACTAGGAATAATAGGTGCAGGGATTTTATATCTTCCAGCAGCTATTGTCAATGTCTTAATTGGCTTCAAACTAAACAAAAAGTTAAAAGAAGAAAACACTAAGGAGCAGATCTGAATAGACTGCTTTTTGTTTAGTGTGACCATGGAAAATTGTAGTATAATAGTAATAAAATAATCATTTTATATGGAGGAATTATTTTGAATGATAGAGATATGGCAATTGATAATGTGATGAAATTTTTAGAAGATGATACGCAAAAAGTACTTCTTTTAAGAGGGTATGATAATGACGCTAAGGTAAAGGTAGCCCTTTCTTGTTTAAATGAAGTTTTTAATAAAGGAATTATAAGAACTAGCAATAAAATGAACAGTGTGGCAGGATCGATCAATAATGCTTTTGGAGAGGAGATATTACCCAGTTCTATAAAATCGACAACTGCTTATAGGATGGGCAGAATGACTGTCAAAATCAATAGTTATGAAGGACGCACAAAATCAAACCCAAGCGGAAATGAAACCACCTTCACATTATATTATCCTGTTCAAAGAGCTTTGGATGATTCGAAGAGATATAAAAATTTGTTGAATGAAATTAAAAAAACTTATTCAAGAAAAATTATTTTGATTACTACAAATGAATGGAGCATACAAAATTGGGATATTGAAAATAACGTTGATGAAGTGTTCTTTTATAACGTTGAAAATGATAATCCCGAGCTCATGAGTAATTTAAAAAATAACGGCGCCATAAAATAATTAATTGAATTAGTCACAAATAATCAAAACTACAGTTACTTGGCTTTACCTTGAAAGAGATCGAGTAAGTTGGATAAGAAAAGGGATGGAATACAAAGAAAATATAGGGAACAGATGAGTGAGAAGGAAGAACGAGAAAATGAAGATGGAAGTTCACATACTTTTGAGATTGCTGTTGTACTAGCCATCATAATTTTGATGTTTTTCTTTAATTCAGTATTTAATATGAAAATATATGTTGTAGTTAGAGGTGCAAAGATAGATGAAACAGAAAAGAACATTTATAGTTATTTTTATTACATTTTTAATATTATTGGGTTTGCTATTTTATTTTATTAGTAGTCTTGGATTAGGACTTTCATCTCCACAGTACTCGGGAATAAGTGCGATCTCCACTAGCATTGCTGCAATTGGGGGGCTTTTACTGCTGTTGGTAACATACCTTGGATATAATGAATCAAGATTACAGAGGTTAGCTCAGGAAGAACCCGCAGTTTCAGTTAGATTAATTCCACATCATAAAAATATTAATTTTTATTATTGGGTTATTAAAAACACTGGCAATAGTCCAGCATATGATATAAATATAAAAATTATACCTGATATAGAGTATAAGGGAACAACTATAAACAAATTAAACATTTTTAATAGGCTACCAATTTTAGAAAAGGGTGAAGAAATATCCTTTTTTTATAATTCCGTTGTTAATTATTTAGAATCTGATAACCCCAAATTGGTTAAAGCATATATCACATATTTTACTGCTCCTAAGGAATCAAAGGGGGCGAGAAAAATAACCAGAGACTTTGACATTGATTTTGAAGAACGATTGGGTTTGTTATATTTAGGAAAAAAAGATATGAATGATTTAGTTAAAGAAATTGAAGAATTAAAACAAGCTCTGATTCTTAATGCGATGAGGAATAAAAAATGATTAATGAAATTTTAAAAAACAAGGTTAATAAGCCAATAATTCTTCATGATTGCACTTTTTTCAACAACCTAATGCACTCATCCATTGAAGAGGCAGGTTTTTTTGAACAGACAAGATTTGCTAAAGTCAATAAGATTGGGAGTAATTATAATGAAGATTTAATTCCTCTGCCTAATGTCAGTAAAGGGTACATGATATTTAATCTTAACAATCTTTTTCATATGTTAGATTTTGATCCGGATGCCCCAGAATACTATTCAATAATAGGCTATAACGGAAACAGAAAGTACTTCATTAATGATTTGCATTTTTATAATATGAATCATAATTTCAAAATGAATGAAATGTCATTTGCAGAGTTTCACTTTAATGAGGTTAAACTATTAAAGTAAATTGTTTTAAAAGGAAGGGTCTCGAATGAATGAGTTCTCTCATTTTAAGTTGAAAATTGATGCTAAACCAACTATGTTTCATGGAAAGACAGTAAGAAGCAATTTAACTCAATCTCTGTGGCTAAAGAAGATAAGAACGCAGATCCTTATAGAAAATAACTATTCATGTGTTATATGCAAACACCATCCAAATGAAGAAAATTATAAAGAATTACATGTGCATGAAATAGAAGAATACGATTTTGATAATGGTGTTGTAAAGTTAATTGGCCTGGATTTAATTTGTGCAAACTGTCATGCATTCCAGCATTTTAAAAGGTCGCAATTAGTTTTATCAGCAGAGCAGTTGGATAGACTGATAATCCATTTTATTAAAGTGAACGATTGTTCAATTGAGGAATATAAGCGGTACAGAAAGAAACTTCAAAGGTCTATTTTTGAACAAAACATTGACAGAATAATGTTCCAACAGAAAAGTACCAGAACAAAAATTGATCATATTAGATTTGCTATTTTGGGAGATATCCCTTTCAAAGACTTAGTGATTGAAAGACTGAAGCAAAAAGATGTCTATTATGAGTACAGTTAGAACACCTGAGACAAGGGCCCTTTACAAGCTGAAGCCCTTGTCTAGTTAAAATAGGAATTTTAAAGAAAATACAAATACAAAAAATATGTATAAATTTATTGACTGGTAATGTGATCTATAGTATTATTAAATTAACCAAGAAAGACAACAAAAAGAAATGAGGGGAAATAATGGAGTTAATAAGGATAGCTATGAAGAAAGACTTGGAAAATGACAACTCTTTAATGAATAAATGGGCAACAGTAGCTGGCCTTAAAAACTCCAATCCTCTTTATGACTTCTTAAACCATGATGGGAAAACTTTTAATGAATTTTCTTCAATAGTCAACATTGTTAAGAGCCAGTATCCAGACCGTGAATATGAATTAATGAAAGATTACTGTTTAAACCTAGATGTTAAGACAAAGGCAGCAAGAAGTGCATTGGAGTATGCTGATGCAAATATGTTTTTTGAAGTAGAAGATGTTTTAATAGATTCAATGATTTCTTGCAGCAATATGAAAAGTAAAGAATATGGAAAAGTGTATAAAATACATAGAGAACTGTCTAAATGTGATATTACTGAATTTGAGGCAGTGAAAAGACTCGGTAAATTAAATATTAAAACACCTGAAATGAATTCTTTCTCAAGGCTCTTGCTGCTTTATCATTATTTAAGGACTGGTAACTTTTCACCGATGGCCCAACTTATAAAACAAATTGACCTAAGTGAGATTTCTGAGAACATTTACATTAGAAATACATATCAAACAAGAGTTCATGTTCTAATGTCTAATATAAAACTAAATGAAAGTTCATTAGAGGAATGCAGAAAGTATTCTCAAATGGCATTGGAAAGTACAAATATCCAGAGATTTCAGGTTTTCAGCTACTTAACAATTGGTAACTCTCTATTATTTTCGAATTATGAATTGGCTCAGGAAAACTTTTTAAAAGGGCTAAGCGTTTCCGTCCATAATGAAAATTACAACATGATTTTCCAACAGGCTTTGTGCTTCTTAAATAATGTATGGCGCAAAGAAAATAAGTGGATTAATTTTGAATCTGAGTCAATTATGGATTTGCAGGAGCAAGCTCATTGTTTTATCAACTTTAATGAAAATTCCAAAGCGAAAGAAGTTTTGGATAAACTGGATCTGATAGAACATAACGATAATGAGCTTGCAATGCATCATTATTTGAAAGGGAGGCTCGAACAAAATAAAGCATGCTTCTATTCTTCAATCGAGTATTTTAAAAAGTCTAATGACAAATTCCTTATTAGGCTGCCACTGTTAGAACTGCAAAAGATGGGAGAAAATCAAAAACTTTTAGAATTACTTTTACTTTAAAGGAGGTGAGACGATGAAAAAACTTATTATGGCTTTAGTTATCTTGGGCGCACTAGGCACTTCTTACATAAGTGCAGATTCTTCAATCCAACAAGCTTCAGGTGATTATGAGGTAGCTGGAATGCCACGTGGAGCATAAAATCCATTGACACATAAAGCTATTAGTATTATTATTTACTTAATTAAATTAACCAGAGAAAAAGGAAGACGTTTGGCTCTCTTGAGCTAAGCGTCTTTTGTAGTTTTAAGGCCATCACTTAAATATTAGGTTTTAATAACATCTAGTGATCAACTTCAAATACATACACCCTAATTAAATAAAATGCATTACAAAGCAGCACATTCGCAAAAAAAAATTGCGTAGAATGTGCTATTTGTCGTTAAAAAAATCTTTACTTCCCTTATGTAATGCATTACAATTGCTATAGATGCAAAAGATAAAAAATATGTATATAGGAGGTTGGTGGTTTGTCCGCAATTAGTTACTTAAAAAACAGTATGACAATGCATAAAACCATTTACCAAAAGAAAGTTGAAAGCTTAGTTAAAAATGATTTGTTTTTTCATGAAAAAAGCATTGAAAAGTCAAAAATAATGAAGAATGAAAATGTTCGAAAACAACTAACTAAAGGATACATGAAATTGCTAAGTGAATACAAGGAGGATTAATAATGCATGTTGTAGAACTTAGGTCTACAAATCATAAAGATATTGATGCTGATTTTGTTTTAAATGCGAAACAAACTTACATAGAGAGTGTACTAAACATAAGAAATATGATTGTTAATGCAAAAACTGAAGATGATCTACATGGTGCAAAAATAGAGATAGCAGCATTATTAAAAGATCTAAATAGAGTATTATTAGGTGGAGATGGGTTAAAAAGAAGCATTGAAAATAATCCACATTTTAGATCCTTAATACATTTTGTTAAGAATTTAAAACGACACATTGCAATTGAATTTGAAGAGTTTATTTATCAACCATAACATATACGCACTGCAGTCTATAGTATACATAAAAAATAGGAGGTTGACATGTCAGAGCGAATAAAACAGCTAATGGTCAAACGTGGCATCACAATAGAGGGATTGTCGAGGGAGACAATGATTAATATTCAGACATTAAACAAAATCATTGAAATGCCAGATGAATCAGATGTTACAACCATAAAGCTTATCGCTCTGGTGTTGAATGTCTCTATTGATGAGTTATTAGATGAGAAAGGAGGAGAAGATAATGCAAAATAAAATTAAACAATTAAAAAATTATGCGGTTTACGATGATATCGAGGGCTTTTTAATCAATAAAGATATAAGAAGTAGCTCAGGGAATTCTAACTATATGATGCCTTCATCAACTAGAAGGGTGTCGAACACCAGAAAGAATTATGAAGGGGATATTAAGCAGTTCTTTAGTGTGATTAAAGGTAAAGATGTCAAAAGTCTGGTTCCCGATGATTTAGTTGTAAGTAAAAGCGAATTAAGCAACTATGTTAAGTATCTTCAGGAAAAGGGATTAGTTAATAATAGTATTAACAGAAAAATGACCTCCCTGAAGATGCTCTATACATATTTAGAGCATGATTATAAGGACTATATTGACTTGTCGGTGTTTAATACTGTCGAAAGGCTTAAAACAGTAACTAAAAACTGGGATAAAACAACCCAGACAGAAGCCGAAAGAATCGCTCAGGATATGTATATAAATGAAAGACAGAAACCTTTAATGAAAAAGCTGTTTGTTAAATTCGCCATCAGAACTTCTTTTCGTGTAAGTGCGATTTTGCGCGTAAGATGGAAAGACATACAACTTGATGAAAGTACAGGCCATTATATAGTAACAGTTATTGATAAAGGATCTCAGGTTGTGTCTACAGGCATTAACCAGGTATTTTATGAGGAATTGTTGCAGCTGAAGGAAAAGGATGACAGCGAAACTGAATTGGTTTTTCAGGGACTTTCGGAACAATCTTTACGACACTCCTTAAAAAGGTCGAAAAAAAGGTTAGGTATACCTCCTGAAAGAGAATTAGTCTTACACTCATTTAAGGGTGTAGGAATTGACTATGTCTATGAGAATTCTGGTCACGATTTACTTGCAGCAAAAGAACAAGGAAATCATAAAAACACATTAACAACAGAGAGATATATGAGCAGAAAGATTAACATAGCGAACTCTGCTGGTGTAACAATGGATGAAAAAATCGATTTAAATCCACTATATGAAGCAACTCAAGAGGATTTTATTAGTTTTTTTGAAAACGCTGATCTTGTTACATTAAAAAAGTTTATAAAGCATGTAAATGAGCGATAATCATTTTTTCGGCATATTACTCAGTTCAAATGATAATTCTTCTTGATTAACCAGATTGCCTTTGGTAACTTTAAATTTAGCAACATGACATGAGGTGAAAGGCTATATGACAGTGATCTTTGATCAGTCTGCAAATGAGAAACTGCTTTCAGAAATGAAAGATGCTATCTCGAAAAATAAACACATAAGATCTTTTATTAACGATATTCAATTAGAGATGGCTAAAAATAAAATTACTCCAGGGACAACACAAAAATTAATTTACGATATAGAAAATCCAGAAGTCGAAATTTCTAAAGAATATATGTACTTTTTAGCCAAGTCACTATACTCAGTTCTTGAAAGTGAAAGGTTTAATCCACGAAATTACTTCACAGAAACGGATATGAGAGAAATTGAAACGTTATGGGAAGGATCTGTGGAGGAAGATATAAAATTTCCGTATACATTCAAACAAGTTGTAAAGTATTCGGATGATAATTATTTCTTCCCAATCACTGCTAAAGAGTTGTTTATGCTATTTGAAAATAAGTTATTGCACTATAATCCTAATGCTCAAAGAACAAACAAAACGAAAAAACTAGAGGGCTCAGATATTGAGATACCTGTACCGCAGCTCAATAAACAATCGGTTGAAGAAATAAAGGAACTGTTCTTAGATGGGAAATTAATTAAATCAGTTTTTACGTTTAATGCGCGTGTTGGAAGCGCAAGTGGTGGCGAAGAATTAAAATATGATGACGACACTATGTCTCTTACAGTGACTGAAGACACCATTTTAGACGTTTTAGACGGGTATCACCGGCTAATAGGCATTACTATGGCTATAAGACAACATCCTGAGTTAGATCATTTGTTTGAAGAAACCTTTAAAGTGGACATCTATAACTACACTCAAAAAAGGGCGAGAGAGCATTTTGGGCAACAAAACACAATAAACCCAGTTAAAAAATCTAAAGTGGCTGAGATGAGTCAAAATGTTTATTCAAATAAAATTGTTAAGTTTATTCAGGATAATAGCATAATTGGTGATTATATAAAGACAAATGGAGACTGGATAAATCAGAATCAAAACTTACTTATAACTTTTTCTGACTTCAAAAAGGCAATTGAAAGAAGCTATTCTAAAAAAGATTTTTCTACTCAGGCAGACATCTTAAAAACTGCAAGATACCTTACATCTTTCTTTGATGCTTTAGCTACACAATATGTAGATGAGTTCTTAGGTGATATAGCAAAAGAACGGAAGAGAAGTTTTGTAAACAACTATTTGTTCTTTAATGGTTATGTGGGATTAGCTAAGAAATTGCAATTAGATGGGGTAAGCCTGGACGAGTTGGAAAGTAAGATTACTGATGTTTTAGGCTCTATAGACTTTAGTAAGAAAAATAAGTTGTGGGATGAATTAGGTGTAGTAGACAAGAATGGAAATGCTAAATCACCACAAAAGATATGGAATTTCTTCAATAATTTAAAAATAGACGAGTAATTACTTAGGAGTTGTTTGTTGCAATGTTCAATAGTGAGATTAAGGAAAAATATTTAGATACCTTATCTGAGGGTATGGTTTTGCAGATGAGGCCTATTTTTGCTAAAGCAGAGATTACTGAGACTTTATATAATAAGGACATTTATGATTTCACATCAATGCAAATTTTAGAACTTATACGATCATTTGATCAAACCACTATCGGTAGTGTTCGGAGAACCTTAGCATTATTGTCATTGTATATTGATTGGGCAATTTCATATAAGTTAAGTAAAGGATTAACCAATTTAGCAAGAACTATTTCAGAAGAAGAGCTTTATGAGTGTCTTGGGGATAAAAAATTATATATTACCTATAGTGAATTAGAAGAAATGGAAAGTCAATTAGTTAATTATCAATCAAAGGCTGTATTAAGGCTGTTGTTTGAAGGGGTTTCAGGTTTAGCTCATTCTGAATTGCTAAGTTTAACGAAAAAGCAAGTTGAGGATGCGATGCTAAATGGTAACGTTTTAACCCTCTATGATTCAAAGCACGGTGAACGAAAACTAAAAGTTAGTAGTGAATGTCTTGTTATTGCCTTAAATGCAGCTCAGGAAACTAAATATAAATTAAAGAATGGGAAGGCAAAAGGCCAAACAAAAGAAGTCTTTTTAGTTGAAAATGATTATGTAGTTAAAACAAAAAGAACGTCCAACAAAGGAGACGGCCAAGCAAGTAAATTTGTCATAACTAATCTAATTACTGATATATCTGAGTTCTTTAAAATTAACTTTTTAACACCAAATACTATTGTTAGATCTGGTCATTTGTATAGAGCATATCAGCTTTATAAAGAAAAAGGGGTTATTGATAACTCTGTAAGGTATCAGATTATAGATGACTTTAATTTAAGAGTGAAATCCAAATATCGAGCAGTTTATTCAATGCAAGATTATATTAATGAGGAAGAAGTTAATAAATATTACGCAGAAGAACTAGGTCTAAAAGAGACGACCATTTAAATATGAAATCCATTTGACTATTTTGGTTAAATGGATTTTTCTTTTATCTCAAAAAATTGTGAAAAAATTCGCATTTCGACAAAAATAGACAAAATAATCACTTTAAATACATGTTTAAATGTAGTAAGATGGTCATGTAAACCATATGGTTTACTAAGGAGGAGACCAAGACCAAAGTCTTAGTCGTTTCAATGCCTTTCAACCTTGAATTCATAGAGGTCTTCGACATTACAATCTAAAGCAGCAGCAATTCTTTTTGCAGTTCGAATAGACATATCTACTTTAACCAACCGATTATAGTCGCTCAGCTGCTGTTTCTTAATCCCAGTTATCTCTGAGAGCTCATTGATTGTAATGTCTTTCTTTCTACATAATTCAGGTATCAAGCATTGCCCGATCTCAACTTTAATCATAATCGGACATCCTCCTGCGTTCTGTTATGGAAAGACATAATACATATCATACCATACGAAGCCGATAAATAACCACTAGCATAACACCTACTTTCTATGTATAATGATTATACAAAACAGAACGCACGTTCCCTTAACGTCTTAAGGGTTTATCACAGAAAATTGAACATAGGAGAATGAGGATGGCAGGTTATTTAAATAATATCGCACTGAATCTGGAGATTGTACTCAAAAACAAAGCAGATAGTCCAGAAGTCTCTGAAACATTGGCAACCAGGATTTGTGAAAATTTACTTTTATCTAAAGAAGTCTCGTTTTTAAAAGCTGACGGATCAGTTGAAAATTTTAAATTAAATGATATGGAATATGAAATAACAAATACAGAAGAATTGCCTGAGTAAAAATAAAAAAAGAAAGACTCCGTTAAAACATAATGTAATCAGCAGCAAGAGGAGAATGAAGGTATTGTTTTGAATATATTTGTTGATCAAGATAATTACAAAGAGGTTAGTCTAAGACTTACAAAAAAATTGCTGACTTCAGAACATTATCAATTCCTACTTGGTTTCAAGGGAGAGAAATTAGATATTACAATTTCAGTTACACCACAAAGCCTCGTTAAGCTTAGGGATGACATCAATGAATTGATCTTTATGTTCTCAGATTAAAATTAGATTCGGTCACATAAATTGGCCGAATCTAATTGACAGATATTGATTACTGGGTTATAGTTTATACAAATACAAATAATATGTATAAAGGAGTTGGTAAAGAGAGCTATGTTGCTTGATGAAAAGCTCGAAAAATTAATAAAAACGGTTTTGCAATTAAAAGCATACAAAGAAGAGGGAAATTTACGAAGAGTCATCGGAGAATTTCATTCAATAATTGATTATGCTTACGAGGGGATGTATATAGCTGAAGATATGTTAAGAGAAGAAGCAAGTAAGGGCAAAGAAGTAAGTACATATTGAATTTTGTAATTTTCACTCAGATAACAAAAATAAAATTAGTGGATGAAATGTAAGTTTTAATCGGACTTATATTTTAGGAGGGAAAATAGCGTGAATCTACAAAAAATGTTCGAAATGCAAAAGGCGCTTGATGAACGGATCATCAAAGAGAAGGGGCTGGAAGGTCAGGACTTGCTGCCAAACCTCATTCTTGCTTTACAGGTGGAACTGGCCGAGTGTGCGAATGAATGGCGCGGCTTTAAGCATTGGAGTAATAACCGGGAGTCACGGACGAAAATAGAGCATTTTTGCCCAACATGCGAAGGCACTGGCGATGAAAACCACGATATTAATTTGCAATATCTCGAAGAAGGACATGCAGCTGAACCATATTCCAAATGCCAAGATTGCAACGGCTCTGGAAAGATAGGTGAATCGAATCCATTGCTTGAGGAATACGTGGACTGCCTGCATTTTATCTTGAGCATCGGGAACAGGATTGGATATGCACACGAAAATTTAGGGAAGTGGACTGACTTCACTATTGTAAACCAGTTTAACCACTTGTTTGGATATGCATCGGACTTATATAAAGCAATACATGAAGATTGGTTTGAAGAAAAGTTATTTGATACTTACGATGAGTTTTTTGCGGGTTTTATCGGTCTAGGTAAAATGTTTGGGTTAACGCATGAACAAATTGAAGCTGCGTACATGGAGAAAAACGCCGTCAATCATCAGCGGCAGCAGGAGGGGTATTGATGAACACAGCATACAGAGTTTGGGGCGGCGAGCGGATGCATTATTGGGATGATGGTGAGCTGAGTCTTATTATCTCGGGTGGAGAATGGGGGTTGTATCGCAATATCGTAGGAGCTCTTTATCCTATCCGTATTGCGTCTAGTACTCAAAAAAATGCGGCTCTCATGTGGGGAATAGGGTTGAAGGATAAGAACGAAAAAATGATCTATGACAAGGATATTGATATGACAGACAACGAGCCGATGATTGTTGCACGTGTAAACGGGAACTCGGGTCTTAGATATCCCAATGATCCCGAGTATTATATTGATGATTGTATACATTGGGGAGGGTGTAACATTGGTGGAAACGTTTTTGAAAATCCTGAGTTATTGGAGGTTTCGGAGTGATGGCATTTCATAAAGAAGTGGTTGAGACTATATACAAAACTATTGTTATTTGCGATAAGTGCGGTAAAGAGAAGATTTTAAACACAGGTAATCCGTTAACGTGGGAGGGCCATATGAATGGTGCTTTGTACCACGATTATACATTCACGGAGAAGGGGAACGGTTTTGAAACTCTATGTCCAGATTGTCAGAAGGAGGGCGCAAAGTGATTAGAGCAACGGAAAAACAGTTGAGACTGATTGGACGCATGGAGCAATATATCAGTGCAAGATTCACCGGTAAAACCATTAGAGAAGCAAGCGAATTTATTACAAATCATATTGATGAATACCAAGAAAAGAAAGAAATGGCCGATGAATCAAAGGTTATATATGATGATGTTTACTATGAACAAAGCTGGTAACCTTGCAGAGAAGTATTGAGATCTATATAAAAGATGCATTTTAACGGAAAGAGGGGATAGAGGTGCCAGTAACAGAGGGAATGTATCAATGTATGTTATGTGAAGATGTCTTTGAAGCTAAATCAGGTGAATTTTCTAAATGTAAGTGTGGAGAATCTGAGATAGAGCCAAGTTATTTTGGATACACTTATCGGAATGGAAATAAAGTCAAAACAATAGAGACAAATAGATACTATTTAGAAGATGAATTTGTTACTTTCCCCGAAGATATTCAGGAAATTTATGATGAGATTAAAAGGATTAAAGATGTAAATGGTTACAAGTACTTTTTATTTGAATTAACTGAGAAAGGACAACACGGAGAGAAATTCTTATCAAAGATAAACTTGTCATATGAGCAGTCTGTAAGTAACTATACAAGCGAGTTTAACAGAATTGAACTTAGCTTATCTCTACACAAAAACGAATATAGAGGAGATCGAAATGCAAGACAAAGGCTGCAGAGATTTTTAAATATGATGAAGGCGATTGATTCTAATGAGTTAGATGTCTCAAAAAGAGACAAATTATTGGAAGTGGCTGAAAAAGAGAAAATACATTACATAGAAGAACCAACAGGCGAAACTAATTACACGTTTTATTTTTAAAAAAATTTGATTGTTCAATGCAGTTCTACATAAAAGTAAAATTCTAAAGAGAAAGGAAGAGGAGAAATGATTAAAGGGATGGTTAAACATGAGCTACTTAAAACAAGTGATGGTGTTTTAAGGTTGGCTGAGGATACACTGTGTGGCGGTTTTTCTCTTGGTATTAGAACGCCTGAAGGAGCTGACTGGAGATATATTAGTGATGAACTCGGACAGTTGTTAATTAAGGAGCTTTCTGACGATCAGATAGGAGGCCTCAATAATGAAAAATAAAGTACTGATTGTTGATTTAAAAGAAATGATTGAAAATAACATTTCACAAAGGGGAACAGATGGCACTAGATATTACCGGATCAGCAAGGATCAATTAGAAGAGATTATTGCAGCATTAGAAAACTAAATAAAATTGAAGCTTTAAAGAAAAAGGAGCTGTTTTAAAGTGCAAGATATCCGTGTGATATATGACAGAAACAAAACTTTGGAAGCGGTCGTTGTCCAGTTTGGAGATTATATGTGTGAGCTAACAGATTCACAAGTAATTAATGAAGAAAATAAAGAATTTGATGTACTTAATGATGAATATCAAGGAGCTTGGAAATATGAAAATGGACAACACTGCGAAGTCGAAATTTACGATGGTGTAGACAAGTGGGTCTGTCAAGCATTCTTACACTGAATAAAAAGACTGTTTTAACGGAAATGAGAGGTGAGCAGTTAATGAAATTAAGGATAATGAAATGTTCAGATGCAAGCTACTGGTACAAAGATAAGATAGGTACGTATTACGATGTATTAAATAAAGGCGGGATTGCTCACAGTGTACAACATGATTCAAACACTCCTTTATCCAAAGCTGCAGTTCTTAAAGAAGATGCCATTATTTTTGAAGATGAAAAGCTTGATAAGGTTCAGCAGTTGTTTAGAAAACTAGATGATCAGCTAAAAAAGATTTGTTTATAGGATGGTGAAAATGCATCATGGCAATTGATTTTGCAAAGCTATATGACCCAGAATGGAAAAAGCAGTGGGCTGATGAAAGAAAAGAACGTGAGCGGCTTTTAGAAGAACAAGAAACACTGAGAAAGAAAACAGTTTGCTTCACAGGCCACAGACCAAATAAATTGGGTGGTTATGATATGAAAAATCCCACAATGCTCAAACTCAAAGATAAGCTACTTGAAGTGATTGAGGAGTTAATCATAAAAGAAGAGAAGTCCAGGTTTATAACTGGAGGAGCGTTAGGAACTGATCAGGCTGCTTGCTGGTGTGTACATATTCTAAAGAAGAAACACCCTCATATCAAAAACATAATTGCCACACCTTTCAAAGAACAAGATAAAGTTTGGTCTGCAGACCAAAAAATGTGGTACAAACGTATGCTTAATGTGGCAGATGAGATTATTAATGTTGAAGAATTACATAAATATAAAGTTAGTGGAGAGAAACCAGGAGAGTTTTCGCCAGCTAAGATGCAAAAGCGAAATGAATACATGATTGATCACAGTGAGGCAATAGTAGCTGTTTATGATGGAAGTAAAAGTGGTACAAGAAACTGCTTAAATTACGCCAAGAAAACTTACTTAGGACATCAACTATGGAGACTTCATCCTGATTTTAATTTTGAATTAGATATTACGTATTTTGTTGGATGATAAGGAGAGGTGAACTTTTCTGAAACTAATAGAAGAAAGAACATATGAAGAACGATTGTACATATATTCTGATGATATTGAAGCCAGAAAGCATTTCGTAAGTGAATTAAAACCAAAAGGGTGGATGGTGGACAATTGCTGGGTTGGGATTGATCTAAATCAAATAAAACAGTTTTATCGATTCAAGAGGGAATTAAAATAAAAGGATTATTTTATTCAGAACGGAGGACAAGAGGATAGGCTACATTAAATATATAATTGAAACAGCTTGCTTTAACATAGTTTGGTTTAAATGGCACCTAGGAGCGGACATAAGCGTATTTGATGGCTGCGGATGGAATACATATAAATGTTTAAAGAGTAAAAATAAAATAAGTGGAGGTTACAGAAATGATAAAGAGGAATCTGCTTAGCAACCACGTTGATGAGATTATCGGAGAATATTACGCTGCTAAAGGATATTCAGTTCAGAGTATTGATCGCCAAGAAAATGGTCAACTAATTGTTGTTATGCAGCGAGTAACAGAGGAAAGGGAACCGGAGAAAGTTAATTTAGCATTTGATTTCATACATAAAAGACCGTATAGAAAGAAATATCTTGCTTAAAGGGGGATGAGAAATTGGACAGAATGAAAGAGCTTATTAGAAAAAATCTGAGTCTGAAGAAGATGTTAGAAGCCAACGAAAGAGAGATACTTGAGGAGAAACGCAAAATAAGAACTCAAAAATTTTCTCGAAAGTTGATCGAAAGACAGAAAGAAAAAGCATTAGTCTAGGTGAAGGAGTTAAATTAATGAATACATATGTAGTCGATAACAGTAAATTTAAATGCATTTATGCGGGATCCGAAAAAGAAGCAGCTTTTAATGATGAATTTGAATATGGAACAAGAGTAAGGGTTTGGTTCGAAGGCCATCACATAAAAACGTTTGAGAAAGAACAAAGAGAAGCCTGTGGAGTAGGAGAATGGATTCTGAAGTATGATGCTGCAACTGAATTGCAAAAGGAAGTAGATCGTTTGGAAAAGACCTATTTCAAGAAGAAAGAGTTGTTAGACACTTTTAGACAAGCTGATGGAGTCGGAAGGGAAATCAATGAATAAAAGAAATCAATACTCAATTACAGTGGATGTTAATGGAGGAGATTATAATCAGGAGTTTGTTATTTTAGCGGATTCGCTAAGTAAAGTTGGGCGAGATAAGATAATTGCTGATGGTGTGACAATTCAATTTAATGACCAGATTCTTGAATTGAATAGTAATAAAGAAGATTCGAATGATTATTATAAGGGTCAAACATTAACTGTTAAAGAAGATTGCCTAAATAACTTCTGGAAAGGCGGAACCGTTACTGTTGAAGATGTAGATGTACATAGAGGCATATTAATAGACGGTGTCGTTAACTTAGAAAAACAAGTGGTAGATAAGTATTTTTCAAGAGAAGAGGAATGACATGTACAGAAAGATTTTCGATACGGTTAACGTTATTGATGGGCAATCAAAAGTAACTGATTGGTTACATAAATTAATGCTTGAAGATGAAAATTCACTATACAAAATCGATATTAAAGTTTCTAAAAGGAGGGTTTCTGAACAAGGAGAGGTGTATAGAGAGGAAGGAGAATACATAGAGAACGCAGATCTTCGAACTTTACCAATTGGGACAAAATTCTTTGTGCAAAACGGTTGTTGGAAGGGTGAAATTGTTTCGGTGAATGAAAAGAAACATTTATATATGCCACAGATTGGAGAGATGAAGGAAATTAAAGTGGGAGCAACTGGGTTGAATATAGAGATTGAATAAAAGATAGTTTTTAACTAAACATATTAGGATGGATCGTTATCGAAAAAGCACACGTATCGATAACGATCATAAAGTATTAATTTCTATGCCGGCGTTTTTCTTCGAAGTGATCAGGATAATTCTGTTTAGATTTCGATTTGAACACAAAATAAAGTCCTGCAATTAAGATGTAGTCCATGATTTTGTCAAATGACCAATTCACGAAACAATCTAAGATTAATTCCATTTATTTCACCTCCGAGACAAAAATGTCCAGTCTCTTTTATATGGCAAGCGTATGACAACCTGCTTGCAGTAATAAAGGTGAAATGAAGCTTGGAAATTTAAAAAGGTTTAAAGAAAAATAGCATTTAAAATAAAATATTTATTTTATGTAGTTTTAATCAAATTTAAATTTATTAGAAATGGGGAATGAAAAATGAAAGAATTATTTAACTGGCAGAGAATAATGTTTTCTCCTAGGGTGTTATTAAATCACTCGAAATATAAGAATAGTCATTCGAAAGTCCTTGAGGATGGTTGGCGCTTTGATTATCAAATAGGAAAGTATTATAAGTGGATTGAAATGGAATAGAACTAACTTAGTGTTAATGTAATAAAATTTAAATTTATTTTGTTATGAAAAAGGCATTAAGGAATTATGTAACGGAGAGACTATGCTCTCCAGGATTCGAAGGAAGGTATGCGGAGTTTGCCGTGCTTAGTCTTAAATCTGTGCTTAACCTTACATAAAATAGGCTCAATAAATACATATTCATCAGATTCAGACTTTACTTGTTTCATAGAATGAAACTTGCCACGTTCTGCATGTGGCATGAATTCCATAAAACCAGCTGCAACTCCATCGGGATAGGATAGAAGGAATTTTATATCCTTTTTGGTGTAGCCGATAATAAGAACTTCGGTGTAATCGTAATTGATCACTTTCAGCCAATTATGTGAACGTTTATTGATCTCATAAGGGGAGTCAGCTTTTTTGAGTACGATTCCCTCTAAGTTCTTTTCTTTGGCCAGGTTAAAGTAAGCTAGTCCGTTACTTTGAATTCCTTCGATTACAAAGACATTAGGATGATTTAACTCAAGTGAGTTCAGGACTATTTTTCGCTCAGTGAGTGGCTTAGCTGCTATTGACTGACCGTCTTTGTAAATAACATCAAAGACACAGTAAACAATCTTATGGGCTGATTTTTTTGACATGAAACGTTCCATTACAGCTTCAAAGTCAGGAGCACCGCCTGGGGCAGCTACAATAACTTCACCATCGAGCACTGTTCCATCTGGAATATCTAAGTCCATGAGTTCTGGGAACTTACTTGTTACTTCGTTGTTGTGACGAGTGTATAGCTTAATCTGATTATCAAATTTAGAAAGGATGAGTCTGATTCCATCAAATTTGAGCTCAGTGATATAGTTCTCGTCGTTAAAAGGCTCTTTTATTGAATGCAATAGCATTGGCGATACAAACAAAATATCACCTCCTACTTAGAACATATTAGCTAAGCGAAGGTGATATATAAAGCGATATGGCAGTGGTACTTAATGGGATTCAATAAGCTCAGGTGAATTGTTTTTAGGTGAATTCACTAAAGATGAAACCTGGTATGCTTCCATATCATTGGGATCGTATGGCTGCAGTAAATTTTGTAGATAGTCAGGATTAGTATTTTTAGGGTTGAGCCATTCCTTTTCGTTCTCATCAGTAAGGATAACCGGCATCCGATCATGAATGTCTTCCATAAGTTCATTAGGCTTTGTCGTGATGATTGTGCAAGTGTACAACGGATTGCCTTCTGGCGTGTTCCACTTTTCATATAAGCCGGCAAAAGCGAAGAGATTAGATGATTTAAGCTTAATCCGCATAGGAATCTTAGTCTTTGGATCAAGGCGTTTCCATTCATAAAAACTGTCAGCCGGTATAATACAACGTTTGCTTACGAGCGGTTTTCGAAAGCTGGGTTTCTCGGCCAATGTTTCGGCTCGAGCATTGATCATTTTATAACCGATCTTTTCATCTTTTGCCCAAGGTGGAATAAGTCCCCATCTAAGCTTGCCTAAGCGATTATTTGATCCATCATTGATTATTGTCAAGATGTTTTGTGAAGGAGCGACATTATAGCTTGGGTGATATTCATCTTCGGGTAAGAATTGATCTATATTGAATTGCTCAATAATGTCATCAAACTCAGAAAATAAAGTGAACCTGCCACACATGTTCATCATCCTTTAGGGTTTTTGAATATTGTACAGGCTTGGTACATGAAAATCAAAAAGGAGGAATGTGATGCTGCAGCAAACAGTTGAGGTTAAAGAAGTTGATGTGTTGATCAGGGGAATATGGAGAAAGAAAAAGTTCACCGATATTAAAAAGGGACAAACCTTTAAGATTGAGGAGAACGGAAGAACAAAGAAATACATAGCGAGAACAGATCCTTATTGGGATGACATGTATGAGACTTACATTATTGATTTGTTGGATAAAAATAAAATTAGAAGTGGGTAAAAGTGATCGGATTAACACAAGAAGAGAAAGTTAGAAGAGCAATTCAAAGGAAAAAGGACAAATACAATAAAACGCACAAAACAATCAATGGAGTTGAATACAAGCTTTGTTCGATATGTAATGATTGGCTGTTAACAGATGTGTACTATAAAAATAAAAGTAATAACGTAGATGGATTATACCCATATTGCAAATCATGCGCTATCAATAAAGTCCATAAATGGGCCATTAATAATCGAGAATCTTCTAGGATCTTGAAAGAAAAATATGCTAAGAGTGACAAAGGAAGAGAACGGAACAATATTGCTTGGAAGAAGAGAACTCAAAACGGTTACATAAGAGAATACCAAAGGTTAAATAAAGAAAAAATAAAGTTTTACCAGTTGAAAAGGAAAGAGAAAAAACACAAAATTTCTGAGGTTGAGAGAGACAGGTGTAAATCATATTTTAACTACAGTTGTGCCTATTGTGGATTATCGGAGATAGACCATTTTAAAGTTAACAATCAAAAACTCCATTTAGACCATGTTGACCCTAATGGTGCAAACGATTTAAGTAATAATGTCCCTGCTTGTAAATCTTGCAATTCAAGCAAAGGAACTAATTCACTTTATAGCTGGTATTTAAACAAGTCCTTTTATAGACAAGAAAGATATGATTTACTACTCAAATGGCTTAATGAAGATTATAAAATAGCACTGGAGTAAAAATAAAATTAAACATTCAATAAAAACGATATTTTACAGAAAGAGGATGAGTGAAAATGTTTACTTGCTTTTGCAGCGAATGTGAAAAAGTAATTGAAAAAGACGAAGTTGATTATGAGGTTGATTTGGTAGAAGGGCCTTGGGAAGGAGATTGGGAACACATGCATTTAGAATGCGGTAGTATTGTGTCTTGGATTTAAAGTGTATGTCTAAATAAAAGTAATTTTTTATTCGGAGAAGGGGGTGGTACTAATGTGATTGCTTATAAGATGAAAGTAAAAAATAAAAATAAACCTATTCAAGGAGAGTTGTTGATTGTTAAAGTTTAAAAACAGAATAGTAGAAAAAAGAGTTAAGGGGGCAGAGAAGGCAAGCTTTGGCGGGCCAGTCCTTCTCTACCGCACACTCCGCGGATTCGCGAAGCTATATAAGTATATCACAGACAAGAAGTCTTTACCAATCCTAGCTACTTCATTGTTTGCGTTATGTAATCCCAGTTCAGTTCTAGCTGCAGATAAGTATAGTAATTTTAAAGAGTTGGAAGAAAATGAGTCACCTTTGAGCTATAACATTCTAACTACCGATGTTGACAGGAGAGTGCTTGTTCTGGCTCCCCATGGTGGAGGTATTGAAGGAGGGACTAGTGAGCTTGCAAGAGAATTAAGTAAGTCTTACTCTGCCTATCTATTTGAAGGTTTAAGGATACCAGGAGCTTCTGAGTTGCATATTACAAGTACGAATTTTGATGAACCTCAAGCTTTAGATTTATTGAGTAAGCATGATTTAACAATCTCAATTCATGGGTATGCATCAAGTAAGAAACACACTTTAGTTGGTGGGACAGACAGAGAAAAAGCGGCAAAGATCACATCATTACTTACCGATGCAGGCTTTTCTGCAGAATTGCTGCCTGAAGGCTCCCGTTTAGCCGGTACAAATGAACAGAACATTGCTAATAAAAATAGTACTGGTATGAGTATTCAACTTGAAATCAGCACTGAACAACGAAGAGGAATGTTTAATACTTTTACACTAGCTGGACGGAATGGAACGCAGAATCAAGTTTTTTATGACTATATTGCTGTTCTTACTAAATTCATTAATGAAAATGTGTATTGTATGGCTGGTGTAGCACCATGACATTGTTGAATAAATCCATACGATACTATGTTGACTTTGATCAGTGGGGAATAAATGCATTTAACTCGAATCCAATTGAAACAACTAAAGGATTTAATGAAGCTCTTATATATGCATCAGAGAACAACTTTCCTATTGTTGAAATTCCAAAAGGGAATTTTATTATTGATTCAGTAAATACATTAAATCAACGAAATCCTGAAATTGGTGGGGGAATTAAAATCCCATCAAATGTGGAGCTCCTTTTGGATCCAGAAGCAGTGTTTCAAGTTAACCCCAATGGGTATCAGGGCTATTCTTGTTTTTATATTGGGCTTGCAGAGAACGTAATAATTAGAGGAGGTCGTATTATAGGTGACCGGTATCAACATGATTATTCTCTAATTGATACCGATAGAAAAACACATGAATGGGGATTTGGAATACATGTTCATGGAAGCAAAAATGTTTTGATTGAAAATGTACAAATCTCAGATTGTATTGGAGACAACATTTGGATTGCAGCTCACGGAATGATGAATTACCCAGGGATGGTTTATACGCCTTCCAAAAGTGTTACCGTAAGAAAATGCGAACTAAAAAGAGGGAGACGGAACAATTTAGCTACTAACGGTTGTGAAGGATTATTGGTTGAAGACTGTGATATAGAGGAAGCTGGAGGAGATACAATTGGCCCTCAACTAGGTATTGATTTAGAGGGCTACGGAGAAAACGGAAGAAAGTATGATCATCCTTATGAGTTAACGATATCGGATTGCAGGTTTAGAAAAAATGGTCGTGGTTCGGTTACTGCTCATACAAGCGGTAAAGTTTCCATCAAAGATAACTACTGTGACAATGTTATTTCATATGGCTACAGTACAGATGTGAGTATTAAGGGTAACAAGATAATAAATGAAGGGGAATCTAAAGAGTATGGAATAGACTCTGTAGGCGTTTCGAGCACTGAGACTAGCAACAGAATTCAAATAACTGATAACAATATTCAAGGGTTTAAAATAGGCATGATGATTAGAGGAAAAGGGGTATCGATTGATAATAATACCGTAAAGAACGCATCAAATTGTGCGATAGCAACACATATGGCCGAAAATGTTTCCATTTCAAACAACAGAATACAGGACAGCGATTGTATTCAGATCCAGGTGAGAAATTCATCAGATATTAAAGTAAGCAATAATAAAGGGAAAGGTACAACTTCAGCATATGCAATTAAAGTGATGGATTCGAATGACGTTAAATTCTTAAATAATACGTTCTCCAATCTTTACGGAGGTCTATATTGTGAGAGATCTCAGGCAGTCAGAATTAAGCTAAACGATTTCTTATTGAGTGGAAAAGGTTACGGGATATATTGGGATAAAGATTCAGAAGTCTTCCTAACAAGGAATGAGATATTTGAACCAAGAAATGTTGCAATTATGGGGGCAGCTGATATGTACAATATCAGAATAAGTGATAACCAGATATATAATTGCAAAGCAATCATTGCGATCCACTTAATAGGCGGTTCTGAGCATATGGTTAGAGGAAATGAAATCATGTTTAACAGAGATTCAGATCAAGGCTATGGAATATATTTAAACGGGACAAAAAAGGTTCGATTAATAAGGAATGATGTTCAAGGTATTGGTGCAAGAGTGCTTTCGCATCCATTTGCAACGTTTAATGCTTCCAGTACAACTTTAATATATAATACATACGACAGCGGCACACCTAGATTAGCCTTAGATGATACAGTAATCGATTATAAATAAAAAATCTTAACAAGAACACTTGTTCCCTTTATGGGTTTTGGTATATAATTTAGTAGTACCAAAAATTTCAAAACAGGGGATGAGAGTATGAGTGAGCAGAAGCTTAGAATCGGAGAAATACGGTATGAGGTTTTCGATGATTATGATCCATTAACAGAGGAGTATTTAGGAAAGAACCTAGCAAATGCTTATTTTATTGCTCAAATTAAAAAGGAAAATGTAGTTCAAGTAGGGAATAGGAAAATTAATTACTCAAGCGATGTTAAAATTGGTTTTGATGCATTCGGGGAAGAAACAAAAGAGAAAATCAAAGAGCATCTTCTGGCTGCCTATAGTCTAATAGCAGAAGGGGCTAAAGATGATGGTCTAGTAGAATATTTATAAGGCAATGCTGGGCTAGTCTCTAAGATTAGCCTAGTTATCATACGAATAAAGGGGTTAACTGAATGCCAAACATAATTTCTAAAGAGCAAGATGAAGCAATTAAATACTTTAGAAATAAATTGAATTTATCAGACAAAGACTTATACATACCATTGATTAATTTTGAACTACTTAGAGACAAGAACGAACAATATGCGAACATTCTTTATGAGCTGTATAAAAATGATCCTTATTTGTTTATTAGAGCTTTAAAGGAAGGTTATGTGGTTAATCAACCTATTGAATTTGATGAGGCCATTGTACGTTTCTTTAATGGAGAAGAACTGGCTATTGTACATAAAACAACCGGCAGAAGATATAATGTAAATGTGAAAATGAAGCAACTGCCTGATGGCTTTTCATTGCAAACAATGGATATGTGGTTGTGGAGTGAGCTTGTTTGAAAATAGTAAACTCTTTACCTATATAATGAAAATATGATATAATATAGAAGAATTTGATAATTGAGGAGATGTTTTTGTGGAGTTTAAAGTTGGTCAAGACGTATCAGAAATTTGGAATATTCATGGATCGATTCTGCCAGAAGTTTTAAAATATATGTTCCCTAATTCAGACGAATCTTATGATTGGGAATTTGTAAATGACAACGGAAGACATATCTTTACTGCCTGGAGAAAAAGGGAACCGATTCCTACAGTAGAGGAAATTGAAAAAGCAGCAATTGAGCTTGAAGAGAAGAAAAATGCCCCTAAGCCAAAAACTCTCGAAGAAAGAGTTGCCGATTTAGAAAAACAAGTAGCTTACTTAACGAGTAAGGTTGAAAGTACAAACTAACAAGAGCCCCTTATTGGGCTTTTTGTTTTATATAAAATGATAATTTTATTCGAATTAGAAAGAGCGCAAACGAAATACAAAAATAAAAAATATAAAAGTTTATAAAACATGTAGACAAAAATAAAAAATATGTATATAATAAACTCAAGTTAAAGGGAAGGAGGCGAATTACTTGGAAGTACTTGGGATAACAGAGAAAGCATTAAACTATTACAGAGAAAACGTTAAAGACAACAAGACCATTACTCCTGATCAGGCACTGTTAAAGATGATAAGGAATGTCCTACTTGTCAAAGAAACTCATCCTGAGCGAGTGAAAAAACGTTTATTTTGCACAGAGTACGCTTACGGAAATATGATAATCAAAGTTAACAGAAAAAAGCAGGTATTTGAAATTGTAAATAAATCAGGATGCTTTTCTGACCAAAATGATTGGAAATTCCCAAAAAGAAGGTACATAGAAATTAGTAAAGAACTTGGAATCAAAGACTGCAAGTTTAGCAAAATTACATATTCAAAGAAAAATCACAATAGACAAAAATAAAAATAGAGGATGATTAAAAATATGACAGAAAACAAAACGGTATTACGTGAAGCATCAAACGTTGTAACACTTGAAGGAACTCTGGCAGAAGTAAGACACACTGAGTGGAAAAATGGAAATGGACTAAATATTGAATTAGATATTGAGGTTGCACCTAACGAAGTGCATACAGTTAAAGGCTTTTCAAAATATAAGAAAGCTGATGGTACAGATAATGCTATTGCCAAAGGGTATCAAACTATCATAAGTGATTATAAGTCCATCGCAGAACATGGAAGAGATCAAGCTGATAAAGTGAGAATCACACAAGGTAAGATTGGATTAAATGAATATTACTCTCAAGGAGTATTAAAGGCGTACCCACAGCTAACCACCAACTTTGTAAACAGACTGGATGCTAATGAAGAATTTAATCCTAAAGCTGAATTTGATGTTGAACTGTTTGTTAAAAATGTAACTGAAGAAAAAGTAAAAGGAGAAGAAACAGGAAGAGTTAATTTAAATGGTTATATCCCTTTGTATGGCGGGAAAGTCATTCCTTTTACATTTGTAGTGACTAAGGAAGGTTCTCAATATGTTGAAAACAATTATGAAAAAGGATCTACGGTTAATGTCTTCGGAAAGATTATTAATTATAAAGAACAAAAAGTAACAACCAAAACTGCTGCATTTGGAGAAGACAAAAAAGAAATCACCTCCATTACAAAAAGAGAGTACCTAGTTACAGGTGGGAACGATCCTTATGATGAAGATAGTAAAAATGCTTTTAATCCAGAAGTAATTAAAAAAGCATTGACTGAAAGAGAGACTTATCTAGAAGGACTTAAGAACGAAAGCAGCAATGAAAATAATAAAAAGTCTGGCTTTGGTGGAAGTGCTCCTAATAACAAGCCTTCAAAGCCGGTTGAAATTTCAGATGATGATCTCCCTTTCTAAAATAAAATAGATCATTAATCTAATACATACCTGGGGTGAGCTCCGACTCACCCAACAAATTCAAAATAAAAGGAGAACTTAAATGGCAATCGATATTTTCAACCCACAAGTTTCTGTAGTAGCAAAAGGATTAGAAGGAAAAGTTATCACAATCTACGGTTCTAACAACTTAGGTAAAACTAAGCAAAGCACTCGGATGAAGAAACCGTTATATCTGCCATTCGAAAAAGGATTAAATGCCATTGCCGGTGTCCAATTCATGCCTATCAATAGTTGGGCTGATTTTAAAAAGGTAAACAAGCAGTTAACCAAAAATGCTGAAAAGGCCAAAGAGATGTATCAGACAATCATTGTTGATGAAGTAGATGCTTTTGCTAAATATGCGACCAGATATGTCTGCGAGCAATATGATGTAGAACGGATTAAAGATGGTAATGATGGGTTTGGCCTTTGGAAAGAGTACGAAACTGAAGTATGGGAAGAAATCAATAAATTAATTGGCGTAGGATTTACGGTTATCTTTATTGCTCATGCTGCTGAAGACAAAAAAGGTAAAGTACATCCAAAGGGAGATAAACGAGTTTTAGCTCCAGTAATTGATAACAGTGATATTGTTCTCTATCTAAGTTCTAATGGTGTTGATGAAGATAGAAAGGTAATCAAATCAAGCGCCTGGTTGGCTGAAACTGAAGAACATTTTGCTCGTAGCCGATTTGATTACATTGACACATACCTTCCTGAATTTACTGCAGAAAACTTAGAAAAAGCAATTATTGAGGCAGTTGAAAGACAGGAGCAAGAAGAAGGAATTGTTGCTGTTACATACGAAGAGCAAAAACAAAACAACGCTTCAGAAGAACTCGATTTCAACTCATTAATGGATCAAATTAAAGAAATTGGCATGAAGCTTAATGAAGAAGGTCGTTTAGAAGAAGTTAATGAGATTACAGAAAAACATTTAGGTAAGGGTGTAAAAGTTACTGAGTGCAGCCGTAAGCAAGTGGGTGTCATGTCTGTAATTCTAGATGATCTAAAAGACCTTCTAGCTGAATAAAAGAGGAGGGATTATTCTCTCCTCCTTAATTAGGAGTGATTATTTGGGGAGACAAGTTAAATGTCCATATTGTGAGACCAAGTTAGACAAAGACTCAGCCATTCCTTATAAAAAAAGATATTACCATGAAAAGTGTTTTAATACCTGGAAGCAAGAAGCAGATCACAGAAAAGAGTTAATTCAATACATATGCAATCTATATGGTCTTACATCTCCAACTGGCATGATGTTGAAACAAATTAAAGAGTATCAAGAGGAATATGGTTATAAGCTTAAAGGCATTGAGCTAGCGCTTAGATACTTTTATGAAACTTTGGATAATCAACCCAGAGAAGGAGATGGCATTGGAATCGTTCCATTTGTTTATGATGAAGCAAAGCGGCATTACATTAGACAAAAAGCCATCCGAAAATCAGCTGAAGACCCAAAGAATCATAAAAGAGAAGAAATTACGTTAGTCATAAAAAAAGGAATGAGAAAGAAAAGAGGGCTAGTTGATATCTCAACGCTATAGGAAGGAGAGTCCATTTGCTACAAGACAAACAGGCAATAATTCAAGTTTTAGGGAGCATTTTAAAAGATCCCACAATCTTGTCAGAGAGCAATAAATATAAGATAACTTCGGATGATTTTCCTTCAAGGTTTCATTCAATATTATTTTTTGCCATGAGCAACCTATTTCATCAAGGAACTGAAGTATTGAATGACGTTGAAATAGATGGATATCTAAAGGATTACGATATTCAATATAAAATTTTCCATGATAATAAGGGTCTTGAATATATAGAAAAAATACAAGAGTTGGCAGTTGTCGAAAACTTTGATTACCACTATAAAAGATTAAAAAAGTTTAGTCTGCTTAGAGAAATGGATGGCTTGGGATTCGATATTAAGGAAATATATGATGAATCTCTGATTGACCCAAAAGAACAAGAAAAGATGCAAGAACAGTTTGATAAGAAGTCGATTGATGAAATTTTGACAGCTTATGAAATGAAGATTGTAGACATAAAAGAAAAATTCAGAACTTCATCTGAAAGTGTGGGAATCCAGGGTGGAGAAGGTATTAATGAATTATTGGATTCATTCGAAGAGTCGCCGGATATTGGAGTTCCATTAAATAGCGAAATGCTTACTTCAATTTTTCGGGGATCACGGAAGAAAAAGTTCTATCTGCGCTCAAGTATTACAGGTGGCGGTAAAACAAGAAACATGGTCGCTGACGCTTGTCGCTTAAGTGCAACTGAACTTTATGATCCTAAAAAGAAGGAATGGGTATCAAACCCATGGAGTGAAAGTTCTACAGTTATTTCAACAGAAATGATGGCCGAAGAATTGCAAAGTTTAGCACTTGCCTACATTAGTGGTGTAGAAGAGAAAAAAATCCTTAGAAACACAATCAATGAACAAGAAAAACAACTTGTGCGTAAGGCTGCTAAGGTTCTTCAAGAGTCTAACATATGGTTCGAACATCTGCCTGATTTTAATATTCAGGAGATTGAAAGAACAATTGAAAAGAACGTCATTAAAAACAATGTAGAGTACGTTTATTTCGATTATATTCACTCATCAGTAACCATTTTTTCAGAGATGAGCAAAAAAAGTGGGGTCAACTTGAGGGAAGACCAAATTCTTTTACTTATGTCGGATAAGTTAAAGGGCTTATGTAACAAATACGATGTCTATATGATGAGTGCAACTCAGTTGAATGGTGATTGGAAAGAAGCATGGTTAAAAGGACAAGTAATAGATGCTTCTTACTTGAGAGGAAGTAAGGCCATTGCAGATAAAACAGATGCTGCAATGATAATTCTTCCTTTAAGTAAAAAAGAGAAGGATGCAATTGATCCAATCTTAAAAGAAGGATTTTATCCAGAGCCAAATTTTGTTACACATGTATTTAAAAATAGGGGAAATGAGTATGACAAAGTTAAAGTCTTTTCTCATATCAATATGGGCAACATGCGGATTAAGGACTGTTTCACAACAAATCTTGACAATGAATTAATCACAGTTGAGAAATTGAATATAAAAGCAGGATGAGGGGTGTAGCGCCCTTTGAAGTATGATAAAGACAGAGTAAAAGAAAGCCTGACCATTGAGGATATACATAAGATTTTAAAAGACTTAGGTAGCGAGAACAATCAGTGGGATCAACAAGGAAATCCGATTTACAGAACTGTTTGTCACAATGCTTCTGGTGGGAGCTATAAGCTGTATTACTATCATGAAGCAAAACAGTTTCACTGTTATACAGAGTGTGGAGATAATTTTGATGTATTTGAACTTGTTATAAGAGCAAAAAGTCAAAAAGGTATTAATATCTCTTTTAATCAGGCTATCGAATATGTTGCCAAAATAGCAGGAAGAACATTTGGATTTGGGAATAGAGAGACATACATAAACAATGATTTGATTGATGACTGGGAATGGATGGGGAAGTTCAAAAAGAAGAAAAAAATACATATTGAGCTCCCCAGCTTTAATGAAACGGTTCTAGATGTATTTGTGCCTTATCCTCACCAATTGTGGCTAGGTGAGGGAATAAGTCACAAGACATTAAAAGAGTTTGAGATTGGGTACTATTTTAGACCTCATACAGAAGGGATTACCATTCCTCATCGAGATTTAAATAATAGGTTGATTGGTATACGTAGGCGCTCAATGATTAAAGAAGAAGTAGATGCAGGCTATAAATATATGCCTTTAAAAGTTGGCAATACCTTATATAACCATCAAACAATGATGAATCTATATGGATTACATAAAACAAAAAATTCGATAGAAAGGTTCAAGAAAGTATTGATTTTCGAATCAGAAAAATCAGTATTAAAATGCCAAGATTTTTACGGTGAATCAAACTTTACCTGTGCTGTTTGTTCAAGTAATATATCTAATTTTCACCGGGACATTTTATTGTCTCTTGGTGTTGAAGAAGTTTTTATTGCTCTTGATAAATACCGACCACCAAAAGAACATGAAACAGAGGAGAAATATCAAGAAAAATTGGTTGAATATCAGAAGAAAATTCTAAAGCTCGCAGCAAAATTTACTCCTTATGTTCGTGTGTATGTTTTGTGGGATTATGAAGGCTTACTGGATTATAAGGACAGCCCAGCTGACAAGGGAAAGGAAACTCTAGAGGAGCTAATGAGAAGGAAAATTGAGATTGGCACAGATGAAGGGGGAATTTAATGGAGTATAGACTAATTGGCGACAATGATTATAATTTCGATCCTTTAGCTACTATCTTAAAAAATAGAGGCATAGAAGATCCAAAGTTGTTTGTTAATGTTGATCAAAGTTCAGTTATTCATTATTCAAAGCTAAATAATATTGATAAAGCTGCAGATTGTCTTATTAAGCATTTAAATAATAAAAATAAATTGTTTGTTCAGGTAGACAGTGATGTTGATGGATACACATCCAGCTCAATCATTATAAACTACATAAAGAAGATTTGTCCGAAAGCTAATATACATTACAGAATTCAAGATGGGAAAGAGCATGGGATTTTTATTGATACAATTCCTGATGATGTTGACTTAGTCATAATCCCAGATGCAGGTTCAAGTCAATTTGACGAACATGAGGCTCTTAATAAGAGAGGCGCAGAAATAATTGTTATTGATCACCATGAATGTGAACGAGTGTCTGAACATGCGATCGTAGTAAATAATCAACTGTCGCCTAATTATCCGAATAAAACTCTGACAGGTGCAGGAATGGCCTATAAATTTTGCCAGGCAGTTGATGAAAAGCTAAATAAAAATGAAGCTGAACAATTCTTAGACCTTGTATCTATTGGTAACATAGCAGATTCGGCTGATTCAAGAAACCTTGAAACCAGGTATTTTATGAATGAAGGTTTGAAGAAAATTAAGCATCCATTATTAAAGAAGCTATTTAAGAAGCAAGAGTTTTCAACCAAGGGTGACAAGAACATACAGAATACACAATTCTTTATTAACCCCTTAATTAATGCTGCCATTAGGGTTGGAAGCAGTGAAGAAAAAGATCAAATGATGAGAGCATTCCTCCTTTCTAAAGAAAAGGTACCCTACAAAAAACGTGGACAAAGTGAAACTGAGCTTGTGTCAATACATGATGACACAGTTAGGATTCTAGGAAATCTAAAAGCAAAGCAGAAACGGATTGCAGATGCAGCTGGGGCTGAAATTAAAAATAGAATAGAGGAGAAAAGTTTAACAGCGAATAAAGTACTGATTGTTTACATTGAAGGAATTCTAGATAAAAGCCTAACTGGACTGGTGGCCAATCAGCTTGCAGAAGAATATAAAAAGCCGGTCTTGTTAGCCAGAAACGATCCCGAAAAAGGTAAAGATATCTTGAGTGGCTCTATACGAGGATATGATAAAGGGTTTATAAAGGATTTTAAGAAAGAGCTTATAGATACTGGATTATTTGAGTTTGTTGAAGGTCACCCAAATGCAGCTGGCTTTGCAATTAAACGACAGAACTTAATCCTGGTGAACAAAGTGCTGAATGAAAAATTTAAAAACATAGATATCGAAAAAGATATTCAGAATGTTGATTTTGAGATCCCAGCAAAACGATTGAGAAAAGAATTTATCCTTCAACTTGATGGTTACAAAGACTATTGGGGTTACAAAGTTGAAGAACCCTTAATAGCTATAACGGATCTTGAAATTGAAGTCGAACAAATTGAGCATTTAGGGAAAAAGAATAAGACAACTGTTAAATTTAAGCATGGCGATATTGAATACATAAGGTTTAAAAGTGATGAGAACTACTTTAATCAGCTTACTGCATCAAATGGAACGTTAGTCATTAATGTAATTGGCAAAGCAAAGGCAAATGAATACAAAGGCAAGAAAACACCTCAAATCGAGATTTATGAATTGGAGGTGGTTCGCACAAAACAAAAAGAACTTGTGTTTTAAGGGGGAGAAAAGTTGATAGGATGTCACTGTCACACTGATAAAAGTAACATAAGACTACTTGATTCAACAAACTCAGTTGAAGAATTGCTTAAGACAGCGGTTCAGATGAATTATAAAGGATTAGCTATTACTGATCATGAGGTTCTTTCAGCACACTTAGAAGCAATTAAGACTGTCAGAGAAATGAAAAAGAAAGGGGATATGCCTACAGATTTTAAACTCATTTTGGGGAATGAAGCATATTTAGTCGATTCATTAGAAGAAGTCCGTGATAACTATATATCGGGAGTGACAAAATTTCCGCATTTCTTGATGTTGGCAATTGACCCTATAGGACATGAGCAGCTAAGAATACTGTCTTCACTAGCCTGGGAAAATTCATTTTACACAGGAACGATGGAAAGAGTGCCCACAGTTAAAAATGATGTAGAAGAGCTGCTTAGCAAAAATCCAGGTCACATTATTGCTACAACAGCTTGTCTCGGCTCTGAGGTGAATATCAATTTACTCAGAATCAAAGAATGCGAAGAAAGCGGAGATATTAAGTCAATCAAGCAGCACAAATTAAAAATTCATGAGTTTATTACATGGTGTATTAAAGTCTTTGGGGAAGATAAGTTCTTTATTGAGCTTCAGCCAGCTTTAAGTGAAGAGCAAATTTATTGTAATAAGAAACTTGTTGATATAGCCAACGGCTATGGATTGAAGATAATTGTCACAACTGATGCACACTTTCTTAGACCGGAAGATAGGGCAATTCATCAAGCCTTTTTAAACGCCAAGGATGGAGAAAGAGAAGTTGATTCCTTTTATGAAGCCTGTTTCGTTCAAAACGTTGATGAAATTCATGAGAGAATGAACTACATGGACAAAGAGATCATCAATGAGGCCATTGAAAACACATTGCTAATAGGAGAGATGATTGAAGACTATACTATTGAGCACGAACCAATTATTCCAAAAATGGCTTTACCTGAGTTTGAATTATCCCATTTGTTCAAGCCGGCTTATGAGAGATATAAATATATAAAATTAATGGCAGAATCTAATGAAGAACAGGACAGGTATTTGTTAAAGCTAATTGAAGATGGTTTTAAGACAAAGTTAATGAAAAAGGATATGTCTAAAAAAGAGTTGCACTCAATTTTAAAACGGATTGATTTAGAGTTGGGTGAGCTATGGGAAATTAGTGAGAAGCTAAAACAGGCCATGTCATCTTATTATGTTACCGTCCGAGAAATCATCAATACAATTTGGGATGATGAATGTGGAGGAGACAGCTTAGTTGGAGCAGCAAGAGGGAGCGCTGCAGGTTTCTTAGTAAATTACTTGTTAGACATTACGCAAATTAACCCAATGGAGTACAACCTTCCTCATTGGCGCCACATACATAAATCGAGACCAGATTTGCCGGATATCGATATTGATACTGAAGGATCTAAGCGTCCAAGAATCCTGAAAGCATTAAGGGACAAGTTTGGAGAAAAAAGAGTACTGCAGATTTGCACTTTTGGAACTGAAAAATCTAAATCTGCACTTCAAACTGCTTGCAGAGGTTTAGGGATTGATAACGATATTTCTCAATATTTAAGTGGAATGATTCCATTTGAAAGGGGAGCCAACTGGACTCTCTCCGATTGCTTCTTTGGCAATGAAGAATTAGGAAGAAAGCCTATTAAGGAATTTATTAGAGAGGTTGAGGGATTTCCTAATTTGAAAGAAACCTGTCTTAAAATTGAAGGTTTAACTAACAAGCGATCTTCTCATGCAGCTGGTGTTCTAATATTCAATGATGAATATACCAAATCAAACGCAATGATGAGGACACCAAAAGGAGCATATATCACACAGTTCAATATGGGCGACAGTGAAGCAATGGGTTCAGTTAAATATGATCTGTTGACTATTGAAGGCTTAGATAAAATTCGAGTAGCTTTAGATCAGCTTATTGAAGACAATCAAATACAATCTCAAGGAACTTTAAAAAGAACTTATAATAAGTATCTGCATCCAGATACTTTGGAGTATAACTCTAAGAGAATATGGGAAATGGCTGGCGAAGGAGAAATAATGGATTTGTTTCAGTTTGATACAGAAGTGGGCAACCAATCCGTTGTTAAAGTTAAGCCGAAAAATTTATTGGAAACAGCTGTAACGA
This sequence comes from Bacillus sp. FSL K6-1560, assembly GCF_038592935.1. Classification (NCBI taxonomy): domain Bacteria; kingdom Bacillati; phylum Bacillota; class Bacilli; order Caryophanales; family Bacillaceae; genus Bacillus; species Bacillus sp. FSL K6-1560. The sequence continues at coordinate 2,034,765 of NZ_CP151946.1, forward strand.
ATTCTTTAATGAGACTGATGTCAGAAGGAGAAGAACAACTTGTAGATACATATGTAAGATTTAAAAAAGACATCAACCAATGGTATCAAGAAATGAGAAATCACAATTTAAGCTCAAAAGAAATAGATGTACTAAAAAAACATCTATATAAACCAGAAGAAGGTTTATACGGGATAGCAGATACACAGGAATCAGTTATGATGCTATCCATGGATAAAGAAATTGCTGGATTTAGTATTGAAGAGTCTAATAAGCTAAGAAAAGGGATAGCCAAAAAAATCAAAAAAATGATTGATGAAATAAAGAAAATGTTTTTTGAGAAAGGGCGAAGCTTAGGAACATCTGAAAACATGTTGAAATATGTTTGGGATGTCCAATTTAAAAGACAATTCGGATACTCGTTCAGCACTCTTCATACACTTGCATACTCTATTATCGCTCTTCAAGAATTAAACCTTAACTATAAATACAACCCATTGTATTGGAGTACAGCGTGTCTAACTGTAAATAGCGGTGGTATTGAAAGCGAAGAAGATCAGGCTACTAAAAAATCAGCCGCCACAAACTATGGGAAAGTGGCCGCAGCTATAGGGAATATTAGAAAAAGAGGAATCAAAGTTGATTTACCTGATATTAATAATGCAAATTTTGGTTTTAAAGCAGATATAGATAGTAATTCTATTGTATTTGGGTTAAAAGGAATGAATGGAATCGGAGACGATGTTGTTCATCAGTTAATTGCAAATAGGCCATACAGTGACTTTAACGACTTCATGGAAAGAATGTTTAGAAGTCGTATCCTTAAAAAGGGACAAGTAATCCAACTAATAAAAGGCGGTTGTTTTGACTCTTTTGGTAATAGACAAGAAATAATGAAATCTTTTATTGGACAGATATCTGAGCCTAAAACCAAACTTACTTTATCTAATTTAAAAATGCTAATTGAAAATGATATTGTTCCCCAAGAATATGCTTTAGAAATTAGATTCTTTCGTTTCAAAGATTACATTAGCAAAAAGGTATACAAGACAGTGAAATCTCCAAAAGACAGGCTTTTCTTATTAGATGATATGTCATCCAACTTTTACAATCAGCATTTCAGCGAGAGCGGAATTGTTGACATGATTAATGGACAGCTAGTTGTATCAGAAAGAGTGTTTAAAAAAGAATATGACAGCAAAATGTCCAAAATCAAAGACTGGATAACAACAGAAGAGCCACTGAAGAAACTGAATGATTGTTTATTAATAAAAGAGTGGGAAAAATATGCCAATGGATCATTAGGTAAGTGGGAAATGGATTCATTGAGCTATTATTATAATGACCATGAGCTTTCTGGAGTTAACTTTGCCAAGTATGATATTACTGACTTTTATAAACTGCCAGAAGAGCCGGTTAAAGGTAAACCTTATCAATGGAGAGGAAAAACTCTCTATGAATATGAGACTACACGGATTATAGGTACTGTTTTAGATAGGGATAAAAACAAACATACAATTACTCTTCTAACACCTACAGGGGTGGTTACAGTTAAACAGTGGTCAGGCAGCTTTAGCCATTACAATAAACAGATTTCTAGATCCATTGGCGGCGGAAAGAAAGAGGTGGTCGAGAAATCTTGGTATACCAGAGGAACATTGCTCATGTTTACTGGTTTCAGAAGAGGTAACAATTTCATTCCGAAAGTCTATAAAGATAGTATATATAATCACACTGTCTGCAAAATAGACAATGTTGATAATGAAGGAAATATGAGTTTGACAACTAAAAGGGCAGAAATATAAATCTTAACTGATGATAGGAGAGATGAAAATTTTCAAAAAACTTATAGACAAACACAAAAAATATGTATATCATAGAATTAACGAAATGACACTTTTTGCTACAATTGGTTTGTTAGGAGTAGGGCTCGTATATATCGCTAAAAACTTGTATACACATCAAGATAGTCAAGTCTTAATAAAAGAGTCATTTTATCTAAATAAAAAAGAGGTGACCCAAAAACTAATTCATGAAATTGACGTTCCAAGAATCCTTCCCAGGCTAAAGAGTGAGGAAGAAAAGCAGGCTGAAAGTAGAAAAAAATATCTTAATGCGACGATTACATATCTAACAGAAGAAAATAAAAAAGCAGCAAAACATACAAAAACAAAAAAAGTGCAAAAAATTAATAAAAAGAGAAGTGAAGATAACCCAGCTTCAAAAAGTACTAATGTAAAGGCAGTGAAGAGTCATGAAGTGATTGCCACTGCTTACACAGCGTTTTGTTCTACAGGGTGCACAGGGAAAACAAAAACCGGCTATGATGTATCAAACACATCCTATTACAATGGAAAAAGAATAATCGCTGTTGATCCAGAAATAATTCCTTTGTATTCATTAGTGCAAGTTTCATATGAAGGGAATAGCTTTCAAGCATATGCAATAGATACAGGAGGAGATATTAAAAACAATCGTATTGATATTCTAATGGACAGTGAGCAAGAAGCAAATGCATTTGGTCGTAAAAATGTAAGAGTGAGCTGGTAAATCGATCCAAATAACTGAAAGGTATAAACATTTCAACAATTCGTTCGATGCAATACATAACATGAAATTTATCCCAAGGAAAACTATTACATAGAGAGAGTGAAGAGGATGTTCATTTTAGATAAAGAGGCCAGGGTCAAATCAACTGGGGAGTGCGGGGTTATTGAAGCCATTTACCCTGAAACAAAGACAGTGGAACTTTGTTATTATGATGGAACTTATGATGAAAGGAGTTTTGATGATGTTGTTATGGCATCAAGTAGTTAAAATTTCAAGACAAAAATAAAAAATAGGGTGAGATAATTGAAGTGTATTCAAATTGAAATGTCATTCACAGACGAATATGGACAGGTAACCAAATTAAATAAGACTTATAAACCGTCGATTATTGAAGAACATAAAGGGGAAATTCCTGGATTGTTGTTAGATGACTTTAAGAGGTTCTTGTCGTCCCTTGGGTTTAATGAAAAACAGGTTTCTAGAATAGTAACAGAAGATTAAGAGGTTTTTTATTGAGGGGAGGTGGTATTAAATTGCCTAAATACTGGAGTTATCCTGTTGGGCTAGCTGTAGAAATTAACAATAATGCACGATACGGATGCCCACAGCATGTGGGGAGAAAAGGAAAGATTATCGAGCATTTACATTCAGCTACATATGACTATGCAGTTAGCGATGAAACAGGTGACATTACTTACTTTAAAGAACATGAATTAACGCCACTAAAGGGAGGATTAACTTATGTTTAGAAAAGGTCAAAAGGTAATTGTTGATTTTACAGATGAGATTGGAGCTGTTGCGAAAGTTGATTACCGATACAACCAGGTAGAAGTGAAGTATCCTGACGGTACTTATCAGGTTGTTGGATTTCATAAAATAAGAAAGGTGGAGGATTAATGGCATTAATTATCTTGGAGGGGCCTGATTGCTGCTTTAAATCAACAGTTGCAGCAAAGCTTAGCAAAGAACTGAAGTACCCAATTATCAAAGGTTCAAGCTTTGAGTTGGCCACAAGCGGGAATGAGAAATTATTTGAGCACTTCAACAAATTGGCTGACGAAGACAATGTGATTATTGACAGGTTTGTTTATTCTAACTTGGTATATGCAAAGAAATTCAAAGATTACTCGATCCTTACAGAGCAACAGCTTAGATTTATTGAGGATAAAATTAAAGCAAAAACGAAGGTTGTATACTTACATGCTGATCCAAGCATTATTAAGGAACGGTTAAACGTACGGGGAGATGAGTATATAGAAGGAAAAGACATTGATTCAATTTTAGAGTTGTATAGAGAAGTTATGAGCAATGCGGGATTACATACATATTCATGGGATACTGGACAATGGTCAAGTGACGAAATTGCTAAAGACATAATCTTTTTAGTGGAATACGGGAATTTATGAAAAAAGTAATTGCAATTGACATGGATCAGGTCTTAGCTGATTTACTAAGTGATTGGGTAGCTAACATTAACACACACGATGATCCTTTTCTCAAAGAGGAGGACATCCTGTGCTGGGATATAAAAAAATATACAAATACCAACAATAATGTTTATAGACATTTAGATTACAATTTGTTCAGAAATCTTGATGTTATAGAAGGCAGCCAAAGAGTAGTAAAAGAGCTGATGAAGAAATATGAAGTATATGTTGTGACTACTGCAACAAACCATCCAGAGTCCCTTAAAGCAAAGCTTGAATGGCTTACTGAGCATTTTTCATTTATCCCACATAGCAATGTAGTGCTTTGTGGCAATAAAAGCATAATTAAAGCAGACATCATGATAGATGACGGAATACATAACTTAGAATCATTTGAAGGAATGAAGATTCTATTTGATGCTCCCCATAACAGGAATGACAACAGATTTATTCGTGTTATGAACTGGGAAGAGATTGAACGAAAATTACTTTAAAATATCTCTTTTATTCAAAATGAAAATAAAATTACCGGAGGATATACATTGAACGTTCTTAGCTTATTTGATGGAATGAGTTGCGGTCAAATCGCACTTGAAAAAGCAGGTCTGATTATTAATAAATATTTTGCTAGTGAAATAGATAAAAATGCAATTGAAATAACACAAAAGAATTATCCAAACACTATTCAACTGGGTGATGTAAAATCAATTGATTTAAGTAGTCTCCCCCAAATCGATTTATTGATAGGCGGGTCTCCCTGTCAAGGATTCTCTATTGCTGGGAAGAAATTAAACTTTAAAGATAAAAGAAGTGAATTATTCTTTGATTTTGTTCGAATAAAGAACATATTAAAGCCAAAGTACTTTCTTTTTGAAAATGTGAAAATGTCTAATTTAATTGCAGATGCGATTGATGAAGAGTTAGGTGTAAAAAGAATTTTAATTGACAGTAGAAATTTTACTGGACACATTAGAAAACGATACTATTGGACAAACATACCTATTGGAGACCTTCCTGATAAAGAATATAAAATAAAAGACATTATTGATCGAAGCATGGAGTTTGATAAAAACATAGATTTCTTCTTAAATAGAACAGTCTACAAGCCAACAATGAGTAGAGATGGGATTATTACAATAAATCCAAGAGACAAAAGAGGTAAACAAACTTGGCAACGAGGAAGGGTCTACGATATTAGTGGTAATTGTCCGACGATTTGTGCAAGTCTTTTTGATTTGAATATAACTGAAGATCATAAAAATTATAGAAAGCTATCGATAAATGAATGTGAAAGGCTCCAAGGGGTACCCATTAACTACACTCAAGGTGTCTCCAAAACAGAGCGAGGGAAAATGTTAGGAAATGGCTGGACAGTCAATGTTATTAGCCATATCTTCTCAGGAATAAATTTAAACGAAGAAAAAGAAGTGCCTATACCTTCTTTAATTAATAAATATGACAATACCTTTGATCAAATTTTAGTTTAAAAGATCAATTTTATCGAAATGAGGTTGTGAAATGGAAGTTAAATGGTTAGTTATTTTTAATGATTGTAAAACTGGCAGTTCTTTGAGTGAGCTTACATATAGTAAGGATGGGGAAGGAAACCACCTAAGATTAGAGTCAATGGTGCCTCGTACAGGTGACTATATTGTAGGAGGAGATCTGTCATCAGATATAAATGATAAGAGGTGCTTTATTGTGAAAAATGTCTTCTGGAATCTAGATAGGAGAGATATAGAGGTTTATCTTTATGAGGTTGACAGGACTGTTTTCCCTTTATATAAATCGCTATAAAATTTGTCTTTTATACAAATTTAAAATTAGAGGAGTAGATCGATTGGATAGTTACCCAGAGTCCCTAAAAAAAGAGACAGAGGAGATTAAAGAGCGTGTTAGGAATGGAAATATCAAAGAAGACAGGATTAAAGAAATTGCAGAAACGACAGTTGAGTTTTTGAAATCAGAGGAGAAAAGACATAAATACTTTTCTGAAGTTGCTGCAGCTATGGCTGATAACTTAAGTGAGTTTTTCAAATCGTATCTAAAAGGGGAGTGAATATGCTAACTGATCAAGAAAAAATTGACTTGGTAAACGCTCTGGATTTTGTAGTTATTGAACCACATACACAAAGCATTTACGTACATAACGATGAAAAGACCAATGGAGTATTAGCTAAGGTTTTGCACACTATTTCAGTAGATGAGTATATTGAGAGCTTTAAGAAAGGGAGTCTAATTGATATCTTTCCAGCAGCAATGCAAGAAGCCGGTGCGGAAGGATTTAAAGATGGCCAGTTTGTGATTATGCCAAAGAAATTTTATGTTGATCAATGTTATGCGATGAGTAAGGAAATCGAGCGGTTAACTAACCAAATCGATCTACACAATATTAAACCAAATACATATCGAGGCTTGATTCATTAAATTGTTTCAAGAAAAAACGAAAGGATAAAGGGATGTTTATTGAAAAAGTATTATGTAAGGTGTAAAGACAGCAAAGGTGAAAATGCGTCTCTAGTTATTGAGGCGCTATCACCTGAGCATGCAAAAGAACAAGCATACGAAGTAAATGAGGTAAGGGATATTTATAATGTAAGTCTGGGAGAAGGAAGATCAAGGAATTATCTTGAACGAAAATATTCTCCATACATAAAAAATGACAACGGCAAGGCTATAACTATCTTTTCATAAGGGAGGACGGCTCCATGCGAATATCTGATCCAATAAAAGAAACTCTCGTGCAAAATGTGGATCAACTTAGCAGTAAAATCGATGAGTTGTTCATATACCTTGAAAATGAGTTGCCTTCAACAACTGAAAGGCAATGGAAAACGATAGACAAAAAATTCGGTGAGGTTTTTACTAAATCTAACGAATTACAAAATTACATAAGTTGTTTATAAAGGTGAGCAATATCCCTTTGAGTTAATGACATCTGTGATACTTATTATTCAAAATCGCCTTTGTTTCTTAACAATTATTTATATGATTGGTAGCATTTATTAAAGAAAGAAGGTGATTTATGAGATTGTCTGTTTGATAAGTATTGGTGCCAGATGAGAATTATATTTTTACAAAGGGGTTATTTTAATGAACAAGTCTTTTTATCGAACGATCTTAGCATTAGTTGCCGTATTTGTGCTGGCCTTTGCAACATTTCCTCAGAATAGTGATGCAAAGAGTACAATCTCAACAGATAATATTGACAAGGGTAAGGTAAAATCAGAAGCAGAATTTATTGCAGATCACACTATTGATGTGAGCAAAAAGACTAAGGAAGAACTTCTTTCAAAGGCAAATAAGGCAATTGAAGACGGAGACATTAAGTATCATAAATCAAACGAAAAAGTATTTGATAATGCATCAGTTAGGGCTATCAAGTATGATGATGGTACAGTAACTTATTCAGTTTCCTATTTATACGTGGACACTGAAAAAGTAGATAGAGTTAGTTCATTCAATGTTTCATTTGATAGCGATATGAATATTGAAGAATACTATGAAGTTGATATGAAGAAAATCAGCAGCACTCAAAACGAAATGAGTTATTGGGTTAATGGCGTTAAGGATGAAGACAAGTCTGGTGTCTTTGAAACAGAAAAATCTTTAGAAGATCAAACAAGCTCATCTAACATGATGAGTACTCAGAGTTGGACTGGATGTGTATCAGATTGCTTAGGTGATAAGAATATTAGCCAATGGGCAATTACTGGTTTAGCTATTTTATGTGGAGCTGCATGCACAGCTGGTGTTCCAGCAACAGCAGGAACTGCTTGTTATGCTTGTGTAAATACTGCTGGTATTATTGGTGTAAATGCATTCTTTGATTGTATGGAGAAGTGTAAATGATCAATATCTTAAGTAAAATACTATTTATTTTGTCTGGTTGTGCATTGTTGATCTTTGGGATAATTTTAAAGAATGGATCAATGGCTTTTGGTTTGTTTGCCTTATTCTTCATAGCGGCAATAATTGTTCGTGTATTTCATAAACGAGCTGAAGACCATTAGCAGCAGCCGTATTGTACTGTAGGGGAGGAAACTCTCCTACTCTTCTTGAAAAATAAATAAAAAAACAATAGACAAATACAAATAATATGTATATAATTAAAATAACTTAGAGTGAAGGGAGAGGGGTAATGAATCATATATGTGACATCTGTAAAGAGTACATAAACGGAAAAACAATTTGTCTTAGAATCAGCGATGATAAAACTTATGTAGACTTCAATTGTTGTGAAGGTTGTGCAAAGGGTTATTCCGAGAAAGTGAAGAAGGAATGCAGTAATTTAAGCGTTAAAAAGACATTAGAATATTTAAGGATAAACAACAAATGCAAAATAAGTGGATAAAATGTTCCTTTTATCGTGATTTGTTTTCAAAATTAAAAACGCCATAAAAAATTCTTATGGCGTCTGTCGAACAGAGAGGTGCTTATACCAAACTAGATTGGAACACCCTCTGGATAACCACCAAAGAAGGAAGCTCCAACAATGATTAACAAAATGAATAGCACCACGATCAAAGCGAAGGAGCTGCCATAACCGTTTGAGTAACCGTTATTTCCGTTAGAGTATCCACCGAAGAATCCCATATTTCCACCTCCTTTAGGGAGATAGAACATGATATGCGGAACGATATATTTCGACATGGATTTAAGTCTATATAAGAAAAAATGAAGTTTTTGTCTAAATTTAAGAGAGATAAGGAGAGTCGATAAATGAATATGTTCGTAATTGCTGCAAAGAGTGGGGGGAAATACCTTTATGGTTACCACCCACATATTTATTCAAACCGTAAACAAGCAGAAAATGCATTGAAGATAATGAGAGAGAATGGAAAGTTAACTGAAAGAGACAAGGTGTATGGGTTAGACGGTCTGATGTTGGTGGATCTATAAAAGGGAAATAAACCTCAAAGAAATATTCATAATTTCCCGGGCAAGCGCAGTATACGACAAATCAAAACAAATAATGGGGTGGAAGAGAATCAATATGAGTGCCAAAAAAGGAGACAAAATTAGAGTCACAAAGGAAGTGCAAGGTTATTGGGGGCACATTATCTATCCCGTTGGAAGCGAATGGGTAGTTAAAGAGGTGGTTGCACGAGAAACTGGAACGGTTTTTTGCAAAGTAATCTAAATAAAATTCAATTTTTAAAGAGACTTATAAGGAGGTGAATAAGTGGGACGCCATAAAGCAACGATTGAAGGATTGGTTATGATAGAAAGTTATTACTCACACCGTGCCCCAGGTACAGAGAGGTGGATTACTCAGCCAGTATGTAAGATAACTCGTACTGAATCAATCTTCGAGGGCTATATAGATATTGAGCCTATAGAAATTGGAGGTAAAGTTTATATACCTGGACTTAATGAATATGTCATAGTGACTGACAGGCAGCGAAACATACATAACGAGTGGACATATCAAACTGACAGAGTGGTTAAGACAATTGTAGATGAAAAAAGCTTGAAGGAATGCGCAGAACACAATAATAAGAAAGCAAAAAACAATGATACTCAAAATCAAAGACAGATAAAAACTTCCTGGTGGAAGAGGCTAACTAAAAAAGAATAAAGGAGAGATATTTATTGAATAAGAAAGATATTTGGAGCGGATTCTTTATGGGGTCAGGTTCGTTAATTGTAGTTGGATTACTTATTTTTGTTGAAGCGTTGACTATGTCACTCATTGTTTATTACGGATTGAATCATGTGTTAAATCCATTGCTTATTGATACATACAATATTCAAAATGTCCATGTCACTTTACCTCATGCATTTGTTATTGGTGTTTTACTCAACGTATTTGTCAAAGGTGTAAAACGGTCAGATCAGGAAAAAGATGAGAACATTTTCAAGAAAGCCGGTAAGTCTTTACTTCATTCAGCTTTAGCCTTGATTGTTCTGTATGTGAGCACACTGTTTATTTAACGAAGGAGGAATCTGAAAATAATTAAAGGCAACTGACATTAATTCTCTCGTTACCTTTAGACGAAAAAATATTATTGAAAGGAGTTAGGTGGAGGAATATGGCCAAACTCTTGATCGAATACGAAGGTACATACGATCTGAAAGAAAGTGTATGTGAAAACAAAATAATGTCTGGTAGAGCTTTAGTACGGGATTTAGGGGATTTTGTTACATATGGTTTAACACTTAATGAAAATCCAAAGGTCAATATTAAGAGAGTTGATGATAAGGGTTGTGTGATTCAAGAAATAAATGATGTAAGCTTGTCAATCTCAGAGAATGAAAACAGGCAAAAAATCTTAGACAATTTAGCAGCCTTGCTAAGAAAATCACTTTAAAAGTTTTATTTTAAACAAAAGAGGAGATGGAAAGCATGGATTATGCGAAAGTCAAAGGGAAAAATGTAGTCATTACTCTACCGATCGATTTGTTAGAAGTGGCATTTAACAATAACCCAAACAACTGGGATGAATCAATTAAGGTTAAATACAAAAGACAATTTGCTAAAGGGTTTGCTGAAAAGATTAATGAAACCTCAACAAATAGTGAAACAGGTTTAACTGTATTTCAGGAAGTAATTGACGCAATATTTGATGAGATGTTAGAAGAAGCTCCAAATTATATTAAAGTCCCTCAAGAGGATTATTGAATAAAAGGATGATTTTATAGAGAAAGGAGGAAGAAGGAATGGCTTACGATGAGAGCAATGGTAAATTAATTAATCCTAAAATTAGCGATGTTATTGAGGTACTACAAGAACAGCTTGAATTTTATGGGGACACTCCTTTTAAGTGTTGTGTTAATGGAGAAGATACAGAGAATGAAATTCAGGTAGACTTTTATAAGAATGTTTTATTGTTTCATTTAGAGGAAGCTTAAAAGGGGGTGAAGTAAATAGATACATACAATGTGATCGGTTGTCGGTTTAAACATTATAAAGGCGGTCTATATAAGGTTATTGGAGAGGCAATTCATACTGAGACAGAAGAGAAGCTTGTTACATATGAAGACATGGAGGGCATTCTGTGGGCAAGGCCTAAAGACATGTTCTTTGGAACAGTTGTGGTTGATGGAAAAGAGATAAAAAGGTTCACAAAAATAAATTAGGAGTTGATGTAATAACATGAAATTTTTTGAGGTGTGTGACCCATATTATGCACTAATTAAAGCTAATACAAAGGAAAAAGCATTGAAGCTATATACAGAAGAAGTTGCGGACGATGACGGGAACTTAAGAGATGAGATCAAAGAAGTTGGTATGTTGTACGCAGCTGTTAAACACAGTCGAACAGTAACCGAGGATCAAGAGCTGTCCCCAATATCAGATGTTCTCGAAGAACTTCAAAGTAATGAAGAAAGAGTTTTGATTATGGATGGAAGTTTACTTTAAAGAATAAAAATAAATTAAGAGGATGATAAAGATGAATAAAAAATACGGACTTTTTTGCATGGGAACACTTGTTAATACTTATGATGATACAATTGAGGCTCATAATGATGCTGTATATGCTCAGGAAGAAAGCGGAGTACCGCATGAAGTAAGAGAAATTCAATAAAATAAGAGGAGGATATTATATGATTCAAGGATTTTATAAAGATCAGAAGCTTCACCTTTTAGAAGATCCTATGCAGCAATATACTGTCATGAAAGTAGAAGAAAATGCTGTATGTGTTTACCGGTGGATCGATGACTATAGACACAAAATTGAGAGATTTACAGATGTTGAAGAGGCTAAAAAGCTCCTTGGAGAAGGATGGCCTAAACAATAATAAAGGAAGATACAGAAATTTGTAATTGGAGGACGAATAGATGTCGGAAAGTAACTATAAACCGTCAGTTCCTAGATGGGTTGGTGAAATTCTCTTAAAACAGAAAAACCAAGATCCATTCGCTACGCTCGGGGAAACGAAAAGGTGGGACGAGTGGAAACATAGATATTCAAGAAAATTAAAGTACGCAAGATTAAATGGATGGACGATTGAAGAAGAGTGAGGAGGGCAAATAGATACGGATTAAATCTGAATAAAATCACAGCTTTATTCAAATTAAAAACAAAAAATAAGGAGATGTAAAATGGGGGCAGCTAGACGTATTGATCCAACTCAACAATATGTAAAAAAGAAGAACATTATTAGCTTTACAATAGCCGATGAGAACACTCATATTCATTTAGCTGATGGGCAATCTTTTCCTGTATTAAAAGGAGAGATTATTGCAACTGACCAACAGGGAAATCAATTTGTTGAATTAGAAAAGAATCTAGATGATTACGTTCCAGTTAAGAAGAGTTCCTTATATGAAAGTATGGCACAGGGCTACATGGAAATGGGCGACATTAATCGTGAGATATCAGAAGTATTTAATCATGTTGAAAATGAAGCTGAATGTGCAACTACAAGATTAATTACAGGAGCCTATAACGATTAGTGATCATTACATATGAGAGTAAAACTGGCAATGTAAGAAGGTTTGTAAAAGCGTTGCAACAAGAGTTAGACATTGAGGCAATTGAAATAACTGATGATACGATCATCACTCAAGAGTTCATACATATTACATATACGATAGGCTTTGGGGAAGTACCTGAAAGGACTTTGAGTTTTATCAATAAGAATAAAAATAAAATAAGGGGAGTTGCTGTTAGTGGTAACAAGGTTTGGGGTGATAACTATGGTTTAGCTGGAGACAAGCTTTCAGCTAAGTTCCACACACCATTGTTATTAAAATTTGAACTTAGTGGAACGAAACATGACTTACAGAAGATCATTCAGGAGGTACAACTTATTGACAAACACAATACCAAAGTGGATCAAGCTCAATAATGAGATCATGATTCAAAAAGATGGGAAGTATCAATTCCAAAAGGATAAGGAGGCCGTACATAGTTACTTTGTTGATTACATTAATCAAAACACAGTCTTTTTCCATGATCTAAAAGAGAAACTTGATTATTTGATTAAAAATAATTATTACGAAGAAGAATTCTTAGATCAATACACATTTGAACAGATTAAATCAATTTATAAGATTGCTTACAGTTACAAATTTAGATTCCCATCTTTTATGAGCGCGTTTAAGTTCTACAATGACTACGCATTGAAGACAAACGATAAAACAAAGATCCTGGAAAGGTATGAGGATCGTGTCTCAATTGTGGCTTTATATTGCGCTGATGGTGATTATGAGAAAGCTGTTGAGGAAGTACATACTATGATGAAACAAGAGTATCAGCCGGCAACACCTACTTTCCTTAATGCTGGACGTAAGCGAAGAGGTGAAATGGTGAGCTGCTTCTTACTTGAAGTAGGCGACAGTTTGAATGATATTTCACGTGCTATTGATATCTCCATGCAGCTTTCTAAGCTAGGTGGAGGAGTAGCATTAAATCTAAACAAACTAAGAGCCAAAGGTGAAGCGATTAAAGACGTAGAGAATGCGACTAAAGGTGTCGTAGGTGTTATGAAACTTCTAGATAATGCCTTCAGATATGCCGATCAAATGGGTTGATTTGGCCCCTTTCATCAGCAATGATGATCGAAAACCTCTTTAATTCATGGGAACTCCTACAGGGACAATCATGAGCGAAGCAAGACTAAGTCTTGAACGTGCAACGACTAGCCGTAAGGCGTAGGCTGCAAGCTATTGGCAGTCGAAACAGGAGGCGCCCTTAAAGGGTGAAGATATAGTCTAACCTTCATGGTAACATGAAGCAGCCATATGGCGGGGCGTGCTTAGCGAACACGTTTGAATGATCTGCAAAGACAAGGATCAGGAGCAGTTTATCTAAGTGTTTTCCATCCAGACATTATAGACTTCCTAGATACAAAAAAAATCTCAGCAGATGAAGATGTCCGAGTTAAAACACTGTCTATTGGCGTAGTTGTTCCAGATAAATTTATTGAATTGGCAAGGGAAGACAAGGATTATTACATGTTCTATCCGCATTCAGTATACAAGGAATATGGACAGTATCTTGATGAGTTAGACATCAATAAAATGTATGATGAGCTTGTCGAAAACCCTAGGATTAGAAAATCAAAGGGAAATGCTCGAAAGCTGTTAGAGCAATTGGCCATTCTAAGAAGCGAATCTGGTTATCCATATGTCATGTTTGCTGACAATGTAAATAAAGTGCATCCAAATGAACATATTTCAAAAGTGAAGTTTTCAAATTTGTGTTCTGAAGTCCTCCAATCATCACAAGTATCAGTTTATACGGATTACGATAAAGAGGATGAAATTGGATTAGACATCTCTTGTAATCTTGGCTCAATGAACATTGTAAATGTAATGAGTAATCAATCAATTGCTTCAACAGTCAGAATAGCAATTGACTCACTGACAACTGTCACAAGGAAAACAAACATTGTAAATGCTCCAGCAGTTGCGAGAGCAAATACACTAATGAGATCAATTGGTCTAGGGCAGATGAACCTTCACGGATTTCTAGCTCAAAATAATATTGCATATGTAAGTGAAGAAGCTAAGGATTTTGTTAATACATACTTTATGATGGTTAACTTCTACTCTCTGCAGCGTTCAATGGAAATTGCACGAGAAACAGGGGAGACATACTATAAGTTTGATGGTTCAACTTACAAATCAGGTGAGTATTTCGAAAAGTACGTAACAAATGATTATAGCCCTCAGTATGAAAAGGTTAAAAAGCTATTTGGAGATCAACATATTCCTAACATTGAAGATTGGATGAAGCTTAAAGAGGATGTAATGAAATATGGTCTTTATCATTCCTATAGACAAGCTATTGCGCCTACGGGAAGCATCTCATATGTTCAATCATCTACAGCAGGTGTAATGCCAATTATGGAGAGAATTGAGGAACGGACATACGGAAACAGTAAGACATATTATCCAATGCCAGGTTTATCGGCTAAGAATTGGTTCTTCTACAAAGAAGCATACGACATGGATATGTTTAAGGTAGTTGATCTTATTGCAACGATTCAGCAGCATGTCGATCAAGGAATTTCATTTACCTTGTTCCTGAAAGATACGATGACAACGAGAGACCTGAATAGAATAGATCTCTACGCTCATCATCGAGGAATTAAGACCTTGTACTATGCGAGAACTAAGGATACTGGTCAGGATTCATGTCTATCTTGTGTTGTCTGATTAACTCTATAAAAATAGTATTCATATAATAGTTCAGAAATTAAAAGAAGGATATTCATTAAAATAGCATTTGTTAAATTTCCTTCAAAACACAGTGATAGCCCTAGATTAACAAGGAACATAAAGATAATTTTTTGAACGTTATTATTCATAAGTAAAACCATCCTCTTATAATTTTAGGGGCTTTGTTACCCCGTATATAAGGGCTTCAAAGAGGGTGGTTTTACAGTGTCAAATCTAAAATTTTTTAAGATAGGAGAATATTTTTGACAAAAATTTATGACGCAGCAAACTGGTCAAAGCATGAAGACGATTTTACCCAAATGTTCTATAACCAAAACGTGAAACAGTTCTGGCTTCCGGAAGAGATTGCTTTAAACGGCGATCTCCTCACATGGAAGTACCTCGGAAAAAATGAGCAGGACACTTATATGAAGGTACTGGCCGGACTTACGCTTCTTGATACAGAGCAGGGGAATACGGGGATGCCGATCGTGGCTGAACACGTAGACGGCCACCAGCGGAAAGCGGTGCTGAACTTTATGGCGATGATGGAGAACGCTGTCCATGCGAAGTCGTACAGCAACATCTTTCTAACTTTGGCTCCAACCGAGAAGATCAATGAAGTCTTCGAATGGGTGAAAAACAATAGGTTTCTTCAAAAGAAGGCTAGAACAATTGTTTCAATTTATAAAGCAGTTGAGAAGAGCGATGAAATTTCCTTATTCAGAGCAATGGTTGCATCTGTGTTTCTGGAGAGTTTTCTTTTTTACTCAGGATTTTATTACCCACTTTATTTTTATGGACAAGGAAAGTTAATGCAAAGTGGAGAGATCATTAACCTGATTATTTAATAGTCCCTTTTGTCGGCAACGGCAAATGTGAACCTCTCTAATTGCTGGAAAATCCTTATTAGGACAATCAGCAGCGAAGCTATGCGAACCCAAAGGAGGTGAAAATGATAAGGAAAGAAGTCGAAGAAGCACCTTGGTGGATAACGGAAACGGGAGTTATCATATCAAAAAAATTAAAGAAACCAAGAAAGACATTTATTACTCCACATGGCTATGAAATGATAGGATACACGCATCCGAAAAAAGGAACACAGAACTATTTAGTACATAGGTTAGTCGCAAAATATTTTATTCATGATATACCAAAAGGAATGTTTGTAAACCACATAGATGGAAATAAACTAAACAACCACGTTCGGAACTTAGAAATAGTTACACCTAAAGAAAATACTCTACATGCAATGAAAATTGGATTAATGTCAGGACAACCTGGAGAAAGTAATTCAATGTCAAAGCTCACTAATATGGAGGCAACAAATTTAATCTATGATTTGATTGCTGGAATGAACAATGTTGAAGCTGGTGAAAAATACAGCCTTCATCCTCGTTACGTTAGTCTAATTCGACATAAAAGAAGATGGAAGACTTTATGGGATCGCATAGAACGTTCAACGACTATCGCATAGGCGGCGAAATTCCGCAAAACGAGTAGGGCGCAAGCTATTGGCGTGGGTGAGAACCCCTTAAATCGAAACGGGAGGCATCCTACAGGGATGATGATATAGTCTGCTCCTTACGGTAACGTAAGGCGGTTGCGACAGAGCAACGAACCGAAAGTAGCGAACTCGGTTGAACTAAGGGTATTAGAGACGAAGCGATTCACGGCGTGTATGTCGGATTGTTAGCTCAAGAAATTTATAAGAAGCAAACGCAAGAGAAGCAAAAAGAACTGTACGCATGGGCTTTAAACTTACTGCAGGAGCTTTACGAAAATGAATTAGAGTATACAGAAGATGTCTATGATCAAGTTGGCTTAGCTCCAGATGTTAAGAAATTCATCAGATACAATGCTAATAAAGCTTTAAACAATCTGGGATTCGATCATCTGTTTGAGGAAGAAGATGTTAACCCAATTGTTATTAATGGATTGAGCACTAAGACCAAATCCCATGACTTCTTTTCAACTAAAGGGAATGGATACAAAAAAGCAACAGTGGAGCCATTAAAGGATTCAGATTTTATTTTTAACGAGAGAGGATGTATTCGATGAGAGTAATTAAATTAGAGCAGCCTAATTGCAATCCATGTAAAATGGTGTCCAATTACTTAGAACAAGCAAATATTCAATTTGAGACAGTTGACGTTACACAGGAACCAGAAGTGGCAGCTAGATTTGGTGTTATGGGAGTACCGGTAACCATTTTGTTGAGTAATCAAGGAGAGGAAGTAAACCGAAGTATTGGTTTTAAGCCTGATGAACTTGATGAGTTACTAAAGGAATTACGATAAAAGGGTAATTTTAAACAAACTTAAATTTAAAGGAGCAAATAAATGTATTTCATTGAAAATCAGGAAGGGTTAATCGGAAAAGAAGTTGCTTATGTTTGGGCAAATCAATTTTGTGAGCAAACAACGATTATAACTAAAGATGGAGGCGTGTTTATGGTTTGTCAACAATCTGACTGGGATGATGGCTATGAGACCAGAATATTATACCCGCATGAAGCTAAGAAGATATTACATCCCTTGAAAAAAGACTTGCATGTCAAAGGAGTGATTGATGAAACAGAGTGGGAAGAGTACGAGAATGAGCTAAAAAAGAAACAAGATGCTGAAAGAGAAAAGTATCTCAAAGAGAAAGAAGAACGCGATCGTAAGCTATATGAAGAGTTGAGGGCAAAGTTCGAACAATAATGAACAGTTTGCTTAACTGAAGAATGCAATACAAGAACTTACATACCAAAAACAAAAGGGGCTATTAAATAATGCAAATTAAAATCAAATACTTAGATGAAACACAAACAAGAATCAGCAAAATTGAGAAGGGAGACTGGATCGATCTTCGTGCAGCTGAAGATGTAGCGATCAAAAAAGATGAATTTAAACTTATCCCATTAGGTGTGGCCATGGAGTTGCCTGAAGGTTACGAAACACATGTCGTTCCTCGTTCCAGTACATATAAAAACTTTGGCGTTATTCAAACAAATTCAATGGGTGTTATCGATGAGTCATATAAGGGAGACAACGATTTCTGGTTCTTTCCTGCTTATGCATTACGTGATACTGAGATTAAAAAGGGAGATCGGATTTGTCAATTTAGAATTATGAAGAAGATGCCGGTAGTTGACTTGATCGAGGTAGACCATCTAGGCAACGATGATCGAGGTGGGCATGGATCAACTGGAACGAAGTAATTAGATTTTGTTAAAAATTTTCTTGAAAAACATTTTTAATCATATTACCTTTTTCTAGGAAGGGGGATTAAAGTATGAAAATAACTATTGAAGAATTACCTGAATCAAGGATTGCATATTTCCGAAATGTTGGAGAGTATGGTGGCAAGCAAAACAAAGAACTAATGGAATCTTTTAAAAAGTGGGCACAGGTGAATGGTGTATTTCATAACTCTGTAATTTTAGGGATTCCACAAGATAATCCAAGTATTACTCCTAAAGAGGAATGCCGTTATGATGTATGCGTTGTAATAAATAAAGATTTTAATGTGCCGCAACCAGCTCAAGTTAGTAAGTTACCTGGAGGGAAATACGCTGTTTTCTTGCTTGACCATACAAAAGAGGCAGTAAGTGAATTTTGGGGCATTATTTTCTCTGAAATAGAAAAAAATAGTCTAACTATAAGAGAAGAACCAATTATAGAGAGATATACTTCACAAATGATTGATAATCACTTATGTGAAATATTAGTTCCTATACAATAAAGAAGGTGGGAAATTTCCCACCTCCTAATATGTATAAGTTAAATGCTCTGAATTAATTCCCTTATATGATCAAAATTGATAATTGTGTTACATAGTGCAATGACGAAGTATAGAGTGCCTTTATACCGATCTTTTTTTACAAAACAGTTAATTCCAAATCCAATCAAGAATGCGATTAAGATTAACTGAGCGCACACAAATAATTGTGAGTTAGAACTGAAGAAAGAATAAAATAATAATAACAATATAATTAATAAACTAATGGTTTTGAATATTTTACGCAAAATAACACTCCTTTAAATTTACCATAAAAGATTTTTGTTGGGAATATTTCTGAATAAAAGAATACTTTTATCTAATATTTAAGGAGGAAAGAGATTATTAACAGCAAAGAAAGAGATTTACAAGCAAAATATGACGACATGCTTTATAGGCACGGTCTTTGCTTTGGGTTTCTTCAGTTACAAGGACTTGAAGATGAATTTATTGAACATATGAGACAAGTTACTGAGTACGAGAAAGACCTGAGAAACAAGAAGGCAGCAGCTAACTTCATGAAGATGCATGACCAAAACTGGGTGGGTGATTAATTGTTTAAGGATAAAAATAAAATAATAAAGAGTATTGAAAAGATCAACAAACTTGAAGAAGGGTTGTCGCTATTTGAAGAAGGTGACGAAGAATATTTAAGTGTATTAGTGAAAATTCAGGGGCTATATGATGAAATCTCAGATATTGCTTTAGAGTGTTTTAAAGAGATGACTACAAAAATTAGGAAAACTGGTCAGAAACGGATTATAAAAGGGATTGATCAGTTGCCACATACAATTAAAGAAAACATTGCTGATCAAGTGAATGATTTTAAAGGGGGAGCTATTTGAATAAAAGCAAATATTAACGGTATAGAGTTTGTGGGTGAGTAATAGCCAACCCAACACAAATATAAAATTAGGAGATGTTTACTATAACATATGTAACTTTATTTCTATCAGCTTATCTAATTGTATTAAACATTAATGAGGTCAGGTTGATTATGCGAGGGGAAAGCAATACGTATATAAAAGTAAAGAGTGTACTTGATAATTCAACTCCAGAAGATGCGAAACGAAATAAGAATTTAATTTACCTGTTTACTTTGCTTAAGGGGAGTTCTTTAATCATCCCCTTGGCATATAACGGTTTAATTATGCATGAAAATATCCTTATACTCTGTTGGACAGCATTTTCAGTTATATACACAGTCCTAAGCATGTTTAAGGTTTTAGACGTGTTGGAGGGCGAAACAGTGAGCCATAGTAGGTATATTTATTTGGCTTATGTCTTTGGGAACCTTATCTTTGCTTTGAGTATTATTTTTCATATAATTTGAAATTGTGTTTAGCTGCACTCATTATACGGCTCAAGCCCTTTTAGCATAGGTCTTGAAGGATGTCTTGGAGAGTTTTTCACAGTTAGAAGCTTGTCAAAATGAGTTTTTATTACATAAACCTGATTCTGATTCGCTTCTTTAAGCAACAACATAAAGTCATTACATTGTTTTTTATGGAATTGCCTATCAAATAAATCAGGGCAATCTCCCCAAGCCAAGACGACTTTTTTTGAGTCTCTTACAAGGGAGCTCAATACCTGCCGATTAGTTGCCATTACTGTATCAAATAAATTTGTATTTTCGTGTTGTAAGTTTTTAATTAGAGAAGATAACATTGTAGAATTGGTTTCATAAAAGGGATACAGATTGGCAATATGTATTGTACCTACTTCGTTAAGGGTGTGGCTGAATTTACAAAGCTTGTTTATGGTTAGGTCAGAAATATCCCTGCCTGCCATACTTGGATTTAACATTATATAAACAAAAGAGGAGTCTAAAGAGTTGTTTAACTTTATCGATAAACAGTACCTAGCTTCGATGGAATCTGTTAATCTTTCAGTTTTACACTCAATAACTTCGCTAACAAACTCCGGCTTATACTTATAAACAGGCATAACTGACCATCCCTTTCCAATTTATAACTAAGAATATCTTACCAAAGTGTGTAAATGAAAGGAAGTTAATTTTAAATGACTCAATTCGATAAACAATACAACTCAATCATAAATGACATTATAAATAATGGAATCTCAGACGAAGAATTTAATGTAAGAACCAAATGGGACTCTGATGGAACACCGGCTCATACACTAAGCGTGATTAGTAAGCAAATGAGGTTTGACAACTCAGAGGTTCCTATTTTAACGACAAAAAAGGTTGCCTGGAAAACAGCCATTAAAGAGTTGCTCTGGATTTGGCAGCTAAAATCTAACGATGTTACTGAATTAAACAAGATGGGCGTACATATTTGGGATCAGTGGATACAAGAAGACGGCACCATCGGAAATGCTTATGGATTTCAGTTGAGCAAGAAAAACAGAAATCTAGATGGAGAAAAAGTGGATCAGGTTGATTATCTTCTGCATCAATTGAAGAACAACCCATCTTCACGGAGACACATTACAATGCTTTGGAATCCTGATGAATTAGACTCAATGGCCTTAACACCATGTGTATACGAGACCCAATGGTACGTTAAACAAGGGAAACTCCATCTGGAGGTAAGAGCACGGAGCAATGATATGGCGTTGGGAAATCCATTCAATGTATTTCAGTATAATGTGTTGCAGCGCATGATTGCTCAAGTCACAGGTTATGAGCTTGGTGAATATATCTTTAACATTGGGGATTGCCATGTGTACACACGTCATATAGACAATTTGAAAATTCAAATCGAAAGAGAACAGTTTGAAGCACCTGAATTATGGATCAATCCCGAAGTTAAAGATTTTTATGACTTTACAATTGATGATTTCAAGTTAATCAACTATAAGCATGGCGACAAGCTTTTATTTGAGGTAGCGGTTTAACCAATTTGTATTCATAAATAAAGGTTGTTGAAATAAACTCTCTCAACAACCTTTATGTATTTTAGTTAAGTATACAATTACATTTGTTGTTTTGGGTTGAAAAGTCTGCTGCTTGAGCATTTTCAGTAGAGACAGATAATGATACTGAAGATACCAACAAAAAGGAGAACAAGAATAAAAATGATTTTTTCATAAATAAAGCCTCCTATATATAGTGTAAGGTAAGGATAGAATAAAATCACAGAAAAGTCAAAATAATTTATATTTTAAACGGGTTATTAAAACATCTTCGTATGAACAGAGGGATTTGTCAGGGCTAAGTAAATGGATTTAAGAATGAAAATAAAATAACTATAGACAAATACAAATAATATGTATAAAATAATAATAGAAGATGAAGAAATGACAGTTTTTTTATCCAATATACAAAAACAAAAAATATACATTTTTTAAAAATGATATTTTATTCTTTAAGGAGGTGATTCATTGGAGGTAGGAGACAAAATACATAGCACAAACGAACAGATAAGAGCCTTGGAGGAAAAGAAATATCAAATTGAAACAACTTTACTTGAAAAGCAGAGGGATATTTTAAGACTTGAAACTCAGCAAAACAAAGAGAAGCTTGAATTCTTATTCGAACTAAGCGAAGTCTTAACCCAATTGGATGATGAAGAATGGGTTAGCTGCACAATTGCTTTACGAATTATTAGAAGAAATAAAAGAAAGTATTTAGACCTTTTTGAGCCGGTTAACGAAAAAGCATACATAAATAAGAATAAATTTAAAGGTCTTCATGATGAGTTCTTTGAGCTGAAACAAGAATTGAATGAGATTTGAAAAGGGACGCTAATAATTAGCGTCCACCAAGAGTAGGTATGACTTTCCAGAAGAATGTTAGTACAGCAAGGAATGCGAATACTGTAGCAGCATTTTTTATGATACGAGTCATAGATCAAACCTCCTTTATGTAATTCAGGTATATTGTACCACATAAATACGAATATGTGTTCGTTTTTTAGTAATTTTCTTGGGGTGGGCAAATGAGCGAGGAAGTTAAGGAACTACGTTGTACTGTTGCTGATTTAATTGGCGAGAATGAGCAGCTGAAAGAAGATCGGAAGAAGTTAGCTGGGTTGTTTGTGCAATCACTTGCTTTAAACATAACGCTAATGGATGAAACTTTGCCAGAGTGGCGTTACTTTGCAAACGAGGAAATCGAAAAATTAAAGGAGTTATGTAAATGAATATTCCTTTAAGCATTGTAGAAGCGGGAAAAACCGACGAGTATGTGAAATTGCAAAAAAGGCGAGATTATTTTAAAGAAAAGCATGACGAAGCCTTAGAAGTGGCGAAGAAGGTATCGAGAAAGCTCTACGCTACTACTTCACAAAATGGCTATCAGAGTGTAATTACGCCTAATGGATTAGTTATCGAAATAGCGAACGCGGCGAAAAAATGTATGTCGGCAAATAGAAGAGTAGAGCACGTCGAAGCAATCCTTTCCGTAGTTGAAAAAGATATTAAATGCTTAGAAGAAAATTGTGTGTAAGATGTGTATTATGCCTTGTATTGTAATAGGAGGTGAAATATATATATGTACATGCGAAAAGAGTAGTGGCAAATGTCCTTATTGTGATGGAGCGCTGGATATATTCTAAATGAAATCTGTATTTTATGGAGAGGAGTAACGAGCTATATAGAAAATCAATGGCAGGTATAGGGTTAAAATACCTTGTCCAAAGGGAATTCCAGGGTGTGCGGTTTGTCATTATGTGTGGATAAACCAAGAAGTATATGATCAGATTCACGATTGCTATTATGATTATTATGACAAAAAACCAGACCCGACATCTGTAATTCATATACATAAACACCTGCCGAGAGATATTCATTTATTAGCAGAAGAATGGGGATGGAATGACACAGAGGTCGGAGAAAAAATTTATAAATGGCTGAAAGAAGATTATTGCAGGCTTTAGATTGATAATCGAGGTATTTTTATGAGAGTTTCTGGATGAATACAGTACCATTAGTACAGGTTTAGAGAAGAAGTATAAAAAGAGAGGGGAATAATCCTCCTCATAAATTAATGAAATTGACCGCCCATGTTTTGTTGTGCTAAGCGAACTAAACGTTTAGTGATTTCTCCACCAACTGAACCGTTTGCGCGTGAAGTAGTTTCAGCACCTAATTGAACACCAAACTCCGAAGCTATTTCAAGTTTCATTTGTTCAATAGCTGAAGCTGCTTGAGGAATTAGTAAATCGTTATTGTTGTTTGATCTTGATCTACTTTGTTGAGCCATCTTATTCATCTCCTAAAGTGTAATGAAAACAAGCTTGTTTGAATCATATTATGGAGAGATTGTTTTAATTTATACACGCCAAAGAAATAAATTTTTTCATTAAGAAAGGTGGGAGGACAAAATGAAAATTGACTATGTATCAGATCTCCATATAAATCATTGGATACCTTGGAATGTAAATCAAATTAAGTGGGAGAAGCGAACAAGAGAAATTGTAAATAGATTAATCTCAAACGGTAATGGGGAGGTATTAGTCATTGCCGGTGATTTTACCGAATGGAATCAACAAACTTTATGGGTTTTAGATGAGGTAGCAAAGCAATACGAGAAGGTTTACTTTACATATGGTAATCATGATCTTTATTTACTTAGTAAGAGCCAAAAAAGAAAATACTCAGACTCGTTAGGCAGGTTGAATGATCTAATTAAAAAAGCTGCTGACATGAAAAATGTAACGCCATTAATTAAGACAACTGAAACATACAAAGGTAAAGTCTTTGCAGGAGATGTAATGTGGTACCTTCCAAGAGGACTTGAAGGATGGGATTTCTTTAAAGGAGTTTCTAATGACTCAAATTACATTTGTATTAATGGTTACAACAAAGTAGATGGAGTAAGAGCGATGTGGAAAGAATCAATGGATTGGTATGAAAAATTAAAAACCATCCAAGTTGATGTATTTGTGTCTCATGTTCCACCTGTTCACAATCCTTATTCCCCGTTTGAACCTAACACATGCTATATGGTTGATGTACCGTTTATTAACGCTAAACATTGGATTTGTGGCCATGATCATTTACAAGCTGAGTTTGACAAAGATGGAACGAGCTTTCACATGAATTGTATCGGATACCCATATGACTATGATAATTATCCGAGTGTTAATGTAATACCAGGTGAAGAAGTAGATTCATATAAAACATTTGAACTTAAAACATTCGAGATTTAATTTAATTAAAATTCTAATTTTATTTAGAGCACTTTAAAAAAAGAGGATGTGGTGAATTAAGGACAATTGCATTCTCAATAAAGATTAACATTGATCATTTAATAATGTTAAAACATAATAAAAGAATTAATACAAAAAATGGAGGTAAATAATATGAATGGTAAAGTACAGGCCAAAGAAAAAATAGTGGAATTTTTGAAATCTGAAGAGCGTATGGCAATTGTGACAGGTACTCATATGCTTGAAAAGCATAAGCTTGTTCTAAATACTCTGGATGAGAGTTTGGAAGGTGCTAATATTCTTTTTAGATCAAGTGGAATGGATAATGTCTCATATTTTTTGCGGAGTACAAAGGCACTTAAAACTGGAACTCCATATAGAACATTAAACAACACTGTGTTTGTAGATACAGTTAACAAAAGAACTTGGGGTAAACATGATCCGCTAATTCATGTGGCTGTTGTGTACCCATTAAAATCAATTGAGAATGAAAGACTTCGGGAAGATTTAATTAGAAATTTGATAGAGACATATAACGTTAGAAAACTTATTTTTGTGAGCAGTCAAGATACTTTGGATTTATCTTGGACAAATCCAATAAAAACAAAAATTGTCTATGACTCATTAGAAGATGACCCAGAATATCATCAAAGAGTTTTAGACAATATGGAGAAATTCGGCTTTCCAAGAAAGTAGGAAATAAGGGGAGGGAAATAGTAAAAAATACAAAAGAATAGATGGGTATAATAAAACATGCCCTATCTATTCTTTTTAGCTGTTTGATTTATACAAGGCACATTTAATTAATTTTCAAAAGACTTTTAATACGACGTTTTATTTTCTCAAAATCATTCATACTTTCATATGACTGAATGTCAATGCTCATTGAAATTGAGTTCCTAATAGTATGGATATAACTATTAAAAATAGTGTGGATTTGTCTATCAGGATATTGGGGGTCTTTATAAATTTTCTTCTCTATATAATCATAGAAATTAGTTCCCTTATTGTTATAGTGAAGCATATCTCGTAGAGTTTTGATCTCAGCTCGATGTGTGTTTTCATATTCATTAATTAAATTATCCAATGTATTTAAATTGAAGGTTCTCCAATGATGCGATAATCTATTGCGTAAATCTAATATATTTCGCATTGTTTCATATAGCTTTATGGATGTTAAACGTAACAATATGTATTTATCAAGGTTGAACTTTTTTGAATTGTGATTCAAGTGATTTTTCATCCAAACACATGTAGTAAGTTCAGTTTGGGCAAGAAGAAGACGAGTTAAAAATATATTGTATGTGATGTCTTCTTTAAAAAAACGTTTATCCCAAATATCTTTAAGGATATATTCTTCTTCAGTTGAAAGCATTAAGGGATTTGAGGGTAAGTTGGTCGGTTGATTAATAATACTGATAATTTCATTTGTCAACGAGCCAACAACAGATAGGTATTTTAAGGTAGATTCTTTATCAAGTCGATTTTCCAAGGGTGTACCAGCAAATATGAAGGTTGTAAAAAACGTGCTAGAAGCCAAAACATCATTATCTAGGAAAAAACCTAGATTGTCTATATCGTTGCCAAAAAAGCTTTTATGTCGATTTAAGATATTATTGAAAATCTCTCTATTTTTATTACCTTGATTAGTCTTAACTTTATGACGAATCTCTTTAATCATTCCCATATTCGGTAAATCGGTATTAATTATCCCGTCTTCTTTTAAGACCTTGTTAGTTTCGTAGAGAAATAAACATATATCACGAAAAAGAGAAAATGTTGAGACTGCTTTAAAATTAGGGGATGTTTGTCCTTCTAATAATAATTTTGTGACACCTTGTAAATCGTGATTTATAGTTGTTAAATAGTTAACCATAATTCGCCTCCACAATTGATTAAGTGCTTTCCTTATGTTTTTTTATTATTGTACATCAATATCTTTTTGGATATAAGCCTTAACAAAATGGGGGAATTAGTTAATTGATTAGTGTTTTACAAAAGGTGAACTATCTATTGTAACATTATGGATTTTGTGTTTGATTTGTTCACCATATAGAGATTTTTATTTAACTAACTGAGAGTGGAACTGAGTTTATTAAAAGCTTTTGCCATCATGGCTCTATTTCAGAAGGAGTTTGGGAGGAGTGTTTCAAAAAAAATTTAAGATAAAATCGGTCTTTTATTTAGAATAAAAATAAAATTAGTGGATGTTTTAAGGGATTTATGAATTGAAAAGTCCAACTAATAAGCCAAAGAGACTTAACACTATTGAAATGCAAAGAAAAGCCCAAATCAAAGCTGTTAAGGGGTTGTTAAGTCCAATCCTTTCTTTCCATCCTATTTTATTGGATTCAGCAGTTTTATTCTTTGCTAATTGAATGTATAAAACAATATTAAGACAAAGTGAAATAACGAGCGCTGGAATTAAATATAGGTTCATTTTGACCACCTTTCCAACATTCAACGGAATAATACAAGATCAATTTTAACATATCCAGATTTTGCCTACAACATAGATTAGGAGAGTGATTGATTGGGAGCAAACAATCAAGGAAAAGTTTTTGAAGCGAACATTGAAAAATCAGCAGCAGATCAGAAGCTGTTCTTCTACCGGATTAAAGATGTTAATCCAATGTTTTTGAAAAAGGGAGCTACAGTATCAAAAAACAAATATGACTGTTTCCTTCACTTTAAAGGATACTTATTTCCTTTTGAGCTTAAATCAACAAAGGACAAGTCTATTTCCTTTAGCGAGAAGATCATAAAGTCGCAGCAGATTAAATGTTTAAAGGAAGCAACACAATACCCAAACATCATTCCAGGATTTCTGTTTCAATTTAGAGAGCCGGAAAACAAAGTTTATTTCGTACATATTAATGATTTCCTTACATATAAGAACATAGCTGAAAAACAGTTGAAACATACATATAAGAATAAAGTAAACAAAGCCAGTATCCCGATTGCGATTTGTGAAGAAATCGGTACTGAAGTGCGCTCGATGAAAAAGAAAGTGAATTATACATATTATTTAAACAAGCTTTGCGGGGAACTAATTAAGAAAGAACAGTCAAGAGACAAACCATTACATACATATAATACTCCTGTGAAAACGGGGGTGTAGCCTTGGAACCTTACCAACGTTATGAGGAATTAAAGAAAAAAACAATAAAGGTAGTCCAGAAAGAAAATTACAGTATTCGATATATAACTCAGGATGAAGCAAGTAATGACTTAGATGAGTTTTATAAACAATTTGCTCAACATTTATTAGAAGCTGCTCTGGAAAGGAAGGCAGAGTAAGCTTCTTTTTTTCGTTAGATATGTAGTAAGTATCTTAATATACAGCTTTATCTGTACTGATATTAATGACATGCTGCACTCGGTGTGAAAGGGCAGCTTCCACCACATTTTGTCCGCCGATGAGATTGGTCTGAATCGCTTCAAATGGATGGTCCTCACATGTCGGAACCTGTTTCAGCGCAGCCGCGTGAAAGACGATATCGACGCCTTTCATCACCTGATTCACCCTTCTGTGATCGCGTACATCTCCGAGTACAAATAATAGCCGCTTATCCTCCGCATACTTTTGGCTCATGACATACTGTTTACTGTCGTCTTTGCTGAATACAATCACCTGTTTAGGTGTAAGCAGCAAAAGGCGTTTGACAATTTGACTCCCGATTGAACCCGTTCCGCCAGTGACTAAAACTGTTTTGTTATGGAAAAATGGTTTTAGTTCTGCTGTTTGCTGTTTAGGCATGGCTTATCCTCCAACTCTCGTTTCTCTACCATGCATCATATGTTCAACTTTGTAATCGAATTAATGAAAGCAACCAATAAAACAAAATTTAGGGGAATGATCATGTCACAAAGTGTTCTTTTTTAATGGAAAATGGAAAAACGGACGTAACTAGGGAATAACAAAACTAAAAAAACAATGTACTAAATATTCAACATATTTTTATTTCGCTCCGCAAAAGCAAAGCTGGCAAAGTCATCTCACGTACCTCTTTGGGGAATAAGTTGTTTATGAGTCAGAAACCCTATAAAAAAAGGTTCATTTTCCTCACGGTAATCACATGTATATATTTTACAATAATAGTGATAGTGATAAAAGAGGAGGATACCAAATGAAGGTTTCAAAAACAATGCTGCTAAGCACTGCCGCGGGTTTATTGCTTAGCCTGACAGCAACCTCGGTGTCGGCTCATTATGTGAATGAGGAACATCATTTCAAAGTGACTGCACACACGGAGACAGATCCGGTCGCATCTGGCGATGACGCAGCAGATGACCCGGCCATTTGGGTTCATGAAAAACACCCGGAAAAAAGCAAGTTGATTACAACAAATAAGAAGTCAGGGCTCGTTGTGTATGATTTAGACGGAAAACAGCTTCATTCTTATGAGTTTGGCAAGCTCAATAATGTCGATCTGCGCTATGATTTTCCATTGAACGGCGAAAAAATTGATATTGCTGCTGCATCCAACCGGTCCGAAGGAAAAAATACAATTGAAGTATATGCAATAGACGGGGATAAAGGAAAATTGAAAAGCATTACAGATCCGAAACATCCTATTTCCACCAATATTTCTGAGGTTTATGGATTCGGCCTGTATCACAGCCAGAAAACAGGAGCATTTTACGCATTAGTGACAGGCAAACAAGGGGAATTTGAGCAGTATGAAATTGTTGATGGTGGAAAGGGTTATGTAACAGGGAAAAAGGTGCGTGAATTTAAGTTGAATTCTCAGACCGAAGGCCTTGTTGCGGATGATGAGTATGGGAACCTATACATAGCAGAGGAAGATGAGGCCATCTGGAAATTTAACGCTGAGCCCGGCGGAGGGTCAAAGGGACAGGTTGTTGACCGTGCGACAGGAGATCATTTGACAGCTGATATTGAAGGACTGACAATCTATTATGCACCAAATGGCAAAGGATATCTCATGGCTTCAAGTCAAGGAAATAACAGCTATGCAATGTATGAACGGCAGGGGAAAAATCGCTATGTAGCCAACTTTGAGATTACAGATGGCGAGAAAATAGACGGTACTAGTGACACGGATGGTATTGATGTTCTCGGTTTCGGACTTGGCCCAAAATATCCGTACGGGATTTTTGTGGCGCAGGATGGCGAAAATATCGATAACGGACAAACCGTCAATCAAAATTTCAAAATTGTATCGTGGGAACAAATTGCACAGCATCTCGGCGGAATGCCTGATCTTCATAAACAGGTAAATCCGAGGAAGCTGAAAGACCGTTCTGACGGCTAGAATAGAAAGCAGCTTGTGCAGCTGCTTTTTTCTATGAATAAAAAAATCGTTCATAGCAATGAACGATTTTTCAAGAAAGCGCCAGATGAATCGCTTTTAGTTTTGCAGGAAGCTCATCAAACGTAAATGCGGGTACGGTCTCTTTATAATTGGCTGCTGCAGCTTTTTGCCGTTCTTCAGGATGGTTGATATAGAAAGCGGCTTTTTCCTTAAAGTCGTTCATGCCGTGATAAGAAATAAAGGATGAAAAAGGATGCGCCGCGGGTAAATCTGTTAATTGAAATGCTTCGCATGCAGCAATATCAAACGTTCGGTTATTAAAACTGGCATTTTTGATGCGCATAGTATTTTGGTTGAAAGCAAAATGATAGGGACGATGCGCATTAATTACGATGTCTGCCCCATTATAATAATGAACGGCCTGTTCGGGTGGAACCCATGTGCTGACGACATCAATATGCGGCTGTTTGAGCACTTTTTTAGGCAGATATTTTCTCCATTCCTTGCCGATTACCCGAACCGTGAATTGCAGATGGACCGCTTCTTTCATAAGCTGAACCCGATTAGGGTAAGGGTAGCCGATGATTAACAGATTTGAATGATAGGAATGTTCGGTGCCCATTTTTTTAAACAGCCGATGATTAACTGGTATCGGAACATAATAGACGTGCTGGTAGCCGAGCCCTTGATAATAGAGAACGGCATTTTGTTCAATCGTTAATATGGCGTCAGCGAGCTTGATTACCTGTAGGCTGATATCCATATAAAATGGGTCTTCGGTCAGCCAAACATATACGGGGATACCCTTACCCTTTAACCAGGTCAGCCAGTCGTGAGGAACGCGGTCTCCAACCATCAAGAGTGCGAAGTCCGGCTGAAACGTTTCGATCTTCACCAAAGTTTCTGCTTCAAGTGTATCTGCAGACATATACTCTGTATGAGTGTTCCGAAAACATTCTTCAGCCCAGCGATCAAAATAACAATATATTCCTCCGTATCCCGACTGGATATACAACACTTTCATCGGATGTTATGAAAAGAACGTAACGCTTTCTACTTTGTCTACATCAATTAATGTTGTAGCTTGGCCTGCTGGAGTGACGGAGCTTTCCTGTGTTACAAATACGATCCCGTGAACCTGATCGAAAGCAACGAAGACAACCGGCCCGATCATGTCTCCCGAATCGGTTACAATGCTGATTGTCGTGCCTGGCGTAACTCTGGCAAAAATCCATCTTGCCGGAAGGGAAGGGTCTAAAAGAGATTCTGCCGTAACCATCTCACTTTCATCTACTCTTTGATCGATGGCAGCTTCAAGCAAGTCTTTAAGGTTACTATCCATGTTTTCTCCTCCTTCTGTTGCAGTTGGAAATAAAGGGCTTAAAACGGCTTTAATTAAATCCTTTTTTAACTGTGCATTTTCAGAGCTCATTACACACACCTCCTATTCGATAGTGAACTCACGTTAATCATATTCTTCCGGCTGTTATTTGGTATGAGTCGAACGCCGTACCTGATCTAATTTTCATTTATTTAAGGAAAATGCTGATTTTTTAATGGAGTGGACATAGCCTATACCATAAATCGGAGTCGCACATATTGTGAAACAGAGATAAGGATAAGGGAGAGGGATGATTTGGATTTAGAGAAACAAGTGGATCGAGAAGAAAACCAAGATGAACTGCATTTTATTTTACTTTTGCTGATTCTGCTGATACGTCAATCGTCTTCTGAAGGAAATCCATCTGACCTCAGACGCCAGCTTGTTTTTGCAAAAGAGCTGGGCGTACCGGTTTCAAAAGTCAATTTGATCAACGGAGATACACTTCAAAATGTCATCGTAAAAGAAGTTCTGACTGATTTGGTTATTTTCCAAAACCCGTTAAATAACATGAGATCTCATGTTTCACTCTCAAGTGTTGTAAGCTGGGGTGCTTTTTAAAAGATGACAGAGGCTCTGCTTGCTGCGGAGCCGTTTTTATGTTTGACGGCGGGAGGCGGTATAGATGGGAGAGAAAGTGTCTATTATTTTAACAAGTTACAACAAACCCCATTATTTGCAAAAAGCGATCGAAAGCGTGATACAGCAAACGCATGATCTTTGGGAGCTTTTTATCATGGATGATCATTCGAATGCAGAAACAAATGCGGTAATTCACAAGTATCTTCATGACCGGCGCATTCAATATCATAACAGTTTCGTGTATCCTGCAGATCGATTAAAAACAGCCCGTTATGCCACATTAATTAACAGTGCGCTCCCATTTACAGACGGCGATTACATTTCCTATCTTACTGACGACACTGTTTATCATCCTGAGCGGCTGAGCCGTATGGTGCAAGAGTTTTCACATAAGCCTGAAGCGCAGGCGGTCTATTCAAAACAAAAAGTTGTACATGTAAACGAAAGGGGAGAGGAAATCTCACATTTCTACAGAAATGCCAATGCAGTGCTTGATCAGGCCGCTTTTCAAGTTGATCATTGCTCCGTTATGCATCGCCGTTCGTTACTTAATCTCATCCACCATAAATTTGGAGGCTACTGGGATGATGATATGAAGCATTGGAATCATGGCGACGCAATTTTTTGGGCGAGACTCAACAACTTTACCCCATTTCTGCCGATAAATGAAGTATTAGACACAACCTATAAAACCCCAAATTCATTTCAAAATGCATATCGGTTTCTGCCCGCCGATTTGATTGACGGCTCTTTTGTAAAAGGTTCAGATCAAAATGTGTATTTTTTTGATCAGGGTGTAAGGCACCCTGTTGGAGAAAAGTGGGGTTTTTTGTATCTAAATCGGACTGTCGCTGTTCCAGACCCATATTTATTCCAATATAGGATTGGAAAAATTTTAAACATTCCGAATTATATTTTAGTAAAGGAAGCTGACCATCCTGCAATATTTTATATCGAAGCCGGAAAAAAAAGGCGAATTGTGGACCAGTATGCGTTTCAATTTTATCAATTTCAAAGAAAAGACATAGTGACAATTGGAAAAGAAGAGATGGAGACGCTTCCGGAAGGGCCGCCGATTACGTGGAAACGATCTGAATCGATCAAAAATCCGCCTGGCCGACGTCTGTTTTTCATCGAACGCGAGCCGTTTTTGTTTCTAAACGGCGTCTTTCACCCGATTAGTGAACAAGTAACAAGGAAGTTTTTTTTACATCAGAAGCCAATCTCCGCTTCTTTCCGAAATATTCAGCAATTTCCAATTGGAAAGCCGTTTTATCCGGTGTACGATGAGATTATAAAGAAATTGAATATTGCAACAGAGTAAAGGTATAGGTCATAAAAAGGAGACGTTCATGACAGGACATTATTCAAAAACGGAACATCAATATATATTGTTAACGTCTGAATCGGCATCGTTTGATCATTACAGCGTATACAGAGATCCGCAGCTTCCGCAAATTTTTTCTCATAACTTTGTTCAGCTCCATGATACGTTTCCATTGGAGCGGTTACTTAACTTTTTACCCTTCGTACCAAAGCTGCTTGATGCGAATTATCTCCATTTAAAAGCGTCGCCGCAGCATGTTTTTCCGCTCGGTTTGAAGCAGTCGCTTGTAAAAAGCGGTTTTGTCGTCGAGGATGAGCTACTATATGACATGAAGCTTAGTGACTGGAAGGGGCAGATGAGACATCCTTTAACCGCATGGGGGACGGCAAAAAGTCTTTGCGACGGATCTTCTATTATGAAAATTTACGATTCCATTTATATTGGAGAAGCAATCGCTGAACAAAAATTAAAAAGAAAATATCCTTTCTATGAAGCAGGTATAATCATTCTTGTTGTTTGTTACAGCGACCAGGCACAGAAAGTTCCCATTGGGTGCGGCGAGCTGTTTATCGATCATCAAGAGAAAACGGCTAAAATCGAAGAAGTGGCAATTTTAGATCAGTTTCAAAGGAAGGGCTACGGCAGTATCTTAGTGAAAGAAATGCTGTCCATCGCCAAATCACTAGGAATGGAAGCAGCCTACTTAGTGGCTGCAAGCACTGACGGTGCAACTCAGTTTTACGAAAAGCTGACGTTTAAAAAATATGAGCGGGTGCATACTGTATTTCATTATTTCCTTACATGAAATAGGCGTTTGCACAAACCATTTGGGACTTGGCCCGCATAAAATGCCGTATATCGTGATAAGAAAGGATGAAAACAGCATGTATGGATACTCTGGGTACGGTTACGGATTTGGCTGCGGGACAAATACATTTGTGTTAATTGTTGTCTTGTTCATTTTATTAATTATTGTTGGAGCCGCTTTTATTTGCTAGATGCTGAAATTTCAAAAGAGCCTTCCCTATTAGGAAGGCTCTTTTTATGTGAAAAAGTTTTTGCGGGGAACGTCATGCCGCCATTTGGACACTCATACAATATGGTAAAAGGGGTTTTGAGGTGGGAGCATGAGCAGTTATTTGATTAAGCCAGAGCTTAGCTCGGCCTATCCGGTTGTCAGTTATGCGAAGGGTTCATATGTTTATGATCAGACCGGAAAAAAATATCTCGACGGCTCGTCAGGTGCGGTGACATGTAATATCGGCCACGGAGTTCGTGATGTGACTGAGAAGCTGAAAGAACAGCTTGATCAGGTGTCTTTTGCTTACCGCTCACAGTTTACGAGTGAGCCCGCCGAGCAATTAGCCGCTCTCTTGGCACAGGAGCTGCCCGGAGATGTGAATTGGTCTTTTTTTGTCAACAGCGGATCAGAAGCGATAGAAACAGCTATGAAAATCGCCATTCAGTATTGGCAGGAAAAAAAGCAAACACAAAAATCCATCTTTTTGTCTCGATGGAGCAGTTACCACGGAATAACTTTGGGAGCGCTTTCATTGTCTGGTTTTTATGAAAGGAGATACCGGTTCACCCATCTCATTGAGCGGTATCCAGCTATCTCAGCTCCACATATTTATCGGCTGAATTATGAGACGGAAGAAGACTTTGTTCAGACTGCAGCTGATGAACTGGACACTATGATCAAAAGAATCGGAAGCCAATTCATCGCCGGCTTTGTGGCTGAGCCTATTATTGGTGCTGCAGGAGCAGCGATTACTCCGCCTCCGGGATATTATGAGAGATTAAGTGAGGTATGCCGCACACACGATGTGCTTTTTATTGCAGATGAAGTGATGACGGGGCTTGGGAGAACAGGAAGGATGCTCGCGACAGAGCATTGGGACACCGTACCTGATATTGCTGTACTGGGGAAGGGACTCGGTGCGGGGTATGCACCTATTGCCGCTGCCGTCGTATCTGATTCTATTATTGAAACGATAAAACAAGGGTCAGGTGTGATTATGAGCGGTCACACATATAGTGCACATCCCTATTCAGCCAAAGCTGCTCTTGAAGTTTTGCGATATGTGTTAAAGCACGGCTTGATCAAACAATCAGAAAAAAAGGGCGCTGTGCTGAAGAAAAAGCTTGATGAGGCGGCATCTCAAAGCGGCATTATAGGTGATGTGCGCGGAAAAGGACTGCTATTAGGCGTTGAATTTGTGGCAGACCAAAAAACGAAGAAAGTGTTTCCGCCAGAGCAGGCGGTAACCCAGCTTATTGTCAGCGAGGCGAAAAAACGCGGGCTGATTGTTTATCCTTCCAAAGCTGGAATAGACAGTGGAGAAGGAGATGCTGTCATTATTGCTCCTCCTTTTACCATTTCAGATGGTGAAATGGAAGAGCTTATCTCTATTTTTTCAGAAACAGTTGCAGCGGTCGAAAAAAACTTAAAAAAGGATTGACATTAAATGGCGCCATTTCAAAAAGCAATCAGCATTGACACAGCAATTGCAGATGTTCGGGATGGATCGGTTCTGATGTTTGGCGGTTTTGGGGGAGTCGGGTCGCCTCCTTCATTGATTGAAGCGATATTGGACAGCGGTGTAACGGATTTAACTGTGATTTGCAATGACGCCGGTTTCCCGGATATCGGGATCGGCCCGCTTATTGTTAATCAACGGGTCAAAACCCTGATCGCCTCGCATATCGGTTCCAATCCTGTAGCCGGAAAACAGATGACAGAGGGGACGTTAGAGGTTCAATTTTCACCTCAGGGAACGCTTGCGGAACGGATTCGCGCTGGCGGAGCGGGACTTGGCGGTATTTTAACCGATGTGGGCATTGATAATCCAATGGTTTGCGAAAAAAAGGACATCGTAACAGTGGCGGGAAAACGATACTTGATTGAAGAGGCGCTGACGGCTGATTTTGCTTTTATCAATGCTTACATTGCAGATGAATTCGGCAATCTAACGTATGACAAAACCGCGCGCAATATGAATCCGCTTATGGCAATGGCCGCCAGGAGAACCTTTGCCGAAGCTGAGCGTATCGTTCCGATGGGGGAGATTTCTGAAGAAATGATTGTCACACCGGGGGTTTTTGTTGAGGGGGTTGTACGAAGCGAGGGAGTGAAGTGGAAATGGGCTTGGGAGTAGCAGAAAGAGAACAGATTGCAAAACGCGCTGCTACTGAAATTAAGCAGGGCATGATTGTGAATCTCGGTATCGGTATCCCATCCTTGGTACCGAACTTTTTGAAGCCTGACATGCAGGTCATGTTTCAAGCGGAAAACGGTGTCCTTGGCATTGGAGAAAGTCCCGAAAAGGGAGAAGAGGATGCGCATTTATGCAACGCCGCGGGATATCCTGTCCGCGCTGTAAAAGGGGCGTCTTATTTTGATACGACCATGTCTTTTGCGATGATCAGAAAAGGCAAAATTGACATTACGATTTTAGGCGCCCTGCAGGTGAGCCAATCAGGAGATTTGGCAAATTGGCTTGTTCCGGGAAAAAAGGTGCCTGGTATGGGCGGGGCGATGGAGCTTGCCCAAAAAGCGAAAAAAGTGGTTGTCGTCATGAGTCATACAGATCAAAAGGGAAGGCCTAAATTAACAGAAAGATGTACGCTGCCATTAACTGCTGCAGGCTGTGTAGATTTGATTATTACCGAAAAAGCGGTTCTTGAGGTCGATAGCCATCACTTCATTTTAAAAGAGCTGATGAATGGCTCGACAATCGATGAGGTGACGAGGCTGACAGAAGCTGAAATCAAAATAGATATGCCTTTTTCTTAAGAGGGGGAATGAGGATGCAAGACATTGAAAGAAAAGTAATCGAGTGGCTTGATCAGCATTCGGCCAAAGCCATTCGTCTTCTCAAAAGGCTGATTGGGGAAAAAAGCACATTGGGGTCAGAGTTTAACGCCCAAGCTGTTGTGCTTGAAAAGCTGCGGCAATTTCATATGGACATTGATGTATGGGAGCCAAGCATAAAGCAATTAAAACAGCATCCCTACTTTAAATCTAACCGATCCGATTTTCATGAGAGCCCGAATATCGTGGCTAAAAAAACGGGAGCCGGCGGAGGCAGGTCCCTGATTTTGAACGGTCATATCGATGTTGTGCCTGAAGGAAGCGTAAAGGATTGGAAGTATGAACCGTATCAAGCTGTCGAAGAAAACGGTAAAATATACGGCCGCGGCTCAACGGATATGAAGGGAGGCAATACAGCCCTTCTTTTTGCTTTAGAAGCCCTGCACGCCTGCGATGTCAAACTGAAGGGAGATGTATTGTTTCAGAGTGTTGTAGATGAAGAGTGCGGCGGCGCCGGTACACTGTCCGCCATCATGAGAGGCTATCGTGCTGACGGGGCGCTGATTCCTGAACCGACGAATATGAAACTATTTATTAAGCAGCAGGGATCGATGTGGTTTCGGATCACTGTGAAGGGATTATCCGCACATGGGGGCACACGCTATGAAGGGGTAAGCGCGATTGAAAAAAGCATGCACGTTATCACAGCGATACAAGAGCTGGAGAAAGTCCGCAATGCGAGAATTTCAGATCCGCTGTATGACAATATCCCAATACCGGTACCGGTGAATATCGGCACCATCTCAGGCGGTGCCTGGCCATCTTCAGTTGCAGACCGTGTCGTCATAGAGGGGAGATGCGGAATTGCTCCCCATGAGAAACCAGAAGCTGTAAAACTTGAATTGGAAAACTGGCTGAAGGATTTAGAATACCATGACGAATGGTTTAAACGCCATCCCGTACAAGTCGAATGGTTTGGCGCTCAATGGCTGCCGAATGATTTACCTGATGATCACCCTTTAATTTCTGTGCTGCAATCAGCCTATCAAAAAATGAAACAGACAGAGCCGATTATTGAGGCTTCCCCGTGGGGAACGGATGGAGGGCTTTTGTACCATGCAGGAGATACACCAGTAATCGTTTTCGGGCCGGGGGAAACAAAAACGGCTCATCAGGCCAATGAATACATTGAGGTTGAAGCCATGATAGAATCTGCTAAAATTATTGCACTTTTTGTCATGGATTGGTGCGGGCTTCATACAGATGGGGAGGATGCGGATGCTCAAGTCAATAAAGAGTAGCGGTGTCACAGCAGTTTTGGACCATGACGGTTTTAATAAACGAATCAGAGTGGTCCGTTATGACGGAGCCATTGAGAAGGTTCTGCCGGATATCGTGGCAGCGGCAAAAGAAGAGAATGCAGAAAAAATCATCGTCTATGCGAAGCAGCATGATGAGCCAATGCTTGTCAAACAATTATTTGCGCCGGAGGGCTATCTAAAGGGCTATTATCTCGGCCATTCGGCTTGTGTCATGGTACGTTATCTGTCAGAAAGCCGAAGACAAACAGATTCTTATACAGAGGAACAGGAGATCATCGAAGCCATATATCGCACAGCGCCCCGTCTTCGCAACGACAGTACACCCGTTTTTACGATGAGAAAAGCAGAAACAAACGACATGTACCAGCTATCGATGCTGTATAAAAAAGTATTCCGCACGTACCCAACCCCGGTATTTGATCCCGCTTATATTGAAAAGACGATGAATGCAAATACGGTGTATTATATCATGCTTGATCATGACCGCCTGATCAGCGCAGCAAGCGCAGAAATCAATCCAGAGCTTGGGCATGCAGAAATAACCGATTGCGCTGTGCTGCCGGAATATCGCGGCCATTCGTTAACAAGCTTTTTAATCGAGGCGTTAGAAAAAGAAATGGCTGGAAAGGATATCTTTCATGTGTTTTCTCTCGCCCGTGCTTCGTCTTTTGGGATGAATGCTGTGTTGTACCATTCAGGTTATCAGTATGGCGGAAGGCTGATCAATAATTGCTTTATAGCCGAAGGCCTTGAAAACATGAATATTTGGTGCAAGCAACTGTAAGTCAAAATATGCGCGAGGAGGAGTTCGTTTGAAAAACAAATGGTATAAACCGAAACGGCATTGGAAGGAGATCGAGTTATGGAAGGACGTTCCGGAAGAGAAATGGAACGATTGGCTTTGGCAGCTGACACACACTGTAAGAACGTTAGATGATTTAAAGAAAGTCATCAATCTGACCGAGGATGAAGAGGAAGGCGTCAGAATTTCTACCAAAACGATCCCCTTAAATATTACACCTTACTATGCTTCTTTAATGGACCCCGACAATCCGAGATGCCCGGTACGCATGCAGTCTGTGCCGCTTTCTGAAGAAATGCACAAAACAAAATACGATCTGGAAGACCCGCTTCATGAGGATGAAGATTCACCGGTACCCGGTCTGACACACCGCTATCCCGACCGTGTGCTGTTTCTTGTCACGAATCAATGTTCCATGTACTGCCGCTACTGCACAAGAAGGCGCTTTTCCGGTCAAATCGGAATGGGAGTCCCCAAAAAACAGCTTGATGCTGCAATTGCTTATATCCGGGAAACACCTGAAATCCGCGATTGTTTAATTTCAGGCGGTGATGGGCTGCTCATCAACGACCAAATTTTAGAATATATTTTAAAAGAGCTGCGCAGCATTCCGCATCTGGAAGTCATCAGAATCGGAACAAGAGCGCCCGTCGTCTTTCCGCAGCGCATTACCGATCATCTGTGCGAGATATTGAAAAAATATCATCCGGTCTGGCTGAACACCCATTTTAACACAAGCATCGAAATGACAGAAGAATCCGTTGAGGCATGTGAAAAGCTGGTGAACGCGGGAGTGCCGGTCGGAAATCAGGCTGTCGTATTAGCAGGTATTAATGATTCGGTTCCAATTATGAAAAAGCTCATGCATGACTTGGTAAAAATCAGAGTCCGTCCTTATTATATTTACCAATGTGATCTGTCAGAAGGAATTGGGCATTTCAGAGCTCCTGTTTCCAAAGGTTTGGAGATCATTGAAGGGCTGAGAGGTCATACCTCAGGCTATGCGGTTCCTACCTTTGTCGTTGACGCACCAGGCGGCGGCGGTAAAATCGCCCTGCAGCCAAACTATGTCCTGTCACAAAGTCCTGACAAAGTGATCTTAAGAAATTTTGAAGGTGTGATTACGTCATATCCGGAACCAGAGAATTATATCCCCAATCAGGCAGACGCCTATTTTGAGTCCGTTTTCCCTGAAACCGCTGACAAAAAGGAGCCGATCGGGCTGAGTGCCATTTTTGCTGACAAAGAAGTTTCGTTTACACCTGAAAATGTAGACAGAATCAAAAGGAGAGAGGCATACATCGCAAATCCGGAGCATGAAACATTAAAAGATCGGCGTGAGAAAAGAGATCAGCTCAAAGAAAAGAAATTTTTGGCGCAGCAGAAAAAACAGAAAGAGACTGAATGCGGAGGGGATTCTTCATGAAAACATGCGAATGGTGCGGCGAGCTTGAAGCGGTGCCCGGCAGGAACACGGTGTACTGGGAGCTCCCTGATGGAACGAGGGCTATAGAACTGACAGACACCCCTGCCATGGTATGTTCTTCCTGCGGTATGACCTATCAAGAGGAAAACACGGTTAAGGAGATTGAGGATCAGCTGCTTTTAATTCAAACAAAAAAACTGCCTGAAAGCCTGACATATCAGCAGCTCATGGAGACAGAAAGAATTTTGAAACGCAACTATTTTGACTTCTCCTGAGTCATGTTTCAGTATTCTTTTGTTGTAATTTTACACTTGAACTGTATAATAGAACAACAAAAGACAGACACCAGGAGGGGAAACCCATGAAATCCTTTTATCACTATTTATTGAAATACAGACACCCTAAGCCGAAGGACAGCATCAGTGAATTTGCCAATCAGGCGTATGAGGATCACAGCTTTCCAAAAACATCAACC
The DNA here is from genome assembly GCF_038592935.1 of Bacillus sp. FSL K6-1560. Classification (NCBI taxonomy): domain Bacteria; kingdom Bacillati; phylum Bacillota; class Bacilli; order Caryophanales; family Bacillaceae; genus Bacillus; species Bacillus sp. FSL K6-1560. The sequence continues at coordinate 2,076,129 of NZ_CP151946.1, forward strand.
GATTATCATGAAATCAGTTCATATTTGGAGCTGAATGCTGATTACCTTCACACGATGGCGACGTTTGATGAAGCTTGGGATCAATACGAGTCTGAAGTGCACGGCAGATAATAGCTGTTTCATCCGCAGATCACTGCGGATTTTTTTATGTCCCCCATACCATAATTGGATATTTCCTTTGGTTTTCATGCCCATGCGAATTGGCTTCACCTGGCATACGATAGCGTATGAGAAATGTTGCGGCGAGGGGGAGACACCATGAAGCAAAATAAACCGAAATTCCAAGTAGGGGATATCGTAGTCGTCATTATGTATGGAACAGTCGGCACCATCACAAAAGTACACCAAATTGATAAACACTATCTTTATGAAGTCAATCATAACGAAGTTTTATACTTTGAATCATCTATTCAGCTTTATAAAGATTATGAGGGTGTTATTGTCGACATGGAAAAGCTTGATATTGAGTATGAATTCCTTATTGGGGACGTTGTTTATGTAAAAGACTATGGAAAAGAACTCTTTCGCATTATCGGCCATAGAACAGAAATTTGGAGATATTTGGAAGATGGCTGGGAAGATATCATTTATGAGCTGACCCGTTTAAAGGATGGAGAGTGGCTTGAAACGGAGGAAGAGGATCTCACGCTGGTGCTTAGAAAATATGAAATGGACCAGTTTGTGCATCAGCTGTTGTTTGTCCATTATGTCGGAGAAACTGGCCATGAGATCGGCGAAGATATCGCATCGTCTGCTCTTCTTCAGTTTGAAGGCGATGATGAAGATCAAGATACCCTTCACATCCTTGCTGTGTCAATTGTTGATGAGCTTCTGGATATTTATAATGACTACAAAATTCTGTACGAAATGTTTCATGATGAAGAATATAAAGACATGATGATGTTTGTTTTGGAAAGTTTAAAAGAGCATTTCAGTTAGTTTGTGAACATACGGATCAAGACATATAAAAAATATGGCAGACAGCCCCAAATCATCACACGCGTCATTCCTTTGAGCGTTTTTTCCATTATGATATCAAATCTTTCTCCGTCCAGTGCTTCCATCATTTTAGCAATCATAGCGTCAGCCTCCCATGGCTCGTTTTTTATTCAATATATGACTGAAAGAATTGTTTAGAACACCGGGTATAATTCAGCCTGTTTTTTCATAAAACATAAAAAAGGAGGCGGTACGGAGATGAAAGAAATAGATCTTGTGATTGATACGGAAGAAATCGCTGAATTTTTTTACAGAGAGCTTGCAAGACGGGGCTACATACCGAGTGAGGATGAGCTGTTTGAAATCGCTGATATCACCTTTGATTATTTGATAGAAAAATGTATGATAGATGAAGAGCTGGATGAAGATGAATGAGGCTTAAAACCGGAGTTGTCAGCTCCGGTTTTATTATTCATGTTCTATGACTTCTGTGAAAATTGAGGTGGTTAAATTGTACAAGCCCGTTAGTTTGTTTCTTTTCTTTCTCATTCTAGCTGCGGCCATTCATACAAATGCTGTTCAATCTGCAGATGAAGCAATAAGCAAGGCAGCTGTTTTGATCCGTCAGCCATGGCTTAATGAAGTCATGACGGGGATCACGCATCTTGGTGCTTCTTCTTTTCTGCTCCCTCTAATTGTCATCATTGGAGCAGGCATGTTTTTCTACAGAAAAACATGGGACGGCCTGTTGATGCTCTTAGTATTCGGCACAGATCGGCTGTTAAACAAAGTCTTAAAAGAATGGATCGAAAGAGTGAGGCCTGATTTTGCACCGCTGGTTCATGAATCATCCTTCAGTTTTCCGAGCGGCCATTCCATGAATGCTGCTTGTGTCTATCCTGTTATTGCTTACTTTTTAGTGAAACACCTCCCGTTTTTGTCCAAGCATAAAAAAATGGTATATATCATAGCCGGTGTAATTGCTGTTTTGGTCGGCATAAGCAGAGTCTATCTGGGGGTTCATTTTGTGACAGATGTGTTAGGCGGCTTTAGCCTCGGCTTGCTTCTGTTTTTCCTAGTAAAAGGTTTTGACGAAAAGATTAAGCGGTTTCGACAAAAATAGAGAGAGGAAAACACAGCAAAAACGCCAATATGTTAAAGAAATAAAAGGGAGGGGATCTTGATGATGTTATCCGTGTTTAAAAAGAAGTCTTGTTCCTATGACGTGACAATATTTCAGACACCCCGGTTTGGCGAAAAAAAGGGCTACAGAGCCGTCTATCGAACTGAACTGAACGGGAGCGATCATCAAGACGTGCTGAAAAGAGCATTCTCTTTGTTTAATGTATTCGACACTGTTCCGAGTGATTATGATGCAAGATTTATGGCCACAGGGGACGTGATCCTGATTGATGAAGGCAGAAAAGGGAAAACATATTATCAACTGCTTCCCGCCGGCTGGAGGAAAATCAATCGTCTGATTGTACAAACGACATAATGAAAAGAAAACTGCGGAAACCCGCAGTTTTCTACAGTTTTAAGGCTTGCGTTTGGCAGCGGAATATTCTTTCCCGTGTGCTTCTTCAGCTGCAATGATATCTTTTTCAGGTATATGATTGTTCTTTTTTTGGCCTGTGATCCGGTTGCGATGTTTTTTACCCATGTCCCACCCCTCCTTCCTGCGGTTAGGTTTTCAAATTAACACCCCGATTATCCGTTTTTCTGAGGAAGTGCCTAACAGATCCTCGAACATTTCTTTTTTCGACATATTCCTTTATAATCAATGCTGAAGTTTGTTTCATCATGACATTCGTTGTAAAATTGACGGGCTGGATGATAATTTAGATTTACAGGAGGATATGAGATGAGTGTACATATAGGTGCTGAAAAAGGACAAATTGCGGATACAGTGCTTTTGCCGGGAGATCCTCTCAGAGCAAAATTTATTGCAGAAACGTATCTTGAAAATGTAGAATGCTACAATGAAGTCAGAGGCATGTATGGATTTACGGGTACATATAAAGGTAAAAAAATCTCAGTACAAGGCACGGGAATGGGTGTTCCGTCTATTTCAATTTATGTGAATGAATTAATTCAAAGCTACGATGTGCAAAATCTAATAAGAGTCGGTTCTTGCGGCGCTATTCGTAAAGATGTCAAAGTGCGAGACGTCATTTTGGCGATGACCTCCTCAACTGATTCACAAATGAACAGAGTCGCTTTTGGAAGCATTGATTTTGCGCCTTGCGCAGATTTCGAGCTTTTAAAAAATGCCTATGATGCCGCAAAGGATAAAGGTGTGCCGGTGACTGTAGGAAGCGTATTTACAGCTGACCAGTTCTACAACGACGATTCGCAAATTGAAAAACTTGCAAAATACGGTGTGCTTGGCGTTGAAATGGAAACAACTGCATTGTATACATTAGCAGCGAAGCACGGAAGAAAAGCCCTGTCAATTCTCACCGTGAGTGATCACGTATTAACAGGAGAAGAAACGACAGCGGAAGAGCGTCAAACGACATTTCATGATATGATAGAAGTGGCTTTACATTCCGTATCACAATAAAATATATCAAGAGGCGTGCTGGGTGCCGGCAGCCTCTTCTTTATGAATGCGGAAACGATTGATAAAAGGAAGGTAATGTAATATGAAAAAGTCCGGTAAATGGTTCTCACTGGCTGCCGCTCTGAGTGTAACGGCAATAGTCGGAGCCGGCTGCAGCATGTCGAACGGTGATGCTCAAAAGGATACGAAAACCACAGCAGAAACAAAGCAAACAGAACAAAAAACAGCTGACAGCAAAAAATCAAACACTCAAAACAGTGAGTTTTCATTGGAAAGCCAGTATTTCAATGATATTAAAAAAGTCGATGGTCTGGAAACCATTCAAAATCCAGAAAATATACTCGCGCTTGTCAATAAACAATATGCACTGCCCGGAAACTATGAACCTAGCGATCTTGTCATACCTGATGTAGAGTTTTCTTTTGAAGAAAAGATTCAAAAACGTTACATCAGAAAAGAAGCGGCCGACGCATTAAAAACAATGTTCGATGCTGCCAAAAAGGAAGGCTATGAACTGGCAGCTGTCTCAGGGTACCGTTCGTATGACAGACAGAAAGTCATTTTTGACAATGAAGTAAGCCTAAAAGGGGAAAAGAAGGCAAAGGAAGCGGTCGCTTACCCGGGTGAAAGCGAGCATCAAACAGGCCTTGCGATGGACATTTCGAGCCGGAGCAATGGCTTTGAGCTAAATGAAGCGTTCGGAAGCACGGCAGACGGGAAATGGGTGCAGGACAATGCTTATAAATATGGCTTTATCATTCGCTATCCGAAAAATAAAGAAGATATCACGAAATATGAATATGAGCCATGGCATCTGCGCTATGTAGGCAAAAAAGCCGCAAAGGTCATCCAAGATAATGATTTAACGCTAGAAGAGTACTTTGAAAAAGTGAAGAAAATTTAAAATGAAAAGCCCGCTTACACTAGATAAGCGGGCTTCATTGTGTCTGGTGAATCTAGCATTTGTTCTATGCTTACCAGAAGAATAAACCAGCAAGAGCGACCCCTGTAATTAAACCGAGGGAAATCCCGTAAGCTGCTCCGTATCCCCAATAACCGCCCCAATATCCGTAACCGAAACCTCTTGGCCCTCCGCCGGTCGGAGCTATAAAAACTCTGTCTCTTGTTACACGGGTAATTCTGCCGACGTGAACTCTCCCGCCTCTCTCTGTAATTCTGACGACTTTACCTTGATGGTTTTTGCAAAGATGATAATATCTCTCCAATATTGTTCCCCTCCTATCCTGACTTTCTATCAGCATATGATAGATAGGAAAAAAAGGTTGGACGAAAACAGGGGGCGATACGCCGTTTTACTTGTACGCGATAAAAATACAATGACCCATGTACTCACTATATAACTGCATGAGCTGATAATGAGTTTGAAGCGTATCGTAATAGATGGGATCAATCGTTTGCGATAAATCCATTTCTGTGGTTGGTTCAAATTCCATGTCTTCCGGAAGAAGTGTCATCGCTTCTGTTTTTTGAAAGCCATAGGATCTTAGGAGTTTATGCCATTCGCTTTCTTCATGTAAGCAAGTAAATCCGTAAAAATCCATCATTTGCTTCTTTTCTGCAGGGGGCATCGGTTTTTTTAAAGCAGCTTCGATACCGATCAGCATCCCGCCGGGTTTTAAAACTCTTGAAATTTCTTGAAGAGAGGATGTCAGGCGTGAAAAACTGAGGACCGATTCTGACAGGACACAGGAAAAGGACTCAGAAGAAAACGGGAGATGTTCCAGCTCCGCCTGGTATGCAGGGATGACAAGCCCTTCATTCGCAAATCTTTTTTTCGCTTTCTCAAGCATAATAGGATCTTTATCAACGACTGTTACAGGATACAGCAAATGTCCTAAATAAGCCGCCGTTTGCCCTGTTCCGCATCCGGCATCAAGAATCGGCTGATTCGGAGAGGGTGCAGCCTTTTGCAAGACCGCTTTTGAAAAAGCCAGCCCGCCTGGGTGCGCCCCTGCGACACCGAATAAGGACAGCATTTCTAAATATCGGCTCAATATCGAATCCTCCTTTTTCCTTATCATATGTCGTATAAAGACATAGGTTTATGAAAAGGAAAAGAAGGGCGTTTCTCTTTCATTTCTGCTCCGAGTTGACGAATAAGAATTCGTCCATGATAATAATGTAAGAAGAAAAAGGTGGTGTTTAATTGAAACGGCAATTAAAACTGTTTTTTATTGTGCTGATCACTGCAGTTGTCGCTTCGGCGCTTACTTTATTTATTACGGGCAATTCCAGTATCCTGGGCCAAAAATCAACAAGCACAGGAGACAGCAAGTTCGACAAATTAAATAAAGCGTATGAGCAAATCAAAAGTGATTATTACCAAAAAACAGATGATGACAAATTAGTAGACGGAGCAATTAAAGGAATGATTCAATCACTGGATGATCCGTATTCTACATATATGGATCAAGAGCAAGCGAAATCATTCGACGAGACGATTTCAGCATCTTTTGAAGGAATCGGAGCCCAAGTAGAGGAGAAAGACGGAGAAATCCTTATTGTATCCCCAATTAAAGGTTCACCTGCTGAAAAAGCCGGTATCAAACCGAGGGACCAAATCATTAAGGTAAATGGAAAAAGCGTAAAAGGCATGAATGTAAATGAAGCCGTCGCTTTAATCCGAGGCAAAAAGGGCACAAAGGTGAAGCTTGAACTGAACAGAGCGGGAGTGGGGAATATCGATCTTTCCATTAAGCGCGATACCATTCCTGTAGAGACTGTCTATTCAGAGATGAAAGACAACAACATTGGAGAAATTCAAATCACTTCTTTCTCTGAAACAACAGCTAAAGAACTGACAGATGCGATTGACGGTTTAGAGAAAAAAGGCGCCAAAGGCTATATTTTAGACTTGAGAGGCAACCCGGGCGGCTTAATGGAACAGGCGATTACGATGAGCAACCTGTTCATTGATAAAGGGAAAAACATCATGCAGGTTGAATACAAAAACGGTTCAAAAGAAGTCATGAAGGCCGAAAAAGAACGGAAAGTGACCAAGCCGACCGTCGTTTTAGTAAATGACGGTACAGCAAGCGCAGCCGAAATTATGGCCGCTGCCCTTCATGAATCGTCAAACGTACCGTTAATCGGCGAGACGACATTCGGAAAAGGTACAGTGCAAACGGCAAAAGAATATGATGATGGCTCTACTGTCAAACTGACAGTTGCCAAATGGCTGACTGCTGACGGCGAATGGATTCACAAAAAAGGCATCAAGCCTCAAGTGAAAGCTGAGCTGCCTGATTACGCGAAGCTGCCGTATTTGGACGCAGATAAAACGTACAAATCAGGTGATACAGGCACAAACGTCAAAGTGGCTCAGAAAATGCTCAAAGCACTTGGTTACAAGGTAAACGTTAACAGTACGTATGACCAGGATTTTGTATCTGTCGTCAAACAGTTCCAGAAAAAAGAGGAGCTGAAAGAAACAGGCATACTGACTGGCGATACAACAACGAAATTAATGATAGAACTTCAAAAGAAGCTGTCTGATAATGATACGCAAATGGAAAAGGCAATTGAAACACTGAAAAAAGAAATGTAAAAAAACCATACGCGGCTGCCGCGTATGGTTTTTTTATGCACCCTTTTGATTTGGATTAGCGTCTTGTTTTTTGCCAAATAAACCTTCAATGACAGGATTGGATCCCGCGTTTTTAACGAACAGCGGATTCAGGATCACCACAGCGATCATGTTGGCGGCCAATCCCCAGAATCCTTCATAAATGCCATGTGCGGATTGAGTGGTATACACAATAAACGTAACCGCAAGGCCGACTAATAATCCGATAACTGTCGCTTCTTTCGTTTGACGCTTCCAGAATAGACTGACAGCAATCGCCGGGAAGATTTGCACCATGCCGGATACACCTAATAGCTGGAGTGTCACTAAGGCAGTCGGGAACAGCATTCCAAACAGCAGCGCGAGACCGATGACAACAAAGACCATTGAACGTGTGACAAGAGTAAGCTTGCTTTGCGACACATTCGGATGAATCAAATCCCGGTATAGGTTGTTGGCGAATAAATTCGATGCGCCGATTGCCATAATGGAACAAGGTATTAATGAAGCAAGAGCGATAGTGGCATATGCAAAACCTTGTGCCACGCCGCCGTAAGATGTTTGAATCAAATGCAGCAGCGCGAGTCTTGGATTTGTATCTTCCGGCAGAACAAGAAAGGCGATAAAGCCAAGAAAAATGACCAAAATTAACACAATATTGTAAAGAGGTAAAAACATGCTGTTTTTTCTTACTGCATCAGCGCTTTTCGCCGTGAAAACACCTGTAGCGGCATGTGCCCACATAAAAAGTGCCAGAGCGGAAACAATAGATGCTGTGATAAACCAAGGAATGCCTTTTGGCCCTTCTGACGGTATCGTCAGCATTTGCGGCGCTTCCTTCACTAACGTGTCAATCATTGGCGTCCAGCCGTTAAAATGAATGAGAGGGAGGGACACCACCATAAACAGCATAATGACCCATACTAAAATGTCCTTAATGATGGCTGTATATGTGGGCCCTTTAATCCCGCTGAAGAATGTGTAAAGAGCAACAAGAATAAATGAAATGATCACAACGAATTTTACGTTAATATAGCCAGTGCCGGCAACCTGAAGCGTGTCTTGAATGCCGCTCAGCTGAAGGCATATGTACGGAATAAGCATGAGTACCCCAACGATGGCAACGAGGCTTGCCAAAAGCTTACTGTTAAAACGTTCCCGGGCATAATCCGCGAGTGTTGTTAATTTATGAATTTTCGCAACTTTCCAAAGTTTTGGCAAGAAGAAGTAGGCGATAAAGTAGGCCAACACAGAATAAGGAATGGCGAAAAATGCAACACTTCCGCCTGTAAAAGCAGTACTGGTCAACCCTAAGAAAGTATAGGCCGTATAAAGGTCAGCGCCTACTAAAAACCAGACGAGAAGACCGCCGAAGCGTCTGCCGCCGACAGACCATTCTTCCACAGAAGTGCGCGAGGATTTGTCTCTTCCGGCGAGAAAGCCGATACAGACAACGGTTAAAACAATAATAGAAGTAATGAGAAGTGCAGTCAGATTCCCTTGCATTATTCAAGTCCTCCATCTTTTTTTTGCATCTGATAAATGCCAAACGAGCATAACGGCGTAACAATAATCCACAGCAGCAGCCAAAAGTGGAAAAACGGCAGGCTGAACATAATCGGTTCTATTCGATTCACAAGCGGCAAAAGCGCGAGCTGAACGAATGGCAAAAGAATGAGAATAACAATAAGTGCTTTTTTAACCATTTACTTTCCTCCTGAAACATGATAATGCTCACTATAATAGCAGTTGTTAGAAAAGATCACAAGATAATTATTAGAAAAAAATGATTTTTTCAATTATTTAAACAAAACACATGGTTTGCATCCTTTTCAATAAAGGTTTAAAATAATAAATATCTTGAAATCGAGATAAATAGGAGTGAGAAAATGAAAACAGAAGGATTGCACCATGTCACAGCATTCGCCAGAGATCCGCAAGAAAACTTGCGATTTTATACAGAAGTGCTTGGGCTCAGACTTGTTAAAAAAACAGTAAACTTTGATGATCCCGGGACGTATCATTTTTACTTTGGGAATCAAAACGGAGATCCCGGTACAATAATGACCTTTTTTCCGTTCCAAGGAAGCGGACAGGGAACGGTAGGAAAAGGCCAAGCGGGCCGGGTGTACTTTTCAGTTCCCTCAGGCTCCCTGTCTTTTTGGAAGGAGCGTCTTGAGAAAAGCGGGCTGAGCCTAGAGGAAAAAACGTTGTTTGGTGAAAAAGGTCTTATTTTTGATGATACAGAAGACCTTCCGCTGGCGATCATGGAGGATGCGAAAAGCGGCAAAAGCGAGTGGACGCCTGACGGGATCACAACAAATGAAGCAATTACGGGAATGAAAGGTGTGCTGCTATATTCCTACGACCCGCAGGCGACCATACAATTGTTAACGGAAAGCTTTGGATACACCAAAGTGGCCGAAGAAGACCAGATTGTCAGACTGGCATCCTCAGCGGCCGCCGGCGGTGTCATTGATGTCCATTTACATCCTGAAAAAAGAGGAGTCGGAGGATATGGTACGGTACACCATGTAGCGTTTCGGACTAAGAAAAAGGAACAGGCGAAATGGCTGCCGATTATTGCTGAAAACCATCTGCCTTCGTCAGAAATTCTCGACAGGGAATACTTTACATCAGTTTATTTCAGGGAGAAAGGCGGTATCTTATTTGAAATTGCCACAGATGAACCGGGCTTTATGACAGATGAAACGTTTGCTGAGCTAGGAACTTCCTTAAAACTGCCTGAATGGCTGGAGAAACATAGACAACAAATTACAGACGTTTTACCTGAACTTTAAAAGGGGGAATTTATAATGAAGCATATTTATGAAAAAGGAACATCTGACAACGTACTTTTGCTGTTGCATGGCACGGGCGGTAATGAACACGATCTGCTTTCATTGGGGCGGTTTATAGACCCTGATGCCCATTTGCTTGGTGTCAGAGGATCGGTGCTTGAAAATGGAATGCCGCGATTTTTCAAACGTCTGAGTGAAGGAGTTTTTGATGAAAAGGATCTTGTGGTGCGGACAAGAGAATTGAAAGATTTTATCGACGAGGCTGCAGAAACGCATCAGTTTAATCGCGGCCGAGTGATTGCAGTCGGTTATTCAAACGGCGCAAACATTGCGGCAAGCCTGCTTTTTCATTATAAAGATGTGTTAAAAGGGGCTATTCTGCATCATCCAATGGTTCCGATTCGGGGTATCGAGCTGCCTGATATGGCGGGGCTCCCTGTTTTTATCGGTGCCGGGAAATACGATCCTCTTTGCACGAAGGAAGAATCAGAAGAGCTTTACCGCTATTTGCGTGACAGCGGGGCATCTGCCTCCGTTTACTGGCAGGACGGGGGCCATCAGCTGACTCAGCATGAAGCTGAACAGGCTCGTGAATGGTACAAAGAGGCGATTGTATAAAAAAACCTTAGTCCGTATTTCGGACTAAGGTTTTTCATATCCTTACAGCCAAGTTGATACTTTTGAAAGCGGCAGGCGGTTGCTTTGATGGGCAGGCTTCACTGCTTTGCCGATTGAAATAAGCATAACCGGAACATAGCGCTCACTGATATCGAATTGCTTTTGGAACTGCTCTTTGTTAAATCCGCCAATTGCGCAAGTGTCATAACCTTTTGCTTTTGCGGCAATCATAAGCTGCATAGCAGCTAAAGAAGCATTTAAGAAAGCGGAATCACGTGCGAATTGCTCGCTTTGGTAAGCACCGTTGATTTGGCCGAGCAATGTTTGTTTGATTTCATCCGTAATATAGCCCTGGCTTGCTAATTCAGCATAAACTTCTTCACCGTTTTCATTTGCCTTTAAATCGCCTAAAATGGCAACAACAGCAGAAGACTCAACGATTTGTTTTTGATTATACGCTACAGGAAGAAGCTCAGCTTTTGATTCATCGCTGTGGAATACTGTAAAATGCCAATGCTGAAGGTTCCAAGCGGAAGGCGCTTTAGCGGCAAGGTCTAATAGCTCAGTCAGCTCCTCCTTAGAGATCGGGGCATTTGTATCATATTCCTTTACAGATGCACGTGCTTTTAAAACATCCAGAGTATTCGTCATAGTGTTTCCTCCTTCGGATAAACGTGGTATGATAATAGAAAAGTTAGAAGCTTACTAAATGTAACTTGAAAGATTATTGTAATGGATCATTGAATACATGTCAATCAATAGATGAAGGGATGAAGGCTTGTGGGAAATACGATGTGCCCTAAAATGGAATCCGCATTCTCATTGCTGGGAAAACGATGGAACGGTCTGATCATCCATGTGCTAATGGATGGGCCGAAACGGTTTAAAGAGATAACGGAAACAATACCGATGATCAGCCAAAAAATGTTGGCAGAGCGCTTGAAGGAGCTTGAACAAAACGAGATTGTCGAACGGCAGGTTCTCCCTGAAACGCCGGTCAAAGTCATCTACACGCTGACTGAAAAAGGAACAGCGCTTCAAGCTGTATTTCAAGAGATGCAGGCATGGGCCGATCAATTTTGCGAGCCTGGTGACACAGTGTGTGAAGAAGAGAAATAAGGAAAGCGGCGTCTGAAAAAGCGCACTTGTTTCCATGGTGAGTCATGTAAGTACGGTTCACACCCGTTTACATGACTTTTTATATTTGTCAGACTGACATTTCCGGATTGGCAAAATTGTCATGTGCATATGAAGGGGATATATAAAAATAGGAAATGATCAATAAGCTATAACATCCAACCTATTGTAAATGGGGATTATGATGTATCTTATTATGCAAATCAGCAAAATTTTATATTTTCGGCCAAAACCCAGTCAGCTTCCAATTGGCATTTAAACCGGATATAAAAGGAGATCCAGGTTTTTCGTATTGCTGGATGCTTCTATACTGATGACTTCCGCATTTATGAAAAAAGAGAGAGCTTCTTTGGAGCTCTCTCTTCTTTTTTTTGTGGGGAGACGAAATCTTATAGTTTTCCATTCAAAAATTGCGCCTCACCGAGACCAAAACTCCAGTCTGCGTCACCATTCTCAGTAATAGATACCATTAGGTCTTCAGGGGAAATTCCGCATTTTTCTTCTAGCCTTTCAGCAAGCAGAGCATACAATTTTTCCTTTTGGCTTTCGGTTCTTGCTTTGCTTGTCATGCTAATGATGACCATATCCTTGGTTCTCTGAAACCCTAATCCCGTATCTTGGATTATAAGCTCGTTTGCGGGATGCTGATGGACAATTTGATAACGGTCTCTTTCCGGAACACCAAACGCTTCAACCATCGCTTGGTGAGCAGTATCTAATAACAATTGCAGCGATTTTTCGTCACGGCCTTCAATTACATCAAAACGCAATAATGGCATGTGTACTCCTCCTCTTGTGAAGTTGTTATCCGTCTGTTCTCATATTGTCTCGTTTGCTTTCAGACAATGGAGAGATATAATGATTGGCAGTCAACTTTAAAAAACATAACATATAACCAAAAGTTAATCAACATATAACTAATGAATCATAGGTTAGGCGGTAGATAATCGAGACAAGCTCATAAAAACGATTGACAGTCATTGATTAGGAGATTAGTATGAACATATTAGTTGATCAAAAGATAACAATCATATAACCAAGACGTTGTTATTTAAAATAAAAGCGTTTTCTATTAATTTAGGCATGAAAAGCGCCGAAACAATGTCGCGAGAATCATATAAAACACTTTTGGAGGGGGTTCCATGCCGATTTTAATTGTAGCTGTCGGAGTGCTGATTCTGTTATTTCTCATTATTAAAGTAAAATTAAATACCTTTGTCTCACTGATTGTCGTTTCATTTTTAGTAGCCATCGGACTTGGAATGGATATCAATAAAATTGTTCTTTCAATTGAGACTGGAATTGGCGGGCAGCTGGGGCATTTAGCTTTAGTGTTTGGACTTGGCGCGATGCTTGGGAGGCTTGTCTCTGATGCTGGGGGCGGCTACCGGATTGCCATTACGCTGATTGACAAATTCGGGAGGAAACGAATACAGGCGGCGGTTGTAGTTGCCTCTTTTATCATCGGTATTGCGCTGTTTTTTGAAGTGGGTCTTGTTCTGTTGATACCGATTGTTTACGCGATTGCTAAAGAATTAAAAATGCCTTTTCTGTATCTGGGAATCCCGATGGCCGCCGCCTTAAATGTTACTCACGGATTTTTGCCCCCGCATCCTGCTCCAACTGCTATCTCAGTTGCATACGGTGCCCATATTGGCCAGGTGCTGCTTTTTGGAATCATCATCGCTGTTCCGACAACTGTGATTGCCGGGCCTTTATTTAATAAATTTGCGATGAAACGGTTTCCTGGTGCGTATCAAAAGCATGGAAACTTATCGGGGTTAGGACCGAGGAAAGAATTTCAGCTGGATGAAACACCGGGCTTTGCGATCAGTGCTGTCACGTCTTTATTCCCGGTTATCTTTATGGCAATGGCAACAGTTTTTTCTTTATTATTGAATGAACATTCAAAAGGAAAAGACATTATAGAATTTATCGGCACTCCGGGAACGGCAATGCTCATTTCGCTGTTGCTTGCACTCTATACGATGGGATATGCCCGTAAAATACCTATGCAGGAAATCAGCAGATCTGATTGACGGCGGGGTCGGCGATTATGTCGCTGATTTTTTCCGCCAAACAAACATGTCGCCGCTATTCGTTGCATGGACCATCGCCGCGGTTCTGCGTCTGTGTCTAGGCTCTGCTACCGTGGCTGCGCTTACCACAGCGGGAATGGCAGCTCCGCTTATGGAGGCTGGCAGTGTAAACCCCGCGTTAATGGTGCTTGCAACAGGAGCCGGCAGTGTCATTGCGTGTCATGTAAATGATGCAGGATTTTGGATGGTAAAGGAATTTTTCGGCTTGAGCATGAAAGAAACATTTCAAACCTGGACGCTGCTTACAACAGTTCTTTCGGTTACAGGACTCGGCTGTGTGTTATTGGCAGGGCTTGTGATGTAACAATCATAGACAGTCCGTAGCCCAATCGTTTTTCTTCCTTGCTGAATACTTTACGTATAGGCAGACATAAAGGAGGAAAAAATCATGTACCCTCATCATTCGTATTATCGCGGAATCCCAGGTCCAGCCGGATATCCGGCGCGTAGTCCTTTTTTGTTTGGCGCTCCTCTAGTTGGCGGTTTATTAGGCGGTTTTCTCGGGAGTGCGCTGTTTAACTATTCTCGTCCCTATGCCTATCCTCCTGGCCCTTATGGATACGGAGGCGGTCCGTACGGTTTTGGTGCCGGCGTGCCATACGGGGGATATCCCGGCTTCTATTAATAAAAACGGCCTGCATCGATTGCAGGCCGTTTTTTATCGGATGATTTCTACCTCGGACATATTGTAGTCTTGCTGCTTTTGAAACATGACTTCCAGAAGGCCATCCTTATAGACGGCTTTTGTTCCTTTGCGTTTGACTAAACAAGGAAGATTTACTTTTTTCGGATGATCTGCTCTTGGGAAGTTTTCCAACCATAATTCGTGAGATGTGTGTTTGATTCTCACTTGTTCCAGCCATTCTTCGCTGATTGGCACCTTTACAAACACATGGTCTGCAGTTTCGAATATATCAATATCAGGTTTGACATCAGGTTTGGCGGGCTGTTCTTTTTGGGGGAGAGGATCGCGGAAAGGAAATTGAGCCGCATAATCACTGCCGAACACACTTTCCATCACACGATTGACATACGTTTCAACTTCTTTCGGATCAGCTTTTTTTAATGCTTCTTTAGAAAATTGATTGTGGAAAGGAAAGTACTTGTTCCACTCAAACATTGTCTTCACATCCTTTCTTCACGGACAAAATAGTATATGCCCGCCAGATCTTTCACGTGATATAATATAAGATGGTCTAAAGAAAGGCAGGGATATAAATGCAATATTCAGAAACAAAAAAAGGCGTTATTTACACAGCCGTTTCCTTTATCATGTGGGGCCTGTTTCCGCTCTATTGGAAGCTTCTCGAACAGCTGCCGGCTCTTGATATTTTGGCTCATCGTATTATATGGTCTTTTGTTTTTATGTGTATCGTACTTTTTTTCTTGCGGCAATGGAAAATAGGATGGCAGGAGCTGCGCTCTCTGAAAAAGAACGGAGGGATCCTTTCTTTATTTCTTGCTTCTATCCTGATTTCGATCAACTGGTTTGTATACATATGGGCTGTAAACCATGGCTTTTTGCTTGAGGCTAGTCTTGGCTATTACATTAATCCGCTTGTATCAGTGCTCCTTGGGATTTTATTTTTAAAGGAAAAACTGAATCGCCTGCAATTAGTGGCCGTTTCGATTGCGGCAGCCGGTGTCATCATCTCGGCGTTCCAATACGGCTCCATTCCTTATGTTGCGCTTCTCCTCGCATTCAGCTTTGGGCTGTACGGGTTAAGCAAAAAAAGAACAAGCCTGCCGAGCGCCATCGGTTTAACGCTGGAAACATTCATGATTATGCCGATTGCATTAGGGTATTTGCTGTTCAGCGGACATGTTCAGCCAGCGGGTGCAGAAAGCGGAGGGACGTGGCTGCTTCTCTTTTTGGCCGGTGTGTTTACGGCTTTGCCGCTCTTATTGTTTGCGGAAGGAGCGAAACGGCTGCCACTGTATCAAGTCGGTATCTTACAATATATTGCGCCGACCATTACCCTTCTGATCGGGCTGTTTGTTTACCATGAGCCATTTTCAAGCTCGAAGGCTTTTACATTCAGCTGTATATGGGCTGCGCTGATCTTGTTTACGTTTTCACAAGTGAAGTGGAAACGGGCGTCAAAAAGCCATTGAGGCCTTTGGCTTTTCAGCTGATGCATATATTATGTATAATCATTTCATGTATGTAAGACATAAAGGAGCAAGACGATGGACAATGTTAAAGAGATAGTGAAAGCCTATGCTTCACTTTGGAATAACCGATCTCTCGCACATGATGACGCAGAAGCGGTAGCAGAGGCGATTGATCTTGAGCTCTTGGATAAACGAACACATCCAAGACTCCGAAAACCGATGCTGGAAAAATATTTTGCCGCGATTCAGCGCATTGTGAATTCACAGCTCGAACCGGCTGTGAAATATCAGCTGGTCAAATTACATACAGAACGTGCAGAGTATTTAAAAGAAGAAAGAGGGGAGCAATCATGAAAGCGATCATAAAAGAAGATGTGCAAGCATCTTTAGAACGATATGCGGACCGCCCTGTATATATCCATTTAGAAACCACCACAGGTTCTTATTCAGCGCATTTAAATGAAAAGAACATGACGGTTGTTGCGTATATCCGCAATGCAAAAGTCACTTATCATCAGGCAAAAATCAAAGGCAACGGGCCTTACCGCGTTGGCTTGAAAACAGAAGAAGGCTGGATTTATGCTGAAGGCTTGACTGAATACACGGTAGATGAAGAAAACCGTTTATTAATGGCGGGACACCTGCCGGGCGGTAAACTGGCTATTTCTCTGCAAATCAGCGAAAAACCGTTCACAGTTTAAAGAAAAGGGTGAATAATAATGAAAGAACATGTACTAGTAATCCTGCCTCACCCTGATGATGAATCATATGGAGTGGCAGGCCTCATTGCCTTAAACAGAAAAAAAGACATTCCCGTTACGTATGCCTGCGCTACTTTAGGTGAAATGGGCAGAAATATGGGCGATCCATTTTTCGCGAACCGGGAAACGTTGCCGCTGCTAAGAAAACAAGAGCTCATCAATGCTTGCAAAGAAATGGATATCAATGACCTTCGTATGCTTGGACTCCGTGACAAAACGCTCGAATTTGAAGACGATGAGTATTTAGCTGATATCATGGAAGAGATCATAGATGATGTAAAACCAAGTTTAATTGTCACATTTTATCCCGGACACGGTGTGCACCCTGACCATGATGCATGCGGGGAAGCGGTTATCCGTGCATTATATCGCAAAAAGAAAGAAGAACGTCCGCGCACGCTCTGCATGGCCATTACCCGCAACAGAGAAGAGGTTCTCGGCGAAGCTGATGTCGTACTTGATATCAAAGAAGTAGCTGATATTAAAATGAATGCGTTAAGAGCTCACCGCACACAAACAGAAGGCATGCTCAGAGAGCTTGAAGAGAAATTGAAAAATAATGAACCTGTTATGGCAACATGGTTTGAAGAAGAAATATATTGGACGTATCAATGGAATGATTAATCAAAAAGGTATAAGGCCTTAAGCCTTATACCTTTTTTAATTTTAAGTCCGATGCAATTGCTGAAGCGAGAGTGGATCTCAAGGAAATACCTTCGAAAGACAAACCTAGCTGAACCGCTGTTTGCGCGATTTCCGGACGGATTCCAGACAAAGTTGAAGAAACACCGATTAAACGAAGCGCCTCAATCAGACTGAACAGCTGATGGGCAACCATCGTATCAATCACAGCTACTCCTGACAAATCAATATACAGTTGTGTCACCTTTTTTTTCGCACATTGATGCAGTGTGTTTTCCATAATCAGCTTGGCGCGGACTGTATCAATATCTCCGATTAAAGGCAGCAGTCCGACGCTGTGAAACAGCACGATGACCGGAGCGCTCAATTCAGTAATCATATCTTTTTGGGCCTGAAGCTGAAGGCTTGTGTTTTTGTACATTTCTTCTATAAAAATATGAATCACAAGATCAAACGCTTTTATAAGGGCGTGATACAGGTCTTCGGCTTCTTCGTTTTTCACAGTATCCTGATTGAGATGGACAAATTCTTTCACATAGGAAACATATAAATCTCTCACTCTGACAAACTCCCGAATAATATAGTGGATAGGAGTTTTTAAATGCTCTTGATCCTGTGTGACTTCAAAAGCCCATTCTTTCAGTATAGGCAAGTATACGTCCTCATCATCTATAAAAATACGGTTTATTTTATAGTTAAAGGCAAGATTCTGGCTCTTTAAATTGTGAATGACAACAGGGTCTGTTGAGGCATAAATGGAATTGGGGTCAGTCTCCTCGATTGTTTCATACCACGTTGAACTGATGGTTTCCGCATGCTGGGAAAGATACTCGAATAATTTTTTGTTTTTTGCCATGATTGATCACCTCTTTTAAATGTGTTGTTTTTGCGAATAACGTTTTTGCAGTTTTGCCAGCCTGAAAAACAGCCCAACTGCTCCGGCGGCGAGTCCTGCTATTAATCCAATCCAATAGCCGAATGCACCGAGGCTTGTAAACGTACCGACCATATAACCGACCGGAAGGCCAATGACCCAGTAAGAGACAAAAGCGGCCGCAAGCGTATAGTTCACATCTTTGTACCCTCTGAGTGCTCCCTGGATCGGTGCGGCAACAGCATCGGAAAGCTGAAAAAATAGCGCATAAATTAAAAAGTGCTGTGTCAGCCGGAGCACATCGGGGTCAGAAGTGTACATGCCCGCAATTTGCTCTCTGAATAAAAGGATACAGGCGGCAGTGAACAAAGAAAAGCCGATCGCCATCATGATGCCGATTAAGCTATATGAGCGTGCATCCTTAAAACGGGCTGCACCCGCTTCAAACCCGACAACAATTGTTAGAGCCATGGACACGCTGAGCGGCAGCATATATAAAAGAGACGCAAAATTCATGGCTGCCTGGTGGGACGCGATGGTCACTGTATGAAAATGGCTCATTAGAAGCGTGACAGCTGCGAAAATGCTCGTTTCAAAAAACACGGCGAACCCAATAGGCAGCCCGATTTTGAGCAAATTTTTGCATGCTTTCCAAGAGAACTTATACATGGTAAGGAAAATCCCGTATTCAGAAAACGGTGCGTTTTTATGAATAATGAAAAAACTGATGATGCAGATACACCAATAAGTTAACGCGGATGCCAGCCCCGCGCCGACACCCCCAAGTGCCGGCATTCCGAACTTCCCGAAGATAAATACATAATTCAATACAAAATTGATCGGAAGAGAACTGAGTGTAATCATCATGGTGACTCTCGTTTTTCCTAATGAGTCGATGAATGATCTCAACACGGTGTAAACAAATAAAGGGAAAATTCCCAGTGATAAAAAGCCTAAAAAGTGTTTAGCAATCTGATGCACGTGAATATCAAGGTTCAATCGGCCAAGAATAAGGTCAACTGCAGCATATCCAATCAATAAAACGGCGATGCTAAGTAGCGCGGCCACGTATACAGCCTGTAAAACAGTAAAGGGGATCTTCTGTTTTTTCTCTGCCCCTAATAGCTGAGCGACAATCGGGGTGACCGCCATTAATATACCTGCAAGTCCTGTGTAAACAGGGGTCCAAAGGCTTGAGCCAATCGCGACACCCGCTAAATCAGCGGGGCTGACTTTCCCTGACATCACCGTATCTAGAAAAGTCATAAGAGAAAGCCCCGCCTGGGTAATGAATATCGGTATTAAAATGTGCAAGAGCTGTTTGATTTTTTCCCGGGCATTTTGAGTTTCTTTCATACATTGATCTCCGTTTCTTTTTCATAACGAGAGAAATTATAACATTTTATGTATAAAAAGCAATGAACGCCGGGCCTATTCTTTTTTTGTCGGTTTCGTTTTTCTAAACATTTGGGCATAAATAAAAGAAAGCGAAATCACGCCTAAAAAGGTGCAAATATACTGAATGATTCTTTCGATTTCCATTCTTTACATCCCTCCTTTACCAATAGAATGTGCATCAATAAGATAAGCATTCGTGAAAAGTTGGAAATTTGAACAGGAGATGAAGATTATGCGCTATGAGCAGATATCAGAAAATGCGTTCAAGGGGAAAATACAGGTGTACCTAGAGCAAATATTAGGTGATGCATCTCTAATCTTGAAAACGCTTCACGAAAAAGACCAGTGTCTTCTTTGTGAATTAGATGATTTGGGGCACATATTTCAGGACATGCAGGGGATTGCATCCTCCTTTTATTTGCAATCATACATTGAGGAATTTACGCCGGCATTTATTGAGCTGGCCAAGGCGATTAAAGCCTTATCGGAACATAAGCATGGAGCTTTAATTGTGATTGAAAGAGCGGACCCGGTTGAACATTTTATTCAAAAAGGCACCTCCCTACACGCCGAGATCAGCTCTTCATTAATTGAAAGCATCTTTTTCCCCGGAAACCCTCTTCATGACGGCGCTTTGTTAGTGAGGGAAAACAAACTCGTGTCAGCAGCCAATGTGCTCCCGCTGACGACGAAGGAAGTGGATATCCATTTGGGAACCCGGCACCGGGCGGCTCTCGGTATGTCGGGCTATACGGATGCACTGGTGCTCGTGGTTTCAGAGGAAACAGGGAAGATGTCGTTTGCCAAAGACGGTGTATTATATCCGTTAATTTCACCAAGAACGTAAAAATAATAAAAAGGGCCTGATTAAGAATCCTATCATGAGACAAAATGACTGAATTCGCATCTTTATTAAAGCATTCGCTTCAAGCTGAATGCTTTTTGTCTTGAAGACAGGGAATATAAACTGGTAGAAAAGTTATATATGATGAATATTAATTAAGTGAAATACTTTACCTGTTTATGCATTTATAGTACCGTATAAAATATTACATAAATTCTCAAAGGAAGGGTGCTGCCGCATGGCTAATGTATTAATGATCGGTTTCCCCGGTGAAGGGCATATTAATCCCTCTATCGGTGTGATGAAGGAGCTGAAATCCCGGGGAGAAAACATTACGTACTACGCAGTGAAGGAATATAAAGAAAAAATCACAGCTCTTGATATAGAGTTTCGTGAGTATCATGATTTCAGAGGAGATTACTTCGGGAAAAACGCAACCGGCGATGAAGAAAGAGATTTCACAGAAATGCTCTGCGCTTTTTTGAAAGCCTGTAAGGATATCGCGACTCATATTTATGAGGAAGTCAAACATGAATCGTATGATTATGTCATATATGATCACCATCTTCTCGCGGGTAAAGTCATTGCTAACATGCTGAAGCTGCCAAGATTTTCATTGTGTACAACCTTTGCGATGAATGAGGAATTTGCGAAGGAAATGATGGGAGCGTACATGAAAGGATCACTTGAAGATTCGCCTCATTATGAATCATACCAGCAGCTTGCAGAAACTTTAAATGCTGATTTTCAAGCAGAGATCAAGAAGCCATTTGATGTTTTTTTAGCTGATGGTGACTTGACAATTGTCTTTACATCAAGGGGATTTCAGCCACTGGCTGAGCAATTTGGCGAGCGATATGTATTTGTCGGTCCTTCCATTACAGAAAGAGCCGGAAACAATGATTTCCCATTTGATCAGATTGACAATGAAAACGTGCTGTTTATTTCAATGGGAACCATTTTTAATAATCAAAAGCAGTTTTTTAATCAATGCCTTGAAGTGTGTAAGGACTTTGACGGTAAAGTTGTGCTTTCCATCGGCAAGCATATTAAAACAAGTGAGTTAAACGACATTCCGGAGAATTTCATTGTACGCCCGTATGTCCCTCAGCTTGAGATATTGAAAAGAGCCAGCTTATTTGTGACACACGGCGGAATGAACAGCACAAGTGAAGGTTTGTATTTTGAAACCCCGCTCGTTGTCATTCCGATGGGAGGCGACCAATTTGTTGTCGCAGATCAGGTAGAAAAAGTCGGCGCAGGAAAAGTAATTAAAAAGGAAGAATTGTCTGAAAGCCTACTGAAAGAGACGATACAAGAAGTAATGAATAATCGTTCGTATGCTGAAAAGGCAAAAGAAATTGGACAATCACTGAAAGCGGCAGGCGGCTCTAAAAAAGCGGCCGATAGCATTCTTGAAGCTGTAAAACAAAAAACTCAATCAGCAAACGCATAGTGTAAAAGCCTGTTCTTATCGAAAGAACAGGCTTTTTGCCATTTCATAAGAATGCAGAGGAAGGGATTTGACACGCCGATAGAGAATTGATTAGAAAAATAGACAAGAAAGGAGGAGAAACTGCTTCGTTCATCAATAGAAAACCATCATTTTTACCCTCACTTAAATAGTTCCTTAGACTTTCGAAAAACATATCGTGCTTATGTAAAATGTTAGATGTTTATTTGAAGGTTTAAAGGTCGAACGATGCTGAAAATGCTGCCAAATGTTTGAAAAGGGTTTAACTTACTGAAAAATTGACGATAAAACAGTTGTGTGCCATTTTTGGAAACAAAATACTAGCTGTTTTTGCAAAAAAAAAACAGTTTAGGAGGTTGAATGAATGAAAAAGAAGATTGTAGCCGGTTTGGCTGTTTCTGCAGTTGTTGGGTCGTCGATGGCCGCAGCACTCGCGGAAGCAAAAACGATAAAAGTAAAAAGCGGTGACTCTCTTTGGAAACTTTCCCGCCAGTATGATACGACAATATCAGCTCTGAAATCCGAAAACAAATTGAAATCAACGGTGCTTTATGTCGGACAAAGTCTTAAGGTTCCTGAAAGCAGCAAAAAAAGCACGACATCCCCATCTAATTCAAGCAAAACATCAACATACACAGTTGCATATGGTGATTCCCTATGGATGATTGCTAAAAATCATAAAATGAGTGTTTCTGAACTTAAAAGCTTAAACAGCCTGAGCAGCGACCTGATTCGTCCGGGGCAAAAGCTTAAGATCAAAGGGACAAGCAGTTCAAGCGGATCAAATGGATCAAAGAAAAACAGCGGTTCCAATTCTTCAGGTTCTTCAAAAAGTACATATACGGTCAAGCTTGGTGACTCACTGTGGAAAATCGCAAACAGCTTAAATATGACTGTAGCCGAATTAAAAACCTTAAATGGCTTAACATCAGATACACTTTATCCTAAACAGGTGCTCAAAATAAAAGGAAGCAGTTCACCTAAGAACGGAAACAGCGGTTCCAAAAAGCCGTCAAACTCCAATCCCTCAAAAACAACGACGTACAAGGTAAAAGCAGGCGATTCGCTGTGGAAAATTGCAAATCGGCTCGGAGTCACTGTCCAAAGCATCCGTGATAAAAACAATTTATCATCGGATGTGTTGCAAATCGGGCAGGTTCTGACTATTTCGGGAGCATCAAAATCTAATCCTTCAAATCCGACAAAGCCAACAAAGCCAAAAGATAACTCAGGGTCAAACATTCAAATAGGCTCGAAGATTGACAGAATGATAACGGAAGCGAAAAAATATGTCGGAGTGCCTTACCGATGGGGCGGAAACACGCCTGCCGGTTTTGATTGCAGCGGCTTCATTTATTACCTTATTAATAACGTATCATCTATATCAAGATTGAGTACGGCAGGATATTGGAATGTCATGCAGAAGGTCAGCCAGCCGTCAGTCGGAGACTTTGTCTTCTTTACCACTTATAAATCCGGCCCATCTCACATGGGGATTTATCTAGGCGGCGGTGACTTTATTCATGCAAGCTCATCGGGCGTCGACATTTCCAATCTCAGCAATTCTTATTGGAAACAGCGGTACTTGGGCGCAAGAAGTTATTTTTAAAAATGAGTATGACAAAAAGCCTTTTATAGGCTTTTTTGTTTATACCAGACAATGATTGACCACACTGTTAGAAAAAACAAGGGGGAGACAGTATGCACCGTCTCTTGCTGTTGATGATGCTGACGGCACTGGGAGTTGCCGGATGCGGACAAAAAAAACCTCCAGACTCTCCTAACCGGGTGCCGGAAAAAAAAGTGGTTGAAACGTCAGCGTTTGGTCATCATGTCCAGCTGGTCAATCGTGAAGGGAGAGCAGTCGGTTTTATAGAGATCAAAGAATCAGACGATGAAGGCCTCGATATTCATATTTCCGCAAACAGCCTGCGTCCAGGTGCTTCTCTCGGTTTTCATATTTATGAGAAAGGTTCTTGTGTCAGGCCGGATTTTGAATCAGCGGGCGGTCCCTTTAATCCGCTGAACAAAGAACACGGCTTCAATAATCCGATGGGGCATCACGCCGGAGATCTGCCGAACCTTGAAGTCGGTGCTGATGGAAAGGTAGATGTCATAATGAATGCGCCTGACACTTCACTGAAAAAAGGAAGTAAACTAAATATTCTCGACGAGGACGGAAGTGCATTTATTATTCATGAACAAGCGGACGATTATCTGACAAACCCAAGCGGCAATTCCGGTGCGCGTATTGTCTGCGGAGCCCTTTTGGGAAATAACGAGAAGCAGTAATATCATCCAAGCCCTTTTGTATTGAGCATACAGGGGCTTTTTTAGTATACTCGTTAATGGAATATGAATAGGAAAGGGAATCTGTCTATGACAACTCAACTACAGCACTTAACATTGCCGGAAGATATACAACAAAAGCTTTTATCATATAAAGAGCAGCCTATTTCCCCGGAGTTTCAATCGCTTATAGGAACATCAGGCTATGAGGCGGAGGATGAAGCCATTTTATTTGACGCCATTATTGCATTAGCCATGGGGAAAAATGTCCTGCTGAAAGGGCCTACAGGTTCAGGAAAAACAAAGCTGGCAGAAACATTGTCCAGCTATTTTCATAAACCGATGCACAGCGTCAACTGTTCAGTCGACTTGGACGCTGAGGCATTGGTCGGTTATAAAACGATTGAAAATCAATCTGGTCAGGCGACAATCGAGTTTGTTTCAGGACCTGTTACAAAGGCAATGAAGGAAGGCCATTTTCTTTATATAGATGAAATCAATATGGCGAAGCCGGAAACACTGCCTATTTTAAACGGTGTATTAGATTACAGAAAAATGATGACAAATCCGTTTACAGGCGAGGTCATACGGGCTAAAAGCGGTTTCGGAGTCATTGCAGCCATCAATGAAGGCTATGTCGGAACTGTTCCTCTGAATGAAGCGTTGAAAAACCGTTTTGTCATCATTGATGTGCCTTATATTAAAGGCGAGCTGCTGAAACAAGTGCTCATGTCTCAGTCAGCCTTGAAAGACGAGAAATTGATTGACAGATTTATCACGCTTTCCTCTGACTTGATCGTTCAGGCCAATAACGGACAGGTGTCTGAAGAAGCGGCATCCATCAGAGCTTTAATCGATACATGTGATTTAGCTGCTTATATTCCGCCGCGTCGTGCCATTGAGCGGGGAATTGTAGAAAAGCTTGATGATGATCGGGAAAAAGCGGCCGTCCGAAATATTGCAGAAACTCTGTTTGAATGAGGGGGCTGCGATGAAATTTATCAAATTTAACGACAGCACGATTGATTCATTTTTATTTATGATGCTGACAGATTTGGCCAAAACACTCACCAAGAGTGAAGCGGTAGAAGTGGAGTATGGCGTTCAGTCCTATTACAATCCATTCGAAAAGAAAATCTATATGAGCCACTTTTGGAAAGACAGGGCAGCTGAAGACATGGAAGCGGGTCTGAAAAGCGACGTCTACCTGCGTTCAGTCGGAACAAGATATAGCTCGCTGCATGAGTTTGCGAACTTTTTGAATGATATCCATCGCCATCTTACGTTTAAAAGTTTTGCCAAGCAGCTCTTTATGCTGCTTGAAGACATTAGGATCGAAGAATGCATCAAACGTGAGCGCCCGGGTACGAAACATGTATTTGCGAAGCGAAAAGACATGTACAGAAAACATTTCTCAACCCAGCTGACCTTAAATTTGGAACGAAGCATTTTTACCGATGCGCTCTTTTGCGCGATCTATGTCAAGCTCACAGCGGAATCGCCGCTTGAGACCCTTCCGTCCATGCGTGAAGATATCGATTTGATGCGCCCGTTTATTGAGCAACAGCTCTTGCGTGTGTATGAAGCAGATTCGACACGGCAGGTTCTGAAAATTGTTGAGGACCTCATGGATGGGCTTGAAGAGGTGCTCGATAAAGACATGTTGAACACCTACTTCTTCTTGCCTGAGCTTGACTACGCAAAAGCTGCAGAACAGCCGTTATTTGAAGAAGAGAAAAAAGCACCGAAGCTGAGTGATGACGTCACGCTTCCAAAACAGTCAGACGGTGATGAGGATATCCATGAAGAAGAAATGCCGACATGGCACAGGGAAACAGAAGCACCGTCTAAAAGCTTCCTTCAATTTGATATTGAACACGGCGCAAAATCAGATTTAGGAAAAGATGCTTCAAGGGAAGGCGACGATGGAGATCAGGCCCTTGGCTCTGTTCAAGGATCAGCCAGACAAACGAAACGGAAAGACTATTCCAAGCTGGAAGCGCTGGAGTCCCAAAAAGACCAGCCGAACGGAGCGGGTATGGCTGACGGCAAAGAAAATAAATATGCATTTCCAATTTATAAAGAACCGCAGCCGGCAACCAGTGAAGAAGAGCATTCTTATAAACAGCAGGCAAAAACGATTGAATCGTATCAAAAGCGTTTGAAACAAATGATTCAAAAAACGCTTGAGCATAAAAAAACATTGCCGAGAACAGACCTTCATGCTGGGAGACTGAACAATAAGCTTCTTCGTTACTTCACTGAGCGAAATCCGCGCCTGTTCTACAAAAAGCAAGAACCATCTTCAGAAATCGACGCAGTTTTTACATTGCTGGTCGATTGTTCAGCCAGCATGTTCGACAAAATGGACGAAACAAAACGAGGAATCGTGCTGTTTCACGAAGCGTTGAAATCGGTAGCGGTTCCGCATCAGATTGTCGGTTTCTGGGAGGACACAAATGATGCGACCGAAACAAGCCAGCCAAACTATTTCAATACGGTTATTCCCTTCCAATCATCATTAAGACAAGAGTCTGGACCGGCCATTATGCAGCTTGAGCCAGAAGAAGATAACCGTGACGGGTACGCAATTAGGCAGATGACGAAAAAAATGCTGCATCGCAGCGAGGCGCAAAAGTTCTTAATTGTTTTCTCAGATGGAGAGCCGGCCGCATTTGGCTACGAACAAAATGGGATCGTCGATACAAGTGAGGCGGTTATCGAAGCCCGAAAACGAGGAATAGAAGTGATAAATGTTTTTCTCTCCAACTCAGAAATAGAAGAATCGCAAATGAAGACGATCCAGGATATGTACGGAAAATTCAGTATATTTGTCCCGGATGTTGATCAGCTACCGGATGTTTTGTATCCGCTGCTGAAAAAACTGCTTCATAAAAGCATAGGATAGCCCTTAATCCTATGCTTTTTGGCGTTTGTTTTTTCGAATGATTAAATTTTTTGTTTTTTATAAAGGTTTTTTACTATTTTGTGAACAATCAAGGTAGAATCAAATTGCAAACAGTGGTAAAATATCGTTGGAAGCGTTTTTATTACATAATTTTGGACACAGCGTTCGAAAGTTATTTCAAGATAGTGAATCAATCACTTGATTATTTAAGTTGGGGGTAATATTCAAATGTTTCAAAATAGTATGAAACAACGAATGAATTGGGAAGATTTTTACGGTCCGAACCTCGGCTATGCGCTGGAGCTTTACGATCAGTATACCCAGGATCCGAACAGCATTGACCCGGATTTGAAGGAAATGTTCGACGAGCTCGGTGCTCCGCCAAGCGATATAAAAGAGGCCTCGGGAACAAAAGAAAAGGGACGTGTTACAGCCGATCTGATTCAAAAGATCGCATCCGCAGTCAGACTTGCAGAAGATATCCGAACCTATGGCCATTTGAACGCTTCCGTCAATCCGCTCAGAAAGGATGAGAAAAAGAGCGAACTTTTTCCATTATCCGATTACGGGCTAACAGAAGAGGAAATAAAAGCAATACCTGCGTCTGTCATCTGCAAAGACGCTCCTAAAAACATTACGAACGGTTTAGAAGCCATTCAGTATTTACGAAATACGTATAAAAGAACCATCTCTTTTGAATTTGACCATGTGCATGACTTCAAAGAGCGCGAGTGGCTGACAAGAAAGATTGAATCTGGCGAGCTGTTCCAGAAGAACTCAGCTGAAAAGCTGTCGGCTGTGCTGGAAAGACTGACAGAAGTAGAGGGATTTGAGCAGTTTTTACACCGCACATTCGTCGGGCAGAAGCGCTTTTCCATTGAGGGTCTGGACGCTCTTGTTCCAGTGCTTGATGACATTATTGCACAATCTGTCAAATCAGGCACGACAAGTGTCAACATCGGGATGGCGCACAGGGGACGCCTGAATGTCTTGGCACATGTGCTCGGCAAACCGTATGAAATCATCTTCTCTGAATTCCAGCATGCGCCGAATAAAGATCTTGTCCCGTCTGAGGGATCAATTGGGATCAGCTACGGATGGACAGGGGATGTCAAATACCATTTGGGGGCGAATCGGGAGCTTCAAGACGCTGAAACAAAATCAGCGCGCATTACGTTAGCGAACAACCCGAGCCACTTGGAATTTATCAATCCGATTGTTGAAGGCAGCACAAGAGCAGCACAGGAAACGCGAACACAAAGCGGATACCCGGTACAAGATGAAACAAAATCGCTGGCCATTTTAATCCATGGAGATGCTGCATTCCCTGGGGAAGGAATTGTAGCTGAAACATTGAATTTAAGCTCTTTAAAAGGGTATCAAGTAGGCGGTGCGATTCATATTATCGCCAATAACATGATCGGATTCACAACAGAAAGCGCTGAATCCAGATCGACAAAATATGCCAGCGACCTGGCCAAGGGTTATGAAATTCCGATTGTTCACGTGAATGCGGACGATCCTGAAGCTTGTCTTTCAGCTGTTAAGTTTGCGGTCGAATACCGAAAAACATTCAACAAGGATTTTCTGATTGATTTGATCGGGTATAGACGCTATGGACACAACGAAATGGATGAACCGTCAACCACTCAGCCAATGCTGTATGATGCTGTCAGAAAGCATCCGACAGTCAAACAAATTTTCGCTGAAAAGCTGGTAAAAGAAGGCGTGCTTACCGAGGAAGTCGTTCAAAACATCGAAAAATCGGTAACGAAGCGCATTGAGGATGCATATCAGAAAGTTCCGTCTAAAAAGGAACACACTGCCTGTGAAATTGAACTTCCAGAGCCTGTATCAAACGGTTTCCCAGATGTGGACACTTCGATTGATTTTGATGTGCTCCGCAAGCTGAATGGCGAATTGATCAACTGGCCGGAGTCATTTAATGTTTTCGGCAAGCTAAAACGCATTTTAGAAAGACGCGCCAAGGCGTTCGATGATGACAGAAAAGTGGAATGGTCTTTGGCAGAATCACTCGCGTTTGCTTCAATTTTGAAAGACGGAACACCGATTCGTTTAACCGGACAGGATTCCGAGCGCGGAACGTTCGCCCAAAGAAACCTTGTGCTTCATGACAGTGAGACGGGCAAAGAATTTGTGCCGCTTCATCACTTATCTGACTGCAGCACATCATTTGCTGTTCATAACAGCCCGCTGTCTGAAGGATCGGTTCTCGGTTTTGAATACGGCTATAACGTGCATTCACCGGAAACGCTTGTTTTGTGGGAAGCACAGTACGGAGATTTTGCCAACGCTGCTCAAGTGTATTTTGACCAATTTATTTCTGCTGGACGCGCGAAATGGGGCCAAAAATCCGGATTAGTCATGCTGCTCCCGCACGGTTACGAGGGACAGGGGCCTGAGCACTCAAGCGGAAGAATCGAGCGATTCCTGCAGCTTGCAGCGGAAAACAACTGGACGGTTGCCAACCTGACAAGTGCGGCACAGTATTTCCATATTTTAAGAAGACAGGCTAAAATGCTGCTTCGTGAAGAAATCAGACCGCTCGTCATTATGACGCCGAAGAGCCTTCTTCGCAACCCAAATACGGTGTCGGAAGTGCAGGAGCTCAGCGAAAGCCGCTTCCAGCCTGTTTATGAACAGTCGGGACTTTCTCATGACTATGAAAAAGTATCCAGACTTGTATTATCCAGCGGTAAAGTGTCTATAGACATCAGTGATCATTTTAATAAGTTAGAAGACGGTAAAGAGTGGCTTCACATTGCGAGAATCGAACAGCTGTATCCATTCCCGGCAAAAGGAGTCAAAGAATTATTTGCAAAACTTCCGAACCTGAAAGAAATCGTTTGGGTGCAGGAAGAGCCGCAGAACATGGGGGCTTGGGGTTATATCAGCCCGTATTTGACAGAGATTGCACCAGAGGGAGTAAGCGTTCAATATATTGGACGAAGAAGACGATCCAGCCCTGCAGAGGGAGATCCGACAGTTCATAAAAAAGAACAGGAACGTATTGTATCTGATAGCTTGACTCGCAAAAACTAAGGGGGAAATGAAAAAATGGCGGAAATTAAGGTACCTGAATTAGCAGAATCAATCTCAGAAGGAACAATAGCCCAATGGTTAAAGCAGCCTGGTGACTATGTAGAACAGGGTGAATATCTGCTTGAACTAGAAACGGATAAAGTGAATGTTGAATTGACAGCAGAAGAATCGGGTGTACTTCAAGAGGTATTGAAAGATTCGGGTGATACCGTCCAGGTCGGAGAAATTATCGGTACGATTTCAGAAGGCGCGGGTGAAAGTTCTGCCCCTGCTCCTACAGAGAAAGCAGAAAGCAAGGAAAGCGTAAAAGAAGAGAAACAGGCTGAACCAGCTGCACAAGAGGTGAGCGAGGAAGCACAATCTGAAGCAAAATCAAGAACGATCGCTTCTCCGTCGGCCCGTAAGCTTGCGAGAGAAAAAGGAATTGACCTGTCTCAAGTTCCAACTGGAGATCCGCTTGGAAGAGTGCGCAAGCAGGATGTCGAAGCGTACGAAAAACCGGCATCAAAACCGGCTCCTCAGCAAAAGCAGCAGTCTCAGGCTCAAAAAGCACAGCAAAGCTTTGACAAACCTGTTGAAGTGCAAAAAATGTCACGCCGCAGACAAACGATTGCAAAACGCCTTGTAGAGGTACAGCAAACATCAGCGATGCTGACCACATTTAATGAAGTGGACATGACGGCTGTCATGAATCTCAGAAAACGCCGCAAAGATCAATTCTTTGAGCAAAATGAAGTGAAGCTCGGCTTTATGTCTTTCTTCACGAAAGCGGTCGTGGCTGCATTGAAAAAATATCCGCTGTTGAATGCAGAAATTCAAGGCGATGAGTTGGTCGTTAAAAAATTCTACGATATCGGAATCGCTGTTGCTGCTGATGAAGGCCTTGTCGTTCCGGTTGTGCGGGATGCGGATCGCCTGACATTTGCAGGAATCGAAAAAGAGATCGGCGAGCTTGCGAAAAAAGCAAGAAACAATAAATTAACCCTTAGCGAGCTTCAGGGAGGCTCCTTCACGATTACAAACGGAGGGACTTTCGGTTCATTGATGTCAACTCCAATTTTAAACAGCCCGCAAGTCGGTATACTGGGCATGCATAAGATTCAGCTGCGCCCTGTAGCCATTGATGAAGAGCGTTTCGAAAACCGTCCGATGATGTATATCGCTTTATCTTATGATCACCGAATTGTAGACGGTAAAGAAGCGGTTGGTTTCCTCGTGACAATCAAAAATTTACTGGAAGATCCTGAACAGCTTTTATTAGAAGGATAATAAAAAAGGGTACATCACTTTATCGTGATGTACCTTTTTTGATGCATATTTAAAGTGATAGATTGCTGCTTTTGGATCCAGCTTGTTTCTTTTTCACTTTTTTTGACCAATATGTTGCAAGCATAGAACCTGAAAGGTTATGCCACACACTGAATATTGCGCTTGGTACGGCAGATAGCGGTGAGAAATGAGCCGTGGCAAGTGCAGCCCCAAGTCCGGAGTTTTGCATGCCGACTTCGATTGCAATCGCTTTTTGAGACGGGTAATCCATTTTTAAAAGCTTTGCACAAAGAAACCCAAGTAAATAACCGATACCGTTATGCAGGATAACAACTGAAAAAATGAGCAACCCCGATTGAAGAAGATTTTCCCGATTGCCGCTGACGACAGCTGAGACAATCGCAACGATGCCAATGACAGAAACAAGCGGAAGGGCATGTACTGCTTTTGCCACTTGTTTTCTGAAAAACATTTTGACAATCAGACCTGCAATGATCGGAAATAAAACCGCCTGTAAGATTGAAATAAACAAAGACCCCGGCGAGACAGGAAGCCATTCTTTGGCAAACAGCATAATCAACAACGGTGTTACAACAGGTGCCAATAAGGTAGAAATTGTCGTAACCGCAACAGAAAGGGCAGTATTTCCTTTTGCTAAGAATGTCATAACATTAGATGCAGTTCCCCCGGGACAGCAGCCGACAAGAATAACACCAACTGCGATTTCAGCTGGAAGATGAAGCCCAAATGCGAGGCCGAAAGCAACGAGCGGCATGATCGTATACTGAGCTATTACTCCAATAATAACTTGCCAAGGCTTTCTGACCAGCTCTTTGAAATCATCGGCTTGCAGTGTAAGGCCCATCCCAAACATGATAATGCCAAGAAAAATCGTAATATAAGAACTGATCCACGTAAATAAAGATGGGAAAGAAAATCCCAGCACTGCAAAAACAATGACCCATATGCCAAAGGTTTGTCCTGCAAAATGACTTATTTTTCTAATGATGTCCATAAAAACACTCCTAACACACTTATCAAGAACTTCAGCAGAAATTCTTACAAATTTCATAACATTCTCTTATTATAAATAATTTTCTGAATAATTCAATATTAGTTTTTGGCAGATGTCTATAGATATATGATGTAAACTAATTAAAATGTTCTTGACTATATAGGAAGATATTCTTACAATGAACCTTTATAATGGTTAGATCAAATAGGAGTGATACGGTGAAGGAAGCAAATCAATGGTCTTCGAAGCTCGGCTTTATTTTAGCCGCGGCAGGATCAGCTATCGGGCTTGGTGCGATATGGAAATTCCCATATGTTGCCGGAACCAGCGGAGGAGGCGCATTTTTACTTATTTTTATTTTATTTACGGTTTTAATCGGACTGCCTTTATTGTTAGGTGAATTTATCATAGGCAGAAGAACACAGAAAGATGCCGTTCAGTCCTATAAAACACTTGCTCCAGGAACGAAGTGGCATTGGATCGGTTATTTAGGCATGGTGACGTGCTTTATTCTTCTATCTTTCTACAGTGTCGTAGGCGGATGGATTTTAATTTATATTATAAAAGGCTTCACTGGCGGTTTATCGCAGACATCTGGTTTTGATACGATATTTGCAAGTACCATTTCAAATCCTTATTTGGCTGTAGGAGGCCAGCTGCTCTTTATGGTGGTAACAATTTTAGTTGTTGCGAAAGGGGTAAGCAGCGGAATTGAAAAAGCAAGCCAAGTATTAATGCCGGCGCTTTTTCTATTATTCATCATTTTAATGGTGCGTTCGGTTACACTTGATGGTGCGATGGAAGGAATCAAATTTTTCCTGATGCCTGATTTAACTGCAATTGATGCCAATACCATTTTATATGCAATGGGACAATCCTTTTTCTTATTAAGTGTCGGTGTATCTGTCATGGTAACGTATAGCGCTTATTTAGAGAAACAGGAAAATCTGGTACAGTCCGCTGTATCTGTAACTGTTATGAACATGCTTGTTGCTGTAATGGCTGGAATTGCGATTTTTCCAGCTGTCTTTTCATTCGGCCTCAAACCAGACCAAGGCCCGGTTCTGTTATTTAACGTGCTGCCGACTGTGTTTAATCAAATGCCGTTCGGAATTATCTTTTTATTAGCATTTTTACTTCTATTTTTATTTGCTGCATTGACATCTGCTTTTTCAATGCTGGAAATTTTGGTCGCAGTACTGTCGAAAGGCGATGTCAATAAGAGAAAACGATTCGCTTGGTTAGGCGGAATTGCTATTTTTATTGTCGGTGTGCCGTCTGCATTATCATACGGTGTCTTAAGTGACGTCACTATATTTCATCTGTCTATTTTTGATGCCGCCGACTATCTTGTGAGCAATATTTTAATGCCGTTAGGTGCGTTACTGATTTCGATTTTTGTCCCGCTTAAAATACCGAAACAGGATTTGTTTGACGAGCTGAAAAGCGGTTCCAATCTCAAACGAAAGTGGTTTGCGGTTTGGCTGCTGCTCATTCGATATCTATCTCCTGTTGCCATCATCATCGTGTTTTTGCATGTGGTAGGGATTTTTTAAAACACGAAGCCCCCGGAGAAAGGGGGCTTTTTTTAATAGAGCTTCCAAACGACTTCTTTTGCCTGCTCAAAACGTTTTTCAGCCTCGCGCCAATCCACGACATTCCACCAGTGATCGACATAGCTGGCCCGGTCATTTTTGTATTGCAAATAGTAGGCATGCTCCCATACGTCAAGCGGTAAAAGGGGGATCACATCCCATTGGCTGAAGAGCTGGTGTTTTTCTGCCGTTAAAATCTCCAGCCGTCCTGATCGAGGTGCCCAGACCAGAATGGCCCAGCCGACGCCTTCCACTTTTTTAGCGGCCTGGGTAAAATGTTCTTTAAAAGCGGAATAGCTTCCAAATGAAAGGTCTATCATTTGGAACAATGCCCCTGTAGGACGCCGTTTTCCGTTTGGATGCATAGAAAACCAAAAAATACTGTGCAAATAATGGCCTGCTCCATGGAACGCAAGCTCTCTTTCCCAATGAGTGATTAAGTCATAATTCTTTGTTGCTCTCACTTTTTTAAGCTCTGATTCTGCTTTGTTCAGGCCATCGACATAGCTTTGATGATGTTTTGTATGATGAAGGACCATAATATCGCGTGAAATATAAGGTTCTAAGGCGGAGTATTTGTAAGGAAGCTTTGGCAGCACGTGTTTCCCTATAGGGACATATGCGCGTCTTTCACTTGTATCATCTGATTCTGTAATATCCCGGTAAAGGGCAGCGGCCTGTTTATACCAATCTTCTTCTGTTGTTTGGTCATCTTCCAGAGCCTCAATCATCTTGTCGATTTGATCTTCAAACTGGTCAAGCTGTCCTCGCTTTTGAATCTGATCTTTCAGGGCTTCACACCAATTGAACATCTCCGTTTGATAAGATTCACGTTTCATTTGCTGTCTCCTTTTCAATAGAATCTAAATATTTCCCGACAGCCAGCAAAGAGAATACATATGGATAACTGTGATAGCGAATATAAAATTGCTTCGGCAATCCGATCCCTGCTGGATACGCGAGGCTATCGGCGCTATGCGAACTGCTGTCGGTAAGGTATTGCATGCCTTTCACAACTGACGGATGTTCGGAATTTTCATATGTGAGCAAAGCGTCTAAAGCCCAGGCCGTTTGTACAATGGTTCCTCTATGAAGCGGTACATATGTTTTGATTTCGGCGCTTTTGCAGGATTCTCCCCAGCTTCCGTCATCATTTTGTATGGATTTGAGCCAACGCAGAGCCTTTTGTATACCGGGATGCTTTCGGTCAACCCCGCATGCATGCATACCAGTAAGAGCAGCCCAAGTGCCGTAAATGTAGCAAACACCCCATCTGCCGTACCAAGACCCATTTTGTTCCTGATGTTCGAAAAGCCACTTCACTGCGCGTTGAATATGTTGATGTTTTTCTGTGAAGCCAACTTTCTCGCCTAAAAAGTGCAGTACACGTCCGGTGAGGTCGGCGGTTGAAGGGTCAACTGCAGCGTCCTCGGCGGATTCAAGCGGCAGAAGGCGGATCAGTGGGTGGTTCACGTTTTTTTCGAAAGCAGAAAATCCGCCGTCATTGTTTTGCATCGATAAAAGCCAAGATACCCCTCGCTCCCATGCTGCAGGAGAATGATTGCGGGGAATCGCTTTTAAAACGGCTGCAGTGTCGTCACAGTCAGGGTTATTTGTATTAATGTTTGAAAACCCCCAGCCGCCAGGAACTGAATTTGGATTTTTGACAGACCAATCTGCTATTTTGGTATGCTGGCGTTCTAGCAAAAAGTCGGCTGCTTTTGTAACAGAGCCATCCGTTTCGGTCACACCATTTTTTTGAAGGGCATAGCTGATTAGAGCTGTATCCCAAACAGTTGATGTAGAGTTTTCCAGATAAGGAATCCCGTTGCATTTAGTCACCAGTGATTTAATGCCGGTAATCGCCCTCCTGATAACAGGGGAATAGCGTGACACACCAAGTGACAGAAGGCTGTAAACCATAAATATGGTTGCGCTCGCATAGCTGTATAATGTTCCATCTTTTTCAATCCGGTCCAGCATATACGTTTTAGCTGTCTGTAGGCCCAGCTGCTGAAAAGCAAATGGTGCATGAAAAACGCGTTTCCAATGTGACAAAATAGACGTGAGATCTCTTTCTTCGAAAGCATCAGACCGAAGCCAAGTGAAAGGATTTTTTGTCATGTGCGGATCGAGATGGTGAAGAGATGAAATTTTGCGGTTAATAAGGACAAATCGCTGATTGAGTGTTACAGCCATAGGAGCAAAATGAATACGGGCATATGAGCTGAACTGATAGAAATGAATCGGCAATGTTGGGGGGAGCGCCATGAGTGATAATGGTAAATACAAAGCAGGCCAAGGATAAAGCCCGTTCGCGGCAAGCATCCATTTTGTCATGAAGTGAACATGTCTCAAACCGCCATGTGAGATGATAAATTGTTCAGCTTTCTTCATATGCGGCTCAGATCTGTGAAAACATCCTGAAGCCAGCATCCCGACATATCCTTGGACGGTAGCCGTTAGATTTCCGCGCGTTTCATCAGGATAGTTGATAAATGTGCCGTCGGGCTGCTGTTTTGCATGAATGCCGGCTGCAAGGGCTGATATTAGTTCTTTTTCATTTTCGTCTTCATCTAGTGAGGTAAGGAGCAAAATAAAAAAGGAATTTGTCATGATTGGTCCTTCAAAGCAAAATGCCCATGATCCATCAGCATTTTGCCTATCTCTTAACTCCGTAATGGTTTTCTTTTGAAAACGCCTCACTTTCTCCTGAAGTGTGCCCATCACGCTCAACTCCTTCAGAAGCATATATATTCAGCGTCTTTTACTGCCATTACAGAAAGAAAAAAACTGCTGGCAGGCAGCAGTTTTTTAAACATACATGTTAGTCTTCAAGGTTTATCCATACACTTTTGACTTCTGTGTAATTATCCAAGGCATATGATCCCATTTCTCGTCCGAGTCCTGACTGTTTATAACCGCCAAATGGAGACGCCGCATCAAACACATTATAGCAGTTCACCCAAACGGTTCCGGCTTGAAGTCGGTCCGCGATATAGTGAGCCTGCTTGACGTTCTCTGTCCATAGTCCGGCCGCAAGCCCATATTCTGAATGGTTTGCCCGTTCAATAACTTCATCGACAGTTTCGTACGGAATTGCAGTCAGCACGGGTCCGAAAATTTCTTCTTTTGCGATGGTCATTTCGTCTTCAACATTCGCAAACACAGTCGGTGCGACAAAATATCCTGCTTCAAAAGGACAGCTTCCGCCGGTCACTGCTTTTGCTCCTTCATCTTTTCCTTTTTGAATATAGGAAAGAACGCGCTCATGCTGTTCCTTGCTTACGAGAGGCCCGATTTGAGTATCTTTATGAAGTCCCGCTCCTTGGCGGAGTGACTCAGCATAGGACACCATTTCATCAACAACTTCATCATATTGGTCTTTATGAATGAAGACACGTGAGCCCGCACAGCAGACTTGGCCCTGGTTAAACATCACACCGTTTAAAGCGCCCGGGATAGCTTTTTTCAAATTCGCATCCGGCAGAAGAATATTAGGTGATTTTCCGCCCAGCTCCAATGTAACACGCTTAATGCTTTTCGCTGCGGTGGACATGATTTTCTTTCCGATTTCAGTGGAACCGGTAAAGGCAATTTTATCAACCGCTTCGTGGTTCGTCAGCGCTTCTCCCGCATCTTCACCGAATCCCGGGATGATGTTGATTACACCGGCAGGGAAACCGGCTTGGTCAATTAATTCTGCCAAATAAAGAGCTGAAAGCGGTGTTTGTTCAGCCGGTTTGAGGACGATTGTACAGCCTGTTGCAAGTGCCGCGCCCATTTTCCACATCGCCATCAGGAGCGGGAAATTCCATGGAATGATCTGGCCGACGACACCGACAGGCTCATGACGCGTATAATTAAAATAAGCGCCGGAAACCGGAATCGTCTGTCCTGTTATTTTTGTACACCAGCCGGCGTAATAGCGCATATGCTCAATAGCCAGCGGAATATCTCCATTAGTCGTTTCATTGATCGGTTTCCCATTATCAAGTGTTTCAAGCTGAGCAAGCTCAGTTTTATGCTCTTCCATTAAGTCCGCCAGCTTATACATCAGTCTGCTTCTCGAAGCTGGAGACATTGTTCTCCATTCACCTTGGTCAAAGGCTTTCCGGGCAGCTTTAACCGCTTTGTCCACATCCGCAGCCTGGGCTTCATACAGCGTCATCAAGGTTTCGCCGGTCGCCGGGTTTGGAGTGTCAAAGGTTGCCCCTGAGGCACTCGGAACAAACTTTCCGTCAATATAAAGCTTCTTTGTTCCCTGTAAAAATGTCTCCAGCCTTTTCGTCACTTGCATCGTTAAAGAACTCATCCGTAACAAACCTCCAGTCATTTTTTATGGTCTGTTCTGAGATTCTTGGTGATAGCACATTGATTCCTGGATTGAATAGCAGAAATAAGCTGTGATAGTTGCTTCAAACGTAAGCGTATACAAACATTCTATAATAGAAATCAAGGCAAAATCAATGAATAACCGATATTGCAATTTACAAAAGAAAAAAGCTACAATAAGCTTATAGATAAGAAAAGGAGATTTCATCATGATTCATAAAAATTGGCTTGAAAAAGAAACAATTAAAAAAGTAAAGTGTGTGCAGACAAACGCAAAAAAATATATCGTAAACCGCGTTTTAACGCCGGGAAAAGAATATGAAGTAAAAAATGAAACAGAGGAGTTTCTCTTTGTGGTCGACAATACGAATAAAGTCGGCGGCTATTATAAAGAATACTTCGAAGAGATGTAATGCTTCCTTGAATAATCAGGAATATTTTGTTAAAAGTGGTCGATCCACAAAACCGCAGCTCAGCTGCGGTTTTTTTGTGGTTAAAACAGGAAATATAAAACAAGAATAAAAAATCATTAAAAACCACTTTTTTATAAAAACATTGCTGAATATTGAAACTTTTTTCTCTATATGTGCGTATTACTTGATGACAACAGCTTAAAAGCCAAAAAACAAATCAAAAATTTGAAAAATGTAATCTGTTCGTAATGGTTTAAATGTCTTCTATGTCGTATTCTTATATAGGGATAAAGGACTTATTTTTATGTAGTGAATGATAAAACAAATAGATAAATGCAGAAAGAGGGGTTCTTCATTGGGTATTTTTTCTGTTAGCAGATCAACGGACGCAAAGAAGCTTGAGGCTTTGCTCGTTGAAGGGGAAAGAATAGAATCGATTTATAAGCTCCGAGTGGACCAAATTTGCTTTACAAATAAGCGGATCATTTTCTTTGACAATAAAATGTTTTCTAAAAAGAAGGTTCGTGTATTTCTTCCATATAAAACAATTGAAAGCTTTGCCATTCAAGAAGCGGGAATGTTTGATCCGGACACTGGGCTTTTATTGATGACAAGAAGCAAAACGTTCGAATTAGAATTTGCGAAAGACACCGATTTAAGCGAGGTTCAGGCGGTGCTGACAAAGCATTTGTGCAGCTGAATATTTGATGAGCCAGCCGTTCAAAAAATGGTTAGGCTTTTTTTTATATATAAAAACAAGAACAGGGCATGTGCGCCCTGTTCTTATTACTTATTACACCACACTGTTTTTCGCTGAGTTCGAATCAACAAGATCTGCATCTAATACATTTGAAATCGGTACGACAAGAGGAGTAAAGTCGCCATTTTCTTCTCCAAACCCTTGATTTATTTTAGCTGATAAAAAGTAATCGACCTGCTGATACGGACCGAGTGTTAAAGAGGAACCACGGTCCATTGTATTGATTTTAAATCCGCCGACATTCACGACGGAGGGAGAAAAGAACATCTCATCACTTCCTTTTGATTGAGGAGTTAACCGCTTCACTTTCAAAAGAGGCCGGAGAATCAATTTGGTCTCTGTCATCCACATGGCTTCTCGTGCCCATAAATCCGCTCGCATCTCCAAAATTCTGTCCGTAGCCTTGATTTTTTTTATCAGAATTTTGCCATTCTGCCAATAAATTTTGTCCTACGTTAACCGCTGAAGCATTTTCAAAGGAATTAATTTTCAGCATGAAAATATTAATATTGATATACGGAGTTGGTTGAACCACAGGCAAACCTCCTTTCTATAGTTGTATGCTGGCGGTTATAAAGTATGTTAAGACAGGGGGCTTCAAATGGATTTCGAAAAGATGAAGCAGTGGATGGAATTCGCACAGCAGATGTACGGCGGTGACTTTTGGAAACAGGTATTTGATGAAGACCAAAAAACCCCTTTTATGACAAATGGCCAATCTCCGTTTCCGTTTGCGCAGCAAGATCAGCGAGGGAAAGGAGATGCTTCATTTCCGAGCATGGATATTGTAGATACCGTTACGGAAGTACAATTTTTAATTTATCTTCCAGGCTACCGTAAACAAGACGTTCACATATTATCGTACGGAGATTATTTAGTGGTGAAGGGGCAGCGCTTTTCCTATTTTAATGAACAGGACTTTCGCCAAAAAGAAGGGAGATACGGAAGTTTTGAAAAGAAAATTCCGCTTTCCGATCATCTTCATGGAAAGATGAATGCCATTTTTAAAGACGGAATCCTATACATCACTATTAAAAAAGACGAAGGTCAAGCGAAAACCATTGTTATTGATGATTGATTTTCATACTGAGTGCATCTGCCCCATCACGGTCATCAATTGATTCAATCGGAATGACCATGACAATAACATCTGCATTTTGTTCCCCAAAACCGTTATTTCTTTTGATAGCAGAGCGCCTGTTCCTTAACTCCGCAGAACCAAAGGTAAGGGATGAGCCGGTGCCTATCGAGTTAGTCTTGAGATGAGAAATATTGATGTTAGTCGGAAGCATGAAAACCTCTCCTTTCTATGGGATATACCTCATTATATATGTAGACGAAAGAGGAGTATGCAAAGGGTCGTGATGTCATGAAAAAAATGTTCCGGTCGCTGATCAGGCATTGCTTGAAACCAGAACTTGACAAACTGCGTGAATGTGAAGAAAGACTCTCAGTGATTGAGAAACAAAAACAAAGCAGCAAACAGGAGTCTGAAGAAACCTATATACATATTGAAACGCTGAATGTCGAAAAAATTGACTATCATCTTGAATTCGGCGAGCTGACCATTGATGAACTGAGCGGCAGATTAAATATAGGCGCAACCTATTATATACCGCCAGAAGAGAAGGACAAAAAGTGCCAACGAAAACCCGAAGCACCATCGACGCCAGCGGTCACGATCCGTTCAAAAAGGCAGTAGCTCATCTTTCCATTGATGTTCCCATGTTTGACAGAAGGCAAAACGGGAAACAGGATAGAAAGGAGAGGATATACATGGCACTGACAAAAGAACAAACACAGCATCTCTATCATAAATTGCTCGATATGCAAAAAGAATTGTCTGGCGAGAAAAAGGAAACAGAATCAATGACGGAAGAAGTGGGGGAGCTTTCCAATGGGGTTGACAACCATATGGCAGACCACGGGACGCTCGTCACAGATCGGATGACAGACCAAACAGTGAGAGAGATTGACCGGGAGCTGTTAGAGGAGGTCAACCGTGCATTACAAAAGATGAAAGACGGAACTTACGGCGTGTGTGAAAAAACCGGCCAAGAGATTCCTTACGAAAGACTTGAAGCTGTTCCTTATGCAAGAATGACAGTTGAGGCCCAAGCTGATGTGGAGGATGATCTGGAGAC
This sequence comes from Bacillus sp. FSL K6-1560, assembly GCF_038592935.1. Classification (NCBI taxonomy): domain Bacteria; kingdom Bacillati; phylum Bacillota; class Bacilli; order Caryophanales; family Bacillaceae; genus Bacillus; species Bacillus sp. FSL K6-1560. Next base: position 2,117,774 of record NZ_CP151946.1, read on the forward strand.
AGATGCTCCTTCTTATGAAAGAGAGTTTCATGAACAGGTAAAAGACTTATCCAACAAAGAAACAATTGATCAAAAAAGCTCGCAGACGTATGAAATCTTGGATCGTGAACAAGATTCGAAGTAAAAATGCCATGCAAGTACACCGATATTAGATGTACTTGCTTTTTTTTTGAAAAAAAATCTCATATTCAAAATAAAGTGATTGACTTTGCGTAAAAAAGAAAGTAACATACTATTTGTAAGTAAATATAAAAAGTTTACCGGGAGGAATACAGATGTCTACAGTTTTATTTGTAAAATCAAGCGACCGTACAGCTGAAGAAGGCGTTTCAACTAAACTTTACGAAGCTTTCTTAGCTGCTTATAAAGAAAACAACCCTAATGATGAAGTGGTTGAATTAGATCTTCATAAGGAAAACCTTCCTTACCTTGGCAGAGATATGATTAACGGAACATTTAAAGCAGGTCAAGGAATGGAAATGACAGAAGATGAGAAAAAACAAGCAGCAATTGCTGACAAATATCTGAACCAGTTTGTAAAAGCTGACAAAGTTGTTTTCGCATTCCCGCTTTGGAACTTCACAGTGCCAGCAGTGCTTCATACTTATGTTGATTATCTGTCTCGCGCAGGCGTTACATTCAAATACACACAAGAAGGACCAGTCGGTTTAATGGGCGGCAAAAAAGTTGCGCTTCTTAACGCTCGCGGCGGTGTCTACTCAGAAGGACCAATGGCTGCACTTGAAATGTCATTAAACTTCATGAAAACAGTTCTTGGTTTCTGGGGTGTTCAAGACTTGCACACAGTTGTCATCGAAGGACATAACGCAGCACCTGATCAAGCGCAAGAAATCGTTGAAAAAGGTTTACAAGAAGCAAAAGATCTTGCTGCAAAATTCTAATAAAGCCAAGACTCCTATCGTTACAAATAGGAGTCTTTTTGTATATACACATTAATATAGAAGAAAATAATCATTCGCTTTTAGCGAAAAAGGCTGTTTTTTTTATTGTAATATATTTTTTGTTTGTCGAATTGTCAGGTATTTTGGAGAAAAAACAGTTTTATTCACTGGAAAAAGTTTTTCTAAACAATTGTTCTGACCTCTTGATTAAAACCGCCTGATGGTGTACTATATTAAAGAAGCTACTTTGTGCGTATTGTTAATTAAGTTTTAACCTTTAAGCTGTAATAGGGAGTTTTATATCGAAGCCGGAATGTCATGCCTCCATTGCAGAGGACGACAGGAACGTTTCTGCAAACACCCACTTTGAGGAGTGGTGGTTTAAAACTTTCTTACTTGCATACGGCAAGACGTAGCGAAAGCCATTTCCTTTTCGGAAATGGCTTTTTATTTTATCTAAAAAGGTTTGGTATAGTGAATATTCCATTTTTGTGTGAAAGAAATGAAGGCCGCTTTTTTATGATATGATGGGAGAAATTCAAGGAAAAGCGAGGTTTACACGTTATGTTACATAGAGCCCAATCCCTTCTGGCTCATTATTTTGGTTATGAGAAGTTTCGGAGCGGCCAAGATGAAGCGATCCGCTTGGTGACGGAAGCGAGGCAAAATACGGCCTGCATTATGCCGACGGGAGGCGGCAAATCGATTTGCTATCAAATTCCGGCATTAATGTTTGAAGGGACGACGATCGTCATATCACCGTTGATTTCCTTGATGAAGGATCAAGTTGATGCGTTAGAAGAAGCGGGGATTAACGCCGCCTACATTAACAGCACACAATCCAATCAGGAAATATATGAGAGGCTGAACGGACTCAAAGAAGGGGCTTATAAACTTTTTTACATTACACCAGAGCGACTAACGTCCACAGAGTTTATCCGGATTTTGCAGGGCATAGATGTTCCTTTGGTCGCAATAGACGAGGCGCACTGTATTTCTCAATGGGGCCATGATTTCAGGCCAAGCTACAGGAATATTGAAATCTTGTTCCGTGAATTACATGACAAGCCTGTCATCATGGCGTTAACAGCAACAGCCACACCCGAGGTTCATGATGATATTTGCAAACAGCTGCATATTCAAAAAGAAAACACGGTATATACCGGATTTTCCCGAGAGAATTTAACCTTTAAAGTAGTAAAAGGAGAAAATAAAGATCGGTTTATAGACGAATATGTGCAAAACAACAGGCATGAAGCAGGAATTGTCTATACAGCGACCAGAAAAGAAGCTGATCGGATATATGAGAGATTGAAACGAAATCAGGTCAGGGCAGGCCGGTATCATGGAGGTTTGGCTGATGATGAGAGAAAAGAGCAGCAGGAAAGGTTTCTTAATGATGAGCTTCAAGTGATGGTGGCAACCTCTGCTTTTGGAATGGGTATTGATAAATCAAATATTAGATTTGTTCTGCATGCACAAATTCCGAAAGATATGGAAAGCTATTATCAAGAGGCAGGACGAGCTGGACGGGACGGCCTTGCCAGTGAATGTGTTCTCCTGTTTTCACCGCAGGATATTATGGTGCAGCGCTTCTTAATTGAGCAATCAGAACATGAAGAGAAACAAAAGCAGGATTTAAAAAAGCTGAGACAAATGGTCGACTACTGTCATACCGAAGATTGTCTGCAGCGTTTTATCCTTATGTATTTCGGAGAAAAGGAGCCTGATGCGTGCGGACAGTGCGGAAACTGTACCGATACAAGAGCGGCCCATGACGTGACGCGGGAGGCGCAAATGGTCTTATCTTGTATCATTCGCATGAAAGAACGGTTTGGCAAGACGATGGTTGCCCAGGTACTTGCCGGCTCCAAAAATAAAAAAGTTCTTGAAAACGGCTTTTCAGACCTTTCAACATACGGGATATTAAAACACCAATCCGTTGGCGAAATCAGCGATTTTATCGAATTTCTTATTTCTGACGACTTCATCAGGATGTCAGACGGAACGTTTCCGACTCTTTTTGTCAGCAGTAAAGGAAGGAATGTGCTGAAAGGAGAATTATCAGTAGCGAGAAAAGAATCGTTAAAAGCGGCAGCGATTACTGAAAATGACGAGCTATTTGAACGATTGCGCATGGTTCGGAAAGAAATTGCGGCTGAGCAGGGTGTTCCGCCATTTGTTGTTTTCTCTGACCAAACGTTAAAAGAAATGTCAGGAAAACAGCCCGTAAATGATGATGAACTTTTGTCTATAAAAGGAGTCGGAGAACAAAAAAGAGCAAAATACGGCCGGCTTTTTTTACAAGAAATACAAGCTTATGCAAGGATGACAGACTAAAAAAACAGAAAAACAATCTTTTTTTCTATAAAAAACACATTTTATTTTCTCTGTTTCGCCTCAAAATAAAAAGACCTGCGAAGCCTATTATATCAAGGGTTCAGCAAGTCTTTCCATCAGAGAGAAATCCTTCATGTAAAGGAACTGTAATCTAAATCATATCTTTTTGTTATTGATTTGACATTTACGTGTGTTACGATATCACCTGTTAGCCGCCAATAAAAAGCTAACAAGGGAGGATTTACTTATGAAGAAGACGATTATGTCCTTTGTGGCAGTTGCTGCACTTTCAACAACTGCATTCGGAGCTCACGCTTCTGCAAAAGAAATTACGGTGCAAAAGGGTGATACGCTCTGGGGAATCTCTCAGAAAAATGGAGTGAACCTAAAGGACTTAAAAGAATGGAACAAGTTAACTTCTGATAAAATCATTGCAGGAGAAAAACTGACCATTTCTTCAGAAGAAACAACCACGACTGGGCAATATACAATTAAAGCGGGAGATACGCTTTCTAAGATTGCTCAAAAATTCGGCACGACAGTCAACAACCTGAAAGTTTGGAATAACTTAAGCTCTGACATGATCTATGCTGGATCAACTCTTTCAGTAAAAGGTCAGGCAACAGCAGCAAACACAGCTACTGAGAATGCGCAAACAAACGCACCTCAAGCTGCGCCAAAACAAGAGGCTGTGCAAAAAGAGCAACCTAAACAAGAAGCTGTACAACAGCAACCTAAACAAGAAACAAAAGCTGAGGCAGAAACTTCTGTTAACACAGAAGAGAAGGCTGTTCAATCAAATACAAATAATCAAGAAGCTTCAAAAGAACTAACAGTTACTGCTACTGCTTACACTGCTAACGACGGCGGCATTTCCGGCGTTACAGCTACAGGCATTGACTTAAATAAGAACCCGAACGCGAAAGTTATTGCGGTTGATCCTAATGTGATTCCGCTAGGTTCTAAAGTTTATGTTGAAGGCTACGGGGAAGCAACAGCAGGAGACACTGGCGGCGCTATTAAAGGAAATAAAATCGACGTATTTGTACCAAGTAAAAGTGATGCATCTAATTGGGGCGTCAAAACTGTAAATGTTAAAATCTTAAACTAATAATATAGATTGTGGTAAAAGACATGAGCTTTTGGCTTGTGTCTTTTTTTCGTTCTGCTTAGAGCTGTTTATATCATATGCTGATAAAAGAAAGTGGTCCCGTTTTTCTCTTTATGTGCGATTCAGGGGCTCTCGGGTTAAAAGATTGATTCCACATTACAGAGACATTCGGCATCATGACATTTATAGCTGGTTGTTACTATCTTTGATCAGCGAAACGAGCTGGTGTTGTATCTTTTTTGGCAGATAATAAGCAGTTGGATGTAGCAGATGCCATTGACGGATTCGGATTGATTTCAGACGGTTCTTTATTGTGTTATTAGGCTCTTGCAGTTGGGCATGGCAGCTTCGGGAGCGAAGTGGCACAACTTTGTCATACTGAAAATACAATATAATCAATATCAGAAATTCTGCTGATGTGCAATGGCCGACCATTTTAACAGGGATATCATTCAATCCAGTCTTTTATTGGGCTGTTAACCAAGCAATCGTTCAGCGGGCATAGGAGCGAGGATATGGATCAGTTTAATTCTTCTGGTTGCGGCGAGGTTCTCAAACGGGAATTTCAGGTTAAAAAAAGGATCCTGGCAGATGCCAAGATCCTTTTTTATTTAAACCAGCCTTTTTCCTTTGACCGGGTAATGGCTTCAATTCGATTTTTCACTTCAAGCTTTTCTAGAATCATTGAGATATAATTCCGCACCGTCCCGCTTTTGATGCTGAGTTCCTGAGCGATTTCTTTTGTGTTTTTACCGTCAGCCACAAGTTCAAGCACTTCTTTTTCTCTATCTGTAAGAGGGTTAGCTTCGCTGTATAAGTCCTCCATCAGCTCAGGTGCATAGATTCGTTTTCCGTTCATGACGCTACGGATGGCGTTGGCCAGCTCTTCACTCGGACTGTCTTTTAACAAATAGCCTTTAACACCAGCTTTAATAGCTCTCTGAAAGTAACCGGGTCTGGCGAAGGTGGTTAAGATGATAATTTTGCAGCCTGTATCTTTTAGCTCCTCAGCAGCTTCAAGCCCTGTTTTTCCGGGCATTTCAATGTCCATAATACATACATCAGGCTGGCGTTTTTTGACAAAATCAACAGCATCTTGGCCGGTTGTACCTTTGCCTACGACTTCCATATCGTCTTCGAGGTTTAGAAGTGATCCTAAAGCGCCCAGCAGCATTTGCTGATCTTCTGCAATAAATATACTAATCATATAAGCCATCCTTTATGTTTATTTTGAATTATTAGGAATTGCCATGGTAAGCTTGGTTCCGTTTTCGGTATTGATGTGAAGGCTTCCATTTGCAAACTCAAGCCGTTCTCTCATCCCGAGTAAGCCATGTCCTTTTGAAAAGGAATTTTCTTCTCCTTTGAATGTTCCATCGTCAGACACTGTTATCACAACTTCCTTCCAGAGCTGCTGAATGTCAACTCGGCAAGTTTTAGCCTGGCTGTGTTTGACGACATTTGTGACAGCTTCCTTTAAGCACATACTCAAAATGTTTTCATTCAGCAATGAGATATTTTCGGGCCATTTCTCTTCTTCATAGATAAACATAATGTCAGCTGCTTCGAGAATTTGTTTGATGTTGATCAATTCATCCTTGAGCCGTATGCCCTTCATAGAGGAAACGATTTTTCTTACTTCATTTAAAGAAGTTCGCGCTGTTTGCTGAACACTTTTCAGTTCACGAGCTGCTTGTTCGGGATCTTTGTATATCAATTTTCTTGCTAAGTCGCTTTTTAAACCGATAAGAGAAAGCTTTTGCCCAAGCGTATCATGGAGATCGCGGGCAATTCGCTGACGTTCTTCTAATTTTACCAGTTCTGCAATCCGTTCATTTGCATCCTCGAGCTTTTCTTCAAGCCGTTCGCGCTCCTTGCGGCTTCTTATACTAAAGGGCAATAAAATTGCGCTGATGAGGGTAATGACGACAAAAGGAATTTGTGTCAGAAAGAATTCCTTTTTTAATACGAGACTGAAATTGGCTGCGACGGCTGCGCTTATTAAATGGACATAATATAAAATATGAAAAGGGACGCGTTCCTTAATGTTTCCAATAAAATACGCGATAAAAAAAGCAAAATAAATATAACTGAACAGGGTAATGGAGGCGGTTGAAATGCCAATTAATAAAAATCCCCACAAATAAATGGTCCAGCCTTTTGAGACAAAAGCAAATCGATATACCGAAAAAAATAAAAGCGTCAAAATGATGCCGACAATAATAACAAATGTAGATGATGATTTCCATATAAAGTAGAAGGGGAGGATGAAAAATATCGTCCATATATAGGGCGTAATCCCGTTTAGTTTTTGAAATGTAAAATGATTTTTAATCATGATCTTACCTCATTTTCAGCTTTTCATCTTACTTGTAACTTTATCATTGTGAAAGCCAGAATGCACCCTCCAACAATAAAAAGGAAGCCTTCTAGTATATTAGAAGACCTCCTTTATCATCAGGCATTCTTCCGCAGCTTCTGTTTTTCTGGTGAATCAGGCGGAAGGCTTACAGGTATATGTTTTATAGCCCGAAATGACACAAACTGTTTGTTATCTTCATCCCAAAGACGGAACGCGAGTGATTGCAGGCTTGTTTTTAAGGTGATTGTCGGTACGTTTTTTAATGGTTCGTGATGTTCATGAGCAACTTCAAGCTTATAGTTAGGCACCTTTGGACTCAAATGATGAACGTGGTGGTAACCAATATTGCCTGTTAGCCATTGAAGCAGTTTCGGGAGTTTATAAAATGAACTGCCTTCAACAGCAGCCTGAACGTAGCTCCAGTTTTCATCCGCTTCAAAATAAGAATCTTCAAAGGTATGCTGCACATAAAACAGCCAAACACCGATTGAACCTGAAATCAGAAATATCGGGCCTTGCACCAGTAAAAACGATTGCCAGCCAAAGATCAGACAGCAAGCGGCAGCCAACGCGACAATTGCCAGATTCGTAAGGTATGTGTTTACACGTTCCTTGCGTCTTGCGCCTTTTTTGTTAAAACGGTTCGTGATCAGAAAAACATAAATCGGTCCGAGAATAAACATGATAAACGGGTTTCTATAAAGTCTGTATGCAAGCTTTGTTCGTCTTGATGCAGCTTTATATTCGTTTACTGTTAACATCCAGATGTCTCCTGTTCCGCGTTTATCCAGATTGCTGCTAGTCGCATGATGAATCGAATGGCTGTGCTGCCATTGAAGATACGGGAATAAAGTCAGGACACCTGTCAGAAAACCGAGAATGTGGTTATAGCGTTTTTGTTTGAAAAAAGATTGATGGCAGCAGTCATGGAAGATGATAAAAATTCTTGTCAGAAAACCTGCGGCAATCACCGTTAATGCTAACGTAAGAAGATAGGAGACATCGAGGCTGAGATAAGCAAGAAACCATAGGCCGAAGAATGGGATAAACGTGTTTAAAAGCTGAATCAGGCTGTTTTTTGTTTCAGGCTGAGCAAATGCAGCGACTTGCTTTGTCAGCTGTTTTTGTTTATGTGCAATGGTTTGTTCAGTCATAGTAAGTATCCTCTCATTGTGTGTCTCGGTTCAGTATACGCTAATGAGAGAAGTCTTTTGTAGTAGCACACATCATGCCTCCTATATGACATTTGTCATGTCTCGTGCGGCATGCATAACCGATTGCGCTAAAAAAGCTTGTAAAAAAAATTTACAAGCTGATTAATGTTTATCAATCCATATGCGTGATGTACCCGAAATAGCTTCAATCCTGCATGTTCCTCCTATAGGGAACGTGGCAATTGGCGAGGTATGTCCGGCATTTATATTTGCGATGATCGGGATGCCGGATAATTCTTTTTTTGTTTCGATCATGGCTTTTACAAGATCCATTGATACGTTTGATGCTTTCTGAAATCTGCCGATCAAAATCGCCTTTACATGTGAAAAAGCGGGGAGGTGGATGAGTGATTGCAGATCGCGGTCAAACATATGGATGTCTGACATATAATCATCTTCAATCAATAAAATAGTATGTTCTGTTTCAGGAAAATACTCCGTACCCTGCAGCAAATTAAGCGTGCATAAGTTTCCGCCAATTAAAGTGCCTTCCGCATAACCTTCTTGGATTACAACAGGGCCGTTATTAGGATAAAAACGCCTGTTTTCTTGATCCAAAAACCAGCGATCATCGCTCCACTCACTTGAAGGAAGAATTTCAAACGGATCGTCTGAAGCGCAGCAAGAAAGAAAATACTCTTGTGTATAATCAAGCCCTTTTTTCATTGCAAATGTTGAGAAGTGGGGACCTGAATACGTAACAAGACCCGTTTTTTGATAAATAGCGTTGCAAAGAGCGGTTATATCGGAATAGCCGCACAGAATTTTTGGATGTCGTTTGATTTTCTCGTAATCAAGATAACGCAGCAGCTGATTTGAATTAAACCCTCCGAGTGTCGTTAAAATCGCTTTGACGCCTGGATCAAAAAAGGCAGCGTGCAGATCATGGACTCTTGACTCGATAGAGGATGAATCAAATTCGTTACATTCATTTGCGTGTTCAGCGATGGTTACCCGATAACCTAAGCGTTCTAACGCCGTTTTTGCTTGGATTTTTGCTTCATTTGATAATATAGACATGCTGGTCGCGGGAGACACGATCCGGATTTCGTCTCCCTTTTTCAGTTTTGAGGCGTACATAGAACCCTCCATCAATGGTTTTATACCATTACAGCATATCTTGGCTCTTTCTTCCAGACTTTTTTACAAATCAACCCACTTAATGCTGCCGGATTGGGTATCATGATCGATACATACTTTGAATTGATGTTTTTCATAAAAGTGAATCAGCCGGTCTACATGATTCCAATCCCGTTTGGCGATGTCTCCGGTGACTTTCGGTATATTATGGTCTCTTGCAATATCTTTTAAATATTTCATGCAAATGGAGCCAAACCCGTGATTCGGAGGGCCTTTGATGTCCCCTATATGAATGGCATCGTCCTTGTAAGACGCTACAAGTGAAAAACAGCCTTTTCCTCGGTATGCCGTTTTACAATCAGTTAGCATAATTTTGCATGTTTGGCCATCATCAATCGAGGAAACAATCATCCACTCATCATGTTTCGATTGATCAATACCAAGCACTTTGGCATCTTTAGATAAATCCTTCATATTCTCCTGCATGCGATAAATTTGAAATTCTAAATCATTTAGTTCTTCTTCAAGCTCTTGACGATTTTTTTCTTTAATAGTAAACAAGATCAAACTCCTTTCAAAAAACAGCTTAGAAACACAGTTACCAATTGTATTAGAAGAGAGGCGTATTGTAAACAACAATTCCATTATTACTAGAAATTAGCGGAAAGTCAGGTTTGATCGTTTTTAAGAGAGGAAAAAGAAAACTAACCTGTGAAAAAGGAGGAATCGGAATGGCGATTGATTCATTGATTAACAAATTACAGTATGTCCAATTGGAACCGCCGGATAAAATTTTCTCTCTCTGTATCTCAATACAGACATGAGAGATCCAGAGCAGCAGGGGGGAGAATGGAAGATTGCCCTAAAGTCAGGATTCAGCCGATTAAAAGAGTATTTGGCAGCTAGTGATCCAGAGGAGGAAAAGTGTCTGGATGGAATCAGGGCTAAAATGAATCAATACTTGAATGCAATGGGAAAAGACATGCCCCGCAGTCTCGTGTTTTTTGTTTCCGACAGCGGCATATGGGAACCTATTAAGCTTCAAGTCCCTGTAGATACAAGATTTTACTGGGAAGAAACAGCTGTCCTGGATCAGCTGAAGGATTTGCGCCAGGCATACCCAAGTACGGCGTTTATTTTAACTCAGCAGCATGAAGTGAAAATTATTGAAACCGTTTTAGGGAAAATTGAGGCGGTGGAGCGTTATGAGTATGATATGATCAATGAGTCTTGGAAGAATAGCCATTCCGCTGTAGACAAAGCGCCACCATTTGAAGAGAACCGGATGAGGGAACATGTAACAGAGAACCAATCGAGACTGTATAAGCGGCTGGCTGCCAGCCTTGATCAAAAAGCTGCCGCGAAAAGATGGGAACGAATGGTTATTGCCGGGGATAAAGAAACGGCCGATATCTTGGATCAGCATATGAATAAACCCATTCATTCGAAAATTCAAAAGAACCTGCTGAATGAAAATGAACATAAGGTCATTGAACATTTGATAAAAGAGGCGTAAACCTAACAGGCCGGGGCTAATAGCCTCCGGCCTTTGAAGTGTGTCTAATTTCTGACGAAGCAATCGAAACCGTTGACATCTTCTTTGAATTTGCATACGATTTGGATAGCCAGTACAAATTAGGAGAGGTCACCAAATGAACCAAACAGAAAATAAACCGAAAAATTACACGGGGATTGTCCTTACGCTGACAGTTCTGATTAACGGTTTAATCGCAGTGCTGTTTTTTATGCCTAAATTAGATCAGTTCAGCCATGCGAATATTCACATTTTGCCAATGCTGAATGCGATATTCAACAGCTTTACGTTTATCTTCTTATTGGCCGCGCTGATTATGATTAAACAGAAAAATATCAAAGCTCACAAACGCTTTATTTTGGCCGCATTCACAACAACATTACTATTTTTGATTTGCTATGTGACGTACCACTCGATTGCGGAAAACACGCTCTATGGCGGAGAAGGTATTATGCGCCCGATTTATTTCTTTATTTTAATTACACATATCTGCCTTTCTGCAATCATTGTGCCGCTTGCGCTGTTTACGCTGATCAGAGGCTTCAGCATGCAGGTAGAGCGCCACAAAAAAATTGCGAGATGGACAATGCCTCTATGGCTGTATGTAAGCCTTACAGGCGTTATTGTATATTTGATGATTTCACCGTATTATTAAAAGCCATACTCAGTATGGCTTTTTTTACGTGTAAACATGGCAAAAGCCCAAATTCATTTTTGGGCTTTTGTCAGTAAATTGATAGACTCTTATTCATGAGCCTTGGATTCCATGGTTTCAAGTGTTGCAACCTGCAAAGATTCTTCAACAGTTTTTGTTTTTTCTTTTACTTTTTCTGCATACGTATAATCACCGTAGCAATACGGATAGCGGAAATTTTTCGCATTTCCCCCGCAAGTATACAGATCAGGATTTTTTTTGACTTGCTGCTCGGAGTATTGTTTTGCCAATTCCTCAGTATGCGTTCCTCCATGTTCAGCTACAAAATCAATGTAACCTGCCCCCATGTTGTAGCTTTGAATAATGGTATCCAAATCCACGCCTTTTTCCTTACCGGTCTTGTACATGAGGGTAAATTGCTTGATGCCTTGTTTAACACTGAGTTGAGGGTCTGTTATCTCATTGCGTTTTAACCCCAGAGATTCAGAGGACTGCATGGGATCATTGCCTTTTCCTTTTGACTCCTGATACATCATGCCTAATATGAGTGATGTATAATTAGAGAGTCCTTGGCTTTCAAGCTCTTCTTCCACCAAGGGTTTGTAATCGGTTAAACGTTCCAAAACAATCGTTTTCGTATCGATCGGAAGTTTTTTGACTAAATCCCGGTTGAAAAAAAGCAGGACCAATAAAAAAGAGGCGATGACAAAGACAAAAATCATCATAAAACCCGCAGCAGCGAAACAGCCTTTTCTCTTTTTCTTCACTGTGTTTCACCCTCAATGTTTGGAGCAGTATGACCTTTTTTATTATGACATAAGACGGTATATCAGACCAAGTAAAAACCTGATTTGAAACATAAATTTAAACTATGAGATTGAAATGGAATACAAGCAGGCTGGTTTGCACTCAAGCGCATTTGTTATAAGATAAAACTATGAATAAAGAAAGGTGATACCATATGACTGAATTTAGAGAAACGGAACAATCGGCTGCTGATCTGGACGAGGAGACGCTGTTTCTAGTCGCGCAAACATTCAAAGCGCTTTCTGATCCTACCCGAATCAGAATTCTCCATTTATTGTCCCAGGGTGAGCATGCAGTAAACGGAATTGCAGAAAAGCTGAATTTACTGCAATCCACCGTGTCCCACCAACTTAGATTTTTAAAAAATCTTCGACTTGTCAAATCGCGCAGAGAAGGAACATCGATTTATTACTCTCCGGAGGATGAACATGTTTTAGATGTTCTTCAGCAAATGATCGATCATACACAGCATGATTGAAAAAGACATCCTTGCTTAACTCGCTGCTAGCGGGCAAGGATGTCTTTTTCTTTATTGTGTCCGTGCTGTTCGAGTTCGTTTCTGCTGAGCTTGATGACAAAAGAAGAAAAACCGATATAATAAACGGCTATCAGAAAAAAGACGCCTATTGTCAGAGGGTCCGTTCCGATTGACTGACTGTAAGATCCAAGGCTGTTTAGATCAGGCGAGGTAAGATAAAGCTCTGTCACTCGATATAGAAATCTTGACAGGAATAAGGTTAGGAGAATCATTTCTACCCAAATATGAGTCCGAAAATAGATCTTTCCTCTGCGTTTTTCAAAAGAGATGTTTTTCTTAGCGAAAAAGACAAGGAGCCATCCGCCAAGAATGCCCAAAATGAGATATCCATATAAAAAAGGGTGAATGGCGCTGAAGATTGAAAGGCCAAAAGCAAACAGCGAGAAAAGAATGATACGGGTGAACAGCCAGCGGGGCTTCAGCGGCTGGTATCCGATGGACCTTTTAATTTTTTTATACAGAAAAAAGATGATGATCATGGCAGGATAAACGCTCTGAAGTGTAAGATGCATGATGTGAAATCCCCTCCGTTGAGAAGTGTATGCTTATCCGGTCAGAAATAGTAGCTGAAATAAATACTGAACACAAAAAAGAAGGGGAAACCCCTGTTTTCATAGCATATGCAAGGTGTATTCCGCCGCATAATAGATATGCCCAAGCTTTATCAAAATGTTATGATTGTTTTGTTGGAAAATACAAGAAGAAAAGGTGCGCAGAATGAAACTGGAACGTTTGTTAGCGATGGTTGTGTTATTGATCAGCAAAAAACAAGTGCAGGCTGCAGAGCTTGCTGAGCTGTTTGAAGTATCTGTCAGAACAATTTACCGTGATATTGAGACGATCAATAGGGCTGGTATTCCGATTGTGACCTCACAGGGTTCCGGGGGCGGAATTGGCATCATGGAAACATATCGGCTTGAAAGAGAGTGGCTGAAGGAGGAGGAATTGTTTGCAATTGCTTCCGCTTTGCAAAGCGTTTCATCTATGTATGAACCAATTTCTCACAGCACAGCCTATCAAAAAATCAAACACCTTATACCTGAGCAATCTGCTCAAGCATTTAAGCACCAAACAGAAAAATGGTTTATTGACATGACGGCATGGGGCCATACCGAGGATCAAAAGGCGCTTCGTGAGAAAATCAGCGCCGCCATCGATCGGTTGTCAACGATATCTTTTACATATACAAGCGCAAGCGGGGAAACACTTCTTCGTGAAACTGAACCTTATACATTGGTTTGCAAGGCGGGGCACTGGTATTTATATGCCTACTGCCTGGTAAGAAATGATTTTCGTTTTTTTAAACTAAACCGGATGAAAGATCTGGCTATCTTACATCAGACCTTTATCAGAAAAGACATTCAGCTGGACACTTTGCCATGGGATAAGAATTGGTACCAGAAGGGCCGTTTAACTGAATTGGTTATTCTTGTTCAGCCGGCAGCACGTCAGCGTATAGGTGAATGGTTCGGATATGATGTCCTTCACTGTGAGGAAGATGAAATCTGCCGGGCAGTGATTTCACTTCCAGAAGATCAATGGCTGATCGGTTTTTTGCTCCAGTTCGGAAAGGATATTGAGGTTCTGCAGCCTCTTCATATACGGGATAGAGTAAAAGAAACCATTCATCACATGCAAAAAATATATGAAACCTGACACACTGCTGTCAGGTTTCTTTGTCTATAATCTTAAAAAAAGGAGGAGATCGTATGGGCTTTTCACATATAACACACTTAGACCGGAAACGATTTGCCGGACTGTCACAACGGACAAGCAACGCACTGGAAATGACGGAAGAAAGGAGGATTCCGGCACTGTGGGACCAATTCTGGAAGCAGGATATGAGCGCTCTTTTATCACAGGCTGAAAAAGACAAGAGCATTATTGCCTTATATTCGAATTATGAACAAGAGACGAATGGGTTTTATACGTTTTCAGTCGGAACGTTTCAGGAATACGACGACATTCTTCCGGGACCATATGAAAACATTGATTTGCCGGCTTCCGCTTACGCCGTTTTCACTTCCAGAATCGGTCCTATTGAAGAGATTGTGCTTGAAACGTGGAAGGAAATTTGGACTTGGGATAAGCGGCATCTGCGCACGTTTACAGGTGATTTTGAGATGTATGATCAAAGTGCCGCAGTGCCACAGCGAGCACAAGTTAACATTTATGTAGCGATAAAAAAATAATAAACTCTTGAAAAACTAATGGTGTTAGTTAATAATAAAACTAACGCCATTAGTTTTTGTTAGGAGGGTAAAAAGATGAGAATTACTCAGTACCAAACGGTTTGGCAGCTGACTTTTTTTCCAGCATTGTTTCCGGTTAATTGCTATTTAGTAGAGGAAGAAAACGAAGTCACCCTTATTGATGCCGCACTGCCAGGCAGCTATAAAGGGATTATTCAAGCTGTGAATCAGCTTGGAAAACCGCTTCAGCATATTTTACTGACTCATGCACATGGGGACCATGTCGGATCACTGGATACATTGGCACAAACATTTCCGCATGCAAAGGTCATGATCTCGGAACGGGATTCATTCTTGCTTCAAGGTGACACATCCTTGCGGCAAGATGAGCCGCAGACGCCTATAAAAGGAGGTATTCCGAAACACATACAAACAAAGCCTCACCAACTGCTGACGGGCGGTGAAACAATTGGTTCTCTGCTTGCCATTCCAACACCGGGCCATACACCGGGCAGCATGTCATTTCTTGATACAAGAAACGGCACTTTAATAGCAGGAGATGCGTTTCAGTTGCGCGGAGGAATCGCTGTATCAGGTCAGATAAAATGGACGTTTCCTTTTCCCGCTTTCGCCACATGGAATAAGGAGAGGCCATCAAAAGTGCACAATTGCTCGCCGATAAGGCGCCTTCCTGTCTCGCTGTCGGACATGGAAATTTCCTGAGATCACCCGCAGAGCGGATGAGACAGGCGATCCAAAAAGCAAAGAAAGGATGATGAGCATGTCACCGAGAATAGGTTTGACCCAAAAAATGATTGTAGACGCTGCAGCGGAGATTGCCGATCAGGAAGGGGTAAATGGTGTCTCACTTGCGGCACTTTCTAAAAAAATGAATGTGCGCCCCCCGTCATTGTATAACCATATCAACGGGCTGCAAGCGATCAGAACAGAACTTGCTGTCAGAGGACTGACAAAGCTTTTTGATCAAATGGCGGACTCCGTAACCGAACGAAAGGGAGATTCCGCTATGCTTTCTTTAGCACATGCATATGTTGATTTTGCAATTGAAAATCCCGGATATTATGAAGCGGCTCTGCTTAAGGTTCAGGACAAACGGACGGAAATCGTCTCTGACCAAATTGTCTGTCTTGTGACGAAGCTGCTCATTGAAAACGGCTATGCAAGTGAAAAGACTGCCATTCATGCGACAAGGGGGCTTAGAAGCCTGCTGCATGGCTTTACTGCTTTAATCGCAAAAGAAGCATTTGAACGTGAAGAGGACATTTTAGAAAGCCTGTCATTTTCAATTCGGACATTTTTGTCGGGATTATTAATAAACAATAAAAATATTATGTAAACAAATAAATGGATGTCTTATATTTCTGAATATTGTATAATATCAAGGGAGTATACATAGGGGAGAGGCATTATGCAATGGATGACATTCACAAGATTGAACGGTTAGCGGCAGCTTCATGGCCGGCTTATTTTCAAAAAAGCATAGGGCAATGGCTTCTCAGAGCGAATTTTGGCGTAACCAAAAGGGCAAATAGCGTATGGACGTCTGCGGATATGCCAGAAGGGGATTTTCAGCTAGAGGCTGAACTTTTTTATCAAAGTTTAGGCTTACCTGTTTGTTTTCATATTAGCAACGCATCACCGAAAGGGCTTGATGACGCATTGGCAGACAGCCGTTATGAAAAGGTAGACGAGTGCTTCCAGATGACAGCGTTGTGCCGGTCAATTATGAGCCGAACAAATGACAACAGCCGATTTACATACAAGTGGGAACAAGAGCCATCATCTGTTTGGATAGATGAATTTATTCAATTAGAAGGGTTTTCACCCGAGCGTCACAAAGGTTACAAACACATTTTCGAACGCATGCCGCCGTGTAAAACTTTTTTCAAGATGTATGACAAAGAAAGCCTGACAGCGCTTGGCACGGTTTCTGTCATTGATGGTTATGGCGGACTTAGTAATATCGTTGTAGCTGAGGAGCACAGAGGAAAAGGGGCAGGAACCCAAGTGATCAGGGTGTTGACTGAATGGGCAAAAAACAACGGAGCGGAACGCATGTTTTTACAAGTGATGAAAGAAAATCTGGCGGCAGTTTCTTTATATGAAAAAATCGGATTTTCGCCTATATCGGAACACCATTACCGGATTAAAAGCTGACCAAAGGAAGGGGGTTGCTGATGGATTCGCTTCAAGAGATGATTTGCGAAAAACGGACATACACACGCCTTTATCATTCACATAAGCACGCGTACAGCCAATTTCTTTTTCCGCTTGAAGGGAGTATTGATCTTGAGACTGAAGAGCGCCAGGTGAAATTAAAGCCAGATCATTTTTTATATATTCCGCCGGAGTGTGAGCATCGTTTCCGTTCTATCGGAAGAAATGAATGTCTTGTACTGGATGTTCCGCTTCATGCAATGAAAATTGATGAGTATCGTGCAGGATCGGGAATTGAAGCTGCACTCGATCCTTTCTGGTCTTCGATCAGGTACTTGCTGACAGAGGAAGCAAAGGCCGGAACAGCCAACTCGCTTCATATGCTAGTACAATACATAAAAGAAAAGCTTCAATCCCATAGCTATGCCTCAATTGCATACATTCACAGCCATTTATTTGAGCGGCTGACGATTAAGAAGCTGGCAGAAATCGAGCATTATCACCCAGCTTACTATTCAAGCTGGTTCAAAAAACAGACAGGGAAGTCCCCGCAGAACTATATTGCCGACCTTCGCCTTGAGGAAGCAAAACGAATGCTGATGGAGAGAAATGTAACCCTTACCGTCGTGAGCGAGGCGCTGGGCTTTCAAAACCTTTCTTCTTTTACAAGATGGTTCACGAAAAGCACAGGAATGCCGCCCCGCCTGTATCGAAACACCTTATATTCAGATAAAAAATAATGGCTATTTGGTTAAACAAATCTTGAATATCTCCTTTACAATAGGAGAAAAAGGAGTTATTGATATGGCAGTCATTGAAGACTTTGAGAAATTGGATATCAGAACGGGAACAATTGTAAAAGCGGAAGAATTTCCTGAAGCAAGAGTACCGGCAATCAAGCTTGTGATAGATTTTGGGACTGAAATCGGCATAAAACAATCGAGCGCACAAATCACGAAGCGTTACAAGCCAGAAGATCTCATCAACAAGCAAGTCATAGCAGTCGTGAACTTTCCGACCCGCCGGATCGCCGGATTTAAATCGGAAGTCTTGGTCCTCGGGGGCATACCCGGCCAGGCCGACGTCGTCCTTTTGCAGCCGGATCAGCCTGTCCCAAACGGCACAAAAATCGGATAACGCAAAAAAAGACGTTTGCCTAAGGCAAACGTCTTTTGCGTATTGAGGCGATGCACCACACGCCACATTCGTGTGTGCCGTAAGGCATGTACATCGGCTTACACAATTCAGCTCATCGCTATATGAATATAGCATGGAGGGCGAAGGAATGCAAGGATTACTTTGTTTTTGTGATTGAATTTGTCCGTCTAATCAAGATCTTATTATATGAAATGTAATAATCTTTTAGTACAGAAGGTGAGCATGATCTAAGGTAAGCGATTGACCTCATAAGCAACACGTATTCCAGATTCAATCGAGCCTTGCATCCACGCATGAGTGAGTGAGGCGTGTTCTCCGGCGAAATGAATTCTGCCCTCAGGGACAGGAATATAGGGATACAGCTCTAATTCTTGTCCTGGTTCGAAAGCTGTAAAACCTCCCGCAGAATACGGGTACTGGTTCCAGCTAAAAGAAGTGCCAGACACAAATTCAGACCACACAATATCACCATAGATTTCAGATAAATTCAGTAAAGTATACTGGATTCGCTCTCCTTCTGAAAGACTGTCCCATATCAGTGCCTCATCAGCCCAAGTATAACTTGCCAGAATGACGGCATGTCCATTTGCTCCAATATTTCTGCTTGGATAATACGAAAAACGAATCGGTAGATCAGTAATAGATTTGCCGCCGCGCTGCCCGGCTTTTTCCCAAAATCGGCTTTTAAACTCTATGCCGATTTTTGTTGCACTGATATAGTTTAGCTCACGGATGGCCCTCCGTTTATAGTAAGAGAATGAATGGTATGGTTCGACTTTTACAAATCGCAATGTTGAAAAAGGAATGGTTACAATAGCGAGATCTGCTGTGAACGATGCAAATTCTGCCGTTTGTTGATGCTGACAATGGATCGTAACACTATTTTCCCCCTGAGAAATTTTCATCATTTTTTGATGGTATAGAATGTTTGTTTTTAATTGAGGAAGAAACGCGTGAGGCAGCAGATCCATGCCGCCAGTTATCTCATAGAAGTGAGCGGGCGATGAAAAAAAGATAGATTCCCGCAATACTTCAACAAGGGACATCCCCATATACGCTTCCATATCCAAAAGTACACCAATCATATCGATCGCGCCATATGAAAAATACGTGTTTAAAAAAGAGCTTAACGAATGATTTTTGTATTGTTCTTCGACAATCCGCCAATTTCTCGCTGGATTTTGATTGATAAAATTTAGAATAGGCTGCAGTAAAGAAAGCATCAGCTCTTCAGACGTTTTCCCTTGTTCATTTGGTGCAACTGGGTATCTCAATATTCCAGGAGCTCGTTCAAAAACTTGGAGACGTGTTTTGATTCCATTTGCATAAATGATGTCCATCGGGGTTCTGTTGAGAAATACATTTGTTGGCAATTTGAATTTTTTTATATATTCTAAGGTTAACGAATGGTTATTCGGTATGCGCATCGGGCCAGCGTTAAAATACAAATCATCACTAAAGGGAGCTCTCAAAGTGCAGACACGGCCGCCCGCTCTGCCGCTCGCTTCGAGAATCGTTACTCTGTGACCGGCATTTTTCAGCAATGATGCTGATACAAGCCCGGACAATCCAGCTCCTATAACAAGAATGTGCTTTGGATGCTGCGATGCGCTAAGGCCATTTCTAATGATCTTTACCATGTCATCATTCATTAGAGAATTCAATTTTTGGAGGCACCTCTTTTTAGAATTTATTGCATTATATTCACTGAAAAGAGCACCTATCACGATCTGTTCACATCTTTTGGAATTTGAAAGGTTATTGTTAAAAGGAAATAAAGGGGTGATGTATGTGACTAACTTTGTTCATAAGACTGTAAATGGCTTGAAAAGTCTTTTAGACGAAAAAGGAGCCATTCAATTGTTTTGTTCTGAAGGAGATATCATGGAGTTCCTTGTTACATTTTCACAGGACAAAGCAACCCTTAACGACATTCAAAGCTTTGAAGCTAAACATCAGATTACCCTTCCAGAGGATTATCAGAAGTTCATGACACTGCATAACGGCGCGAAAATTTTTGAGATTCTTTCTGATGGGGAGAATATAGGTGGTGGACTTCAGCTATTTAGCCTTGAAGTGATTGAAGAGGAGTTAAAATATGAGGATTTGTTTGAAGATATCAATGGTATTCCAATTGGCTACTTATTGGAAGAATGCCATTTAATGATTGATAAAGATAAAGTGAACCAAGGTGATCCCAACTATCTCTATATATTTGAAAGTGGTTTAGAATATAATCCATTAAATGTAAACTTTGAAATATTTTTAGACCGGTATATATTGGCCAATGGAGAACCTTTTTGGGATTGGCGCTACTATACCGCGGAAAATTATTATAGAACAAGATAGTGTGTGATGTATAAGACAGTCATTTGGGCTGTCTTTTTCTGTTATTCAAATAGATTACTGTGGTAAAATTTACATAGAGTAGTCTAGGAAGGAGAATGATATGAAGGTATTTGAGGCTGATTCATTACTCTTTGAGGCCGATAAAAGAACCAAAGAGTATAAGGAACTAAGGTCGCAAATGGTGAAGCTTAAAAAAGCGTTTAAGTCTGTAGCTGACCTAGATGACACCGAGTTTTCCGGTAAGGGTGCAGACAACAAAGCTGGTCGAACAATCAGCCTGGGTATTGGATACAGTAAAGATGATCTTGGTGGTGGATTTCACCGAGCCAAAACAATAGATCTTCCCACAATTATAGATCTTCCCACAATTATCACGATGGGACATATATAGATGTTGCTTGATAAGTTTTACTCGGGTAAAACAGTGAGAAGTATCTCAGTTACGTTATCAAATATTGAGGATGATGTTAATCAACAGTTGAGTTTATTTAAAGTGGATAATGAAAAGAGAAGGAAACTTGGGTTTAGAAGTAAATACAGATCGAAAGCGATTCTTAGAGCAGTTTCTTATACATCTGCTGGTACTGCGCTTTACAGAGCAGGGCTAACTGGTGGACATAAATCATAAAGTTAAGATGATAAAACTACAATGTTAATTTGCTTATTTTAATAGAGAAACATAACGTATTCTGCCACCATACACTATGGTTTTACTAGACACAGAGGACATCTTTTCTTATACCATTAGACACAGTATGGCTTACTTATTTTTACTTAAACAGTTGGAAATGGTTTTTTCATCTGAGTAATAAAACCTACTTTTCTCATAAATAAACGAGGTGAAAATCAATGAATGGGATAGAATTTTTAGAATCTGTGTCACAACTGGGACAAATAATTTTATTGTTCTCCGGCTACGCCTTTTATTGGAGATTGAGTAAAATAAAAAGAGAACGAAGACTTACAAAATATGAAACTTTTCTTAGGTTCTTCGTAATGTTCGGCATATTAGCATGGGGGCTTTCGTTTCTTGCTTTGCATATGTGGTAACAAACTTTCCATTAAAATTTTATTTTGAAGACAAAAGACCACACTGACTGTATTTCGTAGTGCGGTCTTTTTAGTTTAATTAGCTAATGATTAATAAAGAGTTGACAAATTAGTAGCACCCATTGCTCGATAATGTTTCTAATGGGTTAAATATTAAACAAAAAACTTGGTCGGTTGAATAGAAGTAATATTCCTTTTAGCTTCATGGAACTCTTTGTCATTCGAGGATGAAAAGCCACTAAAAATTGCTAATCCAACGACAACTGACAAGGTGGCTAATGCAAGTTTAAATTTCATATAAACACTCTCCTCTTTGTATTTGGATTCGGGCATCCACCATGACGTCAAAAAAGGTGGTTGAGTTCTCAAATTGCCCTATCTCCTTACAATAATTAGCCGTGTCGAGTGCTAATTCCTCTAAATCTGGATACATTACATTATCTTTAAGTACAGAAAAAGTTCGGAAAACTGTGCGTTTATCTATAGAGTCGATATATAAAGCCTTTAAGTAATTAAACTCAGCAACTAAGACATCATCGTTAATGGCTTGTGCTTTCTCGATTCCTTTTTTATAAAGTATAAAGGCTTTTTCAATATTCTTCATTTTAAAGTAAATTTGTGTCAGTGTAAATAACGTGTGAGGGAGAAGATCACTTTTATCGTTTTCGTACAGTGAAACTGCTTGTTCAATATATTCAGCAGCTTTGTCATACTCTTTCATCTTATAATAACAATTTCCCAAATTATATAATGATGCCCCAATTAGTTTGTGCTTGTTTATAGCTTTAGAATCTTTTAGGGCTCTTTGAAGATGCGGAACTGCTTTTTCATGACTTTCCAGATCATCAAAGTTGCCTGCTACAACAAATGCACATTGTATTCGGCGAACAGTATAAGTTTTTTGGTCTTTATAAATGTTAAGTGCTGCTTCAGCATAGTGCATTGATACATGGGTTTGTTTCATGTGATAATACACTTCAGCCATTTTGAAATAAAACTCAGCTCGTTCAATTTCGTCTGTTACTAAAGCGAGCTTTTTCTCAGCAATTTTATATGACCTTATTGCTTTTATATAATCCTTCTTATCAAATTCGTACATTCCTCTAAAGAAATTGCAGTAATATTCCAGGACACCTTTAAGCTTTGTTTGACTGCTTTCGATCTTTTCTAATAAGTCTGAAATTTTAGGGCGTTCTTCATTCAATGACTTAGGTTCAAGGTAATCCAGCATTAGCTGATGACGAAAACACATTAGAGAATAATACAACAATAAGTCTTGATCTTCCTTCATATGTTTTATTTCTTCTTCAACCTCTGCTTTTAATATCTCAGCATCTGGAACGGCGAACATCCGTATGTATTTATACCACTCATTGATTTTAACTCCAACCGTGGATGACGGAATTAATTGCTCCATTGAAATCCCTCCCTCTATGTATCCAATAGACTAAATATGTAATATTTTATCATATTTAAGTGTTTAAGGAAGATTAACATTTTCTTAAAAAGCGAAAAAATACCCTCTTCAATTAAGAGAAGGGCAGGGGTTTTATCTCGGTGAATCATAATCCATTGCTTGTTTACTATCAGAAATACCTTGAGTTGTTGAGTCAACAATGATACCCATTGCAGTTTAAAAAGTTAGAAGTGCATTAAATTTCTCTGTTAAATCGTCACCAAATACAGTCAAGTCGTATAACGTACACGAATAACATGCTTATCGTAAAAATTTATAATGAGTTAAAAAAGACAGTAAACATAAGGATTTTTGATACTTTAATTAGTGAATAGGGGGTAAACGATAAAATGTAAGTGGGAGTAGGGAAAAGTGGTTGTTTTAAGGAGATATTAATAAAAAGGGAAAATTTTCAGAAGGAAAAACGTTGATAATATAGGCTTTTACGATAGCGATTACGATGTGAAATAGGGCGATTTAAAGTGAAATTAGGAAAATGAAAATTTGGATAGGGTGTGGAAATGGAAGTGCTATGAGTACATTCGTTCTTGCTTTTGAGTATTTGGATGTTAATAGACCCCACATATTGGTAGTTAAATCTTTATATAATAAGTCTTATACCTGCATTTCAGTTACATATAATGGTTATGTCCGAATGCTTTATTGATATATATAAAAGTGAAAATCAAGAACATTTTTAAAAAAAGCAGAATATCTGGCTTGAAATGGGATAGATAACTCTGTTTTTGATCGTTATCGTAACAGGAAAAATTAATACGAACACTTATTATATCCTTAATAAGAAAATGTTCTGAGTGAAGTACTACATATTCAACCTTGTCTTTTTAATGGAAATGGAGCATTTATTTGGCCATATTTTAATCCCTCAATGATCTCGACTGATTAACCCCTATATGCAATATAAGATATGGCCAAGTAATTGTTATTACTCAGCGGTAACAGGAGAGAAGGAATTAGAGAAAGCATTTGATTTCATACATAAGAGACCACAAGGCAATGAGTTAAGACTCTTTACCATGAGGTGTTTTCCTTAACCAATTCGCAATAAGTTTCATTAAATTTACTGCAATAGATACCAAAACAATGATCAAAGCGATTTCAGGTAAGATGATAAGTCTAATATTTAAGTCAAGCCTATCAAAGTAATCACCGCTTATTCCGATTTTTTTATTCAAGATATCACCTGCTTTGTATGATCCTAGGTGCCGGCTTACCAATTAAAGGGGAATTTCTCAAGACCATGTACTTTAAAGTTAACTTAAAATCGAGATTTTAAACAGATAGGAGGAAATGAATGAATCAAGATATTCAGTTTTTAAAAGAACTTCAGCAAGAGTTGAAATATCAAGACAGCGACGGTCAAGCTTCACCGCGTTTCTGGACGGTGGGTGACTATGAGTGGGTGGAAGCTCGGGAAGATAATGCAGAACGGTATTCTGTATACCTGCCAGCGGGTATGATACAACGTTTGCTGACAAGTGGCTTTCGAAAGCTTGGTTTCTCGGCCAGTGTTTCGGCACGAGCATTAATCATCTTGTATCCGATCTTTTCATCTTTAGTCCAAGGAGGGATAAGGCCCCATCTAAGCTTGCCCAGACGGTTATTGGATCCATCGTTAATGATTGTCAGGATGTTTTGTGAAGGAGCGACATTATAGTTTGGGTGATATTCACCTTCAGGTAAGAATTGATCTATGTTGAATTGCTTTATGATGTCATTGTACAAGCTTGATACACGAAAAACAAAAAGGAGGGATGTGATGCAGCAAACAGTTGAGGTTAAAGAAGTTGAAGTGTTGGTCAGGGGAATATGGAGAAAGAATAATCAATGATATTAATACTAAAATAGTCTTCTGATAGTCTTTACAATAATAAGAAAGCCCCCATACAGGGGGCTTGAAGCTGCCTAATAACCATTAAATTCCTTGATTTCAAAGTTTTCTGTATCAAGATTTAGGCTATTCAATTGCTTTAACAACACCTCAAATTTTAAGCAGTCACCGTTTCTTAATTCTTCTGGAATATCTTCAGGATTTGCAATTTTCATTCCATTCTCAATCCACTGTTTTCGGTATAACTGAATTGCAGCGTCAATTAAATAATCTGGAGTTACAATAAAACCTAAGCTTACGTCATGATCTTCACTGTAGCCGTATTCAAAATCGCAACAAGGGCAGATTTCAAATGTTTTTTGATACTCACCATCATTGTTTAATGGGTTTTCACTTAATCCTTTATATCCGCAAATTAAACATGTATATAATTTAGTCATAGCAATCCCTCTTTAATATATTTATAGTTCCTATTGATTTTTATAATAATTATAACTAAAAATGTTGGGGGGTGTGCAAGCGGGCAAAAAATGACCTTTTCTCATGAAGCTTTTATTATATTAAAACTATATTAAAGAAACTATGAAGTGGCTAGCATCCGCAATGGTCGGAAGAGGGAAAGGAACAAAGGACATTAAGTTTTGAATAAAACAGCAGTTTTAATTAGTTAAGCTCTCACTGTATAATAAAGGAAACGGTAAGGTGGGGATCGTTATGAAAATCCTAAACTTTAAATTTGATAATTCTTTCTTTGAATTACATGCAGCGTTTACTACTAATTTGGATCTTCAAACTGATTATGATATCCAGATGGATATGCTCAAGATGAGTAAAGCGATACTTAAAACAGCTGGCTTTACAAATTTCTTAATCCAGGATACATACTTTATAGTTGAAGATAACAACTCAGTTTATTGTTCATATTACTTTCAGTGAAGTAAATTAAATAATGCAACTATAGCATTTTGAAAAACATTCAGGTGTAGAAAAAGGAAAATGGAAATCAAGTTATTCTTAGTGATATAGCAAGGTACAAAACCTAAATAAAACATGGACTTTATTCTTAACGAAGAGAGATGTGAGCAATGGTAAATATCTTAACTAATATCTTGAAAAGTGACAGATTGGATGAATATCCATTACTTCAAAAGTTCTGCTCCCTCAAAGAAAAAGGGTTACGTAAGGAATCCTTTAAAGCATTATCTTCCTTTATTGATGAAGCAAAAACGTGGGATAATAATGCCCAACAGAAGTTTGCTTGTTGGCTATTTGCTTTATTTGAAACATCAGATGATATTCACCATGTACTCGTTCATCCTTTGGAAGAGGAACTTTTAAAGCCTTTACTTGAGGGATGGATGAAGAATAATCCGGAAGATCCAAGGCCATATAGGTGGTATGGCGTGTTTTTAAATACCGAAAAACGTGTCGATTACTTACACAATGCGCTTAGACTTGGTGGCAGCAATGAACAATTATCCTTATTAACGCTAATCGATATTAATTTGAACGCCCTTTGGTATTCATTTCATCATATATCCGAAGATTTGTATCTTGGCGATATTAAAGAAGATACAGCACTTATTATTAAGTCGCTGCAGCTAAACAACAAGGTAGAATGTCAACAAACAAGAAATAACAATAATGAAGCACTTAACTATTATCAAGATCTGTTGAATGATTGGGTGTTGTTTACAGAAAAACAATCAAAGGGATTTATTGAATGGTGTGAAAATAAGGGTAGAAATTATCATTGGTTCAAATCCTATTATTACGAAAAACATTGAGCGCAGCTAGTGAAGCTCGTTATGAGTCGAAAAGAATCCCGGTTGTGGGGACGTAAAAATTAAAGGCAAATATGGGATTGACCATGACGAGCCCGATGATATCTATTTTAAGCTTCTTTAGGGTTAAGGCTGATTGAAAGCCTTGGCCATTAATACAAATTTAATGATCATTTTAAGTGATCAAAATTGAGGCGAGAACACTGATTAAATCAAATTTAAAGCACATATTAGACGAAAGGAAGATCAGTATTAGGCAGCTATCCAGAGATATTGATCATGAGTATCCGACTGTCAGAAAGTTATACAGAGATGAAATGGAGCGGTATCCAAGAGAGCTGTTAGATAAAGTCTGTACATATCTAAACATCGAGCTGCATAAGTTATTGATTTTCCAAAAAATCATAACCATATCGATCACTCAGGATGAAAATGGTATACTAAAGTTGTAAGGTTAGGAAATAATTACAAGTTTTCTAGATCTACATAAAATCGTACTTTATACAGTTAGGGGAAAGGAAATGTTTTTGGGCCTAACTAAAAAAGAGAAAGAAATCCTAAAATACGAGATCATTTCACCTGAAACAAGGTTAAGGTTCACACGGTATATAAGAAGTCAATGGAAGCGGCTTTGAAAAGGGGTGAAACGCCGTTAAAAATTTAGTCTTATTGTCCAGCTTTTTGGGGATTACATTATCAATTATAGGGCAATTATTTGGAGTCCTAACAGATTTTTTTATTCCAGGTATTGCACGGCTTATGGGAGTTTTAGCTGGCCTTCTAGTATTACTTAGCTTGAAGTCAAGAAACACAGAAATGCAGACATTTATAGTGAGTTCAAGTACTGCATTAGGAATAATAGGTGCAGGAGTTTTATATCTTCCATCAGCTATTTTCAATGTCTTAATTGGTTTCAAACTAAACAAAAAGTTAAAAGATGAAAACACTAAGGAGTAGATCTGAATAGACTGCTTTTTGTTTAGTGTGACCATGGAAAATTGTAGTATAATAGTAATAAAATAATCATTTTATTATGAGTGGGGTTTAGAATGTGCTTAAAGAATGAGGTCAAATAGGTCAAGAATTTGGCGCTGAAGAAATTGCCGAATATCACTATCGGGATCACTTTGGTGGCTCTATAACTCTTTGGTACAGACTCAGGAGATACTACATAGCTCTTATACAGTTTGATAAGCCAGGGGACGGAGAACGGATGGTATAGAACAACCAAAAAACCATATTCTGATGATGAAGAATGGATTAAATTAAGAGTCAAAAGAAAGGAATAAAAATAATTCAGAATTGCTTGGCTTTACTTTGAAAGGGGTCGAGTAAGATGGACAAGAAAAAGAATGAAATACAAAGAAAATATAGGGAGCAAATAAGGGAGAGAACGGAACGAGAAAAACAAGATGGTAGTTCACACACTTTTGAGATTGTTATTGTACTAGCCATCATTATTTTGTTGTTTTTCTTTAACTCAGTATTTAAGGCTTTTTAAATAAAAGAATCCTTTTATTTAAATGGGCAGTTAGGAGGTAGAGCATTTTATGAAAACTTGTTTTTCACTCATTTTAATTATGGTTCCCACACTTATTTTTGGGTTTATGGGAAAACCAACTGAAATGGGCATAGCAGCTTTAACAGGTGCTGTTGCAAGTGCTTTCATTAACCTTGAAAAGTTTTCTTCTTTCAAAGGTGCGGGTTTTGAAGCAGAGCTTAGGAAAGTTGAAAATGTCGTTAGTGAGGCTTATGCAACGTTGAATAACTTAAAGCAAGTAGCTAAACCATTATTAGAAGTGTCCTTACAAACTCTTTTTTATAGCAATACAATGTTAGGATTAAGTCCCGAACGTAAAGATGAGTATAAGCAACAGATCTTAAAAATAAAAGATGAATTAGAGATTGATGATGGCAGTCTTGCATATGTTGCAAAAAAGATCAGCAGATTAAATGCAATAAATTTATTTGAGGAATTTAACGCTTTACTAAAACAGAAGCATAGCTTTGGACTTGATGAACTTAAACCGGAGTGGGATGGATGGAAGACTGAAATGCCTCCAAACCCAGTTAACTCAAATGATATCGTTAAAAGATTAACTGAAGAAGGTATTAATATGTCTGAAGATTTAAAAGATAAGTTTACAAAATATGAGCAATACTACAAGAAAGAAATAAAATAATTGTTTTATGCAAAAGCCCTTATGCGGGCTCTTTTTAATTGTTGTTTGCAGTAACCAACTTCAAAATTTTCCGTATAGGATCTAATATCTCAGGGGTAAGTTTATATCCATCCCAGTGAATATCTGGTTTTTCTAAAAACTCTTTTAGATTTTTTCTTTCCACTTTAGGATCAGGATCATCTGTTAATCCAAGTATGTAATCAACTGAAACATCATATAGTCTAGCTAAAATAACCAACTTGTCCAATGGTGGTTTTTTGCTTTCAGCTTCATACCCGCCGTAACTTGATTTTGCAATTCCAATTTTCTCAGCTAACTGTTCCATTGTTAATTTGTGTGCCTTTCGTAATTGACGTAATCTTTGGCCATACATTTTGAATAAACGCCTCCCAATACCATCTAGTTCAATTATATGAGCTTTCATTTCTCAATAAAATAAAAAATCTCAAAAAAATTTCAAAATTTTCACGATTTCTGGTGGAAAATGCATTATAATGTGAAAGCATTACTTTAAAAATGGTAGCAATGAACTAGGAGGAAGTCATGGTAAGCAAGAAGAACAAAATTGTAGCGGCATTATTAGCATTTTTCTTCGGGGGTCTGGGAATACATAAGTTTTATTTGGGAAGAGTAGGACAAGGTATTCTATATATTTTGTTTTGCTGGACTGGTATCCCGTCTATTATCGCATTTATTGAATTCATTATTTTTCTTTGTGGAAGCGAAGAAGCGTTTGATCAAAAGTACAATTTTTATTACTTCCAGCAGCAATCTAAAGCTTAATTTTAAAGAGGGATATACAGTCCCTCTTTAAATAAAAAAAGAAAGTTAAAGAAATTTATTTTGATTTGGAGGCTCGGTTACATTCCACAGTTACCCCGATTGTCAATTCTTATTTTTCTTTTTCAGAGTCCTTTCAAATAACAATCCTGCAACTTCTTTGTAAAACTAATCTAAGCTATCATCCTCAAATTTTTGGTCAATAATTCTAATTGAGCAGTTCTTTCTTAGTATAACCTTAATTGTTTTCTTCTTCAGTTCTTCATAAATTTGCTTCCCTTCATTAGACAAGCTGCAGCTACAATAATTTCACAATCTCTAATGTATATCACCTTTATACGAAATGGTTCGCATGGGAATTCATTACAGATATTACTCCATCTGAATTAGAAACAAGAATTGTGATCCTGCGAAAAAAGGATCAGGATATGGTGGAAGAAGACCACTTATAATGTGTTTCTAGGTATTTGTAATTAAATTACAAATACTTTTAATATTTGCTCATGAATTCGTGGTATTATATTATACTGAAGGGGACGATCAAAAGCTTTGGCGTTAGTAATTAAAAATGTTTTAAATGTATACGAGTGCTGCCTCAAAGTCGGAAAAAATATTATAGGAGGTAACATATGTTTAAGTTTAAAAAGAATTTCTTAGTTGGATTATCGGCAGCTTTAATGAGTATTAGCTTGTTTTCGGCAACCGCCTCTGCAGCTAGCACAGACTACTGGCAAAATTGGACTGATGGGGGCGGTATAGTAAACGCTGTCAATGGGTCTGGCGGGAACTACAGTGTTAATTGGTCTAATACCGGAAATTTTGTTGTTGGTAAAGGTTGGACTACAGGTTCGCCATTTAGGACGATAAACTATAATGCCGGAGTTTGGGCACCGAATGGCAATGGATATTTAACTTTATATGGTTGGACGAGATCACCTCTCATAGAATATTATGTAGTGGATTCATGGGGTACTTATAGACCTACTGGAACGTATAAAGGTACTGTAAAAAGTGATGGGGGTACATATGACATATATACAACTACACGTTATAACGCACCTTCCATTGATGGCGATCGCACTACTTTTACGCAGTACTGGAGTGTTCGTCAGACGAAGAGACCAACTGGAAGCAACGCTACAATCACTTTCAGCAATCATGTGAACGCATGGAAGAGCCATGGAATGAATCTGGGCAGTAATTGGGCTTACCAAGTCATGGCGACAGAAGGATATCAAAGTAGTGGAAGTTCTAACGTAACAGTGTGGTAACAGATCATCTTTAATTAGGGGTAGCTAACGGGCTGCTGATCGTTCCTTGAGAAGTTTTATAATCAATGATTATTAAAATCGTTAGTAATGGTTAAAGGTTGTTTTCTACTAGGTGAACGGCCTTGCAATTGCTGGAGGTAGGGTATTCTCCATCTGGTTTTATAACTTTTCCTATAGGTTAATAGAATGGTATTTAAATGAGAATGCTACAATTTTTTGTAGTCAGCGCTTGCTCACAACAGACACCTTTACATAACTCTTCTTTATCAAACATAAGCCTTATTCAAAATAAAAATATCTAGTAGTTAACCAAATCTTCATAACTTTACACTAGTTAAAGGTGGGACTGTTAAGAACAAAAAGTCTAATTTATGAATGGGGACTCTACGAACAAAGCAAGTAAGTTCAAAAAGAACCCAACTTTAGGATTTCCTTATTAGAGGATTGAATCAGCTCAAACCAAGTTTTTTAATGCGACTAGCTATGGAAATTAAGAAAAGAACCTGGGCAATTTCACCAGGTTCTTTTTATATTGCACAAAAACAGACACGATGATATAATCACACTACGTGCGCTTTCTAGTTAAAAGGTTATAGATATCCATCTTATAATTTTATTATATCCTGCTAGGAAGCTCTTGTCAATATTTTTTTTGAAGGGGAGATGTAGAATGAGTTCTTTGGTTCTCGGTTTACATGAAATTGAAAAAACACAGCTTTCGCTCGTTGGAGGAAAAGGGTTACATTTAGGGGAATTATCAAAAATTCAAGGTATACAAGTACCAGAAGGATTTTGTGTCACAACAGTAGGATATCAAAAAGCCATCGAACAAAACGAAACGTTACAAGTGTTGTTGGATCAATTGGCGATGCTAAAAGTTGAGGACCGAGATCAAGTTGGTAACATCAGCAGAAAGATTCGGCAAATCATTATGGAAGTAGACATCCCTTCCGATGTTGTGAAAGCAGTGGCTCAATATCTCTCCCAGTTTGGCGAGGAACATGCCTATGCCGTGCGTTCTAGTGCGACTGCTGAAGATTTACCTCATGCTTCTTTTGCCGGTCAACAAGACACCTATTTAAATATTATCGGCGTCGATGCAATCTTGCAGCATATCAGTAAATGCTGGGCGTCCCTATTTACGGATCGCGCGGTTATTTACCGTATGCAAAATGGATTTGACCACAGCCAAGTCTATTTATCCGTTATCGTTCAAAGGATGGTTTTCCCTCAGGCTTCGGGGATTTTATTTACCGCTGATCCGATTACCTCAAGCCGAAAGGTGTTATCCATCGATGCCGGTTTTGGACTTGGTGAAGCACTGGTTTCCGGCTTGGTATCTGCCGATTGTTATAAAGTACAGGATGGGCAATTCATCGATAAGAGAATAGCAACTAAAAAATTGGCTATCTACGGACGAAAAGAAGGCGGAACAGAAACACAGCAGATCGATTCTGATCAGCAAAAGGCTCAAACACTGACTGATGAACAAATTTTACAGCTGGCACGCATTGGAAGAGAGATCGAAGCTCATTTCGGCCAGCCGCAAGATATCGAATGGTGTTTGGCCCGCGATACTTTTTATATTGTACAGAGTCGTCCAATCACTACTTTATTCCCCATCCCTGAAGCGAGTGACCAAGAAAATCACGTCTATATTTCTGTTGGTCATCAACAAATGATGACGGATCCCATAAAACCACTGGGATTGTCTTTTTTTCTGTTGACGACTGCTGCACCCATGCGTAAAGCCGGTGGAAGGCTATTTGTTGATGTCACACATCATCTGGCATCCCCTGACAGCAGAGAAGTTTTCTTAAAAGGCATGGGGCAGCACGATCAGCTCTTAAAAGACGCACTTATGACCATAATAAAGCGACGAGATTTCATAAAGTCGATACCAAATGATAAAACAGCACCAAATCCCAGCAGAGGCAATGCAGATATGCCGGCTCAAGTTGAAAACGATCCGACAATCGTGTCTGATTTGATTGAGAGCAGTCAAACATCGATAGAAGAGTTAAAACAAAACATCCAAATGAAATCAGGATCAGATTTATTTCGTTTTATTCTGGAAGATATCCAGGAATTAAAGAAGATTTTATTTAACCCAGAAAGTTCGGTTGTGATTCGAACTGCTATGAATGCTTCATTATGGATTAACGAAAAAATGAACGAGTGGTTAGGTGAAAAAAACGCAGCAGATACGCTTTCTCAATCTGTACCCCATAATATTACTTCCGAAATGGGTCTTGCGCTATTAGACGTCGCAGATGTGATTCGTCCTTATCCAGAGGTAATTGATTACTTACAACATGTAAAAGATGATAACTTTTTGGATGAACTGGCTAAGTTTGATGGCGGAAGCAAAACCCGAGACGCGATCTATGATTATCTCAGCAAATACGGAATGCGATGTACCGGAGAAATTGATATTACAAGAACTCGATGGAGTGAAAAACCAACTACACTTATCCCAATGATTCTTAATAATATCAATAACAGTGAGCCAAATGCCAGCCATCGGAAATTTGAGCAAGGGCGACAGGAAGCTTTGAAGAAAGAGCAAGAGTTATTAGATCGATTAAAGCAATTACCGGATGGTGAACAAAAAGCCAAAGAAACAAAACGAATGATAGATATCATCCGAAATTTCAGCGGGTTTAGGGAATATCCAAAATACGGCATGATTAATCGATACTTCGTTTATAAGCAGGCTTTACTGGAAGAAGCCGAACGACTCGTAGAAGCGGGCGTTATTCAAGAAAAAGAAGATATATACTATCTCACTTTTGAAGAACTTCACGAAGTCGTACACACACATAAACTGGATTATCAAATCATCAGTACACGAAAAGACGAGTACAAATTATATGAAAAACTATCTCCACCACGTGTTATCACGTCTGATGGTGAAATCGTTACAGGTGAGTATAAACGAGAAAATCTCCCAGCCGGAGCGATTGTAGGTCTACCTGTTTCCTCCGGAGTGATAGAGGGGCGAGCGCGTGTCATTTTAAACATGGAAGATGCTGATTTAGAAGATGGAGATATATTAGTTACCTCCTTTACCGATCCAAGCTGGACACCATTGTTTGTATCCATAAAAGGCCTAGTCACCGAAGTTGGGGGGCTGATGACCCATGGAGCTGTTATAGCCCGTGAATATGGCTTACCTGCAGTTGTTGGCGTTGAAAATGCTGCCAAGCTGATAAAAGATGGGCAACGAATTCGCGTTCATGGTACAGAAGGCTACATTGAAATCTTATAATGTCTGATGTGTGTAGAGAGCCATCAGATATTCCCCACCAGCCCTAACTAGAAGTTGGGAGGCTGCAATTGTACCGAATGATAAAGTTCCCGTTGAACTAACGAAGATCGATAGCACATTAAGAAAAGCTGGAACCTCTTGGAGGAGGTCTGGCTTTTCTATATAAAATTGGCGTAGTGTGCAAAAGCCGCATTTTGCGGGCGGCGCTTCTTTAAAGTGAATTGTTTATTACCAGCATTTAAACTTGTATTTGTGCTTAAAACAAGAGAAAAAGGAGCTAAAATGCTCCTTTATAAATTTAAACAACTTTTGTATAAATAGCCGTGTAAAACCCGATTGAGTAATCAAAATAATGACGTGTAAGCGTATAAGTATAACCGTTGTATTCTATTGTTGGCTGGAAGTCCATTGGCAGAGGACTAATGCGGTATATAGTGTCATAATCATATTCATCACTTTTTACTGCAACCTCAGACGAAGTGCCAGCAGCCAATGCGGGAACCGCGGATATGAGCATGCCAAAGGATAAAGCAGAACTCAATAAGATTTTCCTAATCTTCAATTACATCAACTCCATTTACAATTTATACATATATTATGTTGTAATTGGAAGTTATTTTGAAAGTGAATAATAGATCATAAAAAGTAAAAATCTCGATTTTAGCGGAATAAGAGTAAGGGTATGGTTCGAAGGCAACCACATACGAACATTTGAGAAAGAACAAAAAGAAGTAGATCCGTTTGGTGAATGTCCCTGTTGTTTATTTTAAAGATCAAAAAGAGTTTAAAATGGGAGGTATTACATTAATGACACGCCACAATGTTGCTATTTACGAAGACAAAGATCGGAAGAAAAAATTGGTTCAGATAGTTTTATCATTATAGATAGAGGTAGCCCAAAAGCAGCCTAGAAATAAGCTTAAACAAAAAATCCTCCCAAAAAGGGAGGATTACTATTACATATTAACTAAAGTGTAAATCAATGAAACAATGAATAAAAAATACGAAATATAAGATATTGCTTTTGAAGAACTTGTTTTATGTTTTTGGAATGTATAGATAAGTGCAAAACCCAAGAAGAAAACTGTTACAAACCAAGAAGTGTATTGTGGAAAGAGGGCGACCACCAATACCATGATTGTTGAAAAAATAAATGAAGAGTAATGAGTTACTTTATGATCATCATTCAATGAAATCACCTCTACGAATTTTTACCCGATTTAGTCTGTGTATTAACAGCTTGTAAAAGATTCAATATGAGAAAATGAAGAAGTTTCTGGATAGGTTTACACTACAGTTTATTGATATGTAGTTATGGAGTGAGATTGTTAAACATGACGGGAGGGAGAAAGGTTGCCGAAAATTGGAGTAAGCTTGATAGTGCTCATTATTTTTCTTGCAGGCTGCAATAAAAATGAACAAAACGGTGACGAAACAAAGATGCAGAGCCTAGTAGGCTATGTCGTGCTTAAAGACAATGAAAGGGCAATTCTCATTACCGATACAATAGCTCCAGTAAAAGAAGATTACGATCTTTCTGAAGGGCAACTTATGAACAAGTTTAAAAATAACATAGTAATTGTAGGATTAAGTGAGATTGATAACACAGATGATCTCAAAAGAGGTGAAAAAATAAAAGTGTGGTTCCATACACTAAAAGAATCAAATCCACCAAGTGCAACGATACAAAAATATGAATTATTATAAAAAAAATTGTTGAATTCTCATATAGATAAC
Source organism: Bacillus sp. FSL K6-1560 (assembly GCF_038592935.1). Classification (NCBI taxonomy): domain Bacteria; kingdom Bacillati; phylum Bacillota; class Bacilli; order Caryophanales; family Bacillaceae; genus Bacillus; species Bacillus sp. FSL K6-1560. The sequence goes on from NZ_CP151946.1 coordinate 2,153,578, forward strand.
CTCTGAGACAACAAATGTTGTTCTATTGCATTGAAACTGCCAGTGACCAATATCAAGTTCAGTTATGTTAATTCAAGTGGTTTGATATGTTAGTGTCTTCGAGACGAAATATTGGAAGTGAGTCCGGATATCCATGAGTATTACAAATTGGTCACAGAATAAGAGACTTAAGGGAGTTGTCTGCATTGTATGTTCACTTCTATATAACGGCTTGCACTAAGGAGTATATTCTTGGAAGGAAAGAATATGGATTTTAGGGTGCTTAATCTTAATTCTTGTCAGGTCAAACTTTACTTGTTCCATAAAATGAAAACTTGCCGTTAATTATAATAACGTTTAATTTTGTGGTGTTTAAATATATGATTCTAGAGGTCTTATGAAAGAACCGTTCATCAAAAAATGAACGGTAGGAGTTAAAAAAGTAATGTCTTTTCTTTTGTGGTAAAAGGCTAAACATTTATTTGAGATCGTTAAGGACGACTTTTGCAGCCTCAGCGATAAGAGCATTATCATAATTAGCATCTTTCGTAAAGCGGTTTGACAGAATTGCCACAACAATAGGAGCTCTGTTTGGCGGCCAAACGATAGCAATGTCGTTTCGTGTCCCGTAACTTCCGGCTCCGGATTTATCGCCGACTTCCCATCCTATTGGAGCGCCTGCCCGAATCAGTTCGTCACCAGTAGCATTGCCTCGCATCCAATCGGTTAAGATCGTGCGTTTGTCAGTCGTGAGAGTGTTATCTAAAGTGAAGGCTTTAAGATCGGTTGCCAGTGCTTTTGCGGTGCTGGTGTCACGAATATCACCAGGAATCGCAGAGTTTAGATCCGTCTCGAATCGTTTAGCTTTCGTTACATGATCCCCAATCTGTTTCAGTGACTTTTCAAAACCTTTAGGGCCGCCAAGCTGTTGCAACAAGATGTTCCCAGCGGTATTATCGCTGTAACGGATAGCCGCTTCCGAGATTTCTTTTAGGCTCATGCCTGTATCTAGGTGTTTCTCTGTGATTGGAGAATATGTAACAAGATCGTCCTTGCTGTAGTGGATGACTTCATTAAGTTTTTCAATTGAGTTTTTCTTCAGGACAGCAGCTGCGGCTAGAACTTTATAGGTTGATGCGTAAGCAAATCGTTCATTCGGCCGATAGGCGATTGTCTTGTTTGAACCTGTATCAATTGCATAAACACCAAGCCTGGCATCAAATTTTTTCTCAAGTTGAACAAATTTTTTATTCGTTATACAGCTTGCCATGTTTGTGTCTTCTATGGATTTTGCTTCGGCATGTGTTGAGTTGAAAAAAGGTGTGAAACCAGTAATGCTTAAACATAAAAGCCCAACACATATTCCGAATTTTATTGACGCTTTATTTTTCAACTTCATCAGGCCTCCTCATTCAAATGATTTTGTATTACCTTTGAAATGTTTCCCATGACAGTTAGTGTAACAAACCCCTTTGCGCTAGTAAACATAGAATCAATTTATCTTATATTTTTATAAGTTGGGAGAACAAGGGCATAAGAATAGAATCAACAAAAGCTGACAATGGCTGTCAGCAAAGTCATCTATTAGAAAGCTTTATCAATTGTGATTGGAGTGTTATTGGATGCAAACGAGAAAAGTTTATCTCTACGTATTTCACACAATGTCAGACTGGGAATATGGATATTTAATTGCGGAACTAAACTCAGGGAGATACTTTAAACAAGATGCAGCATCTTTAAAAGTAGTTACAGTAGGGGTTAATAAAGAAATGATAACTACGTTGGGAGGATTAAGCATAAAACCAGATATTTCTCTTGACGAATGTACTCTTGGGAGTCAAGATCTTATCATTTTACCCGGAGGAAACACTTGGGGAGAAGATATTCATCAGCCGATCTTGAAAAAAGTTGGCGACGCTTTAAAGCTCGGCACGACTATTGCTGCAATTTGTGGGGCAACCTTGGGCCTCGCGAATGAAGGATACTTAGATTCGAGAAAGCACACAAGCAATGACCTAGAGTATATGAAAATGGTCTGCCCTAATTACAAAGGAGAAACACTATATGAAAAGGAACCAGCAGTATCTGATAAAAATTTGGTTACTGCATCAGGAATTGCTCCTCTGGAATTTGCGGTAGAAGTATTGAAAAAATTAGATGTATTTGCACCAGATACATTGCGTTCATGGTATAAGCTAAATAAGACTCAAAAGCCTGAATATTTCTTTGAGCTAATGAATACAATAAATCGATAGAAAACACTTTAGCAGTTTTTTGTAGTGCTCCTGAACTTATAGGAGCATTTTTTATATGTGTCTAGGAGCTAAATAAAGAAATGCAGAAACTTTTAAAAAGAATATAGATTGGTAAGCCTTATTTCGAATAGAGTTTGATTTGGGTTAAAACTGTTCTTATTAAGGCTCATTTCATGGTGCTAAAGATTCATTTGGAGAAGACTGTCTTGATCAGAAAAGACCCTTCCAATATATTGAAGTAAAAGATATCGGGAGGAACTCTTTTGAAAAAGATGTTGATGTTAGCTTTTACATTTCTTTTGGCTTTGACTATCCATGTAGGGGAAGCTTCGGCCGTTATCGTGAAAGATGAGGAGAAAGTGAGTTTTACAATGACAGAGAATGAAAAATGGTTTATGAAGTCTGATAACCTAAATTCAAACCATTGGACATCTCACTTTGGGTACAGATTCACCATTTTCGATACTGAAGGATGTACAATTAACGCAAGAATCATGCGAATGACTTTGTCAGGATATGAAATAACCGTTAGTGAAAAAAACTTCTCGGGGGATCATTTTGATTTTAGTGCAACTGATCGAGTTGAGACGATGCCTTATAAGACTCATTATTTGATTTTGACAAAAGATCCAGATTGCGGAGATGTTAAAGTAAAAGGTCTATACGGTTTTCAGTTTGATCAGCCAGAATGGTAATAAAAAAGAATCTGGATTCTCACCAGCCTAAACGCCAGCCAAGCTAATGTCTCACATGCAGACATTAGCTTTTTCCATTGTTTTATAGGCTGTCGTCAGGATTCTAGAAGACTTTCTCGTAATAGTCGTCACCTGTCACATGAAGCCCAAATGACAGGGGAAATGTATATCATTCACACTTTCCGTCGTGAAAATGTAAATGTATTCATAAAAATCCCGCAGCATATCAGCAGTGCGCCGAGGATAATGTTGATAGTGATCTGTTCGTGCAATTGCAGCCATCCAAAGAATAGGGCCAATACGGGAACAAACATTAATGCCATGGATGCTTTTGACGCTTGGATTTGATTGAGCACCCAAAACCATACGACAAAGGTAAAGCCGGTGGAAAGCAAGCCATTAAACAGCAATGACCACACCGCCTGATATGTCCACTCGGCTGAAGGGACCGGCTCAAATATAAAGGAAAACACCAATAACATGACGGCTCCCATCATAAGGTGCCAGGCATTCATGTGAATAATATCGATATGCTTGAATTGTAGCTTGCTGAACACATTCGCGATTCCCCAGCTAAGCGCTGCCGCAAGTACGCACAGCTCCCCAAATAAAGCACTTTGATCGATATTGAGCATTTCCTTTCCAAATATAAATAACAGTCCGAAGAGGCCGCAGACCAGTCCCATCGTTTTATTCACATTCATTTTCTCGTTTAATGAAAAATGGCTGATCACCGTAACAAATATAGGCATCGTATATACCAAAACAGAGGTTTTCCCTGAATCGACAAACTGCATTCCATATGTCAAGATCCCCATATAGCCCAGCCCCATCAACAGGCTCATGATGATATAGCTTTTGAGATGTTCTTTTTTAATTGAAAGCTTTTTTCTTTGGATGAAGAGAATGAGAAATAAAGGAACTGCTCCGATGAACAGGCGCAAACCCGAAAATAAAAGCGGGGGGATGTCATGAATTCCTACTTTCATCGCAACCCAAGTATAACCCCAAATAAGTGTGACAGATATGATTCCCAGCATAACTTTTACCATAATGAAGCCGCCTTTCTTGTTTAAATATCGTGCTGCCCTTCTATCATATGTTACATTTATGTATAACTGAAATACATTTTTATTATTGGGGGTATAACCAAATGGTTATGAACATGAACCATCTTCACATATTTGTAAAAGTCGGGGAGAAATTAAATATTACAGAAGCGGCAAAAGAATTGTTCATCTCTCAGCCGGCGGTAAGTAAAGCGATAAAAAACCTGGAGAGCTCACTGCAGCTCAAATTATTGATCAGGGATAAACATCATGGTTTAATGCTGACTGACATCGGAAAAGAAATATTGCTGCTGGCGAGGCAAATGAAGGGAATTGAAAGCAAAATATATCAAGTAGCCAACCGGGAAAACAAGCTGTTAAACGGGAAGGTGAAAATTGGTTCATTTCCTGCAGTTTCAACAAATATCATGCCACAGGCGATTGCGGCATTCAGATCAAACTACCCGCTGATCCGCATAGAATTGATCGAAGGAACCTCTGACCAAATAAAAGGATGGGTTGAAGATCGGACGGTTGATATCGGGATCGCAGCATCTCCATTTGAACCGTTTGAAAATCAGCTATTGTGTAACGACTATATGGTGGCCGTCATCCCGCCGCAGCGTGACGAATTAAAACTTGAAAAGCATGTCGACCTTGAAACATATCAAGATGACCTCATTTTTTGTAAAGGCGGTCATGAAATCGCGATGTCAAACGCATTTTCGCAATACAACATCGAATTAAAGGAAAACTTAACTGTGCAAAATGCCGAAACCTTGATTAATATGGTCAAAAATAACTTGGGTATCGGCATCATTTCAAACTTTACACTTTCATCCGTCCCGCATCAATTGATTAAAAAGGACATCTTTCCTAGGGTCACACGCGATATTGGCGTCATCGTACATTCATTTGAAGAGATAACGCCGGCGGCGCATGAGTTTGTCAAAGTGTTGAAAGCAGTTGTAATCTGAATCAGTTATCGTGTTGCGATGAAATTTGAAGAAGATGAATACTCACCGGCAGAGTTACATAAAAGAAAAAAGCAACCATTTGAACGTTGCTTTTCACTCTATTTGTGACCTTGTATGCTAAGAAAAAGATTCATCCATCTCTGCCTTTGTGGGACTCTGCTCCTTAACTTGTTTTAATGATGCTACTATAAGAAAGCTAACAATCACTAGCAAGAGCCATGAACTTACCTTTCCAAGGTGTACGAGACTCCATGTATCGATTTGGTTTGGATATTTCCAAGCTCCAAAAAACGTAGCGATATTTTCCGCTATCCATATAAAAAATCCGATGAGTACAAAAGAAAGTGCGAGCGGCATACGGTAACGAGCTCCATTCACCTCGTATGTAACCCATGTTTGCCAAAAGACAATGATGACAAGCCCTGATAACCACCATCGAATGTCTATAGAAAAATGGTGGGTGAAAAAATTCAAATAAATCGCTGCGGCAAGCGGAACAACTGCAAAAAAAGACGGCCACTTAACCAGTTCAACCTTAAGCCTTCTCCATGCCTGGCACAAATAACTGGCTACACTTGCGTACATAAAGCCGCTATACAAAGGTACTCCAAATATTTTGGAGTATCCTTCTTCTGGATAAGACCAGGAGCCCATATGGACTTTAAAAAGTTCCAGAGCAAGCCCAATAAGATGGAATAATGTGATCACTTTTAATTCATCCCGTGTTTCAAGACCGGAACGCACCATCCACAATTGCATGAGAACGCAGATAATGAGCAGCCAGTCATATCGCGGCAAGAAGGGCAGTGGGATGATTTGCGTAATAGCCAAAGAGGCAAAAATAACGGCAGGAAACAAACATGAAAGGGCTTGTTCCCAGCCAAAATGAACGATTTGTTTTATTGCTCTCATGATATATGCCTCCTCCATAGTTGTGTTCTTCGTGTATGGAAGGGACGCTTAGTATAGCAGCTAGATGGATATAAGTTTATGTCCATAAGCTCACCGCCAATCACTTTATTTTTCTGTTGATCTTACATATTTTTTTGCGAATCCTGTGTGGCTTCATCACTTCGGTATTCCAATATATCCCCGGGCTGACATTCTAAAGCCTTGCAAATCGCTTCTAAAGTTGATAATCGAATAGCCTTTGCTTTTCCGTTTTTCAATATCGAAAGATTAGCCATGGTGATGCCAACTCTCTCTGAAAGCTCTGTTACGCTCATTTTCCTCTTAGCAAGCATCACATCAATGTTGATAATAATCGCCATGTCATCACCTCAGACCGTTAAGTCATTTTCTGATTTTATATCTATCGCTTCTTTTAACAGTTTTTGAAGAACAGCAGCAAAGACCGCAATCACCATTGAAGCAAAAATAATAATCAATCCGATCACAATGATACCCGGGGCGTCGTCTATCTCGGCCATCAGATAAAAGACAGGCATGCCTGCTGCGTAAAAGATACTGATAGTGACTGCGCAGTATTTTATATTCTTCAAAGCTCTTACAGACAAACCCGAGAAAGCTTTGTTTTTGTCAATATAGCTTAAAAGTTTGAACGCTTGATAAAGAGCAAAGTAAAAAGGTATCGCCGTTACATACAAATAGATGAAAACGAGATATTTTATATAAGCGATATTTGGAAATAAATCCGCTGAATAGTTGGCTATCTTAGGCACTAAAAAAATGCATAAAGCAAGAATTGGAATTCCAATAAGAACCAAAGCTATCTTTAAAAAAATTGTCGACATTCGATTCATAACAAGCACCTCATTTATTTGTTGTCTAATTGAATATAACAAAAAAGTTATCGTTTCTCAATAAAAAAATATTGATATGGATTGATTTGTTGTTGTTATAGGAGACCCTTTTCATTTTTGACAAGACAAAAAAACATCCCTCATCACTGGGAGATGCTGAACTACTTCAAACTTGCCGACTGAATGAACCGTTTGCCTCAGTGAGCTCAGGGATCGGTGTGAACATAAAGCTAAGCTCTTTTATGAAGGTTTTTATCAACGTCTAAAGATTCAAACAAACGATGGGAAGAAATACATCAAAGGATAAGCGGCTGTTCATACTAATGATCGGGAGGTAAACCGACTTATGATACAAATTTTGATCACTGGTCTTTTTTTATTGGCTCAGCCGAGTGAGCCGCAGGACAGTTTAACGGTCACACAGCAAGGACGGACGATTGCCACTGTTAACCGTGAAGACTTTACAATGCCTCTTCCCGGCACTCCAATGGTTGACTATGAAAAATACAGTAAATTCATCAAACAGCTTGATCAGAAAGTGTACCGTGAGCCGATAAATGCTGTCCTTAACGATCATGGAAGCATCGTCCCGGGCAGGGTTGGCTACAAACTGTATCAACAGGCGTTTATGGAAAAGTTTTATGCGTATTTTTATGGGCAAGGTCCCTCCAAGATAGAAGTGCCGGAAATGAACATTTATCCGAAAGTTGACAGCGAGCTGCTAGCTCACATCAGTACGCAGCAGCTTGGTCAGTACGTGACGTATTTTAACTCAAGCAATAAAAGCCGTTCACACAATATTTCTCTTTCTGCAAAAGCAATCGACAATCACGTTGTTTTCCCTAATGAGACGTTTTCGTTTAACCAAGTTGTGGGAATGAGAACTCGGAACAAAGGATATAAAAGTGCACCCATTATTGTAAAAGGGGAGTTGTCTGAAGGTGTAGGAGGAGGAATTTGTCAGGTGTCCTCAACTCTATTTAATGCCGTTGATCGTGCAGGACTGCAGATCGTTCAACGCTATTCTCATACTAGAAGTGTACCATATGTACCGCCCGGACGGGATGCGACGGTAAGCTGGGGAGGTCCTGACTTTCGCTTTCAAAACCAATATAACCAACCAATCTTAATTCGGGCAAAAAGGTATGGGGGAAGTATGATTATTACGCTATACTCTTCTGATGTGATAAACAGCAAATTGAGAAAAATCCCCAAGGCTCCATCTCGGATACCGAAAGAAATAAATGCAGAGCAGTAAAAGACAAAACCTCAGGTAAGGTTTTGGTTAAGAGAGCTTGTAGATTGCTCAAAATCAATTCTTTAAGGAGCAGCCAGTGAAAGGAAGGAGGGATAAATGAAGTGAAAAGGGTATTATTTTCTGTAATTGTTTTTACAGCAGTTGGATTTACGTTTTGCCAATCAAAAGCGCATGCCCTGACTTTTACGGTGTTGCCTATTACACAAAAAACAGACCAGTGGTCAGTAAAAGTAAGTGAAGCAAAAAATGTAAAGGAATTTGCGAGACCTCAAAAAGGAGAATATCAAGTATATTCCTTGGAAGTCAAAAATATAGGGGAAAAAGCAGCTACAGTGGATGTGCAATTGTATAGAAATGACCCTGATTCAATCACAAGGTTTTCACTTTTTGGATGTCCCGATGCAAATTGTGTCAAACCAAAAGAAGATTCTAAAATGTTAGCTGAAAGTTTAAATGATGGCTCACCGCTGAAGTTCAATCATTTTATGCTGGCAGATAAAGCCTCTGAATTAGAGGTTCTCATTATTTGGACACAGAAGGGGCAAGAAGGACGCAATTTAAAACAGACCTTTAAATTCACTGAAGATGGCGTTAATTAGACAGTAAAGATGGAATGGCTTTGATGATTCGATCTCTTACTTTGCCTGAGGAAAAAACGAAAATAATTGTTGGAAAACCAATCATAGCTGAGTCAAATGTCAAAGTGACTGTGATTTATGACTATAGAGAAGAACCAGAGGAGGCTTTTTGGATACACTTATCCGATGGGAGTGAAATGTTTCTCGATGATCACAAAGTCTTTATGAAATACGAATAGAGACTTTGTGAATGACTGCGCATTTCAGCGTAACATTTTACTGATAATGACAGTGACACCTAAACAAGTGCAGCCCGTTTCATTATTAAAAATCTTTAATTTCGAAATTTTCACAGTTCAATTTCAGTCAATTCAGTTATCATCAAAAGAAGAGGAACAAAAGTCACCAGCTATTTGGACAACTTTTAGCGTTTTTTTGATGGGAGATTTGTGACTCACGAGATCATGAGTATAAATAAATTTGAAAAGTTACTTAATACACTAGCTTGATTTTTAATAATAAAAAGCCATTTTAAGGTTCTTGACTCAGTGAAACAAAAGAGCTGTTATACGTTTTAATCTTGTCTTTAGAGAGCGCTTTAATTTAAGTCAAAAGTTTAGACAGTCATCTGTTAGATCATTAGCTCTTTTATTTTCTTTTCAGTAACATTTTGATCATATTTTCCTACTAAAGAGTTAGGGAAGTGGGGAAAAGCATGAGAAAAAAGAACAATATAAGAAATGGCTATTGATCATTGCTGGATTCTTGATCATCTGCATCATCACATTATTTGTAATGGTATCAGGAAACAAAGTGAAATATGAGGGCAGCGGGAAAAGCGGACTGTGGATGTCTAACCTTGAAAAATCAGACAAAACTTCAATTGGACCTAATTATTTTCTAAATCTGTATTGGCAGGGGAGTAAGAAGGACGAAAAGAGGACTGTTGTTGAAAGAATTACTCTGTATGTTGATGGCGAAAAGTATCAAGATGATAACGTAGATGAGTACGACTTATCAGAGTACACAGGTGATGAAATGCCAGGTGGGGGACGCATGGAGGACCATATTGCCACCTTTGATTATATGCCTGAAGATGAAGTGATAGGACATGATGTATTAGTAAAAGTGGAGTGGAGGACAGGCCAGAAAAAACAGACAGAAGAAATCAAATTACATAAGAAGCCATGGTATAAAAAATAGCTTATTCGCTGTATTTGTGATCACATTGGTGGTCACTTTTTTATTTGCGGATTCCTAGGCACAGCAATCTAAGATTCTGCATAGGCTGAAATAAAATCTTGTTCATTTCTAAAACGAGGTGCATGCTGTTGGAACAACAACCAATCAATCATGAAGACAGAAACGTGCCGCAGCCTATTCGAAGTGATGGAGCTGGAGCTATTGATGCAGGCCCGCGAAATATAATACGGGATATTCAAAATCCGAATATACTTGTTCCGCCTGTTACAGATGAGGGTATGATTCCTAACTTGAGATTTTCATTCTCAGACGCTCCCATGAAATTAGATCACGGCGGCTGGTCAAGAGAAATCACCGTAAGACAGCTTCCGATTTCGACTGCGATTGCAGGTGTAAACATGAGCTTAACTGCGGGAGGCGTCCGTGAGCTTCATTGGCATAAGCAAGCGGAGTGGGCTTATATGCTTTTGGGACGGGCACGTATCACCGCTGTTGACCAAGACGGACGAAATTTCATTGCTGATGTTGGTCCCGGCGACCTTTGGTACTTCCCAGCAGGAATCCCGCATTCCATACAGGGATTGGAACACTGCGAGTTTCTGCTCGTATTCGATGATGGAAACTTTTCTGAGTTTTCAACGTTAACCATTTCAGATTGGCTTGCACACACACCAAAAGACGTTCTGTCTGCAAATTTCGGTGTCCCGGAGAATGCTTTCAACTCTCTTCCGTCTGAGCAAGTCTATATCTACCAAGGGAATGTGCCGGGATCAGTCGCCAGTGAAGACATTCAGTCACCATATGGAAAAGTCCCCATGACCTTTAAACACGAGTTGTTAAATCAACCCCCAATTCAAATGCCAGGGGGGAGTGTACGAATTGTGGATTCTTCTAACTTCCCAATTTCAAAAACGATAGCCGCTGCACTTGTTCAGATTGAGCCTGGCGCGATGAGAGAGCTTCATTGGCATCCCAATAGCGATGAGTGGCAATATTATCTAACAGGACAGGGACGAATGACGGTATTTATCGGAAATGGGACTGCCCGCACATTTGATTATAGAGCAGGCGACGTTGGATACGTGCCTTCTAATGCCGGACACTATATACAAAACACTGGTACAGAAACATTATGGTTTTTAGAAATGTTCAAAAGTGACCGTTATGCAGATGTGTCACTCAATCAGTGGATGGCATTGACGCCTAAAGAATTAGTGCAAAGCAACTTGAATGCTGGATCAGTCATGCTTGATTCTCTGCGTAAGAAGAAAGTGCCTGTTGTGAAATATCCCGGTACGTAAAGACTGAACCGATCACACAGTGGTCTTAAAGTAACTAGAGCTGGGTGTTGGCCTGTGTTTTATTAAATCCCTATATATACGTTATGTAGGGTTTTTCTGCTTGAATCGTATTGTAATGAGCTTTAAAATGTTAATGTGGAAATGATAACCATTCGATAATGGGAATTCAATGGCCGATTTCTACCAGTTTGATTGGCTTTAAAGGAGGACAAGAAATGAAAGCACTCATATTTTTATCCAGTTTGACTGCCATTGGGAGCTCTATATTGGGGCGATGGTTAGGGATGCTGGATGATTCTTATGCTGTTGGCGATGCTTGGTTTATAGGTGTTTTAGCTGGATTGATTTCACTTCTAATATTGATTGATAGTCAAACGATGACAAAGAATTACATAGTAAGTTTAAGTACGATACTAGGCATTCTTGGAGTGGGATTTATATATTTTCCAGCTGCATTCATCAACATATTATTAAGTATTACACTGGATAAACAAAAGAAAGAAGACCTTCATGTAAGATGAAAGAAATTTCATTTAATTCTTAGGAGGGAAAGTGTATGGATTTACCTCTATGGGCTTATATCATATTTGCAATCACAGGTGCGGCAGGATTCATAAGTTTAATGTGGTTCAGTTTTTTTGCTGACAAAATAGAAAAGTGAAGCGATTTTATAAAAATGTAAACTATTTTATATGAAAGGGATAACATTGCTTATTTAAGTTTACATAATAAAATTATTTCAAACTGATATCGAAAATAACTAATTGATCTATGTACTAAATATTCATAACTACTAGAGGGATTGGCACCTAAGGAACAAAGCTATTTGACAAGTTCTTGCTAGAGAATTTCAATCACTACATATGATTTTCTGCATCAAGAAGCTCAGCTGAATTATTTTTAGGTGAATTTACTAATGATGAAACCTGGTATGCTTCCATGTCATCAGCATCATAAGGCAGCAGCAAACTTTGCAGATAATCAGGGCTTGTATTTTTGGGGTTAAGCCACTCCTTTTCATGATCATGGGCCAATATAACCGGCATTCGGTCGTGTATATCTTTCATGAACTCATTAGGCTCAGTTGTTATGATAGTGCAGGTATAAAGAGGGTATCCTTGATGTGTGCTCCACTTTTCATATAAGCCAGCAAACGCAAAAAGAGCAGATGATTTCAATTTGATCCGCATTGGGATTTTGGTTTTGGAATCAAGCCGTTTCCATTCATAAAAACTGTCTGCTGGTATGATGCAGCGTTTGCTGACAAGCGGTCTTCGAAAGGCCGGTTTCTCGGTAATTGTTTCGGCTCGAGCATTGATCATTTTATAACCGATCTTTTCATCTTTTGCCCAAGGTGGAATAAGTCCCCATCTAAGCTTGCCTAAGCGATTATTTGATCCATCATTGATGATTGCAAGGATGTTTTGTGATGGTGCGACATTATAGCTTGGCTGGTATTCACCTTTAGGAAAAAATTGATCGATGTCAAATTGGTCAATAATATCATCAAATGCAGAGTACAAAGTAAACCTGCCGCACATATCCATCATCCTTTTTAGGGGTTTTTGAATAGTTTGTGGGACGAACGTTCATTTAATACAGGTCCAGAACAATGATTTCTTTTCACTTGCGATAAACTGGTATAATAAGAAAGCCAGTTAAGAAGTTATTGTGGAATAGAACATATGCTTTTTAGTTTGACCGACGCTGGATCTTGATGGAATTACAAGGATCGCTTAAAAATAGCCTATAGTATAAAAAGAGGCACAGCGTTTTTAACGCATGGCCTCTTTTATATCAGTAGCCAAATACCAGAGTTGTACTTTGTGATCCGGCATATTTCGTGACAAATTCTTTTGTATATTCCGGCGTTTGGACACGATAGCTATAGTTTGAACCGGGATTCCAAGAAGTCAGCGGAGAGGTTTGCTTGTTGAGTGATGGATAGCTGCCTATGTCTTTGAAATAACCAGTGCCCTTGTCGTCAAGGATGCCGCCTTTTTCACTGCCTTTCCCAAAGTAATTATATTCGGAATATATTTTTGCTTTTGTAGCAATTGTAATCGCCTGGTTAAAATTATTGCTGTAATTGTTTTTAACATGAAAGTAACCGTATCTCATCAGACCTGGGCCTCTAACATACAAGTTCTCAAAATAATTATTGGCGATTGTCATGTGGGGGTAGCCGTCATATTGATGCTGAGAATCATCCGGGTATCCTAAAATCAAACCGTATTTATGATTCGCAAATTTTGAGTTGCTGATCGTGATATAATCTGCGGATTTTCCGATATACACGAGTTTGTCCAAGTCGCTTCCGCTTGCATTATAGCTATGACCTGAGAATGTGACGTGATCAATCCAATAGTTCATACCGGAATCTAAATAAAGCTGGATATCATTATTTCCGTTAATCTGCGGACTGTGTTCAAACGTTAAATTTTGAAAAATGACATTTCCAGAAGCTGATGAAGTTGTTAAATAAATATTTTTCAGCGTTTTTTTCGCGTAAGAGCCCACGAGTGTTTTATTTGAGCCAATGGTAACTGTTGTTTTCGCAGATGCGGAAAGATCATTTTGAAGCACTAAAATTTTCGGAGTGGATCCTCCTAGATGGGTTTTTAAATCATTTACGCTTTGAATGTAAACAATCTGCCCGTTTTTTCCACCCGTTGTGCCCGTTTTAGAGATGCCTTTTTCATTTTTGGCATTTCCGGCAAAACCTAAAAGGCCATTTGTTGAGGTATTTGGAAAATCGACTGCACCTAATGCTTTTCCAGGCAAGAGAACCAAAAACAAGCTAAAGACGGTGAACCATAAAAAAAGTCGTTTCATCACAATATGCTTCCTTTCAATTTTAATTTCCTTGCGGGGATTATTATTACAGTTAATGGAAAGGAATGATAGGTTCTATCTTCCTAATTAATGTTGGGTTACTTAAAAAATAGAGATTGCGCCAAAAGAAGACATACTAACAATTGAAATAGAAGAAAGGATTGATACACCGTTGACTGCAGCAGCTTATCGAAACACCTTGCTATCACTTTTATGTTTAACAGCTGGAATCGTGGATGTAATCGGGTATTTAAGCCTGGGACATGTGTTCACAGCTAATATGACTGGAAACATTGTATTATTGGGGTTAGCTATCGGCAAATCCATTCAGGTCACTGTTTTTAATTCCTTGACTGCGCTAATCGGATTTATATGCGGCGTGATCATTGCTACATTGATGGTCGGAAAGGCGGAAAATACCCTTTGGCCTTCTGCTGTGACAAAAGCCCTCGCACTTGAAGCATTCATTTTGTTTGTCTTTGCTTGTCTTTCTTTTTACCGGGCATTTGTTCCTGTGCACATTCTGATTATACTCATGAGCATTTCTATGGGGATTCAAACTACAGCAGCAAAAAAACTGGGGATTGCAGGTATTTCTTCAACTGTGTTGACCGGCACTTTGGCTTCTCTTTTAGAGGATATATCCGGCCGTTTGTTTTTTAAGAAGCAAAAGAAGACTTTCTTAAGAGATACTGTGTTAAGAGCACTGGCTATTATTTTGTATTGTGTAGGGGCTATTATTGTTGCTCTGGCTGAGCCTGATTTTTATCACTTCATTATTTGGGTTCCGATTGTGCTGATCTTTGGCATCATGATGACAGCTAAGTTGAAACTGAGCGGGGAAAAATAGCTTTTCCTGTATAGCTGTTATCAGGCCAACAGCCTGTTTCATTTCGTTATTGAAGTGCGAATTTTGAGAGGGAAAAATAAGACATTTGGCTGAAGTGCACATTCGTTCATTTGTATTGGCTTTTTCATAAGTACCTACATTTGATATATGAATGATAGTGAATTTGCCTTAAAATCATCTATGAATCTATTTCCTCTTTCAAACCAGATGGATTGAGTCTTATAATGATAATGATTCTCATTTGAAGTCTGGTTTGAGGAGGACCAAATATGAAAAAGATTATGAGTGCATTTGTTGGTATGGTTTTGTTGACGATCTTCTGTTTTTCCCCGCAAGCTTCGGCAGCATATGACGACCTGCATGAAGGTTATGCAACGTATACAGGGTCAGGTTATTCAGGAGGAGCTTTCCTGCTGGATCCCATTCCTTCCGATATGGAGATTACTGCAATAAATCCGGCGGATCTCAATTACGGAGGAGTAAAAGCAGCACTTGCCGGCTCTTATTTGGAAGTTGAAGGGCCAAAAGGGAAAACAACCGTATATGTTACTGATCTTTATCCCGAAGGCGCTCGGGGAGCTCTTGATCTGTCACCTAATGCCTTCCGTAAAATCGGCAATATGAAAGACGGAAAAATCAATATTAAATGGCGTGTTGTCAAAGCCCCAATCACCGGCAATTTCACCTACCGGATCAAAGAAGGCAGCAGCAGGTGGTGGGCAGCAATCCAAGTCAGAAATCACAAGTATCCTGTTATGAAAATGCAATATGAAAAGGATGGTAAGTGGATCAACATGGAGAAAATGGACTATAACCATTTTGTAAGTACGAATTTAGGGACAGGTTCTCTCAAAGTCAGAATGACTGACATCCGCGGAAACGTTGTGAAAGACACCATTCCAAAGCTGCCTGAAAGCGGAACGTCCAAAGCCTATACAGTACCGGGCCATGTTCAGTTTCCTGAATAAAAAATACGAAACAGCGGATCTTTTCCCGCTGTTTTTTCATTGTTCTGCATCTGCATGTAAAAATGTTTTAATCATGTTCAACTGCTCCTGCTTTGGATAACTGGTATACAGCCTGCTTGAAATCCGAATAGGATCTCCGAAAAAATATCTTTCGTAGTGAGTTTGTCTAGTTCCGAATGAACTCATTGTTAAATCCCATGCCAAACGGAAAATTTTCACACGTTCTTCAGCATTTGTATTGGTTGCTTGAAGATATTGGTCAAGATCTTCCCGTATCTCTGAGTCAAATGCATTTTCGGTAGGCAGTGTCACCATTCCGCTAGCTCCAATTAATTGTATGATTTCAGTAAATCGAGGATATAGCTTAGGAATGATCGTACTGATGACTTGAAGAGGAATTAAACAGGGGCGCATATAGCCGAATTCATCTAACTGAGCATCATTTTCCGATTTGTCAATGAGGGCTTTGATTGTTTCCAATCCCACAATGATTTCTGAGAGCTTTTCTTGGATGTGCTGATATTCGGAAACATTAATGGTGTCGACAAGAAGCTGTGCAACACCTAATAGAAATTCAATTTTTATCATTTGCCTAATGACAACCTGGTGAAAGGTAAAGGCATGAAAAGAGCTTTTTGTCATAAAATCTTTAGCTGCTTCCACATTATCGTAAAAAAACACACGATTCCACGGCACTAACACATGATCAAAAACCACAATTGAATCCATTTCTTCATACCTTGAGCTTAAGGGATGATTAAAGGAAGAGTCGCTTAATACAAATGATTCTCTTGTGATGAATTTTACGCCTTTTGTATTAGAAGGGATTGAAAAAGCATAAGCTTCATCTGTTTCAAAGAAAAATTTAGGCGCTGAAAAAACCAAGATTTCATCGGTCAATCCGCCTTGTGTTGCAAGCAGTCGTGCGCCATGAATCATTAAACCTTTTTCGGTTCTATCAATGACTTTAGCAGATATCGGTTTTTCACTTAGCCCAAAATAGGACTGTGACCGGTTCACTTGCGGAGTAATGAATGTATGGGTAAAAGAAAGGTCATGCTTAGCAGCTTGTTCATACATATCTAGTATATGTTCAGGAAAGCAATTCTCTTTATCTTTTAGAAGCTCCGCTGACGAAGCAAAGCTCATCATAACCGTATTCATGTAATCCGGACTTCTCCCCATCATTCCGTGAGTATGTCTAGCCCAATGTTCAATCATGGTCCTTCTTTTTTTCAAATCATTTTTGGTTTTAGGCTGGAGATAGGAAAGGCCGATTCGATTATGATCTCCAGGAAGGCAATAAGTCATTTCATGTATTAACTCATCCTTTGTTTGCAATTCATAAAGTGAGCTTTTTGTTTTGATTATTCCTTTAAATGCAGGATGCTCAGAAATGTTACCCTTTATTTTTTCGCCATCATACCATATTTCGTTTTCTAGTTTATTCAATCGGTCAATGAATTCTTTACCATTGATGATCCCCATTTAAGTTTCGCTCCTTCATATTATGCTGCGTATTGTATTATATTTTCGAGAAAACAGCCGGTTCAGCCAATTTGAGGTGGGAAAAGCCTTTTTTGTATGCCTAATAGAAAATGAGAATAAGAGTGACTTATACGACAAAAGACAGTAAATTTTTCGTGAAGCCTTTTTGAAGATTTAGAGCCGTAAAGAATTTGCTTATTCATATGAAAATAGCACTATAAAACTTGATAACACGTGTCGATATTATGGACATGAGCGTAAGCGAATTGGATTCAAACGCGCTTGAACATATTTTATTTCAGCCATTACATTGTGCGGAAAGGGAAAACGACACATGAAAGTGAAAACAAAATTGCTGGGGATTATATCAATATTAGTTGTTTCAATTATTGGAATTGGAGGCTCCTCAGTATTTATGATTTCTTCTACTGTGAAAAAGAATGAAGAACTTAAAGACAAAATGGAATTCCAAAAAGAGATAAAACACATCCAATATGAATTGACCGGGTTATCAAATGATGAAAGAGGCTTCTTGATTACCGGAGACAAAGAATACGACGAGGGTATGAAGGAAAAAGCAGACGATGTCTTAAAGAGCCTTGACCGGGTTAATGACTTGATTGATGAAGAGAAGTATCAATCCAATATTGAAGACATTAAGACAAGTTTTACTCAGTATAGAGCTTTGAATCAGCAGGTAGTAACAGCCTACTCTTCAAATCCTAAAAAAGCAGAAACCATCCATTTTGGAGAAGAAAGAACATTAAGAAAAGAAGTCGTAGATCCGGCTGTCAATAAGCTGTCTGATCGCCTGGATCAAGAGGTAGAGGATCTAAAGGATGAAATACGGGGCAATGGGAAAATGAGTCAATCGCTCATTATCATTGTCACAGGGATATCAGTAATGTTAGGCATTGTTCTAAGCATAATGCTGTTAAAGTCCATTATGGTGCCACTAAGAAGCATAAATAAGCAGCTAGAGGAAATTGCTCATGGCGAGGCTGATTTAACCAAAAAAGTCATAGTGAAAAATAAAGATGAATTTGGCCAGCTTGCCAAATCTTTTAATTCTTTTACTCATTCATTATCTCAAATTGTGAAGCAAATCAGCAGTTCATCTGAACAAGTCGCCGCTTCCTCCGAAGAATTATCGGCAAGCGCAGAAGAATCAAAATCAACATCTGAACATATTTCCCGAGCCATGCAGATGGCTGCCGAAAGCAATGTGAAACAAAGCTCAATGACAGAAAAGAGTGCGGAATCCATTACTGAATTATTAGACAGTATATCATCTGTTGCTTCAAATACAGGGAACATAGCGGATCTCTCTTCTTCGATGAGAGACAAGGCTGAAATAGGCTCTAAGTCCGTCAACAAGATGTTAGATCAGATGAAATTCATTGATAAATCTGTAGATTCAGCCGGCAATGGATTACAGGCATTGGTAGCGAGCACAGCAGAAATCAGTGATATTTCCTCGCTTATCACGACGATTTCAGAGCAGACCAATTTGCTGGCCCTAAACGCAGCGATCGAGGCGGCCAGAGCCGGAGAGCAAGGAAAAGGATTTGCCGTGGTGGCTGAAGAAGTTCGGAAATTAGCGGATGAAACAAATAAATCAGCAAACCACATCCAATCGGTGGTAGCGACCATCCAAAACGAATCGATAGAAACGGTAAATAATATTAAAGTTGTTCAAGAAAATGTGAGCTCAGGTATTGTTCTTTCTCAAGAGACAACAGGAAATTTCAATGAAATACTGAACCTGGTGGAACAGGTCACTTCTCAAATACAAGAAGTTGCAGCAGCAACTCAACAGCTTACTTCAGGCGTTGAAGTGATTCAGCACACAGTTCATACATTGGCTGCTGGTACAAAAGAAACGTCAGCAAATACAGAAGCGGTTGCAAAATCATCAGAGGAACAGCTACATTCAATGGAGGAAATCTCCTATGCCGCAGAATCTCTATCTCAGTTGGCAGAAGAGCTTCAAACCGTCATTAATCGTTTTAAATATTAAACAGGCTACTTACGTGCAACCCCCATCTTATTCGGTGGGGGTTGGCTACTTTTACTGTGGTTGTTTCTACAAACGGAGCTAACTGACTTCTTTTAAGTTAGCTCCGTTTGTATGGCTAGTCCAAATTTTGATCGATCGTTCCTTCAAAATAGTCATCGCTCACCTGTTCATGAGTTTCAGCCAATCCTTTTTCCAATTGCGTGCTTCCTTTATAATCTGAGGGCTCAAAGTATTTCCCGGCTACATCTGTTGTGTCATTTTTGTTTTCTTTGTTATGAGTTTGTGTTTCAGTGTTTACACTTTCTGTCTCAGTATTGCTGCTTATAGATTGCTGAAAATCATATTCCTTGTCTAATGAAGAAAATCTTTTATAATCATCAGGTCTGTCTGCACCGTTTTTTTGAGTCACTTTACTTCCTCCAGATTATTGATATTTTAGTGGGGGTAAGAACTTATTTCGTTCTTTTAGGATCAGAACCATGTTTTTTAGGATCATCTGCTTTAAAAGCTGTTTCAGTCTCATGGTCATTTCTCATTTGTTCAATACTTGAATTTTGAATTCCCTTTTTACTCATTGGTTTCACTCCTTTACGAAAAGTGTTGAATATCAACTCTTCTTATTTTGTCTGTTGATCAGGTATTCATTCACTTTTTTCATTCGCGCTTTCGCCAATTAGGAGATGCGTTTTCATGCCAGCGTATTATCTAATAAAAGAACGTCATTTTTGAAACCTTTTATTAGCGCATTGCGTATAGCACGTTGGGGAAGACATCTCGATAAAAGAAATACAAAGGTTGTGAATTTATACTAACAGCACTGTGAATAAATCAAACAAGGGGGGTGAAAAAATGAAAAAAATCGCATCATATTATTTAATGACATTAGGGCTATCCAGCCTTACATTTGGTTTGTTTTTAGGGTTTTATTCTTTCGTTATGTATGGCGATATGATAATTGCATTGTTTACGGCAGCAATTGCTTTATTATACGGTTTTGTGGTGTATGGCCTTTTTGCTGTTCCGCTCCAAATGAAGTTGCAGAAAAAAGCGAGAACATTCAATGTCATGTACCTATTGATTTACAGTGTGGTTGCTTTTATCGCAGCTTTCCTGTTTTTTGTTATCAATGAACCTGCGTCAATAGCATGGACATTGCAATCGTACTTTTATTATATGTTAAGTATTGCGGCTGCAGTGATTTACTGGTTATGGGATTCTCTGATCCTTTATAAACGTACAGCTTCCGGTGTATAGGCTAATTTTTACCAATCGGAGAAATATGGAGGTTCAATAAAAATTCAGGATCTAAAAGCTTTAGGTTTCATATTTTTTAAAAAAATCCTCCGCGGATAAAGGCGCAGTATGGGGGCATAATGAGAGCACACATTCGAACCGAATAGGTTTTCTAAGTGTTTTACGATACATACGTTCATCAAGAACATCACGTCATCAAAGGAATATAAAAACTATTGTTGTGGAACGGGCATCTCGAGCCGTTTGAGGAAAGAACATAGATAGTGGTTTATCGTTTTATCAGCGCTTATAGAACAAAGTTTTGGTGGCGGTCAATCCATAAAGCTAAGAGAGGAGAGCGTGACAATGAATCTCGCTCTCCTCAGATTTGTTTTATTCACCCTGATGTTTTTCAACTAATGTGAATGTCCAATCTTTTAACATATGTTTCTGTACATATTTTTTTCCGTTTATTTCAATGTAAGGCAGGTCTGCCGTATCTCCGGCTAACTGTTTTGCTTCAGTCGTTGTTATTCCTAAAAAAAGTCCGATGTAAAAGTAAATATCCCGTTCTTTTATAAGCAAGATATCATTTTGTTCATTACCTTTGGTTTGGTTCCTCTGCTTTAAGCCTTCACCGATAAAATATCCTGCCAAAGCAATACCAATTCCTAAAAAAACGTCCATGTGTATGCCTCCATTATGTCAATGTTATGTTATACGGGCTTGGCATACTCCGGGTTTCATTATTTTTCAAACCTTTTCAATCTGTACACGGCCTGAAAAAAAGGTGGCGCCGCCGCTCATATCGGACAATCGGTCTGGGGTTAGCGCGTTTACAAGCTGTTTTTTTCCTTGTTCATCCGCCCATAATCCTTGGCTGACAACGACACCTGGCAGCACTTGTTCTCCAACTGCAGCGGTCAGCTGGCATTCTCCTCGGCTGTTCCAAATTCGTACAGGTGCCCCATCAACGATTCCGTGTTCTTCAGCATCTTTTGTGTTGATAAAGAGCTTTGGCGTCTTTTCAAGCTTGATGTGTTTTTCATTATTGGAAAATGTTGAGTTTAAGAAATTATGGTTTGGCCCCGGAACATACATAAACGGATGTTCATTATCGGTTACAAGAGGTGTATATGTCGGTAAAGCAGGGAAGCCGTCTTGTTTCATTTTTTCTGAATATAATTCTATTTTTCCGCTTGGCGTTGGAAGTTCGCCCGGAAACAGCGGCTTTTCGCGTTTTGCTTTCATAAATGAATGCTTAGCAAGTGCATCGTAATCAATCTCTGCCAAATGCGGATTATCTGGATGGTCAAGCGCCTGGCGGATTAATACTTCATCTGAATCTTTAAGCTCCTGGTCTGTGAATCCCATGGCTTCAGCCAGTAATCGGAAAACCTCAGTGTTAGACTTGCTTTCCCCATATCTCTCAATCACCGGCTGCTGAAGCTGAATGTAATGGTGCCAGTAGGAGGTGTAAAAATCAGTATTTTCAAAAGCGGATGTTGCAGGCAGTACAATGTCCGCATATGCAGCCGTTTCCGTTAAAAACAAATCATGAACCACAGTAAACAAGTCTTCCCGCAGCAAGCCCTGTCTGACTTTGTTTGCTTCGGGCGCGACGACGGCAGGGTTCGTTCCGTAAATACATAGAGAGCGAATCGGCGGGTCTGTTTCCAAAAGCACCCTGCCAAGCTGATTCATATTAAACGACCTCGGGGTGCGCCCTTTCAATAAGTCGGGCCGCTGCAAGGCATTTGTGTTATATTCTAAAATTCCGCTGTTATGCTTAATTGCGCCGCCCCCTGTGTGCAGCCATTGGCCGGTGATCGCCGGAAGACAGGCAATCGTCCTTACAATCATCCCCCCGTTATCGTGATGCTGGGGTCCGTTTCCGATTCTGATAAAAGAAGGGGAGGTTTCCCCGTACATTTTTGCCAGTCGGTAAATATCTTCGGTACTGACACCGGTGATCGTCGATACCTTTTCAGGATCATATTGTTTCACGTGTTCACGGAGCTCTTCATAGCCAACCGTGTACTCGGACAGAAATGCTTCATCATGAAGGTTTTCTTTAAATAAAATGTGCATGATGCCAAGAGCAAGTGCACTGTCGGTTCCCGGCTTTATCGGAATAAACCAATCTGCGAGACGTCCTGTTTGATTTTTATGCACATCGATCACGACAATTTTGGCACCTTGTTTTCGCGCTTTTTGGGCGATCGTAATTTGGTGCATGTTTGTGCTGACCGCATTGATTCCCCAAAAAATAAATAGTTTTGTATGAATGGTTTCCTCAGGGTCGATTCCCGCGCTTATGCCCATTGTATATTTATAGCCTTCAGATCCCGCTTTGCTGCAAATCGTCCGTTCAAGCTGGCTTGACCCCATGCGGTAAAAAAAGCGGCGGTCCATTCCTTCAGCTGTCAATTTCCCCATGTTTCCGTAAAAGCTGTAAGGAAGTATGCTTTCAGCTCCCTCTTCATCAATCAGCTGTTTCCAGCGGGAGGTGATCGTATCGATTGCCTCTTCCCAAGAAATCGGTTCAAATATCGCTTGGCCTTTCGCACCTGTTCGTTTGAGCGGTGTTGTCAGCCGCTTTTCATCATAGATGCGCTCCGTCATATTCCGGACTTTGTTGCATATGTTTCCGGCTGTGACAGGATGATCAGGGTCTCCTTGCATTTTTACGATTTTCCCGTCTTTTTTATGTATTAACAATCCGCACTGATCCGGGCAGTCCAGCGAGCAAACGGATTTGAAAATGCCGTTTTGTTGTGTGGCAAAAGATTTCATGGCCCAGTTCCTCTCTCTAGTTAGATATTTTGTAAGAATTATAACATTTCGGATGATAACGTCAATTCTGAAAAAAGAGATTGACATCAATCTGAGACTTCTTTATGATAAACGTATTCTTCATTCTGAAAATTACATACTCAACATTTTCTATCCAGAGAGGTGGAGGGACTGGCCCTATGAAACCTCGGCAACATTATTGTGCCAATTCCAGCAAGCGTCAGCTTGAAAGATAGGAAAGCAAGGTTTATACCGGCGTCTGCCTGTAACAGAGCGCGCCTATATATGAATCTCTTTCCATCTGCGGAAAGAGATTTTTTTTATGAAAAATACGATGAAAAGGATGTTTTGCACCATGACGGTTTTGGTTACAGCACCGTACAACGAAGAAGGACGAAAAGAGCTAGAAAACTTGTTTGGCTCAGTTGCTTATCAATCTTGGAAGGAACAAGGCCGGGCATATCGGGAAGATGAACTCATTCAGCTGCTAAAAGCAACAAATGCGACAGGCTTGATTACTGAGCTTGATCAGGTAACAGACAGCGTATTTGCTTCTGTTCCCGAACTTTCATTTGTCGGTGTTTGCAGGGGAATGCCCTCCAATGTGGATGTGGCAGCTGCTTCAAAAAGAGGCATACCTGTTTTTTATACACCAGGGCGGAATGCACAAGCCGTTGCTGAAATGTTTATTGGAAATGTGATTACCTTTCTCCGCCATACCAGCGCCTCGAATCAATGGCTGAAGGATGGAGAGTGGGACAGTGATTACCTGCAGGCTTATGTCAAATTTAAAGGAAATGAGCTAACAGGAAAAACGGTTGGCATGATTGGGTTCGGCGCAGTCGGGCAAAGGATTGCAAAACTGCTGACTGTGTTTGACTGTAAGATAAAATATTACGATCCATACATTCAAGACGATCATCCGTTGTATGAAAAAGCATCTCTTAAAACGGTGTTTTCAGACAGCGATATCGTTTCTGTCCATCTGCCTCGCACTGAGGAAACACTCGGACTGATAGATCGGCAATATTTTGATCTGATGAAACAGAGTGCGATTTTCGTTAATACTTCAAGAGCAGTTGTTGTAAACCGTGAAGATCTTTTATCTGTATTAAAAGAACATAAAATCAGAGGTGCGATATTAGACGTTTTTTATCATGAACCTCCAGAGCAATCAGATTATGAATTGATTTCATTGCCTAATGTTCTGGCAACACCGCATCTCGCTGGAGCAACATTTGAAGTGGAGGATCATCACGTGACGATACTGAATAACGCCCTCAAAAAGTGGAAGGGTGAAAAAACTCTTAATATTCCGACAATGTATAACAAGGACGAACTGAAAACAGGGGTATAAAAAAGGAGGCTAAGAGAATGAAAAAACAAAAAGGCTATCTCGTTTTTGATATTGGCACAGGCAATGCGAGGGTAGCGGTCGTGAGTGTAACTGGCAGTGTTTTAACAGTTGAACGGGAGGACATCGTGTATTCCACAGAGACGCTTTACCCGGACAGCCGTTATTTTTCTCCTCAGGTGCTGTGGAAGCAGGTGATGAATTTGGCAAAACGTGTGCTATCCCGTTCGTGTGATATTGACATCATTGGTTTGACATCGACGAGTCAAAGACAGGGGATTGTTCTGATCGATCAAAACGGCGATTCTTTTCTTGGGCTGCCGAACATCGATAACCGCGGTCGAGAGTGGGAGGCGAGCATTCCCGATCGGGAAGAGATATACAGCCGCACAGGCCGCCTGCCAACCGCACTTTTTTCCGCGCTCAAGCTTTATGGATTAAAACAGCGCCAGCCCTCTTTATGGGAAAAGACTGCAAGCTTTACTAGCATCAGTGATTGGGTGACGTACCAACTGAGCGGAATATTAACATATGAACCATCACAGGCAACAGAAACCCTGCTGTTTGATGTGAAGCAAAACACTTGGTCAGAAGAGATGTGCGACATATTCGGCTTTTCTCCATCTATCCTTCCGCCTCTTGTAAGAGCGGGAACAGCAATTGGAACGATAGCAAATGAATATGCATCCGAATTAGGCCTTTCAATAAATGCTAAGGTTATAGCAGGGGGCGGGGATACACAGCTAGCTGTCAAAAGCACCGGAGCTGGACTTGAGGACATTGTCATTGTATCAGGGACAACAACGCCAATAACCAAAATTACTGCGGATCATGGCGACACAAAACATAAAGCCTGGCTGAACTGTCATACGGATCAAGGGCATTGGCTTGTGGAAACGAATCCGGGAATTACCGGCTTGAATTATCAAAAATTAAAACAGATTTTTTATCCGAATGAAACGTACGAAGTAATGGAGGAGGAGATTTCTGCACTTGCAAAAGAAGACCATGCATGTGTAGCGGCTCTCGGCTCTTATTTATCGGCTGAAAAGAATGCGTTAACGAGAGGCGGTTTTCTTTTTGATGCCCCGCTGTCAGCACATTTAAAGAGGGCACATTTTGTACGTGCAGCGCTAGAAGAGATCGCATTTTCAATTAAATGGAACTTTGACATTTTAACAGAGGTTACTCCGTTTGAACGTGACTATGTTTGGGTGTGCGGAGGGGGATTCCAAAGCAAAGCGCTCACTCAATATATCGCGGATCTTCTTCAAAAAAAGGTCTATGTCCAAGAGGGATATCATCAGGCATCTGTTGTTGGAGCTGCAGTCATTTGCAATGAAACCTTTCAATTAACGGAGGAGATGTCAGCAAATGTCCGGGTGATCGAACCGAAGGACTGTCAGACAGAATTGGCTTTATATGAGAAATGGAAGCAAACACAGCGCTTTTTTTCAGGTTCAGAAAGCAAAGTATTGATTTAAGGCGGCATTTTTGCTGTTTTGAGGAATCATTTAATTTTCAACTTTAATAAGGTAATACGGTAATGAATATAAGCATCTAAGGAGGAGACAGATATGTTGGATAAAATAGGAATACCGAAGCGGCTTGCCTGGGGATTTTTAGGGGTTGTTTTGTTTATGATGGGAGATGGCCTTGAACAAGGCTGGCTCAGTCCTTTTTTGATCGAAAACGGGCTCACCGTTCAGCAGTCCGCTTCCATTTTTAGTATATACGGAATTGCGCTTGCCATAGCTTCCTGGTTTTCGGGTGTATGTCTCGAAGCATTTGGCGCAAAACGAACGATGTTTATGGGGCTGTTGTTTTATGTGATCGGTACAGCTGCTTTTATCGTATTTGGATTTGAACAGCTGAACCTGCCAGTGATGTATGTGACTTACTTCGTAAAAGGGTTAGGTTACCCGCTTTTTGCTTACTCTTTCTTGACATGGGTCATTTACAGAACACCGCAAAGCAAACTGAGCACTGCTGTCGGCTGGTTTTGGATTGCATATTGCCTCGGCATGTTTGTGTTCGGCGCTTGGTACTCAAGCTACGCGATCAAAGCGTTCGGTTATTTGAATACGCTTTGGAGCTCTATTTTCTGGGTATGTCTCGGTGCATTTTTTGCATTGTTTATCAATAAAGACCGTTTTGAAAAGAAGAAAAGAAAAAGATCAGAAACAGCCGAGGAGCTTTTAAAAGGGGTTACGATTCTATTTACAAATCCGCGCGTGCTTACAGGCGGAATCATCAGAATCATCAACAGCATTGGTACATATGGTTTTCCAGTCTTTTTGCCGATGCACATGGCCCAGCATGGAATTTCAACCAATGTGTGGCTGCAAATTTGGGGAACGATTTTCCTGGGGAACATTGTGTTTAACCTTATCTTTGGTATTGTCGGCGATAAATTCGGCTGGAAAAATACTGTTATTTGGTTCGGCGGAGTCGGCTGCGGCATTTTCACCCTCTTATTATACTACGCACCTGTTTTCTCCGGCGGAAGCTTAGCGGTTGTCAGCGTGATCGGCTTTATTTGGGGCGGTTTGCTGGCAGGCTATGTGCCTATTGGTGCAATTGTGCCGACGGTGGCAGGAAAAGATAAAGGGGCAGCCATGTCTGTATTGAATTTGGCTGCAGGTTTATCAGCGTTTGTCGGCCCCGCACTCGCTTGGCTGTTCATCGGTCTCGTCGGCGCGCAAGGCGTGGTCTGGATCTTTGCGGCCCTTTACCTTGCAAGTGCGGTCTTGACAAAATGTATTCATATACCTGAGGAAAAAGCAGTTAAGGAGGAAACATCTCCTCAATATGCATCTTAATTAGAAAGCGCCCTGTTTGGGGGCGTTTTTTATCTTTTTAAAGGAAAAGGGATGTGCGCACAGACCAAGAGAATACCGTCATTCTCTTGGTTTCACAATAGAGTACACATTTGTATCATATGGAGTCCCATTTTGATACATGTACTGTCTTAAAACGCCTTCTTTTTGAAAACCCATTTTTAGAAGCAGACGATTTGATGCTTCATTAGCGATAAATACAACTGCGCCAATACGCGTCAGTCCAAGGGCAGAAAATCCGTAAGATACGACCTTTGAAAGGACTTCTGATGCAAATCCGTTTTGCCAATGCTCCGGGATGATTTCATAACCGATTTCCGCGCGCCTATGCTTTTGGGCCAGAGCGTGAAAGCCTATTGTTCCGATCAGTTCTTTAGTGTCCAGTCTTTCAATTCCCCACCGTATACCGCGTTTTTCTTGATAGAGGGCAGCAAACGTTTGAATCATTGAAATGGCCTGTTCTATAGATTCCATGTTTTCAAGCCCATAATAGCGTGTCACCTCATCGTTTGAGAAACAAGCAAAAATGGCTTCCGCGTCCTGATCTGTGATTTGCCTAAGTATAAGCCGATCCGTTTCTAATATAGGAAACATTCAACCACTCTCCACGTTTGTGTTTTTGTTTATCATATCCCTTTTATTTCCTCTTTTCTATAGCGAAATCAACCAATGCAGCAAAGGAACGAATTTGTGTTTCTAGTTGCTCTTTGTTTTTGCTGAATTGTTTCAAACGATGGCCGTTCGCGCCTGATGGATGGGGAAAGCCGTTAAGGCAAATCAAATTCTGGAGGCTGTGCTGTCTGATCAATGTTTCACATACTGTTTCGGCCGCTTTTCCTAACGGAATGAGAAGAGCTGGTCCCGTCACATGGTTAAGCTCCGCAGGGAAGTGCCCAAAAGCATAGGTGCTTAGGATAGGAGAATGAGTGATAGCCGGTTTGTATCCGGTATAGTTTTTTTGCTGGATAAAGACAGGATATTTAATAACGGAAGTTGTATGGAGCATATGCCGTAATTCTCCAAAAAGCTTTGCGGCGCTTTGAATGCCGAAAGCTTGCGGCAGCCCGCATAAATCCAGCATGGTGATAAGGTTATGTCTCATCGACCCGGAGAAACCCGCTGCTATTTTTGTATCTACCGCCATTTGCTCAAGAGTGCGGCCTTGCCGCAGACTTTCGACTGCTGTTTCGTACGCTGTTTTCATCTGGGAAAAACCCGGCGTGATCCCGGCAATCACAATCGTAGCAGTCCGATTGATATATTCATTATGAGGTGAATAGTAGATGTCAAGTTCATTTTCTTGATGGAGATGAAATGGAGAAATAAGTAAATCCGACTTTGTAAGTGAAGAGGGAAGAGAATGTAGTTTTTCTGCGAACTCCTTTAAGCAACTGTGGTTTACAATCATGCGAAAGCCTCCTCAAAAAATGATATCCCATTGTCCATTCTGATCGAAACAACGGGATATCATTCATCATGACCTGCTATTTAAATGACCAGCCTGCCACACCTCTTTAACAGCTTTAGGAACTTCTTTTACTTCAGCTGCGGTCTGCTGAAACGCGGATTTTTTCATTTGGACATCCTGCTGAATCTTCTTTTGTTTTTGCGTCAGCAGATCTGTTTCTGTTTTTAATCCTTCGATTTGTTTTTGCATAGCCTGCGTAACAGAGGAAAGCTCCTTTAGTGCAGGGTCCATTTTTTTCTTGTTTTGAATCACGTTAACTCCTAAGAAGATAATAGAAACTGCTAATACTGCAAGACTGATATAAACTATAATCATATGTTCACTCCTTTTCTTATGTCATTACCCTG
Organism: Bacillus sp. FSL K6-1560; assembly: GCF_038592935.1. Classification (NCBI taxonomy): domain Bacteria; kingdom Bacillati; phylum Bacillota; class Bacilli; order Caryophanales; family Bacillaceae; genus Bacillus; species Bacillus sp. FSL K6-1560. The sequence goes on from NZ_CP151946.1 coordinate 2,182,835, forward strand.
TATCCGTTTTTTTAATCAGAAGAAATGATATTTACACAGTTCGTTTGATTTGCGTATTGGATGTATTGTACTTATAATGTGATATCGTACATATGTAAACAAAGAAAGGGTGCTTCAATTGCAAAATTTACAACATAAAACTGCACTAATCACAGGCGGAGGCAGAGGAATTGGCCGCGCTACTGCTTTGGCGCTTGCCAAAGAAGGCGTGAATATCGGGTTAATTGGCCGGACTTCCGCTAATGTAGAAAAAGTGGCTGAAGAAGTCAAAGCGCTTGGTGTAAAAGCTGCATTTGCTGCTGCAGATGTAAAAGATGCCGATCAGGTTAACCAAGCTGTAGCTCAAGTGAAGGAACAGCTCGGTGATATCGATATTCTCATTAATAATGCCGGCATCAGCAAATTTGGCGGTTTCTTAGATCTGTCAGCCGATGAGTGGGAAAATATTATTCAAGTCAACCTAATGGGTGTGTACCATGTCACGCGCGCGGTGCTTCCGGAAATGATCGAACGCAAAGCCGGAGACATCATTAATATTTCGTCTACAGCGGGTCAAAGAGGAGCTGCTGTAACAAGTGCTTACAGCGCTTCTAAATTTGCCGTTCTCGGGTTAACAGAGTCTCTTATGCAAGAAGTGAGAAAACATAATATCAGAGTCAGCGCGTTAACGCCGAGCACTGTCGCTAGTGATATGTCTATCGAATTGAACTTAACAGACGGTAATCCTGAAAAAGTGATGCAGCCTGAGGATCTTGCTGAGTACATGGTGGCACAATTGAAATTAGATCCTCGTATTTTCATCAAAACAGCGGGATTATGGTCAACAAATCCTTAAAAATGAAAACCTGTCTTTCGACAGGTTTTTTTATTTGAATGAAATCCGTACCGGTAAAATGAGATATGTAAACCCTGGCAATCGTTTAAATTGAAGATAGCAGTAAATGCAGGCTATAATAGAACTAAGAAAACTATGTACCAAATGTTCAGTCGAAATTTATTTTTTCCGCTACACCTATAATCAGTAAACATGAAATGACTGGACTATCAGTCTTTAATATAAAGAAGGAAAACAATAAAAGAAAATTGAATATTTAGTACATAGTGTTGTCAGTGACAGAAGAAGGAGTGCATATGATGAAAGAAGAAAAAAGGAGTTCAACAGGCTTTTTAGTGAAACAGCGCGCATTTTTGAAGCTTTATATGATAACGATGACAGAGCAAGAGAGACTCTATGGGTTAAAGCTGCTTGAAGTACTTCGGTCTGAATTTAAAGAGATTGGTTTTAAACCAAATCATACAGAAGTATACCGGTCTTTGCATGAGCTTCTTGATGACGGGATACTAAAACAAATTAAAGTAAAAAAAGAAGGGGCTAAGCTCCAGGAAGTCGTCCTCTATCAATTTAAAGATTACGAAGCCGCCAAGCTATATAAAAAACAGCTGAAGGTAGAGCTGGATCGCTGTAAAAAACTGATTGAAAAAGCTCTCTCAGATAATTTTTAATAGAAACAAACACCCGGCGCAGCAGTGTGAACCGGGTGTTTTCTGCTTTTCATTATACATATTTGTCGAAAAGAAACAATACAAATCAATGATGACCTTCAAACTTGACATCATTTCCTCACGTGGTAACATTTTAAACGTGTGAAAATGCGAACAAAAAAGCGAACAAAGGAGATGTTACCGATCTTTGATCAAAAGAAAGTAGCCTTTATAGGAGCAGGATCTATGGCGGAAGGAATGATATCAGGTATCGTTCGTGCCAACAAAATCCCGAAACAAAACATCTGCGTTACAAACCGCAGCAATACAGAGCGATTAACTGAACTTGAACTTCAATATGGCATTAAAGGCGCCTTGCCGAACCAACTATGTATTGAAGACATGGATGTGCTCATTTTGGCAATGAAGCCAAAAGACGCCGAAAACGCTCTGTCATCACTAAAATCACGTATTCAACCCCATCAATTAATATTGTCGGTCCTTGCCGGCATAACTACCTCTTTTATTGAACAATCATTGCTTAATGAACAGCCGGTTGTCAGAGTGATGCCCAACACTTCCAGTATGATTGGCGCTTCTGCAACAGCTATTGCCCTTGGCAAATATGTGTCGGAAGACCTGAAGAAGCTGGCCGAAGCATTGCTCGGATGCATGGGCGAAGTCTATACAATCCAAGAAAATCAAATGGATATATTCACCGGAATTGCAGGCAGCGGACCCGCGTATTTTTATTATTTAATGGAATTCATTGAAAAGACAGGCGAGGAAGCGGGCCTCGATAAACAGTTATCTCGAAGCATCGGCGCACAGACACTTTTAGGTGCCGCAAAAATGCTCATGGAAACAGGAGAACATCCTGAGATCTTAAGAGATAATATCACGTCACCGAACGGAACGACAGCAGCGGGGCTGCAAGCCTTGAAAAAGAGCGGCGGCGGAGAAGCGATTTCTCAAGCAATAAAGCATGCGGCTAAGCGTTCAAAGGAAATCAGCGAAGATATCGAAAAAACTGCAGCACCGCTATCAGGAGTGATAAAGTGACGCCTGATACAAGCATGAAAAGAGTCGTTGTGAAGATTGGAAGCAGTTCATTAACAAGCCTTCATGGAGAAATCAGCATTCGAAAATTAGAAGCGTTGGTCGACCAGGTCGTCAAACTCAAAGACGCCGGTTATGAAGTGATTTTGGTTTCCTCAGGCGCAGTGGCGGCGGGATATCGCAAGCTCGGATTTATCCAAAGGCCCGAGAAGCTTCCAGAAAAACAAGCATCAGCCTCAATCGGCCAGGGATTGCTGATGGAGGCTTATTCAAAGCTGTTCTTGGCACACGGCTATGTCGCATCCCAAATTTTAATTACGAGAAGCGATTTTTCTGATGAATATCGATACAACAATGTCAGGAATACAATGAATGTACTGCTCGAGCGCGGCATCATCCCGATCATAAACGAAAATGATACAGTTACCGTCAATCGGCTCAAGTTTGGCGACAATGATACACTCGCGGCAAAAGTCGCAGGATTGATTGATGCAGATATGCTTGTGATTTTATCAGATATAGACGGATTATATGACGGCAATCCGCGCACAAATCCAGAAGCGAAAAGGATACAGCGGGTGAGTGAAATAACACCTGACATCGAAGCATTCGCAGGTGACACTGGAAGCATCGTTGGCACCGGCGGCATGCGCTCTAAGCTTGATGCGTTTAAAATCGTAATGGCGTCTGGCATTAAAGGTTTCCTTGGTCAGGCAGATGCTGGCGATATTTTATATCACGCCGTTCATGAACAGGCGGAAGGCACCTATTTTGAAGCAGAAGGAACGCTTCCGTTGAATCAAAAGGAGCAATGGATCGCTTTTAATTCCGGTCCGGAAGGTGAAATGATTTTATCAGATGATTGTTCACGAAAAATAACAAACGGCCAATCGAGTTTATACCTGGACGGTGTACAGAAGATTAAAGGGAAATTCAAAAGCGGTTCAGTTGTTCGGCTGATGGATTCAAAAGGGACGGAAATCGGCCTTGGAATCGTCAATTACTCTTCTGTACAGCTTCAAGAACCGGAAAAGAAAAAGGAACTGACAAACAGAGCTCTAATTGATCAAGAAGCATTTGTTTGCCATGTGGATTTTTCTTTACCTGTAAATTAATTTGCAGAAAAAAACCCGAAGCTTCTATATAGAAGCTCGGGTTCATTTTTTTATTGATACTGCTCCAGCTTAGAGAAAAATTGAATGACAAACTCATAAAAATCATTCGCAGAAGGCGCAAGCTCTCTATTTTTCGGTTTAATGATTCCGACAGTCCGTTTTACTTGAGGGAACTCAATTGGAATTTTCACAGTAAAACGAGGTGTTGTTTCAGCAAAAGTACTTTCAGGCAGAAGGGTAACGCCCATTCCTGCGGACACTAACCCTTTGATAGCATCCAAATCCTCACCCTCAGTGGAAACGAGAGGAGCAAAGCCTGCTTGTTTGCAAGTATCGATTGCCATCTCTCTAAGTACAAATCCTTCCGGGAACAATACAAATTGGTCGTTGCGCAAATCGATTAAATGAACCGTTTTTTGTTTAGCAAGCGGATGATTTAATGGAACAAGCGCGTAAATTTTTTCAGTAAATAATATTTTTCCCGTTATGTCAGAGAAATTCGTCGGCACCGGCCCTAATAAGGCAAGATCAATATCGCGGTTTCTGACAGCTTCAATCAGAAACTTATAGGAGCCTTGGCGCAGCAAAAATTCGACGTGCGGATATTCTTCTTTAAACGCTGAAATGACAGTCGGCAAAAGCTGGCTGGCGAGGCTTGTAGGAAAGCCGATCTTTACCGTTCCGCGATGCGGGTCAAGATACTCATCAATTTGCTCTTTCGCATAATCAATGGCTTTCATCGCCGTTTTCACATGAATCAAAAATTCTTTTCCGATTGGCGTGAGTTTGATATTTCTCCCTTCACGCTCAAATAAGGTCACATTTAATTCTTCTTCAAGATTGGCAATTTGTCTGCTGATTGCTGATTGGGCCACATGCAAATGATCAGCGGCTTCTGAAACGTGTTCTCTTTCAGCCACCTCCATAAAATAACGCAGTTGGCGCAGCTCCATGTTTGTCTCACATCCATCTATCTCATTTTGAGATTCTTTTGATCTAAATTATATATTGTTTATATCGTTTTGAAAACCTACAATGATTATAGAGTTGTTAGATTTTATGACCGGTATTATCGGAAATTGATCGGGGGAGAGGAATTATGACGTACAATCAAATGCCAAAAGCTCAAGGTCTCTACCGTCCTGAATTTGAACATGATGCATGCGGAATCGGCCTATATGCTCACTTAAAGGGCAAGCAGACTCACGCCATTGTCAAACAAGGACTTAAGATGCTTTGCCAGCTAGACCATAGAGGAGGGCAAGGCAGTGATCCGGATACAGGAGACGGAGCCGGCTTACTGGTTCAAATCCCTGATGCTTTCTTTAGAAAAGAGTGCAAAGACATCAATCTGCCAGAAAAAGAACGTTACGGGGTAGGAATGGTCTTTTTCTCTCAGAAAGAAGATGAAAGAAAAAAAATTGAAAAGCAAATCAATGCACTGATTGAACAAGAAGGCCAAGTCGTTCTTGGATGGAGAACTGTACCTGTAAATGTCGGAAAAATCGGAACAGTGGCACAAAAAAGCTGTCCGTTTGTCCGTCAGGTATTTATCGGCGCAAATTCTGATCTAAAGGACAATTTATCTTTTGAACGAAAATTGTATGTCATTCGTAAACAGGCTGAAAATTGGGGAGTAACGGAAGGTCTTGATTTTTATTTTGCCAGTCTTTCAAGCCAGACCATTGTTTACAAAGGCCTTTTAACACCTGAACAGGTTGATGCATTTTATTCGGATCTGCAAGACGAAGCATTCGTTTCTGCTTTTGCGCTCGTTCATTCACGCTTCAGTACCAACACATTCCCTACATGGGAAAGAGCGCATCCTAACCGCTATTTGGTTCACAACGGTGAAATTAACACCCTTCGCGGAAATATCAACTGGATGAGAGCACGTGAGCAGCAATTTGTTTCTGAAAGCTTCGGTGAGGACTTAAACAAGATTTTGCCGATTCTCAATGCTGATGGCAGTGACTCTTCCATTTTGGATAACGCATTTGAGTTTTTTGTGATGGCTGGACGCAAACCGGCACATACGGCAATGATGCTCATTCCAGAGCCTTGGACGGAAAATACGCATATGTCCAAGGAAAAAAGGGCGTTTTACGAGTACCATAGCTCCCTGATGGAGCCTTGGGACGGACCGACAGCCATTTCATTTACTGACGGTAAACAAATCGGGGCGATCCTTGACCGGAATGGTCTCCGTCCGGCCCGTTATTATGTCACAAAAGATGATTATATTATTTTCTCATCTGAAGTAGGCGTTATTGAAGTTGAACAGGAGAACGTTTTATATAAAAACCGCCTTGAGCCTGGGAAAATGCTTTTAATCGACCTGGAAGAAGGCCGTATTATCTCCGATGAGGAAGTCAAAACACAAATTGCAACTGAGTATCCGTACCAAAAATGGCTTGAAGAAGAGCTTGTACAAGTAAATCCTGATCCGGAGTCAAGAGAAGAAGAACAATTTAGTGATCTTCTTACTCGCCAGAAGGCATTCGGATACACATATGAGGATATCCAAAAGTATCTAATTCCTGTTATTAAAGAAGGCAAAGATCCCCTTGGTTCAATGGGGAATGACGCTCCGCTTGCTGTACTTTCTGACCGAGCGCAATCACTGTTTAACTACTTTAAACAGCTGTTTGCACAAGTAACGAACCCGCCAATCGACGCGATTCGTGAGCAGCTTGTCACTTCAACGATGACTTGGCTCGGTGCGGAAGGCGATCTTCTTCATCCAAGTGAACGAAATGTTCGCCGGATTAAACTGTATACTCCTGTTTTATCCAATGAACAGTTTTACGCATTGAAAACGATTGTTCATCCAGATTTAAAAAGCCAAAAAATTGATGTGCTGTTTTCAGAGGATCTTGAACGCGGATTAAAGGACATGTTCACACAAGCAGAGAAAGCCATCAGCCAAGGCGTAAGTTTGTTAATTTTATCAGACAAAAAGATGAACGAACGACTGACACCAATTCCGCCGCTTCTGGCAGTAAGCGCGCTGCACCAGCACTTAATCCGCAAAGGGCTGCGTACGAAGGTCAGCATTATTGTGGAATCGGGAGAAGCACGTGAAGTGCATCACTTTGCAGCGTTAATCGGTTATGGCGCAGATGCGATTAACCCTTATCTCGCTTATGCGACCTACAAGCAGGAAATTGATGAAGGCCGTTTGGATATCAGCTATGAAGAAGCGGTCAGCAAATATGGAAAAAGCATTACTGAGGGCGTCGTAAAAGTGATGTCCAAGATGGGAATTTCAACTGTGCAAAGCTACAGAGGCGCCCAAATCTTTGAAGCGGTAGGAATCAGCCGCGATGTGATCGACCGCTATTTCACAGGTACTGCATCACAGCTAGGCGGCATCGATTTACAAACAATTGCAGAAGAGGCACAGCGCCGCCACCGGGAAGCGTATCAGGATGATTACAGCAAAACGCTTGAACCGGGAAGTGACTTCCAATGGAGAAATGGCGGAGAGCATCATGCGTTTAATCCGAAAACGATTCATACTTTGCAATGGGCGTGCCGCAGAAATGATTACAGTCTGTTTAAACAGTATACAAAAGCGGCTGATGAAGAACGCATCGGATTTTTGCGGAACTTGTTCGCATTTGACGGAAACCGCAAGCCTTTGAAGTTGGAGGAGGTTGAATCCGCTGAATCGATTGTCAAACGTTTTAAAACGGGTGCGATGTCATTCGGTTCCTTGAGTAAGGAAGCGCACGAAGCTTTAGCAATCGCAATGAACCGTCTTGGAGGAAAAAGCAACAGCGGTGAAGGCGGAGAAGATCCCAAACGCTTTGTTCCAGATGAGAACGGCGATGATAGAAGAAGTGCGATCAAACAAATTGCATCCGGACGGTTTGGTGTCAAAAGCCATTACCTTGTCAATGCTGATGAGCTGCAGATTAAAATGGCTCAAGGTGCTAAGCCGGGTGAAGGCGGGCAGCTTCCTGGCAACAAGGTATATCCATGGGTTGCCGATGTCCGCGGGTCAACGCCAGGTGTCGGATTAATCTCACCTCCGCCACACCATGACATTTATTCGATTGAGGATTTAGCCCAGCTGATCCACGATTTGAAAAATGCCAACCGTGACGCAAGAATCAGCGTAAAGCTGGTGTCAAAAGCAGGTGTAGGAACAATCGCTGCAGGTGTTGCCAAAGCGACTGCAGATGTCATTGTGATCAGCGGCTATGACGGAGGTACAGGCGCTTCTCCGAAAACCAGTATTAAACATACAGGGCTTCCGTGGGAGCTTGGCCTTGCAGAAGCACATCAAACACTAATGCTGAACGGACTTCGTGACCGTGTTGTATTAGAAACAGACGGAAAGCTCATGACGGGCCGCGACGTTGTGATGGCTGCCTTGCTCGGCGCCGAAGAATTTGGTTTCGCAACGGCTCCGTTAGTTGTACTCGGCTGTGTCATGATGCGTGCCTGCCATTTGGATACATGCCCTGTCGGTGTAGCGACACAAAATCCAGAGCTTCGCAAAAAGTTCATGGGAGATCCTGACCATATTGTGAACTATATGCTGTTCATTGCCGAAGAAGTTCGTGAGTATATGGCTGCGTTAGGCTTCAAGACATTTGATGAAATGATCGGCCGCACTGATGTACTTCATGTAAGTGAACGGGCGAAGGGGCACTGGAAAGCAAGCCAGCTTGATTTGTCTACACTTCTTTATCAGCCTGAAGGGGTGCGGACGTTCCGATCGCCGCAAAATCATAAAATTGATCAATCGCTTGATATCACAACAATTCTCCCGGCTGTACAAGAAGCCATCGAATCTGGAAAAGAAGCTGATATTTCGATTGAAATCAATAATACAAATCGTGTAGCCGGAACGATAACCGGCAGTGAAATCTCAAAGCGTTACGGAGAAGAAGGGCTTCCTGAAGATACAATCAAGCTGCACTTTACCGGATCAGCCGGCCAAAGCTTTGGAGCTTTCGTTCCTAAAGGGATGACGCTTTATTTGGACGGAGACTCAAATGATTACGTCGGAAAAGGGCTTTCTGGCGGAAAAATCATCGTCAAGTCACCAGAAGGATTCAACTCTGCTTCGGATGACAATGTCATTATCGGCAACGTGGCTTTTTACGGTGCGACAAGCGGAGAAGCATATATTAACGGACGTGCTGGTGAACGCTTTGCCGTTCGAAACAGCGGTGTGAATGTAGTTGTAGAAGGTATTGGCGACCACGGCTGTGAATACATGACTGGCGGCAGCGTTGTCGTTCTCGGTGATGTAGGCAAAAACTTTGCGGCAGGTATGTCCGGCGGAATCGCTTATGTACTGGCCGAAGATGTCAAAGCGTTTAAACGCAAATGCAACCTTGAGATGATTTTATTTGAATCATTAGAGGACGAGAAAGAAATCCAGCAAATCAAAGCAATGCTTGAAAGACATACTGCATATACAAACAGCCAAAAAGCAGAAGATTTGCTTGATCAATGGGAAGACAGTGTGAAAAAATTCGTCAAAGTCATTCCGAAAAACTATAAACAAATGCTTGCAAGCATCCAAGAGCAAAAAGCTGCAGGTTTATCAGATGAAGAAGCCATCATGTTCGCTTTTGAGGCCAACACGAAGCCAAAGCAGAATACAGCAGCATCGGGACAAAAACAAGCGGTAGTACAGTAAGGAAGGGGAGAGGAACATGGGGAAACCAACTGGATTTATGGAGATCAAACGAGAAAAACCTGCGGAGCGGGACCCTCTCACTCGCTTAAAGGATTGGAAAGAATATTCTGCTCCTTTTTCAGAAGAAGCATCGAAACGGCAGGGGGCGCGGTGTATGGATTGCGGTACACCGTTTTGCCAGATCGGTGCGGACATTAACGGATTTACATCCGGCTGTCCGATTTACAACTTAATTCCTGAATGGAATGATCTTGTCTACCGGGGCAGATGGAAGGAAGCATTGGAACGTCTGTTGAAAACAAACAACTTTCCTGAATTCACAGGGCGGGTATGTCCCGCTCCTTGTGAAGGATCATGCACTTTAGCGATTTCAGACCCGGCCGTTTCAATTAAAAATATCGAGCGAACCATTATCGACAAAGGATTTGAGAACGGCTGGATTCAACCTAGAATTCCTAAAAAACGAACAGGCAAAAAAGTGGCCATCGTCGGGTCAGGCCCAGCCGGACTGGCGAGTGCTGACCAGCTGAATCAAGCGGGGCATTCTGTCACTGTTTTTGAGCGCTCAGACAGAGCGGGCGGCCTTTTAACATACGGCATTCCAAACATGAAGCTTGAGAAGGGCATTGTAGAACGCCGAATTAAATTGCTGACGCAAGAGGGAATTGATTTTGTCACGAACACAGAAATCGGTGTTGACATTACAGCTGATGAGCTAAAGGAGCAATTTGATGCTGTGATCCTATGCACAGGCGCTCAAAAACAGCGGGACCTCTTAATTGAAGGACGCGATTCAAAAGGAGTCCATTACGCGATGGACTACCTCACACTTGCAACAAAAAGCTATTTAGATTCTAATTTTAAAGACAAACAATTCATTGATGCCAAAGGGAAAGATGTCATCGTAATCGGAGGCGGAGATACAGGAGCTGACTGTGTGGCTACCGCTCTGCGTCAAAAAGCCAAAAGTGTGCACCAATTCGGCAAACACCCGAAACTTCCGCCAGCCCGCACGAATGACAATATGTGGCCTGAACAGCCACACGTCTTTACGCTTGAATATGCATACGAGGAAGCAGAAGCAAAATTCGGAAGAGATCCGAGAGAATACTCCATTCAAACGACAAAAATGGTCGCGGATAAAAACGGAAAGCTGAAAGAGCTTCATACCATCCAAATGGAAAAAGTGAAAAATGAGCATGGTAAATACGAGTTCCGCGAGCTGCCTGGAACGGAAAAAGTATGGCCTGCTCAGCTTGTCTTTATCGCTATCGGCTTTGAAGGCACAGAACAGCCGCTGTTGAAACAGTTCGGTGTTGATTCAGTAAATAACAAAATCAGTGCAGCATATGGGGATTATCAAACAAATATCGATGGTGTATTCGCCGCAGGGGATGCAAGAAGAGGCCAAAGCTTAATCGTATGGGCGATTAATGAAGGCCGTGAAGTGGCGCGTGAAGTGGATCGATATTTGATGGGGAGTTCAGTTCTTCCGTAAATAAAGGGGATTATCATATAAGAGAAACCGGTCTGGTTGCCAGCCGGTTTCTTTTTTTATTCCATTACGATCCCGATGTTTCCAAACTGTCTGCCTTCCTGCATTCTTTTATATGCTTCACATGCTTTTTCTAAAGGGTATATCCGGTCAATTACAGGCCGCAGCTTATGTTTGCCAATGAAAGCGAGCATATCGTGAAATTCCTCACCGCTTCCCATCGAGGTTCCCAAAACATTGACCTGAGGAAAGAATAAAGAACGCACCGGAAAACTGAGATTATCCCCTGAGCTTGCCCCAAAGCTGACAATACGGCCATTTGGTTTTACATGGCGGAAGTATTCCGAAAAGAGGGCAGGTCCTATGCTGTCAAGAACAACATCTATCTTTTTTCCCTGCAACTGCTCATCCCAATTGTTGTAGCTGTCAAATGCGTAATCAGCACCTAATTGCAGCGCCCTTTTTCTTTTCTCCTCACTGCGGGAGGTCACGCTTACTGTTGCCCCAATCGCTTTAGCCATCAATAAAGCGTAGGTTGCCACACCGCTGCCGATGCCGGGTATCAATAGATGCTCGCCTTTTTTTGATTGCCCCTTTGTAAACAGAGCCCGATATGCGGTTAAAGCGGATAAAGGTAGAACGCCCGCTTCTTCCCAAGATAAATAAGCAGGTTTTTTGATTGCATTTTGTGAAGGAATGATCACATATTCAGCAAGTGTTCCGTCTGAAGGACCTCCCAGAATCTCAGGTACAGGTGGAACAGTCTCTGTCAAATCCCAGTTCAATGTCGGGAAAATGACTACTTCTGTCTGAACAGTAACATTTTTCACGCCTTCACCAATCTCTTCGATGATACCCGCGCCGTCAGAACCCAGTATCATGTGAGGATCTTGTTCAGATTTGTTTTTCATAAGAAACAAGTCACGATGATTCAGGCCTGCAGATTTCAATTTAACCTTTACCTCTCCGTATCCAGGCTTTGTTGATGGAACGTCCTGAACTGATAACCCCAGAAGACCGGCTTTTCCGTTGTGAATTACAGCTTTCATGCTGTCTGCCTCCTCATTGAATTGTATTTTCATATCTTTACATATTTTACATAGCGGTTTTCTTCGAGTAAAATGAACAAATATGATAGCCAATATCACTTTTCATCATAGCAAGCAGGTGAGAGCGCGTGGAAAGCGGAGATTTAAAGATTTTTCAGGCTGTTGCTCGCGAAGGAAGCATAACGAAAGCAGCCCAAATGCTGAATTATGTTCAGTCGAATGTGACAGCCAGAGTGCATAACCTTGAGGAAGATTTGAATATCAGGCTTTTTCATCGAACGAATCGGGGGATGAAGCTGACTGCTGCAGGAGAAAATCTTTTGCAATATGCAGATCAAGTATTATCGCTGTTAGACCAAGCTGAAAAATCGACCCGAATGAGCAGGCAACCAAAAGGGCCTTTGCGGATCGGATCACTGGAAACGACGGCGGTAACGCATCTGCCTGAGCATGCAGCATCCTTCCTCAGGCGTTTTCCTGAAGTGGATTTATCAGTGAACACAGCTGATACGCATCATTTGATTCAACAGGTTCTTGATCATAAAGTTGATGGCGCTTTTGTATATGGGCCGGTTGAGCACGCTGCAGTTAGACAACTCCATGTCTCCCATGATGAATTAGTTTTGATTTCATCACGAGAAGGGACGTCAGAAGACATGCTTCAGCAGCCGATGCTCTTTTTTGGGGCTGGCTGTTCTCATCGTGACAGGGTCAAAAGATTACTAGAGGAAGCAGGCATACACAATCAAAAAATCATAGAGTTTGGCACATTGGAGGCTATTATAAAAGGTGTTTCCGCCGGGATGGGTACGGCGCTGCTCCCAAAGTCCGCTGTTAACTGCTCCGAGCATCGTACAAATGTATGGATTCATCAATTGCCACCAGCATATCAAGACTTAGAGATCGTCTTTATATACAGGAAAGACTTTTTTATTACGAGTGCGTTTCAGACATTTCTTGATGAGATAAACGAAATGAAAGCAGAATAAAGATTTTGTCAAAGAAGCAGTCATCATTCTGTCATTTTGGATTGCAATCAGGGATACAGAGCATTACCAATGCCCGTTGTTATAAAGATCTGCATGAAAAAACTGTACTCATTTGAAGCGAGTACAGTTTTTTAATTTATTTACGTTTTAAATTAATGCCGATCGCCGCGCCGTTTCTGCTTGAATCAGCTACGCCTTTAAAGGTTCCGTTTTCATGGTCGATCGATATGCTTTGCACGTTTCCGATATCCACCGGACTTGTGCCGAATTTGTGGCCCATACCGTTCAGCTTGCTGAGGACATCTTTAGGAACTCCGTCTTCGTAACGGTAAGAGCTCATACTGTTTGTGTAAATTCTCGGCTCTTCAACAGCTGCTTTTAATTCCATACCATATTCAATGTGGTAGAGAATGGTTTGCAAAACGGATGAAATAATTGTGGCCCCGCCAGGAGATCCAACAGTGAGGACAGGCTTGTCATCCTTAAATAAAATCGTCGGGGTCATGCTGCTTAAAGGCCGTTTGTTTGGCTGTACTTCGTTAGCTCCGCCTGGTATCGCATCAAAATCCGTTAATTCATTGTTTAAAATAACACCGTAATCAGGGACCATAATACCCGTTCCGAATAGCTGTTCGATTGTTGTTGTGTAAGAAACAACATTTCCCCATCGATCAGCAACTGTAAAGTGGGTTGTTTGGCCTTCTACTTTGTCTTTCGGCTGTTCAACTTGTTTATAGTTTGCTGATCCTTCTTGGTATTTCCAAGGGTCACCGGCTTTCGGTTTTTTATTCACTTGATCTAGGTTGATTAATTGCTGGCGTTCTTTAATATAATCGGGATGAAGCAGGCCTTTGAGAGGAACATTTACAAATTCGGGATCACCTGCGTAAGACGCACGGTCGGCATATGACAAATGCATCGTTTCAGCAAGCAGCTGATATTTTTCCCATGAGCGGACATCGTATTGTGAAAGGTTAAAATCATCAAGGATTTTCAGCATTTGCAATAAGAAAATACCGCCGGAGCTTGGAGGAGGAGTAGTAGCGATTTGATAGCCTTGATAGTCTCCCCAAATCGGTTCATCAATTGTAATGTCGTAATTTTCTAAATCTTTTTCTGTCATTGATCCGCCGAAATCCTGGACAGTGTCAGAAAGCGTCTTGGCGAATTTTCCTTTATAAAAAGCGTCAGTGCCTTTGGAGCGAATAAGCTTAAATGTTTTAGCCAAATCCTTTTGAATAAGGGTATCTCCTTCTTTAAGCGGTTCGCCATTTGGTAAAAATACATCTTTTGCGGCAGTCCGTGAAAGCTTTTCCTGATAATCAGAAATGGCCTCTGCCAACACCGAATCAATCGGAAAGCCTTTTTCAGCGAGTTTAATAGAAGGGGTAATTAATTGCTTCATAGAACGGGTTCCCCATTTATCCAAGGCTTCTTCCAGCCCTTTCAGAGTGCCTGGAACACCAACGGCAGTACCTTTTGTTACACGTTCAGAGAAAGGAATTGCTTTGCCGTTTTCGTCCAGAAACATATCAGGAGTTGCGCCTGCTGGAGCACGCTCACGGCTGTCGATTATCGTTGTATCCTTCGTTTTTCCGTCATACACCATCATAAAACCGCCGCCGCCAATACCTGACATCATCGGCTCTGTTACATTGAGTGCAAATTGAATGGCAACCGCTGCGTCAATAGCATTTCCTCCTTTTTTCAGCACATCAGCACCGATTTCAGAAGCAAGAGGATGTGCGGTCGCAACCATGCCGTCTTTTCCTACATCTACTTGTTTGTACTCATCGTAGCTTTTGGGCGGTTTTTTAGCTTCCGCGTGAAAAGGGACACTTCCAGCGACTAACAGAACACTAAGCAGAGCTGTTAAACAGACGTTCCACGTTCTTTTCATGTTCTCCCTCCTATATGAAGCTGTATTGTTACAATCTTAGCGTAAAAAAATTACAGCGTTTTCACAAGTGACAAATGGTATATTATATAGTGCATAAAGCCGTTTTTCTGTGCAAAATTGATTATATTGATATGAGCCATGTGCTATATTAGAATCAGCATACGGATTAAGAAGGGACTGCTATATGTATTTAACGATTGAAGAAACAGCAGAATATACAAATCTTTCAGAGGATTATATTAAAAGTTTGGTGCTCGAAGGGAAAATCAGAGCCGTTCATGACGGGGAGCAATTTTTGATTTATAAGGAGCAGTTCAAAACGCATCTCGAACAGCTGGAGAATTACAAAGCACTTGTGCAGGAAATATTAAATGAACCAATCCCGGAAGATATTGATGTAAAGGATGAGGATTAGGACACAATTTGAAATTGTGTCTTTTTTTGTATGTTTTTTGCGGAAGCTCCAGAAAATTGGGAGCGTCAGATTTCGTTTTAAGAGGATTTTTGAGGATTAGTAGGGGGATAAGTATCCAAGAGGTTAAAAGCTTTATAAGAGGCTTTAAAGCTCATTTTATAGGGTGAAGGTTTTAAGAAGCTTTTTTAACAGCTTATGTAACACTATGTATATTATGTTACATAAACGCTGCCGCACTTTGACATTCAACGTTTTTCAGCTATAATAGTAACATAGACCTCAAAACGTTACATAACGGTTTTTAAGGAGTTTTTTGATGCATATTGTACAGCCGATTCGCAGTCTAGAGAAAATCCAAGAAGTCAAACAGTATTTGCTTAACAAAAACAAGCGGGATTATTTTCTGTTTATTTTCGGCATCAACAGCGCGCTCCGCATTTCTGATATTCTGCCGCTGCAAGTGAAGGACGTTCAAAATAAAGATCATTTATGGGCGACTGAAAGCAAAACGAAAAAGAAAAGAAAGATTCTTATTTTAGAATCGCTGAAACAGGAAATATACGAGTATACGAAAGACATGAAGGAAAACGAATATCTTTTTAAATCAGTGCGCACCAGGAAGCCGATTTCCCGCATTCAGGCCTACAGAATTTTAAGAGAGGCCGCTGCGGCGTGCGGACTTGAGGAGATAGGGACGCATACACTCCGGAAAACGTTTGGCTATCATTTTTATCAGCGAACGAAAGACATCGCCGAGCTGCAGAGAATACTGAATCATTCATCACCATCAATTACAATGCGGTATATCGGTATTGATGAAGATACAACAAGAGCCGCATATAAGGTTTTTGGAGGGCTTTAATACAAATCGCTTGAAAATATTGATCATCAGAGCTACTATATAAATACCAAAAGCTCTAGTAGCACAGCGGATAGTGCAGCAGTTTCCTAAACTGCAGGTCGGGAGTTCGAATCTCTCCTAGAGCGTTATATTCACAAAAAGACAACAGGCGAAAAGTGCCTGTTGTCTTTCTTTATGCAAATCAAATAAAAAACGCCCGCTTATACCGGGCATTTTTCTTATATAACTGCGTCAAATTGATTGACTTTCCATTTTTTATTTTCTTTCACAAATGTCACTTTCCGTTTTGCAGAAGGGGATCCGTCTAATGTAGGGACGGTAAATTCGTATGTGATTGTGCTGCCTTTTTTAGAGATCAGTTTAGCAGTTGATTTTTTCCAATTCAAAAGATTGTCTCCGTCACCGATTGGAACAGCAAGTTTTCCTTTTGAAACAGTGAAATGATAATCTTTAAAGCCTTTTTCGATTGCTGTTTTTGTAAAAATAGGAGTTAAATAATTCACCGCTTTTGCTTTAGTGCCTAGATCACTGCACATGTATACATATTGAAGATTTTGATACTCGAATGTGCCTGATGGGCAAACTGCTTTTTTCACCTTCGGATTGTGACCGCTCATGGTGTTCCAAAAATGTTCTCTAGCGGATAATGCCAACTGTAATGCTTGTTTTTGTGATAAATCGCCTGATGTATTTTTCGCAAATGCATTTGTGCTTAATGACAGAATAAGTGCAATGGTTGTTAGAAATAGAAGACATTTTTTCATTATCGCTCTCTCCTTCAAAATCTCTTTCTCTTATGTTACAAATGTTACAATAATTACGGATAGATTACAATACTTTTGCATAAATTATTTTTTATTCTTTTACTCACAAAAAATATGCCATTACTTGCTAGTTTATTCTTTATAAGCTAAAAAGATGTGTAAAATTAGAAGAATCGGGAAGGGTTTCATATGTGCAGTGATGAATAATAACATGTTACATATCCTGTTTTTGTCAAAAAATGAGGGCATGTTTAAAAACGATTTCAAATAAAGGAGTCCTTTAATATGGAAACATCACAAGAACCTCTTGTAACTCAAAAGAAAAGCAAACCATCAGTTTGGCGGTCGATGTCACTCTTTTTAGTGCCGCTTCTGCTGAGCAATGTGCTGCAATCAGTCGGCCAGCTAGTCGGGATGATGGCTGTAGGCAGATGGCTTGGTGTTGATGCAGTGGCAGCTGTATCATCCTTTTTCCCGTTATTTTTTCTTTTGATCTCATTTACGATTGGGATCGGTTCAGGTAGTTCGATTCTGATCGGACAAGCTTACGGAGCGAAAAATGAGGAACGGCTAAAGGCTGTTGTCGGGACGACGCTCACGTTTACATTTTTATTAGGCGTTGTGTTAGCCGTCATCGGCAGTATTTTCACCCTGGATATCCTTCGTTTAATGGGCACGCCTGAAAATGTCATTCATGTCAGCGCTAACTATGCACGTATTTTATTTTATGCTATGCCGTTTATGTTTTTATATTTTGCATATACTACCTTTTTGCGCGGAACAGGGGATTCTAAGACACCGTTTTATACGCTGATTGTGAGCACGGTCATCAACATCGCGCTTTTGCCTGTTTTAATCCTTGGCATGTTTGGTTTTCCGAAACTGGGCATATACGGCTCGGCATATGCAACTGTCATTTCCACGATTGCGACTTTTCTCGTGTTAATGGTGTATTTACGAAAGCGAAAACACCCGCTGCAATTTGATAAAACAGTGCGTCGTTATTTGAAAATGGATAAGGAACTGCTGGTTCTCCTGCTGCGTCTTGGGGTCCCAGCAAGCATCAATATGATTCTTGTCTCATTATCAGAGATAGCGGTTATTTCATTCGTCAATCATTACGGCTCTAATGCAACAGCTGCATACGGAGTGGTCAACCAGGTGGCCAGCTATGTACAGATGCCGGCCGTCAGCCTTGGTATTGCGGTTTCTATTTTCGCTGCACAATCGATTGGGGCAAACGAGTTTGACCGCTTAAAGCAGGTCATTCGCGTGGGGATTTGGCTGAATTATATCATTGGCGGCGTACTGATCATACTGATCTATGTTTTTTCACATCAGATTTTGTCGTTATTTTTAACCGAGCAAGAGACGCTTTACATTGCACACCGTCTTTTGATGATTACATTGTGGAGTTATTTGCTGTTTGGAAATGCCCAAATTATTTCTGCAACGATGCGGGCAAGCGGAACAGTTTTATGGCCGACCGTCATCAGTATTTTTGCAATCTGGGGAGTAGAGGTGCCTGTCGCTTTCGTCCTTTCTCACTATACAAAGCTTGAAATACTCGGCGTCTGGGTTGGTTATCCAGCTGCGTTTGCCGTCAGCTTGCTGTTGATTTATGGGTATTATCAATTCGTCTGGAAAAAGAAACAAATCACACGTCTCATCCAATAGCCTCCGAATCACACCGTTCATAAGTTTGAACGGTGTTTTTTTATTTGATAGGGGAAAATATAAAATGGAGGAAATATGGCACAGTACATTGAATTCTTATACTAGCAATGAATCAAGGAGAGGTTGAGTAAACATGGCAAACTTTATTGAGAAAATCACGTATTTGGGAACGCCGGCCATCAAAGCGGGCAACGAACATCTAGAAATGATTGTTGTCCCTGAGTGGGGGAGCAACGTCATTTCTCTCGTGGACAAAAAAACAAAAGTCCAGCTTTTGCGTGAACCGGAAACAGCAGAAAGTTTTCACGACACACCAACATTGTATGGCATTCCAATCCTGTTCCCGCCTAACCGCATAAGTGACGGTACATTCAGTTTCCGGGGCAGAACGTATCATTTTGATATCAACGAGAAGGATAAACACAACCATCTTCATGGGTTTCTTTACCATGAAAATTGGAACGTAGTGACCGCGAAGAAAACTGATGAAGAAGTGATTGTTGAAACAGAAATTGATCTTTCTGAGCTCCCCCATGTGTATAAGCAATTTCCTCACCATGCCGTCGTTCGGATGACATACACGGTAAAGGGGAATACTCTATTTAAACATGCGACGGTCATGAACAAAGGAAAGGAAGCGTTTCCTTGGGGAATTGGTTATCATACTACATTTGTGTTTCCGGCAGAAAGCTCGTTATTCTCCCTGACAGCAGATCAGCAGTGGGAGTTGGATGAACGCCTGCTGCCGACCGGGAAACTGATGGATGTACCGAATAAAGAAGCTTTGCATGAAGGAATGGATTTGCGCCACAAGCAGCTGGATGATGTCTTTTTATCTTCTTATCAGAAGAGGGACGGAGAAAACCAGGCAGTCATTTATCATCAGCATGCACATATCAGCATTATTTATAAGGCAGATGAACAGTTTAACCATTGGGTTGTATACAATGCGGACGGAAAACAAGGGTATTTATGCCCTGAACCTTACACATGGGTGACAAACGCAGTGAATCTTGATTTACCTTCGTCACTCACTGGTTTACAAGTGCTGGAGCCGGGAGAAGAAACGACAGCTAAAAGCAGTATCACCATTGAACTGAATCATCAATAGCCAATGATGAAGCGCAGAGAGGCGGGGAAATGAATGAAAAAAAGCATAAAGCTTTATGTTGCTGTTTTACTGCTTTTCGTCGTTGCTTCGGTGCCTTATATGCATCAGGCTGCGCTTGCCGCTGAAAAACAAGATGCACTTTCCGAGCAGATCGATAAGATTTTAGCTGATCATCCTGCCCTCGAAGGCGCAATGGCCGGCATCACCGTTCGCTCTGCGGAAACAGGTGCTGTTCTATATGAACATTCAGGAGACACCCGAATGAGGCCTGCCTCTTCTCTAAAGCTTTTGACAGCGGCCGCGGCACTTTCTGTCCTTGGCGAGAATTATTCTTTTACAACCGAGGTCCGGACGGATGGAACACTGAAAGGGAAAAAGCTGAATGGTAACCTTTATTTGAAAGGGAAAGGCGATCCGACACTTTTACCATCTGATTTTGACAAAATGGCTGAGAAATTGAAACATTCCGGCGTAAAAGTAATTAAAGGCAATCTGATCGGTGATGATACGTGGCATGATGACATGCGATTATCACCTGATATGCCTTGGAGCGATGAATACACATATTATGGCGCGCCAATCTCCGCTCTAACAGCGTCTCCGAATGAAGACTATGATGCAGGCACTGTGATTGTTGAGGTCACCCCAAATCAAAAAGAAGGGGAAGAGCCTGCCGTGTCTATCTCTCCGAAAACCGATTATATAACGATAAAGAACGGTGCTGAAACGACTGCTGCCGGTTCAGAGAAAGACCTCACAATCGAAAGAGAGCATGGAACAAACACGATTACAATTGAAGGGAGCGTACCGGTTGACGCAAACAAGACAAAGGAATGGATTTCTGTCTGGGAGCCTGCCGGATATGCCTTAGATTTATTTAAGCAGTCACTAAAAAAACAAGGTATTACTGTGAAAGGGGACATCAAGACGGGTGAAGCACCTAGTTCTTCAGATGTGCTGCTCTCTCATCGCTCAATGCCTTTATCGAAACTTTTTGTGCCGTTCATGAAATTAAGTAATAACGGACATGCCGAAGTGCTCGTAAAAGAGATGGGGAAAGTGAAAAAAGGAGAAGGGAGCTGGGAAAAGGGGCTCGAAGTGTTAAACAGTACGCTTCCGGAATTTGGTGTTGATTCTAAATCACTCGTCTTAAGAGACGGATCAGGAATCTCACATATTGATGCTGTATCCTCAGATCAACTTTCACAGCTGTTATATGACATTCAGGATCAGAGTTGGTTCTCGGCTTATCTAAATTCTTTACCTGTTGCGGGCAATCCTGACAGAATGGTGGGCGGAACGCTGAGAAACCGCATGAAAGACACTCCTGCACAAGGAAAAGTAAGAGCAAAAACCGGATCGCTCAGTACGGTAAGCTCTCTATCGGGGTACGCAGAAACAAAGAGCGGAAAAAAACTTGTTTTCTCTATTCTTCTAAATGGATTGATTGATGAAGAGGATGGAAAAGATATTGAGGATCAAATCGCTGTCATTTTGGCAAATCAATAATAGCGGCAGACCTGTTTTCCAAGAGAAAACAGGTTTTTTTATGTCTGTAATAACGCTTTGTCGAACCTTCCAACAATTAGAAGAATCATGCACAAAAGAAAATTAGTCCGATTAAAAAGTAGTGTATAAGACCTTATGTAAAACAATACTTTTATCACTTTATATCCGGAAATTTGATAAAAAAAGAAACGAAAAATAAAGAAATAATACTATATTCAAAAAAATGTTATAAAAATTTAATGTTTTTTATTGTACTTTAAAAAATATCCGTTAATATAGTGCATATATGGATTATATAGTCATATAATTTCTTTTATTGACATTTTTCTGCTTTTTTCTACTTTTTCTTATCCTCTTATTATGAGAACTGGAGGGAATTCGTTGAGCGAACATACTTATTCTTTAACCCATGCCCAAAGGAGAGTGTGGTTTACTGAACTGCTGGAGCCAGATACCAGCATTTGCAATCTCACAGCCTGTGTGAAATTCAAAGGCAATATTGAGCTTCATACTCTCGAGGGAGCGCTGAATCATTCCATCTCCCGCAACGACGCCATTAGATTTCAGCTGTTAGAAGGAGAAGAGCTTGAGCCGCGATTGCACCTTACTGAATATAAATATTATCCACTTAGAATAATTGATTTTTCAAATGTTGAAATGATAGAAATAGAGCAATGGATTCAGGATCAAGCGAGCATTCCATTTAAACTGTTCAACTCGCCTCTTTATCAATTTTACCTCCTTAGAATTGACTCTCATGAAGTTTGGCTATTTGCGAAATTCCATCATATCATAATGGATGGAATCTCTTTAAATGTGATGGGAAATCAAATTATAGATCTTTATCAAAAAATGAAAAAGAAAGATCCTTTACCTGATCAGCCGGAACCTTCTTACTTGAGTTACATCGAAAAAGAGAGTCAATATCTACAATCTCCGCGGTTTGCAAAGGACCGTTTATTTTGGACACAAACCTTTGAGCACCCGTTGGAATACCACTCGTTAGCCGACCAGACGTCCTTACAAAAACAGAGCACATCTGCATCCAGAGACACCATCATTCTTTCACCTGATCTAGAGCAAACGATTCGAAACTTCTGCGAAGAACACAAGATCAATATCATTTCCTTATTTATGGCTTCATTTTACATATGCATTAGCCGAATCACTTCTAAAAAAGATCTTGCCATTGGCACCTACTATGGCAACAGAGGGTCAAAGGCTGAAAAAGAAATGCTCGGCATGTTCGTTAGTTCTCTTCCAATCAGAATAACGGTTGATCCTGACACAGATTTTCTTTCCTTTGTCCGCACAATAGGCAGGGAACAGCTTTCTGTTATGCGTCATCAACGGTTTCCTTATAATTTGCTTGTAAATGAATTAAGAAATGAACAGAAGGATTTACACAACCTTATCGGTATATCTATGCAGTATCAGCCACTTCAGTGGCATAATGCAGATGATTTTGACTATGAAACAGCGCTTTATTTCAGCGGATACACCGCGAACGAGCTTTCAGTTCAAATACAAGAACGGATAGACAATGGAACCATTCAATTAAATTTCGACTATCAAAATACCTTGTTTTCTCTTGAGGATATTAAACGAATACAATCTCATCTGCTTACCATACTGGAAAACGCCCTTCAACATCCGCACAGCTTTATAAGAGAATTAGATATGACGAATACAAGAGAAAAGCAAAAATTGTTGTATGAGTTTAACAAGACGGAAGCTGTTTCGCCTAAAGCTTTCACCCTGCATGGGCTGTTTGAGCGACAGGCAGCTTTCACACCGGAGCGGCTGGCCATTCGCTTTTCAGGCGGTTCGCTGACATACGCTGAGCTTGATATGTACGCCAGCCGGCTGGCTGCGCACCTTGCGGCACGTGGCGTCACAAACGAAAGTATCGTCGGTGTCCTGTCTGAACGCTCACCTGACATGCTGATCGCTGTCCTTGCTGTATTGAAGGCCGGAGGGGCGTATTTGCCGCTTGATCCTGCGTATCCAAAGGAGCGGCTGAGCTACATGCTGAAAGACAGCGGGGCATCGCTCTTGCTGACACAGCCGGGATGCTCCGCACCGAACTTTTCCGGAGAAACGCTTGAAGTGGACATGACATCTCTTGCGAGCGAAAAAGCAGAAAACCATCTGTTTACTCCTGCTGACGGCGGTTCTCTCGCCTATGTCATCTATACATCGGGCTCTACCGGGCAGCCGAAAGGAGTGGCCGTTGAGCACCGTCAGGCTGTTTCCTTTCTGACCGGCATGCAGCACCAGTTTCCGCTTTCAGAAGATGACATTGTCATGGTGAAAACCTCTTTTTCCTTTGATGCGTCTGTGTGGCAGCTGTTTTGGTGGGCTCTTTCCGGTGCTTCGGCGTATCTGCTTCCGCCCGGCTGGGAAAAAGACTCCGCATTGATCGTAAAAGCCATTACTCAGGAAAAAGTGACAACGGTTCATTTTATTCCGGCTATGCTGAATAGCTTTCTGGATCAAGCAGAAATGTTAGCGCTTGGTGACGGGACAAACCTAAAGCGTGTATTCGCCGGAGGTGAACCGCTTGCGCCGCGTACGGCAGCCCGTTTTGCTTCTGTATTGCCGCAGGTATCATTAATCCATGGCTACGGGCCGACAGAAGCAACGGTAGACGCGGCATTTTACGTATTGGATCCAGAACGGGACAGAGACCGTTTGCGGATTCCGATTGGGAAGCCCGTACCTGGTGCGCGTTTGTATGTTTTAGATCCGCATTTAGCCGTACAGCCTTCCGGTGTCGCCGGCGAACTATACATTGCCGGAGCGGGTGTTGCCAGAGGTTATTTGAATCGGCCGGCATTAACGGAGGAGCGTTTTCTAGAAGACCCGTTTTACCCGGGTGAACGTATGTACAAAACAGGAGATGTGGCGCGCTGGCTCCCTGACGGGAATATTGAATTCCTGGGACGGTTGGATGATCAGGTGAAAATTCGCGGCTACCGGATTGAACCGGGAGAAATTGAAGCGGCACTAAGAAGTATAGAAGGTGTAAGAGAGGCGGCCGTTACCGTACGGACAGACAGCGGCGAGCCGGAATTATGCGCTTATGTAGAAGGGCTCCAAAGAAACGAAGTCCGAGCGCAACTTGAGAGCCTGATGCCGGGCTACATGGTCCCAGCCTATATGATAGAAATGGAACAGTGGCCGGTTACACCAAGCGGAAAGCTCGACCGAAACGCCCTGCCAGCTCCTGGCGGAGCGGCAGATGCGGAGACCTACACGGCGCCGAGAAACGTGACTGAGATGAAGCTTTCTCAGCTGTGGGAGGACGTGCTGAAAAATGGCCCTGTCGGGATTCACGATAACTTTTTTGACCGCGGGGGGCATTCCTTAAAAGCAACAGCGCTTGTCTCACGGATCGCCAAAGAATTCGATGTACAGGTGCCGCTAAAAGATGTGTTTGCCCATCCGACGGTAGAAGGACTGGCTACCGTTATCCGTGAAGGAACGGACAGTCCATATGAAGCGATTAAGCCCACTGAAAAACAGGAAACCTATCCGGTTTCCTCTGCCCAAAAGCGGATTTATGTCCTTCAGCAGCTGGAGGACGGAGGGACAGGCTACAATATGCCGGCTGTGTTAGAGCTCGAAGGGAAGCTCAACCCTGAAAGGATGGACAGAGCTTTCAAAGAGCTGATCAAGCGCCACGAGTCGCTTCGTACCTCCTTCGAACAGGACGCAGGAGGCGATCCGGTGCAGCGCATCCATGACGAGGTGCCGTTTACGTTACAGACTACAGTTCTCGGCGAACGAACCGAACAGGAGGCCGCAGCCGCATTTATCAAACCGTTTGATCTCAGCCAAGCGCCGCTGTTCCGTGCCCAAATCGTAAAGATATCAGATGAGCGGCACCTGTTGCTGGTTGATATGCATCACATCATTTCAGACGGTGTTTCCGTCAACATTCTGATTCGGGAATTCGGCGAGCTGTACAATAATCGGAAGCTTCTGGCACTGCGCATTCAATATAAAGATTATGCCGTATGGCAAGAAGGATTTAAAACAGGAGATGCGTACAAAACGCAGGAGGCGTACTGGCTGAAGCAGCTCGAGGGCGAGCTGCCTGTGCTGGATCTTCCGGCTGATCATGCCCGCCCGCCGGTGCGAAGCTTCGCGGGTGACAAGGTCTCATTTACGCTGGATCAAGAGGTTGCATCAGGCCTTCACAAGCTGGCACGAGAAAACGGAAGCACACTGTACATGGTGCTCCTTGCGGCTTACACCGCGTTCTTGTCACGCTTAAGCGGACAGGAGGATATCATCGTCGGCTCGCCAATTGCCGGCCGTCCGCACAAGGATCTTGAGCCGATACTCGGCATGTTTGTGAACACGCTGGCGCTTCGGACACGCCCGGAGGGCAGGAAGCCATTCGTACAGTATTTGCAGGAAGTGCGTGAGACAGCATTGGAAGCCTTTGAGCACCAGGATTACCCGTTCGAAGAGCTTGTCGATAAGCTTGAATTGACACGGGATATGAGCCGGAACCCAGTGTTTGATGCGATGTTTATCCTTCAAAATGTGGAAAAACAAGACATAGATCTGAGAGAAATAAAAGTCCGGCCTGCCAATTTCGCACATCACATATCTTTATTTGATATCACATTAATAGCTACTGAAATAAATGGATCTATTTGCTGCGAAATGGAATTTAGTACAGAAGTATTCCTGAAAGCTACGATTGAACGCTGGGCTGATCATTTTATCGAATTTCTGCATGAGGCACTTTCAACTCCTGAAACAAGCCTTGCACAAATAAACATACTTAGTGATAAAGAAAAACAAAAAATAGTCTTTGGATTTAACAAAACTCAGGTTGAATTTGCTCAAAAAGATGTTCCTTTTCATCGCATATTTGAAGCGAAAGCTGAAGAAATTCCAGAACATATAGCTGTTATTGATAACGAAACAGAGATTAGCTATCGGCTTCTAAATGAAAGAGCCAATCGTCTGGCACGAACATTGCAAAACAGAAAAGGACCGAAGCCAACTGTGGCTGTTTTAGCCAAGCGGTCAGTTGATGCAATTGTTGGAGTGCTGGCAGTGATGAAAGCTGGCGGAGTGTATATCCCAATCGATTCACATTATCCAAAAGCCCGTATTGAATATATTCTTCGTGATAGCGGAGCAGATATTCTACTTTCACAGCAGGAATTGAAGCATTTGATTTCAAACTTGCCTGAATCTGAGATGTCTCATATCTGCCTTGACGATGAAAGCACTTATGAAGAAAGTAACTGCAACCTTAACTTATCTCCTGCTCCTGAAGAGCCGGTATATATCATTTATACGTCAGGAACGACGGGTGCGCCTAAAGGTGTTATTGTCACCTATCAGAACTTTACTCATGCTGCTCTTGCTTGGCGTCAAATTTATGAACTGGATCGGAAGCCTGTCAGACTGCTTCAAATCGCGAGCTTTTCATTCGATGTCTTCTCAGGAGATTTGGCGAGAACATTGACCAACGGCGGGACTCTAATCGTTTGCCCAGATGAAACACGGCTGGAACCTGCTGAAATATATAAAATCATGAACTCTCAGAGAATCACGGTGATGGAGTCGACACCGGCTCTCATTATCCCGATGATGGAGTATGTATACCGTAACCAGTTCAAGCTCCCTGACTTAGACATACTGATTCTTGGTTCCGACATGGTGAAAGCTCAAGATTTCAAAACATTGACAGACCGCTTTGGTCAAAGCATGCGCATCATCAATAGCTATGGTGTCACAGAGGCAACCATTGATTCGAGCTTTTATGAAACAAGTATGAGTGGAGAGTGTACGGGCGATAACGTACCAATCGGCAGCCCGCTGCCGAATGTACGTATGTACGTACTCAGCCAGACTGATCAAATTCAGCCGATCGGCGTTGCCGGCGAGCTGTGCATCGGCGGGGCAGGTGTTGCGAAAGGCTATCATCATAAACCTGACTTAACGCAAATGAAATTTACAGAAAATCCATTTGTCTCTGGAGAAAGGCTGTACAGAACCGGTGATCGAGCATGCTGGCTTCCAAACGGAACGATCCGGCTTCTTGGCCGAATGGATTATCAAGTAAAGATAAATGGATACAGAATTGAAACAGAAGAAATTGAAAGTGTTCTGCTTCAAACGGGGCTTGTCAGAGAAGCTGCTGTTGCCGTTCAGCATGATAAGAATGGACAGGCTGGTTTGGCAGCATATATTGTGCCTTCAGACGTCAATACGAATGCTCTCCGTGCTGCTTTAACAAAGGAGCTGCCAGCGTATATGATTCCTGCACATCTGATTCCTTTAGAAAACATGCCGCTAACCCTAAACGGAAAGCTGGACAGAAATGCCTTGCCGGCTCCAAATAATTTGTTATCGCGTCCATATACCGCACCAGTTAACGACATACAAAAAACGATGGCGTATATATGGGAAGATGTACTGAGCATGTCACGAGTCGGCATTCACGATTCCTTTTTTGAGCTTGGCGGAGACTCAATTAAAGCATTACAAGTGGCAGCACGTCTGGCAGCTGAAGGCTGGAGCATGACAATACGCGACTTATTCCGTTATTCAACGATTCAGGAACTATGCGGACATATCACACCATTGGCATCTCAAGCGGACCAGGGACCTGCGGAAGGTGAAGCTGAACTCACCCCGATTCAGCGAAGATTTTTCGGACAGGTACATGCTTTTCACTATCATTACAACCAGTCCGTCATGCTTTTCAGTGAAAAAGGAATCAATGCTAACGCGCTTCATCTAGCGCTGCGTAAAATAACCGAGCATCATGATGCCATTCGCATGATTTTCCAACGTGACCAAAACGGCCATGTCATTCAGTTTAATCGCGGAATCAATCACAAGGATCATGAACTGTTTGGCCTTTATATTTCAGATTGGACAAAAGCATCGCTGGAAAGGGCTCACCTTGATGAAAAACTTGCCGCTGAGGAAACCGTCATTCAAAGCAAAATGAATGTAGAAAAAGGGCCTTTGCTGCAAGCAGGTTTGTTTAAAACGGCAGAAGGGGATCATTTGCTGATTGCACTTCATCATCTTGTGATAGATGGCGTTTCTTGGAGAATTCTGCTTGAGGATTTAGCTGCAGCATATCAACAGTCTTTAGAAAAGAAAGAAATCCAATTACCGCCAAAAACGGATTCTTATTTATCCTACGCCGATGGTCTTACCCAAATAGCTGAAAGTAAACAATTGCATTCAGAGAAAACGTATTGGCAAACGATTTTAGACGCTCACACTGCTTTTCTTCCTAAGGACATAGAAAATGTGCCGGACAGACTCCAAAAGAACAGCGACGCAGCAGCGTTTGTACTATCCGGGGACTGGACTGAAAAATTGCAGTTTGAAACCCAGCAAGCCTATGGTACTGATGCCAACGAACTTTTGCTTACGGCTTTAGGAATGGCGCTTTCTGAATGGACTGGGCATGACCAAATCGTGATCAGCACTGAGGGACACGGTAGAGAAGGGCATGTGCCAAACATTGATATTTCAAGGACAGTTGGATGGTTTACTTCCATTTATCCTATTCTGCTAGACATGGGTATTCCCGAGCCTTTCGAGGATCAGCTCGCATACCGAATTAAGACGACAAAAGATATGCTGAGAAGAGTACCGAACAAAGGAACTGGATATGGATTGTTAACACACATAGGAGAACTGCGGCATAAAGAGCCTGAGGTCAGCTTTAATTATCTCGGTCAATTTAGCGAAGAGAAGGAAGCTGATACGTTTGAATTATCATATTACCAGCCCCGTCACGAAATAGCGGGTGAGAGAGAACGAGAGTATGAGCTGGACATCAATGCTCTCATTACGGACGGACGGCTTCAAGTAAAAGCGGTATACACCCAGGTGTTCAGCAAGCACTCAATTGAGTGCTTTATGGATCGTTTTCACAGGCATCTTATCGAGACGATTGAGCATTGTTCGCAGAAAAAAGCACGCGAAAAAACACTGAGCGATTTCAGCAATAAGGAATTAACGTTGTCTGCATTATCTAGCATCGAAGATCTCGTGAAAGATCTTTAACTTTTGAAAAGGTGTGTGGAATTGATGGCACAATCGGCACAAATTCAAGATATTTATCCGTTATCGCACATGCAGGAAGGAATGCTGTTTCATTCACTAATGGATTTCAGCTCGAAAGCATATATCGAACAGACCTCGTTTACGATCACAGGGAATCTATGCGTCGACTCGTTTCAAAAGAGCTTAAACCTTCTTGTTTCTAGATATGATATTTTCAGAACGATTTTCATTAAAGAAGTACCAGATCTTACAGGTCCGCAGCAGGTAGTCTTATCAAACCGGGAATTGACAGTATATAGAGAAGATATTTCTCGCCTGGCTGATCAAGAACAGCAGGCGCTGATGGATGCTTTTATGACTAAGGATCGGGAAAAAGGATTTGATTTGCAAAAAGATCCTTTAATGCGTCTTGCCCTTTTTGATAGAGGAGACAGCCAATATACATGTGTCTGGACACATCACCATATCATCATGGATGGGTGGTGTCTCGGCATTATTCTTAAAGAGTTTTTCAGCATGTATGATTCGCTCAAAAATAACTCACCTGTACAGCTTGGCAGCACGGTGCCGTACAGCCGTTATATTGAATGGCTCGGAGAACAAGATCAAGAAGAGACTGCTGCCTACTGGAGCGAATATTTGAAGGAGTACGGCAATACTGCTTCTATTCCCCGAATAAGGCGCCGCACGGCAGAGGGGGATTATAAAGCCGCCCAGGTCAGCTTTTCATTAGCGCCGGATATGGTTGAGAAACTGACAGAGGCTGCCCAAAACTGGGGAGTGACATTAAACACGCTGTTTATGAGTATTTGGGGCGTGCTGCTCCATCGATATAATGCTGCAGATGATGCCGTTTTTGGCTCCGTCATTTCGGGACGCCCGTCAGCGATTGACGGGATTGAATCAATGGTCGGCTTGTTTATCAATACTGTTCCAGTGCGAATCCGATCTGCGGAAGGCATAACGTTTTCTTCGCTGGTCAAAGCCGTGCAGGAGGATATTTTATCATCTGAACAGCATGGGTATTATCCGCTTTATGAAATTCAAAACCATAGTCCATTGAAGCAAGGGTTGATCGATCATATTTTTGTTTTTGAAAATTACCCTGTACAGCTTCATCAGGCATTAAGCGTGGAGAGTGCAAATGACGAAGGCGCTCTGAAGCTGAGTGACATTTCAATGTCGGAACAAACCAATTACGACTTTAATATCGTTATCGTTCCGGGAGAATCATTTTATATCAAATTCAGCTACAACGCAGACGTTTACGAGCGGGAGGAGATGCTGAGGATTCAGGGGCATCTAAAGCAAGCACTGGATTGCATTTTGACAAATCCCGATGTTGCCGTCAGTGACATCAATATCGTCCCGCCGGAGGAGAAACAGGTTATCCAATTGTTTAACGAAACTGAGCGTCCTTATGTGAACAAAACGATATCCCAATTGTTCGAGGAACAAGCCCGCAAAACACCTGAAGCGGCTGCATTAAAAATGGGAGACGATTGCTGGACCTATCGCCAATTAAATATAAGAGCTAATCAGATTGCGCACGCCCTGATAGAAAAAGGCGTTGGATCTGGAGATATCGTGGCTGTGATGATGAACCGGTCAATGGAAATGCCTGCAGCTCTACTTGGGATTTGGAAAGCAGGCGGCGCTTATATGCCGCTTGATCCAAATTTCCCAGAAGAACGTCTTTCTTTCCTGCTGAAGGACAGTCAAGCAGCTCAATTGCTGATAGAAGAAAACCTTATGTCATTCATCCCGCCGCACTATGAAGGAAATATGATACCGATAGAACGTACAGAAAGGCACCAAACAGCGGCTCCAGATGTACCGCCTGGTGATCTTGCCTACTTAATCTATACGTCGGGAACGACGGGGCGCCCTAAAGGCGTTTTAGTTGATCATCACGGTATTGCCAATACATTGCAATGGAGACGGGAAGAGTATGGCATGGCCGAACAGGATATATCCCTCCATTTGTTTTCGTACGTGTTTGACGGCTGTGTAACGAGCTTATTTACCCCGCTTTTGTCTGGTGCGTGCGTGCTGCTGACAACAGATGACGAAGCGAAGGATGTGCTGGCCCTTAAGCGAAAAATAGCCCGTTATAAGGTCAGCCACATGATCATTGTTCCTTCCCTGTACCGGGTATTATTGGAAGTGATGACTGCTGACGATGCAAAAAGTCTTCGTATTGTGACATTTGCGGGTGAAGCGGTCACGCCTGATCTGCTTGAGTTGAGTCAAATGATTTGTCCTTCTGCTGAACTGACAAATGAATACGGGCCCACAGAAAACAGTGTGGCAACAACAATATTGCGGCATCTGAATGAAAAAGAGAGGATCACGATCGGACACCCGATCAGAAACACAAAAGTATTTGTTTTGCACGGAAATCAAATGCAGCCGATCGGCGCGGCGGGTGAACTGTGTATTTCCGGCGCGGGTCTTGCGAGAGGATACTACAAACAGCAAGAGCTGACACAGAAAGCATTCTCCGATCATCCATTCCTTGAAGGGGAGCGTTTATACCGAACAGGTGATGCAGGCCGCTTTTTGCCTGATGGAACGATTGAATATATTGGACGTTTTGATGATCAAGTAAAAATTAGGGGTTACCGTATTGAACTGAGAGAGATTGAAACAGTTCTTCGACAAGCACCGGGGGTAAAAGAAGCCGCGGTACTGGCCCGTGATGTTTCTGCTGAGGAAAAGGAGCTCGTTGCTTATATCGTTCCAGAAAAGGGAAACAGCCTCCCAGATTTGTATCAGCATCTTGCCGGGACATTGCCGTCCTATATGATCCCAGCAAGTATTATCAACATCAGCCGGATGCCATTAACATCCAGCGGCAAGCTTGACAGGTTTGCGCTTCGTGAACCAGAAAACAATACGATTGTCACATATATGGCGCCCCGAACCTTAATCGAAGCTGATCTCGCACATATTTGGGAAGATGTGCTGAATAAACAGCACATCGGCATTCGTGATGATTTCTTTCAGTTAGGCGGACAGTCCTTAAAAGCGGCCGCACTGGTATCAAGAATACATAAAAAGCTTAATGTCGAGCTGCCGCTCAGTGAGGTGTTTTCTTATCCGACGGTTGAAAGCATGGCGGTCAAATTGATGAGCTTAAAAGAACACGCTTTTACACAGATTGAACCTGCGGATCAAAGAGATGTCTATCCGCTGTCTTTCTCGCAAAAACGATTATATGCTCTTCATCAGCTGGCAGATGCCAGCACAGGTTATAACATGCCAGCTGTACTTGAATTACGCGGAAATCTGAATCGCCAGCGGTTGAGAAGCGTTCTCACAGAACTTGTGAATCGGCATGAAGCATTACGGACTGTTTTTGTGCTTGACAGAGACGAGCCTGTGCAGATCATTTATCCAGAGATAGCTTTTGATCTAAAAGAGCTTGAAATGGAATCAGAACAAATGCTTGAGTCTGCAATCGAGACCTTTATCAAACCGTTTGATCTATCATCCGGTCCGCTTTTTAGAGCATGTGTCATTACAATCGGCAATCACCGCGGCTTTTTGCTGCTCGATATGCACCATATTATTGCCGACGGTGTCTCGATGAGCACTCTTGTCCAAGAATTTACTGACTTATATTGCGGAAAAGAGTTGCCAGCTTTAAACCTGCATTATAAGGATTTTGCTGTTTGGCAGCAAGAGAAGCACCCGAAAGAGCTATACAAAAAACAGGAGGCCTACTGGCTTGGTCAGCTTGGCGGGAGTCTTCCTACACTAGAATTACCGCTTGATAAAACAAGGCCGCTTCTCCCTGATTTCAGCGGTGGAACAATTGAAGTCAACATTGATAAAGACACGGCTGATGAACTGCACCGTTTAATGGCTGAAACGGGAACAACATTGTATATGATTCTTCTGGCTGTCTATTCTATTTTGTTATCTAAGCTAAGCGGGCAAGAGGATATTGTTGTCGGTTCGCCTGCTGCCGGAAGACCGCACGCTGATCTGGAGCGCGTCATCGGGATGTTCGTCAATACATTGGCGATGCGCAGCAAGCCCGAGGGCCACAAAACGTTCAGCTCCTATTTGCAGGACATTCGCCACCTGGCTCTGACCGCTTACGAGCATCAGGATTATCCTTTTGAGGAGCTGGCAGATAAGCTCGATACAAATCGAGAGGTAAATCGCAACCCGCTGTTCGATGCGATGCTTGTGCTTCAAAGCAGTGAAGATTTCCGGTTCGAAGTGCCTGGTCTGTCGATTTCGTCTGTCACTCCTAAACATGATATATCTAAATTCGATTTAACATTACACGCTGAGGAGCATCCGAGTGGAATACGCTGCCGTTTTGAATACAGCACTGCTCTTTTTGAAGAAGAAACCATTACGCAGTGGGCATCCTATTTTATTGAATTGGTGAAAGGGGTAACGGCGGATACCGAGATGAGAATTTCGGACATGCAATTGCTTCCTGCTGCAGAGCGTAGGTTGCTCCTTGAAAAAATGGGACAGTATGCGGCTTATCCGAGAAATGAAAACATAGTAAGCTTATTTGAAAAGCAAGCCGCTAAATATCCGGAGCATATCGCAGTGGTGTGCGGCCATTCTCAGCTTACGTATCGAGACCTGAATGAAAAAGCCGAGCGGGCAGCTGCTATGCTGATCAAACAAGGGGTGAGAACTGGCGATATCGTCGGTCTGAAGCTCGATCGGTCACCTGATGTGATCATTGGCGTTTTATCGATTTTAAAAGCTGGCGGGGCCTATTTGCCGATTGATCCTGAATATCCCAAGGAGCGTATTAGCTTTATGCTTAATGACAGCGGAGCAAAACTGCTGCTGACAGAGCGCGGTCAAAACAAACCTGCAGACTACACCGGGCATATTTTGTATATCGATGAATGTGAAAACGACTCATTTCCGGCTGATGTAAACATTCAAGAAATAGTAACAGATCAGCCCGCATACGTGATATACACATCTGGAACGACTGGCCAGCCAAAGGGAGTCATTGTCGAGCACCGCAATGTGATCAGTCTCTTGAAGCATCAAAACCTGCCTTTTGAATTTAACCATGAAGACATCTGGACGTTATTTCATTCTTATTGCTTTGATTTCTCTGTATGGGAGATGTTCGGTGCGTTATTGAACGGAGGTACATTAGTCGTGGTCTCTAAAGAAACAGCCCGTGACCCCCATGCATTCCGTTTATTATTAAAAAAAGAGCGCGTCACTGTACTCAATCAGACCCCGACTGCTTTTTACGGCTTGATGCTTGAAGATCAAAATCATACAGATCATTTAAACATCCGCTACGTGATTTTTGGCGGCGAAGCCTTACAGCCCGGCATGCTTCAAAGCTGGAATAAAAAATATCCTCATACTGATTTGATTAATATGTACGGTATTACAGAAACAACAGTCCATGTAACATTCAAAAAATTGTCCGCAGCAGACATTGTAAAAAATAAAAGCAATATCGGACGGCCGCTTTCAACTCTGCAGGCTTATGTGATGGATGCTCATATGAATCTGCAGCCGATCGGAGTTCCAGGGGAGCTGTATATAGGCGGCGAAGGTGTGGCACGGGGATATCTCAACAGAGATGAGCTGACCGCTGACCGTTTTGTATCCAATCCTTATCTTCCGGGAGACAGATTATACCGAACAGGAGATCTTGCTAAGCGCCTGTCAAATGGCGAGCTGGAATACTTAGGCCGCATTGATGAGCAGGTGAAAGTCAGAGGGCACCGTATTGAGTTAGGCGAAATCCAAGCGGCACTTCTTCAGTATCCAATGATTAAAGAGGCGGCTGTCATTACCAGAGCAGACGAGCAAGGGCAAACAGCTATATATGCATATATGGTGATAAAAGATCAACAGGCTGCGAATATATCAGACATCCGAACTTACCTAAAAAACGCCTTGCCTGACTTTATGCTGCCTGCCCGTATGATACAAATTGACAGCATCCCGGTGACTGTTAATGGAAAGCTCGATCAGAAAGCCCTGCCAGAGCCTGAAAAACACGCTTATACAGCTGATGATATCAGTCCTAGAAATGAGATTGAAACGGTGATGGCTGAAATTTGGGAGGAGCTTCTTAATGTAGATGAGCTGGGTGTAAGCGCCAATTTCTTTGAGCTTGGCGGAGACTCTATTAAAGCGCTGCAGGTTTGTGCCAGACTGAAGCAGCGCGGATTTGAAACGACAGTACGTGAGATGTTTGAACATCAGACTCTTGGTGAACTGTCCGCCCGGGTTCGAAAAGACGTACGCGCCATTGACCAAGGCCCGGTCGAAGGCGAGATTACTTGGACACCTATCCAGCAGTGGTTTTTCTCGCAATCTCTGGAAAGCCATCATTTTAACCAGTCCGTTATGATCTACCGGGCTGAACGATTTGATGAGGCTGCGCTTAGAAAAGTACTAAAAAGCCTTGTGACTCATCATGATGCACTGAGAATCGTATGCCGGCATGAAGATGGCAGGCAGGTGCAGATAAACAGAGGGATAGATCTTTCAGATGAGGAGCTATATGCACTTGAACTGTTTGATGTAAAGGATAGCCTAACAGAAGCACGGTACACGATTGAGGAAGCAGCCAGCCGGATGCAAGAACATATTCGTTTGGAAACCGGCCCCTTACTTCACGCTGGATTGTTTAGAACCGAGAATGGTGACCATTTATTTCTGACGATTCATCACTTAGTTGTTGATGCGGTTTCCTGGCGCATTTTGTTCGAGGATTTTTCAGCTGCTTACAAACAGGCAGTCTCAGGAGAATCTATTAAACTGCCGCAAAAAACAGATTCATATTTAACGTATTCACAAAGAATAGTTGACTACTCTAAAAGCCGCCAGGTGCAGCGCGAAGCAGCGTACTGGGATGAGTGCGAGAGCCGTCACATCCAGCCTATTCCAAAAGACAATGACGCAGCATCTAACACATTCAAAGATACAGAAGTGATTGATTTTGAGCTATCTCGCCATCACACAGAATTACTACTAACGGCTGCACATAAAGCTTACAGTACGGAGATGAATGATATCCTTCTGACAGCTTTAGGTCTTGCTTTGCAGAAATGGACGGGAAATAACCAATTTAAAATCAGCATGGAGGGCCACGGAAGGGAATCATATCTTGAGGACATCGATATTAGCAGAACTGTTGGCTGGTTCACCTCTATTTATCCTGTGTGGCTTGATATGAGAGATTCCGATCATAAGGACAAAGAAGAGCGGCTGGGCCACCTTATTAAACAGACAAAAGATATGCTGCACCGTATACCGCATAAAGGCGCGGGCTACGGCGTGCTGAAATATATCAGCAAAAGATGGGGCTCTCAGAAAAACAGCCCAGAAATCAGCTTTAATTATTTAGGCCAGTTTGATCAGGATATTCAATCAAATGCCTTTGAGGTGTCTGACATCAAGCCAGGAAATGAGATCAGCCCGAACTGGGAGCGTCCTTATGCACTGGATATCAGCGGCGCCGTTTCTTCGGGGTGCCTGAACATGCACATCATCTATAACAGGGTTCAATTTGAGGAAAAAACAATCCAAACATTTTCCAGGCATTTTAAACAGACTCTGGAAAACATCATTGAGCATTGTACCGGCAAAGAAAACCGAGAGTGGAGCGCATCTGATTTCACTGATGAAGACTTAACGCTTGATGAATTGAGTGAGATCATGGGAGCCGTCAACAAACTATAGGAGAGGAGATTCACTGATGCCGCAGCAACCTGAAATACAGGATATATACCCTTTGTCATTTATGCAGGAAGGGATGCTTTTTCACTCATTGTATGATGAGCAGTCGAGAGCTTATTTTGAACAGGCTTCTTTTACGATCAATGGACAGCTTGACTTGGAGCGTTTCCAGAAAAGTATGGATGCTGTTTTTGACAGGTACGATATCTTTCGAACAGCATTCATCTATAAAAATGTAGCCAAACCTCGTCAAGTCGTGCTCAAGCAACGTCATTGCCATGTTCATGTTGAAGATATTTCTCATCTCAATGAAAAAGATAAAGAACATTGTACAGAGGCATTCAAAGAACAGGACAAATCAAAAGGCTTTGATCTCCAAACGGATGTACTGATGAGAATATCTATTTTAAAATGGGCGCCTGATCATTATGTCTGTATCTGGAGCCACCATCATATTTTAATGGATGGCTGGTGTTTAGGCATCGTCATTAAAGACTTTCTCCATATTTATCAAGCGCTTGGAAAAGGGCAATTTCCTGATTTGCCTCCCGTACAGCCGTACGGGACGTATATTAAATGGCTGATGCAGCAAGACCGGGAAGAAGCAGCTGAGTATTGGAAAAAAAGGCTTCAGCATTTCGAAAAAGCTTCACCTCTGCCTAAAAGAACAGATCAAATGTCGGATGGGACATTACAGCAGATCACGTTTACCATTCCTGAAAAAGAAACCTCCGAATTACAGAAAATCGCTGTAGCATGTGGTGCGACACTTAACACTGTTTTCCAAGCTTTATGGGGAATCATGCTCCAAAAGTTCAATCGCCGCGACGATGCTGTATTCGGATCAGTTATATCAGGCAGACCTTCTGAGCTAAAAGATGTGGAAAACATGGTCGGACTTTTTATCAATACCATTCCTATTCGAGTCCAAAGTGATTTTCTGTCTTTTTCTGACCTAGTCAGCGGAATGCAAAAGGACATGACTGAAGCAGAAGCGTATAGTTACTTCCCTTTATATGACATTCAGGCGCAGAGCGCTCTTAAACAAGAGCTGATTGATCATATTATCGTCTTTGAAAATACACCTACTCAACAAGAGATTGAAGAGCTGAATCAAGCTGGATCATTTGATTTCTCCGTGAAAGATTTTGAGATGGAAGAGGTAACTAATTATAGATGCAGTGTCAAAGTGATCCCAGGGCGTACTTTGTACGTTCGGATTCATTTTCATACAGGCGCTTATCAACCAAATATGATGTCCGAAATAAAAGATTATTTACAGCACATGATCTCTGACGTCATCTCTGATCCATCTCTTCCTGTGTCAAAGATGACATTGCTAGATGAGGACAAAACACGGAAAATCGTTTCTCAAAATAACAGGACAGTATCTGTTTCACCTGAAGCCCCAACCCTGCATGGGCTGTTTGAGCGACAGGCGGCAGTCACACCGGAGCGGCCAGCGATTCGCTTTTCCGGCGGTTTGCTGACGTACGCTGAGCTTGACTTGTATGCCAGTCGGCTGGCTGCGCACCTTGCGGCACGCGGCGTCACAAACGAAAGTATCGTCGGTGTCCTGTCTGAGCGGTCACCTGACATGCTGATCGCTGTCCTTGCTGTATTGAAGGCCGGAGGGGCGTATTTGCCGCTTGATCCTGCGTATCCAAAGGAGCGGCTGAGCTACATGCTGAAAGACAGCGGGGCATCGCTCTTGCTGACACAGCCGGGATGCTCCGCACCGAGCTTTTCTGGAGAGACGCTTGAAGTTGACATGACATCTCTTGATCGTGAAGAAGTAAAACGTTATGTGTCTGCTTCTGTTAGCGACGGATCTCTCGCCTATGTCATCTATACATCGGGCTCTACCGGGCAGCCGAAAGGAGTGGCCGTTGAGCACCGTCAGGCTGTTTCTTTTCTGACCGGCATGCAGCACCAGTTTCCGCTTTCAGAAGATGACATCGTCATGGTGAAAACCTCTTTTTCCTTTGATGCGTCTGTGTGGCAGCTGTTTTGGTGGGCTCTTTCCGGTGCTTCGGCGTATCTGCTTCCGCCCGGCTGGGAAAAAGACTCCGCATTGATCGTAAAAGCCATTCATCAGGAAAACGTGACAACGGCTCATTTTATTCCGGCTATGCTGAACAGCTTTCTAGATCAAGCGGAAATGTTAGCGCTCGGTGACGGGGCAAACCTAAAGCGTGTATTCGCCGGAGGTGAACCGCTTGCGCCGCGTACGGCAGCCCGTTTTGCTTCTATCTTGCCGCAGGTATCATTAATCCATGGCTACGGGCCGACAGAAGCAACGGTAGACGCGGCATTTTACGTATTGGATCCAGAACGGGACAGAGATCGTTTGCGGATTCCGATTGGGAAGCCCGTACCCGGTGCGCGTTTGTATGTTTTAGATCCGCATTTAGCCGTACAGCCTTCCGGTGTCGCCGGCGAACTATACATTGCCGGAGCGGGTGTTGCCAGAGGTTATTTGAATCGGCCGGCATTAACGGAGGAGCGTTTTCTTGAAGACCCGTTTTACCTGGGGGAACGCATGTACAAAACCGGGGATGTGGCGCGCTGGCTCCCTGACGGGAATGTTGAATTCCTCGGGCGCACGGATGATCAGGTGAAAATCCGCGGCTACCGGATTGAGCCGGGAGAGATTGAAGCGGCACTAAGAAGCATAGAAGGCGTAAGGGAGGCGGCCGTTACCGTACGGACAGACAGCGGCGAGCCGGAATTATGCGCTTATGTAGAAGGGCTCCAAAGAAACGAAGTGCGGGCACAGCTTGAGAGACTGTTGCCGGGCTACATGGTCCCAGCCTATATGATAGAGATGGAACAGTGGCCGGTTACGCCAAGCGGAAAGCTCGACCGAAACGCCCTGCCAGCTCCTGGCGGAGCGGCAGATGCGGAGACCTACACAGCGCCGAGAAACGTGACTGAGATGAAGCTTTCTCAGCTGTGGGAGGACGTGCTGAAAAATGGCCCTGTCGGGATTCACGACAACTTTTTTGACCGCGGGGGACATTCCTTAAAAGCAACGGCGCTTGTCTCACGGATCGCCAAAGAATTCGATGTACAGGTGCCGCTAAAAGATGTGTTTGCCCATCCGACAGTAGAAGGGCTGGCGGCCGTTATCCGTGAAGGAACAGACAGTCCATATGAAGCGATTAAGCCCGCTGAAAAACAGGAAACCTATCCGGTTTCCTCTGCCCAAAAGCGGATTTATGTCCTTCAGCAGCTGGAGGACGGAGGGACAGGCTACAATATGCCGGCTGTGTTAGAGCTCGAAGGGAAGCTCAACCCTGAAAGGATGGACAGAGCTTTCCAAGAGCTGATCAAGCGCCACGAGTCGCTTCGGACCTCCTTCGAACAGGACGCAGGAGGCGATCCGGTGCAGCGCATCCATGACGAGGCGCCGTTTACGTTACAGACTACAGTTCTCGGCGAACGAACCGAACAGGAGGCCGCAGCTGCATTTATCAAACCGTTTGATCTCAGCCAAGCGCCGCTGTTCCGTGCCCAAATCGTAAAGGTATCAGATGAGCGGCACCTGTTGCTGGTTGATATGCATCACATCATTTCAGACGGTGTTTCCGTCAACATTCTGATTCGGGAATTCGGCGAGCTGTACAATAATCGGAAGCTTCCGGCACTGCGTATTCAATATAAAGATTATGCCGTATGGCAAGAAGGATTCAAAACAGGAGACGCGTACAAAACGCAGGGGGCGTACTGGCTGAAGCAGCTCGAGGGCGAGCTGCCTGTGCTGGATCTTCCGGCTGATCATGCCCGCCCGCCGGTGCGAAGCTTCGCTGGTGACAAGGTCTCATTTACGCTGGATCAAGAGGTTGCATCAGACCTTCACAAGCTGGCACGAGAAAACGGAAGCACACTGTACATGGTGCTCCTTGCGGCTTACACCGCGTTCTTGTCACGCTTAAGCGGACAGGAGGATATCATCGTCGGCTCGCCAATTGCCGGCCGTCCGCACAAGGATCTTGAGCCGATACTCGGCATGTTTGTGAACACGCTGGCGCTTCGGACACGCCCGGAGGGCGGGAAGCCATTCGTACAGTATTTGCAGGAAGTGCGTGAGACAGCATTGGAAGCCTTTGAGCACCAAGATTACCCGTTCGAAGAGCTTGTCGATAAGCTTGAATTGACACGGGATATGAGCAGAAATCCGCTGTTTGACGTAATGTTTGTTCTTCAAAACATGGATCATGAATCGTTGGAGCTGGATGAGCTTTGTCTCAAACCTGCAGCAAACAATGGGCATCAAACGTCCAAATTTGATATAACCCTATATGCCCAGGAACAGCCCCGCGGTTTGCTGACGTTCCAAATGGAGTTTAGTACTAACTTATATAAGAAAAAAACGATAGAAAAGTGGCTTCAATACTTCATCAATATGTTACTCTTTATCATCAAAGACAACAAAGCCGCTCTCGGAACAATAAATATCCTGAATGAGGATGAGACCCATTACCTTATCCACGAGCTCAATCGTACAAAAATAGATTATCCAAGAAATGAAACCATCAGCAGACTCTTTGAAATGCAGGCTGAACAAACGCCTAATGCTGTAGCAATTGTCAGCGACACCCAAGTATTCACTTACGAGGACCTGAACAGCTGGGCAAATCAAATTGCCTCAGTTCTACAGATTAAGGGCGTAGAGCCTGATAGTGTTGTAGCCTTGTTGACAGGCAGAACACCAGAACTCATCGCAGGAATGCTGGGCATTCTGAAAGCCGGGGGAGCCTATCTGCCTATTGCTTCTGATCTGCCTGTTGAACGAATAGCTTATATGCTGTCAGACAGCGGGGCGGCATTACTCCTTCAATCTGAAAAAACAGAAAAACAACTATTAGACATTGAATGTGAACAAATCATAATCGAAGATATTCAAAAGCAAGAAAAAACGAAGAACGTTGATTCTTCAGCAGGGCCACATTCACTCGC
The DNA here is from genome assembly GCF_038592935.1 of Bacillus sp. FSL K6-1560. Taxonomy (NCBI): domain Bacteria; kingdom Bacillati; phylum Bacillota; class Bacilli; order Caryophanales; family Bacillaceae; genus Bacillus; species Bacillus sp. FSL K6-1560. Next base: position 2,224,657 of record NZ_CP151946.1, read on the forward strand.
ATATATCATTTATACCTCTGGATCAACCGGTAAACCAAAGGGTGTCATGATTGAGCAGCGAAGTGTAATTCGTCTTGTTAAAAACAGCAATTATATTACATTTACACCTGAAGACCGCCTTCTGATGACATCATCAATCGGTTTCGACGTTGGGTCATTTGAAATTTTCGGACCGCTGCTAAATGGTGCCGCTTTGCATCTGTCCGATCAACAAACATTTCTCGATTCCCATCAGCTTAAGAGGTACATAGAACATCAAGGAATCACAACGATTTGGCTGACATCTTCTCTATTCAATCATTTGACAGAACAAAATGAACAAACATTTTCACAGCTGAAACATTTGATTATTGGCGGAGAAGCTTTGTCGCCGAGCCACGTCAATCGAATCAGAAATGTCTGCCCTGAAGTATCTATATGGAATGGATATGGCCCTACCGAAAATACAACTTTTTCGACATGCCTTCACATTCAAAAAACATATGAACTTTCCATTCCGATCGGGCGGCCGGTTGGTAATTCCACCGCTTATATCTTAAATCAATGGGGAGTGCTGCAGCCGGTCGGAGCTGTCGGTGAACTTTGTGTCGGCGGAGATGGCGTCGCCAGAGGATATTTGGGCCGTCCTGATTTAACGAAAGAGAAATTTGTCCCACATCCATTTGCACCTGGCGATCGACTGTATCGCACAGGTGATCTGGCGCGCTGGCTTCCTGACGGCACAATTGAGTACGTTGGCCGTATTGATGATCAAGTAAAAGTCAGAGGCTATCGTGTGGAGCTGGGTGAGATCGAATCAGCACTTCGTCAAATAGACGGGGTCAAAGAAGCCGCAGTGTTAGCACGTACAGCCCAGACCGGGAGCAAAGAGCTGTTTGGCTATATCAGCGTAAAAGCAGGCACGAATGCTGAACAAGTGCGTTCACTTCTCGCGTGTTCACTGCCTAATTATATGATTCCGGCGTATATCATTGAAATGGAGAATCTTCCGCTCACATCGAACGGCAAATTGAACCGGAAAGCACTGCCTGAACCAGATTTCGCATCTAAACAAACATACATCCCGCCACGCAACGAACTTGAAGAGCAGCTGGCATTGATCTGGCAGGAGGTTCTAGGCATCCAGAGGATCGGAATAGAGGATTCATTCTTTGAATTGGGCGGCGATTCAATCAAAGCGCTTCAAGTTTCTGCACGTCTCGGGCGCCACGGGTTAAGCTTGCAGGTAAGTGATTTATTCCGTCGTCCAAAGATAAAAGACTTATCACCATTTATTCGTAAAACAGAGAGAGTCATAGAACAAGGACCTGTTCAGGGAGATGTTCCATGGACGCCTATTCAGAAATGGTTTCTCTCACAAGACATAGAAGAACGACACCATTTCAATCAGTCTGTCATGCTTTTCCATACTGACCGTTTGTCTGAAGACGCTCTTAGAGCATCCTTAAAAAAGCTGGCGGAGCATCATGATGCGCTTCGGATGGTTTATCGCAACGATGATAGGCGATGGATTCAAATCAACCAAGGCATTCATGAGTCACAGCTATACAGCTTAAGAACCTTTGATCTTTCACAGTCAGAAAGCGGCTGGGAGACGCAAATCAAACAAGAAGTTGCAGATCTTCAGCAAAGCATCAATTTGCAGGAAGGACCATTGTTGCACGCCGCTTTGTTTAAAACACTGACCGGAGATTACTTGTTCCTTGCGATCCATCACCTTGTCGTTGATGGTGTCTCATGGCGGATTTTGCTTGAGGATTTATCAGCCGGATATCAACAAGCTGCTGCAGGCCAGACGATCCAGCTTCCGCCTAAAACGGATTCCTATCAGGAATACGCAAGACGCATACAGGAATATGCCCAAAGCAGTAAGCTGATTCGCGAAGAGGCGTATTGGCGAACTGTAGAAGAACAGCAAGACGCAGAACTGCCCTATGAAATACCGCATCAAGTGAACATCGACTTCAGCAAAAGGGACTCATTAAACTTTTCACTGACTGAAGCAGACACCGCCGTCTTGCTGCAAAACGTCAATCACGCCTATGGCACAGATACACAAGATATTCTGTTAACCGCAGCATCCTTGGCGATTTGTGAATGGACAGGAGGAAGCAAGCTCCGTATCGCTATGGAAGGACACGGGAGAGAACACATTCTGCCAGAGTTAGATATCAGCAGGACGGTCGGCTGGTTTACATCCATGTATCCGGCCCTCATAAGCTTTGAAAATCATAGGGATGAGCTCGGAACCGCATTAAAAACCGTTAAAGATACACTGGGCCGGATACCAAACAAAGGGGTAGGTTACGGTATGCTGAAATACCTTACACACCCTGAAAATAAAAGCATTACGTTTTCAAAAACACCTGAAATCAGCTTTAACTATTTGGGCCAGTTCAACGACATCGAAAGACAGGACACCTTCCGCCCATCAAGCCTTGGTAGCGGAAAGGATATCACTCATACATGGAAGCGTGAGCAAATGATCGAGATGAGCGCAATGGCAGCAGACAAAAAGCTCCATTTCAATCTTAGTTATCCGCCAGCCCGCTTTCACAAAAACACAATGGAGCAGCTTATTAACAGGATTGAACACTTTTTGCTGGACATTATGAAACACTGCGCCGGTCAACAGAAAGCAGAAAAGACACTGAGCGATTTCAGCAGTCAATCATTAACGGCAGAGGACTTGGACAGCATATCCAGCTTGGTAGAAGAATTGTAGAAAATCGTGACAGGGAGACATGAACATGACAAAAGCGAATTCAATTCAGGATATTTATCCGCTGTCTTACATGCAGGAAGGGATGCTTTTCCATTCCCTCCTGCAAAAAGATTCACAGGCGTATGTTGAGCAAGCTTCTTTTACAATAGAAGGAAAAGTCAACCCGCAGTTTTTTCAAAACAGCATCAACGCTCTTGTAGAAAGACATGATATTTTCAGAACGATTTTTATCAGCCAAAATGTTTCCTCCCCCCAGCAGGTTGTTCTGAGAGAACGAAATATCATCGTCCTGGAAGAAGACATTACTCATTTAAACGAGGCGGAGCAATCACAGTTTATCGAGCAATGGAAAGAAAAGGACCGGGACCGGGGGTTTCATTTGCAAAAGGATGTGCTCATGCGCATGGCTCTGATTCAAACAGGAGAGAGCCAGTACTCTTGCATTTGGACCTTTCATCATATCATGATGGACGGTTGGTGCCTCAGCATTGTGCTAAAGGAGTTTCTGCATATTTACGCATCTTATGTAAATGCATCCCCTATAACATTGGAGCCGGTCCAGCCATACGGAAAGTATATCAAATGGCTGATGGAGCAAGACAAAGAGCAGGCGGTTTCTTATTGGGACCATTATCTTTCCGGCCACGAACAGCAAACCGTGCTCCCGAAGCAGAAAAAAACAAAGGGAAAAAGCAGGCAGGAACACGTTACATTTTCATTCTCTAAGGAAGAAAGCAGCAGACTTTCAGAGCTTGCTGCAAGAGAAGAAGTGACACTCAGTACGATTTTTCATACCATTTGGGGCATTCTGCTACAAAAATATAATAATAACGATGACGCCGTATTCGGTTCTGTCATTTCAGGAAGACCCGCAGAAATCGAAGGCATTGAACATATGGTAGGTCTTTTCATTAATACGATGCCGGTTCGGGTGCAGGGGGCAAAAACGCCATTTCTTCAACTTATAAAAGATATGCAAAAAGACCGTCTTGCCGCTGAAGCGTACAGCTACCACCCTTTATATGAGATTCAATCCCGCTCAGCTGTTAAGCAAGGGTTGATTGATCATATTCTCGTATTTGAAAACTATCCGGTGCAGCAAAAGATTCAAATGCTGAACAAACAGGAACATGCTACTGATCTTTTTCAGATTCATAATTTCACTGTCGCAGATGAAACCAACTACAGCTTTTATCTTATGGTGGCGCCAGGGGAAGAAATTCATATCAAAATGAACTATGATGCGGAGCAGCACGATCGGTCTTTTGTGCTCTCTGTCAAAGAGCATCTTCTGAATGCTGTATCACAAATCTTAAATAATCCGAATCTTCCACCTGAAGAAATCGATATCACGACAGATACTGAAAAGCGGCAGCTGATTGGAGAAATCACAGATCAAACACCAGTTTACGAAACCATCCATGCCATGTTTGAAAAGCAAGCGGAAAAGACACCAGATGCTCATGCTGTAATTGATCAAGCCTGCTCATTAACATACAGAGAACTGAATAAAGCGGCTAACAGATTGGCACGGCATTTACGAATGAAAGGCGTTGTGAGACAGGAACCCGTTGCGATTATGATGGAACGCTCAGCGGCGTTTATCACAGGTGTTCTTGGTATCTTGAAAGCAGGCGGCGCCATTGTTCCGGTTGATCCGCATTACCCTGCTGACAGAATCCGTTATATTCTGCATGATTGCGGCTGTTCGCATGTTGTTTCACAAGCGCATCTTCCCTCATCGTTAGAAGACAATTACATTATCACTCATCCAGAAGATATCGAAAGCAAAGTAGACGGCAGTAACATAAAGTCAGTCAACAATGCTGACGATCTGCTGTATATGATTTATACATCAGGCACAACAGGTAAACCAAAGGGTGTTCAATTTGAGCATCGAAACATGGCTAACTTGCTGAAGTTCGAATATACTCACTCCGGCATTGACTTTGAAGCAGATGTTCTGCAATTTGCGACACCTTCCTTCGACGTCTGCTATCAAGAAATATTTTCTGCGCTTCTGAAAGGCGGCACACTCCACATCGTTCCAGAAGACATAAAAAGAGATGTGCCTCAGCTGTTTACATTTATAAACAAGCATCAGACGAATATTGTGTTTCTCCCAACTGCTTTTATCAAAATGATTTTCAGCGAGCGAGAACTTGCGAACTCGTTTCCTGATGGCGTCAAACACCTGATCGCAGCCGGGGAACAATTAATGATTTCAGACCTTTTCCAAAATGTGTTGCGTGAACGCGGCATACACCTGCACAATCATTACGGACCTTCAGAAACTCATGTGGTATCTACGTATACCATTCATCCTGGAGACCCTATTCCTGAGCTTCCGCCAATCGGTAAACCGATAGGCTGTACTGATCTATATATTTTGAATCATCAAAAACAGCTTCAGCCATGCGGCGTACCAGGCGAACTCTATATTTCCGGCGCAAGTGTTGCCAGAGGATATGTCAATCACGATAAACTGACAAGCGACAAATTTTCATCCGACCCATTCAGGCCTGATGTGATTATGTACCGGACAGGTGATTTGGCCAGACGGCTTGAAGACGGCAACATCGAATATATCGGACGGGCAGACAATCAAGTGAAAATCAGAGGTTATCGAATTGAGCCGCAAGAAATCGAAGTCACGCTAATGAATCATCCGGACATTAGTGAGGCTGCCATTCTCATCTGGCAAGATCAAAACGGTGAACATGAATTATGCGCTTACTATTGCAGTGTACAAAAGCTGAATGCAATAGATTTACGCAGTTATATGGCTAGTGAGCTCCCAGAATACATGATTCCGGCGAAATGGATATGGGTTGACAGCATACCTCTTACCCCAAACGGAAAAGTAGATCGCGCAGCACTTCCGGAGCCAGATGCTTCAATCAGCGGAAACCCATATACTGCCCCTCGAAATCTGTTAGAGGCAAAGCTTTCGCAACTATTTGAAGATGTGCTAAAGAATGGGCATATAGGCATCCAAGACAACTTTTTTGACAATGGCGGCCACTCGTTAAAAGCAACAGTGCTTATGTCACGGATCGCAAAGGAATTCCATGTGCAAGTTTCACTTAAGGACATCTTTGCTCATCCGACTGTTGAAGGATTAGCTTTAATCATTCGAGAGGCAGAACAAAATCCGTATGCAGCAATTGAACCAGCAGAAGAAAGGGATACATATCCTGTATCTTCGGCCCAAAAACGAATCTATGTGCTCCAACAGCTTGATGAGGGTGTCGCCTATAACATGCCTGCGGTCTTAGAACTGGAAGGTGCACTGGATGTCGCCAAACTGTCTGCTGTATGTAAAGAACTGATCAGCCGGCATGAGCCGCTTCGAACTTCCTTTGTATCCGGAGCTGATGACGAGCCGGTTCAGCGTATCCACACCGAAGTGCCGTTTACGTTAAGTAAAGAGACCACTATCGAGGGATTTGTCCGTCCCTTTGATCTCAGCCAGGCGCCATTATTTAGAGCAGGCCTTATAGAAGTGTCAAACGAGAAGCATGTATTGCTGGTGGATATGCACCATATCATTTCAGATGGCGTATCCGTTCAGCTCCTAATCCGAGAATTTACCGATCTTTATGCAAACCGGCAGCTTAAGCCATTGCGGATCCAATATAAAGATTATGCCGTATGGCAGCAGAAATTTAAAAAGGGAGACTCGTACCAAAAGCAGGAGACTTACTGGCAGCAGCAGTTTAGCGGGGACCTTCCTATACTGGAGCTTCCAACAGATAAACGACGTCCGGCAGAACGGCAATTCATAGGCGGAAAAGTAACCTTTCAATTGGACAAAGAGATCACGGCCCGCATAAAGCGGCTAGCCCATAAAAACAGAAGCACGCTTTATATGACGCTTCTCGCTTTGTATTCAGCCTTTTTGTCTCGGTTAAGCGGTCAGGATGATATCGTGATTGGTTCACCTATCGCCGGACGGCCCCATGCCGACCTTGAAGCTGTTCTTGGGATGTTCGTCAATACATTGGCTCTTCGCACACGCCCGGCGGGTAATAAGACATTTGAGGAATTTCTGAAAGAAGTCAGACAGACGGCACTAGAAGCGTATGAGCATCAGGATTACCCGTTTGAAGAGCTTGTGGACAAACTCGGTGTGCAGCGGGAGATGAGCCGGAATCCTTTGTTTGACACAACGCTAGTCCTTCAGAATATGGAACAGCAAAAGCTAAAAATGAATGATGTACAGCTTCAGTGGAACGACTTGGAGCACCCAATATCAAAATTTGATATTTCCCTATACGTTACAGAGCATGATTCCGAGCTTTTCTGTCAGTTTGAATACAGTACAGCTTTGTTTGAGAAAGAAACCATCCAAAGGTGGGCCAGCCTTTTCACCACGCTTGTGGAACATACAGCTGCCAGCCCTGAAACAGAATTGGACGATATTCCAATCTTAACAAAAGAAGAAGAGCGAGATTTCATTGAATCATGCCATCTGTTTGAGGAGACGGACTATTCAATGAATCAAACGCTCCACTATGCACTCGAACAGCAGGCAGCAAAAACGCCTGATCAGGCGGCCGTTATCTTCGAAAATGGAGTGATGACCTATAAAGAATTGAACGAACAGGCTAACCGTATCGCCTGGGAGCTGATCGGACGGGGGGTAAAACCCGAAACGACTGTTGCCATTATAGGAAAGCGTTCACCTGAAATGCTGCTTGGCATTTATGGAATTCTTAAAGCTGGCGGCGCTTATCTGCCCATCGACCCGGATTATCCGGAAGAACGAATCAGCTTTCTGCTGGAGGACAGCGGTACAAACATTCTCCTGCTTCAGTCTGCCAGCCTTCATATTCCGGCATTTACAGGAGAGATTGTCTATCTCAATCAGACAAATAGCGGACTGGCACATCGTTTGTCCAATCCGAATGTGAACGTTCTCCCGCAATCTTTAGCCTATGTCATCTATACATCCGGCTCTACCGGGATGCCTAAGGGTGTTGAAATTGAACATCGATCAGCGGTGAATTTTTTGAATTCCCTACAGTCCCGCTATCAGCTAAAGCATTCAGACATGATTATGCACAAAACATCCTATTCATTCGATGCTTCAATATGGGAGCTGTTTTGGTGGTCTTATGCCGGTGCTTCTGTTTATCTGCTTCCTCAGGGAGGCGAAAAAGAACCTGAAGTGATCGCGCAGGCTATAGAAGAACAAAAGATCACAGCTATGCATTTTGTGCCTTCAATGCTTCATGTATTTTTAGAACATATAAAATATCGCCCTGTACCGATTAAAACAAAGGGACTCAAGCGGGTGTTTTCCGGGGGAGAGCAGCTGGGAACCCATCTCGTCTCCCGATTTTGCGAGTTGCTTCCAAATGTTGCTTTAACCAATTCCTACGGACCAACGGAGGCAACTGTAGAAGCTTCATTCTTTGATTGTCCGCTGCATGAAAAACTTGAACGTATTCCAATTGGAAAACCTGTTCATCATGTCAGATTGTATATCCTCAATCAAAAGCAGCGGATGCTGCCTGCCGGATGTATCGGCGAACTATACATTGCCGGAGCCGGTGTTGCCAGAGGCTATTTGAATCGGCCGTCATTAACGGAGGAGCGTTTTCTTGAGGATCCGTTTTACCCGGGTGAACGCATGTACAAAACAGGGGATGTGGCGCGCTGGCTCCCTGACGGGAATGTTGAATTCCTGGGACGGTTGGATGATCAGGTGAAAATCCGCGGCTACCGGATTGAGCCGGGAGAAATTGAAGCGGCACTAAGAAGTATAGAAGGTGTAAGAGAGGCGGCCGTTACCGTACGGACAGACAGCGGCGAGCCGGAATTATGCGCTTATGTAGAAGGGCTCCAAAGAAACGAAGTCCGAGCGCAACTTGAGAGCCTGATGCCGGGCTACATGGTCCCAGCCTATATGATAGAAATGGAACAGTGGCCGGTTACACCAAGCGGAAAGCTCGACCGAAACGCCCTGCCAGCTCCTGGCGGAGCGGCAGATGCGGAGACCTACACAGCGCCGAGAAACGTGACTGAGATGAAGCTTTCTCAGCTGTGGGAGGACGTGCTGAAAAATGGCCCTGTCGGGATTCACGACAACTTTTTTGACCGCGGGGGACATTCCTTAAAAGCAACGGCGCTTGTCTCACGGATTGCCAAAGAATTCGATGTACAGGTGCCGCTAAAAGATGTATTTGCCCATCCGACAGTCGAAGGGCTGGCTACCGTTATCCGTGAAGGAACGGACAGTCCATATGAAGCGATTAAGCCCGCTGAAAAACAGGAAACCTATCCGGTTTCCTCTGCCCAAAAGCGGATTTATGTCCTTCAGCAGCTGGAGGACGGAGGGACAGGCTACAATATGCCGGCTGTGTTAGAGCTCGAAGGGAAGCTCAACCCTGAAAGGATGGACAGAGCTTTCAAAGAGCTGATCAAGCGCCACGAGTCGCTTCGTACCTCCTTCGAACAGGACGCAGGAGGCGATCCGGTGCAGCGCATCCATGACGAGGTGCCGTTTACGTTACAGACTACAGTTCTCGGCGAACGAACCGAACAGGAGGCCGCAGCCGCCTTTATCAAACCGTTTGATCTCAGCCAAGCGCCGCTGTTCCGTGCCCAAATCGTAAAGGTATCAGATGAGCGGCACCTGTTGCTGGTTGATATGCATCACATCATTTCAGACGGTGTTTCCGTCAACATTCTGATTCGGGAATTCGGCGAGCTGTACAATAATCGGAATCTTCCGGCACTGCGCATTCAATATAAAGATTATGCCGTATGGCAAGAAGGATTCAAAACAGGAGATGCGTACAAAACGCAAGAGGCGTACTGGCTGAAGCAGCTCGAGGGCGAGCTGCCTGTGCTGGATCTTCCGGCTGATCATGCCCGCCCGCCGGTGCGAAGCTTCGCGGGTGACAAGGTCTTATTTACGCTGGATCAAGAGGTTGCATCAGGCCTTCACAAGCTGGCACGAGAAAACGGAAGCACACTGTACATGGTGCTCCTTGCGGCTTACACCGCGTTCTTGTCACGCTTAAGCGGACAGGAAGATATCATCGTCGGCACGCCAATTGCCGGCCGGCCGCACAAGGATCTTGAGCCGATACTCGGCATGTTTGTGAACACGCTGGCGCTTCGGACGCGCCCGGAGGGCGGGAAGCTATTCGTACAGTATTTGCAGGAAGTGCGTGAGACAGCATTGGAAGCCTTTGAGCATCAGGATTACCCGTTCGAAGAACTTGTCGATAAGCTTGAATTGACACGGGATATGAGCCGGAATCCAGTGTTTGATGCGATGTTAGTTGTTCAAAATAATGATTACGAGTCATTGCATCTTCATGATTTGCAAATGAAGCCGGCACAAGTTTCTCATCTCGTTTCTAAATTCGATTTGACACTACAGGCATCTGAGGGCGACGGAAACATTCATTTCCTTTTTGAATATTCAACCGCATTGTTCGAGAAAACCACCATTGAACGCTGGGCATCGCATTTAACAAATGTACTTAGCATCATCGGCAAAAACCCGGAGGTGACACTCAACCATATCGACATCCTGACCCAAGAAGAGCGGCACCAGCTGCTTAATGAGTTTAACACCGGGCAAGCGAATCAATACGGAGTTCAAACAATCAGTCAATTGTTTGAGCAGCAAGCTGCACGAACACCAAAAGCTTCTGGACTTGTCAGCGGAGACAAAACACTGACGTATCAAGAATTGGACGAGTGGTCCAATGGAATCGCACGTGCATTGCGCAACAGAGGTGTTAAGCCGGACACACCAGTAGGCATCATGATGCATCGTTCGTTCAGTATGATAGCAGCCATACTTGGTGTGTGGAAAGCAGGCGGCTGTTACGTTCCCATTGATCCTGAATACCCGAAAGAACGGAAACGCTATATCCTCAGCGACAGCGGAACGAAACTGCTGATGACAATAAATGAAGCGGATCTGGGAGTACTTGCTGACTTTGAAGGAGAGATCTTGACGATAGAAAGCGTAGAGGAAGACGACAAATCGCCGCTGCCGCAAATGTCGTCTGCCCATCATTTGGCTTATATCATTTATACCTCTGGAACGACGGGCCGTCCAAAAGGGGTAATGGTCGAGCATAAAGGTATTGCTAACACTCTTCAGTGGCGGCGAAGCGCTTATGCATTCAACGAGACAGATACCATTCTGCAGCTCTTTTCTTTCTCATTTGACGGCTTTATAACTAGTATGTTTACACCGCTTTTGTCAGGTGCAAAAGCCGTTTTGCTTCATGAAGAGGAAGCGAAGGATATTCTGGCCATTAAGCATCAGCTGTCTCGTCAACGGATTACACATATGATTATTGTGCCTGTTTTATATCGAGCCCTTTTGGACATAGTGCAGCCGGAAGATGTAAAGACACTTAGAGTCGTCACACTGGCGGGAGAAGCGGCTGACCGCGAATTGATCGACCGCAGCTTAGCTATATGTCCGCATACCGAACTCGCCAACGAATATGGACCGACAGAAAACAGCGTGGCGACTACCGTCATGAGACATATGGAAAAGCAGGCATACGTAAGCATCGGCCAGCCGATTGACGGGACTCAAGTGCTGATTTTAAATAGCAATCATCAGCTTCAGCCAATCGGTGTTGCGGGAGAGCTTTGTATAGCAGGAACAGGGCTTGCAAGAGGGTACGTCAATCTTCCAGAACTGACAGAGAGAGCATTCACGCAGAATCCACTTAAACCCGAAACACGAATGTACCGAACAGGAGACGCCGCCAGATGGATGGCCGACGGTACACTCGAATATCTCGGAAGAATCGATGATCAAGTCAAAATCAGAGGATACCGTGTAGAAACGAAAGAAATTGAATCGGTCATCCGGTGTATAAATGGTGTAAAAGACGCCGCAGTAGTTGCTCATGTAACAGCGTCAGGACAAACCGAATTAAGTGCTTATGTGGTGGCAAAACCAGAGTTGAGCACAAATGCTGTACGCTCAGAATTACAAAACAAGCTGCCGGTGTTTATGCACCCTGCGTTTATTGAAAAACTGGACTCACTTCCATTGTCACCAAACGGCAAGCTGGATCGCGGAGCACTTCCAAAACCTGTATACAACCACGAAGGTGAACGTCCATTCCTCCCGCCAGCCAGCAAAATGGAACAAATACTGGCAGATATATGGAAAGAAGTACTGGGGGCAGAAAAGATCGGAACAGCTGATTCGTTCTTTGAACTTGGCGGAGATTCAATCAAAGCGTTACAGGTATCTGCGCGGCTTCACCGGATAGGCAAGCAAATGGCAGTGAAAGATTTGTTTAGCCATCCGACCATTCAAGAATTGGCAGCTTATATCCGTGATTCAGATACAAGTTCCAGCCAAGCTCCGGTTGAGGGAGACGTACAATGGTCGCCTGTTCAAAAATGGTTTCTTTCTCAAGATATAAAAGAAAAACACCATTTTAATCAGTCCGTAATGCTGTATCGAAGCACCTCTGTACAAGAAGACGCACTGCGCAAAACGTTAAAAGCAATAACGTGTCATCATGATGCGCTGCGAATGGTGTTTACACAGAATGAACAAGGAAAGTGGGATCAATATAATCGGCCGCTCAGTCATTCGGACGACGCGTTGTACGGCCTTCAGATGATTGATTTATCAGCTCCGGACGGCACTGATGGAAATAGCACGTATGAGCCTATTATCAAACGTCATGTACTTGATATTCAGCAGAAAATGGATTTGAAGAATGGTCCGCTGCTGCAAGCCGGTCTTTTCCACACAATTGACGGTGATTTCTTATTTTTATCGGCTCATCACCTCGTCGTTGACGGCATCTCATGGCGGGTTCTGCTTGAAGATTTGGCTTTAGGGTATCGCCAAGCTGCAGGCGGGGAAGAGATTCAGCTGCCTCCTAAAACAAGCTCATTTAAAGCGTATACGAAAAAGCTCTCTGACTACGCTGAAAGCCAGCAGCTAATGAAACAGCTCAAGTATTGGCGCGAAGCCGAAGAGTATCAAACAGAGGCATTGCCTTTTGATCACATCGATGGCACTAGAGCAGACGAGGGACAACGGTCCACGATTTCGTTTACCTTAAACGAGAAAGAGACAGCAGCACTCTTAAAAGACGCCAACAGCGCATATAACACTGATACGCAGGACATGCTGCTCGCTTCTGTCATTCTTGCGCTGCGCCATTGGACCAATCAATCCGCCTTCAAACTATCATTAGAGGGCCACGGGCGAGAGGATGTATTAGAAGGAATAGATGTGAGCCGGACGGTTGGATGGTTTACCGCCATTTATCCGTTATTGGTTAAATTGAACGCAGACTTGCTAGATTCGGAAGAATACATGGTTCATGTGCTAAAAACAACAAAAGATACACTGAGACGTGTACCTAACAAAGGATTCGGCTACGGTGTCATCAAATATTTGACTCCGCCTGGCAACAAAGACATCGATTTCACAGGTGCACCAGAAATCAGCTTCAATTATCTGGGTCAATTTGAAAGCGGCCGCACAGCTGAAATACCTGAGGAGGACGCCTTCTCATTCTCTCCGCTGGGTGCCGGAGGTGATATCAGCACAACATGGAACCGTGAACAGTCGCTGGATATCAGTGCAATCGCTGCAGAAGGGAAAATGACTGTCAATATGACTTATGACACTACCCGTTTTCAGCACAAAACCATCGAACAGCTTAGCGAAACATGCCGTCAATTTTTATTACAGCTGATCGAACACTGCCAGAACAAAAGCGAAACAGAAAAAACGATCAGCGATTATGATGATCAAGAACTGACCGAGGATGCCCTGCAAGAGATTGCTGATATGCTCAGTTTTCACTAATGAAACTGTGAAGAAAGGTGCAGACACTATGGATAACATAAAAAAAATCAAGAACATTTATCCTCTGAGTCACATGCAGGAGGGAATGCTCTTTCATTCCTTCCTCCGTAAAGAGGAGGGGGCGTATGTCGAGCAGTCGCTCTTCACCATTAAAGGAAGCCTCAGCTATGACTGGTTCCAGCGCAGCATTCAAGCCATTATCGACCGCCATGATATTTTCAGAACCGTGTTTTTGCCGCACGTCCCGCATTTGTCGGGACCTCGGCAAGTCGTGATGACAGAACGTGAATTCTATTTGTACAGCGAAGACATTTCTCATCTGCCAACAAACGACCAGAATGAGTATATTGAACGCTTTAAGGAGAAGGACAAGCAAAAAGGCTTTGATCTGCAAAAAGACATGCTGATGCGGATTTCTCTATTCAAAACAGCTAAAGATGAGCATGTCTGTATCTGGAGTCACCATCATATTTTAATGGACGGATGGTGCCTAGGTATTGTTATGCAGGAATTTATGCAAATTTATCAATCGATTCATGCAGGAAGGCCGCTTTCATTAGACCCTGTCCGTCCGTACAGCACCTATATTTCCTGGCTGACAAACCGAGACAAAGAAAAAGCAGCAGCCTACTGGGATACCTATTTAAAAAACTACAGCACTCCATCACCTCTGCCTCGTGTGTCTGATAAAGAAACAAAAGAAGGTTATCACCGTGAAGATTTGATATTTTCATTAAATAAACCACTGACAGACAAGCTGAAAGAGACTGCCAAACAACACGGCGTCACGCTCGCTACCCTAATTCAGGCGGTCTGGGGCGTGATGCTGCAGCAATATAACCGCACAGACGACGTTGTGTTTGGCGCAGTTGTATCAGGAAGACCGTCAGAAATCCCGGGCGTGGAGCAAATGATAGGGTTGTTTATCAATACCATACCGATTCGAATTAAAACACATCAAGACGAAACGTTTCAAGAACTGCTCATACGATGCCAGAAAGAAATGCTGGAAGCTGAGCCGTTTACCTGCCAGCCTTTATTTGATATTCAGGCAAACACCGCATTAAAACAGGAACTGATTGATCACATTATCGTCTTTGAAAACTATCCGTTACAGCAGAAAATCGCCGATTCCGCTGATCAAACCGATTCACCGCTGCAAATCGATCAAGTTCAAGTATCCGAGCAATCAGGATATAACTTTAATCTTGTCGTTGCTCCCGGCGAAGAGCTTGTCGTCAAGTTCAGCTATAATGCATTCGTTTACGATGCTGCCTGGATCAGCTGTATCAAGAGGCAATTTACGCAAGCGCTTAGCACAGCTGCACAGCACCCTCATATGCCAATTGCTGATTTTTCTTTTCTTGATGCAACAGAAAAAGAGCAGATTGTCACACAGTTCAACAATACAAAAACGGAGTATCCAAAGAATCATACAATTATCGATTTATTTCGCGAACAAGCAGAAAAGACGCCAGACCATACCGCACTTGTGTATGGCAATATGTCTATTTCGTATAAAGAGCTTGATAAACGCTCTAATGCGCTCGCCAGAGAGTTAATTCAAAAGGGATTTCGGAAAAACGAGACAGCCGGAATATTGGCTGCACATTCTCCCGAATTCATGATCAGTGTGCTTGCCGTATTAAAAGCAGGGGGAGCATACCTCCCGCTTGATGAGGAGCTTCCGCCTGAACGAGTCAGCTTTATGCTTGAGGAAACGCAAGCAAAAATGCTGATTGTTCAAAAGGGGCTGGAGCAAAATGCTGCGTTCTCAGGAACATGTATGATTGCAGATGCGCAGGCATTGATGGGAGAGAACCATTTTCCTATCAACACCATCTCCAGTCCAGACGATCTTGCATATATCATGTATACCTCAGGATCAACAGGCCGGCCGAAAGGGGTCATGATCACGAATCGCAATGTCGTGTCCCTTGTCAGAAACAGCAATTACACGTCTGCGTCCGGTGATGACCGGTTTATTCTGACTGGATCTATCAGCTTTGACGCCGTCACCTTTGAAATGTTCGGGTCACTTTTACATGGCGCAAGCCTTCATATCATTGATAAATCGACAATGCTGACACCTGATCGGTTTGGAGCGTATTTGCTTGAAAATGACATCACAGTGCTATTTTTAACGACAGCTCTTTTTAATCAGCTGGCACAGGTACGATCTGATATGTTTCGCGGACTCCATACGTTATATGTCGGAGGAGAAGCACTTTCGCCTGCTCTGATGAATGCTGTCAGGCACGCCTGCCCAGATCTCGCGCTTCATAATATTTACGGGCCTACGGAAAACACGACTTTTTCAACCTTTTTTGAAATAAAGAGAGACTATGCGGGGCCGATTCCGATTGGAAAACCAATCAGCAATAGCACCGCTTACATCTTAGATACAAAAGGACGTCTTTTGCCAATAGGCGTTCCCGGCGAGCTTTGTGTTGGCGGTGATGGGGTCGCTAAAGGCTATTTGAACAGAGATGACATGACAAATACTGTTTTTTCTCCTCATCCTTTCTTGCCTGGAGAAAGAATTTACCGTACCGGTGATTTGGCACGCTGGCTGCCTGATGGAAACTTAGAATACATCAGCAGAATTGACAGGCAGATGAAAATTCGCGGAAAACGAATTGAGCCCGCCGAAATAGAAGCGCGCCTGTTAGAAATGGAAGGCGTTCAAGAAGCAGCAGTGACATTGAGAGAAAAAGATGGAGAGGCGCAGCTGTACACTCATTACGTCGGTGATCATAAAAAAACAGATACGGATTTTCGCGCCGATTTGGCGCGTGTGCTTCCAGACTATATGATCCCGCAGCACTGGGTGCGTGTGGAGCGGATGCCGCTTACCGGAAACGGAAAAATAGACCGCAGCGCGCTGCCTATTCCAGAAAATAAGCCTGCCAAACGACAGAACATCATATTGCCAAGAAACTTGGTTGAAGAAGAATTGGCGAACATTTGGAAGCAAGTCCTCGGTGTTAACACAATCAGTATTGATGATGACTTCTTTGCTATTGGCGGACATTCACTAAAAGCACTGCAAGTCATACATACACTCAAACATCAGCAGAACATTGACATACCGATTGATTTCTTGTTCGAACATCCGACAATCGCTCAGCTTGCCGAAAAACTTTATTCTAAACAGCTGACAGCGGCAGATGAACAGCATGTGATCAAACTGAACCAGCACGGCGCGCAAAATCTTTTCTGCTTCCCGCCGATATCGGGATTTGGCATTTATTTCAAAGACCTTGCTTTATTACTGAATGAGAAGGCAGCCGTATACGGGTTTCACTTTATTGAACAAGACACCCGCATTGAACAATATGTTAATTGCATGACGGACATACAGCCTGAGGGCCCATACGTTTTATTAGGCTACTCTGCAGGCGGAAACCTGGCTTTTGAAGTGGCACAGGCTATGGAGCGCAAAGGATTAGAAGTCAGCGACTTCATTATCGTGGACGCTTATCTAAAAGAACAGCCTTTGCCTATTGATACCGGGAATGACGAATCTGCAGCATATCTGCCTGAAGCAGTCAGAGAAAAAGTGATGAAGAAAAAAAGAAACTATCAAGAATATTGGGCACAATTGCTGAATGAAGGGCACATCAAAGCAAGCATTCATTTCATCGAAGCTGGAATTCAAATCGAAACCAGCGAGAATACAGGCTTAACGAAATGGGAAGGCGCCTGCGGAAACTACAGCGAGTACACGGGTTTTGGCGCTCATAAAGACATGCTGGAAGGAACATATGCTGAAAAGAATGCTGACATCATCCTCGACATTTTAGAAAAGATCACTTCAAATAAAGCAATCCCGCACAAACAATAGAGCGGATTCGCGGACAGAGGCATTCTCTGTCCGCTTCTTTTTTGTATCAAAGAATGGATCGATGACACTAGGGAATGATAACATCATCCTTTTTCTTGGAGGCTTGTCATGGATCATTTATCTTTTCTTACGTTTATCATGCTGATTCTAGCCAGTTACAGGCTGACACATTTGATTGTATTCGACAAAATCACAGAATTTATCCGAAAACCTTTTATGAAAAAGAAAAGGATTGTTGATCAAAACGGGCATGTAGATGAAAAAAGCGTGCCGGCTTCTAACTTTGGATACATGCTCAATTGCTACTGGTGTGCCGGTGTTTGGTGTGCCATCTTGATCGGACTTGGCTATCTTTTTTTGCCTCGTATTGCAATACCGCTGATCTTTATTTTAGCTATTGCCGGAGCACAAGCGATCCTTGAAACGGCTGTCGGTGTCGGCGTAAAACTTATTGACGTGTTAAAAAGTCTGCAAACCATGATGAATGATAAAAAGTCCTAAAAGCGGTTCACAACATGCTTTAGGACTTTTTTCGTTTATTTAGTGAGATAGACATTCTGTTAATCACCCTTTTATAGCCCGGGAATACCGTAATAGCGAATAGTGAAAGTGATGTAATGGGGGAGAAGAAACAGAATGAAGGTTTGCCAAAAGTCGATTGTCCGTTTCCTTGTCAGCTTGATCATCGGAACGTTTGTCATTTCCGTTCCGTTTATGGCCAATGCGCAGTCTGACAGGGAGCTGAGAGCCGTATGGATTGCTTCCGTATTAAATATTGATTGGCCGTCCAAAAAAGGGTTATCTGTGAAAGAGCAAAAACAGGAGTATAGCAAACTGCTGGACGATGTGCAAAAAATGGGAATGAATGCCGTTATCGTTCAGATTAAACCGACGGCTGATGCCTTTTATCCGTCAGCTTACGGGCCTTGGTCGGAATACTTAACCGGTGTCCAAGGGAAGGACCCGGGCTATGATCCTCTTGCATTTATGATTGAAGAAACCCATAAACGAAATTTGGAATTTCACGCGTGGTTTAACCCTTACCGTATTACAATGAATCATACAGATCTTAATAAATTGTCTGAGAGTCACCCGGCAAGAAAACATCCAGATTGGGTTGCCGCCTACGGAAACCAGCTGTATTATCATCCAGGCATTCCAGAAGCGAGAGATTTTATCGTCAAAGGCATTGAAGAAGTCGTAAAACATTATGATATCGATGCTGTTCATATGGATGATTATTTTTACCCTTATAAAATAGCAGGACAGGAATTTCCTGATCAAGCACAGTATGAACAATACGGAAAAGACGCTTTTTCTAATATCGATGACTGGCGGCGGGACAATGTGAACCAGCTTGTCAAACAAATCAACCAAACAATTAAAGCTGCAAAACCGTATGTCAAATTCGGCATCAGTCCCTTTGGAGTATGGAGAAACGCCGCAGATGACCCGACCGGATCGAATACAAAAGCAGGCGTCAGAAATTATGACGATCTATATGCAGACACAAGACATTGGATCCAAGAAGGCGACATCGATTATATTGCTCCGCAAATTTATTGGAGTATCGGCTTTAACGCAGCGGCTTACGACGTGCTGGCTGATTGGTGGAGCAATGAAGTCAAAAATAGACCTGTTCACTTATATATTGGCCAGGCAGCATATAAAATCAATAACAATTTTGATCCGCCTTGGTCCAACCCTGAGGAATATGTGCGGCAAATCACTTTGAACCGCCAGCTTGAACTGGTGAAAGGAAGCATGCATTTCAGCCTCAAGGACCTCAACAAAAATCCGCTTGGCATCAAAGACAGGCTTATCGCCGATCTTTACAGCAAGCCGGCACTAGTTCCGCAAATGCCTTGGCTTGACAATACCGCCCCAAAAAAACCGAAGTTTACGAAAGTCACCGAAGACAAAAACGGCAATCTTCTGCAGATTAAAGATCACCCATCAAATCAAAAAACGAAAGAAACAGCCTATTATGCGATATACAGAGCCGAAGGGAAAAAGCAGAGAACATTGCTGGCAACGCAAAGAAAAACACATGAGCAGCAAACCTTCTTAGATAACACGGCAGATCCTAACAAGAAATATACGTATTATGTCACTTCAGCAGACCGGCTTCATAACGAAAGCAAGGCTTCCAAACGAACAACAAAATAAGAAATGAGAAGGACGGCTTTCTAAGTCGTCTTTTTTTAAAAGTGATTTTGGAGACAGGAAACGATGGTAAACCGCTGTAGGCGGTGTTTGGACATTTTCCATTATTGGAATCTGAGAAGCTAGTACTAAGTAAATTCGAAGAGAAACACGTACAGGACGTGTTTTACGTTTTCATTTCTAGTCTGGTTAGGTGCCACATTATTTTTTGTGCTGTTCGGAGATGCTGTGTTGACTGATCCGGCTGAAGAAGCCTTTTTGCCGAACTTTCTTCTCTTGGGAGCGGGCACCGCTCTTGTTTTATGCTTTGTGTTCTTTCTCTATCAATCACAGTTCGAGGTGATCAAGCTAGGTATATGGGGATCAGCGGTCGGTTTATTGATTGATACGATTTCCCTTTGGAATCATCCCCTCATCTTCCCGGCTTTATCAAAGGGCCAAGTCATTGCGTTTGCGATATGGATGGTATGCGCCTACGGATTCAGTTTTAATTTTCAGACTTTTCTTGTCAGGGAATGATTATAGAACTCGCCTAATAGGATGTTACAAAGATGTGAAGGAGGAAACGATGTGAATTTTGAGCTGACAAAAGAACAACAAATGGTGCGTGAAATGGTAAAAGATTTTGCGAAAAAAGAAATTGCTCCTCACGCTGAACATGTAGATCAAACAGGCGAGTTCCCGATGCAAACATTTGAAAAAATGGGTGAACTCGGTCTGATGGGTATTCCATTTCCAGAAGAATATGGCGGATCTGGCGGTGATACGATTTCATATGCCTTAGCGGTTGAAGAAGTCGGCAAAGCCTGCGGCAGTACTGGATTAAGCTATGCTGCAGCGGTCTCGCTAGGTGCAAGCCCTCTTTACTACTTCGGAACAGAAGAGCAAAAACAGACGCATTTGACGCCGCTGGCTTCAGGCACAGCACTCGGATCATTCGGCCTGACGGAGCCAAATGCCGGCTCAGATGCAGGAGGCACTCAAACAAAAGCGATTTCAAATGGTGACGAGTATGTAATCAACGGCGAAAAGTGCTGGATCACTAATGCAAGCTACGCACGCACAGTTATTGTAACCGCCGTAACAGGCAAAAACAAAGACGGAAAAAACATCATCTCCGCATTAATCGTGCCAACTGATACACCAGGACTTACGATTACGAGCCCGTACGATAAAATGGGCGTCCGCGGTTCGAATACAGCGGAAATCTTGCTTGAAGATGTAAGAGTGCCTGCGGCCAACTTACTTGGCGATCCAACAAAAGGGTTTAAACAGTTTCTATATACGCTGGACGGAGGGCGAATCTCCATCGCTGCTCTTGCAGTCGGCATTGCCCAAGCGGCCCTTGACGCATCATTGGCATATGCGAAAGAACGAAAGCAGTTTGGACAGCCGATTTCTTCCTTTCAAGCGATTCAATTTAAGCTTGCTGACATGGCGATGGAAATTGATCTGGCACGGCAAATGGTGTTAAAAGCCGCCTGGCTGAAAGACCATAACCACCCGTTCACCAAAGAAGCGGCGTACGCCAAGCTATTCGCATCTGAAATGGCGACAAGAGCTTGCAATCAAGCCATTCAAATCCATGGAGGTTCAGGCTATATGAAAGAGTATGGGGTGGAACGGATGCTGCGGGACGCAAAATTAATGGAAATCGGTGAAGGCACATCTGAAATTCAGCGTCTCGTGATCGCCAGACAGCTTTTAAAATAAAAATGTAAACGCTTTCCTATCATTAAGAAAGGAGGAACAATGAATGGCTGAACTCATCCATTCCACAATCGGCAGGCTGCTGGAACAAACAGCTGATGCGTATCCCGATCGAGATGCTGTTGTGTATCCAGACCGAAATATCCGCTATACGTACGCTCAATTTGACAGTCTGTGCCGTCAAACCGCTAAAGGTCTTATGCGGATGGGGATTGGAAAAGGAGACCACGTCGCCATATGGGCTTCTAATATCCCTGAATGGCTTGCCGTCCAGTTCGCAACTGCGAAGATCGGAGCCGTGCTCGTAACCGTCAATACCAATTATCAAGCACACGAGCTGGACTACTTGTTAAAGCAATCGGATGCCGCCGCGCTTATTATCATGGATTCATACAGGGGCACTTCTTATCCAGACATCGTAAACAGTTTAATTCCAGAACTGCAAGAAGCAAAGCCCGGCCAACTGAAATCTGAACGCTATCCCTTTTTAAAAACGCTAATCTATATTGGCAATAAACGGTTGGCTGGCATGTATCATTGGGACGATACAGAGATATTGGCGAAAACAGTGACAGATGCTGAGCTTGAAGAGAGAATGAACAGCCTGGATAAAGACGATGTGATTAATATGCAATACACATCAGGAACGACAGGGTTTCCAAAAGGCGTGATGCTGACCCATTTCAATGTCATCAATAACGCTGCTAATATCGCTGAATGTATGGCTTTAACCTCTCAAGACCGCATGTGTATCCCGGTTCCGTTTTTTCACTGCTTTGGATGCGTCCTTGGGGTTTTGGCATGTGTATCCGTCGGGGCAGCCATGATACCCGTGCAAGAATTTGATCCCGTTACCGTCCTTAAAACGGTAGAAAAAGAGAAATGCACAGCGCTCCATGGTGTGCCTACCATGTTTATCGCCGAGCTGCATCATCCGGATTTTGATGCATATGATCTATCGACGCTCCGAACAGGAATCATGGCCGGCTCTCCCTGTCCAAGTGAAGTGATGAAAGCTGTGATTGAAAGAATGGGCATGAAAGACATTACGATCGCCTATGGACAAACCGAAGCCTCGCCAGTCATTACGCAAACGAGAGCAAATGATTCCTTCATAAGAAGAGTCGAAACAACCGGCCGCGCCCTGCCACATACTGAGGTGAAAATTGTAGAACCTGGGACATGTCAAGAAGTTCAAAGAGGCATGCAGGGAGAACTGTGCACCCGTGGCTATCACGTCATGAAAGGCTATTATAAAGACAAAGATGCGACCAGAAAAGCAATCAATCATGACGGATGGCTGTTTACCGGAGATCTTGCTGTCATGGATGAAGACGGGTACTGCCGCATCACCGGAAGATTAAAAGATATGCTCATCAGAGGCGGCGAGAACATTTATCCGCGGGAAATTGAAGAATTTTTATACCGGCATCCCGCTGTTTTAGATGTACAGGTCGTTGGTGTGCCTGACGCCAAATTCGGGGAGGAAGCTGCAGCCTGGATTAAACTGAAAGACGGTAAAAGCGTATCACCTGATGAGCTTAAAGCCTATTGCAAAGGGAAAATCGCCCGCCACAAAATTCCGCGTTATGTTATTTTTACGGATGACTATCCGATGACGGCCTCAGGCAAAATTCAAAAATATAAACTGCGAGGAAAAACGATTGAAATGTTCAACCTATCATCAAGTCAATGAGGTGAAATCATGTTTACAAAAGTACTGATCGCCAACCGCGGAGAAATTGCAATGAGAATTATCCGAACATGCAGCCGTCTCGGCATTAAAACGGTTGCGGTTTATTCAGAAGCCGACAAGGACGCGCTCCATACAAAAGCCGCTACAGAGGCTTATTTGATCGGGGAATCGAGAGTCAGTGAAAGTTATTTAAATATAGAGAGAATCATAAAGACGGCGAAAAAAGCAAATGCCGACGCGATCCACCCTGGATATGGATTGTTATCAGAAAACAGCCGATTCGCTGAACGCTGCAAGCAAGAAAACATCGTGTTTATCGGACCTTCCCCTGATATCATCGCAAAGATGGGCAGCAAAATTGAAGCGCGAAAAGCAATGGAGGCTGCAGGTGTCCCTGTGGTGCCGGGCGTTTCTGAATCCCTCGGAGATATAGAGGCAGCCTGCCGCACCGCAGGTCAAATCGGCTATCCTGTCATGCTGAAAGCTTCAGCGGGCGGAGGGGGCATCGGAATGCAGCGTGTTGAAAATGAAGAAGCATTAAAAAAAGCGTACGAGGGAAACAAAAAGCGCGCAGCAGATTTTTTCGGTGACGGGTCGATGTATATAGAAAAAGTTATTGAACATGCGCGTCACATCGAGGTTCAGCTTTTGGCCGATCAACACGGCCATACAGTACATCTGTTTGAACGTGATTGCTCTGTTCAGAGGCGCCACCAAAAAGTCATTGAAGAAGCACCGTCTCCATTTGTAGACGATGAACTAAGAATGAAGATCGGGCAAACAGCGGTAAAAGCAGCGAAGGCAATCGGCTATACGAACGCAGGCACCATCGAATTTATAGTTGACCAGAAGCAAAATTTTTATTTCCTCGAAATGAATACGAGACTGCAAGTTGAACACCCCGTGACTGAAGAAATAACAGGCCTGGACTTAGTTGAGCAGCAGCTGCGAATTGCTGCGGGCCATACACTCACATTCTCCCAAAAAGACATCCAACGGAACGGGCATGCGATAGAGGTGCGAATATACGCGGAAGATCCCAAGACCTTCTTCCCGTCACCAGGTACGATCACTGCGTTTTCACTTCCTGACCAAAAAGGAGTCAGACACGAATGTGCGGTAGCAAAAGACAGCACCGTTACCCCTTTTTATGACCCGATGATCGCTAAGATGATTGTCAAAGGCCAAACCAGAACAGAAGCAATTGAAAAACTAGAGACAGCGCTTCGCGACTATCATGTAGAGGGAATTAAAACAAATCTTCCGCTTCTCATACAGGCTGCGGCAACAAAGGCATTTAAAGAAGGGGATGTCACGACTGACTTTTTGAAACAACACCTATAAAGGAGGCAGTTGTCATGACGGTTAGCATACAAATGGCAGGAAACCTGTGGAAAGTCCACGTCAAAGCCGGCGACCAAATCGAAAAGGGCCAGGAGGTAGCCATTTTGGAATCGATGAAAATGGAAATCCCGATCGTTGCAGATAGAAGCGGAATCGTAAAAGAAGTCAAAAAAAATGAAGGCGACTTTGTAAATGAAGGAGACGTACTGCTCGAACTGAGCGATTCCACTCAATAATTTGGAGGAAGACCATGTCATATCCTAAAAAAGTGACAATCAAAGAAGTCGGCCCGCGTGACGGCTTACAAAACGAGCCCGTATGGATCGCAACAGAGGATAAAATAACCTGGATCAACCAGCTTTCCCGGACAGGGCTTTCGTATATTGAAATCACATCCTTCGTTCACCCGAAATGGATTCCGGCGCTTCGAGATGCTATCGACGTAGCAAAAGGCATCGACCGTTTAAAAGGGGTAACGTACGCGGCACTTGTCCCGAATCAAAGAGGACTGGAGAATGCACTTGAAGGAGGCATTAACGAGGCTTGCGTTTTTATGTCCGCCAGCGAGACGCACAACAGAAAAAACATCAATAAATCCACTTCTGAATCCCTTCATATACTCAAACAAGTAAACAACGACGCACAAAAAGCAAACCTCACAACAAGAGCCTACCTCTCGACTGTTTTCGGCTGTCCGTACGAAAAAGATGTCCCCATTGAACAAGTCATTCGCCTTTCAGAAGCTCTATTTGAATTTGGGATTTCTGAACTTTCGCTTGGAGATACGATTGGAGCGGCTAATCCCGCCCAAGTGGAAACTGTACTTGAAGCTCTTTTGGCACGATTCCCGGCTAATCAAATTGCCTTGCATTTTCATGATACGAGAGGAACCGCTCTGGCCAACATGGTCACAGCACTCCAAATGGGCATCACGGTGTTCGACGGCTCGGCAGGCGGGCTTGGGGGATGCCCATATGCGCCAGGTTCATCAGGAAACGCCGCAACTGAGGATATCGTGTACATGCTTGAACAGATGGATATCAAAACAAATGTAAAGCTAGAAAAACTGCTATCTGCGGCCAAATGGATAGAAGAAAAAATGGGCAAACCGCTGCCGAGCAGAAATTTACAGGTGTTTAAATCATCTTGATAAAAGGGAGGACGCATACAATGGGAGACTCTATTCTTTTTACTGTTAAAAATGAACATATTGCGTTGATCACCTTAAACAGGCCTCAGGCAGCAAATGCTCTTTCAGCGGAAATGCTTAGAAACCTGCAAATGATTCTTCAGGAAATTGAATTCAACTCAAACATCCGTTGCGTCATCCTCACAGGCACCGGTGAAAAAGCGTTTTGTGCAGGGGCAGACCTAAAGGAACGGATAAAACTGAAAGAAGATCAGGTTCTGGAAAGTGTATCTCTCATTCAAAGAACGGCGGCTTTACTTGATGCCTTGCCGCAGCCGGTCATAGCTGCGATAAATGGAAGCGCATTAGGCGGCGGACTAGAATTGGCATTAGCATGCGACCTTCGAATCGCAACTGAATCAGCTGTGCTGGGACTTCCGGAAACAGGGTTAGCTATTATCCCGGGCGCTGGAGGGACCCAAAGGCTGCCCCGGCTGATTGGCAGAGGAAAAGCAAAAGAATTCATTTATACAGGCAGACGCGTGACCGCACACGAAGCAAAAGAAATCGGCCTTGTAGAGCATGTCACGGCTCCTTGTGATCTTATGCCAAAAGCAAAGGAACTGGCCGCAGCCATTTCTGCCAACGGGCCGATCGCTGTCCGTCAGGCTAAATTTGCAATCAATAGAGGATTGGAGACAGATCTCGCTACAGGCCTTGCGATTGAACAAAAAGCGTATGAACAAACCATCCCGACAAAAGACAGGAGAGAAGGGCTTCAGGCCTTTCAAGAAAAAAGACGGGCCGTATACAAGGGAATATAAAAGGGAGGCAATGCTCATGGATTATGAAAAGGAACGAACAGAACGGGCTGAACGGATTCGAAAAGGCGGAGCGGAAAAGTATCATCAAAGCAATCGGGAAAAAGGCAAGCTCTTTGTCAGAGAGCGGCTTTCCCTTCTCTTTGACGATGACATTGAGCTAGAAGACGCTTTTTTTGCGGAATGTATGTCAGACGGGCTTCCCGCTGACGGAGTTGTAACCGCTATCGGCAAAATCGGCGGCCAAACCGTTTGCGTCATGGCGAATGATTCAACAGTGAAAGCGGGGTCATGGGGAGCAAAAACAGTTGAAAAAATCATCAGAATTCAAGAAACCGCCGAAAAATTAAACTGTCCGCTCATTTATTTAGTCGATTCGGCAGGCGCCCGAATTACCGACCAAATCAATGTCTTTCCAGGGAGACGCGGTGCAGGAAGAATTTTTTACAATCAAGTCAAATTATCGGGACGCATTCCGCAAATCTGTCTGCTTTTCGGACCATCTGCAGCAGGTGGCGCTTATATTCCGGCCTTCTGTGATATCGTCGTTATGGTAGACGGTAACGCCTCCATGTATTTAGGCTCGCCAAGGATGGCGGAAATGGTTATTGGCGAAAAAGTGTCTCTTGAAGAAATGGGTGGTGCCCGTATGCATTGCTCAATCTCCGGCTGCGGAGATATTCTTGCAGAAACTGAAGAAGAAGCCATACAGCTGGCGCGGGCTTATTTGTCTTACTTTCCGGCAAATTTTCAAGAAAAAGCGCCCATTCATGAGAAACGCCCGCCAAAACACTTCAAAACTCCGCTTGCCGACGTCATTCCGCAAAATCAAAACGCACCTTTTGATATGCATGAGCTGATTGAGCGGGTCATAGATGAAGACTCATTTTTTGAGATCAAAGCCTTATTTGCACCGGAATTATTGACGGGCCTCGCACGAATCCACGGACAGCCTGTCGGCATTGTTGCAAACCAGCCGAAGGTAAAAGGAGGCGTCTTATTCCACGATTCAGCAGACAAAGCGGCTAAGTTTATTACCTTATGTGACGCTTTTCATATCCCATTGCTGTTCTTAGCCGATATCCCCGGTTTTATGATTGGCACAAAAGTAGAACAGGCTGGGATTATCAGACACGGAGCGAAAATGATTTCTGCGATGTCGGAGGCAACTGTTCCAAAACTCTCTGTCATTGTCCGAAAAGCTTACGGGGCTGGGTTGTATGCAATGGCAGGGCCGGCATTTGAACCGGATTGCTGTCTAGCGCTCCCAACCGCCCAAATCGCCGTCATGGGCCCTGAGGCAGCTGTAAACGCTGTCTACGCTAAAAAAATCGCCGAGCTGCCAGAAGAAGAGAGAGCCGCATTTATCAGCAGCAAACGGGAAGAATATAAAGAGGACATCAATATCTACCGTCTGGCTTCAGAAATGATCATTGATGCTGTTATCCCAGCCAATTCGCTGCGTGATGAGCTGGCCAAACGGCTCAAGGCATACATGACAAAGGAAATGACATTTACCAATCGAAAGCATCCGGTTTATCCGGTGTAAAAGCAAGAACTTAGGAGCGCAAAAAAGCGCTCCTTTATATATTTACAATAACAACATTATGTCAACTAATTACATTTGTATAAAACGCTTTGTTTTTTAGAATAGTAAATAAAGGCTGCCGCACCTCTAGCGGCAATTGTCAGTTTATCATAAAAAGGGGCCCACATTATGTATCATTTATATTCACATAACGACTTGGACGGAGTAGGGTGTGGAATCGTAGCAAAATTAGCGTTCGGAAAAGACGTAGAGGTCCGGTATAACTCTGTCAACGGCTTAAACGCACAGGTGCAGTACTTTTTAGAAAAAGCGAAGGAGAGCAACAGACAGGACGCGTTATTCATCACCGATCTCGCCGTCAATGAAGAAAACGAAGAGAGATTGAATGAGTATGTTCATGCAGGGGGCAAAGTGAAGCTCATTGACCATCATAAAACAGCCCTTCATTTGAATGAGCATGAATGGGGATTTGTCCAGGTGGAATACGATGATGGAAGGCTCACATCCGCGACATCGCTTTTATATGGCTATCTCGTTGAAAATGGCTTCATGAAACCGACAAACGCCTTAGATCAATTCACAGAGCTCGTCCGCCAATACGATACATGGGAGTGGGAGCGGTACGATCAAAAACAGGCGAAGCGGCTTAATGATCTTTTCTTTTTGCTGTCAATCGATGAATTTGAAGCAAAAATGATCCAGCGCCTTTCCGCGCATGACGAATTTTTCTTCGATGATTTTGAAGAAAAACTGCTTGATTTAGAAGACGAAAAAATCGAGCGCTACCTCCGCAGAAAGAAAAGGGAAATGGTACAAACCTTTGTTCACGAACACTGTGTAGGCATCGTTCACGCTGAATCGTACCATTCAGAGCTGGGGAACAGGCTAGGGAAAGATAATCCGCACCTCGATTACATTGCGATTTTGAGCATGGGGTCAAAACGAGTCAGTCTCCGCACCATTCATGATTACATCGATATATGAAAATCGCGCACAAATGAGATTTTTTCTTTTCCCTTTAGACAACGAATGGAATATTCAAATTAACGGAGAAACCCAAGACGAAACATTCGCAGCGTTTGAAGAGGCAGAATGGTTTATTAAGAGAAATTATGCCGCATCGCTCGTGCGGGATGAAGTGTTTGTCGCATTTTTAGCGGAGAATCTGAAGCTGGCAAATCAACATCGGAAGTAAAAAAATATGCATAGGGGAGCGTCAGTCACCCCTATGCATATCTGCTAGCTATCGTTTAAATATGGCTGTACGTTTCTTAATCACAAAATAAAGGGCTATCACGACAACAGCCAATATCATAATCGGTGTTGTATAAGTGCCTGCTATATTCTCAACATCATCCCACTGGCTTCCTAGCTGTATGCCTAAATAAACAAACAGAATAGACCATGGAATGATAGCAAGCACAGTCAGTACCACAAATTTGAGAAAAGGCATTCTGGCAATACCTGCCGGAATGGATATGGCATGTCTGACAACCGGTATAAAACGAGCCGAGAAGACAACTCCGGCGCCGTATTTCTGAAACCAGTTTTCCGACATGTCGATATGATGCTTTTTAATCAATAAATACTTCCCGTATTTGTCCAGAAATGGCCTGCCGCCATAGCGGCCGATCCAGTAAATAAAGATCTGGGCAATGGTGCCCCCGATAACACCCGCAATAATTGCGCCAATAAATCCAATCGTGCCCTCCGATACCATATAGCCGCCATAAGCTAATACAATCTCACTCGGAATGATTTCAATCATTAACCCAATCGCAATACCCGCATATCCCATGTTCGTCAGCCATGTTAAAATTTCGCTTATCAAACTGCCCACATTCTTCACAACCTGTCCTAATCTTTTTCACTATTATATGACTGATTGACGAGCAAGATGGTTACAATTTTTTTACCGCAGCATTTCTTTCGTTTCCCGTTTGATCACATCTTCTAAATAGGCCAAAAGCTGAGATCTCATTTCGGGACGCATTAAGCCGATTTCGGTGCTCGCTTTAAAACAGCCCAGCTTATCGCCAATGTCATATCGATTTCCTTCCAGCAACCGGGCATGGATCGGCTCCTTACGGCAAACCTCACGAAGCGCATCTGTCAGCTGAATTTCGTTGCCCGCGCCTCTGCCAATTGTCTTCAAAACGGAGAAGATCGAAGAATTCAGCACATAACGTCCCATTACTGCGATTTCCGAAGGTGCTTCTTCAGGAGAAGGCTTTTCCACTAAATCGTTCACTTCATATACATGCCCTTGAGACCCTGATGTATTTATAATACCATATTTGCTGACATCCTCAGGGAGAACTGACTGTACACCGACAACCTCTGTGCCATAAACGTCATATACATCCATTAATTGCCGAAGAGCCGGTGTTTCAGACACCATAATATCATCACCTAAGAGAACAGCAAAAGGCTCATCTCCGATAAAATGCTCCGCACACAGCACCGCATGGCCTAATCCGAGCGGTTCTTTCTGGCGGATGTAATGAATGTTGGCCAAATCGGCAATCTGCTGCATTTCCTTAAGTGTCTCCGTCTTGCCTTTTTCCCGGAGATTGAATTCCAATTCCGCCGACCGATCAAAATGATCTTCAATCGAGCGTTTGTTTCTCCCTGTAATAATCAGTATATCTTCAATTCCTGACTCTGCGGCCTCTTCTACAATATATTGGATTGCTGGTTTGTCGACGATTGGGAGCATTTCTTTAGGCTGCGCCTTTGTCGCCGGCAGAAATCTCGTTCCTAAACCCGCTGCGGGAATAACTGCTTTTCTCACTTTTTTTCTCATTCATCCTCACTCCTGATCCTGTATGTTTTTCAGTGAATCTCCAAATACCCAGATTCGGTTTCCGATAAAATTCATCATCATTCCGCCGATAGTGGCGGCGAGCTTACTCACCAAAAGCGAGCAGCCGCAATTTTGAAACAAATAAAGCAGCAAAAAGGTGATCCCCGACGCGGCAATATTAATCATGAGAAAACGCACGATCTCTTTCCCGTCAGCCTTACGTTTCACACAAAACGTCCAATTCCGGTTCCACACATAGCTGTTGACGATACCTGCAGTATAGGAGCAGATCTGCGCCGGCAGATAAGAGACATGACAAGCGGTAAGAAGAAAGAAGACACCAAAATCTATCAGCGTATTGCCGACGCCTACGGTGCAAAAACGGCCTAAGGTCTTTATTTTTTCTTTCAGCGTAACGGACCTCCCTTCATAAAAGATGCGAGTGGCAGTCATATTTGTTGATATGGATTACTATAGCGGACAGTGTTGAATAAACAATTAATAAAATATGAACAAAACATGAAAAAAGCGGGTATACCGCTCAATAGTTTTTATACTCTTTAAAAAGCAGCGGCATGAACGGCTGATTTTTCGAAAACGCTCATTACAAAAAGATGAAAAAATATGACATATTTCGCAGGGGAAGAGGGCGAAATGATAACGAAAGGTCTTGCAAAGAAGAGAACAATACTTCAATAGATTGAGTGGTTTTAAGCCTTGATTCCCTATCAGCAGAGATGATGTCTATTATGTCAATAATCGAGGGAACAGTCTAAGCGAAGAAGAGTCGGTAACAGCCGTATATGTAGCCCCATCTAAACAATGAATAAATGTATCCAGTTCCTTTGTAGAATCGAACACGAATTCCTCCAAAAGTATTCTATACACTATTTTTTTAATAAGGTAGGATGTTAGATAAAGGGATTTTTTTGAATAAATATACATACCTGCTCAAGCGTTATAGGGGACTTGAACAATTCGCCATTTTATTTTCTGGACAATGACCGCTAGGAATGGGGGAACTTTTCTAGATTGATCTTGAAGAAACAAGTGGTGCAGTCTTCATGACCTGTTGTTAACAAATTTCAAAAGAACCCTTCATTTTAAGGAAAAAGGAGGCTGTGAAGTGATGAGGAAAAAGTGTAGCGTATGTTTATTTGTTTTTGCTTTACTATTGAGCTGCTTAGCTGGGAAGTCTGCGTATGCTGCCACCAGTAGTACAATTGCAAAACATGTAGGGAATTCAAATCCGCTTATCGACCATCATTTGGGAGCGGATCCGGTTGCGCTGACCTATAACGGGAGAGTCTATATTTATATGTCAAGTGATGACTATGAATATAATAGCAACGGAACGATTAAAGATAATTCATTTGCCAATTTGAATAAAGTATTCGTCATTTCTTCAGCGGATATGGTGAACTGGACAGACCACGGAGCCATTCCGGTAGCAGGTGCCAATGGAGCTAATGGAGGCCGTGGAATTGCAAAATGGGCAGGTGCGTCATGGGCACCGTCAATCGCAGTTAAAAAAATTAATGGCAAGGATAAATTCTTCCTTTATTTCGCAAACAGCGGTGGAGGTATCGGGGTTCTCACCGCAGACAGCCCGATTGGTCCATGGACCGACCCAATCGGAAAACCGCTCGTAACGCCAAGTACGCCAGGAATGTCTGGTGTTGTATGGCTTTTTGATCCGGCAGTATTTGTAGATGATGACGGCACCGGTTACCTGTATGCCGGGGGAGGCGTTCCTGGCGGTTCAAATCCAACGCAGGGACAATGGGCCAATCCTAAAACGGCTAGAGTCATAAAATTGGGGCCTGATATGACGAGTGTTGTTGGAAGTGCATCTACAATTGATGCGCCTTTCATGTTTGAAGATTCGGGATTGCACAAGTATAACGGAACATATTATTACTCCTATTGCATTAATTTCGGCGGCACGCACCCGGCCGATAAACCCCCGGGTGAGATCGGCTACATGACCAGTTCAAATCCCATGGGTCCCTTTACATATAGAGGGCATTTCCTGAAAAATCCGGGTGCATTTTTCGGAGGTGGCGGAAACAATCATCATGCTGTTTTCAATTTTAAAAACGAGTGGTATGTGGTGTACCACGCGCAAACTGTCAGTTCCGCTCTGTTCGGGGCCGGCAAAGGATACCGTTCTCCCCATATTAATAAGCTGGTGCATAACCCAGATGGATCCATCCAAGAGGTAGCAGCAAATTATGCAGGTGTAACACAGCTTTCCAATTTGAATCCTTATAACCGGGTAGAAGCTGAAACGTTTGCTTGGAATGGACGCATTTTGACAGAGAAGTCCACAGCACCCGGCGGGCCAGTAAATAATCAGCATGTAACAAGCATTCAAAATGGAGACTGGATTGCTGTAGGAAATGCAGACTTCGGAGCGGGCG
The DNA here is from genome assembly GCF_038592935.1 of Bacillus sp. FSL K6-1560. Classification (NCBI taxonomy): domain Bacteria; kingdom Bacillati; phylum Bacillota; class Bacilli; order Caryophanales; family Bacillaceae; genus Bacillus; species Bacillus sp. FSL K6-1560. The sequence goes on from NZ_CP151946.1 coordinate 2,257,710, forward strand.
GTGCCAGGTCATTTAAAGCAAATGTAGCATCCACTTCAGGCGGGAAAATAGAAGTGCGCCTCGACAGTGCTGATGGTAAGCTTGTTGGAACTCTGAATGTGCCTTCAACAGGCGGAGCGCAAACGTGGAGAGAAATAGAAACTGCAGTAAGCGGGGCAACCGGTGTGCACAAAGTATTCTTTGTATTTACCGGAACAGGTACAGGAAACTTGTTTAATTTTGATTACTGGCAGTTTACGCAAAGATAGGACTCGTAATGGGACCGCTTAAAAACGAGGCGGGTGAAGTACGGGCGGGCACCGGAACAGCCCGCCATTATGGATATGCCATGCAGATTTTTTAATACCGTAAAAGACACATGACGAAGGAGAGGAATAAATGATTCCACGCATAAAAAAAACAATTTGTGTACTATTAGTATGTTTCACTATGCTGTCAGTCATGTTAGGGCCAGGCGCTACTGAAGTTTTGGCAGCAAGTGATGTAACAGTTAATGTATCTGCAGAGAAACAAGTGATTCGCGGTTTTGGAGGGATGAATCATCCCGCTTGGGCTGGGGATCTTACAGCAGCTCAAAGAGAAACTGCTTTTGGCAATGGACAGAACCAGTTAGGATTTTCAATCTTAAGAATTCATGTAGATGAAAATCGAAATAATTGGTATAAAGAGGTGGAGACTGCCAAGAGTGCGGTCAAACATGGGGCAATCGTTTTTGCATCTCCTTGGAATCCTCCAAGTGATATGGTTGAGACCTTTAATCGTAATGGTGACACATCGGCTAAACGGCTGAAATACAACAAGTACGCAGCATACGCGCAGCATCTTAACGATTTTGTTACCTTCATGAGGAATAATGGTGTGAATCTTTACGCGATTTCGGTACAAAACGAGCCTGATTACGCTCACGAGTGGACGTGGTGGACGCCGCAAGAAATACTTAGCTTTATGAGAGAAAACGCCGGCTCGATCAATGCCCGCGTCATTGCGCCTGAGTCATTTCAATACTTGAAGAATTTGTCGGACCCGATTTTGAACGATCCGCAGGCTCTTGCCAATATGGATATTCTCGGAACCCACCTGTACGGCACCCAGGTCAGCCAATTCCCTTATCCTCTTTTCAAACAAAAAGGAGCGGGGAAGGACCTTTGGATGACGGAAGTATACTATCCAAACAGTGATAACAACTCGGCGGATCGATGGCCTGAGGCATTGGATGTTTCACAGCATATTCACAATGCGATGGTAGAGGGGGACTTTCAAGCTTATGTATGGTGGTACATCCGAAGATCATATGGACCTATGAAAGAAGATGGTACGATCAGCAAACGCGGCTACAATATGGCTCATTTCTCAAAGTTTGTGCGTCCCGGCTATGTAAGGATTGATGCAACGAAAAACCCTAATGCGAACGTTTACGTGTCAGCCTATAAAGGTGACAACAAGGTCGTTATTGTTGCTATCAATAAAAGTAACACAGGGGTCAACCAAAACTTTGTTTTGCAGAATGGATCTGCTTCAAACGTATCTAGATGGATCACGAGCAGCAGCAGCAATCTACAACCTGGAACGAATCTCGCTGTATCAGGCAATCATTTTTGGGCCCATCTTCCAGCTCAAAGCGTAACAACATTTGTTGTAAATCGTTAAGAGCACAAAGACACACATAAATAATAGAGTGTCTGAATTGGCGATTTTCCGATTGGGAAATCGCTTTTTTATTTTGTTGCTGAATTACAGGAAGGAAGAAGAAAGGATGTACATAAAAACAGCAAAGCTTTAATCTTCATCTTTTCTAGTTTACATAATATATATTCTAGGAAGTAAAGAAAATAAATAAATTCCTGTCTCAATATAAAAGTATACTTAAGTTAGTGAGACAGAAATTAAAATTTTTCTGCTGAATGACAAATCAAAAAAATGGCGTTGTCAATCCATAATAAACTGCTTCTAAATCCTCCAGCGTCATATCGCCATATGCGCATTTGATAACAGAATCAGCAAACACATCATAGTCATAATCTGTAGAAAATCCTTGCTGCAGCTGTTTTTCGTAAACTTCGATCTGATCTTTTTGGTGCTGGATGTCTTTTTCCTTACCTGGATAGTCCGGACCATTTATCGCATTATTCATTTCTTTGAACAGCATCATATACTGCTTCAGTATTTCATCCACAGCCTAAACCTCCTTGTTTTACTGGATAAGATAATGAAAACGGACATCATTGCTGATGCCCGCCAAAAGTTAAACTATTTGGGTTCTGTTCCCCAAATCAGTTTTCCTTGATCATATAATGTGATTTTTTTCGTTGTTTTAAACGTATTTGATTTGAAAAAGGAATAATCGCCGCTTTGTGCATAATTGCTCCAGTCATCATTGTGAAGACGGAGCTGAATATTCCCTGTGCTTGCTCCCGGTGCCAGCGTTCCGTTTTTAAACCCAAGTTCCAGATAGGTATCTGCACCTTGCTTTGGTTTATGCAACGTCACAAACTTGTGTGTCACATTGCCGCATCCAATCTGCGCGTAGTCACAGTCAAAGTTTTGGCCTTTGTTTTTCGCTTTATACCAGTAACGGGCAGTGACATCTTTTAAATCAACCGTGGTATTGCCGTTATTTTTTATTTGAAGCTGCGGACGGATTTGGTTGCTGTTCATACTCCCATCCCCTGCTCTGTATTGTACAGAAATACCGTTTTCCTGTGTGGGTTTATCTTTTGCTGGCGTTTCAGGAATGTCCTTCGTCGAATCTTTGGTGCCGAGAATGTTTTCTCTAACGAATGTTCCTGAAGCAGATAAATCTGACAACTGCCAGCCGCCTGTTTTAGATGCCCCCGGCTTTAAAGCTGAGGATGATTCCTGCTTATCAGAAAGATTCCAGTTCACCCAGCTAATGGTCTTGCTATCGAGATATTTCAGCCATTCCCGCGATTGATCAAGGAATACACCGCCATTTCCGGAAGCATCACTTGTCCCCCATTCTGTCACAAAAATAGGCGCTCCTTTGCTGAGTGCATAGTTTGCTTTATCCCGTAAAAACTGGCCGTGTGTGCCGGCATAAAAATGAAGTGCGTACATAACGTTTGCATCTTTTAGCTGGTCATCGGCTGCATCATTCACATCCTGGCTCCATGTACCGGTTCCGACAATGATGATGTTGTCTGGATCATTTTTGCGGATAACGGAAATCACTTCTTCCGCATACGGTTTAATATCACGCTTCCAGTTCACATCACCGTTTGGTTCGTTTGCAATTTCATAAATGACGTTTGGCGTGTTACCGTAAAGACTTGACATTTCCTTGAAGAATTCTTTTGCCTTCTCTTTATTTTGGTTTGGATTACCGTCATTTAAGATATGCCAGTCAATGATGACATATATCCCAAGCTCTTTTGCCGCTTCAACCGCTTCTTTTACTTTATTTTTCACGGACGGGTTGTCAATGTAACCGCCATCTGCCGTATACATCGCTGCACGGAAAACGGTGATACCCCAATCGTCCCTCAGCCATTTTAAGCTGTCTTTATTGACATATTCTCCATACCATTGCAATCCGTGTGAACTGATCCCCTTCAGCTGTACCGCTTTACCGTCTCGGTTAACGAGCTGTGTACCTTTTATGCTAAGCTGGCCATTCTTGGCTACTGGCGTTTTTGTCCCTGCTGCTGATGCCGGCGAAGCCAGCATGCCGCCCATTGTCAATAACGTAATCAATAAACACGTAATAAAAATCGAGATTGACCGTTTCATATCTGATCTTTTCCTCCTTCGCATCATTTTGGCTCTCCACTTCTTATGAGCACGAACTCATTGTAAAAATCTTTCTCATGATTGTCTATCAACCTAATTTCTTGTTTTTGGGAGGTTTAAAAGCCTGTCAATTTACTCTATCTCCATTGAATAAGACACACATGACACATATAGAACAAAGAAAACTGGACTGAATTGGGACTTTACACGTCATTTTTCATTCGAGTCGAAAAATTAAATTTATTTCCAATAATGAAAAAGCTGCATTCAACTATTGAATGCAGCTTTGTTTTATATTTATATTATGCTTCTTGTTTCTCATCTTCCCATGTTTCAGCGTTTTTCAGCCCTGGGATGTTTTTCGCTTTAAACACAGGATCAAGTCCTTGCTTACGCTGTTTCGCGTAATCTTTATACACTTTGTAAGCAACGTTTGACAGCAGCGTAATCACAATTAAGTTGATCAGCGCCATGATACCCATAAAGAGGTCCGCCATATCCCAAACGATTTGGAAGCCTGATAAAGATCCATACACAACCATAGCAATTACAGCGATACGGTAAATGTTCAGCCATGTTTTGCTTGTTTTAATAAATTCAATGTTTGTCTCGCCATAATAATAGTTGCCGACAACTGAACTGAATGCAAACAAGAACATTGCGACTGCGATGAAAGTCGGCGCCCAGCCTCCAATATGATGGTTAAGAGCAGCCTGTGTTACTTGGATGCCGTCGCCTTTTGGTGTTACACTGTACAGCAAAATAATAAATGCTGTGGACGTACATATGATAAATGTATCGAAAAATACACCTAATGTTTGAATAAAGCCTTGCTTTGCCGGATGGGATACATGAGCCGTCGCAGCCGCGTTTGGTGCGCTCCCCATTCCTGCTTCGTTTGAAAAAAGTCCGCGTTGCGCACCGATAACGATGATGCCGCCTATTCCGCCGCCGACGACTTGTTCAAAACCTAAAGCATTTTTAACAATTGTAGCGATAACGCCAGGGAAAGCCGTAATATTCGTGATGACAACAAATAAAGCGATAAGAATATAAATGCCTGCCATAACCGGCACAATTAGCTGTGAAACAGCGACAACACGTTTTAAACCGCCGAAAATGATAAACGCAGTTAAAACCCCCAGAACTATGGCTACAACTATTTTATTTACATGGAATGCGCCATCCAATGCTCCAGCAATTGTATTTGTTTGAACAGCGTTAAAAATCAAGCCGAATGAGACGGTAATTAAGATTGCAAACACGATGCCAAGCCATCTGGCACCAAGACCCTTTTGAATATAGTAGGCCGGCCCTCCGCGGAAATCCTCCCCGTCTCTCACCTTATAAAGCTGCGCTAACGTACTCTCAACAAAGCTTGAAGCCATACCTACTGCAGCCACTACCCACATCCAAAATACAGCGCCTGGTCCGCCTGTCGCAATTGCTAAGGCGACACCAGTCAAATTCCCTGTACCGACTCGGGATGCGGCCGAAATAAAGAATGCCTGCATAGATGAAACACCTTTATTTCCTTCCGGCTTCTCCCCTACTATTCTGAACATTTCAATAAAGTAACGGAATTGGATAAAACCAAAACGTATGGTAAAAAATAATCCAAGCCCTATTAAAATATAAAATAGGTATTTCCAGATGAAATCACTTGGAATATTAATCAAACTATTGAAAAAAGACTCCATATTTACCTCCCGTTTTCATCAATTCAATACGAATTCGATTTTGATGTTAGATTTTTTAACATAACGAGTTTTATTATATCACAATATGACGAATTAGGAAGTTTTTTCGAGAAGAATATTGTCATAGCCAGATGTTACTCTGTCGACCCCTTCTCTATTATTTTCCTACGAATAAAAACATTCCTTGCAAGCTGGCTTTAAAAAAAGAGTACCCTATTAACAATGTAATCATTTCTTCCCATTCTCTTGCCTTCCCTATGATTTAGCTCTTAAATAAAGTAATAAACCCTAAACAACAAACATATCATCTAAAATATGCTTTTATTCACAACATAAATCGGGTATACATACACTAAAAAAAGAATGTTTCTCTTTCAAAGATAAGTAAAAAGATATATACTTAACAAAGTGAAATTTATTTTTAAATTTAATAAATCAGGTTTACTTTTAGGATGGATTGGGGTATTATTATAAAAATATTCAGTAATATTAAAGGAGGGGGAGATCATTTGAAAAAAGTAACGATATTGAAAGCATCCATCTTATTCTTGGCGATTGCCAGTTTTCATTTGCTCTCAATTCCCCACGCCTTTGATATCGGCCATCATTATAAAGCCGTAGCCGACCAGCAGGAAATGCATGAAATGAAAGCCGGCCAAAATGCTGATGATGAGAAGAAATCCATCACAGGGGCATTTACACTGACCGCTTTATGGGCAATGGCTGTTCTGCTGCTGACCGCTGAAAGCAAAAGTACGGGATACTCCCGCAGACGTCAGCGGAAAAAAAGCTTTATACTGGCCAAATTTTATCAATCGTCTTATTTCGGCAAACTTCATGTTCAACATCACCCGATTATGTAACGAAAATATGAGGAGGCTGTTTAACATGTTGTTTATCTTAAGAATGGTGATTTTAGGCTTATTCTCTTTCACAGCGCTAAATTTATTTGTATGGCAGGGAATTGAAGTCATTCATGCGGTAACAGATCTATTCACCAACCATGAAAGCTGATAAAAAACAAACGAAACCCGCTCATATAGTATGAGCGGGTTTTTTATTATTGTTCTGTATGAAGGCGCCAAACAGCTGTAACCTTACCTGATTCCTCTTCATCAAAAAAGAAAGAGCCATTGCTGTATCTGTCGTTTGTCCGCAACTCTTTTGCCTGCAGTTCTTTTCTGTCGCCTTTTTCTGTTTCTGCCATTAGCCGCTGTTCAAGACCGCAAGCGAACAGTGCTACAACACGGTGAGGATTCTTTTTCAGTTCCCTTAGCATTACGACACCGCGTTTTGCACGGGATGTCTTCTCGAACTCAGAAAGACTCATGCGTTTTACCGCTCCCCGCTGTGTGAACAAGACAATTGAATCAGATTGCTTAAGGATCTCACCGGAGACAACAAAGTCATCCTCTTTTAAGTTAATCCCTTTGACACCTGCCGCACGCGCGCCAACTACATTCACTTCGTCTTCTCCAAACCATAGGCCGTACCCTAAGTGAGTGGCGATAAAGATCTGGCTTTCCCCATTTGTTACATGTACATCAATCAGTTCATCTTCACCCTTCAGATTTAAGGCTACAAGCGCCTTAGAATAACGCTGTGCTTTATAATGGGTGAGCTCTGTCTTTTTCACCATGCCGTTTTTCGTAAAGAATAGAAGATATGCCGACGGATCAAATTCTTTTATCGGTATGGCCTTTACAATCGTTTCATCACGGTCAATAGTGATCAGATTTGAAAAATGCTGGCCCATGTCCTTCCATCTGATATCAGGCAGCTGGTGAACAGGACAATAGATGTAGCTTCCTTTGTTCGTAAAGAGCAGCAGCACGTCTGTCGTATTCATTTCAAACTGATGCAGCATCCTGTCCGTATCTTTCATTCCGAAGTCCTGTCCGTTGGAAGCGGCAAATGAGCGCTGGCTCGTCCGTTTTAGGTAACCATCCTTCGTAACGGTTACATATACATCCTCAGATGCAACCATGACTTCGAGATTGATTTTAATTTCCTCAATTTTTTCTTCAATCACGGAGCGTCTCGTATCTGCATATTTCTTTTTCAGTGCTTTTAAGCTGTTTGTAATCACTTTTAGCAGTTTTTTATCATTGCTCAGAATAGATTCGAGCTCTTCAATTTTTTTACCGAGCTCTTCTGCCTCTTCCTTAAGCGCTGTAATATCTGTATTGGTTAAACGATATAGCTGCAATGACACGATGGCTTCAGCCTGAGGCTCCGTAAATTCATATTTCGCGATCAAATTGTTTTTAGCGTCACGTTTATCGCTAGAAGAACGGATTGTTGCAATCACTTCATCCAAAATAGACAAAGCTTTCATGAGCCCTTCTACGATATGATGTCTGTCTTTTGCTTTTTGAAGCTCGTAAACAGACCGGTTTGTGACAACTTCCTTTTGGTGTCCGATATATGCATCCAAAATAGACGGCAGGCTCATCAGCATCGGACGGCGGTTATGGATAGCCACCATATTGAAGTTATATGTGATCTGCAAATCAGTATTTTTGTATAAGAAATTCAAAATGCCTTTGGCATCAGCTTCTTTTTTCAGTTCAATGACCACTCTCAGCCCTGTTCGATCCGTTTCATCACGAACCTCTGAGATGCCTTCAACCTTTTTATCAATACGGAACTCGTCCATTTTTTTTACAAGGTTTGCTTTATTTACTTCAAATGGAATTTCAGTAATGACAATTTGTTCTCGTCCGCCTCTGATTGTTTCAATTTCAGCCTTTCCGCGGATAATGATTTTTCCTTTTCCGGTTTCGTAAGCTTTTCTTATCCCGTCAACGCCCTGAATAATACCGCCTGTCGGAAAATCAGGCCCTTTAATGACTTCCATAAGTTCATCAACAGAGCAAGATGGCATTTGAATACGCTTAATGACAGCATCAATGACTTCTCCCAGATGATGAGGGGGAATGTCGGTCGCGTATCCTGCTGAAATCCCGGTAGATCCGTTGACCAATAGGTTAGGAAACATCGCCGGGAGTACGACAGGCTCCTTGCTTGTATCATCGAAGTTCGGCACAAATTCAACCGTGTTTTTGTCAATATCCCGAAGAAGCTCAGATGCAATCGGAGATAATCGTGCCTCTGTATAACGCATGGCTGCCGGGGGATCTCCGTCGATACTTCCATTGTTTCCATGCATTTCGATTAACACATTACGAACTTTCCAATCCTGGCTCATCCGCACCATTGCTTCATAAACCGAGCTGTCACCGTGCGGATGATAGTTACCGATGACGTTACCGACCGTTTTGGCCGCTTTTCTGAAGTTTTTATCAAACGTGTTTCCATCTGTATGCATTGCATACAGAATTCTGCGCTGTACCGGCTTTAATCCGTCTCTCGCATCGGGCAGCGCCCTGTCTTGAATAATATATTTACTGTAGCGTCCAAAACGGTCGCCGATCACCTCTTCTAATGGTAAATCATGAAATAATTCTGGCTGTGACAATCATTAAACCTCCTCAGCGACCGATAAGTTTTCATTTTCTAAAATATTGCTTTCTTCATCTAAGCCGAAAGCGACGTTTTTCTCAATCCACTTTCTGCGCGGCTCTACTTTGTCTCCCATTAACGTCGTTACACGTCTCTCTACACGTGCCGCATCGTCAATTTTGACCCTAACAAGTGTGCGGGACTCCGGATTCATCGTCGTTTCCCACAGCTGGTCTGCGTTCATCTCTCCAAGACCCTTATATCGTTGAATGGTATAGCCTTTGCCGACTTTTTTCAGGACATCACCCATCTCTTCATCAGACCATGCATATTCAATGATTTCCTTCTTCCCGCTTCCTTTACTGACCTTATATAAAGGTGGCAGCGCAATGAACACCTTGCCATGCTCAATGAGCGGTTTCATATAGCGATAGAAAAAGGTAAGAAGCAGCACTTGAATATGGGCGCCGTCAGTATCGGCATCGGTCATTATGATGATTTTGTCGTAGTTGATGTCATCGATTGAGAAATCTGCTCCGACTCCCCCGCCGATCGCATGAATGATCGTATTGATCTCTTCATTTTTAAAGATATCAGCAAGCTTAGCTTTTTCTGTATTAATAACTTTACCGCGTAAAGGCAGAACCGCTTGGAATCTGCGGTCTCTTCCCTGTTTGGCTGACCCGCCTGCTGAATCTCCCTCAACGAGATACAATTCATTTTTTGCCGGGTTTCTTGAACCCGCAGGCGTCAGCTTTCCGCTTAAAGTCGCTTCTGATTTTTTTCGTTTTTTGCCGCTTCTTGCTTCTTCACGGGCTTTGCGTGCCGCTTCGCGCGCCTGACTCGCCTTGATTGCTTTTTTGACAAGAAGCGTTGCGGTGTCCCGATTTTCCTCTAAAAAGTAAGCAAGCTGCTCTGAAACAATCGCATCAACCGCTGATCTTGCTTCACTGGTACCGAGCTTTCCTTTTGTTTGTCCCTCAAATTGAAGAAGCTCCTCAGGAATGCGGACAGAAATAATGGCTGAAAGCCCTTCCCTTATATCGGTGCCTTCAAGGTTCTTATCCTTTTCTTTCAGCAAAGCCACTTTTCGTGCATATTCATTAAAAGCACGCGTCATCGCAGTTTTTGCACCTGACTCATGCGTCCCGCCGTCTTTTGTTCTGACATTGTTGACAAACGACAAAATATTTTCAGAATAACCATCGTTAAACTGGAACGCAAAGTCCACTTCTATAGAATGATGCTCACCCTCAAACGAGACCACTTCAGACAAGACGTCTTTTTCTTCATTTAAATAAGCAACAAACGCTTCTATGCCGTTTTCATAATAAAAGACCTCATGCTGGTCATTGCGTTCATCAATCAGCTCAATTTTCAATCCTTTTAACAAAAACGCAGACTCTCTTAAGCGCTCAGAGAGCGTTTCAAAATTATAAGTGGTTGTGCTGAACATCGTTGGATCTGGCTTAAAGTGTGTAAGAGTTCCCGTCTTTTTTGTTTTGCCGATCTTTTCGAGAGATGTAACCGGTTTTCCTCCATTTTCAAATCGCTGCTGATAGACAAAACCGTCCCGCTCAATGGTAACCGTCAGCCATTCAGATAAAGCATTCACGACTGATGCACCAACTCCGTGGAGCCCGCCGCTTGTCTTATAGCCGCCTTGGCCGAATTTTCCTCCGGCATGAAGCACCGTTAAAATCACTTCAGGGGTTGGTTTGCCGAGCTTATGCATTCCGGTCGGCATGCCGCGGCCTCTATCCTGTACAGAAATACTATTGTCTTTATGTATTTTGACGATTATGTGATCTCCATGGCCGGCAAGCACCTCGTCGACAGAGTTATCTACAATTTCATAAACCAAGTGGTGCAAACCTCGCGCGTCAGTAGAGCCAATATACATACCCGGCCTTTTCCTGACAGCCTCAAGGCCTTCGAGCACCTGTATGGCATCTTCGTTGTAATCAAATTGCTGTTTTCTAGCCAAACGTACAAACCCCTTTCAAAAACTAACATTGTCTTTCTCTTTTTCAGTGTTACACATCATTTGTATATAAGATATTTTTTATAAACCTCGCCTCGAGCCAGTACTGCCTTGGACTCCTCATTATAACCAATATGTTTGCAATCGCAACATAGAGCTAACGAATCAGTTCTTCTCAAAACATCGGCTAGTGCTGTATTTACACTATGAGAACGTATGTTTGTTTATTATATATAAAGCAGCAGACCTTCGCAAATCGAACGGCCAAACCCAGCTGGACAAGGTATTCAAAAAAAGCTGTTCAAGCTTTATTGTATCTGTTTCACCGTAATACGCAAACAATATCTTAAAATTAAAAAGCAAAAATCCTTGAATTTACAAGGATTTTTGCAGTTCTGCACCTATTTTGTTACAGCGTGTGCCACTTTTATGCACAGATCCATGATAACCGTTCTGCCTTTTTCTTTTAGCATCTGGTATGCTTCCTCATTAACTAGCCCTTGCTGTGCCCAAAATACTGGCGCATCTGTCTCTAAAAACTCTTCCGCCACTCCAGGAAGCTGTTCTGAGCGCCGGAATACATTTACGATGTCAATCGGACCGTCAATCTCTTTTAAAGATGAAACGGCTTTGACACCTAGCGCCTCATCAATTGTCGGGTTCACAGGGATAATTTCATAACCCGCGTCCTGCATTGCTTTTGAAACCATATGTGACGTTCTATCCGGACGGTCTGAAAGCCCTACTACGGCTATACGTTTGCTTCTTTGAAGAATCTCTTTAATTTCCGCTTTAGAAGGGTTTTGCATCGTATGTCACTCCTTTTCCACTTATTTTACACGATCAAAACAGGAGAAATCAAAATATGATGCATGTTTGATTGGATTTGTAAGCAAACTTTACAAAAAAACTTATCATCAGATCATGACATCTCATGTTAAAATAAAAAGAAGGGAATTTGAAAAAGGAGAAATGTAGATGTTAATTGCTTTATTGATTATTTTGGCCTACTTGATAGGCAGCATTCCATCTGGCTTAATTGTGGGCAAGCTTGCCAAGGGAATTGATATTCGGGAGCACGGAAGCGGCAACTTAGGCGCTACCAATGCATTCCGTACATTGGGTGTAAAAGCTGGTTCGGTTGTCATAGCCGGAGATATTTTGAAAGGGACACTGGCAACTGCATTGCCTTTTCTCATGCATGTTGATATTCACCCGCTTCTTGCAGGAGTCTTTGCTGTTTTAGGCCACGTGTTTCCCATCTTCGCCAAATTTAAAGGCGGTAAAGCCGTGGCGACATCAGGAGGCGTTTTGCTGTTTTACGCACCCCTGTTATTTATCACGATGGTTGCGGTATTCTTCATCTTTTTATACTTGACTAAATTTGTTTCTCTCTCATCGATGTTAACAGGGATCTATACTGTTATATATAGTTTCTTTGTCCATGATACGTATTTATTGATTGTCGTTACCCTGCTCACTATTTTTGTCATATACAGACACCGAGCGAACATTAAACGAATTATCAATAAAACAGAACCTAAAGTAAAATGGTTATAAGCTTAAAAAACTTCTCTTTTGACACAGAATAGCCTAATACGTTTATAATAGAGAAAATTCAAATGAAGAACAAAGGGGTGTTCTGTTATGAATATGACAATTAACGAAGACGCATTGAACTGGTATAAAGAAGAACTCGATTTGGAAAGCGGAGACCAGGTTCGCTTTTTCGTGCGCTATGGAGGCTGCAGCAACGTTCAAAAGGGTTTTTCTCTCGGTGTAGCGAAAGATGCCCCACAAGAGGCTGGAGTCACTGCAGAAGCTGACGGCATTACCTTCTTTATTGAAGAAAGTGATTTATGGTACTTTGATAACCACGACCTTCTCGTCAGCTATTCAGAAGACGCTGATGAACCGGTTTTTGAATACCAATAAAAAAGAACGCACATCATGTGCGTTCTTTTTTTACAAATGAAATCGTATAAGATGATCGGTTAGGTTTTCTTGTTCCAAAATATATTTTTGTGTTTCACCCAGCAGATCAAAGTGAGGAAATTCACTTTTCTTATGGATCCATTCTTTTTTTAACCCGTACGCCGCTCCCCACTGAACCAGCTTATCAATGTCTGCACAGCCGGCTTTTGTCACAGTCCTTGCTTCTGGAAATCGGTCATCCAGCCAGTAATGTGTTAAAAATGCGATTTCTCCTCTTTTCACTGCTTGTTTCCACCGGTTAAGTTCCTCCCGTTTCACACCAAACGCCATATCCCGTTCACTTCCCTATTTTTTGGCCTTTTCATATGCTGTGTGCCAATCAGGAAAAGCTTTGCGGAATTGAATTGGCTTAAAGCTTTCTTTATCCACACAAATATGAGATGAGGTGGCTTTGATGGAAAGCTCACCGGCCGGATTATAAATGTGATAACCATAGACGGTTTTAAAGCCGTTATATTCCTCTATCCATGTATGTACAACCGCGGTTTCTCCGTAATGAAGCGGCTTTTTATAGGAAATGTTGATATCAACGACTGGGGACAGAACGCCTCTTTTTTCCATATCACTATATAAAAAGCCTAAGTCCTTAATTAAGGCCGTTCTGCCGACCTCCATCCACACAAGATAATTTGCGTGATAGACAATTCCCATTTGATCTGTTTCTGCGTAACGCACTTCTATTTCTTTTTTTGATACATGCAAGATTACTCTGCTCCCTTAACGTCAATTTAGCCCCATTTTACCATAATCAAATCAGAAAGAAAAAAACCAGGTTTCCCTGGTTTTTTAAGAACGGTATCCGTTCTGTCTCGCTGCAGATTCGTCCTGTATTTCATTACGAAACGCTTCAATGCTCTGTTCGCGTCTTGCATTTTTTTCTTTGATACGCTGTTTATCTTCTCCTGAAGCAAACTCCATTGATGCTTCTGCTTCTTCTATATTTTCAATTGTATTTTGAACCATATCCTGCAATTTTTCCACATTGTCAGAGCGATCATCAGGATTAGGCTGCTGATATTGATTTTGGTTCTTTGTCATTCGGATGTACCTCCTAGAAATAAACTCGATTTTTCGCTACTCGCCTTTTGTCTGCATGATGATCGGCCGCTGACCTGAAGTATCATGCATTTTTTCCCCTTTATTGGCTTTATATTTTACAGGCTTTGTACCCAAGTGGCTTGGAGCATATTGAGGCTGACCGTTTTTCTTGTTGTTTCCCATGTTTATCCCTCCTCAACAGATAGGTTTCTCAAAAGGAGGGGTAAACATGAATACAAATTAAAGGTTATTTTTGCTTAAATCGCTGTTCAAGCTTTTCCTCAAGCTGATTTAAAAACTCTGTATTGGTCATCAGCTCTTTTTTGTTTTCCATGACGAGCTCATGAAAAGAACGTTTTCTCATCTTCTTCACGCTTTTCACCTCCGCATATTCTTTTATTTTTTCCAATTCTGAAAACTTGTAAGCATATTTAAGCATAAAAAAAACTGAATCTAATCAAGATCCAGTTTTCGTTTCATTTCTTTTTTTGTCATGGTGCCAACGTGTATGTCTTGGATAACACCTTTTTCATCTAAGATATATGTCGTTGGATATGACATCACGTTATAGTCAGCATTGATCCCTTTTTTATCAATCAGTATGGGGAACGTTAAATCATAAGTATCAGCAAACGCTCTGACCTGTTTCTCACTTTTCTCAGCTGAAGTGAAATTTACCGCAACAACCGCAAGTTTGTCGGCGTACTCTTTTTGCAGCTTTTCCATCGCAGGCATTTCCTGACGGCACGGCTTACACCAAGTTGCCCAAAAATTGAGCAGCACTTTTTTGCCTTTTGCATCCTGTAAAGAGCTTTTCTCTCCTGACAGCGTTTTCAAAGAAAAATCAGGTGCTTGTTTCCCCTCTTGAATTCCGACTTCTTTTTTGCTGTATGTTTGATATAAATTCCATCCCATATAACCGGCAAGCATGATAAGCAGGATCCCTGCGAGCCATTTTTTCAGCATATGCCACCTCCGCAGCACATTGTGTCATAAAAAGAAGAGAAAGCGAAATGCCTTCTCTTCCTATTGATTCATCAGGACTGCTTCATTTTTTCACGAAGCACCATTTGAAGGATGCCGCCATGGCGGTAGTAATCAATTTCAACTTCACTATCAAAGCGTACGACTGCTTCAAAAGTTGTTACATTGCCGTCTTCATTGATTGCTCTTACAGTCACAAGGTCACGAGGACGAACTGTTTCATCAACATCTACCTCAATGACTTCTTTACCCGTTAAGCCGAGTGTATCCGCATTTTCACCTTGTTTAAACTGAAGCGGCAGCACACCCATGAATACAAGGTTGCTTCTGTGAATTCTTTCGAAGCTCTCTGCAATGACCGTTCTGATGCCGAGAAGGTTTGTTCCTTTTGCAGCCCAGTCACGTGAAGATCCCATACCATAGTCTTTTCCTGCTAATACAACAAGACCAGTTTTATCTTCTTTGTATTTCATGCACGCATCATAGATGGATGTTACTTCACCAGTCGGCCAGTACGTTGTAAATCCGCCTTCTGTACCCGGTGCAATTTGGTTTTTGATGCGAATGTTTGCAAATGTTCCTCTCATCATGACTTCATGGTTTCCGCGGCGGGAACCGTAGGAGTTAAAGTCACGAGGAGAAACACCTTTTTCTTGCAAGTACTTTCCGGCAGGCGTATCTTTTCCGATTGCCCCCGCAGGAGAAATATGGTCAGTTGTGACTGAATCGCCGAATTTACCGACAACACGCAAACCTTTTAATGGTTCAACCTTGCCTGGCTCAACAGACATTTCTTCGAAGAATGGCGGATTTTGAATGTAAGTTGACTCGCTATCCCATTTATATAAAGCTTCATCTGTTGTTTCAATTTCGTTCCAGCGCTTGTTGTCATCAAATACTGTTTCATACTCTTTGCGGAATAGCTCTGGCGTAACAGTTTGCTTAACAAGTGCATTGATTTCGTCCATTGACGGCCAAATATCATTAAAGTATACGTTTTGACCATCCTTGCCCACACCAATTGGATCGGTTTTCAAGTTAATGTTTACCGTTCCAGCCAGCGCATATGCCACAACAAGCGGCGGTGAAGCAAGATAGTTGCCTTTAACAAGCGGGTGAATACGTCCTTCAAAGTTACGGTTTCCGGAAAGGACAGACGTAATCAGAAGATCATTTTTCGCAACCGCTTCTTCGATTTCCGGTGAAAGCGGACCTGAGTTCCCGATACATGTTGTACAGCCGTACCCAACGAGGTTAAAGCCAAGCTCTTTCATGTATGGAAGAAGGCCTGAATTCACAAGATATCCTGTAACAACTTTAGAACCCGGTGCAAGTGACGTTTTCACGTAATTAGGCACCTTAAGCCCTAACTCAACCGCTTTTTTCGCTACCAGTCCGGCGCCGATCAGAACGTATGGGTTTGATGTATTTGTGCAGCTTGTAATCGCAGCAATGGCGATCGCACCCGTTTTCATAACTGTTTCTTCACCGTTAAGGAGTTTAAACTTAATTTCTTTATTTTCTTCCTCAGCATTTAAACCGAATCCTTGGTTACCTGCAGGGCTGACTAAGTGCTTTTTAAACGTTTCCTGCATAGCAGATAGCGGGATCAAATCCTGAGGACGCTTTGGACCCGATAAGTTTGCTTCAATTTGAGACAGGTCAATTTCAACCACATCAGTAAATTGAGGGTCTTCCGCATCTGGAGTGTAGAACAAGCCATTGCTTCTGCAGTATGCTTCAACAACATCAATATGTTCAGGATCACGGCCAGTCAGGCGCAGGTAGTTAAGCGCTTCTTCATCTACTGGGAAGAATCCGCATGTAGCACCGTATTCCGGAGCCATATTCGCAATTGTTGCGCGATCTGCAAGCGGCAGTTCAGCAATTCCCGGTCCGAAGAATTCAACAAATTTACCGACAACGCCTTTTTCACGCAGCACTTGTGTTACTTTTAACGCCAAGTCAGTAGCTGTTGTTCCGTTTGGAAGCTTGCCGACAAGTTTCGCGCCGATTACCTCTGGAACTGGGAAGTAAGAAGGCTGTCCAAGCATTCCCGCTTCAGCTTCAATTCCACCGACACCCCAGCCGAGAACACCGATACCGTTAATCATTGTTGTGTGTGAGTCTGTTCCGACAAGCGTATCAGGATACGTTACAAGCTCGCCGTCTTCTTCAATGGCATGGACAACACTTGCCAAGAACTCAAGGTTGACCTGGTGCACAATACCTGTTGCAGGCGGCACTGCCTGATAATTGTTAAACGCTTTCTTTGCCCAGCTTAAAAATTTGTAGCGCTCTGCATTTCTCTCGAATTCCAAGTCCATATTTACTGCTAATGCATCTTCTGTACCCGCTTTATCTACCTGTACAGAGTGGTCGATAACGAGATCAACAGGAATTTCAGGGTTGATTTTATCAGGATCTCCGCCGACAGCTGCCATTGCTTTACGCAGTGAAGCCAGATCTACTACTGCCGGAACCCCTGTGAAGTCTTGTAAAATAACACGAGACGGTTTGAACGGAACGTCGATATCCTTTAATTCGGCAGTTCCCCATTTTGCCAAATTTTCCACGTGTTCTTTTTTGATAACGAAGCCGTCAACTTGACGCAATACTGATTCTAAAAGAACTTTGATGGAATAAGGAAGCTTCGAAACCTTTCCGATACCTGAATCTTCTAACGCTTTTAAAGAGTAGTAATGATATGTTTTCCCATTTGTAGTAAACGTTTTTCTCGCTTGGAAAACGTCTTTTGCTGCAGTTTTTTGCTCGTTTGCCATTCTCCAAAATCCCCCTTCAGATCAGATCATTCTCAGATGAACATTACATTCCATCACAATTTTCTCACAATTTCATATTAAAACAAAATCATACATAAGTAAATATCAATGTTTTTATTAAATACAATAAGTTCGACTTATGAGAAAAATGTACCGGTAATTTTTACTGTTTACGCTCTCTCATATAACACAATAAAAGGAGCCATATTATGATTGAGGTGATAATGATGGTCAAAAGAAAAGCGAATCACGTCATTAACGGAATGAATGACGCAAAAAGCCAAGGCAAAGGCGCCGGCTATATTGAAAACGACCAGCTTGTACTGACTGAAGCAGAACGCCAAAATAACAAAAAAAGAAAAACCAATCAATAACACCAAACTCTTTTAAGGAGGTTCTCATTTTATGACCAATAAGAATACAAGTAAAGATATGCATAAAAACGCCCCTAAAGGACACAATCCCGGCCAACCTGAGCCTCTAAGCGGAAGCAAAAAAGTAAAGAACCGAAACCATACAAGACAAAAGCACAACTCAAGCCATGATATGTAAGAAAAGCAGACCTTAGTGTCTGTTTTTTTATGCGTTCACCCATTATAATCCACCGCATATGATGTAAAGTAAGGTTGATATGTGGAGGAATGCTTCCATGGACCATTCAAAACGCAACGATGCAAATGATTTCGATAGTATGGATGAATGGCTTCGGCAATTTTTTGAAGACCCCTTCGCCTGGTACGACGAAACATTGCCTATTGATTTATATGAAACTAGTCAGCAGTATATTATAGAAGCGGATCTGACTTTTTTACAGCCTACACAAGTAACAGTTACCCTTTCTGGATGCGAATTCATCTTAACTGTCAAATCGTCAGGACAGACTTTTGAAAAACAAATGATGCTTCCTTTTTATTTTAATGACAAAACCATTCAAGCCGAATGCGAAAATCAAATACTCACAGTCGCCGTCAATAAAGAAACAGAAGATGGCTCTTCTTTTTCTCTTCAATTTCCTCTCAGTTAAACATAAAAAGTCACTTTCATCCCCTATTATGAAAGTGACTTTTTTTTCCGTCCATTTATCGTCAAATACCCTCTAGTGACTCTCCCATGGCCAAATAGCAGATTCACTATACAATAGAATATGATCTACTATCTCTTTTGACTAGACGTCTATCACTTTTTTCTATTCTTTTTTTACTGTGTTCTTCTAATCTCTCTTCGTATACAATATGGTTAGAATAAGGGGGAATGATTGATGCTGGAAGGATGGTTTTTATGGTTTATTCTGTTTTGGGTGATCATGATGGTAGTCTTATTATCAATCGGCGGTTTTTTCATGTTTCGAAAGTTTTTAAAGCGTTTACCAAAAGAGGACGGCAGATCAGAGCTTGATTGGCAGGATTACTATATTGAAAACAGCAGACATTTATGGAACGATGAAAACAAACAGTTTCTAGATGAATTGACTGCGCCGGTGCCAGAACTGTTCAGAGATGCAGCAAAAGCTAAAATCGCAGGCAAAATCGGTGAGCTTGCATTAAAAGAAAAGGTAGCAAAGATTGATCAGCAACTTATGATCAAAGGCTATATTCTCGCAACTCCTAAAAGAGACCATACCTTCTTAAAAAGGCATCTGCGGGACAAAAAAATCGATTTGGAACCTTATCAGACCCTTCTCAAATAAAAAACCTTTCCTGACAAGAGGAAAGGTTTTTTAATTCATTTGAATATTAGCTGACTGCAGCTCGTTATGAAGTTTTCGATATGATAAATACATGGCGATTCTCCAAGGCACAATCATACCGAAAGCCAGAATCCAAAACATTCCGCTCAGTGCACCATAATCGATTGATGTGCTCAAGATGGATTTCATCACGATTCTGATCACCAAAAGACCGACTAATATAAAAACAAATGCTTTAGAGCGTTTCATGTAAATTTCATTATTTTTAATTTCGAACTTAGAAGTTTTGATTAGAAAAATAGAGAAAATCACACCTAAAGTGAATGCTTCCAAAAACTCTGCACCAGTTACCCAAAATACCGGAAATAAAAACATTAACGCTCCCGTACTCATAAAAATCGGCGGAAGAATGATTTTTTTTGGTGAAACAGGCTTGTCAGAGGACTTTATTCTGACCACCATCACAGCTACAGCCATTAACATAGCAATAATCGATGAAACTATAATCATCATACTTATCATTCCTTTGTTTCTCGGAGTGTTGATACTATATACTATACTCCAAAACAATAAAAAAAACCATTTTGAAAAGAAATGACTTTAATGTCCCATAACGCGGCTTACAGCTTCCAGCACTTTTGTTTCCTCAAACGGCTTAACAATAAAATCCTTTGCCCCCAGCTCAATTGCTTCCGTTACAATTCTTTGCTGGCGCATGGCGGTGCACATGATGACCTTCGCTTTAGGATCAAAGGTTAAGATATCACGAAGCGCTTTTATGCCGTTTTTCACCGGCATTGTAATATCCATTGTCACAAGGTCCGGTCGCAGTTTTTTATACAGGTCCGCTGCTTGTTCACCGTCCGCCGCTTCGCCTGCGATTATGTAATTTGCATCTTCCAAGATCTCTCTGATTTTCACTCTCATGAACTTGGCGTCGTCTACAACTAAAACTCTTGTCATATTCCCCTCCAACAATCGATTTCCACAGATAATAGTCTTATTGTACCAAAAACAAAAGGATTAGTAGTAGTACGAAAGTAATTTACCGTCAAAAACCAGTAAAGCCTCCAAAAAGATCTGACAGCAAAATAATGATCAGGCTCATCCAATTAAAGAATAACAGCACACCAATCACAATCATCAAAACGCCGCCAGCTTTCATAATGAAAAGCTGGTTCTTCCTTATCCACTTCAGCTTTGTGATAAAAAAAGACAATAAAAGAAACGGTACCGCAAAACCGAGTACATATAACATCATGTATGGCACCGCTGAACCCGGATTGGTGCCTGCAAGTGTGATAACAGCACCTAATATCGGACCGGTACATGGTGTCCATCCAGCTGCAAATGCCATTCCGATTAAGACCGACCCTAAAAACCCGCTTGGTTTATGCTTAAAATGGATTCTCCGCTCTTTCATCATTGCCTCAGGCCGAAACACACCGAGTGTAATGAAACCGAACAAAATAATAAGCAACGCGCCAATTTGCCGAATCGCATCGTGATAATCCCTAAACAGGCTGCCAATAAAAGATGTTCCATAGCCTAAAGCAATAAAAATGACTGAAAAGCCAAGCAAAAAACACAAAGTATGAAACAGGCTTCTTTTCTGCAGCAGCAGCTTTTCTGTTTTTACATCGTCCATGCTGACCCCTGTAATATATGACAAAAAAGCTGGGTAAAGCGGCAGGCAGCAAGGCGAAATAAAGGATAAAAACCCCGCACCGAATGTCAAAAAATAATTCACGTCTCCCATGTCATCATCCCTTCATGATTTGACATTCCTTCAAGTTATGACAAAATCATTTCATTTTTTTAACACTTTCACTTGAAGGATTTCTATTTTCAGAAAAAACTTATATAATTTAATTTGACATTGAGACATTATACTCCTTCTCATTTGAAAATTAGTATAAATATGGATATAATATAAACATTCACTTTGAAGATCTAATGTATGAAAGGATACATCCCTGTGATTAGAGAGCATCTATTAAAAGAAATTGAAAAAAAAAGAGCAGAGCTGCTGCAAATTGTCATGGCGAACGGAATGACATCTCATATTACGATAGAGCTCAGTCAGGAGCTTGACCATCTTCTCATACAATATCAAAAGCAGCGCCTTCGAGCAGTAGCGGGTGATGAATGATTGCAAAATAAAAAACCCGTATAAGGGTTTTTTATTTTATAACCATGTTTCTCTATATCATAATCTTTACGTATTATTTCGTTTGATTATTCATGGCTTTCATCATTTGATTGATTTTCTTCTGAGAAGGTTTCATTCCCATTTGCATCATCATCATGCGTAACATTTGTTCATTAATAGGCGGATTCTTTTTCAGGTAGCTCATCATATATTTACGAGCAATAAAAAACCCGAGTGCAACACCTATGAGCAATGCAACAACGCCCACTAGGATGCCAACCCATAAAGTCATTTTATTTCCTCCTTCATGTTGTCTAGTTTAAAGTGTACTAAACCAAAAGCTATTATACAACATTTACATCTCTTTTTCTTCGGTTTTAGACAAAATTTCTTTCTTTCACCGGATTTAGCCATCCGTAACGCTTCGAATTGAAATCCATTGCTAAAAAGCAAGGGCTTACTTTTCTTAACACTTCAAAGAATATCGTTTCTGCCTCGTAATCTCCCGAAGCCACAATTTCTATCATGTGCTCCTTCATCATAAACGTCGCGTGGCCTTTTGCTTTCGGCAAAGCTATTCTATAAATATAATCCAGCTGCCTGTAATCCGTCTTGTTTAAATTCATTTTTAACCGCTGATGCATATGTAAAATCGGGATTGGTTGTGTAATATATTGAATCTGTTTCTCTGTCATTTCATACTGC
The DNA here is from genome assembly GCF_038592935.1 of Bacillus sp. FSL K6-1560. Classification (NCBI taxonomy): domain Bacteria; kingdom Bacillati; phylum Bacillota; class Bacilli; order Caryophanales; family Bacillaceae; genus Bacillus; species Bacillus sp. FSL K6-1560. The sequence continues at coordinate 2,279,950 of NZ_CP151946.1, forward strand.
TGCTTTTCAAGGCTTGTCCAATGATAGTCTTGAAACAGCTCAAACATAACCGATTCCCGGCCGAAATAGTGATTGGCAAATTCCTCTTTGATCAGGTACGTATAGTAGTGACGTTCCATCTTTTCATCCCCTTTTCCAGCAGCATTTCATTTGCTCTCTATTATACAAAAGAAGAAAAGAAAGAATTGTCTATTACTGTTAAACAGCCAATACTATTTTTGTCGGATAAACAAGAAAAAAAGGATGATTTGACTCATCCTCTTTCAAAAGCTTACTTATTGATTAATGCCTTAACTCGATTCACTACGTTCGGAACTGAGAAGCCGTATTCGTTAATGATGGTTTCACCAGGAGCAGATGCACCGAATCGGTCTATGCCGAGAACGTCACCTTCAAGCCCCGTGTATTTGCCCCATCCAAATGATGAGCCCATTTCAATTGCAAGACGTTTTTTCACATCTGCAGGAAGGACTTCGTTTTTGTATTCATCAGATTGTTTCTCAAAACGGTCCATTGAAGGCATGCTGACAACAGAAACATCGATATTTTCTTTTGCCAATTCAGCCTGCGCTTCAATTGCAAGACCTACCTCTGATCCGGAAGCGATGAGAAGAGCGTCAGGTGTTTCGTTTTTAGATTTTGAAACGACATATGCACCTTTTTCTACTCCTGCCAATGCTTCTTCAGATGTTTGATCGATGGTAGGAAGGTTTTGACGTGTAAGCACTAGCGCTGTTGGGTGGTCAGTGCTTTGCACTGCAAGCTTCCATGCTGCTGCTGTCTCATTGCCGTCTGCTGGACGGATCAAAGAAAGGTTAGGCATCGCACGGAGTGAAGCAAGCTGTTCAACAGGCTCGTGCGTCGGACCGTCTTCACCAACCGCAATACTGTCATGTGTGAAGACATATGTCACAGGAAGGCCCATTAACGCTGCAAGGCGAATCGCAGGACGCAGGTAATCAGAGAAGACAAAGAAAGTTCCGCCGAATACACGAAGACCGCCATGAAGCGCCATACCGTTTAAGGCTGCACCCATCGCAAATTCTCGTACACCAAACCAGAAGTTTTTGCCTGAGTAATCAACCGCTGTAAAATCACCGGCATTTTTAATAGTCGTTTTGTTCGATCCCGCTAGGTCAGCAGAACCTCCGACAAAGAAAGGAATTTTTTTCGCAAGTCCGTTGAGAACTTCACCGGAAGATGCACGGGATGCCAGGCTGCTTCCTTTTTCATACACAGGAACCTCTTGATCCCAGTCCTTCGGAAGCTCTCCTTTGATTGCCAGTTCAAGCTGTTCAGCAAGTTCAGGATAAACTTCTTTATATTTAGCGAATTGAGCATTCCATTCTTGTTCTTTTTTCTCACCTGATTCTTTAACAGCTGCAGCGAAATGCTCATAGACTTCTGACGGAACGTAGAAGTCTTCTTCATATGTCCACGCGTAAGCTTCTTTTGTTAATTTGCTTTCTTCTTTACCAAGCGGTGCACCGTGAACACCGGATGTACCGGCACGGTTAGGTGAACCGAATCCGATTGTCGTTTTCACTTCAATTAATGTAGGTTTCTTTTCATTTTGGCGTGCTTTTTCGATAGCCGCTGTTAATTCTTCAATATTGTTTCCATCCTCAACATAAAGAACTTCCCAATTCATTGCTTCAAAACGCTGTTTCACGTTTTCAGAGAATGAACGGTCGAGGTCTCCATCAAGAGAGATGTCATTAGAATCGTATAGTACGATCAGACGGCCAAGCTGAAGATGGCCTGCGAGTGAAGCGGCTTCAGAAGAAATACCTTCCATTAAATCACCATCACCGCAAATACTGTATGTATAATGATCGACTACGTTAAATGAATCGCGGTTGTATGTTTCCGCTAAATGGCGTTCAGCAATTGCCATACCGACTGCCATGGCAATTCCTTGGCCAAGCGGACCTGTTGTAGCATCAACACCGGCAGTATGTCCGAATTCCGGATGTCCTGGTGTTTTGCTGCCCCACTGGCGGAATCCCTTAAGATCTTCAATACTAAGATCAAACCCGCTTAAATGAAGCATGCTGTATAATAGTGCTGACCCGTGTCCAGCAGATAAAACAAAACGGTCACGGTTAAACCAGCCAGGGTTTGCCGGACTTACGTTCATAAATTTTGTCCACAGCGTGTATGCCATTGGAGCGGCTCCCATCGGCATCCCTGGGTGACCAGAATTTGCTTTTTCAATAGCGTCTATTGACAGTGTGCGAATGGTAGCAACTGATTTTTTTTCAATTGTATCCATAAAAATCCCCTTCCTTATGTGTTGTACCCTTACATCATAAATGTCTGACGACTTTTTCTCAACTGTTTCAGCTTAAATTTGAGAGAAACTTGTTGAATTTTGTCACATAAGAGTTTTGATTATAGTATATGCAAAAGAGGAATACGATATTGCCGTATTCCTCTTATATTAGTGAAGTTTGTTATTTCTTTGTTCTCTTTTTAGCTTTTCTGGTGTAACATCATTGCCTTCTGGGTCAATGATTTTCACGCTTTTTAACGTGTTCTTCATAGAAGAACGAAAACCTTTCAAGTACTCTTGACGGAGCTTTTGCTGTTCGGCTTTTTCTTCTTCTGTAATAACGCCAGCTTTAGCTTTGGCAGCAAGCTCATTAATTCTGGCAATTTTCGCGTTTGAAATCATGTTAAACTCCTTTATTGCATTTTGTCTATATAGTACTAGATCAAAAAAAGTTTTACAACTGATTCACTCTGCTGTCTCTACATTCTCTATGTATTCCTGAAAACGCCGGTGAACGGTTGCTTTAGAGACATCATAGCCAAACCCTCTTAGGGTAGCCGCGATTTCAGCAAACGTTAGTTTATTCGCTCTTAGGCGGACGATCTCAGAGATTGGCACCTCTATTTTTTCTTTTCCACTGTTCTCATGTTGGTTTTTTAAGTTTTTTTGCGGTTTAAAACCGTTTTTTACTGCACGCTTCATTCCCCGTCTGATTTTCATGTTGTGAATCTTTCGCTGATACTCTTCCACAATGCTGACGATTTCCAAGACCATTGAGTCAGCCTCCGATAACTCCAGTTCACCTCTATGAGCCGTTGTATAGACTTTCACACCTTCTCTGTAAATACAATGAAGCAGTGCGATTTTTGCGTTTCCCCGCCCGAGCCTTGTCTCGTCTTGAACCAAAATGACATCAATTCCAGCGATCTTAATCTCATCAAGCAGCTCAAATACACCATCCCGATCCATTTCATATCCGCTGGCTTTTTCTGAAATCACTTTGACGACTTCCATGCCGTTCTCCGCAGCAATGGCCGTAAGCTCCTCTTCCTGCCGCTTTAATGACGTTTCCTGCTGTTCTTTATTTGTGCTTACACGGGCATAAATGAGTGCTTTCATTTTATCTCTCTTTCCTCTCTATCTTACAGTTGCCAATTCATATGCATCCTGATGCTTCTTTTTCAATGGGATCACTAACTCATCACCCGGCTGGATATCAGATGTTTGTAGTTGATTTTTATCAGCTACCCATTCAATAAAATCATTTTTGTTTATCTTTTTTGTATCTGCTACCTGATCAGCAATTGACCAAAGTGTGTCGCCTTGCTGGACTTCTATTTTAACATATTGATTAAGCTCCTGGCCGCTGCTTGTATATGACAGCATAAGGATAACCGCGCTCAAAATCACTGTGAACAGACCGACAAAAATAATAGATTCTTTACTCATGATCATAACCTCCAGCAGGAATGTTTGTTCGCATTTTTATAATTTCAGTATATACGAACAAACGTTTCTGTCAATTGTTTTTTCGAACCTATGTTTGTACTGTAAGGAAAATCATGCTATAATCTTCTTAAAATCGACGTTTTGAGGTGCGAAAAATGACGAAGCTATCAAAAAGGCAACTTGATATCCTCCGTTTTATTAAAGCAGAGGTTAAATCAAAAGGATATCCGCCTTCCGTGAGAGAGATCGGAGAGGCTGTCGGGCTTGCGTCCAGTTCTACTGTCCACGGCCATTTGGCCCGCTTGGAAACAAAAGGGCTGATCAGACGAGATCCGACAAAACCAAGAGCAATAGAAATTCTTGATGAAGAAGTAGACATTCCGCAAAGCCAGGTCGTTAATGTACCGGTCATCGGGAAAGTCACGGCGGGATCTCCTATTACAGCAGTAGAAAATATTGAAGAATATTTTCCGCTCCCTGACCGCATGGTTCCTCCGGACGAGCATGTATTTATGCTGGAGATTATGGGAGACAGTATGATAGATGCTGGTATTCTCGATAAGGACTATGTCATCGTTAAACAGCAAAACACAGCGAACAATGGGGAAATTGTAGTTGCGATGACAGAAGATGATGAAGCAACTGTAAAACGATTCTATAAAGAGGATACCCACATTCGCTTGCAGCCTGAGAACCCAACGATGGAACCTATCATTTTGCAGAATGTCAGCATTCTAGGGAAAGTGATTGGCGTGTTCAGAACCGTCCATTAATCTATTGATCTATCAGATGCATAAAATAACCCCCTCTTCCTTTACGGAGAGGGGGTTTGTTGTTCAAAAAAAGCAGGCTCGCCCTGACTTTTGGGTGCGAGCCTGAATAGGAGGAAAAAGAACATCATGTTTACACCATAATTATCCACCAAAAGATTGTTGAAGTCAAGAAATTTTCTTTCCTTTAGGAAACTTTTATCAAAATATGAACATTTAGAATATTAGACGCCATCTTCTTAAAAACGTTTCATTTTTTAGGTCGTGGAAGGATACGGTTTCATATTTATTAAGGGGCGAAGCAATTGAAATATACTGAAAATTCAGTACATAGATTAATTAGTTCAACACTCTGATAAAACAGCTCGCTTTCTTCATATAAAATGTAATGTGTATTTCAATTTCACCTTCACCCAATCACTTGTGCAGTTCAAAATATATGGCATCGTTGAACAAGTCGGGTAGAAACCTTCCCCAAACATAAAGTCTCCACCAACACCCTTCTTTAAATTTAACCTTATATGAAATATGGTTGTGCTATCAAAAGGCCGTTTCATCATAAAAGTGCATATGCGTTTTTTCTTGTTTGTAATATCGAAGCCTGTCTTGAAGGGTTCCGGTATGAAATTCAAATTTGTGGCCGTCAGGGTCGGTAAAATAAATTGATTTTCGATCGCGTTCATCTCGTTCTCTGCCAGGCAGAATATTGACATGAAGTCTTTTTAATTTAGCTGATACCTCCTCAAATTCATGATCTTCAATTGTAAAAGCAATATGGGTATAAGAAAGCTTAATGTCATTTCTCGGGATGTCTGGTTCTTCATTAAGCGCTAGCCAGATGCCGTTCATGTCAAAATATGCAGTTGTTCTTCCCTTTACCAAAAGCTTTGCATCAAACACTTTTTGATAAAAATCAATCGATGTATCCAAATGCGAAACTGAAAATAACAAGTGATTGATTCCTTTTATCTCCACAAATCATTCCCCCCTTGAAAGCTGATCATCCACATATACGTCTTTTTTCATAAGAAAGTTTCATACAGCTGAAAAAAATACCAGTGTAAACAAAAACGGACTGTTTAAAATAGTAACATGACCATTATGAATGGTTTTGAATTGCATTATTTATCATTTGTTTACGCCCAAGAATTTTCTTCAAAAAATAACAATTTAGGTGGTCAAATGAAACATATCATTGCGCTTGCTTCAAAGATTGCTTTCACTCTCGCCCTTTTATATGTGATTTTGGACAGAGTCTATCACGCATCCTTTTTAAGTGTGATGTTTATTGCACTTTTCTTAGGTTTTGTTTCCTATCTTTCTGGTGACATGCTCGTCTTACCCAGAACAAACAATATTACAGCTTCATTGGCTGACTTTGGCCTTTCATTCGTTATTCTTTGGGTATTTGTTTTAACCCAAACAAGAAACGATTTCTCACCATTTGGAGCAGCTCTCCTTTCCGCTGCCTGTCTTACTGTTTTTGAATACTTTTTTCATCGGTATTTACTGAAAAATGTGCTTGATGAAAATTTCCGAAATGAACTGTCAGCGAGAGATAACACGTTGCAGTATCAAACGGAAGCCGCGGACGAGCTATTTCCCGAAACGAAAGAGAAACATAAGGAATAGGAGGCTGTCTTATCGCCTCCTATTTTTCAGTAGCTATTTTTGAGAAAACGGAACATCACTTCTGTAAACTTATAAAACCTCTCATTTTGAGTAACAGCTCTGCTTTTTAAAGAAAAGATGCCGAACAAAGACTTTCTAAAGCCTGTGCTCATTTCTATCTGGATACTTAAACCTGTTTTTGATTTATTTGCAATGTTATTCGGACTAACGCCCGCATGCGGATGGTCCGTATTGAGCAATACAGCAGGAAAACCGGCATGCTGCAATTTCTCAACTAAATCTGCCGCTCTTACGCGATCTGTACCGCCGACTTCGATCTGCTGATCTTCTTCTGCGTACCCGTGTAATGAAATGACATATTCATGATTTCCCGTCATTTTAAGGGCCCGAGGTTCATCAAAGTGCGTGCTCGTAATGTGCAGGACTGAGTTTCCTGTCGATTTTAAGCCTTCAAATAAATACATCGAGTACTCTTTGCTGAGCTCTCTCGCTACTTCACTTGTCCCGCCTTCAATACCTCCTCCGTGAATAGCTAAAACAAGAACAGGGCTTCCGGTTTCTTTCGTAACAATGTCGTAATCAGAAGGATCTTCATTGTTTTTTAATTCCTCAAAATTCTGATATACATCTTCAGCATAAATTGAAGAAATCGGAGTAAATACCATAAAAATAAACAATAATTTTACAATTTTAATAGTTGATGGAAAACGTTTGGCTATGTTACAATCAACATGCTTCAAGGAATGGAGCAAACGGCGGAGCAGGGATACTTTGGCCGGTTTCATCTACTCCGCCTCTAAGTCCAAATCAACAGGATGTAGGTCTCTTTGAGGCTTTAGCACGAATTCTCTTGTCCTCCTTGTTAAATTTTTGTTAAATTCACAATATTATATACCATTAGCCCGGGCGCTGTTCTTCTCATTTTTGAATTTATGAAAAGTAAGCTGGCACCACCTCCCCCATTTCCATACAAAACAAAAATGCACCTGCCCTTTGGCCTGTGCATTTTTTATTTTCTCTTCATTCTTCGTTTTTTTGCTTGATTTAATTTCATGATGTTTTTTTCAATTTTTCTTATGTTTCGCCTTTGCGGGATTGTTTTCATTTCATAATAAACAGAAATAAACCCGCTTAATGTCACTGCTGCAATATAAAGGGCGCGCTGTTTGATCATCCGGTCAGCGTGTCCATGATCATTCGCTTCTTTTTCCAGCCTTTCGATCACAGTTTTATCAAACAGCTGATCGACATACACTTGTTTCATTCCCACTGCAAACCCCGCAGCCAGCCAAAGAATCAGAAATAAACTGATATAAAACACCATAAACCCTTCCTTTCCTGTCTTGATACGGCGCAGAATTTTTTTAAAACAGTTCATCTATTACAACTGGCAGACGAAACTTCTTCTTTGTGTTAGGTTCTTTCAATAGGCTGGTTAATATGTGTAATGCTGTAATGAACAGTTAGAAATTTTATTCCGAACAGCCACATATGATGAACAGCGGTTAATTTGTTGTCATATGCAGCTTCTATCAGAAAGGTTTCAGATAAAGGAAGCGGACAAGTTCCCGCTCTTGTTTGCAGATAAATTCCCTCATCCCCCGCTCTGCCTTTTCTCCGCCTGCTTGTTAAAACCAGCTTCTCCTGATGATGATATGGTTTTAAAATACCTGTCATGCTGCTGAATGGAAGCGGTAAAGAAATATTCATATACCCCTCTCCATTTGAACGATACACTGAATAAAGAGCGGTAAAAATGGTTTCGTTTTTTTCATTTGTTCTAATCCAGGCACGTACTCTTTCCCTTCCGTCTTTTTTAGAATGAACACCTTTTATCTTGCTGTACATCCTATACCAATCAGGGTTCGTCGAAAGATGTATTTGGCCGATTCTTCTGCTGAACCATTCGTAAACAATTGCAAGCGGCCGAAACCACGTGCTCCATGTTACTTTTGCTTTAATATTGTATTCGATGGTGTGTTCATAAAACGAAAGAATGAGCGGCGCCAGTTTTTCTGGTGAAAAATCTTTTGAACGCAGGCTGCCCATATCATCCACAAGTCCGCTGTACCGAGCGTTATTTTCAGCTTGAATGCTAGCTAAAAATTCTTCTCCAATCTTTCTTTTTCCGTAGATACGGCTGAATGTCTTTACACTGTCTGCATCAAAAGACTTCGGATCCTCTATTCTCCACCCTATGAGAGCGGGCAAGATAACACCAAACGCGTTGACAAAACCGTGAATCCAAATCATCTGATTGATGGTCAATGTAACTTCTTGCCGAAATACACCAAATGAATAAATCATCGAGAAAGCAATCGTTATCATTAAAACAGCGGAAGAAACCCAAATAAGAAATGTCCCCGTCTTGGTGCGAAAAGCTGCCGTGAACACCAAAAATGCATGAAGATAAATCGCCGCCATATAAATGCTAACCGCAATGACATCAAGTGTTTTTGAATATGTGATGCCCAGTGCGATAAGAAGGGGCGAAAGCAAAATCACCCATGTTATCCAACTATACAACATCCGATGTTTTCTAATGGTTCTGCCGAGTAATCCGTTGAAGATCGGGATCAGAAAAGCAGAATAGTGAAAGTGGACAGCAGTAAGCAAAATGATGAGAGGGCCAAATTGCATGATCTGCAAATGGGCAGCATAAGCAAAAAACCAAAATCCTCCTCCCGCCAAATAAATAAGACCGAACAAAACTGATGTCTCTTCGATTCTATGTATCTTTGTTTCCCAAAGGCGGAGGATCGCATACAATGCAATAAAAACTGTGTACATCCACCAGATTAGCGCGAAACCTCCAACCTCCGTCACTAGAGCCAGCACCGCAAAGAATGCGGCTACCGGATAGCACTGGATTAGCCCATATTCCATAAACTGAGCAGCACGAACCGGCGATTGACGAAAAACAAAAGGGAAAATTCCCGGCACGAAAAATAGAATGGATAACAAAACGAGTGCCTCTGCCACTGAAATATCCGGTGCTTCCGCTGCAAGAAATCCTATAAAACAAAGCGCACTGACTATGCCATTTCGTTTCATGATTCTCTCTCTTCCTCCTGAAACGTTCCTTTATAAAAGAAAAGAGTGCCAAGAATTGTATTTTGCACATGCACTTCAATGGTGAAACAATTCTTTTTTTCATCAAACGTTTCGCAAACTACGGATGTACCGGTCAGCCATTTCGGCAACGGGATTCTTTTTCCAAATATCAATAGCCATTGCTTTCCCGATGTGATTGTAAGAGAGCCGTCAAGAGATGCCTCGAACGTCAAAACAGACAACAGCAGATGAGGTTTGCCGAAGAAATCAAGTATTCTATTTTCTTTCTCGTCATATATCATTATCGCGTCAAAGAAACGTTTTTTGCCTTTAAAGAAAAATGTACGATTCCATTCTATCCCTGTATGTTGTGATTTCAAAAGACAAGTTCTATTTTGTATTGTAAATGGAATGTCTTTGCCTCTTTCTGAAAAGAAGCATCTGAAAAAAACACCTAGCTTTAACAGCATTCTAACCAGAAAAGAGCCTCCGCTTATTTCTGACATCGTTCCCGTCCCGCTGAATGTATGAGACCCGTCTAATTGGTACCGTTTCTGCAGCTTGGGATGCAGCAAATGATAGTTAATAATTGATTTTTCATAAATCGAACTCACAATGTCACTTCTTTCTCTTTCGTTTTGTGCGCCTGGCACTGGGGAGCTGCAGGCTAAGAGCGCCGCTTGCAGCGGAAAACACACTCAATAGAACCCACATGAATATTTCGGAACCTAGACAAGCAAACCCAGCAAAAATACAAGCCTGGACACCATGAATGATCCATTTTCTTTTTAAAGGAATCAGCCACAAAATAGCTAAGCCTATCTCCGCTGTTCCTGCCAATATGCTTGTCTCAACACCTGCAAAGCCTTGATAGAACCAAAACAGGCTGAAAAACAGACACATGAACACATAGATGATAGCGGATCGAATAAAGCGCTTCGGATGTTTATTTTGCTCTACCCAAAGCCTTAATGCATCAAAGCTCCAGGCAGTCGCCCAGCCAAGCAGCGGTCGAAATAATAAACGATCGATCCATCTTCCCGGCAGTCCGTAGGCTGTTTTGTATTGGTACTGTGTTAAAAACGTCATTTTCCCATTTTCTCTCTGTATATACTTCCAGTAGCCGCTTCCATGCCGAATCAGAGATAACGGATGATTAGAGCCAAAAGCCAGTGAAGAAGACCTTTCAGATGAACATTTGTTGAAAACACCGACGGTTTCTCCTGTACCTGACACCTTTAATCCAAAGCCTACCCTTGTTTCGTAAAGAAACTTCTGTTTTTCGCATGGTTGTCTATTCAAATACGTAATATTTGAAAACCGTAGATCCCATTCCTTATGCAGTGATGGGTTTTGTGTATATTCCCAGAGTGTATCCAGATCAGATTTCATTTCGATTTCTACATAAATCGGTTTCTGCCTCACAGCCCCTTCTCCCTTCTATTTCAAGCAATTCCTATATTAGCATATTGGTCGATTTGAAAAGTGTATATCTCTCCAAAAAAAGTATAAAAAAGAGAAGAGAGGTTTCCTTCTCTTCCTTGGGATTCATTACTGAGTTTTAACCGTGCCGTAATGAGTAATTGTGACGTTCACACTGTATGTGATGTCGGCTTTACTGAAGGTGTCATCCCAGTTATTTTTCACCCTTTTCCATAAGTGGGGATATGTAAGTCTTAAAGATTCATCAAAACCCGCAACATCTGCTTTATAATCACGCTGAATTTTTTTTAATACCTGACCAACTATTTTCTTTACTTCGTTTTCAATAGTCGTTTCGAGACGATCTATAAACTGGGTGTCCAACGCCTCTTTTGTGTTCCAGTTTTCAACCAAATCGCCTTCTGATTCAATATCGACATGGAATGAAATATTTTTCCCTTTTACGATTGGCTGAATTTTGCTTTTGATTTTATTGATATCGTACGCTATCGTTTGTTGGCTCTTTTTATCATGGCTTTTGACAACTCCGCCTTTCCCTTCTCCTCTAATCCATGTAATTCCCTCAGTTTCATATTCATTTAAAGTGCCTATCATTTTTTTCGATTTTCCGTTGATTACAGCTGCTCCGGAATACTTGACCGCTCCATTCGCCGCAACCACATTTTGCAGTAAAAAGCTGCTGCCAGAATGCAGTTTTCCAATTAGTTTCGCGAGTGTCATAGGGGGAAGAATTCTGGAAACTTTATGTTCATTTTCACCTAATCCAATCAGCCGAAATGCCGGAATTTCTCCGTTCTCTTTCAGCTGGAGAGCGTCTCTTGCTTCCCCTTTAGCAGATAAAACAAGACAGCTCAGCCTGATTTCATTATCACGAAAAAATTGATCCAGCATTTCGTCGATAGGAAATGTGTGCAGCACATCTTCACTCATGACAACAACTTTTAAATGCGGGCTAAACACTTCTCGGTCCCGTCTTAATGCAACCTCACTTCCGATCTGCTGTAATGAATCCCCTGTTTCACTTATATTAATATACGCTTTTTGCGCTCCTTGTCCGCTACCGCCTCCCCCGCTTGTGCCCGCGCCTGCCGCTTTTTCATTAACAAATTGATAGGTCAGCGTAATGTTGTCTTTTTTCGGATAGCTCCCGCCCTCTTCTTTTAACTCTTTTTCAGTGTTCGTTTCTTTTCCTTTATCAATTGCGATAGCGAATGTGAGACCCAGATCTTCTATTTCCCGACTGCTCCAGCATCCTGTTACGCAAATCATCAGCAGACATACCATGACCATAGCAGGCAATTGACGTTTTAGTTTACTTTTCACCTCTTTTCCTCCATTTCGAAATGACTAACAGCAAAATCGGCAAAGCGCCAAATATATACAAAGCGATATGACTGACCGTATCGCCCAATATAAAGACGTCATTTTCATTTTTCGGCATGCAAGAGAGGATATAAATAACAGGAAGCAGCACAAACATACATGAAAGGGGTTTCTTTTTAAAAACTTGTGAGACTCCCAGGGAAGCTGCATAAAAAGTGATAATAAACGTAGCAAAAAGCTGCATAATCCAAATCACAAGCAGGAATGATTCAAACCGTTCAAATATTAAACCAGGTATTTCAAAACTTCTCATCAGGTCAAGCCCCGGCCATGTTCTCGTCACAACTCCCTCAACTGATAGTGCACCGATTACCATAATTAGCGTAATCATATAAAAACTGGTCACAACGCCTGTCCCGATCACAACCGCTTTCACCGCATTTTTCGGCTTTTTCATAAATGCTACTAAAATGAGCATAATTTCTGAACATGTAAATGAAAGGTTCGTTGTCTTTACTCCTCTGAGAACCGGCATGATTCCATCACCTAATACAGGACGCAAATTGTTGATCTCAAATATGCCTAAACTCATGAGGGCTATCGTTAAAAAGATGATGACCGTAATCGGAAAAATCATTTCAAAAAGCCGTGCAATCGGATCTAGGCCTTGTGTAATTGAATAAAGCCCAATCCAAAGAACTGTCATAATGATGGCCCAAGACGGTGTCCCTTCGAGGAGAAAAAAATCCACGATTTCGGACATGACTCTGACTTCAAATGCACCGAGTGCCAGAAAATAAGTAATAAAAACAATACTGATCAGATGCCCGAGCCATTTTCCTACAATATGTCGGGAGTATTCATAAAAGGTCTCCTGAGGATACTGCTGGCTTAATTTAACTATAATCATCCCGGCTATTACCGCTAGAACCCCGCCTAATAAAACTGAAATCCATCCATCAGGAGATTGTGTTTGTTCTGTTACTGTCCGAGGGAGCGTAAGAACTCCGGCAGCAAGCATATAATTAATGATGATAATCGTTGCCTGAGCGGTTGTGATTTTACTGGTTGGGCTGAACATGAGACTTTATCACCATCCTGTCGAGTTCATCACTTCACCCGTTTTGTATTATCTGTATTCATCATTTTAGGCCGGCGCTTCATGACTAAAAGAGGCATTCTGATAACAAAGTCTTTCCAATCTTTTAAGTGATAGGGCACTGCCGGACTTGCGTATGGCACACCAAAGCTCTTTAGCTTTACGACATGGCTGCTTAGCAGCAGATAATACATAATGACTCCAAACAATCCAAACACCGCCGCACAAAACATCGCGCCAAACCGAAGCATCCGAAGTGCTATACCTGTGCTATAATGCGGGATGGCAAATGAAGAAATTGCTGTGAGCGCAACAACAATGACCATGATTGGACTGACAATTCCCGCCTGCACAGCTGCTTCCCCGATGATTAATCCGCCAACTATGCCTATTGCGGGTCCAATTGGTTTTGGCAAACGAAGCCCCGCCTCTCTTAAAATTTCAATCGCGACTTCCATAAATAAGGCTTCAATCAGAGATGGGAACGGAACACCTTGGCGCGTCCCGGAAATTGAAATCGCCAGCTTGGTCGGAATTAACCCCGGATGAAAAGAAATAAATGATATATATAAAGCGGGTGCGAATAACGTTATCATTGCTGCGATGAACCTCAGCAATCTGATGAGCGAGCTCGGGAACCACCGTTCATAATAATCTTCAGGCGATTGAAGCATCATGCTGAAAGTGACTGGAACAATCAAAGCAAACGGAGTGCCGTCAAGCAGAATGGCTACTCTTCCTTCCATTAATCCGCTTATGACGCGATCAGGACGTTCTGTACTCTGTACTTGCGGGAACGGGCTCAAATAATTATCCTCAATTAACTGTTCAACGTAGCCTGACTCCGGCAAATGATCGATCTCAATCCCTCTCACTCTTTTTCTTACTTCCTCGACTACTTTTGGATCTGCAATGTCATTCATATAAGCGATGATTAAATCCTTTTTTAATCGTGTTCCTACTTCAAATCTCTGCAATGTTAATTGATCATTTTTTCCTTGCTGTCTCAAAAGAGCTGTATTCGTACTCAACTCTTCTGTAAAGCCTGTGCGCGGCCCTCTGACAAGCGCTTCTGAAAGCGGCTCCTCGATACTTCGATTTTGTTTTTTTACAGTTCCCAGAAGAAAGGCCTGCGGTATTCCATCAATGAGAAGCGCTGTCGAACCAATGAAAACATTCAACACGATATCACTGATTTTCTCTGATTCTATGACATCACCGATTGATACGATTTGATTTTTTATCTGTTTCGAAGTTAAAATACCTTTGCCGGATTGAGAAATTTCATCGCTTACCTGATTAGGTTGATTCATGACTAACACTGATAGTCCTTTATTAATCAAGTCCTGATCAGACAGTCCTTCAACAAAGATCAATGCCGCTTTCACATGTAATTGAGTGATTTCAAGCTCACGGAAATGAACGTCCCCGTTATGTCCTATTTTTCTTTTTACATGTTCTAAGTCGTATCCGATGTTACCGGTTAACACATCCTGATCCTGCTTTTCAGCTGTCGAATAATCTGATTTATGCTGCTTCTTTGTTTTGTACTGATTGTTCCGCCACCTCATCATTGCACCTTCTTATACATGAATCCAAGTAAACACTTTATAGATTACATATGGAACGAGAAATACTACTAACGCTTGAAACCACACATTCCAATCAGTAAGTGTTGATATCATGTTATCCATCTGTCATTTCCCCTCTCTCTAATAGGATTATTTTTCCCGTATACCTATTTTTTATGTTCGTCTTTTTTCTCAATAAAAAAAGCATGATGAACATTTCATCATGCTTTTAAAGAAATCAACCTGACCATTTTGCATAATTAACACAAAATGAGCCTTTTAGCAGTTTGGGAAAACTAAAATTCCAGCTTGAAGCTTTCTGCCTGATCTGAAACTTCCACAGGAATCCCCATTATCGTTTTCGGTTTGGAAACGTAAACAAAGCGCATTTCTTCCTCTAATTGCTGAAACGCTTTTTCACTAACTAAAATTCTGGCCGGCTTCCCTGGACTGTTATCAATGGCTGCTTTGATTTTTCCAAGCATAAAAAACCTCCTGTTTTAGAAAATGGCTCATTTACTATTAAAACAAAAATCGCAAAATAAATTGGCTGAACAGGAATTCCAGTTCAAACATAACAGTTGCGGCTGAGCAAACAAGCATGAACGAAATGACAACATACACGTCTCTCTCTTTCTCGAACATGCAGAATTCTCCCATTCACAGATCAGACTGGCGACTGACACGCTGTTGAACAGCAGCTCTAGCATAAATAATCACGCTATGGACATGATCTTATTAGTTATTATATGATTGAATTGAAAAAACATCATTTGTCAAGAGGTAAACGAAATGGCTCAAAACAACGAAAATAAATTACCAGATATTACAAAAAGCATTACCCTAGAGGCTCCCATTCAGAAAGTCTGGGAGACAGTCTCTACTTCAGAAGGCATTGCCAAGTGGTTTATGCCCAATGACTTTCAGCTCAAAGAAGGACAAGAATTTCACTTACAATCACCGTTTGGGCCGTCCCCTTGTAAAGTTTTGGCTGTTCAAGCTCCAACTGAACTTTCTTTTGAATGGGATACAGAAGGATGGGTCGTTACCTTTCAATTAGAAGACTTAAGGGAAAAGACAGGGTTTACCCTTATTCACAGCGGCTGGAAAGAGCCGAATGAAGTGATCGGCAAAGCAAACGAGAAAAGCTCCGTCGTTCGCGGCAAGATGGATGGCGGCTGGACTGGCATTGTAAATGAACGGCTTCGTAAGGCTATCGAAGAATAAAAAAGAGAGAGTATCTCTCTTTTTTGTTTTTTTCAAGGGTTATACTTCACAATTTGAGTCCATCAATCATAAAACGTAACAGTTTTAGATTTACCAGAGTAATCGGTAACAAAGAACTCGGCCTTGTTATTGCTCCCATCTACAAATTTTCCAATACTGCCAAAGGTGTGGCATTCTCCGGGTGAAAAATAGTTTGCCCCTACATAATCATCAGGATTGTCACCGGGATCATCCTCATATAAGTGCAGTGAAACAGAAAAAGGAGTGCTTCCTGAAAGGCACACTCTAAAATCTCCTCCGGTCGAGTATACCGTCGGACTTGAGTAAGTATATGTGTAAGTCCCCAACTTATCCCACTCTCCAGCCCCCGCAGTTCCGGCTTTTTCTGCTTGTGCCGTTAATGGAAAAACGGCAGCCAACCCTAAAACAGACAAAAATCCAACTACCTTAGTGAATCTCATCAGCTACATCACTCCTCTATTTCAATGATAGCCGCAGATACGTTTGTATCATTTTCGGCAGAGCTACATAATTGATCCAGCCTGCCTCCCTGCTTCTTAGGCAGGTGGCATTGGACATTATATTCAGCAGCAGCCGTTTTATGAATCTGCCTTTGTGCTGGTTTTAAAATGTTCAAAATAAATGCATTCCCATTTGTACTGCTATCTCTTATAATTTGTTTAAAAGGTTGTACTTCAATCAGGGGGAAAAGGATATGGAATTAAGCTTCACAAAAATACTCGTTATTTTGTTTGTGGGTTTTTTAGTATTTGGGCCTGATAAACTGCCGGCTCTTGGCCGTGCAGCAGGAAAAGCCTTATCAGAATTTAAACAAGCAACAAGCGGACTGACTCAGGATATCAGAAAAAATGACTCAGAAAACAAAGAAGACAAACAAATGTAGGATAAATCGTTTGGGCCGATGAAAAATCGGCTCTTTATTTTGATTTGTTTTTGTGTCATCTGTCTTTTTTTAATCATTTGGACAGCCCTTTTTTCCTTCTATGATTTTAACTGTCCAAGCCGCAAAATCTACTCGCCGTATAATAAAGCGTAGTAAAAATAAAGGAGGAGTATATATGGGTTATTACAAAAAATACAAAGAAGAGTATTATACGGTCAAAAAAACGTATTATAAGAAGTATTACGAATATGATAAAAAATACTATGACCACCATGATAAAAAATATGATGACTGTGATTACGACAAAAAATATGATGACTATGATAAAAAATATTATGATCACGATAAAAAAGACTATGATTATGTTGTAGAGTATAAAAAGCATAAAAAACACTACTAAACGCCATTAACATCTCCTCGTTTTTACTTTCCCCCGGCTATTGCCGGGTCTTTTTTGTTTATGACTATATGTATATTTCTGAATCTTCCCTTTCTATGAAAACCTTGGTGACTGAATCTAAAAAACAATAATGAAAATTTAGTACATAGTTTAGTTAGTTCATAAGTGAGCGCATTCAGTTTATTGCTGTTACAAAGAAACTTTTATAAACTCTTTGAGGATCATACATAAAAGGAGAGGTTTTTTGTATAGAAACACCGTATTTTATCTCATTTTACTTTGTCTATTTATATCAGTTGTCATGAAAAGCTTTGAGGTGATAAGCACAATAGCCAATGTTATCTGCTTTGTTTTCGTATTGCTGTACCTTAAAGACGACATGAAAACATACTCACGTAAAGCGTTAGCAATCCTAAGTATTTGTTTTCTTTTCTTAGACGGTATCTGTGCTTTTATCATTTTACAAGGACAGACATTGATGAAACGTCACCTCTTTTTTACAGGCTGGGAAACGATAGCGGGCATTCTTTTAATGATCGTTTCTTTAAGCATTTGTACTTTTATTTTGAGGAAAATTTCAAATCGGTTAAAACGATTGTGATCTCGTTCTTTCCTCTGATAAAGTTACATAGCTTTCAGATTGGAGAAGCTTTTCGTCCCTAACATCATTCAAAATGAAATATTTTGTCTATTTATATACATCAATCTAGTTCCAAAATAAGGTATAATAAATGGCGAAACCACTATCTAAAGGGGGAATTTTGGTGAAAAAAGTATTGATTGCAGGTGCAGTAGGAACAGCAGTTCTTTTCGGAACCCTTTCATCAGGTATACCAGGCTTACCCGCGGCAGACGCTCAAGTCGCAAAAGCAGCATCCCAGCTGCCTAACGGAATCGGCGGCCGTGTCTACCTGAACAGTACGGGCGCCGTTTTTACAGCTAAAATTACGCTTCCTGAAACTGTCAAAAACAACGACTCGGTCTCCACTCCCTATATTTATTCTGGCTTTAGGGCAACAAGCGGAACTGAAGCCGATATCGGGCTTCAGTACAGCAAACAATACAACGTCTGGAAGCCCCTCATGAAGGTTGGGTCCAAAAATGAAGAAACGTACATCGAAGGAAAAGACAAATTCACATACAATAAAGGCTTCCGCCCTGGAAGCACAGTCCAAATGACAATCTATAAAAACTTAAACGGCAATACGCGCATGACCCTTTGGGGAACGAACAATGACGGCTACACCGGACGGATTATCACAGAAATTCAAGGAACCAACATCGGCACGATTTCAAAATGGAAAACCCTTGCTACCGCGGCTGTTTCGTATGAAAGCCAGCGTGATGCGATCAAAGCAACCTTTTCGACATCTTTTAACAACATCACAATCGACAATAAAGCCGTCACTCCTGTGGTAGATACACAGGATTTCGCAAAGGTTTCAGTTGCAGGAAATAACGTTACGATCTCTGTTAATAAATAAACGAAGCAGCAAAAAGCCGCCAGCATTGTCTGGCGGTTTTATAATTAATTTTCCATCTCCATAAAAAACCGTGTCGGAATCCACTCCCTATATAGATTTACGAACAGTAGTACTTCCTTTTTATATGAAAATTTATTTGAACAGCGTTAGAATTAAGACATTTTTGTTTCGATGATAAAAACATCATAAGCAAAAGTTGAAATTTTGAAATAACTTTGGTATGATTAATTCAATTACTATAGAACTACATAAATTAAAAGCCCCTTATTTATGGGGCTTTCAATTATTTTTTTAATTACAAAAATAACTAACTTGAAGCTTAAGTTGACAATTACACCAACTGAGGTTCGATGTTGGTCATTGCTTGATGATTGTAAAGTGAATTATCGAAATCTTCAGCTCCTTTGGTTATTTATCATATTTTAATATAGGGTGGAATTTGTATGAAATACGGAAAAATAGGTCTTTTTGGAATTATTTTAGTTATTATTGCTCTTCTGGTATCAATGTATTTTATGTTTAATACAAAAGCTTTGATACCTGCTGGATATGATTTGGCTATTCATGGAATTGTTATATCGAGAACATTAATGATTGCTTTCACTTTGTATCTCGTTTCAAAATTAGGATATTTCCTTCTTAATAAAAAAGATTAGCTTTTATAGCTAATCTTTTTTATATAAAATTAATAGTTTTTCAGTGCATATTCTCCATACATAGGTTTTTTAACTACGTATTTTTTCTTTGATACACATTTACCAGTAACTATATCCTTACGACAATTGTACCCTTCTTCTACATTATACCTAACTCTATATGCCATATAGACTCTTTTATTCGCTCCAACATTTAGAGTGTATCCTTTAGAGCTAGCTACAGAGCCTGCAGTGGATATTCCTAAACCACTTATAGATCCGCTGACAGTTGTTGTAAAAGTAACTGTTTTGTTTGCAGTAATAGATCCTCCTTTACTCCCCGTTGCTATATTATCAGAAACTCTTTTAAAGCTAGACCAGCTTTTATATGTTTTTACATTCATCTTAACATTACGAAAATCATTCACAAATTGCGCAGTAAACTCCCCTCCTCCTAAATTGCTTTTTACCCCAGTTGTCTCGTTTGCAAATACAGTATGCACTTGTGACTCAACGCCTTTAATTGAGACAGGTTTTTCTTCCCCTTTTTCAGCAGCTAATACATTGCCATTAGGAAGAGATAGGGTAAATAGAGCTATAGAACTAATGGCTAACTTACAAAAAACTTTTTTCATCGACAACAGTCCTTTCTATGTATTCATTTAGTACCATATAAGTATACAATTTCTAGAAATATATTTAAATGGTTATTTTAAAATATTATGAATTTTTCTAATAGAAATTCATTGGTATAGTATTATTTAATATAGTGCTTGTTCATCCCTACCAAATTTTAAGGCAATCCATCGCAGAAACACAATCATGGATAATTTCAATCTTTTCATTTTTAGTTGAATTTTAGCCAGGGACCAAAAAGTTTCATAATAAAAACAAATAACCTAGAACTGCACAAAGTAATTGTATTCATTGCACGATGCTGGTCTTTTAAGGTGAAATATGTATATGTTAATATTAGGTTTACAATTAAGCTATTCAAGTGTTTAAAAAACCTAGAAAGGTTGATGAAAATGAACCTTTATTTAGTTATAGCTCTTGTTATTTCAGTTTTTTTTAATGTGATCTTATGTATCCAGTTAATAAAATACAAAACCAATCGATCCACTAATATAAATTGGAAAGAAAGGATGGGACTCAACAATCCTTTTTCAGCTATAGTATGGGCTTTTCTTTTCATTACAATTTTCTTGAGCCTTATGATATTAATAGGAGGAATTAACACCTTATAAAACCAATGGCCTTTTCATATCGTTCGTTTAATTTTTCAGACCACGCAATCGTTGTTCACTTGTACTAAGAGAACCCAACGCTTCTAACAATCCTTTTGTTTCGCGTTGGGCTCCAATTTTGTTTACTATTTGTTTATAGAAATATGAAGAAGAAATTTCTTCATTTTTAGCCTAATGCCAGCTTATATTCTGAAAAATAACAATAAAAAGGCAGCATTAAACCGCTACCTCAAATAAAAGCTTGGCCCCATGTTTATAGTTGATTAATTTGAAATCATCAATGGTAAAGTTATAAAAATCTTTCACTTCAGGATTGATCCATAGTTCAGGTGCTTCAAACTGTTCTCTTTCCATTTGAATTTTCAAATTGTCTATATGACGTGTGTACACATGGCAATCCCCAATGTTAAAGATATATTCACCAAGCTCATAACCAGTCACTTGAGCAATCATGCGCTGCAACACATTGTACTGGAATACATTGAATGGATTTCCCAATGCCATGTCATTGCTCCGTGCTCTTACCTCGAGGTGGAGCTTACCTTGCTTCACATACCATTGAGTTTCGTATACACATGGCGTTAAGGACATTGCGTCTAAATCATCAGGATTCCACAGCATTGTAATATGTCTGCGTGAAGACGGGTTGTTCTTCAATTGATGAAGAAGATAGTCTACCTGATCCACTTTTTCTCCATTTAGACTTCTGTTTTTCTTCCCCAGCTGAAATCCATATGCATGTCCGATGGTGCCGTCTTCTTGTTTCCACTGATCCCAAATATGTACGCCCATCTTGTTTAAATCATTAACATCATTAGATTTCAGCTGCCAAATCCAGAGCAACTCTTTAATGGCTGTTTTCCAGGCAACCTTTTTTGTCGTTAAAATCGGAACCTCTGAGTTGTCGAATCTCATTTGCTTACTGATTACACTTAGAGTATGTGCCGGTGTTCCATCTGAGTCCCACTTGGTTCTCACATCAAACTCTTCGTCTGAGATTCCATTATTTATAATATCCTTTATAATTGAATTGTATTGTTTATCGAATTGCGTCATAACTATTCATATCCTTCTTTCATTTTCAGTTCTAAGCATAATTTATTACGAATGCAATATTATCGCAAATACTAAGCACTCGCAGATAAAGTGAGGATCTTATTCCACTCACTGTGTGTTTAAAGAGGAGTTAATAACCCCCTCTTTTACACCTGTATTTCTCCATAACATAGTCTGTCACATAGCTCATAGTTACCGCCAGTTTGGTACATACACCGTTGATAACATTGTTGAGGATTATAAGAAATGGTTTGATATTGCGGCACATAAAAATTCAAATAGTCAGGTGTTTGTGTATACCAAATTGGAAATTGTCTAAACACATTAAATCCTCCAATAGCTTTTTCTGATTTAATGTATTGTATTTTACCTCAATATCAATTGTCATTTGTCCATGTGCAATTGGGCTTTCTTTAAAATAAATTCTCTCTAATTTCATTCATTTTTTTTATGATATTTGGCAGCGGTTCATTCCTTATATGATCTGTTTCTAACCGGTTTTGATGTTTGTTTTTGATGTCTAACTCTAAACCCTTCAAAAGCAGTGTTAAAAATCACATCATAGAGCTCTTGAATCTTAACCATAACGTTCAAATATTCTTCAATGAGAAAGTCCCTTTTTACTTATACTAATCTTTTCTATACACTTTACTATTATTTTACAGTGATTGAGTGCTCTCTCTCGCTCTTAAACAGCTATCCGTTTTGTTTTTCAGAAAGTGTTTTAAACAGCCTCTTTTTACTATTCTTATTTCATTTGACCATACCATATCATTTAAACTTCATAAATTAAATTCGAATAACATAAAGGAGGAATTTAATTGGGTTATTATAAAAAATATAAAGAAGAGTATTACACTTGGAAAAAAACATATTACAAAAAGTATTACGACAATGATAA
Organism: Bacillus sp. FSL K6-1560; assembly: GCF_038592935.1. NCBI lineage: Bacteria > Bacillati > Bacillota > Bacilli > Caryophanales > Bacillaceae > Bacillus > Bacillus sp. FSL K6-1560. The sequence goes on from NZ_CP151946.1 coordinate 2,302,420, forward strand.
GAAGCATTATGATTGCGACAAGTATTATGATCATGATAAAAAACATTATGATTATGATAAAAAGTATTATGACCATGATAAAAAGTATTACGATGATCACGATTATCATTACGAAAAAAAGTATTATGATGACGATGATCATTATTATGATTTTGTCGAATCATATAAAAAACATCACTAAATCTCTTAAACGTCTATTTATTCCCCGGCGACATACCGGGGGCTTTTTTATGATATTTATCGACGATACTCAGATTTTTTTGTGAAGTCTTATGTCTCATTTCATCTTATATTTTGAACTTGTTCTCATGGCTGCTGTAAATTCAATTATTAATGAACACATGTCATTTAACTTGGCTTATTATTAGTGGCATTACTAGTTTGTAGTTGCCTTCCCCTACTTATAAAAATTTAGATAAAAGTATTTCTTTGTACCTTGGCTGAAACCTCCATTGATCAATCACACAGCATGAAGACAGCCAAGGATTTATTTTGTTTACTTAGTACCTGTTGAACCGAGTCCTCCTCTATCCTCGTTTCCCAAATGCTCGACTTCAACCAATTCAACCGCCGGCATTTTCTTCATGATTCTAAACTGGCAGATACGATCACCCTTCTTAATTTCAGTATCACGCAATGCATAAGCGGGAAAGAACCAGAAATCGTTGTCTCCCTTATATGACTCATCGATAACACCCATTGAATTTGTTTGAATAACGCCAAAGTTCTTATATGTACTTGAACGAGGGACGACATGTGCTTCGTAACCTTCAGGCAGCTCCATTGCAACACCTAATGGGACAAGCTTAAATTCATCTTTTTTGATTGTTACATCTTCAGCTGCCCGAAGATCAATCCAGTCTCCCTGCTCAATTTTGCTGATTCTTGTTTGTGTTTCATCTAGATACTTGATTTTAATTTGCATTGTCATGTACTAGCTCCTTTAATTTTTATTGAGTATCATACAGTAAGGCTTGTTCTTGTGTCATTTTCATCAGTTATAAATTGAACGTCTTCAAAATCATTCTGTAAAGCATTGAAGTACAGTTTTTCAATAATTTTTTTGTTTTTACAGTAAATCGAAACGTAACTATTATCTGCTATCAAAAGGACAAGTTCGCAATCACTGTCAGCAAACTCTTCATATGTATTGACTTGATTAACCATTTTTCCATATGGAAATGCTTTCAGTTCAACGAAAATGGTATAGTACTGATTCGTTTTTAATTGTTGCTCAAAAACTGCCCCTTCAACAATTGCGTAGTCATGAAAAAGCTCCTCATCATCGAGCTCTCCTTCTACAACAAAATAAGATTCCCCACTCGTTTGCCACCTATAATTAGCTATTTCTACCGGCTGCAGTATTCTCCATAGAAAATTTCCATATTCATTCGGTATTTGAAAACTAACTCCCCTATTCAAGTATACCCCTTGCTTAAACGATTTTTGTGAATACGAGTTTAATTATATACTCTAATGTTAGGTTTATGGAACAAGGAATCGACTGCCTTTTCAACCGATTATCTTTTACAGAATTTTCTCAGCCCTTCTCATTTAAAAGGTTCTTCCAATGTTCATAACAACGGTAAGTATTTCCTGATTAGATTTCTCGTTATCATCTACCCTTAGAAAAAAATGTCCCAAAACAAATAATCATTTTTGTAATCCTCGGTCGCCGTATCCATTAACACCCCACTTACAAGCCTCATGTATCCCGTACTTGCTATTCGAACATTGATAAGCACCTTCTCGTATCACATGGATTTGCTGTTGAATGATTTCAAATAAAGTTGAATAAAATAAGATCGAATCATCCAACAATTAACATTTATTCTTGCGGCAATAGGTGGTATTTATAATCCATAAGAAGGAAGGAAGCGTTGATGATAAAGCTTTGCCGAGAAGTTTGGATCGAAGTCAATCTTGATGCCGTTAAAAAGAATTTGCGAGCGATTCGCCGTCATATTCCACATAAGAGCAAAATTATGGCTGTCGTAAAAGCGAACGGTTATGGTCACGGGTCTATAGAAGTGGCACGCCATGCACTGGAACACGGGGCGAGTGAGCTCGCTGTTGCCAGTGTGGAGGAAGGAATCGTTTTACGAAAAGCTGGGATTACAGCGCCTATCCTTGTGCTTGGTTTTACATCCCTTAGTTGTGTAAAGAAGTCAGCAGCTTGGAATATAACATTATCAGCATTTCAGGTTGATTGGATGAAAGAAGCAAACGAGATATTGGAAAAAGAAGCGAGTGCTAACCGGCTGGCCATTCATATTAACGTGGATACCGGCATGGGACGATTAGGTGTACGCACAAAGGAAGAACTTTTAGAAGTAGTGAAAGCCTTAAAGGCAAGTAAATTCCTCAGATGGACAGGGATTTTCACACATTTTTCGACAGCTGATGAACCGGACACAACACTCACAAAGCTGCAGCACGAAAAATTCATCAGTTTTCTCAGCTTTTTACAAAAACAGGGGATTGAGCTGCCCACCGTGCATATGTGCAACACGGCTGCAGCTATCGCATTTCCGGAATTTAGCGCTGATATGATCCGTTTAGGTATCGGCTTATATGGTTTATATCCTTCAGCCTATATTAAACAACTAAATCTCGTTAAGCTTGAACCTGCGTTAAGTTTAAAGGCGCGCATCGCTTATGTGAAAACCATGCGTACAGAACCCCGAACCGTTAGCTATGGTGCTACATACGTCGCAGAACCTAATGAAGTAATTGCTACACTCCCGATTGGCTATGCTGACGGCTATTCTCGTGCCCTTTCCAATCGCGGGTTTGTTCTTCATCGCGGAAAACGAGTGCCAGTGGCGGGAAGAGTAACAATGGATATGATCATGGTCAGTTTAGGAGAAAACGGTGAAGGTAAACAAGGAGAAGAAGTCGTGATTTACGGTAAGCAAAAAGGAGCCGAGATTTCCGTTGATGAAGTGGCTGAAATGCTCAATACGATTAACTATGAAGTCGTGTCTACATTAAGCCGCCGCATCCCTCGTTTTTATATAAGAGATGGCGAGATTTTTAAAGTATCAACTCCAGTATTATACGTGTAGAACATCTTAAAATTCTGAATCAAAATCCCTCTACCAGAGGGATTTTGTTTTTTCTGAAACTAAAAAAATCCCTCCTATAAGAAGAGAGATTTTCAACATATTTATACCTCAATAATTGATTGTTCAGGAGTATTATGATCGTGTCGAGAACGAAAATGCTCTTCTAATTCTTCAAGTGTACGCCCCTTTGTTTCCGGCATGAATTTGTATACAAAACCGATTGCCAATACACCTAAAGCCACAAATATAAAGAATGTAAAAGACAAACCTACAGAGCTAAGCAAGATCGGGAAAGCAAAACCGATCACAAAGTTTAATATCCAAAGGAAAAAAACACTTATCCCAGAACCAAGTCCTCTTAACCTTTGAGGGAATATTTCCGCTATGACAAGCCAAGTCACAGGTCCTACACACCCTTGCATAAAGGCAAGAAATAAAACGGTCAAAGAAAGCACTACATAAGGAAGTGCCATAGATCCATCAAGCACAATTGAGAAAATCGCAATCAATAGGAGCGCTGTAGTCGTCCCCGCCAAACCAATCAATAATATTGGACGCCGTCTCACTTTTCCGACCAGCCAAATCCCAAATATAACTGCAATAACTGATATCAGCCCATTTCCAATATTAGCGATTAAAGCCGCTTTTGTACCAAAACCAGATTCTTTAAGGATTTGTGTGCCATAATACATAATCGAGTTCACACCTGTAATTTGATTCACTATGGCAACACCGATTCCAATCCATAAAAGACGGCGCAGCCATGGTGTAGAAAAGTCCTTGAGTGATGCCTTTTCTAGTGCTGTATCTTTTTCTACCGCTTCTTGAATTTCTCTACATTCAGCTTCTGCACGTTTATCTTCTCGAATTTGTTTAAGAACTCGCAGCGCCTCACTGTTTTTGCCTTTGGAGATTAGCCATCGGGGGCTTTCTGGTACCTTAAGCATACTGGCAAATAACATGATAGCCGGTACAGCACAAATGACAAGCATGTATCTCCAAACATGTCCCGTATTTGCCATTGTTACACCGAGGATCGCATTAAAAACATATGCTAAAAATTGCCCGCCAACAATCATTAGTTCATTTTGGGTTACCATACGCCCTCTCTTTTCATGCGGTGCCATTTCTGCTAAAAAGGCCGGCACCATCGCCGAGGCTCCTCCAATAGCCAGCCCCAGTAAAAAACGAAAGACCGCCATGATGAAAACGTTAGGTGCTAACGCTGTTCCCAGTGATGCCAGGAAAAATAAAAAGGAAAGATTAAGGATCATTTTACGGCGGCCATATCGATCAGCCAATCTTCCGCATAACAACGCTCCAAACGCGGCACCTAATAAAAGAATACTCGTAACAAGCCCTTCTGTAACCGGTGTTAAATCAAGCTGATCTGGCCTTGCCATAAAAGGTAAAGCTCCATTTATAACTCCGGTGTCATATCCAAAGAGAAGCCCTCCAAAAGTTGCTGAAATCATTATTAATTTCAACCTTCGATTTCGATGTTCATTCATATCCATTTCCCCTGCCTTTATTAAGAATACTTAATAAGCTCTTTCAGTGTGGATATTGAGTCAAAACTAAAGTCATCTCTATCTTAGATTTTCGCCTCTGGATTTTTAACCGTTTACATTTTTAGTCAATAGAATAAACCTAAGCTATTAATTGTTATGTTGTAGTAATGTTTTTGTCACATCATTGTCATTTCTCATATTATCATAATTCCAAAAGCATTTTCAGTCAATATTATTTTCAGGATTATTTATTTCCGCTATGTGATGGTGATGTTTTGATCATCTCGTTGTGAAGTTAACTATTGGCAATTTGAGTGTTATAAGTTCCCTTGAAGTTTTCCATTCACAAAAAATGTCCATATCGTTATAATGATGATGTTTAATCGCGAAAAGAGAAAATGATAAAGAGGGAATCAATATGAAGAAGATTTTGATCAGTATGATCGCAATCGTTTTAAGTATTACTTTGGCAGCTTGCGGATCACATCACGCAGCCAAAAACCATTCAGATTCTAATGGGACGGAGCAAGTCTCTCAAGATACTCAATCTAATGAATATAATCAGACAGAACAAAAGGCCGGCACGCCTCATTCAAAAAAGCAGAAGAAATTGGTCAATGTTACATTAGATAGAGCAATAGATGGAGATACGATTAAGGTTATTTACAACGGAAAGAAAGACACAGTTCGCTACTTGCTCGTTGATACACCTGAGACGAAGAAACCAAATTCTTGTGTTCAACCATACGGTGAGGATGCGTCGAAACGAAATAAAGAATTGGTCAACAGCGGTAAGCTACAGCTGGAATTTGATAAAGGCGATCGCAGAGATAAGTATGGAAGACTGTTAGCATACGTTTATGTTGACGGCAAATCTGTTCAAGAGACATTATTGAAAGAGGGATTGGCCAGAGTAGCATATGTATATGAGCCTAACACAAAATACATAGACCAATTCAGACTAGATGAGCAAGAAGCAAAATCAGATAAACTGTCAATTTGGAGTAAGAGCGGTTATGTGACGAACAGAGGATTTAATGGCTGTGTGAAATAGAAAACACTGTTTGTTAAAAAAAGCAGCAAACCTAGCAGAATGCAGTTTCCAAAGAATGAGAAAGAGATGATGGCGTGTCTAGTTTCCATTCTGCTTATCAAGCTAAAATCATGCAACTAGCCTGTAAAATTTCCGCTGTATAGTAACAATAAAAAACACCCCTTCACGTCAATGTGAGGGGGTTATTTGTGTGTAAACATCCTTCCTATTTCATCATAAATCAAGAGATCCCTCTACCGTCGTTAGCGCGGTTTCATACATCTTACCCATTGGCACTCCTAAGCTTCCCCACTTCTTGAAGTGTTCGCTGACAGAATACGGTTCCGCTCGTTCGTTTTGCTGCTGGACACTCCAATACTGTTTAAAGGTTGCGATACCTTATTCTCACCATCTTTTCAAAAGAAGGCAGCCATGTCATCAAAGGCCTTTGATGATGATTGATCATTAATTGTTTTTCGGTTGATCTCCGGACAATAACATCATTAGTTTTTTCGAAAGCTCTTCAAAGCTGTATTGAGATCCTTTGTGTGAGTATAAATGTTCTTATACAAATCAAATAGTGTTTTATATTTTTGAACATTTTGTGCCTTTGGATAAAATGCAGCAGCCTCACGAATGAACTGCTCTGCACATTCTTCAAGGGATTCAAACCATCCGCTTCCAAAGGCAGCCAGCATTGCAGCCCCCATAGCTGGCCCTTGTTCATTTTCTAACTTAATTACCCTCGTATTGAAAATATCAGCTTGCATTTGCAGCCACGTATCATTTTTAGCTCCCCCACCAATAGAAACAACAGTATGAACTGATTTTCCCGCTTTGCGGAATAGCTCAATTGATTCATGTAAAGAGAATGTGATACCTTCCATTATTGCCCTCAAAAAATGCTTTCTATTATGGGCTCCATCCATTCCGATCAAGCTTCCCCGAATAGAAGAATCAGCATGCGGCGTTCTTTCACCAACCAAATAAGGAGTGTATAGCAGTCCATTGGCTCCTATCGGAATAGCTTCCACCCCCTGCAATAATTGCTCAAACGATTCGTTTGGTGCAAACGTTCTTTTAAACCAGTCCAAGCTGTATCCTGCAGCGAGCGTGACGCCCATCGTATAAAAAGAATCCTTTTTTCCATGATTAAAAAAGTGGACTTTCCCTTTAAAGTCTCTTTCTTTTTCTTCTTCGTAGGAAAGTATGACCCCTGACGTCCCAATACTGCATAATGTTTTTCCGGAAGAAAGGATACCTGCTCCAATAGCGCCGCAAGCATTATCTGCTCCCCCAGCGTACACTTTTGTTTTTTCTAATAGCCCGGTCTTGGCGGCAACGTGCGGAAGCAGCGACCCTACACAATCATGAGATTCAACAAGCGGAGGACAAATATCTGCAGAAATACCAATTTGATTGCAAATATCATTGCTCCACTCCTTGCGAGTAATATGTAAAAGTAAAGTTCCTGCTGCATCGGAGTATTCGGTGTGAATGGCACCGGTCATACGGAATCGCACATAGTCTTTCGGAAGCAAAAACACAGCAGTTTTTTTAAAAAGTTCAGGTTCATGTTCCTTTACCCATAACATTTTAGGTAATGTAAACCCTTCTAAAACACGGTTTTTTGTGATGTCAAGAAGATGATCGCCAAATTTCTCGGTCATCCTTATACATTGAGGCGTTGTTCTGGTATCATTCCAAAGAATTGCATTACGTAACACCTGACGATCTTGGTCAAGCAGTACTAATCCATGCATTTGTCCCGAATAGCTTATCCCGTCAATATCCTTGGCTTGAACATTGGATATAGAAACCAATTCAGCCAATGCTTCAATTGTTTGCTGAACCCAGTCTTCAGGATTTTGCTCACTATATCCCGCCTTCTCTTGGATGAGCGGATACCTTTTGGACGTTTCTGCACAAACCTTGCCGTTTTGGTTAACTAAAATGGTTTTAACAGCACTCGTTCCAAGATCTATTCCAATGACATACTTCATTTTTTCACTCCTTGCCCTTTTAAAAAACCATTCACTCTAAATAAATCCTAATTATAGAAGTTACCCGTCATAACAACAAGCAATAGGAAAGGAATCATGACGGGTAATTCAGTGACTTGGTATTGATAGCAGGATCTGGAGCTTATCCTGTTATACTTCTAAAATGTATTGGTTCAATATCGCTTTTAATTTCTCCTGTCTTCCAGATTCGTTTTTAATTGCTTTATGATTTAGCGCATATTGCTCAAGTGTGTGGAAATTAGCTCTTCCTTCTATAATTTCAAGACCAATCCCTTCAGTAAAGCTGCGGTAACGATGTTGAATCACATCTTCAAACACACAATCTTCGATTAATTTGTGGGCAACTTTCAATCCTCTTGCAAATGCATCCATCCCTGCAATATGGGCATATATTAGATCATCAGGCTCAAAAGAAGATCTTCTGACCTTCGCGTCAAAGTTTAATCCGCCGCTTCCTAGGCCGCCATTTTGCAGGATTTCGTACATTGCTAATGTCGTAGAATATAAATCCGTCGGAAATTCATCCGTGTCCCAGCCTAAAAGAGGATGACCCTGGTTTGCGTCAACAGAGCCAAGCAGACCATGTACTCTTGCCATGCGTAATTCATGTTCGAATGTATGCCCGGCTAATGTGGCATGATTGGCTTCAAGATTTAATTTAAAATGATTATCTAAGCCATATTGCTTCAAAAAGGCAATGGTTGTTGCTGCATCTGTATCGTATTGATGGGTGGTCGGCTCTTTTGGTTTTGGCTCAATCAAAAACTGCCCTGTGTACCCGATTTCCTTCGCATAATCCACTGCCATATGCATAAATCTAGCCAAATTATCAAGCTCAAATTTTAAATCGGTATTTAATAATGTTTCATATCCTTCACGGCCGCCCCAAAATACATAGTTCTCGGCGCCAAGCTCTTTTGCTGTTTCTAACCCTTTTTTCACTTGTGCTGCAGCATACGCAAACACATCTGCATTGCAAGAAGTCGCGGCACCATGGACGAAACGGGGATTCGTAAACATGTTTGCGGTATTCCATAATAGCTTAACGCCGCTATTTCTCATGTAATCTTTAATCATGCCCACGATCATATCTAAATTTTGGTTTGTCTCTTTTAGCGTACTGCCTTCTGGTGCAATATCCCGGTCATGAAAAGCAAAGAATGGTGCATCTAGTTTTTCAAACATCTCAAATGCTGCTTCTACTCTCATCTTCGCTAGATCCATGCCTTTATAGTGATCCCATGGTCTTTGCATCGTAGCTGCTCCAAAAACGTCTGTACCATCAGCAGTAAATGTATGCCAATAGGCAATAGAAAATCGCAAATGCTCTTTCATCGTTTTTCCGCCGATTACTTCTTGAGGATTATAATATTTAAATGCTAAAGGATTAGTCGAATCTTTCCCTTCGTAAACCACTTTGTTTGCGCTTCCAAAATAGTTGATTGAACTGGAATGAGATTGAGCCATGTGATTTCCCCCTTAAAAATAAATTCATTCAAATACAGATGCATTTTATTTCATATAGTAAGTACATCACCTATTAGTTTGTTGTTTAAACAAACTAACTTATTTTCATCTTATATAACCTCGTCAGTATTTTCAATATTTTTTTTAGTTTTTTATGAACACATTAGATATAATAAAGGGAAGATTCGCTATGTACTATGTTGATACTTAATTTAAAGATTAAACAAATGGAGTGGATGAAGTGGATATCGCTGATCAAACCTTTGTCAAAAAAGTAAATCAAAAGTTATTATTAAAAGAAATCCTTAAAAATTCACCTATTTCAAGAGCAAAATTATCTGAAATGACTGGATTAAATAAATCAACTGTCTCATCACAGGTAAACACGTTAATGAAAGAAAGTATGGTATTTGAAATAGGTCAAGGACAATCAAGTGGCGGAAGAAGACCTGTCATGCTTGTTTTTAATAAAAAGGCAGGATACTCCGTTGGAATAGATGTTGGTGTGGATTATATTAATGGCATTTTAACAGACCTTGAAGGAACAATCGTTCTTGATCAATACCGCCATTTGGAATCCAATTCTCCAGAAATAACGAAAGACATTTTGATTGATATGATTCATCACTTTATTACGCAAATGCCCCAATCTCCGTACGGGCTTATTGGTATAGGTATTTGCGTGCCTGGACTCATTGATAAAGATCAAAAAATTGTTTTCACTCCGAACTCCAACTGGAGAGATATTGACTTAAAATCTTCGATACAAGAGAAGTACAATGTGCCTGTTTTTATTGAAAATGAGGCAAATGCTGGCGCATATGGAGAAAAAGTATTTGGAGCTGCAAAAAATCACGATAACATTATTTACGTAAGTATCAGCACAGGAATAGGGATCGGTGTTATTATCAACAATCATTTATATAGAGGAGTAAGCGGCTTCTCTGGAGAAATGGGACATATGACAATAGACTTTAATGGTCCTAAATGCAGTTGCGGAAACCGAGGCTGCTGGGAATTGTATGCTTCAGAGAAGGCTTTATTAAAATCTCTTCAGACCAAAGAGAAAAAACTGTCCTATCAAGATATCATAAACCTCGCCCATCTGAATGATATCGGAACCTTAAATGCATTACAAAATTTTGGATTCTATTTAGGAATAGGCCTTACCAATATTTTAAATACTTTCAACCCACAAGCCGTAATTTTAAGAAATAGCATAATTGAATCGCATCCTATGGTTTTAAATTCAATGAGAAGTGAAGTATCATCAAGGGTTTATTCCCAAATAGGCAATAGCTATGAATTATTGCCATCTTCCTTAGGACAGAATGCACCGGCATTAGGAATGTCCTCCATTGTGATTGATCATTTTCTGGACATGATTACAATGTAATTTTTTATGGAATGGACAGCTCATCTTTAAAGATGAGTTTTTTTATTCTAGGAGTATTTCTGAAGCAATAGTGACATAGGCACCTTCTCATATGAAAAAGGAGTTCTAAAATAGAAATCTCCTTTTTCATGTGCAAATTATTTTTCTTTATAACGAAAATATCTAAAGTCGGCCGGAATATGATTACCACTGGTATCTTGGCATTGCATCCCTATAAAGGCCCCTGTGAAGAATCCTCCCCCACGGATGTAATCATCTGATAATTTTTTCGATTCCAGTGCAACGTCAATTTTGTGCCAATCTTCTTTGTTAAAAGAATAGAAATAATAATATTTGTCCTTTTCAATATTTACTCTTAAATATACATACTTTACTTCACGAGGAATAACAATTTTATTATTTAATGGCTGTGAAAAAGAAAAGTTGTCACATATTGTTAATTCAAGAATGCGCCCAAGTTCTTCATCATGCGTGACTTGAAGAGCCGTCCAGTTCTCTGTATTGTAGTAATTCACCAATCCAGCGGCTTGTTGAAAATTTTCCGGATAAAACTCAACAGCAGTTTCGGCTTCAAAATGGAGACTTTGCCAGCGTCTGGCTACAAATGCCTGAGTAAATGTCGAGGTCAATGATTCATGACCGAATAATCGTAAATGATTTGGCGCTTGAGTCAATGAACCTAATTCATTCGTGAATGGAATCCTTAAAGTTTGAAAATTTATATTTAATGTTGAATCCTCAAATTCATCAACTTCCGGGTACGTTGCTTCAAATATTGTTTCGGGTATAGAAGGTGCATCTACCTCCAAGCTTCCTTCTTTTCCACCTACTACATAGGGCCATTCATCTTTCCAGTAAAGTTTTTGAATAGCTGTTTCTCTGCCCAAAGGACAGTATCCTCTCTGCTGAAAAATTGAATCATCGTCAGGATGAATAGGACGTCCCGTTAAATGAGCTAAATACCACTCATCTGTATGTGTTTGAACAATGGATGCATGACCACATTTTTGCAATGAATTTCCTGGGTCATGCCATGACGTTAAGATTGGATTATCGGGATGAACTTCATATGGCCCCTCTATATTTGCAGAACGGGCAATTGTAGCAGCATGTTCGTACCGTGTTCCTCCTTCTGCAGTTAATAAATAATAATAGTTCCCGATATGATAAAGGTGCGGAGCTTCTGTCAGTTTTCTATCCGTTCCTTCAAATATAACTTTTGGTTTACCGATTAATTTTTGCTCTTTATCAGAATATTCCTGTATAACAATTCCTCCAAATGAGTGCCGATCAATACGGTGATCCCATAACATATTTAATAAATACTTTTTTCCATCCGTATCATGGAACAAAGAAGCATCAAACCCCGAGCTATTTAATTTAATCGGCTCCCCCCAATCACCATTAATCGTTTCACAAGTAACTAAATAATTGTGACAATCTTTCCATGCGCCATCTACTACCTTAACATCCGTATAGATCAGCCAAAACTTCCCATCACTATAGCTTAAACATGGTGCCCAAACCCCACCTGAATTTGGATTTCCTTTCATGTCTAATTGTGAAACTCTCTGTAATGGATGTGCAACTAAGTGCCAATTTACTAAATCTTTTGAGTGGTGTATTTGGACTCCCGGGAACCACTCAAATGTAGATACCGCGATATAATAATCCTCTCCTGCCCTACAAATACTTGGATCGGGATTGAATCCTTTAAGTACGGGATTGATAATTTTCATATGGAATTCCTCCTCAGTTTATTTTCTTTTTTAAGCCTTGAAATCGTCAATATGATCCAAATAAACTTTGTCTCTATTCTCTAATTCTCGAACCATGTTTTTATATTTTTTCTCATCTAAGTTATAGAAATTAATATCAATTAAAGCTAGAACAAGCAAGAACACGGGAATAATGGTTGTTGTAATTAAAATCCCCATTAATGCCGTTGGGGTTTGTGCCTGATTTGCTACATATCCAAACTTATCAAGAACCAGACCCGGAACAACTCCTCCTAAGGCCATACCAAACTTAAAGAAAAATCCGATTATAGCGTAAATGAGCCCACCCATTCTTTTCCCAGTCCTGTACTCTCCATATTCTATTGTTTCAGGAATAAGCGCCCACATATATCCCCCGGCAGTGAGACTTCCAGCAGCAGCGATTAATCGACAGAAAAGTATGAGGTAAACATTACTTGGCGGAACAAACAGTAAAGCTAAGAGGCCGATAATATTCAGTAATAATGCATAGTTTAGTAATTTCTTTTTCCCCAAAAATTGATGAAGCCTTGGAATAAACGGTAAAATGACCAAAGCGGGCAAACTTCCTATCAAACCGTACCACTTCACCAAATCCTCTCTTTCTAAGTTATACGTTACGTAGTAAATGCCAACCGAATTACTGATGGAATTCACTCCAAAAATAATAATAAAGAAAATACTTAATACAACAAGTGGACGATTAACACGAAACTGCTCAAATATATCCGTAAATTTAATTTTCTCTTCGGATTTTTGAAGAGTGACCCGCTCTTTTGTGCTTTTAAAACAAAAGATTAAAAGGCACCCGCCTATCATTCCCAAAATACCCATGGTTAGTTGCCAGCCAAGAGACTCGTTGCCGGAAGTATCGCTTAAATAAGCAGCCAGTAAGGGAACAAAAAATGCAACGACAAGTCCCCCAAGATTCGCAAATAACATGCGAACAGAAGTTATACTAACAACTTCTTGATTATTTCTAGTCATTGCAGAAGTTAACGCGCCATATGGAACGTTTATCGTTGTGTATGTAAGCGACAAGCCAACATAGGTTATATAGGCATATATTAATTTCCCCATATCCGAAAAGTCTGGTGTTGTAAAACAGAGTATTGCCAGTATGACAAATGGAAAAGCTCCGAATAAAAGATACGGTCTAAAGCGTCCAAATCTGCTGTTCGTTCTGTCAACTATTGTTCCGATAAAAGGATCAGCGAGAGCGTCGATTATTCTAACCACTAAAAACATAGTACCGGCTGCTGCTGCCGATAAACCAAAAACATCTGTATAGAAGAACAAAAGATACGTAGACACTGTTGCATAAATTAAATTACAAGCAAAATCTCCAGACGCATATCCAACTTTTTCAACCATGCTAATCTTCTTTACATTTTCACTGAGCATGATTTCTCCCCTTTTCGATCCTTTAATATGGAACAGTGTGAAACGGTATAACAATTTCTCGAATTTACGGTCAGTAAACTTTTATAAAAGCGCTTTCAAAACAGTGCAAAAAAATATGGTGATCAGCAAGCAAAAAATTCATCTTTTTTCGTCATACCTTATATACCTGGAAAAGGATAAAAGCCTCATTCTTTCGTTTCTTATATTGTTTAGCTCCATTAAATCGACCCTCTTATCCCCCTTCCATCCATATTCAGTAAGACCTTATCTTGTGGACAATGAAAGTTCATCTTATTAGTTTGTTGATCGAACAAACTAACTTGATTTAATATTATAAAATCCTCTCGACTTTTTCAACATCTTTTTCAGAAAGTTTAAACAGAATGAATTAAATATTGATTTTTGACTGTTTTGTTATATTCAGTGTCTCAGTCCAAAACAGATTCTTGTGTAAACACATGACAAAGATGATCTATGCGAAATAAAGAATTGGTTAGTGGTAAGTTGCATTTAAGAGTTTGATAAAGGTGATCACAGGATGTATGGCGACTGTTAGCCTAGATTTATGCTGATGGCAAGCCCGGTCATGATTGAAAGAACAGGAATGGCCAGAATAGTTTATGTTATAAGTCCAACCCTACATACATATATCAATACAGGAAAGATAAATAAGAAGCAAAAATTGAGAAGCTTTCAACCGGAGTAGAAATGGCTATTTGACTGTCTGAGGATTAATGGCTGTGTTAAACACTATGATTTATCCTTTCAAACTTATTTTAATCTTAAAAATTTTAATTGAGACTGGAAACCAAAAGAGAATACAGAAATTAATTCCGTATTAATTTATTCAATATGTTAATTTTACTTTGGTCTTTATGATTCTTCTTCCTTCTTCTATAACCATCTAATAAAGACTTTTTATAAATCTTGAGGTAATCATCAATCGTTAGCAAATGATATTTCGCTCCGCCATCCTCAAAAACCTCTAGGTTATTATAGTCTACATCTGCAAATGGTTTTAAATCCTCAATGTAAGCAATGCCTATTTTTGTATTAGTTTTCTTAAATTCATGCTCATGTAAATCAACCATTTTGTACCCTTGCAGTTCCATAAGTTTATTTAGTTTTTCCCGCTTTTCCTCTAAAAAAATTAAAGGAATAAGGATATCAATATCTTCTGGGGAAAAGTCCAACCCAGTTACCCTTTCAAGACCTAAAGAGCCATATAATAATGGAATTATGCCTAACTCTTTATTAAACGTTTTAGCTATATTGATAAATTCATTATACAATTTCATTTTTACCTCCCTAATATTTGTTGTATGATTACTAAGATTCAATTGTTTCTTGATTTTTCTTAAGCCCTCAATTTGTTTCATGTAGTAAATACCACAAACTCATTTAAACCCTTTTCTCACAAGAAAAATAAATTGAGTATCAGTACTCAGAATTGGATTGAAGGTCATTTTAAAAGGATTCTTTTATCTAAAAGGCCACTAATCTTTTATCAACTACTAATAAAAATGCAGATCTCTCATCATCACATAATACCAACTGAAAAAATTCTAAGTTTCTCAGTTTCAATAACCGTTTAAATCTTGTATGTAAGGCCCTCATAATCTAATTCTGCCTTTCCTGATATAAATCGTTTTTAAAAAAGTATTACATTCACTTATACTCTTCTACCCAGTCGTGATACTTTTCATAAAGGTGACGTATTCGTTTGAAATCATGAGCTATGACTTCGCATCCGCGGTCATCATAGATAAAGAAAATAATGTCTTTTGTAATGTTCACAAAGAAAACATCAGGGTAATCAATAGAGTAACCTCCGAATTTCGGTTTTTGTGGAAAATCCTCATTACTGGCTGCTTTAAGTAATTCAGTTACACGTAAGTCTCGAGGTTTGCATAACAGGGAAAATTGTTGCATCTCGTATTCTTCAGCTTTATTGATTTCGAAAGGGTAGGGATATGTCTTCACCATAATTTGATTCAAATGATTTTTACATTTTAGAAACGGTTGATACACCTTTAATTTTCTTATACATTTCTCTTTCTTTTTGTGCTTATACATATTCGTCACAAGGAATATGTCATCATTTTGTTCAAATAATTCATTAAAAATGATTGAGGTTTGTTCATATACAACCCGAAACATCTTTAGATTCAATTCTTCATTTGCTTTGAGTTGATAGATATTTTCCCCAAGACAAAAATGGATTCCTGTGCCCCATTGATTATAGATGCTAGGAATTAATTCGAGGTTTTGAAACCTTTCCTCCATATACTCCATTATCTTCATTTAGACATTCTCACTTTAGGAATATGATCTTTTTGGAATATCAACAACTCATGCAGTTCGATGTTTTGATAGGGCCAGACTTTATCAAACAGCTCTCTCGGATACCGCTCCATTTCGTTATTATATAGCTTTCTGACAGTTGGATACTCATGATCAATATCTCTGGAAAGTTTCCGGATACTGATCTTTCTTTGGTCTATAATCGTTTTTACCTTTGATTTAATCATATTCTCACCTTTTAGTTATTTTTGATCACTTAAAATGATCATTAAGTTTATAATGGATCCTTGACCTCGCTGAATTTAATAATCCCGCTCTTCATGTTCAAATCCATAAGTACCTTTTATCCACACATCGCCGAAGCCTGAACTTTTTGTTATTTCCAACTGATCACCTTCTACTCGATCTGCTGCACTGTAGTCCAAATAACTTCCTGGAATTCTTTCTCGCTCCTTGAAAATATCCATCAGTTAGAGCTATTCTGCTAAGTTTCATATTTAGAGTACAGTCTTTATTATTGTGTATTGTGAATTTATAACCAAGTGCGGTCGGAATTCCGGTCGAAATTATCTGCCATGAAGACAATTGTTGATTCCTCGCTCAAAACAAAGTCTACATTTGTTTAATCCACCGTTAGCTTTGCTTCAGCATTCGGAAGATTAAAACTTGAGACTAAGCCTAAGCAAACCAAAGTTAAACGATTAACCCTTTTCATCCCTCTCTCCCTTTACCCGTTTATGGCGTAATTCGGTAAATGAAAGAGCTTTTTGACCGTGCATAAGGAAAAGGATTGTGATGATTTAAGCTACGCTGCTACCCTCCCAATGTTTTGCAGAAAAACCGAGTCCCAGATCCAAAATATTACAGCAAATGAGACGCTAAACAAGTATATTTCATATCCCATCAGAAAGTTTAAGGTGTTTTTTGGATCAGTAATGAAAGCGAAGAATAACCATACTAAGAAGGAAAAGAATATGTATATGAGTAAATATTTCGCGTTAAACCTTTTTGGATTGCGATTTAAGAAATATTGAACAGGTGCAGCAAAGATTAAATAAAAGATAAAGAGAAGAACACTTATTAGGAAGTATGGTATGTAGCCGTCATAACCAATGCCAAAAACATAAACAACAGCAGCTGATAACGCGGACAAGACATGAACAAATATGATCCTTAAAACTTGCATGTTTATAACCTCTTTCTTAATGAATGCTTCTTCAACATTGTCTAGATCCTCCTTAAAATCACTTTAAAACTACTGTTCTACTTAGAAATTAAACATCTTGGTCGCATTTCTCATTCTTCCGCCATTGAATAGCATTTCGGCGAGTTATCGCAACAGGTATTAAGAGTAGAGTACCGACAATAAGCAACATAAAAAAGATCACAAACAGCGCACCTGTTCCCGGAACAATTTCTTCATAGGTAATAAAGCGCTCCTTCCCCTGCAGGACGAAGAACCGAGAATTTTCGAGAAAGGCCAGATGAAAAGCGATAGACGTCCATAAGCTTCCTGTTAAAATACGCAGGAGTTGAAGGATGCATCCAAAAGTCAACAATAAAACGATGTAATCTAATGTGATAGCAGGTGATTCAATTCCAGCTATATATTGTAAACCACTTATTGGTGCAAGCACAAACAGGATTGGTTGTAGGAGTAAGGCCATAAAACAGTTCCAACGCTTATTTAGAGCATAGTACACCGTCCCACGAAAAGTTAATTCCTCTGGAAAAGCTTCATAAAAGAAAGCGATAATCATATTTAAGAGCAATGCTGTCACTAAATGGACAGAGAAGTGAAATTGTGTAACTTTGATCCAGCCTAATAAATGGGCGATAGCGAAACCAGATCCGGATAATACAATCACATACATTGCTCCCATAATGGCTTTCGGAATGACTTGCCGCCATCCAGACAGTCCTATAGAATAAAATGGTCTACTAGACATCCGTTTAAGAAGAATGTAGAGCAACGGGACAGTTATTAATGTAACTAAACCTGCTTGGATGCCTTGCTTCAAAAGCTTGGAAGCTCCTGCTTGGCTAGCCATTGAACCAACTAAAGTAGCAAAAAACAAAGCAAATACGAATGTTCCCCAACTGAGCAAGACAGTTCCTAACCATTTATGATGATTGTCTTGTTTTCGCTTTTGGTAAGATGAATTTGCATTTGGATTGGATACTCCTCTCACATCATTCATATTAAGCACTATAAACCCCACTATCACTATACGTTCTATAGCTGTTATAGTTTCAAATTCCTGCATTACCCCTCTTACAATTCCACTCTTCCTCTAAAATAGCGTAATAATATTCATCCCACCATTCATTGCCTTTTGGAATACATTTTTTAAAAAAGCCTTCTCTTCTCATTCCAATCTTCTCCATAACTCGGTATGAGGGAATATTCTCAGGTTGACACGTAGCTATAATCCTATGTAAGTTCATTTCTTTAAATCCATATTCCAAGATAGCTTGGGCTGCCTCAGAAGCATACCCTTTATTTTGATAATTGGGATTAAACACCCACCCAATTTCATATGTATGTTCACCAAAATACTTATAAAAAACAATATGGCCTATAAGACAGTCTTCATCTCTTAGTATGACAGGGAATTTTTCAGCGTTATCACCTTTGTTTTTATTTACAAATGCCTTTGCATCTTCTTCAGTAAAAACCCCTTCAGGTATATACTTCATTACATTACTATCAGATGTATACTCATATACAGCCTGCCAATCTTTGAATTCAAATTCACGTATCAATAACCTTTTTGTTGTGATATGCATTAAAGTAACTCCCCTCTAATATACTTAATCTTTATTTCAATATGAAGACAACAATAACCTCTTTAAAACTATTCTTATTCAACAATATTGCCTCTTGCTAGAACAACTCAAGGATTTCTGACTGTGAACAAGCAATGGAATATGATTCTCAAAAATAATTCCCTTACCCTTCTCTTAATTTAACAGGAGGCTTTTTTGTTTTTTAATATAACATTAGTCTTCCATATTCATTTAAATATGATAAAATATTACATATTTAATATAGGAGGGCTTGTGTTGGAGCAAATGATCTCTTCTTCTAAAGTTTGTGGATTTGCGACGCATCTCAAATAGTCTCGATAGCAATTCTTTGTTAAATTCAAGTGCCTCATAGACTAGAAGATCTAAATATATAACTCCTAATTCACCATTTAATACAGAAAGAATTAAATATAACTTTCATACAAACTGGTTAAGGCAACTTATCATCCCTATTTCCCTGAATTCCCCAACCTTGTTGATCCCCTTAAGGGAAAACTAAATGTAAAACAAATTCATCGAGTTTTTCTTTAAAAAACCATTCACATTTTTACGTTTAAGCAGCATTCTCCTTTTTACAGGAAAGAATCATTCCGTCTGAACATTACGATATACATATAGTATCCGAATGATATGGCGAAGGGCGGAGGTTATAGTGAAAACGAGTATTATTGTTCTGACTTATAATCAATTAGCTTTAACAAAACAATGCTTGGAGAGCATATGGAAGCATACGAATAATGACTGTATAGAAGTAATTGTTATAGATAACGGCTCTCATGACGGTACACGTGACTACCTCAAACAGATAACTTCAATTAAGGCGATTTTTAATAAAACGAACGAAGGCTTCGCAAAAGCCTGTAATCAGGGCCTTGAAGTTGCCTCAGGGGACAATATTCTTTTTTTAAACAATGATACTGTTGTAACAAATCAATGGCTGGAGCCAATGATCAAGCTGCTTTATCAGGATGATAAAATCGGCATGGTCGGGCCTGTAAGCAATTATGTCAGCGGTCCGCAGCAAGTTCCCGTTAACTATACAAACGTTGAAGAAATTGAAGATTTTTCTCGTCTTTACTGTTTGCAGCAGCGAGGCAGGTCAAAAGCTGTATTGAGACTGGTCGGATTTTGCCTGCTTGTCAAAAAGAAGGTGTTGGATCAAGTCGGCGGTTTTGATGAACGTTTTGTAGGCGGTTCATTTGAAGATGATGATTTAAGCCTCCGCGTACTGCAAGCGGGGTATCAGCTAAAAATCGCTCTTGATTCGTTTGTCCACCATCACGGTCATGCCACGTTTACAGGCAATCCAGATTTAAGCATCAGTCAATTATATGAAGAAAACCGGCAACGCTTCATCGATAAATGGAAGGTGGATGTAACAACATTCTTTGACTCCCAGCCCCAGCTGACAGCACTTGTGCCAGCGGAAGCCGACTCTATCTTACATATCGGTTGCGGCACGGGAGCTGCGGGGACAGAGCTTTTGAACCGGCAATCCTGTTTATTGTATGGGATTGAAAAGGATGAGTTATTACAGACCATTGCAAGCCCCTATTACGAACAAGTCATTTCGGCAGATGTGGAAACATGCGACCTCCCTTACCCTGAGTCCTTTTTCGATGTCATTTTGATCGGTGACCTTTTAAACTGCTCAAAAAATCCCAGACATACAATTGAGACTCTTGCCGTTTATCTAAAGCCTTCTGGCTCGCTGATTTGCAGCATCCCAAATACTGCCTATCCAGATACATTTTTCTCTTTATTATGTGGTGCATCGACGTACACACATTTCATCACACCTCGCAACGTAAATACCCTATTTCCTGAATATCTTTATGACATAAAATCCATCACCTCCCATTCCTCCGGTACTGAATCAAACATACAGCTCTTTTTACAAGAACTTCAATTCCTTGCCGGGCAATTTGGTTTGTCTTTGGATCACTTGTCAAAACATGCCCATATTGATTACATGTTTGTCCATGCCATAAAGAAAAAACAGAATAAAACGGAGGTGGCGATGTGATTTCAATCAGTTTATGTATGATTGTAAAAAATGAAGAGGCTGTTATTGGCCGATGCTTAGATTCTGTGCAGGAGATAGCTGATGAGATCAATATTGTGGATACCGGGTCAGTTGACAAGACGAAAGACATTGCTGCTCGCTATACAGACAGAATCTTTGATTTTAAATGGATTGACGATTTTGCGGCAGCCCGAAATTTTTCGTTTCAGCAGGCGACATCCGACTATATCTTATGGCTTGACGCCGACGACGTGTTTACCAAGAAGGATCAAGAGCTGTTATTGGATTTAAAAAGAACGCTTGACCCGGATATAGACGCGGTCTCAATGAAATACCATTTGGCTTTTGATGAAGAAAATAACGTCACATCCAGCTTAAGGAGATACCGGCTCGTAAAACGGGAAAAGAGCTTTAAATGGATCGGCGCGGTTCATGAATACCTAGAAGTATATGGGAAACTTCACCACAGTGATGCAGCGGTTTCTCACCTGCCACTTAGCCATGACGCGGATCGCAACCTCCGAATTTATGAAAAAATGGCCTCGTCAGGAAAGGATTTTTCTCCAAGAGATTTATTTTACTATGCGAACGAGTTGTGTGATCACGGAAAAATGGAGCAAGCGATTGAGTACTATTTACGTTTTTTACAAACGAAGCAGGGATGGGTCGAGGATAATATCAGAGCGTGCAATAAATTAGCAGACTGCTATCATTCATTGGGGCTGAAGGAAAAAGAATTAAGCTGGGTGCTCCACACGCTCGTCTATGGACCGCCTAGAGCAGAAACCTGCTGCAGGCTGGGATACTCTTTTTTAGAAAAAAACGATTTTCAAAGTGCGGTCTATTGGTATGAAAAAGCAATAGAAAACAAAGGAGCAGAAAACCTGGCTTTTCAAAACCGCGCCTGCTCGACCTGGCTTCCCCACCTGCAATTAGCCGTCTGCTACGATAAACTCGGCCAGCATCAGCTTGCCTATCAGCATAATGAATCCGCATTACAATTCCGTCCCCATGATTCAAGAATGCTAGCTAACAAAAAATATTTTGAAGATATCCTTCACCAGCAAGCTAGCTCCGGAGGTGAACAGCATGGAAAGCAATAAAAGGTCACTAGCTGAGTCTATGAAAGAGTATCAGCTAAAAGATAAAGAGTATTACAAAGGCATCAACTGGCAGCTATTTGATCTGATAGAACCGCATGCGAAAACCATTCTTGAAGTCGGATGTGCTGAAGGCTTGTTTGGCGCAGCTGTGAAGGAAAAAACGAATTGCTCCTATTACGGGATCGAGTCTTATCCACCAGCTGCCGATAAAGCAACACATTATATTGACGAAGTAATAACGGGAGACATTGAAACACTGAAGCTGCCTTTTCAAAAAAACACATTTGATCACATTATCTTCGGTGATGTTCTGGAGCACTTAATAGACCCGTGGGCAGTTTTAGGTAACATCAAGCCTTACGTAAAAGAAACAGGGAGTATCTTGGCAAGCATCCCGAATATCGGACATATCTCGATTTTCGAAAGTCTGCTGTCCGGCAAATGGACGTATATACAGGCAGGGCTGCTCGATAAAACACACTTCCGTTTTTTCACCTTGGAGGAAATGAAAAAGATGTTTCATGAAACAGGCTACAAGATCAGCCAAATCGAGCCTATTGTTTTTACGACTCATTATTATGAAAAAATGATCAGCAAACTTGCTTATGTCAGATCATGCATGGGAATTCACCATGCAGATCTTGAGGAGGAGGCCAGAGCCTATCAATATGTCATAAAGGCAGAGAAAAGATGAATCAGCATACAAACGAAAATTCAATTAGCTTCATTACATGCGTGAATGACGATACCCTTTATGATCTCTGTCTAAGACATATTCAGTCTCTTTCTGTACCGCCGCATATGAAGGTAGAATTAATCAATATCCGAGACGCAGACAATATGGCCTCCGGCTACCAGGCGGCAATGGAGGACTCTGACTCAAAATATAAAGTGTATTTACACCAGGACACATTTATCATCAATCGTTCCTTTATTTATGATATTCTCCATGTCTTTCAGCAGAATGATCAGCTTGGCATGATAGGTGTCATAGGAGGTGAAGAAGTGCCGCAAAGCGGGATTTGGTGGGAGGCTTCTAAAAAAGCCGGAAAAGTCATTGAATACCGCAGTACGTACAACTATTTATTATTTGATGAAATTGATGAAACTGTGAAAGCAGTTCAAGCATTAGACGGTTTATTACTGGCGACTCAGTACGATGTTCCATGGCGAAAAGATATTTTTGACGGATGGCATCTATACGATACTTCTCAATGCTTTGAGTTCAGAAAAAAAGGATATATAGTGGGCATCCCTCATCAGAAAGAGCCTTGGGTCTTACATGCATGCGGCAACGAGTTTGATACAGACCAGTATTCTTATTACCTTAAAAAATTTTTGGAGGAATATTCCGAGACATGATAAGGTTTCAATACCACGACAAAGAAACCTACTGTTTAAAAGTAGGTTTCTTGTTTCATATGCTTGAATTTTTTTAAAAGTGATTTTTTAATTCTCTATTATTAAGGGAACCTAATAGCATTTATATCTAGGTTTAGTGCGCTGCTGCCACTCACATTACTTACTGTTGTGAAGATTATCCTAATCTCATAAGAAGTCGTGCCTGTGACCGTTGTAGCATCTACATACGTTGTAGCAATTGGAAATCTTGACGTAATTGCAGCGTTGATATTTCTTTGGACGGAGCGTGTATCTACTAATACTCCGTTTCTATAAATTCTGGTTTGAAAAGTAAAGTTTGAGTTAGCTGTCGTTGTAACATCTACAGAAATGGCAAGGTCTAATTTTATTAATTGTCCTGCGACTGTTGGCACACTTAAAGTACCAATCGACGTTTCAGTACCGTTAATAGCAACCGGAACGGGGCCTGCTATTTCACTGTAAAACAGCTGTGGATTTGCCCCGGTTGAACCGGTTGGTCCTGTTACTCCCGTTGGACCGGTTGATCCTGTTGGTCCTGTTGCACCAGTTGCCCCTGTTACTCCTGTTACTCCTGTTACTCCTGTTGGACCGGTTGATCCTGTTGCTCCCGTTACTCCGGTTGCGCCTGTTGTTCCTGTTACTCCCGTTGATCCTGTTGCTCCTGTTTCTCCTGTTGCTCCGGTTGCTCCGGTTACTCCCGTTGCACCAGTTGCTCCGGTTGCACCAGTGGCTCCAGTTACTCCCGTTGCACCAGTGGCTCCAGTTACTCCCGTTGCACCAGTGGCTCCGGTTGATCCTGTTGATCCTGTTGATCCTGTTTCTCCTGTTGGACCGGTTACTCCTGTTGATCCTGTTTCTCCTGTTGGACCGGTTACTCCTGTTGATCCTGTTTCTCCTGTTACTCCGGTTGCTCCGGTTACTCCCGTTGCACCTGTTGCTCCGGTTGATCCTGTTGATCCTGTTTCTCCGGTTACTCCTGTCACTCCTGTAGCTCCGGTTGCACCAGTTACTCCCGTTGATCCGGTTGCTCCTGTTGGTCCTGTTGCTCCCGTTGATCCGGTTGATCCTGTAGCTCCCGTTGATCCTGTAGCTCCCGTTGGTCCGGTTGCTCCGGTTGATCCTGTTTCTCCTGTTGCTCCAGTAGCTCCCGTTGATCCGGTTGCTCCTGTTGATCCTGTTGGACCTGTTGATCCTGTTTCTCCTGTTGGACCGGTTGGTCCTGTTGCTCCAGTTGCACCAGTAGCTCCTGTTACTCCTGTTTCTCCTGTTGTTCCTGTGGCTCCCGTTTCTCCGGTTGATCCGGTTACTCCTGTCACTCCTGTAGCTCCGGTTGCACCAGTTACTCCCGTTGATCCTGTTGCACCTGTTTCTCCTGTTGATCCTGTTGTTCCAGTGACTCCCGTTGCACCAGTTGGTCCTGTTACTCCGGTTGCACCAGTTGGTCCTGTTACTCCGGTTGATCCTGTTTCTCCGGTTGCTCCTGTTACTCCTGTTGGACCGGTTGCTCCTGTTGGTCCTGTTTCTCCTGTTTCTCCTGTGGCTCCCGTTTCTCCGGTTGATCCTGTTTCTCCTGTTTCTCCTGTTTCTCCAGTTGCACCTGTTACTCCTGTTGCTCCTGTTGCTCCCGTTACTCCTGTTTCTCCTGTTGCACCAGTTTCTCCTGTTGTTCCTGTTGCCCCTGTTACTCCAGTTGCACCTGTTGCTCCGGTTGATCCCTTTACTCCTGTTGCGCCAGTTACTCCCGTTGCTCCTGTGGCTCCCGTTGCACCAGCTTCTCCGGTTGATCCGGTTACACCTGTTACTCCTGTTGCTCCCGTTGATCCGGTTGCACCTGTTACTCCAGTGGCTCCGGTTACTCCCGTTGCACCAGTTACTCCCGTCGCACCAGTTACTCCCGTCGCACCAGTTAATCCTGTTACTCCAGTTGCTCCAGTTGCTCCAGTTGCTCCAGTTGCTCCAGTAACTCCTGTTGCGCCTGTTGATCCAGTGGCTCCGGTTACTCCCGTTGATCCGGTTGCACCTGTTACTCCCGTTGCACCTGTTACTCCCGTTGCACCAGTTACTCCCGTTGCACCAGTTACTCCCGTCGCACCAGTTACTCCCGTCGCACCAGTTTCTCCGGTTGATCCGGTTGCACCTGTTACTCCAGTTGGTCCTGTATCTCCAGTTGCACCAGTTACTCCTGTTTCTCCTGTTGATCCTGTTGCTCCTGTTGCTCCCGTTGATCCGGTTGGACCTGTTGCTCCTGTTGCTCCTGTTGCTCCCGTTGCTCCCGTTGCTCCTGTTGGTCCAGTCGGTCCAATTCCCCCAGCAGACTCTATTAAAGAAACATCATCAATTAGAACAGACCCAAAAGTAGTTTTGCTTATTACCACTACTGCGTTTACTGCTTCAGCGGGGGTTTCAATTGTTTTATATATTTCATTCCATGTATTAAATGAGACATTTGGCAAATTTCCGGAAGCAATGATAATTTCCTGTCCGCCTTCAATCTCTTCGCCTTCACTGTTAACAAATAAAATTTGTATAGTTACTTGGGGACTGGAATTGTTTCCAATTCTCCCAAGCGAAACGATGAATATCAGAGATTGTCCAGAAACGACAGGCACGATCTGCCCTAAAAAAGCATACGGCTGGTTACTGAAAAACTGTGCGGAATATCTTCCAGAATGGGCAAAAGTATTAATAACGGACGTATTTGCAGAAGCCCAGCCTGTCAGATTGCCTGTTTCAAAACCTCCATTTACAATCACATCATTCACTCAACTTCATTCCCTGCCTTTTTGAATAGTTCCAGCTATTATATGCAGGAAAAATGCCATCGGTCTTTCACTTCGCTAGCTGAAATAAAAAAAGATGAATGCCCCGAATCACTTTTTCTTCCAGACACTGTAAAGACCGGTACATGGAACCTGAAAAGAAGAAACAGTAAATTAGCTTCTTAGACGGCCGAGAAAATGAAGTTTGAACTTGATTTAAAGACAGAAAAAGCTTTTCGGGAATTTGCAATGCGATTGAGGATTTCACATATCCTAGATTGAGAAGCGGACGCTAATGAAGAAGTTTTATCAGACTAAGAAAGAGCAACTAAAGTCAAAAAAACGTTTTATAAAAGCTGCTGGCAAGGGTACCAACAGCTTAGCTACTATTATCACAAGATTGCTATTTTATTTAATTAAAGTTGCGCCTAACAAATCTTTGCTTGTCCCATTTCTTATATATTGGTGACTAGGAGATATCATAGTTCTTTCCCCTATTAAACGGGACATTAAGGTTTTTCTCTCTGGATTATCAAATGGATATAATTTTAAGTATAGACATAGTTATCACTAAACCTGAAAACAAATACTTAAACATTCATTTGGATTTTTAAATCTTTTGCAAGCGTTTTGGAGCCTAATAGCCCTTTTAAATATTTCAATTCCTTTGACCAATTCACTTTTTTATCCTCTTAAGATATTTATTCAATGATGTTATTCAGAATGTCTTTCATCGTTTTCTTTTGTTCAGACATAATGAATTTTGATTTTGTGTAATCGTTAGCCAGCTCATGTTTTAAAAATGACTCTTCTATGTAAGTATCTTACATCTTTGCATCTACAAGTTTTGCAAAAATGATGCTTAAGAAAGCAATTTCCATGTCAATCCGATCGATCCATTGATCTGTAATGCCGGCATGATCATGATAAAATGCTTTAATGTTGTCTGCACCCTTCCTGGAAAACTCGCTGTCACCCAAGTCAGCTAATTCTTAAACGCTTTTCTTAGCTTCATCAGTTGATTGAAAGCTCTTTGCTGCTTTCTTTTTTATTTCTCGAATTGTTTGTCATTGAGTAAAAATATTAGCGCCTCTTCAATTTCTTTTTCTAAGTCATTATTATTTAAATCGAATAAAGTTCCACAACCCGTCCCTTTATATCCACCGTAGTAATACCACAAATCCATTGTGAAACAGTCTAATTCTTCATCACAGACTATTGCAGGTTGATAGTAATTAATTGCTATTTGTGAACGGTATTCTTTTTCAAAACATCTCTCAGCTGTAAAATCATTTAGCACATCTCCATCTATGTCTCTACAAATTTTGATGCTAAGGTTTGGTTTACCCTGTACTTCAAAAACATCTATATACTTATTCTGCAGCTTTTTCGATACTACTTCCCCCAGGCTCTCCAATTCAAATATCATTTGTTTTAATTCTAGATTAAAATCCTTTTCTGGAATCTGTATATAATCTTCATCGCTTGGACTTTGATTTTTCTGTTTCTTGAGTAATTGACTTAAAGCTTTCCACACAGTGTTGTCCTCCTATGATAGCTTCTTTAGACGTGCCTCTATGGAAATGGTCATTTGGTGATCAGCTTCACGAAATGTCTCAGCAAATGTTTCAATTCCGGTATCCTAGAAACATGGCGTTCGATAATCATGCCCACGGAAGCCCTAGCTGCAACATTCTGCGATTCATTACCGACCTTGTCAAAGGGATACTAAATAAAAAAGAACCTTTATTTTACCATTGGCTTACTTTTGAAAATTTATAAATTATTATTATATTGAAAAGTGTTGGTATGATGTATACAAGACCAGTTCCAAGTAGACCTATTACTGAACTAGCAATTAATAATATGCTGAAGACTGGTTTATTATTTGTCTGGATTGAAGCAAGCATGGTTATAATTCCCGCCAAAGCACCTAAAAACCATAAATTCCCCAAAGTGTAAGAGTCATCTATAACCGCAAACAGTTGAGCCAGTATAGAAAAAACCACTCCTAATCCCCCGGAGAAGATAGTCAATTTTTTCATAAAATCTCCTTTTTGAAAATTGATTTAGATTTCATCGTAATTATTGATTTATTTGGTTATGATGTCAATGATAAACATCTACCCACTCATCTTATTATTGCTGGTAGAAGTATTGAACAATGGAATTATCACAGAGTTTGTCGAATTATTTATGCGTATTGCTTCCTTAAGCATGGAATTATTTCCCTAATTAAAAATTTAGTACATAGACTTATTAGTGACATAGATAAAAGTGACCCTGCTTTTTAGCAGTGCTGCTCCATAAATTATTACCTATTAACATAAAAAATCCCTTAACACCAATAGTGCCAAGGGGTTGAAAGATTAATACTGAGACATATACTGTTCGCGTTCTAAAGAATATACTTGCGTGCGGAACATGATTCTTTAGATAATATACATAATGTATAACAATGAAAACCCTTATTTATCACGCGTTTCAGTAAGTTCATTCGTATAAAATTGTAATACAGTATGTATGATTAGTTATATTTTTCGGTCAAATTTTGGTCTTGATTTTGGTCATAAACTTAGAATATATCTTAACTTTAGTGACCATCAGATCAATTGTTCCTCTAGGGTTTAGAATACAACCCATTTATAACTAAATCCTATTACGTCAGGCTTTTTGCAAGGCATCATTATATGTCTATTTGAACTGGTTTGCAATGGTTTATAAAAAAGTGTGGGCAAACCGTGGGCAATATGGGCATTTCTCTTCTGTTATAATTAATGTATGAACTTGATAAGGGAGTAACCATTTTGAGTCTTTACAAAGCCGCGGATTTTTATATACTTTAGCACGCATCTTGGGTAATGTGCAAGCCGCAATAAAAGGAACGCTCGGGAAAAGAATTGCTCGCCGTGCTGCTGGTAAAGCCACTAACAAATTATTGAGAAAAATTATTAAGTAGGCTTGTAACATGAATGATTTTGAACGTAAGTTATATCGGATCATATCGTTAACATGCGTTTATATGGAAAGAACCCGACTTTGCCAGAATTAAAAAGAAAGACCGGATAAAGTGAACAGGAAATACGTGAGACTACAAAAAGCTTAATTCGTAAAGGTGCTCTTTCTTGGGATAAAGAAAAGAAATTATGGATTATTTAAAGCCCGCCTTATGAGACGGGCTTTTCGGGCGAGGTTATTACCTTTACACTTTCTTCACGCCTCCGTAAACACTTCCTTTTGCAGTAGACCCTATAAACGCCTCAACAAGAGCTGAGTTTAAAACGATGCCGGCCCATTTAAAACCTACAATGGATTCAACATATATACGTGAATAAACCTCTCTATAGGCATATCCTCCATGGCTGGCGTCCCGGTCTTGTCCTAATACCCTAGGAGAGATTGCCAAAGCTGTCCCCATCGGGTGGCGCTGATAGTCGCCATCTTTATAAGTAGCCCAAACTTTTTTGCCGTCATATTTAAATCTTCCTTCGGCCCAAAGTGTGAAGAGCTTCGGTCCACCAAGTCCATAAGCAATACCAGTGGTCCTTTCTGTTTTTGTAGTGCCTTGGACGCTTGCATCAGAGTCTGGAGAGTCAGTTAAAGTTTTTTGCTCAAGTATCTGGATATCCCCCAGATCACCTAGATAAACCTTAACCGTACTGTTTTGTGTTTCAAAAGTAAGCACATCCCCATAGGATTTGCTTTTTTCTTGTTCAGCCATAAAGCTGTTCATATTGAAAGCTTTACCGTTGAATTTTTCTAGTTCTGATTTCATTTCTGGGAAAACATCATAAAGCGATATGTCTGGATTGCTAAATGCTTTAGGTGCTGGATTGTTTTTGTAGTGATTCGAAATTACTTTTTCGATTTTTTCCAAAGAAGAGTTTTTGGGTAGATTTTCTAGGCTAGATTTCAACAAAGGAACTGTTTTTTCAACGTAATTTCTAATGTCAGTAATATCTTGCTGTGACTTTTGTTTAGGTGCTGCGCTCGCTGCTTCACCGAAGATACTAAATACCAAAGAGAAAGTCAGGCAAAAAAGCAATATCTTTTTCACGATAATCTCCTCCTATTTATCAGTCACCTCGCCCTCTTATATACATTTCTTTACAATTTTACTTTTTCCTCCCACTGTTTTTTCGGGTATAATGATATATCAGATAAACAATCAGAAAGACTAATGCAACTACGGCAATATAGTATAACGGCATCGCCAAAAATGGAGCAAAATTCGCTATGACCGCCAATATAATGATGGCTATTCCGTACAAACTTATAAAGCGAAGTAAAGCCATATTATCCCCCCTTACTATTTCCATCATTGTAACAAAAAAAGTCAGCTACTAAAGGGCTATTTTTGATACGTAATGTCACAATTAGCAAGGGAGGATTATTATATTATTTTAATAGTGCTTCAAGTTTTGCTTTCGTTTTCGGACCATAAATGCCGTCAGCAGTCAGACTGTTTACTGGCTGGAAACGTTTGACTGCATTTGCTGTTTTCGGGACATACACGCCATCAATACCGTTATTCTTCGCCCCTTTTATCCAGGTAGAAATAAAGCGCAGCCAGCGCTTTTTGAATCTGCCTTACGTCATCCCCTTTGAGCTCCCAGCAAAGGCCCTTTCGTATGTTTAAACTGAGCCATCCAGTAAAGGAACCGGCGGGCTTTTTCATCATCAAACACATAAGGAAACTCCCTTGTGCCTTCCCGACTCACATCATTTAAAAAACGCTCGCAGGCCCATATGTGTTTTTCACACGCCACAATCTCACCCGATATCACATCGCGCGAGTAATCAATGAGAAATTGTTTGATTGTCTTCATACGTTTTTAAACTCCTTCTCCGCAGCCGTCTTTTCCCGCTCTTCCTGGGTACGGGTGATAGCAAGTTTTGCCCGGGCAGACGGTGTAAGGCCAAAGTCATTCGCTGCTGATTTCATTTGATCAAAATAATTCTTTTGCCGCTTTAACAAAGGATGCTCTTCACCAACAAGCTTTATTGGGTTGCTGTCTTTGTCTTTTCCTTCTGTATGGACCATGATCCCGTCTTCTTCAATGATTTTAGAAATTGATACATACTGCGAATATGCATTACAATAGGCAGCCAACACGCTGATGTCCGCTTCCGTGATGATTTCAACTTCTGTTAATAGAGCAGCAACCCGTTTGAATTCTTTTTTCCCGACCTTATCCAACCACGATGGCGGTTTTATATTATCGGATCGCATTTTCATTTTCTTCTCGTGCTCAGCCCGGGCGGCCAGCTCTTCCGTATTCTTTTTATTTGGGTTGCCCTGTATCAATTGAAGCGTCGCGGATTTTGCAGGTCTCGGCATGTTCTCACCTCATTCCACATCAAAAAAGTTGCATTTTTTGCTTGTTTTTTTCACCAATCGTGATACGATGGAATTAACAACAAAACCAGTCGTACCAAGCCCTCTCGGCAATTTCGCCGGGAGGGTATTTTGTTTTTCCGGAACTTTGAAAAGCGGTGTTTGTTTGCAGAAGAGGGGGCGCCGTTCTCCAAACGTTGCCTTTCCAGAGATTTGGATAGGGGGGAGGGTCACTTGCCCTTACTCCCGTGAACCTTGTTGTGACAGGCGTTACACAGGCTTACAAGGTTGTACAAGTCTAATCTTTTCGCCCAATCTTCCTTTACTTCCACAATATGATGCACCATATCAGCCGAAGTGAAGCAATGATCTTTCAAACAATGCTGACAAAGATAATTGTCTCTTATCAATGCAAGTTGTCTTGTTCGTTTCCAATCTTTTGATTTATAAAAACTTGTTATTGTTTTGTTTCTTGAATGTTTGTTGTAATGTTTTATTTCTTCTTGTTGCTGTGTCTCATGTGTATCGCAGTACCGGCCACGGGTGAGGCTGGGGCACCCAGGGGCGGCGCATATTCTTAATGGCTTAAGAGGCATTAAACTCGACCGTCCTTATAAAACATCATTCCAATTTAGTTAATATTACTTTCATAATTATTCATATTAAAAAACGCCTTTATAAAAAAGACGTTTAAATAATGTTATTAATTTTTAATTAACATGTTTTTTAATTCTCTTCCATCAAATACTTTTAATAGTTCTAGATTATTCACATTGAACCACCAAGTACTTTCAGTTGACCAGAAAAGAAAAAAAGATTGCTCAAACTTTGCCTTTATCATTTCAATATAGTCTATATCTAGATGTAAAGCATCAAATTCTTTAGCGACATTTGCAGGATTAGAATTATAGAATTTTTTAAAGTATTCCTCATCTTCATAACATTTAATGTGCAAAATGTTAGCTTTACTTTTAACTTTAAATAAATAACCTTTATTATATTCAACAAATTCTCTAACGAATTTTGGTCCTAACATCCAATTTGATCCTTTACCTGGAATATAACTCGATGTCCATAATCCGCCTGAACGTCTTTCATTTACGTCTTGTATTAATGATTGTACTTTATCAAACTGAAACTTTTTAAATTCTGGACATATGTATAGTTGATTATCCATTTGTGATTCCCACCTACTGCCTTATTGTTCATAGACATTTAATATAAATTTCGCCATTGTGAAAAAGCACTTTATAGAATGAATAAATCCATCTTTTCATGGAAATAAATCACTCATGAGCGAGTGCACCTACGATTAAAAATTTTCGCTCTTATTAAGGCCTCGCGTTGCATTAGGAGTACACTCAGCCCTTGTCATCGAACGCGGGGCTTTAATATTTTTCTCAAACTATAAACGCCCTCTCGATCAGGAAAGCGTCAATGAATAAAAACACTTTAGAGGTGCTTCTTCAGATGTGATATTTCTTATATAACTTTAAGTATGTTCTAGAGGTACTTTCTAGGAAAACCAGAAAAGCTCTATATTTAGGAAAGTATGCCTCTTCGTAAAAATATTCAGCCCCCTCTGCTTCTAAAAAAAGCCCCCATATCTCTACATCTCTTTCTTCTAAGAGGTGAATATGCTCATCAATTAGAGGCTTGACTAAATCAATCGTATGATCCCAAACACTAAAATCTGGATTAGGTAATGGTTCTGTTTCGTTACTAAATATATCTGCAAAATCTAACCTATCATAAAATTTTAATTTAATAGCAAACAGCTTATTATATAATAGTTTTAACTTATCTTTTTCTAATAGCTGTATATGATTTCTTTTTTCAAGCCAGACTTCCTTCACCAAAGTTAGAACTGTAGTAAAGAGTATTGTGAAGGCAGAGGCTAAAATCGGTATACCTAGTGATTTGAAAAGTTCTAGCAAAGGTTTCCCACCCTCTAGCCTCTTTGGATTAATTGTCTACAACATAAATTTGATTGTCTAGTTTCCCGGTTTTGCGTTCTGCATCGCTAAAATCCATTTTACAAAATTTGAGTTTTTCATTAGTTTCCATTACTATTCTCGTAACAATCTTATAAATATAATCCAACTCAGTTTTTTGAAACGTTTCTAATTCAGGTTCCACAAGATTATTATTTGTATAGTATTCATAACAATATCTGTATCCAACAGCTAACTTTAACAATTCCTGAGAAGCATATTGTTTGTTATCCATAATTAACGAAATAATATTTTCCTTATTAAACCTAGTTATAGCTGTCTCTACATCCTCACCTGTTAATTCTTCCTCACCTGTCACTAAGTTTAGTTGTAT
Organism: Bacillus sp. FSL K6-1560; assembly: GCF_038592935.1. Classification (NCBI taxonomy): domain Bacteria; kingdom Bacillati; phylum Bacillota; class Bacilli; order Caryophanales; family Bacillaceae; genus Bacillus; species Bacillus sp. FSL K6-1560. The sequence goes on from NZ_CP151946.1 coordinate 2,336,132, forward strand.
CTTTTCGATTTTTCTTTTTATTTCTACAAAAGGAACCTCTTTCATAGAGTTCATTTCATCTATGTGATGAAATTTTCTCAAAAATTCTGATTGACATACTATTGCATAAAGTTCCATATACAACTTATTAAGCTGATTGTAGTAATGATCTCGTTTAAACTGCTTTATACTTACCATAAAATCAGTTCTATTTTGAAAAAACTTAAACAAAATGTTTCCTAAAAGTGTGAATATTGCAGTAGCTACTACAAGACCTATTCTGTCTCCTAAATCCATTTTCTCACCTCCCACCTTATATTATCGGCAAAAGAGAAGAAATAAGAAATAATTTGCAGAATTTGTCGAAAAAAAGTCCCCTAACTTTAATTAAAACTTTACACGTATTTTTATACGTGTTATAATGAGAGTATAGAAAGGAGATGGTAAACATCTAATGAGTTCCAGAGAAATAATCAAACTAATTAAAAATGATGGATGGTACGAAGTCCGAGTAAAAGGCAGTCATCATCAGTTTAGACATCCTCATAAAAAAGGACTTGTGACCATCCCACATCCAAAAAAAGACTTACCAAAAAGAACAGTAAAATCAATCCTTGAGCAGGCAGGGCTAGAATAGCCCTCCTTGCCAAAGGAGTTAATGAAATAAATAATGATATAATAAAATGAAAAAGGGGTTTTGCATCAAATGAAAAAAGATCGTTACATTTATCCAGCCCTTTTCGATTATGACGATGACGGAATCACAGTTACATTTCCTGACTTACCAGGTTGCATAACATGTGGCAATACAGACGAAGAAGCTCTTACCATGGCAAAAGAAGCTATGGCATTACATCTATACGGACTTGAGCAAGATGGTGACGAGATTCCTGCAGCAACACCTACCAAGGAAATTAAAACTGAAGAAAGTCAAAGCATCGTACTAATTGAAACCTGGATGCCGCCTTTCCGTCATGAAATGGAAAACGCAGCTGTTAAGAAAACATTAACAATTCCACGTTGGATGGATGAGATTGCAAAAGAGCATAAGATCAATTACTCTCATCTACTTCAAGATGCAATTAAAGAACATCTTGGGATTTATAAAAATCCAAGGTCTTAATTGTCTTAAGTTAACTTAAACAAAACCATTGAAATATAATTTAACACAAGCAAAAAATAATTATTTATTGAGCAGCCGGCTGGCTGCTCTTTTTTATAGAAAAAGCACTCGCCCGAGGGAAAGCGCCTGTCGATTTATTTGCCTACTGCCATAATACATTACATAAAACAAAATGGTGTGCCGTTATCCTGCCAAGCTTGTGCCATATATTAAAACCCTAAGTTACTTGTTGGCACTATTCCTAAAGATGAACATACATTGATATATTTAGCACTTTTACTTTCATCAAGGAAATACATATATAGAGTTTTCTGCATATCCCATGGATAAAACCCTGAAGAAAAAACACTGTTTATTGACTCACAAACAACATCATCTAAACCAATCACATCCAAATGCCCATCAATTGAATGTCTTGCGCTATTAGCCCAATCAAAAACATTTATTAATCTATCTTCAAACACAATTTTTTTATAGTGATCAAAATATCCATTTTTTTGCAAATCACTAATAACATTTACATCCTCATTAAATTTCTCATTTGAGATATTCCTTATAAAAAAATCTATAGCCTCTTCTTTCTCATTATCAATCAATCCATTTCTTAATAAAGCCGCTAAGATTTTAAACTTTCTATAACCCATTTTTATTAGTTTTGTTCTCCAAAAATTCCGGGCCCCTTCTTCACTATGATAAAATTTAGTGATTGATTGAGGGTAATCATATAAAAACTGTGCCTCAAGACCCAAAGCCCCCCTCTGCTTAATTAAATCAACTACACTCTGAGATACTCTTGGAAGTTTAATCAGTTCATTATAAAAAGATAACTCTCTTTCATTGGGGGATATTGGATGAAGATCATCGTATTTTAAGAATACTTCATAGATTCCTTGTGTAAACTTATCTATATCTTCATCATTATTTAATATAAGAGACACTTCTTTTAATAATTTGGTGGGATCTGCTTTTATACTAGTAAAATCAGGATTAAAGTGTTTATCTATCGTTTGTAACAATGAATCTACCCCACCATTTACAACAAATTTGGGTAGGTTTGATTTTAAAAATAGCCAGAAAGATTCTACATGAGAATAATCAATTATATTTTGTTTAGAATGCGCACAATCATTTTTCCTGTTTTTCCAGTAAGCAGCTTGTTGCCTCAGATCATCTGTTAAATCAAAAATTCTACTATTTTCATCGTTTCTTTTTATACATTCGTTAACTTCTTTATCCCAAGAATCATCTTTTCTTAAGTTTTTAGTTATAGCACCCCATTTTTGATCTTTTATGTTTGTTGGCTTTTCTGAATTGAGTATCCGTTCTTTAATAATTGACTGAAAACCTAACACAGAAAATAAAAGCGCTGCCCTATAAGCTGAAGCTTTATAACATGTTATAGACTCAATAAATAAATCCTTTATATCTTCTTTAAACTCCTGTTCATTTAACCACTTCTCAATTGGCAATATCATTATAGTTTCCTCCTGTTTGTTTCCCTTAACTTAAATCTTACTAACAAATCTAGGAATTATCCATATCTTACTATACTTTGCAACTCGTTGAACCAAGCCGCCCCCTTGTCCTCTTTGTTTTCGACCAATATCCTTAAACTGAATTACGCACCTGGAATTGAAAAAAAATGCAACGTAAAAGACTTATCCATATAGATAAGCCTTGTAATTCATTCTTTAACTGGTGACACTTTCTTATAAACCTCTTCCCTCAGAGCAAATGCCAATCGGTAAAGAGCTTTTGCTTTAACACGAGAATAGCTGCGCGCGCTCAGGTCCATTTCACCATACACTTCATAATCATACATTTCTTCCGGCTGCATATAGAGCATGACAATGACCTGTCGTTCTCTTTGAGTAAGCCGGTTAACAGCCCTTTGAATCCTTTTTAGAAATTTATCACGCTGAATCTCCCAATCAAGACGTTTTAATGCTGCATCTTCTGTCGATGAATGAAATTCATTCGTAATACTCGGCGGAACAACGCTATAAGTTGGTGTAACCTTTGGTAAAAAATCATCTGGCACTTGTAAGAGATATAACCGGTATTGATCAAGCAGCTGCTCTGCTTTTGCTTTAGTGGCTTCTTCGTCAATCTGAGGCAGGTTTAATGTCATTTGATTCATATTTAACCTCCTGATTATTCAAAATAAAAAGGACACTGAACAAACAGCGCTAATGCTGTAGGTTCAGTGTCCGCAGGCTTTCCGTCTTGGACTTAATTTTTATAGACTTTTATCGGCTTTTTATATAAGTCTTCTAATTTCACTACCATAGTTTTTGTGCATAATCTAGGGTCATATTTATCTCCCAATAAAATGACTTCCTTACTTATTGGATGTAATATGAACCACTCATTTTTATCTTCATCTTCTATAAAAACATGTTTCTCGTATGTTAAATTAATCGACTTAAATACAATTCCTGTTATAACAGGAATCGCAGTACAGGTTATAAAAAACATCAATATAGCAGCAGTTAACATATCAAATTCTTTGAATTGAGGAAAAGCGAGCAATAAATATACCTGAATGTAGAAAATGAATAAAAGCAACAAATATAAACAAACCATAAAAATTTTAAAAAAACCATTAGATTTTATCTTATACATTTTATGCTCAGGGTTTCTTATTTCATTTAAAGATACAAGGACAATAATTATTATCCCTATTATGACTTCAGCTGTAACAGACCAGTTTCTATTATAATCCCAATTGAGTTTTTCTCTTAATGTCTCCCCTAAGGAGGCAAAAATAACCATCCAGGCTAATGTATAAAAAATGTACTTGCATAATTTAACAATGAACATTTTTTCCTTAGAGAACAGCTTTTGTTCAAAAACAACTGAAGAAAACATAGTAATAGGCTGAAAAACCTTAAAAAGATTCGCAGCAATGAATATACTTGTAATAACGATAGTAGGCACTCCAAAGGAGGCCAAAAGCGTTTTAAAGCTATCTACTAAATTCATCAATTAACACCTTCTTTTTCTTTATCATCCTATTTTATCAATTTACAATCTCCCCCTCAACGTGCTAACCCCACATATCAATCTGTTGTCATTAGGGAGTTCTTTAGTAAAAAAAAGAACACCGAAACAAACAGCGTTATAGCTGTAGGCTCAGTGTCCGCAGGCTTTCCGTCTTGGACATAATTTAAACTTTTCTCTTTATCTTCTTTCTACTATCAAGTTTAACTTCTTTCTCTAATAAATATCCTTGTAAAATTAGCTCAAGTTCCTTATATGCTTTTTTTCACTAAAAATATTTAAAGAAGGTAGTGCTTTAAATGATGCTGCTCCAATAAATCATAACATACCTGTAATAACTCCAAGGGCTAATAAAAAGCTCTTAAAATCTCCTAGATTGGCTGTGTTATCATTAATACTTGTTGTAAAGCCTATCCCAAAAATACTAACAGGTATAGCTACTACAATAGATGGTATAACAATTTTAAGAAATGAACCAATTGAATATAACTCAAGATTGGAGTTTTTCGAAATTATATAAGGTAAAATGCGTTGTTCAATAACTTTATCATTATATTTTTTTCTATTTAAATGTTTTTTTATGGCCCTATATGAAAGTGAATAATATAAATCACCAATCTCCCATTCAGGGTCAACCAACATTGCGTATTTCCTTAAAGTAATCGCAATTATCGCCATAATTGGAAAGATTGAAAGGCTTATAGTGAATATAATAGCGTTATACTTTGAGATATTTAATATAGCAGTTAATTCTTCAAATAAATAATATAAATTTTTAAATAAAAATTCCCTTCCGATTAGAAAGTAAGCTATTATACCAACAACCCCCAGAAAGAAGAAAAGCCTCTTTTTCCTTCGGTCTTCTTTAGATTTTAAAAAAGATGATATCCAAAACACATTTTTGAAACTCTTAGCACGTTTTATCTCTAGTGCCATCTTAAATATTTCTTTATCTATATTCATATTATCCCTCCTCCAACTAATCTTACGATCTGAATGGAAGATAGTTTCAATAATTCCCAACCAAATAAGATTTCAATATTCAATCCCCAAATCTCTTGTTTCCTTCCTTAACCCGCTGCTCGTATGCCAACAAATAAGCGTTCATTTTATCCTTAAATCTTTCCTGTAAATAAAAATTTAGCGCCTGTTCCGGATCCTGCAGGTTTATGGTTTTCTTCTCATAAACCAAAAACTCTATCAGCAGAATGAGAGAATAATAATTATGCCGCAGCGCTTCTCGATACCAATCTCTAACTTTCAAACCTGCGCTCCAAATTTAAGAACAATCCATATTCTTTAATGAACGCCAATGAGACAGTACCAACAGGACCGTTTCTCTGTTTAGCAATAATGATTTCAATTATGTTTTTACTTTCGCTTTCCTTGTCATAATAATCGTCCCGATAAAGAAACCCAATGACATCCGCATCCTGCTCAATTTGCCCTGATTCCCTAATATCAGACATCATCGGGCGCTTATCCTGCCGCTGTTCAACGCCCCTTGAAAGCTGACTAAGAGCAATCACACAAATGTCTAACTCTCGAGCCATATGCTTGAGCATACGGCTTATTTCGCCTATTTCCTGTGTTCTGTTCCCCCTGTGCTTTGCTGAACCTGTAATCAGTTGCAAATAATCAATAATGATCAAGATATCCTTGCCGGCATACTCCCGTTTCATTTTCCTTGCCTTTGACCATATCTCATTTACTGTGACGCCCGGGCGGTCAAATATTCTTAGATCAGCGGAACCGAGAATATCATTTGCTTGTGAAAGCTTGTTCCAATCATTAGCTGTCAAATTTCCTGTTCTCATTGCACATCTGCATTGATATTTCCGAGAATGGACGCCATTCTTTTTAAGAGCTGCTTACGTGACATTTCAAGAGAGAAAATACCTACTGCACCGCCGCTATATTGATTTACTGAACTGCCCATAGAATTTGCCGCAACGTTTAAGCAAAAAGCAGTTTTCCCGACAGACGGCCGAGCGGCAACGATAACCAATTATTGTATTAAACACCAAAATTATCCATACAACAATGCGAAATGCAATGGAGAAAGCAGCAATATTAGGAAAGCTCAAAAAAATCCTTGTTATGGTATCGAGATTAAAACAAATAAAAAACGAGAATACTATATGGAGTTTATCAATTGCGATGACATACCTCTTTTTTTACGTGTAGCATATGAATATGGTTATATGTACTATATTTTCTTTAAAACACTCGGAAATACTGGCATGCACAAAGGCGAGACTGCTGCTTTACAGTGGTCAGATATTGATTTAAAAAATAAAACCAGCTCAATTTCTAAAACTCTAGATTTTAAAGCAGCTTCAAAAGATGAATTATTTGGCGACCCTAAGACTTATACATCCAGGCGTATTATTACTATTGATCAAAGGTTGGTAAATGAACTTCACGAACTTAGAAAACGACAAAACAAAGATAAACTTCAGCTTAACGGGATCTATCACCATGACCTTAACTTAGTCTTCACTCGCAAAGATGGTTCACATTATAATGCTTTTGTCCGAATACTAAATAAAGCTGGTCTAGAAACTCCCTATTCACGCCCTTCATGACACACATGCTGTTTTGTTCCTTGAGTCAGGTGCTTCAATGAAATATGTAGAAGAACGACTGGGTCATAAAAGTATTCAAGTTACGTCAGATATTTACTCACATATCAGCAAAAAGATTGATAGGGATTCAATGAATAAGTACGAAAATTATATCTCCACTATTATGGAGTAATTTTTTATTGTTTTTTTGTGGGTGTTTTGTGGGCGCTCTATGATTTATATTAAGTTATCAAAATTGTTAACGAATCAAAAAATCCCCTGACACCAATAGTGCCAAGGGATTGAAAGATTAATACTGAGACATATACTGTTCGCGTTCCCAAGGATGTACTTGCGTGCGGAACATATCCCATTCGATTTCTTTTGCTTCGATGAAGTGTTCGAATAGGTGCTCGCCCAGCGCTTTGACCATGACTTCGTTTGATTTGAATTCTTCTAGTGCTTCCGCAAGTGTTGCTGGAAGGTCAACGATTCCGTTTTCCATGCGCTCTTCTTTGCTCATCACATAGATGTTGCGGTCGATTGGAGCCGGCGCTTCCAGTTTGTTTTTGATTCCGTCTAATCCTGCAGCGAGCAATACGCTAAGTGCAAGGTATGGGTTAGCAGCTGGGTCTACGCTGCGTACTTCTACACGTGTGCTGATGCCGCGAGAAGCCGGGATACGGATAAGCGGGCTTCTGTTTTGCGCGCTCCATGCTACATAGCAAGGTGCTTCATAGCCAGGAACAAGACGTTTGTATGAGTTTACTGTCGGGTTTGTTACTGCTGTAAAGCTTGTTGCGTGCTTCACGATACCTGCAATGAAGTGTTTCGCTGTTTCACTTAACTGAAGATCTGCGTTTTCGTCAAAGAATGCGTTAACACCATTTTTGAAGAGTGATAGATTGCAGTGCATACCTGAACCGTTCACACCGAACAATGGTTTTGGCATAAATGTCGCATGCAGGCCGTGTTTGCGGGCAATTGTTTTGACAACTAGTTTAAATGTTTGGATGTCATCACAAGAGCGGACTGCTCCAGCATATTTAAAGTCGATTTCGTGCTGACCAGGTGCTACTTCGTGGTGAGACGCTTCGATTTCAAAGCCCATCTCTTCAAGCTCAAGTACGATATCGCGGCGGCAGTTTTCTCCTAAATCAGTTGGAGCTAAGTCGAAATATCCGCCTTTGTCGTTTAGTTCAAGCGTTGGCTCGCCTTTTTCGTCCAATTTGAATAAGAAGAATTCAGGCTCAGGTCCAAGGTTAAAATCACTGAAGCCGAGGTCTTCCATTTCTTTCAGAATCCGTTTTAAGTTGTTTCGCGGGTCACCTTCAAAAGGTGTGCCATCCGGATTATAAATATCACAGATGAAACGTGCTACTTTACCTTTTTCAGCTGTCCATGGGAAGATAACAAATGTATTTAGATCTGGATACAGGTACATGTCTGACTCTTCGATACGAACGAATCCCTCAATAGAAGAACCGTCAAACATGACTTTATTATCAAGCGCTTTTCCAAGCTGGCTTACAGGAATCTCAACATTCTTGATTGTTCCAAGAATGTCAGTAAATTGAAGACGGATATACTTCACGTTTTCTTCTTTTACTAATTTTTCGATATCTTCTCTAGTGTACTTTGCCATTTGGTAAAATTCCTCCTCTTAAAAGGTAAATGTATATAGCAAAACAGTTGCTAACGGATTAATGAAAGAAGCGGGACATGTCGCCTTGACGGAATGTATTCCCTCTTTGAAAACGGCCGGCTTGCATGAGCTCGTTTTTCAGGAGCTGTCTCAGTTCGTCATCGGACAGATCATGTTTCATTGGTTTTTTCGTCTTCTCACTTTGTTTTTGCTCTGGCTCGGCTTCGGCTTTCGCCAGAATCTGTTTAATTCCTGCCATGTTTACACCTTGTTCTATCAGGTGCTTGATTTCTAACAGTTTATCTACATCATGAAATGAAAATAATCGTCTATTCCCTTCACTTCTGGCTGGAAATATTAGTCCATTTTCCTCATAATATCGAATTTGTCTTGCTGATAACTCAGTTAACTGCATGACAATTCCTATTGGAAATAAAGGCATTGAGCGGCGAATATTATCACTCATCTCAATTTCCTCCTTTTCTTAACTTAGTTTCATTATAGGTGATGTTATATTTTGTGTCAATAAGATGTAAGGATTCTTAACATCGAATTCAGAGAAATTTTTAAAAAATTTAAATTAATTGCTTTTCCATCAATGAATCCACTGCACTGCATATGGCATTCTTCACATGCGAATAGGTTAATCCTCCCTGAACATACGCTACATACGGCGGGCGGATAGGGCCATCAGCTGATAATTCGATGCTTGCTCCTTGAATAAACGTGCCTGCTGCCATAATGACATCATCTTCGTATCCCGGCATGTAGGCTGGATAAGGCGTCACATGAGCATTGATTGGCGATGCAAATTGTATGGCCTGACAAAAGGCAATCATCTTTTCTCTGTCAGAAAACTCAACGGATTGTATTAAATCCGTTCTTTTTGCATCCCATTTCGGGTTTGAAGTGAAGCCAAGTTTTTCAAGGAATCTCGCTGTAAACACCGCTCCCTTTAAACTTTGAGACACAACGTGAGGCGCCAAAAAGAAGCCTTGGTACATTTCTTGGAGCGAGTAAAGAGATGCCCCCGCTTCTCTGCCGATACCTGGTGACGTCATACGGTATGAGCAAGCTTCAATCCATTTCGCTTTTCCGACAAGGTAGCCGCCTGTTTTCGCAAGGCCGCCGCCCGGATTTTTTATGAGAGATCCCGCCATCAGATCGGCTCCAACATGGCAAGGCTCAAGCTCTTCCACAAATTCTCCGTAACAGTTGTCCACAAAGACGATCAGGTTTTCATTGATTTCTTTTACAAAACGTATCATTTCTTTTATTTCACTAATTAAGAAAGAAGGGCGATTCGCATATCCTTTTGAGCGCTGAATGCCGATTACTTTGGTTTTCGGATTGATCGCAGCGGCGACTGCATCATAGTCTATCTTTCCATCTTTCGTCAGATCAACCGCATTATAGCCGATTTGAAAATCCTTTAGCGATCCAGCGTTTTCTCCACCCCTGACGCCCACAATTTCCTCTAGCGTATCATACGGCTTGCCCGTGATATAAAGGAGCTCGTCCCCCGGTCTGAGGACACCGAACAAAGCAATTGAGATGGCATGTGTGCCTGAAATGATTTGCGGCCTTACAAGCCCCGCTTCTCCGCCAAACACATCCGCATATATGCTTTCAAGCGTGTCTCTTCCGATATCATCATAGCCGTATCCAGTAGACGGCGTAAAATGAGTGTCGCTTACTTTGTGTTTTCTATAGCTTTGAAGCACTCTCCACTCATTTCGCTCGCTGATTTCTTCTATTTGTTTATGAATGCCGGCAATGTCCGCTTCCACTTCCATTGCCGTTTTCTTCAATAATTCTCCGTGTGTTAATGTGTCAAACATGTCTTTATATTTCCTTCCTACATATACTTCTTTAATTCACCGATGATACTTTGCTCTTCTTGGACATAGCCGGATATGTCATACTGTTCATTTTCTTCATTAAAATAGAAGCGGTCTACCATCGTTTCCGATTTGATTCTGGAAAGGAGCTTCCCTTCACTTGCCGGCACATGTGCTTCAAAAGACGTTAACAGTTCTTGGCGCAAATAGCGCTGAATCGCTTCTTTAAAGATTTCAGCGTCGTCCTCAAATTTCGCACTGACCATAATGTGATCCCTTCCGGCGGACGGTATAAAATCAGGCAGTTTTTGATCACGTTTATTGTAAGCCGTCAGCATCGGGATATCATCTGCTTCAAGCTCCTCAAGCAGCCGAAGCACTGTTTTTTCATGTCCCGCATAATCCTCATTTGAAGAATCAATTAAATGCAGAATTAAATCCGCTTCTTTTACTTCCTCAAGCGTTGAGCGGAATGCAGCAATCAATGTCGTCGGAAGATCCTGAATAAATCCTACTGTATCTGATAGAAGAACACTGTAGCCGCTTGGCAGGACCATTTTTCTGGTCATCGGATCGAGCGTGGCAAACAGGAGGTCTTCTTCATAGCTGTCAGCACTCGTCAGACGGTTGAACCATGTTGATTTCCCTGCGTTTGTATAGCCGACAAGCGCAATTTGAAGCACACCGTTTTTCTTTCTTCTTTCACGGTATCGGCTTCTATGGCGAATGACAGTGGAAAGCTGTGTGTTGATTTCATGAATGCGATTTCTGATATGGCGGCGGTCGGTTTCCAGTTTCGTTTCCCCGGGACCTCTTGCCCCAATTCCACCGCCTTGCCGGGAAAGGTTGATCCCTTGTCCCGTCAGACGCGGCAGTGCATATTGCAGCTGAGCCAGCTCAATTTGAAGTTTGCCTTCTCTCGTTCTCGCCCGCTTTGCAAAAATATCTAATATCAATTGCGTGCGGTCAATCATCTTCACTTCAATTGCTGTTGCCAATGACTTCAGCTGACTTGGCGACAGTTCATCATTAAAGATGAGGAGATCAGCTTCAAGCTCTTCCACCAGTGCCTTCAGCTCTTCTACCTTCCCTTTTCCTATATATGTAGCGGCGTCAGCCCTGTTCCGTTTTTGTGTGACGCTGGTCAGTACTTTTCCGTCTGCTGTTTTCGTCAGAGATGCTAGCTCTTCCATAGAATTTTCAAAATGCTCATCCGTGATATGCGGCAGCTGACATCCGACTAAAATGGCTTTCTCCTGAATCGTTTCTTGTTCGTTCAAATGGATGTTCCTTTCTTTTGCATATTGGGCAGTAGTATTATCATACCAAACCCTGCATGTGTATACCACAAATCGATTGCTTTGAAAAGCGGAAATACGAGCAAAAACAGACCTCTCAAAAACTGAGAGGTCTATGCAGATCCAGATGCTTCTTCTTTAATGGAAAGATCTTGGCTTTTGATGGTCATCAAGTCGCTTTTTAAGTATTGGTCTCCCATTAAAAGCCTCATGGCTTGTGCTCTGATCGATTTTTCGATCACATTTCTGACAAAACGTCCATTGCTGAATTTAATGGGACTTGTCGTGCTTTTCACTGTCATTAAGTAATCTTTCAATTTCCATTCAGCTTCTTGACTGAGCTGGTATTCCCTTTCATCGATCATTCGTTTCGCAATCTCCATGAGCTGTGTCACAGAGTAATCCGGAAAATCAATGGAGATGGGAAATCTTGATTGGAGACCGGGATTTAACGAGAGAAAATGATCCATTTCCCGTGAATATCCGGCGAGTATCAAAATAAACTCATGCTGTTTGTCTTCCATATGCTTGACAAGTGTGTCGATCGCTTCTTTCCCAAAGTCCTTTTCGCCGCCTCTTGCCAACGAGTAGGCTTCGTCTATAAACAAAATGCCACCTAATGACTTTTTGATTAAATCTCTCGTCTTTTGGGCGGTGTGTCCGATATACTCCCCGACCAGGTCAGCCCGCTCCGCTTCTATTAAGTGGCCTTTTGACAGGACATTCATTTCAAAGAACAGCTTGCCGATGAGCCGTGCAACCGTCGTTTTTCCCGTTCCCGGATTTCCTTTAAACATCATGTGCAGCGCTTGCTTTCCAACCTTCAAGCCTTGCTCCGCGCGTTTTTGGTTCACAAAAATCCAGGCGTATATTTCCTTGATGTTGCGTTTCATTTCCTCCATCCCAACTAATGCGCTCATCTCTTTTTCGATTTCCTTCAAAATGCCGTGCTTTGCTTCGTTTTTTTGCAATGCAGCCTGATATTCCGCCTCTGCCTCAGCATTCGTCAGCACCTGCTTTTGCCCGTTCAGAATAATGTTGATCTGTCCGTTGTTTTTATAAGTCACAGCGCGCTCCAACATCTTCACCTCTCTGTTCTCTCTATATGATATTCAAGCGGATGCCGATTGTGACAAACGCCTATCATGTGTCGAAACAATTGCTTTTTTCGGGAACAATAAGGAATCCTGCGCTTTCCCGAGAAATACTTTATTTCTTATTGTATTCACGGACATGGGGTGGACAAACCATGAGATTTTGTTTTTAATCATTTGTCAGAGTATTATAGTGAGCTTCTTTTTCTCATTATTATCCCCATTCGCCAATCCTTTTTTCATGCAACGGGCTGTTTTTTGTACGAAGCGTATTACCCGCCGTAAGATACCTGAAGTGTTTTTCTTTTTTTCGATTTATAAAGTGGTGTCTTTAATGAAAGGAGCTTTTCTCATCAATTTACGTTTCAAATGCTTATGAACGTAAAGCTTAAAATCAGCAGGAATCAGTGCAGGTTAACCGAACCCATAGTACATACAAACATATGGCATATGCACATATTTCATTTTGGGCCGTATCTGTTGTCGCTTCATGTTGAATTGTGCGCTTTCCCGAGAAATAATTCCCGGTGTGAAAGGGTTATTTCCTCATTTTTCAGTTGAATGATAATCGTACAAGCAGAAGCCGTGTTTTTTCATATCCTGTAATGAGGTGATGAAAAATGGTTAAAATTTTTATTGATCCTGGCCATGGCGGTTCTGATCCAGGCGCAACAGGTAATGGCCTTCAGGAAAAAACGTTAACCCTGCAAATCGCTTTAGCCTTACGTACGATATTAACTAATGAATATGAAGGCGTTTCTTTGCTGCTGAGCCGGACAAGCGACCAATATGTCAGCTTAAACGACCGGACAAATGCCGCAAATAACTGGGGAGCAGATTTCTTTTTGTCCATTCACGTTAATTCCGGGGGAGGCACAGGTTTTGAAAGCTATATTTATCCAGGTGTAGGAGCTCCGACGACGACTTATCAATCGACAATTCACTCTGAAGTGATACAAGCTGTCGACTTTGCCGATCGCGGCAAAAAAACAGCGAACTTCCACGTCCTAAGGGAGTCGGCAATGCCTGCCCTCTTGACCGAGAACGGCTTCATTGATACCGTTGCCGATGCAAATAAGCTGAAAACGAGCAGTTTTATTCAAAGCTTAGCGAGAGGACATGCAAACGGGCTGGAGCAAGCCTTTAACCTTAAAAAGACTTCCAGCTCAGGGTTATATAAGGTTCAAATCGGCGCATTTAAAGTCAAAGCGAATGCCGACTCGCTCGCAAGTAAAGCCGAAGCCAAAGGTTTTGACTCGATTGTCCTTTTAAAGGACGGATTATACAAAGTGCAGATTGGCGCATTTTCATCCAAAGACAATGCAGACACCCTCGCTGCCAGAGCGAAAAATGCCGGCTTTGACGCTATTGTGATCCTAGAATCATAGCCGAGACAGGGACGAGCGTCTCATAAAAAAACCCGGCTCCTCATCGCGAGAAACCGGGTTTTTTTATTCAAGAATATCAACAACAAACTGTGACCATGTTTCCAGACGGTTGTAGATGTCTTCCTGTTTTAATTCAGAAACTTTCATCCATTTACCCGCAATTTGTTCTTTCTCCTTCACTTCCACTTGTGCCCCAGGCTTTAATTGAAGCGCAGAAAGAATACCGATATGCACTTTGCCAACACTGTTTTCATCATCATTGATCAATCCCAGTGTGACAATCGCCTGTTTATCTTCTTCATTTATTTGCAGTTCTTCCTCAAGCTCACGGTCTGTGTTCAGCTTTAAGACTTCAGCAAATGAAGCTGTCCCTTCGATGGCGTTCATATGGCCGCCAAAGCCGAGAGAAAGCTTGTTGTGCAGACGCGATTCACCGCCGCCAGCCAGCCGCTCGTAAAGAAAAACTTCATCTTCACGCTTAATGACGACATAAGGTATCGGCTGCTTGAAACGCGGATCTTCTTCTGCGTCCCCTCTTCTCATTTCACGATAGGCCGCTTCAATCTGAGCCATGATTTCTGCTACTCTGCGATCTTCACTGTACACGCCCTGGAAGGTTAAGCTTTCTTTCTTAAACACATCATCGCGCGGGGCAACTAAAATCATTTCGTCCATTTTTCCCATGGGTACTGCGTCCTCCTCATTTGAACCTTCAAGCCGAAAAGAGCAGATATTATATCTGCTCTTTTTCATCTTCAAAATAAAAGTCATCATCTTTGAGCGGCTCAACTGTCGCTTTTTTATAGCCATTTCCCTTCATAGAGAAGAAGTCATGTGATTTTGTTTTTGTGTTTAATCCGTTTAAAACGATCGGATTAATATCTTCCTCTTCGAAGTATGGATCAAATCCAAGATTCATCAGCGCTTTATTCGCATTATAGCGGATGAATTTCTTTACATCGTGTGAGAGTCCGACTTGATCGTACAAGTCCTCTGTATATTCAAGCTCATTTTCATATAACTGATTCAGAAGGTCAATCGCAAATTCACGAAGCTCTGCTTTTTTCTCTTCTGTCTGTTTATTATAAATTTCCTGAGCAAGGAGACCGACATACACGCCGTGAATCGCTTCGTCACGAAGGATCAGGTTAATGATCTCACCGCTTTGCATCAGTTTTCCTTGTCCGTAGAAATATAACGGATAATAGAAACCGCTGTAGAAAAGGAAGCTTTCCAGATAGACGGAAGCAACCATCGCTTTGAACAGTGAAATTTCATCATCTTTTTGAATGGCTTTGTAAAGCCCGACAATCATTTGCGCTTTTTTCTGCAAATATTTATTTTGTTTAACCCATTCAAATACTTCATTGATCGTTTCAGTCGGTGCAAGGGTCATGAAAATATTAGAGTACGACTTCGCATGGACAGCGTTCTCCATCATCGCCATAAAGTTCAGCACCGCTTTCCGCTGGTGGCCATCTACGTGTTCAGCCACGATCGGCATCCCCGTATTCCCCTGCTCTGTATCAAGAAGCGTAAGTCCGGCCAGTACCTTCATATAAGTATCCTGCTCATTTTTCCCGAGGTACTTCCATGTGAGAAGATCTCCGTTTAAAGCAATCTCTTCCGGAAGCCAGAACTGTTTCACGTTTTGGTTATAGAACATTTGGGTAAAATCGTCTTCATGCTTTGACCAGTTTGCTGCGTCATAAATTTTTGTCACTATAAACTCTCCTTTAATCAAACAACACAAGAAAGGCAGCTGTCTTGCCCAGTATCTTTCGTTCTTGCATAGTAAATGGTTTTAATTCCTCTATGATGTGCATACAGATCGATTCGGTTTAAATCACGGGTCGTCATTGTGTCTTTTAAGAACAATGTGAAGCTGATTCCCTGATCAATGTGCTGCTGGATAGTGGCGATCATATCCACAACCTTGAACATGTCCATATCGTAGGCTTCTTTATAGAAGAACCAGTTATTAGATGCAAGCCCAGGCATTGGGTAGTACGTTTTTGAGTTGCCGTATGTTCGTTCTTCAATCCGTTCCATAATCGGCATAACAGACGCCGTGCTTGATTGAACGTATGAGATAGAGCCTGTCGGCGCAATGCATAATCTGTAGCTGTGATACATACCATGTTCAGCCACAAATGCTTTTAGCTTTTTCCAGTCCTCTGTCGTCGGGATATGCATACCTTCAAACAGATTAGCTATTTTTTCATATTTCGGTGAGAAATCAGTAGAAACGTATTTGTCAAAGTATTCACCTGTCGCATAGGTTGAGCCTTCATATTGATCAAATGTTTCGCCCTTCTCTTTTGCGATTTCCGCAGAACGCTGGATGGAGTAGAAGTTCACCATCATAAAGAACGTGTTTGCAAAGTCACGCGCTTCCGGACTTTCATACGCAATGCCGTTTTGCGCAAGGTAGCCGTGAAGGTTCATAGCACCGAGGCCGATTGATTTCATCGCTTTGTTTGCCCGTCTTACAGCAGGCGCATTACGGATGTCAGTTGTTTCAGACACGTGTGTTAAAGAGTCTGTCGCAAGCTTGACTGTCTTTTCGATTGATTTATGCTCCATGACATTGAGAATGTTAAGCGAACCCAGGTTGCAGGAAATATCCAGACCGATTTCATCTTCTTCATCATAGTCTGTGTATGAAGAAACTTGAGATGCCTGCAGCACTTCAGAGCAAAGGTTAGAAAATTTGACCTTGGAAATATGGTTATTCGCATGCACTTTATTGACGTTATCTTGGAACATGATGTATGGATAGCCTGATTCAGAACGAAGCATCGCCAATTTTTCAAGCAGTTTCCGCGGGTTGATTTTTTCCTTTTTCACCCGAGGGTTGTCGACAAACTTGTCGTACATTTCGTTCATGTCCATCTCATCCATGTGCTGGCCGTACTCTTTATAAATCGTGTGCGGATAGAATACATAAGCCGCTTTGTCCTCGCGTGCAAGCTCAACGAACTTATCCGGAATGACAACACCGATCGAAAGCGTTTTGACGCGCACATCTTCATCCGCAGAAATCTTTTTCGTATCAAGAAAATCATTGATATCGCGGTGGAAAATGTTTAAATACGCCGCGCCGGACCCTTGTCTTTGTCCCATTTGGTCAGCGTAACGGAACGCGTTATCAAGAAGCTTCATGACGCCTACAACGCCTTTTGTCGCATTCTCAACATCTTTAATGGCTTCACCTTTCGCGCGAAGCTTGGACAGGTTAAGAGAAACCCCGCCGCCAAGCTTAGAAAGCTGCATGGAGATATCGATTGCTCTTGAAATGTCATTTAAAGAATCATTAACTTCGAGCAAGAAGCAGCTCACAAGTTCACCGCGGCGTTTTCTGCCGGCATTCAAAAATGTCGGTGTGCTCGGCTGATATTCTTGATTGATCATCAGGTTTACATATTCTTTTGCTTTCTCAGTGTCGCCGTTAGCGAAGAACAGCGCAACAATTGAGATCCGGTCCTCATAACGCTCGAGGATTTTTTTCTTGTCATTCGTTTTCAAAGCATAGTCATTATAGAATTTAAACGCACTCATGAAGGAAGGAAAACGAAACTTCTTAGCGTAAGCTGTCTTAAACACTTCTTTAATGTCTTCAAAAGAATAAAGGCTTAAGAATTCCTCTTCGTAGTATTGATTTTCAACCAAATAATCCAGCTTCTCTTTTAAATCGTGAAAGAAGACTGTGTTTTGATTGATATAATCTACAAAATAGCTATGTACAGCCTCTTTATCCTTATCAAACTGGAATTTCCCATCTTTTTGGATCATGATTTCGTTATTTAACTGGATCCATTTTGGCACTTGATTTTGTGACAACTCTTTCTACCTCCTGAGTAAACAATTCAACGTCTTTAGATGTGCCGCTGAGTTCAAATTTGTGCAAGATCGGCACCTGATATTGTCTTGAAATGGTATCGGCGCTTTTTGCAAAGTTATCGCCCCATACTTTGTTGCCGCTCGCAGCGACTCCTAATAAGAGATGGGCGTATTTTTCGAGAAATGATTGTGTTGATGCCGGTACCTGGCCGAAGTTTGTCGTGTAGGTGACCAAAACAAACGGAGTGTCCACGTGGTCCATTTCGTCCACCTTGCGTATCTGCTGAAAGCCTGTTTTATTCACAAACCGCTGAACATTCCCTGTTTTCGAATCAAATATGATTTGTACCACGTTTTATCACGACCTATCAAAAAATATGAATCTCTCATCACTAACACTATATATAGTATACTACCCTCTAGCAAAAACACAATATATAGATTCGTTTTTATGAAAAATTCATATTTTGATCAAATCAGGCAAATGGGCAGACTCATTAGGGCCCAAAAAAGAGAGCAGAACGAGAATCATCTCTCGTCCTACTCGGGGTGTCGTTTTTAGCCGATGTATATCATAACATGAAAAAAAACTGCTTAGTAGTCTAGATTTTTTTTTCTTAAGCTATCACAGCATTTTTCGCTCTCTACTGTTTCTTCTATTTCAACATCCGCGCCGATCTCTTCTAAAACCGCCTTCAAAGCAGTGATAATTGACGCTTCTCTGATTAATTCTTTTCCGTTCACAATGATACTTGTTCCGTATTCATAGCAAGAATCATCTTCGCAAATTTCTTCCCAATGATTCACGATCACTTTATGCTTCATGTTTTCACCCTCTGTTTGATCTGTGTCTGTATTTAGTTTAGCGGCTGGCATCCGCTTTGTAAATTCGAATGCTTGTGAATTTTATTCAAGCTCATCATCCGCGTATTCTTTCTTCAGCTTTACCTCATTGCGGGACTCATTATACTCATAAATTTTGATATAGCCGTCCTCCATAACGCCAAAATGGTTATGTTCAAGTGGAAACGAGGTGGGCTGAGGCGTTTCATAGTCTGAATTGCCGCTGTCTGTTTCAATAATGGTATCTTGATTCCCGCACGCCCCGAACAGTAAAAAGACAGCTATCCATACAAGTGCAATCCTGATTCGTCTCAGTTCTGCTTCACTTTCAAACAAGGTCGATCACTCCCAAATTCATTTTATACATAATATACCATTTTTACTTCCGTATGTTGTTCTCATAAAAAAAGACCATGCCTTGGCATGGTCAGCTTACAAAAAAAAGCTTGGAGCAAAAGTGGATGAATGTTAAAAATGGCCGCCGGGAACCCCCGGCAGCCTTTCCTCATGTCTTGACATGGCATTTTTTGATCTATTCGAGTTCAAGCTGGACGTTTTTTTGCGGCGCAAACGTTGAGATCGCATGTTTATATATAAGCTGCTGCTTACCTTCCGATTCCAACAATACGGTAAAGTTATCAAAGCCTTTCACCTGGCCCCGCAACTGAAAGCCGTTCAGCAAAAAAACAGTGACATACGTATTTTCTTTCCGGATTTGATTCAAAAACTGATCCTGAATATTAATCGGTTTCATGTTTCGTCCTCCTTGATTCTCTATATCATACAGTTTCGATTAAAGTTCGAGTTTTCCTGCTATATGTGTGAAAATTTCCTTTTTTTTCAGCTCCATATCAACAGGCGGTGTCATATCGAACCATGTGACCTGCATTTTGTTGCGAAACCACGTCAACTGGCGTTTCGCATACCGCCTCGAGTTCTGCTTTAGCTGTTCGACAGCATCGGAAAGTGTCACAAAACCGTCAAAATATGCATACAGCTCTTTATAGCCTATCGCCTGTATTGATTGACAGTCTCTCACGTTCTTGTCGTATAAGCGTTTCACTTCCGGAAGAAGGCCTGACTGCATCATCATATCGACCCGCTGATTAATTCTTTCGTAGAGCGTGTCTCTATCCATTGTCAGGCCAATTAACACTGCATTGTACAGAAGTTCTCGTTTTTGTTCCTTCAAATGCTGGGACATCGTTTTTCCGGACGTATGTAAAATTTCCAGTGCGCGAATGACTCTTCTTGTATTATTCGGATGAATCGCAGCTGCTGCCTCGGGATCTGCTGCAGCAAGTTTGGCATGAAGAAAGTCAGCGCCTTCCCGCTCAGCAGCCATTTGCATGCTCTCTCGAAACACGGGATCATTTGCCTCTTCCGTAAATGTATAATCGTAAAGCACAGATTGTATATAAAGCCCTGTACCGCCGACAATCATCGGAAGCTTTCCTCTATTTGCAATCTCGCTGATTTTATTTCTTACTAAGCTTTGATAATCGGCAGTAGAGAAAGAGTCTTGGGGATCTAAAATGTCAATCAGATGATGGGGCACTCCCTCCATCTCCTGTTCGGTAATTTTAGCTGTTCCAATATCCATCCCTTTATAAATCTGCATCGAATCTCCGCTGATAATTTCCGCGTTTAAGGATTTGGCTAGCTGAATACTTAAATTGGTTTTCCCCACTGCCGTCGGTCCGACTAAAATGACAACGGGCTGCTTCGTATTATTCAATATGTATCACTCTCTTTTATAAATCTCCCCCCATTATAGCATTCAACATGGACAACCACCTATCCATCTTGCCCTTTTTTTGCATCGGTAAACATCCTTCTACCAGCCGAGCGGCTCATTGCCGACAATTTCCCTTGTCTTTCCTTTCAGGGTATGACGATGCGTTTTTCTTCTGTCATCTCCGGGATCGTACACAACCCCTCCGTACTGGATCTCAATCGGCTCGTTATAGGCCAGATACGTCGTTTCTTCGATTTCATGATAATGTGTGCCATCTGCTAAGGGAATCGCCGGTCCTGAGATTCCGTAATACCGATGAAAATGGCCGTTTTCAAATGAAGTGATCCCTGTATAGTAATGTGTATGCTGATCGGTATTTGATCCGTTTGCCGGCTGAGTAAACCCTTCGATGAGATGATAATGGCCCTGTTCTCTCGTTGTTTTGACATGATAAGCATGTGCGTGGGGCGGTGCTTTTGACCAGTCAGACTGATACAGGCCCAATGTGTTCACATCCTCCTTTTCCTCGATTCGCCCAATCAAATCCGGGCAGGGTGAATACACTGCATCATCTACACTTTATTACAGGAGGAAAGAAAACATGAACGAGTTAGAGCATTTCAGCCCTGAAGATACAAGAATATTTGGAAGGCCGTTCGGATTCGGGAGACCATTTGGGTTTGGAAGACCGTTCGGGTTCGGTTACGGGTTTGGAAGACCCGGATTTGGTTATGGGTTTGGCCGGCCATTCGGATTTTTTGGAGGACCGTTTATCGGCGGCCTTGCAGGCGGGCTTATAGGAAGCGCTTTATTTAATCCTTATTTGTATGGCGGATACCCCTATTATCCGTATGCCCCGTTCCCTTTTTATTATTAAACGCACAAGACCCCTTAAAAAGGGGTCTTTTTAAGTGTGTGAAAATGAATCTCTTGACTCATACATAGGCATACACTAATATTTTTCTAGCTGAAGTTTTTTCTAATCTAAAAATATAGTGAGGAGAATTCATGATGTTGATAGGATATATATTCCTCACGATTGCCATATGTTCGGAATCGATAGGAGCAGCCATGCTGAAAGTATCTGATGGCTTCAAAAAGTGGAAGCCAAGTGCTTTGGTCGTTATTGGCTATTCCCTCGCCTTTTATATGCTGTCCCTGACTTTAAACCATATTCCCCTGAGCCTCTCCTATGCGACTTGGAGCGGGGCGGGCACGGTGCTGACGACAGTGATCGGAGTAAAATGGTTCAAGGAAGATCTGAATGCCAAAGGGCTTATCGGGATTCTTTTATTACTATCAGGGGTCGTGTTACTTAATTGGCAGTAAAGGAGTGATGAAGATGAGAGGATTGCTTTATTTGGCTCTCGCCATTGTATCTGAAGTGTTTGGGAGCACGATGCTGAAGCTTTCAGAAGGATTTACACAAGCCTGGCCCATTGCCGGAGTCATAGTCGGATTTCTTTCTGCTTTTACGTTTCTAAGCTTTTCTTTAAAAACAATTGACTTATCAAGCGCGTATGCAACATGGTCGGGCGTTGGTACCGCACTTACAGCAATTGTCGGGTTTTTGCTTTTTGGCGAAACCATCAGTTTAAAAGGTGTATTCGGTCTCACGCTTGTCATTGCAGGCGTGGTCGTGCTAAATCAATCGAAAGCCCACGCTGAAGATAAAAAACAGACGGCCTGTGAGTGACCGTCTGTTTTCTTTATTCTCCACCCAGTTTCACAGAGGCTTCAAGCTGCAGCTCGACATTTCCTTGAATTGCACGCGAAATCATGCATGACGACTCCGCTTTTTTACAAAGCTTGTGCGCCAATGCGACGTCGTCTTGTGAAGCATCATGTTTAAGCACGACAGAGGGACGGTGAATGATCTTTTTGTATGTAAAGACTCCTTTTGTGACGTCGACAATGCCTTCTGACTCCATCTGTAAGTCTTCTTTTTCCAGCCCGCTTCTCTCCATCATCGCTGCAAGTGTAATAATGTAACAGGTCGCTGCCGCCCCGAGAAGCATTTCATCTGGGTTGGTCCCTTCTCCCGGGCCATCCATTTCTTTAGGAATGGAAATCGATGTGATCAGGTTTCCGCTTTCGATCGTACCGACATCATTGCGGTTACCCGGCCAATTCGCTTTTAAATAAAAATGATGATCTGCCATTGTTTTGCCTCCTTTTTTATCCTATTTCAGTCTACTGATCTTCTCTTATTTTGTCTTCTGATCTGCTTGTTACGAATACTCTTTTTCCAGGACACCTTTGATCGCACTGACATAAGCATAAAATTCACTGTTCTTTGTGTATTTTCTATTTTTATAATAAAAATCATCAAAAAATGCTTCTCTCTGCTCACGGCTGATTTCCAGCTGGATACTTAGCCCCGTTTCCCCTTGGTTATTAATGTTTTCGGCATTCAATCCAGCAAGACCGCTTTTAGACGACGCTAACTCAGCGGAAAACCCTCTCCGCTCAAGGGCTCTCACAATCATTTTCGCCCGTTTTCGGTCTGTTCCCCCTACAAGCGTATTCTTGTTCTCTCCTTTATATCCGTGAAAAGCCACCACATATTGATGCTCCTTGATTTTCTTTTTTGCCAATGGCTCATCAAAGTTGGTGCTTGTAATGTGCAGCGTTTGGTTATCGTGGGACTTCAACCCTTCAAACAGGTATGTAGAGTATTCATTATTGAAATAACGAACAAGCTCACTTACTCCGCCTTCAATTCTTCCGCCATGCGGAGACATAATTAAGACTTTGCTTCCTTTTTTCTCATTATATGAAATATCGTAATCGGCTGGGCTCTCATTCTCTGCCAAGCTGCTGAAATTTGAATATGTATCTGGCTGATTTGATGGTTCTGGTTCCAATGAGTAATGAACATATCTCAAGAACAAGACAATGGCTAAGACTAATATGACATTTAGTAAAAATCTTCTCATGTTTAACTCCTTTCATAAGAATGGCGCGGTTCATTATATGAGGTTTAGCCAATAGGTTTTATCTTACCATTGTATACACAATATCATCAGTGAAAAAGTTCCCGGTTTCAAAAAATCAATTGATTGTCACGGTTATTAGCGGTTCATTTCAAATAAGAGTGAAAAAAGGTTGAGAGGAAAGACAAAAAAGGTAGGAACAACCTCACTTGGCAAATAAATGTATATAGGTTTAAGGAGGGTTTTAGTAACAGGCTGCCCGGTTGCTGAGACGGACAGCTGTTACCGGCCTGCAGAATAGAGATTTTGCTTATTTGTTCTCACAAAATCACAGGAGAGGATAGAGTCCAATAAAAATGTTCTGATCTGTTGTTTCGAAAAACAAAATGCTTTGATTTTCGTTTTGCTTTTCTGTCTCACAATAATCGTTCTTTTACTAATCGTTCCGTCTTTCTTCATATATATAATGCTGATTGGCATTTGGCTTTCCAAAGATCGGTGCAAGTAGAAATTCATACGGTTGCTCTCCCCTTCCCAGTTTGATATGATCACATTATAATACGAACAAACGTTCTTTTTCAATCCCCAATGATTTCCTCAACTTCTGAATCTATCGTATCTAATGCGAAAGATTCAGAAAAACAAACTCTTGTCTGTCTCTTATAGAGGACAAACAAACTTACCAAACCTATCATCTGTTCATAGAGTATACAGAGAACCTTATAATAGGAGGAAAATACATGTTTGGGTACTCTATGGTACAAATGGTGAGAGCAAATGCTCACAAGCTAGATTGGCCGTTACGGGAAACCGTATTGCAGCTTTACAAGCCCTTCAAATGGACTCCTTGCTTCTTGCATAAATTTTTCGAAACCAAATTGCAAAACAGAAAAAAAATGTCAGTCATTATCGAATTTGAGGAAGGCTGTCACGAGACCGGCTTTCAAATGGCTGGAGAGGTGCTGCAAAAAGAAAAACGCAGCAAGCTAAAAAGCCGCTTCAACAAAATCAATTGCTGCAGCGCGGAGGTTACTCCTTCAGCATTACATTCCCTTCTCTCTGAATGCAGCAATATCCGTAAAGTGTATTTAAACCGCGAAGTCAAAGCGCTTTTAGACACGGCAACCGAAGCAAGCCATGCGAAGGAAGTCGTCAGAAACGGGCAAACCCTGACAGGAAAAGGTGTTACTGTCGCTGTTGTCGATACAGGAATCTACCCGCATCCTGATCTAGAAGGCAGAATTATCGGATTCGCGGACATGGTCAATCAAAAAACAGAGCCGTACGATGATAATGGTCATGGCACACACTGTGCAGGTGATGTCGCAAGCAGCGGTGCATCCTCTTCCGGTCAATACCGCGGACCTGCACCGGAAGCCAATCTCATCGGCGTAAAGGTATTAAACAAGCAGGGTTCAGGAACGTTAGCAGATATTATAGAGGGTGTTGAGTGGTGTATTCAATATAATGAGGACAACCCCGATGAACCGATTGATATTATTAGCATGTCGCTCGGGGGCGATGCCCTTAGATATGATCATGAACAGGAAGATCCGTTAGTCAGAGCGGTTGAGGAAGCGTGGAGCGCAGGGATTGTCGTCTGTGTCGCTGCCGGAAACTCAGGCCCTGATTCGCAGACCATTGCAAGCCCGGGCGTGAGCGAAAAGGTGATTACAGTAGGTGCGCTTGACGATAACAATACTGCAAGCAGCGATGATGATACTGTCGCTTCCTTCTCAAGCCGCGGCCCGACAGTATACGGGAAAGAAAAGCCCGATATTTTAGCGCCGGGTGTTAATATTATTTCCCTTCGCTCTCCGAATTCTTATATTGATAAGCTCCAAAAGTCAAGCCGTGTAGGGTCTCAGTACTTTACAATGTCAGGAACCTCGATGGCAACACCGATTTGCGCAGGAATCGCAGCTTTAATTCTTCAGCAAAACCCGGATCTTACCCCCGATGAAGTAAAAGAGCTTTTGAAAAACGGCACGGACAAATGGAAAGATGAAGATCCGAATATCTACGGAGCGGGCGCTGTCAACGCAGAAAATTCCGTTCCCGGCCAATAAACATCATCAAAAGCCGGCAATTCTCTTTCAGCAGAACTGCCGGTTTTTTGTTTGAATATTCATAATCATAAGGTAAAATAATGGAAAATAGATGAAGGAAGTGAAGAAAGTGCCATATTATATCTGCAACACATGCGGTGTGCAACATGCACAGACTGTAGATCCGCCCAACTCGTGTCTGATTTGCGAGGATGAAAGACAGTATATTCATCCCGATGGACAAACTTGGACAACCCTTGAAGACATGCGTGAGAAAGGAAACCTTCAAAACATCCTCCAAAAGGAAGAAGAGCATCTTTACAGCATCAAAACTGAACCAGAGTTTGCGATTGGACAAACAGCCCATCTTATCCAGCATAATGGCTTCAATGTGCTGTGGGATTGCATGACATATCTTGACCAAAAGACAATTGACCAAATCAACGAATTAGGCGGTATTCAAGCCATCGCCTTGTCTCATCCGCATTATTACTCTACTCAGGTTGAGTGGGCTGAAGCGTTTCAGGCGCCGATCTATATCCATGAGGATGATAAAGAATGGGTGACAAGGCCAAGCAATCACATTCACTTCTGGTCAGGGGAAACGCTCAACGTAAAGCCGGGACTGGACCTTTACCGACTGGGCGGACATTTTAAAGGCGGTGCTGTTTTGCATTGGAGCAAGGGCAATGAAGGGAAAGGGTGTCTATTGACCGGAGATATCATTACGGTTGCGGCGGACCGAAACTGGGTCAGCTTTATGTACAGCTACCCAAATCTCATTCCCCTTCCCGCCTCCAAAGTTGAAGAATTAGCAGCCAAAGTAAAACCGCTTCAATTCAACCGGCTTTACAATGCTTTTTCTAAAGTTGTCAAAGAAAATGCCAGTGAAGCGGTCCAGCGTTCTGCCGTACGCTATATCAAGGCTCTCAACAGCGAATTGTTTCATACATAAAGAGTGAGGCGGCTCTTTTCCGTGTAAAAGATGCAGCAATTGGGAATAGTATCGTGTAAATCAAAAGGAGGAATATTGATGGCACACACGAATACACAGCTTTCTCAATGGCTGGAATCAAAAGTCGGCCAGACGCTTGATATTAGAAAAGGTGAATTGACCCATGATGAAGAGATATCAGACTTGGATCAGATTGTTCTCCACCTTCAAAAAGTGGCTATACGCAGTACGAATCATCCTGATGATTATGTTGCGAAAGAAGAGCTTGTTTTAGAAGGCGAAGGAACAACATTCACTGAGGACGGAAATGTACCGCTTCCGCAAAATGCCTATGAGATTCCTTTATTAGGTGACATTCATATTCACCAAGAAAACGAAGGATTGAAGGTCGTAACAGATCGTGCAGTATATACAATTGATATCCAGCACAGCTGACAGTCACTTTCATCAAAATAATACAGCGTAGCGCCTTTGAGCTTTCGTTCAAAGGCGCTGCTTTATATCGAGCCGTTTTTCACTTTTTTCGTTCTTCACCCTATTGAATGACTCCTAAAATAGATATATAGTTTTAGAGACAGGATTACATTTCAAATCATTCTGTTTTTTGTAAACTAATTCAGCAATTTGATTCATCTATTTACCCTATTAGGCGAGGAGAATGCAAATGGAAAAATTGATGTTTCATCCGCATGGTAAAGAGTTTCATCACAATCCTTTTTCAGTTTTAGGGCGATTTAGAGAGGAAGAGCCCATTCACCGATTTGAATTAAAACGGTTCGGAGCCACATATCCGGCCTGGTTAATTACCCGATACGATGATTGTATGGCCTTTTTAAAAGACAATCGAATTACAAGAGACGTAAAAAATGTGATGAACCAAGAACAAATCAAAATGCTCAACGTTAGTGAAGATATCGATTTTGTATCCGATCATATGCTGGCAAAAGACACACCTGACCATACCCGCCTGAGATCACTTGTTCATCAAGCATTTACTCCCCGAACCATTGAAAATCTGCGCGGCAGCATTGAACAAATTGCTGAACAGCTTTTAGATGAAATGGAAAAAGAAAATAAAGCGGATATTATGAAATCCTTCGCTTCCCCTTTGCCTTTTATTGTTATATCTGAATTGATGGGAATCCCAAAAGAAGATCGGTCACAGTTTCAAATCTGGACCAATGCGATGGTTGATACCTCTGAAGGTAATAGAGAGCTGACAAATCAGGCTCTTCGTGAATTTAAAGATTATATCGCCAAGCTGATCCATGACAGAAGGATAAAGCCAAAAGACGATTTAATCAGCAAACTTGTGCATGCTGAGGAAAACGGCTGCAAGTTAAGCGAAAAAGAGCTCTATTCGATGCTGTTCTTGCTCGTTGTAGCCGGCCTTGAAACAACTGTTAACTTACTCGGCTCAGGCACCCTCGCATTGCTGCAGCACATGAAGGAATGTGAGAAGCTCAAGCAGCAGCCTGAAATGATCGCTACAGCGGTTGAAGAATTGCTGCGATACACCTCACCTGTCGTTATGATGGCAAATCGGTGGGCCATTGAAGACTTTACATATAAGGGGCATTCGATCAAAAGAGGAGACATGATTTTTATAGGCATTGGATCGGCCAATCGCGACCCGAATTTTTTTGA
The DNA here is from genome assembly GCF_038592935.1 of Bacillus sp. FSL K6-1560. Lineage (NCBI taxonomy): Bacteria > Bacillati > Bacillota > Bacilli > Caryophanales > Bacillaceae > Bacillus > Bacillus sp. FSL K6-1560. The sequence continues at coordinate 2,364,080 of NZ_CP151946.1, forward strand.
GAACCCCGAAATATTAAATATAAATCGGTCGCCTAACAGACATATTTCTTTCGGTTTTGGCATTCATTTCTGCTTAGGAGCGCCTCTTGCCAGGCTGGAAGGCCACATTGCATTTAACGCCCTTCTGAAGAGATTTCCTGATATTGAACTTGCGGTTGCACCTGATGACATTCAATGGAGAAAAAATGTCTTTTTAAGAGGATTAGAAAGTCTCCCTGTTTCACTTTCAAAATAACATTCAAAACGCCCCCTTTTAAAAGAGGGGGCGTTTGTGTTTTCTCAGCGCTTCACCAATTCATCTGTTTCTTTTTCTTCCCTCGCTTCATGTTTCTTTCGGAAAGCCTTAAGGAAATTCGCATTCACTACTCCCCTGTTTGAATAAAGCTTTTCACAAAATTCTAACATGGCTGTTGACGCTTTCGGTTCGGTTAATATCATGAAGTGGTTGCTAGAATCGACATCCACCAGGTGGAAATGGGGAATTTGCCGCTCCCATTCCTCCCAATAGGCAGCTTGATCAAACGGTTCTTTTTCATTTGATAAAGTGAAATAAGTGTCTAAATCACCAAAGAAGGACCTGCTTTTGTTGCGGAAATAATAACATTTTACCGTCTCAGGATCAGGGAGAGGCTTAACAGTGTACGACTCCAAATCATAGGCGCGCTGTGTTTTCATCATTTGCTGAGCCTGCGCACGTATTTGCTTATTTGGTTTGTTTAGCCCTCGTTCTTTTGCCAAGTCAATCAACTCAGACAGGAATTCTTCATCCTCTAAGCTTATGTCCACCTCTTCACGGCTGATGAGAACATCCGTAAGCTTTTCCCGTTTCGCAATCGATGCCAGCATCGTATTAATTGTTTGCAGCATTGACGTTTTCATAGATGCCTCATTCTCTTTTGTCTCAGAACGATATGGGGAGTCAATCATCATCATGCTTTTGACAGCAAGGCCTTGGCTTTGCAGCTGGCGAGTGACTTCATATGCAATCATCCCGCCTAAGGAATATCCGCCTACATCATAAGGACCTTCAGGCTGTATGGATCGAATGATCTCTATATAATAGGAAGCCATTTGTTCAATTCCGTGCAAAGGAGCAGAATCAGTCATGAATCCTCTGGCTTGAATGCCGTAAAAAGGGCGCTGGCTCTTTTGTGCAAATTGCTGATAGATTTCAACTCCTCCTACTCCGCCATGGAACCAAAAGACAGGGCGCCCCCGCTTGCCGTCATTTAACGGTATCAATTCCGGAAACGTGCGAGCTTGATCATTTTGTAAGGATGTATCCTCCTGTTTCTTTGCGATCAAGTCCATCATGTCCTGAACAGTATGGCATGCTTGAAGCTCCGTCAAGGCAATGAGAGGGTCCACCTTTGATTGCAATTGCTGTAATAACTGTATGCAAGAAATTGAATCAAATCCATACTCCTGCAATGGCTTATGAGGCTGCAGTTCATCCGGAGCCATCCCTAGTACATTTGCTAATATGTGATGATCGCTGCTGTTGTTGATACGCTCATCCTGTGAAACAGAAGGCGTATTCTCTACTGCTTGAAAGCCGTTCCAGCAGCTTCTCTTTTCAAATGGATAGGTTGGCAACGGTATTCTGCGGGCACCTTTTCCTTGATAAAGCTTTTCCCATGGGATTTGCACCCCTTTTGTCCAGCAAAACGCGATCTTTTCAAGGTTGTTTTCAGACAACAAAGTCTCGATCACCATTTCTCTTAATGGACCATCCAGCAAGGCTTCGATATCTGACGAGCCATTTTCTGCATTTCCGCTAAAGACAGGTACAGAACTCTTCGGCTTATCGCCTTTTTCTGCTAAGCAGGCTTGCAAGCCGATTACCAGTTCTTCTTTACTGCGGACGACGAGCGCCAGGCGATCTTCCATTTCCTCTCGGCCGGTTTGGAGTGTATAAGTATAATCTTGTAATGACAGTGCTTGTTGTTTATTCACATAGTCAAGCTGCTGTTGAACAATTGCTTTTAGCCTGTCTTGATTCTTTGCAGAAAGAACCACAATGTGGGCACCATTCTCACTCATACTAACAGGTGGTTTTGGTAAAGGAATATATTCTTCTAAAATGACGTGCGCATTTACGCCTCCAAAGCTATAGCTGTTGATACTCGCTCTGCGCGGAACTTTTTTGCCTGCAGCGTCACTTAAATCCCCCCATTGCTGATTCTTGGCAGTCACTCGGAAACGGGTGCCCTTTAATGACACCTGGTCATTCAAAGACGAAAATCCGGATATGCCTGGTATTGTTTGATGCTTCATCGCCATGCTGACCTTCATAAGAGCAGCCATGCCGGAGACGAGTTCACCGTGTCCGATGCTCGGCTTTAAGCTGCTGATATAACATGGCGCTTCCTCCCGTACTTCCTGTGGAAGTTCCAATTCGAGCTGACTGCAGCCAGACTTTAACGCCTCTATTTCTATCGCGTCTGCCAATGGAGAGGCGATCCCATGTGCTTCTATATAGGTCACCGTTTTGGGATCAATTTGCGCTCCTTGATAAGCCTTCAGCATTGCATCCTTCATGCCGGCCGGATTTGGCGCGTGAAGTGACATTCCCCTGCCGCCATGCGATACACCTGAACCTTTAATAACCGAATAAATATGGTCAGAATCTTCAATGGCTTTTTGCAATGGTTTAATGATGAGAACTCCTGCTCCTTCACTTCTGACAAAGCCATTTGCATCTGCTTGAAAGGATTTGGCCTGTCCTTTCTCACTCAAATAGCCCATTGAGTCAAAGCCAATAAAGCCTTTTGGTGAAAGCAGCAAATTCACAGCCCCGACAATGGCTTGCTCACATTCGCCATTTCGAATGGATTGTATAGCTCTGTGCAAAGCCACTAGAGCTGAGGAACAGGCAGCTTCATAATATTCACTTGGCCCTTTTACATCAAGTGCATAGGATATACGGTTTGGAATTAGGGAAGGAACCACAGCTGTATCCGTATTGCCGGCTGCGACAAATACCCCTGTCGAGCGGCTGGATACAACCTGCCCTGTTAAGCCTGCATCTTCCATCGCCTTCCATGCATGTATCAAGAGCAGAAACTCCTGTGGGTCCATATTCGCCGCTTCTTTAGGCGATATGCCAAAAAACAGGGGATCAAACTCACCTATTCCTTCTATAAAACCGCCCCATTGAAGGCTTGATTGCCCTTCCTTATCGGCTGCGGCATATTTGCGCCAGTCCCAGCGTTCTTTCGGCACTTCAGAGACACAGTTCTTTCCCTGGATAAGGTTATCCCAAAATTCCGTTACGCTGTTTGCTTTCGGAAACTGTCCCGACATGCCGATAATGGCTATGCCGTCTGCCGCGTGTTCGATTGTTTTATCCGTGTTCGTCTCGTATGCCGGAATCTGTTTCATTTGGTTTTCAATTTGAGCTGGGCGTTCTTCCTGCTGATGAGCTTCACCAAACAGCTGAGCAAATGATGCTTCATGTTTGTCCGCAAAAAAGTCGATTAGCTTTTGAATAGTCGGATATTCAAAAAACAGAGTCGGATTTAATTCGATCTTTGTCTCTGCTTCCATCTCCCTTGTCAGTGCAACCAATTGAGAAGAATCGATTCCAAAATCCATGATATGCGCTTTTGCAATTGACAATTTTGACGGATCGGCCATGTTTACTGCCAGTTTATCTGTTACATAGCTTCTGATACGAGCTTTCAGATTGCTGGCTTTGATGGCCTTATTTTGATTTCCTCTTTGATTCGAAATACGAAGCTGTTTAAGCGAGTAGCCCGAGTAGTGCAGCACTGTTTCTGACGACTCATTGACCACATCTACATCAAACAGCAGCATGTCACCTGTATTCTTAACCAATGTAATCAAAAGCCAGCAATCCCCTTTTATCGTTTGCTTTGTAAACTGGATATCATTGATTCCAAACGGCAGGAAGCCGCCTGTCATGTCAAACTGCTCTAAGAAACTGAGGATAGCCAAGTACGCGCTGTTTGTCATCAATGGGCTTACAATGTAATGGTGCCCGTTTGCCAGCCCGCTTTGGGGCAGGCGAATTTTTGCCAGTATAGACTTGTGATCTCTGTAGAGATGAGTAATTGTCTTAAATAACTCTCCCCATTCAGGACCGTTTCCGGTTTTATACATCTGATCGATGTGATGAAGCTTAGTTAATGAATGCTTAACGTTCTCGATATTGACTTTTTTTGGCTCAAAAGAACCGATTCCGCATTGTCCGATTGCGGCAGCCTTCCACAAACCAGAGGACGGCTCGCGATACATGATTTGCAGTTCTATGACTTGATCTTTTTGCAGCGGCTTTGCCTGAAGTTCAATGGTCTCGCCTTGTTTGATGACAATTGGACTGGTATAACTTAATTTGCTGATACGGCCGCTGTTTTCCTCAGGGAACAGGTTAAAAAATGCTTCAATGGCCAGACTGCCATATGTGGCACCGACAAGCACCCGTTCATTGTTGAAGACGTGTCCTTGAACGTAAGGCTCATCATAAGTGAATTGATCTTGAATGACCGGCTGATTGATATTGTCTTCAACATCTGACGATTTCTCATTGATAGACGATACATCGAAATGAAATGATGTATTATGGTCAAATGCATAGTGAGGCAGATGAACCCAGCCTGTTCGGTTCCCTATATCAGCTTCTTTAAAAGCAATCGATGCCCCTTGTGCCCATTGCTCTGCTGCGTTTATTTCTCTATCCCTAGATGCTGATTCCGCACATGGCTGTAAATCGAATGATGTATAGATGCCTTGCTGGAGTGAGCTTTCTCTTGATGTTCGGAACACCTTTAGTTTTTCGAACAGCTCTTGAGTCGATGTCACTGTAAATGCAGCCCTATGCTCTAAATTATGGTTTCTCCTGTGTAAAGCCTGTACAACGGGTTCAATATCCAGAGAAGCTTCCTTCTCTAAAAACAATTGCATATTTTCTAGATAGCTAAGCAGGCTCCATTTTGTTTTGGCTGAAAAAACGGCAGTGAATTCCTGCTGGCGGGGAGCGATATGTTCTTTCTCAGGGGCCGTCTCCATATATTCTTCTATAATAAGATTGGCATAGGCTCCCCCCGCTCCGAAGGAATTGATCATGCTTCTGCGTGGCAATTGTTTTCCAGTTTCAGGATCATTCAAGCGATGCCATGGCTCTGTTTCTTCCTGAAGATAGAAAGCCGTGTGTTCCAGCTTAATATTTGGATTGACAGGCATCGCATTAATTGTCGGCACCAGCGTCCCTTTCTTCATCTGCAGCAGCACTTTTGTCAGCTGAGAAATACCGGAAGCCGCCTCTAAATGCCCCAGATTGGATTTGACAGAGCCTATCGCACAAAACTGTTTCTTGTTTGTATATTGTTGAAACGCGTTTGTTAAGGCAATTACTTCAATAGGATCGCCCAGCGCCGAACCATTTGCCGCCGATTCAATATAGCCGATAGTCTCTGGATCAATGCCCGACTGCTGAATCGACTTGACAATTAACTTTGCTTGCTGTTTCGGATCCGGAGCTGTATACATCTGTCTTCCGCCGCTATGGTTGGCAAAACTGCTTTTGATCACAGCGTAAATATGATCCTGATCTTCCATTGCCTTCGAAAGCGGTTTTAACAGGACAGCTCCGATGCCTTCCCCGGGAATAAGCCCGTTTCCTGTGCCAAAACTTTTGCTTTGATTGCCGCTTCCCAGCAGATTGGCACGCTCCAAAGAATCATATTTAGAGAGATCGAGTGTTAAATTGACACCCCCAGCAATCGCCATTGAGCAGTTTTTCAATTTCAGGCTTTCACACGCAAGATGTATGGCGTTTAATGAACTAGAGCATGCTGAGCTGACAGCGATACTCGGTCCGGTCAGGTTAAAAAAGTGGGAAACGCGATTTGCAATGTGCCAGTCTCCCCCATTTGAGCTGAGGACTGCCTGCTCTAAAGATGGGATATTCCAAAAATACTGGTTATACATATTCCCTATAAAAACACCTACTCCGTCATCATCCCGCAATTTATCCAGCCGGGTTAGCGTATAGCCGCCGTCCTCAAACGTTTCCCAGACGGTTTCTAAACATAAACGGAGTTCCGGTGTCATTTCCATCACCCGGTTTTGCTCCACCTCAAAAAGCTGATGGTCAAATGCCTCTATATCTTGTAAAAATCCGCCATAGCGTTTCTTATTTGCCGGCTTTTTTGGATCTTTTGATAATGTTTTCAATAAAGATGTGCGCCATCTGGATTCCGGTGCCTCTGTAATACAATTGTCTCCGGCGATTAAATGCCCCCAAAGCTCTTCTAAACTGTTAGACATCGGATAGCGCCCGCTTACCCCGATTATTGCGATATCTTCTGTACTAGAATCATTAAAATGTGTTCCTTGCAAATTACTTGTCTTTTCTTTTTTTGGCTGTTCAGTATTTGCTAGCTGAGTTTCCGTGACTTCCTGCTCTGTAACAAAGCGGCGTGTATGAAAAGTAAATGGCTTATTAGGATCTGTACGCTCTGTTTGAAGTGGAGCTTCATTTTTTGCAGGCTTCGTTTTTTCCTTTAACAATGCTGTCCGGAGCTTATTTTCATGCCCCTTTACTAAATATTCGACGAGTTCTTTTGTGTTGTTATGTTCAAATAAAATGGTTTTTGGAAGCTCTCCCGTCACTTTTTCTAATTCACGAATGAAATTCACCTGCAAAATCGAATCAATTCCATACTTCTCAAATGTCGTATCTTCGTGAATACGTTCTGGTGATAGTTTGATTGATTTTGCCAGCGTATGCTTCACAAATTGTGCCGTTTGTTCGATGAGAGAATCGCTTTCCTGTGAATGATCGATTTCAGCATTCATTTGTAGATGGCTTGGATCTTCTTCTGCCCCCGTTCTCTTCTTTTGACGGACGACTCCGTTACTTTCAGCGGCAATGATCTGCTGGCCGAGCTGATGCGATTGTTCAGCCATAAAGGAAACATAGCGAAATCCTTCACTCTCAAGCACCGTTTTCCAAGTATCCGGATACAGGCCCGGGCAGCCCGGAATGCGGAGATCAGGATCCTCATACAGCCACCAGCCCTCTAAAAGGCCGAACGTCAAATGCGAATATATATTATGATCACTTATTTCATTTAAAAGGAGCAGCCCGTTTTTTTTCAAAACTGCTTTTGCATTTCGCAATGTCTGCCGGATATTTTTTGTGGCATGAAGCACATTTGCCGCGATGACCGCGTCGTAGCCTCCCGCATCAATATGCTGTTCAGACGCCGGCTCCTCGACATTAAATCGTTTATATGTCAAATATGGATTGTCAGGACCATACTTATTTTCTGCATGCATTAAAAAAGCTTTAGACAGATCTGTATAACAATATTCTTTTATATGTGTCTGCCATGCTTTCAATTTTTGAAAAACAGCCGCGCTTGTCCCGCCGGTCCCGGCTCCGATTTCTAATATTCGAATCTTCGCCTCAGGCTCTTGCTTCAGACGTTCTTGCAGATAGGCTGTTAACGTATCTGCAAGAACATCATTAAAATAGTCTGCGATTTGATTGTTTTTATAGACCCCTTCTACTAAATCCATAGATGAATTCGGAAACAGGATATCGGTGGCTGACGCCTTGCCGGTCAGAATCTCCGGCAAGGCTTTAAGTGCTGTCTCCACCAATGTCACCATGGCTTTCATATTATTGTCTTGAAGCAGGTCAAATTTTTGTTCATTCCATTCTTTCCACAGCTCGCTCATGGTGCCTATTGAGCGTGTTGGAACATATCCGTTCTCCGTTCGCTTGAGAAATTGATGCCGTTCTAAAATCGATTGGCTTTCTTCAAACCATCTGCCATAGAAATTCTCCAATACCGGCTGGGATTTACTTTCTGTGAAAAACCCTATGGACTGTAATTGTGCGAAAAGCATTTTACAGAGAATGTCTTCTGTGTTCAGCATTGGCGCTTCCCCTCCTATAACAGTTGTTGAATCTTTGTGCTGTCACCCGGGTGATAGCTTCGCAGCTTTTGAATGGCGGAGCCGTGAGTTTCCGGGTACACTTCAATCGTTTCTTCTGTCTGTTCCGCTTCATCATTCGTTTCGTTTGCCATTTTCATCATCACTAGCTGCTTCAGCGGTCCCCCGAGCAGCAATTCCAAAGCTTCCATTGCTTCAGGGGCTTCAATTGAGCCTATGCCTGCCTGAGCCATTCTCTTCTGGTAATCCGGTGATGAAACAACACCAATGCTTCCCCAATAACTCCAATTCATCACGGCCACTGTACAAGGCCATACTTGAGAAAGCCGTTGTGCAAAAGCATCCTTAAAACTGCAGCCCGCAGCGTAGTTGCTTTGTCCGGAAGCTCTTGCAAACGATTGTACGGAAGAGAAAAACAAAACAAAATCCAGTGGTTCATGCCGGAAAACTTGGGCCATTCGCACGCTTACATCAACCTTTGCAGCAAGAACGTTTCTGAAACATTCCTCACTCATATTCATCAGGCTTCGGTCTTGTAAGACAATCGCAGAATGGATGATGCCGTTGATTTCTCGATGCGTTTGTTTCATTGTTTCATACGCTCGTTCTAATTCCTCTCGGTTAGCCGCATCAGCTTGAATGTAATACGGGGCTGGCCCTAGACGCGCAAGTCTGTCCAGCTTGCTTTGAATGGCTGCATCCTTTTTCCTTCTGCCAATCCAAACGATCTGCGCCCGATATGTTCTGATCATATATTCACTCCACGCCTCACCAATACCGCCAGCTCCGCCTATGACAACATAAACACCTCCGTGCTTATACTTCGTGTGCACCGGTTGATTGTTGTGTACTGGAATTAGACGAAGCTTATGCCAAATCTTGTTTCGATAGGCCCACGTATTCCCTTCTTGATCGGCAGGCAAGGAAAGGAGTTGAGATAACGGCAGGTCTTCGTATTTTTTAACATCGATCAGCTTTGTCTGCCAATTTGGATATTCTTTTGACATTGAACCGATCAGGCCGTGCACCCCGGCATCGACCGGGTCGACAATATCATGCTGATCAACATATTGTGTATTCACCGTCACGACCGTCCAGCTTATCTCCTTCTGTCCATAGCCTAAAGAAAGCATTGCCTTAATGAGCCTATACATTTGAATGACGCCTTGATCTTGGGCTTCAATCATTTCATCGCCGACTTCGCACTCTGTCACACGAGAAGGAGACATCCACACGATGTGGTCAAACGATCCGAGTGCTTCAAGCTGGCCTGTAATTCTATGAATTGATGCGTTCGGCTCAATGTACAGCTCCTTGGCAAACGGAAACTCCCTTTGAACAGCTTTTCTGCTGTTGTCATCCCCTCCGAGGATGACAACACGCTCATCAGCAGGCGAAATGCTCCTCTTCTCCAGCTGCACTCGATCCCATATCGGCGCCATAAGAAGCGCTCCGTTAAGAGTTGCTTTGGAGTTTCCTAGTGATGTCGGCCCGTCTGGCGGTTGTATGCCTTCTTCCAGCAGCCTTGAGGTAATCCCCTTGATTCTTACACACACTCGGCCTTGTTCATCACACAAATCAATATCCAGTCTCTGTATTTTGTCCTCATTAGGACGAGATGTCACAGACACCCACATTTTATTTGTACACGGGCTGAATATTTCTAGCTCTTGCAGTGCAAAAGGCAGAGAAAGCTGCTCGTCACCGGAATTCAGCTTTAGCCCGATCGACGCTTGTAAAGCAGAGTCGGCCATACTTGGATGAAGAACGAATTCATTCAGTGTGTGAGTTACACCAGCAGGCAGAGAAAGCTCTGCCAAGGCTTGATTGCGGCCGATGTAAAGCCGATCTATCCCTTGAAAACCAGGTCCGTAGTCAATGCCGATCGCCTTAAACAATTCATAACACTGGTCGTGTGAGAGTGTGCTTAAACTGCATTGGTCTTGAAGCGCGCTGATATCCTGGACTGGAATGTCTCCTGCCCCGCGGATTGAAGCACTGCCTTGACAATGTATCTTTCGATCATTGTGTGCAGCCTCTGTATAGACGTTAAAAGCAATCTCGCCGTCCTGCTGGGGATTTAGACTGATATCCACTTGCACAGGCTGGCCGTCCGCCACAATCGGCTGCACCCACACAACATTTTTGATGTGAATAACAGATTGTTGATCTTCGGTTCTTCTCACTGCTCTTGTAACGGCAGCATGAACCATCTCAAGATATGCCACGCCCGGCATAACCGGTTTCCCCTTCACCTTATGATCGGCGAAAAAGAACTCAGCACCTGTAAAGGCCGAGCTGAAACGCTGCTCTGACAAATCAGATGTGTTGACATGTATCAATGGATGCAAAGCTGCTGATTCGACTGTTTTTAAAGCTGTTTGATGGGCGGCTGCCTCCTCTTTCGTATCCGTTATCCAGTAGCGTTCTTTCGCAAATGGATAGGTAGGGAGGCTGATGCGTTTCGGCTGTTTGCCGTCATACAGTTTACTCCAGCCTATTTCCATGCCTTTTACCCATAAATCAAGCAGTCTTTCATATATGTGAGGCTCCCAGCTATTGTTGAGCGTTTTCTGTACTTCGTCATCTGATCTCAATGTTTGTGCGATACCTTTTTCTGCTCTGCCTCTGTACATGTACTTCGCATTGGTGCCCCCTTCTATAAAGAGGTTCAGTTTTTCCAGCAAGTCTCCAGTCGAGACAGCGATGATCCCTAATCTCTCCTCCATTGCATCACGCCCCTCTTGGAGTGTATAAGCAATATCAGTGAGGTCACGAGCAGTGATAGATCGCTTGCTGATAAAGTCTGCTAATTGCCGGGCTTGGTCTTTCAGACGATCTTCATCCTTTGCCGACAAAATAAAGATGCCCGGGTGCTGTGCTGTCACAGCTAGTGCTGTTGCAGGATGGGTTGTTTCTTTCGGAATATATTCCTCAATGACCACGTGGGCATTGACGCCGCCTATCCCGAACGAACTGATACCTGCGCGGCGCGGCAGCTCTCGGCCGGCTTCATCCCGAAGCGCCTGCCACTCTCTCGATTCCTGCACAATATAAAACGGGCTGTCGTCCAGTCTGATATACGGATTAACAGTTTCACTGTACAGACTTTTGACAAGCGTTTTATGCTTGAGCTGCAATAACACTTTAATGACACCCGCCACACCGGCCGCAAGCGATAAGTGGCCGATGTTTGTTTTCGCTGATCCAAGTCCGCAATGGCTGCCATGAACAGCCGGGTCCCCCGTTTTTTCATACAGCTCTTTAAATGCCGCTTTTAAGCCGTTGATTTCTACTGGATCGCCCAGCTCGGTTCCAGTCCCATGCGCTTCAATATAAGTTACGGTTCTTGGATCAATTCCCGCTTTTTCATATGCTGTTTTTACGACATCCGCCTGAGCTTTCGGATTAGGAGTCGTTAGAGAATTTGCGCGGCCACCGTGGTTTACCGCACTTCCTTTAATGACACCGTAAATATGATCACCGTCTCGTTCAGCCGCTGTCAGCTTTTTCAGAAAGAGAATGCCGGCACCTTCACTGACTGCGAATCCATCGGCTTTGTCAGAAAATGTTTTGCATCTTCCTTCTTTGCTCAACGCCCCGGCCTTATCATAGGCGATATGGCCTTGCGGAGTTACGACCGTGTTGACCCCTCCCGCAATCGCCATTTCACAGTTTCCATTTTCAATGGCGCAAACCGCATGATGAATGGCGACCAAAGAGCTTGAGCACGCAGTGTCGATCGGTTCACTCGGTCCATGAATGTTCAGGAAATAACTGACTCTATTCGGTCCTGCAGAAGGACTCATATTCGCAGCCGCTGAGCCTTCGATGTCTACATTTGACAGAAGTGAACTGTACCCTGTGTTTCCTGTCCCGATGAAGATGCCCGTTTTGGTTCCTGCCAGGCTTCTCGCTGAGTGTCCCGCTTCTTCTACCGCCTTCCACGCATAGGTCATTAACAGGCGCTGCTGAGGCTCCATCTGCTCAGCCTCCAGCGGAGATATGCCGAAGAACAATGGATCAAAGTCAGCTACTTCATCAATAAAACCGCCCCATTTGACGTTTGTTTTATTCGCTTCTTTCAGAGGGTCTCCGTAATACTCCTGCCAATCCCAGCGGTCTTTTGGAACCTCTGTAATACAATCCGTGCCCGATAACAGGTTCTTCCAATATTCCTCAATGTCTTTTGCCTTTGGGAAAACGCCGCTCATCCCAACAATCGCAATAGGCTCAGGCTTGTGATCAGCTTCCTTTTGCATTGGTGTTGCCGAAGGTTTTACAAAGCGGTTTTCAGTCGAAAACATCATATTTTTTATATTCTGTTCGACAGGCTGCATCAGCACCTCAGCTTTGGCAGGCGTTTGAGCTGTAAAAGCATTTGGATATTCTTCTGACAGATACCCTGCAAATGCATAAACAGTTGCGTGCTCAAAGAAGATCGTAGGCGTAAGATCCAGCTTGTACTTCTCATTCAGTGTATTTGCGAATTCAGTTAACGTAATCGAATCAAATCCATATTGATTAAACTCCATGTCCTGGTCAATCTCTTCAGGTTTGATTTTGAGCAATTGAGAGATTGTTTGCTTTAAAACTTCTTGAATGTGGTCAAACATATTCCCTTGATCCATTCTCGCTTCAGATGTCACCGGGACTTGCACTGTTTTCATTGGTACATCATCAGAAGACGGCTTTTGAGTCAGCTTTTCCCTCATCATGTCTTTGAATCCTTCCATGACGATGACTTGATCTTTGCCAAATGCCAAACCTTTATACAGCGCTTGAATGCCGGTCTCGGTCCGCATTGGAGTCACACCTGTGTTTTTCAACGTCATGTTTTCAATTTCTTTATTCGCGCGCATGCCGCCTTCTTTCCAGAGCGGCCAATTGATTGACAACGTTTGTCCGTGCCTGTACATGGCGGTTACAAGCGCATTTCGATAAGCAGCATAACTGTCCATAAATGCATTAGCCATTGCATAATCGGCCTGTCCCGCGCTGCCGGCAACACTTGATATTGAAGAAAAGAGGATAAAGAAATCTAACGCAAGATGCTCGGTTGCCTCATCCACATTCACAAGCCCTTTCACCTTAGGAGCGAGAACTTGTGTCAGCTCTTCATTGGTTTTGCTCATAAGATAGTTATCTTTAATCAGCCCAGCGCTGTGAATGACACCATTCAAGTCTTCGTAATCAGACGTAATGCTTGTGATAAGCTCGGAGGCTGCTTCCGTTTGTGTCACGTCAACCTGCCTGTATTCTGCGCGAGCCCCTAATTGCTGAAGTTCGTTAAGCTCCGCCTGCTGATCCGCATTCAACGCGGATCTGCCTGTCAGAATGAGCACAGGCTGTTCGGCTTGGCGAGCAATCTCTTTTGCAAAAATAAACCCAAGTCCTCCTGCGCCGCCCGTGATGAGGTAAACACCTTTATCTCTCCACGGCATGCTTATTTCCCGATCATCTATTTGCATTTCATCCAGATCATTGATGTACCGTTTGCCTTTTTCATATTTGATGTGCTGATCTTCTGTGTGCCTTTTATTCTCTTTCAGTTTTTCTATCACACTTTCAATATTTTCATGTGAATCGATTTCAATCGTCTGGCCGATTAGTTTTTTATTCTCCAAGCCGGCAGTTTTAAGGAGCGCCGATAGCCCTGAGAATGAGTACTGCTTTCTTTGTGCAGAGGTAAGCAGCTGGATCAGAACATTGCCCTGAGGTCTGCTTTTGAGAAGACCCTGGACCGTCTCAAGCGCTTGTTCGGCATAATCCTGGAACCTCTCTGCAAGTCCTTCGCGGAATGACTCCAAAACGATGCATTCCGCTCCTGTCATTCTTGATTCAATGCGATCTTTTGAGAGGCCATTCATGTCGCAAAGCATGACAATGTGCCGTTCGTAATGAGGCTCAGGACTTTCTTTTTTAAAATCCTTAGGCACCCATTTTTCTTCAAACATCAGGGTTTCCAGCGTTTGATCAGATTCCGCCGATCCAGAGCCGCCTTCCGCTGCTCTGAAAGATAATCCTTTCATCCGTACGCAAACATTGCCGCTCTCATCTAAAACATCAATATCGCGCTTTTGCACCTTATCAGTTGCCTTGCTGCCTTGGCTGTATCTTGCGTAGACCCACATTTCTGACGAACATGCTCCGAAGACTTCAAGCTCCTGGACCGCAAAAGGCAGTGTCAGCTGGTTATCCCCGGCGCCTGTCAAAATGCTTGACGCCTGCAAAGCAGAATCCATCAGCCCAGGGTGCATTTTGTATTGGCTGAGCGTATCTGCAGCTGACGGATGCAATGACAATTTTGCCAAAACAAATTGTTCAGCTGTATAGATTTTTTTCACTCCGCGATAAGCAGGACCATATTCAAATCCAATCATTCGATAGGTGTCGTATACTTCGTTTACGCTGAAATGACTTTCCTGACACTGCTCCCGCAGAGATTGCAAATCAACCGCCGGCAGATTTTCAGCAGGATTCAATACCGCGCTGCCTTGACTGTAGACGATTGACTGTTCGCCAGTAACGTCTGAATGACCATAGATTTCATAAGAGATCTCACCATTTTCTCCCGGTAAAAGCCTAATGTGTACTTGCTGTGGCTGATCCTCTACAACAATAGGCCGCACCCACACCGCATTCTTTAGCTTCATGGTGCACGGTACACCTTCTACCTCTGCGGCCTGCTCAACAGCTGCCCGCGCCAATTCAAGATGAGCCACTCCCGGCAAAATCCGTTGGCCTTTCACAACATGATCAGCAAGGAAAAACTCTTCTCCCGTATAAATAGAGCTAAACCTTTGTTCCGAGAGATTCGATGTGTTTTGATGCATTAATGGATGCAGCACGGCTCCGCCAAGGCGGGAGGCTGCTTGATTTGCATCAATGCTGCCGATTTTTTCAATATGATCAGAGATCCAATAACGGTCTTTTGCGAAAGGATACGTCGGCAAGCTGATGCGCTTTGGCAGATTCTCGCCATACAATTTCGTCCAGTCTACATCAAGCCCCTTTACCCATAATTCAAGCAATTTTGCATACTTTCCCCGTTCCATCCATTTCTCGACAGCTTCTTGAATCTCTTCGTCCTCTGTCAGCATTTGGAGTGTGCCTTTATCAATCCTGCCTTTAAATACATCCTCCACACCGCTTTTGCCTGCTGCAAAGTGTTTTAACTTTTGCTGTACATCCTCAATGGAACCCGAAATAATCCCGAGACGTTCTTCCATCGCATCCCGTCCGGCTTGCAGTGTATAAGCGATTCGGGCGAGATTTACGTCACTATATGTTTGCTTATCAAGCGCATCTGCCAGCTGCTGTGCATGTTCTTTTAGCCGCGCTTCATTTTTAGCCGATAAAACGAAGATACCCGGATGTTCCGGCGTGATGGATGGTATATTCTCATCGGATGCTTCCGGAATATATTCCTCGATAATCACGTGGGCGTTTACCCCGCCGATTCCAAATGAACTGACACCTGCCCGTCGAGGAAGCTCTTCTCCCCGTTCATTTTTCAGCGCTTTCCATTCTTCCGTTTCCCGTACGATATAGAACGGACTGTTTTTCAGCTGAATGTATGGATTCACGTTTTCGCAATGCAGACTTTTCACTAAGGTTTTATGCTTAAGCTGCAATAATATTTTAATAACTCCTGCTGCACCGGCTGCCAGCGATAAGTGGCCGATGTTTGTCTTTACAGACCCTAATCCGCAGTAAGGATTGGCTGATGTGTCTCCTTCATTTACACCCAATGCTTTAAAAGCTGATTTCAAACCGTTAATTTCAACCGGGTCTCCAAGCTCCGTCCCGGTTCCGTGGGCTTCAATGTAGGTCACGGTTTTCGGATCGATTCCCGCTTTTTGATATGCCGACTGAATAACATCTGCCTGCGCCTTCGGATTGGGAGTCGTTAAAGAGGCTGCACGGCCGCCGTGATTGATTGCACTGCCTTTTATGACTCCGTAAATATGGTCTCCCGCTTCTTCAGCCGCTTTTAATTTTTTCAGGAACAGTATGCCGGCACCTTCCCCATGCGCAAAACCATCGGCTTGATTTGAAAACGTCTTGCATTTTCCTTCTTTGCTCAGTGCTCCCGCCTTATCAAAGCTGATATACACCTCAGGAAGGATAATCGTATTTACACCGCCGGCTAATGCCATGTCACAAGTGCCTTCCTCAATTGAAGAGATGGCATGGTGGATCGCCACTAGTGAACTTGAGCACGCTGTATCAATCGGTTCGCTCGGCCCATGCAGATTAAGGAAATAACTGACCCGGTTCGGACCGACCGATGGGCTCGTATTGGCTGCCGCTGATCCTTCTATTGCCGAATTCGCTTTAAATAGAAGAGAGCTGTATCCTGTATTTCCCGTTCCGATGAAGACGCCGGTCTTTGTGCC
The DNA here is from genome assembly GCF_038592935.1 of Bacillus sp. FSL K6-1560. Lineage (NCBI taxonomy): Bacteria > Bacillati > Bacillota > Bacilli > Caryophanales > Bacillaceae > Bacillus > Bacillus sp. FSL K6-1560. The sequence continues at coordinate 2,380,411 of NZ_CP151946.1, forward strand.
TGACAACCTTTTCGCCGAATATCCTGCATCTTCGATCGCTTTCCAGGCGTAAGTCAGCAGTAAGCGCTGCTGAGGTTCCATTTGTTCAGCTTCACGCGGGGAAATGCCAAAGAATAATGGATCAAAATCTGCAATACCGTCAATAAAACCGCCCCATTTCACGTTCGTTTTATTGACTTCCTTCGCCGGATCACCTTCATATTCACGCCAATCCCAGCGATCTTTCGGGATTTCCGTCATGCAGTCTTTGCCCTCTTTTAAGATGTTCCAGTACGCCTCAACATCTTTCGCCATAGGGAAAATCCCGCTTATGCCCACAATGGCAATTGGCTCAGGCCCTGCATCACTCTGTATGGCGTTTGGCAGCATGACTTGCTGCTTTCTGCGTCTTTTAGCTTTGGCACGCACGGCTTGTTCCTGTTTCGCAGCAGGCTGAAGCTGAGCCGATGCAGCGCGCACAGCAAATGTCTTCGCAAATACCGATTGATATTCTTCTGACAAATGCTTGCCAAACGCATGAATCGTCGGGTGGTCAAAAAATACGGTTGGCGTCAGCTCTAACTGATAGACGCGATTGATATGGTTGGTGAATTCAGTCATGGAGATAGAATCAAAACCATACACCGTCATCTCGGCATGATCATCAATCGTTTCAAGCTTGACCTTTAACAGCTTGGCGATCTCTCGCTTTAACATCGCCTTTACTTTATCCAGCAAACTGTCTGTATCAATGCTATTTATTTGTTCAGTCATGTGTTCTGCTTCCTTCTTTTCCATAGGTGCGGAGGCTTTTTTTGCCAGCATGTTTTGTTTTATTTTCTGCACATCGCCTTCGATCACCATTACTTGGTTTGCCTCTGAATGAAGTGCTTGATATAATGCCTGAATTCCTTTTTCCGCCCTCATAGGAACAATACCGGCCAGTTGCACAAGCCTTTTCTCAGTTTCTTGATCGACCTGCATGCCTCCATCTCTCCATAAAGGCCAGTTTACAGAAAGCGTCTTCCCATGCCGCTGGCTGAGGTCGGCAAGCCTATTTCGATAGCCTGCATACATATCCATAAATACATTGGCTGCCGCATAGTCAGACTGGCCAATGCTCCCTAAACTTCCTGAAAGAGATGAAAAGAGAATAAAGAAGTCTAAAGGCAAATCCTTGCTCGCTTCGTCTAGATAAACAAGCCCTTTTACTTTAGGCGCCAGTACATCGTGCAGATCTTTTGCCTGTTTATTAACCAGGTAGCTGTCCTTGATGATTCCGGCACTATGAAGAATACCGTTCAGACGGCCATATCTTTTTTGAATGTCGTCAATGAGCTGATAGACTTCAATTTTATTGGTAACATCTGTTTGCCGGTAGGTGATGTCAGCCCCCTTGCTATGAAGCTCTTCCAGCTTTTTGCTTTTGCTTTCGCTAAGAAGTGAGCGGCCTGCCAGAATGACTGTCGCATTTTTCGTTTGTTCCGCAATTTCCTTTGCAAAAATATGACCTAGTCCGCCGGCACCTCCTGTAATGAGATAAACGCCATTATCTTTCCACGGTTTGCTGCCGTCTCCTTTTGCCTGTTTGATTTCACGCCAATCAGCAATATACCGTGTCCCGTTTTGATATTTGACATATGAATCGCTGCTCATTTGATTTTCTAACAGTTTGCCAGCAATGCTTTCTCCACTTTCTTCACTGCTGACTTCAATCATTTGGCCGGTTAGTTTGGCATTTTCCTGACAAGCTGTTTTCAGCAGTCCTGTCAACCCTGAAAACAATTGCTGTTCTCCCTCTGCAGAGGTTACGATCTGAACGAGAATGCCGTCCTTCGGTTTCGTACGAATGATCTCTTTTACCTTTTTAAACACTTGTTCTGTATAAGAATGGAAACGCCCATCTACTGAAGAAGGCCTTGCTTCCAGGCTGTATACATGGACATCCTCGATGGCTGCTTCAATCTGTTCTCTCGTCACATGATCATATTCACATAGGAACACGAGATGCTCTGCATATTTTTTTGCTGCCGCGCCTTCAGCTGCCTTTTGTTCTTGCCAAACGGGCTGAAGCAATAAAGTTTCAGCGTTCATTTTTGATGGTTCGGTTTGTATATCTGCCTCCATCACTCTCGTCGAAAATCCTTTCATCCGCACGCAAATCGTGCCATGCTCATCGCATAGATCAATATCGACTTTCTGTATCAAATCTCCCGGTTTGTTTTTCGAGTTGAATTGAACATAAACCCACATGTCAGAAACGCACTGACCAAAGACCTCAAGTTCCTCCAGGGCAAATGGCAGTGCTGCCTTAAAGTCTTCAGTGTCTGAAAGTTCCGCTCTGACGACATTTTGCAAATATTCAGCCGCCTGTAACGCCCCGTCCATTACACTTGGGTGAAGAACATAATCGTCTGACGTATGCAAGACAGATTCCGGCAGTGATAATTTGGCAAGCAGCTGGCCGTCGCCTTTATATACGGCCTCTACACTCTTGTAACCTGGACCGTAATCGGCGCCGATCATCCCTTCATAAAACGACGCAGCATCCATTTTGCTTTGATCACATTGTTTCTTGATCTTATAAAGATCCAGTGCTTTTTCTTGCTTTAAATGAATCAATTCCGCTTTACCTTGGTTATATACAACTGGTTCTGCATCAGCGGATTCCGGCTCGCCATACATCCGATAAGCAATGTGTCCGCCATCTTCATCGTAAAGTCCGATATTTACCTGAACCGGCTCACTTCCTGCTACAACCGGGCGAACCCACACGACATTTTTCAGCCTGATTCCAGTTTCATGATCCTCCAATCCGCCAATTCCTTGTTCTATAGCGGCTCTTGCCATTTCAAGCGTGACCGCCGCCGGCAAAATCGCCATGCCTTTAATGACATGCTCGGCAATAAAATACTCTTGTCCTGTGAAAATGGAGCTGAAACGCTGCTCTGACAGAACCGATGTATTATGGTGCACCAAAGGATGCAAACGAGATGGTTCAATTGTTGTGATAGCGCCGGTGCTGCTTTCAGGCCAGTAGCGTTCTTCGGCAAAAGGGTATGTCGGCAAGCTGATGCGGCGTGGCTTTGTATTTGGATAGAGCCTGCGCCATTCAACGTGAAAGCCATTTGCCCACATCTCGGCAAGCTTTCTCAATTCTTCTTTTGATATCCGTGATGAAGCCATATCATCTGCTTCAGCATTTCCAAGCAGCTGTTCAGCGGATGTCATTCTCGTTTTTTCTCCTTGAATACAGCCTTCTGTGAGCGGCTTTCCAGTCACAAAAGCTCCCAGCTGATGTTTCCATTCTTCCAGATCGTTCACTATAAAAACGATCCTGTTATCCATTGCTTCACGGCCGACTTGAAAGGTATATGCAATATCTCTTAAAGAGAAATGTCTTTGCTCGTCTTGTCTGATATAGGACAGCATTTCCTTCGCGTATACTTGGAGCCGTTCACTATTTTTAGCTGATATAGGAATGATGTAAGGCTGATTGCCTTCGTTTTCGGTACTTGCATCAGAAATGTTTTCATATTGCTCAAATATTGCATGGGCGTTAGTTCCGCCAAGGCCGAATGAGCTCAGAGCCGCCCGATGGACACCTGCGTGTTTCTCTAACGATTTTCGTTCACGGACAACATAAAAAGGAGAGCTTTCAAACTTTATATCCGGATTCGGCTCCGTACAATTGATGGTCGGTGCAAGTTCATTATGGTATAAACTCATCGCAACTTTAATGCATCCGGCTAACCCCGCAGCTGTATCCAAATGGCCGATATTCGTTTTCACTGAACCAATTCCGCAAAATTGTGTTTTGTCGGTGTATTGCTTGTACACTTTATTTAGCGCAGACATCTCAATAGGATCGCCTAATTTCGTTCCCGTACCGTGTGCTTCAATATAACTGACCGTTTCAGGATGGATCTTGGTTGTATCCAATACATGCTGTATCACTTCTGTTTGGCCTTTTACACTAGGCGCATAGAAGCCTGCCTTCTCTGCCCCATCATTATTGATGCCTATTCCGCGCATAATGGCATAAATATGGTCTCCGTCTTTTACGGCATCCACAGCTTTTTTCAGCAGGATGACTGCTACGCCTTCACCTCCGGCCATTCCGTCCGCCGAAGCATCGAACGCCTTTACATGCCCGTCGCTTGAAAAATTCAACCCGTTTTGGTGCACGTAGCCGATCGCTGATTGTGCGTGCAATGTTGCGCCTCCGACAAGCGCATATTGTGATTCGCCCGATGTCAGGCTTTTGTATGCTTGATATAAACCGACTAGTGATGAAGAACAGTTAGAATGAACAAAATAGCTTGGCCCTTTTAATCCGAGCTTATGTGAGATCATTGTGGGAATGGTTCCGCTTTGGGCTAAAACCCATGAGACATAGCCATCCGGTGATTCATGTCCTTCTGTTGTCTCCTTCGGCAATAACGTTCTATATGAATTGCTGCTTGCAGACATATATACACTTGTTGCCGGAATTTCCTTAGCCACATATCCTGCATCTTCAATCGCTTTCCAGGAGTGCAGCAATAAGAGGCGGAGCTGAGGGTCCATATACTCAGCATCTTTTGGCGAGATTTGAAAGAAACCGGGATCGAATAAATCTTTCCCTTCGATCACAGATTGCACCGGCACATAGTCAGGATGCTGTATCAATTCTTCAGGAACTCCATTTGCGCGAAGCTCTTCTTCAGAAAAGAATCGTATGCTTTCTTTGCCTTCTTTGATGTGGTTCCAGAAGTCATGATGATTTTTCGCACCCGGGAACTGGCAAGATATCCCCACAATCGCAACACTGTCGTCAAAATAAGGAGGAATCTTCTGTTCTAGGTGTTTTCTATCTTTTTTGATATCATAATGATCTTCATTTTGTGTCCCGGCTAGATCTGAGTTTTTCATCTCCAAAATGTATTCACTGATTGCACGGATCGTGGAATACTCAAACAGCTCAGTAACATGAAACTCACAATCGAATTCTTTTTTGATTCGTTCAGCCACAGCTACAGCCAGAAGCGAATCGCCGCCCGCATCGAAAAATCCGTCTTCCGGCCCAATTCCGCTGACCTTGAGCGTTTCCTCCCAAATGCGCAGCACCTGATCCTCTATTTCCGTTAATTGCAAGTGATTTGGTTTCCTTCTGTTGAACACGATATCGCGTTTTTCTAATTCTTTACGGTTCACTTTTCCGCTGGGCGATAATGGAAGCTCATCTAAGCGGATAAAGTGTGAAGGTATCATATATTCGGGCAGACTCGATTTTAAATGAAGGCGCAGATCTTTTGGATTGGCAGAGGCATGTCCGCTTTCCTCTGTATAATAAGCAGCGAGCTGTTGATGGCCCTCCAGCTGCTTCACCACTACCGCCTGATCTAAAATGCCCGGAAATTCACTCAGCTTTGTTTCTATTGCGCCCAGCTCTACGCGAAAACCACGTATTTTGACTTGGCTGTCAATCCGTCCCAAGTATTCTATGTTGCCGTCAGGAAGCCACCTTGCTGAATCACCCGATTGATATAGCTTCGTCCCTGGTTCAAAGGGATTATCAATAAATTTTTCAGCCGTAAGCCCCGGCTTTTTAAAGTAGCCTCTTGCTAAGCCGGCTCCAGCGATGCAAAGCTCACCAGGCTTTCCGATCGGGACAGGCTTCAAATGCTGGTCCACAATGTAAATTTTCGTGTTGGAGACAGGCTTTCCAATCGGTGTATGGTGACTCGCGATATCTCCTTTTCCGCATCCGAAATACGCAGCGTAAATGGAGGCTTCCGTCGGTCCGTATATATTTTCAACACGGCAGTTTGTAAAGAGTGATACCGCCTTTTTCACTAATTCTTTAGGGAAGGCTTCACCTGCAACCATCATATACTTCAGCGGACCATCCTCTGTGAATCGCTTGTTGTCTTTCGCTATTTCTAAAAAAACATGCAGCATGGCCGGCACAAAATTAATGTGAGTCACTTTATATGTTTCAATATAATCCATGCAAAGCTGCGGTGATTTCTCCCCATTAGGCGGAAGAATCACAAGACGGCCGTCTCCAATAAACCATCCGAATAATTCTGAGATCGATACATCAAACACATAGTTCGTCTTCAATAGATATGCATCCTCAGCCGTTACAGGATAGTGAGATTCAAGAAAATTCAGGGTATTCATAATGCTCCGATGCTCTACCATAACCCCTTTAGGCTCTCCAGTGCTTCCCGATGTATAAATAATATAAGCGAGGTGTTCCGGTTTTACTTCCCGCTTTAAACCGCTGCTTTGCTGGTCTGTATAATCGTTTCGGCAAGCTAACTCGATATTGATCGCTTTTACACGGCTGCCAGTTAATCCGTTGATCCTATCATGAACGTTAGGTTGGGTGAGGACAATGGATGCCTGACTGTCTTTGAGCATGTACTCTAATCGTTCTTGCGGAAAACTTGGATCTAACGGTACATACGCTCCGCCAGCTTTCAGTATTCCTAAAATTCCGATGATCATATCAAACGAACGCTCTGCACAAATGCCAACGGGCTGTTCAGGTCCAACACCCTGATGTTGAAGGTAGACTGCCACAGATGTGCTTTTTTCATCTACTTCTTTATATGTAAGTGATCTGTCTTCAAACATGACAGCAACCGCATCAGGGATTTGTTTCGCTTTTTCCTCAAACACCTCATGTATACACTTGTCATTTGCGATGTTTGTCCCTGTCGCATTCCATTGTTCCAGCAAACTAGTTTGTTCTTGATTTAATTGCAAAGAGTAAGCTTCAAGCGGCAAAGACGGGTCCTCCATCATGTGCTGCGCGAGCTTCATATAGTTCTCCATCATGCTTTCAATGGAGGACAGTTCGTACAAATCAGGGTTGTACAGAAGATGAAGCACTGTTTCATTTTCTTGCTCATATATTTCGAGCGCCAGCTCAAATTCACCCTCTTGCCGAATGTCTTCAATATATTCGATGCCAAGCGTTTGATACGGTTCGAGCACTTTTTGCAAACCTGTTGCCTGAAAAAAATTTTGGTACAGAAAGGCTGTTTGAAAAACCGGAGAATCCGCGGCCGAGCGGTCTACATTCAGCTCTCTTACCAATGCAGGGAACGGAAACGCCGCATGATCCAGACCGTCAGCCACTGTCAGCTGCAGTTCCCGAATAAATGCTGTTAATGGCTGAGATCCGATATTCTTGCTCCGAACAGCCATCATATTGATAAAATAACCGATTAGGGTTTCAAATCTGTCTTCTTGCCGACCCATTGTCGGAACGCCAACAATGATATCCTTTTGTTTTGTATAATGATGCAGCAGTACTTTGTAAATGGAGAGAAACACAACCGATTCATTCACATGATTGGTGCGGGCAAACGATTTAATTTGATTTCTCAGGTGATGGGGGAGCAAGCTTTTATAAGCTTGCCCCTTGAATTTTCGTGCTGAAGACCGCGGACGGTCAGCAGGCAAATCAAGAACTGGCAGACTCCCAGACAACTGTTCTTTCCAGTAAGCGAGATGCTCTTCCCCTTCTCTGCCAGTCAGCATCCGTTTTTCCCAATCGACAAAATCGTAATAATCAGCTGTTGATGGCTGCTGCAAGGGTTCAATCCCATTCAGCAATTGTTGATACGCTTCGAATAGCGCCGATATCAATGTCAGCATCGACACACCATCAAATATGATATGGTGAATTGTTATAAGAACAATGCATTCTTCTAACCGATGAAAAAGGTGTGTGCGCCATAACGGACCAGCTTCCAACTGGAAAGGTTCTTTTGCTTTTTCTTTTAGAAAAGGCAAAATATCTGCTGATTTCATTGCTGATATATCCTCTTCCACAAAATAAAGATCCTTTGATAACTGAACCGATTGAAATGGAATGCCATTTTCTTCTTGAATCACACTGGCTAAGACCGGATATTGTCTCTGTACAAACAGAAGGGCTTTCTTGAACGTCTCTGCATGTATTGGTTTGCTGAAGCGAAAGCATAAAGGAATGTTATATGCACTCATCCCAGGAGACATTTTTTGAAGCATCCACAGCCCTTTTTGCCCTTCTGAAAGCGGGCTTTTCAACTGCCGCTTCATGCCTTTAAGATGTTCTTCCACCTCAGAAATGGTTAATTCTCCTGATCTGAAGGCATCGAGAATTTCTTTATGATTCATACGATTTACTCCCTTCTATGATGTTTTGCACACTCTTAAAATCCAATTTCCCTAGCGCCACCTCTTGCATCAATCCGATGATTTGCTCGTCTGTATACGTGCCCTTTATGTGATGTGCTGCTGCGCTATGATTTTGTTTTTCCGCTTTTAAGGCCAAATGGTCAGATAGAGCTTGGACTGTCTGACATTCAAGGATGTCCCGGCCGGCCATCTTCAGCTGCGTGGTTTTTTCGATATGCCGCATCAATTTTCGGCCAAGAATTGAATCCATCCCATAATCCAGGAAGTTTCTTTTGAAATTGATTCGATCCTCAGATATGCCCAATTCTCGTGCTAAAAATTGAACAATGATCTTTTGAATATGGGTTTTTCCATTCGGCTCGTCAATCTCTGTTTTCATATCTTGTGAATGCTGTTTAACGGCCTCTGATTGCTGAGTGCCTGACGAAATCCAATACCGTTCCCTTGCAAATGGATAACCAGGTAAAGAAACCATCCGAACGTCATCGCCATCATGAAGGAGTTCCCAAGGAATCTGATATCCTTTCACCCAGCATTCCGCGATGTTTTCCAAATTTCTTTCTTTTGCGAGAGCTTGCAGAACTGCTTCATCTTGTTCTTCTAAAATCCCTTCTGTATATCCTGTATAAAGGGATCTCTGTTGGCCTGATACCCCACCATTCTTCATTGCTTCCACATATTCCTTCAATTTTCGCACCAATTGCTTCTGATTGTTTACAACGATCGCGAGCCTTGCTTCCATGGCTTTTCTCCCAACCTGAAGCGTATATGCCACATCAGGTAAAGAAAGGTTATGATTCTGCTCCAGATACGCAATCATGCGGCAGGCAGCATCCTGAAGCCGATCGTCATTTTGGGCTGAAAGCACAATGATCTGCGGTGACCCTTGATGCCGCTGTGTGGACGGCTGATCATCCGGAATGTATTCTTCAATGACTGCATGTGCATTGGTGCCGCTGATTCCAGTCGTGCTGATCGTTCCCATCCTCGGCTTCTGATTTTTCCTGATCCACGAACGGTTTTCTTTGCAAAGCACAAATGGGCTTTCTTTAAACGGAATATACGGGTTTTCCGATTCACAGTGATGAGTGGCCGGAATGATCTGGTTTTTCATAGCCATCAGCATACTGATTAAAGCAACCGTTCCTGACGCTGCAAATGTATGTCCGATTAAAGGTTTAATTGAGCTGATCATACAGAATTGCTTCTGCTTCGTATATTTGCTGAACACGCTCGTTAACGCTTGGACCTCAAGCGGATCACCAAGATTCGAGCCGGTACTGTGCGCCATCACATATTGAATATCGAGCGGATTGATTTCATTTTTTTCATAAATGTTTTCGATCAATTCTGCCTGGCTAAAAGGATTTGGCGCAGTAATGCCGTTGGTTTTGCCATCGTAATTCACGCCGCTGGCTTTGATGCAGCCATAAATATGATCTTTATCTTCAATTGCCTTTGATAATGGTTTCAAGAGAACAGCAGCCACCGCTTCACCTGGCACAAGACCATTGGCATCCTGGTCAAACACTTTGCATTGTCCGTTCGGAGACAGCATTTCGGCCCTTGTCAGCGCCTCAAAAGACATGTGAGAAATATTCAAGCTGACGCCGCCGGCTAAAGCCATTTCACAATCCCCCTGACGCAGAGCTGAACATGCCTGGTGAATCGCCACCAGTCCAGATGAACATGCTGCTGTCAAAGCCATATTAGGCCCTTTTAAATCCAATGCGTATGCGATTCTCGCAGACAATGTGGCGTTTTGTGTTCCGTTAATGTAATCCGTATCTCCGGTTAGATGCGCATATTCCCCTTCTTCCACACCTACATAAACACCGCAGGATTTTCCTTTTATCCGATCTCCCATATAGCCGGCGTCTTCAAACGTGTGCCATGCTTCCTCTAGAAAAATGCGCTGGCGCGGGTCCATGCTTTCGGCTTCTTTAGGCGATATTTGAAAAAACAGCGGATCAAACCGGTCTATGTCCTTCAAAAATGCACCCCACCTTGGCACTGCTTTTTCTGGATCTCTGTTAGCTCTCCCCCAGTCCCGGCGTTCGCCCGGGATGTCAGAGATACACGATTTACCGTTTTTCAGATTATCCCACAGCTCATGGACCGAATCAGCTTGAGGGAACCTGCCGCTCATGCCGATAATGGCAATAGGCTCATCGTGAACCTGCCGAATGCTTTTTTTACTGGTTTCTGGTTCTAAAGCTACAGGAATTGCTGCATAAGCTTCAGGGGGCTTTTGCGCTTCTGATGCATCATCCCGGTAAAATGCTTCAATCAGCTCTTTATGATCGGTTAAGAAAAAGCCGATCAATTCTTGTAAAGTCGAATAGCCGAAAAATAAAGCCGGTGTCACTTCGATGTTGAAATGCTTTGATAACACATTCGAAAATTTAGCCAAATAGATTGAATCAAATCCGAAGTCGGCCCAATTTTTGTTCAAATTCAGCTTGTCCTTTGAAATCTTAAGCAATGTGTGAATATGCTCTTTCAAGTCGTGTTCTAAACGCTTTTCAACGCTTAACTTTTTTACCTCATCCTTGTTTTCTTGCGCTAGAGGGGCTTGAGTGGCCGGTTCTGGAATAGCTGGTTCAGTCATTCCTAAAAATCGGCTGACACGGCTGGGCTGACCGGCTATGACGAGATGCTGAGCATCCTGCTGAGCTAGGATGTGCTCAAACATACGGATGCCTTCCTCGGCTTCTAGGAAGCGTTGGCCGCTTGATTTCAGGTACATATCCGTTGTTTCCTCATCACCGATCTTCATTCCGCCATCCTTCCATACAGGCCAGCTGATGACAAACGTTTTACCGTTATGCAGCTCATTTCTGTATTGTGCGTAAGCCATCTGAAACCTGTTGCCAATCGCATAATCACAACATCCAAAATCCCCTAAAACCGCAGAAGAAGAAGAAAAATAACACATAAAATCAAGGACTTCATTTTTAAGCCATTCATCAAGCGCTATCGTGCCGTTGATTTTCGGTTCAATGATGCGCTGGAAGCTTTCGATCTTTTTGTCAAAAATAGCAGAGTCGCTTTCGATTCCGGCTGCATGAATGACACCGTTGATGGCACCGAATCGGTCTTTCCCTCTCTTTACGCAGTCTCCCATTGCGATAGGATCAGACACATCGGCTTCTGCATACATCGCTTCGCCGCCTAGATCCTTTAATTCTTTTATTTGCTTTTGCTTCTCATCATTAAAAGGCGACCGCCCTGTCAAAATCAGGTTTGCGGCATAGTTTTTGGCCAAATGCTTGGCAAATAAATAACCAAGCCCTCCTACACCGCCTGTAATCAGGTAAGTACCGCCAGACTTCAATTTGCTGTCGTCCGGTTGTATCGTTGTCTGTTCAATGTGATTTACATATCGTTTCGCATTCTGATACAAAACCGTTTGTTCAGCTGTAGCCTGTAATTCTGCCCATATATTACGTGTCCAATCATCCATCGATCCTTGTTCCGCCGGCTGAAAGATTCCAGTCACTTTTGTGTGCGGAAGGACAAGCCCGAGTGAACGTTCGAAGCCAATCCATGATTCCAGATAGCTTCTGTCAAGACCATCTTCAAAACATCCTGCCAGCAGCAGCCGTGAAGGATAAAGCTTTGCTGCGGACATACCTTGTAATAGGTAAACAATACAGGAATGGTCCTTTATACAGCGCTTGTCTTCCATAGGCCACATATAGAGGATTGCATCTGGTTCTCCAAGTTCTTCTTTAATGCTCTGGAAGGCCTTTTCTAAAGTAACGGGTTCTTGCCGCACAATCTGGTAGCTATATTCAGACTGTTTGCTGTACACTTCGCCCTGTGATATAAAAATGACCTTAGTGTCTTGATCAACGTTTTTCAGGGCTGAAGCAAATGCGTTTTGCTTTTCTCTTTCAGTCAGAAAACAGATGAGCGTTTTGATACGTTTCGATGTGAGAGTAGCCGACTCTTCTTTCCACACTTCTTGAAAAGTCATAACCTTGAAAGGTTCTTCTGTTTGCTGATCATGATCCTGTTCTATAGACGCCGGAGCCTTTGCCGCGCCTGGTGCCCAGTAACGTTCTTTTGCAAATGGATATGCCGGAAGACTGATCCGGACAGGCGTTTGGGTGCCGTACAGCATGCCCCAGTCGAAAGACAAGCCTTTCACCCAAAGATCCAGCAGTTTCGTGTATTTCCCTTTGCTCATCCATGCTTCTATGATTTTTTCCGTATCCTCATCCGCTGATAAGACTGCTAACGCTTTTTTGTTATCATCGATGCGATCCAGATACAGGCTGTCTGCTTTGTTTTCGATAAAATCGTTCAGCTTTCTCTCAAGATCCTCTAGTGATTCCGCTATAAAGGCCAGTCGTTCCTCCATTGCTTCACGGCCTGTTTGCAAGGTATAGGCAATCCTGATCAGGTCTGTTTCGCGGTACCTTTTTTGTTTGATGGCTGTAAGCAGCTGTTCCGCTTTTTCTTGCAAGCGTTCCATGTTTTTGGCCGACAGCACAATCAGCGCTGGAGGATGGTCTTTCGGCGTTTGCGCCCCCGTCCTTGGAATATATTCTTCCAGGATGATATGGGCATTGGACCCTCCGGCGCCAAAACTGCTCAAGCCAGCGCGCCTAGGCACCTCTTGCCCGCCAATCACCAGGCGTTTCCATTCACCAAGTTGCTGCTGAACGACAAATGGCGTATGGCTGAACTCGATGTTCGGATTCAACCGCTGAGCATGCAATGATGGTGCAATTTGGCCATATTTAAACTGAAAAAGTATTTTTGTCAGCCCTGCAATTCCGGCTGCACTTTCACAATGACCGATATTTGATTTGCTGGAGCCGATCGCACAAAACTGTTTCTCCTGCGTATCTTTCTCAAATGCTTTTGTTAACCCCGCTATCTCAATCGGATCTCCTAATGCAGTGCCTGTTCCATGCGCCTCTAAATAACTGATGGTTCGGGCAGGAATGTCGGCGCGCTCCATTGCTTCTTTAATTACCTGTGCCTGTGCATGAGGATTTGGAACCGTGTATCCATTTGTTTTTCCTCCGCTATTAATGGCACTTGCCTTTATCACACCGTAAATATGGTCACCGTCTGCTATTGCTTGCTGCAGCGGCTTTAACACAATGGCGCCTACGCCTTCACCGTCGACAAATCCATCTGCATCATCGCCGAATGATTTACATGTATCACTAGCAGAGAGCATATTCATGACAGATAAATTCTGATAGTGAACCGGGTCGACAACTAAATTGACACCGCCGGCAATGGCACAATCACTCGATCCGCTATAAATGCTTTCCAGCGCTAAATGAATCGCTGTCAGGGAGGATGAGCAGGCTGTATCGACTGCAAGACTCGGGCCTTGGAAATTCAGTAAATAGGATATTCTGTTGGCGATAGACCAATAGCCGTAGCCGGTCGGATAATTTTTGTTCATGACTCCGGCAAAGACGCCGATTTTTCTGCTTGAACAGAGCGAGTCAGGCGTGTATCCCGCGTCTTCAATACTTGCATAAGCGGTTTGCAGAAATAATCGCTCCTGAGGGTCCATTCTTTCTGCCTCAAGCGGAGAAATCTGAAAGAATAATGGGTCAAACTTGTCCATATCCTTGATAAATCCGCCCCATTTCGTATAAATTGATCCTTCTTTTCCTTTTTCTTTATCGTAATAAGCTTTCCAATCCCAGCGATCTTTCGGAATTCCCTCAATACAATTTCTTCCTTCTTTTAGGTTGTTCCAAAAGTCTTCTGCTGTTTCCGCCTGAGGATAGCGTCCAGAAATGCCGATAATAGCAACGTCACGGCTTGCAAGAGTGTTTGTCGGTGTTTCTTTCTCCCCGCTGAAGCCAAGCTTGCGATAGCGCCGTGTTCTTTTAGCGGCCTGATCAGGTTTCTGTGAAGATTGGGTTCTGCTTTCGGCCGGTGTCTGTTGTAGAACTTGACGGTCAAGACCTGTTAATTTCATCAGCGCTTCTGTTTTTGTTTTGATGAAATGCTCCACTAATGCGTCAATGGTCTGGTACTCGAAAAATAAAGTGCTGCTTACATGGTCAATTTCTTTACGCAATGTATTCGTCAGCTGGACAACAACGATAGAATCAATACCGTACTTTTCAAGCGGTTCAGATGCCTCAATCTTTCCAGCAGGAATTTTCAACGTTTCCCCGATTAGTTTTTTCATATATTCTGTGCTTTTTTCTCTTAGGAGAGCATGTTTTGATTGTCCAGCTTCCTCTGAATCTATGGAATGAATGTAGGCTGGCTCCTGATTAGACGCTTGTGAAACAACCTTCTCCGGCAAGATCACATTTTTCATCATACGGCGAACCAGCCCGTTGCTTGAGGCTGCGACGATTTGGTGACTCAGATCATGTGCCGCCTCGGCCGGGAAAAAGACAGATTCAAAGCCTTCGCTTTCAAGTGCCGCTTTCCAGCTGTCAGGATGTAAGCCTGGACAGCCGGGAATCCGCACTGCAGGATCTTCATACAGCCACCAGCCTTCCAAAAGACCAAAGGTGATGTGAGGGAACAGGCTGTTTCCCGCCATTTCATTCAGCAGCAGCATTCCGTTGTTTTTCATTACTGCTTTTGTATGCCGCAGTGTTTGACGGATATTTTTTGTTGCGTGAAGGACATTAGCGGCAATGACGACATCATAGCCTCCCGCTTCAAATTCCTGCTGGTCAATCGGTTTTTCCACATCAAAAAGCTGATATGTCAGGTACGGATTTTCCGCCCCATATTCCTTTTCTGCATGCAGCAAAAATGCTTTAGACAGATCTGTATAGCAATATTCATTGATGTGCTTTTGATATGGTTTCAGTTTTTCAAAGATTCCGGCACTCGTGCCGCCTGTGCCTGCGCCTATTTCCATAATGCGAATCGATGCCTCAGGGTCGTGCTTCAGACGTTCATCCAGATAAGCTAATAATGTATCGGCAAGCACTTTATTAAAATAGTCTGCCACTTGGTTATGCTTATAAATGCCTTCCACCAGTTCCATCGAGGAATGCGGGAACATGATATCTGTTGCAGGGACTTTCCCTGTCAAAATATCCGGTAATGCTTTCAGCATGGCCTCTGCTAAGACAACCATCGCCTTTGTCTCGCTGTCTTTAAGCCACTTTTCTTTTTTCGCATTCCATTCTTGCCAAAGCAGCTCGATATCCTCTGCTTGGTCCTTCCTCACCAATGAATCTCCAACTTTCTTAAGATAGCCATGCTGCAAGAGAAATTCGCTGCTTTGCCGAATCCATTTTCCATAAAATTCACGAGTCTTATATTGTTGAAGACGTTCAACCGATAATGTATAACCATCAAACAGCCCGGCCGTTTGCAGCTGTCCTAACAACAGCCTGTAAAGAAGATCATCAAGCTCTTCATGTGTCACTCTTTGAAATCGTGCCGTAGTCGGCAGACGCTCCATCAGGCTCTCTGCATCTGCTGAAGGTTGCTCCGGATAAAGAGTGATGAATTCATTCTGATTCACACCTTCGACTGCTACAGGCTTTGTCGTATGAATGAAAGCTGTTTGGCTGACTGGCCCAGAAAGCAATGCTTCCAGCGCCTTCATAGCCTCCGCAGACTCAATTAAACCTAAGCCGATTTGATTCATGAGCTGTACATAATGTTCATCCTCAGCCGCTTCACTATTCCCCCAATATCCCCAGTTCATGACTTTTACAGGGCATGCCCAGCTCTGAGAAAGCTGGTGAGCAAAAGCATCTGCAAATGTACAGCCAGAGGCATAATGGCTTTGCTTCACATTTTTGATATGGGCTACAAGCGAAGAGAAGAATAAAACAAAATCTACATTCTCCTGGCAGAACACTTGGGCCAACCGAATACTGACATCGATCTTCGCCGCCAGTCCAGCGGTGAATTCTTCCGGCTTCATTTTTTCCAGGCTTTGCTCAAATAAAACCATCGCAGAGTGAACAATCCCGTGAATATGAGGATGGCGCATTTTCACTTGATCATAAGCCTGCTGCAATGAATGCTTATCAGCTGCATCGGCTGCAATGTAGAAAGGCTCAGGGCCAAGCGCCGAAAGTCGGTCTATTTTTGACTGGATGGCAGCATTAAGTTGACTTCGCCCAATCCAAACGATTTGCGCCTGGTAGCGGCGGATCATGTACTCACTCCACGCCTCTCCGATATACCCGGCTCCTCCGATGACCACATAGACTCCGCCTTTCCGATATAGCGTGTCGCCTGACAGTGAGTGCCGATATGGGATCAATTGCTGCTGATGCCATTGCTGATTACGATAGGCCCAAGCATGGCCAAGGCGGTCAGCTGGGAGCGCAAACATGTGATTTACCGGCCATGTGCAGCCTTTTTCAAGATCGAGAAGACGGATTTTCCAGTGTGGATATTCCTTTGCCATTGTGCCGGCAAGCCCATGAATGCTTGCATGAGCGGGTTGTACTGCCTCATGTTGCGTAACCGGCTGTGCTTGGACGGTCACAAGAGACCATTCAAGTTGTTTCTCGCCATAGCCTAATTGCAGGCATGCTTTCACAAGCTTAAATAAGTGAAGAACAGCTTCTCCTTGTCCATCACTACCTATACTTCCCCGGTGTGACGGGGCAATCCACAATACATGGTCAATGCTTCCGTACGCTCGCAGTTTGACCGCTATTCCCTCAATGTCATCTGCAGGCCGGATATCGATAAAGGAAACTTGCGGATAATGATGCTTTATGAATGCCCGATCAGCTTCAGCAGCACCGCATAAAACAGCTCGTGTACCAGCAAACGAAGCATTATCCTCCGCTTCTAGAGAGACTGGTTCCCAGACGGGGATCATCATCGTATGCCCGGTCAGCTGAGAATCAGTTACTAGTTGAGACCTTGAATGCCGCTCTCCATCAAGTGCCCGCATCAAGGCACCCTTCATTCGCACACAAACGTGTCCGTTCTCATCACATAAATCAATATCATACTTTCTGACTTTGTCCTCCGCTTTACTGTCTGAACTATATCGAATATAAGACCATATATTCTCTGGACATGGGCTGAAAATATCAACCTCCTGCAACGCAAATGGAAGAGACAGCGTCTGAGCTTGTCCAGTGGCATTGACTGAGCTAACGATAAAACCGACCGTGGCATGGAACGCGGAATCCATCAAACTCGGGTGGAGCGTAAAATGCTGCTTGTCGTTTTTTAGAAAAGCGGGTAACGAGATTTTTGCAAGCAATTGATCTTTGCCGACATAGACTTTTTCAATCCCTTGATAGCCCTCTCCATAGTCAAGCCCAATCTTTCGAAACGCTGCATAGCATTGTTCTGACGTCACTGTGTCCAAACTGCATTCTGTCTGTATTGATGAAAGGTTTAAAATGGAAGTGTCCGCTTCATCTGAAATGACAGCGCGGCCTTGGCAGTGTATCGTCAGGGCTTCTTCTTTATGTTCAGAGTTGCTATAAATGTCAAAGGAAATGTCCCCGTTATCCTCAGGAAAAAGGCCAATATGTATTTCTTTTGGTTCACTTTCTATCGTGATAGGACGCACCCACACAATGTCTTTAAGCGACACCACTCTTTGTTCGCCGTCCAGATCGCCTGCAGCTTTTTCCGCTGCTTCCCTTGCCATTTCTAAATAGGCAACGCCCGGTAAAATCTTCTGCCCCTGTACAACATGATCTGAAAGGAAAAATTCCGTGCCTGTAAATACAGAGCTAAAGCGCTGCTCAGTAAAGTCTGATGTATTGCGGTGCACCAGCGGATGTAAGATATGATTCACAGTGCTGGTTTTCATTTCAGGAACCGGGATCCAGTAGCGCTCCCTTGCAAACGGATAGGTCGGAACACTGATTTTAAGCGGCTTGCGATCGCCGTATAGGTCGTCCCAGGTGACCCGCTTTCCTTGAACCCATGCTTTCGCCATTTCCATCATTTCGCTGTCTGTTGTCAAATGGTTATTCAGCGCATTTACCGAAGTTGGCCCAGCCGCCTCCTGATTCTCCTTGGCTCGTCCCGTCCAGCAGCCCTCGATCTCTTCTTCGCCATTGGCAAACGCCCGAAGTTTAGCCGTTAAATCTTTTATGTCTTTTACGATGAAGGCCGCACGCTCCTCCATTTCAACCCGTCCTGCCTGCATGGTATAAGCTAACGCTAAAAGATTGACGTCCTCGCTAAGAAAATCAAGAAGTTTAAGAGCGTAAGCCTGCAGACGATCTTTGTTTCTCGCAGACAAAGGTATCACTATTTCTTCATTTTTCGTTAAAATCGTCTCTGAATGGCTCTCTGCCGGAATATATTCTTCCAAAATAAGATGCGCATTTGATCCTGAAGCGCCAAACGAACTTAAACCGGCGCGGCGGGGATATGTGACGTCCACCCCGTTTTCTGTAAAAGATGGCTGCTCCCATTCCTTTGTTTCATGCTGGACAAAAAATGGGGTTTGATCGAGCTTCAAATAAGGATTCAGCTCTTCTGAATGTAATGAGGGCACCAAGGTTTTATGATGCAACTGCAGGACAGTCTTCGTTAAGCCGCTAATGCCGGCTGCAGCTTCAGCATGGCCAATATTCGTTTTAACAGAACCGATTGAACAGAATTGCTTGTCCTGCGTATTGCGGCTGAAAGCTTTTACTAACCCCTGTATTTCAATCGGATCTCCCAATGAGGTGCCAGTGCCATGGGCTTCAACATAGCTGATGGTGCGCGGGTCAATTCCTGTTTTTTCTAGACACGCTTCGATAACATCAGCTTGAGCTACCGGGCTCGGTACTGTAATTCCGCTTACTTTCCCTACATGATTGATCGCACTGCCTTTGATGACAGCATAGATTCGGTCACCGTCCTGTTCAGCTTTTCGCAGCGGTTTTAGCAATACTGTGCCGACACCTTCTCCAGATACGTAGCCATCCCCGCCTTTGCCGAAAGTATGGCAATAGCCGTCACTTGAGTGCATCCCTACACTGCCATAGCTGATATATTTAGCCGGATGCAGTGACAAATTGACGCCTCCGGCAAGCGCGGCCTCGCATTCTCCATTCCGGATGCTCTCTATTGCCAAATGAACCGCAGTTAATGAGGAAGAGCAGACCGTGTCCACCGCCATGCTTGGGCCGTGGAAATTACAATAGTAAGAGACCCTGTTGGCGATTTGCGCATAATTCAGCGATAAAGGAAATGGATTGTGTTCTGATAGAGCTTCAGCTCCTATAAGGGAATAGTCCTTATGCATAACGCCGGCAAACACACCGACATGCTGTCTTTTATTTTCTCCCTGCGGTGAAGCAATTGTCTCTGGTGTATAACCCGCATCTTCAATAGCTTCCCAGCACGTCTCTAAAAATAACCGTTCCTGAGGGTCCATCATTTCCGCTTCACGCGGAGAGATTCTGAAAAATTGAGGATCAAAACAATCAGCATCCTCGATAAACCCGCCCCATTTTGACAATGGCTTGCCCGAAGGTGAATCCAGTCCATTGTTTTCTTTCCATTCCCAGCGTGAGTTTGGAATCTCTGTGATGCAGTCGGTACCCGCTTTAAGCTGTTCCCAAAATTCCTGTATATTTTTCGCCTTAGGATAGCGTCCCGCCATTCCGATAATGGCTATGTCCTCCCCGATCTCTGGTGAAGAGGTAACACCATCAATTGGTGAAGGAGATTGGCGGACAGCATCGTCCGCCTCTCCAATTGAATAGTGATCAGCAAGATGAGCAGCTAGTTCTGCAATTGTTGTAAATTCAAACAGCAGTGTCGGAGCAAGATCCGCTCCAACCTTATCTCCAATTTCCTGAACCACGGTAAGCAATGACGGAGAATCCAGACCAAGCTCATAGTACCCAGCGTGGATATCCATTTGTTCTGCCGGCCTTTCAAGCTGCTTAGCAAGCAGCTGACGCAAATACATTTCAAATGCGGGATAGTCCCGACTGATGTTCTGAGAGACAGCAGCTCTTTCTTCTTGAATTTCTTTTGCAGAATGAAATGCTGACATATTCCGTACAGACTTGCCTGCAAATTGTTTCAGCTCGGCCACTTTTTGTCCTGCTGAATTAAAATATTCAATCGTCATATAAGTGAGTTCTTTCTTTTGGCGCACAGATGAGGAGAGGATCCGTGCTGTACATCCTTTTTGCAATCGTTCTGAAGCAGAAAACGATTCATAATACAATGGCAGGTACATCGTTTGATCTGAGATCAGGCAGCTTGAACCTATGCCACTGCCGTCAATAAGCGTCGGATGAAACAGAAAAGCTTCAGAATGACGCAACGCTTCCTGTCCGACTGCTAAATCAATTACAGCCCCCTCTTTGGCCTCATAAATCCGCCCTTTTGCCTTCATCATGCCGGTATGCACTAACTCCTGAGAACGGCATTGTTCATAGATTTCATCTAAATTCAGAATCCTATCAGCTGTACTTTTCCACTGATTAAGGTCTATTGATTCGGCAAAAGAAGTTTGCTCTTTACGATGCATGTCAGCAGTCACATATTGTCTCTTGTCAGATAGTGATTCTCCATGCTGTTTTTGTCCGTCGATGATGATGGACCATGTCCCTTCCTTTCTTTCAGACACATGAATGGTCAGGGCAATGTCATATGACTCATCTGCAATCAAAGGATAAAAAATGGTCAGGTTTTTTAATTCAAGCTCTTGGTATGCATAACCATGTTCCTGGAATACTTGGTAGATTAAATCTATATAAGCAAGGCCGGGTAATAACGCTTGTCCATATACCTTGTGGTTGGACATGATTGGATTATTTAATGAAATGTGCAGTTGTTCAGTTATCATTTTCCCACTCCTCTCTTATTTGAAAGTTTTCCAAAACATATCTTTTGAAGCCCCTGTGTCTGAATGCACTTTTTTCTGCACGTTTTGAGCTGATGGTTTGATTAAAACGGGCTGCCTATTTAATTCCGGTAAAGGCAGAGGTTTTCTTCTAATTGGACGCTCAGCCGAGTCTTTCCAGCCTTCTATAATGAGATGGGCGTTCGTTCCGCCATCTGCAAAACAATTAATTGCCGCAGCCGGCGTTGTCTCCTTCCACTCGGCTTGCGATCTGCTGAAATACAAATCTGTTTTTTCTATATCAAAATACGGCATATTTTCATTACCTGACAGGAACGGAACCAATTGTCTATGCTTCAGCATTAAAGCTACTTTAATCAGGCTCGCAATCCCCTCTGCACATAATGGATGGCCGATGTTAGGTTTCACCGATCCCAGCCCTAACGGAGCCTTTGATTCAGAACGGTAAATGGACTGGATTGCCTTTAATTCAAGTAAATCTGTTACTGCCGACCCCGATCCGTTCGCTTCGAGATAGCTGATCTCTTCAGTCTTTTTGCCGCTTTTTTCAAGCGCTGACAGCATGACGTCCTTTTGTGCCTCGAGATTCGGAGATGATGGGCCAGCCGTTCTTCCGTCATTATTAATCGCAGCGGCTTTAATGACTGCATATATGGAATCTCCGTCTTCAACCGCTTGGCTGACGGTTTTGACGAGAACCATGCCCACGCCTTCTCCTAAAATGACACCGTCTGCCCGCTTATCAAAAATATGGAATGACGGTTTGTCACATAAAAGTCCGCGCTCATAAAACATTCGATGCGCATCAGCATCAAGCAAACTGACGCCGCCTACAACCGCTGCCTCAATATCTCCGCTTCGCAGAGCCTGAATGGCCATATTCAGCCCCACCAGCGCAGAGGAACAAGCTGTATCCAGGACAATACTCGGTCCCTTCAAGTCAAAAAATTGTGAAATGTTAGCTGCTAAATAGTTTTGTCCGCCAGCGACTATCGGATTTCTTGCTTTTGAAAGACTGACCGGATCAGGCTTGTGCTGGCTGCGGCCTCCTATATAAACACCAGCCCTCATGCCTTTCACTTCTTTCTCTGTATAACCGGCGTGATACCACAGCTTCAAGCTTTCCTCCAATACAGCCAAAGCTTGAGGGTCCATCGCTCTGACATCGTTTTCGGACATCATGAAGAAATCATGATCAAATTGGTTCATTTCATCAATGAGGCCCGCGTAATTTGAGCTGGAGTTCCCGAATCGTTCAGGCGGAACAGGCACAATCGCAGACCGTCCATCACGTATTAGTTCCCAGTATTCCTCTAGGGTTTCTGCTCCTGGGAACCTGCAACTAAGACCGATGATAGCGATGTCCTCAGCAAGAAGTGCCGTTTTTTCATGGCTTATCTGTTGCGGCCGCTGTTCTGGCACCAGCTTCTGTTTCATTGCTGATTGCGGCTTGAGAGGTGTCTGTTTCTCAGGAACAGATGGCTGTAAAACAGCTGATATGTCATATTTCGAAATGAGCCAGTGTGCAAAGGATTCTATTGTCGGGTATTCAAACAAAATTGACGGATCAATATCTCCATTTAATTGTTGGTTCATCTGCTGTACCAGCTGGGCCAATATAATCGAGTCGATTCCGTATTCTTGGAAAGGTTCATCCGTTTCAAAGTCTTCTGCAGCTATTTTCAGTTCATCTGAAAAAAGAGTTACGAGCCAGTCGACTGTTTCAGGGAACAGGCTGCGAGTGCCGGTTTGCTCTTTCGTCTCAGGATGCGAGAGAGCTTCGACAGGCAGTGACGGCTTCATTAGCTTATCCGGCTTCCAAACGTTTGTATCTGGTACTGCCGGCAGCACGACAGCATACTGTCTGTCTGATAGAATCTGGTCAAGCAGCTGTAATCCCTCGTCGTTTGTCAAACTGATCAATCCAGTTTGTTCTAAAGCTTTGCTTCGAACCTCGCCTAAACCGGTCTCCTTCCAGTTAGGCCACTGAATGCTTACAATGGGACATTTATCTTGATGAGCCTCCGCAAAATAATCCATAAAAGCATTTGCCATCGCGTAATCAGCTTGTCCTGCTGCTAGTGCAGGGATGGCCGCTGATACTGATGAAAACAAGGTGAAAAACGCCAATGGTTCATCCTGAAGCAGGTCAAACAACGTTTGCAGACCTTCAACTTTCGGTTCAAGCACCTGTCCGATCTCTTCTAGTGATTTTCTGATAAAAGCCGGGTTTTGTTTGTTCACCATCCCGGCACAATGGATGACTCCGCCAATCGCCCCCATTGTTTCGTGTATTGTCTTCTGGCTCTGTTCGACAGCAACCCTGTCTGTGAGATCCAGAGACAGCACCTGAACTTGCGCACCCATGTCTTCTAGCTCTTGAACGGCTTTTATTTTCTCGGCAAACGAGGCCATTTTTACCGAATTCCACTGGTCACGCGGCGGAAGCTCTTCACGGCCGATAAGGACCAGCCGCTTAACGCCGTATGTTTTCACAAAATGCCGCGCACACAGCAAGCCGAGACCTCTTGTCCCGCCTGTAATAAGCAGGACTTTGTCTGTTGAAAACGATACTTGCTTATGACTAAGAGCGGCTTCTGCTGGCTGCTCTGCCAAATATGCGCGATATCGCTGACCGTTTCGATAACAGACTTCTGCTTCTGTGCTCTTGGCATAAAACTCCGCTGCAATCAGTCCGGCCAGCTCCTCATGAGAGGCTTCGCATTCCATATCTGCATGTCTTGAAGTAAGGTGG
This sequence comes from Bacillus sp. FSL K6-1560, assembly GCF_038592935.1. Classification (NCBI taxonomy): domain Bacteria; kingdom Bacillati; phylum Bacillota; class Bacilli; order Caryophanales; family Bacillaceae; genus Bacillus; species Bacillus sp. FSL K6-1560. The sequence goes on from NZ_CP151946.1 coordinate 2,404,101, forward strand.
CTGTACTCGCTTTGAAGCATGCGGTATAAACCGGCCCGCGAAGCACCAGACAAATGAACAGCGTCATTTGCATAGGCCTCCAGCCCCTTTGTTACACCCAAGATCGTCAAATGATGCTTGCTTGTACGTCCTTGCTCGATCAGCTTTTGGAGCCAGTTTATCCAGCCCAAAGACTGCTCGTGGCTCGTTCCGCATCCGATCAGATCGATTGCTCCAGCAACGTGTTCATAGTAAGCAGCAGATACCCGCTCCAGCTCTTGACTGTCAAATATACGGTATTTCGAGAAATACGTCGAAAGCTCTTCCGCTAATGCCATTGTCTCCTCATTTGCCAAAATGGCGACGGTTTGATTCGTCATTTCTGCCGGTTCAATCGGACAAGGCTGCCACTGTTTACGCAGAAAGCAGCGCTTTGGCATCAGTTCGGATTGAGGCAGAGCTGTAGCAATGGTTTCGGGTTCACCTTCTTGAGTTGGCAGCCAGTAATACTCTTCCGCGAACGGATAAGCAGGCAGGCTGATTCGGCGAGGCGTGTATTCCCCATAAAGCTTGTTCCAATCTATCTGCAGCCCTTTCACCCATAGCTCTGCTACTTTCTCCAGCCTTTTTTTCTCTATCCATGTTTGCAGCAATGCTTTGGCATCATGATCCGTTTCAAACAGCTTGATTTCGCTCTTCTTCGTTTTCACGTGAGCAGCAAATATGCTGCCGTTCGGCATTTCAGCCAAATAATCATCTAAAGCTTTGATCAGCATTTCTCTCGAATCCGCCAAAAACGCCATGCGATAATCCATTGCTTCCCGGCCCGTCTGAAGTGTGTATGCCATATCCTCCAGATCGATATCTTCATTGGAAGTTACGAAATCTTTCATTGCTTCCGCATAGGCCTTCAATTGCTTCTCTTTTTTCGCTGAGAGTACAAATAATGCTGAGCGGTGCTGCTTTGTTAATCGATCGTTCCTCTTGTCAGGCTGATATTCCTCTATCACAATATGGGCATTCGTTCCGCTATATCCGAAGGAGCTCACACATGCTCTCCGCGGTTTTCCATCACCCGTTTCCCAAGGCTTAAGCTCCGTATTAACGTATAAAGGAGAATGCTCAAATTCAAAATGCTCATTCGGTGTCGTGAAGTTCAATGTCGGCACAAGTGTTTTATGATTCATGCACAATAACACTTTTTGAACCCCGGCTACTCCTGCCGCCGCGGATGTATGGCCAATATTGCTTTTGACGGAACCGATTGCGCAAAACTGCTTTTTGTCTGTTTTTTCTTGAAATACGGTGGCCAGAGCTTCTAATTCAATTGGATCGCCTTGTTTTGTTCCTGTGCCGTGCATCTCGACATAACTGATACTCTCAGGATGTATACCGTATGTTTCATATATGTCTCTTTCCAGATCCATTTGGCTTTTCGCACTCGGTGCCGTGATTCCGTTTGTTTTCCCGTCCTGATTAATACCCGAGCCAATGATAATGCCATAAATATGGTCACGGTCCGCTTCCGCATCTTTCAGCCTTTTCAGAACCAGCGCACCCGCACCCTCGCCGGGCACAAAACCATTCGCGCTATTGTCAAATGCTTTACATTGTCCATCAGGTGAAAGCATGCCGGCCTCACACATACTCATGTAAGATTCCGGCGTCAGGTATAAGCTGACCCCGCCGACCAGCGCCATATCAATTTCTTTGTTTATAAGTGCCTGGCGCGCTAAATGTGTGCCGACCAATGAAGATGAACATGCGGTATCAATAGGAATCGCTGGCCCTTTTAAATTAAGAAAATACGGAATACGCGCCGCAGCGATCGCAAAGCTGTTCCCGGTGGCATTTGCTCTTGCCTGCCGATTCAGCATAACTCCATATTCATTGCTCATAATCCCAAGATAAACGCCGCATTTTTTCTCATTTAATGTTCGGGCATTATATCCGGCATCCTCAAAGGCTTTATAGCCTTCCTGCAAAAAGATTCGATGCTGCGGGTCCATCAGTTCCGCTTCTGACGGCGGAATATTAAAAAACAACGGATCAAAATGTTCAATATCATCCAGCATCCCCATTGATTTGCAGTAGACTTTCCCTTTTTTGTTGAGGACAGGATCATAGTATTTGTCTACATCCCACCGTGATGTTGGAATGTCCCGAATGGCATTTCTCGCATGAACCAGGTTATCCCAGTACTCTCTTACATTACGAGCGCCCGGGTATCTTCCCGACATCCCGACAATCGCTATCGCATCCTCCGGGCGGTCTTGATGAACAGGAACCGTTTTCTTCACATGTTCTTTCTTTTTTGGATGTTGAACAGGCTGAAGGGGCCGTTCTGCCGGCTTTGGATTAGATGATGCTGCTGGCTTTTGCTGGGCTGCTTCGAAAGAGTCAGTATGCTCTATCTTTCTATCAAGATGAGTTCCAAGCTCGGACTTTAGCATTTCGGCAAAATCACCTATCGTTGGATAATCATATACTCTGGTTACCGTAAAAGACGTTCCGTATTGCTTGTTCACCGCTTTTATCCATTCGAGTCCGGTAATCGAGTCCATTCCGATATCTATGAACGCTTCGTCAATATCCACCTCGTATGGCTCCATGTATAACACGTCTGCTATGCTTTCCCTCAAGTTTTCATGCAGCGTTTCAATTGCTACAGTATATTGTCTTGATGCAGATATTTCTGCCGCTGCATATTGAATCGTTTCTTCAGCTTCCTCTTGCACTGGCTGATGATGTTCTAACGGCTGCAGAGATATATTAGCCGGTTTAGCAGCAGGTACCGCTGTTTTTTGTCTGATCGGCGTGTACGTCTCCGTTTGTTTTTTCTCCCCAGCTTGTGTGCTTAACTCGTGTGCTAAGTAAACAGCGAAATCACGTGTTGTCGGATAATCATATACCTTTGTGACATTTAGTGATGTGCCATACTGTTTATTTATTGCTTTTATCCATTCGAGCCCGGTAATCGAGTCCATACCGATATCTATGAATGCTTCGTCTGGATCAATCTCGTTTTGGTCCATGTACAGCACTTCCGCTAAGCCCGCTGTCAGTTCATCGCACAAGGCTTCCGCCGTGATCGTCTCTGTTTCTGTATCTGATGGAACACGCTCTAAACGATCCTGATTGGTCATTAAAGGCTGTAACGTAATATTGGCAGGCTTGCCGCTGGCTTCTCTGGCTACAGACGGCTTTGGAAGGACGGGCTGTACCGGAGCGAATGGCTCCTCCGTTCTTTTTTCCTCAGCCATTGCATGTACGTCTATCCAATAGCGATCTCTTGCGAAAGGATAGACAGGTAAACTGATGCGCCGCGGTTTTTGATCCTGATATAGCGTGCTCCAGTCGATGCGCAAACCTCTTACCCATAGGTCTAAAACCTTCGCATATTTGCCTTTTTGCAGCCATGCCTCAATTGTTTTTGACATATCCTCATCAGCAGCAAAAGCAGCAATGGCTTCTTTGTTGCTCTTTACTTGTCCGCGATAGACATATTCACGATTTTCTGTTCCGGAGATACATTCATACAGCTTTTCTTCAAGCTCCTGCATCGTTTCCGCAACGAACGCCAGCCGTTCGTTCATCGCTTCCCGGCCGACTTGCAGCGTATAGGCAATTCGGTGTAAATCTGCTTCAACATATGTTTGTTCACGAATGGCATGCAGCAATCGCTTCGCGCGTTTCTGAAGTCTTTCCTCATTTTTTGCTGAGAGCACAATGACAGCCGGCTGTTTCCTCGCTGGTAAACGTTCCTCCACAGGTTCCGGAGCATACTCTTCTATTAAAATATGGGCGTTCACACCCCCGGCACCAAATGAAGAGACTCCTGCGATTCTCGGTAATTCGATGTCTTTGCCATTGACACTGATGATCGGCCTCCTCCACTCTTCTAGCTCTTGCTGTACTTTAAACGGCGAGTTAAGGAAATCAATATTCGGGTTCAGCACGTTTGAATGCAGGGAAGGCGCAAGCTGCCTGTATTTCATTTGGAGCAATACCTTCGTTACTCCTGCAATACCTGCCGCACTCTCACAGTGCCCGATATTTGATTTGGCTGACCCTATTGCACAAAATTGTTTGTCATCGGTTTCTTGCGTAAACACTTTGGACAGCCCTGTGATTTCAATAGGATCACCGAGAGAGGTTCCCGTGCCGTGGGCTTCGATGTAACTGACTGTCCGCGGATCAACCTTCGCTTCCACAAACGCCTTTTTGATGACATCTGCTTGGGCATTCGGATTGGGCACTGAGTACCCGTTTGTTTTTCCCCCGTGGTTGATGGCTGTCCCCTTAATGATTCCATAAATGTGATCACCATCTTCAACTGCTTTAGACAATGGCTTCAAAAGCACTGCTCCAACGCCTTCCCCCGGCACATAGCCGTCTCCGCCCTGTCCGAAGCTTTCACATCGGCCTTTGCTGGACATAAATTTGTTCTGCCCGAGCATCAAATATTTATTTGGATGGATTGACACATTCACGCCGCCCGCGAATGCCGCCTCACACTCTCCGCGCTGCAGGCTTTGGCAGGCCAAGTGGATAGCCGTTAAAGAAGAAGAACACATGGTGTCTAATGCAATACTCGGTCCGTGAAAATCAAAATAATAAGATACCCGGTTCGCGATGGATGATGGATTTCCCGTTAAAGCCAGAGACCTTCCCCGCACCTGCTCTTGTGCCCCGTACAGCTGATATTCTTCGTACATGACACCGACGTAAACACCGACGCTTCCGCCAAGCTCAGCATCACGCTTACGGCCGAGGTGCTCTCTTGTATAGCCTGCGTCTTCCATCGTTTCATACACGCACTGCAAAAATAAACGCTCTTGCGGGTCCATTAATTTTGCCTCACGCGGCGAAATATGGAAAAACTGCGGGTCAAACTTGTCTACATCCTTCATGAAGCCGCCCCACTTGCTGTAGGTTTTTCCAGGCTTGTCTTTATCTTCGTCATAATAAAGACTGTGATCCCAGCGGTCTGCAGGAATTTCCGTAATACAGTCTCGCCCGTCCCTCAGGTTTTCCCATAATTCATCAATGTTGTCTGCCTGCGGATAGCGACCTGAGATACCGATGATCGCAATTTCTTCCGTTTCCTTCTCTCTTACCTGCTTCTGCTCTTTATCTTGCAAAGGAAGAAATCCAGACTTTCTTGGGATAACTGGGATTTCTTGTTTTTCAGGTTCTGATTTTCTTTCAACAGAAGGTTTTCCCGTTTCAAATCCCAAGATGTCCAGCAGTTTTTCTCTGCGGGAATCAATAAAATACCGGGTTAATGACCGAATATCCTGGTATTCAAAGAACAGCGTCTTGGACAAAGATCCGAATACTTTTTCTAATTGACCCGTTACATGCATGATCATGATAGAATCGATCCCGTAATCCTCGAGAGGAGCTTCAGCATCAATCTGGCCAGCTGGCAGCTTAATCACCGAAGAAAGCACCTGTTTAAAATAGTTCTCCGCTTTTTCTCTTAGTATCTCTTCATCAATTTCCCCGATGATGTCTGCTTTTTCTGCCTCCTGATTGAGACTGCTTTTTTTGATATTGTGAGATTGGCCTTTGCCATGTCCCGTTTCATGTAAAAATGCACGAATCCGATCAGTAACACCGGAAGCAACTAACACTTGCGGGTTCCCTGACGTCCAGCCATGATATAGCGCCTGAATCCCACGATCTGTTTCCATGGCCACCATGCCTGTTTCTCTTTTCAGCATCCTTGCAGTTTCCGCATCAATTTGCATGCCCCCGTCTTTCCACAGCGGCCAGCACACTGAAAGAGTTTTTCCGTAACGCTTGTGCAGCTCTGCTTGGCCATTGCGATATTCGCTGAATGCATTCATAAATGCATTGGCCATTGCGTAATCAGCCTGTCCCGCGCTTCCTACTACTCCGGCACCTGAGGAAAAAAGGATAAAGAAATCGAGCGGAATATCTTTCGTTGCTTCGTCAAGGTGAATCAGTCCTGCTACCTTTGGAGCAAGAACGGTTTGAACCTCTTCTTTCTTTTTCTTTATAATGAAATTATCTTTTATTAAACCGGCGCTGTGAATGATGCCATCTAAGTCTCCATAAACGTTTTGGGTTTCTTTTAATAAGGCATCAACCGTTTGTTTGTCAGCCAGATCAGCTTGTCTGTAAATCGCTTGGATGCCAAGTTTCTGTAAGGCTTTAAGCTTCTTCTTCTTCCTTTCATCAAGCGGAGAGCGTCCTGTCAGGATCACAACCGCATCATTCGTTTGGTTTGCAATTTCAGTTGCAAAGATGAATCCAAGACCGCCCGCACCGCCTGTGATCAGATACACGCCTTTATCCTTCCATGGCATGTCAGCACTTAGGTGCTCACCAGACACTTCTTTCCACTTGCTTACAAATCGCTTCCCTTGCCAGTGGCGGATATGCGTGTCACGCGGATAGCGTCTGTTTTCCTCCAATATTTCGAATAGGTCACCAGCTGACATCCCGGTTTCTATTTCGATCAACTGTCCTGTCAGTTTTGGATTTTCCAGTTCAGCCGTTTTGAGCAATCCAGTTAAGCCGCTTAATAGCTGAGGCTCGTCCAACGCAGGCACCGCCACTTGAATGAATGTATGTCCTCCTGTTTTTGAGTGCATTAGCTGTTTGATTTCTTCAAATAACTGTATGGCATAACCTTCAAACCGTTCATCAATTGTCTCTGTATCATGCTGCAGAACTGTACAGTCAAGATGATTTTGGAGGCTTTCCATTTGTTCTCCAACATCACAGACAACGATTTTATGTGTGTCGTACTCTATGAGCTCTTGCCTCTCTGCAGCACGTTCTTCCCAAATATGTTCGAACAATAGCGTGTCAGTCGCTTCAGAAGGACCTTCTTGATCTGTTTCTAACACTCTTGCAGAATAGCCCGTCAATCGCACGCAAACCTGCCCCTCTTCATTGCATAAATCGATATCAAGCTTCTGCATACGATCCCCAGCTGTACTGCCCTCGCTATATGTGATCCGCGCCCACATAGATGCCTCGCAGCCTTTGAAGATGTGGACATCCTGTATGGCAAAAGGCAGCATTGCCTTTCTGTCTTCTAAACTCGTAGCTCCTCCCAGCCTCAAACCGATAGATGCTTGAAATGCCGAATCTATCATGCTCGGATGCAGAATATAATGGTCTTCTGTATCAGAGATTACAGGAGGCATCGTCAATTTCACTAGAACTCCGTTTTCGCCGGCATATAGGCTGTCGATCGCTCTGTGGCTGTCACCATAATGAATACCCATTTCTGTATAAGCCTCGTAGCAATCAAAAGGTGACAGCGTCCGGCCATTATAGCCTGCCTTCAGTTCTTCAATGTTGATGACCGGATTTTCACCAGCCTCACAAAGCACTGCACTCCCTTGTCCATATACAATCGGCGACTCCTCTGCGCTTTCAGGGTCCCGACAGATTTCAAATGTAATCTCACCATTCTCCTCAGGATATAGACGTACATCTATATCTTTCTGCTGTTCCGTGACGGCGAACGGCCGGACCCAGACGATATTCCGGAGTCGGAATCCTGTCGGGAACTGATCCGCAGCTGCCCTTTCCACAGCTGCCCGAACCATCTCCAATAAAGCTGCGCCAGGTAAAACGTGTTCGCCCTTTATGACATGATCCTTCAAGAAAAATTCACGTCCTGTAAACGCTGAACGGAAGCGGACACCCGATATGTCGGACACATTTTGATGCAGGAGAGGATGCAGGATGTGTCGCTCCTCCTTTAAACGATCAGTCTTTTTCTCCGCTTTCGGCACCCAATAACGCACCCTCTCAAATGGGTAAGTCGGCAGGCTGATCCGCTTTGGTTTGTTTCCGTCGTAAAGCAGCTTCCAGTCAACCACAGATCCGTTCGCCCACTGCTCCGCAATTTGATCGAGTTTTCTTTGCTCCAGCAATTTATGTACCGATTCGGCGGGACGCGATGGTTCGCTTCCTCTTGACACGCGGCCCTTCCAGCAATGCTGAATGGTTTTTTGTCCTTCTATAAAAGCCTTCAATTGGTCGCTTAATTCTTGAATTCCGGATGCTAAGAAAGAAACCCGTTCTTCCATTGGTTCACGGCCTACCTGCAATGTATACGCCAAATCTTTAATCTGAATCCCATCATGAAGAAAATCCAAGAGACGTTTTACATATACACGGAGACGTTCTTGATTACGGGCAGAAAGCGGAATAACTGCGGATATGTCAGAATCTGAGGACAAAGAAACGTCCTGCTCCGCTGTTTGAGGAATATATTCCTCAAGGATAATATGTGCGTTTGAACCAGTTGCTCCGAAGGAACTAATACCGGCCCGCCGCGGATAAGGGACCTCTCCCCCATTCTCCTTGATAACAGGCTGCTTCCACGTTTCTGTTTCATGCTGTACATAAAATGGAGACTTTTCAAAATCAACGTAAGGATTCAGTTCTTCCGAATGCAAAGAAGGCACAAGTTTTTGATGGTGAAGCTGAAGGGCAACCTTGCTTAAACCGCTGATCCCCGCGGCGGATTCGGCGTGCCCAATGTTTGACTTTACAGAACCGATTGAACAGAACTGCCGATCCTGCGTATATTGGCGGAACGCTTTCACTAATCCCTGTATTTCGATCGGATCTCCTAAGGACGTGCCGGTTCCATGGGCTTCCACATAACTGATCGTCCGCGGGTCGATTCCCGTTTTCTCCAAGCATGTCTCAATCAGATCAGCTTGAGAAACAGGGCTCGGCACTGAAATGCCGCTTACAGTGCCCACATGATTCACAGCACTTCCTTTAATAACTGCATAAATGCGATCTCCGTCTTCCTCCGCCTGGCGCAAAGGCTTTAATAAAACCGCGCCTATACCCTCGGCAGGCACATAACCGTCCCCATCCTTTCCAAACGTACGGCAGTGTCCGTCAGTGGAAAACATATCCCAGACCCCGTATGTCATATATTTATTCGGGTGCAAAGACAGGTTCACTCCGCCTGCTAACGCAACATCGCACTCACCGTGACGTATGCTTTCCAACGCCAAGTGCACTGCGGTCAAAGAGGATGAACATACCGTATCGACAGCCATACTCGGACCGTGGAAATTACAAAAGTAAGAAACACGGTTGGCGATTTGCGCATAGTTGAGCGAAAGAGGAAACACATTTTCTGCTGATGCTTCTTCAGCTCCGACTAATGTATAATCCTTGTGCATGACACCGGCAAAAACTCCTACATGCTGCCTTTTATTTCGTCCTTTAGGCTTGGCCAACGTCTTTGGCGTATAGCCCGCATCTTCAATCGTTTCCCAGCATGTTTCTAAAAACAGCCGCTCTTGAGGGTCCATTGTCTCCGCTTCTCTTGGCGTGATTCTGAAAAATTGAGGATCGAAGCAGTCGGGATCATCAATAAATCCTCCCCATTTGGAAATGTCCTTACCCGAAGGAGATGTGATTCCTTCAAGTCGCTGCCAATCCCAGCGCGACTCAGGAATCTCGCTAACGCAGTCCTTCCCCTCTTTCAGATTGTTCCAAAATTCATGAATATTGGCTGCCTTCGGATACCTGCCCGCCAAGCCGATAATCGCAATATCGCCTGCTGCCTCAATAGGTGCAGGACGAGAAGCTTCAACAGTCTTATGGTCGTTTATGCTGTCGGAAACCCGTGCTCTTTCATTCTGGCCAAGAGAACCAGCGGCACAAAAATGCTCAGCATATTCCTCGGCAAGAAACGCTGACAGCTCCGCTATGGTGGTATGCTCAAACAGAAGAGTCGGCGAAAGACTCTCACCGATCTTATCACTGATCGTTTCTACCACCTCAAGCAAGCCCGATGAATTCAGTCCCATTTGGTAATAACCGACATGTTTTTCAACTTGTTCTACCGGCTTATTGATTTTCTCTGCGATTAATTGACTTACGAACTGTTCAGCCCCACTAAAGGAATTAACGGGAGAAGATACCATGTCAGCAGGTTTATCACGCTCAGCAGTGTCCGCTCTTGTCATATGTGTCTCCTGTGCATCTTGATGTTTTCCGCTAATCAGCTCCGCTTCTCGCACCAGTTTGCTTGTAAAGTTTTTCAACTCAGCCACTTTTTCTCCCGACGCATTAAAAAATTCAAGTGTTACATAAATCAGCTCTTTTTCCCGCCGGACGGAGGAGCGCTTAATTCTTGTCATGCAATCCGTTTGCAAAAGTGCAGAAGCTGAAAAGGATTCATAGAACAGAGGCAAATACAGCCTCTGTTCTCCTTTAAGCAAAGATGTGAGCAAATGATTGGCACCCACCCCGCTCCCGTCTATGAGAGTCGGGTGAAACATAAAGCCTTCTGCGTGAAGCATGGCTTCCGAACCGAGAGAAAGCTCAAGAAGGACGCCGTCTTCCTCTTCATAGATGCAGCCACTTGCTTTCATATATTCGCTGTGCACCAATTCCTGACGTCTGCATTGTTCATATACATCATCAAGCTGAACAACGTTCTGTGCAGATGCTTTGATTTGATTGAGATCCAGTGTTTCTTCAAATATGGCTGGGGAGTCTGCGTGCATGTCAGCCTTCATATAGAGCTTTTCTTCTGAAGCTTCTTTCCCATCACGTTTTTCAATTCCCTTGGCTGTGATTTGCCACTGTCCTTCTTTTTTCTCCGCGCATTGGATATTCAAAACAATTACTGCATCCTGTTCCGCCGTCAATGGCTGATAGATGGATAAATTCCGCAGCTGAAGCTCTGAGCAGGAGAAACCGTGTTCTCTGAATATCTGGTAGATTATATCGATATAAGCCAATCCCGGCAGGACATTTTGTCCGTAAACCACATGGTGATAAATAAACGGATTTTTTAACGATAATGTGAGTTGTTTCGTTATCTTTTTCACGTTAGACCTCCACCTCATAAGTATCCCATATGTTTGCCGCAGTCATTTTTGAAGTCTCCGCTTCCAGCTTTGGCTCGCCTGGCGAAAGCATTCGTTTCTTTAATTGAGGAGGCGATATTGGACTGCGCTTGATGGCGTGTTTTTCATCTTTTTCCCACGCCTCTACGATGACATGGGCATTCGTCCCCCCATCGGCAAAGCAGTTAATAGCCGCAGTAGGCTGCGAATCTGTCCATTTTTCCAGGGCTCGGCTGAACGTGATGTTCGCTTTCTGTTGATCGAAATGCGCCATCTCTTTTTCACCTGATAAAAATGGGACAAAGCGGCGCTCTTTCAGCATCAGCACAACCTTAATGAAGCTGGCGATCCCTTCAGCACATAGCGGATGCCCGATGTTCGGCTTGATTGAGCCAAGAGAAAGAGGCGATGAGTGCCCAGAACGGTACACTGATTGGATCGCTTTTAGCTCAAGGAGATCGGTTACGATTGAACCTGACCCGTTTGCCTCAAGGTAGCTGATGTCCTCTGGTTTTTTTCCGCTTTTGAAAAGCGCATCTTTCATGACTTCCTTTTGCGCCTCAAGATTAGGTGTTGCAGGCCCCGCCGTTCTTCCGTCATTATTGACCGAGGCCGCTTTCACGACAGCATATATGGTATCTCCGTCTTCCAGTGCCTGTTTTACGGTTTTTAGCATAACCATTCCGACGCCTTCACCTAACACAACTCCGTCAGCACGCTCATCAAACACATGGAAGGATGAATGCTTGCTTAAAATGCCGCGCCGGTCAAACAGCCTGTGAGAGGCATCTGAGCTCAGCAAGCTGACACCGCCGACTATGGCGGATTGAATATCTCCGCCACGCAGCGCCTGAATGGCCATATTCATTCCGACCAGAGCTGACGAGCATGCGGTATCAACTACAACACTCGGGCCGCGGACATCAAAAAATTGTGAAAGATTAGCTGCTAAATAATTTTGGCCGACTGTCACGATCGGATTCTTGGCATGATCAAGGCTGTCTTCATCAGGTTTGTGCTGGCTTCTGCCTCCGATATAAACACCGACGGGCTTGCCCTTTATTTCCTCAGGTGTATAACCGGCGTGATACAAGAGTTTCAGACACTCTTCCAACACGAGCAGTGCTTGCGGATCCATCGCCCTTACGTCTTCTTCGTGAAGCAAAAAGAAATCAGGATCAAAATAGCTGACGCCATCAATCACGCCGGCATAATATGGCGTCTTACAGCCCCAACGCTCTGCCGGAATCGGGCCGATTGACGAACGCCCCTCGGATAGTAACGACCAATATGATTCCAATGTATCTGCTCCAGGGAATCGGCAAGAGAGTCCGACAACGGCAATATCTTCTGCATGAGAGTCCGGTGACAAAGTCGCTGGCGCCTGCATCTGAGGTGTAAGAGCTCGATCCTCCGCAGGAACAGATACCTCCGCCTCTATTTTGTTCTCCAAAGGTGCTGATGCATCCGATATCCTGCCTCCGAATAAAGCGGACAGCCTTTCGGAATAAGAACCGATCAGCCAATCTGCGAACCTTTGAATTGTCGGGTATTCATATAGAATCGATGGATCGAGCGCTGCCTCTAATTTGCGGTTTATACGCTGGAGCACCTGTGCCAAAATGATCGAATCCACGCCATAATCCTGAAACAACCCGTCAATCTCGAAGTCTTCACGATCTATTCTCAGCTCTTCGGTAAACAGATCAACAAGCCAGGACTGTGTTTCAGATAATAATCCATCACATTTTGAAACTTCATCGGCCTCTTCAATGTCTCTGGCTGGCGGGCTCTGTAAAGCAGCTTCCTGCAAACCGCCCTCATGCGGTTTCCTCCTCTTCATCAGCAGTTCCGGCTCCCAGTTTGTTTGATTCGCCATTGCAGGGAGAACAACCGGTCCGAACATTTTCGATACAATTTGATCTAGAAAACGTAAGCCTTCTGAATTCGTAATGCTCAACAAGCCGCTTTCCCGATACGCTTGATTTGTCACTTCACCCATACCGGTTTCTTTCCAGTTCGGCCACTGAACACTGATGATCGGCACATGTTTCTGATGTGCTTCTGCAAAATAATCCATATAGCTATTGGCCATCGCATAGTCAGCTTGTCCCGCCGAAAGCTCCGGAATAATGGCTGAAACAGAAGAAAATAAGACAAAAAACTGTAAAGGCTCGTTACACACATGGCGATATAACGTTGTAAGACCTGACACCTTAGGTTCCAGCACCCGCTGAATATCATCTGAAGTTTTTCGGATAAATGCCAGCGTATCCATATCCGTCAGACCTGCACAATGAATGACACCGCCAATCGGTCCTAATGTTCGCTTGATATGTTGCAGCGTTTGCTCAACCTGAGCATCATCAGATAAAGCAAAGGACAGCATCTGCACCTGCACACCTTGTGCTTCCAGTTCCCTCACTGCCTGGATTTTCTGGGCCACTGATGTGTTCGAGGTGTCAAAACGAGCCCATTCCTCTCGCGGAGGAAGCTCCTCTCGTCCGGTCAGCACCAGCTTTTTCACTCCATAGTGCTCCGAAAAATGTCGTGCGCATAATAGCCCGATGCCTCGTGTGCCGCCTGTAATGAGAAGCACATGATCTTCCGGGAAGACCGCGTTCTGTTCCGTGGCCTTACCTGTTTCCGGATGAGTTTTTAGAAAAGCTTGATACCGTAAACCATCCCTGTAGCAAACCTCCGCATCATAAGATTCGGAATAAAACTCATCAGCGATCAACTTCGCGAGACGGCGATGATCAGTAACCTCCTCAGCATCCATATGCCTTGATATAAGATGGCTGTACTCGCATTGGAGCATTCGATACAACCCAGCTCGTGAGGCGCCAGCCATCCGGACAGATGTGTTTTGAAACGATTCGAGCCCCTTCGTCACACAAAGCAGCCTGAGCCCCTCTTTATGCCCGAATTCAACCAGTCCTTGCACCCATTCAATCCAATCCAGCCGGCCCTCATCATCTTTACTGCATCCGATGACATCCACTAGGCCGTCAAACTCTTTCCAATCAATGTCTGACTGATCATTTTCTATCCGGCTCACATCTAATAAGACATGATTCGGAAAATACGAAGACACTTCTGCTGCTAAATCTGCTGTCTCTTGATTGCTCAGGATAGCAACGGTTCTTGTCCCCGGCACTGTTAAGCCAATTGGACTCAAACTCCATTGTTTTGTCAAAAAGCATGCGGCGCGATCTTCAATCGCATTAACCAGTTCTTTTTTGTCTCTTTCTGAATGTTCCTTTGCCGGCACCCAATAGTGATCCTTCGCAAACGGATATGAAGGGAGGCTGATCAGGCGCGGTTTGGTCTCTCCGTATAATGTGTTCCACTGGATTGAGACCCCTTTGACCCATAAATCAGCAAGTTTGGCGTATTTTCTTTTTCTGATCCAAGCATCAAGTGCCAACGCCATATCTTCATCTGCTGTAAATATAGTCTGGGTCTCTTTATTTCGATGAGACTGTCCCCGGAAAAATTCGTCTGTTTCTTCATTACCGTCAACAAACGCCTGCAGTTTCTCTTCAAGTTCCTGCATCGTCCCCGCAACACACGCCAGACGCTCATCCATTTCTTCGCGCCCGACTTGCAGGGTGTAAGCGATGCGGTGCAAATCCTGATCTGTATATTTTTTATTGCGAATCGCCTCAAGCAATTGCGAAGCACGATCCATCAGCCTGCTTTTATTTTTAGCCGACAGCACCATTACGTTTGGCTGTTCTGTAGCCGTGTGTTCTGAATTGGCTTTTGGCATATATTCTTCAACCACAATATGCGCGTTTACTCCGCCAATCCCAAACGAACTGATTCCCGCACGGCGTGGAAGCTCGTTTCCGTCACGATCTGTGACAGACTTCCATTCCTGTTTTTCCTGAACGATGTAAAACGGACTGTCAGTCAGCTGAAGATAAGGGTTAAGCGTCTCGCAATGCAGGCTTTTCACTAACGTTTTATGCTTCATTTGCAAAAGCACCTTGATCAAACCGGAAATACCTGCTGCTAGCTCTAAATGACCGATATTGCTTTTAACTGAGCCAATGCCGCAACGGTGATCCGGAACATCCGGCTGGCTCTCGCCTCTCATATTGGATAGTTCCTTAAACGCGGCTTTCAGCCCATTTATTTCAATCGGATCGCCCAATTCCGTCCCTGTTCCATGTGCTTCGATATATGTGACAGTGCTTGGATCTATGCCTGCTTGGCGATATGCACGCACCAACAAATCAGCTTGTGCTTTCGGATTAGGCGATGTCAGGGTATTGGCTCTTCCGCCGTGATTTTCCGCTGTCCCCCGAATAACGCCGTAAATATGATTTCCGTCGCGCTCGGCATCTTCCAGCTTTTTCAACATGACCATTCCGACCCCTTCACCTCTGACATAGCCATTCGCATCGGCAGAGAAGGTTTTACACCTGCCGTCTTTGCTGAGCATCCCCGCCTTGCTGTAGCTAATATGCGCCTCCTCGGTTAAGATCGTATTCACGCCTCCAGCGATCGCCATCTCACAATCACCGTTTTGCATCGCAGTCACAGCACGGTGAATGGCTACAAGAGAACTGGAACAAGCCGTCTCTACTGGTTCGCTCGGACCATGAATATTTAAAAAATAACTCATTCTATTCGGGCCTACCGAAGGAATCATATGACCTGTAGCAGCATGGCCTTCAATTGGAAGATTCGCTCTATGGAATAGATCTTTATAACCGGTGTTTCCCGTACCGATAAAGATACCGGTCCCTGTACCCGAAAGGCTTTGCGGCGAGCAACCCGCATCTTCCAGTGCCTTCCACACGTATGTCATTAACAAGCGCTGCTGAGGGTCTACATAATCAGCTTCTCGCGGCGAAATACCAAAAAACAACGGATCAAACTCTGCGACACCATCAATAAACCCGCCCCATTTGATGTCGGTTTTATTGACGTCAGTGTCTGGGTTTCCATAATGCTCCCGCCAATCCCATCGATCTTTTGGAACTTCTGTGATGCTGTCTTTTCCTTCTTCTAGGTTTTCCCAAAATTCGTCTATATCCATAGCGCCAGGGAATCGGCCGCTGATGCCGACAATTGCAACCGGCTCAAAATCGGCAGCCTGCTTTTTGTTTCTTTCTGCTTTTGCAATAACAGGCTGTGTAAAGCGGCGCTTTCTACGTGATGTGATTTTCGGCGCTTCAGGGGATTTTGTCTGTAACTCTTCCTGCCCCTCTGGTTTTTCGCGCTCCTGAACCAGGGTGTCCTCATGTTCAGCAGTCAAATACTCAGCCAGGCTTTGGATGCTTCCATATTCAAAGAAAATGGTCGGCGTTAGCTCCAACTGAAATTCTTCGTTAATCTTGTTTGTAAAGACCGTAAATGTAACGGAATCAAATCCGTATTCACTCAGCTCTGTATTGACATCAATATCTTCACTATTTACTTTTAAAATTGCACTGACCATGTTGCTTAATGATGCCTCCAGGCTGTTTAAACTGTGCAATGAGTTTGTTCTTTCATCTATGCCTTTAGCAGTAGTATCTTGATTCCATTCGCCCTGATACGCAGCAACTACATATTCAGCCAGGCTTTGGACGCTACCATATTCAAAGAAAATGGTCGGTGTTAGCTCCAACTGAAATTTTTCGTTGATCTTGTTTGTAAAGACAGTGAATGTAATTGAGTCGAATCCGTACTCACTCAGCTCTGTGTTGACATCGATATCGTCAGTGTTTACTTTCAAAATTGCGCCAACCATTTGGATTAAGGCTGCTTCCAATTTTCTAGTTTGTCCTTGATCCTGATCCGCCTTTCTCTGATCGTTCCGCTCGTTCCGCTTGGCTTTCGATCCTGTGGAAAGCAGTTTTTGCTTCATTTTCTGAAGCTGTCCTTCCATCACAAAAACTTGCGGCTTATCAGATGCTATCCCCTGATAAAATGCTTTCAAGCCACTATCTGTCGGCATCGGGACCATTCCAGTCGTTTTCAGCATTCTCTTTTCATCTTCAGCGCCGACTTGCATACCGCCTTCTTCCCATAACGGCCAATTGAAGGAAATGGTGGAGCCGAATCTCTTTTTTGATGCCGCAAGAGAACGGCGGTATTCAGCAAATGCATCCATAAACGAATTGGCTGCCGCATAATCGGCTTGTCCAGCGTTTCCTAAACATCCCGAAACAGATGAGAAGAAAATGAAAAAGTCCAATGGGAAATCCTTGCTGCATTCGTCTACATGTAACAACCCGCTTACTTTTGGCTGCAATACTTCTTGAAACTCTTCATTCGTTTTATGAATGATGAAGTGATCTTTAATGCTGCCTGCACCGTGAATAATTCCATTGAGAGTGCCATATCTTTCTTTGATTTCCTCAAAAAGATGACGAACCGCATGCTGATCACTTACATCAGCCTCCCGATAGACAACCTCCGCTCCGATGCTTCGAAGAGCCTCCAGCTCGTTTTCCTTATCCTCACTTAAAACAGATCGTCCCGTCAGCACAATAGTAGACCGGCCAGTTCGATTGGCAATTTCCTTTGCAAACAGAAGGCCTAAGCTTCCTGCTCCGCCTGTGATTAGATAAACGCCTTCGTCTCTCCACGGCATGTGAAGCGTATCAGCTGAAGGAAGCACCATTTCCCTCCAGCCTTTCACAAAACGGTGTCCAGCCTCATATCGAATCTGTTTGTCAAATGGTCTCCGGCTGTCGTCTTTCAGCTTGAGGTGAAGGTCTATCATCTCTTCAGGTTTCTCAATTTCGATGACCTGAGCAGTCAGTTTGCTGAACTCTATTTCTGCTGTTTTAAACAGACCAGAAACGCCGGCAAACAATTGCTTCTCTTTTTCCAGCGGAACAATCGCTTGAATGATGATACGGCCTGCAGAAAGCTCACGGACCTTGCTTAGCAGGAGTTCAAAAATGTTCTGCGTGTAACATTGATAACGTTCATCAATATGTCCTTCAGCTTCATTCAGAGTAATCACACGGACATCTTTCATGTGGGAGGCAATGCTGTCTGTGACACTTCGTTCAGTTTCGAAGAGAACAATGATATGCTCCGTGTACGAAGGATCTTCGTCCTCTCGTTCTTCATTCGGTTTTTCCCACACCGGTTCAAGCATTAAGCGTTCGTGCCGTGATGAAGGCTTTGAAGGATGAACCTCTCCTTCTAATACTCTTGTTGAGAATCCTTTGATCCTGACACATACGCTTCCACTCTCGTCAATGACATCGATATCCGCTTTCTGGACACCCCCTCCGGAGCGGTCGCTGTCACTTAAGCGAGCATAAGCCCACATAGAAGACGAACAGCCTTTGATCACCTCAAGCTCTTCAAGCGCAAATGGCAAAATCAGCTTTTGATCCGCTAATTCCTGCATGATGCATATCGTTGCTGTCTGCAAGGCGGAGTCCATGATACTTGGGTGCAGCACAAACTGTTCATTCGTTCCAGAAACGATTTCCGGAAGCTGCAGCTGCGCCAAAACCTCTCTGTTTCCTATATTCACATTCTTAATTCCTTGAAAGGCCGGACCATGGAACATTCCTCTGCTTCTGCCTTCTTCGTAAAATTGATCAGGCGACATCTTTCCTATGCCGCAGCGGCGTGAAATTTCAGCGAGATCTGCGACCGGTGTTTCGGCGGCAGATGCCAGCTCCGCGCTGCCTTGACTATGAATAACAGGGTCGTCCCCGTCTTCCTGTGTACTATAAATGTCAAAGGTGATTTTTCCATCTTCTTCAGGAAAGAGACTGATATCCACTTGAGCTGAATGTCTGTCAACCACAACAGGCTGAACCCAGACTGTATGATTCAATCTGATTCTGACATCTTGGCCAATTTCACTTCCTGCCGCCTGGTTTATAGCCGCGTACGCCATTTCAAGGTACGCAACACCAGGAAGCACAGGCTTTCCTCTTACTACATGGTCTCTCAGGAAAAATTCGTCACCAGTGAAAACCGAACTGAATTTCTGTTCAGAAAAATCAGATGTATTCTGATGAAGCAATGGATGAATAGAGCCGATCCCTGTCTGATTTCCGGATATCTGCGCCACCGGTTTGCGGTCATCCAGCGACGGCCAGTATCGTTCCTTTGCAAATGGATAAGTCGGCAGACTCATTCTGTTTGGGCGCTCACCCTTGTAAAGCTGCATCCAATCTATATGTGCTCCCTTGCTCCACATTTCTGCAAGCTTGTTTACCTTTCCTTTGGCCATCCACTTACGTATGAGTTCAGCGCTGTCCTCATCCTCCGTCAGCCATGAAACCTCTCTGGCATTGTGCTTACTTCCTTGAAAACAGCCTTCAATCGCTGTTTTTCCATTGATAAAATCTGTGAGCCTCTGTTTTAACTCATTTATATGATCGGCAATAAAGACAACGCGATGCTCCATCGCTTCGCGCCCCACCTGAAGGGTATACGCAAAATCAGGCAGATGGCTGTTCTCAAGCCCTCTTCTTTCCAAATAGGCCAGAATGTCTTCGGCATACTCTTGCAGCCTCTCTTTATTTTTCGCCGAGATCGGGACGATGCAAGTCCCGTCTATCTTTCTCTTATTAGAATCCCTTTTGAATTGTTCAAAAATAGCATGGGTATTTGTCCCGCCAAGCCCGAACGAGCTAAGTGCAGCCCTGTGCGTTTTGATCTCACGGCTTAACGTTTTCTTTTGATCGACGACGTAAAAAGGAGAGCTGGCTAAGTCTGTATTTGGATTCGGCTCCTTATAATTGATACTCGGTGCAAGCTCTTGATGATAAAGACTCATCACGACTTTAATGCAGCCCGCAAGACCGGCGGCTGTATCTAAATGTCCGATATTAGTTTTCACCGACCCAATGCCGCAAAATTGCGTTTTATTTGTATATTGCCTGTAAACGTTTGTTAAAGCCGCCAGCTCGATCGGGTCCCCCAGCTTCGTTCCGGTTCCGTGTGCTTCTACATAGCAGATGGATTCAGGCTGTATCTTCGTTTGATTCATGACCTGTTGAACCACGTCAGCCTGGCCTTTAACGCTTGGAGCATAAAAGCCGACTTTGTCAGCGCCGTCGTTATTTACACCAATGCCTCTCAGCAAGGCATAGATATGATCCCCGTCCTTTACTGCATCAGCTGCTTTTTTCAGCAATACAACAGCAACGCCCTCACCGCCTATCATTCCGTCAGCTGAAGCGTCAAAAGCTTTAATATGTCCATCACTCGAAAAGTTCAGCCCCGGCTGATGCACATATCCGATATTTGACTCAGTATGCAGCGTTGCCCCGCCAACTAAAGCATAATCAGATTCACCCGACAGCAGGCTTTTATAGGCAGAATGCAATCCAATCAGAGATGATGAGCAGTTGGCATGAACGAAATAGCTTGGCCCTCTCAGCCCGAGCTTATGAGAAATCATTGTCGGAATCGTCCCGCTCTGTGCAAGCACCCACGAAACATAGCCGTCCGGCGTCTCCAGGCTCTCTGTTGTATCTGACGGTAACAGCGCGCGATAAGAATTATTGCTTGCCGACATAAAAACACTGGTTTGCGGAATCTGTCCCGCAGCATAACCGGCATCTTCTATTGCTTTCCATGAATGAGTCAGCAGCATCCGAAGCTGAGGGTCCATAAATTCAGCGTCTTTAGGAGAGATTTGAAAGAAGCTTGGATCAAATCTGTCTTTCCCCTCAATTGAAGCTTTAGCCGGGACATAGTCGGCATTCTCCGCTATCTCCTTTGAAATGCCAAAGCGCTGAAGCTCTTCTTTATTGAAAAACGCAATGCTTTCCTTGCCGTCTCTGAGGTTCTCCCAAAATTCATCATGATTTTTTGCCCCTGGAAATTCACACGATATGCCAATAATCGCCACACTATCATCATAATAGTCTGGGAGATCACTCATCTCGGTAGACTGATCTTCTATATGAGCTGGCGGTTCTATCAGCACATGGTCACTTGCATCGCCCATTCGCTGTTCAGTGATGTACTGGCTGATATTTTTAATGGTTGAATACTCAAACAGGTCTGTGACAGAAAACTCACAGGATAGTTCATGTTTGATACGATCAGCCACAGTGACCGCGAGAAGCGAATCCCCGCCCACATCGAAAAATCCGTCATCCCATTCAATATCACTCGTTTTCAGCACTTCCTGCCAAATGGTAAAAACAGTATCCTGAATGTTCTTAGGAGAGGTCTGCCTTTGCTTTAACTGCTCCCCTGACAAATCGATATTCTTAAGGCTGTTTCTATCTATCTTTCCGTTCGGAGTTAACGGCATATGATCAAGCTGAATAAAATAAGAAGGCACCATATAGGCAGGCAAAGCGTTTTTCACAAAATGACGCAGCTCTCTCGCTGTGAGGGAAGCATTTGCATGTTTAGCTGTATAATAGGCGGCTAGGTTATCCATATCTGCGACCACAACGCATTCCAGAATGCCGGGATGCTCACTTAGCCTGCTTTCAATATCACCAAGTTCAATACGAAATCCGCGGATTTTTACTTGATTATCGATGCGGCCTATATATTCAATTCGCCCTCCCGGAAGCCAGCGGGCCATGTCTCCCGTTCTATAAAGCTTAGACTCAGGCTCAAAAGGGTTGTCAATGAATCTCGAATCCGTTAATTCTTCCTTTTTGTAGTAGCCCTTCGCCACACCGTCTCCTGCAATGCACAGCTCACCCGGGACACCTGCCGGCACTGGCGCGAGCTGAGAATCCGTAATATAGATTTGTGTATTGGCGATTGGCCTTCCTATCGTGGCATGAGAGCATTCATCGTTAATGCGCTGAACCGCTGACCAGATAGTTGTTTCGGTTGGCCCGAACATATTCCAGGCTTCACTGCCCGTATCTAAGAAATATCGTTTTAATGTCTCAGGCAATGCTTCGCCACCGCATAAAATTTTCACGCTCTCTTCATTTTCCCAGCCTGAATAAAAGAGCATCTTCCACGTAGCGGGGGTTGCCTGCATCACTGTCGGTTTGATCGTGCGGATGTCCCGTTTCAGTTTTTCAACGTCTTTTGTATGCTCCGTTTGACAAATATAGCAGTGTGCGCCCTTTATTAAAGGCAAAAATAATTCCAGAGCTGCGATATCAAAACAGTAGGTTGTGACAGCAAGCATTTTATCCTCTGCCGTAAGACCTGGTGTTTCCCCTATCGAAACGAGAAAGTTTGTCAAAGCTTTATGCGGTATCATGACACCTTTTGGCTTTCCTGTGCTGCCGGATGTATAAATGACATATGCCAAGTTCTCTGGCGTGACAGTGCGTGTAAGCACTTTTCGATCAGAGGCTGTTTGAGCAATTTCATCCCAATCTTGATCTAAAAGAGCTGTTGTGACACCATTCCAACTCAACGTATTTACTAATTTCGATGTCGTCAGTGTAATGAAAACTTCACTGTCCTCAAGCATGTATTCTAATCGTTCAGCCGGATAGGACGGGTCTAGCGGCACATACGCTCCCCCAGCCTTGAGGATCGCTAATAAACCCACTAGCATGTCCAGCGATCGATCCACATAGATCCCCGCCAGACGGTCAGGACCCACTCCATGCGCCTGCAAATAAATGGCCAGCTGTGTGCTTCTTTCATCAAGCTCCCGATACGTCAATGTTTGACCTTCATAGCTGACAGCCGCTCTATCAGGCGTCTTTTTCGCCTGCTGCTCAAACAACTCATGAAAAGTTATATATGGATACGTTTTTCCTGTGGCGTTCCATGTTTTGAGAATCATCTGCTTCTCTGCCTCAGGTAATAAAGAATACTCTTTTAAAGGCTGAGAAGGATTCAACATCGCCTGCTCTGTTACATAAACAAAATGGTCGAACATGGCGGATATAGAAGCCGCATCAAACAGCCCAGTATTGTACTTGATGTTCAGCTCCATTTTTTCTTCTGTTTCCCACAGTTCAAATACTAATTCGTATTCGCCCTCTTGGTGAATATACTCAACGAAATCGACAGAAAAGAAGTCAGCATAGCGGCTCAGCAAGCTTTGATAGCTTCCGGATTGAAGAAAATTCTGATAGAAAAAAGCGGTTTGAAATACCGGTGAACCTGCTTGACTGCGAGGAATATTCAGATCCCTCACCATTTTTGGAAAAGGATATGCTGCATGATCAAGCCCATCCAATATCGTTAATTGCAATTTTGATATAAAGCTAGAAAAAGTGTCTGCCGGGTTCAGCTCACTCCGAATCGGGAGCATATTGAGAAAATGTCCAATGGCATCATCAAATCTTTCTTCCGGCCTCACCATGGCCGGCATGCCGACGATCTGTTCCTTTTGGCCGGTGTAACGGCCAAGCAGCATCATATAGCAGCTTAAGAATATCGTCGTGACATTTACAGAATGCTCTTTCGCAAACGTTCTGACCTGATTCATGAAGCTGCTGGACAGCCGCCTGGTGTATGTATTCTCTCTAAACTCAGAATCGACTGAACTTGCGCTGACCTTAGGCAGCTGAAGATTCGGCAAAGTTCCCGATAGCTGTTTCTGCCAATATGTACGATGCTTCACACCGTCCTTGCCGGCAAGCATGTTTTTCTCCCATGCCGCAAAATCATGATAAATGGCAGGAGAAACAGCTTTTTCCGGCTGCTGTCCTTTTAAAAGAAGCTGATAGGTATCAAACAGACTGCGTATAAATGTGACAGACGAAACTCCGTCAAAAATCAAATGGTGAATGACAACTAATAAAAAATGCTCTTGTTCAGATCTGGAAAAGTTCATGACACGGACTAACGGGCTGTTTTCCTTTACATACGGCTCCTTTACTTTCTTCCTAAGAAAAGCAGGAATATCAGACTTTTTCATACTTGAGATATTTTCTGTCTTGATTTCAATTGAAAGTGCTGGCTCATTTTTAAGAAATGGCATTCCGTCTTTCTCTTGGATGACGTGCTTTAAGATTAGGTGCTGATTCAATACAAGGCCGAAAGCCTGCTGTAATGTTTCAAGGTGAAGCCCTGACGAAAATTTAAAACAGAGAGGTACGTGATATGCACTTTTTTCGGGTGACATTTTTTGCAATGTCCATAATCCTTTTTGAACCTCAGAGAGAGGCTGAAAAGTTGCCTGACTCCTTTCCGGTTCGGTTTTATATGTGTCCGTGCCCTTTTTGTCAGCAGACAAGCTGCTGAGGTCTTCATGTTCTGATAGATAGCTGGCTAAGCGTTCAATTGTAGGATATTGATGTATCTCTCTGGCTGTTAGTTTGATATGGTAGTTTTTCTCGATCGATCGAATGAGCTTCATCAACTTGATAGAATTCACACCAAGACTTTGGATATTTGCATTTGGCTCCACCCAATCGCGGGAAACGTGCAGCTCCTCAGTCAAACAGGTGAGCAGATGCTTCTGTATTTCTTCCCTTACTCTTTTCACCTGGTCTGCTTGCTGTATCTCCTCATCCTGGACCGCATCGTTCATCCGATTGGGTTTATGTAGCAAGCGGTCGAACTCTCCATTTTCAAATGAAGTTTTTAGCTGGGTGCGCTGGATCTTTCCGATAGCCGTTTTTGGAATCTCTTCTTTTTGTACAGGCAGCAAATATTCCGGGGTGACTCCGATCACTTGTGAGACATGGGATTGTATGTTTCTAAGAAGCTGAGACATCTGCTCATCATTTAATTTTGCGGAAGTAACAAAGAAGATAGCCAGCTGATCTGTTGAATTCTGGCCCAGACGGACAGCGCAAGCAGCAGTATAAGAAGTTTCAATTTCAGATAATTCTTCAACTGCAGACTCAATTGCATGACTGTAATAATTAATGCCGTTAATGATAATTGCATCTTTCGTACGGCCTGTTATGGTTAAGCGCCCGTTTCGCAAAAAGCCAAGATCTCCGGTTTCAAACCAGCCGTCTTCTGTAAACACACTCTCATTCAAATCAGGCCGCTGGTAATAACCGCTAGTAACAGAAAGACCCGAGACTTGAAAACGGCCGATCTCGCCCTCTTCAACCAATTCATTATGGTCATTCACAATTCTCATAGAGAAGCCGGGGATTGGAGAGCCTATTTCAACAAAATGATCATCATCACTTGTTCCAGCCCGGGTAAATTCATGAGAAAAAATAACACCCGATGAAGTTTCGGACATTCCCCATGCAGGTCGGATGGCGTCAGCAGGCAGTCCATGTGGTTCTAAAAGCTCAAGTATTCTGCGCCCTACCTTGGCTACCATTGCTTCACCGCCATTGAGCATGTATCGCATTGAAGACAGATCCCATTTCCTATCTTTTATTTCTTCTGCAAAATCAGTGACCAGACCAAACGCAAAATTCGGCGCCCACGTAACAGAAGCTCGGTAATGATCAATCCAATCCAGCCATTTCAACGGCTCCATTAAGATCGTTTCGCTTGAGACGTTAATTTCCTGACAGCCAAGATAAACATCCCGCAAATGCAGCATTCCGATCCCTCCGACATGGTCAAACGGCATCCAGTTAAACGTAATATCCTCTCTGGTGAAGCCTTGCATTTGAATAATCCCTTTCACCATGCTCATAATGTTACGATGATTAAGCATAACTGCTTTGGGCGTTCCCGTACTGCCTGAAGTCAGCAATAAAAGCGCTAAGTCTTCGGGACTGGATTGATGCCAATCTGTGTCCGCTTCAGCGCTGAGCAGATCCTCTACAGCAATTGCCCTGAACCCTTCAAGCCCTTGTTCTTTTGCCCAATCGAGCATTTCCTGGTGTATCCCTCGGTCCGTAATCACCGCTGGCTTGCCAAGAAGCGTCCATGCGTCTTTCAGCTTTTGAGTGCCGCTGCTCGATTCAGCATACGTTGGCGGAACGGCTAACGGAGCCGGAACAACCCCTGTTAACACAGACCCCCAGAACGCAGGGAGAAGCTGTGAATTGTCACCAAGCTGCAAAATCACGCTTTGTTTTGCTTTCAGGCCTGATTGGCGAAGCCCCTTCGCAATACGCAGTCCATCATCCCATAATCGTCTGTATGATTGGTAAACTTCAGTTCCATCCGGCTGCAAATAAATGATTCCCTTTGTATCCCCAAGCTCCGCCGCCGTTCTGTATAAAACTTCAGGTATTGTTGCCGGCTGCTTTTCAGATATATGTAAAGGCTCACCATGACTGACAGAAGGATTAGCCAATATGCGGATATTATCATTATTTCTCATCACGCTGCCTCCATTTCACCTGCAAAATTTATATATATTTCAGTTAATTACCATATAAACCTTTGATTCTACTTTTGACTTCTTCATGATGAAATGTTTTCTCATGCATCATCAATTCCTGTTCAATGACGCGCGGCAGCTGATCGCGAAGCGGGGCAACCAAATGATCTTTCAGTGTAACCAGTGAGTTTCTCGGCTTTTCCGCCAATTCTTGCGCCAGCTCCACTGCATAATTTAACACTTCTGCACGGGGCAGCACCTTAAAGGGAACCCCTCTTTTTTCAAGATCAGCTCCGCGGTAGCTGCCCGCATTCAATAATATTTCCTGGGCCAGGCTGAAACCCAGTTTTTTAGGAACGATAAAGGTAGCGCCCATTCCAGGAGTAAATCCGTATTTCATAAAATTAGCCGTATACACGCTTTCCCTGCTCAGAATGACTATGTCAGCAAAGAGCCCCATGACAAAGCCGCCTCCAATTCCATGGCCCTGCATTGCCGCAATAACTGGAATCTCACAATCCAGCGCCAGAGAATAAAGATTGTCATCAGTGAACTTGGTCAATCCCTGTTGAATTCGAAGCAGTCCTTCTTGCGTTCCTCCTGAAGCAAAATAATTATCATATCCTGTCAAAATAACCGCTTTGTATTTGGGGTTCTGCCGTATGTATTCAAACGCTTGAATTAAACCATCCGTAAGTTCTTGTGAAAACGCGTTTTTATGAGTGCGATCTTGCATCTTTACCTGAATAATGGCGGATTCAATTTCGATAAGCTCTACAACAGAATGCGTCATGATGTCCTCCTAATGGTTCTGATTGAAACGGTTACTGATCCTCCCATGGGAATTGTCCTGTTTCAACATACCTGATGATTCCCATTTGGTTTTGAGGATCAGAAAACATGTTTTGATTTGCAGTTAAAGCGGTGGCTTTCGCACGACTGACTTGATGATCAAGTGAGCTTATAAACTGTTTATAATGTGCGATTCCTTTTTTATTCAGCCTCCGCAAACGCAATAAATGCTTTCTCAGCAGCACGTCACTTTCAGCATCATAAGCATCTATTAACCCCCATTCACTGGCTTCCTGAACGGAAATCGGCTTTGTCATAAGCGTCATATAATGCGCTTTCTGCCGGCCGATACGGTGGATCAGAAACGGTAAAACACAAGCAGGGTACAGGCCGAATAGCAGCTCAGAGAGACTGAATGACGCCGTCTGATCAGCAATGGCAATATCTGTGGCAGATACAAATCCAATACCGCCGGCATTCACTTTTCCCCTGACATGCGAAATCGTGACATAAGGGCCGGTCTGCAATTTCAGCCACAAATCATAGAGAGGCTCTTGGGAGCTTGCCTGTTTTCTGCCCCTTTTCATTTCCTGATAGATTTCTTGAAAATCAGCTCCAAAACAAAACACCTCGGGAAGCCCCTCTAAAACGACAACCGTCACCGTTGATGTTTCACATTGATTTAACACTTGCAAGCATTCTTCTATCAGCGTGTCATTAATCGTATTATTCGCTTCAGGACGGTGAAAGGTAATATAGCAAACCGACGCTTGAAAGCGGACCTTTATCGTTTGATAGGTCACGAGATCCACCTGTACTTCCGATGAAACTCAGAAATTTCTTCTAAAAACAAGCGCGGCTTCTCTTGAGTGGACTGCATGATACGCGGTATCATCTCAAAGTCCAGCTTTACATTGCGCGTCCCAAACCGCACCATCCCGCTCCCCTTAAACAATAGCTCATACTCTTCCATGGAGAGCTGATACCGGCGGTCCAAATGCTTCTCAATACCAAATGTTCGCTGACGCTCCTGGCCTTGCGGAGTTGTAATTCCGCTGTAAAATTCAGAACAGCAGCCGGATCCGTAGGAAAAACAGCCAATTCGTTTAGGCGAATCAAACCTCCCTTGGTCTATCGTGCTGGCCAATGCCAGAAACAAGGCTGCCCCCATAATATTTCCAACTCGTTGACAGTAGTTTAACCCTGGTTTTACCCGAGTTAAAAAATCCGTCTCAATCCCGGATGTTTTCACCTTCGCCACCTTACGCATCATTGTCCGGTGCGCGCCTTTCACCATCCCGCCAAAGGGCGTATGGTAAGCAAGATATTGAAACGTGTCCTGATAATTGGCACCCGGTACACGCTTTTGATATTCCAGAAAGGTCTGTTCGCAGCAATCCAAATATGACATTAAAGACAGATCAGAATCTCCCGCTTCACTGTCGGGAATGGGGCGGCACGTGTCCATCACTTCATAGCCGTAATAACCATTTGCTCCGGGATCTATCTGAAACACCTCGGGATTTTCGCCAACTAAAACGGCCACCGCTCCCGCTCCGGCGCTCGGTTCCGCATAAGACCAATCTTCGCTTAAAGCGTCTCCGCCCTCAGCGATTAAAAAACGTGAAATATCACTGGCGATAACCAGTGCTTTGGCACCCGGAGAAGTCTGGGATAATATAAAATTCACCGCCATCTGAAATCCCGCTGTCCCTGAATAACACGCCTGTTTAACCTCAAACAAACGGCAGTTGCGGTTGAGACCTAAATATTCATGGATATATGTACTTAACGATTTCCCAAAGTCGATCCCGGATTCAGAGCAAGTGATCAGCAATTCAATCCGGTCCTTCTCTGCTTCAGATAAAGCATCAATAATCGGCTTAGCTGCATTGACTCCGAAGGTCACGGGATCTTCATAAGGCAGTGCTACCGCTTTTTCTTTCATTAATAAGTTTTCAAATCTCGCAGTATCTAAGTGTCTGTATTTGGCCAGCTCCATGACATCAAGGTATGCCGTTCCGCCAAAGACATTCATCGCTTCTATTCCGGCTGAAACCATTTATGATTCGCCTCCACATTTCTCAATGTTTTGTATACAAACCGCGGTGTTCATTCCGCCAAACCCCATGCTTAAGCTCAGCGCATTTTTGATGCGGTATGAAATCGATTTCTCATTTACCCAATGAAAGGAATCATCGATTGGATGATCCAAATTCCTGCTCGGATGCAGGGCAGATTTTTTCATTTGCAGCAAAACAGAAATAATCTCTACGATGCCCGCCGCACTAAGCCCGTGTCCGGTTATCGATTTTGTTGCATTGATATAAGCATGGGAAAGCCGGCATGCACGGAGCGCCTTTAATTCTATTTCATCTCCAATAAAAGAGCCTGTTCCATGAGGATTAATATAATCAATATCTTCTGGTAAAAGCCTGGCACGCTCCAGTGCCTTCTGGATGACATGAATCTCTCCTTCTAATGAAGGATCAGGATTCCGGTTTCCGTCCAGTTTGATTGACCAGCCAGACAATGCTGCATAAGGTTTTAGACCTCTTCGTAAAGCCGTCTCCTTTCGTTCTATTATCAATGCACCGCACGATTCTCCATAGATAAACCCGTCTCTGTTTTGATCGAAAGGACGGCACGCATTTTCAGGTTCATCAGCATATTTGTCCGTCCCCATAGCGCCTAAAGCCCTTAGCGCCTCGCATTCCATATAAGAAAGATCCATTAAAGCACCAAGTGCTATGCAAGTATCAACTTCGCCTGACAGGACTTGCTGAATCGCATGAATGACTGCTAACTGGCCGCTGGCCGAAGCTCCTCCCACCGTATATGCTAATCCCGTGATGCCAAACTGATCTGTACATATCCCGCAAAGATCGCTGTCCATGAAAGACAGACCATACGCCGGAGAAATAAAACCGGAGCGGTCTTGATACCTTTCATAAACTTCAAAGTTTTCTCTCTGTTGAAAATTTGATCCGCCAACAACCAGTCCGATACGTGAGGAATCTGCATCGTCCAATTCAGCCTCCTCCCAAGCCTCTGTGAGAGTTACCAATGCAGCGCGGCTGGAGAATGATGCTTTTCGCAACATTTTTTTAGAGAGTCGGTCAGGATAAGACAATGACGCAATTTCGGCTCCGATAAACCGGCTGTCTTTTTGTCTGCCTGAACGCTTCATGACATCAAAGGCATGTCTGCCGGACAGCAGCGAGGAAGCAAAGTCCTCTTTCCCTTGACCGATAGAGGCCGTAACGCCTACACCGGTCACCACCACCTCAGGCAGATTGCACTTTGTCATAAAGCACCTCAGCTAATTCACCGATGTTTTTCACCCCGGATAGCTCAATGCGAGGGATTTTTAACGATAAATCCTCTAGCACCATCGTGATAATTTCAGCTCTGTCTACAGAGTCAGCTCCTAGCTCAACTAACTGATCTTCAGGCTCAAATCTGTGTCCGTCTAATTCAGGGAGCACCTCGCAAATATTGGTGATTAGTACTTCAAAGATTCTCTGTTTATCCATAATACGCTCTCTCCTTCGAGGGATTATTTTAATGATTTTTATAGGTGTATTTTCATAATATTCAAACTTTCATTTTTATGTTGTCTGTTTCATGCGACGGCTGATACATCGATTGCATCCGTTCATGAAGCAATACCGCCGTTTCTGTCATTAATTTTTTCCCGATTTCATCCACATGGCGGTTTCGCCAATTTTCTAATTGCGATCCTTTAACCCATTGATTAAAGGCTCCCAGCGCGGGACCGCAGTGAATTTGATAATCAACCTTCGAATGTTCGCTTCCGCTGATTGCCAATTTTGAGCTGTATCTGAAGTACCATCGGAAAATCAAAGCCATTTTATGCTTCGGGTTTTGTTCAGCCTTCTCAATGTCTGCCGCGGGATAATGCAATGCAATATCTTTATATATGTCTTCTATACTGCGTTTAAAGTATTTCTCCTCAAGCTGGGCCAGCATCTTTGCATCCAGCTCACGTATAGACCCATACCGCTGGTACAGTTCATATAACTTGTTTGCCCGTGCGGGAAAGAACACACCTTTCTTTAGCACCTGCACTTTACTGCCCGATTCAAACATATCACCTGCAGGCGCATAGGCTGTATCTTGTACATTCATCTGCTGAAGCAAATCCTTTACTTTATCACTTGTTGCCGCCTCAACCGTACATTGATTGATTGAGCCTGTTAGAATAAAATCAGCTCCTAGCATAAAAGCCGCCATCGCTGCCTCAGGTGTTCCAATTCCTCCAGCTGCACCAACTCTTATTTTTTTCCGGTATTGATATTTTTTCATCATTTCATCTCTTAAAGATGTCATCGCCGGCATCAGGCTGTATGCTACACCGCCATCTGTATGACCACCTGAATCAGCTTCTACACAAATATCGTCAGCCATCGGAATACACCGCAACAACTCAGCTTCGTTCATAGTGATTTTATTTTCTCCTAAAAGCTTTTGCAGCATATTCTCAGGCGCAGGACTCAGAAATGATTCTGCAACTTCCGGCCGTGATATTTTTGCTATGAGACGATTTGAGCATATAACGTCACCATTTTGATTTCGTTTCACTCCTTTTGCGCGGTACCTTACTAATGCAGGAGTGACACTTAAAAATGCTGAAGCCTCCACAATGCTCACTTGATTCCTCAATAAAAGATCGATCATTTTTTCTTCTGATTCAGTATGTTTCATATTGTGGACCAGATTGATGCCATAGGCTTGTCCTTTCCCTAATTCACCTTGTATAGCATGGATCGCATCTTCAACCTCTTTCAGCCTCAGACCTCCTGTGCCAAAGAACCCCATCATTCCCGCTCTTGACAGCTTTACTACCATTTCTTTCGAAGCAATGCCGCGGTACATTCCTCCTGCAAGATAAGCATATGTAAGATGATAATCTTGTTTAAATTCAGCACTTCCTAAAGATTCTGCCGTAATCCCGGCTTGAACATTCGATTGATGGTCAGCGGCTTCCGCCTGTTCCTTTAGATGCGCACTGATCGCGGGGTTCTTTTTCGGTACATATGTCAATGGTTCAGACTCATTTTTAATCCGATGAATGAGACCGGTTAAAACAGTTCCAGGCCCAATCTCTTCAAACTCCATTTCTCCTCTTCCCATCAGGAAACGAATGCTGTCCGTCCATTTCACTGTGTTGTCCATCTGTTCAGATAATGTATCTTTTAATCTGTCTTGATGGTATGGCTCTGCGTAGACATTGGAGATAACCGGGATCGCCAAAGGTGCAAATTGGAATGAGTCAATATATTGCTTAAATACCTGTTTGGCTTCATTCATATATCTGGAATGAAAAGCTCCGCTCACATTTAATGGATGAAACAGCTTTACATCCTTGGTGTTTTCAAAAACAGCCCGAGCTTTTTCAATCTCTTTTTTCGGGCCAGAAATCACAATTTGCCGGGGCGTATTTTCATTTGCCACATCAATGTCATGAAGACGGTGCTCTCCTAAAACGGCTGTAACTTGTTCCTTACTCAGGCCGATCACAGCAGCCATTCCGCCCCCTGTAATTCGTCCCATCAATTCTCCTCTTTTTTTGACGAGCTTTAATCCGGTTTCAAAATCAAAGGCACCGGCTGCCATCAGCGCATTGTATTCTCCTAAGCTATGTCCTGCCGCAAAATCAGGTTTTCTGCCGGTCTCCTCTACTCTCTTCAAGTAACTAAGTGCATTAACAACGTACAAAGCCGGCTGCGTGTATTCAGTATGATTTACATCCAGATATGATTTTTCGGTACATAGCTTCTCTATTGAATAGCCCAATATTTGATCTGCTTGATCAGTCAAATGCTGATATTGTTCAAATAGGCCTTGTCCCATCCCCTTTTGCTGGGAGCCTTGCCCTGGAAAGACATATGTAATCATCTTGTAAACTTCCTTTCTGGTGTACGGAAATACTCAACCGTATTCAGATTTTTCAGCTCCTGATGAAATGGTGTTATGATTGAGCAGCAACGGTCAGCTGAATCACCCGGAATCAGCTGTTTCACAAAAGCAGCTAAGGTGCCGGATGGCCCTAAATCGATAAACTTGCATG
This sequence comes from Bacillus sp. FSL K6-1560, assembly GCF_038592935.1. NCBI lineage: Bacteria > Bacillati > Bacillota > Bacilli > Caryophanales > Bacillaceae > Bacillus > Bacillus sp. FSL K6-1560. The sequence continues at coordinate 2,436,970 of NZ_CP151946.1, forward strand.
TATGCTGGCTTTCCAAATATCGAATCGCTTCACGAAACATCATTGGCTTTCTGACCGCATTCCAAAAGAAATTCTCGTCCATTACGTGAAGGCAGCTTCCCGTTAAGCTCGATACAATCGGTATTGACGGTTTTTTAAAAGATTTTGATCTTAAAAATTCTGCATAGGCACTCTCTGCCGGATCAATAAGCGAAGAATGAAAGGCATAGGCCACAGGAAGCAGCTGGCAAAGAATCTGCTTCTCCTTTAAATCCTCCATAATCTTCCTTATATGATCTTCTTCACCAGAAATGACGAAGTGCGAATCATAATTGATAGAAATGAGTTCACTATTTCCAAACAGTAGCGGATAATCATTCAGCAATTGCGGTTTGTCCAGAATGGCCACCATTTTTCCTTTATCGCAGGAATTTTGGATGATAATAGCCAGTTCAAGTATGCAATCCAGTATATCCTCTGCGTCTGACACACCAGAAACTGCCGCTGCTGCGAATTCTCCCAGACTTGATCCCAATACGTAATCAGGAGAGATTCCCCTGTCTTCCAAAACCTTATATAAGGAATACTCAATCATAAAAATGGCGGGGTGGGAAAAAAGAATACTGTCAAACGGATCTGACATACGTTTACCTGGATGGTAGATTTCTTCAACAATGGATGTGCCAATTCGCCGTGCTGCAATGTCATCCATTTCAAGCATAGATTGGCGAAACACGGTATTTTCCTTAAATAGTTCTTTCCCCATGTGATAGTATTGGGAACCTTGCCCGGAAAACATAAAAACAAGCGGTTCATTCATGTGTATAACCTTCTTTTTTTATATTTATGACGGCTATTGGATTTCTTATTTCCATGTATGTTGTAAAGCACATAGCAGCGATTGAAATGAAATTAATAAATGGAAAAGACATATGTGAAAAAGTAAAGGAGATTCAACTTGGAAGGATTGCTATTGGTGCTCTGGATGCAGTTCATTTATGATGTGATCGTAGATGTATGTTGATATCTCAAAATTGATGTAACATGATAACAGGATCAGCAAAGAACATCGACTCTATGATTGGTGGGTGAGGTTAAAAAATGGACCATCTAGATGTGGGAGCGATGGTTTGACAGACCGGCTGACATAGTTCAAATGTCTAACTTAATTTATCAGCCTCTTTATGTAACAGTATATAAAGTTATTCAATTAGAAACAGTGTCAATCGAACGATTGAATCTTTAAAACTTTATACCTTAAATGAAAGGAAATCTGTGTTTAGACCTGATTGATGAGGTACACGGCCATAGGGGCAAATGCTTTAGCGGGGCATTGCTTCCGCATCTTTCTTTATGCGATGAATTAACCCAGTTAAAACATTTCCAGGCCCTACCTCCTCAAACTCCATATGGCCTTTTTTCATTAAGTATCTTATGCTGTCAGTCCATTTCACTGAGTGATTAATTTGATCAGCCAGCGTCTGTTTCATGAATTCGTATGTATACGGTTTGGCATACACATTAGAAATAACCGGGATAGACGGAGGCGAAAAATAAAAGGCATGAAGGAATTCCTCGAATTCTTCTTTTGCTTTATTCATGTATCTGGAATGAAACGCGCCGCTTACGTTTAAGGGGAGTACCATTGTAACTTCAGTCATCGTTTCAAAAAGAGATGCGGCTTTTTCAATCTCATCTTTTTTTCCTGAAATTACAATTTGATATGGGGCATTCACATTAGCGATATCAACATCATGTAAATGATATTCTTTCAGAGCCTTTGCAACCTGCTCTTCATTTAGTCCCATAACAGCTGCCATACCGCCGTTGCTTATCAGACTCATCAGTTCGCCTCTTTTTCTGACAAGCTGTAAACCTGTCTTAAAATCAAAGGCTTCAGCTGCAAATAACGCATTGTATTCACCCAAGCTGTGCCCGGCGACAAAGTCAGGTTTAACTTCTTCATCCTTGATTTTTTTCAGATAGCTTAGTGCGTTTACCACATATAACGCCGGCTGAGTAAATTGCGTTTTGTTTAAATTGGAATAAGGATTTTCCAGGCAAAGACGTTTGATTGAATATCCTAAGATCTCATCTGCCTGATCCGTCAGTTCTTTAAATTCATCGAATAGGCCGCTGCCCATTCCCTGTTTCTGTGAACCCTGACCTGGAAAAACATATGTGATCATTCTCTCAAAGCCACCCTTCCGATTAGTAGATGTGTTTCACTTCTGTATGACTTTATAATAGTGATGACCGGATAAATAGTAGCATGTTCATGTTGATGGTAACCTCTGTAAATATTATCCGTCAAGTTAATTTTTCCTACAATTTGCTCGATTGTTTTTCTGCTTTTTTCCATTGAGGAATAAAGGATCAGGAGATATAACAGAACATAAGAAAAAAGACCCGGATTACGTATAGGGCGCCATATCATGATAATGCGCTTCATTTTCTTTCAAATGAGTTTTCAAAATAAATAACACCCATCTATGTAATCATTTTCGAAAATAAAAATCATTTAGATATTCGAAGAAAAATAGGATAATAGATTCAGAAGGATTATTTAAAATCAAAAATACCTTTTTGGTTTTTACGAGTGCGAAATTTCACAAAATATTCTTTCTTATCAATTTGAAAGTAAATATTATGCTGATAAAGATCCTTTATCGAATGGCCGGGCAATTTGCCAAATGAGTGACCAGGATACACCCGTACATGGGGTGAAACCTCCGACTTTATTCTTTGAATACTATCAAACATCTCTTCCGCAGAGCTGCCATCATCCTCACATATGCCGCACCCTTCTGTAAACACCGTATCTCCGGTAAAAATACTCTCAGAAAACAAATAACACATTCCGCCGGCTGTATGCCCCGGTGTGAGAAGGCATTGTGCTCTTGTGTTTCCTATGCTGATTGTCTGATGATCATCTAGGCTAATTAAATTTCTGCATCGGAATTGATAATAATCAATTTCTTTTTTTGACATATAAACTTGAGCGTTAAACATCTTCGTCAGCGGGTCTACCAGATTTACATGATCATAATGAGAGTGTGTCAATGCGACTGCCTTTAATTCCGCTTCGAGTTCAGAAAGTGTAGTGGTTATCTTACTCAATTCCCATGAGGGATCAACAACAATTGCAGATCTGCTTACAATATCTTCAATGATATAGCAATAATTCGTCCAGCCCTGATACCTTGTTTTAATTGGATGCACCTTGTAAGTAAGATTCATTTATACCATCCCTATCATGTAAAGTTCTTAAACGATGGACCAGTGTTCACCCCTCAGTCCGTCTTTCATTCCACTTTACCAAACAGCATGATTGTTTTCCATTTTTTTCAGAGATCCTTGTTCTTTGAAAATAAAAAAGCGACTCTTTTGGACGCATGCCCAACAAGAATCGCTTTTCGCACTAGCGCCTTAAGGATGTCGTTTTTGTGTCTCACGTGTATCTTCCACGCAAATTGACTCTACATGCTGCATAATGACCCGCTTAATTCGGTCTTTATTCACTCGCATAGGGTCAAGCATGGCATGTAAAGCCAAGCCGTCAACAAGCGCGTAAAGTCTCTCAGCTTCAATGTCTTTATCAGCATTCTGCTTCAGTAAATCGGATTCATCTAAATAGGCAATCAGATCCCGCATGCCGCTGAAAATCCCGTCATGATTCGCATCAAACATATCCTTTTTATGTCTGGCGTAAGCAGTAAAAGCAAACCAAACCTCCATCTCTCTAATCGTTTCTTCATTCGTTGGGACCATTTCAAGCAAAATTTGCAACACTTTTTTCTTAGGGAGCAAATCCCTCACTGCAATGTCCTTAATTCGGTCCGTCACCTTTTCTTGGACAAGTTTCATTGCAAAAGCAAGCAATTCATCCTGTGTAGAGAAATAATGGCGCAGCGCACCTAATGACAATCCTGCTTCCTTTGCAATATTTCTGGCTGATGCTCCCTCCATCCCTCGTTCTAAAATGACGCGCCACGTTGCTTCTGCAATTTGTTTTCTTCTTTTCTCATGGTCAATTTGTTTTGGCATAGCTTTATTGTAACAAGAAAAAAATGAGAGGGCAATTTTTATAATACAGTTGTGTTACAAAAACAAAGATGATAACATATTATTAAAATAATACAACTGTATTGAAAAGAGGGAAATGGATTGAACGGTATCGCATGGATGATTGTTTTCTGTGAAATTGCGTTTTGGGTTGTCATTGTTTTGGGGCTTGCTGTACGCTACGTATTCAAACGACATACATTAGGACTGCTATTCCTTGCCTTAACTCCAGTTATCGATTTGATCTTGTTAGCGGTAACTGGTGTGGACCTTTACCGCGGAGCCTCAGCGACCGCAGCCCATGGGATTGCAGCTGTTTACATCGGTATATCGATCGCTTATGGAAAACAAATGATTCAATGGGCAGATGAAAAATTTCAATATTATGTGACAAAAAAAGGCGCAAAACCGCTGAAACGTTTTGGAATGGACCATGCCAAGCACGGTGCGAAAGGCTGGCTAAGACATGTGCTGGCCTACTTAATTGGTGCGGGACTATTGGCAGGGATGATCTATTTTATCAATGACTCTGCCCGAACCGAGGCGTTGAGCGGCATTCTTAAACTGTGGACTGTCATTATAGGCATTGACTTTCTCATTACAGCCAGCTATTTTATTTGGCCAAAAAAAGAGAAAGCTTCGGCGAATCTCAGGAGTTAACATGAAGAAAAAGGCCCTTCCCCAGTGGAAAGGACCTTTTTTGGTTTTGTTAAAATATGCTATACTATTTTCGTTAGAAAATAGACTTATAGATATTTTGGGCTGATTCAAGGGTGCTGTTTGTATGAGTAAGCAGGGGAAGGGAGTGTCATACTTGAACCAAAAAGAACAGAACGAGCACTCTAAAGATTTTAACCTGAGATCAAAATTAATCGGAATTGTATCTATCACTTTTATCGCGGCCATTGCGCTTGCAGTCATCTTCGGCGGCTTTTTCTTCGGGATGAAAGGCTTATTCTCCATACTTGGCATCACATACGCTTCCAATCAAACATTAGCTTTATTTATTTTAGCCTGCTTTGCTGTAGGTTTAATCATAGACCCACTCACAAAGATTCTCTCTATCATTTTGGCAAAATCACTTTCATTGAAAAAGACTGCACTTTTTGCTTTTATACTGTATTTTATCAGCAATCTTATAACAATTTGTTTTGCAGATTACTTTATGCAGTCTATTTATATTCCAGATATCTTGCTTGTTGTGATATCAGCTTTCATGGCTTTCATTGAACTTGCTTTTGATAACCAGCCTAATAGAGAAGCAGCTTAAAGCCGATGGCAGATATGGAAAATTCATAACACCCTATATTTGGACATCAACAGTTATATAAACGAAAAAATCTCCCTGTTCACACGAACAGGGAGCAAAACACAATGTTGTAATTTAAATTCTGCATTCTAAAATGATTCTCACATTTGGATCATCAAGTTCATCCAAAAAGATAATGATCTTCGGACCACATTCCATATGTTTCCACCTCCTCACCCAAAATATACATTAATCCCAATTGCCTGTAAATGGATATTTTGTTATACGGAGGAACCATGAAGTATAATGCGTTAACACTGCTCACACGTTTACAACTGTTTCTTATAATCTGACACTCGAAGGAGTACAAAAAAAAGCATTGATCCATTCAGAGAATGGATCAATGCCTACCACCCCCGCTACATCACGCGTTTGAACATCTTTTCCATCTCATATGTCGAGTGGTGAATGATGATCGGGCGGCCGTGCGGGCATGTAAATGGGTCTGATGTGCTTCGGAGGTCGTCCAGAAGCGCTTTGATTTCATCGTTTCTGAGGTGGCGATTTGCTTTGATGGAGCCTTTGCAGCTCATCATAATCGCCGCTTCCTCGCGGAGTTTTTTAATATCTATATTTTTGGAGTCGAGCACCTGCTGAATGATTTCTTCTATAAGCTCTGCTTCTTCTCCCTTTGGAAACCAGGCCGGGTGGCAACGGACGATGTAACTGTTAGAGCCGAATGACTCTAAAAAGACACCGACGCTTTCGAGCTCTTGTTTGTGCTGTTCAATAATCAAAGCCTCATTTGTGGAGTAGTGGAACGTCAGCGGTACAATCATATCCTGCACCTCAGGCTCAACCTCCCCCACCTTTTCACGAAAGTACTCATATTTAATACGTTCTTGGGCGGCGTGCTGGTCGATAATATACAGGCCGTTTTCGTTTTGTGCCAATATATAAGTCCCGTGCATCTGGCCGATCGGGTACATAATTGGAACCCGCTCAGACGCTGGCTGCTGCTGTCCCTCATGGCATTCCTGCTCAAATGTATCTGGCTCTTTCGCTGAAACATCGGACACCTCAAGGATTTGTTTCTGATCAACGATAGGAGGAGCATCAAATTGGAGAGGTGGCAATTCTTCCTCCGCATCAACCGGCTCTTTCACGACTGAGCTGAGCTTCATTGGTGAATAAGATGGCGCAGTCGATTTTTCCGGAACTTTTTTTTCCGGAGGCTTTTCATCAAAGGTTATGAACTGCTGCTCATTTTTGATAACAGGTGCCGATTTTTTCGGGAGCTGGGCACTCGGAATCAGCTGCTGCTGTTTAAATACATCTTTAATTCCGTCACGAATTAAGTCATGAAGCTCTGTTTCCTTGCTGAGCCGGACCTCAAGCTTCGATGGATGCACGTTGACATCGACTAAAATCGGGTCCATCGTAATTTCTATAAAAGTAATCGGATGGCGTCCGATCGGCAGAAGCGTATGATAGCCTTCATGAACCGCTTTGACGAGCGGGAAATTTTTAATGTAACGGCCATTGACCACAGACGACATATAGTTTCTCGACGCCCGTGTAATCTCTGGGAGGGCGATATATCCCTTTACTTCAAAATCCAAGGAGCTCGCATGCAGCGGAAGCATTTTTTTGGCGACAGCCGTGCCGTAAATCGCTGCCAGTACATGGCGCACATCTCCGTTTCCGTTCGTTTGAAGCAGGTTTTTCCCATGATGGCGCAGGCGGATCGATACCTCTGGATGCGCCAGAGCAATACGGTTAACCACGTCTGTAATGTTTCCAAGCTCTGTATGAACGGTTTTCATATATTTCAAACGGGCCGGTGTGTTAAAAAACAGGTTGGAAACGACAATTTCAGTTCCCTTCCTGCTTGAGGAACGCGATTCGGAAATGATGTTTCCTCCTTGGAGGACGAGCTTCGTCCCAGCTCCTTCACCAGTGCTTGTTGTAATCTCCAGATGAGAGACTGACGCGATACTCGGCAGGGCTTCTCCCCTGAAACCGAGCGTTCTCACCCTGAATAAATCATTTTCATCTTTTATTTTACTCGTTGCGTGGCGGCGGAAAGCTCGCTTGCAATCTTCATTCTCCATTCCTTCGCCGTTATCCAAGACCCGAATGGATGCAAGGCCTGCTTCCTCAATATCGATTTCAATGACTGTGCTGTCAGCGTCGATCGCATTTTCCACCAATTCTTTGACGACTGAGGCGGGCCGTTCCACAACCTCGCCCGCCGCTATTTTATTTGAAAGCTCATCTGACAGCTGGATGACTTTTGCCACATTCATCACCCCGTTTTAATGTAATTTCTTTTGCAGCTTGTACATTTCATTCATCGCTTCAAGCGGTGTCATATCCAGTATATTAAGTGATTTGAAAGCATCGATCACTTGCTTTTCTTTTTTTGAAAGCTTTGGTGTTTCAGCCGGCTTTTCCGCTTCGTCAAAAAAGGACAGCTGTGCCGGCTCTTCTTTCACCTGAGGTTTCTGCACCGGCACTTCCGGTTTGTTTCCTGAATGCTCAAGCTCTTTTAAAATATCTTGGGCGCGCGCAATCAGATCTCCCGGCAGTTCGGCAAGCTGAGCTACATGGATACCATAGCTTTTATCAGCGGCACCTTCTTTAATTTGATGAAGAAAGACAACCGTTCCGTTATATTCTTCAGCGCGAACATGAACGTTTTTCAGCTGGGGCAGCTTGTCCTCAAGAACGGTCAGCTCGTGATAGTGTGTACTGAACAGCGTCTTGGCGCCGATATGATCGTGAACATATTCAATAATCGCCTGTGCCAGCGCCATGCCGTCATAAGTGGACGTTCCCCGCCCGATTTCATCAAACAGAATGAGGCTGTTTTTCGTCGCATTGACAATCGCATTTTTCGCTTCAAGCATTTCTACCATAAATGTACTTTGTCCGGAAATCAAATCATCTGCAGCGCCGATTCGCGTAAAAATTTGATCGAAAATCGGGAGCACCGCTTTTTTCGCGGGTACAAAGCAGCCGATTTGCGCCATAATGGAAATGAGCGCGATTTGTCTCATATACGTGCTTTTCCCTGACATGTTTGGACCTGTAATGAGAAGCATTTGTCTGTTATCGCCCATCATACAGTTATTCGGGACATATTCCTGGCTGTCCATGACTTTTTCAACAACCGGGTGTCTGCCTTCAATCACTTCGACTTCATCTTTAGAGAACTCTGGTTTCGTGTAGTGACGATTTTCACTGATTGTCGCAAAGCATTGCAGTGCGTCCAGCTCGCTCATCTGTTTTGCAAGCTGCTGCAGCCGCGGAATATACTGCTTCACTTTCTCGCGCAGCTCGGTAAACAGCTCGTACTCCAGCTCACAGATGTTATTTTCCGCCTCTAAAATGAGCGCTTCTTTTTCTTTTAATTCAGGTGTAATGTAGCGCTCGGCATTGGTTAACGTCTGCTTCCGCTCATAACGCCCTTCCTCAAGCAAATGCAAGTTTGCTTTAGTCACTTCAATGTAATAACCGAAAACTTTATTAAAGCCGACCTTTAAAGAGCGAATGCCTGTGTATTCCCGCTCCTGCTGTTCCAGGCGGGCAATCCAGTCTTTTCCGTTTCTGCTTGCATCACGATATTCATCAAGCTTTTGATTATAACCATCTTTAATCAGGTTCCCTTCTTTTACCGATAAAGGAGGGTTTTCGTACAGCGCTTCTTCCAGCAGTTCAAGTACATCCCCGCAAGGGTCAATGCGCTTTGCACGTTCCTTGGCCTTGTCATGAGCCAATGAAGCAACCAGCTGTTTGATGCCAGGAACTTGCTTTAACGATTCCTTCAGCTGAATCAAATCCCGGGCATTGACATTTCCAAATGCAACGCGGCCGGCAAGGCGTTCTAAGTCATACACTTCTTTTAAACGTTCACGCAGATCTTCCCGTTCAAAGAAATGGGACATCAATGTTTCCACCATTTCTTGGCGCTCTTCGATTTGATTGACTCTGATAAGCGGCCGGTCAATCCACTGTTTAAGCAGCCGGCCTCCCATTGCCGTTTTTGTTTCATCCAGCAGCCACAAAAGGGAGCCTTTTTTATTTTTTGAACGGATCGTTTCGGTCAGCTCCAGATTACGCTTTGAGTACAAATCAATTTTCATCGCTTCCTCAAGCTCATACACCTGCACGGGCTGAAGATGATCAAGGCTGCGCTTTTGGGTTCTTTTCAAATACGTATATAAGCGCAGAAATGTTTTTGTTATATCTTCATTATTTAAGTGCTCAATGATCGTTACGTGTTCGTCTGTTTCTCCGTCTTCAATTGAAATCGTTGCACCGCACCGCTCTCTCAGCTGTGCCACTGTATCGGCATCCAAGCTTCCTGAAACCACGATTTCCCGTGCGCCGACTGAATAAATTTCTGATATGACGTCTTCAAGCCGTTCAATCAAAACAGCCAAATTTTCTCCCGTTGTTAAATCAGACAGCGCAAGTCCGTATCCGTTCGAGCAGGCTGAAACAGATGCGATAAAATTATTTTCCGACTCATGGATGCCTTTGCCGTCCATTACAGTTCCGGGCGTAATCAGCTGAACTACTTCTCTTTTCACAACGCCCTTTGCGGCTTTCGGATCTTCCGTCTGTTCACAGATCGCCACTTTGTATCCTTTTTTAATAAGCTGTTCGATATACGCGGAAGCAGAATGATACGGCACACCGCACATCGGTATTTTTTCAGCCGCACCGCCGTCTCTGCTCGTTAACGTAATTTCCAGCTCTTGTGACGCTTTTTTGGCGTCCTCAAAAAACATTTCATAAAAATCACCCAGGCGAAAAAATAAAAAGGCATCCTGGTGCTCTGCCTTTATTTTTAAATATTGCTGTATCATAGGCGTATAACCGGCCATTGTTTAATCCCTCACTATGTATCAACGTTTCTATTTTCCAACCTTCATTATAACATAAACAAAAAGTGATAAAAGAATGATATATCAATATAAAAAAGAGACTTGGGGGTACTGTCTCCCCTAGTCCCTTTTTTATTCTTCAGGATCTCCCACTAAAAACTCCGGGTTGATGTCTTCAAGCTCTTCATCAAGCTCATCTTCCCAATCTTCCTCGTCATCCTCTTCCCAGTCAGGATTGACCTCAACAACTACCTTTGTTTCCCCTACCACTTCCGCCAAAAATTCTCTTTCTGCCTGCACAACGATTTTATTTCCATTCGGCGAAATGGTCACTTCAAGGCAGTTTGGCTGCTGAAGCACTTTGGCAATCACTTCATGCTCATCATCTAAGTAATTATTGTCTCTGTATCTGAGTTTAATGACATCTACGTATTTTACCCGTTCTGTGACAACCTCTGTCTTTGTGTTGTCCGCGTAAGAGTACCATACGTTTATATCATAATACCCTTCAATCTCTACCGTTTTTCCAATTTTTTCAGCGTCATACTTGTGGTTAATAATCCAACCACCCAAAATGCTGCTCGGTTTTTTCTCAGGCGAGATGGTGTTGGTGCATTGGGTGAATTTTCGGCCTTTCGCTACTACTGCCTTCGTAATAATTTCCCTGTATTCAGACATTCCGGCATGCCTCCTTGTTCTTCTTCGTGTTATCTTATGCTGGGCATTTGTCTAGTGTGCATTTTTATAAATAAAATATAAAAATACAAAGTTTCTGTTCCATTGTATGCAGGGGTGCCTAGAAACTTTACTTATAAGTGCGATAAAGTTTATACGCGGCTGAGCACAGAAAAACCAATTGAACATTTGGTACATAGATTATTTAGTTCATTTTAACCGCACAAATGATAAAAAAACACGGGCCTGTTTAGGCACCGTGTTTAGAGAGAACAGCTGTTATTTGAATGCTTCACCTTTGAACCGGTTTCCCCTTTCAGCAGGTCGCCTCCGGTTGATGTGATGATTTCATTTGTGACTTGGTTAGAAATGGTGTGTGCAACGAGCTGCAGTAGGTCATTTACTTCCATCTGCGAGTCTCTGAATTCCTGGATAACAGGAATCTCTTCAAGCTCTTCTTGCAGCGCGTCAATTTTTGCTTCTACTTGTTTGAGCGCTTCATGCTTTTCATAATGCTTCAGATTGACAGCCTGCTTTTGCAGGGCTTTAATCTGATTAACAATTGTGGACACTTTGTCATTCTCATTGATTTGCGCTTCAGCCCGTTTGAAAAAATCAACCTCTTCTGTTTCAGAGATCATTTTTGCAAGGTTTCGTGCCTGCTGCACAATGTCTTTTTTTGAGTAGAGCGTCATCTTATTTCACCTCGATTGCTTCTCCTACCATTTCTCCGTCAAGCGACCATGTTTTCGCTTGCTGGATTTTCACGCGGACGATTTTGCCGATGGCTTCCTTCGGCCCTTTGAAATTGACAAGCTTGCTTTTTTCCGTATAGCCGGCAAGAATATCAGGGTTATTTTTGCTTTCACCCTCAACTAATACTTCGACAACCTTGCCTTCGTATTCCTTCATTTTTTTAGCAGAAATTTCATTCACCAGCGCGTTCAGACGCTGCAGGCGTTCTTTTTTCACACGCATCGGTACATTATCTTTCATCTTAGCAGCCGGAGTGCCCTCACGCGGAGAGTAAATGAACGTATAGGCGCTGTCAAACTCCACTTCACGGTATAGAGAAAGCGTTTCTTCAAACTGTTCGTCCGTTTCATTTGGAAATCCGACGATAATGTCCGTTGTCAATGAAGCGTTTGGCATTGCTTCTTTAATTTTTCGCACCAGCTCCATGTAACGCTCTCTGTCATATTTGCGGGCCATCAGCTTCAGAACTTCTGAGCTTCCTGATTGAACCGGAAGATGAATGTGATCAAGCAGATTTCCGCCTTTTGCCAGCACTTCAATGAGGCGGTCGTCAAAGTCGCGCGGATGACTCGTTGTAAAACGGATTCTCGGGATATCGATTTTTCTCAGTTCATCCATCAAATCACCAAGTCCGTACGTCATATCTTCAAAGTCTTTTCCATACGCGTTTACGTTTTGGCCTAACAGAGTAATTTCCTTATAGCCTTCACTTGCGAGCCTTCTCACTTCCTGAATGATATCCTCAGGGCGGCGGCTTCTTTCTTTTCCGCGTGTGTAAGGCACAATGCAATACGTACAGAATTTGTCACAGCCGTACATGATATTGACCCAGCCCTTAATTTTTCCATTTCGGACTTTCGGAAGGTTTTCAATAACGTCCCCTTCCTTAGACCAAACTTCTACAACCATTTCTTTTGAAAGGTATGCTTCTGACAAAAGCTCCGGCAGGCGATGAATGTTATGCGTTCCGAAAATCATATCGACAAACGGATGTTTTTTCAAAATACGGTTCACGACTGATTCCTCTTGGGACATACAGCCGCACACGCCTAAAATCAGATCGGGATTGTTTTTTTTCAGTGCTTTTAAGTGCCCGAGCTCACCAAACACCTTGTTTTCAGCATTTTCACGGATTGCACATGTATTTAACAAAATGACATTGGCATCGTCAACAGAGTTTGTCGCTTCGTAACCGAGCGCCATAAAGATCCCTGCCATAACCTCTGTATCGTGTTCATTCATTTGGCAGCCGTACGTACGGATATAGAACTTTCTTCCGTCTCCCAATCCTTTAAATTGTTCAGAAATTTTAAAGTCATTATGATAAGTAACGGCTTCCTTGCCTCGTTTTTTCGCGTCTTTTAAAGAAGGCGGAATGTAAACAGCTTCAAAGTACTTGCTGTAATCCTTCTCGGATTTTTTGTCCGATGGATTAACTTGTCCGCTCTCTAATTTTTGTTTTTCATTCATGTCATATTTTCTCCTTTCAAACCAAACTTCCACCCTTCAGTATAAAGGTTATTGAAGCTCTGCACAACTGGCAACCTATCATTGTACACTCATTGAGAATAATAATCAATAAGGAATCAAAAGAGGAAGAGTAAACTCTTCCTCTTGTTACAATAGCTGGAGCTCCTTTGCCGTCTTTTCGATGACATCAAGCGCCTGATCCAGTTCATCTTTGGTGTGCTCTGCTGTTATAATCGTGCGAATTCTGGCTTTTCCCTTTGCTACAGTCGGGAAAACGATACTTTGGGCAAAAACACCGTGGGAAAGGAGCTGATCTGAAAATTGCTTTGCCACACCTTCATCACCTATTAAAATAGGAAGAATCGGCGTTTGACTCTCTGTGAGAGTCAAACCCATTTTCACAAGCATTGCTTTAAAATAGGCAGTATTCTCCCACAAGCGCTCCATATGCTCCGGCTCTTCAAGCAAGACATCAATCGCTTCCATACAAGCTGCAGTGACAGCCGGCGGATGAGATGTGCTGAATAAAAATGGACGGCCTTTATGGCGCAAATAATCGATCAGCACCTTTGAACCTGCAGCGTAGCCGCCGAGCACTCCGATTGCCTTGCTTAATGTTCCGACCTGAATATGAACTCTGCCGTCAAGACCGAAGTGATTCACCGTTCCCCTGCCGTTTTCGCCAAGTACTCCGGATGCATGGGCGTCATCCACCATCACAAATGCGTCATATTTCTCAGCGAGCTCTACAATATCAGGCAGAGGAGCTATGTTGCCATCCATGGAAAATACGCCGTCTGTCACAATCAGACGCATCCGATAATTCATTGACTTTCTCAGCACCCGCTCTAAATCACTCATATTGACGTGCTGATACACCTTTTTATCCGCCTTTGTCAGTCGAATTCCGTCAATAATAGAGGCATGGTTCAATTCATCTGAGATGACAATATCCTCTTTTGATAGAATACTTGAAAGTACGCCTTGGTTTGTTGTGAAGCCTGATTGGAATACAAGTGCCGCCTCCGTTTTTTTAAAGGCTGCCAGCTTTTTCTCAAGCTCTTGATGCATTGTAAATGTACCGGCAATCGTTCTCACTGATCCGGTGCCGGCTCCATACTGCTGAACGGCCTCCTGTGCGGCGTTGATGAGTCTAGGATGTGAAGTGAATCCGAGGTAATTATTAGAAGATAGCTGAATGACTTTTTGGTGATTCACTGTGACAAATGGGCCCTGCATAGATTCAAGCTGTTTTATGTCTTGCCATGTATGGTTTTCTTTCATACTATCAAGCTCTGCTTTTAAAAACTCAAATTCCTTCGTCATGTTTATCCCCCTTTATGGAATTAAAATTACTTTTCCGCACTGCCCGCTTCTCATCAGTTCGAAACCTTTTTCAAACTCCTCTAACGGAAACTGATGGGTAATAACAGGTGCAAGATCGATCACGTTTGAACTGATCAACTGAGACACCTGGCGCCATGTTGAAAACATTTTTCTTCCTGTGATTCCTTGGATGGTAAGCCCTTTAAATACCACTTTATTCGTCAAATCAATTGTCACCGGATGTTCCGGCAAGCTGAGAATATGAAATCTTCCGCCATTCGCAGCCATCGCAAGACCTTGGGCAATCGCTGAGGGATGACCCGACATCTCACAAACAAGATCTGCTCCTTCCCCACTCGTTAAAGCGCTTACAATTTTGAGCGGGTCTTCTTTTTCAATAGAAACAGTACAAGTCGCTCCCATTTGTTTTGCAAGCCTCAGCCTGTATTCATTCTTATCAATCGCTATCACCTGAGAAGCTCCTGCTGCTTTTGCAACCGCAACAGCCATAAGACCAATCGGTCCGCATCCAATGACTGCAGTCGTTCCTCCTGCAGGCTGGCTCTCGAGTACGGTATGAACTGCATTTCCTAAAGGCTCTTGAATGGAAGCAATCGACGGGTCCATATCAGCGGGATTTCTCCAAATGTTATCAGCTGGAACTTTTACATACTCCGCAAAACAGCCTGCCGTGTCCACTCCGATTATAGCAGTATTGGTACACACATGAGATTTTCCTGTTAGGCAAGGGACACATTCACCACAGACAATGTGTGTTTCCGCAGACACATACTCTCCCACTTTTACACTGCTGACATTCTCTCCCACGTCCTCTACGATGCCGCTGAACTCATGGCCGAAAACATAGGGTGTTTTGATTCTCTGACGTGCCCATTGATCCCAATTATAAATGTGGACATCCGTGCCGCATATGGAAGCGGCTTTCACTTTTATGAGGACTTCATGTTTATCAATCTCAGGAATGGGAACTTCAGTCAGCACAGCACCGAACGCCCCGTCCTTTTTCATTAGAGCTTTCATCTTTCCACTCTGCATGTACAATCCTCCTTGAAAAATTCTTGTTATATTCGGATTGTACCATGATATGGAATAAGCGTAAACAGCACTGTCTTCTCCAGAAGGACAAAAGTATCTGTCTTGAAAAATGGGCGGAATTTTTTTTGAAACGTTTTAGCTCATTTTTGATTTTGTATATTCGCTCATTTATGTGCTAAAAATACTAT
Source organism: Bacillus sp. FSL K6-1560 (assembly GCF_038592935.1). Classification (NCBI taxonomy): domain Bacteria; kingdom Bacillati; phylum Bacillota; class Bacilli; order Caryophanales; family Bacillaceae; genus Bacillus; species Bacillus sp. FSL K6-1560. The sequence goes on from NZ_CP151946.1 coordinate 2,452,629, forward strand.
CGGGAGAAAATATCACAATAAATGAAAAACAACCTGTTTGCATTACGCAAACAGGTTGAGAATGCTTTATTTGTTTTTAGCGAGGCTCCACGATTAATTTAATCGCTGTTCTTTCTTCCCCATCGATTTGAATATCTGTAAAAGCCGGAATACAAATCAAATCAACGCCGCTAGGCGCCACAAATCCCCTGGCAATCGCCACAGCTTTTACAGCCTGGTTTAATGCACCCGCTCCGATCGCTTGAATCTCGGCGGCTCCTCGCTCTCTCAACACGCCTGCAAGCGCACCTGCCACTGAATTTGGACTCGATTTTGCTGAAACTTTTAAGATTTCCATTTCTGCTCCCCCTTAGTTTTACAATGGATAAGTGAGTGTTCATTAGAACAATCATTATTAGATGTTGCTATCCAAAAAGCCATCCCCACAATGCTTTTCAAAAATAGCGGGCTACCTTCCATTTTTACTATATTCACTAAGGAGTTGCTATATTCCTGCTTTTCTTTTTAATATTTTTATAAAATAACCATATGTTCAACTATTCAAAGAACATGTGATCATCGTTGATTAAAATACGCTCAATTTTCACGGCTTTTTTCGTTTGATCGTCAATGTCAATGACAACTCCGCTGAGCGTTGTTTTTCCTTCAGCGACAGTAAACCGGACTGGAAGGTTCGTTTTGAATCGCTTAATAATCGTCTCTCTGTCCATCCCCAGTATACCGTCATACGGGCCAGTCATTCCCACATCAGTAATATATGCCGTTCCCTTCGGCAAAATGCGGTTATCCGCTGTTTGCACGTGTGTATGAGTTCCTACTACAGCCGACGCCCTCCCATCCGTGTACCAGCCAAGTGCGAGCTTTTCACTTGTCGCTTCGGCATGAAAGTCGATAAAAATGTACGGTGTTCTTTTCGCAGCTTCTGCGATCAATTCGTCCGCTTTTAAAAACGGGTCATCAAGCGGCGGCAAAAACGTACGTCCCTGCAAATTAATGACTGCTAGTTCTTTGCCGTTTGCTTTCACATATGTGATCCCTTTCCCCGGTGTTCCTTCAGGAAAGTTTGCCGGGCGAACCAAGTTCGGAACGTCATCTATAAAATCAAATATTTCTTTTTTGTCCCATGTGTGGTTCCCCATTGTGATTGCATCTGCGCCGGACTGGATTAGGCTGTGATAAATTTTTTCCGTCAGGCCTTTTCCATGTGCGGCGTTTTCACCATTAATAATAGTAAAGTGAGGCTTATATTTTGTTTTTAGCTTTGGTACATATTCTTTGACCATGTCACGGCCCGGTGAACCGACAACATCTCCGATAAATAAAATTCTCATTTTGTAAATCCTTTCTTCTTGAAAATTCCTTGTCGTCAAAAAAATAAAGTGATGCTTAGCGCATCACTTTATTTTGCATACTCTACGGCTCGAGTCTCTCTGATTACTGTCACCTTAATATGACCTGGATAATCGAGCTCGTCCTCAATTCGCTTGCGGATATCTCGCGCCAGTCGATGAGCCTCAAGATCATTAATTGAATCCGGCTTCACCATAATACGCACTTCGCGTCCAGCCTGAATGGCAAATGATTTTTCAACACCTTCGTAGGACTCAGAAATTTCTTCGAGTTTTTCAAGTCTTCGAATATAATTCTCGAGCGTCTCACTTCTTGCGCCAGGTCTTGCAGCGGAAAGCGCATCTGCTGCAGCTACCAGCACAGCGATAATGGAAGTCGGCTCCTCATCCCCGTGGTGTGATGCAATACTGTTAATCACGACTGGGTGCTCTTTATATTTGGTCGCAAGCTCTACCCCGATTTCAACGTGGCTTCCTTCTACTTCATGGTCAATTGCTTTCCCGATGTCGTGAAGAAGACCCGCACGTTTAGCAAGCTTTGCGTCTTCACCAAGCTCCGATGCCATTAGACCGGCCAAGAATGCGACTTCCATGGAATGCTTAAGCACATTTTGACCGTAGCTTGTACGGAACTTTAAGCGGCCGAGGATCTTGATGAGATCTGGGTGGAGGCCGTGAACGCCAACCTCAAATGTCGTTTGCTCACCCATCTCACGAATATAGTCATCGACCTCGCGGCGAGATTTTTCAACCATTTCTTCAATCCGTGCCGGATGAATACGGCCATCCTGAACGAGTTTATCAAGAGCAATTCTGGCTGTCTCACGTCTGATCGGATCAAATCCGGAAAGAATGACAGCTTCAGGCGTATCATCAATAATCAGGTCAATTCCTGTCAGCGTTTCAAGCGTACGAATGTTACGCCCTTCCCGTCCGATGATACGTCCTTTCATCTCATCATTTGGAAGATTGACAACTGATACCGTTGTTTCGGCAACGTGGTCCGCTGCGCAGCGCTGTAAGGCGAGTGAAAGAATGTTTTTCGCTTTCTTATCCGCCTCTTCTTTCGCACGGTTTTCAGTTTCTTTTGTCATGATGGCGATGTCATGTGAAAGCTCGTTTTCAACCCGCTCAAGAATGATTTGTTTTGCTTCATCACGAGTCAGACTCGAAATTCGTTCCAACTCTGACTGCTGCATACGAATCATCTCATCCACTTTGCTTTCCATCTCTTCAATATGTTGTTGTCGTTCATTCAGAGAATGATCTTTCTTCTCCAACATCGCTTCCCGTTTATCAATTCCCTCATGTTTGCGATCAAGGTTTTCCTCCTTTTGGAGTAAACGGTTTTCTTGTTTTTGAAGCTCATTTCGTCTTTCACGAACTTCCTGTTCAGCATCTATTCGAAGTTTGTGGATTTCATCCTTTGCTTCAAGCAGAGCTTCTTTTTTCAGTGCTTCAGCATCACGCTTTGCATCTTCAAGAATTTGCTCGGCTGCACCGCGTGCGCCCGCAATTTTCGCTTCGGCAATGGTTTTACGAACAAAGTAGCCAACAACTAAACCGAGTAGAATCAGCAAAATGGAGATGAGAACCATCATAATTGGGGTCATACTTTCACCTCCTCTTGCTATGAACTTGGTTGTTGCTTAAAAAGTGTCGGCATGTACATTGTCTAGTTTTCTCAACATACAGAACCTTCACAGGGAATGAGTGTGTTCATCGCCCTTGTCAAGTTTAAATGGTTTAACAATCATGTTAAAAAAACAAATGTTACAACTTCATTGTAAATGTGTCGGAAATACTTGTCAAGCTTGCCATCTTAACGTTTGCAGGCCAGTCGTCTTTTCACGTGCCGAATGTAATTCATCCAAAAGAAGATCACCAATCATTCTTGATTTAGAAGCTGGTATATTTTATTGTTCACTTGGCCCAATTTAGCATTATTTTGAATGTTTGAGAACAAAATAACAATGGTTTGCCCCGATTTGCTAAAGCTGTTCAAGATATTGAAGCCCGGCATCACACCATGGTTTGAATAGCTTCCGGGAGCAACATAAAATCCCATGCCGTATGTAGAGCTGCTCCCTGGCGTAAACATCTTTTCATAGCTATTTTGCGAATACAGTTTTCCGTCTATCAGCGCTTGGTCAAATTTGTACATATCTATAGCGCTCATATAAATATCACCGGCTCCATACAGCTGGGATAGATCAGGTATATACGGTGTAACTGTTTTGCTGCCCTCCATCTTATACCCGACAGCAGGATAAGGTTCTTTTTCATATGTTTTGTAAAAGCCTGCATGCGTCATTCCCGCAGGTTTAAAAATATGATTCTTTATGTACTGTTCATAGGGCTCACCGCTTACTTCAGCAATAATATAAGCGAGAACAGAATAGTTGGAATCCTTGTAGTCCCATACGCCCGGCTGACGTTTGATTCCCTGCAGTTCTATGTCTTTTATTAAATCGTCCGGCGTAATGGCGCCGTTTCCTTCAATATGTCCGTTTATCCCCGATGTATGTGTAAGCAGATTCTTCAAAGTAATCGTTTGTCCGTTAGGAAAATGAGGTAAATACGTACTTACCGGATCACTTGTCTGAAGTTTCCCCTTTTCCTCAAGCTGCAAAATAGCAGTTGCAATCAGCGCTTTTTGTGATGAACCGACATAAAAAGATGTCAATGGATTATTTTGAATGTAGTGTTTACGGTCAGCATAGCCAAAACCTTTATTTGTTACGATTTCTCCATTTCTGACAATCATGGCTGTTCCGCTGAAACCGATCTCTTCTAAATAATTGCTGATTTTTTGATTTCGATCCACTGTTTTGATTTGTTCCTCTGATTTTTTGGCAGTTTTCTTTTTGACCTCTTTTTTCTGATCGGTATTTGAAACCGCTGCAGTTTCTTGAGATGGTTCGTTTTCTTCACTATTTCGATGAAGAGCATTCCAAATCGTAATGCAAACCATCACTGCTAAAAGACCAAGCAACAGTTTTCCTCTTTTATTTAGTTTTCTCCGTCTGCGTTTCGCAGTTCTTCTGCGGGTTGGGCTTGTCATTCATTTTTTCCTCCCAAAATAAATTCCATTTTGCACACGTTTTGTTAGACGAATAAAGCCATAAAAAAGTTGTCAAAAAAAGCAATATTTTTATCATTTTTTTGCAAAATACAAAAAAGCTGAGTTTTTCACTCAGCCTTTTGTATCATTTGAAACTTATTTTATTTTTATTCTTCAAATTCGAGTTCTTCTTGTGTCTCTTCAGCTTGCTGCTGCACTACTCCGTTATTATCCAAGCCGTAATGTTCGCGAATTTGCTCCTGGATCATCAGCATGATATCTTTATTTTCTTTCAGGAATTGTTTTGCATTTTCACGGCCTTGGCCAAGACGCTCTTCTTCATAAGAGTACCATGAACCGCTTTTTTGCACGATATCAAGTTCAGTTCCTAGATCAATGATTTCGCCTTCTTTTGAAATGCCTTCTCCGTACATAATGTCAACCTCGGCTGTACGGAACGGCGGAGCCACCTTGTTTTTCACGACTTTGATTTTCGTTTTGTTCCCCATTACGTCGTTGCCTTGTTTCAGCTGTTCAGCACGGCGCACTTCAAGACGCACAGAAGAATAGAATTTCAACGCACGGCCGCCAGGAGTTGTTTCCGGGTTCCCGAACATAACGCCGACTTTTTCACGAATTTGGTTAATGAAAATCGCGATTGTCTTCGATTTGTTAATGGCCCCTGAAAGCTTACGAAGCGCTTGAGACATTAAGCGTGCTTGTAAACCGACATGAGAATCTCCCATGTCGCCTTCAATTTCCGCTTTCGGAACGAGAGCGGCTACAGAGTCGACAACGACAATGTCAACTGCCCCGCTTCGAACCAATGCTTCCGCAATTTCAAGCGCCTGCTCGCCTGTGTCAGGCTGAGACAGTAAAAGCTCCTCGATGTTAACACCGAGCTTTTGCGCGTATACCGGATCTAACGCATGCTCCGCATCGATAAACGCGGCTTGTCCGCCCTGCTGCTGAACTTCAGCAATCGCATGAAGCGCCACAGTTGTTTTACCTGAGCTTTCAGGACCGTATACTTCAATAATCCGTCCGCGAGGATATCCGCCAATTCCCAGTGCTGTATCAAGAGCGAGGGAGCCGCTTGGTACAGTAGAAATTCTTGTATCTGTCTTTTCTCCCAGTTTCATAATGGAACCTTTGCCGAACTGTTTTTCTATTTGTTTAAGAGCCATATCTAAGGCTGCCTGACGATCACTCATTCTATTTTTTCCTCCTTTATGTTACCACTACATATACTATACCCTGTTTGAAGGGATTTGCCAAGAAAAAAGCGAACGCATATTCGGATTTTTTCTTGGCGTGATTCCTATCAAAATATCATAATGTATCAGAGAAATCATGTTTTCTTAGGAGGATAATGTGCTGAAAATATTATTTTTGCTCTAAAAGCTTTAAGATTAAATGGCAGCCGTATTTAGCGCCGCGTTTTCTGATTCCCGTTCTGGAGCCAGCAAAGTGAAACTCGTGAACCTCTTCTTTACCATTTGCGGAAATGCCGATAAACACATGCCCAGGCTCATGCCCTTCTTGAGCATCAGGTCCTGCTACACCAGTAAAGCTAATGCCGATATCGCTGCCAGTGAGTTTTTGAACACCCTTAGCCAGTTCGGATGCACACTCCTTGCTGACCGCCCCAAAACGATCTAATGTTTCCTTCTTGACACCAAGCACATTCTGCTTCACGTCGTTTGTATAGCAAACAACGCCCCCGGCAAATAATTTTGAGGCACCGCTATGATCCGTCAGCCATTCAGAAAACAGCCCTCCGGTAAAACTTTCTGCCGCAGAAATTGTAATGCCTTTTTCCTTGCACGCTATAGATAGCTCTTTTACAAGAGAAGTATCATCGTAACCATAGAAAAATTCACCGACACGCTCTAAGATAACGGCCTCTGTTTCTTTTAACAGACGCTCTGTTTCCTTTTCATCGGCGTGTTTGGCTGTCAGACGCAGCGTCACCTCTCCATCAGCCGCCAAAGGCGCAATTGTCGGATTGGTTTGCGCATCAATAATATCTTCCAAATCGGCTTCAAGCTGAGATTCACCGATACCGAAAAAGCGAAGAACGGTTGACACAATTTTTTCATTTGAACCCATCTTTTTCAGCAGAAGAGGCTTTGCCTCGTTTTCAAACATTGGACGCAATTCACTCGGCGGTCCAGGAAGAAGCATATAATAGCGCGATTCATGCTCTGTGAGCATTCCCGGGGCCATTCCAAAGTGATTCGCCAGCACGTCAGAACCTTCGATCACAAGCGCCTGTTTTCGGTTATTAGGTGACATCGTGCGTTTTGTTCGTTTGAAATAGTCCTCAATGGATTGGAATGCCTCATCATTTAACACAAGCGGACGTCCCAGCGTATTTGCAATCGTTTCTTTCGTCAGATCATCTTTTGTGGGTCCAAGCCCTCCTGAAAAAATAATGAAGTCAGAGCGTTCTTCAGCAATGCGGATGACCTGCTTCAGCCGCTCCGGGTTATCTCCGACCGCTGTATGATAAAATACGTTGACCCCGATTTCAGCGAGCTGTTTGCTGATAAATTGAGCATTTGTATTGGCGATTTGGCCAAGCAGCAGCTCTGAACCGACTGCAATTATTTCTGCTTTTTTTGGAAATTCCATGACGAAGTCCTTCTTTCTTAGTTAGATGTTTTTAACGCTTCCCAGTTTTTAGAGAAATATTCCCATCCTGAGACGACAGTAAAGAAGACGGCTACCCACAGTGCCAAGTCTGCAAACGGGAATGACACAAGTTCAAATGGAAGATTATGAAGAAGCAATGCGGATACCGCAATAATCTGTGCCCAGGTTTTGATTTTACCAAGCATGTTAGCAGCTACGACTTCTCCTGTTCCGGCTAAGACAAGCCTTAAACCTGTCACGGCAAACTCCCTGCTGATAATCACAATGACCATCCAAGCTGGAGCGAGATCAAATTGAACAAGGATAATTAACGCTGCGGATACCAGCAGTTTGTCCGCAAGCGGATCAAGAAATTTCCCGAAGTTTGTTACGAGATTCAATTTTCGGGCATAATACCCGTCCACCCAGTCTGTTGTAGATGCAATAATAAATAGAATGGCCCCCGCCAAATGTGCGACCGGGATCGATTCGTCTCCAACTTCGAGCCTGCCCCAGTCAAACGGCGCCAGCATGATAATCATGAAGATTGGGATTAATGCGATTCTAGCTAGTGTGATTTTATTTGGTAAGTTAAACATAAAGCCCCTCCAATTTCATACTCGGACGTGAAGAAAAGTCATCTGGTAATTAAGATGACTTTTCTTCCTTTTTATTTACAATCTTTATAGTTTGTGCCATCACTTTTTTCGGATCAAGTTCATATGAAAGAACCTTACCGTTGATTTTTATTTTCAGATTAGGTGCATATCCGGTGCGGATATCAACTTGTTTCTGATCAGTTATGTCTTTTTTATAGGTCTCGTCTTTTTTCAGCGTTCCTTCTTTTAAAGAGCTGCTGTTTTCATCGCGCACTCGAATCCAGGAGCTGTCTGATGCCTTCAGTTCCAGCTCGATTTTATCAGCGCCGGACACTTCATAAGTCGTTAACGATCCTTCAGTGCCAGCAGCTTTAATCTCCAGCTTATCACTGTCATTTTCTTTTTTCTTATCTTCGTTTTCTTTCGTTTCTTTTTTAGTGTCTGTCTCTTTTTCAGAGCTGTTATTTTGATTCTCTTTCAGCGTTGAATCTTTAGGGATTTCGTACTTGCTCTCACTTTGCGTAATTGCTTTTTCTGATGCCGCATTGTGATCATCACTGTTTTTGTGATTGGCAAACTGAATGATCGCGTACACAATGGCAATCACGACAATCACGCCGAGAATAACAAGTATCGTTGGCAGCAGCTCCAGCGCCTTAGATGCTGGCTTTGGCATTTCCTTTTGAAGATTCATGCCGGAGATCTTTTCAGACACATCGTCATGATACGTATTAGGGATATCTTTTTTATGCTCCTCAAACAGCTGATCCGCATCAAGCCCAACGGCTTCTGCATATTGCTTGATGAATGCCCGAACATAAAACTTCCCCGGAATAATGTCATAGTTTCCTTCCTCCAAGGCGGTTAAATACCTTTTTTGAATCTTTGTTGCCGCTTGGAGATCATCCAATGACATTGCTTTTTCCTCTCTGGCTTCTTTGAGCCGGATTCCTAGTTCAGTCACAACAAACACCTTCCAATTTTAAAAATCAAAGCTTGAAAACCCGGATTGATCAAACATTTGGGGTTCCTCGGCATGTTCATATGTAATAACCTCATCAGGGTCATTTCTCAGTTCAATAATATAATCAAAGTCATCTAGTGTATACTCTGTATTTTGAACGAATATGTCCGGATGCTCCACCACTTTTGTTGCAGGCAGCCGCATGATTTCTCGGACCAGCTGGAGATGGCGTTCCGATCCTCTTCGTGTTGACACAATTCCGTCAACGATAAAGACATTTTCAGTGCTGTATTCATCGGCAATCAGCTGGCTTCTTATGGTCTGCTTCAGCAAGGTTGATGACACAAACAGCCACCTTTTGCTTGCACACACACTAGAGGCTACAATCGATTCCGTTTTCCCGACACGCGGCATACCTCTGATTCCGATTAATTTATGGCCTTCTTTTTTGAACAATTCGGCCATAAAATCGACTAATAAGCCAAGCTCGTCCCGTTCAAAGCGGAACGTTTTCTTGTCATCGGCATCCCGTTGAATATAACGGCCGTGGCGTACGGCAAGTCGGTCGCGAAGCCTCGGTTCTCTAAGCTTCGTTACTTTAATTGTTTCCATCGTTTTTAAGATTGATTCTAATCGTTTAATTTGATCTATATGGCGGCACCTGAGGAGCATTCCCCTTCTGGAAAGATCGACGCCGTTTATCGTTACGATGTTGATAGAAAGCATCCCAAGAAGAGATGAAATATCCCCGAGCAGTCCGGGGCGGTTCACTTGAATTTCATATTCAAAATACCATTCGAGCTTTGCCAAATGATATACCCCCTTCATTGTGGCAAAATTTTACCTTCCTTTATCATAAAGCATTTTTCTCTAATTAGAAAGAAGAATGTTGCTGTGATGAGGAAAACATAAAAAAGAGAGGAAAAATCCCCTCTCTTCCTAGTGAGTGCTGTTATTTTCAACAAGCTTAACCATCATATTGGCAATGGCGTGCTGTTCATCTTTTGATGCTACACTCCAAAGATCTGCCAGCACTTTTTCCTGCTCGTTCTTAGATTCCACTTCATTAGCCAAGTAGCTGCCGATTTCTGTCGCAAGATCTGTAATCGTATCCTGGCTCATACCTTTATCTTGCGCATAGTTCAGACGGTCGCCAAGGAAGTTTTTCCAGCTATCCCAGTTTTCTAATACTGACATGCTTGTTTCCTCCATTTCATGTGAAGTTACAAGATTATTGTGTCCTTCACAAAAGAAACTATACACCGAATATTTTCGTGTCAGCAGTGCCAGCCGCCATTCACCGACAGAATTTGGCCGGTAATATATGACGCTTTTTCAGACAGGAGAAAAGCTGTTGCATCAGCAATTTCTTGCGGCCGGGCCAGCCGGCCGATCGGAATCTCATCAGCGATCTCTTCTTTTTCAGCCGCGGTGAATTGATTCATCATATTTGTATCAACTGCACCTGGCGCTACTGCGTTTACTCTGATTCCGCTTGGCGCCAGCTCCTTAGCCAATCCTTTTACAAATGAATGCTGAGCTCCTTTTGCCATGCTGTACAGTACTTCACAGGATGCTCCAGTCTCTCCCCAAATCGAGCTGACAGCCACAATCGCTCCCGATTTATTCCGAATCATGCCTGGCAGAAGGTTTCTCGTCAGCATATACGGACTCGCCACATGAAGCTGAACCATTTCCTGGACTGTTGCGTTATCTACATCCGTAATCAGCCCAAAATGGCTTCTTCCACTGTTTAAAACAATCGCATCAATCGGCTGAACAATTGAACTTGTCAGCTTATCTGCTCCATCTTGCGCGGACAGATCAGCTTGTAATATCTCCGCATTTACGCCAAACATCTGACTTAGTTTTTCAGCAAGCTCCGCTGCCGCGTATTGATTTGTATTGTAATGCAGCAGCAGATTGTATCCCTTAGCCGCAAGGGTTTCGCTGATGCTTTTGCCAATGCCGCCGCTTGCTCCGGTGATTAGTGCTGTTTTGTTCATCCTCTTTCCTTCTTTCCGCAGAAAAACACCCCTCACACTGGAGGGATGTTTTGTTTATGATTTAGGAACAACCTTGCAGACAGTCAGTCTGTCTGCAGCAATTTCCTCTTGTATTACGTTCTGGACATCCTCGAGGGTAATCTGCTCGAGTACCGTTACAACGTCAAACAGGCTCATATCCAAGAACGCATAACGGGTAAATTGATTGGCGATGTATTCAGGGGAATTCAGCGCTTTTAAGAATGTGCCGATCTTTTTCTTTCTGGCAAGTTCAATCTTTTCAGCAGTAATCAGTTCACCGGCGCGCAAAAGCATGCTTGAAATGTCTTCAGCTAACTGATCAGGCTCAGGCGTATCTCCGCCGATCGCCGCAAAACCAAACCCATATTCAGCAGTAAAATCAAAGCTAAACGTTTCGTCAATATATCCTTTTTCATAAAGTGATTCATACTGGGCAGAGCTTTTGCCAAAAAGAGCTTCAAGCAATAAGTTCATTGAAAGTTCATGCTTTAAGAGCTCTTTGCCTAATTTAAACGGATTTTTGGATTTCAGCCCAACAAGGCATTTCGGTCCCTGCACGTTCATTTTGATCTCTTTTTCTTTTCGGAAAACCGCTTCTTGCTCTTTCACTTCTTCCCGTTTGATCTCCGGCTGATCAGTATACGGCTTTTTCCCCTGGTTTTCTCTTACCTGAGAAATAATCGCTTCAGGATCTACAGGTCCGACAATGAAAAGGAGCATGTTACTCGGGTGATAAAACGTTTCATAGCATTCATAAAGAAGGTCTTTTGTAATATGTGAAATGCTTTCCACTGTTCCCGCTATGTCAATTCTGACAGGATGCTCTTTGTACATGTTTTCAATGACCCCGAAGTAAAGCCTCCAATCAGGGTTATCGTCGTACATATTAATCTCCTGCCCGATAATCCCTTTTTCCTTTTCAACCGTTTTTTCAGTAAAATATGGGTCCTGTACGAAATCGATAAGCGTCTCTAAATTGCGGTCAACATTTGATGTGCTTGAGAAAAGGTAAGCCGTTCTTGTAAATGACGTAAACGCATTGGCAGAAGCCCCCTGTTTGCTGAAATCTTGAAAAACGTCTCCGTCCGCTTTCTCAAACAGCTTGTGCTCAAGAAAGTGAGCAATCCCGTCCGGCACGTGAACCATCTCGTTTTTACCTAAAGGGACAAACCGGTTATCTATCGAGCCGTACTTTGTTGTAAAGACCGCATATGTCTTGTTGAATCCTTTTTTCGGCAAAACGTAAACATCAAGGCCGTTGGACATTTTTTCATGATACAGCGTCTCCTGAAGCTGTTCATATTCGATTGGTTTGATCAAGATGCACCCTCCGTCCCTTTTAAGAAATAAGTCGTATCAAGCTGAATCTTTTCGCCGGCTTTAATGATATCCTCTTTTGTGACATTCTCAATATTGGCAAGAAAGTCTTCGATAGGAATCTCGACTTGAGCAGCAGCCTGCTGATATAAAAATTCAGATAAACCGTATGCTGTATCAATCGTTTCCAGCACTTGATTTCGAATGACGGCCTTTGTCTGTGCTATATCCTGCTCACTGAAATCGCCATTTTTCATTGCCTGGAATTGCTCAGCAATAATCGAAACCGCCTGTTCATAATTTTTCACTTCAATGCCAGACATCACCATTAACAAGCCTTTAAAACTTTCTATACGCGAAGCCGCGTAGTAAGCAAGACTGGCTTTTTCCCGAACATTAATGAAAAGTTTAGAATGAGAGAATCCGCCGAACAATCCGTTAAACACTTGTAAAGCAGGATAATCCTGATCTGTATAAGTGATGCTGGTGCGGTAGCCGATATTCAGTTTTCCTTGCTTGACATCCTCTTCATCAATTACTTCTTTTGGCTGAACTTTTTCATCAGCGTGATTGTTTTCAATCGTGCCAAGAGTGCGCTCTTCTGTTTTGAAATACTTATCAATTGCCGAATGTACCTGGTTACTGTCCACATCGCCAACTACATATAAATCAAGCTGGTCTTTTTGGATAGCGCTTTGGTATGTTTCGTATAATTGCTCTGCCGTAATGTCATCGACATCGTCGATTTCACCATTGACATGAAGCGCGTAAGGCTCATTTTTGCACATTTCCTGTATCAGCCTTAAATTCGAATAGCGCATTTTATCATCATAGACGGCTTGGATTCTTTGCTTAAGCGTCCGTTTTTCTTGAGCCACATATTGTGACTGAAAAGCGTCTCCCTCCAAAGCAGGTGAAAAGACGATTTCTGCAAGAAGCTGGAGCCCTTTCTCAAGTAGCGGCGTTTGGTCTTTTAAATATTTTTCATTTGGGATTTCAAGCATGAACGTAATGACGTGCCGCTCTCCTTTTTTCGTAAGATCAGCGGATACTGACGTGCCGTACAGCTCATCCAGGTATGAACGCAATTCTGCGGTTTTCGGATGGCTTTTCGTTCCGCGAAGAAGCACATGCGGGAGCAGCGCTCTTTTGGTGACTTGATCCTTTGTCAGCGGCGCAAGCATCTTAAAAATAAGCGAGACGGTTTTGAATTTTTCTGTTTTTACAATGTGTGCGGTTAAACCGCCGTGCTTTGATTTGAGTTCATTAACATATGACATATGGAACCTCCTTCGTTCATTTCTTAATTAGTATGTATTATGACCAATTTTCAGCATTCGCAGAAACACTCTTTCATGTAATTATAGCAACTGTAGGATTTATAAGGAAACAATAACCTCCGCATGCTGTATAGGTACAGTTGTAAACTGTGCAAGAAAGCGCAAAAAAAGACGGCTGGCTAGACCGTCCCTAAGTTTTTTTCTTCTTCTTCACTTTTTTTAGCATCTACAGTAAAGAGCACTAAAAATAAAGAAACGATGCTGCAAAACGCCGAGAGTATGAAAATAATCCAGTTTGCATTAGACATTAATGCAGCAAAAACAGGTGGACCGAGAGCTACTCCTATAAAGCGCATGCTATTGTAGAAGGAGGAAATGGTTCCGCATTGTTCACTTTCAATCCCTTCGGTTATCAATGCATCTAAAGCAGGAAGAGCCATTCCAATCCCAATCCCGCCAAAGCTTAAAAAGACAAATAAAAAATAAAAACTGTGGTTCCACCACAAGGCAATAAACGAAAGGGTTAACAGAATCATTCCTGTAACAACGCAAAATTTCATTCGGCCTTTATCTTTACCGATCTTTTTGCCAGCTATAAAAGAACTGGTTGACAAAAACAAAAGTGGGATTGCCAGTAATCCGCCTTTAGCTACTCCGTCAATGGCATACTTGTTCTCCAGCGTATCTGATAAATAAAATAATACGCCAAATAACAAAAACATAATGACACACCCGATAATGAAGACCGTATAAAGCCAGCGACCATCCTGTTTAAAAATTTTCTTCACACTCTTAATAAACTCAGAAACAGCAGGCGCATCTTCATCTTCTTCAGGCTTGGCCACCAAAAACAATACGAGCAAAAAGCTGATCAAACAGAAAAACGGAATAAACCAAAACGGTACAAACCAATACCAAGAAGCCAGTAAGGCTCCAAGTATGGGACTCAGTACCTTCCCTGACGTGTTGGCGGTTTCAATATCGCCAAGACCAGCGCTGACCTTTTCATCGTCTCCTTTAAACAAGTCGCCGATAAACGGCATGACGATCGGAGCGGCACCTGCAGAACCAATGCCTTGAAGAACCCGCCCCGCCAAGATCATAGCATAAGGATTTTTCATATAGGTCGAGGCAAAAGCAGCTACCGCTCCCCCCAATCCTGCAATGAGGAGGCATGGAAGCAATATTTTTTTTCTCCCGAAACGATCCGACAAATATCCGGCAATCGGAATGCAAATAATTGCTACTACTGAATATACAGTAATGATTAAAGACACTTGAAATGAAGTCACAGACAGCTTTTTCTCCATCATCGGAAGAACAGGAATCAGCATGGAGTTCCCGAGTGTCATCACAAGCGGGACGGAAGACAATGCAATAATATTTTTCATTCCATTTTTCTCTCTCAACATTTTCACCCATTCACTTTCTTGTCATCCCTTATATATTGCGTTAACCGGAATGAAAGTATGTACAAAGAAACATGAATCAGTGCAAATAAAAAAACAGACACATACAGGCGTCCGTTTTTAGAATCGTTTACGCAAAACATGAAATCTGAATTTATCTGCTCTAAAATAATTTAAAGAATAAAGCACCGGTTTATCGTGCTGATCGTAATGGGTTTGTTTTAACAGCAAAAGAGCTGTTTCCGGATCGCATTCAAGTACTGGAGAAATGGTATCGTGATAACCGATCGGTTCTATATCAGTTACTGCATAGCTGATTACGGAGCCTGAATTTTTCTCAAGCAGGTCAAACATAGATTCTTGCTGATGAGAAAAAGAATTCGGCAAAATATTCATCGGAATTTTGTCTATACAATACACAATCGGCTGTCCGTCAGCTGTCCTGACTCGTTCAAGGTAAAAAAGTTCTTGCCCTTCTGCCAAATGAAATCTCTTCGTATCATCTTCAGACGGCATAAGCACTTGTGATGATAGAAAAATCGTGCCAGGGGTCATATTCGCCTGTTCTATCATCTTGGTTACACTGTTCAGCTGTTCAATGCCCGAAAGAAATAACGGCTTAGAATGGACAAAAGTGCCTACACCATGCCTTCTGATAATCACATGCTCTTCTTCCAGTATCCGCAAGGCTTCTCTTAGCGTTGCTCTGCTGACACCAAGCTTTTTGGAAAGCTCAAATTCAGAAGGCAGCTTTTCCTTCTCAGTGTAGATCCCATTTTTTATATCCTCTTTAATTCGTTCAATTACTTTCAAATACAAGTGCCGATTATCAGCTTTTGTAGACATGTTTCCCCTCCGTAAACCACTTTCGATAAAAATTATTGAACAATTGGGACAACTATATCATGTTTTGTCGAAAAAATAAATAGAAAGGTGACCAGTTTACATAATGTTATTATTGACAACTATAGAAAGCGGAACTCCCTTCATTAAGAAGAGAGCTCATCATATTTCTCTTTTGATAATAATACTTCCCTAGGTTTGCTGCCTTCATACGGTCCGACAACACCGCGTTCTTCCATTGCGTCAATCAGGCGCGCCGCTCTCGTATAGCCGATTCTGAATCTTCTTTGCAGCATTGAAACAGATGCCGTCTGCATGCCGACGATTAATTCAACAGCTTCATCATAAAGTTCATCAGTAACCTCGGAATGAGTTTCCGTTGTCTCCTCAGGAATCATTTCTTCTTGATATTGCGCTTTCTGCTGCGTAATCACATGGTCGACGACCTTCTCCACTTCGTCATCCGACAAAAATGCTCCCTGCACACGGACAGGTTTATTAGCCCCTACAGGTAAAAACAGCATATCGCCGCGGCCAAGAAGCTTCTCAGCGCCACCCATGTCAAGAATGGTCCTTGAATCCGTCTGTGAAGATACGCTGAACGCGATTCGTGACGGAATGTTCGCTTTGATCACCCCTGTGATAACATCCACCGATGGCCGCTGTGTCGCAATAATAAGATGGATGCCAGCAGCCCGCGCCATTTGGGACAATCTCGTAATCGAATCTTCCACATCAGATGAAGCGACCATCATGAGATCGGCAAGCTCGTCCACAATGACAACAATATAGGGCAGCTCTGGCTGTTTCGCTCCTTCTTCATTGTTGGCGCGTTTTATATAATCATTGTATCCTTCAATATTTCGTGTACCCGTATGAGAAAATAATTCGTACCGTCGCTCCATTTCATTGACAACCTTTTTCAAAGCCTGCGACGCTTTTTTCGGATCGGTTACAACCGGAGCAAGCAAATGCGGAATCCCGTTGTAGACATTTAGCTCTACCATTTTAGGATCGATCATCATCATTTTCACTTCATGCGGTTTCGCGCGCATTAAAATACTTGTAATAATGCCGTTGACACAGACACTTTTCCCGCTACCGGTTGCGCCTGCGACCAAAAGGTGGGGCATCTTGTTTAACTCAGCCAATACAGCTTCACCTGAAATATTGCGGCCGAGTCCAATTAACAGCTTCGCATCCGGTCTGTCATTCAATTTAGACTCCAGCACTTCCTTCAGCGAAACCATTGCCACTTCTGCGTTTGGAACTTCAATTCCGATTGCTGATTTGCCTGGTATAGGCGCTTCGATCCTGATATCCTTCGCAGCAAGCGCAAGCGCTAAATCATCGCTTAAATTGACAATTTTGCTAACCTTCACTCCGACATCAGGATATACTTCATATTTTGTTACGGCCGGTCCGAGATGAACCTGTGTGACTTTCGCCTTTACGCCAAAGCTTTGGAATGTGCGTTCAAGCTTTCTGGCATTTTCATAAATATTCTTTTTATCAGCCTGCTGGCCGGTATGCTTCGGATCTGCCAGCAAATCCAGTGACGGCATCTCGTAATCCTTATTTTCGAGCTCTGTAAAGGTCATAGGAGGAGCAGAAACAGTTTCCTGATCACCTGTCTCCGGTTGGATGTCCTGAAGCGGCTTCGACACAGGTTCGGCGCGCTTTTCTATAACTGGAGACTCTTCCTCTTCATTACGATCAGAAAAGCTTGAGATAATCGGCTCTGAATGAATAAGAGGCGATACTGTTTCATAATCCCCCTCTTCATTAGGAGGCTCCGGTTCCATTTGCTGTTTTTTGCGGGCCGGTTTTTGTTTTTTGCTCGGCGCTTTCGTTTTTTTCGATGACTGCATATTTGATTTGAAGGATTTCATATCATCAATAAATGCTAACCATTGTTCTTTTATAAAACGTCCAATCGGGCTCATCCACTTTTTTAGCGTTTCTTGTAGCGAGCGTCCTGTTACTAAAATCATTCCGATCAAAATCATGACAATCGCCATGATCTGAGAACCAGTCGACGCAAACAAAAAGTGTGAAGCCGCAAACAGCAGCGCACCGATCATCCCTCCGCCTAAATCAGGTGAAGCAGAGCTGCCATTCATGTCCATTAAAAACAATTCCCACGTATTGCGCACCACGCTTGCAGACTCAATAGACCCTTTGTGCGTCAAATTTTTAAATAGCTGCACGTGAGAAAGCAGCAATATGCTTGCGATGATACAGTACAACCCGGCCTTTCGTCTCGTTAAAAGGCTTGGGGTTTTTTTCTTCCAAAACAGTGAGACTCCTAACACCAATAAACCTAACAAGCATAAAATAAACCACTCTCCAGCAAAAAAGCGGAACAAATAGATAAACGTTTGCCCGACTACCCCCAGCTGCAAGATTGCGATAATTGAAATGGCTATACACAGCAATCCGTTGAGCTCGTATTTTATATTTAGCTGTTTCGCCTGTTTTTTTCTTGATTTTCGTTTTTTCTTTGCCACACTCATCACCTTACTGCGTTAAAAAATGTAAGTTCATACATAATGAAGAAAGCAGCCGTTTACAGGCTGCGTTTTTTCTGTAGGATTCCCCTATTATAGCATATTTTGCCCTTAAAAAAGGGTTGGATTCTTATACGTTTAATTTCAGCTTTTGTCCGGGTGAAATGTCCGGATGCAGAAAATGCATTGGATTGGTGCTCATGATTTGAATGACTTCCGCTTCATTCCCTTTCATTTCGACTAGAAGCGGTACACCTTTATATTCAATTTGCTCATGTGCGCTTGTCTCTTGGTTCTGTTCTGCAAACACAATTTCCTGCGGCATCACGGTATAAAGAATCATTGAATCATCCGTCCTTCTTCTTTCCTTGCTTCGTCGATGAGCTCATTCAGTTTATTGATTGCCTGTCCGACACCGCCTGCGTGATCGATCAATCCGTATTTAACTGCATCCTTACCGACTACATTTGTTCCGATATCGCGTGTTAAGTTTCCTTTTGAAAACATTAGCTCTTTAAATTTCTCTTCGGTTATATTGGAATGGCTTGTCACAAATTTAACAACTCTTTCTTGCATCTTATCCAGGTATTCAAACGTTTGCGGCACCCCGATGACCAGCCCGGTGAGCCTAACTGGATGAATCGTCATCGTTGCTGTTTCGGCGATATAGCTGTAATCACAGGATACAGCAATCGGAACGCCGATGGAATGCCCCCCGCCAAGCACGATAGAAACGGTCGGTTTCGATAAAGATGCAAGCATTTCCGCTATTGCAAGACCAGCTTCAACATCTCCTCCGACAGTATTTAATATGATCAGCAAGCCTTCAATTTTGGGATTTTGTTCAATTGCCACAATCTGCGGGATGACATGTTCATATTTTGTTGTTTTGTTTTGCGGAGGAAGCTGAACATGGCCTTCAATTTGTCCGATAATGGTCAGACAATGAATATTTGTATCTTGGGGCAGCTGCGGAAGCGTCGTTTCACCAAGCTGCTGTATTTTATTCATAATGCTGTCCTTCGCATCATTTTTTTCAGGACGCTCTTCTTCTGTGTTTTCCATACGATGATCCATCTCGCTTTCATCCTTTCCGAGTTTCTCTTTGTATTATGAACAAAGATACTTCATTCAATCCCGGCTTGAAGGACAAAAAATAAAGACCGGAGCAGCTCCGGTCTTTAGTCAGTCATTATACTTCCATAATAATTGGGATGATCATCGGTTTACGTTTCGTTTTTTCATAAAGGAATTGGTTCAAAGCATCCCGCATTGCCTGCTTCAGCGTTGACCATTCGACATTTGATGTTTCAGTCGCTTCTGTCACGATGGACCGGACGAGCTCAGTAGCCTGTACGATTAGACCTTCAGACTCTCTTACATAAACAAAGCCGCGAGTGATAATTTCTGGTCCTGATACAAGATGTTTCTTTTGTTTATCAAGTGTAATGACAACGATTAAAATTCCGTCCTGTGAAAGCAAGCGGCGGTCTCTCAATACGATATTGCCGATATCACCGACACCTAAACCATCAATTAAAATATTGCCGTAAGGAACTTTATCCCCAATTTTTACGTTTTGGCCGCGGAATTCAACGACGTCTCCTTTTTCAATTAAGAAGATGTCACTGCGCTTCATGCCGGTTTCTTCAGCGATTTTTGAATGAGCTTTTTGCATTCTGTATTCGCCGTTTACAGGAATCAAATATTTTGGTTTAAGCAGGTTGATCATCAGCTTTAACTCTTCTTGTGAGCCGTGGCCTGATACATGAACACGCTTTTGGGCAAAGATGACTTGTGCACCGGCTCTCGCAAGAAGATCTACTGTTTTAGAGTAAATGAGTTCCTGCCCGGGAATCGGAGTTGACGCAATGACCACCGTATCCCCTTCTTCAATGTTCAGCTGTTTGTGAGCTTTGTTTGCCATTCTTGTCAAAGCAGCTAATGGTTCACCTTGGCTTCCGGCTGTAATAATGGCCACTTCGCGCTTCGGATATTTTTTGACATCCTGTACAGAAATAAACAATTCATCATCTGCTTCAATGTATCCTAACTTTCTCGCCAGCTGCAGGACAGATTGAAGATTTTTTCCGGCTACGGCAATCTTTCTGCCATTTTGAGCCGCTGCATGAATGACTTGCTGAATCCGGTTAATATTGGATGCGAAAACAGCAATAATCACCCGGTTCTGTGAATTATACAGCGCATCCGAAATTTCTCCGCTGACAGCCGCTTCCGAAGGGGTGTAACCCGGCCGTTCCGCATTTGCACTGTCAGAAAGCAGAGCGAGCACGCCGCTATTGCCGATCTTGGCGATCTCGCCAATGTCGCACGTCTGATTAAGTGCAGGTGTTTGGTCAAATTTGAAGTCTCCCGTGCATACAATAGATCCAAGTGATGTTTTAAAGCTCACACCTACAGAATCAGGAATGCTGTGAATCGTTCTAAAGAACGATACTTTTGTTGATTCAAATGTAATGACAGATTTTGAGTGAATTTCTCTTAAATCAGTTTTTCGGTTATGTCCGTATTGTTTTAATTTCTCTCTTAACAGTGCAAGCGTCAGTTTTGTTCCGTACACTGGAACGGACAGCTTGTTTAATAAGTAAAAAACGCCGCCGATATTTTCATCGTGCCCGTGCGTTAAAAAGATTGCCTTGACGCGGTCAGCCCGTTCAATCAAATATGATATGTCAGGAATCACTACATCAATACCGAGCATTTCGTTTTCTGGATGCATAAGGCCGGCATCAACGACAAATATGTCTGAGTCAATTTCAATGACATAAAGGTTCTTCCCAATCTCTCCGACACCGCCAAGGGCGATAATTCTAACGTTTTCTGTATTTTTCTTTTTCAAAATCTATATCCTCCTAGTCTCATACCCGTCCATCATCACTTGTTCCTATTATAACTGAAAGTAAATTTAGAAAACAAGATAAAGCAGAAGGTTTAGGGAAAACCAATATGTAAAAGAAACGGTCAAACTCAGCTGAATGTGAGAATGACCGCGTTTGTTTCACTGTATGAAATTTTCTTACAGTTCGCTGATCGTGCTGCTTAAGCTCAGACGTTCATCCTCAGTTAACGGGACTAGAGGCAGACGCACAGAACCGACATCAAGACCTCTCAGCTGAAGCGCTGTTTTGACTGGAGCAGGATTAGGCGCTTTAAACAGTTCCTTCATAATCGGCAGCAGTTTCTGATGGATCAGTGCCGCATTAGCTGTTTGCCCATTCGTATAATTTTTGATCATTTGCTGCATATCAGAGCCTGCAATATGGCTCGCCACTGATACAACTCCTCTTCCTCCAACTGAAAGAATAGGAAGCGTCAGAGCGTCATCCCCTGAATAGACATAGAAGTCTTCCGGTGTTTCAGCAATAATTTTTGTAATCGCTTCGAGGTCTCCGCTTGCTTCTTTAATCGCAACCACATTCGGAATGTCCGCCGCCAAACGGATCGTCGTTTCAGGAGCAAGAGAAGCAACCGTACGGCCAGGAACATTATAGAGCATAACCGGAAGAGATGTCTCTGCCGCAATTGCTTTAAAATGCTGGTACATTCCTTCTTGAGAAGGTTTATTGTAATACGGGGTAACAAGCATAACAGCGTCCACGCCCGCTTCCTCAGCTTTTTTTGTCAGCTTAATGGAATCTTTCGTGTTGTTGCTTCCAGTACCAGCGATAACGGGCACCCGTCCGTTTACTTCTTTTACCGTATATTCAAAAAGCGCAATTTTTTCTTCAGTTGAAAGGGTCGGAGATTCTCCAGTTGTTCCCGCTACTACTAAAGAATCCGTTCCGTTTTTCAACAAGTAATCAATCAGTGTAGACAGTTTTTGAAAGTCTACGTTCCCTTTATTGTCAAAGGGTGTAATCATCGCTGTAGACACATTTCCGAAATTCATTTTATTCACCTCATCATGATTCAATCACATTTACTTCGAAAGTTCAAACACTTCATGCAAAGCGTTTACAGCAGGAACCATATCCGCTTCATGGACGAGCACCCATATCGTCGTATGGCTGTCAGCCGACTGAAGGATCGGAATTTCTTTTTCTGAAAGAGCCGATACAATTTTGGACGTAACACCGGGAACACCCATAATGCCCGCGCCGACCGCCGATACCTTCGCGCAGTTTCTCGTCACCATTGGATCATAGCCCATATCCATTAAAATACGCTGAGCTGTTTCTGTTTTATTTCCGGCTACCGTATAGACGATTTCACTAGGTGTAATGTTAAAGAAATCGACACTGATTCCAGCGTTTGCCATAGCCTTGAACACTTCAGTCTGAACGTTATACTGGCCGATTTTCGCAGGCACTTTGAACTGCGTGACATCTTTGACATGGGCGATTCCCGTAATCAGCCTTTCAAAAACATCACTGCCGACCTTGGAAGAGTGATGTGATGTCACCAATGTACCTTTATCATTCGAATAAGTCGAACGGACGCGGATCGGAACCTTGGCCTGCATTGCGATTTCCACAGCACGCGGATGAATGACCTTGGCCCCCTGATACGCCAGGTTGCAGATTTCTGTATACGTCACAACAGGAAGCGGTTTTGCATTTTCCACCACTCTTGGGTCAGCAGTCATCACGCCTTCTACATCGGTGAAAATATCGATGTATTCCGCATCAACAGCTGCTCCGAGTGCGGCTGCAGACGTATCGCTGCCCCCTCTGCCGATTGTAGTTGTATCACCCTTTTCAGTTGCGCCCTGGAAGCCTGCGACGACTACCGCATCATGATTGGCGAGCACACTGAATAAACGCTCCGGTTTCATTTCAATGATTTTCGCATTGGTATGCTGATCATTCGTTAAAAAGCCAGCCTGAGCCCCTGTCAGCGCAGCTGCTTTCACACCGTTATCAAGCAGCATGCTTGTAAAGACGACAGAGGAAATAGTCTCTCCGCAAGATAAAAGCAAATCCTGTTCCCTAGGAGAAATCGCTGACTGATCGCCGTAAAGCAGCCCGAGCAAAGAATCTGTTGCATACGGGTCTCCTTTTCGGCCCATCGCTGAAACGACAACGACAACCTTATATCCTTCACTGATTGCTTCTTTAATATGCCCTAAAGCCAGTTTGCGGCCTTTATCATCTTTTACTGATGTTCCGCCGAACTTTTGAACAATTATCTTCACTGTTTTCACTCCAAATTATTCGGACGTAACAGAAGAGAGCAGGCTGATAGCGCCTTACTCTCTTCTATTCGTCTTTAAAAAATTCTCTCTTTTATACGAGGTTTAGTTTTTTCAGGCTTTCTGCAATTTGAACAGAGTTCCATGCCGCGCCTTTTAATAGGTTATCAGAAACAACCCATAAATGAAAACCGTTTGCTCTGTCCAAGTCTTTGCGGATGCGGCCCACAAACACATCGTTTTTGCCGACAGCATCAGCAGGCATCGGATAAAGCTGCTGGCTTGGATCATCCTGAAGTGTCACGCCCGGAGCTTCTTTCAATAGATTTTTAATATCTTCAACGGTAGCGTCATCACGGTCTATTTCGATATAGACGGACTCTGAGTGCCCAGTTTGGATTGGCAGTCTCACACATGTAGCCGCTACTTGAAGGTCAGGCATGTGCATGATTTTTTTCGTTTCATTTATCATTTTCATTTCCTCAAACGTATAGCCGTTATCTTGGAATTTATCGATTTGCGGAATCGCGTTGAAGGCGATTTGATAGTGTTTTTTGTCACCTTTTACAGGCATGATCTCAGGCTCTATTTCTTCTTTATTTAAAATCGCCTGTGTTTGGCTGTAAAGCTCTTTTACAGCTTCATTACCCGCTCCTGATACTGCCTGGTAAGTTGATACGATGACCTTGTTTAAGCCATATGCTTTGCGGATCGGTTCAAGTGCCGCAACCATTTGGATTGTAGAGCAGTTTGGATTGGCAATAATGCCGTTGTGTTCATGCAAATCTGCCTCATTCACTTCTGGCACAACAAGCGGTGTATTTTCATCCATGCGGAACGCGCTCGTATTATCTATAACAATAGCGCCGCGTTTTACAGCTTCTGGTGCCAATGCTTGTGATACGCTTCCGCCGGCGCTGAACAAAGCAATATTTACCCCTTCAAAGCTCTCAGGAGAAGCTTCCTGAACAGTCAGCTCTTGGCCTTTAAACGTGACTTTTGTCCCCGCAGAGCGTTTTGAAGATAGCAATGTAAGTGTGTCCATTTCAAAGTTTCTGTCTTCAAGTGTTTTAAGCATTTGTTGTCCCACAGCCCCTGTCGCTCCGACAACAGCTACGTGTAAACCTCTTCCCATCTGTAAAACTCCTTCCGCCAATCAGCTTCATTGAATTGATTTGACTATGATTTTACGTTTTATTTTACCATAGAATATGCGGGTGATGACCGAATTTTTTAGTTTGGGAAAGATTTTCTGTAAATTTAGTCATTTCCCTGATAATTCTCAACTAGAATCGGCTGAAGCTGCTGGTGCATGAGTGCCTTTTCAATCGTTTGCGGTAGCAGATCCATTTTGGCTACCATTGAATTCGGTTTTTTAAAGGGATCGTCTTGCCCGAATGGAATAAAAAAGATATTTTTTGTTGACATGAGCCTCATTAAATTTGTTCCGTTTAAACCAAGAGCATCATTTGTCGAGATACCCAGAACGACAGGCCGATTGTTTCGGATTGTCGCTTTTGCCGCCATCAGCACCGGACTGTCCGTCATGGCATTTGCAAGCTTGCTCATTGAATTGCCTGTTAAAGGCGCAATGACCATGCAGTCAAGGGGCAGCTTCGGCCCAAGAGGTTCTGCCTTTACAATCGAATCAATGGCCTCATATCCAGTCAGGTCTTCAATTTTTTTAACCCATTCTGCGCCCTCTCCAAATCGGGTATTTGTAGATTTTACATTAAATGTGACAACCGGACGGACTTCAGCTCCTTCGTTGACCAACGCCTCAATTTGCGGGAAAACCGCTTCATATGTGCAATGCGACCCGGTCAGCCCAAACCCGATTCTTTTTCCTTTTAATGAAGACATCCTTATTTCCCCTCCTCAGCTTGTATTTCAGCCAAAAGCTTGCTCAAGACGTTTGCAAGGATTTGCCCAGCTGTTTTAGGAGCGACAATCCCTGGAAGCCCGGGAGCAAGAAGTGCTTTAATCCCTTGTTTCTCGGCATATTTAAAATCCGTTCCCCCGGGACGTGAGGCCAGATCCAATATTAAGGTTTTTGGTGTCATGCTAGAAAGTACCGTTTGATTTAAAATCATACTCGGTATGGTATTAATGCAAATATCTATATCTTTTACATGCTCTTTCAGCTCATCGGTATGAAAAGGAACGAGCCCCATTTCAGTGATACGTGCCAGATGCGCTGAACTTCTTGCCCCCACTTTTACATTCGCCCCGAGCGCGGCAAATGTACGGGCAATCGTCATCCCGGTGCGCCCCAGACCGAGAACGGCCACCTGTGATCCGTGTATCGTATAATCCGTGTGCTGAATAGCCAGCATGATCGTTCCTTCTACTGTCGGAATAGAGTTGTATATCGCAATGTCATCCCGCTCAAACAGTTTAACAAGTTTTCTTTTTGCCTGAGCTGCAATGTTTTCTAAATAGGCGTTAGAAATTCCTGAGAAAATGACACAATGTGCAGGCGTTCTGTCGAGATGGTCCTGTTTTAACACAACTTCTTCATTAGAAAATACAGTCGATACGACACCTTCTCCTGTTGTCGCGGATACTGGAAGAATGATGCTGTCTATTTGCTGAAAAGGAATTTCATCAATATTGCATTTTACTGCCCCGGTAAAACCGTGATCCAATTGGTCAAAACCGACAAGATAGATGTCAGCCTGCTGTTCAGTGAGCTTTCTTATAATTTCGAGCTGTCTTGCGTCACCGCCGATAACTGCAATTTTCAATCCGGTTAACATTCTAAACGTTCACCTTCTTTGTATATACTGGATCTCTAGTTGTTAAGCTCCCCTTCATCTTATGATCAAAAGAAAATACTGGTGAATATAAAAGATGCGCTTTTTCCATATAAAAAAACATCGGCTCCGGCAGCCGATGTTTCAGATGTTTTCTTTAGAGCCCGCTTCACAGTCAATTGGGCTATTTACTCTTGTCGAGGAGGCATTTCCTCAGGTACATCTAATATAATCATATCTGAACCGATCTTTTGAATATGGTGCCATGGGACACGAATGTCATGACCTTGCTTTCTCAAACCAAACCACTTAACTGTGGGAATGAGGAGTGCTGTAATCTGTCCATCCTGTTCATTGATTTCCAAATCGGTCTGGCCGAGCACTCCGAGCCGTTCAGCTCTTTTGATGTCTACAATTTCCTTTCCTGATAATTCACTGAGCCGCATGTCTGTCACCCCCTTGTACTATGTATGATGAAAGGGATTAAAAAATGCCTGCTCCATTATGGAGCAGGCTTTCCTTTTTAAGACGGCATATTGCCGGAAGGGCTGATAAGTGCTAATGCATAGTCTTCGGTAAACAATTGTCTGGCAAGGCCGTTAACACGCTCTAAGTTCACGGCGTTTAATTCATTGATGATTTCATCTAATGTTTTATGTTTGCCGAGCAGCAGTTCATTTTTTCCGTTTCGGCTCATTTTGCTGTTTGTGCTTTCTAAGCTCAGCATTAAGCTTCCCTTCATTTGTTCTTTGCTGTTTTCCAGTTCTTTTGAGGTAATGCCGTCACGTTTTAATGTGGCAAGGGTTTCTTGAATTGTTTCCGACAGCTGCTGAAGCTGATTTGCACCCGTTCCACCGTAAATAGTGAGCATTCCGCTGTCCTCATATGAGCTGTGATAGCTGTAAACAGAATAAGCAAGTCCTTTATCTTCACGCACATCTTGGAACAGCCGGCTGCTCATGCTGCCTCCGAGCACATTGTTGAGGACGATTAAATCATAAATACGTTCATGGCCAACCTCTAAGCCTTTAAATCCAAGGCACAAATGAGCCTGCTCTGTTTCTTTTTTTCTCGTCAGTTTTTCCGTGTGGAACTCAGGCTTCTCAAGGCCTGTCGCTTTGCCTTTCGCCTCGTATGACCCGAACCATTTTTCTACATCTTTGATAAAACTGTCAGATATATTGCCCGCTACCGAAATCACCACTCGGTCCGGCGTATAATAATCATGCATGTATTGTCTGAGAGAGTCACCGTTAAAGGAAGCAAGCGTTTCTTCCGTGCCTAGAATTGGGTAGCCTAAAGAATGATTGCCGTAAGTGGCTTTGCTCAATAAATCATGTACAATGTCGTCCGGCGCATCTTCATACATTTTAATTTCTTCATATACTACATTTTTCTCTTTTTTCAGCTCGTTTTCATCAAACGTTGAATGAAAGAACATATCTGCTAATACGTCCAGCGCGTAATTCGCATGCTCGTCAAGCACCTTTGCATAGTAGCAGGTATATTCCTTTGAAGTAAACGCATTGACCTGGCCGCCAATACGATCAAAAGATTCTGCTATCTCGCGTGCAGATTTTGTGCTCGTCCCTTTAAAGAACATGTGCTCTAAAAAGTGAGAAATTCCGTTTATCTCCGGCGTTTCATGTCTCGAACCTGTGCCGATCCATACGCCGATCGCAACAGAACGGACTGTCGGGTTATTTTCCAGCACAATTCTTACACCATTTTGACACGTATATCGTTTAATCAAATTTGTTCCTCCTATTCAAAGACAAGCTGCCTTCATCTGTTACTTCAATAGTCTTGTTTCATCCATTAGTTCAGTGACTGTTCCAAGCGCATATCCTTTGTCTTTTATCTGTGTAATCAGCGCTTCAAGACTTTCCGCCGTAGGGTCAGTCGGATGCATTAAAATCATGGCACCATTATGTATCTTGCTTAACACTCTCGTCTGAAGTACAGACGGAGCCGGCTTTTGCCAATCGATTGTATCAACTGTCCACATGACTGTTCCCATCTGTTTCTCTGCTGCAATGTCGATAACCGCTTTTCTGAAACTTCCGCTTGGCGGAGCGAACCACTTTGGCTTAACGCCGATCGTTTGTTCTATTTGTTCATTAGTCTTGTCGAGCTGCTCGGAAATTCTTCCTGTAGTCAGTTTGCTCATATCCGGATGATTGTATGAATGATTTCCGATTTCATGTCCGTCTTTTGCAATCTTCTTAGCGAGCTGTACATTGTTTCTCACCCAATTGCCTTCTAAAAAGAACGTAGCTTTAACCTGGTGCTTTTGCAGAATAGGGAGCATTTTTTCCAAATACTCATTTCCCCATGCCACATTGATTAAAAAAGCCACCATCGGTTTGTCAGGATTTCCTTTATAAATAGGCTCAGGCTGAAGTGACTCAAGATGAACACTTGGTTTTACTTGACTGTACACCAAATCTTTTTCCCGAAACTCACCATGCTTTTTCATTTTTTTATATGATTGTTCAATATTGACCTTTAATCCATTGTAGCCTGGAATGCTTTTCCACACTTTATCAATTCTTGCATTCTGGGGCTTAACTTCGTACTCCGGCGCTTTTTGAAGCAATTCTTCATATAACGGGTCTTTTGACGCCGTGACAGTCACCGTATCTTTTTTCATTGCCCCTATATAATCAAGTGCATGCGGATTTTCCATCATCTCAAATGAGACAAAAAAAAGAAATAAAAAAACGGCAAACGGTACAAATTTTTTGTACATGTTCTGTCCCCCCTCACCTCACATTATGAAGGAGAAGGACAAGGTAGAACCCGCCTGCTTTTGAAAAGCTTCAAAATAAAGAAGCCGGGTCTCCCAGGCTCCTTTTATGTTTTCATTTAAGATTGTTGTTCTTCTTTTTCTTTCTCTTCACGGAGCACCGCTTTGCGGGATAAATTCACTCGTCCTTGTTTATCAATTTCAGTGACTTTGACAAGAATCTCGTCTCCGATTTTTACAACATCTTCAACTTTCCCTACGCGTTCAAGCGCAAGCTCTGAAATGTGCACCAAACCGTCTTTTCCACTGAAAATTTCAACGAAAGCACCGAATTTTTCAATCCGTTTCACTTTACCTAGGTAAAGTTGGCCGACTTCAACCTCTCTAACAAGGTCTTCGATGATTTTTTTCGCTTTTTGGTTGCCGCTTTCATCTGTAGAGGAAATAAAGATTGTGCCGTCCTGCTCAATATCAATTTTAACACCGGTTTCTTCGATGATCTTATTGATTTGTTTTCCGCTTGGTCCGATGACATCGCGGATTTTATCAGGATTAATGGTCATTGTTAAGATCTTAGGCGCATATCGAGAAAGCTCTTTTCTTGATTCGCTTAATGTTGCAAGCATGCTGTTGAGGATTTCCATTCTGCCCTTTTTCGCCTGCTGAAGCGCTTCTTCAAGAATCTCTCTGGAAAGGCCTTCAATTTTAATGTCCATTTGCAGGGCCGTTACGCCTTTTTCGGTTCCTGCTACTTTAAAGTCCATATCTCCGAGCGCGTCTTCCATGCCTTGGATGTCAGTCAAGACAGTGTAATGTTCGCCTGATTTGACAAGACCCATCGCAATACCAGCAACTGGCGCTTTAATCGGTACACCAGCATCCATCATTGCAAGTGTGCTTGCGCAAATGCTTGCTTGAGATGTAGAACCGTTTGATTCAAGCACTTCTGAAACAAGACGGACAGTATAAGGGAAGTCTTTTTCAGACGGAATAACTGGCTCAAGCGCACGCTCACCCAGTGCTCCGTGTCCGATTTCACGACGTCCCGGTCCGCGCATCGGTCCTGTTTCCCCAACGCTGAATTGCGGGAAATTGTAATGATGCATAAACCGTTTTGACTCTTCGACACCTAAGCCGTCAAGGATTTGCACATCTCCCAGAGCACCTAGCGTACATACGCTGAGGGCTTGAGTTTGTCCTCTTGTAAATAGACCTGAACCGTGCGTTCTTGGCAAGAGGCCAACCTCTGAAGAGAGCGGGCGGATTTGATCGACACCGCGGCCGTCCGGTCTTACTTTCTCTTCAGTAATCAGGCGGCGAACTTCATTTTTCACCAGCTTGGATAAAATCTGCTTCACTTGCTTGATTGTGTCTTCATCATGTTCTTCATCCTCGAATTTTGCCACAACTGCGTTCTTCACTTCGTTAATGGCATCTTCACGGGCATGCTTTTCATGAACTTGGATGGCTTTCAGCAGATCCTCTTCTGCCAAAGCTTTTACTTTTTCATTAAGCTCTTCATCAATTTCAAAGAGCTTAATTTCAGATTTCTCTTTGCCGACTGCTGCAACAATTTCTTCTTGGAATGCAATCAGGCGTTTAATCTCTTCATGGCCGAACATAATGGCCTCAAGCATGATTTCCTCAGGAACTTCGTCCGCTCCCGCTTCTACCATGTTAATCGCATCTTTCGTGCCGGCAACGACAAGATTGATGTCGCTTTTTTCAAGCTGATCGACTGTCGGGTTAATGATAAATTGATCATCAATGCGTCCGACAGTAACCCCTGCAATCGGTCCTTCAAACGGAATATCCGATACAGAAAGTGCAAGAGATGAACCGAACATGGCAGCCATTTCTGAAGAGCAGTTTTGGTCAACACTCATGACAATGCTGATGACTTGAACTTCATTACGGAATCCATCGGCAAACAAAGGACGGATCGGACGGTCAATTAAACGGCTGGCAAGAACCGCTTTTTCACTTGGACGTCCTTCTCTTTTAATAAATCCGCCCGGAATTTTCCCTACCGCATATAATCTTTCTTCATAGTTTACAGTAAGAGGGAAGAAATCAAGCGGTTTAGGTTCTTTTGAAGCGGTTGCTGTACTAAGTACTGCTGTATCACCGTAGCGGATCATCACAGCACCATTTGCCTGTTTGGCAAGCTGGCCGGTTTCAACGGTAAGCGTTCTTCCGGCCCAATCTATGGTAAAGACATGTTTTTCTTGTCCCATACAATTACGAACTCCTCTCTTCGTTGTGTGAAATAATCAATTACTCCTATTATGAACGAAATGAATTGAACATATCAATGTCAAAGTAGTATGTAAAAGGATTTCAATGATTTGTTATAAGAAATTTCGCTTTAATACGATAAAAAAGCGGGAATCCTCCCGCTTTTTACGATTATCGACGTAAGCCTAGTTTGTTAATTAACTCACGGTAACGAGTTACGTCTTTATTACGCAGATACGTAAGAAGATTACGACGCTTACCTACCATTTTAAGAAGACCGCGACGTGAGTGGTGGTCTTTCTTGTGAGTACGTAAATGCTCGTTCAAGTTGTTAATTGAGTCAGTTAGGATAGCGATCTGAACTTCTGGAGATCCAGTATCAGATTCGTGTGTTTTGAACTCATTGATGAGTTGGTTTTTACGCTCTTGAGTAATTGCCATCCTGTTTCACCTCCAAATCATATTTAGCCCCAGTTACCTAGCAACCGTCGGTGACTTCGGATTGCCAAGCAATGGTTTTAAGACTACGAAAACTATCATACTAAAAATCGTGCCTATATGCAAATATTTTAGAATAAAATTTGCGTGCGTTGCAAGTTATTTCCGTTAATTGCTGAAATAACGGATGGCTTCCTGCTTATCTTTCTCAATTTGCTCTGTTAATTCTTTGATGCCATTGAATTTCCGCTCGCTCCGAATCCGTTTGTACCATTCGATTTTTATAGCGGCTCCATATACCTCTTGATCGAAATCAAACAGATTGACCTCGATGGAAGGCTGCTCAGGGCGCTTTTCATAAAACGTTGGCTTATAGCCAATATTGCAAACGCCATTGTAAACTTCGCCGTTCACTTCCGCTTTTACGGCATATACACCTGTGGGCGGGACGATATAGCTGTTATTTAAACCGACATTCGCTGTCGGAAACCCGATGGTCCGCCCTCTTTTATCACCATGAATGACAATTCCTTTAATAAAATAAGGTTGTCCAAGCAAGACATTCGCCAATTCAACATCTCCGTTTTGAAGCGCGGTACGGATATACGAAGAACTGATTTTTTTATCCTGCTCCGTTAATTTTTCTACCATTGTGCACCCAGCTTTTCCGTCTAAATCATCCGGCATGGTCTTCATTGTTCCCTTGCCGTATTTGCCGTACGTAAAGTCAAAGCCTGCCACTGCGTGCTGCACATTAAGGCCGATAATATACTGGTCTATAAACTGCTTAGGAGAAAGAGAAGCAAACACTTCATTAAATTTAACGACATACAGAACTTCTGTACCTAATTGTTCAATTTGATTTATTTTGTCTTCAAGAGGCGTAATCAGATCCTTAGGTTCCTTATCTCTGCCCAACACGTGAGAAGGATGGGGATGAAAGGTCATCACAGCCAATGTCAGACCTTTTTCTTCGGCTATTTGCTTCGCTGTGCCGATTACCTTTTGATGCCCGAGATGAACGCCGTCAAAATATCCTAACGCCATCACTGATTTTGCCTGCTCCTCTTTTATTAAATGATGAGGATGTGTAATATGTATCGTCTTCACAGAACGGTCACCTTTTTTCTATTGTTCGCTTTTTTGCATCAATACTTTTGCCGGCTTTAACAGCCCTTTTTTTGCAGGATGAGGGAAATAGATCGCCAAACAGGTTCCGGATTCAGTAAAGACGGCGATACGGTCTTCACTTGTCATTTCAGAAAACTGCTCGGGCGTCTCAAGCAAAGCCCCATTTTCTACTTTCTTAGCTAATGTATCACTTATGATCCATTTCGGCAAATGATTGAGCGCACGTTCAATAGGAACTGTATGCTCTTCCACGGTTCCGGATTGGGCCTGTGCTTCGAGCTCATCAAAAGTAAAGCATTCGTCGAGAGAAAAATCTCCGGATGCCGTACGGATTAAATGAGACATATGAGCCGGATATCCGAGCTTTTCTCCGATCATGACCGCCAGCGTCCTTACATAGGTCCCTTTGGAGCAAGTCACTGTAAACCGGAAGCTTGCGGTTTCTCCATGATGTTTAATCTCTGTCGTCAGGGCAATGTCTTCAATGGTTATCATACGTTTTGGACGTTCTACTTCAATCCCTGCTCTTGCGTATTCGTATAATTTTTTGCCGTTTACTTTTACAGCGGAATACATGGGCGGAATTTGTTCTTGTTTCCCCTTTAAACTGTTTAAAACCTTTTCTACATCCGCTTTATCAATGTCGTGATTGACAGGCTTTGTTTCCACCGTTTCTCCGGTTTGATCCTCTGTAGTGGTTGAAAAGCCAAGCGTTATTTCTGCATCATACGTTTTAGATTTTTCAGTTAAGTATTCGACTATTTTTGTCGCTCTTCCTACACAAATCGGAAGCACGCCTGACACTTCCGGATCGAGCGTTCCTGTATGTCCTACTTTTTTTGTTTTTAACAGCTTTCGGATCTTCATGACACAGTCGTGCGATGTCATGCCAACAGGTTTATGTAAAAGGAGAACTCCGTTAACCATTTGCCTTTCACTCCTTCTTTTGAGCTTTTTTCTTTTAAACGAAGAAAGAGGACAGACGATATACGCCTATCCTCTCATTTTTTATTCAGATGGTTTCTCTGAATGTAATTCGTGAATCAGTGTTTCGATCCGATTCCCGTAATCGATTGATTCATCGAACTCAAATTCAATTTCAGGCGTTTTTCGAAGTCTGATGCGGCTGCCGATTTCGGATCGGATAAATCCTTTCGCTTTTGCCAGCCCTTTCAGCGCTTCTTCCCGTTTTTTCTCGTCACCGAGAACCGAGATATACACCTTTGCAATTTGCAAATCACCTGATACACGTACATCCGTTACTGTCAGAAAACCAATTCTCGGGTCTTTCAGCTTGCGGCTGATAATATCACCGAGTTCTTTTTTCATTTGCTCGCCGACACGGTTTGCTCTCATACTCAATTCAATCACCTCTAAGTTAAAACCACTCTGTCCTAGTGATCGTCCGTTCAATTTCAGGAAAAGAATCGATAAACGCTAGGACGCGTTGCAGTTCTTTTTCTGTTTGAACGCGAGAGGAAGAAACAGCGGCGATTCCGAAGCTGGTTCTTTGCCAGGTGTCCTGATAGCCAATCTCCGAAATCGAAACATTGAACTTGTTTTGAACCCTGGTTAAAACCCGCTTCAGAACGGCACGCTTTTCTTTTAGCGATCCTGCATCATAAATGATGCATTCACACTCCGCAAATCCGATCACGTTCTTTCAATTTCTTGCATGACAAACGCTTCAAGGATGTCACCTTCACGAATGTCATTGTATTTCTTAATTGTAATACCACATTCATAGCCTTGTGAAACTTCTTTCACATCGTCTTTAAAGCGTTTCAGAACATCTACTTCGCCTTCAAAGATGACGACGCCGTCACGAATTAAACGGAGGCCGCTGTCGCGCGTAATGGTTCCTTCAGTAACATATCCGCCGGCAATTGTACCGATTTTAGATACTTTGAATGTTTGGCGTACTTCTACTTGACCAATTACTTTTTCTTCATATTCAGGATCAAGCATACCTTTCATGGCAGCTTCAATCTCGTCGATTACTTTGTAAATGATACGGTGAAGTCGAATATCTACATTTTCAGCTTCAGCCGTACTCTTAGCATTTCCGTCCGGTCTCACATTAAACCCGATAACAATTGCATTGGAAGCAGATGCCAAGATAATGTCTGATTCAGTAATCGCACCAACGCCTGTATGGATGATTTTCACTTTAACGCCTTCTACTTCAATTTTTTGAAGTGCAGCCGTTAAAGCTTCAGCAGATCCTTGAACGTCAGCTTTTACGATGAGGTTGATGTCTTTTACATCACCTTGCTTAATTTGCTCGAATAAATCATCAAGACTGAGCTTCGCTTTATCGCTGCGCTGCTCTTCAAGCTGTTTCGAAGCACGGGCTTCACCGACAGAACGAGCTGTTTTTTCATCCTTAAAGACAAGGAATTGGTCTCCCGCTTGAGGGACATCATTCAAACCGGTAATTTCAACCGGAGTTGACGGGCCGGCAGTTTTCACACGGCGGCCAATGTCGTTAACCATTGCACGGACACGGCCAAATGTATTGCCGACTACGATCGGATCACCGACATGCAGTGTTCCAGTCTGTACGAGCAATGTCGCGACTGACCCTCTGCCTTTATCGAGTTCAGCTTCAATAACCGTTCCTTTTGCCTGACGGTTCGGATTCGCTTTCAGTTCCTCTACCTCACTGACAAGCAAAATCATTTCAACGAGCTCATCAATGCCTTTTCCAGTTAAAGCGGAAAGCGGCACAAAAATGGTTTCTCCGCCCCAAGCTTCAGGGACAAGTCCGTATTCCGTCAGTTCTTGCATCACACGGTCAGGGTTTGCGGATTCTTTATCTATTTTATTCACAGCAACGATGATTGGAACCTCTGCTGCTTTTGCATGGTTAATCGCTTCAACTGTTTGCGGCATGACACCGTCATCGGCAGCTACGACAAGAATCGTAATATCAGTTACTTCTGCACCGCGTGCACGCATTGTTGTAAATGCGGCGTGGCCTGGTGTATCCAAAAACGTGATTTTCTTGCCGTTCTCTTCAATTTGATAAGCGCCGATATGCTGAGTGATTCCGCCTGCTTCTCCTTCAACAACCTTTGTTTTACGGATGCTGTCAAGAAGCGTTGTTTTCCCATGGTCAACGTGGCCCATGATTGTCACGACAGGAGGACGAATTTCAAGATCCTCTTCATTATCAGGCTCTTCGTATTTTTCCAGCTCTGTTTCTTCAAGCACAATGACCTCTTCTGT
This sequence comes from Bacillus sp. FSL K6-1560, assembly GCF_038592935.1. Taxonomy (NCBI): domain Bacteria; kingdom Bacillati; phylum Bacillota; class Bacilli; order Caryophanales; family Bacillaceae; genus Bacillus; species Bacillus sp. FSL K6-1560. The sequence goes on from NZ_CP151946.1 coordinate 2,488,323, forward strand.
TTCAACACCATATTCTGATGCAATGAGTTCGATTGTGTCTTTATCAAGCTCTTGGTTAATAGTTGCCATTACGCCAAGAAGCATCAGCTTTTTAATGATTTCTGAAGGCTCTTTGCCAAGCTCTTCAGCAAGTGCGCCAACTGTTAAAGTGCCAGAGAATGTAATTTTCTCAGGAAGCTCTTTTTTCGGCTTTACAGGCTTTTGCTGATGTTGGTTTTTATTATTGTTGTTGCGTTTATTTTTTTTGTTGTTGTTATTCTTCTTGTTTTTGTTAAATTGATTATTCTGCACGTCATTCTTCTTTCCGTCTCGAATTTTATTTGGTTGATTTCCAGCTGATTGCTGATTAACCCCTTGTGGCTGTTTGTTTTTGTTCGTTTCTGCTGGCTTTTGAGATTTAGCAGCTGCGCCGCCTTTTTTATATTTGGCATCAAGCTTTTTAATGGCCTTTTCTTCAAGCATGGCCATGTGATTATTCACTTCTAAATCCATGTTCTTCAGTGCGGTCAAAATTTCCTTACTTGAAACATTTAACGCTTTTGCATATTCGTATACTCTCATTTTAGCCATTCGTTCACCCCCAAAAATATTAATCGAGCAAGCTGATCAGCTTATTCGCAAAACCTTGGTCAGTGACGGCGACAACGACACGGGCTTCTTTACCGATAGAGCGTCCAAGAACCGCGCGACTCTCGACTTTTTTATAAGGGACTTTATAATAATTGCACTTGTCAGTTACTTTTTTTGCTGTGTTAGATGATGCATCCTCTGTAAGCAGGACAAGCTTTGCACGCGCATTCCTGATTTCTTTTATTACCAAGTCTTCGCCTGACACGACCTTACGAGCTCGATTGGCCAGACCCAGCAAGGGAAACCATTCCATTCCAGACATTTTATTTTTTCACCTTTTCCGCCAGTTCCAGCAATTCATCGAAAATCTGGTCATCGATTTGTGATTGAAATTGATTTTGCAAAGTGTTTTTCTTTTTTGCTGCTAAGATGCACTCTTTATCCAGCGTTAAATAAGCACCCCGCCCATTCTTTTTTCCGGTCGGGTCCACTGAGATTTCGCCTTCTTTTGACCGTACAACTCGGATCAGTTCCTTTTTAGGCTTCATTTCACCAGTCACTACACATTTGCGTAATGGGATCTTTTTGTGTTTATTCACCTAAAGTCACCTCTTATTCATCCGAATCAGCAGTTTCAGGCTCCGTAAAGAGCGGCTCATCATCTTCTTCAAGTTCTCTCGGATAGATTCCAAGTTCTCTTGCGTCCGTTTCGCTCTTAATATCAATCTTCCAGCCTGTCAGTTTAGCAGCTAAGCGTGCGTTTTGTCCTCTTTTGCCAATTGCCAGAGACAGCTGGTAATCAGGAACAATAACAGTTGTCGCTTTTTCTTCTTCATTAACGATGACATCAAGCACTTTGGAAGGGCTGAGCGCATTCGCGACAAATTCTACAGGATCACTGGACCAGTTGACAATGTCAATTTTTTCACCTTTTAATTCATTGACGATTGCTTGCACACGCTGGCCTTTAGGCCCTACGCATGAACCGACAGGATCCACGTCAGGATCATCTGTGCGAACAGAAATTTTTGAACGGTCGCCGGCTTCTCTGGCAACAGATTTTAGCTCGACAGTTCCATCATAAATTTCAGGCACTTCAATTTCAAACAAACGCTTTAACAGGCCTGGATGTGTTCTTGACACATAAATCTGCGGGCCCTTCGTTGTTTTTTCTACTTTTGTGATATATACCTTAATGCGGTCATGGGGCTTGTAGCTTTCATTCGGCATTTGCTCATTAACCGGCAGCAAGGCTTCTATTTTGCCTAAAGACACGTAGATAAATTTATTGTCCAGACGCTGGACGATCCCTGTCATGATGTCTTCTTCACGGTCGATAAATTCAGAATAGATCACGCCGCGCTCAGCTTCGCGCACACGCTGTGTGACGACCTGCTTCGCTGTTTGAGCAGCTATGCGCCCGAAATCCTTAGGTGTAACTTCGATTTCGACGACATCTCCGACCATATATTCCGGATGGATGCCCTGTGCCTCTTCAATTGAGATCTCTAATCTCTGGTCGTATACTTCGTCAACGACATCTTTTCTTGCAAATACACGGATGGAGCCAGTTTCACGGTTTAGATCCACCCGTACATTTTGCGCTTGATTAAAATTCCGCTTATAAGCAGAAATTAACGCAGCTTCGATTGCTTCGATGATAATTTCTTTACTGATGCCTTTTTCTTTTTCAAGAATCGTGAGAGCATCTAATAATTCACTGCTCATTTAACGGTCTCCCCCCTTAAACATTTGTATTCATTAGAATGTAACAGCTAATCTTGCATTAGCTATCTTTTCATACGGAATATTGATCCGTTTCTTTCTTGTTTTGATCGTGATCTCAACTGTCACTGTTTGTCCATCAAATTCAGCCAGTTCACCTTCAAACACTTTTACGCCGTCAATAGGCTCATACGTCTTAATGTATACGTTTTTCCCTAGTGATTTTTCGAAATCGGCTTTTTTCTTTAGCGGACGCTCAGCTCCTGGAGATGAGACTTCAAGAAAGTAATTTTGGCTGATTGGGTCTGCCTCATCAAGCTTTTCGCTTAAAGCTTCGCTTACTTTGGCACATTCCTCAATATCCACACCGTCATCGGAATCAATAAACACGCGAAGGAACCAGCTTTGGCCCTCTTTGACAAATTCAATGTCAACGAGTTCCAGCTGAAGGCTGTCTACGATTGGCTGAGCCATTTCTTGAACGGTGTCAGTCACTTTTTTGCTCATGTTCTTCCTCCTTGTGCTGTCGATCTCATATTCGTCTCGTCACTCTGCATAAAAACCCTGCTTCAAAAGAGCAGGGGCTAAAAAGTAAACGATGAACATGTCGAGACAAAATTCTCCTGTTCAATACAAAAGAGCGGGTTTCCCCACTCTTTGCCTCGGTAATCGTTAGCATTTCCAATAAAACTATACCATAACCATATTTTTATTGCAAATGGATATACGCTTACCTTCATACCTAAGCAAGTGACAGAAACTCTAATATTACGATGGCACTTTTTGCGCTTATGTATGCATAGAAGCAGAATTTCTGAGAAATTCTGCTTTCCATATTAGAACAGTGACAATTGGTTTTGATCAGGCAGTGATTCCAGACAGCCGTGGCGATCTAAGTACTCTAAAATCGTTTTTGATACTTTCCCTCTCTTTTGCAAATCTTCTTTTGAGAGGAATTCGCCTTCTTCGCGAGCTTTTACAATGTTCAAAGCAGCGTTCGTCCCTAACCCTGGAATAGAGTTAAACGGCGGAATAAGACTGTTGCCGTCAATAATAAACTCTGTAGCGCTAGAGCGATATAAATCGACTTTTTGGAATGAATAGCCTCTCTCACACATCTCAAGCGCTAATTCTAAAACAGTCAGAAGGTTCTTTTCCTTCGGTGAAGCATCAAGTCCTTTAGCGTTTATATCCTCCATTACCGCTCTGATTGCTGTAGAGCCCTTGATCATTGTATCGATATCAAAGTCATCTGCACGAACGGTAAAATAAGCCGCATAATACAAAAGAGCATGATGCACTTTAAAGTAAGCAATGCGGACTGCCATTAAGACATATGCCGCGGCGTGGGCTTTCGGGAACATGTATTTAATCTTTTTACAAGAATCAATATACCAGTCTGGGACATTGTTATTTTTCATTTCTTCTTCCCATTCAGGCGTTAATCCTTTTCCTTTACGCACGAATTCCATGATTTTAAAGGCAAGGGACGGCTCAAGGCCTTGATAGATTAAATAAACCATAATGTCATCACGGCAGCCGATAACCTCACTCAGCTCACAAATATTATTGTGGATGAGCTCCTGTGCATTGCCAAGCCATACATCAGTTCCGTGAGACAAGCCTGAAATCTGAACGAGCTCAGAAAAAGTGGTCGGCTTTGTATCTTCAAGCATCTGCCGGACAAATCGGGTTCCGAATTCAGGAATTCCAAGAGTGCCCGTTTTACAGCCAATCTGTTCTTCAGTCACACCGAGTGATTCGGTTCCCTGGAAGATCTTCATCACTTCAGGATCATCCGTCGGAATTGTTTTCGGATCTATTCCGCTTAAGTCTTGAAGCATCCGAATAACAGTCGGGTCATCGTGTCCAAGAATATCAAGTTTTAACAGATTGTCATGGATGGAGTGGAAGTCAAAATGAGTCGTTTTCCACTCTGAACCTGTGGCATCTGCCGGGAACTGGATCGGTGAAAAATCATAAATATCCATATAATCCGGAACTACGATAATACCGCCAGGGTGTTGTCCAGTTGTACGTTTTACACCTGTGCATCCCTGTACGAGCCGATCTATTTCGGCACCGCGCATATGAAGATTGTTGTCTCCGGCATAGCCTTTTACATAACCGTAGGCTGTTTTTTCTGCCACCGTGCCTATTGTTCCCGCACGATATACATTGTCTTCTCCGAACAATACTTTTGTGTAATTGTGTGCTTGCGGCTGATATTCCCCTGAGAAGTTCAAATCGATATCAGGTACTTTGTCCCCTTTAAATCCTAAGAACGTTTCAAATGGAATATCATGGCCGTCTTTTTTCAAAGGCGTTCCGCAATGAGGACATGTCTTGTCAGGCAGGTCAAAACCAGAACCGACAGAACCGTCATTAAAGAACTCAGAATGCTGACACTCAGGACAAACATAGTGCGGCGGCAGCGGGTTTACCTCAGTAATCTCAGTAAGTGTCGCAACTAATGAAGATCCTACGGAACCACGGGAACCAACGAGATACCCGTCATCTAGTGAACGTTTTACAAGTTTGTGAGAGATCAAGTAAATAACAGCAAATCCGTGGCCAATAATACTCTTTAACTCTTTTTCAATCCGCGCTTCGACAATTTCAGGCAGCTCTTCTCCGTAAATGCTTCTTGCACGCTGATAGCTCATTTCTCTGATCTCTTCATCAGCGCCTTCGATTTTCGGCGTATATAAATCATCTTTAATCGGCTTGATGTCATCAACTAAAGAAGCAACCTTTTGGGTATTGGTGACTACGATCTCCTTCGCTTTTTCTTCACCTAAGAAAGAAAAAGCTTCAAGCATTTCGTCTGTCGTTCTGAAATGCACTTTCGGCAGTTCATGCCTATTCAGCGGATTTGCCCCGCCTTGTGAGGATATTAAAATCTTTCTGTAGATTTTATCCTCATCATTCAAGTAATGAACATTTCCCGTAGCAACAACCGGTTTATTAAGCTTTTCCCCCAGCTTCGTGATATTCGCAATAATTTCTTTCAGCGCTTTTTCATCACGGACCAGTTCAAGCTCCAGCAAGTGACGATACACTTCAGGCGGCTGAACCTCAAGGTAATCATAGAATGACGCGATATCTTCCACCTCTTCAGGCGATTTTTGCATCATTCCCTCAAAAACCTCTCCCCTGTCACAGGCAGAACCGATCAGCAGCCCTTCCCTGTATTTCTCAAGCTGAGATCTCGGAATACGCGGCACTCTGTAAAAATAATGAATATGAGAAAGTGACACAAGCTTAAATAAATTTTTAAGTCCCGTGCTGTTCACGGCAAGTAATGTTGCGTGATACGGTCTTGATCTTTGATAAGCATTGGACTGACCCATATTTTCATTCAACTCATCATGGTACTGAATACCTTTTTCAGCTGCGTCTTTCAGCATTTTCAGAAGCAAATAAGCGGTTGCCTCAGTATCATAGATCGCACGGTGATGCTGTGTGAGTTCGATATCAAACTTTTTACAAAGTGTGTTCAGCCGGTGGTTCTTAAATTCCGGATAGAGAAAACGTCCTAGTTCTAGCGTGTCAATGACTGGGTTTTTAGCTTTATCGACTTCAAGAAGCTTTTTATAGGCTACATTTAAGAATCCCATATCAAAGCTTGCATTATGAGCGACAAGGATATCATCGCCAATCCATTCTCTGAAATCTCTTATTACATCTACGACATCCGGAGCGTCTTGTAGCATATCATCAGTGATCCCTGTCAGCTCTATGATTGTGGCGGAAAGCGGACGATGCGGGTTCGCAAACGCCTCAAATTTATCAATAATTTCTCCGCCTTTTACTTTTACTGCAGCCAGCTCAATAATGGTATCGTATACAGCAGACAATCCTGTCGTCTCAACGTCAAAAACAACATAAGTTTCTTCTTCGAGCAGACGATGTGCGGCATTATAAGCAATTGGCACGCCATCATCCACGAGATTCGCTTCCATCCCGTAAATCATTTTAATTCCATGCTTTTTGGCCGCAGAATACGCATCAGGGAAGGATTGAACGACAGCATGGTCAGTCAAAGCGATGGCCTCATGCCCCCATTTTTTCGCCTGTTCGACAAGCTTTCCGATACCCGTAACAGCATCCATTTGGCTCATTGGGGAATGAAGATGCAATTCCACTCTTTTTTCTCCTTCAGGTGCTGAATCTTCACGGGTTTTTGCTTTTATTTCGTTTACGTCATTTGCGATCATGACAAGGTCTCTGACAAATGTATCATTTTGAATGCTTCCGCGTGCTTTTACCCACATTCCTTTTTTCAGAGACTTCATCAGTGCCGCATCTTCTTTTTCACGTGCAAACATTTTGATCAAAATACTATTTGTATAGTCTGTAATTTTGAAGATACACAGCGTGCGCCCGCTCTTCAGCTCGCGCGTCTCCACATCAAACACATAACCTTGGACCGTAATTCTTCGTTCTTCGTCCATGATGCTGTCAAGTGTCCGGATTTCCTCGTTATCTTTAATTTGATAACCGATAACAAGAGGACCAGATGGTGCTTGGTCTTCATCACTTTCTTTATCTTTCTTCTCCATTTCAATCAAGGCCTGCATAGCCCGCTCTTGGTCTTCCGCAAGCTTTTGCTCCCGAAACTTTTGAACTTCCTGCTCGGATACAAATATTTCAGCATCAAGCTGAAGATCCGGAAAGCCAAATTGACGGTAGCCTGCTTGTATCATGGAACTGTATTTGTTCTTTAGCGCAGCCGCTTCTGTATCTGTTTTGGTTTTGACAATCAGTTTATTGCCCTTCAGCTTCGGTTTTTGCTGGTTTAAAAGACTGATGATCGGCGGCGAAATGCCCTGCAGTTCTTCAATGCAGCGTGACCAGTAGTCTTGAACGATACTTTCACTGACCTCGGCATCCTGAACTTCAATTGAAGATGTCACTTTTGCTATGTGGGCAAACGATTGCGTCAGCCTCATTGTTAATGTGTCATATATTTGAAAAGGCAGCAAAGATTTAAATTGAAAATGAAAATGCCAAGATTTAGAAGCTTTGTGAATTGTCAGCTTTTTAATCTCGCCATGTTCAAAGTATGTCATGAAGGTATCATCTGTCATATTAATCTGCTGCAGAAGAATTTGAAACTGCCTTCTGTTTACTGATAACTGTTCCATTAAGACAGTATCCCTCCCTAAAAACATCATAAGTGAAGGTACCTCAGGCAATGAGGTACCTTCTATTATTTCTATTTTAACATGTTTTTTGATAAATCGTTATGGTGATTACTGCTTGCTGATAAACGCAGATAATTCGTCTACTGAAATCTCAGTTGACTCACCAGTTTGACGAATTTTCACTTCGACGATTCCTTCGTCAGCCCGTTTTCCGACAGTGATGCGGATTGGAAGGCCGATTAGATCTGAATCAGCGAATTTTACACCGGCACGCTCAGCACGGTCGTCATAGAGCACTTCATAGCCTTCCGCTTTTAAATCGGCATACAGCTTTTCAGCAAGCTCTCTTTGCCCATCGTTTTTCATGTTCAATGCAAGAATATGAAGATCGTACGGGGCAACGCTTTTTGGCCATATTAATCCTTTTTCATCGTGATGCTGTTCAGCAATAGCAGAAAGCGTTCTTGACACACCGATTCCGTAACAGCCCATCAGCATTGGCTGCGCGCGTCCGTTTTCATCTAAATATGTCGCATTCATCGCTTCTGAATAGCGTGTTCCGAGCTTAAAGACTTGTCCGACTTCGATTCCCTCAGCAAAACGGATCGTTCCCTTGCCGTCTGGTGAAGGATCACCTTCTTTAATAAAACGAAGATCAGCAAATTCTTTAATTTGCGCGTCACGATTCACATTGACATTTTTATAATGATGATCTCCTTCATTTGCCCCGGCAACAGCATTAACCATTGCTTTCACAGCTTGATCGGCATATACTTCCACATCCTGATGAATACCGACAGGGCCTACAAAGCCTGGCTCTGTTCCGAGCTGCTGAATGACCTCTTCATGTGTGGCAAGCTCTACAACTTCTGCATGAAGCAAGTTTTTCACTTTAATATCGTTAACTTCATGATCCCCTCTTACAAGCACTAAGACAAAACGGTCATCAGCTTTAAACAATACTGACTTAATGCACGCTTCAGCCGAAACCTGCAAGAACGCAGTCAGTTCTTCGATTGTTTTCACGTTAGGCGTATGAACCTTCTCTAGAGCTTTAGGCTCTTCATCTGAAGGAACTTCCTGGTGAAGAACTTCAGCCATCTCGATATTAGCCGCGTACTGTGATTCATCAGAATACGCAATCGTATCCTCTCCGATCGCAGAAAGTGCCATAAATTCGTGCGTATCCTTTCCTCCCATTGCGCCTGAATCAGCGATAACAGGTCTTACATTAATGCCGCAGCGGGCAAAAATATTAGAATAGGCCTCGTACATTTTTTGATACGTTTCATCCAGGCTCTCTGCAGATGCATGGAAAGAGTACGCATCCTTCATAATAAATTCGCGGCCTCTTAACAAACCGAAGCGAGGACGTTTTTCATCTCTGAACTTAGACTGAATTTGATAAAGAGTCAGAGGGAGACGCTTATAAGATTTAACCTCATCGCGAACAAGCGAAGTGATAACCTCTTCATGCGTTGCCCCTAAAGCAAATTCACGGCCATGACGGTCTTTTAGTCTCATCAGTTCGGGACCATACGTATACCATCTGCCTGATTCCTGCCATGTCTCTGCCTGCTGCAACGCAGGCATGAGCATTTCTACGGCATCAATTTTCTCCATTTCTTCTCGAACAATCTGCTGAATGTTTTGAATCACCTTATACGCAAGAGGCATATAGCTGTATACCCCGCTCGTATTCTGTCTGATAAATCCTGCTCTCAGAAGAAGCTGATGACTTTTTGCTTCGGCATCAGCTGGAACTTCACGGAGCGTAGGAATAAGCGTCAAGCTTTGTCTCATTTCTTCGCACCTCTGATTGATTTACTTTTCGTTTACAAAAACAGCCGCTGGATATCGTTCCATGTGACAACCAGCATAAGAAGCATTAAGAAAGCTACTCCGATAAACACAACAAATGCTTCTTTTTCCCTGTTAATCGGTTTGCCCCGAATCGCTTCAATAAATAGAAACAACAGTCTTCCTCCGTCAAGTGCCGGAATCGGAAGCAGGTTGACAATCCCAAGATTAATGCTTAAAAACGCCGCAAACTGAAATAAGTTCACGATCCCTGTTTTCGCCACTTGGTCTGTCATGTCATATATGCCGACAGGACCTGACAGCATATCGAGTTTAAATTGGCCTGTTACTAATTTGCTCAGATTGGTTAAAATGGCTTTGGTGACATCAACTGTTGATGTCGCGCCGTAAGCAACCGCTGAGAGTACGCCTTTTTCAGTCGGCGCATAGGAACCGAAACGTCCGATTGTTTTTTTGTTCTCATCTTTAACAGCTTCCGGAGTCACCGAAATATGAAGCGTTTTGTTATCTCTTTTTACTGCAACGTCCATTTCTTTCTCCGGGTTTTCTTTTACAGCGGAGACAATGTCAGTCCAAGACCTCATTTTCTCTCCGTTAATGCTTTGGATATAATCCCCTTCTTTTAGCCCTGCTTCAGCTGCCCGTCCATTGTCTGTCAGCTGCCCGAGCATAGGTTCATTTGACGGTACGCCTTGAATCAGCCCAAGCATCACTAAAATGACGTAAGCTAAAATAAAGTTCATAATCGGCCCTGCAGCAATTGCTTTAATCCGCTGCCACACAGGTTTGGAACCAAATTGGCGATTATACGGCGCAATCTGCACTTCTTCTCCGTCTACAATAAAAAAGGATGTTTCGCTGACAGTAAAGCTGGAAAGTTCGTCCTCTTTCCCCTGTTCATAACCGGTGATCTTCATGTCATGCTCTAGATCCGCTGTTTCCACTTCAATGACTAATGCATCCGGATATTTTTCCTTTTGATTGATGATGACTTTCTCAACTTGATCTTCCTTATTAAACAGAAGCCCGACCGTGTATCCGGGTTTCACCTCAATCATTTCCGGATCTTCGCCGGCCATACGAACAAATCCGCCGACCGGAAGCAGCCTGATCGTATAAACTGTTTCATTTTTTTTGAAAGAAAAAATCTTTGGACCGAAGCCGATCGCAAATTCACGGCAGAGAATTCCCGCTCTTTGGGCTAGCAATAAATGGCCCAGTTCATGGAAGAAAACGAGCGTTCCGAAAATAATGATAAACGCTATAACTGTATTCACGAACATACCACCTTATGTGAGTATTGAATTGACGTATCCCCGGGTATCTTTGTCCACTTCTTGAATGTCCGCCAGGCTCGGTTTTTTCAGTAATTGATGGCGGGTTAGTGCCTTTTCGATACAGTCTTCAATAGCCAAAAACGGTATCTTGCCAGCTAAAAAGGCAGCGACAGCTACTTCATTTGCCGCATTTAGCACTGTCGGCATTGTTCCTCCTATTTTACCTGATTCAAAAGCAAATTGTAAGCATCGGAACCTGTCAAAATCAGCTTTCTCAAAATGAAGGCTGCCGATTTCCCATAATTCAAGCCTTTTCGCATCTGGTAATGGCAATCGGTCAGGATAAGTGAGCGCATATTGAATGGGGACTCTCATATCCGGAGTTCCGAGCTGTGCGATCACACTTTTATCATGGAACTCAACCATTGAATGGATGATGCTCTCCTTATGTAAAACCACATCAATTTGTTCATAAGGTATATCGAAAAGCCAGTGTGCCTCGATCACCTCTAATCCCTTATTCATCATTGTAGCCGAATCAATTGTAATTTTTGCACCCATTGACCAGTTTGGATGTTTTAATGCATCTTCAACTGTTACTGATTCGAGCTCCTCCCGCGTCTTGTCCCGAAAACTTCCGCCGGATGCCGTAATGATGAGGCGTTCAATGTTTTTAGCCTGTTCGCCTTGAAGAGCTTGAAAAATGGCTGAATGCTCACTGTCAACAGGCAGCAGCGGAACATCATATTTCTTAGCATGTTCTTTTACTATATGCCCTGCAGTGACAAGAGTTTCCTTATTTGCAAGCGCAATTGTTTTTTTCTGTTCAATTGCCTTTAATGTCGGGATAAGACCGACGCTTCCAAGCAAAGCGTTGACAACAATGTCAACCTCCTCCATCACTGCTGCTTCTATCAGTCCTTCTTCTCCCAGCCCGATTTGGCATTCAAAAGAAAAAGACATTTGTTTTAATTTATGATATGTATCCAGATCACCGACAGAGACAAACTTCGGCTGAAAGACCTCAATCATTGGAACGGCCTTATCAATATTTCTGCCAAACGACATAGATACCAGCTGAAATTGGTCTTGATGTGCACGCAGTACATCAAGAGTCTGTTCGCCGATTGATCCTGTTGCTCCTAAAAGACAAATATTTTTCAAAGTTGCCACTACTCCTATTCTTATTGCTGCATGATCAGTCTCATATTCATATTAGACTTTTTTATGAAAAAAGGGCAAGCAGAAAGTACAAGAAAGGCATGACAAACAAGAAACTGTCAAAACGGTCTAATATACCGCCATGCCCGGGAAGGATATTCCCAGAATCCTTTACATCGTAATGTCTTTTCAAGGCGGATTCCACTAAATCTCCCAGTTGTCCAAAAACAGACAAAAACAGCGTGATCAACAGCAGATAGATATACGGAATCGGAAGTTGTGCAACAAGCTGAAAAATCGTCGCCAATACAAGTGCGATGACAATTCCGCCTGCAAACCCTTCAACTGTTTTATTCGGACTGATTTCAGGCCACAGTTTCCGCTTCCCAAGCGATTTACCGACAAAATAGGCACCGGAATCGGTGGACCAAATAACAACACACGCATAAAAAATGTATGTTAATCCGAATTGGTCAAGATTTCTGATTTCGATAAAATAATGAAAACACATTCCGATGTAAATTGCTGCAAGCGTAATAAACCCGACTTCATCAAAAGTAAAGGTGTTCTTGACCAACACTGTGTAAGTCAGCAATAGCAGTACCGCAAATAAAGCGATTTCCATTTTGGAAATTCCGTCCGCTTCAAAAAACGAATACTGGCTTGGCAATAAGAACATCCACAATAATAAAAGACCGATCAAACCCGGCAGTGAAACCAGCTTCAGCTTTTTCATCCGTAAAAGTTCAAAAAGCGCCACACTGCCCATAGCATAAATTAATATGGTGAACGGCAATTTCCCGACAATAACCAAAAATAAAAATACAATTGCTGCCAGAACACCTGTCAAAATTCTTTGTTTCATGTCCACCATCCTCTAAATTCCGCCAAACCTCCGGCCTCTCTGCTGAAACTCTCCTAACGCCTGCAAGAAGTGATCTTCTTTAAAGTCAGGCCACAAGACGTCAGTAAAGACAAATTCACTGTAGGCAACCTGCCATAGCATAAAATTACTCAGCCTTATCTCGCCGCTCGTTCGAATTAAAAGTTCAGGATCCTGCAAAGATTCAGTCATCAAATAAGTAGAAAAAAGCGATTCATCAATGTCTTCAATATTCAAAGAGCCTTCCTTCACTTTTTCCGCGAGTGATTTTGCAGCACTGACAATTTCAGTACGGCCTCCATAGTTAAGAGCAAAATTAAGGATCATTCCGTCGTTTTGCGCCGTGTCCTGTACAGCTTTTTCAATCGCACGTAATGTGTGCGCGGGCAAAGCCGTTTCATCCCCAATGATCCGAACCTGTACATTTTCCTCAACAAGCTCTGGAAGATACGTATTCAAAAATTCTTCCGGTAGCTTCATTAAAAAATCGACTTCCATTTTCGGTCTTTTCCAGTTTTCTGTTGAAAATGCATACAATGTCAGTACTTTGACACCTAATTCGTTTGCGAGCTTCGTGGTCCTTTTTACCACCTTCATCCCTTCATGGTGGCCTGCAATTCTGGGAAGAGAGCGTTTTTTAGCCCAACGGCCATTTCCATCCATGATAATGGCGATGTGTTCGGGAATTTCTCCCTTAAGTATGTCTTCTTTTGTATAACGTTCTAAGTTGGAAGCCGCAGTTTGCTGATTCTTCCAATTTTTGAGTATGTTGAGCATGAGATTCCTCCGTCACCCAAAAAGGTTACATTACCTGTTGATAATCAATGTAATCAACAGTATTAACAAAAAAACCCCCTGTAAACATGAGAGGGTCTTTTCACTATTATCTATTGTACATAGTTTTTCATTAAACTTCCATGATTTCTTTTTCTTTGTCTTTTGTGACACTGTCAATTTTTGACACATATTCATCTGTCAGTTTTTGAACGTCTTCAGTGGAAGCACGCAGTTCATCCTCAGTAATGTCTCCGTTTTTCTCAAGTTTTTTGAGATCATCGTTAGCATCACGGCGAACGTTACGAACAGCGACTTTTGCTTCTTCAGCGTATTTTTTTACAACTTTCACTAATTCTTTCCGTCTCTCTTCTGTTAGTGCCGGAATTGCAATTCGAATCATATTGCCGTCACTTGTTGGTGTAAGACCTAAATCAGCTTTTAAAATCGCTTTTTCGATATCGCCAATTGCTGTTTTGTCGTATGGTGTGATAACGAGCATACGAGCTTCAGGCACGTTAATAGAAGACAACTGATTTAAAGGTGTCTGCGCTCCGTAATATTCAACCGTTACTTTATCTAATAATGATGGATTTGCACGGCCTGCGCGTACAGTAGCCAATTCGCGCTGATAAGCAGCAATTGCTTTTTCCATTTTTTCTTTTGTTTGAGTTAATACTTCTTTTGACACGTTATTTCCCCCTCACGATCGTTCCGATTGATTCACCGATAACGGCACGTTTGATATTTCCTTCTTCCATAATAGAAAAGACGATAAGCGGAATGTCATTGTCCATGCATAAAGAGGAAGCTGTTGAATCCATGACTTCCAGGCCGTCTTTAAGAACGTCAAGATAAGAAAGTGATTCATACTTAACAGCTGATTCATCTTTTCTAGGATCAGCATTATACACACCGTCAACGTTATTTTTAGCCATTAAAATAACGTCTGCCTCAATTTCAGCAGCCCGCAGTGCAGCTGTCGTATCAGTTGAGAAATATGGGTTTCCTGTACCCGCAGCGAAAATAACGACACGTTTTTTCTCTAAGTGGCGTATCGCTTTTCTTCTTATGTACGGTTCAGCAACTTGTCTCATTTCAATGGATGTTTGCACTCTGGACTGGATTCCGAGTGTTTCCAAGCTGTCTTGAAGAGCAAGCGAATTCATTACTGTCGCCAGCATTCCCATATAGTCAGCAGTCGCGCGGTCCATGCCCAGATCACTTCCTGTTTTTCCGCGCCATAAGTTGCCGCCGCCTACTACAACAGCCACTTCGACTTCAAGCTCAGCGATTTCCTTCACTTGCTTTGCAATGGATTGAATGACAGTCGGGTTAATTCCATTTCCCTGTTCTCCTGCCAATGCTTCCCCGCTAAGCTTTAATACGATACGTTTGTATTTTGGTTTTTCCATGATAACCTCCAAGTGTAAACATTGCCGTTTTCTATTATGCAAGAGAAAAAAAGGTTTGTAAATATAGTTTTAAAAATAGGGAACACAAAATGTGTCCCCTATACTGCCTGAAAAGACGCGACTTAGCCGCGAAATCTTTTCACCATTATTTTTTCACTTGGTTCATTACTTCTTCAGCAAAGTTTTCTTGACGTTTTTCGATGCCTTCTCCAACTTCATAGCGGACAAAAGTTTGAACAGTAGCGTTTTTCGCTGCAATAACTTGTTTCACTTTTTCATCTGGGTTTTTAACGAACGCTTGGTCTAATAGACAAATTTCTTCGAAGAATTTGTTCAGACGGCCTTCAACCATTTTCGCTACGATGTTTTCAGGTTTGCCTTCTTGGAGGGCTTGCTGAGTTAAGATTTGACGCTCATGATTTGTTTCTTCTTCAGATACTTGATCACGAGAAATGTAACGAGGGTTAACTGCAGCAACGTGCATTGCGATATCTTTCGCAGTTTCTTCATCAGTTGTACCGTTGAGAACAGTTAATACACCGATGCGGCCGCCCATGTGAAGGTACGCACCGAATGCAGAGCTGTCGTCTTTTGTAAGAACTGTAAAGCGGCGAAGAGTGATTTTCTCACCGATTTTAGCAACTGCGCTTGTGATGTACTCTTCAACAGTTGAGCCATTTTCTATTTTTTGGCCCATTGCTTCTTCAACATCAGCTGGCGTGTTTGCAAGAAGGTGGTCAGCTAAAGTGTTAAGAAGCTCTTTAAAACCTTCGTTTTTCGCAACGAAATCAGTTTCAGAGTTTACTTCTAGGATAACGCCTTTGTTGCCGTCAGTTTTAATAAGAGTAGAACCTTCTGCTGCGATACGGTCAGCTTTTTTCGCTGCTTTTGCAATCCCTTTTTCTCTTAAAAGGTCAATTGCTTTGTCCATATCTCCGTCAGTTTCAGTTAACGCTTTTTTACAATCCATCATGCCCGCGCCAGTTTTTTCACGCAGTTCTTTTACTTGCTGTGCAGTAATTGCCATTTGTATTCCTCCTTATATGTTTAAACAAGAGTATGTATATTACACATTTTTCTTGAAAAAAGGTGATAAAAGGCAGTCCCTCTTATCACCTTTTGAATAGGTTACGCAGTTGTTGTTTCTGTTTCTGGTGCAGTTTCTTCAGCAACTTCCGCTTCTTCTTCGCCTTGCTTCGCTTCTAAGATTGCATCTGCCATTTTAGAAGTTAGAAGTTTAACAGCGCGGATAGCGTCATCGTTCGCTGGGATAACAACATCGATTTCATCTGGATCACAGTTAGTATCTACGATACCGATGATAGGGATGTTTAATTTGCGAGCTTCCGCAACAGCGATGCGCTCTTTGCGAGGATCGATGATGAATAATGCATCAGGAAGATCCTTCATATCTTTAATTCCGCCTAGGAATTTTTCAAGACGCTCTAATTCTTTTTTCAATTGAACGACTTCTTTTTTAGGAAGTACATCAAACGTACCGTTTTCTTGCATTTTTTCAATGTCTTTAAGACGTTTAATACGTTTTTGGATTGTTTCGAAGTTTGTTAATGTACCGCCCAACCAGCGTTGGTTGACATAGTACATGCCAGAGCGTTGAGCTTCTTCTTTAACAGAATCTTGAGCTTGTTTTTTTGTTCCGACGAAAAGGATTTTTCCGCCTTCAGCAGCAAGATTTTTAGTGAAGTTGTAAGCTTCCTCTACTTTTTTGACTGTTTTTTGAAGGTCAATGATGTAGATTCCGTTACGCTCCGTGAAAATGTAACGCTTCATTTTTGGGTTCCAACGGCGTGTTTGGTGACCGAAGTGAACACCAGCTTCAAGCAATTGCTTCATAGAAATGACTGACATGTTATTTCCTCCTAATATAATGGTTTTTTTCCTCCGCTTAGGTCATTTTTGTGCAGAACTGCCGCCTGCAGCACCCTCTGCATAAATCGTTAAGCGTGTGTATTTAACACCAAGACATAATATAACACAGCTTTATCCGACAATCAAGAATCCTTTACACCTTTGGAGCGAAATTTTAAAAATAGCTCGATTTCTGTCTTTCCGCTCTTCATTTTCTGGGCAATTTGACTTGCCGAATATCCCTGTTCATATAATTCTATGACCTGGTCTTCAAATGATTGGACCTCACTGTTTACAATCTCTTCCCGACGGTCAACCTCTGTAATCAGACCTTCAATATGTTCAGGAAGATTCTCTGCCTCTTGGACTGGATCCCGCTCTTGATATGTTTCAGAGGTCTGAATGCCTGGCTTTTGGGATTCTTCATCTGATTGACTTGCAGATGAAGCTTTATTTTCTATCAGTTTCTCATTTTCTTCTTTTAATTCAAGCAGAAATGCCGCCAAGGTGTTTTCCGTCTCTTCAAGTATCTGTTTTTGCTGTTTTTCTGTTTCTTTCACTGCAGCGAGCCTCGTATACAGGATAATGACAGCGTACAGAAGAACGCCGTGGAGCGTAAAGCTTAAAAGCCATAATAGTGTTGACATGTTTTTCACTCGCTAACCATGAAATTCATTATTGTATCACTTTTTCCAGCAGATTCTTTAATTTAAATAATGCCTTTGAATGGATCTGAGATATGCGGGACGTAGAAAGATTTAATACTTGTCCGATTTCTGTCAGTGTCAACTCCTCTTTGTAGAACAAACTGACAACCAGCTGTTCTTTTTCAGAGAGTTCGTGAATTTTTTCCGCAAGCTGTGCAACCAGTTCATCCTTCATAATCTTTTCTTCAGGCGGAACATTTTTGTCATCTCTGATCATGACTTGAATGTTTTCCCCGTCATCTTGATCATGGAGCTTTTCATCAATTGACAGCAGATTTGCAAAAAAACCTTCATTCATTGTTGACACGACATCCTGTACCGTCATTCCGAGTTCCTCTGCAATTTCCGCGGGCGATACATTGCGAAGATACCGCTGTTCAAGCTTTTCAATTGCTGCTTCAACCTTTTTTGTTTTTTCGCGCGAGGTTCTGGGCAGCCAATCTTCTTTGCGAAGCCCGTCTATGATTGCGCCGCGAATTCTAAACGAGGCGTAGGTATCAAATTTTAAGTCCCGGCTGGGGTCAAATTTTTCAAGGGCATCATATAAACCAAGCATACCAAGGCTCATAAGATCGTCTTTATGCACTGATTTCGGCAGTCCGACAGAAATTCTGCCTACATGATATGTGACAAGCGGCATGTAACGGCGCATTAAGTCGTCACCGGCTTTAGGATCTTTCCACTCTTTCCAGCGCGTCCAAAGCACCTGATCTTCATAATTCAAGGATTGCATTGTTATCCCCCTAATACCTTAATTAAATCGTTTTTTCACCTTGTTTAACAGTTCGAATATGCAGCATGCAGGACTTCGGTTCAAATTCTATCGTCCGGCCGCTTGAGCCGCCCGTATCTTCACTAATAATAGGAATATTAAATAAAGACAGCTGTTCTTTTATCGCTAATACATTTCTCGGTCCGATCTTCATCAAATCATTAGTCGATTTAAATTTAAACATCTCTGATCCGCCGGCCAGCTTTGCTTTTAATGCAAATTTCCGGCATCCCGCTTCTATCAGCATATCAATCGTGGTCTGTACGGCGGTGTCAGCGTACTTAGCCCGGTTGAGCTCGGCAGTTTTCGATAACGTCGAATCCGGAAGCATGACATGAACAAGACCCGCCGTTTGCTTTTCTTTATCATAAAGCACCAGCCCCACACATGAGCCCAAACCAGAGGTCCGGATGGTATCCGGGAAGCGGGCGATCTTCACGTCAGCAATCCCAACCTTTATAACAACAGCCTCAGTTGTACTCATAATGATGCACCTAAGGCGACAAAGAGCTTTTCAAATGAATCATAGTCCGGCAGCATAAACATATGCGCTTTCAGCTCCTGCTGATGGCTTTGGTCAAAAATTGACGTGTCGACAACAATGGCGTGTTCTCCAACCTGACTGAGCTCCATCAGCCCTTCGCTGATCACTGCTCCGAACATGTCCAAAGAGACTTCAGGAACACTTGGATAGAGCTGGAGTTTCGTCAAATCCGCCAAAGCTGTTAAATATGACCCCGCTAAAATATTGCCCAGTTCATGCAAAGCGGATGAGCTCATGTGGTCTTCACCTAAGTCCTCTATGTCAAAATCGGGGTTTCCAATCAGCTCTCTGATAAACTGCTCCGCCTGAAAAAAAGGCATTATAAAGAACATTGAACCCGTTAAATCGCCTTCCATTCTTAAAAAGATGCTGGCAACCGGGACATCGGCGCCGCCGAAAAAATCAACAAGCTCATCAAAAGACAGCAGCTTTGCAAATGGGACTTCCATATCTATCTTTCTATTTAACAGCTGGGCCATTGCAGAGGCGGAGTGGCCGGCGCCTATATTGCCGACTTCCCGCAAAATGTCCATCTGCTCTTCTTTGATTCCATTAAAAATACTCATGTCATAACCCCTTTAAGATTAAGCTTGATCGGGCACAGCGGACTGAGATGATTCTTTATCCAAAACCGCGTTCGCATCAATAATATTTAAGAGTCTGTTCTCTTGTTTCACAATCTGTTCGATCGACACATCCGTATCTTTCTGAACGCCTTCTGGAGCAGATTCTATTTCACTTTCGTGTACGGTAATCACATCGTTCGCTTCATCCACAATCCAGCCGACTTCAATATCACGATAAGCAATAATGATAATTCGTGTTTCATCGGTAATTTCATACTCTGGCAAATTCAGGCGTTTTCTTAAATCAATAACCGGAGTCACCACCCCGCGTAAATTGATTACCCCGCAAATATATGGTTCGACGCCAGGTACCCTCGTTGGCTTTTGCCATTTTTCAATTGATTTCACCTGAGTGACGGAAATGGCATATTCTTTGCCATTTACCATAAAGACTATCATTTTTTCGCCTGTTTTAATTTCTGCAGTCATGTGAGACACCTCCTCGAATGGTTAAATAATCAGTGCATTACAATCAATAATGAGCGCTACTTCTCCGTCTCCTAAAATAGTAGCTCCGGAAATTGCAAAGACGTTTGTTAAATAATCTCCGAGTGATTTCAGCACAACTTCCTGCTGGCCAATAAAGGAGTCCACCACAAATGCAGTAGGTTTGTCGCCTTTTTTCACGACAATGATATGGAGCTGTTCCGCATCTTTTCTTGTATCTTCTATTTTAAACTCTTCTTTTAAATAAACGACAGGGACAATATGCCCTCTAAAGTCAATCACTTCACGGTCATGCGTTTGCAAAATGTCTTTTCTGTCAATAACTGCTGTCTCAATGATTGAAGAAATCGGAATGGCAAATGTCTCTTCTTCCAACTTAATCAGCAGAACTGAAATAATAGACAAGGTAAGCGGCAGCTGGATGCTGAATAGAGAGCCTTGACCCTCGGCTGATTTCACACTGACTGAACCGCCAAGAGACTCCAGTTTGTTTTTTACAACGTCAAGTCCTACACCGCGGCCGGAAATATCAGAAATTTGGTCAGCAGTTGAGAACCCCGGAGCAAAAATCAATTCGTAAATTTGGTTGTCTTCTAAGGTTTCAGCTTCTTTTTCCATTATGACCCCGCGCTCAAGCGCTTTTTCCAGAATTTTTTTGCGATTAAGGCCTGCGCCGTCATCCTCTACTTCGATAAAGACATGGTTGCCGCTGTGATAAGCTTTAAGCACAACTTTTCCTGATTCCGGTTTTCCCTTTTGCAAACGTGTTTCCGGCGCCTCGATACCATGGTCAATACTGTTTCTGATCAAGTGAACGAGTGGATCTCCGATTTCATCAATTACTGTACGATCCAGTTCAGTTTCCGCACCGATGATCGAGAGTTCAATTTTTTTATTCAGCTCTTTCTGAAGCTGGCGAATCATTCTCGGGAATCTGTTAAAAACAGTTTCAACCGGGACCATTCTCATATTCAGAATAATCGATTGCAAATCTCCGGAAATTCTCGTCATTCGTTCAACCGTTTCAGTCAGTTCATTGTGCTCAAGCTCTTTCGCAATCTGCTCGAGACGCCCGCGGTCAATGACAAGCTCTTCAAATAAGTTCATTAAAGAATCAAGCCTGTCAATGTTGACACGAATTGTTTTAGATCCGCCGGCTGAATGCTTCGCCTGTTCATCGTTTTTAGCAGGCTGTTTTTGTTTCTCCTGCTTCGCAGGTACAGCTGCTGCTGGTGAATCTTCTTGCTTAGATTCTTCAGGCTTTTCAGCTGATGTTAAAGGAGCCCCTTGAATGACTTCAACATGCTCAATTTCCGACACGCCATTGATTAATTGTTCAATGTCTTCCGCTGATTGATGTGTTAAGAAACAAACTTGAAAGTCAGTTCCAAAATCTTCTGTTTCAAGCACTTCAGCACTTGGAATTGTTTTGGCTACTTCTCCGACTTCATTTAGTTTTTCAAACACCATATAGACACGAACTGCTTTTAACATACAGTTTTCGTTCAGAGAAATCTTGATTTCATATCGTTTGAAGCCTTGCTCCTCCGCTTCTTGTATAACTGTGCGTTCAAATTCATCATATTCCCAATCAGATGCTGAACTCTGTGCTTCTGCAGGTTCAGCGGAGGCAGCGGATTCAGCGTGCGCACCATTCACATCAAGCTTGGCACTCACTTCCGAGATATCTCTTTTACCATCCCCGCCATCAATAATAGACTGAACCATTGCTTCCAGGTGATCCAGAGCTTCAAACAAAATATCCAGCCAGTCTGAGGTGACTTCCATGTCTCCGTTTCGGATTGCATCCAGCACGTTTTCAAGCAGATGGGTAAGATGTGCTAAATCCGTGTAGCCCATCGTTGCGCTCATTCCTTTTAATGTATGGGCAGCCCTGAATATATCATGTACGAGCTGAAGATCAGTCGGGTCTTTCTCTAAAAGAAGAAGCTTTTCATTACATGTTTGTAAATGTTCTTTACTCTCATCAATAAAGACATCTAAATACTGATTCATATCCATTTGAATCACACCCTCTCTTTTTTCACACAGCTTGTGATGGATGCTGCGATATCTTCCACATGTTTAATCTCATGAATGAGACCCGCTTTAACAGCAGCTTTTGGCATCCCGTATACGACACAAGATTCTTCAGACTCCGCAATGGCTTTCACATTGCCGGCTGTTAGCATTTCCTTTAGCCCAGCAGTGCCGTCACTGCCCATTCCGGTCATGATAACCGCTACTTTTTCATAATCTGTCAGTTTCCCGACAGAACGGAATAAATAATCAGCAGATGGTTTATGACGGCTTGGTGTGTCATGGTTATCAAGCACAACCTGGAGTCCTTCGCTGTTTTTAATAACGGATATGTTTTTTCCGCCCGGTGCTATGTAAACACAGCCGTTAAGAGCTGCTTCACCATCTTTTGCTTCTTTTACCTGAATGTCAGATAAATGATTCAGCCGATCAGCCAAAGAAGCAGTAAACCCTTCAGGCATGTGCTGAACGACAACCACTGGTGCGTTCAAATCCTTAGGGAGCTTCGGTATCACCTTTTGTAACGCCCGTGGACCGCCTGTTGATGTGCCGATACACACAATTTGTCTGCCCGTGCCAGGTTTCGGTTTGCTTAATTCAGGCTTAACGACAGCACGCACAATAGGTTCGGGCCGAACTGTCTGGGAAACAGGACGTTTCCGCTTGCCGGAAAGTCCTGCCGCGACGACACGCTCAACTAATTGTTCTTTAATTTTGTATAGATCCAGAGATATTGAGCCTGATGGCTTTGTGATAAAGTCAAAGGCACCGATCTCCAAACAATTAATTGTGCATTCTTTACCTTTCTCGGTCTGGCTAGACACCATAATGACCGGCAAGTTATAAATCTCAATAATTTTGCGGAGCGTATCTGTCCCATTCATGACCGGCATTTCCACATCAAGAGTAATAACATCCGGTTTTAATAATTCAATCTTCTTAAGCGCTTCTTCTCCGTTTCTCGCAGTTCCGATTACTTCTATCTGCTTTTCCTCGGTCAGAAAATCACTTATCATTTTTCTCATAAAAGCTGAATCATCAACTACAAGCACACGAATCAAATTAAGCCCTCCTCATTAAAAAAGAAGATAATTTCTCAATAAATGTCTGTTTGTCTTCTTTGTGTCTCGTTTCTTCTCTTTCAAACAAGGCGTCCGCTAAAATACGGACTGACCGGCTGGCTTTTGCCTGAGGGCTTTTTATGAAAAAAGGAACCTGTTCGACAACCGCTTTGCTCACGATCACATCGTCAGAAACGGAACCGGCAAACTGAACCTGAACATCCAAAAACATATGAATTGTACGGGAGAGGCGGGCAAA
Organism: Bacillus sp. FSL K6-1560; assembly: GCF_038592935.1. Taxonomy (NCBI): domain Bacteria; kingdom Bacillati; phylum Bacillota; class Bacilli; order Caryophanales; family Bacillaceae; genus Bacillus; species Bacillus sp. FSL K6-1560. The sequence goes on from NZ_CP151946.1 coordinate 2,511,424, forward strand.
AGCGTCTAGCCCTTCCTTTTGGTCACGGCACCGATTGACAGCCACCTTCATTGAAAGCTTATTTTCTGTCAAAACCAAGTGCTTGACAGCGCTGTATGCGTCCATAATGGCCGTCGGCTCGGGAGTTGTTATAATCAAAATATCTTCTGCTGATAAAATAAAAGGCAGTTGATCTTTTGATAAGCCCGCTCCCATATCAAACAGCACATAATCGAACTGGCTTAATGCATGAGAAAGTTCATTGGCAAAAAACGTCCATTTTCTCTGATCGAGCTGAAACATCACATCAAGACCGGTTCCCCCTGATATATACCGCAAACCCTTTGGGCCAATGGATAATGACTGGAGCAAAGGCTTACGATCGGTTAAAACATCAATTATCGTGGCAGACGATGAATTTCCTATTAATATATCAATGTTCCCCATCCCGATATCAAGGTCGATGAGCAGCACCTTCCTACCTTTATCCTGCAGCGCAAGTGCCATATTTAAGGTAATATTGGATTTTCCAACACCGCCCTTGCCGCTAATGACAGCAAGTGTCTTCGCTTTTTGTGAATAAACCATCGGCAGAACGCGCTCACGTTTTTCCATTTTCGCCCGTAAAGTTGCTGCTTGGTCATATCTGTTCATCTGCACAGCATCCTCACAAAACCAAGTGGAGATACAGTCTGTATATCCTCAGGCACATTCTGTCCGTTTGTCATAAACCCGACACCTATTTTTGATTCTGCCAGTATATTAAATACAGAACCTAAGGAAGTCGTTTCATCTATTTTCGTAAAAATATACTGATTGACAGGGACGGATGAAAACCGTTTGACAATATGCTTCATATCTTCATATTTTGCAGTCGCGGATAAAACAAGAAATGACTGAATGCTGCTCTCAAAAGGAATCGTTTCTTTCAGTTCATCAATGTATTGCGGGTCCTTGAAGTTTCTTCCGGCTGTATCAACAAACACATGATCATACTCAGAAAATAACTCCTTCGCCTGCTGAAATTCTTCTTTTGTATAGCAAACTTCCAGAGGAGCCTGCAGCAGTTCAGCGTATGTTTTCAACTGTTCAACAGCTGCAATACGATACGTATCTGTTGTAATAAAAGCGATTTTTTTATGTTTTTCAAGCATAGATATGGCTGCGAGTTTAGCCAGTGTAGTTGTTTTACCAGCCCCTGTTGAACCAAAGAGAACGATATATTTTGAATGAATTGGCTCCTGCCACTTGTCTGCTGAGGGCAGCATATCGCATAGTATTTCCTGAAGTTTGCCGACAACATTTTCTTCAGTCAAGCCGCCTGCTTCAACAGAGAAGCGAAGCAATTTTTTCAGAGTGTTCGTTTTCGTAGACTCTTTGATCCCTGTTTCTTGCAAAAGCTTTTCTGCTTTTCGCAGCGGCTCAGGAAGTACAGATTGATATGCTGAAAAATCACCTAGCTCCTGTTGCGCCGGAACTTGAGGGGGATATGTTCTCTCCTCTATTTTCGGACTGCTGACCGGAGTTTTTAATGTTTGTTTCGGTTCAGCTGCCTTCTGAGGCGTTTTTTTCTCAAGAAAGTCCTGATCCAATACGGCGATTACTTCAACAGCAGGCTTGTTGACGAGGCCAAACCATTTTCGCTTTTTAATTTTTTTCGAATTTAATATGACCGCTTCATTACCTAACTCTTTTCTGATGAGAAGTGCCGCTTCTTGCATTGAAGCAGCAGTAAATTTTTTTATTTTCATTAAATATCCACCACTCCAATGCTTTGTACCTCAACATTCGCCTCAAGTTCGTTATAAGAGAGTACCGGAAGATCAGGGAAGTACCGTTCCAGAAGCTGCTTCACATACATTCTGACAGGCGGCGAGCAAAGAAGAATCGCGGTTTCCTGACGTAATGAGAGCTGTTCAGCTTCTTTGGCGACAGAGCGCACTATACTTTCTGAAATATCTGGTTCAAGTGATAAATAGTTCCCGTGTTCCGTCTGCTGCACACCGTCTGCTATTGCTTTTTCTACACGGCCCGAACAAGTAACAACCTTCAACACTTCATTTTCTTTGGCAAACTGGGCTGTAATTTGTTTAGCAAGCGCTTGTCTTGTATACTCTGTCAAAAGATCAGAATCTGTTGTTAATTTCCCATAGTCAGCAAGTGTTTCAAAAATCGTTACTAAGTTTCGAATTGAAACTTTTTCTTTTAAAAGCTTAGCAAGCACTTTCTGAATATCACCGACAGACAATGGATTCGGCGTAACCTCTTCAACCAGGACTGGATACGATTCTTTCAAGTGATCGATCAGCTGTTTTGTCTCCTGCCTTCCGATCAATTCGTGGGCATGCTGCTTAATTTTCTCCGTAATATGCGTTGAAACGACTGATGCAGGATCAACTACTGTATAACCAAGCATGTCGGCTTCATCCTTTACCGCTTCGCTAATCCATTTAGCCGGCAGTCCAAATGAAGGCTCCACTGTTTCAATCCCTTCAATGAGATCGTCCTCAGGAGTAGGCGACATCGCTAAATAATGATCAAGCAACAGCTCGCCTTTTGCTACTTCGTTTCCTTTAATTTTCAATCGGTATTCATTAGGCTGCAACGCTATATTATCTCTGATTCGCACGACAGGAATGACAAGGCCGAGTTCCAAAGCCAACTGACGGCGTATCATAACAATTCGGTCTAATAAATCACCGCCTTGATTGGCATCAGCAAGCGGTATCAGGCCATATCCAAACTCAAATTCTATCGGATCTATATGCAGAAGCTGAACAACACTTTCAGGGCTTTTTAGCTCGTCCACCTCAGCCTCTTCCTCAAGAATCTCATCCACTTCTTCTTTTTCCTTACCTGATTTAGATAGTGTATATGCGCCAAAAGCAAGCAATCCCGCAAGCGGCCCCGTCAGAAGGATGCCGATCGGAGTGAAAATACCTAAAAGCATGATCGTAGCTGCTGCGACGTATAAAAGCTTTGGATACGCAAACAGCTGGCCTGTAATGTCATGCCCTAAGTTTCCTTCAGAGGCAGCTCTTGTGACCACAATACCCGTAGCCGTAGAAATTAACAGTGCCGGGATTTGCGAAACAATTCCATCCCCTACAGTCAGCATCGTAAAGTGTGAAGCAGCCTCTTGAATGGACATGCCCTGCTGAAGCATTCCGATCACGATTCCGAAAATAATATTGATCATCACAATGATGATTCCGGCAATGGCGTCACCTTTCACAAATTTACTGGCACCGTCCATTGCTCCATAAAAGTCTGCTTCTCTTGCCACTTTTTCGCGGCGATGCTTCGCTTCCTGTTCGGTAATCATCCCTGCGTTTAAATCAGCATCAATACTCATCTGCTTCCCCGGCATTGCGTCCAGCGTAAACCTTGCTGCAACCTCGGAAACACGTTCAGCACCTTTTGTAATGACGATAAACTGAATAATAATAAGGATGATAAATACAACGAGTCCAACTAATACATTTCCGCCAACAACGAAATTTCCGAAAGTCTCGACGACTTTCCCTCCTTCACCGTGTGAAAGAATTGAACGGGTAGTTGAGACGTTCAAGCCCAAACGAAATAGGGTCAAAAGCAGCAACAGTGACGGAAAAATCGAAAACTGAAGCGCTTCCTGCATATTCATTGTGGTGAGAAGCACGATCAACGCAAGAGAAATATTAATAATGATCAAAATACTTAACAGCCATGGAGGAAATGGAATCACCAGCATCGCCACAATGAGGACAACACTTATTAAAACGGATAAATCTCTTGTTGACATGCTGTTTTTTCTCTCCTTTTAAATCGAAAAATTCAATATACTTTTTGTTTTGTTTTATATACGTAAGCCAGAATTTCTGCTAAAACTTTAAAAAATTCTTCCGGCACTGCCTGGTCAATTTCCACCTGATCATATAACGCACGGGCAAGCGGTCTGTTTTCTACCATCATGACATCATGCTCTTTAGCAATTTTCCTGATTTTTAACGCCAGGTGGTCGACACCTTTTGCAACAATATAAGGAGCGTCCATTTTTTCTTCATCATATTTCAAAGCAATCGCATAGTGAGTCGGGTTTGTGATAATGACATCTGCTTTTGGAACTTCCTGCATCATCCGCCTCATCGCCATTTCCCGCTGTCTTTGTTTAATTTTAGACTTAATAATCGGGTCACCTTCAGATTTTTTGTACTCGTCTTTTATATCTTGTTTTGACATTTTGATATTTTTCTCATAATCAAATCTCTGATATAAATAGTCAAGACCAGCAAGAATCAACAATGCACCTGCACCGCTTAGTCCCATCCACAAAGTGAGTTTTGAAACGAAAGATAGTGCCTCTTCGGGTGTCAGGAGAGGAAGCCGGAGAATTTCTCCATAATGCAGCCAAAGCACAGCAAAAGCCGCAAAACCGACGACTACGATTTTCAAAATTGATTTAATCAGCTCTACAATCGCCCTCATACTGTATATTCGTTTAAAGCCTTTGATCGGATCCAGTTTTTCAAGCTTAGGCTGTATCACTTCAGCAGAAAATAAGAACCCAACCTGCATATAGTTGCTTACGACTCCTGCAACAAGAGCAACAAGCAAAATCGGTGCGAGTATTATGCCCATATCCTTTAATAAGCTGACAAACAATGTATGCACATTTGATTCTGAGAGCTTCATTGTGAGCGATTCGGTATAAAATGTTTCTATGAATGACAGCAGCCTGTCTCTCATATACGGACCAATTGCAATAAGCGAAAGGAATATTACCAGTAAAGAAACGGCGGTATTGACATCCGAGCTTTTGGCTACCTGCCCTTTTTTTCGCGTATCCTTCCGTTTTTTCGGAGTTGCTTTTTCTGTCTTCTCTCCCGCAAAAAACTGCAGGTCAACTCTAAGCTTCATTAAGAAACACCGACCAATGCTAAAAGATTCCGCATCGTTTCAATCGTTAAACTGAAAACATTCCGGACAACGACGAAGATAACGGACATACATACAATGAGCATGATGAAACTGACAGCGATCTTTAAAGGCAGACCGACCACAAATACATTTAACTGCGGAACAGTTCGAGCCACGATGCCTAATGCTAAATCAACTAGAAACAAGCTGGCCACAACCGGCGCTGACATTTGAAAAGCGATAATAAACATTGCATTAAAGCTTTTCGCAATAAAATAGGCAAACTTTTCATCGCCGAAATTCGGAAATGCCTGATCAACTGAAATATACTGAAAGCTGTAGTAAATACCATCCAGCAACAAATGGTGGGCATTGACACTCAGCATAAACAAAAGTGCCATCGTATAGATAAACTGGCCAATCAACGGACTTTGTGCACCGGTTTGCGGATCAATAACGTTTGCTATTGAAAATCCCATTTGAAAATCAATAAACGAGCCGGCAATCTGCACTGCGGCAATCATCATATAAGCAATTAAACCCAGACATAGGCCGACCAAAGCTTCTTTAAACGCCAAAAGCATATAGTGCTCATCTATCTCCAAAGAGGGCGGTTTATCAATGGTGCTGAAACAAATGACCGCAAGAAAAAAAGCAAAACCTATGCGATGAACAGCTGGCACATTTCGATGTCCAAATAGCGGAATTGTTACAAAAAAAGCAGAGATTCTAATAAAAACCAATAAAAAAGCAGGAAATAAGTCAATAATTGAATTCATCTCTACATTACCCTGCAAAACGATTTAAATTAGAAAACAGCTCTGTTGTAAATGAAAGAATCGTCGACAGCATCCACGGACCAAAAAAAATGAGAGCCAGGAGAACCGCCACGATTTTCGGAATAAACGCCAAAGTCTGTTCCTGGATTTGAGTTGTCGCCTGAAATATGCTGACAATTAAACCGACCAGTAAAGCAATAGCCAATAATGGCCCGCTGATCATCAGCGTTACGTATACGGCTTTTTCCGCCATAGAAATTACAAATTCTGAACTCACGTTTAGCACCTACCCTAAAAGCTCTGAAGCAAAGATTTCACAATTAAATACCAGCCGTCTACCAAAACAAAAAGTAATATTTTAAAGGGCAGAGAAATCATAACTGGGGGCAGCATCATCATTCCCATTGACATCAAGACGCTCGCCACTACCATATCTATAATTAAAAAAGGGATAAAAATCATAAAACCTATTTGAAATGCTGTTTTAAGCTCCGATATGGCAAAAGCCGGAACCATTGTTGTTAACGGAATATCCTTTAATGATTCAGGTTTATCCATTTTCGCGTAATTCATAAACAGCGCCAGATCCTTCTGCCTTGTGTGTTTACTCATAAATTCTTTAATCGGTTCCTCAGCTTTCGTATACGCTTCATCCAAGCTGATTTTGTTGTCCATTAATGGGGTCAGCGCTTCTTTATTAATTTCTGAAAAAGTAGGAGCCATAATAAAAAATGTTAAAAACAGCGCAAGCCCGATTAGAACCTGGTTTGGGGGCATAGATTGCGTCGCAAGTGAAGTTCTGACAAATGACAGAACAATGACGATGCGAGTAAAACAAGTCATAAGAATCAATATTCCAGGCGCCACTGAAAATACAGTTAACAATAATAGTAATTTAACAGTCGAACTTACGTTTTCCGGATCGCTTGAACTGAAAATATTTATAAACTCATTCATGATGACGTGGGCCTTTCTTCTTTCCTTCAGAACGGTTTTGTTTTAACTCTTCAAGTTGCTCTTTTAATGCTTTTGAAAATGAAGGCAGTTTTTGCTGCGGCTGATGTTCAGAACTCTTAAGCGGCTTCACAAACTTTTGCCACTCTATTTTGCTTGACATTGCCTCTTCATGCTGACTGAGAATGACTTCAATCTCTTTTTCATCCTCAATTTCTTTCAGTAGCTGGATCGTCTCTCCTACACCGACGACGAGCACACTTTTCCCAACCTTGATCAATTGTATGGATCTGTTCTGGCCGACCGATGTGCCGCCAATATTTTCAACATATTGAAAAGGCTTTAGGAGCCGATTTCTTTTGTTCATGAGCTTAACCAGCCCGTAAATCAGCACGATAACAAACAATAAAGCGAAAATCATCTTTACAAAATCAAAAGCTGAGACAGAAGGAGCAGCCGCTCCCTCCGTCTCATCAGCAGTTTTTGTTGTTTTTTCTTTCTTTTGCTCTGATTGATCTGCAGTTTTTTCATCTTTCTTTTGAAACCATTCGTTTACAGTTGAATTATCAGAGTCTGCCGCGGCAGCAGCAATCGGATGTACACTCAATAAAACGAAAAAACAAATAAAAACGATAAAATATTGACTCTTTTTCAACAGTCGTACACCCTTTAACTTAATGTTTTGTTGATTGCTTCAAGCACACGGTCAGCTTGGAAAGGTTTCACAATGAAATCCTTAGCGCCGGCCTGAATGGCATCAATAACCATTGATTGCTGTCCCATAGCAGAACACATGATGATTCTTGCCTGCGCATCAATTTGTTTAATTTCTTTTAATGCTGTAATACCATCCATTTCTGGCATCGTGATATCCATAGTAACAAGGTCAGGTGAATGCTCTTTATATTTCTCTACCGCTTGTGCTCCATTTTCAGCTTCCGCCACAACTTCAAAACCATTTTTAACTAAAATATCTTTAATCATCATTCTCATAAATGCTGCGTCATCTACAATTAAAATTCTATGTGCCATAATCTATCTCTCTCCTTGTGTTTCGTTATTTTAAATTATTAATGCGCTCTGCCTGGCTTAAAATGTCAGTGACTCTCACTCCGAAGTTTTCTTCAATGACAACGACCTCGCCTTTGGCAACGATACGCTGATTAACTAAAATATCTACAGGCTCACCAGCTAATTTATCAAGCTCGATAATACTTCCGGCAGAAAGCTCTAAAATCTCTTTTACGCTTCTCTTCGTTCTGCCAAGCTCAACAGTAATCGAAAGCGGGATATCCAAAAGCATATCCAGATTATGAATAGGGGCTTGTACAGCTTCGTTTGGATCAAACGCGGAAAATTCCACCGGTGAAACCTGAACTGGCGCTGCTTTTTTTGCTGTTCCCTGCCTTTTTGGCGGCTGCTGCTGTTGCTTCGGTTCAATACGCGGCTCTGGCGTCACAGGCTCTTTCGGCTGTTCGTATGTAACCTCAGGCTGCACCGTTTCTTCTTCCTCTGCACTTTCTGAGTTCATAAGGCTTGAAATTAAATCTTTCGCAAATGTCAATGGGTAAAGCTGCATAATGCTGGAGTCTATTAATTCTCCCACCTTTAAGTTGAAAGAAACTTTCACCAGCATTTCATCATCAGGAATACGGTCTGTACCCTTTTCTTCAGTAACATCCAGCAATTCAACCCGAGGAGGTGAAATATCAATTTTTTTACTGAATACAGTAGACATTGATGTGGCAGCCGATCCCATCATTTGGTTCATTGCTTCTTGAACCGCACTTAAATGGATTTCACCCAGTGAAGGGTCCGCACCTTTTCCGTCTCCCCCGATCATTAAGTCAGCAATGATCGCCGCGTCACTTTGTTCCACGACTAACAGGTTGCTTCCGCTGAAGCCCTCCGTATAATTCACTTCAATCGCTACATACGGTTCAGGAAACGCATCGCTGATTTTACTTCTTGGAATGACCGTTACGCTTGGAGTCGTAATATCGACCTTTTGATTTAAAAGCGTTGAAAGTGCTGTCGCAGAACTGCCGAATGAAATATTACCGATTTCACCGATCGCATCACGCTCCATTTCCGATAAGTCATCTACTTCCGGAACCTCTGGCTCATCAAGCGTGCTGCCAGTACCGTTAAGAAGCGCGTCAATCTCATCTTGAGATAATCTATTATTCTCCATCTTGTTCACCTCTTATGTCGTGATCTAAAATTTGCACTGCCTGTTTTCGATTCACCCGGCCGGCTTGTCCTAAAAATTTCGGCTTATCTCCGACCAATACAGTAAGAGGATCCGTGACTGATTTGTCCAAAGTTATGCAGTCTCCGACTTCTAAACTTAAAAACTCTTCTATCGTCAGTTCAGATGTGCCGAGCTCGGCCACGACAGGTATTTGTGCTGTCATGATACGTTTTTCAAGCGACTTTGTTTCCTCAGGCTTTGGCTCATTTCGGTCTGATTGCATCCAATAGTGGACTGAAAGCTTCGGTATGAGCGGCTCGAGTACGATATGCGGGATACAGAGATTAATGACACCGCTGATTTCACCAATTTGAGTATTGAGCGAGATCACCACGACTGTTTCATTAGGAGATACCATCTGAACAAATTGCGGATTCACTTCAAACTCAGTCATTTCCGGTTCAATATCAGCAATTGACTGCCAAGCTTCTTTATAATTACCCAGTGCATTTTCAAATAAATTAGAAATGATTTTTGTTTCAATTTCTGTCAAACTGTCAACCTTGTTATGACTGATTCCAATCCCGCCCATGACCCGATCCATCATCGTATAAGCTATCGTGGGGTTGACCTCCATCATAATTCTGCCTTCCATCGGATGGACATCAAATAAATTCAGAATCGTCATGTTCGGGATCGATCTGATAAATTCCTCATACGGGACCTGGTCAACAGAACTGACAGATATGTGAATATAGGTTCTGAGCTGAGCAGAAAAATGAGTGGTAAGAAGTCTTGCAAAATTGTCATGAATTCTCGTTAAACTGCGGATCTGATCCTTAGAAAACCGTAGCGCACGTTTGAAATCATAAACCTTGACTTTCTTCTCTTTTTCTTCTTTTTTCAGCTCTTCAGCGTCCATTTCACCTGTTGATATTGCAGAAAGCAGTGCATCTATTTCATTTTGGGAGAGAACTTCTCCTGACATTTTCCTCACCTCCGTATTCTGTCAAATTATGCTTTATTGCAGATTAAAGGAGGTAATATACACTTTCTCTACTTTTCCTTCTTGGAGGTAGCTATTTATTTTATCTTTTAGTTCCTTCTTAAAGGTTTCTTTTCCCTTGTCTCCCTCAATCTGATCAGCATTCGTATCAGCCAGCAGTGATATAACAGCGTCTTTCACTTGGAAATCACGTTTCTCAAGTTCTTCTTTTGATTTATCAGAATCAGTTTCAAGTTTAATAGCAAGACGGATAATGTTATCAGACTTTAAATTTGTTGTGATCTCTTCTACATCAACAGAAGACGCAACGATTTCATCAATACTTTTTTTCGCTTCACTTTTTTCGGACTTTCCGCCTAAAACAAAATAAGCCGCCGCCCCGAGAGCACCAATTACGATAAGAATAATTAGTAATATGATCATTAACTTTTTCTTCATTCCGGTTCCTCTATTCCTTGATCCATTGCAAATATTTGTATTTTTCGGTAGAAAGCTGCGATCTTTTCCAGAACAGCTTCTTCATCTTCTTTTACTACAAACTTCTTACCATTTGACAGAGTAATTGTAGTATCCGGAAAACATTCAATCTGTTCAATAAATAGCGCATTCAGTGTAAAGGGCTGCCCGTTCAAACGGGTTACTTTAATCATAAAACAGCGGAGAAGCGATTACTCGCCTCCCCTCCCTCCTTAACGTTTAAGGTTAACCAGTTCTTGAAGGATTTCATCAGATGTTGTAATAATTTTTGAGTTTGATTGGAATCCGCGCTGGGCTACGATCATTTCAGTAAATTCGTCAGTTAAATCGACGTTAGACATTTCGAGAAACCCCACTTTAAGGGAACCTGTACCGCCATCACCAGGCTGGTTGGCTGCACTGGCCGTACCAGAGTTTAAAGATTCACGGTATAAGTTGCTCCCGATTTTATCCAATCCGTCACTGTTTGCAAAAGTCACAATCCCGATTTGTCCGCCGTCTTGTGATTGACCTCCGGCATCAACGATCGATACCTTACCATCAGAACCGATAGTGAAGCTTTGTGCATCAGTAGGAATTTTAATTGTTCCGCCATTCATATTTAACACATGGTAGCCATCACCTGTAACCAATGTTCCAGTGTTATCTAAATAGAAGTTTCCAGCTCTTGTATAAGCTGTTCCGGCGCCTGTATCAATTCGGAAGTAACCGTCGCCGTCAATTGCTAAATCAAGTGTTCTTCCTGTACTTTGTGTCGCGCTTGTTGAATGAATTGTATCAATTGTGCCAGATGATGAACCTAAACCGATTTGCTTAGAGTTTGTTCCGCCGATTGTTGCACCAGCAGCAGAACCGCCGGCAATCGTTTGGCTTACCATATCTTTAAAGGTCACACGGCTCTTTTTGAATCCTACTGTATTTACGTTGGCAATGTTGTTACCGATTACGTCAAGCTTTGTTTGAAAGTTTTTCATACCGCTGATTCCAGAATAAAGTGAACGTAACATAATATATTCCCCCAGATGTTTTTATTTAGATGATTGTCCCACAGACATGACATTCGCAGGACTGATCTCGGTCCCATCATCAAGAACGAGATAATAATTTCCTTTAAAATGTTTAACAGAGCTTACTGTGCCTGTTTTATCTGTTGCACTTTTACCATCAGTCCAAGATACTTCTTTTCCCATCCAATCAACATACGTTGTAAACGGATCTTGGTTTTCAACGAATTGAGTCATTGTCGTATTCAGATTCATCATTTGCTCCAAGCTTGAAAAAGTCGCCATCTGGCTGATAAATTCTTTATCGTCAATCGGGTTAAGCGGATCTTGGTTTTGAACTTGAGTCATTAATATTTTTAAAAACTCGTCTTTCCCCAAGCTGCTGTTGTTCGTCGACACAGTGTTCGTTTTTTCAGGCAGTTTATATTCTGAACTTATAGAAGTCATTCTTCTTCCTCCATTTCAACCATCGACACTTCATCGAGCAGATCGCCAAAATCATTTGATTGCTTCTTCTGTCTTTGCTGTCTCTGCCCCTCTTGCTGCTGTTTCTGTTCATCAGCAAGCTGGCCGTATATCGGCTGATCCCCGCTTTGGACCGGAAGAGTAAAACGGTCAATTTGGACGGCCATATTCGGCAATGATTGCTTCAGCTGAGGAAGATGCTGTTCAAGCAATTCTTTTGCTGATTGGCTAGATGCTATGATTTTACTCTGAAACATTCCATTTTCATTTGTCAGCTTGATTGTGACAAATCCTAAATGTTCAGGGTTCAGCCGAATAGTGAAACTTCCCGTCGATCTGCCGAAAGGCGTATATTTCATCTGCTTCCACGCATTAATCACTTGATCAGCCACCGTTTTTGTTTCGGCATTTGGTATATCAGATGACATCTGCTGCAGATCAAGTGTTTGAACTCCTCCTATGCTCCGATGCCCCGAAAACAGCATTTGGAGTCCTGATTTACTATCTACAGGCTGAAAACTTCCAGAAACATCCGATGCATTTTTGCTGGATGAACTCTGCGAAAGCGGTGTGAGAACACGCTTCCCAAAGTCTTGTGATGATTCGGATGATTTCGATAACAAGAAGGCTTTCAGCTGGCTTTCAGCTAGACTCCATTCTTTGGTCCCTTTTTGAGGAAGCATAGACATTTGGTCCATTAAGCTTTGAAAACTTTTCAGCTCTGACACTGTCATGGAGTAAAGTTTTGAACTTGACTCAGCTTTAGTGAATATTTGCTGTTTAAGATCCTGAATGAGTTGTTGAGATACACCCTTTTTTTCTAATGCAGATAGGAATTGATCTCCATTTTGGTAAATGGCATGAGCTTCATTGCCATTCCCGCGATCAGTCAGCTTATTCCCTTCTACGAGCTGGCTAATGAACATCTGGATATAGATAAGCTCTTTAGCAGCATCGGATACTTCATTTTCCTGATTTGATTGCTCTGTATCCGACTTCAGTGCTCCATTAATGTCAGAAACAGAATCATTGGCATTCCGAGCCGTTTTAGCTTCTGAAAAGATTTTCTCCGTTTCTGTGAGCAATTGATCCGTCCCGTCTGACATTTTTGATTCAACTGCTTGCAAAAGATTTTGCATTATTTGCAGAGCATTCGCATCCAATTGCTTCCCTGTCAGTTTGCTTAATGTTTGCAAAAGATCCGCATTTTGTTTGTCTTGGTCTTCAGGACTTGCATTTAGCCATTCACCGATCTTTTTAAGCGCATCTGCTAAAAGCTGATCTTCGGAATTAGGAGTTCCCTTTCCTTGTTCTGAGAGTTCCTTCAATCCTGCCTCAGAAATAAGCCAGTTTTGAAAAACTCCCCGGCTACTTTTCATGTTTTTAGCGGCAAAACCCGTTGTGGTTTGCAGCAAAGGTCCCGCTAATTCAAGCAGCTTCACCTTTCATTCCCCCTATTCTTGGCTGGCAGCAATTTTTTCTGTATAGGTTGCTGCTTGCTCAGGAGTCATTTTCGCCAATATGTCAGCAAGCTGCTTTTTGCTTAGGCCATTCAATATTTTCAGTGCTTCTTTCTCCTTTAATTGGGCAATAATTTTAGCAGCCTTTCCGCTGTCCATGCTTTTGTACACACTGATCACTTTGTCATTTTCAGATGAAGCTTTCGAGTCTGCTGATCCTTCAGTATGATCTTCTGATGACTTTTTTTGATCCTCAGCTGTCTTTTCAAGTGAACGGATCTTTTGATTGAGCCTATCGATTTCCGATTTACTTGTTTCTAAATCTTTATTCAATATACCGATTTCACTTTTTTGATCCTTAATGGTCTTTTCCAGAGCTGCTGTATTACTGCTATCCTTATTTGATGCTGTGTCTTTTTTATTTTCGGTTTCAGGGACCAATTCTTTAAGAACCGGCGTTTTTGCCGCAGCATCCTGTATCGGCTTTAAGACATTGATACCAGCAGCCCAAAGAACAATCCCCCCTGCGATTAGTAGAAACATCAGCGGGAGGATAATGATAAGCAAAACCGAACGGAACTTACCTGATTCTTTCTTTTTGCCGGACATTACATTCGCTCCTAATGGCCTTGAATCATAAACTGCTTAATCGAAATATCGTCCATTTCTTTCATTTCTGCAGCTTTATCTTCAAGAGCAAACATTTTAAACTGTTTTTCACGCATTTTTTCAAACTTTTTCACTTCAATGTTTTTCTCTGTCAAAATTTCTTGTTTTTGATTCATTTGATTTCTTTTCATAATGACAAGCTTTTGATAGTGATAGATCGTATTATCAAGATTTGAGACAAATTGTTGGTAGTGCCTCATTTCTTGTACACTCATGCCGCTTTTTAATTTCTTTTCCTTATTTTGTTCTAGCAATTCTTTTTTGCTCATATTTTCATATAATTTTTCAGCAACGTTTTCAAATTCAGAAACTGATTGCTGATACTCGGACAAGGATTGGTCTTTTTCATTTTCTTTTAGTTCCAGTAGCTTTTGGAATCTAAATTGATAAGCCACGTTTATTCCTCATTTCCTGTCAAACTAGTTAATACAGCAATGCTTTCTTCCAATAAAGCCGGTTCGTCTGTTCCCTGCTTTAAAAATTGAATAAGCTGCGGATAAAATTGTATCGCTTCATCAATTTCTCTGGATGATCCTCTTTTGTAAGCTCCGATATTAATGAGGTCTTCCGAATTTTGATATGTCGATAAAAGTTCACGGAATTTATTTGCCGCATCCAGATGCTGTTTTGTTGAAATGTTTGACATCACCCTGCTGATGCTTTTTAGTACGTTAACTGCAGGAAACTGGCCTTTATTGGCAAGCGCCCTGTCCAACACAATATGTCCGTCTAAAATTCCGCGTACAGTATCGGCAATCGGCTCATTCATGTCATCCCCGTCTACCAACACTGTATAAAATGCCGTAATGGTTCCATGCTCGTTTGCACCTGTTCGTTCTAGTAAACGAGGTAAAATAGCGAACACTGAAGGTGTATAGCCTTTTGTTGTCGGAGGCTCTCCGGCAGCCAATCCAATCTCTCGCTGCGCCATTGCCACCCTTGTAACAGAATCCATCATAAACATGACATTTTGGCCTTTATCTCGGAAATACTCGGCAATTGCAGTCGCTGTATATGCCGCTTTCAATCTCATTAATGCTGGCTGGTCTGAGGTGGCAACAACTACAATCGATCGTTTCAGCCCCTCTTTCCCAAGATCTTTTTCAATAAACTCCCGAACCTCTCGTCCGCGTTCTCCGACAAGTGCAATGACGTTTAAGTCAGCCTCTGTCTGCTTGGCGATCATCCCCATTAATGTGCTTTTTCCGACACCGCTTCCTGCAAAAATTCCAATCCGCTGGCCTTTCCCGACTGTCAGCAAGCTGTCAATTGATCTGACTCCAACACCCATCTTTTCACGGATAGGCGGTCGTTTCATCGGGTTGGGCGGTGATTGCTCCGTCGATACAGGCGAAAGCCCTTTCGGCAGAAGTTTTCCGTCAAGCGGTTCTCCAAAAGCATCGATGACTTGTCCGATCAGTCCCGTTCCAACTTTAACCCGAAGTGATTCCCCAGTAGCTTCTACAATGCTGCCAGGTGCAATGCTCGCAGCCTCTAAATAAGGCATAAGCAAAATATTTTCTTCCTGGAAGCCGACTACCTCAGCTTTAATGACTTTCCCAGATTGTCCTTTTGCATAAATCAGGCACACGTCGCCAATTGAGCTTGCTGGCCCTTTTGATTCAATCATCAGGCCGATTACCCGCTTGACTTTTCCGTACCGTTTATACGAGTCAGTCATTTCTATACAATCTATCAGACTCTGTGTCTTCATTCAGCTGCACCTGCTTCCAGCGCTGTCAGAAGTTTATCTTTCAATTGCATCAATTGTGTGTCAACACTCGCATCTACCCTGCCAAAAGGAGTTTCAATATAACAGGTTCCTTTTTGAGCTTTTTCATCAGCATATATGCCAAGCCGGCATTCTTTATAAAGAAGCTGCTGGATTTCATCTTTTTGCTGAAAGATTGTCTCATAGTAATATGGATCAACATAAATTGATATATCGTCATATTCCTTCACTTCGTTTATAACCTGTTGTACAAGCAGGAGGAAAGCCTCTTTATCATCAGACTTTTGCTGCCAAACTTTTTTTGCTAGGGCAACGGCAAGCTCAACGATTTCTTCATTAGCGTCTTCAAGCTTGTCCTCAACAGCTTTTCTGGACATTTCAGTTATACTGTTTGCTTGGCCGATCAGTTCGGCATACTGTTTCATTGTCTCAGCTTTGCCCAGCGCTACTCCTTGTTCAAAGCCCTCGGCTTTTGCTTCTTCAATAAGCTTCTGTTTTTCAGCCGCCCAATTGTTTTTCTCCTGTTCAATTTGACGGCGAATATTTTCTATATGACTGTTTGCCTGCTCAGAAATCCGGTCAGCTTCCTCTTTCACTCGGGCCATAAGCGCCTCCGGGTTCTCTTCAGCCTGCAAAAGGTGAGAATGATCAATACGCACCTCTTGTATAGAAAGTTTTCTTTTTTCCTTTTGTGGAGAAATAGATGATTCTTGTTTAATGATATTAGACAATAATATCATCCCCTCCGCCTCTTGCTATCACAATTTCACCGGCTTCTTCAAGCTTTCTGACGATGCTTACAATTCTCGATTGAGCTTCTTCTACATCTTTCAAGCGTACAGGGCCCATAAATTCCATTTCTTCTTTGAAGGTTTCAACCATACGCTGTGACATATTGTTGAATACAATTTCTTTGACTTCCTCGCTTGCAACCTTTAATGAAAGGAGCAAATCGTCGTTCTCAACATCGCGAATGACTCTCTGAATGGCACGGTTATCAAGTGTGACAATATCTTCGAAGACAAACATCCGCTTTTTAATCTCTTCAGCAAGATCGGGATCCTGAATTTCCAATGAATCCAAGATCGTCTTCTCTGTCCCTCTGTCTACCCCGTTTAACACTTCCACAACAGCTTCAATTCCGCCTGTTTGTGTATAATCCTGAGTAAATGCAGAAGATAATTTTTGTTCCAGAATCCGTTCTACCTCATTAATTATTTCTGGAGACGTTCTATCCATGACCGCGATTCTTCTCGCAACCTCAGCCTGTACTTCAGGATTCAGCTCGGATAAAATTTGCCCAGCCTGCACTGGATCTAAATAAGACAAGATTAACGCCATCGTCTGCGGATGCTCTTGCTGGATAAAATTCAAAATTTGTTCAGGCTCCGCTTTTCTGGCAAAATCAAATGGTTTAACCTGCAAAGAAGAAGTCAGCCTGTTTAGAATGTTCTCCGCCTTATCCTCTCCAAGCGCCTTTTCCAGAACTTGTCTTGCATAGCTTAAACCGCCTTGAGAAATATAATCTTGCGCAATGGCTATATTATGAAATTCTTCTATGATTTCATCCTTTTTTTGATGATCGACGCTTCGAACACCTGATATTTCCAGAGTAAGCCTTTCAATTTCTTCATCGGTTAAGTGCTTATAGACAGAAGCTGACACATCTAACCCCAAGGAAATCATGAGAATGGCTGCTTTTTGTTTTCCTGTAAGCTTATCTTGATCACGTCTCGCCATTTCTAATTCCTCCTAATCCTCGGCCAGCCAGCTTCTCAGCAGTTTTGCAAAATCTTCCGGCTTGTCTTTCGCCATCTTTTCAAGCTGTTTTCGTCTGACTGATTCCGCTGTTTCATTTTCCTCTTCGTTGATATCAGGCAAATTGATTGGTTCTTGAGGAACCTCATACTCATATTCCTCAAATTCATCCTCTTGCGCCCGTTTCTTTCTGATAAGCATAATGATCAGAACAATGATCGCTGCGATTAAAACACCGCCTACAATATATGCCCACAGCGGGATACCTGAGGATTCTTCCGTATTTGTATCCAAATTGACTTTTCCGTCGAATGGCTGAACGGAAACAACAATCTTATTATTGATATCAGCATCAGATAAATTCTGATTTTGCGTTTCATCTTTATCCAAAGATGTTCTGACTACAGTTGAAAGGATTTTTTGTATATCATCCTGTCTTTCAGTTGATAGCGACGCAGTGTTTTTGGCATCAGGCGGCTCTACCATTACTTGAATCCCTAAATCTCTGACCTTATAAGGACTTTCAGCGATTTCTTTATGAATTCGGTTAACCTCGTAATTGATTTTGTTGCTGTTTTTTTCGTAGTTCCCGCTTTCGGTATTTTCACCGTCAGCCTTATAATTTGTAACATCTTCCTCGCCGATTCCGGCAGTTCCGCCGTTGGCTGCACCGTCGCCCTGATATGTTTCAGATACCTTTTCAGCGCTGACTGCAATACCTTCCATGTTTTCTTTATCCACAGGTTCGACAATGTCTTCTGTCCGATTTTCTTTTGTGAAATCAATGTCTGCTGTAACGGAGACAACGACTTTATCTTGGCCCATCATCGTACCCAGCAGTGACTGTACATGTTTTTGAATGTCTTTTTCAACTTGAGACTTAATTCCTTGCTGAGAAGAATAACTATCCGCGTAGGACCCTGCATCGCTGTCTGATTTGTCGTAGTATGTAGAATTTTGGTCCATGATGACGATGTTATCTTCTTTTAGGTTTGGCACGCTTTTAGATACCAGATGATATAATCCGTTGATTTGGCTTTGATCAAGTGTATAACCCGGTTGAATCTGCAGAACGATTGATGCAGATGCTGCAGATTGCTCCTCACCGACAAACACAGCGTCTTTCGGGAGATTAATCATTACTTTTGAATTTTTAATGCCGTCCATTTCATTGATCAAGTTTGACAGTTCTGTCTGTGTAGCTTTCACTTTCACCATATCAAACTCATTGTCTGTCAAACCAAAGCCGGCATTCTGTCCAAAAAACGAATAATCAATTGATCCCGTTTTAGGAAGTCCTTCTGCAGCCATCTGCACTTTCAAAGAATCAACCTGATCCTCCGGAACACTAATCACTGTACCGCCATTCGAAAGTTCGTTTGGAACTTTTTTTGCATCCAATTCTTTTTTGATTTGTCCTGCTTCTTCGGCAGACAAATCTTTGTACAGCGGCGCCATTTTAGAATTTGAAGCAAAAACACTAATAATAATTCCAATAATAATAATTGCCGCTAAAGCACTAACCATTAAAATCTTTTGTAGTTTAGATCTATTTTTCCAAAACTCACTCGTTTTGTTTTTCATTTGCATTAGAGTACGATTCATGTTAACCCCCGGTCATTCCACTCTTTCTCTAAATCGTCAGACCCCCTACATTTGCATTCTCATAATCTCCTGATAAGCTTCCACAGCTTTATTGCGGAACTCTGTTGCTGCAGTTAGAGAGATGCTAGCTTTTTGAGCAGCGATCATGACCTCATCAAGATTTACATCTTTTCCTGCAGCCAAGGCATTAGTCATGTTGTCAGAAGCTACTTGGGACTCATTTAACGAACTAATAGAGTTTTTTAAAAGCTCCGAAAAGCTTGTTTGATTTGAAGAATCTGTTTTTTGGCTATTGTTTACTTGATTTGTTGCATTTTGAGTGTTTTGAGTATTTTGAACCTGAAAAGGAGAAATTGCATTAATCACATTCATTCACCTACTTTCCGATTTCTAATGCCTTCATCAGCATTCCCTTTGTAGCATTCATCGCCGTGACATTCGCCTCATATGATCTGGTGCTGCTGACAAGATCAACCATTTCCTTTAATGGATCAACATTAGGCTTTTGTACATATCCTTCAGCGTTTGCATCAGGGTCTGTCGGATCATAGACAAGATTAAAATCCGAATCATCCTCCGTAATTTTTGAAACCTTCACACCGTTTCCAGCACTACCGCTTCCGCTCATTTGAGAATTGAGAATGGAAGAGAACGATTCACCTTTTGACTGAAGGGAGACCATTTTCCTTCTGTAAGGCACCCACTCTCCATTCACCTGCTTAGCTCTTGTCGTATCCATATTTGCTAAGTTAGATGATACAACGTCCATTCTGACTCGCTGAGCTGTTAAAGCCGATGCTGAAACATTTAAGCTATGAAAAGCTGTCATCATTTTCCTCCTGTTAATACGGTCTTCAGCGAATTAAATTTACCGTTCATTCTTTCAACCAAAGCTTGATAGTTGATTTGATTTTGCGCCAATTCTGTCATCTCTTTGTCAACATCAACATTGTTTCCGTTTTGCTGATACGATGTATCTCCGCTCGCAACAATTGAATAATTCGAATCATTATCAGAAAAATCAACATGACGATAGTCTGTTTTTATCGCTTCAAGACGCGAGGATTCTTGATCTAATAAATTTTGGAAAGAGACTTTTTTTGCCTTATAGTTCGGTGTATCTATATTGGCGATATTATTAGTTATGACTTTTTGCTTAATATCCGCTCTACTCAAGGCATTTTCAAGATTTTGTATCGTTCCAGAAAATAAGCTCAAATCCACTTACCTCCATTTCAGTTTTTTTCACCCTCAATATCCTTGTCGAGAATTGTAAAACTATATGCTTATTGTAAGAAATAACAGGCATAAAGTCTATGAAGTTCGTGTAAAAAAATGTCCTCACAATTATCTATTTTACAACTAGGTATAAAGTCCTAGATTGTTAGAACTACATTTCTCGCCTTGATATAAGCCTGAAAATAGCAGAATTTCTGTTTTTTCTCCTTTCTTTTCGGCATTTTTGAAACTTTTTGAAGAAAAATGCAAAATTTATTAAAATTATTACATAGAAAGACTTTCAACCCAGGAAATAAAGCTTATTGATTTCCTTTATTTGAAATAAAAAAAGAACCCTCAAAAAGGGTTCTTTTTGTGATTAATGAGATTTTAGATTTTCTAATTCAATTAAGAATTTGTTGTTTAGCACCTTGATATAAGTACCTTTCATTCCTAATGATCTAGACTCGATAACACCGGCGCTCTCCAGCTTTCTGAGTGCGTTCACAATAACAGAACGGGTAATGCCGACACGGTCAGCAATTTTACTTGCAACAAGAAGACCTTCGTTTCCGTCAAGCTCCTCAAAAATGTGCTCAATTGCTTCAAGCTCACTGTAAGAAAGCGAGCTGATAGCCATTTGTACGACAGCTTTGCTTCTTGCTTCCTCTTCAATTTCTTCTGCTTTTTCTCTTAGGATTTCCATTCCGACAACTGTTGCGCCGTATTCAGCTAGAATTAAGTCATCGTCATTGAATTGATCTTGTAAACGTGAAAGAATAAGTGTTCCTAATCTTTCCCCGCCTCCGATGATCGGCACAATTGTTGTTAAACCAGCTTGGAACAGATCTCTGTTCTCAACAGGGAAAGCAGTATATTCACTATTAATATCCAAGTTAGAAGATGTTTCAGGGACATTAAACAGATTTTTCGTATACTCTTCAGGGAATTGACGATCCTCAAGCATTTTTTTCATACGATCATTTTCAATTTGCTGGTTAATAGAATACCCAAGGAGTTTCCCTCTGCGGCTTACAACGAAAATATTGGAATCAATTACATCCCGCAGCGTCTCCGCCATTTCCTTGAAGTTTACCGGTTTCCCTGCCGCAGCTTGCAGCATGGAGTTAATAATTCTTGTTTTTTGTAATAAAGCCATGATAAATAATCCTCCTAAACATTCCTCATATTAAATTTTTCACAATATAAATTGACTTAAATCTTTGTTTTTGGCTATCGTTCCGAGCTTTTCTTCGACATACTGAGGTGTAATCGTTATTTTCTCCATCGTTACATCTGGAGCTTCAAACGACAAATCTTCTAATAGGCGTTCAAGTATTGTATGAAGGCGTCTCGCACCGATATTATCTGTGTCCTGGTTCACATGATAAGCAACTTCAGCAATCTTATGAATAGCTTCGTCAGAAAATTCAAGAGATATACCTTCTGTCTGCAATAATGCCTGATATTGTTTCAGCAGCGCATTATCCGGCTCAACCAAAATTCTCACGAAGTCGTCTACCGTGAGTTTGTTCAGTTCTACACGAATCGGGAAACGCCCCTGCAGCTCAGGAATCAAATCAGACGGTTTGGCCATATGAAACGCTCCTGCTGCAATAAATAATACATGGTCTGTTTTTACAGAACCATATTTTGTGACAACGGTTGAGCCCTCAACAATCGGCAGGATATCCCGCTGAACGCCTTCTCTTGAAACATCGGCAGAAGAAGATGCACCGCCGTTCTTTGCGATTTTATCAATCTCATCGATAAAGATAATCCCGCTCTCTTCTGCTCTCTGAACAGCTTCCTGGCTGACTTCATCCATATCGATGAGTTTGCTTGCTTCTTCATTCGTCAGGACTTTTCTGGCTTCTCTGACTGTCATTTTGCGCCGTTTCTTTTTCTTTGGCATTAATCCGCTCAGCGCATCCTGCATGTTCATACCCATCTGCTCCATACCCGAGCCCTGCAGCATGTCAAACATAGAAGGCTGCTGCTCTTCGACTTCTACTGTTACATAGTAGTCTTCGAGCTCTCCTAAAGCCAGCTGATGTGCCATTCGTTTTCTTTTTTCTTCGATGTTTGCTTCTTCCTGGCTCTCCGCCTCATCTTCACCATTCGGCTGGCTGCCTCCAAAAAACATTTCAAACGGATTTTTAACGCCAGATTGTTTTTTCTTCCCGGGAACTAACAGACGAACAATGCGTTTATTTGCATTTTCTTCTGCCTGTTCCTTTACTTCATTCATTTTCTCTTCTTTGATAAGCCGAACAGAAGTCTCCACAAGATCTCTGACCATTGATTCAACATCTCTGCCTACATAGCCGACTTCGGTAAATTTAGTAGCTTCAATTTTGATAAATGGCGCACCTGAAAGCTTAGCGATTCGTCTGGCAATTTCAGTTTTCCCGACGCCGGTAGGACCCATCATTAAAATGTTTTTCGGAACGACCTCGTCCTTCAGCTTTTCATCCAGAAGACTTCTTCTATAGCGGTTTCTTAATGCCACGGCGACAGCTTTTTTCGCATTTTGCTGACCGACAATATATTGGTCTAACCGATCTACAATCTGTCTAGGAGTTAACGGTTTTTTTTCCATGCGCCTCAAGTCCTTTCTATTCAAGCTCTTCCAGTATGATTTGATCGTTCGTGTAAACACAAATTTCGCCTGCTGTTTCTAACGCGGCTCTGGCAATCTCACTTGCAGACATGCTTTCCCCGGCATGCTTTTTCAGAGCTCTTCCCGCTGCCAAAGCGTAATTGCCTCCTGATCCAATCGCGAGAATGCCGTCATCTGGTTCGATCACCTCGCCTGTTCCCGATACGAGAAGCAAAGTATCCTGATTCATAACAATCAGCATGGCTTCGAGCTTTCTTAGCACTTTATCACTGCGCCATTCCTTCGCAAGCTCAACAGCCGCCCGTTTTAAGTTGCCGTTATATTCTTCAAGCTTAGCTTCAAACTTTTCGAATAAAGTGAAAGCGTCTGCAACAGATCCCGCAAAGCCAGCAAGAACTTTGCCGTTAAACAGTTTTCTCACTTTCCGTGCCGTGTGTTTCATGACAACAGCCTGACCAAATGTTACTTGGCCGTCTCCGGACATAGCGCTTCGTCCTTTATGCTGTACGGCAAATATTGTGGTCGCATGAAAAGATGACATAAAGGGCCTCCTTTAATTTTTCTTAAATGCTCTTGGATGGTGAGACATATATGTGTTTCTCAACATTTCCTTCGAAACGTGCGTGTATATCTGTGTAGAAGACAGATTGGAATGCCCGAGCAGTTCTTGAACGCTTCTCAAATCCGCTCCTTCATTTAACAGATGCGAGGCGAACGTATGTCGAAGCATATGCGGATGGATATGTAAAGTGCTTGACGCTTTTTGAACAAGCCCGCTTAAAATATGTCTGATGCCACGGGCTGTAAGCGGTCCGCCTCTTTGATTTACGAATAATAGATCATGAGGTTCTTTTGCCTTCATCAGCAAGCACTGTCTTCCGCTATTCATGTATACCTTCAACGCTTCGCGGGCATAAGACCCAAAGGGGATATAGCGCTGCTTCTTGCCTTTGCCGTGAACAAGCACAGTGTCCATAAATAAATCAACGTCGTTAATAGTTATGGAACAGCATTCACTGACCCTCATTCCGGTGGCATAGAGCAGCTCTAACAGCGCTTGATCCCTCATTCCGGCCGGCTGGCTTATATCTGAAACTTCAAACAGCTCCTCAAGCTCTTTTTGATATAGAAACTTCGGTATCCGTTTCTCCTGTTTTGGCAGATGAACAAGCTGAAACGGATTTTCTTCAATAAGCTTTTCCCGCATCAGAAACTTATAAAAGCTTCTTAATGCAGATATCTTTTTGCTTATTGTTCTTCTCGATAAACCTTTTTCATAGGCTTCTGTCAAAAAAATCCTAGTATCTTGATATGCAGCTTCTTCAAATCCATTTATACCTTGAACGCGCAGGAAAGTCTCGAATTCTTCAATTGAATCCACATAATTCACAATAGTATATTGTGAATAATTTTTTTCAATTTGTAAATATTCAACGAATAACTTTACGAAATTCTTAACATTCTCCATGCCTAATACCTCCCCAGGAAGGGCTTTTAAATGGTATCACAAATCGCGCTCAGGTTGCAATCAATACCTATATTGTTTTCGAAATTGTTTGAATTGTTTCAATCGCACGGTTCGCGTATTGTTCATTTCGTTCTTTTTTATTTTTAATTTTAACTGGCAATTCTTTCAAAAGCCCAAAGTTTGCATTCATCGGCTGGAAGTTCTTCTGGTTTGTTGTTGTAATATAATGTGCCATACTGCCAATTGCTGTTTCCTGAGGGAAGATCACAAGCTCTTCTCCCAATACAAGCTTCGCCGCATTAATGCCTGCTACAAGTCCTGAGGCAGCTGATTCCACATATCCTTCTACTCCCGTCATTTGGCCTGCAAAGAACAGATCACTGCGGTTTTTAAATTGATAAGTCGGCTTTAACAGGCTAGGAGAGTTAATAAATGTGTTTCTATGCATCACGCCATATCTGACGATTTCTACATTTTCAAGTCCTGGAATCAACTTGAGAACTTCCTTTTGGTCTCCCCATTTTAAATGAGTCTGGAATCCTACAATATTATAAAGTGTTCCCGCAGCATCATCCTGTCTGAGCTGAACGACGGCATAAGGGCGTTTTCCTGTAACAGGATGCTCTAGACCAACCGGTTTCATCGGACCGAAAAGCATTGTTTTCTTACCCCGTTTTGCCATGACTTCAATCGGCATGCAGCCTTCAAAGAAAATCTCTTTTTCAAATTCTTTTAACGGCACTGTTTCTGCTGATGTTAATGCTTCATGAAAACGGTCAAACTCTTCTTCTGTCATCGGGCAGTTCAAATATGCTGCTTCACCTTTATCATAACGGGATTTCAGATACACTTTATCCATATCAAGGCTGTCTTTTTCTACAATCGGCGCCGCTGCGTCATAAAAATATAAATAGTCCTCTCCAGTCAGCTCCTTCAGCTGGGCAGACAGCGATTCAGATGTTAACGGACCCGTTGCGATGATAGTAGGGCCTTCAGGAATTTCAGTCACTTCTTCATTAATAACGGTTACGTTTGGATGATTTTTCACCCGATTTGTCACACTTGCGGCAAATTCATGACGGTCTACTGCAAGAGCGCCCCCGGCAGGCACCGAACATTCGTCAGCCGCAGCGATAATAGCTGAATCAAGTGCACGCATTTCTTCCTTTAATACACCGACAGCGTTAGCAAGCGTATTAGAGCGAAGAGAGTTGCTGCAGACAAGCTCTGCAAATTTATCTGTATGGTGCGCAGGCGTTTGTTTAACTGGACGCATTTCATACAATTTGACTTGAATCCCCCGTTTGGCAAGCTGCCATGCTGCTTCACTTCCTGCAAGTCCGGCTCCGATTACATTCACTGTTCGTTGGTTCATCTTTCACATCTCCTAGTTTATTATTCAAGGCCTTCTTTTAACACACAAAGAAGGTGAGCAAGACCCTGCTCACCGCTACTTCTGTGGTTCTTCCTTATAATCGCATTCCACGCATTGGACTTGTATGCCTTTTTTGAGTTTTTTCTCGACGAGCATTTTTCCGCATTTCGGGCATTTTCGTTCAATTGGTTTGTCCCATGATACGAATTCACAGTCCGGATAACGGTCACAGCCGTAAAACACCCGTTTCTTTTTCGATTTTCGCTCAACAATGTTTCCTTCTCCGCAGCTCGGGCACTTCACACCAATTTGTTTCACAATCGGTTTCGTGTTCCGGCAGTCAGGGAAGTTGGAGCAAGCTAAGAATTTACCGTACCGTCCCATTTTATATACCATTGGAGAACTGCACAATTCACAATCCTCTCCAGCATACTCTGGTTCAATCTCAACTTCCTTCATTTCCGATTCGGCTTTTTTCACGCGTTTTTCAAAATCGGTGTAGAAATTATCGATAATCTTGACCCATTCGGTATTTCCTTCTTCAACATGATCAAGATCTCTCTCCATTTTAGCTGTAAACTCAACGTTAATGATCTCAGGGAAAAACTCCATGATCAAGTCAAGAACGATCTGACCTAATTCAGTCGGAACGAAACGTTTATTATCCAATGCCACGTAGCCGCGCCGCTGAATAGTATCAAGTGTCGGAGCATATGTGGATGGACGGCCGATACCGCGTTCTTCAAGGGTTTTAACAAGCCGGGCCTCAGTATATCGCGGAGGCGGCTGGGTAAAATGCTGCTCAGGTTCTATATCTTTTGATAATACCGTGTCGCCTTCTTGTAAGTCAGGCAGCATCCGGTCTTTTTCTTCCATTTGATCGTCTTTTCCTTCAACATACACCTTCATAAACCCGGAAAACTTGACTTTACTTCCATTTGCACGAAATGTCAAACCGTTGTTTGTCAGGTCGACACTCATTGTATCGAGAACAGCCGGTGCCATTTGGCTGGCAACAAAACGCTCCCAAATTAATTTATACAGTCTCATTTGGTCTCTGCCGAGGACTGCTTTTAATTCACTTGGTTTTCTAAGAACTGATGTCGGCCGAATTGCTTCGTGGGCATCCTGGGCATTTTCATTCTTTTTCGCAGGCTTCCGTTTTCCGCCTAGGAACTCTTTTCCATATGTCTGATCAATAAATGCAGCTGCTTCATCAACAGCCGTATTTGAAATACGGGTTGAATCCGTTCTCATATACGTGATCAGCCCAACCGTTCCTTCTCTTCCTAAATCAATTCCTTCATATAATTGCTGTGCAATCATCATCGTTTTTTTCGCTCTGAAATTGAGCTTGCGAGCCGCTTCCTGCTGCAGGGTAGAAGTGGTAAAAGGCAAAGCAGGATTACGTTTGCGTTCCTTTTTGGTTACTTTTTCAACTGTATATTGATTCCCTTTGAGCTGAGAAAGAATCTCTTTTACATCAGCTTCGCTATTTAAAGGAAGTTTTTTGCCGTTTTTCCCGAAAAAGCTCGCTTCAAAGGTTTCTTGACCTTTTAAGAATGTACCGTCAATTGTCCAATATTCCTCAGGCTTAAAGTCGTTAATCTCTTTTTCACGGTCAATAATCAAACGGAGGGCAACGGATTGCACGCGTCCTGCGCTAAGCCCTTTTTTGACTTTTTTCCATAAGATCGGACTGATTTTATATCCGACAAGCCTGTCTAAAATACGTCTCGCTTGCTGTGCATCCACTAAATCCATATTGATCATGCGGGGATGCTTAAACGATTCCTTAATAGCGTCTTTTGTAATTTCGTTAAACACCACACGGCAGTCTGAGTTGAGATCTAAATCAAGACTGTGTGCCAAATGCCATGCAATCGCTTCCCCTTCTCTGTCGGGGTCGGCTGCGAGATACACTTTTTTGGCTTTTTTCGCAGCCGTTTTCAGCTCTTTTAATACCGGGCCTTTACCTCGAATGGTAATATATTTCGGTTCAAAATTCTGTTCTATGTCAACTCCCATTTGACTTTTTGGAAGATCCCGGACATGTCCCATTGATGCTTTTACTTTATATTTTTTACCTAAGTAACGTTCAATCGTTTTCGCCTTAGCGGGCGATTCCACGATGACTAGATAATCAGACATTTTCATCCCCCTCAAGAGGTGTTCTCTCTCTTTTCAAGATATTTCAATTTTATTTTTGCAGCTGTCTTTATTTGGCTTTCAACATTTCATTCTTTATCATGAACGTCATTAATTAAATAGAAAACAATATGCAACTTTAAATCCTCACTATTATTAAATATTACAATACCGTTTGTCAAACGATAATTCAAAAGGGTTCCGTATATTGAACGTTTCTCTCAGGAAGTTCCTCGAAAATATCCTCTGCTGACCATATGGCTTTAGCCCCCTGCTGGATCAGTTTTATAGGACCTCCGGCGTAAGGGTCAAACAATGAACCGGGTACGGCAAATACCTCTCTCCCTTGTTCCAATGCTTGATAGGCAGTAATCAGCGAACCGCTTTTTTCTTTGCCCTGAACGACAATAACGCCTTCACTTAGTCCGCTGATAATACGGTTTCTCATAGGGAAATGCCATTTTTGGGGTTTAGTTTCAGGTGGGTGCTCTGACAGCAGGATATGGTGTTTAGCCATGTGATCTGCTAACTGAAGGTTTTCTCGGGGATAAATGTGCTGAAATCCGCCTGCAATGACGCCAATTGTCCGCCCCTTCGCCTTAATACTTGCAGCATGGGACATTCCGTCTATCCCAGACGCCAGTCCGCTGACAATCACCCAACCTTTACGACAGATCTCTTTTGTAAGATGATTGACAACTTGTTTCCCATAAGCTGTTGGATTTCTTGTCCCTACAATTCCAATTTTTCTCCCTTTCGAAAGAAGAGTCATATCACCTTTTGCAAACAGTACGGCGGGGGGATCATAAATGCTTTTAAGCCAGAAAGGATATTGCTTTGAAGAAATAGGGATGGTGTTAATGCCTTGCTCACGATAAGCAGCAAGTACACGCTGGAGCTTTGGATAAAGTTGTTCTATTTCGTTTTTTAATGCAGCTGCTTTTATTTGATCACGAGTAACCGTTTGTAACACAGGTGATGTCAGCGACATAGACGGATCGGCTTTCCACCATTTTAATAGAAGGGATGGGGATAATAATTGATTGATCCTGCAAATCGTTAGGCAGGCAGCGGCCTGATCCAATAGATTGACCTCCTTTTGTTAGAAAAAGCAGGAACAGCCTTGACGGCTGTCCCTTTTTTATTAATGCGTTTTACAAGTTTCGAACAAGTTCTTCTCTTTCAGCACCTTGATTAAGGTTTCACCCATGACAGAAGGTGTCTCTGCAACTTCGATTCCGCATGCATTAAGGGTTTTGATTTTTTCATCAGCTGTCCCTTTTCCGCCGGAAATAATGGCGCCTGCATGCCCCATGCGCTTCCCAGGAGGTGCTGTTTTACCGCCGATAAAACCGACTACCGGTTTTGTCATGTTGGCTTTTACCCACTCTGCCGCTTCCTCTTCGGCCGTACCGCCGATTTCGCCAATCATGATGACTGCGTGTGTGTCAGGATCTTCGTTAAACGCTTTTAAAACGTCAATAAAGTTTGTTCCATTTACAGGGTCGCCGCCGATTCCAACAGCTGTAGATTGCCCTACACCCGCTTCTGAGAGCTGGTGCACCGCTTCGTATGTTAATGTTCCTGAACGTGATACAACGCCTACATGACCCTTTTTATGGATGTATCCGGGCATAATGCCGATTTTACACTCTTCAGGCGTAATGACACCAGGACAGTTCGGCCCTATCAGTCTCGTTTTCTTGCCTTCCATGAAGCGTTTGACCTTCACCATATCCAAAACCGGGATATGTTCTGTGATACAAATCACGAGATCAAGCTCCGCATCTACCGCTTCCATAATCGCATCAGCTGCAAACGGTGCGGGCACATATATAACAGACGCGTTAGCGCCGGTCGTTTGAACTGCTTCAGCCACTGTATTAAATACAGGAACACCTTCCACTTCTGTTCCGCCTTTTCCAGGTGTTACACCGCCAACGATATTTGTGCCGTATTCGAGCATCTGCTTCGTATGAAATAAAGCGGTAGAACCTGTAATCCCTTGCACAATAACTCTTGTATCTTTATTAATGAAAACACTCATTATTTGGTCCCCTGCCTTTCATTCTTTCTTAAACTAAGGATACGATTTTCTGCGCGCCGTCAGCCATTGATTCCGCAGATGTAATGTTTAATCCTGATTCACTAAGGATTTTCTTCCCTAGATCCACGTTTGTGCCTTCAAGACGGACGACAAGCGGCAATGTCAAACCAACTTGTCTAGTCGCTTCAACAACCCCTTCTGCGATGACATCACATTTCATAATGCCGCCGAAAATGTTGACAAAAATCCCTTTAACGTTTTGATCAGAAAGAATGATTTTAAATGCTTCCGTGACTTTTTCCGCGGTTGCACCGCCGCCCACATCAAGGAAGTTGGCCGGTTCTCCTCCATAATGCTTGATAATATCCATCGTAGACATTGCAAGTCCCGCGCCGTTTACCATACAGCCGATATTTCCATCAAGGGAAATGTAGCTTAGATCATATTTGGACGCTTCAATTTCTTTCGGATCTTCTTCATCCAAATCTCTGTATTCCATAATGTCCTTTTGTCGGTACAACGCATTGCTGTCAAAATTCAATTTTGCATCAAGCGCCATCACATTTCCGTCGCCAGTCACAACAAGCGGATTGATTTCGGCGATTGAGCAGTCTTTCTCAACAAACGCTTTATATAGTCCAAGCATAAATTTAGCAGCTTTTCCCACGAGCTCTTTTGGAATATTAATAGCGAATGCAATTTCTCTGGCTTGATAGCCTTGAAGGCCAACAGCCGGATCAATGACAGCTTTTTTGATTTTTTCTGGTGTTTTCTCCGCAACCTCTTCAATTTCCGTTCCGCCTTCTTCAGAAGCCATTAAAACGATTCTTGAAGTGGCGCGGTCAAGCACTAGACCGATGTAATATTCTTTTTTAATATCGCAGCCTTCTTCAATAAGTAAGCGTTTTATTACTTGGCCGTCCGGACCCGTCTGATGTGTAACTAGGGTCTTCCCTAATAGTTCTTCGGCATACGCTTTTACTTCGTCTAATGATTTTGCTATTTTTACCCCACCAGCTTTGCCTCGACCGCCAGCATGAATTTGAGCCTTTACGACATAAACCGAGCTGGATAAGCTCTTTGCACTCTCAACTGCTTCTTCTGCTGTAAAAGCCACTTTACCTTCAGGAACAGATACCCCATATTTTCTGAGGACTTCTTTTCCCTGGTACTCATGGATATTCATTTCCCATCCTCCTAACTTATGTAACAAAACTAAAATAGACTGCGCTTTCATTCTATAATAATACTGGAAGAATTGTCTACAGTTCGATGCAAAATCTTTTAATCCTTCTAAACATTCAAACTTTTACTTTATTAAAAACATAAATTTCAAAGAAGGATGGGGAATATTTTAGCTATTTTTTGTTTTTTACGCTTTCGTCCAATTTGTAAATGAATGAAAAAATCTCGGCTACCGTTTCATAAAGAGCTTCAGGAATTTGATCATCTACCGTCAAATGGCGCATTAATTCGACAAGGGTCCGATCTTCTTGAATCGGGACCCCTGCTTTTTTCGCTTCTTTGATAATGTTGTCAGCTACATGGCCCTTCCCTGTGGCAATCACTCTCGGCGCCTTGTCTTTTTGTTCGTCATAATGGAGAGCAACAGCTTTTCTGATCGGTGTCTGCTCTTTCATATTTTCACATCCACTTCCTGATCACTGATACTTGTTATATATTGATCGATTGAAGCCTTTTCTTCGGTGTGAACCCTTTTTTTAGCGTTTACCCCTGAAAGGCTGTACCCCATTTCCTTTAGCCCCTGTTTAAGCGCGGGCACCATCGGATCGATCGCAGCCTGCAGCTCGAAATCAGTCTCTATTGTAATGGTCATGACTTTTTGCTGTACCAAGCAATCAACGACGGTTTCTTTTAGTGTATCAAGCTGCAGCAAAAACAAAAGGCGGCAATGGGAAGGATCAAGCTTTCCATCCGCTTCTTTCTTTCCTTTAAACAGAACAGTCATGTCCTGAACCCCTGACTTCGAAAACATCGGAAATGACATTACAATTTGGCTGTATGATGGATGGTCCTGCTGCATGAAAAGCTGGCCATTTAATTTATGAAAAAGCTGATCGGCTTCTTGTTTGACTGGTTCGGCTACCTCATGCGATGCTCTTAAGGCAGAAAGAGCCAGCTTGATGGATTGCATTTCGCCAGATGTGACTGCGCTTCCTTGTTCAAACGCTTTAATGAACGCAACCTCGTCCCTTGCGCCGATTGCCGTTTTCACTTTGGATAAGAAAGAAAGAACATCTGCCTTATCCGCCAAATGGGGTGCTGTCTGCTGAACAGCCTTTAAAAAGACTTCGGCTTCCTGGTCTGTGACTTGTGCCGCTTGTAAAACTGCTGAAGCTGCAAGTGACTTACTATCACCCGATGAAGCAGCCGCTTTAATCCAATTTGCTGCTACTTTCACAATTTGGAGACTGTTTTTTTCAGCAGATTCCGTCAGCTTCACCAGCAGCTGGCGGGCTTCTTTAATTGGAATGTCTGCTGCTGTTTTAACAGGCTCTTCTTGTATGCTTCTATGTTCTGCTGTGTGATTTGCAATCGGCAGGCTGGCTTTTCCGGGGGAGCCAGCTGGTGTGCTAAGCTCCCTGCTTCCAGCTGTATTCGTCGGAGAAGGTGCTTTCGTATTGTCGGTTAAAGAAATAAGCTTATCAATCAGCCGTTCTGCATGGACATCGATTTCACTATTTAAAAGCACCGTAACTGCTTCCTTTAGCTTTGACATCATTTGGCTCTGCTGAGGGTTTTGGTCGATTGCCTGTAGCAGCTGGGATACGTGCTGATGCAACGGAACAGGCGATTTCACAGCGTGAACACCATTCAAAATCTCGGAGTGAATGGGAAGATCACGCTTTAAAGCGAAGAGAACCGTTTCAACTGCTTTTTTTGTGTCTTGCGAAGGCAGCGTGTCCATCCAGCGGACAGCTGTTTTGATATCATTTTCTGTTACGGGTGTTTTGCTCTTCAGCATCGCTCCTGTCATCATGAGAGCTGCGTTTGACGTCTTCACTGACATGGCATTTAAAAGCTTGCCAGCTGCATCCTGAATGGTTTTAGGATTTTGATCAAAGCTTTGAACGACCTGAAGACGGCCTGTTTGCTCTGCCGTTTTTTTTTCGTAGGAAAACCAATAGTATGCCTGAGGACGAAGCTGGGTTTCAAGTTTTCCCTGAACAGTTTGATTGCCGACTTGGATCAGGGCATGCTGATCTCCTAGTAAACGAAGCACTTTTCCTAAGAGGAGACGCTTCTCCCCGTTTAGCGCTTCGTTTACTTTTGATGTTTCCTGCGGGACGGCTGTACGCCCGAAAAGGTGCTGCAGAGCCTTTTGCACATCATTTCGTATGTTCATTTTAAATAGGTGCCTCCTTGTCCATGGTGATTTATCTGAAAGATTGAACAGGAGCGAAAGTTTTGCGGTGCAATTCAGTTGGGCCGTATGCAGCGAGAGCTTCCAAATGTTCTTTTGTCCCATAGCCTTTATTTTTTTCAAAGCCGTACATGGGATACGTTTCGGCATAAGCGCTCATCATTCGGTCCCTCGTCACTTTTGCGATACACGCACCTGCCGCAATAGACACGCTTTTGGCATCGCCTTTTATAATTGACGCCTGAGCCGTGTCGAGCGGAAGTGTCATTGCGTCAACAAGCAAATAATCAGGTGTAGCCGACA
The DNA here is from genome assembly GCF_038592935.1 of Bacillus sp. FSL K6-1560. Lineage (NCBI taxonomy): Bacteria > Bacillati > Bacillota > Bacilli > Caryophanales > Bacillaceae > Bacillus > Bacillus sp. FSL K6-1560. The sequence continues at coordinate 2,544,972 of NZ_CP151946.1, forward strand.
AATCTTGTATCGCTTTCACCATTGCCATTTTTGAAGCTTCATATATATTGATCTCATCAATCACAGTAGCTTCTACAATTCCTATCCCGACCGCCAGTGCTTCCTTCATAATAAGCTCGTAATATTCCTCGCGTTTTTTCTCTGAAAGCTTTTTGGAGTCTGTCAGCCCAAGTATTTCACATTCCTCTGGAAGGATGACTGCGCTGGCGACAACTGGTCCTGCCAATGGCCCCCGGCCGACCTCGTCAACACCTGCAATCAAGCGAAATCCTTTGTTTCTTGCCAGCCTTTCATAGGAAGTCATATTCACCCATTGTTCTTTCAGCGCTTTTTCTTTCGCTTGCTTTTTAAGCCATTGCTCTACAAGCGTTTGAACGCTTTTTCTCGGGTCGTTTTCGCATTGGGCAATAAATGGGTCTCGTGCATCCTTCACTTCCTGCAAACGGTCTTTAATGTCCTTTACGGTTAATGTATTCACTTTCTCTTCTCCCTTACTGTATGTATCGGTTCAGCCAAGAAAAAATAAAGACCCGCATTTCTGCGCGCCTTTACATCGTCGGCTGTTCAAATGACAGCCTGCCGAACTTTTCAGTGCGAATATCGCGAATGATGACTTCAGTCGTCTTATCATAGTTAATGAGCCCACCGCTCATGAGACAGCCCCGCTTTTCACCTATTGCATCAAACAGCTCGGCAATGTCCTCTGGGATCTCCTCAAGGCCATAACGCTCCTTGAGCCGTTCTGGGTAATGTTCTTCGAGAAAACGAAGACCAAACACGGCCACGTCCTGCAAATTGATAATCGAGTCTTTAATAGCCCCGGTGACTGCCAGTCTCAAACCGACAAGCTCATCCTCAAATTTAGGCCACAAAATTCCCGGTGTATCTAATAGCTCTAATTCTTTCCCAACTTTGACCCACTGTTGAGAGGTCGTAATACCAGGTCTGTCTCCCGTTTTTGCTATGTTTTTCTTTGCAAGCCGGTTGATGAGTGTTGATTTTCCGACGTTTGGAATACCGATAATCAAAGCACGAATCGCTCTCGGCTTCACACCTTTCGCACGCATCCGGTCAAATTTTTCTTGGAGGATCTCTTTTGATGCAGGCACAATTTGATTTAACCCTTGTCCATTTACAGAATTAATAGACAGAGAGCGGATCCCCTGCTTCTCAAAGTGCTCTTTCCACTGCTGTGTAACTGCCGCATCTGCTTTGTCAGCCTTGTTTAACAGCATAATTCGCGGCTTGTTTTTTAGAATATCTTCAATCATTGGGTTTCTTGATGACATTGGAATTCTGGCATCTACCAATTCATATACGATATCGATTAATTTTAATTTTTCGGTTACTTCCCTTCTTGCTTTTGCCATATGGCCCGGGAACCATTGAATTGTCATGTGACACGAACACCGCCTTTATCTTCAGTATGCATGATTCATTGTTGTCCTTTATGTATTTTACGATGCCTGTCCGGCATTTTCAAATTCTGTATAAAAAAAGAGCTTGTTACAGGTAACAAGCTCTTTTCGTTCGTTATCATTATCGTCTGATCTCTTTAATACGAGCCGCTTTTCCGCGAAGTTCACGCAGGTAGTAAAGTTTAGCACGGCGTACTTTACCGTAACGTACAACTTCGATTTTCGCGATTTTTGGTGTGTGTACTGGGAAAGTACGTTCAACGCCAACACCGTAAGAAATCTTACGAACTGTGAACGTTTCGCTGATTCCACCACCACGACGCTTAATCACAACACCTTCAAAGATCTGGATACGCTCACGGTTACCCTCAACAACTTTAACGTGTACACGTAAAGTGTCACCAGGACGGAACGCAGGAAGATCAGTACGAAGCTGTTCTTTTGTGATATCTTCAATTAGTTTTTGCATCGTTTTCAACTCCTTCCAACAGATGCTCTTGGCCACAAAAACCGGCACAGCGGAACATCGTTTTCAAGCTTGCAGCGGATAAGCCCGCTTAAGCCACAAGTAGTATCTTATCACAATTTCATAGCCTATGCAATAAAATCTATTCTTTTTCCCATTCAGAAATCCACTTTCTTTGCTGCTCTGTAAGCGGGTAGTCTTTCAACAGATCCGGACGTCTTAGGTAGGTCCTTCTGATCGATTCTTTATTCCGCCATTCTTCAATTTTTGCATGGTTTCCTGACAAGAGTGTTTCAGGCACTTTTAAACCTTTGTAATCTGCCGGTCTTGTATAATGCGGGTGCTCTAAAAGTCCGGTGCTGAAGGAATCCTCAATATGGGAAGCCTCTTTACCCAGTACACCCGGAAGCAGTCTGACCACACTGTCTGCGATCATCATTGCAGGGAGCTCACCGCCCGTCAGAACAAAATCGCCAATTGATATTTCATCCGTTACCAAGTGCTCGCGAATGCGTTCATCATAGCCTTCATAGTGGCCGCAAATGAACAGCAAATGCTCTTCCTTTGCTAATTGCTCGGCTTTTTTTTGGGTAAAACGCTCACCTTGCGGGCATACGAGGATAATACGCGGAGCAGCGGCTGCCTTTGATGTCAGGTCCTCGACCGCGTCAAAAACAGGCTGAGGCTTGAGAACCATGCCTGCCCCGCCGCCATAAGGATAATCATCAACAGTATTGTGCTTGTTATCAGAGTACTCCCGGAAATTTACGACTTGAAACTGCACCGCATCTTTTTCCTGGGCTTTTTGAAGAATTGATGAGCCGAGCACGCCTTCAAACATTTCGGGAAACAGCGTCAAAAAGTCGATTTTCATTCGTCTATTAACCCTTCCATGAGTTCAATCTCAATTTTCTTTTCCCTGACATCGATATGTTTGACCACTGATTCAATGTAAGGAATGAGTGCGTCTTTTTTTCCTTTTCGTCCGATGACCCAAACGTCATTGGCTCCAGGCGTCAAAATTTCTTTGACCTTTCCGATGAGTTCGCCTTCTTCAGTAAATACTTCACACCCAATAATTTCGTGGAAATAAAATTCACCCTCATTCAGCTCTCCTAATTCTTCTTCAGGAACTTTAATGATTGCGTTTTTCAGCTCTTCTACTTCATTTAGGTTTTGTCTTTCTTTAAACTGCAGGAGATGAAATTGCTTATGCAGTCTATGTGTGTTTACCGTTACCTCCACTGGTTCGTTACGGCCGTCCATAAACAAATACAGCGTGTTTCCCGGCTTGTATCGTTCTTCGGCAAAATCTGTTTTTGAAATCACCCGCACTTCGCCTTTGATTCCGTGGGTATTTACGATTTTGCCTACGTTAAACCATCGCTTTGTCATATGATCACCTCTGGCGAATTTCAATTACTTTTCCGTCTTTTATGACGATGGTGTTCGCTGCTGTTTTCTCATGCCAGTCATCCCCGGCTTCAATCGTCAGCAGCGCATCGACTTCCTTTTCTTTCAACTCACTGCCAAGCGGCAATGTATGTACTTGGGCAATTTGAAAATCGATGATTTTTATATCATCTTTTCGCTTTTCTATTGCCTTTTTAAATTGTTCAATCATATCAGGGTTTTGCTGTTCTTTCTCATGTTTTCTAAGCTGAAAATAGAGCTGGCTGCATTCTCGTTCAAGCATTTGTTTCTTTTCGGCAAAAGAAGCTAAAAGCTTTTCTTTGCTGCGCTCGGTTAAGACTTGCATAACGGCTACACGGTGAATAATTTGCATCGCACCAAGCTCCCCGCTTTTAAAACTTTTACTCGCCCAGACTTTTCTATTTTGCCTAAGCTTCTATCAGTTTACCCTTTTTTTGCGTGTAAAAAAAGGGGAGGTGCCGGCCCTCTCCCTTTTAGTCAAATATTTCAAATTGAACTTTCTTAGAAGACTGTGCGCCAGCTGCAAATACAGCTGTTCGAATCGCTTTTGCAGTCCGGCCTTGCTTTCCGATAACTTTACCGGTATCTGACTTATGGACAGATAAGCGCAGCGCAATCTTTTGATCGGTTTCTTCTCTTATGACGCGAATGTCATCTGGATGATCAACAAGCGGCGTCACAATGTGGACAATCAAATCTTCCAAGTGTTGATCAGTCATTACTTGCCTTGTTTAGCGTTGTGGAATTTTTCCATGATTCCTTGGCTAGAGAACAAGTTGCGAACTGTATCAGATGGTTTCGCTCCAGTTTGAAGCCATTTAAGAGCAAGCTCTTCGTCAATTTTTACTTCCGCTGGTTTTGCAACCGGGTTGTAAGTTCCGACTGTTTCGATGAAACGGCCGTCACGTGGTGAACGAGAATCTGCTACAACAATACGATAGAAAGGAGATTTTTTTGCTCCCATACGTTTTAAACGAATTTTTACTGCCATTTTACTAGCACCTCCGAAAATATTTCAACAAGATAGTATATTAACAATGATAAAAGTGTTTGTAAAGTGTTTTTTCTTAACAACGGTTTTATCATGTATAACCGATTACATAAAAGGTAGCTTAAACCCTTTTTTCTTGCCTTTTGACATGTTTGTCATCTGCTTCATCATTTTTTTCATTTCATCAAACTGCTTAAGCAGACGGTTGACTTCCTGTACGGATGTCCCGCTTCCTTTTGCAATCCGCTTCCGCCGGCTGGCATTGATGATATCCGGCTGTTCTTTTTCAAGAACAGTCATTGATTTAATGATTGCTTCCACATGATTCAGCTGTTTTTCATCAACTTGGATGTTTTTCAGGCCTTTCATTTTACCTGCACCCGGCATCATTTGCAGAAGCTCATCAAGCGGCCCCATGTTTCTGACTTGCCCGAGCTGCTCCAGAAAATCGTCCAATGTGAAGCTCATCGTTCTCATTTTTTGTTCCAGCTCTTTGGCTTTGTCTTCATCAACGCTGGCCTGTGCTTTTTCAATCAATGTCAGCACGTCGCCCATGCCGAGAATCCTTGATGCCATGCGTTCAGGGTGGAACGGCTCTAACGCATCAAGCTTTTCGCCCAAACCTGCGAACTTAATTGGCGTGTTTGTGACAGCGCGAATAGAAAGCGCAGCCCCGCCGCGTGTGTCTCCATCCAGCTTAGTTAACACAACACCGGTTAAACCGAGCTGTTCATTAAAGCTTTTGGCAACATTCACAGCGTCCTGACCGGTCATTGAATCGACAACCAGGAAAATTTCTTCCGGATTCGCGATTTCTTTGACGTTGGTCAGTTCATCCATCAGTTCATGGTCGATATGCAAGCGGCCTGCCGTATCCAAAATGACATAGTCATAATGTTCTTCCTTGGCTTTCTCAATAGCCTGTTTAGCTATTTCTACAGGACTGACCTGATCGCCAAGAGAGAAAACAGGCATATCAAGCTGTTTGCCGAGTGTTTCCAGCTGTTTAATTGCGGCTGGGCGGTAAATATCGGCAGCAACCAGCAGCGGTTTGCGATTATGCTTTTTGCGCAGCAGATTCGCAAGCTTACCGCTTGTTGTCGTTTTACCGGCACCTTGGAGACCGACCATCATAATAACAGTCGGCGGCCTTTTTGCGACGGCGATTTTGCTCTCTTCGCCGCCCATCAGCTCAGTCAGTTCCTCTTTAACAACTTTAATGACCTGCTGGCCGGGCGTCAGACTTTTCATGACGTCTTGGCCTACAGCGCGTTCACTTACTTTTTTGACAAAATCTTTGACTACTTTAAAGTTAACGTCAGCCTCAAGCAGCGCAAGACGAACCTCACGCATCATATCTTTTACATCTTGTTCGCTGACTTTCCCTTTTCCGCGGATTTTAGAAATCGTCTGCTGCAGTCGGTCGGCTAATCCTTCAAATGCCATAGTTTGCCGCCTCCTAATCTAATTTCTCAAGCGCTTCAATCAGAGCTGTAATTTCTTCCTCTTCTTTTGAACCGGAAGCAAGCTCCTTCAGCTTATTAAACATCTCTTTACGCTCCTGAAACTTTTTCAAAAGGAGCAGCTTATCTTCATATTGTTCAAGCATCGCTTCTGTTCGTTTGATGTTATCATAAACAGCTTGTCTTGAAACCTCATATTCTTCGGCTATTTCGCCTAGGGAGAAATCGTCCAAATAATAAAGCGACATATAGCTCTTCTGTTTTGACGTCAACAACGACTGATAAAAATCAAACAGATAATTCATTCTCGTTGTCTTTTCGAGTGACATTTGAGCTCTCCCCTTTGTTAAGTCAAATCCCTTTACGATAACTTAGTTTACACGGTTTTGTTGAGACTGTCAAGTTTTTATCTTGTCAAAGCATTGATTGTTTTTTCCAAAATGCGCTAAATATCATCCAATTTATTCCGATATTGTATATGAACCCTATTTAAAGGAGGATTTTTATGAAAAAAATCGGTTTATTGTTTATGTTATGTCTGGCAGCCCTGTTTACAATAGGTTTCCCGGCACAGCAAGCAGACGCTGCTGAGGCACCTTATAAGGCCTCAATCACAAATATCAGCACAGATGGAGGGGTATACGGTAAAATCAATTACGGACAAGGTCAATATTGGCGAGTCAAGTACAATATTACAGTAAGCGGCAAATTACTCGACCAAAACGGACAGCCAGTGCCAAACGCGCCCGTAAGATTTGAAGCGGACACGAAGGTCGGAAACACAACACAAACTGCTTCAGGAACGACTGATGCAAACGGAACATTTGAGGTTCCAATGTATTTGGGGCCAGCTGCTGGGTATTACACGTATTACACATCTGTTTCCGTTCATTACTATGACATCATCCCATTCAGAGTTTTTTCTGGTGAGTCAAGACTGGTATCCACTGATAACAGCCTTTATCATTTCGCCTATCAAGTAAGAAGATAAAAAAGAAAAGGCCCCAAGATGTTGGGGCCTTTTTCTTAATCGTCGGCTTTTTCCACTAAATCTGAAAAGAGTCCGTACACATAGGATTCTGGATCAAATTCCTGAAGATCGTCAACTTTTTCTCCTAAACCGACTAGTTTAACCGGGATGTGAAGCTCGTTGCGAATCGCAAGGACGATACCGCCCTTTGCCGTACCGTCAAGCTTCGTTAAAGCAATGCCGGTAACATTTGTTGCTTTAGAGAACTCTTTTGCCTGAGCCATTGCATTTTGGCCGGTCGTGGCATCAAGGGCAAGCAGCACCTCATGCGGAGCTTCAGGAACTTCTCTTTCGATAACACGTTTTACTTTTTCAAGCTCTTTCATGAGATTTACTTTGTTTTGGAGACGACCTGCCGTATCACAAATTAATACATCGGCATTTCTTGCTTTCGCAGCATGAACAGCATCGTAGATGACAGCCGCCGGATCGCTTCCGGCCGTCTGCTTAATGACAGGCACTCCTGTACGCTCTCCCCATACTTCCAGCTGTTCAATAGCTCCCGCTCTGAAAGTGTCTCCGGCGGCAAGTACGACAGATTTTCCTTCTTGTTTCATTTTATGGGCAAGCTTTCCGATCGTTGTTGTTTTCCCGACGCCGTTTACACCTACCAGAAGGATTACGTTTAAACGCCCATCCTGGATGTTCAGTTCTGAAATTTGCTCATCTCCGCTGTTATAAATCTCGACCAGTTTCTCAGAAATCACTGACTGGACTTCCTTTGGATCTTGAATATTTCTGCGTTTGACTTCTTTTTTCAGTTCATCTATTAATTCCATAACGGTTGTAAAACCGACATCCGCGCTGATAAGAACCTCTTCAAGCTCTTCGAAGAAATCCTCATCCACTTTACGGTAACGGGATACAAGATCATTCACTTTGTTTTGAAAGGAGTTTCTTGTTTTTTCAAGGCCATCCTTAAACTTTTCAGATACGGAATCTGTCTGTTTTGTGATTTTCTCTTTTAATTTTTTAAAAAAGCTCATCTTTTAACCTCTTTCCTCGTTACTGAACGAATTCTTTTGTTTCTTCCAGCTTAACGGAGATTACCTTGGAAACACCGGATTCCTGCATGGTTACGCCATAAAGCACATCCGCTTCCTCCATCGTTCCTTTTCTGTGGGTAATCACAATAAACTGGGTATCACTGCTGTATTTTTTTAAATACTGCGCAAATCGGAACACATTCGCTTCGTCGAGCGCAGCCTCTACTTCGTCAAGGACGCAAAACGGCACTGGACGAACCTTTAGGATTGAGAATAAGAGCGCTATAGCAGTAAGCGCACGCTCTCCGCCTGACAGGAGGTTTAAGTTTTGCAGCTTTTTCCCCGGCGGCTGAGCGATAATCTCGACTCCTGAATGAAGCAGATCGTTAGGATCGGTGAGCCTCAGTTCAGCTCGCCCTCCTCCGAATAAGGAGCGGAAAACTTGATCAAAGTGTGAGCGGATTTGGACGAATGTGTCGTTAAAGCGCTTCGTCATTTCTTCATCCATTTCTTCAATCACTTGGAACAAGGTATTTTTCGCTTCTGTTAAATCTTCTTTTTGTTCCGACAGAAACTTGTACCGTTCGTTGACCCTCTCAAACTCATCTATGCTTCCGAGGTTCACGGTACCCAGCTCTTCAATTGCGAGTTTAATCAGCTTCACGCGCTTTCTGGCTTCCTCTGGATCAGTTTCAAGCTGATATTTCTCTTTTGCCCCCTCAAAGGACAAGCTGTATTCCTCCCGTAAGTATTGGAGTAAATTATCAAGCTCGACTTCCATCCGTCCGAGTTTGACTTCTTCGTCTTTTAAGAGCGTTGTTTTTTGTTTATACAGACGTTTCATTTCTTTCAGCTCACGCTCATACGTATCAAGCCCATGCTGAAGCTTGATGCGCTGATCGCGCCTTAATGCAATCAGTTCGATCGTTTTCGTTTTGTCATTCAATTTATGTTTTGCTGCCTCTTCCAGCTTTTCTTCGCCGCTGGTGCTAGATGACATCTCTGACGTTAAGAAGCTTAAGTCTTCTTTTGCTTCTTTTAACGCAAGCTCTGTTTCAGTGAGCTCTTTCTTTAACCTGGCAAGGTTGTCCTCTTCCCCCTTGCAAGCCTGCTCTTTTTTGGCCGCAGCGATCTTCAGCTCAGTCAGCTCGTTGGAGAGAGACTCTTTCGTTGAGGATTGCGTTTGTTTTTGTTTTGTCAGTCTGTCTATGTCCTCTTCAAGCTGTTTCATCTTTTCAGATACGGCAGAGAGCTCTTCTTCAAGCTTGCGTTTGCGCGCTTTTTTCTCTTCATCGCTTTCAGACAGAGCAGATTTTTCTTGGTCATAGAGCTCTAAATGGGTATTGATATTTTTCTCGGCAACTTGAAGTTCGTACAGCTGGCCTTTCACATCCTGCTGCTTTAACCTTAAGCCTTCCCCGGTTTCTCTTAAGTCAGCCAGTTTTTTCTCCATATCCTGAATGGATTGCTTAAGGGTTTTGACCTCTTGTTCAAGCAGTGCTGTTTTCTCTTCCATTTCAGCGAGCCGTTTCGTCACATCTTCTAGCTCCCGGCTTCTTCCAAGGAGGGAGTTATTTTTCTTTTTAACCGCGCCGCCCGTCATTGAACCACCGGGGTTCACAACATCTCCCTCAAGGGTTACGATGCGGTACCGGTGCCCGAGAAGCTTTGCAAGCTCGTTTGCACCCTTTAAGTCCTCTGTGATCAGAACGGTTCCAAGAAGATTCTGGATGACGCTTCGATACGCAGAATCAAATGTGACAAGTTCACTGGCAACCCCGAGAAATGATGAATGTCGGGCGGCTGTTTCCGCGTCACGGCTTTGAAGCTGGCGGTCTCTAATAACAGAAAGAGGCAGAAACGTCGCCCGGCCGAAGGAATTCTGCTTTAAATATTGAATCGCTTTTCGGGCAGATTGTTCATCGTCGGTCACGACATGCTGAGCAGAAGCGCCGAGCGCTATTTCAATGGCCGTTTCATACTTCTGTTCTGTAGAAATCAGCTCAAGAACCGCTCCGCGAATTCCACCAAGGCGCTCTTTCGCTTTTAGCACTTCTTTAACACCTTGAAAAAAGCCAGAAAAGTCTCCCTGCATCGTCTCAAGCATGTCCTTTTTTGATCTCGCTTGCTGAACGTATTGGTATGCCTGATACAGAGCGGATTCATTTTTTTCGTATTGACGCTTTTTCTGCTCATATTTTGTCTGCATATCACGATATGCACCGACTTGACTGTGAATCTCCTGCTCAATTCGAGCAAATTCCGTTTCACATGCGGCTTTACGCGCAGAAATATCACGCCGTTCCTGCAGATGCTTTTCATTGTTGTCCGCAAGTCTCTGCAATGTGACAGCGGATTGGGACATCTGGTCATCAAGAAGCTGGAGTTCGTTGCGTATCGAAGCCTGGCTGTTTAACAGCTCAAAATAATCACTTTTCAGCTGCTCGATTTTCTCTTCGACATTTTCATTGTGAAGACTGAGAGCCTGCTGTTTTTCTTTTACTTGCGCCCTTAACTGCTTCACCTCAGCCTGAAGCGTTTCGAAGACAGCTTCCTGCTTCGAAAGCTCTTCTTTCAGAACCGTTTCTTTTTGCTGGAACTGAACGATGGCTTCTTCAAGCTGTTCTTGGTTTTGCACAGCGTTTTTCTTTCGTTCTTTCAGGACTTCTTTACGGCCTTCGAGCTTTTCCAGCTCTTCACTAGTTACCAGTAAAACTTGCTGGAGTTCATCTACTGACTCATCAAGCGCTTGTATTTTGTCCCTTGTATCCTCAATCTTTGCTTCTTTCGCAGAAATAGCAGACGATTCAGCAAGCTCTTCTTCTTTTGCCATCTGCACTTTCTCTTTAAGAGTCGACCATTTACCATGCAGCTCTTCGATATCATAGGCAGTCAGCGCAATTTCAACATGCTCCAGCTCTTTCTTTTTCTCAAGATAGTCTTTCGCTATTGAAGCTTGAATTTTAAGAGGTTCAACCTGTCCTTCAAGCTCATGTAATATATCTTCTACCCGATTTAGATTGTCCTGTGTCTCAAACAGTTTATTTTCTGCTTTTTTCTTTCTCGTTTTATATTTAAGCACCCCGGCCGCTTCTTCAAAGATACTGCGGCGATCCTCCGCTTTGCTGCTCAGGATCTCTTCCACTTTCCCTTGGCTGATAATAGAAAATGCTTCTTTACCAAGCCCAGAGTCCATAAATAAATCAATAATATCTTTCAAGCGGCATGGCTGATTGTTAATCAGAAACTCACTCTCACCTGATCTGTACACACGTCTTGTGACACTCACCTCGTGGAAGTCAATTGGCAAGAAATGATCATCATTATCAAGAGTAAGCGTAACTTCAGCTAGATTTAATCGCTTTCTTGAATCACTCCCGGCAAAAATAATGTCCTCCATTTTTCCGCCGCGAAGAGAGCGTGCCGATTGTTCGCCGAGAACCCAGCGAATGGCATCCGTGATGTTGCTTTTTCCGCTTCCGTTCGGCCCGACAACTGCTGTCACGCCTTTAACGAAGTCTACGGAAATCCGTTCTGCAAATGATTTAAATCCTATAACGTCTAAACGTTTGAGGAACATAGCGATCCTCCTTATGTAATAAGTATTTCAATTCTATCATAAACATTGGTGAAATAAGACGGCATACATACTGAAATCCCCCTGAGTCATAAGGGGGATTTTATTGTTTCGTATGGTGTTTTTGCAATTTAGCTAAAGCTTCCTGAGCAGCGTGCTGTTCGGCTTCTTTCTTTGAACGGCCGTTTCCGACTCCGAGTGGTTCACCTTTTAGAGATACGATGGCTTCAAATTCACGGTTGTGCGCAGGTCCTTTTTCGTTGGAGATTTTATACTCCAGAGAGCCTTTGCCGTCCCGCTGCACGTATTCCTGCAGCTGGCTTTTGAAATCCATCACATGAGAAAAAGCACCATCGTTAATTTTAGGGAACACATAAACTTTTAAGAAACTTTCGACCGGCTCTAATCCTTGGTCAAGGTACAAGGCTCCGATAAATGCCTCAAAAACATCCGCCAATAGAGCAGGACGCTTTCTTCCGCCTGTCATTTCCTCGCCTTTACCCAACAGGACAAGATCGCCGAATGACAGCTCGTGAGCCAATGAAACGAGAGACGGTTCGCAAACAATTGCGGCTCTCAATTTCGTCAAATCTCCTTCACTCATAGCCGGGTATTTGGCAAATAAGAATCTGGAGATCGTCAGTTCCAAAACAGCGTCACCTAAAAATTCAAGCCTTTCATTATCTTCATACGGCTTTTTCCGATGCTCATTCACATAAGATGAATGTGTAAATGCTTGATACAAAAGCTTTTCATTTTGAAAGTGAACCGAAATCCGTTCTTGAAACTCTTTAAATTGTTCTACTTTTTTATAGAACTTTTTTTTATCTTTATAATGTGAGTGTTTTGACATAGTAACCTCCATAGGCACATCAGGTTCACCGCGCTTCTCTGACTAAACCGGATACAGCGCGCGTAAAAGCGGCATGCTGTAATAACTGCACGAATAAAGGGCTAAAGCCCCGCGTTTCGGCGGGACTTTTAGCATCAGCTTATTGCTGGTTTTGTATGTAGTTCACAGCGTCGCCGACTGTTGCAATCTTTTCAGCATCTTCGTCAGAAATCTCCATATCAAACTCGTCTTCAAGTTCCATAACAAGCTCAACTACATCTAGGGAATCAGCACCTAAGTCTTCCTTGAAAGAAGCTTCAAGTTTGACGTCTGCTTCATCAACGCCAAGGCGATCTACGATGATTTTCGTTACACGCTCTAATGTGTCTGCCATAGCAATTCACCTCCCCTCAAGTATTATAGTGGATTCGTTTTTAAAAAACTAGAGAAACTATGATGAAATTTTCGAGAAAAAACTTACATCACCATTCCGCCGTCAATATGAAGCGTTTGGCCTGTCATATAACGGGCTCCTTCTGAAGCTAGGAACGTGACAACACTGCTGACATCGCTAGGTTCACCAAAGCGCGCGAGCGGAATTTGTTTCAGCATTTCGTCTTGAACGTCTTTTGCAAGTTTATCTGTCATATCAGTTGAGATAAATCCTGGCGCTATTGCGTTTACCGTAATATTTCGGCTGGCGAGCTCTTTAGCAGAAGACTTGGTTAAACCGATGACGCCGGCTTTTGCAGCCACGTAGTTGGCCTGTCCAGGGTTTCCGCTGACGCCGACGATAGACGATACGTTAATAATGCGGCCTGAACGCTGTTTCATCATTTGTCTTGTAACAGCTTTTGTGCAGTTGAAAACACCCTTCAGGTTAATGTTAATGACGTCATCCCATTCGTCTTCTTTCATTCTCATGATGAGATTGTCTCTTGTAATTCCCGCATTATTAACCAGAATGTCAATCGTAGAAAAAACAGACAATGTTTCTTTTATCATGTTTTGTACATCTTCGGGATTTGATACATCCGCTTTTACAGCAATTGCTTTTCTGCCCATTGATTTGATTTCATCTACCACTTCATTTGCTTTCGCTTCATTGCCGGAGTAGTTCACGACAACATTTGCTCCGCTTTTTGCCAGATCAAGGGCGATTGAGCGGCCGATTCCGCGGGATGCGCCAGTGACAATAGCCGTTTTATCATTAAGCATTATCATTCTCCTCCTTAAGCGTTTGAATTGCCAGCTCGATCGTTTCCGGATCTGATACAGCAATTGTTTTTAACCGTCTATTTACTTTTTTCACAAGGCCTGAAAGCACTTTTCCGGGACCGATTTCAATAAAAGTCGTAACACCCTCTGCGATCAGCTTGTTAATGCTTTCCTCAAAACGAACCGGAGAGTAAAGCTGCTCAATAAGTTTTTCTTTGATATCTGCTTTTTCAGTCATCACGTCAGCAGAAACATTTGAGATGACCGGAACGTCAGCGTCTTTTATGTCACAGGCGTCCAATACCTCTTTCAGCTTTTCAGCAGCCGGTTTCATCAGTTCAGAATGGAACGGACCGCTTACTTCAAGCGGAATTGCGCGTTTTGCGCCGTTCTCTTTTGCCAGTTCAGATGCAAGCTCAACCCCTTTAGCTGTTCCGGAAATGACGATTTGGCCAGGACAGTTGAGATTCGCAAGCTGTACAAGGTTGCCTTCCTCTGTGACTTTATCGGTTACTTGCTTTAATGCTTCAGCATCCATGCCGAGAATCGCAGCCATTGCTCCTTCGCCAGCCGGCACCGCTTCATTCATAAACTCTCCGCGCTTTCTGACGGTATAAACAGCATCTTTGAAAGACAGAGCGCCAGCCGCAACCAGTGCAGAATATTCACCAAGGCTGTGTCCTGCTGTGAAATCAGGTGTAATGCCAGATTCTTTAAATTTCTCAAGAACAGCGATGCTTGTCGTAAGCAAAGCAGGCTGCGCATTGTATGTAAGTGTTAATTCTTCAGCAGCCCCCTCAAAAATAAGCGAGCTGAGTTTTGTTTCCAACGTTTCATCAGCTTCATCAAACAGACGCTTTGCAGCAGGCACCTGCTCATAAAGCTCTTTTCCCATGCCGATAAATTGTGATCCCTGACCCGGGAATAAAAATGCAATCTTACTCACGATGTAAAAACCTCCAGACTACTCATCTGTTTTTTCTTCTTTCACTTCTTCCTGAATGAGCGCAGCCACATTTTGGCTGACCATCTCTCTTGCTTGCCGAATCGCATGGAATACAGCATTTGAATCTGAAGAGCCGTGCGCCTTGATCACAGGCGCTTTTAAGCCAAAAAGACTTGCTCCGCCATAATTCGAATACTCCATTTTCATTTTCATTTCTTTCAATTTTGGCTTCAGCACAGCTGCTGCAAGCTTGGATGTCAAAGTAGACGTCATTACGTCTCTCATCATTTTAAAAATAGACAACGCAGAGCCTTCCAGCGTTTTGAGTGTAACATTCCCGGTAAAGCCGTCTGTTACTACAACGTCCGCCACATCATCTAAAAGGTCTCGCGCTTCCACGTTTCCGATAAAATTGATGTTTGCTGTTTCTTTTAAAATTTGAAACGTCTGCTTCGTCAGTTCGTTTCCTTTTTTATCTTCTGTTCCGACATTTAAAAGTCCGACTCTCGGTGAAGTGACACCGCGCACTTGCTGAGAATAAACAGAACCCATGATGGCATATTGAACGAGGTGCTCCGGTTTGGCATCGACATTGGCGCCGACATCAAGGAGAAGAAATCCGTCTCCCGAAACAGTCGGAAGTGTCGGGGCAAGCGCCGGACGGTCAATTCCTTTAATTCTTCCGACAATAAAGAGACCGGCTGTCATTAATGCACCGGTATTCCCTGCTGAAATGCAGGCGTCAGCTCTGTTTTCCGCAACCTCCTGCGCCATAAGAACCATAGATGAGTTCTTTTTTCTTCGCACGGCACGGACAGGTTCATCCGTAGGCTCAATCACTTCATCTGCGTGCAGCACCGTGATGCGATCTGATGTAGTTGTTAAATGTGATTCTATCGTTGTTTTGTCACCGACAAGTGTGATATGGAGATCATCAAATGCCTCTATACCTTTTATAACTCCGTCAATAACAGCTTTGGGAGCGTGGTCTCCTCCCATTGCATCTACAGCTATTCTCATGCATGCTCCACCTTTATGAATGTTTTGAACGATACATGTCAAAGCGTCCAGAAAAAACAATTTCTTCGCCAACGTAGCTGTTCACTTCGACAACCGTTCTTCCTTTTTCTTTTTCGACAGCCGTCACTTTCGCTTTTGCTACGACACGTTCACCCTGCTTTACCTGTCTTGTAAAGCGGATGTCTGCACTGGCAGTCAGCGCCAGCTCGTCATCAATGACTGCAACGGCCAAAGAATTCGCCTGTGCAAATAAATGGTGTCCTCTCGCAATCTGATTCCGGCTGAACACGTGCTCCTGTTTTATTTCTAAAATGGATATCGCCTGATCATCCAGCTCAAGGTCAATAATTTCTCCGATAACTTCATCAAGTGACAGGGACTTCACTTCGTCCTCAAGTGTTTTCTCTGCCACGTTCTTAATTCTTTCTCTCAGTTCAGGTATGGAAAGCTCTAAGCGGTCCAAACGTATCGTCTGGATGCTCACCCCGAATTTACCCGCTAGTTCTTCATCTGTAATAAAGGGGGTTGCTTGAATCGTCTGCTGAAGTAATTCCTGGCGTTCTCTCTTATTTCTTCTCATATCTAAACACCATCCGGACAATTAAGACTAGGTACTAATAGTAGTATATAATTTCATAGATTGGAATGCAACGATTGTTTCTGGCTGAACACCAAAAACTTCTGATACTCAGCTTAATTTTTCCCCGTCCATTACTCCGCTCTTCAGCAATTCATCTCTTAACACAGCGTATTCCGGCTCCTTCCAGAACGCGTCAGAAGCCACAAGATTCGCAGCATCCTGCCTTGCCGTTTCAAGCGCTCTGTAATCATGAACCATGTCCGCCACTTTAAATTCCGGCATTCCGCTTTGTTTTTTTCCGAAGAAATCACCGGGACCTCTCAGTTCCAGATCCTTTTCAGACAGCTCGAAACCGTCATTGGTCTCCGACATGATCCTCATCCGTTCTTTCCCTGTTTCTGATTTTGGATCAGCCATCAGAATACAGAAAGATTGATGCTCACCCCGTCCAACACGGCCGCGCAGCTGGTGAAGCTGTGATAGTCCGAAACGGTCGGCGTCATAAATCACCATAATCGTTGCATTCGGAACATTCACGCCAACCTCCACAACAGTGGTTGATACGAGAATTTGACAGTGATTTGCGCTGAATTCTCTCATGACCTGGTCTTTTTCATCGGAATGCAGCTTTCCATGCATAAGGCCGACATTCCATTTTCCCCGAAAAATATCAGAAAGCATATTGTACACGTCAATGGCGTTTTGCACATCAAGCTTGTCTGATTCTTCAATCAGCGGACAGATGATATAAGCCTGCCTGCCTTGCTTTAATTCTTTTTCGACAAATGCCAATATACGATCCAGCATGTCATGTTTTACCCAATAGGTTTCGATTCGCTTTCGTCCAGCCGGCATCTCATCAATGACAGATACATCCATTTCACCGAACACTGTGATCGCTAACGTTCTTGGGATTGGAGTGGCTGTCATAAAGAGAACATCGGGATCCTGCCCTTTGTTCCGAAGCTTTTTGCGCTGCTCAACTCCAAATCTGTGCTGTTCATCAGTAATAACGAGACTCAGCGCCTTAAACTCCACCTCGTCTTGGATTAAAGCGTGGGTTCCTACAAGAATATCAATCTCACCCGCCGCAAGACGCTCAAGCAGTTCTTTTCGCCGCTTCCCTTTAACAGAGCTTGTCAAAAGAGCAACGCTGACGTCCCATTTTTCAAATAGCGAAACGAGCGAATCAGCATGCTGCTCGGCCAGAATTTCTGTCGGCACCATGAGCGCTCCTTGGTATCCGGATAGGATCGCGGCATACAGTGCAATGGCGGCGACTGCCGTTTTTCCTGATCCAACGTCCCCTTGAAGAAGACGGTTCATTCTGTATGGAGAAGACATGTCTGCTGTTATTTCGCGAAGAACGCGTGACTGGGCGTTTGTGAGGGGAAACGGGAGGCTTTTGATAAATCTCATGAGTTCTTCGTTTGAAAAACGCTGCCGTATCCCTTGTGTCTGCTCTCTTTCCGCCTTTCGGAACGCCTGCATTTTCAACTGAAACAACAAAAATTCTTCATAAACAAACCGCCGTCTGGCAAGCTTTAATGCTTCCCTTGTTTCAGGCTGGTGCATTGCTTTTAACGCTTGATAATAGTCAGGCAGTTTATAGCTTTTTCTTAGCTTTTCCGGAAGAGGATCAGGAAGTGAGTCTGCATATTGGGTCAGCGCCTGCTGAATAAAGCGCCTCATCATTTTGACGGTAACATTTTCTTTCACAGAATACACTGGTTCAATGCTTTTGTCTTCTTGATGCGGCCCGTTTTTCAACTCCTGAACAGAGATGGTTTGGCGGTGCTTGTCCCATTTACCTGAAACCGTCACCACAGAGCCGAGCGAAAGCTGCTTCTTCAAATAAGGCCGGTTAAAACATACGGCTGTAATTAAATAGTGGCCGACCAGAAGCCTGAATGTCAGCCTGTTTCGTTTTTTTCCGTAATAGGTAAGAGAAGGCTCTGAATGAACCTTCCCTTCGACTGTGACTCTTTCATCATGCTTTACTTCTTCTAAATCCCTCAGCTCGTAGTCATCATAGCGATAAGGGAAATAATTCAGAAGATCAGAAATGTCATAAATACCGAGTTCGTGTAATGTTTTTTCTGTTTCCGGCCCAATACCCTTAATGTTAGCTATACTAGTTTGCTGATGTTGTTTCACGTGAACCTAGCGCTCCTCCGAAAATTTTTTTCTCTAATTCTCTTCCTGTCGGTGTTGCCGCTAAACCGCCCTGGCCTGTTTCTCTAAGTGCAGTTGGCATCGTTTGGCCTATTTTATACATGGCATCGATAACCTCATCACATGGAATACGGCTTGTAATGCCCGCCAATGCCATATCAGCGGCAATCATCGCATTTGACGCGCCCATCGCATTCCGTTTCACGCAAGGCACCTCAACAAGCCCTGCAACAGGGTCGCACACGAGGCCTAGCATATTTTTTAATGTAATGGCCATGGCTTCCGCGCTTTGTTCGGGTGTTCCTCCTGCCATTTCAACAATGGCCGCAGCCGCCATGCCTGAAGCTGATCCAACCTCTGCCTGACATCCTCCGGCGGCGCCGGAAATGCTTGCGTTATTAGCCACGACAAATCCGAAAGCCCCGGCTGTAAACAAAAAGCGGATCATTTGTTCTCTTGTTGGATTCAGCTTTTCTTTTACAGCAAATAACGTACCGGGCACCACACCGGCAGAACCTGCAGTCGGTGTCGCACAGATGGTTCCCATGGCTGCATTTACTTCATTTGTTGCAACGGCTTTCGATACAGCATCTAAAATCAGCGGGCCAGACAGGCTTTTTCCTGATCGAATATAGGCCTGCAATTTAACGGCATCTCCGCCTGTTAAGCCCGTTTGGCTCGTAACTCCCTCGAGTCCTTTCTGAACCGCCGCTTCCATAACAGACAGGTTATGATCCATCTGCTGAAAAATGTCCTCTTTTGTTTTTTCTGTTACTTCCATCTCTTGAGCTATCATCACATCAGAGATCAATATTTGTTTTTCTTTAGTAATCTCAATTAATTCTTTTACATTACGAAACATAACTGGCTCCTCCTGACCCTTTTCGCTAGTCAGCAATCTTTGTCACTTGAATAATATTCGGCAGCTTCGACAGCTCGTCGAGAATGTGGTCGTCAATATTTTGATCGACCTCTATTGTCATCAGCGCAAGCTGGCCGATATCTTTCCGGGCTACTTCCATATGTCCTACGTTAATTGAAAATTTCGCCAGAACATTGGCAACACCGGCAATTGTGCCAAACTTGTCATTATGAACAACTAATATGGCCGGATGATTTCCTGACAGCCGGAGCTCAAAACCATTTAATTCTGTGATTTCAATCTTTCCTCCGCCAATCGAAATACCCGTCAGTTCAAGCTCACCCTTTTCATCAGAAATGATGATTTTTGCTGTGTTCGGATGGACCGGGACTGCGTCTTCTACCCGAAACTCTATATCAATTCCTTTAGCTTCTGCAATTTTTATAGCGGTTTTAATCCGTTCATCGAATGTATCAAAATCAAGCAATCCGCCGATAATCGCGACATCTGTGCCGTGGCCCTTATACGTTTCCGCAAACGAGCCGTAAAAAGATACAATGATGCGCTCAGGCTCTCTGCCAAATAAACTTCTGGCCACTCTCCCGATTCTAGCAGCTCCCGCTGTATGAGAGCTGGACGGACCGATCATAACCGGGCCGATAATATCAAAAACGCTTCTGTATTTCATGCTATTCCTCCTTATGAACCAGAGCTTATTAGCGCTTTGCTTCTAGACTAATTGATCAGATATAAAATGGCAAGCGGGCGCGTTACAGCGCTGCCGCACTTAAAAGCAGACATAAGAATAGAAGGGCAAATTGCCCTTCTATTCTGCTGAAACTATATACGAATACAGAGGCTGTTTCCCATTGTGGATCTCAACCTCAATCTCCTCGTACTTTTCACTGAGAAACGCTTCAAGCTGCTCAGCTTCTTCCTGAGACGCATCCTCACCATATAGAATGGTCACGATTTCATCATCTTCTCCGATCATTTCTGACAGCAGCATTTTCGCGGCTGACAGCTGATTTTCAGAAGTGCCGATAATCGTTCCATTCAGAATGCCCATAAAGTCGCCTTTTTTAATGTCTTTACCGTCAATATGAGTATCTCTGACTGAGAACGTCACCTGTCCGCTTTTTACTTGCTGAATGGCGCTTAGCATATTGGCCTCGTTCGCTTCAGCTTCTTGATCCGGGTTAAAAGCCAGCAGAGCTGACATCCCTTGCGGAACCGTTTTAGCAGGAATGACAAAAACCTGTTCATCCACTACGCTGGCTGCTTGGTTAGCAGCCATGATAATGTTGGAGTTGTTAGGCAGGATAAATACCGTATCTGCATTTACAGACTTCACGGCATCAACAATATCCTCAGTGCTTGGGTTCATGGTCTGGCCGCCTTCAATCACAACAGAAGCGCCAATGCTTTTAAATAGGTCTGCAATTCCTTCTCCCATCGCTACAGTCACAATGCCATACGGCTGTTTTGCCGGCGGTGTTTCGTTGTCTGCAGGTTTGCTTTCTTGACTGATGATAGAGGTATGCTGTTCTCTCATATTTTCTATTTTTATTTTGATCAATTCACCGTAATGCTGGGCGTAGTTTAACACGTTTCCCGGCTCTTCAGCATGAATATGAACCTTCGCCAGCGATTCATCCGCAATCACAAGCAGAGAATCTCCGAACTGGCTGAGGTCTTGCCTGAACGTGCCTTCGTCGAACTCTCTTTTTGTCTGATCAAGCCTAACCATCACTTCGGTACAGAATCCAAATTCAATATCTTCGGTATTCATCATGCTTTGCGCGCTCTTGTGATGCTCTGCGCTGACCATGTCGTCAAGTGACGGAAGAACTGCTTTCTGAGGTACAGTTTCACCTTTTAATGAAGCAAGAAAACCTTCATACACACAGAGCAGGCCTTTGCCCCCGCTATCGACAACTCCTACTTCCTTTAGGACAGGTAGCAATTCAGGGGTGCGGTTTAAAGACGCCTCTGCTTCTTCTGTCACTGCAGTCATCAGCGCAGTGATATCGGTTTCTTTTTCTGCTAAGATCATTGCTTTTTTTGCAGCGTCTTTTGCAACTGTTAAAATGGTGCCCTCTACAGGTTTCATGACAGCTTTATACGCCATGTCTACACCTGCTTGCAGCGCAGCGGCAAACTCAAGTGCATTAATTTCTTTTTTCGTTTCAATGTTTTTGCTAAATCCGCGGAACAATTGGGATAGGATAACTCCTGAATTTCCGCGTGCTCCCATGAGCAGCCCTTTAGATAACGCGGAGCCCACCTTCCCGATATCATCCGTATCCATTTGTTCAACTTCTCTTGCTCCGGAAGTCATCGACAGGTTCATATTTGTTCCCGTATCACCGTCCGGCACCGGAAACACGTTCAGTGCATCAACTGCACTGGCGTTTTGAGACAGATTCTGCGCTCCCGCAAGAATCATCTCGGCAAAGGTTCTGCCGTCTAATGTTCTGATAGACAATCCTACTCCTCCTAACTACGGGTTCGTCACTCGTACGCCTTGGACATAAATATTGACAGAATCCACTGCCAGTCCGATGGTTTGATTTACTGTGTACTTTACTTTTGTTTGGACATTATGTGCCACTTCAGAAATTTTCGTGCCGTAGCTGACAATGATATACATGTCGATATGTATCTGTTCTCCTTCTTGGCGAACTTGGACACCCCTGCTGAAATTCTCTTTCCGAAGGATTTCAGTCAGTCCGTCTTTAATCTGGTTTTTAGAGGCCATGCCGACAATGCCGTAACAGTCAACCGCCGCGCCTCCTGCAACCATCGCGATGACTTCATTAGATATATCAATCTGTCCGTACTTCGTTCTTAATTCAATGGACACACTAGTTCCTCCTTCGAATGCATAGAGTTACAGCTATTCTACTATATGGTTTCCATTATGAAAAGACCAGGCAATAATCGCTGGCCGTACCTCTACATATACTATAGCGCTGCTGTTTCCGCAAGATGTCAAGTGAATTTTCTTGAAAGATGATGAAACAATAGTTGCAAACGTTTTTTAGCTGTGGTAAATTATTTAAAGTATCCATATCGAAAGCATCTAAGATTATATGAATGTTAAAAAGTAGATGTTTTGTGCAAGTGAGGAGGGAAACAAATGGCACGTAAATGCGTTATCACAGGTAAAAAAACAACAGCTGGGAATAACCGTTCTCACGCAATGAACGCTTCTAAGCGCACTTGGGGCGCGAATCTTCAAAAGGTTCGTATCCTTGTGAACGGAAAACCTAAAAAAGTATATGTATCTGCTCGAGCTTTGAAATCCGGTAAAGTTGAGCGTGTATAACAAAATGAACGCCTGCCCCGATATGTGGCAGGCGTTTTTATGTGGTGAAAGAGGGCTTTGAACCCCTGGGCCTTAATCTTTTCTAAATGAGCCCAGCATCGCCCGGACAATTCCTCCTAAAAACTTCGGCAATTTAATGGTGTAAAATTTCATTTTTGTCCCCTCCTATAACGTCCCGTAACCGCCTTGTTCATTGTTTTCAGCAATTGAATGAAAGCACATGCTTAATCCGTGCTTCTTATCATTATTAATATGCCTTTTGCAAACGAAAAAGTACCTCGTGAATGAATGAGTTCGTTACTAATACATAGTGTTGAACCGAGCGTAATATGACAATTATTTAGAGGATATTTAAAACCGGTCAGGGTCAGCTCATGTATGTCTTCGGAAAACGGTATGAAGGAGATATATCGCTTATTTTCATCCTTCTCAATATCATATTCACCAGGAGGGAACATTTGAATATGATTTTGTTTGTCTATCAGCCTAATTTTTATGTTCGTTTTTACACCTCTATACAGAAGCTGAATGTTTCCTAAAAAATGATCAGCTCTGCCGCCTGTAATGCCGAAAATCTGAATAATATCCGGATGCTTTTCCAGCGCCCAATCAAGGGCGAGGTCTAAATCTGTTTGATCTTTTTCTGCTTGATACACATGAAGGGCGGGAGCGACTTTTTCTATTCGCCGGCGTTCTTGCTCTGTTATGCTGTCAAAATCTCCAAAGGCTTCAACAGGAATGATCCCGGCATCTAAGAGAGTGACGGTGCCTTTGTCAACACCGATCCAAAGCGTGTGTTCATCCGTATAGCCGGTTAGATCGGGAATGAGATTTTTCGGGCCTCCCGCAACGATATTAATTGTTTTCATCTCTGATTCCTTTCTCTGCATACAGGAAAAAGAGCTTAGGCTATTGTATGCCCAGCTCTTTTCTAAAGCTGCTTATTTACTTCCTCTGATTTCAGAAATTGCTTTTTTGCGGTCAGACTGGCCATAAACAGCTGAACCGGCAACGAGTAAATTTGCGCCCGCTTCAATGACGAGCGGAGCGGTTTCTTTGTTGACGCCGCCGTCTACTTCAATTAACAGATCTTTTTTTCCTTTTTCATCCGCCATTCGCTTAACCTCTTTTATTTTAGGAAGGACTGAATGAATAAATTTCTGCCCGCCGAAGCCCGGGTTCACCGTCATTAAAAGAACAAGATCAAGATCGTCGAAAACGTGCTCGATGACTTGTACAGGGGTATGCGGGTTTAGAACTACTCCGGCCTTCACTCCTTGCTCTTTAATGAGCTGGATGGTACGGTGCAGGTGCGGACATGCCTCAGCATGCACAGACAGGATATCTGCGCCTGCTTTCGCAAAAGCCGGGATATAACGATCCGGCTCTTCTATCATTAAATGGACATCAAGCGGCAGATCCGTTACCGGCCGGACTGCTTCTACAATCAGCGGACCGATTGTGATATTCGGGACAAAATGGCCGTCCATAACATCAATATGAATACAATCGGCTCCGCCTTTTTCTACATCTTTAATCTCATTGCCTAAAGCGGCAAAATCAGCGGAAAGAATAGATGGTGCAACCTTTATCATTATGCTAATACCTCGGCTTTCTGTCTTTAATCTCCGTCATAAATTCAACATAATGGTCATAGCGATACTGCTTTAATTCCCCGTCTTCAACAGCTTGTTTCACCGCACATTTCGGCTCTTTCAGATGTAAACAGCCTCTAAATTTGCATGAAGCGCTTTTTTCTCTGATATCAGGGAAGGTATAGCCCAGCTCTTCTTCCTCAATGTCTGTAAATTCAAGCGAGCTGAATCCCGGTGTATCTGCAACCAAACCTCCGGACGTGTGAATCAGCTCCACGTGGCGGGTTGTGTGTTTCCCGCGGCCCAAATGCTCGGAAATCTCGTTTGTTCTCAATCCGAGCTCCGGGCTGATCGCGTTGAGAAGCGAGGATTTCCCAACACCGGACTGACCGGCAAATACCGTTGTTTTATCCTGAAAATGCGGGATGATGTCCGCTAAACTATCTTGGTCCTTAGAGGAGGTAAGGTATACGTCATAACCAATATTCCGATAGTCTTCTGCATAGGCTTGTATCGTATCTTCTGTATCTTGATCTTCAATCAGATCCATTTTAGTAATGCATATAATCGGCTGAATATCATTGGCCTCAACGAGAACCAGGAAGCGGTCAAGCAATGCCGTGCTGAAAGAAGGCTGAACCGCTGAGAAAACCAGGACCGCTTGATCAACGTTGCAAATTGGCGGCCTGATAAGCTCATTGGTTCTTTCTTTAATTTCCATAAGATATCCTTCTTTGTCATTTTCAGCCTGGTACACAACGTAATCACCGACAAGAGGGGTAATTTTGTTTTTTCTGAAAATGCCTCTTCCTCTGCATTGTATTACTTTATCTGAATCCTCTGATTCATCCAGTACATAGTAAAAGCCGCTTAGCGCCTTAATAATTTTGCCCTCAGGCATATTTTCCCTCCTTGTTATTCATCTTTCGGATACTCAATGGTTTTGTAGCTGACAACTTTATTGTTTACCATTACTTGATAGTACCCTTTTTGGCCGGGTTCAATCTTTAGTTCGATCGTTCGTTCAGTCGGCTCTTTTATCTTAAATTCTTCGTAAGTGTCAGAGATGCTGTGATCTGCATCGTCAACCGCGATTTGCACTTGAAGCTCGTCCCCTTCATTTTCTGGTTCGTAGGGGATCTTGACCTTTTCTTTCACTGTTTTCGCAGGTTTTTTCTCTGGTCCGAGAGAGAATGTCACTTCAACTTCGTTTCCCGGCTTTACTGCCGTACCTGCTGCTGGTTTTTGTTTGACAACCTGTCCTTCTGGAACATCATCTGAGTATGCTTCTTTTTCTACAAGCTTCAATCCGTTGTCTTCCAGATATCCAGACGCTGCTTCTTTACTATAGGTTTTCAAGTCTCTAAGCGTAATGTCTTCGGGTCCGATACTGACTGTAAGTTTGACTTGATCTTCACTCGGGACAAGCTCAGTCCCTGCTGAAGGATTTTGGTCAATGACAGTGCCCGCATTTTTCTCGTCATTCACTTCATTTACTGTTACATGTTTAAACCCTTGGTCCTTCAACGCTTTTTTTGCCTGGTCGACCGTTTGGCCTGTCACATCACCGATCTCCGTTTTTGCTTTTCCGGTGCTCTTATAAAGGGTGACCGTGGCGCCTTCTTTGACTGTGGTATCCGCTTTAGGATCCGTTTTTACCATCAGGCCCTCTTCAATTTTTTCATCTGAGATTTCCAACACCTCGGAATCAACCTGTAAACCTTCTTTTTCCAAGAGCCCTGCGGCTTTTTCGTATTCCATTCCGGAGACATCAGGTATTTTGACATCCTTAGGCATGAAAAGCGACGGAAAAACAGTGACAGCAAGAATTCCAGCTGTGATAAAAACGAGGCATATCGTGAGCAAAACCCACGGCCACTTTTTTCTTTTGCCGTTCTTCTTTGTTTTGTTTTCTTGTGCGGTTGTCACTTCAGCTTCTTTTTCGCCAGCAGCTTTAGCAAGTTCTTCATCTTTAATGATAGGTATCGCTTTTGTCATTTCTTCATCTTCTTGAATCGTAAATCTCTTTTCATTGAGTCTGTCGGCATCAAAAGCTGTTTTTATGTCTGCTTCCATGTCTTCAGCCGTTTCGTAGCGATGAAAAGGATCTTTGGCAGTTGCCTTGAGTATGATGTTTTCAACGCTTTGGGGGACCGATGGATTCCACCTTTTTGCCGAAGGAGTTTCCGCTTGAAGATGCTTCAAGGCGATGCTGACTGCTGACTCTCCATCAAACGGAATACGGCCGGTTAAAAGCTCAAATAGAACGATTCCAAGCGCATAAATATCCGATTTCTTTGTGGCTAAGCCGCCCCGGGCCTGTTCAGGTGATAAGTAATGGACCGAGCCCAGAACTGAATTGGTATGGGTGATTGTGGTCGAACTTAGTGCCGTCGCAATTCCAAAATCCGTTACTTTGATATTTCCCATATGATCAATCAAAATGTTATGCGGCTTGATGTCTCTGTGAACAATCTGGTTTTGATGGGCATGAGCGATGGCTGAGACAATTTGCTCCATGATGTTCAGCGCTTCTTTAGGGTGAAGCGGCCCATTTGCTGTTATGTATTCTTTAAGCGTCATGCCTTCAACGTATTCCATGACAATATAATAAATATCATCTTCCTCGCCCAAATCGTAAATGCTGACAATATTCGGGTGATCGAGGCTTGATGCGGATTGGGCTTCTCTGCGGAAACGTCTGATAAATTCATTGTCATTTGCATAGTCAAACCGCAGGATTTTAATTGCGACTTCACGGTCTAGAATGATATCCTCAGCTAAATAAACGTTGGCCATTCCCCCGCCGCCTATAACGCGGAGAATTTGGTAACGCCCGCTGATCCGCTTGCCGATTAGCACTGATCTTCACCCTCTTCAACTTGTAAAGCAAGCTCAAGCAAAACTGCTGTTATGTTGTCTTCTCCGCCATTCTGATTGGCTTTGTCCACAAGCAAGTTTACTTTTTCCTGAGGAGCTGAATCGCTTTGCAGGATGTCTTTTAACTCAGTGCCTTCCACTTTATTCGTCAGTCCGTCAGAACATAGAAGCAGTTTGTCTCCGGGTTCTATATCAAAGGAACGGGTGTCAATACTGACTGACTGGTCTGTTCCAAGCGCCTTCGTCAACACATTTTTTCGCGGATGATGTTCAGCGTCTTCTCTGGAAATCTCTCCAGTGCGAACCAGTTCATTTACAAGCGAATGGTCTTCTGTCACTTGAACGAAATCACCGTCCTGAAGTAAATAGCATCTGCTGTCTCCGATATGGGCAACAGAAACCGTTTTCCCCGTAAAAAGTGCACATACAATCGTCGTCCCCATGCCTTGGCATTCTTCGTGGGCTTGAGCGTGATCGTATATTTTGCTGTTTACCGAAAGAATCTGTTCAATGAGCCATTTTTCACATTCCGAGGGCGCAGTTGGAATCATCTCTGCTTCATTCCATTTCTCCCCCATGGCTTTCACAGCCATCTTGCTCGCAACATCTCCAGCAAGATGGCCGCCCATGCCATCAGCGACAACCGCTAATATAAATTCATCTTTCCCCTTGAATATCCCCGCATCATCTTCATTATGCTGGCGGATTTTTCCTGTATCTGTTTTTAAGGCTGTTAACAACCCTCATCACCTCGTCTCGTCTTGACGCTCCTTCGCGCGAAGCTGACCGCAGGCTGCGTCAATGTCATGTCCTTGCTCTCTTCGGATTGTGACATTTACTCCGCGGGATTTCAGCGTTTTTTCAAAAGCAAAAATCTGATCACGCGGTGTGCGCACATAGTCCCGTTCAGGCACGTAGTTTACCGGAATCAAGTTCACGTGGCATTTGACCCCTTCCAGCAAGTCGGCAAGCTCTTCGGCGTGTTCCACCTGGTCGTTTACGCCTCCGAACAGCCCGTATTCAAAGCTGATGCGGCGTCCTGTTTTATTAATATAATATTTAACGGCTTCCATTAGATCAGGCAATTTATATGCTCTGTTAATCGGCATCAAACGGCTTCTGATTTCTGTGTTCGGCGCGTGCAGAGAAATTGCAAAGTTAATCTGCATTTGCTGATCAGCAAATTCGTAAATTTTCGGGATGATTCCACTCGTAGAGACCGTAATATGGCGAGCACCGATATTCAGGCCCTTGTCATGGTTAATGATTTTCAAGAAAGCGAGCATTTCGTTAAAGTTATCAAAAGGTTCGCCGATTCCCATGATCACGACAGAGCTGACACGTTCATCCGTTTCATCAAGAGCTTTTTGCACTTTGACTACTTGAGCGACAATTTCCCCCGCTTCAAGGTTTCGTTTTAAGCCTCCAAGCGTTGACGCGCAGAATGTACAGCCAATACGGCAGCCGACTTGTGTCGTTACACATACAGAATTGCCATACTCGTGCCTCATTAAAACGGTTTCGATGGTATAACCGTCATGAAGCTCAAACAAAAATTTCATCGTACCGTCTTGAGAGGTTTGTTTAACAGCCGTTTTCAGCGTTGTTAACACAAAGTGAGTGTTTAATTTCTCACGCAGGTCCTTTGAGAGGTTTGTCATATCTTCAAAAGAAGATACGCGTTTTTCATATAGCCATTCAAAGATCTGGGCTGCACGGAACGGTTTCTCTCCATTATCTGTCAGCCATTGTTTGATTTCATCTAATTCAAAAGAATAAATCGACGGACGCTCTGTCCGCAATTCTTTTCTTACTTTTGTTTTATTAAGTTCTGCCATTGCTTATCCCTTCTTTCTCATGCTGCAAATAAAGAAACCATCTGTTCCGAAATAATGAGGAAGGATTTGAAGCCTTCCATCCCGAACAAAGGGTCTCACCTTTTCAGGCAGCCGCTTTTCAAGAGACAAATCGGGTTCAAAATCAGGATGTTCTTGTATAAACGCATGTATTACTTCATCATTTTCTGTCCGGTCCATTGTACACGTACTGTAGACAAGAGTGCCACCTTTTTTTACTAATGGTGCGATTTCCCTCAAGATCGACAGCTGGATTTCAGCTAGACGCGCGCTGTCGTCAGGCTTTTTCGTGTATTTCATGTCCGGCTTTCTTCTGATAACACCGAAACCTGAGCACGGGGCATCGACCAATATTCGGTCAAACTGTTCGTTTTCAAACGTTTCCCCTGCTTTTCTTGCATCCATTGTTTCCGCATGAATGATTGTCAGGCCAAGCCGATCTGCCGCTTCTTTGATTAGCTTCACTTTATGTTTGTGAAGATCAAGCGACGTAACACTCCCCTTGTTCTTCATTAATTCTGCGATATGAGCCGACTTTCCGCCAGGCGCCGCACACGCGTCAAGCACTGTTTCATCGGGCTTAGGATCAAGGGCGCGGGCGACGAGCATGGAGCTCTCATCCTGGATGGAAACTTCGCCGTTTTGGAAGAAATGAGTTCCGGCAATTGTTCCCTTTAAGAGCTTCACAGCATCTTCAGCGAGGTCGCCTTTTTCAACTTCGATTTCCTCAGCAGCCATTTGGTCAAGCAGCTCAGCTCTGTCTGCTTTCATTTGATTGACACGCAGCGTCTGCTTCGGCGGAATGAGATGGATGCGGCAAATCTTTTCCGCAGCTTCAAATCCATACGCATCCGCCCACTCTTTCACAAGCCATTCCGGATGGCTTGTTTCTGTCGCCAGCCGGCGGACAGGATCTTCGATCGCGTCAAAGGATGGAACACCTTCGCGCTGAATAGAACGGAGCACGCCGTTGACAAATGAAGCAATGCCTTTGTGTCCGCGGATTTTAGCAATCTCAACCGCTTCATGGATGGCTGCCCTGTCTGGAATCTTCTCTAAATACTCCATTTGATATAAGGATAGGCGAAGAAGCTGAATCACCCACGGCTTTACCTTTTGAGGCTTATTGATAAACGGTTTAAGCATATAATCAAGCGCGATCTTATTTTGTAATGTACCATAGACAAGTTCAGTCAAAAGCCCTCTGTCCTGATCACTCAGTTCATTTGATTTAATGACCGATTTCAGCAGCAGGTTGCTGTATGCCTGGTTTTGTTCTAATTTGATCAGCGCTTCAAGGGCGATGTCACGAACACTAGTTTTTTTCATTGTTTACTCCTAACACATCACCGGTTTCAACATGAGCGCCTCGCACAAAGTCTTCGCCTTTCATTCGTTTTTTGCCTGCCGGCTGGAGTTCGGTTAATAACAGAGCCGTCTCGTTACCTGTGGCAACGATAATCCCTTCCTTTTCCACCGCAACGACTGTGCCGGGCTCAGCTGTTGTTGGTGCGGGTGTTTTTTTCGATTCCCACACTTTCAAGTTTTGTCCATTAAGCGTCGTATAGGCAACAGGCCAAGGATTTAAGCCGCGGATCTGGTTGTAAAGCTCTTCGCCCGTTCTAGACCAGTCGAGCAGCTCTTGCTCTCTTTTGATATTAGGCGCGTACGTCGCTTTCTCTTCATCCTGCTTTTCAGGTGATATGCTGCCGGCAATGACGTTTGGAACCGTTTCAGACAATAGCTTCGCGCCAGCAACGCTTAATTTATCGTGCAGTGTTCCGACATTGTCGGTTTCTGCAATATCCACTTCCACTTTTGAGATCATGTCCCCGGCATCCAATTTTTCTACCATATACATAATGGTAACCCCGGTTTTTTTCTTTCCCTGCAGAATGGAATAATGGATCGGAGCACCGCCGCGCAGTTCCGGCAAAAGGGATGCGTGAACGTTAATGCAGCCGTATTTTGGACTGTCGAGAAGCTCTTTAGGCAAAATTTGTCCGAATGCCGCCGTTACAATCAGGTCAGGCTTTAATGCCAGCACTTTTTCAATTTCTTCTGTCAATCTGACTTTTTCCGGCTGAAGAACCGGGATGCCGTGACGCAATGCCTCTTCCTTTACCGGAGGAGGTGTCAGTACTTTTTTTCTGCCCTTCGGACGGTCCGGCTGTGTGACGACCCCCACTACTTCATATCCGTCCTCTATCAGGGTTCTTAAAACAGGAACTGAAAAATCCGGCGTTCCCATAAATACGATTCTCGTCATCAAATCATCCTTCCATATCCGCTAGTTCATCTTCTGTATAGTATTTACTTATTTTAGATGTAAACAGCACACCGTCTAAGTGGTCCATTTCATGCTGCACGGCTCTTGCTAAAAAGCCTCGCGCTTCCAGAATGAACGGTTTTCCCTGACGGTTAAACGCACGCACTTTGACATAATCGGCACGTGTGACATCACCATAGACGCCAGGAAAGCTCAAGCATCCTTCAATTCCGGTTTGCTCGCCGCTTTTTTCTAAAATTTCAGGATTAACGAGATCAATTCTCCCTCTGTCATCCCCGATATCTACGACGGCCGCTCTTTTTAAAATGCCGATTTGCGGCGCTGCCAGTCCGACACCATCCATTTCAAGCATGGTGTCGTACATATCATCAAGCAGTTTTTTTAGCTTTTTATCAAAAACAGTCACGGTTTCCGCAGGTGTTTCCAAAACCTCCGCAGGATGTGTGACGACCTTTTTTACTGCCAATTTGTTACCCTCCAAGACGTGAGATCTTACATCATCATATAAGGATTCATATCAATTGAAATCATTACATGTTTTTGTTCAATTTCGCGTTTATAATGTTCCAGTATCTTCTTCAATAAAGCGGATAACTGGGTTTCCTGTTTGTATTTTATCACGCATTGATAGCGATATCTATCTTTGATCCTGGTTATCGGCGACGCGCTTGGTCCGAGAATTTTCGTGTCAGCTCCGCAGTTTGCTTTCAAAAAATGAGCGATCTTTTCAGCTGTAACCGCTGCTTTCGCCACTTCCTCATGAGAAACAGTCACAAGAGCCAAATAGTAGTATGGCGGATAGGATTGCTCTCTCCTGTGGGCCATTTCATGCTGATAGAACGTTTCATAATCGTGTGTCTTCGTCAGCTGGATACTGTAATGAGACGGTGTATACGTTTGAATGATGACATGGCCGGGCTTTTCATGCCTGCCTGCCCGGCCGCTGACTTGCGTTAACAGCTGAAATGTTTTTTCAGCCGATCTGAAATCAGGAATATGAAGTGTTGTATCAGCACTTAACACTCCGACAAGCGTGACATTCGGAAAATCAAGCCCTTTCGCGATCATTTGCGTTCCGAGAAGAATATCCGCTTTTTCTTCTCCGAAAGCTGACAGTAATTTTTCATGGGCGCCTTTCCGTGATGTCGTGTCAACATCCATCCGAATCACCCTCGCACTTGGCAGCACTTTTGTCAGCTCTTCCTCCACTCGCTGTGTTCCCGTTCCGAAAAAGCGGATATGCTCGCTTGCGCATTCAGGACAAGTGTGCGGAACAGGCTCTTCATGTCCGCAATAATGGCATTTCAGCCTTTGGCCGTAACGATGATACGTCATGGAAATGTCGCAGTGCGGGCATTGCGGGACATAGCCGCAATCCCTGCACATCACAAAGGAAGAATAGCCCCTCTTATTTAAAAACAGCACCGCCTGCTCTCCCTTGGCAATCGTTTCTTCAAGCTTTTCCATCAATTCAACTGAAAACATCGAGCGATTGCCGTTTCTAAGCTCCTCTCTCATATCGACAAGCGAAACCTCAGGCATCACCCGGTGGTTAACACGGTGCTTCAGTGAAAGAAGCTCGTATACGCCCTTTTGCGCTCTTGCATATGACTCTAATGTCGGCGTAGCACTCCCTAATACAACCGGGCAGCTGTGATGCTCAGCCCGCTTGATTGCCACCTCTTTCGCATGATAGCGCGGCATTTCTTCCTGTTTATAGGAAGACTCGTGCTCTTCATCGATGATTATCATTCCGAGATTTTCAAACGGAGCAAAAATGGCGGATCTGGCACCGACGACAAGCCGTACTTCCTTCCGGTGGATTTTACGCCACTCGTCATATTTTTCTCCTGTGGATAAACCGCTGTGCATGACTGCCACCTGGGAGCCGAAGCGGCCCTTGAAACGGTTGACCATTTGCGGCGTCAGCGATATTTCGGGTACGAGGACGATGGCTTCTTTTCCTTTCGCCAGTACTTTTTCAATTGATTGCAGATAAATTTCCGTTTTTCCGCTTCCTGTCACGCCGTGAAGGAGGAACACTTTATGCTCATCGCTGTCCAATGTCTCGCGTATGGGCTCAAAGGCAGCCCTCTGTTCGTCTGTCAGCGGCAGGGGCTCTGTTTTTTTGAACATTTTGTCCTGATAGGGATCTCTGTAAACCTCTTCATAGCTTTCCTTCAAAAGCCCTTTTTGGATAAGGGTTTTGATGGTTGCAGAGCTCGTGTCCGTTTTTTTGCACAATTCCGCTGCAGGAATTTTCACACCTTCCGGCTCAGAGATGAGAAAGTGAAGAATCGCCTGCTGTTTTGCTGCTTGGCGGGACAATCCCTCAGCCTGCTTAGCAAGCTCTTCTTTACTCGCATTTGCCTGAATATGCCTGACCATTTTTTTATTGGTTTTTTGCGCGACTTTATACGTCACGTCAATGTCCCCTTTTTGAACATGCCTTTGAATCAGTTTCAGCGTATCATGATCGGGTATATCTGAATACAAAAGCGTCTTTGTTTCAGAAAACAGCCGTTCCACTTGCGGCGGAAGATCGGCGCCGTGTGCAATTTTTAATTCTTTTTCATATTTCGCCTTTAAGGCGGCAGGCAGCATTGCTTGAAGCGCCGTTATTTTAAAAGACAGCGTTTTGTCTGACAGCCATGATGACAGATCCATAAGCTCCTCTGTCAGAACAGGTGTAAGATCTAATAAATCCTCTACTTCCTTGACAGATTTTCCCGATAGGTCAGATGCTTCTTTGACTGCTGTCACAAACCCTTGAATCTTACGGGGGCCAAACGGAACAATGACCCGCATCCCCGTTTTGATCATGCCCTTGAGATGGTCTGGGATTTTATAATCAAAAGGCCTGTCTATATTTTTGGTGCTGACATCAACGATGACTTCTGCAAAATTCATGAGCGCTCTCCGGTTTGTTTTGAGAGGGCTGCGATCTCCTGAAGGATTTCAAAAGAAACATCGAGCTTAGACATAATCGGGAGTTCGCGTTTATGCCCGTCTTTGAAAAAGATTGTCACGATATTCGTATCAGCACCAAAACCGGCCCCATTTGCTTTCACATCATTTGCCACAATCAAATCAAGGTTTTTAGCGGCGAGCTTTTTACGTGCATAGTGTTCAATGTCTTGTGTTTCGGCGGCAAATCCGACCAAAATCTGCTCTTTCTTTTTCTCGCCCAATTCTTTCAGAATATCGACTGTTCTTTTCAGTTCTAAGGTCATGCCGCCGTCTTGTTTTTTCATTTTATGGTCAAATACTGTTTTCGGCGTAAAATCGGCTACCGCAGCTGTTTTAATGACTATATCGCTTGCGTCATACACAGAGAGCACAGCTTCGCGCATATCCGCAGCCGATTGAACCGGGATAAACTCAGCAAGGCCTTTAGGCTGATCAAGTGAAACAGGCCCAGAAATTAAGGTTACCCGTGCGCCGAGCTGAACAGCAGCCTCCGCTAGCGCGTAGCCCATTTTGCCCGTCGATTTATTGGTAAAAAACCGGACAGGATCAACCGCTTCCCGCGTTGGACCGGCTGTAATGACCACATGCTTGCCTTCTAAAGGAGCGGATGTTTCTTCAGCAAAATGTTTTTCGGCCAGCTTTACGATGTTTTCCGGCTCTTCCAATCTGCCTTTTCCTACGTAACCGCATGCTAAATAGCCCTCACTTGGCTCAATAAAACGATAACCGTCCTGATAAAGAACAGAAATGTTTCGTTTGACTGCCGGGTGGTCATACATATGAACGTTCATTGCCGGCGCGATCCAAACGGGAGCCGTTGCTGCCAACAATGTTGTCGTCAGCATATCATCAGCGATGCCGTTTGCCAGTTTTCCAATCACATTTGCAGTAGCCGGTGCTACGATAATCAAGTCAGCCCAGTCTGCAGCATCAATATGAGAAATAACGCTTGGATTTTGTTCTTTAAATGTATCTGTATAGACTTCGTGGCGGCTCAATGCCTGAAATGTCAGCGGTGAAACGAATCGGCAAGCGGATTCAGTCATAATCACTTTGACATTTGCTCCTGCCTGAACCAGCTTGCTCGTTAACGCACAGGCTTTATAAACAGCGATGCCTCCGCTCACGCAAAGTAACACATTTCGATTGTTAAGCAATGAATTCTCCCCCTCTGCACTTTACAAAACCGCACGGAAAAAAATAACAACCTACATGATATAGGTTGCTACTTGTGCTACTATTCGCGGTCTTCCTTTTCAAACGAAAGCAGGCCTGCATCAATTTCTTCTAAAGCTTTGCCTACATATTTGTGTGAAATCGTATGTTCAATCATTTGGTCTTTTTTGATTTGCATTTCACGTGCGCGTCTCGCAGAAACAGTCACCAGCGTATATTTTGAATCTAATTTATTCATTAAAGAATCAATTGACGGATCTAACATTGATTATTCAACCTCCAGCATTTTCTTATATCTTGGTGCAACGCGTTCACGCTTCAAATGTTCAGCAAGAACGATTGCTTTGATTTTATCGCAAGCCGTTTCGACATTATCGTTTTCAACGACATAGTCATAAGCATCCATCATTTCGATCTCAGCTTTTGCGGCTTTCATTCGATTTTCAATCAGAGCGTCTGTTTCTGTGCCTCGTGTCACGATTCTGTTTTTCAGTTCAGAAAGGCTTGGAGGCGCAAGGAAAATAAATAGGCCTTCCGGGAAAGCATTTCTCACTTGAAGAGCCCCTTGAACTTCAATTTCTAAAAAGACGTCTTTTCCATCTTGAAGCGTCTGTTCAACATAATCGACTGGCGTGCCGTAATAATTGCCGACATACTCTGCCCATTCAAGCAGCTTGTTGTCCGCAATCATTTGTTCGAATTCGTCTCTTGTTTTGAAAAAATAATCGACTCCGTTCACTTCGCCCTCTCTTGGACTTCTTGTGGTTACTGAAATCGAATATTCAAATTTTGTGTCTTCCTGCGAAAAGATCGCTTGTCGAACCGTTCCTTTACCAACTCCTGAGGGACCTGAGAGAACGATTAATAACCCTCTTTCTTTCATGCGGCAATTACCCCTGCCCTTCATCCATAATTTCTTCTTTAACAGAAAGTCTGTGTGCAACTGTCTCAGGCTGGACGGCAGATAAGATAATGTGATCACTATCCATGACGACAACTGCACGGGTTCTTCGTCCGTATGTAGCGTCAATTAGCATTCCGCGGTCTCTTGCATCCTGAATCATCCGTTTGATTGGCGCAGACTCCGGGCTGACAATCGAAATCATCCGATTGGCGGAGATGATATTGCCAAATCCGATATTAATCAGTTTAATCGTCATCTTCTACGTTCCCCCTGTAAAATAGACGTCTCTAGTTTAGCCTAGTAAGACCGTCTGTAAACAATACGCACAGTCACTATTCTATATTTTGCACTTGTTCTTTTATTTTTTCAATAGAACTTTTCATTTCAACGACAAGCTTTGTGATCTGATGATCATTTGCTTTTGAGCCGATCGTATTTGCTTCCCGATTGAGCTCCTGAACAAGAAAGTCGAGTTTGCGCCCGACAGCTCCGCCACTAGCTAATATATCACGAAACTGGGCGAAGTGGCTCTTCAGCCTTGTAATCTCTTCAGTGATATCAGAGCGGTCTGCAAAAATAGCGCATTCTGTTACAAGCCGGCTCTCGTCTAATACATCTTCAGTCCATTCTTTGATTCTGGCGTACAGCCGTTCCCGGTAACGAGATACGACATCTGCAGCCAGCAATTCAGTTTCTCTCACCAGCTCTTCAAGCTGGTCAATATGCATCAGGCAGTCTTTCGCTAAGAGCAGCCCCTCTTTTTCACGCATTTCACAGAGACCTTTTACCGCTTCTTCTGCAGCATCGATGATCAACGCCTCCAGCTTGTCATTTTGCGTCTGTTCTTCATGAACCTGGACGACATGATCAAGCTTAAAGAAATCCATTACATCGGGCTCTGCAGACAATTGATACCGCTTCTTCATATCTCTCGCGGCTGCGACAAACTCATCGAGCAGCGGCCAATCAATTTCAAGCCTTTTCTCAACAAGCATATCACTGTCAACGGATACGAAAAGCTCAATTCTTCCGCGCTGAATATGCTGCAGAATGGTCTGTTTCAGCTTATCTTCAAAATATAGCAAAGGCCTTGGCAAACGAGCGTTCACTTCTTTAAATCTGTAGTTCACAGATTTAAGTTCAACGCTTACAGAGAGATCGTCTTGTGTTTTGCTTGCACTGCCGAAGCCTGTCATACTTCGTATCATTTTAAAACACCCAATTCTTCCCTGTTCTCATAATAAAAGGGCAATAGACACGCTATTACCCCTAAGATTATATCATATGAATTTATTTTTTTCTTGTTAAAAGTGACCCCGCCAGCAAAAAAGTAGGGATGGCGGACATACCGATGACGAGCATCCAGTCCCCCGGCGTGATGGCTACAGTATGGAAAATCGGCTGAAGCGGCGGATAGTAGATTACTACAAGCATCAGCAAAATGGATGACAATACCGCGCCGATTAAATACAGGTTTTGAAACGGATTTCTAGAGAAAACAGAAGTTTCGCTGCGGCAGTCAAACACGTGAATAAGCTGAGCGAGCACCAATGTGGCAAACGCGATCGTCTGGGCATAAGCTAAGTTTTCCGGATTGCGGTGGTACACAATGATAAACGCTAAAATAGTGGCAACTCCGATTAAAAATCCTCTGGAAACGACCTTCCATCCTAGCTTGCGGGCAAATACCCCTTCTTTCGGATGACGGGGCTTGCGCTTCATTACGTCTCCTTCCGGCTGATCCATGCCGAGCGCCATTGCCGGCAATCCGTCCGTCACCAAGTTGACCCACAAAATCTGAATCGGAACGAGCGGTAAAGGAAGGGCGAGCAGCATCGCAAACAGCATGACAAGGATTTCTCCGACGTTAGACGCCAGCAGGTATCTGATAAACTTCCTGATATTTTCGTAGATGTTCCTGCCTTCTTTTATCGCTGATTTAATCGTCGCAAAATTATCATCTACGAGAACAAGAGATGATGCTTCTTTGGCCACATCTGTCCCGGTAATGCCCATAGAGACGCCGATATCAGCTTGTTTAATGGCAGGAGCATCATTGACGCCGTCTCCCGTCATCGCCACAATATGCCCGTTCTCCTGATAGGCTTTTACGATTTTTAGTTTATGTTCAGGGGAAACGCGGGCAAATACATATACATCCTCCACCACATGAGAAAGCTCTTCTTGAGAAAGTTCATTCAGCATCTTGCCGTCCATGATTTTGCCGCTTTTCGGAAGGAGGCGCAAGTCTTTCGCTATCGCTTTAGCAGTTTCTACATGATCACCTGTAATCATAACGGTCTTAATTCCTGCTTCACGGCATTCTTTTATCGCCTGTCTGACTTCCGGCCGCGGGGGATCAATGATACCTGAAAGGCCAAGCATGGTCAGATCTTTTTCCGCCTGCTCCATTGACGGTGTTTCGCCTGCTTTTATCGGCCTGTAGGCGACGGCTATCGTTCTGAGCGCCTGTGATGCCAAATGTCTTAATACCGCCTCTGTTTCTGCTTTTCTTTCATTTGAAAAAAGAGCCGCTGAGCCGTCATAATAAATACGGGAAGATCGCTGCATCAGTACATCCGGTGCACCTTTTGTAATGATATAGCGCTTTCTGTCTTGATCCTCTACGATGACAGTCATCATTTTCCGTGCAGAATCAAACGGAAATTCTTCGACCACCCGGTAGTTTGATTCAACAAACTCCTTTGAAAAACCGCCTTTTCTTGCCGCGGTGAGCAGCGCTCCCTCTGTCGGATCTCCGTCAAGCACATATTCGCCGTCTCTTTTCTCAATATTGGAGTTGTTACAAAGCGCTCCGAACAGAAGCATCTGCTGAAGCGGCTTATGTTCATTGACACTGATCTCTTTTTCGTTTAGTGTGAAGCTTCCTTTCGGTTCATAGCCGGCCCCTGCCACTCTCCATGTTTTCCCCCCGGACCAAACATGTGTCACCGTCATTTTGTTTTGGGTCATTGTCCCTGTTTTATCTGAACAAATGATAGACGCACACCCAAGCGTTTCAACAGCAGGAAGCTTTCTAACAATGGATTTTTGTTTAATCATCCTCTGTACACCAAGCGAAAGCGCCACTGTCACAATCGCCGGCAGCCCCTCCGGAATAGCGGCTACCGCTAACGAGACACCTGCTAAAAACATACTGTACAGATCATGACCCTGAATAACACCGACAGCAACGACAAGTACGGTCAGAAGCAATGCAACAACAATCAAAATCTTCCCGAGCTGCTCCAGTCTTCTTTGCAGCGGGGTTGACAATGTCCCTGCTGATTCAAGCATGTCGGCAATTTTCCCCATAGCCGTATTCATTCCTGTCCCGACGACAACCCCCACACCGCTGCCGCGGGTCACAATCGTTCCCATAAATGCCATATTGGTAATATCGCCAAGTGAAACATCCGGTTTTTTCAATTTATCAGCATGCTTCACAACCGGGATAGATTCCCCGGTCAG
The DNA here is from genome assembly GCF_038592935.1 of Bacillus sp. FSL K6-1560. Classification (NCBI taxonomy): domain Bacteria; kingdom Bacillati; phylum Bacillota; class Bacilli; order Caryophanales; family Bacillaceae; genus Bacillus; species Bacillus sp. FSL K6-1560. The sequence goes on from NZ_CP151946.1 coordinate 2,584,443, forward strand.
CGCTGATTCTTCTATTTCAAGGCTTCTCGCTTCAACAATTCGAACGTCTGCGCCAATTCTGTCCCCGCTCGTAAATTTCACAATATCACCCGGCACAAGTTCCTTAGAAGGAATCTTTGTCCAGCTTCCTTCCCTGAGTGCCATGACATGCGGTGTTGAAAGCTCTTTTAAAGCCTGAAGAGATTGCTCAGCACGCCTTTCTTGAAAGAAGCCGAGTATGCCATTCACAAACACAATCGCAATAATCGCAACCGCATCTACATATTCACCAAGAAAACCTGAGATTAACGTTGCCGCCAGAAGCACAAGCACCATAAAATCTTTGAACTGCGCGAAAAACAAGAGAAGCGCTGAAGTTTTTTTCCCTTCTTGCAGCTCGTTTGGTCCATGCTTGTCAAGGCGTTTTTTTACCTCTTTTTCTGTTAATCCTTGTTTCATGGACGTATTGGTTGCCTCTAGTAAATCTGTTTGTCCCATTTCATGAAACTTCATTCCGCTCGTCCACTCCCCTGCTCTCTTATAGAGATATCACTCTATAAGCATGCTTATTCTGACTCGTCCCATTTCATGCTATAATTATCGAATGCAGGAAGAATGAGAGGGTGTATTGCATATGTCGTTTGATGGCATGTTTACATACGGAATGACACACGAACTTAACGAGAAAATAATGGGCGGACGAATTACAAAAGTCCATCAGCCATATAAGCACGATGTGATTTTCCACATACGTGCCAAGGGAAAAAACCAAAAACTATTATTATCGGCACATCCGAGCTATTCACGGGTGCATATCACGGCACAAGCTTATGAAAATCCAAGCGAACCGCCAATGTTTTGCATGTTGCTGAGAAAGCATATCGAAGGCGGATTCATTGAGAAAATTGAACAAGCGGGCTTAGACCGCATTATGATTTTTCATATCAAAAGCCGAAACGAAATTGGCGATGAAACCGTACGAAAGCTTTATGTAGAAATTATGGGCCGCCACAGCAATATCATTTTGACTGACGCAGCAGAAAATGTGATTATCGACGGACTTAAGCATTTATCACCGTCAATGAACAGCTACCGTACAGTACTGCCCGGCCAAGATTATAAGCTTCCGCCTGCTCAGGACAAAATATCGCCTCTTGAGGCGTCAGAAGATGATATTTTGCGTCACCTCAGCTTTCAAGAAGGAAGGCTTGATAAACAAATTGTCGACCACTTTTCAGGCGTGTCTCCGCTTTTCGCCAAAGAAGCGGTTCACAGAGCAGGCCTTGCTAACAAAGTCACACTGCCAAAAGCGTTGCTGGCACTGTTTGCCGAAGTGACAGAGCACCGCTTCATTCCCAACATTACGACTGTAAACGGAAAGGAATATTTTTATCTGCTGGAGCTGACTCATCTAAAGGGCGAAGCGCGCCGTTTTGATTCATTAAGCGAACTGCTCGACCGTTTTTATTTCGGCAAAGCTGAACGAGACCGAGTCAAACAGCAGGCTCAGGATCTTGAGCGTTTTGTTGTGAACGAACGGAAGAAGAATGCCAACAAAATCAAAAAATTAGAGAAAACCTTGGAGTATTCGGAAAACGCGAAGGAATTTCAGCTTTACGGAGAGCTTTTAACCGCTAATTTATATATGTTGAAAAAAGGTGATAAACAGGCCGAGGTCATCAACTATTATGATGAAGAAAGCCCGACAATCACGATTCCTTTAAACCCGAACAAAACGCCTTCTGAAAACGCACAGGCCTATTTCACGAAGTATCAGAAAGCGAAAAATTCGGTCGCGGTTGTCGAGGAGCAAATCAGGCTGGCACAGGAAGAGATCGAATATTTTGATCAGCTGATTCAGCAGCTTTCGTCCGCTTCTCCCCGGGATATCGGCGAAATCAGGGAAGAGCTTGTAGAGGGCAAATATTTACGCCCTAAGCAGCAAAAAGGCCAGAAAAAGCAAAAACCGCACAATCCGGTGTTAGAAACATATGAATCCACCTCAGGCCTGACAATTTTAGTGGGTAAGAACAATCGCCAAAATGAATATTTAACGACCAGAGCGGCGGCCAGAGACGATATCTGGCTTCACACGAAGGACATTCCCGGCTCCCACGTTGTGATCAGAAGCAGCGAACCGGATGAGCAAACAATCTTGGAAGCCGCGACAATTGCAGCTTATTTTTCAAAAGCTAAAGATTCAAGTTCAGTGCCTGTAGATTATACAAAAATCAGGCATGTCAAAAAACCAAACGGCGCGAAGCCCGGCTTCGTCACCTATGACAGCCAGCATACCGTCTTTGTCACGCCTGATGCTGATACGGTCATCAAGCTGAAAAAAAGCTGAGCCGCATAAAGAAAAGCCAGAGCATTTGTATGCTCTGGCTTATTTCTTTCTTCTCATCTGATAAAGCCTGTTCACTTCAGCAACAAAATCGCCGTCAATCAGCTTATCCACGTTTTCAGCAAGCTCTTTCGTGTGCTTTGGACTGGCTCCGCTTGTAGAAACAGACACAGTGACATGCCCTCTTTTTACGATTTTCGGCATATATACATTGCCAAGCTCAGCGTCACTGACACAATTGACAAGCTGAAAAGGCGAAGCGGATTGGGCAATTTCTTTGTTCACTGCCGCATTATCCGTCGCAGCAATAATGAAGAAAGCATTGAGATAATCTTCTTTTTCAATTGTCCGTTTTTCCCATTTGATACGTCGCTCTTCTGCCATTTGCTTGATTTCCGGTTCAACATCCGGACTGACGAGCGTTATATCAGCTCCCTCAGAAATCACCGTTTTCAGCCTTCTGAGAGCGATGCTTCCGCCCCCCGCAATGACAACCTTCTTCTTTTCCAGGCTAATGTGCAGCGGAAGCATATGAACCTCCATCAAAATCAAATTGTCCCTCAGGATTTGCCGCAGTTTCTCTCACACGGTTCAAAAATGCGTTTTTCACATGAGGATGAAAACCGATATAGGAAGAGAGGTAGACGTTCGGATTATGAGCTTTTAATTTCTGAACCTCTCGTTCGATTTCATTCATCAGCATACCCGTAAAGAGCAAATATGGAACGATAAAGGTTGTTATGCCGTCATCTTTTTTAAGTTCTGAAAAAACCTCTTTGTAATTCGGGCCGCATGCTGTCAAAAAGCACGGAATGACTTCCTTGACTGGAACCATTTCCTGAAGAAGATTAGCAATACCGGTTACGTCTCTTTTGACATCTGGATCTGAACTTCCCCTTCCGATGAGCACCACTCTGGCATTTTCATATGGAACACCTATGTCTTTCATTCGGTGATATACAGCCTTGACTACTTCTTCGTCAATCCCGATCGGCTTTCCGTATGAAATGCGGACTGACGGATATCGGGATGCAACACGGGCAATTTCTTCCGGAATATCATGTTTTGCATGCGCAGCTGTTAAAAGAAGCAGAGGCACCACTGCGATATGAGTGGCGCCTTGCTTCACACATGCTTCAAATCCTGTCTCAATTGTCGGCTCCTGAAGCTCTAAAAAGCTGATTTCTTGTACTGGCACAGAGATGTGGGCCTTGCATCCTTCCAAAAAGGCTGCGGCTTCTTGCTGCGCTTTTTTGACCCGGCTGCCGTGGCCGACATATAAAATTGCTTGTTTCATTTTTACAACGCCTCGCTTAAATCTTGTTTTTTCAGTTCAGATTCAAACCATTCCAGCTTATAGTGATAATTTACAACATTTCCAATGACAATTAAACTCGGATTTGTAATGTTTTCTTTTATCACCGTTTCTGAAAGGGTGTCAACTGTACAAAAAACAGATTTTTGCTTGTCCGTTGTTCCCCAATGAATAAAGGCTGCCGGCGTAGAACCGTCCCGGCCATTTTCAAGGAGTTTTCTCTCAATCTGCTGCACGTTTTTGATACCCATATAGATGACAAGTGTATCAATTCCTGTAGCCAGCGCTTTCCACTTTTCCTCAAAATCTTCTTCTTTTTTATAGTGACCCGTTACAAAAGCGACATTAGAGCCCGCCTCCCGATGAGTAACAGGAATTCCGGCATAAGCGGCTGCCGCGATTCCAGACGTAATGCCGGGGATGATTTCAAACGGAATTCCATTTTCAGAGAGGCATTCCGCTTCTTCCCCTCCTCTCCCGAACACAAAAGGGTCTCCGCCTTTCAGTCTGACAACCATTTTCCCTTTTTGCGCATACTTCACAAGAAATCGATTGATGGTTTCCTGCTTCATCGTATGAAAATCCGGAAGCTTCCCGCAGTAGATCAGGTCTGCTTGCTCTTTGGCATATTGTAAAATCTCTTTATTTACTAATCTGTCATATAAGATGACATCAGCTTTTTCAATGGCTTTCAGCGCTTTAATTGTCAGCAGATCAGGGTCACCGGGACCCGCTCCTACAATATATACTTTCCCCATCGTATTTCCCCCGATCTATTCGAGTTCTTCCAGAAGATTCGCTGTGATGATGTTCTCGCTTGCATTCCGGCATCTGAGAAGAACGCAGCAGATCATATTCAGCTCAATTTTTGTTTAACAAACTCGATCAGCTGATTTTTACACGCTTCACGGTCATGCTGTCCTGAATCAAGAACGAGCTCTGGAGCTTCCGGTTCTTCATAAGGAGAATCAATTCCTGTAAAGAACGGAATCTCGCCGTTTCTTGCTTTTTTGTAAAGCCCTTTCGGATCTCTTTGTTCACAAATATCAAGGTCGCATTTAATGTAGACTTCATTAAATTCGCCCGCTTCCACAAGCTCGCGAACCTGTTGTCTATCCTCGCGGAAAGGAGAGATAAAAGCAGTAATCACAATGGTTCCCTGCTGAACAAAAAGCTTCGCCACCTCTCCGATCCGGCGGATGTTTTCTTTTCGGTCTTCATCAGAAAAACCAAGATCCTTATTTAGGCCGTGACGGATATTATCCCCGTCCAGCACAATGACTTGGTAGCCTTGCTCAAACAATTCTCTCGCAGCGGCGTTGGCAATCGTTGATTTGCCTGAGCCGCTTAACCCTGTCAGCCAGAGAATGGAGCTTTTATGCTTGTTTTTTTGCTGGTACTCTTCTTTTGTGATAGAGGCTTCATGCCATACAATATCGCGATTTGTCACTGCCATTCCTCCTTAAGATACGCCTACTTCTTCTTTTTTCTTCATCCCTTTGATTAACACTTCTACGACTTCTTTTCGACTGAATTCAGCAGGCGGCAGCACACCGTCTCTCAGCATACCTCTTACCTTAGTGCCTGATAAAATGACGTGATGCTCTCTGCCATGAGGGCAAGTTTTCGCTGTTCCCATATTTCCGCATTTTTTACAGAAGAAGCTGTGCTCGAATTTCAGCGGTGTAATCCCGAGTTCTTCAGGTTTAAATGTGTCAAACAGCTCCTGTGCTTCGTATGTTCCGTAATAGTCACCTACACCTGCATGATCACGGCCGACGATGAAATGTGTGCAGCCGTAGTTCTTTCTGACAAGCGCGTGGAAAATTGCTTCTCTAGGGCCTGCATAACGCATCGCCGCTAAAAAGACACCAAGGAAAACGCGATCTTTCGGGTAATAATGATCAAGAAGCACTTGGTAGCTTTCCATCCGTACATCAGCTGGAATGTCATCAGATTTTGTTTCACCTACTAACGGATTCAAGAACAAGCCGTCTACTGTTTCAAGAGCCGTTTTTTGAATGTATTCATGCGCTCTGTGAACAGGGTTTCTTGTTTGGAAACCGACAATGGTTTCCCAGCCTTTTTCCGCAAACTGGCGTCTCGTTTCTGACGGTTCAAATGTAAATTCAGGGAACTGTTTTGAAGCTTTTTTAATCAACGTAATCGGCCCGCCGACATATGTATTGCCGCGGCTGAACAGCTTTTTAACACCAGGATGCTCCTGTTCATCTGTTTTGTACACATTGACAGCTTCTTTTTGTTTGTCAGGCACGTACAGATCTTCGATTTGGATAACGCCGTATGTTTCTCCTTCATACGTTAACTTTACCGTTTCACCAAGTGACAGTTCCGCTGCTTTTTGCGCATCGACCGGAAGCGTGATCGGAAGAGACCAGACAACGCCGGAAGAAAGACGCATGTTTTCGACTACAGATACGTAATCTTTTTCATTAAAGAAACCTTCAATCGGGCTGTATGCACCGATACCGATCAATTCCAAATCCGCGAAAGAAATTAAATCAAGTTCAATTTCTTTTTGGATGCCGCTCACATCATATGATTCATCTACTCTGTTTACTAATGTTCCTCCGTGTGGTGCTAAGCTCATAATATCCATCTCCTCCTAGTTAACTTATAAAATTACTCAGATTAATGATCAGATTCCCCCGCCTTGTTCGTGGACTGAGCGTCTCTCTTTACGAATGGCCTTTGTCAGGCTGACGGCACCGCCCGCCGCTAAAAGCACACTTACCATGATAAAGATCGAATAATAATCCGCTTTTAAAAACAAGGATACAAGCAGATAAGAAATCGATAAAGATAAAAACGGCGATACGATCCATACCTTCAGCATCGTTTGAACAACTTGTTTATGGAACACGTTCGGCCCGTTTTTTGCCATGCCTATTCCGATAATAGACGATGACGTGACTTGCGCCAAGGGCACCGGCATCCCAAATACAGAACTGATGATCACCAGTCCCGCTCCTGTACCGGATAAGAGAATGCCTTCTCCTTTGGAGAATCTTGTAATTTTCTTCCCGTTTGTTTCTAACACACGCCGGCCTAATAACAGTGCGCCAAGAGCAACAAAAGCTCCTCCATACAAGGTTCCTTTTCCGACATCAAGCACACCGGCAGCTACTAACGGGCCAACAGCATTCGCCACGTTATTCATGCCTGCAGAGAATGCTTCGAAAAATCCGGCAACTAACAAAACAATACCGAGGATTTTTTGCTTTTTAGAAGATTTTACTTCAATCTTAAAATAACGAAACAGCTTAGATACGAAATAGGTGAAGCCGAAAGCGAACAGCGGGACAAAAACCCAAAATGACACAATGATCAGAAGATTGTTCACAAACAATACTTTATAAGCCACTCCCACGCCGACAACCGCGCCGACTGTTACTTCACTTGTCGACAAAGGAATGCCGAGCAGATTAGCAGTAAAGAGCGACAGTGCAGCAGCTCCAATAATGATGCAAACAATCGTCAGTGTAATCGTCTGCTCAGGAATAATGCCGGAGCTGATTGTTTTTACAACCTCGCCTCCGCCAATGACCGCCCCGGCAAAGACACCGACTGCGCATAGGATCAAAGCGTAAGTTTTCTTTTTGATGGCTCCGGAGCCGTAAGCAACCCCCATCGAAGCTGCAGCGCCGCTTGCACCAATATTCATCGCGAAAAACAAGCTAAATAAAATAGCGGCTAATTCCATTTTGCAGCTCCTTATTCATGCAGTCCGCATTCTGTTTTCGCCATACCATTCCATCTGCCTGAGCGCAAATCCTCTGCTGTAAAAGCGGGAGCAGTGCAAGGCGCACAGCCAATACTTGGATATCCTTGGTCATGAAGCGGATTGTAGTCCAATTCATTCCGGGATGTGTATCTCCAAATGTCTTTCCAAGTCCAATGGATAAGCGGGCAAACTTTTACTGACTTGAATTTTTCATCTTTGTTTAAGAAATTCGTATTGGCACGGCTTGGCCCTTGATCACGGCGCAGGCCGGAAAGCCAGGCTGGATGTCCTGAAAGCGCCTCTCTTAAAGGAACGACCTTTCTAAGATAGCAGCACTGATTCGGCTCTCTTTCCCACAGTTTGTCACCATGTTCTTCGGCTTGTTCCTCAAGGGTGAGGTCTGGTTTTTTCAGGATGATATTAAGACCCGGATAACGCTCTTTCACTCGTTCAATTGTTTCATAGGTTTCTTTAAAATGAAGTCCTGTATCAAGAAACACAATCTCTGCGTCTTTTTTCACTTTATAAATTAAGTCAATCAGAACGATTCCCTCAATTCCGAAACTGCAGGCATAAACAAGCTGATTGCCGTAATGGCCGTATGCCCATTTTAAAACTGACAGCGCTCCTTTATAAGGATCGTCTTCCGGAAATGTAATCGTTGGTTCTTCCCAATTATCGTACGTTAACATTTCTTCTTTCCTCCTTTCGGAGACAAACAAACAGTAGCTTTCTGCCGGTTGTCTTTTCCCAATTGTAATGTGATTCGCGGCTGCTGATATCACAGACAGCCTTTTTTCCTCTTAAAATAAAAAACTTTCAATCCGGCGGAAAGAAAGACAGGAACAGCATGCAGCCCTTATCTTTCAAAATGGAATTCATTTTGCTGGAAGTAGCACCTTACAAACTATGCAGGTTGCCGGGCTTCATAGGTCCAGTCCCTCAGCCGCTCTTGATAAGTTTTTAGATTTGTAGTAAATTTTAGCACAATTCTAACATAAGTCAACCCGACTTTTTTTATAGGATTAATAAAAAAACAGGCCTCACAGCCTGTTTTCAAGTACAGCAAGGCTTTGAAGCCTCTTTACATCATTTGAATTTATTTTTTATTTTTTAAACCAATCTTTTGACTCGGGATTTCGTTTCCATGTTTGCAGCTTTTTTAGATCATCTGAATGAATATTTCCGTTTTCAAGCGCGACCTCTGTGAGCGTATCATAATCAGTTAATGAGTAGTATGGCAGTTCTGCCTTTGCGAAGGCTTCCTCCGCTTTAGGAAGTCCGTACGTAAAGATTGAGACGACACCAAGCACTTCACAGCCGGCCGCTTGTAAAGCTGCACAAGCTTCAAGCACGCTGCCTCCTGTGGAAATTAAGTCTTCAATGACGACTGTTTTTTGCCCTTCTTGAACAGCTCCCTCAATCTGATTGCCTTTTCCGTGCGCCTTCGGTTTGCTCCTCACATAACACATCGGAAGATTCAAACGGTCAGCCGCAAGAGCAGCATGAGGAATACCCGCGGTTGCTGTTCCCGCAATCATTTCAGCTTCGGGAAAATGCTCTTTGACAAGCTTGCTGATGCCTGAGGCGACATCATTTCTGACCTCTGGGAAAGATAGCGTAAGGCGGTTGTCACAGTAGATTGGAGATAAAATGCCGCTTGCCCATGTGAACGGCTCGTTCGGACGTAAAAATACAGCTTGGATGTCTAATAGATGTTTTGCGATGATTTGTTTCAAGATTTAATTCCCTCCCATTCAAGTCTGACAGCCTTATAGGCTTTTACCGGGTCTTCCGCTTTTGTAATCGAGCGTCCTACCACAATCGCAGATGAACCTTTCTCTCTTGCAATGGCAGGCGTCGCTACGCGGACTTGGTCATTCGCAGCGTCCTCTGACATTCTGATCCCCGGAGTGACAGTCAGAAATGAAGGCGACACCGCTTGGTAAATGGCTTTTGCTTCATGAACAGAGCAGACCACTCCATCCAGTCCGCTCTCTTCCGCCTGTTTGCTGTAGTGCACAACCGTATCAATCAGAGATTTTTCGATCAGCAGTTCATCTTTCATGATTTGTTCAGATGTGCTTGTCAGCTGGGTTACCGCGATCAGTGACGGACGTTTTTTTCCAGCCGGCGTACCTTCTTCTAAGCCTTCGAGAGCTGCCTGCATCATTTTTTTGCCCCCAGCAGCATGAACATTGACGAGGTCTACTCCAAGACTGGCAAGGCGCTTCATCGCTTTGTTTACAGTAGTCGGGATGTCATGAAGCTTGAGATCTAAAAACAGCTCGCAGTTTCTTTCTTTTAATTGTTTCACGATCGATGGCCCTTCTTGATAAAAAAGCTCCATTCCAACCTTTACAAATAACGGTTCTTGCTGAAAAGGAGCTAAGAACGCGAGTGTTTCTTCAGCTGATGCAAAATCAAGCGCGATGATGGGCAGGTTGTTTTTCATGATTCCAGCTCCTTCCGATGCATTCTTCAATTGATTGATAGCCGTATTGGCGCAAAACAGATGGGAGCTGTTCAATAATCTCTGGACAGGCAAAAGGATTCACAAAATTTGCTGTTCCGACAGCGACTGCGCTTGCTCCCGCGAGAAGAAATTCCAGGGCATCTTCAGCCGTTTGCACGCCTCCCATTCCAATAATCGGGATGTTGACCATCTGGCTGACTTCATACACCATGCGAATGGCAACCGGCTTCACAGCAGGGCCTGAAAGTCCCCCTGTTTTATTCGCTAATATCGGTTTGCCGGTTTTTAAATCGAGTCTCATGCCAATTAGTGTGTTGATCATCGTAAGACCGTCCGCTCCCGCTTCCTCGATCGCTAATGCAATTTCTGTGATATTGGCCACGTTCGGAGAAAGCTTCACATAAACGGGTACATTCGAAACCTCTTTCACCGCTTTTGTCAAATCGGCAGCCATTTCAGGATTCGTGCCAAAAGCGATTCCGCCTGTTTTCACATTCGGGCAGGAAATATTCAATTCAAGAGCATGAACATTAGGCGCTTTGCTAATATGCTCTGCGACTTCAACATAATCCTCGACTTGAGAACCTGCGACATTGGCAATGATCGGCGTATCAAACTGCTCAAGCCACGGCAGCTCATTATGCAACACACTATCCAGCCCCGGATTTTGGAGACCGATCGCATTGAGCATTCCAGCACCAGTCTCAGCTACCCGCGGCGTCGGATTCCCAAAGCGCGGCTCCTTTGTCGTAGCCTTAATCATGATGGCTCCAAGACAAGACAAATCATAAAAATGTGAAAATTCTTTTCCAAAACCGAAGCAGCCTGATGCAGGAATGATTGGGTTTTTCAAATCAAGTCCCGGCAATTTCACCTCTAGCATTACAGCGCCACCTCCTGAGCTTTAAATACAGGCCCGTCGAGACATACTTTTACATAGGATGTCTCACTTTCGTTTGTATGGCACACACACGCGAAGCATGCGCCGATTCCGCAGCCCATTCGTTCCTCCATGGACAGATATACTTCTTTATGGGCATATTCCTGTTTTAACGCCTTGAGCATCGGTGTCGGCCCGCAGCTGAGGAGGATATCAAACTCTAGATTTTTCCGTTTAATCACATCTGTGACAAATCCGGTTTCCCCGTAGCTTCCGTCAGCTGTTGCCACATACGTGTCTCCGTACTGCCGGCATTCTTCCTCGTAAAAAACATCCTTTGCCGATTGGAATCCTAAAACGTGGATGACATTTACCCCTTTTTCATTCAAGCGTTTCGACAGCTCTTGGAGAGGCGGCACACCTACTCCGCCTCCTACCAGCAAAGCCGTCTTTCCGGGTTGAACTTCATTAACAGGAAAGCCATTTCCCAAAGGCCCGAGGACATCCACAAATTCTCCCTGCTGCTTCAGTGACAAGAGTCTTGTCCCTTCCCCATCTACCCGATAAATGATGGTGACTTCATTTTTTTCAAAGTTGACGTCTGCGATGCTGATTGGTCTTCTCAAAAGAGGCGTAACCGCTTCGCTCACTTTAAGATGAAGGAACTGTCCAGGGGTTGTAAACCCTTGGACAAGCTCCCCTTTCAGAACCATTTGATACACCCGGTCTGCAATTTGCTGGTTAGAACATACTGTCAAATACGCTTTTTTCATATAGTGACTGCCGCCTCCTGATTTGTGTTGACTGCCGGCATTTGATCAGCACGGAATGTCATGCTTTCCAGCACTCGCAATATCGCCTCTGCCGTATCTAAAGATGTTAGGCAGGCAACACCATTTTCTACTGATTCACGTCTGATTCTAAAACCGTCTCTTGCCGGCTGCTTTCCTTTTGTCAGCGTATTGATGACAAACTGCGCTTCTCCGTTTCTGATGACGTCAAGCAGGTTCGGGCCATCCTGACCGATTTTTCCGACGACCTTCGCTGGAATGGAAGCTTCTTTCAAGTAGCCTGCCGTTCCTTCCGTCGCTAAAATGTTGTAGCCGATCGCGTGGAACCGCTTAGCAATGGCAAGCCCTTCTTCTTTGTCCTTATCAGCTACTGTTAAAAGCACGGAACCGTAGTTCGGGATTTGAATACCTGAAGCAATCAAGGCTTTGTAGAGCGCCTTTTCAAGTGTCGAATCTTTCCCCATGACTTCACCTGTTGATTTCATTTCAGGCCCTAACGTAATGTCCACTCTTCTCAGCTTGGCAAAGGAGAAGACCGGCGCTTTTACAAATACACCTTGCTGTTCAGGCTGAAGGCCCTCTGTATAGCCAAACGCAGCCAGCTTTTGACCAAGAATGATTTTTGTTGCGAGATTCGCCATTGGGATACCCGTAATTTTGCTTAAAAACGGTACGGTTCTGCTTGATCTCGGATTCACTTCTAGCACGTACACCTCGCCTTGCGACAAGACGAATTGAATATTGAGCAAACCGACAATATTCAGCCCTTTAGCCAATGCGATCGTGTATTGTTCAATTTTTTTCTTAATGTCCTCTGTGAGAGACTGAGGCGGATAAACAGCGATTGAGTCTCCGGAGTGAACGCCCGCACGTTCAATGTGCTCCATAATTCCCGGAATGACGACTGTTTCACCGTCGGATACTGCATCGACTTCAATTTCTTTTCCTGTCAAGTATCTGTCAATTAATACAGGGTGATGTGGATTGATTTTAACTGCGTTTTTCATGTAATGAAGCAGCTCTTCTTCATGATACACAATCTCCATCGCCCGGCCGCCAAGTACATAGGAAGGGCGTACCAATACCGGGTAACCGATATCACTTGCGATGTTTACCGCCTGATCAACTGATGTCGCTGTTTTGCCAAGCGGCTGAGGAACACCAAGTTCTCCAAGCGCTTGTTCAAATTTATCCCGGTCTTCTGCACGGTCTAAATCTTCTAATGAAGTTCCAAGGATTTTCACTCCGCGTGCAGAAAGCTCGTCAGCAAGGTTAATCGCAGTTTGTCCGCCGAACTGTACGACGACGCCCATTGGCTGTTCAAGGTCAATGATGTGCATAACATCTTCAATCGTAAGCGGTTCAAAATACAGCTTGTCTGAGATGCTGAAGTCTGTTGAAACGGTTTCCGGGTTGTTGTTGACAATAATGGCTTCATAGCCTGCTTGTTTAATTGCCCATACAGAGTGAACCGTCGCATAGTCGAACTCGACACCCTGACCGATTCGAATCGGACCCGAACCAAGCACCATCACACTTTTCTTATCTGTAACGACAGATTCATTTTCTTCTTCGTATGTGCTATAGAAGTATGGCGTTTCTGACTCGAATTCCGCCGCGCACGTATCTACCATTTTGAATACCGGCGCAATCCCCGCTTGTTTTCTCAAGCTGTAAAGCTCGGATTCTTTCATTTTCCACTCGCGGCTAATGTACTGATCAGAGAAGCCGAGTTCTTTTGCCCGTCTCAGCACATCTGTATCGCCCGCATTCGCCTTCAATTCTTTTTCAAACTGTACGATTCCGAACAGCTTATGCAAGAAGAAGACATCGATAGCGGAAAATTCATGGAGGTCTTCTACCGTGTAGCCTCTTCTGTACGCTTCAGCTAAGTAGAATAAGCGTTCATCACCGGCCTTTTTAATTCGCTTTTCAAGAAGCTCATCTGAAATGTCAGCGGCGTCCTTCAATTCAAGATGATACACATCCGCTTCCAGTGATCTCACTGCCTTCAGCAATGACTCTTCAAGCGTGCGGCCGATTGCCATGACCTCACCTGTCGCTTTCATTTGCGTGCCAAGCTTTCTGTTTGCTGATTCAAACTTATCAAACGGCCAGCGCGGAATTTTGGATACGACATAGTCAAGAGCTGGTTCAAATGCTGCATATGTTTTTCCTGTCACCGGGTTCATCATTTCATCTAATGAAAGTCCGACTGCAATTTTAGCAGCGAGCTTTGCAATCGGGTACCCCGTTGCTTTTGATGCAAGGGCAGATGAACGGCTGACACGCGGATTTACTTCAATAATGTAATATTGGAAGCTGTCTGGGTCTAAAGCGAGCTGGACGTTACATCCGCCTTCGATTCCAAGCGCGCGAATCAGTTTTAACGATACATTCCGCAAGAGCTGATATTCGCGATCGCTGAGCGTTTGGCTCGGCGCGACAACAATACTGTCTCCAGTATGGATTCCAACTGGATCAATGTTTTCCATGTTACAAACGACAATGGCGTGATCCTGGCTGTCTCTCATGACTTCATACTCGATTTCTTTATAGCCGGCGATGCTTTTTTCAAGCAGACATTGGTGTACCGGGCTTAATTTCAAGCCGTTCTCAACGATTTCTTTTAACTCTGTCTCATTCGAGCAGATGCCTCCGCCTGTTCCGCCTAATGTATATGCCGGGCGGACAATGACAGGGAATCCAATTTGACTGACGAATTTTTCTGCTTCTTCAAGGGAGTGGATAATCTCACTTTCAGGCACCGGTTCATTCAGTTCATTCATTAATGTTCTGAACAAGTCACGGTCTTCAGCTTGCTGAATCGCAGACAGTTTTGTGCCAAGCACTTCGACGCCGCATTCTGCCAGAACACCTCTTTCAGAAAGCTCAACCGCAAGATTCAAACCGGTTTGGCCTCCGAGTGTAGGAAGAATGGCATCTGGGCGCTCTTTTCTGATGATTCGTGTCAGGAATTCAGGTGTGAGCGGTTCGATATAAACCCGGTCAGCCATTTCTGTATCTGTCATGATCGTGGCAGGGTTTGAGTTGACAAGGATGACTTCATAACCTTCTTCTTTCAAAGCAAGACAGGCTTGTGTTCCCGCATAGTCAAATTCTGCTGCTTGGCCGATGATGATCGGTCCAGATCCGATTACTAAAATTTTGTTAATGTCTACGCGTTTTGGCATACCGCTTCCCCTTCTTTCTCTGTTGTTTCGATCATTTCGATGAATCTGTCAAATAGATGGTTGGCATCCTCAGGACCAGGTGAGGCTTCGGGATGATATTGAACCGTAAATGCCGGCAATGTTTTATGCTTCAGCCCTTCAATCGTATCGTCGTTAATTGCGATATGCGTCACTTCCAGTTCTGTTTTACTGATAGACGAAACTGTATATCCATGGTTTTGAGATGTTAAGGCAACTTTTCCTGTAGCCAGCTCTTTTACCGGGTGGTTTGAGCCCCTGTGGCCGAATTTCATTTTTTCAGTATTCGCCCCGCAAGCCAGCGCGAATAATTGGTGGCCGAGACATATTCCGAATAATGGCACTTTTCCAAGAACACCTTTAATCATTTCAATCGCTTCAGGCACATCCTTCGGGTCTCCAGGTCCGTTAGAAAGCATGATACCGTCCGGTTTCAGCTGAAGCACCTCTTCCGCTGTAATGTTGTAAGGCACAACGATGACGTCACATTTCCGTTTGTTCAGCTCTCTTAGAATCCCGTGTTTCATGCCGAAGTCAACCAAGACGATGCGTTTGCCTCTTCCCGGGCTCGGATATGCTGTTTTTGCTGATACTTGGGATACTTGATTTCTTGGCAATTCCGTTTCGTTCAGTCTTTTCAGCACTGCTTCGATATCTTCATCAGATGAAGCGAATGTTCCTTTTAGCGCGCCTGCCGTGCGGATCATTCTTGTCAGCTTCCTTGTATCAATCCCCTGGAGTCCGGGAATGTTTTTCATTTTTAAATACTCGTCTAAGGTGTATGCTGAACGCCAGTTGGAAGGCAGCTCACATAATTCTTTGATGATCAGCCCTTTCACAAAAGGAGTAATGGATTCAAAATCATCACGGTTAATGCCGTAATTTCCGATAAGCGGGTATGTTAATGTTACGATCTGTCCGCAGTAAGAAGGATCAGATAAAATTTCCTGATAGCCTGTCATCCCAGTATTAAAAACGACTTCTCCCATGTTGTGTTCTAAGCTTCCGAAGGCTTCTCCCTCGAATACCGCTCCGTTTTCCAGTACTAATCGTCTCTTCATTTGACAAGTCTCCCCTCTTCATAAGCAAGCTTCCCTGCCGCAATTGTAGCGACCGGCCAGCCGGTGCAACTGATGCCGTTGAATGGTGTATTTTTTCCTTTTGATAAAAATGTCTCTTTGTCTATAACTGCTTCTTTTTCTAAATCGATTAACGTAATGTCCGCAGCTTGCCCCGTTTGTAATGTTCCATATGGGAGACCGAACGCTTCGCATGGCTTGATTGTCATGTAGTCAATCAGCTGCTTCAGTGACCAGCTGCCATTTTTGACAAAGTGTGTGTAAAGAAGCGGGAATGCTGTTTCTAAGCCGACAATTCCGAATGGCGCCAGCTTCATTTCTGTGTTCTTCTCTTCTTCCGTATGCGGTGCATGGTCTGTTGCGATAAAATCAATTGTTCCGTCTAAAAGACCTTCAATTAAAGCAGCTCTGTCTTCTGGGCTGCGGAGCGGAGGATTCATTTTATAGTTTGTGTTCAGCCCCGGGATGTCCTCATCACAAAGCAGCAAATGATGCGGCGATACTTCTGCTGTCACTCTGATTCCCGCTTTTTTCGCATCGCGTACAACTCTGACAGATTCTTTTGTGCTGATATGGCATACATGATAATGGCAGTTTGCCGCCTCAGCCAGCAGCACATCGCGAGCAATATGAACCGATTCACACACAGAAGGAATGCCGTTTAGCCCGTTCGCTTTGGAGAATGTCCCCTCATGTACGCTCCCTCCGTAAATTAAGGAGTTGTCCTCGCAATGTGCAACAATCGCTTTGTCAATTGCGGCTGCCCGTTTCATCGCTTCATACATCATTCCTGCTGTCTGTATACCAACGCCGTCATCTGTAAAAGCAAATGCCCCGGCTTCTTTTAACGCTTCAAAGTTTGTCATTTCATCGCCGATTTGTCTGATCGAAATGGATGCATATGGAAGAACTCTTACGCATGATGTTTCTTTAATTCTGTTTTGCACCCATTCCATCTGCTCCTTTGTATCAGGAACCGGCCGCGTATTCGGCATTGCTGCTACTGTAGTATAGCCGCCGCGTGCCGCTGCTTTTGCCCCGGTTTCAATAGTTTCTTTTTTCTCTCCGCCCGGCTCTCTGAAATGCACGTGGAGATCAACAAACCCAGGTGAAACGAGCAAACCTTTTGCATCAATTACCGTTTCATTATCCGTTGCATCAAGCTTGCCGATTGCGGTGATGGTTTCTCCAGTCACTCGGATATCCGCTTGTGTTTTTTCACCATTTTCGTTTAGTATCCAGCCGTTTTTAATGAGATATGACATACGCTGCTTCTCCTCTTTTCACATTGGTTTGTAAGGCACGCTGTATCACTGCCATTCTGATAAATACGCCATTTTGCATTTGCTTGAAGATTCTTGATTTTTCGCTTTCTACTAAGCTGTCATCAATCTCCACTCCTCTGTTTACCGGAGCAGGATGCATGATGATCGCATGCCGCTTCATACGCTCAGCCCGTTCTACGGTCAAGCCGTATTTGTTTAAATAGCCTTCATGGCTGACAGCTGACTGATGTCGTTCATTTTGAATGCGCAGCAGCATGACAACATCGGAAGACTCAACTGCTTCATCCATTGAGACATACGTGCCGAATGTATTTTCTTCATCCTGCCATTCCGAAGGGCCGGAAAATAGGACCCGGGCCCCCAATCTTGTCAACACTTCCGCATTTGACCTTGCCACTCTGCTATGCTTGATGTCGCCGTGAATGGAGACGGTAAGCCCTTTGAACGTATTGAACTCTTCATAAATCGTCATTAAATCAAGCAGTGATTGTGTTGGATGCTGGCCGCATCCGTCTCCCGCATTCAGAATCGGAATGTTCACCTGGCTGACAAGCTCTTCATAATACTCATCCTCACTGTGCCTGATGACGCAGACGTCCACACCGATTGATTCGAGCGTCCGGATCGTGTCATATAAGGTTTCGCCTTTTTGCACGCTTGTGCTTGTTCCATCAAGGTTTAGCACATTCATGCCCAGCTTTTTTTCTGCGACCTCAAAGCTGAACCGCGTTCTCGTGCTCGGTTCGAAAAACAGGTTTGCGGCAAACTTTCCTGTAAGCTGATTGTCTGTTTTTCCGCTTTTGAGCTCTTGTGCTGTTTGAAGCAAATCTTTGATTTCCTCAGTGCTGAGTTCACTCATCGTCGTTAAATGCTTCATGTTCTTTCCCCTCTCTTTTCAACTTAAGGCTGAAAAAAAACCCCGGTCTAAGATAGACTCGGGGTATGGTTAAATAGAGGGCAGCATTGAAGCTTCCTTCTCTTCATAACCCTTCCAAGCCTCTCTGGACTTTCATTAAAAGGTTTTAAATATGATGTTGTTCAGATGTGTCTGCCTGCTCTTCCTTCGCCTGCGGAAGAATCAGGTTTAAGATGACACCGACAATTGCGGCAAGCGCCATTCCTGACACTTGGAATCCGCCCTGAGACACTTGGATAAAAGCGCCTCCTACACCGATGACAAGGATAACTGATGTAATAATGAGGTTTCTGTTGTTTTCATAATCAATTTTGTTGTCAATCAGCATTCGCAGGCCGCTTGAAGCAATGATTCCGAACAGCAGGAAGGAGACGCCTCCCATGACCGCTGACGGCACTGAACTGATCAGCGCTGAAATTTTGCCGATAAAGCCGAAGCAACAAGCAATCACTGCCGCTCCTCCGATGACAAAGACGCTGAATACTCTTGTGATGGCCAGCACGCCAATGTTTTCTCCGTAAGTCGTTGTCGGCGGACCGCCGATCAGGGAAGCGAGGATTGTCGCCACACTGTCACCCATAATAGAGCGATGAAGACCTGGCTTTTTAATGAAGTCTTGTCCGACAACCTTACTCAGCACCATTTGGTGGCCGATATGCTCTGACATTGTGACAAATGCGACAGGAACCATTGCGGCTGCGATGCCGAGTGTAACTGACGGTGAATAATCTTTGAACGGAATGATAAATTCAGGCACTGCAAACCATTTCGCGTCAAGCACCGGCTGGAAGTTGACAATCCCTTGAGTAAGGGCGAACAGGTATCCGCCAATGATTCCAATCAGAACCGGAATCAGGCTTAGAAATCCTCGTAAGAAAATCGCACAAATAATCGTAATTGCCAGCGTAACTCCTGCGACACTAAAGTGCTTTAAGCTATAGACCAACTCACTCGCGTTTGGATCAGCATACATCGCCATGTTTACCGCAGTGCTTGCCAGTCCCAGCCCGATGACGATAATAACAGGCCCTACGACTACAGGCGGGAGAATCTTCATCAGCCATCCTGTTCCAAGCTGCCTGATCAATAAGGCAATCAGCCCGTACACCAGCCCTGCAAGAAACGCTCCAACCATTGCCGCTCCCGGCCCGCCGGTCGCTTTTACCAGAATGATCGGAGAAATAAAGGCGAAGGATGAACCGAGATACGCCGGAATTTGCCCTTTCGTAATAAGAAGGTACGCCAGTGTTCCGATGCCGCTTGTCACCAACGCCACAGCAGGACTCATTCCGACGAGCTTCGGAACCAAAATGGTTGAGCCAAACATGGCAAACAAATGCTGAAGGCTGAATGAAACCCAAGAGAAAGGTGTCGGGACATCCCTGACCCCTAAATTTACTTTTTTCTTACTCATGATGATTTCCCCCTGATTGTTGACTTTCATTTTAGGATGACTCAATGACTGTATAAAAAAACCTCTTTGCTTTTTTACGCAAAGAGGCATACAAAGACCTGCCGAATGCTTTTTTGGGCCTTTGTTGTGCACCTCTTTGCAACCTCTCTGGATTGCCCTTAAAAAGGTGATCTATTATTCGTTTTCATAAATGGCGACGAGATCGTTTTGGTCTACCTCATCAAGCTGAACCATAACCTTTTCTGACTTTGATGTCGGGATGTTTTTCCCGATATAATCCGCTCGGATCGGCAGCTCCCGGTGTCCTCTGTCCACAAGCACTGCAAGCTGAATGGAGGAAGGTCTGCCTACATCAACAAGCGCATCCATTCCTGCTCTGACTGTTCTTCCGGTATACAGAACATCATCAACGAGAATGACTTTTTGATCTGTGATATCTACCGGAATATCTGCACCTTTTACAAGCGGTTCATCGTTGCTCGTTTTTTTAGAAAGATCGTCTCTGTAAAGAGTAATATCAATTTCACCGACTGTAACAGGATTTCCCTCAATCTGTTCAATGCGTTCCGCAAGGCGTTTTGCCAGGTAAATCCCTCTTGTCTTAATGCCGACAAGGATGCAGTTATTCATTCCTTTATTGCGTTCGATCATTTCGTGAGCAATCCTGGTCAGCGCCCGTCTGATTGCCTGTTCGTCGAGAATGACAGCTTTTTGATTCAATGTGTGACACCTCACAGTTCATATAGAAGAAAAAACCCCTCCTGCCAGAGCATAGAGGGGTTTTAGGACAAGGTGCGCGCCTATACACGCATCCCGTCAATCCGTTATCCTTCTCAGCCTCTCTGGACTGTTTTAAAGAATCTATTCAGCTTCGTTTATTATTTCAGAAAAGAAACCCTCTGTCAACCGTTTTTTCTGAGGTTTTCGATTAATTCTGCCATATCCTCAGGAAGCGGCGCTTCAAATTCGACATATTCTCCTGTTCGTGGATGGTCAAAACCTAAAACTCCCGCGTGAAGCGCTTGGCCATTAAAGTCGATTGTTTTTCTTGGGCCGTATTTCGGATCGCCTGCTAATGGGAATCCGATATATTTCATATGAACACGAATTTGATGGGTTCTCCCTGTTTCAAGCTGGCATTCCACTAACGTAAAATCCTGAAAACGCTCTAGTACATGAAAATGAGTGACAGCGTTTTTGCCATCACGTGTCACAGTCATGCTTTGACGGTCTTTCTTATCTCGTCCGATCGGCGCGTCAATTGTGCCGTCATCATGAGAAATAAGCCCGTGGACAACGGCCGTATATTTTCGGGTGACCGTTTTGTTGACCAATTGGTTTACGAGTGACTCGTGTGCCATATCATTTTTCGCCACCATTAATAAACCGGACGTGTCCTTATCGATTCTGTGAACAATACCCGGACGCATCACGCCATTTATTCCGGAAAGGTCTGTGCAATGAGCCATAAGGCCGTTTACAAGTGTGCCCGTAAGATGCCCGGGTGCTGGGTGAACAACCATTCCGCGAGGTTTGTTGACGACCAGCACATCCTGGTCCTCATAATAAATATCCAGATCCATAGGCTCTGCCAGGACGTCGAGCGCTTCCGGTTCGGGTACAGTGACGGTCACCTGATCACCCGGCTGAATTTTATAATTCGCTTTCACCGCGCTTCCGTTCACGACAACCTGTCCGTCTTTTACCCATTGCTGAACCTGGGTTCTTGACCAATCATTCTCAGTCGATGCCAAAAATTTATCAATCCGCTCACTTTTTTGTTCTTCTGAAGCGGTTATATCAATTTGATTCATGCTATTGCTCCTTTTTCTTTTTCCCGCTGTCCAACAGCATTTGTATAAATAAAAGCATTACGCCGACACATAGTGAAGAGTCCGCGATGTTAAATATCGGGTAATTGTAATTGACAATAATAACATGGATAAAATCCACAACTTCCTGTCTGACAGCCCGATCGATAAAGTTGCCGATGGCACCGCCAAGCATAAGTCCGAGGGCAACGCCAAGAAGCCTTTGTCCTTTTGTATAACGCTGTATGTAATAAACAATACCAATAATAACAGCGGTTGTTATGAGGTAGAAAAACCACATTTGACCCGCTAATATCCCCCATGCAGCACCCGTATTGCGATGGGAGGTGATATAGAATACCTGATCAATGATCGGAATGCTTTGGCCAAGTTCCATGTTCTTAACAACTAGCCATTTTGTCAATTGATCGGCTGCAATAATAAGTAGTGCAATCATATAATACAGCACAAACGTTCCTCCAGTTTACGGTTACTTTAATCCATTATGCATTTTATCAATAAAAAGCACTGGAGTAAAGAAATATCAGGCATATTAACCGGACAGACACTGTTATTCATACAGTGCCTGACCATATTCGATATCCGTTGATTTCCATATCGGAAGCGTTTTTTTCTCAAATTGGACAGAATAAAGAAAATCGTTTGCTGTTCGGGCCGTCGGCAGCACCGCCAGCTTTGAAAGAGGAATGGGGGCCCCTGTTTCTTCACAGTATCCGAATGTGCCGTTTTCGATTTTGGACAATGCAAGGAGAACGTCTTGAAGCTCTTCTTTAATATGATAGATCAGAGTTGCTTTTTGTTTATGATTGATTGCTGCTTGCGGGCTTGTAGAAACCTGAAAGCAAGAATACTCAAATAATCTCGACTGTAATTCTTCTTTCATCAGAAGAAGTTCCGTATAAATTGCGGTCAGTTGATCATTCATTCTTCACAACTCCTGCTCTTAACGTAGTACCTTTATTGTTGCCTATGAATGATGATCTAAAGCCCATAAGATTTTTCCTGCCGTTCTAAAGGATGTCACTCTTGGCACAAAAAAAGCCCGGCTTTTACGCCGGGCCCTTTTCATTATTTTTGATAGTATTTTTCAACGATTTCAGCGTTGCGTAATGAAAGTGTAGGATATTTCGGATTTGCACCTACATCTTTTGAAATCACACGTGATCTCTCACACATTTCGCCTTCCGCTTTCTCGACAGCGATTTTACCCGTCGCAAAGCTTTGCGCATCGTTCGGCGCATCATTTTCTTCGCTGATTGTCAGTTCAGACACAATAAACAGCTGAGAAAGGTTTTCTTTTATGGAAGCCAAGAGCTCCTTGTTTTCTTTGTTTGGATACAATTTCAGGTTTGCTTCCAAAGATTTACCGATAATTTTTTCATTTCGCGCAGTTTCTAATGCTTTTAACACGTCATCACGAAGAGCCATAAAGCGGTCAAATTTTTCTTCAGTCGCTTCACTGTTTGGAACCGCGACTGTTTCCGGCATATCGGTCAGCTGAACGCTCTGCTCTTCAACAAATGTTAAATGAGACCACAATTCGTCTGCCGTATGTGGAAGGATAGGCGCAGAAAGCTTCACTAATGCAAGAAGCGTTTCGTAGAATACTGTCTGCATGCTGCGTCTATCCGGATGATCCGCATGCTCGATGTAGACAATATCTTTTGCAAAATCAAGGTAGAATGAGCTCAATTCGATTGTGCAGAAATTATGAATGCTGTGATACACAACCGCAAATTCGTACTCATCATACGCTTTTTTCACTTTATCAATCAGCTTGTTCAGCTTAATCAGCATATACTGATCCACTTCACGAAGATCTTCGACAGCCACCGCATTTGTTTTTGGATCAAAATCGAAAAGGTTGCCGTGAAGGAAACGGAACGTGTTGCGGATTTTACGATATACTTCCGCAACCTGCTTTAGAATGGCGTCAGACACGCGAACGTCCGCCTGATAATCCACTGAAGATACCCATAATCTTAAGATGTCGGCACCAAGCTGTTTCATAACTTTAGCCGGAACAACAACGTTACCGATTGATTTACTCATCTTGCGTCCTTCTCCATCCAGTGCGAACCCATGGCTGAGCACACCTTTATACGGCGCTTTCCCTGTTACGGCTACTGCTGTAGAAAGAGAAGAGTTAAACCAGCCGCGATATTGGTCAGATCCCTCTAGGTATAAATCAGCCGGGCGAACGAGGTCATCACGTTCTTCAAGCACTGCTTGATGTGAAGAGCCTGAATCAAACCAAACATCCATGATATCCTGTTCTTTTGTAAATGTGCCGTTCGGGCTGCCAGGATGCGTAAAGCCTTCCGGAAGAAGATCCTTTGCTTCTTTTTCAAACCAAATGTTTGATCCGTGCTGTCTGAACAATTCAGAAACATGTTCAATGGTTTCATCTGTAATAATCGGTTCTCCGTTTTCAGCATAAAATACCGGAATCGGCACACCCCACGCACGCTGTCTGGAAATACACCAGTCTCCGCGGTCCCGAACCATGTTGTGCAAACGCTGCTCGCCCCATTCAGGAACCCATTTGGTTTCTTTAATGGCATCCAGCAGGTCTGATCTGAAATCTTTAATAGACGCAAACCATTGCGCTGTCGCTCTGAAAATGGTTGGTTTTTTTGTTCTCCAATCATGCGGATAAGAGTGAGTAATGAATTCAAGCTTCACAAGTGCGCCTTTTTCATCGAGCTGCTGTGTGATCGCTTTGTTTGCATCATCATAGAACATGCCTTCAAACCCAGGAGCTTCGCTTGTCATTACACCTTTTTCATCAACCGGGCAAAGCACATCTAAACCGTATTTTTGGCCGATGATAAAGTCATCTTCCCCATGTCCTGGCGCTGTATGAACACAGCCTGTTCCGGCATCAGTTGTTACGTGTTCACCAAGCATAACGAGAGAGTCTCTGCCATATAGCGGGTGTTCAGCGATAATGTTCTCAAGGTCTTTCCCTCTGACCGTTCTTGTCACTTCATACTGATCAAATCCGCATGCCGATGCAACATTTTCGACTAATGCACTTGCTACGACAAAGCGGTCTTCACCTACTGCAATCACGCTGTACTCAAGATCAGGGTGCACTGAGATTCCGAGGTTCGCCGGAATTGTCCAAGGCGTTGTTGTCCAAATGATGATGCGCTCGCCGTTTTCAAGAACGCCTTTTCCGTCTTTTACACCAAAAGCGACGTAAATTGATGCTGAACGTTTGTCTTGATATTCGATCTCGGCTTCAGCCAGAGCAGACTCACTTGAAGGTGACCAGTTAACCGGTTTAAGGCCTTTGTAAATGTAGCCTCGTTTTGCCATTTCACCAAATACGCGGATTTGCTGCGCTTCGTATTCCGGTTTTAATGTCACATATGGGTTTTCCCAGTCACCGCGAACACCAAGACGTTTAAATTGCTCACGCTGTCCCTCGATTTGCTTCCAAGCGTACTCTTCGCACAGTTTGCGGAATTCCGCTACTGACATTTCTTTGCGGTTGACTTTTTTGTTTTTTGTCAGAGCTGTTTCAATTGGCAATCCGTGTGTATCCCAGCCCGGTACATACGGTGCGTTGTAGCCGCTCATTGATTTATAGCGGACAATGAAGTCCTTCAAAATCTTGTTAAGCGCGTGGCCCATATGGATGTCGCCGTTAGCATACGGAGGTCCGTCATGTAAAACAAATTTCGGGCGGTCTTTCGTCCGTTCCTGCACAAGACGATAGATATCCTCTTCCTCCCATTTCTTTTGAATATCAGGCTCACGGTTTGGCAAATTTCCACGCATCGGGAAATCTGTTTTTGGCATTAAGAGCGTGTCTTTAAAATCCATTTTCATTCCTCCACTGCATTTTTTCAGAAAATAAAAAAAGCCCTCTCATCCCATAAGGGACGAGAAAGCTTATCTCGCGGTACCACCCTTTTAGAAAAAGCCAGCATACGCTTTTTCCTCTTGAGCATCGTAACGTGATGAACGTCCTAACCTACTGTGAGTTCAGCAAGGAAACTAAAGGGCTGATCTACATGATTCCGGCCATCCCGGACTCTCACCATCTCCGGGTCGCTATGAAGGCCTGAAGGAAACATGACTGTCCCTTTCAACCGTTTTTTCATCTGAATTTATGAACGTATTATATTCGACAAGCTAAGAAAATGTCAAGATAATCAGAGAATTTATTCCTTTTCCTCAAATACAGCGTCGACTTCATACTCAAGGAGATGATCCCAATCGTCATTTTTCAGAAGATCGAGCTGAGCCTCGATCAGCATTTGGAAACGTGTTCTGAACACTTTAGACTGTTTTTTCAGCTCTTCAATTTCCATTGCAATTTTTCTTGATTTTGATAACGATTCGTTGATAATGCGATCAGCGTTTTTCTCCGCTTCCCGAACGATCAGCTTTGCCTCTTTTTGAGAATTGCGTTTTACGTCTTCAGCCGCTTCCTGGGCAACTAAAATTGATTTATTCAATGTTTCCTCAATATTGGCAAAGTGTCCGATTCTTTCATCAAGCTCATTGACTTTCGCTTCAAGCTCAGTTTTCTTGCGGAGAACAATTTCGTAATCTTTTCTGACTTGGGCTAGGAATTCATTTACTTCATCTTCATCATATCCGCGAAAACTTTTTGTAAACGTCTTGTTGTGAATATCATTTGGCGTTAATGGCATGATGCCACCTCCATTTTTACATTTCAGTACGGTTATCTAGTTCACATTATAAAACAAATTTCGCACAGATGGAGAAAAAAACTGAAAAACCGACTATTTTTGTCGTTCAAACGTAACTCTCCATTTGTCTTTTTTGGTTTTCCCTTCGATTTTTGTTAAGCTGCACCGGCCAAAACCTCTGATTGACAGCATGTCCCCTTCCGCGACTATGTATGAAGGATCTTCAACCACCTTCCAGTTCACTTTCACAAGGCCGTTTTTCACAAGCGTCTGTGATTTCTGGCGGGATTGCCTGCTCATAGAGGCGCAGACGGCGTCAAGCCTTAAAGAAGAAACCGTGTCATCTCTTATTTCGACATCAACTGCTGGAATGTTAAGGTCTGACAAGTCGATTTTCTCTAGGCTGACCGCCGCTTTGCCTGCTTGGGTCAGCTGTGCAGCCACAAAATCAGCGGTATCGGCTGAGACAATCAATTGCACTGCTGTCTCAGAAAACACGATGTCACCGAATTTTTGCCGCTTTAATCCTATGCCCATTAATGCACCAAGCAGAGAACGATGATCTACTGAGACAAACTTGTCAGCATAACGGACGTTAAACGCCTGCAGTTCAAAATCTGATTCTTCCGGAGTAATGTACTCTGGATACAGAATCGCCCGTTTCCGCTCCGCTCTGTCATAGCCGCCGGAAAAGGCAAGCCCGACATCTGCCTGTCCCGTAACAGCAGAGAGGATGACCTGCTCTCGGGGATCTAAAAAGTCGGTCAGCTTCATCCTGTACTGCTCCTGGACAATTCTTTTCCATTCGAGCGCTTGATCAATAAAGGCCCGCTCGTCTTTTCTGAAGTGCTGATATATATCGCTCATCGTCTTTCCCTTCTATGTAAAGAGGCTTGGCTGCTGCCAAGCCCCTATCAAACTGTCACATTAAAACGCAATCATGCGATAAAGTCCCCACAAGCCGGTTGTCGCAAACCGAAGCACAAGTATTGCTACGATTGGTGAAATATCCAGCATTGCAATCGGAGGAATGATTTTTCTGAATGGTTCGAGATATGGTTCACAAATCGAAGCCAAAAAACGCCCGACTGCTGTTTCCCTCGTACTCGGCACCCATGACATAAAAATATATATGATCAGGGCAAATGAGTATATTGTGATTAATAAGCTTAAAACCGAAAAAACTTGATAAAGGATCATCTCGCTTTACCACCTCTGATGTTCGTCTTCAGATATGAGCTCAGAAATTGTGCCTGATACATCTACGTTGTCAGGCGTGCAGAGGAAAATATCTGAGCCGATTCTTTGAATATCGCCGCCGATGGCATAAACGGTTCCGCTTAAAAAGTCAACAATCCGCTTCGCCTGGTCATGCTGTATCCGCTGAAGATTGACGACAACTGCCCGCCGGTTCTTCAAATGGTCGGCTATTTCCTGCGCCTCCGCATAAACGCGCGGCTCACTCAACACCACTTTAGAGGATTTCTGAACACTTTGCAAGCTCACTACATTCTGTTTGCCCGCAGGTTTATTCCCGTTGTAAGCCGGCTTTTCTTTTTGCTCATGCTCCTCATGAGATTCCCGCTCTGTCTCAATATATTCATATTCGTATTCTTCATCTTCCATTGAGAAAAAGTTTTTCAGTTTATTTTTCATACTCATTGCTGTACACCCCCTGTTTCATTTCCGACTAACGATGAGCCGATTCTAATATAAGTAGCTCCTTCTTCAATTGCAATTTCAAAATCATTTGACATGCCCATCGACAGTTCAGTACACGGAGCGTTCGGCTGGTTCAGCTTCTGAACCTGGTCACGGAGTTCTCTCAGCGACCTGAAACAGCTTCTGATCTGATCTTGATCATCAGTCAGCGGAGCCATTGTCATCAGCCCGGCAACAAGGATATGTTCGAAACCGGAAAGCTCCTGTATGAATGGAATGACTTCTTCTTTTTTCATGCCGTGTTTAGAAGGCTCAAGAGAGGTATTGACCTGCACAAAG
This sequence comes from Bacillus sp. FSL K6-1560, assembly GCF_038592935.1. Taxonomy (NCBI): domain Bacteria; kingdom Bacillati; phylum Bacillota; class Bacilli; order Caryophanales; family Bacillaceae; genus Bacillus; species Bacillus sp. FSL K6-1560. The sequence continues at coordinate 2,612,383 of NZ_CP151946.1, forward strand.
CATCGTACAGTGCCTTCAGCCCGTTTTTCAATTTCTTTCGCTAATGAGAGCCGGTCTAGGGAATGGATATAGGAAACCGAATTGACGACAGATTTTGCTTTTCTTGATTGCAGACTGCCGATAAAATGCCATTCCGGATTCCCTTTCATCAATTCCTGTTTGCGGAGCAGTTCCAAATCCCGATTCTCTCCGAGGCAGGTGATGCCAGCATCTACTGCCTCCTGTGCTCTTTCAGGTGATACATATTTTGTGACTGCAATAACCGTAACTTCATCGGAGCTGCGGCCCGATCTGTTACATGCTTCGTTTATTCGTTCGTTTATATGTCGTAAATTATCAACAACACGCAAGATCTTTTATGCCTCCTTCATTCCGATAAAGGACATCATCCGTCCAGTTTTCCCCTGATCGCGGCGGTGAGAATAGAAAAGAGACGGCTCGCTTTCCGTGCATAAACCGCTGACAGAAATTTGTTCACTTGCCAAACCGCTGTCCATCAGTATAAGACGGTTCAGCTCTTTCAGATCAAGCTGATATTGTGCCTTTGCCGTCTGATTAACGGCAAGGTCTGCTGAAACCGACAATGCGCGGACAGCATCCATGACGCGGTCGTCTACCGTATAGCATGCACCGCTGATAGACGGGCCAATAACAGCGTAAATATCTGAGGGATCTGAACCTTCCTTCTCAGTCCATTGCTTCACCATTTCTCTGCCAATCTGTTTGACGGTGCCTTTCCACCCGGCATGGGCGACTCCGACAAGCGACTTAACCGGATCATAAAAGAATAGAGGCACACAATCAGCAAAGCATAATGCCAAAAATACATTTTTTTCATTTGTATAGAGCCCGTCCGTTGCTTTTAGAGCCGTTTGATACTCACGGGCGCCTTTTCCCCTATCCCTCTGCGTCACTTTCTGAACGCGATTATCATGTGTCTGATCAGCGAATACCCAAGACTGCAAATCAGTATTAAACATATCGGCAATATATTCACGATTTTTAACTACATCTGCATCTTTGTCATGAACGTGCAATCCTGTATTTAACGATTCAAAAGGCTTTTGGCTGACACCGCCGTTTTTTGTCGTAAATCCGGCAATGACCTCTTTGTTGTTTTGATTCGTTTGAGCCCAGTCTTGTATCATGAGTGTCGAGGGTGTGGTAAGACTGAATGGGTGATATGTATTCATGATGATCCAACCTTTCGACAAACATTTAAAAAAGCGGAATTTCCCACTTATTTTACCACATCTTACTGCATACGTTGAGCGCCGATTTGCATATTTCTAAATGAAATGTGCCGGAAGAATCGAGACTTCCGGCATTTGCCAATCTGCGGCAGACAAGCAGGTTTATGCATGCGGTTCACTTAATCGGACTAAGATTACATCTTCCCCGATTTTTACTATATTTCGCCATGGAATGACCAATTCCTCTTCTTTTCCAAAAAATCCGAGAACTTTCCCATTTCCTCCGAGTATGATCGCCTGAATTTTTCCAGTAGTCACATTGATATCAATATCACCAATACTCCCCAGCTTTTTTCCGTTTGAGACATTGACGACATCCTTTACCTGAAATTCTGAAATGCTGATCATTCCATCACGTCCTTTTTCCGTCCTTTTGTTCAAGTATATGAACGGGCAGGCTGAACCTTGTCAGCAAGAAGAAATTTTCATGTCATTGTTCTTTTTTCCGGCTGCACCAGCTGATGATAAAATCGAGTATAATTTTTGTATACTCTACTAGCTGCTCAATCGATACCTTCTCGTTCACAGAGTGTGCATTGTGCAGATCTCCAGGACCGTATATTACGCATGGAATACCGGCATCATACAGCCATCCGCCATCTGTAACTGATTGAGAAACGTCAATAATTGGACACTCCCGTTTCACTTTCTCATGAGAGGCAGTTAGCGCTAAGACGCCTGGGTGGCCAGGGTCAACTTCCAATGCCGGAAAAATTTCTCCTCTGTCTTCTATCATAGATGAGCCTCCCCACTTGAATACAGGGCGGTTTTCCCTAAGCCAAATATCACTGTCACTCAGCCGATTGACGTAATCTTCTATTTCCGCTGCCACTTGGTCATGGGTTTCATTCGGATAAAAATGGACTGTGATCCACAGCCGGCATTCGTCCGCTATAAAAGCCGCATGTCTGCCGCCTTCTATAACTGCCGGGTTAATCGTATTTGTGCCTGGTTTAAAACCGGGATAACTTTTCATAATGGACCAGTGGCGCTCAAGTTCACCGAGCCCCGCAATGATTTTTGCCATTTTTTCAATTGCGCTTGCTCCGAATGTTCCTCCGCCTGCGTGAATCATATTCCGTCTCGTTCCATCATGAAATGTTTGACTGCTTTTGATTTCGATCCAGCCTGTAATGACACCGCCTTGGCCTTGAATATGCATATCGCTCGTATCCGCGACAATTGCAAAATCAGCGTGGTAGCCCCTCTTGCAGCATTCAAGTGTGCCGGCTTCTCCAACTTCCTCCCCAATAACCGATTGCAGAATCAGATCACCTGGAAGTTCAATGCCGGCTTCACGAATTAATTTGACAGCAAACAGCACACAAGCTATTCCGCCCTTCATATCGGAAGCGCCTCGCCCGATTAAGAGACCGTTTTTTTCAATGGGATGAAACGGATCGTGCTTCCATTCTTCATCCTCTTTTACCTCTGCCACATCTACATGACCATTGATAATCAGGCTGTAATAATCTGCTGAATCTGTTCCCTTTAGCTTGCCGACAACATTGGGATCTCCAGGGTACACATCCCATTTGTCGATCGAGAATCCCAATTCATTTAAAAATCCCGCAATCCATGACTGAATGCCCTCTGTATTTCTTGCAGGCGGAGCGGGTGTTTGATAAGAAATCAGTGTTTTAGCAAGCTGAATAAGCTCCTCCTTTTGTTCTTCCACTTTTTTTTGCAAAGAGTCTATTTGTTGATCCAATGTAAATCCGCTCCTATTCTTTAAAATCAAAAAAGCCGTTTCAAATGTGATGAAACGGCTTAATAAAAACAAACGGAGTCCGATGTACTCCGCTTTTCACCGCTTCCCTCCGCTGGCATGATCCAGATCAGGTCAAAAGGGTTGAGACAAAGTCTCTCTCAGCTTCGCAAAGCACCCCTAGGATGAATATATATATTTGTCAGGCATTCGTTATCGGCTCAGCTCTAGTTAAAAACGGCCGATCCTGATTCCATAATACATGGATTGGCGTATCAAAAAAAGCGGAAAGTATTTGATCAGTAAGCATTTCCTTTATTTCTCCGGATCCAAAGACCTCTCCCTGTTTTAATAAAAGGGCTTTATCAAAGACAGGCAAAATTTCTTCAGCATGATGAGTCACATAAAGGATAGATGGTGCATTTTCTTTGTTTGCAATGTATGTAATCGTATCTAACAACTTTTCCCGGGCAATAAAATCCAGTCCTGTGACTGGTTCATCCAGTATCAGCAACTCTGGATCGGCCATTAGTGCTCTAGCAATCAACGCTCTTTGTTTTTCCCCTTGAGAAAGGGTTTCATAGCGGCGATCGGCATATTCAATTGCTCCCAAGTCCTCTAACAAACCAATCGCTTTTTCCCTGGTTTTCTTACTTGGCGTTTCATATAACCCAATCGAAGCGTAAGCTCCGCTCAAAGCAATTTCAAAGGCTGAATCTGCCGGATACAATTTTTGCTGAAGAGCTGCTGAGACGAGGCCAATTTTACGTCTGAGCTTTTCCCCAAGCTCTGTTTTGCCAAATTCATGGCCAAGCACCTGCATCTCGCCTGATGTTGGAAAATAATAAGAGCAAAGCATATTTAACAGCGCTGTCTTCCCGGCGCCATTTAGGCCGTAAAGCACCCAATTTTCCTTTTCTTCCACCTTCCAATGAATATCTCTCAGTATCCATTTCCCATTCCGTTTTAGTGAGACATTGTCAAGCTGCAAAATCATCGTGGTCCTCCTCTTTATTGCCTTTTATAATTGTTTTAATTTTCATAAAACTTTGTACGAACTAGGATACCTTACTTTTTCCAAAACGTAAACCATCCATAATCAATAGAAAAGCCTTTAAAACAACATCGTTTTAAAGGCTTTTCATTATTGATGAATATTTTTATTCATTTGTTTGATAGCCGCTTTTTCAAGTCTGGACACCTGCGCTTGAGAAATTCCGATTTCCTCGGCGACTTCCATTTGGGTTTTCCCTTGGAAGAATCGCTTTCTCAAAATCATTTTTTCCCTATCATTCAGCCTTCTCATGCCCTCTTTTAAAGCCAGCTCTTCAATCCATTGTGAATCTGTGTTACGCTCATCACTGATTTGGTCCATCACATAGATCGGGTCTCCGCCGTCGTTATAGATCGGTTCAAATAGAGAAACCGGATCCTGGATGGCATCAAGCGCAAATACAATTTCCTCATGCGGTACTTCAAGAACTTTTGCGATGTCTTCTGCAGTCGGCTCCTTGCTTGTCTCACTGATTAACCGCTCTCTTACCTGAAGCGCCTTGTAAGCGATGTCCCGGAGTGATCTTGAGACACGGATCGGGTTATTATCGCGTAAATACCTGCGGATCTCTCCGATAATCATAGGTACAGCGTATGTTGAAAACTTAACATTGTGGCTTAGGTCAAAATTATCAATGGATTTCATTAGTCCGATGCAGCCGACTTGAAATAAGTCATCAACATACTCCCCTCTGTTATTAAATCGTTGAATGACACTTAAGACAAGACGCAAGTTCCCGTTTACAAGCTTTTCTCTTGCTGAATCATCGCCTTCATCCTGCAGCTGCCTAAACAGCTTTCTCATCTCTTCATTCTTGAGTACTGGTAATTTGGAGGTATCCACCCCGCAGATTTCGACTTTATTTCTCGACACTTTTTTCCCTCCCTACAGGAGCTGCTGTACAACGTTAAGTATCTCCTTGGGTGGGAAAAATATGCACTGCACTCAGACCGAAAAACTGTCGAAATCAGGAAATCCCTGTAAAATCAAGGGGTTCTAACCATAAAATTTTTTACACCATTTTGTTGAACTCTTTTCTCAATCTTTTTATAATTCTTTTCTCAAGCCGCGAAATATAAGACTGAGAAATCCCCATCATATCCGCTACATCCTTTTGGGTTTTTTCTTCTTCACCGACAAGCCCAAACCGCAGCTCCATGATTTGCTTTTCTCTCTCATTAAGCTGTTCAAGCGCTTTTTTCAAGAGCTTTTTATCGACGTTAGCTTCTATGTCTTTAGTGATGATGTCATCGTCAGTGCCGAGCACATCAGAAAGCAAAAGCTCATTGCCGTCCCAATCAATATTAAGCGGTTCATCAAAGGAAACCTCTGAACGGATTTTGTTATTTCTTCTTAAATACATCAGGATTTCATTTTCTATACACCGGGAGGCATAGGTAGCAAGCTTGATTTTCTTTTCTGGATTGAATGTATTCACAGCTTTGATTAGACCGATGGTACCGATGCTGATTAAATCCTCTATATTGATTCCCGTATTTTCAAATTTACGGGCGATATATACGACCAGACGCAAATTGCGTTCAATTAGAATGGCTCGCGCCGCCTGATCGCCGTTGGGGAGCTTCATTAACAAAACCTGCTCCTCATCTTTAGATAATGGAGGCGGCAGGGCTTCACTCCCGCCTATGTAATAGACTTCATCACTTTTCAGCCCAAGTTTCATCAGCAGCTTATACCAGAGGTGCGTCAACCGTAATTTCAGTTTTTTCATCTTCCTCTCCCTTCTAAATGTCACGCCGTTTGAGTATGATAAGTAACGGACATTTGCGAACATTATGAAACGTGTTTGACAGCCTTGCCCGAAAGCATTTTCGGATGAATAATCGCGTCAAACTCTCCATCTGCCGACAGCTTTGTTGTGCTGATGCCGATTAAACATTTATCTGCAGAAATCATTTCTTCTTTTGTCATAATCGTTACGTGATCCGGTTTAACGCATAATAGAAATTGATTTTGCTGACCAACTCCCCTGTATGGAATCAACCTCATTTTATCTAAAAAGCGAAAGGAATCATCGAGCTGTTCGATGGCTTCCAATGGGTCTGTGTTTCGAATGATCATCGTTTCGGCTGTTCCGAAAATCGGCTCCAGTTTATCAATGTAAATGATCATTACCGGTGTTTTTGTAAGAGGATCGTACAGCTGGTTACCGGAATCAATCAGGCCTCTGACATGAAGTGTTTGGCTGCCCAAATCTGCCTGCACGCTGACTCGTTCCTCATATTGAATGTTTTTTGTTTCAATATCTTCAATTCTTCTTTTAGAAAAAAACCATAATACTGGAAAGCCCCCAACAATAAACAACCAGCTGATCGGGTCTCCAAACCCTGTTTGATTGGTAATCATAACACCGTTTTGAACAATAGAATTTGACTGCAGCAAAGAATGGGCTCCGATAATTCCTCCCCCCATTAAAAAAGTGGCAAAATAAAAGGAAAACAAATTTTGAAAGAAAAACCGAAATCTTTTAAAGCCAAATGTCACCACCACAATCACAACTGAAAAAGCTAGCTTCCCAGCCGGATGTTCAACAATCGGCGAAAAAGGAGTAAACATCAAAAGGACAATACTGGAACCGATGAACGCTCCGCCTACCAGTCTTCTTTTTTTTACATGCCGTTTTAAAATAAATGCCGTGAGCAAAAGCAAAAGTGCATCAAAACAAAAGTTTAACAGCCAAATGACATCTAAATAGATTTTCACATCTGACTCCTTTCTTTCTTGCCTCACGCTGTTCCCCTTCTTGCTTCATAAGTATAAAGCAAGCTCTGTGGGAAAGTCTGTCAATTAATGTTGAGAGGAAAATACAATTTTTCAGGGAAATCTGCTTAATTTGTCGAGGAAGTATAATGAGAGGATATAAAAAAAGCTGCCAATGACGGCAGCTTTTTTCCACTTAATTTTCTGTGTTGATATTAAGTTTTCCATTCGCAGTTTTTCTTGTTTCATTTCCATAATCATCTCGGACGATCACTTCTACTTTTGCTCCTTTTGCTTTAATAGAAGAAGTGGCTGTCCAATAGCCTTCATATCTTCCCGGAGAAATTTCTCTTAACGGGAGTTCGGTGGCATTTTGCACACTCGCTCTTGCATTGGTCAGCGGCATACGAATGGTAAACGTTGCATCTAAATCCTCAGCGCTTGAGAAAGCGATTTTCACAGATTCACCAGCTTTTAAGTTTTTATCCTCTCCCGGAATTAAGCCGGAAATGACAGGCTTGTCAAAATTGACATCAATGACAGCCTTTTTCGTGGTTTTGTTGCCTGCCAAGTCTGTAGCAATCACCTTGATTTCATTGCTTCCATTCTCCAAAAGAATACGGGCTGAGTATGAACCATCAGTTATTGTTGCTTTTTTGCCATTCACCTTGACGTCTTTCAGATTGTCATCGGATACAACCCCTTTGACAGTCAGCGTTTCTTTATTTGTTTTCCCGCCATCCTTTGGAGTGTCCAGCGTTAACTCAGGCTTTTCTTGATCAAGCGTGACCGTGATTGGGCTGGAGGCATCTGTTGTTCCGTTGTCAGTTGATGCAGTTGCCGTCAGCTCATTTTCACCCTTGTTGAGTGTGATGCCTGTCTGGAACGTGCCGTCCGCGGCAGCTTTCGTTTCTCCTGCTTCTTTCTCTCCATTATAAATGTGTACCGTTGTGCCAGGAGAAGCGTTTCCTTTTACAGTGACGTTCTCCTTATTTGTGTATGATTTGTCTGTCGGTGAAGTAATCTCAGGTACAGCAGCTTCATAATTAACTAATGCGCGAATCATATAGTTGCCGTCTGCTTCGTCACCCGGCTCCCATTGTCCACCTATATACTGCCAGTTGCGGCCGGAATTCTTGCCGGTTTCATCCATTGCCAGTCCAGGTGAATACGGATCAGGTTTTGACTGGATATATACGAGATAAAAGTCTCTATCGACCATAATCCCTTTTGAACTGAGATCTACCTTAGTCCACTCGCCATTGCGAAGAGCTTCAGCGTTAAATGGCCCGGCAATTTTCTTGCCCGGTGCTCCGTCTTTTCCTGTGGCATCGTATACCTCAACCTTAAACTCTGTGCCGCCGGGATCAGGGAACTCTGTATCCCAGAATCTGAACAGCCCTCCTGTAAGCATGCCTTTGTCCTTGCCGTCAGCGAGCGTCATTTTTACTGCCCATCCGTTCCCGGCAGCAAAATAGGAATTGGCATTCTCCGCTGTTCCGTCATCATATGCAATTTCACCCGGGTAACCGACAAAAGGCTTCAATGCAGTTTCTTTTGTAACATCACCTTTTAACTCAACGGAAAATTCATCACTGTAATAACCCGGTGCAGCGACTTTAATCGTATAAGCGCCTTCATAGGCCTCCAGCGTATATTCACCTTTGTCGTTTGTCATAGCCGGTTCCACCGCAGCATCCTCTACAACATAAACGGAAGCGCCTTTTACCGGCTCTCCTGTCGTTTTATTGATGACCGTGCCTTTTAATGTGCCCTTCTTCATCTCTTCTAACGTAAAATTAGCTTGTGTCGTCTGATCCGTCTTTAAAGATACTTTTTGTGTTTTCGACTGATAACCATATGCTTCTGCCATAAGCGTATAGTCTCCCGCTTTGTGCTTCAGCGTGTACTGCCCTGTGGATTGATCTGAATATGTTGATTTTCCTGTTTCCACTACACTGACTTGTGCCCTGAGCGGCAAAACTTGAGGCTGTATAGACTTGTTCTGATGTTTTACCGCTGTGTTTGCAGATGGCTTAGCCTTTTTCGGATTTACTGGCTTTTTCTTTTGCTTTCCAGACGGCTTTTCGACGCCCAGCTTATTCTTTTTGACTGTTTTTCCGGCTGATTTGTCAGAAAGCACTACATCATCAATATACCAGCCCTCTTTTGCAATGCTTTCATCAGATTGAAGGTTAAACATCACTTGAATGTTTTGGCCTTTATAAGCCGATAAATCAATTTCTTCCTCCGTCCAGCTTGATGTCTTTCCGTTATAGACACCAGCCTGCTCCCAATTCTTTTCACCTTCCGGAAGAACAAAAACGTAGCCGTAATCAAAATCATCCTCTAAATTGTGCCAGCTTTTAAATTGAAGGAACAGACTTCCTGAATCAGGTGCTTTAATAGGAGGCATAACAAGGTTCATGTTTGCTGAGTTGGCATAATTTCCTGTCAAATTCGTTCCATATACTTTTTCTCCGGATGCTGCTGTATTTGGGCCAGTTGACGGAACTCCCCATTCCCAGTTATTATTTGTTCCGCTCGCAACCCAGCCGCCGGGTGCAGTTTCAAAGTCCTGCTTATATCCCGCCGTGATGCTTGGTTTCACTGTTACATCGTATACGTCAGACGAAACGACATGACCGCCAAAATCGTGAATCATCCACTTATAGCTTAGTTTAGTTCCTTTTATGTCTGGGATCTCTGCTTGATACGTTCCTTTTAGATGATCACCGCTGATTCGTTTAGCCGTTATTTCCGTCCATTCGCCTTGATCAAGCTTGTAGGACAGCTTTACAGATGTCACACTCACATTGTCTTCAGCTGTCAAAGTCAGTGGCAGGCTGCCACCTTCATAAGCTTCAGTTACTTTCTCATGCTGATAGACAGGAGGCTCTTGGTCATCCCCCTCTACAGAAACTTGTCCTTCCACTTTCCCTAATCCATCTGTAACAGCGGATACAGCATCAAAAGCATTCACCAGACCATGGCCATATCCGTTATTCGGTGAATCAGGAAATGTTGAATCCGTGAGCGGTTCAGCCGTGCTGGTTAATATATCCTCCATCTCATCAACAGAAAGTGAGGCATTCGCCTGTTTCAGCAGTGCAGCAACAGCGGATACATGCGGCCCTGCCATTGATGTGCCGTCCCAACCATCCTCATATGTCAGACCGGGAACGGATGAACGAATATTAACGCCCGGTGCAGATATTTCCGGCTTTATTTCATCATATGGAGATGGCCCTTGAAGAGAAAAGTCAGCGAACTTTTTATTGATATCAGTCGCTCCAGTTGCAAACGATTCTGGATAGTTTGCCGGATTTGCGATAGAACCAGGCCCGCCGGGAATAAAGAGATCCGTATTCCCCGCTGAAAACTCAGGGAAAATATCGGCCGCACGCCAGGCATTGACCATGTCTCTGTACCATTCATCAAGTCCAGAGCCCCCTCCCCATGAGTTATTGACAACATCAGGAGCCATTTCCGGGTGGGGATTTCCTTCCGCGTCCTTTGGTGCTAAAACCCATTCACCAGCTTCCAAAATGTCAGCATCAGTGCCGCCATCTTCAGAGAACGCTTTAACAGCAATCCATTTTGCGCCAGGCGCTACACCGATTTGATTTGTCCCATCCGGTTCAGAGCCCACCATCGTGCCTGTCACATGGGTTCCATGAGCCAAATCATCATAAGGGCTTGCCTCGCCTGCTACGGCATCATACCAGTTCATTTCATTTTCAGGCTCATTAGGATTTTCCGGATTATATCCGCGATATTTCTCTTTTAATGCCGGATGATTCCATTCCACCCCGGTATCAATGGACGCAACAACCGTGCCAGTTCCATCATATCCAAGTGCCCAAGCTTTTGGGGCATCGATTTGGTCTACATTCCATTCCACACCGTCAGTTGCTTTAATAGCTTTCTGTGCTTTTTTCATATTAAATGGGGAGGATGACTTAAAAAGCTGCCGTTTCTCATTAGGAAGCACCTTTTCCACTTCGGGAAACTGCGCCACTTTTTCCATAACCTCTTTTGAGGCATGAACAGCAATCCCGTTCACCACATAATAAGAATGAATTTGGTCTGCATTTCCTTTATCTTTCTGGGTGTTCAAGTATTTTAGGACATCTTGCTGGGATTCATCGGCTGTGACTTTTAAAGATGACACAACAGCAGAACGCTTTTGATATTCCGTCTTAGCGGCAGACAGCTTCTTCGATTTCGCTTTTTTAACAGCCGCTTTTGCTGCTTTTTCTGTGTTAGCCTGATCTTTAAATTTAATCAGAAAAGTCGTTTTTTCTTTCTTTTTAAAGCTTTTCTTTAATGAACTCGAAATCTTGTTTTGAATGGATTCCGCAGATTGAAGCTCCTTTTTAACAGAAGGTGAGGTGACTTTACTGCTTGCCCCGGCTGCTCCCGGAAACAGCAGTGAACTGATGACAACTGTACTTAAAACAGAGCTGATGAGTCTGTTTTTCGTTTTTTTCCTCATTTTCATCCCCCTTTTTCAACATGCTTTTTAAAAAAAGTGTCGTCCCTCCTTTTAATAATGAATGGTTTGTCAGAACATCGCTGTATATTAACTGTAGACAATCTAAATTACAGATATTGTCGTTTCATGTCATTCGATTTCCATATATATGAAAATGATAAAAATGTCACAAAAATAAATGGGTCTAATTATCTGTTTTGTTACTAAGCGAAGGAAGCAATAGGGAAAAAGACTTTATAAGAAGGAAAGTGTGAAGAGAAAAACAAAAAAGGACAAAATCGAAAACGATTTTGTCCTTTACATTAGCCGCGTTTATTACGGTTTCTTAAGAATGTCGGGATGTCAAGCGTATCATCAGCCGGCTGTGAAGTATGACGGCTTACTGTGTTCTGCTGCTGAGGCTCCTCACGTTTTTGCTCACGCTTCGGAACACTTTGATTGTGTGTTTTGATGCTTTGATTTAAGCTTGGACGCTGAGGCTTCGTCACGTCCTTCTCTTGTTCGATAAAGCCGGTTGCAATCACTGTCACCACAATCTCATCTTTTAGATTTTCATTAATAACAGAACCGAAAATCATGTTTACGTCTTGATCAGATGCCGAAGCGACAATGTCTGCTGCTTCCTGAACCTCATATAGGCTGAGGTTTGTTCCTCCAGTGATGTTCATGAGGACGCCTTGCGCACCGTCAATGGCCGCTTCAAGAAGCGGGCTGGAAATTGCTTTTTTTGCTGCCTCTGCCGCACGATTTTCCCCAGTAGCAATACCGATACCCATCAAAGCAGATCCTTTGTTTGACATGATTGTTTTCACATCAGCAAAGTCAAGGTTGATAAGACCAGGTGTAGCAATCAAGTCAGAAATACCTTGAACCCCTTGGCGAAGTACGTTATCCGCTTCACGGAATGCTTCAAGCATCGGTGTGTTTTTATCAACAATTTCAAGGATACGGTCGTTCGGGATCACGATCAGTGTATCCACCGCTTCTTTCATTGCCGAGATTCCGCCTGCAGCCTGAAGCTGTCTTTTGCGTCCTTCGAAGGTAAACGGTCTTGTCACAACGCCGACTGTTAATGCGCCTAAGTCTTTCGCGATTTGTGCGATAACCGGTGCGGCACCTGTTCCTGTTCCGCCGCCCATACCAGCTGTCACGAATACCATGTCAGCACCTTTAAGTGCTTCTTCAATCTGCTCTTTGCTTTCTTCAGCGGCTTTTTTCCCGACTTCCGGATTCGCACCTGCTCCCAATCCTCTAGTCAGCTTTGCGCCGATTTGCATTTTCACTTCTGCTTTTGACAGGTTAAGAGCTTGAGCGTCCGTGTTTACCGCGATATACTCTACTCCTTGCACTTCATTTTCAATCATTCGGTTAACGGCGTTGTTACCGCCGCCTCCTACTCCGATTACTTTAATTGATGCTAAGCCGTCTATGTTTGTTTCGAACTCCAACATGCTAAATCCTCCTAATCTGCCGAATGACTATCTATCTATTCCCAAAACATGCTTAATAGTTTTTTCATTTTGCTCTGTTTATTATGTTCGGCTTGTGTTTTTTGTTTTCCTTTTGGCCGCTGCTGCACCTCATTTTGGTGATGATGCTGCTCTTGTTCCTCAGATGATGAGACTGCGATTTCCTGTATCGCTTCTTCAGGCATCTTAAAGCCTATTTTTCTGCCTTGGATTCTTGCATTCCGGCAGGCGAATTGGATCAGGCCCACTCCCGTCATATATTGAGGATCTCTTACACCGATATAATTCGGGCTTGCCACTCTGACATTGTTTTGCAGCACATCCTGTGCCAAAGACATGACACCCGGCATAGCTGCTTGTCCTCCTGTCAGCACGAAACCTCCCGGCAGATCGGTAATTCCCATACTGCGAAGCTCTTCTGAAACAATTTCAAGAATTTCCTCTACTCTCGCTTCAATGATATTCGCTGCTTCTTGCTGTGTAAATGTTTGTTTTTGATTGGTGCCTATAACGGTTACCTCAAATATTTCATCTTCCGAGGCTTCGTCATAGTAGGCATGTCCAAATTGCTTTTTCACGCGTTCTGCTTCTTCTGTTGACGTTCTCAATCCGATGGAGATATCTTTGGTGATATTTTCGCCTCCGAGAGGAATGACACGGGTAGAAGTGAGATGTCCGTTCTGGAATACGGCAATGGTTGTTGACCCTCCCCCTATATCAATGAGAGCCACACCAAGGTTTTTCTCGTCCTTTGATAATGCAGCAGAACCGGCTGCCAGCGGCTGAAGGCAAATATCAGTTATTTCAATACCAGCTCTTTCAACGCAGCGGAGTAAGTTATGTAAGATTGTTTTTGAACCGGTGATCAAGGTGCCCTCTACTTCTAAACGCACACCTAGCATTTTTTTCGGGTCGGTGATTTCATCTCTTCCATCTACGATAAACTGTTTAGGAATGACGTCAACAATCAGCTGTTCATGCGGTACGGAAACAACCTGTGCCGCCTCCATGACACGGCGTACATCTTCAACCTGAATTTCTTTATTTTCACTGGAAACTGCTACAACACCGTTTGTATCTTGAATATTGATATAATTTCCATTAACGCCGACAATAGCTTTTCTAAGCGGAAAACCTACCATTCTTTCAGCTTGGTCAAACGCTTTTCTTATAGAATGAACGGTCTCATCTATATCAACGATTGAGCCTTTTTTCAACCCTTCAGACGGTACATTTCCCACACCGATAATATTAAGGGAATCATCTGTCATTTCTCCGACGATCACTTTTGTATTGGACGTACCGATGTCAAGACTGACGTAAAGTTCATTGTTGTTCATTCTATGGCACCTCCTCACATTTCGATCATTTCTATTCTATTATTTGCGGAACAACAATACAATGAATGTGGCTTTACAAGTGTGTAACAAAAAATAACAACAGAATATTTTTATGTGCTTTTCACATTTTATGTTTATTGAAAATATTCGTTATATCCTATGTATATCCTCTTTTATATCACATTTTTTTTATTTTTTTTAGAAAGAGTCCACTTTGTTAGTAGATTTCTTCTGATAACGGCTATATTCTGAAATAATCTGACTCCAAATGCGAATATACCTGCTAAATACAAGTCTACACCAAGATGGACTCCCAGAAAAGCTAAACTTATTGCCAATATAATATTAAAAAAGAAACCGGAAACAAATACCATTTCATCATATGTACCTTGTAAATGCGCCCTGATTCCGCCGATTAATGTATCAAGTGCGGCAAGCACCGCAAGCGATAAATAGTTTGAGTATTCACTCGGTATCGTTAAGTTTGTCATTAGTCCAATCGCTATTCCGAGCACCAGTCCCAACACGGGCAGCCACATGACAATTCTCCTCCTTTTCAGTCTTTAAGCAGTTTCAGCTGTTGTACGTCCAGTGGTCTGTCATATGCTTTTAATGTTAGTTTGCTTTCAGATTTACCGGCTTTTAATGCTAAATTTTCAGATGCAAAAAGATCCTCAAGGCCTGACCCCTTCACTCTGCTGTGTAACATGTCCGGATCTTTGGCAAGCACTTTTACTGTTAAAGGATAATCGTCAAGGGCGTATCCGTCTATTTTTGTAGTGCCGTTTATATCTCTGATGACTGTATGATTCACAACTCTTCGCTCGTTAATCGAGATATGCTCTGCACCGTAGGAGTTGAGTTCATTAATCAGCTTTTTCAGCAAATCCGGAGGCGGATTTTCGACCGGCTCTCCTGTTAAGCTTTCAGAAAAAAGCGGGGAAATCGTAATGACAATTCCGCTACCTGTTATATCGGTCATGCCGGCTGTTTTTTTTAAGGATTGCAAGGTATTATTTAGCGCGGTTTCTTTTGTCATTTCTTTCGCTTGCGAATAGCTATTCAGCAGTTTGTCATATTTGTTTATTTCAGACAGCAGCTTTTCCTGCTTCTTCTGCTCTGATGTCAGCTCTTCCCTAATATCCCACATATCTCTTGTATCCCGGACTTTGGGGTGCTTTAACGAATTAAACTGAACAGATATCATCAGGCCGAAGATGACCATAAGCACACTGATGCTTATGAAGGAACGCTTTATTTTCAATCTATTTCACCCGCTTTTTCAGTCATTCCTTCGTTTTCAGAATCGGTTTCATTTGTACGTTTTTCTCTTTTTCTGCCGACACAGAAATATGATCCATTGACAGCTGATCAATTAGGCCTCCTGCGATATTTAACGAGGGTAGCAGGACATCTGGATCTCCAATAGCGGATACCGTAAACGGAGCGGGATGCTGCACCCCGTCTACTGTTACCACAGGACCATTGCATTTGATATACGAATCATGCGTCAAACGCTGTCCATTAACGGCGACAGCTGCCGCTCCTGAGATATACAGTTCGTTTACTACTTGGAAGATATGGCTTTCGTGAACGATGTAACTATTCACATTCTCCCCTTCCGGTATGTATGACGCATCTTCCAATGTCACCTCAACGCCTTCTCCCTGCACACCGACTTCCCCAATATACATCCTGTATTTTTCTGTATCTTCGAGGACATTATAGTATTCCGACTTCTCTTTCTTCAGCTTATTTTCCGCCTGGCGGACTTTGTTTTGCTTTTGATATAATTCTTTTTCAAGCTTCTTATTTTCTTTCTCTTGTTTCAGAAGTTCATCTCTCAGCGCATATTCTTTTTTCCACTCTTCCGTCTCAGCCGCGCTTTTGTTGTTTTCTTTTGTCATTTGAAAAGAAAATGAAATCAAAAAGCCTGCGATAAGCATAATCAAGGAAAGAAGGACTGCTGATTTGCCCCTCAATTTTCATCTTCCTTTTTAGCAGCTTTATCGCTTTTCCCAAACTCTTCAAAATAGGTGGCAACTTCTAAATGAATGATTCCTTTTTTATTGCTGCTTAGCTGAGAAATAATAGAAGGATACGTCTTCATTCGGTCTGCAAACGTTTTAATAGATGCAGTGACAACATAACCGTCGTTCATGTACAACTTAATACGGTTTTCATCCATTTTTACAGGCGTATAATAAATCTCTGAAATCGACTGTTTTAACGAATTTGACAACGCATCGAGCTGCTTGGCCATTTGAGACCGCTTCTTCGCGTTTGTCCAATTCACTAAAATCGGTCCGGCATCATCTGGCGTTACTTCGTTTGGCAGAACTGAGCCGTTTTCAAGCACTTCATAGTACACATCGTCTTTTTCTAAATAAGCAATCGCTTTATATTCTTCGATTGCAATGTTGATTTTATTAGGAAGCGATTTGCTGATCTCCGCTTTTTTCACTAATTTATTTTGCTGAATCTTCTTTTCTGTTTTTTGCTTGTCCAAACTCCAAAACTCAGTATCTCCGCTGTTAATATCGGAAAGGTCGATAATTTCCTTTTTTGATACATTTTCATTCCCTGTAACAGAGATTGTTGATACTTTACTGATTGGTGTTTGCAGGTAAACAATGATCAGCACCATAATAAAAAAGAGCATAATAAATGAAATGAGACGGCGGTTGGCCTTTTGTTTCCTCTGCTCTTTAATTTTAGGGATCCGCTCTTCAATGTTAACGATTTTTTCTCGGTCTTGACCCGGGTTCATTGCCTGTTCACCTCATTCAAATGAAACAGCTGTTAAAAGTCTGTCTATTCCAAAACAAACGGCATACTATGATGCCGTTTGTCGTTTGCTTACAGTATATCATATGAACAGCTTCAGTCAGAACTTGAATCAGCGATTTCCGCCGATGATTTCAACCTCTGTGTGCATATCAATCTCGTATTTTTCACGGATTGTCTTTTTCACATGGTCAATGAGATCAAGCACATCTTTTGCTGATGCTCCCCCCGCATTGACGATGAAGTTTCCGTGCATCTCCGATATCTTTGCACCGCCGATTTGATATCCTTTCAAGCCTGCTTTTTCTACAAGGTTCCCGGCATGATTCGGAAGCGGATTTCTGAATATGCTTCCCGCACAAGGGCTTGAATACGGCTGTGTATTTTTTCTATAGTCTTTATTGCTTTGCATTTGCTGAACGATTGATTCCTTATCCTTCTGCTCCAGCTGTAAAACAGCTTCAAGGCAAACGCCCGGGCGTTTCTTTTGCAGTACAGATGTCCTGTAGCTGAAATCCATCTGCTCATTTGTCAGCCACTCAATCGTTCCGTCTTCAAATAAAATATGCGCTTTGACGAGGATCTCGCTCATATCAGAACCGTGAGCGCCGGCATTCATATAAACCGCTCCGCCGACTGATCCTGGAATGCCGGCAGCAAATTCCAAACCGGACAGGCCTTTTTTGCTCAATGATGTAGCAAGGCGGACCACTGAATAACCGCCTCCGACTGTTACTTGTTCCCCTTCAAGCTCCAAATGGTCAAGACCCGCACCCAACTTGATTACTACGCCTCTAATTCCTTCATCTAAAACCAGAAGATTTGATCCGCGGCCGATGACTGTCCACTTCACATCATATTTTTTAATCACGTCCATGATGTCTTTAACAGCATCCACACTGCTTGGAATGACCAATACATCCGCAGGTCCGCCGATTTTCATCGTTGTATGATTCGCGAGCGGTTCATTTGCAAGAACCTTGCCGACTTCGCGTTCTTTTAATTCCTGTATCACTTTCTCCATCGTAAACCTCCGCATTCCATTTGCTTTTCTACTATTTTTTTAATTCCTCGAGTACGCTGTATAAACGGGCAGCCGCGTCAGGAACACCGAGTGACTTTGTTCGTTCGCTCATTTCCTTTAACGTTTGCTCATTCAGTACAATCCGGTCTAGCGCTTCAATCAGCTTCTCCCCGCTGAGCTCTGTTTCTTTCAGTACAATCGCCGCATCATGCTGGCCAAGAGATCTCGCATTGACCTCCTGGTGATTCGCTGTCACATATGGACTCGGGATCAGAACACTTGGGATTCCGAGAGCAGTAATTTCGGCAATCGTTGTCGCACCGGCTCTGGCCACAATGACATCAATGGCCTTTAAATACTCAGGCATTTGATGAAGAAACGGCTTTGTGACCATATTATCAGCGGCACCCTTGCTTTTCAGCTCATTCATTACTTTTTCATAGTGAACTTCACCGGTGATATACAGCACTTGATAGTCTCTTGTTTTCAGCGCATCCTGCATATCAATGACAGCGCGGTTAATCGGTGCAGCGCCTCGGCTTCCGCCGAAAATTAAGACCGTTTTTTTCTCTTCAGAAAGCCCAAATTCAGCCATTGATCGTCCCGTCTTTATTGAGACGACTTCAGAGGCTCGCGGGTTTCCCGTAAATACAACTTTCTCGCTAGGAAAATGTGATTTCGCTTCTTCAAAACAAATCGCTACTTTATTAACATATTTTGAAAGAAACTTATTCGTGATGCCCGGCAGGCTGTTTTGTTCATGGACAATAGTCGGAATTCCCATTTTCGCAGCGGCATAGACAACCGGCCCGCATACATAACCGCCCGTTCCAATTACGGCATCGGGCTTAAATTCCGCTAAATACGATTTACTCTTTTTGACGCCCTTCAGAAAACGCATCACAGTCTTGACATTTTCAAATGACAATTTTCTTTTAAATCCTGTAATTTCAATTGAACGAAACGGTATATTCTCCCGCTCAACAATTTTTTTCTCCAGCCCGTTTTCTGTTCCGATATATAAAAATTCCACATTAGGATGACGTCTTTGCACTTCTTTAATAAAAGCAAGCGCAGGATAAATATGTCCCCCTGTACCGCCTCCGCTTATTGCAATTCGCATTTCTTTTCCCCCAGTCTAAGTTTCTCTATAACATAACGATAACCCTGTTTTGTTGGACAGGGTTATCGCATCAATTGTTTCCAAGCTTCATGTTAGACAGGAAGCTTGGACATACATTCGTTAATACCTCGAGTAGCGGCTTACATTCAGCAGCACACCAACTGCCATCAGCATTAGAGTCAATGAAGAGCCTCCGTAGCTCAGAAACGGGAGCGTGATGCCTGTTACAGGAATCAGGCCCGTGACTACGCCGATATTGATCATGACTTGAATGGCAATCATTGAAATAATGCCGACTGCGACAAAGCTTCCGTACAGATCAGGCGCACCAAGCGCAATTCTGATTCCTCTCCACAGCAGGACGCTGAAGAGGAGCAAAATAAGTGTTCCCCCGATAAAGCCCAGCTCCTCTGACAAGATGGCGAAAATAAAGTCTGTTTGCGGCTCAGGCAGATAAAAGAACTTCTGTCTGCTTTGTCCAAGCCCCATTCCGAACAACCCGCCGGGCCCCACTGCATAAAGCGATTGAATGATCTGAAATCCGCTTCCGAGCGGATCTTCCCATGGATTTAAGTATGAGGTAATCCGCTTAATTCGATATGGAGCCGATAATACGAGCCCAACAAATCCACTGAGGCCGATCAGCCCGAGAAAGACGAAATGGGCAATCCGCGCGCCGGCTACAAAAATCATGACAATACAAGTTCCGACCATTACTGTCCCCGTTCCGAGGTCAGGCTGGCACATGATAATCAAAAATGCTGAAAACACGATGCCAAGTGCGGGGACGAACCCCCGTCTGAACGATGTGATGTTTTTTTGTTTTTCAGAGAGAAATTTAGCAAGGAATGCAATCATCGCAAGCTTCATAAACTCTGAAGGCTGTATGCTGAATGCTCCGACTCCGATCCAGCTTCTTGAACCGTTCCGCACCATTCCGACGCCCGGTATCAAAACAAGCACCAGAAGGAAAAAGCAGATAACCATCAGCAATTTGGACCATGTCCTCCAAGTCCAATAATCGACATTCATGATAAAAAACATAGCAATGACGCCGATTCCCGCAAACAAAAGCTGCCGTTTCGCGAAAAAGAATGAGTCGTCAAATTTATAATCCGCCCATACCGCACTCGCACTGTACACCATAATTAATCCGATTGTTAATAATAATAACGTAATGATGACCAATAACAAATCAGGCGATGTTTTTTTAGTAGTCAAAGCAATCGACACCCCAAGCTTAAAGTCATTAGGGCTGCCGATTTACTTCAAGACAAGCCCTTACTTAAGCATATGCACGGCATCTATAAACATGTCACCGCGTTCTTCAAATGTTTTGAATTGATCCCAGCTCGCACACGCGGGTGACAGCAGGATGACATCTCCTTCATTTGAGAGCGCAAACGCCGCAGATACTGCTTGTTCAACATTATCGACACGTTTGACATGTTGTATTCCCAGTTCATTGCCGAGTTTCTCAAGTTTTGGCGCCGTCTGGCCAAATGTAAGCACTGCTTTGACATGCTTCATATAAGGTTTCAAGTCATCAAAACCATTTCCGCGATCCAGTCCGCCCGCAAGCAGAATGACCGGCTTATCAAAAGCTGAAAGCGCCTTGCTTGTCGCCAGAATGTTTGTTGCTTTACTGTCGTTATAAAATTTGCGGCCATTCACAGTTGTGACATATTGGAGGCGGTGCTTCACACCAGTAAAGCTTGTCAGCACCTTTTTAACCGCCTCATTGGAAGCTCCTGCCGTTTTCACAACTGCAATAGCTGCTAAAATGTTCTCCAGGTTATGAGCACCGGGCAGTACAACCTCTTCCAGAGGAAGAATGGCTTCGCAGTTAAACATAATCATACTGTCTTTTACATATGCGCCCTGTTCAAGCGTTTTGCTGACTGAAAACGGGACGATTTCGGCTTTTCCGGCTTCAGCAAGACGCACGACGGTTTCATCATCCTGGTTGACAATGGCTTTATCTGAAGCAGTCTGATGAAGGTATACTTTCTGTTTCGCTTTTTCATAGTTTTCGCGCGTATGGTGATAATCCAGATGGGCGTCAAATACATTTAAAATCAGGCTGATTTCCGGTCTGAAAGCGTGTGTTCCCATCAGCTGAAACGAAGACAGTTCAGTAACGATCCATTCATCTCCATCAGCATGATAGGCAACCTCACTTGCGACTGTGCCGATGTTTCCGGCAATCAGTGCTTTTTGCGAGTCAGCTTTGAGCATTTCGTAAATTAGCGTTGTCGTGGTCGTTTTACCGTTCGATCCGGTAATCCCGATAAACTTGGCGCTGGTCAGGTAGTAAGCGAGCTCAATTTCCGTCCAAACCGGAATGCCTCGTTTCTCCGCTTCCTGAACCATAATATTTTCATAAGGAATTCCCGGGTTTTTGATCAGAATCGTGATTTGATGCTGATCGAACAGAGAAACTGGATGCTCTCCGCAAACAACTTCGATTCCTTTTTCAGAAAGCTTTTGTGCCGGTTCATTTTCTTCAAAAGGCTTTTGGTCATTGACTGCAACATAAATGCCTTTTTCATGAAGAATGGAGGCCGCCGCATATCCGCTTTTCGCAAGCCCAAGAATTAAAAAATGCTGTTTCTGTAAAAATTGATCATTTTCCACTTATAACCACACCTCGATGTAAATTCCTAAAACGGCAAGCAAAAGTCCCGCAGTCCAAAACGTCACGACTACTCTCCATTCAGACCAGCCGACAAGCTCATAATGGTGATGAAGCGGACTCATTTTAAAGATTCGTTTACCTGTCGTTTTAAAGCTGATGACCTGCAAAATAACGGATAATGTCTCGATAACGAATACACCGCCGATGATAACCAGCAGGATCTCTAATTTCGTTAAAATGGCAATGGTAACGATGGCTCCTCCCAATGCAAGCGATCCCGTATCTCCCATAAAAACTTTGGCCGGATGAGCATTAAATACAAGGAAGCCCAGAACTGCACCGACAACGGCAACTGAGAAAATCGCTACGTCATATTGAGACTGATTCCATGCCAGAATGGCAAAGGCGCCAAAGGCAATCGCCGCAGTACCGGATAATAACCCGTCAAGGCCGTCAGTCAGGTTAACTGCGTTTGATCCGCCGACAAGCATAAAGAGCACAAGGATAAAGTAAGCCCAGCCAAGATCAAATGATAAGTCAGTTCCAGGGATGCGAATATCCGTCGCAAAATTGTAGTAATGATACACGGCGTAAAATACAACTGCAATAATAATTTGTCCGATCAGCTTTTGCTTTGATGTCAATCCAAGATTGCGCTTCATGACAACCTTGATGTAATCATCTAAAAAGCCAAGCAAACCGTAGCCTAGCGTAACAAACAGAAGCAGCACCATTTCGGGGCTTATTTCTGAAAACTTCTGTGTCATCACAATTGTTGTCACTATGATAGAAAGTATGATCATGACCCCGCCCATTGTCGGTGTCCCTGATTTTTTCTGATGTGATTTCGGTCCTTCTTCTCTAATACTCTGGCCGAATTTTAATCTTCTTAAAAACGGAATAAGAATCGGAGAGAGCAGAACACTAATTAAAAACCCCATTAAAATTGTAAACAGAATGACTTGCTCAAGCATTGTCCTTTTCTCCTCCTGTTTCTTTCAAACGACATACGTAGTTATCATATTCATGATTTTTTTCCATATGAAAAATCTTTTCAAGCTCCATTATTCAGTAACATCTCTTTCCTATGAATTCGTCTTATTCTTATTGAGTTCAACAATGGCTCTCGCCGCTACTTCAGTATCATCAAAATCGAAAGTTTCATTTCCGATCTGCTGATAGGTTTCATGTCCTTTTCCGGCAATGAGGACAACGTCGCCTTTTTTGGCATTGGCAATTGCGAAAAAGATCGCCTGCTCGCGGTTTGCAATACTGTGATAGTATGCGTTCTCTACTCCGGCTTCCATATCTCTTAAAATCGCGCGAGGATCTTCGCTTCTCGGGTTATCTGACGTGAAAATCGGCTCGTCAGCCAGCTCCACAGCAATTTTAGCCATTTTCGGGCGCTTCGTCTTATCTCTGTCTCCTCCGCAGCCGACAACGACAAATAGCTTTCCTTCCGTCATATCTCTGCATGTCTCCAGCACATTTTCAAGGCTGTCCGGTGTGTGCGCGTAGTCTACAATGACAGGAAACTCCTGCTGCTGATTGACCAATTCAAAACGGCCTCTTACACCATGCAATTCTTCAACAGCCTCAGTGATGATTTCAAACGGTATGCCTGCTGCAATACATGTCGCAACAGCGGCCAGCACGTTATACACATTAAATTGTCCGACGAGAGACATCGTGATGTGCTTCGTGCCTTTGTTTGTCACGAGATCAAAGCTTGTGCCCTGTGCAGTGATACTGATGTTCTTCGCCATCACATCAGCATCGTTTTTAATTCCGTATGTAGAGATATGCGCAGCTGTTACCTTTTCAAAATAAGCGCTCGCCTCATCGTCAGCATTCAGGACGGCACGCTTTGGATGTTCATGGTTGAAAGCCCCGCCAAGTTGGGAAAAGAGCAAGCTTTTTGCATGCCGGTACTCATCCATCGTTTTATGATAGTCCAGATGGTCCTGTGTTAAATTCGTAAACACGGCAATATCATAATCACAGCCATGGACGCGTCCTAAAGACAAAGCGTGGGAAGAAACTTCCATGATTGCAGTGTCAACGTGCTTGTCATTCATTTTCTTAAACGTTTTCTGCAGCGTTACGCTTTCCGGAGTCGTGTTTTTAACAGGAAGTGTTTCGTCTCCGATTTTCATGTACATTGTACCGATCAAGCCTGTGCGTTTTCCCGCTTTTTTCAGAATCTCATCGACCATGTGGGTCGTTGATGTTTTGCCGTTTGTCCCTGTTATCCCAATCAGCTGAAGCTTCTTCGTCGGCTGTCCGTAAAACGCATCAGACAAAACGCTGAGCGCGCGAAGTGACTGCCGGACAATAATAACAGGAACATTCACATCGACCTCTCTTTCTGCCACAATAGCCGCTGCACCGTTTTCTACTGCTTTTTGCGCAAAATCGTGGCCATCCACCGTATACCCTTTTACACATACAAAAAGACTCCCTTTCTTTACTTCCCTGGAGTCCATCTCAATTGAAGTTATTTCAGGGTCTTGTGAGTCGTTTACAGAAGGTTCGGTTGTTAAGTATGTAAGCAGCTTTGTAAGTTTCATCGTATCAAACCTCTCAACATTCTAATTCGTTCTTTTTATCATTGAAGTCACATCAAATGATGTGGTAATGATTTTAAGCATACAGTTCATATTTTAGCGTAAATAAAAGGATACATCCAGCTAATCTTGAAAGATATCAGCATTTTTTCTGCAATAAAAGAATAGGCAGCCCGAATCAATCGGCTGCCTCCTTTTCATCTTCTTCAGTCAAATACACGCGTATCTTTGAGCCTTCTTTTACTTTCGTTCCGGCAGCTGGCGATTGTTTAACGATTTTGCTCCCTTTCCCGGAAGCATCCACATTGAGATTCACCAATAGTGACTCAAGATCTGAGACAGACATCCCTACAACATTCGGAACTTCTATTGTTTTTGTGTCGTTCCATTGGTATTTTTTCTCGATTTGATTTTTCCGGGGCTTCACACCAAGTTCCGGCAGACTGTCTCTCATAATATTTCCGACAATAGGCGCTGCCACCGTTCCGCCAAACTGAATCGTGCCTTTCGGGTTATCCACTGCAACGTAGACGACTAGACTCGGATCATCGGCGGGCGCGAAACCAATAAATGATACAATATGGTTGTTCTCAAGGTATTTTCCATCTTTAACCTTTTGTGCCGTTCCTGTTTTTCCTCCGACACGATATCCTTCTACAAATGCATTGCGGCCGGTGCCTTCTGCGACGACGCTTTCTAGAGCATAGCGGATTTGTTTGGATGTTTCCTCAGAAATGACTTGTTTCTTTGCGATTGGTGATTGTTTTTTGACCGTTTTCTTCGTAACAGGATCGATCCATTCCTTTGCAATATAAGGTGTGTAGAGCGTTCCTCCGTTTACAGCGGCGGATACTGCTGCGACCTGCTGAATCGGCGTGACGGATACTCCCTGTCCGAAAGCCGTAGTTGCTTGCTCCACCGGGCCCACTCTCTCAAGCGGAAATAAGATGCCGGTTCCCTCGCCTTGGAGATCAATCCCCGTTTTTTGTCCAAAACCAAAGTCTTTGATATATTTGAAAAGCTTTTCCTTTCCTAAGCGCTCGCCTAATTCAACAAACCCCGGGTTGCAGGAGTTTTGCACAACTTCCAGATACGTCTGCAGCCCGTGCCCGCCTCTTTTCCAGCACCGCAGTCTCGCTCCGTCCACTTCCGCATGCCCTTTATCATAAAATTGATCCCGTTTCAAATTTACTTTTTGCTCTTCAAGGGCTGCTGCAAGTGTAATAATTTTAAAGGTAGATCCCGGTTCATACGTGCTCCATACTGGCAGATTTCGATTGTAGACGGACGGATCAACAGATTGGTAATCAGCAGGGTCGAAGTCAGGCCTGCTAGACATCCCCAAAATTTCTCCGTTTTTCGGATTCATGGCTACGGCAATCATGCCGTCCGGATGATATTTGGCCTCAGCGTTATCAAGCTCTCTTTCCATTATCGTCTGAACCTTTGAATCAACCGTCAGCTTCATATCAAGCCCATCCTTAGGCGGCGTATAGTCATCCGCTTCATCAGGCATCTTCTTCCCCTTGGCATCTGTATAAAACTTAACAGAACCTTTTTCCCCTTTTAAATCATCGTCGTAATAGGCTTCAAGTCCAAGGAGTCCTTGGTTGTCAATTCCTGCAAATCCAAGCACATGAGATAAAAAGCTGCCGAACGGATAATGACGGATACTGTCCTCCGCAACATACACACCTTTTAAATCAAGCGCTTTAATTTCCTTTGCCTTCTCATTTGAAATTTTTCTCCCTTCAGGAGTGATCTTTTCGATTGACGCTTTTTTTGTCACATGTTTATATACTTTTTCTTCTGACATATTGAGCACCGCCGCAAGCTGCTTGCTCGTTTTCATCGGATTCTGAACTTGGCGCGGCACGACGAATACGGTCGGCGCACTTTTGTTTGTTGCGAGCTTCACACCATTCCGATCCAGTATCTCGCCTCTCTCCGGCTCAAACGGCAAGTTCCGGCTCCAGGAATCTTTCGCCAGCGAAGTCAGTTTTTCGCCCATCACAAACTGAACATACCCCAGCCTTGTATCAATGATCAGAAACACGATCACGCCAAAAAGCAAAACAAATAATAAACGTTTTCTAACCGTTACATTCGAGACGCGCAAGAGACCGTTCACTCCTTATTTAGGCTTGTTTCATTTTATGCCTGAAATTGGACAGGTAGAACGATGCTCCTCTGAAGGCATAAAAAAGAAAGCCTGTATAACGCAGGCTTTCTTTTTAATCAGGATTTTTAAACTTAACCTTGATTACGGTTTTGTCTTTGATTTCTTTGTCTTTCTTAACACTTTGGCTGACAGCGTAGCCTTGCCCGTTTACTTCAATATGAATTCCCGCGAGCTCACCGTACTGAAGAACCTCTCTTCTCGACCAGCCAGTCATATCAGGCATTTTGATTTTGCCGCCCGTTTTCAGGAAGACCTTTTGATTGGTGAGAACTTCCTCATCCGCTTTCGGATACTGTTCTTTTACAGCGACATCACTGCCGATGACAATTGGTGTGAGATTCTCCTCTTTTGCTTTCTTTTGAGCAGCAGCTACCGTTTGATCTGTTAAATCAGGCATTGTCTGCGCTTTTGTTTCTTCCTTATCTGAGTCAGATTTTTCAGTTGGTTCAATGTTCAGGTAGTGCAGGCTGTTTTTCATTGTTGGGTTGAAGATTTCAGAAACTGGTTCTGAACTGTTCTGTCCTGCTTTTAGCTGCGGCTGCTGTACAGCAACATAAATTAAAAGCTCAGGATCATCTTTTGGTGCCATACCCATAAATGAAAAGATATAGTTATCTGTGCCGTCTAAATATCCGCCTTTACCGGCTATTTGCGCAGTACCTGTTTTCCCGGCAACATCAAAACCTTCGATTTTATAAGCTTGTCCTGTTCCGATCTTCGATGTAACGACTTCTCCCAATATATCCCGCACCTTTTTCGCAGTGCTTGCAGAAATCGGAGTTCCGGCTGATTCCGGCTTATTTTGATAAATAGTTTTATCTTTATCAGGATCAACGATATGGTCAATGACATAAGGCTTCATCATTTTGCCGTCATTCGCAATTGCCGTCGCGGCCTGAAGCTGCTGAATTGGTGTGACCGCAGACGCTTGGCCGTATGCAGTTGACGCCTTATCAAATTCATATTTAAAGTTGATTTTACTGGAGACTTCTCCTGGCAAATCAATACCTGTTTTCTGGTAAAAATTGAACTTGTGCAAATATTGATTGAGGCGGTCATATCCCAGCTTTTCTTTCGCCAGTTTCGCAAAAGCGACATTCGACGACCTTAGGACGCCGTCATGATAGGTTGTCGGACCCCAGCCTACACCGTTATTATGATCCCTAACAGGTGCTCCGCCAACTTCAAATGTTCCTGACTTATATTGTTCGTTCGCATTAAACACGTTTTCCTGCATCGCAGCAGCGAGTGTAAAGATCTTCATAGTTGATCCGGGCTCATACGCATATGAAATCAAATCATTATAGTAGTTTGTCACATCGCGCTTGTTCGGATCAAAGCTTGGGCGCTGTCCCATGGCAAGGACTTTGCCCGTTTTCGGATCAACGACTGCGGCCATGATTTTTTTCGGATTATACTTTTGCGCCACTTTTGTCATACTGTCTTCCAAAAAGGTTTGAATTTTCTGGTCAATGGTTAAATATACATTGTCACCATTTTTTGGCGCTGTAATTTTATTTTTGCTGTTCGGGAGCTCCCAGCCGGATTTGTCGCTTTCATATGTCACATATCCGTCCCGCTCCTTCAAATACTTATCCAGCACTTTTTCTAACCCCATCGCGCCGGAAATTTCATTTGTGTCTTGATCAACCTCAGCATAGCCGATTAAATTGGATGCAAAAACCCCGTTTGGATAATAGCGTTTTGTATCCCGTAAAAATGAAATGCCCGGGAGTTTCAGCTTTTCGATTTTTTGCTTTTGCGAATACGTAATATCCCGGCCAGCTGAGCCAAACTCGACTTGTTTTGCATCCTCCTTATTTAAGATATCAAGGATGTCGGCCTTGTCCAAGTTTATCACTTTAGACAATGCTTCCGCTGTTTTTTCTTTGTTTACAACATGCTGAGGATGCTTGACATCAGTGGTCATTTTTTTATCGAGAATCGCAATCAGTTTATACGTCGCTGTGTCCTCTGCAATGACTTTTCCTTTTCGGTCTAAAATTGAGCCGCGGCTCGCTTCGATGGTCCGTTTCTTTTCATGCTGCTCTGTCGCTTTTGTCGCAAGCACTTCGCCGTTCGCTTTTCCGGTTATTTGAATATATGCCATTCTCCCCAGGATGACAAAGAAAAAGAGAGCGAAACAAATACTTAGAATCGCTGCTCCTCTATTCATAAATTTATTCTTTTTTGGCATTTGAATCATTCCTGTATGTTTTTCACTTTTTTATCTTTTAAATTCAAGCCGTTCTTTTTCGCAATGTCCATAATGCGCTGCGGTTTGCTTAAATCAGCAACGCTTTTTTCGAGGTCACCAATTTGCTTATTTTCGGATGAAATTTGCTCCTCAAGCTTTTGCACCTCAATATTGGTTTGATATGCCGCATACGCCTTCGATACGATCAAAAGCGATACGCTGAGCACCGCCGCAGCAAAGAGGACAAGAAGCACTTTTTCTCCGAGAGTAATGGAAGCCCTTTTCTTGACAATCACTTTTTTCTCAGGACTGATCGCATGCCGCTGCTGTTTCTCTGGTTGGTAAGCTAAATTGCTCATAGGCTGATGACCTCCTTTTAATTTTGCGTTCGCGTTTCGTTATTTTCTTTTTTCAGCAATCCGAAGCTTGGCAGAACGAGCCCGGTTGTTCTCTTCAAGCTCTTCTTGAGATGCCGTAATCGGTTTTCGTGTGATGAGCTTCAGCTCCGGTTCAAACTCTTCCGGTATAACAGGAAGCCCCGGAGGAAGTTCCGGAAGCGACGACTTTTCTTTAAAAGTGGTTTTGCAAATTCTGTCTTCTAGCGAGTGGAAGGTAATGACTGATACCCTGCCCCCTGGCTTCAGAACCTCAATTGCCTGCTCCAAAGCTTCTTCAAACACCCTAAGTTCATCGTTTACGGCAATTCTGATTGCCTGAAACACGCGTTTAGCGGGATGTCCGCCGCTCCTTCTCGCTGGAGCGGGAATCGCGTCTTTTATTAGATCGACCAGTTGGCCCGTAGTTTGAATAGGAGACTTCATTCTTGCCTCCTCAATTTTTCTGGCGATCTGTTTACTGAACTTCTCTTCTCCGTATTTAAAGAAAATACGGACGAGATCCTCATAGCGCCACTCATTAACGACTTCTTTCGCCGAAAGCGTAGCCGACTGGTCCATCCTCATGTCCAACGGTGCGTCATGATGGTAACTGAATCCGCGCTCCGGTGTATCCAGCTGCGGAGAGGACACCCCTAAATCAAATAAAATGCCGTCTACTTCTGTAATGCCTTGTTCATTCAAACATTCTTTTAAATACCTGAAATTGCTTTTAATCAGAATGAGCTGTCCTTTATAATCGGACAACACTTCTTTAGCATGCTGTAATGCCGTATCATCTTGGTCAAAAGCGATTAAACGCCCCTTCTCGGATAACTGCTGCAATAAGTATGTACTATGCCCAGCTCCGCCGAGTGTGCAGTCTACATATGTACCGTCTGGTTTAATATTAAGTCCGTCTACGGTTTCACGAAGAAGTACTGTCTTGTGTTGAAACATATTGTGTTGGTCCCACCTTTTATCAGGATGAATTGAAATTGTTTTTAGAGTGTTATACACGAAGAATCATTATATATCAAACCCAATCATGTTTTCAGCAATTTCAGCAAATGAATCTTCTTGCTCTTCTGTGTATTGTTCCCAAATTACTTTACTCCACAATTCAATTCGATTAGAAACCCCGATAACAACACATTCTTTTTCCAGTTTGGCGTAATTCAATAGAGATGATGCGATATTTACCCTGCCTTGCTTGTCCAGTTCGCATTCAGTCGCCCCTGAAAAGAAGAAACGGGTAAACGCGCGGGCATCTTTCTTTGTGAGAGGAAGAGCTTTTAGTTTTTCTTCAATTTGTTTCCATTCGTGCATAGGGTAGCCGAAGAGACATTGGTCAAGTCCTCTAGTCAGCACAAATTGCTCACCTAGGCCTTCTCTAAATTTAGCGGGTACGATCATGCGGCCTTTCGCATCGATGGTATGCTGATATTCACCCATAAACATGATCTCTTGCCCCACTTTCTCTCCTTAACTCACCACTATTCACCACTTCGCTCCACAACTTCATTTTACACTGTTTACCCATAAAAAAAAACCCTGAACTATTCAGGGTTCTTTAAAACTTTATTTCAAAGTTTGACAACTTGATGTTGATTTTGAAAAGAAAATGGCAGATTCTTGAATGTTGTGAAGAATTTTGGACCATACCTGTTCAAATAATACATGATATTCCAAATCCGTTCTTGCGGCGCAAGAAGCGGCTTAATGCTATTTTGAATTCTTTCATAATCCTTCAAAACGTAGCCTTCTTTTTCTTCAATTCGCTTCGTCACCGTGCGCTCTAAGAATTGAAGCTGATCCTGAATAAAAGCGGCATTTTTCAGGAGTAAAGGTTCCATGCTTTGATCAACCTTTAACGCCTCCTGCCGGACCGTTTTGTGAATCGCTTCAATTTGGCTTTTCGCCTGATCCATCACCGCCGTAAACTCTTCCGGAATCTGGCGCTCGAAGTATGTCTCTCTTTGATTCTCCGTTCCGCGCTCAATCGCGTCTTGTAATGAGATATTCCGTTCAACCAGTTTTTTCTCAATATGCCGCTCAAGTATCGTAATGTTCAGCCTTGGCATGACAGGAGGCATTTTAAAGCCCATCACCGCAAAAGCCTGTTTGAGCTCGCCCCAATAATTGATTTCTCCAGGCCCTGCAATAAATGCTAAAGTCGGAATGAGAAATTCCTGCATTAACGGCCTCGTTACAACATTGTTGCTGAAACGCTCTGGATGTTCTTCCATATGTGTATGAAGTTCATCCATCGTCCATCCTAGATCAAGCTCTTTGATGACAAATCGGCCGTTATCTTTTTCAATTAAAAAACGCTCTTCTTCGTATTCATAAAACAGATTCGCCTGCTCTTTTCCGGACTCGATAATCGGTTTGTAGCCTGCTTGACGCATGAAGGCCTGCTGATCTGATATAGCCCGGGCGAGTTCATCATTTTCTCGAAGAATCTTTTGGAACATGGCAGTTTCCAGCTTTTTAATCCCCGGATCTCCAGAATTTAATAAAACTAAGCCCTCTTCTTGGAACAAATCCGCGATCAGCAGTTCAAAGAAGTCAGTAAACGTAACAGATTCCCTTAAACATCGTTTCACATTGTCGAGAAGTGTATTCGTATGGTCTGTTTCTTCAAAAGCGGCAAAAACATCATCTATCCACGCGGCACACTTTTCCTGATCAAGCGATGTATTCGCTGCTGATGATTTCTTCCAATAAGACTGAGGCAGCTTTTTTTTCACAGGCCCATTCTCTTCAGATGTGTGAACAAAATTAATCTCATCCAAATCGTGGTCTTCTCCAGCCACCCAGAAGATTGGTATGACAGGCACTTGCAGTTCCTTTTCTTGTTGCTTTGCTAAAACAATGATTGAAATGATTTTATGTATGGTGTAAAGCGGTCCTGTTAAAAGTCCTGCCTGCTGTCCGCCGACTACAGCTGCACTTGACGGGTCCTTCAGCTTCTCAATAGCAGACTGCATCGCACTTGAACCGAATTTATTATGGTAAGAGGTTAAGTACGCCGCCAATTCCTCTCTTGCGAAAAACCGGGAAGATAAGTCTTCCAGTCTTTCGCGCCACATGTCCTTATGATGAATACTGTAATCAAAAAAAGAAGACATTTCTTCTTTGCCATCTATATAGTGCTGTACAAACACATTCTGATTTTTGATGGAAAGTTCAGTTAGCTGCATCTTCTAGAACTTCCTTTCTCCAATAAATAGTTAGTGATCCGAAATGAGTATAGCATGTTACCGAAAAAGCTCAAAAGACTTTGTTTGTATTTCGCTCCAATGCTTTGATGCTGCCATATAAAAACTCTAGGTGGACGGCATCAAGACCTTGAAGACTTGCTTCCTTCAATAAGTATCCGATAATGGCGTCAGCTTCCGTCTGCCGGCCTCCAATGACGTCAACCAGCATTGATGAACGATTCTCTTTCGTTTGTCCACAAACGGCCTGAACCTGCTCCCAAGCCTTTTCTTCATTTTCAAGTTTTAAAATGCGGCACGCCTCCTGAAATACCAGCTTCATAAAAGCCAGATAAGCTGGCGTTGTCAGCAGTTCTCCATTTTTCACCTGCAATAAAGCAGTTAAAGGATTAATACACGCATTTACAATCAGCTTGCCCGTCAGCAGACGGTACCAATCCGTCTCATAATAAATCGGAAAATCCGAATGGTTATGCTGAAACAAGATGTTCAGCCGGTCTGGTTCAGCATCGCCGAACGCGCTCCATTTTATCGCACCTAGGCCTGTATGATCAACAGCTGTATCCGATTTTCTTACAGCTCCGTGCTCAACGATTCCAACATAAATGGAATGGCCAACGTGCCAGTCTTTTAGGTCGTGGATATGCCCCATGCCGTTTTGCAAAAATAATATATTCGTCTTCCCGATTCGTTCAAGCGACGAAAAAACAGATTGAAGCTGATGCTGCTTCACTGTCACGACAAGCAGGTCAAAGTCCGAATTGATACTCGTGTCCGCACTGCAATCAGCCCTGAATTCCTCCCCGCCTTTATAAAGCCGGATTCCTTCAGACTGAATGGCCGCAGCCTGTTCTTGCCGCCTCGTCACAACAGTCAGGTCGTGATAAAGTGACAAATAATAGGCGCATAAAAGACCGACGGAGCCTCCGCCGATAATTCCAATTTTCATGATGTCACACCCAATTTAGCATTTACGTATTATCATAGCAGAAGTAAGAAGAAATTACTTCTCAAAGATCCCATGTGCTTAAAATTAAAGTTTAAATATTTGGATTTTTTAAATAAAGCGTTTACAATATATGTAGAAACAACAAAGGGGGAGATTTGTTTGACAAAGGTAGAACGTCTGCTTATCAACTATAAAACGCTGGAAGAATTCAAGAAATTCAAAGAATACGGCATTCAGGAGCTTTCAATGCTTGAAGAACTTCAGGATAATATTATTGAAAATGACAGCACCTCGCCTTTTTACGGGATTTATTTTGGCGATAAACTTGTAGCACGAATGAGTCTGTATCAAGTTAACGGCAAATCGAATCCCTATTTTGACAACCGCCAGGATTATTTGGAGCTGTGGAAGCTTGAGGTTCTTCCGGGCTACCAGAACAGGGGATACGGGAGAGCCTTGGTTGAATTTGCAAAATCATTCAAAATGCCGATCCGGACAAATCCGAGAATGAAATCAGCGGAATTTTGGAACAAAATGAACTTTAAAACTGTTAAGTATGATATGGCGCGGGACAAAGGGGAAAACCCGCTCATCTGGCATCCTGATATGGATCATGAAATGACACCGGGAGAGTCTGCATAGAAATCAAAACAACCGGCCTATTCTTACTATAGGGCCGGTTCATTTTAGGCGTTTCTTTACGTTTCTTGAGCCGCTTTTTTCATTCTTCCGTCTTCCTTCGAAACAACCATTTTTCTGGCCCGATCCATGATATCGATCAGTGCCTTGTAATCCTCTTCTGTCATCTCTAGCTGATCCCGCAATGTCTGATTTTCACTCCGCAAATCCTCAAGCTCTTTTTGCAACGATTGGATTTGCTCCTTCAATTTTTCCCTTTCAAGCTGAAATTCTTGTGCAGACGGCGCTTCTTTGAATTGTTCGAGAAATTGAATGACATCCTGAATGGACAAATCTCGTTTTCCTTCTGACGATGCCGAGGCAGTCTGCTTCATGGAATTCGGCATATTGACCGAATGAACGCCGATTTGCTTTCTCAGTTCTTTCCTTTGCTTTTTTGCAAGCTCTATACCTGACTGGTATTGTTTTCTCACATACGAGTTCCACCTGAAACCACAGGCTGCCGCGGTTCTGGTCAGCGCCCTCCCAACCTCCTCAAAGGCTGAAAGCTGTGTTCCTCCCTCTCGAATATGACGAAGCACCACTTCTGCCAGCAGCAAATCCTCATCCTGAGTCCAAGCATCTTGTCTTGTAATGGTCAAATTCAATCTCCCTCCATGTCAGCTTATTTATCTCATACATATGCCGGTAATAGATTAGATAGACTATTTGCACTCACAAATTTTCCGCAAGCTGACAGGAAGAGAAAAAGAAAAAGCGCAGGGCTTTCACCCCGCGCTTTTCTTATTAGTTACTTTTTACATTTATGTCTTTGCCGTTGTATGATCCGCATGCTTTGCATACACGGTGAGACAACTTCATCTCTCCGCATGACGGACATTCTGTCATACCAGGTACATTAAGTTTGAAATGTGTACGGCGCAATCTTTTCTTCATTTTAGAAGTTCTTCTAAAAGGTACAGCCATTATTCCCACCTCCTTAAAGAGTTAAGATTCATCATCTTGTTTTAAGAGCTTTTCAAGGGCTGCAAGTCTCGGATCAACTTGATTCTTCTTGTCTTCTTCCGAAATGACTTGCCAATCCTTTCCTTCTTGAGGAGCAGCTCCTTTTTCTTGTTCAGATTCACAAAAGATTTGCATAGGGATTTCTAAAAGAATTTCTTCTTTCACGATCGGAGTTAAGTCGATAGTATCGTCCTCAACAATATGAACGTCATCATCTTCTATATCATCCGTGTGATGAAATATAAACAGTTCTTTTGTTGAAATTTCAAATGGATACGGGACATCAACGAGTGTTCTTGAGCATGGCAAAATCATTTCGCCTGAAATTGTAAAATCAAACGAAACCTGTTTGGATTTGATATCCGCTCTGCCCTTCACCCGGACGGGAGAAATGCGGCGAATGTCAGAATTCAGCTTTGTCAGCTCATTTAACTCAACTGTTTCATCAAACTCAAAACTTTGTTTTGGCATTTGATGCAGCTGATAAATCGTCCATTTCATTTGTATCACCTCAGGAAAGCAACAAACATGATTATAGCTTTTAAGATTGTTTTTGTCAATATTTTTTCTTTACAGCATAATGCTGCCATTGAAGTATCGTTGACAGCGGAATATGCTATGCATACACTTAAAACAAAAATAAGGCGTAAGAGTTTTCATTTGCAAATGTACCATACGTTTCTAAACATAGCAAGAAAGGCGGAAAAAATATGAAAGCTGTCGGATTGGTGGTTGAATATAATCCCTTTCATAACGGTCACCTTTATCATGCCCAAACAGCAAAGCGGCAAACCGGATGTGACACGGCTGTCGCGGTCATGAGCGGGCATTTTTTACAGCGTGGGGAACCGGCTGTTGTGTCAAAATGGGCCCGAACAAAAATGGCGCTGCAAAGCGGAGTTGATCTTGTTATTGAGCTGCCTTATCTTTATGCCGTGCAAAAAGCAGACATTTTTGCACGCGGCAGTGTTTCCATCCTGAACGAACTTGAATGTAAGGCGCTGTTTTTCGGGAGTGAAAATGGGGATATCAAGCCGTTTTTAGAAACAGCACAGCTTATTGGTGAGCATAAACATACATTTGATGACCGAATTAAAGAAGAACTTAAAACGGGGACGAGTTACCCAGCAGCGGCGGCTAGCGCCTTCAGCTCCATTTTGCATACCGAAAGTGCACTTGACTTGTCAAAACCAAATAACATTTTGGGGTACCAGTATGTGACTTCGATTCTAACCGGGGGATACCCTATGAAACCTTATACCACGGCACGCATCTCTTCGGACTATCATGATGCCGATCTCCCTGAAGGCGAAAACCACATTGCAAGCGCCACAAGCATCAGAAAAGCGATGACTGGCCAGAATCTCGAAGCCTGCCTTCGTTTTCTCCCTGCTGCATCTGCACGTGAATTAGCAGCTTACCGCAAATCTTTCGGATTGTGGCATACACCTGAGAGCTACTTTTCTTACTTAAAATACAGCCTTTCAACTGTAACGGCACAGGAATTACAGCAAGTATACGAGGTGGAGGAAGGTTTAGAGCACAGAATTCTTCGTTCGATCAGAAAATCCAGCTCCTATCAGGAATTTATGGAACTGCTGAAAACAAAACGCTATACGTGGACAAGGCTCCAGCGGATGAATACACACATTTTAACCAGAACAAAAAAACAGGATATGCAAAAGCTGCTTGACAACGATAAGGCGCCGTATATCAGGCTTCTCGGCATGACAAAAAAAGGACAGGCTTATTTATCCGAAAAGAAAAAAGCACTGTCTGTTCCGCTTGTCAGCAAACTGTCCTCTTTCTCCCATCCAGCTCTCGATCTGGACGTAAAAGCAAGCAGGATTTACAGCCTGCCGATAGAAGAGCCGCTGAGAACTGAGTTTGACCTGCAGGAATACGGACATGCACCGATTCGATATGATGAAGATGAACAACACTTTTTAAATGTATAGAAAAAGCACCTGAGAATCAGGTGCTTTTCGCTTTCAGCTTATTCAAATAATCAATCGCATCCTGCATGGTATCAACAGGCACAATCTTCATATTTGAATCAATATCTTTTGCTGTTTTTACTGCGTTCTTATAATCGGAATTGCTGGCGCCGTTTTGATTTGGCGCGAAGAAAATGTCTTTTCCGGCTTTGTCTGCGGCGACGACTTTTTGATCAATGCCGCCGATCGGGCCTACTTTCCCATCAACATCAATGGTACCTGTTCCCGCAATATCGTAGCCTTTTGTTTCGTCTGGTTTTGTCAGCTGATTATAGATTTCAAGGGACATCATTAACCCTGCTGACGGACCGCCAATATTTTCAATTTCAAAATCAATATCAGGCTCTACCTTCACGTTTCTGTCTGTATAAAGCGAAACTCCGATTCCTGCCCGATCCGGCTCATCAGGAAATTGTTTTAACGTAAGGGTGACACGCTTTTCTTTTTCTTCTCTTTCGATCTTTAACGTGACTTTATCTCCCGCTTTTTTGCTGCTGATATAATCAATCAGCTTTTCAGCAGACTGATAGTTTTTGCCGTCTGCGCTGATGATTTTATCACCGACTTCTATTTTCCCTTTTGCCGGCATGTTTTCTACAACAGAGCTTGCGTATATGCCGTTAAAGGAATAGCTGACTTTTTTTCCTGCCTTTTGATAGGCGGCTATAACCGCATTTTCTTGCGAGCTTTTCATCATTTGGAGCTGTCTTTTCATATACTCCTTATCTGACTCGCCTTCCTCCTTAATGCTCTCATCAGGAACAATTTCATAATAAGGGTGCATCTTTGCCCACACATATGTAAACGGATTAGCCGGTCCCACTTTAACAGTCATTAAGGACAGGCTTCCTTTTTCCGGGTAGCCTCCCTCCACTTTTATCAATGAAGCAAGCTCTGTCGCTTCTCCCGGTTTTGTAATATAGTATGGAAGTTTTATAAATGATAAAACGGCGATCAGTATGAGGATGACGAGCATCCAGCTAAAATGTTTTTTACGTAGCAAATTATGAGCCCTCCCAATTCTCTATTTCTTTTCTTATCTTGCTGATCATTCGGTTTGTCGCCTCTTCGCCTGCCGATATCATTTCTTCAATATTGGCAAACGAGCTTGAGCTGTATGTTTCAAGGGAAGGGCGAATCATGATATCTGCGGCAATTGTTTGATGCCGCACTAATTCATTTTGCAGTATATCCATACTTTGCATAATCACATCAAAAATATGCACTGCTGTTTCAGTTTTTCGAACCCTGGAAACATCCGAAGCGATGATAATATCAGCTCCCATGTCTTTCACAACAGAAACCGGAATTCGATCGACGACCGCGCCGTCTACAAGAAGGCGTCCGTCCAGCCGCTGCGGAATAAAGATACCCGGGATGCTGATGCTGGCCCTCACTGCATCTGACACTGATCCTTTTCGGAACACAATCTTTTCTCCCGTCTGTAGATCACACGCAACAATGCCCAGCGGGATTTGGAGCTCTTCAATCGGTTTTCCGAATGTATAAGCATGCACAAGCTGTCTGACGCGGTCACCTTTTAAAAAACCGAGCTTCGGCACCGTATAATCAGCATAAAGCCTTCGTTTAAAGGCTTTGGCTACTTTTTTCATCGTTGCCACGTCATGTCCGGCGGCGTAAAAACTGCCCACCAAAGCGCCCATGCTGCTTCCTGCAATCATATCCACTTCAATTTGGTGCTTATGTAAACTGGAAAGCACACCGAGATGAGCAAGCCCTCTGGCCCCTCCCGATCCTAACGCTAACCCGATTTTAGGTTTGGCCAAAGCGTTAACCTCCTGCCTGAATTCCCTGTATACCGAATTCTATGGTCTAAACTGAACCCCTATGCTCGTATATTAGTACAAAGAATCAAGAGGACAGGTACTGCTTGGCCGTTTTACATCATACATTATTTTATCATGATATACATGTCATTGGGCATTTTTAGCATCGGGGAGGTAAGAATGAACTTGTCGAAGATTAATACACTTTTGATTGCCTCGTTTTTTCTTTTTTTAACAGCGACTGTCATCTCACATCCACAGGCCTCATTCGAAGCCTCTAAAACCGGGCTGTCTATGTGGTGGGAGGTTGTATTTCCGTCATTGCTGCCATTTTTTATTCTGTCCGAACTCTTAATCGGCTTTGGCATTGTGCGATTTGTCGGTGTTTTGCTTGAGCCTTTTATGCGGCCGATCTTTCGCGTGCCGGGTGTCGGCGGCTTCGTTCTTGCTATGGGAATGGCATCAGGAAACCCAGCGGGCGCAAAACTCACTGCCCGTCTGCGGCAGGAAAATCAGATTTCAAGAGTAGAAGCAGAACGGCTCGCGTCGTTTACCAATTCTTCAAACCCGCTCTTTATTTTCGGCGCTGTTGCCGTCGGTTTCTTTCAAAACGCGTCACTAGGCATTTTATTAGCTTCTGCACACTATTTGGGGAATCTTGCCGTCGGTTTAACAATGCGTTCCTATGGCCGCAAGGAAGAGCAGCAACTCAGAAGAAAGAAAACGATACCTTTCCCTTCAGTCAAAGATGCTTTACACGCTCTTCATACCGCCAGACTTGCAGAAAAACGGCCCTTGGGTAAAATTTTAGGCGACGCCGTGACGTCTTCTGTTCAAACGCTTCTTATGGTAGGCGGCTTTATTATTTTATTTTCTGTCTTCAATCGGCTGTTGTCAGTGGTCCAGCTGACTGATGTTTTGTCTGTTTTCACAAAAGGAGCACTGACTTTGTTTCAGCTTCCGACTCAATTGGACATTCCGCTTTTATCAGGGATGTTTGAAATTACATTAGGCAGCAAGCTTGTCAGCGAGACAGATGTTTCTCTTCTGCAAAAAGCCATTATCGTCAGCTTTATTCTCGGGTTTAGCGGCTTTTCCGTACAAGCTCAGGTGGCAGGTATTTTATCGGAAACCGACATTCGATTTAAACCATTCTTTATCGCACGTTTGCTGCAGGGCGTTTATGCCGCTGTCTTCGTCATGCTTTTATGGAAACCTCTTTACACGGCATGGCATGATCCATATCAGTATGTATTTAAATCTCTTAACAGCAGTGACATGCCAACTGCCTTTATAAACGGCTGGAATCTGCTTGTGCAGATCGGACCTGCTGTCACACTAAGCGCGCTGTTTACGTACATTATCATTTTTTCTTACAGACTGACAAACGGAACAAAAAAAGGATGAGTCAAAACCCTCATCCTTGTCTGAATTTTTGCTGAAGCGCCAGCTCTACTTCCGGCGGTACAAACTCTGATACCGAGCCGTTGTATCTCGCCACTTCTTTTACGATGCTTGAACTTAGAAACGAATATTGATTGTTTGTCATCATAAAAAATGTCTCAATGGATTCATCAAGCACACGGTTTACTGATGTCCCCTGCATCTCGTATTCAAAATCAGATACAGCTCTCAAGCCTCTTAAAATCGCTTTCGCATTTTTTCTTTTTGCATAATCAATTAACAGGCCTTGCGATGTTTCAACTGTTATGTTCGGAATGTCTTTTGTCACTTCTCTCAGAAGCTCACACCGTTCTTCCACACTGAACAAAGGCTTTTTTGAAGAATTATTCAGCACACATACATACACTTGTTCAAAAATATGCGCCCCGCGTTTGATGATGTCCAGATGCCCGTAGGTCACCGGATCAAAACTGCCGGGACAGACAGCTATACTCGCCACCTCACTACCCCCTCTTTTTATAAATCGCCACACCTGTAAGCCC
Source organism: Bacillus sp. FSL K6-1560 (assembly GCF_038592935.1). NCBI lineage: Bacteria > Bacillati > Bacillota > Bacilli > Caryophanales > Bacillaceae > Bacillus > Bacillus sp. FSL K6-1560. Next base: position 2,652,865 of record NZ_CP151946.1, read on the forward strand.
ATAGGTTTCTCTTCTTGTCATCACAAGATCTCCTACGGTTTCGGGAAGCTTGACCTCTCTGTCATGCTCAGCGACGATAAAGCCGTCTTCTTCCAGCATTTGATATTCGTCAATCAAAGTTAAAAGTGCTTTCAGCTTTTGTTCCTTATACGGCGGATCGAGAAAAATTCCGCGAAAGCCGGTTTCTCTTTTAGCAGCAGCGTGCAAAGCACGTTCCGCATCATTGCGGTATACCTGTGCATGTTTTGTAAGCTCCAGCGTTTTCAAATTAGATTTTACCGTTTGAATCGCTTTAAAATCACGGTCAACGAATATACAATGCTCAAACCCGCGTGAAAGCGCTTCGATTCCAAGACCTCCGCTCCCTGCGAATAAGTCAAGTCCCCTGCCCCCGTCAAAATAAGGGCCGATCATATTGAAAATGGATTCCTTCACTTTGTCGGTTGTCGGTCTTGTTGATGTTCCGGGTACAGCCTTTAGTGAACGGCCTTTTTTTGATCCAGAAATTACTCTCATGTTCCACACCACTTTTTCTAAAAGCTATTTTGTTTCTTTATTCGGCCGGACGCCGCTATGTACATAGAAAAAAATCAATCCTATCTTAACATAAAGCATTCTTCCAAACAATGAACGCTAATCTTGATAAACAGGTGTATAGGCAGCATGATCCTTGTCCATACTATAAGCAACAGCATCTAGAGGATGTTGTTGCCAACCGCGGAGAAGACTTACGTTTCCCCATAAGTTCTTCCTCCGGTTTCTCCTCTCCCTTTGCCTTCTCCTTAACATATTAAGGAATAGAAGGACCCCGCAGATGCCTGCGGGGATTTTTTTATAGCTATATGCCGATTTTATAATCGTATTCTTTTGCCTTATCAAGCTTTGACTCGAATTCCAATTTTAAAAACGGTTTATAAGAAGGCTCCACTTTTTTCACAAATGAGTAAGATGCAATCTTGTCCATTGTTTTTTCAATTTGGTCCATATCACAGTACAGTACGACATATTTTAATCGTTTTGATACATAGTGCACATTCCCGAACTTCCTCAGCATTTTGCTCTGCTTTAGGGAGTGCAGATACACAACCATGCCCTGGCGCCTATTCTCCAATACAATCACCTGCCTGTTTTCTCTTATATGTAAAAGACGAGACGGCCAGTCTCGTCAGGACACTTTACATCCGCAGCTTCCGCCTGAACCGCAGCCGCCTCCGCATGAAGACAAACCGTCAAAATAAGGGTTCCCAGTCGGAACTTTCACATGCTCCGAAACAGCTGTCCCAATCTCAACGCTGACCTCATCAAGAATGGACTGGAGCTCATTTTCAGCTCTCTTGAAGTCAGCCACCTTGTCGTTCAGGTCCAGCTCACGTTTGATCTCCCTCATTTTCCGGGATATTTCTCTATAGTCAGGATGATATTTGCCAAAACGCTGTACATCCTCATACTGCTCTTTTATTTTGATAAAAGAACGAATAATCCGACCTGCCTCTTCATCTTCCTGGAGACGCTTGTAACAATTGCGGTAGTTCTCAGCCGTCTCCGACTGCAGAATCATCTCGGCAAGCTGCTGAGCTTCACTTTGAAGCCGCACGGATTCCATCGTCGCATACATAACATGCACCTCCAGTTGTTAGTTTACCACGAAACCAGCCAATTGGAAAATGCTTAACCGCAGCCGTATACAAAACCTTATGACCGCATGAAAAAAGACCCTTTTTCAGGGTCTTTTAATCTTTTGTCCGCATCGCTTGAAACATTTGCATCATCATTTGCGCCATTTGAATCCCGTTCGTAAACTGATTCACCCGATGCGGAATGGTTTTTTCATAAAAATTCATCATTTCAAGCTGAAAGGAGGACAGATCATCCGGTTTTCTTGAAAGTCTGCGGTACCATATCGGCTGTTCTCTGATGAATCGTTTCCGTTCTTCGTTTGCTAAAATATATTCCTGAACCTCTTTGCGCATATGAGCTCCCCTTTTTTAATCCTTTCGAAAAGAAAAAGGATGCTGTCCAGAACCTGGCTGAGAATGCTTCTGTCCGCTTCCGGAAAATGTATTAAGAAGGCTTTGCAACGATGAGATCGACTGGCTCATTTTATTGATTTGTTCGTTCATTTGATTGACATCCATCTTTTTCACCGCTGTCACCATTTTCGAGACAAAATCATTTTTTTGCGGTGTTTCAGGCACAGCTTCAGAAGCTGCTTCCGGTTCCCGATACGGATCCCAAATCGGATCGCTCTCCCCGAAGAGGACCCAATTTTCATATACGTCCTGCCAGCTTCTTTGTTCTTTGCGTACTTCTTTTATCAGCTTGGGATGCTTTTTGACGAATTGTTTAAAGTCATTGATTGAATGATTGGCATGTTGATTCGCCACAATCCTCACCCCCTCCGAAAATCGTTACCTACTACAATGTATCGTTTTGTGGGGCATTGTGTTCGCCTATATTCATTCCCAAATGAATTTTTAGCGATATCCCTATACACTGGTGAAAAAGCCTGACTGAAGGAATGGGAAATGGCCTTATCTGTAAGCTATCAGCACATTCATTCAGACCAGCTTGTATGGAAATAGAAAAAGCCGGGAACCATTCGTCCGCGGCTTTCATTACCATCGCTTAATAAAATTTTGGGTGTAATATTTCCGGTCTACTCCGACACCAAGATGCGTATAATCTGAATTCAGAAGCGCTTTTCGATGGCCTTCGCTATTCAGCCAGCCTTCTACAGCGGCCGGACCGTCCACATAATTGTATGCGATATTTTCTCCCGCTTGCTGAAAGTCAACATGCCCTTCTTCTAAGCGGTCTTTCAGCGAGCCGTATTTTTTAGAAACATGGGAGAAATAATTATTTTCCTTCATATCCTCACTATGTCCAAACGCCACCTCCGCCGTTGGCTGATCCCATTCAAGCTTCGCAAGTCCATGTTTAACGCGTATGACATTCGTCAAATCAAGGATTTGCTTTTCGCTCGTTGTTTGGATCTTTTTCCATTTCTCATCTGAAACGGCTTTCGGTTTAATTAATTCCCCGCGGTACACTACCTCATAAGGTCTTTGCTTTACAAAGGTCTGCGCATCAAACGCCCTGATGCTGGATAGCTTCCCCTCAAATTTGTCCATATACAGCTGGACATACATCTTTCCTACCTTTACAGTCGGTCTTGTATTGATATCTTCTTCAGAAAATTCAAACCGATAGGAATTTCCTTTATACTCTACATTCACAAATGGTGCCACCTGGGTGGTCTTGAATACATCGCCAGTTGATTCTCCAATTTTGAAAGGCTTGGCGTTAATATCATTACCCGACGCGAATAATGTGACCACTTTATTGTTTAATACCCCGATTTGGATATATTGATCCTTACCTTGATTGTATACCCACCAATCGTAATCATAAGCCGAAGGGTCAATACGTTCAGGTTCCCCAAGCTTTTTCGTTACTTCATCGGCGGGCTTGCCCATGAAGGACAATAACCCTGAAGTCGGCATATGTATTCGTTTGCCGCTTTGCGCTTCCTCATTCGACACCTGAGGCTCGCTGTCATTTGATTTCTTTTCAGGAACAGATCCATATTGAATAAACAGAACATAAGTTCCGCAGATAATCAAAAGGATAACCATTGCTCTCAATATATTTTTCAATCTATCACCCCCGTGGCGATTCACAATCTCTTGTTTACATCCCATTACAATACAGCCTATTTAACATGTCAAAGATTTATGTGTTAATGAAAAAAGCCTTCTTCTCTATTATCACCTTCGGAAATATCCGATAAGGCGCTGCCGGCACGTTCATTCGTTTGCTCAGATAAAGAAAGATCACCAAGCGTGACAATTCCAGTCAGTTTTTTATTTTTTGTAACTGGTATCCTTCTGAGCTGATGCGATGCCATCAAATGAAGAACCTCATCGACTGAAGCATCTTCCTCCACACTGACAGGTTTTTCAGTCATCGCGTCAGTGATTTTTTGCGAGTTCGGTTTTTTGATGGCGATTCCTCTTAATACGAGATCGCGGTCGGTTACGATGCCGACCAATGTTTCCCCGTCCTCATCAACTACCGGAATCGCTCCTACATTTGCGTCCTTCATCTTTACTGCAGCTTCATATACATTATCTAATACCGTGCAATATTGCAAGTCGGCTGTCATCAGATCTTTTATTTTTGTCATCCGTTTAACCTCCTTTAGTCTAGTGCTATTGTCGTCAAAATTTAATTTTTGCATACTTTCAAAAGAAGAAGATTCATTGAAAGTTTAACGCTTTCATACTATGATTGTCAGGAAAGGTAATTTTTATAAGGAGGGGTCAGTGTTGAAGTTTACTGAAAGCGGACTTGAAGGGGTTAAGGCTGAGCTCAGTTGGCTAGACGACTTAATGGAAAGCAAAGGTCTCATTAGAGCGGGTCAATGGGATTACGAGAGAGTCACCTATGACAAGAAGTTTTCGACGATTGAGGGTACGTTTTACCTGCGGATACAAGGTATTGCGGCAGAAGGCGATGTCGGAAGCGGGCGCGCCGTGATTCAATTAATGTCCCCTCTCCTAGGAAAGCATTACTACCCGCATGGAGTAGAATATGGAGAAACGGAAGAGTTTCCCGTACAGGTTGTAACAAAAAGCAAGGCACTGATTCAGGACATAGCCGACATGTTAAAAACAGTTCAAATGTAACGAAAAGGTACAGCATATTTCGCTGTACCTTTTATGATATCGTCTGCTGAATATACGGCGGCTCCTCCTGCCCGTCCTTTTCCCTTTCTTTCTTCACCCATTGGAAAAAAATAATGGCCAAAAAAGTACCGTACACAATTTCCTGAATGATTTTCATCATGACTGCTCCGAGCTGCTGATCCTCTAACAAAGGCAGTGTATTCAACATCTCTGGCCCTGTTAATGGGACCTGCCCCATCATATCCGCTGGCACACAAAGCCTCATTGCCTCAGCCCATAAAGCCGGATCTGTATAGGTGGCGTATAACGGTGCACCGCTGAACATGATCAAGGCGCAAGCAGGTGTGAGCAGCATACCGTCCGCCATAATATAACCCAGCTTCATCAAGCCGCTGAGCTGCCGTAGACGCTCAACCTTATGAACAAGCGGCCACCACATGAAGAACGCAAGCACAAAGATAAGCCAAGTGATTAATGTATGGTAAAACGGATCCGTTTTGACAGTATCAAATATAAGCGGTACATGATATAAAGAAAAAATGCCGTTAAACAAAAGCAAAGCAATTAAAGGCGTCGTAAAAAAGGAAAAAAACGGTTTGATTGAAGGCCTGAAAATGATTTTTTCCCAGAGCCATGCAGGAATTCCCGCGATTAACAGCGGCGGGACAACCAAATACAGGACGGCCATCTGCACCATATGTGCGCTGAACATAATATGTCCGAGCAAATCAACCGGGCTTCCCTCGGCTGCATATAAAAACAGCATCGCCGACAGAAAGCATACCATCTCTTTACCAGTTATTCGATTTGGCCTTGAAGACATTCGCCTGTAAAAATAGAGATAAAGCGCCGTAATGCCTAACAGGATACAAAAAAGATAAGGGCTCCACATCGCGCGAAACCCGAATATCTCCAACTGATTCATTTCTTCACCTCCGGCGGCTGTTTCAAATTACCACCATATAATTGTCACAAACGCAAGCACAGTGATAAACGCGACAAACACCCCTGAATACAAAAACAGTGCCGGCGCCTCATGCCCTTTCTGATTCATATGCATGAAATAATACAGCTGAAAAATGACTTGAATTGCAGCTAGCAAAATAATGAAAGGAATCGTAAACCAGCTGCCGACACCGTCCGTGGCCACAGTCAGAAATGCAACAATCGTAAGACCGATCATTAAACCAAAAGACAGGACTTGATATTTCATCTCTCGGGCATGCTTTTTTTTCTTAAATTCAAGGTCGCTATTGATATGCCCTCTGCTTTTTTTATCGACCATGTTTATCCCACCATCCCCATTAAATATACAACGGTAAAGATGAAGACCCACACGACATCAATAAAGTGCCAATAAAGGCTGGCAACGTAAAACTTAGGCGCCGTATACAGATTCAGCCCTCTCTTGGCATTGCGGATCATAAGCGTGCTGATCCACAAAAGCCCAAATGCCACGTGGGCGCCGTGTGTACCGACAAGCGTGTAAAACGCAGAACCAAGGGCAGAGCTTGTGATGGTAAAGCCAAATTCATGGGTGTAATGCTTGAACTCATAGATTTCCAGTCCTAAAAAGCCCGCCCCCAATAAAATCGTAATTCCCAGCCAAAGCTGCATCTTGCCGAAGGAAAAGTTCTTCATGTGGTACATCGCGTACACACTCGTTAAACTGCTCGTTAATAGAAGCATTGTGGCAATGAATACAAGTGTCACATCGAACATTTCCGTCGTAGGCGGATCACCGGCATTTGAATTCCGAAGCGCAAGAAACGTGGCGAAGAGAGACGCAAACAGAACAGTCTCTCCGCCAAGAAAAAGCCAAAAGCCTAAAAATTTATTTTTCCCTTCCAGGGTTACTTTTTCAGGAGAAGCTGGAAAGGTTTCTGCGGTGAATTTTTCTTGAACTTGCATTATGCCTTCACCCCTTTATCATCGTTCGGCAGTTCCTCTTTATGAATATGATAGCCGTGATCATCAATTACTGAACGAAGCAGCATCGTAATAAATGTGATGCCGAGCCCGATAAAGATCACCGGCAGGCCCCAAGCGTAATCACTTCTGTACAGCAGCCCGAACGCTGCGACAAAAAGGCCGAAGGAAATGACGAGCGGCAGGATTGAGCCGTTTGGCATATGAATATCATCAACCGGTTCCGCCGGCGTCATTGATTTGTGCCCTGCCTGCTTCTCAATCCAAAACGGATCAAGTCCTCTGACAAAAGGAAGCTGTTTAAAGTTATACTCCGGCGGCGGTGAAGAAACGGTCCATTCCAGCGTACGTCCGTCATGCCATGGATCAGCACCTACATATTCACCTTTTACCGATGTCCATATGACATTGACCAGCAGAAGGATAACAGCTGCCGCCATAAAAAACGCCCCGATTGTACTGATCAAGTTGCCGGTTTCCAGACCCTGTCCTGGCAAAAACGTATAAACCCGGCGCGGCATCCCCATTAAGCCGACAAAATGCTGAATGAAAAACGTGAGGTGAAAGCCGATAAAAAACAATACAAATGAAATTTTCCCCATCGTTTCATGCAGAATTTTACCGAACATTTTCGGCCACCAGAAATGAACACCGGCTAAAAGGCCGAATACAACACCGCCAATAATGACGTAGTGGAAGTGCGCAACCACAAAATACGTATCATGGAACTGATAATCAGCCGCAGCAGCTGCCAGCATGACTCCCGTCACACCGCCGAGCACAAAGGATGGAATAAATGAGACAGCATACAGCATAGCGGTTGTATACTTCACATTTCCTCCCCAAATCGTCAACAGCCAGTTAAAAATCTTAATCCCGGTCGGAATCGCGATAGCCATTGTTGCAACCGCAAAAATCGCATTTGCAATCGGGCCGAGACCAGTCGTGAACATGTGGTGCACCCAAACCATAAAGCCCAGAAAGCCGATGAGCACGATTGCAAAAACCATTGAAGAATAGCCAAACAAACGCTTTCTGGCGAACACAGGGATGACCTCAGAAAAAATACCGAATGCAGGCAAAATTAGGATATAAACCTCCGGGTGGCCGAAGATCCAAAATAAATGTTCCCAAATGACCGTATTTCCGCCAAGCTCCGGATTAAAGAAATTGGTTCCGAACAGCCGATCCAGCATCATGAGAGCCAATCCAACCGTAAGCGGCGGAAACGCGAACAAAATCAATGCCGAGGCCACAAATGTCGTCCATGTAAACAAAGGCAGCCTCATATACGTCATGCCCGGAGCCCTCATGTTGATAATCGTAGCCAAAAAGTTAATCCCGGCTATCAGCGTCCCGAGCCCCGATATTTGGAGTCCGAGGACGAAAAAGTCTATGCCGTGCCCTTTAGAATGAAGCGAAAGTGAGGCATATGACGTCCAGCCCGCATCTGGCGCTCCGCCCAAAAACCAGCTTAGATTTAAGAAAATGCCCCCGAAAAAGAAGAGCCAAAAACCAAGCGCGTTTAAAAATGGAAACGAAACGTCCCGAGCCCCGATCTGCAAAGGCACAACCGCATTCATCAAGGCAAATAAGAGCGGCATCGCAGCCAGAAAGATCATCGTCGTTCCGTGCATAGTCATTACTTCATTGTACGCTTGAGCACTGAGAAACGCATTTTCCGGCTTTGCCAGCTGAATTCTGATAAACATCGCTTCAATTCCCCCGACAAGAAAGAAGAATCCCCCTGCCACTAAATAAAGAATCGCGATTTTTTTATGGTCCACCGTCGTCAAATAATCCCAAAGCATAGATCCGCGCGTCCGCTTTTCTGTAAGCGCATTCAACATATGTGACCTCCCCCAATATCTCCCTTTCTTCCCTACTTGCTTTCCGCTTTTAAGCCTTTTAAGTATTCATAAAGCGCATCTGTTTCGCTGTCTGAGAGCTTTGGATATGTGCCTGTCATTTTGTTCCCCGGCTTTATGCTGTCAGGGTCCTTCAGCCAAGCCTTCACATTTTCTTTGTTGGCCTCTTTCACCCCTGCCACTTTTGTCCTTTCACCAAAGGTCGCCAAGTTGGGTGCCGTTCTAGCGGCTTCTGCACGCTTATCATTCGGCTCTACCGCATGGCAGCTCAGGCAGTTTTTCTCTTTAAACAGTTCTTCACCCTGCTTAGCCAAATCGCTCTCTGCTGTAGATTTATAGTTTTTCATTTCTTTTGTCCAGCCCTGAAATTCCTTTGCAGACATTGTCTTCACCTTAAAATCCATCAGCGCATGTGAAGGGCCGCAAAGCTCTGCACACTTCCCAAAAAACATATCTCCTGCCTCTTTGCTTCGTTTTGAATCAAATGTCAGGAAGAACTTATTTTCATTATCCGTATTCGTATCAAGTTTTCCTCCAACTGAAGGAATCCAGAAGGAATGTTTTACATCAGAGGCTTTTAAATTAAAATATACACGCTGATCTGTCGGTACAATCAGCTCCTGGCTTGTGATAATGCCGTAATCAGGGTACTCAAACTCCCACCAGTATAAATTTGCCCTAACATTGACTACAAGAGCATCCTCAGCTTTGCGGCCTTTCTTATCCATTGGTGATGTGTCCGCTAGCTCCAGCGTATATAATACAACAGGAATCACAAGAATAATGAGCAGCAAAATCGGGATCACGGTCCATGTGATTTCTAAAAATTTATTCCCCTCTACCTGTTTCGGTATCGTGTTCTCACCGACCCGTGATCTTCTGAATCTCACAATCACATAAAAGAAGATAACAGATACTACTGCAACAACAACCACCATAATCAATGTGCTGAGCACTGTCAGGTCATACTGTTTATCAGCCACCTCGCCAGCAGGCTTGAGCGTGGATAAAAAAGGTTTTCCACATCCGCTTAATAGAAGCGGCACTAAGGCTAATAATAAAATAAGACGCCAATGCTTTACCATTTCACCCAACCCCTTTTCTGGTCAATACAAAGGCGGAAAGCGGATCGAAATCTATCGCCATCCAACCTATCACCAATAAAGCACTTACATTTCCTCTTCTCTTAAATTATGAGTTTTTTTACTCAAAATGCCATCTATGTATAAAAGTAAAGCCGCCTGATTAAACAAGAGGTCAAGGCGGCATTTACTAGTTGTCATCGTTTATTTTGAAGCGATAAAACAAGCATCATATCTATTTTTTAGAAAAGCGTCAAGACAACCATGGCAACGAAATAGATTGTCATGTAGTTAAGCGAGTAAACGAACATCTGCGTTGCCCACTTCATGATATTCTTGGAGCGGAATCCCATTAAGCCAAGAATCAGCCAGCCGATATTTAACAGCAAGCCGAGAATGACAATCGGAAGACCCAGACTACCAAGGAAAAACGGAAGCGGCATCAGGCACGCAACCCACACAATAATTTGTCTTTTTGTCACTTCAAATCCGTATACGACAGGAAGCATCGGAATATTTGCAGCTCTGTAATCCTCTGTTTTCTTAATAGCCAATGCTAAGAAGTGAGGAATCTGCCAAATAAATAAAATCATGAATAACACCCATGCTACGACACCGATATTCCCTTCCACTGCCGTCCATCCAATAAGCGGCGGCACTGCACCGGAAACGCTTCCTACTACTGTGTTAATCGTATAGCGGCGTTTCGTCCACATTGTGTACAATACAACATACGTAAAGACTCCGATAAAACCGATAACAGCAGCCATGACAGTTGTCATCAGCAGCATGATCAATCCTAAAGCAACCAGCAAAATTCCAGACCATAACGCCTGACTCGGCTGAATTTTACCCGTAACCGTCGGTCTTACTTTCGTACGCTCCATAAGATGGTCAATGTCCCGGTCATACCAGTTATTGATCGCGCAGGAGCCCGCAATAATCAGTGAAGACCCGATTAACGTAAGAAGAACGGTGTTTATATTGCCTAAAAAACTTAAACCGGATATATGCAGTGCAAGCCACATTCCAGTGAAAGTCGTGATGAGGTTAGAATTGACGATCCCTATTTTAATAAGGGACAGAAAATCTTTCCATGCCGTTGTTTCTTCAATTTGTCCGTCTATAGCTGTATCATTTAAGATTCTGGAGTTAGCCATAACGTAAACCTCCCTTACAAACCTAACGCAGGAGAATAAAATAACCTGCAACTCTATCATACAAGATAACATCTTGTAAAAAAACATCCTATTAAATATTAAACGACAAACAGGAATTTATTTGTGAACTTTTTATGAATTTTACCAAAGATAAAGGCAATCTCCAAATCGGCATTGCGTTTACCTTATTTCTATCAGACCCGGCATGAATAATCAAGTGTACATTTTCCAGAAGCCGTCATTCTATTATATTTTTGTGAACAAAAGGCTCTGGGAATTGCCACAAAACACATATTCGCTTACACTTGGAACGTATATAAAATTGCAGCAGTATGTTAAGAAGGTGAATATTGTATGAATAAAGCATTAAAAGCTCTCGGTGTTCTGACGACATTTGTCATGCTAATTGTTTTAATCGGGGGTGCCCTCGTTACAAAAACAGGTTCCGGCCAAGGATGCGGCAGACAGTGGCCGCTGTGTCACGGCCGTTTTTTCCCTGAACTGAATCCGGCTTCAATTATTGAATGGAGCCACCGATTCGCAAGCGGAATCTCTATTATCCTTGTGCTAAGCCTTGCGTTTTGGTCATGGAGAAAAATCACGCCGATTTTCCGTGAAACAACGTTTCTCGCGATCATGTCAATTATCTTTTTATTTCTTCAGGCATTGCTTGGCGCATTGGCTGTCGTATTCGGTTCGAACGCGCTGATTATGGCGCTTCACTTCGGCATCTCATTAATTTCTTTTGCTTCAGTGCTTATTTTGACATTGCTCATATTTGAAGCTGATAAATCAGTCAGAACACTGGTTAAGCCGCTTCAAATCGGCAAAAAGATGCAATTTCACATGATAGGAATTTTAATATATTCCTATATCGTTGTGTATACAGGCGCATATGTAAGACACACTGAATCAAGCCTGGCATGTCCTGATGTGCCGCTGTGCAGCCCGCTGAACAATGGACTTCCGACCCAATTCCATGAATGGGTGCAAATGGGCCACAGAGCAGCAGCCTTACTGTTATTTGTATGGATTATTGTTGCCGCTGTTCATGCTATTATCTCCTATAAAGATCAAAAACAGATCTTTTGGGGATGGATCTCATGTCTTATTTTCATTACATTACAGGCACTGTCCGGGATTATGATCGTATACTCTGAACTGGCTCTGGGCTTTGCACTTGCCCACTCGTTCTTTATTGCCTGTCTGTTTGGCGTTCTATGCTACTTCTTATTATTGATTGCTCGTTTCCGTTATGAATCTAGGCAATCATAAGGACTCAAGACCAAAGCCTTAGGCGGCTTTGGTCTTTTTTCATGTCTTGTTTTGGCGCTTTATTGTTTCAATGGCCAGCCTTTGCTGAATTTGATGATCAGTGAGCAGCTCACTTCGGTCTGTCCCCTTTCTTATCGTGATTATAGAAATTTCATATGGATCTATAGCCCGCGAACATAAGTATTAAAGCCTTTTAAATCAGATAGTGCTTAAAGAAATATGCACGGCATACTACAAAGCATCTAAAATATTGGCTGTATAAGCCTCTATTTATTTTGGGCTTGTGACAGTATTGTATAATCTCTGAAGTCCCCTTATATCTCTTCTAACCATCTGTTTCACTCCACATTTTCTATATAAAAAAACAAGAGTGTATATCAAATGATATACACTCTTTGTTTATTATGCTTTTTCAATTTCAAGGAGCAGATCTCCCGTTTGGATCGGCTCACCATTTTTCACATGAACCTGCTTGATTGTTCCTGAGAAAGGCGCCTGAACCGTTGTTTCCATTTTCATCGCTTCATTAATCATCAAATGATCACCTTTATTGACTTTTGTGCCTGCTTCAGCCAATACCTTAATAACTGTTCCAGGCATAGAAGCTGCGATGTGGCTTGGATTTGTCCGGTCTGCTTTCAGCCTTTCCTGAACGGAAGACTTAATGCTTTCATCTTTAATGACTACTTCACGCGGCTGCCCGTTGAGTTCGAAATAAACGACGCGGGTGGCATCAGGCTGAGGCTCACCGATTGAAATCAGCTTAACGATCAGCGTTTTGCCGCGCTCAATTTCAACTTCTATCTCTTCACCTAATGTCATGCCGTAGAAGAATGTCGGTGTATCTAATACCGAGATGTCTCCATAGCTTTCTGTCGTTTTCACATAATCAGTGAAGACTTTAGGATAAAGGGCATATGCCACAGCATCCTGATCTGAAATTTCCAAGTTATGCTGCTCTTTAAATTCCTGTTTGATCGCTTCAAATGACACCGGCTCAAGCAGTTCGCCCGGTCTGACTGTAATCGGCTCCTGCCCTTTTAAGATTAGCTTTTGCAGTTTTTCCGGGAATCCGCCATGAGGCTGGCCGATATTTCCTTTGAAAAGCTCCACGACAGAATCAGGGAAATCTAAAGATTCGCCTTTTTCGTAAACGTCGTTTTCAGTCAGATTGTTTTGCACCATGTAAAGTGCCATATCTCCGACAACTTTTGAGGAAGGCGTTACCTTGACGATGTCACCGAACATATCGTTCACGCGTCTGTACATTTCCTTGACTTCGTTCCATCGGTCGCCAAGGCCTACTCCCTTGGCCTGCTGCTGCAGGTTGCTGTATTGGCCCCCTGGCATTTCGTGTTCATAAATTTCAGTATGCGGAGACTTCATTCCGCTTTCAAATTCACTATAATATTTACGCACCGACTCCCAATATTGGGACAGCAATTCAACGCCTTGGACATTCATTTCCGGACGGCGGTCGTTGCCTTCCATCGCATGATAAAATCCGCTCGCGCTAGGCTGTGACGTTAATCCCGCCATTGAGCTGACCGCCACGTCTATGATATCAACGCCGGCTTCAACAGCTTTCGCATACATATAAATACCGTTTCCGCTCGTATCATGCGTATGAAGGTGAACCGGAATGTCGATCGTTTCTTTCAACGCAGAAACGAGTTCATATGCAGCCTGCGGTTTTAACAGCCCTGCCATATCTTTAATCCCGAGAATATGGGCTCCGGCCGCCTCAAGCTCCTTCGCCATCGATGTATAATATGCAAGGTCGTACTTCGTCCGGTTCTTGTCAAGGATATCTCCCGTATAACAAATCGCAGCTTCTGCCACTTTGCCGGTATCCCTAACGGCATCAATGGCTAACGTCATCCCTTTTACCCAGTTTAAGCTGTCGAAAATACGAAACACATCAATACCGGATTGAGCTGATTGCTTCACAAATTCTTTAATCACATTGTCCGGATAATTCGTATAGCCGACCGCATTTGATGAGCGAAGCAGCATCTGGAATAAGGTATTCGGCACTTCTTTGCGAAGATCTTCCAAACGCTTCCACGGATCTTCTTTCAGGAATCGGTAGGCTACATCGAAGGTCGCGCCTCCCCACATTTCCATACTGAATAGTTCAGGCCATAACGCAGCCGTCGGATTTGCGATTTTTTTCAAATCATGCGATCTGATTCTAGTTGCCAATAACGATTGGTGGGCATCCCTGAATGTCGTATCAGTTAAAAGGACAGATTTCTGCTCCTTAACCCAATTTGCAAGCCCTTCTGCGCCTTTTTCATCGAGAATTTGCTTTGTTCCTCTGGCAGGCTGCTGATCAACGTCTACTTTTACGCTTAACGGTTTGTCAAACGCCGGTTTTTCTTTTTTCCCGATTCCGGGGAAACCGTTTACTGTCACATTGCCGATGTAAGTGAGCATTTTCGTTCCGCGGTCTTTTTGTTTAGGGAAATTAAATAATTCAGGCGTTGTATCAATGAAAGATGTATCATATTGCCCTGTCAGGAACTTCTCATGTTTTGCAACGTTCTCAAGGAACGGAATGTTCGTTTTTATGCCTCTGATTCTAAACTCCTGAAGGTTTCGCACCATTTTGGCAGCTGCCTGTTCAAATGTTAAAGCCCAAGTTGAAAGCTTAACGAGAAGTGAATCATAGTATGGTGTGATCACGGCGCCCTGGAAGCTGTTTCCGGTATCAAGACGGACACCAAAACCGCCGCCTGAGCGGTAAGCCATGATTTTTCCTGTATCAGGCATGAAATCATTTTGCGGATCCTCAGTCGTAACCCGTGACTGAATGGCATAGCCGATTGTAAAAATGTCCTTTTGCTCAGGAATATTTACTTTTTTGCTGTGAAGGCTGTGTCCTTGAGCAACAAGGATCTGAGTTTGAACAATATCGACACCAGTAATCATTTCTGTTATCGTGTGTTCAACTTGTACGCGAGGGTTTACTTCAATAAAGTAGAACTCGTTGTTTGCAACAAGGAATTCGACCGTCCCCGCATTTATATAGTTTACATTTTTGGCAAGCGCAACTGCCGCCTCACAAATTTGGTCCCTTAATTCAGGTGACAGCGAGACACTCGGCGCCACTTCAATGACCTTTTGATGGCGTCTTTGAACGGAGCAATCCCTCTCAAAAAGATGGACGACATTGCCCCGCTTGTCTCCAATCACCTGAACTTCAATATGTTTCGGATTTTCAATTAATTTTTCTACATAAACTTCATCATTGCCAAAGGCTGCTTTCGCCTCTGATTTTGCACGTTCATATGCTTCTTTGACTTCACTTTCAGCTCTGACAATCCGCATACCGCGGCCGCCGCCGCCAAGCGAAGCTTTAATGATAATCGGATAACCGTTAGATTGTCCAAATTGTTCAACAGCTTCAAGCGTTTCGGCAGGACCGTCGCTTCCGGGAATCACGGGGATTCCGGCTTTTTCTGCCTGCTCACGCGCTTTTACCTTGTCACCAAACATATCGAGATGCTCGGATTTTGGACCAATGAATACGATGCCTTCTTCTTCACATCGTCTCGCAAAATGAATATTTTCAGATAAGAAACCGTATCCCGGATGAATTGCATCGACTTTGTTTCTTTTCGCAATATCAATGATCCCTTCAATATCCAGGTAAGCATCAATCGGTTTTTTCCCTTCACCGACTAAGTATGCTTCATCCGCTTTGTACCGATGGTAGGAACCGGAATCTTCTTTTGAATAGACCGCAACTGTACGAATATTCAACTCGGTACACGCCCGGAATATTCGGATTGCAATTTCTCCCCTGTTTGCTACTAATACTTTTTGTATCGATTGCTGAGACAAACTTTTTTCCCCCTTACCCGAATGGAATATAATCTATCATAGCGGAATATCCTTCCCCTGTACACACTTGTTTTTTACTGATAAACAGTTTTTTTAAGCTGTTTCTTTTTCAGTCCCTTCGTCGCCAAGGGTTCTCTCTTTTTCTTATTCTCTGAATATTTTACAAACATGCTGATATTCGCTAATATCCCCATACTCCCCAGCAGCAGCACCAAAGAAGAGCCCCCGTAACTGATAAATGGCAGGGTAACCCCTGTAATCGGAATTAATCCGCTGACACCGCCAAGGTTAATAAACGACTGGATGGCAATCATGCTTGAAATGCCGATCGCTAGAAGACTTCCAAACGGGTCCTCGCATTTTCTGGCAATATAAAAACCTTTTATGACGACAAAACCCAATAAGAAAATCACAAACAAAACCCCAAAAATGCCGAGCTCTTCAGCAATGACAGCCATAATAAAGTCAGTGTGTGATTCAGGCAGATATCCGTATTTTTGGATACTCTCACCGAGCCCCAGACCGAAAATGCCGCCTGAGCCGATCGCATAATAAGAATTGATCACTTGCAAACCTGATGAGTTTGCATACTTAAATGGGTCTTCAAGACTCTCAAAACGCGCTAAGCGGCCTTTAGTTAAAATTTTATCCTGATTCAAATAGATAATCGGGCTGACTAAAATCAAAACGATTCCGCCCAGTATCACAAGCCTCATCAGTGTCTTTCCGCTGAATCCGGAGCATAAGATCATGCACGTTGCAATCAGCCCGATAATCATGGCTGTACCGAAATCTGGCTGCATGGCAATTAAACTACAAATCACAAGCGTCATGACTACCGGAGGGGCTACCCCAGTTAATAGATGGTCGATATAGCTTTGTTTTTTGGCATATACGGCTGCAAGGTATAAAATCACGACCAGTTTCACAAACTCCCCCGGCTGGATACTCATTCCGCCGATTTTAAACCAGCTCTGCGCGTTTCCGGCAACATGCCCGAAAACAAACAGTGAGATAAGCGCAAGAACAGATACAAGCAGTATCCCCTTCTGAAACTTTTGATGGGCCAGTGCCTTGTAAGGAAACAAAGCCATTAGTATAAATAGAGCGCCACCCGCAATTAAAGCAAACAGCTGCCGCATGAAGAAAAAGTTACTGCTTACGTTATATCGTGAAACAGCCGTAATCATGCTTGAGCTGTATACCATCACTAAACCGAATCCGCATAATAAAACGATTGCGAATATCAGTGAGTAATCATAAGATTTTAGCATTTTTTTTAACATAACATCCTCTTCCCTGCTTCTAACTTCCATTATCTATGGTTTTTATGTATTTATCTTTTTTATTTTACTACAATTTATCAAACGAGACGAAGAATCTCTATACGATTCGGAAGGAATGTGTAAAAAAAGACCGTCTTTTATGAGATGAGAGAAAAATAGCGGTTATAAAAAAACCCAAACTGTTAATAAGTTTGAGTTTTATCATTTATTTAGCTGTAAACGCGTCATGTAAAGCAGACAATTCGCGTTCCAATGTGTATAAAAGGTCTTTACCGTCTTTTTCATCAACCAATCCCAGGCGGACAGCAAAATCGATTTCCCTCGAAAGCCCGAACATTTGAGTATCTAAAACCTCTTCATATAGAGGACATTGAGGCATCGTTAAGTTATCCATTTGTACTCGGATCAGCTTCAAAATCTTCTCAGCGTCCACTTTTAAGAGTTCAAAAGCTTTTTGCCGATGGTCAACTATCATCTCTGAAGCCAAAAGTATCCCTCCGTTCCCCAGGCGAGTACCTAATTCTTCTATTTATCATAAAGGGTATCAACAGAAAATGCAAGAGGATTTAAGCATATGACATAAATTAAAAAATACTCAGCCTGTACATCTCAGACATTATTTCCAAAAGCTTTACACCTGCAATGCTGTTCCCTTTTTCGTCTAATGCGGGGCCGAATATGCCGATCCCGAAATCGTAAGGCGAAATGCCCATAATCCCGCCGGATACGCCGCTTTTCGCAGGAATTCCGACCTTAATTGCGAATTCCCCGCTTGCATTGTACATTCCGCACGTCACCATAAACGTTTTGCAAATTCTAGCGACATCTTTTGAGATGACTTGCTCCCCAGTCTCTGGATGTCTGCCGTTCAATGCAAATACAGATCCGATTTTCGCTAAATCCAAGCTGTTCATCTCAATCGCGCATTGCTTCGTGTATAAATCCATTACTGCTTCTACATCATCTTCAAAAATGCCGTACTGCTTCATATAATAACACATCGCCCGATTAATCATTGAAGTGCTGTATTCAGATTCAGCCACTTCCCGGCAGTATGTAATCTCTTGGTTGTTTGTCAGCCTTCTGATAAAAGAAAGCAAATAATCAAGTCTCTCTTTCACCGTTCTTCCTCTTATCAGACTTGTCACTACCAATGCCCCGGCATTAATCATAGGGTTTAACGGCTTGCTCGGATTCACCGTTTCGAGCTTGATAATTGAATTAAACGGATCACCGGTCGGCTCCTGTCCAACATAACTGAAGACCTTATCTTTGCCGTATTCCATTAACACCAAAGCAAGGGAAAGGACTTTCGATATACTTTGAAGCGTAAATGTTTTTTCTACGTCACCTGCTGACAGACAAACATTATTGGAATAATAAATCGCCACTGACAGGTCGTGTTTATCAGCTTTTGCCAAGGCGGGAATATAGCTGGCTACTTCCCCCTTGTCCGTTACTTTTTTCGCCTTTTTCACTAAGGCTTCAAGCTCATCATTATGCCGGCATACCATGCAAACACCCTCGTTCCCTCAGCATTTCAATACACATAATTTGTACACAAAGTGACAATTCATGCGAAAACTTTTATAATTTTGAGAGAAGGGGGTCATATCATGAGCGTTATCCAAGTAAAAGGCAATGTTACATATCCAATTACCATTGATCCAAGCGTATGGATTTTTGATGATCGCAAATTTTCGTTTGACCGCAAAGGGGACAGTCAAGACACATATTTACAATCAGCCGGGGATGAATCCGACCTTGATCCGGAACGCGTCATCAGAGAGGGGCGAATCGCGCCGCCTACATTAAAGACGGAAAAGCAATATGAGAAGCAAAAACTGATGAACGGCAGTTTCGCAATGAGACTTGGGACTGTCCTGAAAAATGCTGAGCCGAACAGCTCTGCGACACAATGTGTATTTGTCACAAGTTCGGGAAAGGCCGCCGTTTCTCTGGAAACCGCTCTGAACAGTATTGTCCATTTCAGTGAGGCAGGCAAGCCGATTCAAGAAGGCGGCCCCGTGCATATTTACTTTGAAGACCCGGTCCATCACAAACAGCCGATTACCGATGTAAAAGAGATCGAAATCATTTAATGTTACAGCAAATCAGCTGCGAGCTGGGCGAGACCTGATCTCTCACCTTTTAACAGCTTCACGCTGCCTGAGATGGGTTGTCCTTTAAACCGCTCAACCACATAGGCCAAACCATTATTCAGACTGTCTAAATATGGGTGATCAATTTGTTCAGGGTCACCCATTAAGACAATTTTACTGCCTTCACCGACTCTCGTCAGCAAAGTTTTCACCTCATGCCTGGTCAAATTTTGCGCTTCATCAATGATAATAAATTGATCTGGAATGCTTCTCCCTCTGATATAAGTCAGCGCCTCTACCTGAATTGAGCCAATTCCCGCCAAAATAGCATCAAGCTCCCCTGGTTTTTTCGCATTAAACAGAAACTCTAAGTTGTCAAAAATCGGCTGCATCCAAGGCTTTAGCTTTTCCTCTTTTTCGCCTGGCAAATATCCGATGTCCTTGCCAACAGGAACAATCGGCCTTGCGACGACCAGCTTTTTGTATATTCCCAAGTCTTCTGTCTGTAATAGCCCTGCCGCCAAAGCTAAGAGCGTTTTGCCGGTTCCCGCTTTGCCGATCAGGGTGACAAGCGGAATATCTTCCCGCAGCAAAAGCTCTAATGCCATTGTCTGCTGTACATTTTTCGGCCTGATTCCCCATATATGTTCATCATCAAATACGAGTCTTTTTAATACCGTTCCGGTTTTGTCTGCAATTCCGACTGCCGAGGAGGATCCTCCTAGCTCATCCTTCATTAAAGCAAACTGATTCGGATAAAACGCATGCTGTTTCACATCGTTTATTGAAATTTGATTTTTCCCGTAAAAAGAGCTGAACAGCTGCTGGCTGATATATAAATCCTTATAGCCGCTGTACATTTCATCATTGTCCACAACCCGGTCATTCAAGAAATCTTCAGCAAGCAGTCCGATTGCGTCGGCTTTAACCCTGACCAGTACATCCTTACTGACGAGGATAACCGGCCTGCCATTTTCCTTGGTTTCTTCCTCGAGGCTTAAGTTTTTCGCAACCGCTAATATGCGATTATCGTTCGTCTTTTCAATAAAGATCTCTTGCAGCTGGTGAAACGAACGATGATTCAGTTCAATTCTCAGTGTGCCGCCGGTGTCAAGCGGGACATGCTCATGCAGCCTGCCCTTTTGTCTTAGCGCATCGATTAGCTTAGATACGTGCCTTGCATTCCTCCCAACTTCGTCCATATACCGTTTTTTTGAATCAACCTCTTCTAAAACGACAGCAGGGATGACAACCTCATTTTCTTCAAAAGAAAATATCGCGTTAGGATCCTGTAATAACACATTCGTATCTAACACATAAATTTTACTCAAGTCTCAGCCTCCTGATATAAGGGTCAAAGTTCTTCCTGCTTCTCTTTTGATGAAAAAGATGAATGCCTGCTAAAATATATGTTTTTGTGCATAAAGATAGAAGGTTAATTCAACAATAAAATTAATGAAAGCATTTTAAGGAGGGAACCCGCAAGTGCGAATTCTTTTCATTATCATACAGCTGACACTTATCCTGTCCGCTTGTGCCTATCAACAAGGAAAACAGGGCCAGAATGTTGAAAAAGAATCAACAAGACAGCAGGAGACTAAACCGATTCACGTAAAGGACACAACTCAAGAAACAAAAAACAATGGAACAAGAACGGATATTGCCAAACATCTTGTCAGCGTTGCTGAAAAAAACCCCGACGTCAAGGATGCAACAGCCGTTGTGCTGGGAGGTTATGCTGTTGTTGGGATTGATGTCGATGATACTTTGGACAGAAGCAAAGTGGAAACCATTAAATATTCTGTAGCTCAGGCGCTAAAGAATGATCGATATGGCGCCAACGCAGTAGTCATTGCTGATCCCGATACGGTCAGCCGCCTTCGCGAAATGAGCAGAGAAATCAGCGAGGGCCGTCCGGTAACAGGCATACTGGATGAATTAGCTGCAATTGTCGGCCGAGTGCTTCCCGAAGTGCCTAACGATGTGATTGACAATGAAGACGAACCGCAAACAAAGCAGCAAAATGACCAATTAAATAGAAAACAGCAGCAGGAAATGGAGAAGGAGCAAAACGATCAATCTGATCATCATATGAAAAAGAACAACAATGACTAAGCTATAGCCTTGCGCTTTAGCTTTTTCTTATTTTGGACAGCTTCTGATCCGTGCTATAATACATGTTAGTGAAAGAGGTGATATGATGAGGGTCAAATGTTCTATTTGCGATATAATTGAAACAATTGATGATGATACCCTGATCGCGAAACGGCTTCGAAACCGCCCGATCCATACATATATGTGCCAGGAATGCCACGATCGGATTGCCAAAAAAACAGAGGAACGGCTGAAAACGGGAAAATTTACTTTTCACCCGGGACAGCAGAAAAAAGAAAAAGTCAAAAAATAAAGCGGCCGCTTAACCATACAGAACACAAAAAAGACTCAGCTGAAAGCTGAGTCTTTTATGATTTTGCAGACTGTCCTTTTTTCGACTGATACAGCCGGATTTTGTAAATGATTAAAATCAGCGCAGCGACGACCAATCCTTCTGCCACGGGCAAAAACACCCCTAAAAAAGTCAAAACAGTGCAGCCCAACGCCAAAAATACATACACCACTGCAGATTTTAATACAGGAAGCCGTTTAGCAAATCCAAGCTTAAATACAATAACGGCCAACACAAAAATCGTGCCGTACAGCAGCCACATGCCTGCCGCAGGCTGCCGGTCTACTTGATATAGAGCGGCGAAGAACGACAGGCGTTCGCTTACGTCATTCAAAAAGATTCCCTCCCCTGTAAACGTACGGGTTCTATCTTTTCAAATTCTGCACGAGATTAAGACAATCCTGCTGTTTTTTTCTTTTTAGCTGCTTTTTCACGTTCGTTCTTATTGAGGATCTTCTTTCTTAAACGGATGGATTCAGGTGTTACTTCACAATATTCATCTTCGTTTAAGTACTCTAGAGACTCCTCAAGAGACATGATGCGCGCTTTTTTAATTGTAGTTGTCTGATCCTTTGTCGCGGAACGGACGTTTGTTTGCTGTTTCATTTTGCTGACGTTAACAACAAGGTCATTGTCACGGTTATGCTCTCCAACGATCATTCCTTCGTATACTTCAGTACCCGGCTCAACGAAGATGACACCGCGGTCTTCAATTCCTTGAATACCGTATGATGTTGCTTTTCCGTTTTCCATTGACACAAGTACACCTTGACGGCGTCCGCCGACTTGGCCCGCCTGCATCGGCTGGTAGCTGTCAAACGTATGGTTCAAAATACCGAATCCGCGTGTTAATGATAGGAATTCTGTAGAGTAACCGATCAATCCGCGGGAAGGAACTGTAAAGATGAGACGGACTTGGCCGTTTCCGTTGTTGATCATATCAACCATTTCGCCTTTGCGGGCACCCATTGATTCCATGACAGAGCCAGTATGCTCTTCAGGAACATCAATTTGCACACGTTCAACAGGCTCACAGCGTACGCCGTCGATTTCTTTGATAATAACTTCAGGTTTTGACACTTGAAGCTCATAGCCCTCACGGCGCATATTTTCAATTAAAATTGACAAGTGCAGTTCACCGCGTCCTGAAACAACCCAAGCATCAGGAGAAGCTGTCGGCTCAACACGCAAGCTCACATCCGTCTGAAGCTGTGATTGAAGACGCTCTTCGATTTTGCGGGCCGTTACATATTTGCCTTCACGGCCTGCAAACGGACTGTTATTCACGACAAATGTCATTTGAAGTGTCGGCTCATCAATGCGAAGCACCGGAAGCGGATCTTGATGGTCTACAGGACATACCGTTTCACCAACGTTGATATCTTCCATCCCGGAAACCGCAACGAGGTCTCCCGCTTTTGCTTCTTCAATTTCCACACGCTTTAAGCCTTGGAAACCAAAAATCTTTGTAACACGGAATGACTTTGCCGTCCCGTCAAGCTTCATAAGAGAAACCTGCTGTCCGACTTTCATTGTGCCGCGGAATACGCGTCCGATTCCGATACGGCCTACATAGTCGTTGTAGTCAAGAAGGGCAACTTGGAATTGAAGCGGCTCCTCTGCATTATCAACAGGTGCCGGAACATGCTTAATAATGGTTTCATATAAAGCTTCCATGTTTTCATCCTGTTGTTTCGGATCAAGACTCGCTGTTCCATTAATCGCGGAAGCATATACCACTGGGAACTCGAGCTGCTCTTCATTAGCATCAAGCTCAATGAACAGATCCAGAACTTCATCGATAACTTCCTCTGGACGAGCAAAGTCACGGTCAATTTTGTTTACAACAACAACAGGGTTCAGGTTTTGCTCAAGAGCTTTTTTCAGAACAAAACGAGTTTGAGGCATACAGCCTTCATATGCGTCAACGACAAGCACTACGCCGTCAACCATTTTCATAATCCGTTCTACTTCTCCCCCAAAGTCTGCGTGTCCAGGGGTGTCCAAAATATTGATACGTGTATCTTTATAGTTAATCGCAGTATTTTTCGCCAATATTGTAATGCCGCGTTCGCGTTCAAGATCATTAGAGTCCATTGCGCGTTCAGCAACCTGTTCGTTGGCACGGAACGTACCAGCCTGATGTAAAAGCTGATCGACTAGAGTCGTTTTCCCATGGTCAACGTGGGCAATAATCGCGATGTTGCGAAGATCATTTCGAAGTTTCACTTTTTCATCTCCTAAAAAAATTAGATAACTTTCATATTATATCACACATCCTCTTTAAAAGCGTCACGTTTTTCTGTAAACTTAATATAAGACGTAAAAGGGGATGGAATTTATGAAAAAAATGAATTGGCTTTTACTATTATTTGCATTTGCAGCGGTTTTCAGCATTATGCTGATCGGCGTCTTTATCGCTGAAAAAAGCCCTGCAGGCATTATCGCCAGCATTGTACTTGTTTGCGCTGTCATGGGCGGCGGATTTACATTAAAAAAGAAAATGCGCGAACAAGGCTTGCTTGATTAAAAGCATTGCCCCGCCGGCGACATTGTAATCAAAAAACACCGCAAAGAAAGCGGTGTTTTTCATTTCTTAAGCCTTATCTCCCCTGTTTCTTAGTCAGGAAGATGCAAAACAGCCTTCATACATAGACAATCGTTCTAACGATCACACGTGCAGCCTTCAAAAAGTAGTTCGGCAACGATACACATAAAATACCATAGCGCCTATTCCTCCACCGGAAACTACTCCCTATAATGGAATTTGTAGCACAATTCATAAAAGGGAGAGAAGAAACATGAAGAAAACATTTGTAAAAAAAGCTATGTTAACGACTGCCGCAATGACATCAGCTGCTCTATTAACGTTCGGTCCTGATGCAGCCAGCGCAAAAACACTGGTTGATAACACTGCTGTTCAACTCCAGCATCAGGCGAGCACTAACGAAGATCTCAATACATTCATTGATATATTAAATCAATGTATATACGAACAAGACGGTGTATATTATTTTGACAGCGAAAAAGCTGTCGAGTTAGGAATGACAAAAGAAGAGGCTCAGGTAATTGCTACACTCTGGGAATCGACATCAGAATTTTTCAGCATTGTTTCACAATGTGTGTATCTCGAGGATGGAAATTACAAATTTGATACAGAAAAAGCAGTTGAACTTGGCTTCACAGAAAAAGAAGCACTTGCACTTGAACAATTTTTCTCCGCTGTTTCTCTCAAGATTCACATTCTTCAAGCAGCCATTGTGCTACAAGATGATGTGTACAGCTATGATAAAGACGCAGCGCTACAAGCAGGTGCAACGCCACTGCAAGCTGACGTTTATGAAAAACTCTTCAGTGCCATGTCACAAGAACAGCTTGCCGCTATTTACGATATGATTCATCCCCAGGCTTAATGTGAAAAAGCGCTTGCCGGAATCGGACAAGCGCTTTTTTTATATCAGCAATTTGATGATCAGCATCATGGCAACCGCCGCTCCAAACCAGCAGGCAGCTTTCATGATAAGTAATCCATAGTACCTCTGTTTAAAACGCAGTTCTTCTTCCGGCAGATAAGCCTCCTCAACGGCCTGTTCGCTTTCCAATTCAAATGGCTCAGCCATCGTGTCATACATGTCTTTGCAGCTGCTGCACATTTTTAAATGCTCTTCTATAACGTGTTCCGTTTCTCTTTTGCAATCACTTTCAAGATACAGAGGAAGCAGGTCTCTTACTAGAAAGCAGGTCATATCCGCTCCTCCTCTCTACTTTTCGTCATGTGTTTCTTTAGCTCTAATCTAGCCCGGTGCAATGTGGTTTTCACCTTAGAAAGACTCCATCCTAATATCTCAGCGATTTCTTCATAAGAAAGGTCTTGGAATTCTCTTAAAATCAAAACGGATTGATGCTGATCTTTTAACTTCAGGAGCTCCTGCCGCAGTGTTTCGCTTTTCACCGTTCGTGACAGATACTGTTCAGGCTGCTCATAAGTTGTTTGCGTTACCCCTTCATTTTTGCTGATATCAGTAAATTGGTATTTGACATCCCTGCGGTACCAATTGATAAAGGTATGATGCGCAATGGTGTAGAGCCATGTTCTGATGGAAGAATGCCCCCTAAACGAAGCCAGACCGTTAAGAGCTTTCACAAACGTGTCCTGCGCTAAGTCCTTGGCTGTTTCAAGATGATGAGTCCTTCTGAATAAATAATTTAAAATTTCTTGATAATACTGCCGATACAAGTTCTCAATGGAATCCCTATGCTTCATTAAAAGTAAAACCACACCGTCATCCAAATGGCCAATAAAATGAAACAGATATACATGGAAGACAGGTATACTTTCATATATCTGATTTGGCTTTCTTCTTCAGCACCGGGACTTCTCTTTAAACAAGTTTTACTCTTTAAGTCTTCCGCATTCTTTTGAAATAGGGATTCATGCTGTTTCATCCATTCCATTGATTCATCCTCTAGCTCTCCTTCTTTATACAGGTCGTATAAGTCTAAAAAAACAGACTCTTTTTCTTTATGATTCATAAAGACTTTTCACCTCTTGTGTTTCTCCATCCACTACATAGGCATCATGGCGATTTGAACCAAACGGCTGAATAATGATCAGCCATGCATAATGCCGTTCATCCCCTCTTTGAACGATAATCGGACGCATACGCTTTTTGTAAATAACATCCTGATATAGAGAAGCTACCTTTTCGTAAGCCAATGTTCCATTACGATATGTATAGGGGAATGACTGATTAGGTGTATCGCTGTATACATAAACGTTTAGCTGACCTTGATCTTCAAAAAACTCATATGTTTTAGAAGAATCAGTATACATCACCATGTCACTCTGACTGCTTTTTTTCTTCATTTCTGATACATCAGCATCGAAGACCGTTAATACCTGCCGCTGCAGCCGGCTGTTAGTCAGTGAAATTTCCTTTTTCATTGGAATCGAGAGACTGTGTAAACTACCGGATTCTCCATCAAACTCCAATACAATTCCATCTTTTGTTTCAACTCTCACCATGCTTCCGAGCAGGCTATTGCTTTCAATATCAGTGATCTGATAAGGCTGTTTCAATATGTTCAGCGCTGTAAACATTTGTTCCACTTTGTCTTGAATGTCTTGTTCTGTTATATGAACATGCAATAGAGAGTCAAGCTGGTAAATCGATGGATCTTCACTAAACCCCATTAAGGTTTCCTTTTCCCAATAAAATACCGCGCCATCATCAGCATGATCTTTTTTATGAAGCTGGTTTTTCAGGTATATACGTACGACTGTCTGGCCGTCCTCATTTGATACCTTTGTTTCGATATGATCCTTATGTAACACACGTCCGTGTCGCTCAAGGAAAGCGATGGACTTTCGCTTGTACTCCTGATTCGTTAGCTTTTTCCCATGCGCTTTTTGTAAGTATTCATAATTACGAATCAGCTGCGATACTTCATCTACCTCAACTTTATAACTCTTGCTTTCAAATGAGTAGAAATAATGCACATCCATGTTTGTATCGTGCAAATAAAGTGTTTCATCCGTAGGAAAAAATGACTTTAGTATCTGTTCCGCTTTTTCTGATGAAATGTGCTCCCCGACAAAATTGAATGAATCATGGACATTTGCTGGCTTTGATACAGCGAAAGCAGCCGTTCCTATGTTATATATCGGATTTAACAGCAGGACAAAAAACACCATGACAGCCCTCGTCACCCACTTATTCACACGCACATAAACCTTTCCTGACTTTTGGAACAGATGATAGCTCATCAAAAATCCCGCCATTGCCAAATAAATCGTATATGGCATTACTGCACCATAATCTTTTGAGATTTGATTGGGATATGGCGCAAGCAGCAAGACAAGCAGTCCGATAATCAGCGTATAAAATAAGCCTAGTAAAATCTTATTTGTTCTCCAATACAGCTTGAAAAACACAACATTCAACACAATAGAAAGAGTAATAATGAAAAACAGAAACACGAATGCAATTGGCTCGACTCCATCCGGATTTTCCTTCCAATACGTAAAGAAACTGAATATCATTTGTACGATTGGCAAACTGACAACGGCAAGGTCGAACGTATAAAACTTACCCTTTCCACCATGATCACGCGGCATCAACATATAGTGAAAAGCCGTCAGCAGCACATATCCGTATAACAAAAAATGCAGCAGCGGCAACAGTTCTTTTCCGTCCTCTCTTAAGTAAGCGCTGGTGAAGTTTGTTGATTGCACCTGGTGAATAAGTTCAACAGACACTCCCGCCAGCAGCACAATCCGCAACATAACACCCGCCAAGAACATTGTGCGCTGCCGGTTTATTTTGGGATGATGCCCCAAAAGATATAAACCCGCCAGAACAACAATTGACCATTGAATCAGCAGGGTGCTTTGTCTGCTTAATATAAAATAACGTTCGAAATGCAATACATAATGACTGAATAACTCCAACACGAACAACAATCCTTTACTTCTTATTAAGGCCTCATTCGGTTAGACAGCGGACTTTTCAAAAAGTTTCAAGATGAAACAAAAATATCTCATCTTCCCCTTGATATGTAAAAAACATAACTCTTGAGTGAACCGTCACATGACACTTGACTCATCTTGATATTATTCAACAAAAACAAACACAGGACAATACTATCAATTTTGTCTAGTTATGTTAGTTTTTGTTGAGTATTCCAGAATGCTAGTTTAATATAACAATATAAAGTTTTCAGTATTTTCAAAAAGGGGGATTTATTGTGGGTTTAGGTAAGAAATTGTCTGTTGCTGTCGCTGCTTCGTTTATGAGTTTATCAATCAGCCTTCCTGGTGTTCAGGCTGCTGAAGGTCATCAGCTTAAAGAGAATCAAACAAATTTCCTCTCCAAAAATGCGATTGCGCAATCAGAACTCTCTGCACCAAATGACAAGGCTGTCAAGCAGTTTTTGAAAAAGAACAGCAACATTTTTAAAGGTGATCCTTCCAAAAGGCTGAAGCTTGTTGAAAGCACGACTGATGCCCTTGGATACAAGCACTTTCGATATGCGCCTGTCGTTAACGGAGTGCCAATTAAAGATTCGCAAGTGATCGTTCACGTCGATAAATCCGATAATGTCTATGCGGTCAATGGTGAATTACACAATCAATCTGCTGCAAAAACAGATAACAGCCAAAAAGTCTCTTCTGAAAAAGCGCTGGCACTCGCTTTCAAAGCTATCGGCAAATCACCAGACGCTGTTTCTAACGGAGCGGCCAAAAACAGCAATAAAGCCGAATTGAAAGCGATAGAAACAAAAGACGGCAGCTATCGTCTTGCTTACGACGTGACGATTCGCTATGTCGAGCCTGAACCTGCAAACTGGGAAGTCTTAGTTGACGCCGAAACAGGCAGCATTTTAAAACAGCAAAATAAAGTAGAACATGCCGCCGCCACTGGAAGCGGAACAACTCTAAAGGGCGCAACTGTTCCATTGAACATCTCTTATGAAGGCGGAAAATATGTTCTAAGAGATCTTTCAAAACCAACTGGCACCCAAATCATCACATATGACTTGCAAAACAGACAAAGCCGCCTTCCGGGCACGCTTGTCTCAAGCACAACGAAAACATTTACATCTTCATCACAGCGGGCAGCCGTTGACGCACACTATAACCTCGGTAAAGTGTACGATTATTTTTATTCAAACTTTAAACGAAACAGCTATGATAACAAAGGCAGTAAAATCGTTTCTTCCGTTCACTATGGCACTCAATACAATAACGCTGCATGGACAGGAGACCAGATGATTTACGGTGATGGCGACGGTTCATTCTTCTCTCCGCTTTCCGGCTCATTAGATGTGACAGCGCATGAAATGACACATGGCGTCACCCAAGAAACAGCCAACTTGATTTATGAAAATCAGCCAGGTGCATTAAACGAGTCTTTCTCTGACGTATTCGGGTATTTTAACGATACAGAAGACTGGGACATCGGTGAAGACATTACGGTCAGCCAGCCTGCTCTTCGCAGCCTGTCCAACCCTACAAAATACAACCAGCCTGACAATTACGCCAATTACAGAAACCTTCCAAACACAGATGAAGGCGATTATGGCGGTGTACACACAAACAGCGGAATTCCAAACAAAGCCGCTTACAACACCATCACAAAACTTGGTGTATCTAAATCACAGCAAATCTATTACCGTGCGTTAACAACGTACCTCACGCCTTCTTCCACGTTCAAAGATGCCAAGGCAGCTCTCATTCAGTCTGCCCGTGACCTCTACGGCTCAACTGATGCCGCTAAAGTTGAAGCAGCCTGGAATGCTGTTGGATTGTAATATTAGAAAAAGCCTGAGATCCCTCAGGCTTTTTTTGTTACATATCTTGATTTCTCTCTCAGCAGAAACGACGAAAAGATGCTGCCATGAGACAGAAACGGCTTCTGATCTGCAAAAAGAAGGATGCAGCCGCAAGTGCGCATTTTATAAAAGCTAATGATTCAGTCCACATAATTGATAGACGAATTCTGC
Organism: Bacillus sp. FSL K6-1560; assembly: GCF_038592935.1. Taxonomy (NCBI): domain Bacteria; kingdom Bacillati; phylum Bacillota; class Bacilli; order Caryophanales; family Bacillaceae; genus Bacillus; species Bacillus sp. FSL K6-1560. The sequence goes on from NZ_CP151946.1 coordinate 2,683,055, forward strand.
TACAGGTCACGTGGCTATGTGAAGGATCGCGCGTCCAGTCAAGAGCAAAAACATTGACAAAAAAATTTATTTATGCTAAAATTTACTATCAATATATTTGTATGTATAATAAGATTCTCCTGGCCAGGGGAATCTTATTTTTTGTGGAGGATCATTTCATGAGGAAAAATGAGTCCAGCTTAACGTCTCTAATTTCAGCTTTTGCCCGTGCATATCACAGCCGATATGACACACCTCTTATTTTTGATGATTTTATCGCAAAAGATCTCATTAACGAAAAAGAGTTTATCGACATCAGTAAAAATATGATTCAAGGAATATCGTTTTTCAACAAAGAGATCGCCGAACGTCTTCAAAATGATCCTGAAAAAATATTAAAATGGGTTGCACAAATCCAGCTGTCTCCCACGCCCCTAGCACGTGCTTCTTATTGTGAAAAAGTCTTGCACAACGAATTAATCCTGGGGGCAAAACAGTATGTCATTCTTGGAGCGGGGCTGGATACTTTCTGCTTTCGGCATCCAGAATTAGAAAACAGCTTACAGGTTTTCGAGGTTGACCATCCGGCTACACAGCAATTCAAAAAAAATAAGCTGAAGGATGCAAATCTGACAATTCCGAGTCATCTTCATTTTGTTCCTATGGATTTCACCAAAACGTTTTCGTATGATCCTCTCTTAGATGAAGGATTTAAAAACACAAAAACATTCTTCAGCCTTCTCGGAGTGTCTTATTATGTAACACGGGAAGAAAATGCAAGCTTGATCAGCAATTTATTTTCTCATGTCCCGCCTGGAAGCTCTATTGTTTTTGATTATGCGGACGAAACACTTTTTACAGCAAAAGGGACGTCAAATCGAGTTGAACATATGGTGAAGATGGCTGCCGCAAGCGGGGAACCGATGAAATCATGTTTCACTTATCAAGAGATTGAACATCTGTTAGAGTCATCTGGTTTACTGATCTATGAACATCTATCACCAGACGACATTAATGACCTTTTCTTTAGTAATCGAAAAGACAATTTGTCAGCGTTTGAAACGATTCATTATATTCATGCGGTAAAAAAATAATTTTCAAATTATCAGAAGCCTCTCAATGTTTGAGAGGCTTTTTATTGAACCCGCATGCAGCAAATAAGCTGCCATTATCATATGGCAGCTTCTGCTAAAGGCTTCACCAGGATCATAAATGATTTGCCTTTCTCATCTTTTTCCGTTTTCAGCTGTTCAAATCCGCATTGGCTTAAAAACAGTATCCATTCACTGCGCTCAATGGGAACTCCCGCAAACATCGCTTTATGTTTCGCTCTAAGCAATTTGCTGATCTGTTCAATGATCATCTTCGCATGTCCCTTTTTTTCTTCAGCCGGGTCAATCAGGACCGTTCCGAGCCACGGCTTACCGTTTGAAGGAGACCACTCGAGATGGTAGCTGACGGCAACAGGCATACCGTCTTTTTCCCATACAAGCCATGAACCGTTGTACATGGAGTAGGAAATGATATAGTCTTCTGCATCTTTATCTCCAAACTCCTCCTCTTTCCATACAGGATGAGCCTCCGCGAGCTTTTCTAACAAGCTGAGATCATCCTGCTCAAATAGCCTACTTCCGAGCATGAAGATACTCTTCAAATATCGTTTTATGTATAGATGGGTTTCCGGCTAACACACTGTGGTTTTCTAAAAAGGTAAACGGCTCTCCTTCAATGGTCGTATAGGTGCCTCCTACTTCATTTAACAGCACACAGCCGGCTGCGTAGTCCCATGGCGCAAGCCGCATCGTGATGTAAGCATCTATTCTTCCTGCCGCGACATTTGCCAGCTCTAAAGCGGCAGAACCGTAGGAGCGTGTGCCTCTGACTCTTTTCACAAGTGGCGCTAACACACTTTGATCAATTCTTCTGTTTTCCGTTACCCATGTTGCATTAATGGCAAGAATCGCTTCTTCAATGACGGTTTCTTTTAATGGAGCCAGCTTCGTTTCATTCATATAAGCTCCTCTGCCGCTAAATGCGTGATACAGCTCATCGTGCACCACATCATAAATTAAACCGATTTTCCCTTCACCGTTTTCAAAAATCCCAATGGAAATCGCAAAATTTCTTTGCTGGTGCACAAAATTCATCGTCCCATCAATCGGATCAATAATCCATACGACTCCCTCAAGTGAGTGGATTTTGTCTCCTTGCCCCTCTTCACCGAGTATCCGATGTCCCGGAAAAGTTTCTTGAATTCGATTAATGAAAAACTTTTCGGTTTCTTTGTCAATATTGGTGACTAAATCATTCGGATTTGATTTCGTTTCAATTGTCAGGCTTTCATGCATGGATTGTGTAATTCTCGCGCCTGCTTCTCTTATCCACTTCTTTGCAATCTCATCAATTTCCGTCCAATTTGTCATTCGTTCGTACCTCTCTTCTATGTAGACCTTTTATTTTATAGGATACTGATAACGGCAATGAAAAAGCAAGGAAAATGAAAAATATCCCTTCTCACGTAAAAACGAACCATTCATGCGGTTCGTTTTCACTATCGCTTTTTTACCCGTTAAGACGAATCCATTCTTTTCTAAGTCGCTCAAGTTTGTTTTTGCTTTGTTCAATCTGCTCTTCATTTTCTTTCTGCATTGCTTCATATAGGGTTGCCAATTCATAATCAACCTCTAGTCTCCAGACAGCAACACGATTGTTTTTCTCTTCCTTAAATCCCTCTTTTACAACTTGCCTCATTGTCTTTCGCCCCTTCCAGAGATCATTTGTTTGTAAAAAAGCATCCCATTTTGCCATTCAACAATGATTACTTTTTATATCGTATGATTGTTCTATTTACGCGCAACATGATTCTGAAAATTGTGTGTTTACCTATTCGTTTATTACCACATTTCCCCTTACTTCAAACGCACTCAATCTTTTTGAAGCTCGTATGAACTGTGATAAAATATGTATACTTAGCATGAAGGAGGAAGATCATGACACAAATGCGTTTCACTGAAGAGGACTTTAACACATTTACAATAGAAGGCTTAGACGCGCGCATGGAAGTATTAAAAGAGACGGTCCGTCCGAAGCTTACAGCTCTAGGCGAACATTTTGCCCCAACTTTATCAGCTTTAACCGGAGATGAAATGTTTCCGCATGTGGCAAAGCATGCAAGAAGATCCGTCAATCCCCCTGCTGACAGCTGGGTGGCGTTCGCAAACAGCAAAAGAGGCTATAAAAAACTGCCACATTTCCAAATTGGTTTATGGGAAAGCCACGTCTTTGTGTGGTTCGCGATTATTTATGAATCCCCTATCAAAGAAGAATACGGCAAATTGCTTGAAATGAACCAAGAAACCATTACGAAAAATATCCCTGACAGCTTCGTTTGGTCTGCAGATCACACAAAACCGGGAGTACATAAACAGTCTGAAATGGACAAGGAACAGCTGAAGACACTGTTTGAGCGTTTGCAGACTGTAAAGAAAGCTGAGCTGTTATGCGGCATCCAGCTCCAAAAAGAAGAAGTGCTGAATATGAATAACCAGGAATTCCTTCAGCGTATCGACGATGCCTTTAAGCAGCTGGCTTTTCTGTACCGTCTCACCCAAAAAGTATCACAAGCATAAAAAAGAGCCGGGATATCCCCCGGCTCTTTTTCTTACATCTTAATCTTCGCGTGATCAGATTCTCTCGCCTGTTTGACCGTGCGATAAGGAGAATATGTACTTTGTTCCTCAAACTCGCCGCATAGCTTTTTTTCTTCGGCTTTCCCCGGTACAATTTCCTTGAAACGGCGGTAAGCTTTAAGCAGTTCTTCACGATCCGCCCCTTTTTCATATGCAAGCTCAACCTGCTGGAAAAATGCAATCACATCCACTGCTTCTTCGGTTGTCCAATCTTCATTCATCGGATATTGATACTCCATTTTCTTCACTCCTTGTAGATTTACTTCCCTTAAGAGAAAGCATCTTCATTTGATCATAAATTGTTCTTTACATTCTTTCAAGTTCATAATATAATTCATTTGTTTTACGTCTAAAAAACGGTTGAGAAACTGATTTTAATACACACTATTATGCATAGGTATGATTACAAAGGTGGGAAAACAATTGTCGCAACATGAAACACCCTTATACACAGGACTGAAAAAGCATGCAAGCAGACAGCCTGTTCAATTCCACATTCCCGGCCATAAAAAAGGGGCAGGAATGGACCCAGAATTCAGACAATTTATCGGTGAAAACGCGTTAAGCATAGATTTAATTAATATTGAACCATTAGACGATCTGCACGCGCCAAAAGGCATTATTAAACAAGCACAAGATCTGGCTGCTGAAGCATTTGGAGCGGATCATACATTTTTTTCTGTTCAAGGAACAAGCGGCGCCATTATGACAATGGTAATGGCTGTTTGCGGACCTGGTGATAAAATTATTATTCCAAGAAATGTTCATAAATCAATTATGACAGCTATTGTATTTTCCGGAGCGGTTCCAATTTTTATCCATCCTGAAATTGACAATGAATTGGGCATCTCCCACGGCATTACACTTGAATCTGCTAAACGGGCGCTTACCGAACATCCGGATGCAAAAGGGCTTCTCGTCATCAACCCGACATATTTCGGTGTTGCAGCCGACTTAAAAAGCATCGTAGAACTCGCTCATTCGTTTGATGTGCCAGTGCTTGTGGATGAAGCACACGGCGTTCACATTCATTTTCACGACGAATTGCCGCTATCGGCTATGCAGGCAGGAGCGGACATAGCAGCGACAAGTGTACACAAGCTGGGCGGATCACTCACGCAAAGTTCGATTTTAAACATGAGAGAGGGCCTTGTATCAAAAGACAGAGTGCAATCCATCCTGAGCATGCTGACAACTACGTCAACTTCTTACTTGCTTCTTGCTTCTTTGGATGTTGCCAGAAAACGCCTTGCAACAGAAGGCCACCAGCTTGCTGAGGAAACACTAAAGCTTGCCAATCAGACGAGAGATCGCCTCAACCAGATTGAAGGCATTTATTGTGTCGGTTCTGAGATTCTTGGGTCGAAAGCAGCTTACAGCTATGATCCGACAAAATTGATTATCTCTGTGAAAAGTCTTGGCCTGACAGGACATGACGTGGAAAAGTGGCTTCGTGAATCCTTTAATATTGAGGTTGAACTTTCTGATCTGTACAATATTTTGTGTATTTTCACTCCTGGTGACAGCCAAAATGATGCAGACCGGCTTGTAGAGGCTTTAACTGAGATCGCACAGCAAATGTCAGAACAAGATGTAACACATCAGCAAACTGAGGTTCTGCTTCCAGAAATACCTTTATTGGCAATGACTCCGCGTGATGCTTTCTATGCAAATACGGAAGTCATCCCATTAAAAGAAGCATCCGGACGGATTATTGCTGAATTTGTCATGGTATATCCGCCTGGTATTCCAATCTTCATCCCAGGAGAAATTATTACAGAAGAAAACATCAGCTACATTTTTAAAAACCTTGACGCAGGCCTCCCTGTTCAAGGACCTGAGGACTCGACTTTACATATGATCCGAGTCATCAAAGAACAAAAAGCAATTCAATAAAAAATAAAAAGCATGCGGCTTTAAGCCGCATGCTTTTTTTACTCTTCATCAACAGGACATTGACATTGTCCGCAGCATGTTCCGTATAATGTTGTCACTTTCTCATCTTCAAAGTAATGAATGGCTTCGTTGCAATCTTGGCAAACAATCGTACCCATCTCTTATTCCCCATTTCTTTGAAATTTGAAAACGCTTAATTTCTTTTGTTGTTATTATATTAATATGTCACATTTAAAATGTCAACAACAAACTGTATAACACATTTTATTTCATCTCATCATATTCACCTTGTTTTTCCATTTTCCATCATACAATATCTTCTTCATACAGAAGCTTTACTCGATATATATGCCACAGCACATAATGTAATTTCACGTTTTCTTGAACTTTCATCCAAGAATGCAGCAAAAAATTCAATATACCCCAGGTTGCTATTTTAAACGATTGATATAATATGTAATCTCACTTTAAAAACGGTTTCAATTATATAACAATTAGGTAACAAGAAGCAGATTAAGCCGCCTCTCGTGATAAACTAAAGCTAGTTAACTACTGTTTATACAGAGGAGAAGATAGATGCGATATCGCGCGGTATTCCCCATGCTGATAATAGTATTTGCTTTATCGGGCTGTACGCTTTCCACCATCAATCCGATGAAAAAAAGCCGGATTGACAACATTCATCATACACAAATCCTGTTTTTTTCTGATGAGAACCAAATAGACCAGGAAGCGCCTTATTACGATGCACTGCTTGATTTAGAAAAAGATTATCCCGAGCAAATAGATAAAATGAAGGTCTATGATAAAAAAGAAGGCTGGGAAGATGAGATTGAAACTGTCCCTACCCTTATGGTTGTTGATCAGCGCCATGTCGTGGTGAAAATCGAAGGGTGTGTGAAAAAGAAAGAAGACATCATTAAACCATTACAGCATGTGCTGTCAAAATAAAAAAACAGCCCCGCTTTGAGCGAGGGCTGTTTTTGATATGAAAATTATTTTACGATGTGAATCGGACTTCCGATTGCCACTTCAGCAGCTTCCATTGTGATTTCGCCCAATGTTGGGTGAGCGTGAATTGTCATCGCGATATCTTCAGCAGTCATGCCGCCTTCAATCGCTAAGCTTAATTCAGAAATCATATCAGAAGCACTTGCTCCGGCGATTTGCGCACCGATCACAAGACCGTCCTCTTTACGAGTGATCAGCTTCATGAAACCGTCTGTTTCGTTAAGAGAAAGCGCGCGGCCGTTTGCTGCAAATGGGAATTTAGCAGCAACAATGTCAAGACCTTCTTCTTTCGCCTGTGCTTCAGTGTAACCAACTGATGCAAGTTCAGGCTCAGAGAAAACAACCGCAGGAATACCAAGGTAATCGATTTCTGCAGGCTCTCCAGCGATAGCTTCTGCAGCGATTTTACCTTCGTAAGATGCTTTATGAGCAAGCGGCGGTCCTTCGATGATATCACCGATTGCATAAATGTTAGGTACGTTTGTGCGGCACTGTTTGTCAGTTTTCACGATACCGCGGTCCGTCATTTCGATACCGACTTGCTCAAGACCAAGCTCATCAGTGTTTGGACGGCGTCCTACTGTAATCAATACGTAATCAGCATCAACAGTTTTTTCTTCGCCTTTTACTTCGAAAGTAACTGTTACGCCGTCTGGTCTTTCTTCAACGCCTTTAGCCATCGCGTTTGTATGGATTTCAACGTTGCCTTTTTTCTTCAGTCTGCGTGTAACAAGAGAACTCATTTGTTTTTCGAAGCCAGGAAGAATTTCATCTCCGCCTTCAAGAATTACAAGTTCAGTACCGAAGTTAGCATACGCAGTTCCAAGTTCAGTTCCGATGTATCCGCCGCCGATAACAACGAGCTTTTTAGGAATTTCTTTAAGAGCCAAAGCGCCAGTTGAATTCAGGACACGCTCACTATATTTGAAGTTTGGCAATTCGATAGGACGAGATCCAGTAGCGATGATTGCGTTTTTGAACGTGTATGTTTGAGCAGAGTTCTCATCCATAACACGAACTGAATTGCTGTCTACAAAGTAAGCTTCACCTTTTACAACATCTACTTTGTTGCCTTTAAGAAGACCTGCTACACCGCCAGTAAGCTTGTTGACAACAGAAGCTTTCCATTCTTGAACTTTTGTGAAATCAACTGTTACATTCTCAGCAGTGATTCCCATGTCATCAGAATGTTTTGCATTCTCATAACGGTGACCTGCATTGATCAGCGCTTTTGAAGGGATACATCCAACGTTCAGACAAACGCCTCCAAGAGTTGCTTTTTCAACGACTGTTACTTTTTGTCCAAGCTGTGCAGCGCGGATGGCAGCTACATAGCCGCCAGGTCCCGCACCAATTACAAGAGTATCTGTTTCAATAGGGAAATCTCCTACTACCATAACATTACGCCTCCATTAAAATTAATTGTGGATCGTTCAGTAAACGCTTGATGTGATTTAATGCATTTTGCGCAGTTGCTCCGTCGATCATACGGTGGTCGAAGCTGAGAGAAAGAGCTAAGACTGGAGCTGCTACGATTTCGCCATCACGAACAATCGCTTTTTCTGCAATGCGTCCGATACCAAGAATCGCAACTTCTGGATGGTTGATAACCGGAGTGAACCATTGTCCGCCGGCAGAACCGATGTTTGTAATTGTGCAAGATGCGCCTTTCATTTCAGCTGGAGCAAGCTTGCCTTCACGAGCTTTTGTTGCAAGGCCATTGATCTCATCAGAAATTTCAAAGACAGATTTACGATCTGCATTTTTCACAACCGGTACAAGCAAGCCTTTTTCAGTGTCAGCAGCGATACCGATGTTGAAGTAATGTTTTTGGATGACTTCATCTGTTTTATCGTCAATTGACGTGTTTAAAACAGGGAATTTTTTCAGTGCAGATGTAAGAGCTTTTACAACGTAAGGCAAGTAAGTCAGCTTGATTCCTTGATCAGCAGCAACTTGTTTGAACTGTTTACGATGTGCAACAAGGTTTGTTACGTCCACTTCGTCCATTAACGTTACATGAGGAGCAGTGTGTTTAGAGTTAACCATCGCTTTTGCAATTGCTTTACGGATACCGCTCATTTTTTCGCGTGTTTCTGGGAATTCGCCCTCTGGAGCTGGTGCAGCAGCCGGTTTAGCAGCTGTTTCTTGTGGTGCAGCTGTTTCTTGCGGTGCAGCTTCTTGCGCTCCTCCGTTTACAAAGCTGTCGATATCTTCTTTTACAACACGTCCGTTGTTGCCTGAACCAGTAACCTTACGGATGTCTACGCCTTTTTCACGAGCATATTTACGTACGGAAGGCATAGCGATCACGCGTTTGTTCGGGTCAACTTCAGCTTGATCCTGCTGTCCTGCGCCAGTAGCTTTTGCAGGCTCTTGAGCTTGCTCTTCTTTCGCAACGTCTTGTCCAGCTTCTGCAGTTGACTGAACTTGTGCTTCAGTTTTCGCATCGTCAGACTCGTCGCTGCCTTTAAATTGAAGATCTTCGTAACCAGGTGCATCAAACGTAATAATCGTTTGTCCAACAGTTGCAACCGTTCCCTCTTCAACTTTTAATTCTAATACTTTTCCTTTAACAGGTGAAGGAATTTCTACTACTGCTTTATCATTTTGGACTTCAGCCAGTACATCATCTTCGTCTACCTCGTCGTTAGGCTTGACAAACCATTTTACGATTTCGCCTTCGTGGATACCTTCCCCGATATCTGGAAGTTTAAATTCAAATGCCACAGTTCTCGACCTCCTAGTTTGATTAAGCAATTTTAAAGTTTACATCGTAAGCATTGAAAACAGATATATAATAGAGGGAAAACGTTCATCTTCCCTCTCGATTATGCAGTTTGATTAAAATTCAAGCACTTTTCTTGCTGTTTCAAGAACGTCTTTATGGTTTGGAAGCCATACGCTCTCCGCTTGAGAGAAAGGAAATACTGTATCTGGCGCTGCAACGCGAAGTACAGGTGCTTCCAAGCTCAGGATCGCACGGTCATTAATTTCTGCTACTACGTTTGCAGCAATACCGGCTTGTTTTTGTGCCTCTTGAACGACAATCGCGCGTCCTGTTTTTTCTACAGAAGCGATAATTGTATCGATATCAAGTGGGCTTACTGTACGAAGGTCGACAACTTCAGCAGAAATGCCGTCTTTTTCAAGCTCCTCAGCAGCTTTTAATGATTCATGAACCATTGCGCCGTAAGTGATGATTGAAAGATCAGTACCTTCACGTTTCACGTCAGCTTTTCCAAGCTCAATTGTGTATTCTTCTTCAGGAACTTCCTGACGGAAAGAACGGTAAAGCTTCATGTGTTCTAAGAAGACAACAGGATCATTATCTCTGATCGCAGAAATTAAAAGCCCTTTGGCATCGTAAGGAGTTGATGGAATCACAACTTTGATACCAGGCTGTTGTGCAACAAGACCTTCCAAGCTGTCAGCGTGAAGTTCAGGAGTATGAACACCGCCGCCGAATGGAGAACGAATTGTTACAGGTGAAGTCCAGCGTCCGCCAGAACGGTAGCGCATACGAGCCATTTGGCCAGAAACTGAATCCATTACTTCATAAACAAATCCGAAGAATTGGATTTCCATTACCGGACGGAAGCCGTTTAAGCCTAAACCAAGGGCAAGACCGCCGATACCAGATTCAGCAAGTGGCGTGTCAAACACACGGTCTTCACCGAATTCTTTTTGCAATCCTTCTGTCGCACGGAATACGCCGCCGTTTACACCAACGTCTTCTCCGAAAACTAAGACATTTTCGTCATTTTTCAGTTCTGTGCGTAACGCATCCGTGATTGCTTGAATCATTGTCATTTGCGCCATGGCTTACTTCGACTCCTTCTGTGTATAAATTTCAAATTGCTCCTCAAGGTTGTGAGGCATTTTTTCGTACATGATTTTCATTAAATCAGTTACTTTTTGCTTCGGTTCAGCATCAGCTTTTTTGATCGCTTGCTTAATTTCTTCTTTCGCATCCTCAATTACTTTTGCTTCTTCTTCTTCAGACCATAAGCCTTTGTTCTCAAGGAACGCACGGAAACGTACAAGCGGATCTTTTTGTTCCCACTCATTTTCGATTTCTTTTGTACGATATTTAGTAGGATCGTCACCAGCCATTGTGTGCGGGCCATAACGGAATGTAAGTGTTTCAATTAGTGTTGGACCTTCGCCGTTGATTGCGCGCTCGCGTGCTTCAGCAGTTGCTGCGTATACAGCAAGCGGATCCATTCCGTCTACTTGTACGCCGACAATACCGGCAGCTACAGCTTTTTGTGCAATTGTTTCAGCTGCAGATTGTTTTTCAACAGGAGTTGAAATCGCGTAACGGTTGTTTTGTACCACGAAGATCGCAGGTGCTTTATAAGCTCCGGCAAAGTTAATTCCTTCGTAGAAGTCCCCTTGAGAAGCTCCGCCGTCACCAGTGTAAGTGATTGCGACAGCTTTCTTACCGCGTTTTTTAAGACCTAGCGCAACACCGGCAGTTTGAATGTATTGAGCACCGATAATGATTTGTGGAGAAAGGGCATTCACATCATCAGGCATTTGGTTTCCTCTGAAATGTCCGCGAGAGAAAAGAAACGCTTGATATAATGGAAGGCCGTGCCAAATTAACTGAGGCACATCACGGTATCCAGGAAGAACAAAGTCTTCTTTTTCAAGCGCGAAATGCGTTGCAATCTGAGAAGCTTCTTGACCCGCAGTAGGAGCGTAAAATCCGAGACGTCCTTGACGGTTTAATGAGATAGAGCGTTGGTCAAGCACACGCGTAAATACCATGCGGCGCATTAGCTCTTTTAATTGATCATCAGTTAAATCAGGCATCGCCGCTTCATTCACGACTTCTCCCTTTTCATTTAAAATTTGGAACGTTTCGAACTGCTTTTTAATGGCATCAAATTGCTTCTTACTGTCAACGATAGCTTTTTTCGTTTTTGCAGCCATACTAAGTCACCTCTTCCTTTCTTTTAAACAGTCATTAGACGTGCATTCCTTTTATACATACAAACTTAGGGTACCCTAAAGTATCAGCAGTAAGTCGTATTATATTTTAGCCGATCCCCAGTTTGCCAAAACCTTTTATGTAGGATAGTTACACTCTGCTTTGAACTGTATTATTTCGAAGTTGTAAAAAACTAATACAACACCGCTTAACATGGATTAGTTTACACCAAATAAAGAAGAACCGTCAATCGTTTTCATCGCTGATTTTCAATAAATGTATTCGCTTTACATTTTCAACAAAAAAACAGATGCCAACCGCACCCAAAACTGTACTAGTATACCTTACTATGCTGTACTACAATAGAAATGAAAATTTTGAACGAAATCCGAATCGCATTTCATTCAAAAAAAGAGCTGATCGAGTCAGCTCTTTTTCACACGATAGCCTACAGCATCATATAAATCTTCCCGGGCTTTATTATATTTTTCGGTTTGTTCATTAAATTCTCCGCTATATTTAAGGATCTTTTCATAAGAAGCATTGACTTTATCGATCTGCTGATCCAGATCATCTCTTGTCAAATCTTTGTCTTTCAGCTGCATATACAGTTTTTTATTAAGCTCAAGCGCTTTTTTATACTCTTTATACATAGTGCCATATGATGTATATCTTTTCTCCATATGGTTTGCTGCGGCATCGGCCTTTTCTTTTATGTCTTTTTCCTTAATATGTTCCGCTGACGTTTTTGCTTCCTCAAATTCCGTTTCCGATTTTTTCATGCTGTCATTTTCAAGCTTTAGGTGTTCTTCGCGCTTGCTGACATTTTCAAGCGCCTTATCAGATAAAGCAACAATTTTTTTATAATCATCCATATTGAGCTTCATAACACTATCGTAAAGCTGATTTTCTTTGGCCTCTAATTCTTTGAGTGTTTTTTGTTCTTCTTGAAATGGCTTTTCCGATTCCGCGGCTTTTTCTAATGAATGATGAAGTGAATCAACCGGGTCCTGTCCCATGCATCCTGTTAATATCAGTGCCATGGCACAAAAAGCTCCGATCTTCATTCCAAGCCGCCGTTTTATTGCGTCTTTCACGTTAAAACCCCCAATCTTGACAATTTCTACTATAGAATCCATGGGGACATTTGGCAATAGTCGTGCTGTATTAATGCAATACTGAAATTAAATCAAAAAAGTGAAAAATCAGGACAGATGACCATACAACTTTTTTGTTTTTACATAGGTTATATTAGACGCTATGCCTACTTATAAAGGCTCTGGCGTAATTAAAAGAGGAGGTTATGTAATATGTATGGATATGGTTACGGCGGAGGCTGCTGCAGTTATGGTGGTTACGGATATGGTGGCTACGGATATGGCTACGGCCGCACCTTTGCGCTAATCGTTGTTTTATTCATTCTGTTAATCATTGTCGGAGCTGCTTATTTAGGCGGAGGCTGTTGCTAACCACACAGCATGAAATTGACCAGCCATATACGGCTGGTCATTCGTTTCGTTGCACCTTTGTGAAGAAATCCGATATAATTTACATATTAAGCTTTAGGAGTGAAGTTTCTTGATTACTATGGAAAACATCGTACGTGACGGCCATCCAGCCCTCAGAGAGACTGCCGAACCTGTTGAGCTGCCTCCAACTGATGCAGAAAAACAGCAGCTGGCCGACATGATCGAATTTGTTAAAAACAGCCAAAATCCGGAATTAGCCGAAAAATACAAGCTGCGCCCTGGCGTAGGGCTCGCAGCTCCTCAAATTAATATCAAAAAACGAATGATCGCCGTTCATGCGGAAGATGCTTCCGGTAAATTATACAGCTATGCTCTGTTTAATCCTAAAATCGTCAGCCATTCAGTTGAAAAAAGCTACTTAACAAGCGGCGAGGGCTGCCTCTCTGTAGATGAAGCGATTCCCGGTTATGTTCCCCGCTATGCTCGCATCAGAGTAAAAGGAACAACACTAGAAGGCGAAAATATTGATATTCGTTTAAAAGGATTTCCGGCTATTGTGTTTCAGCATGAGATCGATCATTTGAACGGCGTTATGTTCTATGATCATATTGATAAGGAAAATCCTTTCAAAGAACCTGAAAATGCAATCGCAATTGAGCGCTAAAAGAAAAAACGGCTGGCACAATGCCAGCCGTTTCTTTATTTTAAAAGGCCCAATTCTTTGACAGCGTATGCAATTCCATCTTCGTCCACCGGCTTTGTTACAAAGTCCGCGATTTCTTTCAGTTCGGGAACAGCATTTCCCATAGCAACGCCTGTCCCTACATATTCAATCATTTGCAGATCATTTAATCCGTCGCCGAAAGCATATGTATCGCCGATATCAAACGGAAGACGCTCAATCACTTTTTTGATTCCTTCTGCCTTCGAACCTCCGTGCGGCAGAACATCAGTCGATAGCTCATGCCAGCGAACCAGATCAAACTCAGGAAAAGCGGCATAAGCTTTTTCTTCTTCATCCTGACAAAATAAAAGAAGCTGAAAAATTTCTTTTCCTTCATAAAAAAGGTCATCGGCCTCTGGGTAATCGGTTTTAAGGCTGCCGATTCCCTCGAGAACATGAGGGTGATCCGCAACAGTCGCTTTCATCGTGTCCTCGGCCATAAACACAACAGGATGCTTGCCTTCATCCGCCTGCTTTAATAATCGTCTGATTGCATCTTCAGGCAGCGGATTTTTATAAATCACTTGATTTTCAAAGACAACAAACTGTCCATTGTAGGAAATAAATGAGTGGATGCCCAGCTCCTCCAAAATCGGCTTAACCAAAAATGGAGACCGGCCGCTGGCAATAAACACATGATGCCCTTGGCGCTGCAGCTCCGCCACGGTTTTTCTCGTACTTTCCGGTATATTCTTATCATGATCATATATTGTGCCGTCAATATCAAAAAAGATTAATTTAGAATCCATCGCAACTTCCCCTTTATCGTCTTGGTCTGCAATTCCCACCCTCATCATACAAAAAGATTGTCATTCAGCAAACAATTTCGTTCAAAAATCATATTAAATTCCATTAATAACCACGAAAAGTCTTCCTCAATCTCCGTATACTATTTGTATAAAAGAACTCTGGGACAAATTTTTCATTTAAAGGAGGGACTGGCTAATGCTGCGTAAATTAAGAAAGAAACTCAGAAGACAATGGAACGGAATGCTCCGTAAGAAAGCAATTGCCTGACAAGGGATCTTTCACTTTTTGAGAGATCCTTATTTTGCTCAAGGCTTTCCTTATATTCCGTTTTCGAATATAATAGAATGAGCGAGTCTAACATACGGCATTTAAGGAGAGATTTGGAATGATTTATAAGGTATTTTATCAAGAGAAGGCTGACGAAGTACCTGTTCGGGAAAAGACAGATTCACTTTATATTGAAGGCGTATCTGAGCGTGACGTCAGAACAAAGCTGAAAGAAAAGAAATTTAATATTGAGTTTATTACACCTGTTGATGGTGCATTCTTAGAATATGAACAACAGAGCGAAAATTTTAAAGTATTGGAGTTATGAGCGGTATGAAATTTGTAAAAAATGATCAGACTGCTGTTTTCGCCCTCGGAGGTTTGGGCGAAATCGGTAAAAATACGTACGCGGTGCAATTCCAGGATGAAATTGTACTGATTGATGCGGGGATCAAGTTTCCCGAGGACGAACTGCTCGGAATTGACTACGTCATCCCTGATTATACGTATTTAGTCAAAAACGAAGATAAAATTAAAGGGCTTTTTATCACCCACGGGCACGAAGACCACATCGGCGGTATTCCATACCTGCTCAGACAAGTGAATATTCCTGTATACGGCGGAAAACTCGCGATCGGCTTACTTCGGAATAAACTTGAAGAGCATGGATTATTAAGACAGACGAAACTGAACATTATCGGCGAGGATGATATTGTAAAGTTCCGCAAAACGGCTGTGTCATTCTTCAGAACAACACACAGTATTCCGGATTCCTACGGCATTGTTGTAAAAACGCCGCCCGGAAACATCGTACATACTGGGGATTTTAAATTCGACTTTACTCCAGTCGGCGAGCCGGCAAACTTAACGAAAATGGCCGAAATCGGTAAAGAAGGCGTTTTGTGCCTTCTTTCAGACAGCACAAACAGTGAAAATCCGGAGTTTACCATGTCTGAGCGCCGTGTAGGAGAAAGCATTCATGACATTTTCCGCAAGGTGGACGGCCGAATTATCTTCGCTACATTTGCGTCGAATATTCACCGCTTGCAGCAGGTAATTGAAGCTGCTGTACAAAATGGAAGAAAAGTTGCCGTATTTGGACGCAGTATGGAATCGGCTATCGAAATTGGACAGACACTCGGTTATATTAACTGTCCTAAAAATACGTTTATTGAGCATAACGAAATCAATCGTATGCCTGCTAATAAAGTAACAATTTTATGTACAGGAAGCCAAGGGGAACCAATGGCGGCGTTATCAAGAATTGCAAACGGCACACACCGCCAAATTTCAATCAATCCTGGGGATACAGTCGTATTTTCTTCATCCCCTATCCCAGGCAACACAATCAGCGTGAGTCGAACAATCAACCAGCTGTATCGTGCGGGTGCTGAGGTTATTCATGGCCCTCTTAACGATATCCATACATCCGGTCACGGCGGACAGGAAGAACAGAAGCTGATGCTTCGTTTAATCAAACCTAAATTCTTCATGCCGATTCACGGTGAGTACAGAATGCAAAAGATGCATGTCAAACTTGCAACAGATTGTGGCATCCCAGAGGAAAACTGCTTTATCATGGATAATGGTGAAGTATTAGCGCTTAAAGGCGACGAGGCTTCAGTTGCAGGAAAAATCCCGTCCGGTTCAGTGTACATTGACGGAAGCGGTATCGGTGATATTGGCAATATCGTACTTCGTGATCGCAGAATTCTCTCTGAAGAAGGACTTGTCATCGTTGTTGTCAGCATTGACATGGACGACTTCAAGATTTCAGCGGGTCCAGATTTGATTTCCAGAGGATTTGTGTACATGAGAGAATCTGGCGACTTGATCAACGACGCTCAAGAGCTCATTTCAAATCACTTACAAAAAGTAATGGAACGAAAAACGACTCAATGGTCTGAAATCAAAAACGAGATTACAGACACGCTTGCACCTTTCTTGTACGAAAAAACAAAGCGCCGTCCAATGATCCTGCCGATCATTATGGAGGTTTAAAAAAAGAGGCACTCCCTAAGGGAGTGCCTCTTTTTATTGCAGTGATATGTGTTGAAATGATTTTACATCGAATAAGCCCGTAGTCGTCATTTTAATATCAGGAATGACAGGCAACGCTAAAAACGACAATGTCAAAAATGGATTAAATCCGCCTGTGAAACCGATTAACGGCAATTTATCATGAAGCGTCAGCAAGCTTTGATTCACTTGCTCTGCAGATTGGTCGGATAATAACCCTGCAATCGGCAGCGGTACTGAATGGAGCTCTTCCCCATTTTTTATAATCGTTAATCCTCCGCCAATTTCCTGCAGCTTATTAACTGCCGCCGCGATATCCTCATCATTCGTTCCGACAGCAATAATATTATGGGAGTCGTGTGAAATGGTTGTGGCAATCGCTCCGCTCTTGAATCCAAAACCTTTCACAACACCAAGTCCGGTTTCTTTTAATCCTTTATGCCGCTCAACAACTGCAATCTTTAACAAATCAAGCTCAGTGTCAGGCTCAAATTCGCGGGCAACAGGAGCCGGAACTTGTACTAATCTTGTTTCAAGCTGATTTGGTATGATTTGAATGACATTGATCTGCTGCTCTGAATCGATTGGCATATGAAAATCCTGTTTGTTAAGAGGAGCAGCAAGCTTAACAGAATCAAGCAGTGCCTGATCTGGTGCTGCAGTTGA
The DNA here is from genome assembly GCF_038592935.1 of Bacillus sp. FSL K6-1560. Taxonomy (NCBI): domain Bacteria; kingdom Bacillati; phylum Bacillota; class Bacilli; order Caryophanales; family Bacillaceae; genus Bacillus; species Bacillus sp. FSL K6-1560. Next base: position 2,700,464 of record NZ_CP151946.1, read on the forward strand.
AGCATGATCCTGATAGACCGCTTTGCTGTCTTCAGCAACAGTCTGCCCTTTTATCATCGTCATTGTGACAGTGACATTTTCCAGATCAGATACAAAGAGCAAATCAGCGTCAAAACCCGGGGCAATCGCTCCCTTTGTATCTAATCCGTAGCATTCGGCCGCATTGAGGCTTCCTAATTGATAGGCTAAAAACGGATCAAGTCCGGCTTGAATCGCCATTTTCACCTGATGGTTTACACTTCCCTCTGACAATAAATCATCCACATGCTTATCATCCGTACAAAAAAAGAACCGGCGTGCGTTCTTTTCATTCACCGCCGGCAGCACATTGAGCGTGTTTTTGGCGACAGATCCTTCACGCATCATGACATACATGCCCCTTCTGATACGATCAAGGGCTTCTTCCTTCGATGTTACTTCATGGTCATTTAAGACAAATGCGGTTCTGTAAATGTTAATGAGGTCTGTTGATAAACCAGCTAAATGACCGTCTATCCGTTTTCCTGCAACACGGGCATCGAGCAGTTTCTGAACCATGTCTTTTTCAGCCTGCTGAACCGACACATAATCCATAACTTCAGCCAGCCCTAATACTTCTTCTTCTTCATAAAAAGGCTTGAGATCGGCAGCTTTGAGAATTGCGCCTGATCGCTCAAAACTTGCGGCAGGCACACTGGAAGGAAGCATAAAATGGATATTCAAAGGTGTATGCCGAGCTTGTTCAAGCATAAACACAATCCCTCTTTCACCAGACACATTTGCGATCTCATGCGGATCTGTAACAACCGTCGTCACGCCATGAGGCAACACTGCTTTAGCGAACTCAATCGGTGTAACCATTGATGACTCAATATGTACATGTCCATCAATAAAACCCGGAACAATCATTTGTCCCTCTGCATCAATAATATTTTCGCCTTCATACTCACCGAGGCCTACAATAACTCCATCTGTAATCGCAATATCTTCATATATCCATTCTTGATTATATACGTCCATGATTTTTCCGTTCCTAATGACGATATCAGCTTTTTGTCTTTTGGCTGAAGCATTCAGCCTATTGACTAGCGCTTCTTTATTCAAATAGGCCCCTCCTCTTTTTTATTATATGGTACAATATGCTATCGGAACGCCTGTGCTTAGTCAATGAAATTTTAAGAAATTGGCGCTCAGTTCATTAAAGTTGTTATATTCTGATAATATGAAAAACCGCCCTTTGAGGACGGCTTATTTGACTGCTATTTAGTATGAAGAACTCTTTTTTCAAAACGGGAGATGTCTGTAACTGATCCAATAACAATGAGTATATCTTCTTGGTGGATGACTTCGGTTGCAAGCGGTGATACGATGACTTCCTTGCCCCTTTTTATGGCTACGATATTAATACCGTATTTTGCGCGAATATCTAAATCGAGAAGTGTATTTCCAGCCAGGCGGCTGTTAGCTACGATTTCAACAAGACTATGCTCTTCAGACAGCTCCAAATAGTCAAGTACATTGTTGGACACGATATTATGCGCAATTCGTTTTGCCATATCGCGTTCTGGGTGGACGATGTGATCCGCGCCAATTTTAGACAGCACTTTTTCGTGATAATCGTTCTGCGCTTTAACTGTAATCGTATGGACGCCAAGTTCTTTCAGAATGAGTGTCGTTAAAATACTCGCTTGAATATTTTCCCCGATTGCTACAATAACGTGGTCAAAATTTCGCAGGCCTAAATTTTTCAGGACAGATTCGTCTGTCGAATCACCGATAACTGCGTGAGATGCAATCTTGGCATACTCGTTGACTTTATCTTCATCGATATCCATTGCCATAACCTCGACGCCTTCTTCGCTTAATGCTTTGCAAATACTGCCACCAAAACGGCCCAGCCCAATTACCGCAAATTCTTTTTTCATCGTGGTGCTCCTTTATATGACATGATATTGATCAAATTTTATCATATTCTTTTGTTACAGTGTTATCCTTTTGGCAGCGAATTCATATGCCGCTTGAGCTTTTCAGTAAACTCAGGCGACAAATACAGCTCCGCTCCGCGTTCGATTTCAATCTGATAGTGCTGAGGCGGGGCAATTTCCGCTTCTTTTTGGAGGACGAGAAAGGTTAAGCAGTCTTTGTAGTGCCTACCGCCAGCTTCAACGTCTACAAATGCCGGCCGATACGTAAGAGATTCGACGCCCTCCCTTTTATATAGATAGGAGAGAGCAGAATAAGGGATACGGTATAAAACGCCTTCTGTTGTTCCTCCGTCTTCCAACATGTCCGCTCTTGAACCGTCATCCCTTTTTAGCGTGAAGCGGGTTGTGTATCCTTTTAAAACAGCTCTTCCTACTGGATCTTGAAAATAGTGATCGACTCCCGCTTTTTGAAAGCGGGCATTATCCATGCATGATCCATAGGCAAAATAATAAATGGGATTTTTCGATTTGCTGATCATCTGATGTTCTTTCCAGTCGCCGCTGCTTATTTTCGTAAAGCCGGCAAACCCGTCTTTGTTCATAAAATAAATAAGCGCATTTTTAATCCCGACATCCGTTTCTACAAACACCGTTTGTTTATGATATCCTTGAAAAAATTGATCGAGCTTATGTATACACAATTCATCTGCTTCATATACTTCGCCGTATATATAGCCTTCACCATAAAAAACAGCTGTGGGCACCTCTTTTGCAGCAAACAAACTTCCCTTTGTTCTCGCCTGCTCATTGATACATGCCGATTGTGCCAGCAAATGATGGTTTTTTTCATACTTTCTTAATGTCCCGTATACAAACAGAAGCGAGTTCACTTTATTTTTCTCCTCTCAGCTGTCTGATTTTAAAGGCAAAACCACTTGAAAGACGCTGCCTTTTCCAGCTTCACTTTCGATTTTCAATTCCCCGTCATGTTCCTTCAGGATTCTCAAACAAATGGGAAGTCCCAGTCCAGTGCCCTTTTCTTTTGTTGAATAAAAAGGTTTGCCAATCTGCTTCAGCTTTTCCTGCGGCATGCCGTTTCCTTCATCCTTTACGCTTATCACTGCATGAGAGGCGGTTTTAGCAGTTGAAATGGTTACGACACCACCCTTTGGCATTGCCTCAATTCCGTTTTTAATGATGTTGATAAAGACCTGCTTCAGCTGATTTTCGTCTCCATTAATCATACAGCCATCTGTCTCTTTGAAATTTTTCTCTATGACGATATTGGACAGAATTGCATTGGTATCAAGCAATGTCGTGACTTGTTTCAAGATCTCATTAAGCTGGTGTGTTTTAAATCTGATTGCCTGCGGTTTTGCAAGCAGCAGCAGCTCGCTGAGCACTAAATCGATTCTTTTAATCTCTGAAAAGATGATGTCAAAATAGTCTTTTCTGTCCGGATATTGTGTTTTCATAATCTGGAGGAAACCGCTGACAGATGTTAAAGGGTTTCTGACCTCATGAGCAATACCTGCGGCAAGTTCACTTGTGATTGATAGTTTCTGAGATTCCCTCGCCAGCCGTTCATTAATCTCAATGAGCTCATCTTCAGCCTCTTTCCGCTCAGTGATATCTGACATTGTACCCAGGCTGCCTGTAAATTGGTCATCCCGGTCATAGTAAAGTTTATAATGAACTTCTCCCCAAAAAATCGTGCCGTTCTTTGTCACGTATTTTGCCGTAAACATGCCAGAAGACGCTTTGTTTTGGATTTGGGTGTTAATGTGGTCGGCTACGTGCTTTTCTTTTATGAAGTAATCGTTATACATTGTTCCCATACATTCACTGATTGAAAAGCCGGTTATTGATGCCCACGCTTGGTTTAAATATGTAATTTCGCCTTTTGCATTCGTTTGAAATACGATTTCCTGCAAATTATCCATGATGCGGTTTTTTTCTTCAGAAAGCTGTTTATACTTCCATTCGTTATCCTTCATTTTCTTAACCAGCTGCTGTTTCTCATCAATATAATAAGCCAGCATCCAGACACTTACCAGCGTGACTGCAGTATACACAATATCAACAGGCCAATTAATCGGGTTTTTGCCTATAAAATAAAATAAATAATCCCAAAACATTATAAAAATCATTGCCAAAATGATGGAAATGATACGAGCTTGATATTTTCTCATATGACCACCTGCCGCTTGTGTTTCTCTACTTATTGTACCATTCTTCGACAAATAATTGAGTAAAATATGTAAAGTATCCCAAATCATTCATTACCAAATATCTTGATGTCTTATCTTAGGCGGCGGTAATCAAAAATTGGCACGCAAAAAAGGCGGAGATGACATCACTCCGCCTTTTTTAGCATAATTTTATTCTTTTAAAGCGGCTTGAATTTCTTCGAGAAGCAGCTGTGCACCCTCAGGGCTTAGCGTAATTTTACCGTTGCCGTATTCTTTATTTTCTGAAGTGATTTCTCCAGTCATTAAACAAACGCCATGAGGTTTGTACTTTTTCAAGATAATTTTATCTCCGTCAACAAAAAACTCAATGCTGTCTTTTATGGCAATATCCAATGCCCGTCTCAACTCAATCGGCATGACAATGCGGCCTAATTCATCTACTTTTCTCACAACACCTATTGATTTCATAAAAACCCTTCTTCCTTTAAATGTTTCTTTTCTCATGTAATGTTTTAAGGATGTACCTCAATATATCGTAGACGAATGAAACTTTGAAAAAGTTTCCCGCTTTCTATAAGAATTACAAGATATTTTTTCCATAAAACCGAAAAATGTATTACTTCTGTTACACAGTTCCTTGATTTTTTACAAAAACATTTCTTTACCGACGCACACCCCCAAAAATCGCAGTATTTCTGAGAAACTTTAAATGTAGAATCATATTAAATTAGGATAGAGATTGGGTGAAAACATGTTTCAATCAACTGAAATCGGGATTGACTTAGGAACAGCTAATATACTTGTTTACAGCAAAAATAAAGGGATTATCCTAAATGAACCATCTGTTGTCGCAGTGGATACGACGACAAAAGCAGTGCTTGCAATCGGAGCTGATGCGAAAAACATGATCGGTAAAACACCGGGAAAAATTGTCGCTGTCAGACCGATGAAAGATGGCGTGATCGCAGACTATGATATGACAACTGACCTGCTAAAGCACATTATGAAAAAAGCCGCAAAAAGCATCGGCATGTCGTTCAGAAAACCGAACGTAGTCGTTTGCACACCATCAGGCTCAACAGCAGTAGAACGCCGCGCCATCAGTGATGCGGTGAAAAATTGCGGCGCGAAAAACGTTCATTTAATCGAAGAGCCAGTTGCAGCCGCCATCGGAGCGGATTTACCAGTTGATGAGCCGGTTGCCAATGTGGTAGTAGATATCGGCGGAGGGACGACAGAGGTCGCTATTATTTCCTTCGGTGGCGTTGTTTCCTGCCATTCTATCAGGATCGGCGGAGACCAGCTTGATGAGGATATCGTTTCTTTCGTCCGTAAAAAATACAATTTGCTGATCGGCGAACGCACAGCTGAGCAGGTAAAAATGGAAATTGGCCATGCTCTGATTGAACATATACCAGAGACAATGGAAATTCGGGGACGCGACCTCGTGACAGGTCTTCCAAAAACCATTATGCTTCAATCCAACGAAATTCAAGATGCAATGCGTGAATCCCTCCTGCATATTCTTGAAGCCATCAGAGCGACACTTGAGGACTGTCCGCCTGAATTGAGCGGAGATATTGTTGATCGCGGCGTTATTTTAACAGGCGGCGGCGCGCTCCTTAATGGAATTAAAGAATGGCTCACAGAAGAGATTGTCGTGCCTGTACACGTGGCGCAAAACCCGCTTGAATCTGTAGCAATCGGCACAGGCCGTTCTTTAGAAGTGATTGATAAGCTGCAAAAGGCAATTAAATAGTCTTTACCCGCAAAATTCTCACACGCGGCAAATTTCTTGCTTCTTTTTTCCTCACTTCCTTCATATTGTGGGAAATGGAGAAACGTTAAGGAGGAAACAGATGCTAAGAGATTTAGGAAGAAGAGTAGCGATCGCAGCCATTTTAAGCGGTATTATTCTTGGAGGCATGAGCATTTCTTTGGCAAATATGCCTCATTCGCCTGCAGGCGGCACTGTAAAACTGAATCATCCATAATATTGAAAAACCCAAGACGTGTCGTTTTGGGTTTTTCACTTTGGGCTCCTTCTTTCCTTTATAGGATCATATTTGATATGATGAGAAAAAAGCTTGGAGGAATGATTCATGGATTCATTTTCACAGAAATTAAATACATATGCACAGCTGGCGGTAGAAGTCGGCGTTAATGTCCAAAAAGGCCAGTATGTAGTCGTAAATGCTTCAACAGACGTTCGGGATTTTGTCCGTTTAATTGTAAAACACGCATATGAAAAGGGCGCAAAAAACGTCACCGTGAATTGGCAGGATGACGAAGTCGCCAAATTAAAATACGAACTTGCGCCGTTTGAAGCATTTGAAGAATATCCTGAATGGGAAGCAAAAGGCAGAGAAGAGCTTGCCAAAAATGGAGCTGCTTTCATTTCTGTTGTGTCGTCAAACCCAGACTTGCTAAAAGGTATAGATTCCAAACGGATTGCGGCATTCCAAAAAGCAGCAGGCAAAGCATTACATACATACAGACAATATATTCAATCAGACAAAGTCAGCTGGACTGTCGTAGGTGCGGCATCAGCAGGCTGGGCTCACAAGGTGTTTCCTGGCAAATCAGAGGAGGAAGCGATCCACCTTCTGTGGGAAGAAATTTTTAAAGCGACGCGCGTAAATGAAGACAACCCGGTTCAGGCGTGGATCAATCATGACCAAAATCTTCATGAAAAAGTTGACCATTTGAACGAGAGACATTACGCTGCCTTACATTATCAAGCTGAAGGAACTGATTTAACAATTAAGCTGCCTAGGAAGCATGTTTGGGCAGGTGCGGGAAGCGTGAATGAAAGCGGCCATGAGTTTATGGCCAATATGCCGACAGAAGAAGTGTTCACGCTGCCGCAAAAAGACGGGGTTGACGGTGTGGTATCAAGCACAAAACCATTAAGCTACGGCGGAAATATTATTGAAAATTTCACCCTGACGTTTGAAAATGGCCGTATAGTCGACATTAAAGCTGAAAAAGGTGAGGATATTTTAAAAGAACTGGTGGAAACAGATGAAGGTTCTCACTATTTGGGTGAAGTGGCACTTGTTCCTTACGATTCGCCTATATCACAATCAAACATTCTTTTCTATAACACGCTGTTTGATGAAAACGCGTCAAATCATTTGGCGATCGGAAGCGCCTATGCCTTTAATATTGAAGGCGGAAAGCAGATGTCTCGTGAAGAGCTTGTCAAAGAAGGTCTAAATGAAAGCATTACACACGTGGACTTTATGATCGGTTCTAAGGATATGAATATTGACGGAATTACGGCAGACGGGAAAAGAGAGCCTATCTTCAGAAACGGAAATTGGGCTTTTTAAGTAAATAAAAGGAGGCTTTTCCGCCTCCTTTTTTTATTTTTCTGCTTCATACATTTGCAGATTCGCATAAACTGTTTCTAATACTGGTGCAGCGAGAGATAAACGTTTAGCTTTTTCAAGCAAAAATCCATGCAGGTGGTCGCCTTCTGTCGTTTGGCCGTTTTCCATATCCCGAAGCATGGAGGACTTCATATGATAAGACATGCTGGTCATCGTACGAAAGCTCTCTTCCTCAAGATCCGGATCAGCCGGAACACCTTCTTTTCGTAAAACAGCGCAAATTTCCCCAATAAGAGTTTGGGCCGTGTGACGTCCGGCTTCTGTGGCGAGGATTGGGCCAAGCGGTCGTTGAAATAACGTTGTGATCCCCGCTTGCGCTGCAATAAAGAGATACTTTTTCCAAATGTCCTTCTCGATATGCCCGCTAATGATGACTTCAGCCTTCACACCTGAAAATGCCTCTTCAAGCGCTCTTATCCGCTCCGTACGCTCGCCGTTCCATTCTCCAAATACAAAACGATGCGATGCGCTCGTATGATGAATTTCTCCTTTGTTGTCTAAAGCACTTTCTATAAAACACAGGCCGCCCAGCACCTGTTCTTTTGAAAATGCCGCAAATAGCTGCTCATAGTGGCGGTACCCATTTAAAAAAGGGAGAATGACAGATTCCTGATGGATAAATGGTTTGACATCGTCTATCACTTGACCAAGCGAGTATGCTTTAGAAGCAATGATAACGACATCAAATTGCCCTGTTTCTCCGGCACTGATTAGTTCGGGCTGAAATGATACATTCCCTTTTTCACTATGGATGACAAGCCCGGTTTTTTTCAGCTGCTCAGCTCGTTTTTGGCGCACGAGAAATGTCACATCATTTCCTTTCTCCGAAAGCCGTCCGCCAATATACCCACCTACTCCACCTGCTCCGACAACCAAAAATTTCATGTTGTGATCTCCTTTCATATTTAGGTATCAAAAAAAGCAGAGAAATCTCTGCTTTTTTTATTCCGCGTATAGTTCAGTCAATTTTTTCTGCACATCAGCATTTTCAAGGAACTCGTCATAGCTCATTTGCTTATCGACGATGCCGTTAGGTGTAATTTCTATAATTCTGTTGGCAATGGTCTGCACAAACTGATGGTCATGGGAAGTAAACAGCATAGCGCCTTTAAAGCTGATTAAGCCGTTATTGAGCGCTGTAATGGACTCTAGGTCTAAATGGTTGGTCGGCTCATCCAAAATTAAAATATTGGCGCCAGAAAGCATCGCTTTCGACAGCATACAGCGGACCTTTTCTCCCCCAGAAAGTACATTTGCTTTTTTGTGGACTTCTTCTCCAGAGAACAGCATGCGTCCTAAGAAACCGCGTAAAAAGCTCTCACTTTGGTCGTGCGGAGAATATTGGCGAAGCCAGTCTACAAGGTTCAGATCACTGCCTTCGAAATATTCGCTGTTGTCTTTTGGAAAATACGCTTGAGATGTGGTAACACCCCATTTAAACGTTCCGCTGTCAGCTTCCATTTCCCCGGAAATGATTTTAAACAGCGTAGTAACAGCAAGTTCATTTCGGCCAGTGAAAGCAATTTTATCTTCTCGATTCATAATAAAGCTGACATTGTCAAGCACCTTTACGCCATCGATTGTTTTTGTTAAGCCTTCCACGCGAAGAACATCATTTCCAATTTCCCGTTCCGGCGTGAAGTTAACATAAGGATAGCGGCGGGAAGACGGTTTAATATCATCCAGCGTGATTTTTTCGAGAAGTTTCTTTCTTGATGTAGCCTGCTTAGATTTAGACGCATTGGCGCTGAATCTAGCGACAAACTCTTGAAGCTGTTTAATCTGCTCTTCTTTTTTCTTGTTCGCTTCTTGAGAAAGCTTTAACGCCAGCTGGCTTGACTCGTACCAGAAATCATAGTTTCCTACATAGATTTGAATTTTGTTAAAATCAAGGTCGGCAATGTGCGTACATACTTTATTTAAGAAGTGACGGTCATGGGATACGACAATAACTGTGTTTTCAAAGTTAATCAGAAACTCTTCAAGCCACTGGATTGCCTGAAGGTCCAAGTGGTTCGTCGGCTCATCGAGCAGCAGAACATCCGGCTTGCCGAATAATGCCTGTGCCAAGAGAACTTTTACCTTCTCCGAACCGCCGAGGTCTGCCATCTTTTTTGTGTGCAGATCTTCTGAGATACCAAGGCCTTTTAACAGGATCGCAGCTTCACTTTCCGCTTCCCAACCGTTCAGTTCCGCGAATTCACCTTCTAGCTCAGCAGCACGAATCCCATCCTCATCTGAGAAATCAGGCTTCATGTAAATAGCGTCTTTCTCCTGCATGACTTCATACAGGCGTTTGTGGCCCATAATGACCACTTTCAGCACTTCATACTCTTCGTACTCAAAATGGTTCTGCTTCAAGACGGCAAGACGCTCACCAGGACTCATATGCACGTCGCCTGTCTGAGGCTCGATTTCGCCTGACAGCACCTTTAGAAACGTTGATTTACCGGCACCGTTTGCACCAATTAACCCATAGCAGTTGCCTGGGGTAAATTTAATATTAACATCTTCAAATAACTTGCGATCCGCAAACCGCAAGCTTACATTATTTACAGCAATCATTTATTATCCTCCATCATGTCTATCATCAATAAAAGTATACCATGAAAGCAGGGCAAGAGAAATGATTCCCTGATAAAACAGAGAGAAAACACTTATACACCCAAACCAGCCAGCTGTGTTACAATTAAAGAGAGAGAATGCATCCGCTCGGAAAATTACACACTCTCATGGAGGAACACGTTGAGGCTTTTAACACTTACTGAATATTGCTTACTGATCTTTTTTACGGGCTTTTACCTTGCCGTAACAGGCTTTACCGCCAAAGATATCGGCTTATATATAGGCATAGCCCTTATTTACATATTTTCGCACATTTTTTCTAAACGGCTTTTAGAAAAGCGCGGAAAAGAGAACAAACAGGTTCACCTTTTCTTCAGTGTGCTGGCTATTATCGGTTCAGTGTTCATCACGGTTTTATGCATTGCATTGGTCGCTTCTTTTTCAAAATAAAAACGCCTGCTGTCCTAGGCCAGCAAGGCGTTTTTATTTTGTTTGACGCATTTCGTTAAACGGGAAAAAGACAAACTTCGATGTGCCGACAATTCGATCTTCCGCGATCAGTCCCAGCCCGTTTCGGCTGTCCATAGAATTCAGCCGGTTATCTCCCATGACAAAGTATTTGCCTTTCGGAACCTTAACCGGTCCAAAGTCTCCTGTCAGACTGACACCAAGTTTTTCTGCTTCCTTCTTGTTTTTAGACAAGTAAGGCTCGGCTACTTTTTTACCGTTTATATAAAGCGTGTCATCCTTCATTTGAACGGTTTCTCCAGGCTTTCCGATCAATCTTTTTACATAATGGATTTTAGAAGTTTCACCGTTGATAATAACGATATCTCCGCGCTTCAGCTCGCCGATATAGTTGACTGTTTTATTCACAAACAGCCTTTCTCCGTCATGTAATGTGGGATACATAGATGAACCTTCAACTAAATACGGTTCAAACAAAAAGTGACGGATCAGGAGAGCCAGCAGAACAGCGATGACAATCGCTTTACCCCATTCCAGGTACGTATTGGTTTTTTTCTTCGCCGTTTTCTCAGTATTCGTATTTTTTTCCTCGGTCAAAGTGTTTCCTCCTAGACAATTGCTATGTCAGTTGTTTCTCTTCTTTTACTTTATCATAAAAAAGAATAAAATACATAACTTAACCGCGCTCCCTGCCGGCCGGATAAGAAAAAGCGTCCTTTCGAACCAAGGACGCTTTTTTTCTTACTTTTCTGTAACAGGTTTTTTGACGATACCGAGGATAATTGCCATCACGACAGCACCGATCACGATACTTAAAAGGTAAAGCATCGGATGGTTTGTAATGAAAGCTACGAATACTCCTCCATGAGGGGCCGGAAGCGTTACTCGGAAGAATTCAGTTAATCCGCCGGCAACAGCTGCACCGACTACAGCAGCTGGTATGACGCGAAGCGGATCAGCCGCAGCAAATGGGATCGCTCCCTCTGTTACGAAAGCAGCTCCCATGAAATAGCATGTAATACCAGCTTCACGGTCACGCTGAGTGAATTTGTTTCTGAAAATGGTTGTTGCAAGTGCGATACCAAGCGGAGGAACCATACCGCCGGCCATGATTGCTGCATGAGGCGCATAGTTGCCTGCATCGATCATGGCGATACCGAACGTAAAGGCTGCTTTATTAAGCGGGCCACCCATATCGATCGCCATCATGCCGCCCAAGATAATACCCATTAACACAAGGTTTCCAGTACCAAGGCTTTCAAGCCAGTTTGTTAAGAAATTCATAAAAGCTGCTACAGGTGTATTGACGACAAATTGCATTAATACACCAGTGATAAAAATACCGAACAGCGGGTAAATCAAAACAGGTTTTAATCCATCAAGTGACTGAGGGATAAACGTAAATACTTTTTTCAGTAAAATCACGACATAACCGGCAAGGAATCCGGCAATTAAGCCGCCTAAGAATCCAGCATTCGCTTGAGTTGCCATAAATCCGCCGACCATACCAGGCGCAAAACCAGGACGATCTGCAATACTCATCGCAATGAAACCGGCCAGAACTGCAACAATCAGTTTTAATGCATTGTCGCCGCCGATAAAGTTTAATGCTGCTGCAAACGTGTTGTAGCTAGGATCATTCGGATCAGCAGAGTGAATTCCCCAGAAGAATGAAATCGCAACGAGAATACCGCCGCCGACTACGAACGGAAGCATGTTGCTGACACCGCTCATCAGGTGCTTATAAAACGCGTTTCCGATACCGCTTCCAGACTTGCCTTTCGCTTCTTCATCGTCGTTTGAAGCTGCTGAACTGCCGCCACTGCCTTGATAAATCGGCGCATCTTGATTCATCGCTTTTTCGATAAGCTCTTGCGGACGTCTGATACCCGCCGTTACAGGAACTTGAAGTACGCGCTTGCCTTTAAAACGTTCCATTTCAACCTGCTTGTCCGCTGCGACAATGATTGCAGGTGCATCTTCGATTTCTTGGGCAGTGAGCTTGTGCTTAATGCCGCTTGACCCATTTGTTTCGACCTTAATTTCCACACCAAGCTCTTTCGCTTTTTCTTTAAGGGCATCAGCAGCCATGAATGTATGGGCAATACCTGTCGGGCATGCAGTAACCGCTAAAATTTTCCCTTTTCCGGCAGGTGCTGGTGCCGCTTCTTCTTCTTCCTCTTCCTCTTCGTCATCATCTTTATCGTGCTGATTAATAATGTCGATGATGGCATCTTCAGACTCAGCTTCAAGGAGCTGCTTACGGATTTCTTCACGCATTAACAGCGTTGAAAGTCTTGACAATGCTTCAAGATGAGTGTTGTTTGCGCCTTCAGTCGCCGCGATCATGAACACTAAGTGAGCCGGCTGGCCGTCTAATGATTCATAATCGACGCCGTCTTTTGAACGTCCGAACGCGATCGCCGGGTTGATAACGCTTGCCGTTTTCGCATGGGGGATAGCGATTCCTTCACCGATACCCGTGGAGCTTTGGCTTTCGCGATTTAAAATGGCTTCTTTATAGGCTTGTCGGTCATTTAACTTTCCAGCCTTATCAAGAACAGTGACCATTTCGTCAATAACATTTTCTTTTTCTTTGCTCTCAATATTAAGCTTTATCGTATGCTTCGTTAAAAGCTCAGTTATTTTCACTTGTGTTTCCTCCTCTATAGACGTGTGACCTTAACTTCAGGAAGAAGCTGCTGGACAAATTCTTCTGTTCCAAGTTCTTCAGAGAACGCGGTAGCACTGCCTGAAGTAACTCCTAAGCGGAATGCTTCTTCAAGCGGCAGCTGTTTGGAAATTCCGGCAAGGAAACCTGCAACAACGGAATCCCCTGCTCCGACTGAGTTTACCAATTTCCCCTTTGGCACGTTAGCAAAATAAACAGCTTCGTTCGTAAACAGAAGCGCTCCGTCTCCGGCCATTGATACGATTACATGTTCAGCGCCTTGTTCTACAAGCTTTTTCCCATAAGGAACGGCTTCCTCAACAGATGTAATGGCCGTGCCGAACATTTCTCCAAGCTCATGATGATTTGGCTTCATCAAAAATGGTTTCATTTCTGTTGCTTTCAAAAGAGCCTCGCCTGAGATATCCAGAACAACTCGTGCGTTCTGCTGTTTGCAGGCCTCTGCGATTTTTTCATAAGTATCATGAGGGAGTGAAGATGGAATGCTTCCTGCAAGAACAACGATATCTCCCTCTTGCAAAGATTGGAACTGTTCTAAAAAGGCTTTGAAATCTTCATCCGAAATTGTCGGTCCCTGCCCGTTAATTTCAGTTTCATCACCCGTTTTCAGCTTTACATTGATACGGGTATCCCCTTTTACTTCAGAAAAAGCTGTTTCCAGGTTTTCTTCCCGTAAAAATGTTTTGATATATTCTCCGGTAAATCCGCCGACGAATCCGAGCGCTTTAGACGCCACATGGTGTCTTTTCAGCAGTCTCGATACGTTGATGCCTTTGCCCCCTGGATACTTGGTATCATACGAAGAACGGTTCAGGCCTCCTACAGTAAAATCTTCAACGTGAACTATATAATCGACAGATGGATTAAGTGTTACAGTGTAAATCATGGTTTCACTACCTTTACGACAGTTTTTTCTTGGTAATTATCGAATGTAAGCTCTTCAGCGTCAGTCGTAATGATTGTTGCGTCGCCTATTCCGGCGAATGCCGAAAATGAAATTTCTCCGAACTTCGAAGGGTCTGCTAAGACGTAAGCGTGTTTTGCCTGTTTGATCGCTTTCTGTTTTAAAAGGGCCTCATCAGGGTCCGGCGTTGTAAATCCAGCCTCTGTATGGACACCGTTTGTCCCCAGAAAACTCTTGTCAAATCTGTACTGGTCCATGGCAATCAATGAAGCGCCTCCAATAATCGCGCCCGTTCTGTGCTTTACGTATCCTCCAAGCAGATAAAAAGAAATTTCTTTCCTTATTAATGCATCGATATGCATTACCCCGTTTGTGACAACGACAATATCTTTGGTTTTATCCATAAAATCAATCATGTGCAATGTCGTCGTGCCTGCATCAAGGTAAATGCAATCCCCTTCTTCTAAAAGAGAAGCTGCTTTTTCAGCAATCTTCAGTTTATCGTGAAGGTTTTTGGATGATTTTTCAAGCATATCGGGTTCAAGTCTGATATCGGAAAGCTTGGCCGCTCCACCATGAACGCGCTTTAAAAAACCGCGTTCTTCAAGGGTCGATAAATCTCTTCTGATTGTTGATTCAGAAGCATTAGTCAGATTTATAAGCTCTTGAATCTTTACCACATCATGCTTTTCTATTTGATCAATAATCAATTGATGCCGTTCAGGAGTTAGCATGCTTCACCTCCTAATGAAAACGTATTCATTTTGAATACAATTTCATTGTAAACGCTATTTTCGGTTTAGGCAACTAAAATCATTCAAATTCATTCAATAACTATCAAAATCTTTCACGTTTCTCCATATTAACGTATGTCTATAGGGTTTGTAAACTGTAAATTCGACAAAAATAAGGACAATTGTACGACATTTTCTTCTTATTTTAATGAAAAAAGTCTTTTATATTCATAGTAGAAATCACTAAACATAAAAAAACCTCATGCATGTTGCATGAGGCTACTCATAACGCAGCGCTTCAATGGGATCAAGCTTTGCGGCTTTATTTGCAGGAAGCATGCCGAAAATAACACCAATAAGCATACTGAACAGCACGCCCCCGCATACAACCTGCCAGGATATGAGTGACGGCCAGCCCGCAATGGCTGAAACAAGCGCGGCCCCTCCGTATCCAATACCAATCCCGATCAGTCCGCCAATCAGCGTCAATACGACTGATTCAATTAAAAACTGAGTCAGAATCTGTCCCCTCGTCGCACCAAGTGATTTTCTGATTCCGATTTCCCGCGTCCGTTCTGTGACTGATACGAGCATAATATTCATGACACCGATTCCGCCGACCAAAAGGGAAATACCTGCAATTGAGCCGATAATCGTCGTCATAATTGCCGTTACTTTGCCAATTCCGGCCGCAATCTCTTCCATGTTCATCACTTGATACGAATCCTCTGTGCCATGATTGTCATTTACCAGCTGTGCCGCTTCTTTTCCAGCCGATTTTATGTCGTCTGCTGATTCGACCTGCAATGATACGTTACTGAAATCACTTGTGCCAAAAGAGGATTTCATCATATTAAATGGCACATACATTTCACTTAAACCGAAAGAAAGCAAGCCTGTTTCTTTTTTCAGCACGCCGATAATTTCAACGGGCTGTCCGTTTATCCAGACAACTTCACCTAAAGGGGAGGTTTTATCGAACAGTTCTTCAGCCATCTTTTGAGAGATGATTCCGGCTCTATTCCCCGCGAGAAAGTCATTGTCGGTAAATGTTCTGCCGCTTTCGATTTCTAAAGAATTGACATTCATGTATCCATCATTTATTCCGTTAACCGTAGCATCGGTTTCTTCTTCGTGATAACGCGCTTTCATACTTTCAGAAGTCGAAGCAACGACTTGTTTAATGCCTTCTATTCCTTTTAAACCTTTAATATCGTTTTCTGTAAACGTAGATTCAGCTGCGGCATTCGGGTTGCTTGCAAGCTCCTCGTCGCTAGGCATATAGTACAGCTCCACAGTATTTCCCGGGCCGCTGATCGACTGCTTCAGCATTTGCTCGCCGCCCTGTCCTACCGCAACGACAACAATGACAGAGCCTACACCAATGATAATGCCGAGCATCGTTAAGATCGAACGCATTTTATGGGCAAGGACAGAGCTTAGAGCCATTCTGATGTTTTCCAACAGGCTCATTCTCCCACACTCCTTTGTCCGGAGCTGGCAGGAACAATGTTTCCGTCACGCACCATGACGATCCGATTCGTGCAATCTGCTACTTCAGGCTCGTGAGTAACCAGAACGATTGTCGTTCCCTCGGCATTTAATGCTGTAAACTGATCCATAATCGCCTCGCTTGTTTTCGTATCCAGCGCGCCGGTCGGTTCATCAGCTAAAATCAATTTCGGCTCATTCACGATCGCCCTCGCAATCGCCACCCGCTGCTTCTGCCCGCCCGACAGCTCGTTGGGCATGTGGAGCATTCGATCGGCTAACCCGACCTTTTCCAATGCTCTCTCAGCCCGCTCTTGACGTTCCTTTTTGCCTATCCCGGAATAAATCATCGGCAGCTCGACATTTTTTTTTGCGTTCAGCCGCGGAAGAAGCTGAAATTGCTGAAATACAAAACCGATGGACCGGTTACGGACTGCCGCCAGTTCTTTATCTTTATATGAAGAAATGTCTTCGCCGTCCAATTGATATGTACCGGAAGTCGGCCGATCAAGACAGCCGATAATATTCATGATCGTCGATTTTCCTGATCCTGACGGCCCCATAATCGAGACATATTCACCTTGATGAATGTCCAAATCAATAGAATGGAGAACATCAAACGTTTCCTTTCCGATCTGGTAGCTTTTTCGCACATTAGAAAGCTGAATCATTTAAGATTTCACTTCCATTCCGTCAGTCACCTGATCAGATGGATTCAAAATGACTTGATTATCTTGGGTAAGCCCCTCTTTAATTTCTGTCAGGTCATCTGTCACTTCGCCGATTTTGACATCAACTCGCTTTGCTTTTCCGTCTTTTACTGTATACACATAATATTGGTCATCTTCTTTTTTGACTGCCTTTGAAGGAAGCGTATTTGCTTTCCGTTTATCTGTTTCAATATTCATGATAAATTTAAAGCCTGGCTTTCCTTCTGGAAGATTTCCTTTTATTTTCACTTGAAGCGGGTATTGGACCGCCTGTTCTGTTCCTTGTGCCGCAGCGCTCTCCTGCTGATCCGGAACAAGCCCGACTGCGGAAACCGTACCTTTCCATGTTTTACCCTGTATTACATCTGAAGTGAGTGTGACCTTCTGGCCTTTTTTGACTTTCAATGTATCGTATTCAGACAATTTCCCTGAGACGACAAGGTCTTTTGGGTTGCCGATATGTATGACAGGCTCTTGAATATCTGACTTTTTGGATGCCGCTTCTTGGTTGACAGAAATAACGGTGCCTTCAATTTCGCTTTTCACTTCTAAATCTGACACCCGGTTGGCAAGTGACTGCCGCTGAAGCTCAGTTTGTTTTAATTCGATTTCAGCTGTTTTTTTCTGCATTTGAAGCTCTGTCCGTTCAGATTCGATTTGTTTTTCTGCTTCTTTCTTTCCTACCTGTTTTTCTAGTTCTTTTTCTTTATTACCTAACGCTTTTATCTTTTCTTGAATTTGGTCAATTTGAAGCCGGTTGGATTCAGACGTTAACTGGTTCTGTTCTTTTTCCAGGCTCAGCTGCTCATTTGTATAGGTAACTAAAGGTGTGCCCTTCTTTACCTTATCGCCTTCCTTTACTTTAATGTCTTCTAATGTCCCTTTATCCGCTTCATAAAAGACATACTGTTCATTTGAAAATTTTAGCGTGCCGGGAACCATAACCGTTGATGAGATTTCATTTTCTTCAACGCTCCCCGTCTGTATCTTCTGGCCGGCGCTGCCGCTTGTTGGAGCGGCAGACCGGTATACATTGATTCCAATAAAAAGAGCGACTATAACAGCGATGCCAATTCCGATCCAGACTTTTTTCATGAACTTATGCACCCGCCACAGAATTGATTAAACCTGAAAAGAGCGAAAATACAACTAAAATCCCGAATAGAATGATTGCTGAAATCCACCCGGCTTTTTTGGAGATGCCTCCCGTTTTGTGAAGTCCGATTGCTAATAATACAAAGCTCCAGATGCTGAAAATTTCAAAGGTATTTAACACGCTGGCAAGAGCCCCGTCAGATGGGATAATCCCTGCCAGTGACGTCGTGCTGTAAAGAGGATTCACGTCAGTCGTAAAAGCAACGATTCCATTAACCAATAATCCGAGACTGCTAATTAAAGAGACAAACAGACCGAGAGAAAGCATTTTTTTATATGTCGTAACTCCGCCTGATATTTTTACACAGAGCCAATAAATAAGAGGGGCAATAAATAATGCTGCGATACCGCCGATAATAGCGCCTGCCATTCCGCCAAATTTGGTTATTGTTGCGACAGTTTCCATTTGTTCAGCAGATAGCCCTTGCGTATCCTGGCTTTTCAAAAGCTCACTATAATCCGTACCGAGTGATTGCAGCACGGCACCGACGATGATAATTGCTGCAACAATCAAAAGCGGTCCCCATACAACCGGCCTTTCTCTTATTCTTTCAAATTGAACGGACGGACTTGTGATTACTCCGAAAAGTGAAGGCTTTTCAGTCGCCGTTCCGCTGTTTTTTTCTACATTCGTTTCCATTTCAAAACCTCCTTGAGAATATCTAACAAATAGTACGGGAAGGATATCAAAAAGTTTCATGTTTTTCTAATAAATTTCCAAAAGCCTTCAATATTGAAGGCTTTTCATATTATTCTATCGCTGTGCTGTATTGCGCTTTCACAAGCCCGGCATAAATGCCTCCTTTAACGAGCAGCTGATCATGGTTCCCTTCTTCTATTTTCCTGCCGTGATCAAGAACAATGATGCGGTCGGCGTCGCGGATCGTAGACAATCTGTGAGCGATCATCACTGCTGTACGCCCTTTCAGAAGCGTTTTTAACGCTTGCTGAATTTTTACTTCTGTCTCTGTATCAATGCTTGCCGTTGCTTCGTCAAGGATGATAATAGCCGGATCGGCGAGCAATGCTCTTGCAAATGAAATGAGCTGACGCTGACCGGCAGACAGTACGCTGCCCCTTTCCTCTACCTCTGTTGCGTATCCTTCCGCTAAATCGGAAATAAACTCATCCGCTCCGACCGCTTGGGACGCTTTCATCACCTCTTCATCCGAAGCATTTGGCCTTCCAAAACGAATATTTTCCATGATGGTCCCGGAGAAAATAAATGTATCTTGCAGGACAATGCTGATTTGAGAGCGCAGACTGGCAAGGGAAAGATCCTTAATCGGTATACCGTCTATTTTAATGGTGCCTCCGGTCGCATCATAAAAACGGCTGATTAAATTGGCAATCGTCGTCTTCCCGCTCCCTGTATGCCCGACAAGCGCAAGCGTCGAGCCCGCAGGAATAGAGAAAGAAACGGCGTGAAGGGCTTTTCGTTTTTCATCATACGAAAATTCAACCTCTTCAAAACTGATCTCCCCATTTATCTTTTCATTATGAATGGCATTCGGCTTCTCCTTGACATTTGGCTGTTCGTCCAGAAACTCAAAAATCCGTTCTGATGATGCCATCCCCATTAACAGCTGATTATAGACCTGACCCAGTCTCGAAATAGGTTCCCAAAACATTCCCAGATAGAAAGCAAAAGAAACGAAAACGCCAATCGTAATGGTTTCATTCATGATGAGTGTGGCTCCATACCAAATCAAGACAGCCGTCCCAATCGCATTCGTCATTTCTACAAGCGGACGGAACATGGCATTTTTTCTAGTTGCTTCCCGCCATGATTCGTAGTTCTCCTGATTGACACCGTCAAAATACGCCATGTTTTCTTCTTCCTGCGTAAATGCCTGTGTGACCCGGATGCCCTGAATGCTTTCGTTTAGATGAGAGTTGAGCTTCGATTGCTTCAGCCGTACCGTTTGCCAGGATCGGCGTATTTTTTTTCTGAGACTTGTTGAAATAAAAAACATAATCGGCAATGTCACCATGATGGCTATAGTCAGCTCAGGGCTCAGCGTAAACAAAATAATAATCACGCCGGCCAGAAGCAGCAAGTCGGTCAACAAATTGATGACTCCGCTTGTAAAGAGCTCCTGAAGAGAGTTAATATCATTCATGATCCTGACTAAGATCGATCCCGCCGACCGCTGATCAAAAAATCGATGGGATAAGCGCTGCACATGGGTAAATAAATGCTGTCGCAAATCGTAAATGACATGCTGGCCAAGCTGATTCATCCACCTGATTCTTAACACATTGGCGGCGTAATTGAGGACATATAAACCGCTAATAATAAAAATGAGCTGAATCAGCAGCTCCGAGTTTCTTCCTGTAATCGCTTGATCAAGAACATAAATGCCGATCAGAATGGGGATCACAAGCTTCACAGCAGTGCCAATCAATACGGTGAGAAAAGAAAGCGGCAAAATTGTTTTTCGATATGGTTTGACATAGCTCAGCAGCCGCCACATTTGAGCCCAGTTAAACGGCTTTTCAATGATTTCATCTGAAGAGTAATAGAAACGCTCTAAAATCCCCTGTTTTTTCGTTTGTTTCATTTGGCCCCTCCCTATCCGACCTCATGCGGCTCATTAATCATTTTGACATCACGGTATTGCAAATCGTAAATCTTTTTATAGTAGCCGCCTTTTTCAAGAAGCTCGTGATGTGTTCCCCTTTCACGAATGCGTCCTTTATTAAAAACGAGAATTTCATCGGCGTGTTTCAGTGAAGAAATGCGGTGAGCGACGATAAAGGTTGTGCGGTTTTTCATGACTTCTTTTAAGGCAAGCTGTATGCTGTGCTCTGTTTGCATATCTACTGCGCTTGTGGCATCATCCAATATTAAAATGCTCGGGTTCAAGCAGATGGCTCTCGCAATGGCAATACGCTGTTTCTGCCCGCCGGAAAGCCCCATTCCCCTCTCTCCCAGCATGGTGTCATACCCATCAGGAAGCTCCATAATAAAGCTATGAGCCTGCGCCCTTTTTGCCGCTTCGATGACGTCTTCCATTGAGGCATCCGGCCGCCCATACGAAATATTTGATCTAATCGTAGATGAAAACAGGAAGGATTCTTGAAGTACGACCCCGATATTGGAACGAAGGGTTTTTAACGAATAATCTGTGATTGGTTTGTGATCAATGGTAATCATTCCGCTAACAGGACTGTAAAATCTGGTGAGAAGCTGTGTCACTGAGCTTTTGCCTGAACCTGTCGGGCCCAACAGTCCGATTACCTTCCCGCTGTTTGCCTCAAAGCTTACATTGCACAGCGCGTTTGTTTGTTCTTTTCCGTATGCAAGAGAAACATTTTTGAAATGGACATCTCCGGTTAATTTTTGTTTATGCAAAGCATGAGGATGATCTGTAATGTCTTCTTCTTTTTCCAGAATGTCGAGCAGGCGTTCCCCTGACGCTTTTGCTTGAGAGAACATATTGATGACAAAACCTAAGTTCATAATGGGCCACATCATATAATTGACAAGGCTGAAGAAAGCAACAAGCTCGCCGGGATTGAGCTGATTTTGCATAACCAAGTAACCGCCGTATGAGAGGAGAGCTACAATGCAAATGTTACCAATGAACTCCATTAAAGGGAAATACGCAGACCAGATGGATGATGTTTGTAAATACTGCGCCCTGTATTCTGCATTGGCTTTATTGAAAGTGCTGATCTGAAAATCTTCCCTGGAAAGAGATTTAACCGTATTAATGCCGCTGATATTTTCCTGAACTTTTGTATTGAGTTTCGCAAACGATTTGCGGATGCCTCTGAAGGCGGGATGGACTCTTTTGTCAAACCGGTATACCGCAACCGCGAGAAATGGCAGAACAGCTATTGTCACAAGCGTGAGAGGAACAGAATAGTAAAACATAACCGACAGGCTGATGGCTACCAGCAGGCCGAAGCGAATGAGCTCAGCGAGACCGTATGATAAGAAAAAACGAAGCCCTTCAACATCAGCAGTCAGCCTGGACATCAAATCTCCTGTTTTCGCGTTATCATAGTAAGAAAAAGAAAGCCGCTGCAGTTTTTCATACAGACCATTTCTCAGCCGATAAACGGATTTGATCCCGAACATATCACCTAAATACTGATGAAAAAAGGTAGCCATTCCTTTCAAAACCATTACCGCAATAAATCCTAAGCTGACCCACGCCGCAAGCTGAAACTGCCGTCCCAGCACGATCTCATCAATCGTAATTTGCAGGATAATCGGATAAACGACAGTAATTGCAGTCATCAAAAGCATGGCTAGAAGCGACCACATAAACACTTTTCTGTACGGCCAATAATACATTTTTAATCTTTTAAATGTCTCCATATCCAGCACCTTTCCAACATTTATCATCTTCACTATATCGATACCCGAAATAAATTTCTATTATTTTTCAAAATTTCAGTCTAATTATGGAGTGAGTCTCTTACTTTATAGGGAGTAACATATGTAGAATAAACGCTTACAGAAAATCATTGTATGCTGAGGATACTTGGGGATATGCCAATGAAATACAGAAAAACCGGACGGCTGAAATGCCGTCCGGTTTTCATCCCCCGCTGACCGGCGGTATGATGGCTACCGTGTCACCCGAAGATACAGAGGTATTTTCTTTTACATAGCTTTCGTTAACGGCAATCATAGCCGTATCAATAGATTCAAGACCGTATTGTTCTTTTAGACTCGCTTTTATTTCATCTGTGGTTGCTTGTTCCACATCTATTTCTATTGCTTGTGTACCGGCCTGTTCAGCCAGTCCTGCAAATAAAAGAATTTTAATCATGCTGCTCTCCCTCGCTTAGGTCTGGTTTTCCGTTCGGATAAGCTGTTGTTTCTAGCTGGTCGCCGATCCATTGCTCACCGTCTTCCCAAATTTCTTTTTTCCAAATCGGCACAATCTGTTTAATGCGTTCAATCGCATACTCATTGGCTTCATATGCGGCTTTTCGATGGGGAGAAGATACAGCAATCACTACCGCTGCTTCACCGATATCGAGCACACCTATACGGTGCGTGATCGCAGCTGAGGCACCTTCCCATTTTTCTTCGATTTCAGCGCCGATTTGAGCAAGCATTTGCACGGCCATCGGTTCATATGCCTCATATTCAAGCCGAACCGTTCTTTTTCCGTTTGTCCATTCCCGAACCGTACCAATAAATGTTGTAATGGCTCCTGCTTCCCGTTTCTCCACTTTTTTGATGATGTTTTCAGTATTAATGGGTGTTTTCGTAATCTCAAACCGTTCCATTATGCAGATTCCCCCTTCAGCTGTGAAAGCACAAAATCCACGGCAACCGGATCATCCGCATGAAAAACGGGTAATCCCTGATGCTCTGTCATATGCTCTTTTTTTCTATAGATGATGGCGATTATATTTACTGCTTGCAGCGCTTCCAGATCTTCCTTTTCACTTAGGATAACCACTTTAGGATAAGGGGCTTTTTTAAAGCCTTCAATCAGAAGACAGTCTGTTTCGAGAAATTGGTATAACTCAATCAGCCGTGCCAAATCCCAATTGCGGCGGGCAGTCAGCTGTAACACACCAGCACCTTCTACCGCTGTTACACCAGCACCTGCCGCCTTGTAACGGTCCGTGTCTTTTCCTTCCGTGAGCGTTTGCGGTTCACCGCCGTGACCATGATGCTTCAGGCAGCCCAAATGGACTCCCTGTTCAGAGGCTTTTTCAAGAATGCGCTCAATAAACGTTGTTTTCCCGCTGTTTTGAAATCCTACAACTTGGACGATCGGGAAAGGACGGACCAAGGCCATTCACTTCCATTCTCTTCTCTGATGAGCAGTACTTGAACCGTTCTGCCAGATTCGTAGCCTCGCGTGCCGCCCGGCAGGATAATAAATGCATTGGCATCTGCAAGTGATGTGACAGAGCTCGACTTATCTAAGCCAACGGGTGTCGCCAACAGCTTCCCTTCCTGATGGTGCACGAGCGCACGAACAAATCGGGTAAATGGGTTCGGCTTCGGAAAATCCTTGGTCAAAACAGCTTCCGCACAAATTGAATGCGGTGTTTCATTGAGCAGCCATGTCTGGATTATCGGTTTGACAAACAGTTCAAAACCGACATAGCATGCCGACGGATTACCTGAAAGGCCAAACAGCAGCATATCGTTTGCATGCGCCACCGTTGTCACGCTGCCCGGGCGCATGGCAACTTTATTAAACAGCACGTCCGCTCCGAGTTTTTCATAGATCGCAGGCAAAAAGTCAAAGTCACCGACTGACACACCTCCAGTTGTGATCAGGAAGTCCACCTTTTTCATCGCTTCTTTAACTGCAGCAAAGCTTTTATCCAATTCATCAGAGATTTTCCCTAAATAAAGCGGTGTTGCGCCTGCTTCTATCGCTTGCGCATATACCATACTCGCATTGCTGTTGCGGATTTTTCCCGGTTCCAGCGGATCACTGACATTCAGCAATTCGGTACCGGTTGCGATAATCCCGACTACAGGCTTTCTCACGACAGGCACAGATGCGTATCCGAATGTTGCCAAAAGAGCCGTCACTCCTGGTGTCACCCGGGTGCCCTTTGTCAGTAAAACACTCCCTTTTTGAGCGTCCTCACCTGTTTTTGAAATATTATCCCCCGTCTGAAAGCGGCGTTTTAAAGACATAAATGACTTCCCATTCTCCTCAAAGGCTTGAGTCAGTTCAATCATGACGACTGCATCTGCCCCTTCAGGGATTTGCGCGCCAGTCATAATCCGCACGGCCTGAAACGGGCCAAGTTCTTTTTCAGATACTGCTCCCGCTCCAATATGGTCAATAACTTCAAACCGAACTGGGTTTTCACGTGAAGCTTCTGCCGTATCGCACGCTCTGACAGCAAAACCATCGTATGGCGAACGGTCAAACGCAGGTACGTGGTGATCCGCAGTTATATCTTCGGCTAAAAACCGATGAAGGCTGTCTTCAAGCGCCACCCATTCTGTTTCACCTTGTTTTTGAAAATGGCAGACACGCCGAACTGCCTCGTCTACCGGTATCGGTGTTCTTTTCTCCAGCATTCTGACCCCTCCTGTTGTTACAGTCCAATCACTCTTGCCAACACGGAGTTGGCTTCTTTCACATCATTTGTTCCATGCACCAGTGCCCGTCCGTCATTGAAAATGACAATTCTGAAATCCTCGTAAAAAATATGCAGCAAAAACGCATTAGCCTCGACCTTGCCGATTGTTTTCAGCCGCTTAATGAGCTCCTGTTTCGGGATTCTTTTTAATGATTCTGACCTTACCTGCACTGTATCACGGCCGCATAGTACAGCAGCTTTTGGTGTGTTCCAATCCTGAAGATAAGGATATACCGCATTAGCTCCGCAAGATGGGCATTCCTCACGGCGTACATGATTAACGTTAATCTTCATATGCGAATTGTTCCAGACATCAAATGTCACAAACCCCCGCTGTATTGCTTCTTTTTGGCCGGTTAACAGCTTTAATGCCTCAGCCTGCTGATATGCTGAAACGATATGCACAGCAGGCGGAATAATGCCGGCAGTATCACACGTCGCCCCGCCGACAGGAATTTGCTCAAACAAACAAGACAGACAAGGGGTTTCTCCGGGAATGACAGTCATGAACATTCCCTGGCTGCTTACACAGGCGCCATAGACCCAAGGTGTCTTTGTTTTCTGGGCAAGATCGTTTATCAGCATGCGGGTTTCAAAATTATCTGTCGCGTCGATCACGACATCTGCTTTTTCAATCAGCGGCTCAAGCGTTTCGGCTGTTCCTTCGGTAACATACGCCTCAATATGTATCTCGCTGTTAATCGCTGATAGATGCTCTTTGGCAGCCATGGCTTTCGGCATGCGGAGTTTGGCATCGCTTTCTGTATAAAGCTGCTGCCTTTGAAGATTGCTCCACTCCACATAGTCACGGTCAATAATGGTAATAGTACCGACTCCCGCTCTCGAAAGCCCTTCAGCTCCTGCAGTGCCGAGCGCTCCCGCTCCGACAATCAGCACATGGCTGTCTGCCAGTCTTTTCTGGCCCTCTTCCCCAATTTGCTTAAATCTGATTTGCCGTGAATAACGTTCCTCCATCAAACCTGTTCTCCTTATCTTTTATGTCATCTTATCATGTTATTGCCCCGTCAGTCCCGCTTGAGGGAGTTCGATTTTTCTTCCAAACAGCTAAAATCATCACGTGTATTAATGTTGATAAACTCTGCCGGGTTTGCTCCGATATTTTCAGCCTGTACGTAACAAACCGAAATTCTGCCTAATAAATCTGATATTCTCAACCTCTTCTCAGAAAGCTGATCGTATAGAACTGGCATGATACGTTTGTGGTAAATCGCAATCAATGGCTGCACTTGTCCGTCTGAAATTGGGACTACCGCGTCCGCACCGGCAGTCATCAGACGTTTGAGCTCCAGCATCGTCCTTCTTTGTATCAGCGGTGTGTCACAGGAAAGAACAGTATAAAGATCACCGTCTGTCTTTTTAAAAGCGGTATATATACCAGCCAATGGCCCCATGCCTTGAAATGGCTCAGCATCTTGATACACTTCATTTTCACCGTTTTCTTGAAATCTATCAATAAATTCGGGACGGCTGATGATAACCGTTTGTTCTCCAAGTGCCTCTTTAGCGCATTCGTAAAGCATCCTGCCCTTCCATTTGACAAACGCCTTCGGTTCTCCAAATCGCCGCGAGGCTCCCCCTGCTAGCAGTACGTTTACATGCTTCATATCATCTCACCTCTAGTTTCGTTAAAAGCATAGCAAAAGCAAAGGCTCAACGCTACTGCTTGTCTGTTTATTAAAGAGGAATAGCTGTTCAGTATTTGCATATTGTAGTGTTAACATCATGAGGGAGATGGTTCGAATGAAAAGATCAGGTCCTTTTTTCCACGACGTGTCTCAGGAGAACCTTTATTTAAAATCCGAGCTTTCAAGGTGCCATAAGCTGATTTCTGAACTTGAAGCAAGCTACTTTCATCAGAAAAATAACAAACTGCTCAAAGAAAATAACGATATGAAAGAAAAGCTCCAGCAGCTGTCTGCCGAATTAACACATATGTCAACAAAAGAAAAACATGCCTCCCACACCAGCCAAACCCTGCACCAAATAAGAGCTGAACTGCTTGATAAAATCGTTGTTTTGCAGGAGTTTCTATCTGCTGAAACCTATAAACGCAGAGCCGAAATCGAAGAAAAACATAAACTTCATATTGCTAAAGTCAAAATCGAAGAAGAAAATAAAAATCTTCATAAACGGATCAGCGAACTTCAAGCCTCAATTGAGCAAGAACAAAATGCACTGCTTCAGGCAAAACAGCAAGCCGAATTGATAAAAGCCGAAAACGGGCGTCTAAAAGAGCAAATGGTAGAAAAAGAATATCAGCTAAAACATATTAAAATAGAAGTTGATCATATGAAAGATCGAATCATAGAAACGAAAGAAAGACTGCTAGACATAGAAAAAACGAAAGAAAAATTATTTCACGAAACTATTATATCGTATAAACGGCAGCTTGATGAAAGCGATGCCTGGATTGCTTCTCATTTTGCCGATATTGATGGCGGCACGAAACAAAAAGAAAAAACGGAAGAAGAAGCTCCAGCGGCCTACGCGCAGCCATATCATGTAGAGACCATCCTTGAAGATGTCACCAAACAGATACATGTGCTCCAAAAACAGCTTGCCCGCGCCCAATCATCAGACCAGGCCAAGAGCCATACAATCGAAGAGCTGAAAAACAGAGCCGCTGAAGAAAAGCCTTATCAAAAGTGGGTGTATAAGCTTAATCTTGAAAAAGAAAACAAACCTTCACAGAAAAAACCTCAATAAAAAAACTGCTTGAGCGATGCCAAGCAGTTTTTCTTTATATTTATTCATTAGCTGATTCAGCTGATTCTGCAGATTCGATTTCACCCTCTAAAATGTACTGCCCGCGATATGGTTTTTTCACTTCCGGGTACATTTTAATTAAGCTTTGCATAAACGTTGTCATATTAGGGATTTCAAGACCGCTTTCTTTTTCAATCTCTTTTTGAAGCTCGGAGCTCTTAATCGCCGCGTTGTGGCGTTTTAATGTTTTAATAGCAGCTTCACGCAGCTTCGCTGCTTTTGATCCCGGTCTTGCCGTTCCTCTTCTTCTTCGTGTTGTTCCGTCTGGTATACCGGCAGGAAGAGAGGAAATAGATTGAAGCTGAGGCTGGACAGACTGCTGCTGTGATTGCGGCTGATAGCTTCTGATTTCCTGAGCCGCAAGCTCAGCGAGAACCGGCAGAGAGTCAGGTTTTTTTTCAGAACGGAAATCCTTTTTGATTTCGGAAGGGCTTCCATTTCTGTCCAGCTCTCTTAATTTTGCGTATATTTTATCACGTTCAATTTGATATTCACGAATGACTTTCACTTCAGCTTCATTTAATTGTTCTAACCGCAAGCGCAAAGCTTCTCTTTCATTAAACATTCCTCAATGTACCCCCTATCAAAATTAACATCTTTAATTAAGATATTAGATTACAAAAGTAATTTTATCAACTATTATTTTAGCATTTTACTATTATATTTACTCTATGAAAAATTCCTTATTTTCTGAAAATGTTTTATTTTTCAAAAGAGTCCTTTATTCTCAAGGGATTAAGGGGCTTTCTAGTTTATTTGGTATAATGTTGAAAATATATATTTTACTTACTTCTTTAAAGAAATTTAGTGTAATATCTACAATTTTCGAGTTATGAGATATGAGATTTATCTAAAATTGAGGAAAAACATCAAAAATTAGCTGTGTTTTCTAGCGTATCAATCAAACAAACCATCAATTCCTATACCCAAATTTGGAAAAATAAGCTTCTTACTCTTCTTCCATTGCTTTTTGCACAAATAAAAAACCTGATGTGATCAGGTTTTTAGGAAATACTATTTAGTCAGATACCTATTCCGTTTCAGCCAGAACGCGGTTCACACGTTTTTCAAGCATTTTCATACCGCTCCCGCCGGCTTGGAAGTGACGGAGCTGTCCTGTTTTATCAAACACATAATACGCAGGTACGTATTCATTTTCAAATGCATCGGTTAAAGCATGGTCACTGTCAACAAAAATCGGCTGAGTGATATCGTGTTCAGCGGCTGTTTCTTTAATTTTACCAAGGTCAAGATCATCTTCGGAACGGGGCATATGCACAGCTACAACATTCAGTTGATCTTTATATTTATCACGAAATTCATTCACTTGCGGCATCGCTTCTTTGCACAAGTGGCAGCTGATGGACCAGAAATGAATAAGCGTCGGCTTTTCCCCAATCAATTGCTCTCTCGTCACTTCACCATTTAACCAAGCTTTTTCTCCCGTCAATTCCGGCATGGGCTGACGTAATTTCATTGCTTTTTCCCTCCTATTTAACAGAGTGGCCAAACGAATATGCTAGACCGCTTTTCGTTCTTGGAAAGAATTAAAGTGTTTTTTGGCCTGGTTTCCAGTTAGCCGGACAGAGTCCGCCAGTTTGCAGCGCCTGGAGAACACGAAGCGTTTCATCAACATCACGTCCAATGTTGTTATGGAAAACAGTTTGGTATTGGAGCTCCCCTTCAGGATTAATAATAAACAATCCGCGCAAAGCCACACCTTCTTCTTCGATTAAAACGCCATATTCACGGGATACCTCATGGTTTGTATCAGCAGCAAGCGGGTATTTCAGCTGGCCAAGACCGTTTTCTTTGCGGTCTGTATTGATCCAAGCTAAATGAGTATGGATGGTATCAGTTGAAACCCCGATGACTTCTGCATCAAGATCTTCGAACTCGTCATAGCGGTCGGACATTGCTGTAATTTCTGTCGGACAAACAAAAGTGAAGTCCATTGGATAGAAGAACAGCACTGTCCATTTGTCGTTTTTCATGTTTTCCTCAAGACTTACTTTGCCGAATT
The DNA here is from genome assembly GCF_038592935.1 of Bacillus sp. FSL K6-1560. NCBI lineage: Bacteria > Bacillati > Bacillota > Bacilli > Caryophanales > Bacillaceae > Bacillus > Bacillus sp. FSL K6-1560. Next base: position 2,730,576 of record NZ_CP151946.1, read on the forward strand.
CTTTGCTTGCAAGGACTGCTTCCATTTCAAAACGAGGAGCTTGTTTACCTACCATACGTTCTGCCATATGTATCCCTCCAATTTATTGTTTGGCTTAAAGGTCAAAATCGCATGAAAATAAAGGGTGATTAACCATTTTTAGTTATATTGCAATGCCATTATATAAAAGCAGATTTCCTGAGTCAATTTTTAACAAATCATGTATGTCTTTGGCTTCGACATTTTTGAATAAAACGTTTAACATGGTCATGTACAGGGTAACTAGTCTCAATGTGCAGCAATCAATTAGAAAAGGAGCTCAACATGGACTTTATTAAACAATATGATTGGGCGGGACTGATTACAAATGCCGGTGTTCTGCTCATTAAACTCGCCATTATGATATTGCTCTATTTTATCGTTCGATCATTAGGCATGAAAATCATTAAACATCTGTTTGCAAAATTCGAGGAGCAGAATAGCTTGTCTATCGGACGTGCACATACGCTCCGAAGCCTGACTCTTAACATATTTGCTTATACATTGATTTTCATATTTTTCGTCATGGTTCTAGATTTGTTTCATTATGATCCAAGCGCTCTTTTAGCGGGGGCAGGAATCGTCGGCCTGGCTGTCGGATTTGGCGCCCAAGGGCTTGTCAGTGATATCGTGACAGGTTTTTTTATTTTGCTTGAGAAACAATTGGATGTCGGAGATTATATTACCGTTTCCACCTTTGACGGAATTGTCGAGCAGGTTGGCTTAAGGACAACTCAAATCCGCAGCTTTGACGGAACACTGCATTACATCCCCAACAGAAACATCACAAACGTGAGCAATCATTCTCGTGGTACCATGCAGGCTCTTGTTGACATTAAAGTGCCGGCTGAAAGAAATATTGATGAAATGATTCATATTTTACAGCAGGTTTGTGATGAAACGGCAGCGGCTCTTCCACAAATAAAAGAAGGCCCAAATGTCATCGGGATTCAAGAACTGGGGACTTCTGAAATTGTAATCAGGGTCATTGCCAAAACAGAAAATATGGAACAGTGGCGAGTCGAACGAGTGTTGAGAAAAGAAATAAAGAACGCGTTCGACCGCGCTTTCCCTAAAGAAACAGAATAAATAAAAGAACCGAAGCTTTTTGCTTCGGTTTTTTTATTACTGAATTCTGCTCTCAACTTCGCTGCAAATTTCTTCAGCCGTCATCCCGGAAGCTGTAATGACAGGTGCTTGTGTTACCGTATCGGCTATCCCTTGCACATTATTATCAAGACCTGTTACGACACAGCAGTCACAGCCTTGAGCATCAGCAGGGCTTTTCATCATTACAACGTCATATCCTTTTTCTTTTAAAGCAGCTTCTACATCTGATAACGATTGTTCAATTCCAATTTTTTTAGCCATTTTTGAACACCTCCGTTTACTAGAGTGCTCATTTTATGGAATTTTATTCTTTCATTTGTACTTAATTGGCATAAACAGAAAAATAACCTGTCATGACATTAACCGCTGTTTCTATCGCATTTTCATCGGGATTCAGCTTAGCATGATGAAGCCCATGTTCAGAATCAGCGCCGAGCCAGAACATGAAGCCGGGATATTTTTTCAGCATGTAGCCAAAATCCTCTCCAGTCATTGCTTCTTTTGCTTCAATTACTGTCGCCAGTTGATGTTCAGCAACAAAAGACATAAATTCTTCTGTTAATCCGCTCGTATTGTAAACTTGGTGATATACAGACGGGTATGTCACTTTTCCTTTGCAGCGGAATCCGATTTCGATTCCTTTCACTACATCTTCAATCCGTTCCTTAACCTGTTTCATCGATTCTTCAGAAAGCGTGCGGATCGTGCCTTCCAGGTGGGCCGTTTCCGCAATGATATTTTGTGCCGAGCCTCCGGTAATGGTACCAACTGTAATAACAGCACTGTCTAGCGGATCTGTGTTTCTAGAGATAATCGTTTGCAGCTGGGTGACAAGTGTACTTGCCGCTACAACCATATCCTCAGCCAAATGCGGATATGCCGCATGTCCCCCTCTGCCTTCCAGATCGATGACTAGCTCTGATGTATTCGCAAATAGAAGGCCGCTTTTTGTCGCAATGGTGCCTACCGGTAGCTCTGGAGCAATATGAAGTGCAGTGATGAAATCAGGCTGCCACTTTTTTAATACATCGCTCTCAAGCATTGGTTCCGCACCGCCAGGCCCTTCCTCTGCCGGCTGAAATAGAAAAAGCAAATCATGTTTGACTGGGTGGTGAACAAAATGATCAATAATGCCGAGTGCAATCGTCATATGCAAATCGTGACCGCAGGCGTGCATGTTGCCGTGATGCTCTGATGCGAATGGAAGACCAGTTTGCTCTTCTATAGAAAGCGCATCGATATCCGCTCTGTACGCCAGCATTTTTTCCGGCGCCGTCCCGTTCACTTTTACAAAAAGCCCTGTTCGCCATTTCTCAATTTCAATTCTGTCTTGCGGATATTGTTCCAAGACATGTAATAAATACTGCTGGGTTTTGAACTCCTGAAATCCAAGCTCCGGTATACGATGCAGATCTCTGCGAATTGCGATGAGCTCCTCTTTCTTCATTTCTATTCCTCCTGCCTATACGAATAAGGCGTGGATATATTATCCACGCCTTTTTTATCAAACTTTTCCTTACAGCTGGCGTAATTCCTGCTTGATTTCAGTTTTGCCTTTTGTTTTTTCATCAATGTCTTTGATTTTTTTAGCTGGTGTGCCTGCAACGACAGTGTATGGCTCAACGTCGTTTACCACGATCGCTCCCGCAGCAACAACAGCTCCTTTACCTACTGTTACACCTTCAAGCACAACAGCATTTGCGCCGATTACGACGTCGTCTTCAATCACAACCGGTTTAGCGGATGGCGGCTCAATAACGCCCGCAAGTACAGAACCCGCGCCGATATGGCAGTTTTTTCCGACAGTAGCTCGTCCGCCAAGCACAACGTTCATATCAATCATTGTGCCTTCGCCGATGACTGAACCGATATTAATAGAAGCACCCATCATGATGACTGCGTTATCACCGATTTCAACTTGGTCGCGGATGATCGCGCCCGGCTCGATACGCGCTTTGATGTTTTTAAGATCAAGCATTGGGATCGCAGAATTGCGGCGGTCATTTTCAACCACATAGTCTTCGATTTTGCTTTGGTTTTCTTCGATTGCTGTTTGGATTTCGCTCCACTCACCGAAAACGACACCAGTGTTTCCGTTGATAAAAGCTTTCGCAGATTCGCCGAAATTGATTCCTTCCAGCTCACCTTTCACGTAAACCTTTACAGGTGTTGATTTTGTACTATTTTGAATAAATGAAATAATTTCATTTGCGTCCATCATTTTCATATGTATAGTCCTCCTCCTGATTTTCTACCTCATTACTGTATCAAAGGAAAGATACAAAGACAAGAAAAAAAGGAACAGCCGTTTTAGCAGTTCCCAGTGAGTGATCAGACAGCGCACCCGCTTTTCTTTGCGAATTGTCTCCCAAAGTTTATTAATTCTTCCTCTTCTTCACCTTCTGGATTATTTTCGATTTTTACCGAAGGCAGCACAATGTCTCCACCGCGTTCTTTTATTTTTGCCTCTAGCGTATCAACCGCTCCGCAGAAAAATTCATATGCTGTATCACCGGAACCGAATACAGCGCATGTTTTGCCGGAAAAATCAATCTCATCCATGTCTTCAGCCAGATCTAAAAATTCATCAGGCAGATCTCCGTCTCCCCACGTATAGGTTCCCATTATGATATGGTCATAATCGGTAAACAGCTGGGCATCATCAATATCCATTGCTTCGAAACGGTCTACTTCTGCTTCCACCTCCTGAAGCCCCTTTTCAATCAAATCTGCCATAGCTTCAGTGTTGCCTGACATTGTTGCATAAACGAGCAAAATCTTCGCCAATTCCTTGTTCCTCCTCTAATGAATCATTGCTGAAACTTCGTACGGCTGGACAAATTTACATTCATACAAGCCTGCGCAAAAGAAATTCTCTTTCTGATTGGCCACTCTCCATCCATGTCCCTTAATGGTATCGAACCATTTTAACGACCGGGCTTCGAGATCAGCCTGGTAAATTCTCGAAAAACCGTTTTCATCTTGTGTTGTAGTGACATATATAATGCCATCATCCTCTGAAAGATCAAGAAATGACTCTTCTTTTCTGATCATACTGGATTGAATGATAAATTCTTCACCATTCAAAAGATTCTGTACAGTGACAGCACCGTGCTTTCCTTTCACAGAACCCATCGCCGCCACCAGCCAATGTTCATTGAACACGAGCATGGATGCCGTCATCCGGTTTTTTTCTTTTTTGACAACTTGGACAGTGTCACGCTTAATGTCGTAAGCCCAAATACCGCCAAAATATTCGTGTATTTGCGTGCCGATAAAAAGATTGCCCCCGTGAAGGCATAGCGACCGGATAACAGGGGGATTATGAAATTCGGCAAAAGGTTTGACTACGCGCCATGAGACACCAAAATCATCCGATACATAAATACAATGCTTACCGTGGGCGCAGACAAACCCGTTGTTTCTGCCGGTAATCGCCCACACTGTTGCATTTGTCGGAAAGCTCGACATCGTCCAGGTTTTCCCTTCATCAGCCGAACGAATGACTGTTCCCTTTTCACCAACGCCAAATAAGTAAGGCCCTATGTAGCTGATACAGTGTATCTTACTTTTCAAACGAAAAAGCTTTCTCCAGCCCTGCTCCAAAGAATAATGAAAAATGCCTTCTCCTTGTACCGCCACAAAATATCCAGAAAACGCCGATGCCGTAACAGCAGTTGCTCCTTTATGAAACATGGCTTTTTTCCTTGTTCATATAATCTGCCCATGCAAGAAAACCTCTCGCAAACGCTCGGCAGCTTTCCACATCTTCATCTGTTTCAGGCGCTAATTCAATTTTTAGTGTTTCCTGGTAAACAGCAGCTCCCGCCTCTTGCAGCATGGCATTGAACAAATTCACCGCTTCGCAAAACTTTGGATAAGAATAATCGCCAGACCCGAAGCAGGCTGTTTTTAAACCATTAAGCTGAAGCTGTTTGACCTCTTCGAAAAAATCCTCCGCTTCGTAGGGCAAATCGCCGTCCCCCCATGTATAGGTGCCAATCAGTACATAATCATAGGAGGTTAAACAAGACACATCCACATCATCTATCTCGACACAATCGATATCCAACTCATATTCCTGAAGCGTATCTTTTATTATGAAGGCAATGTCTTCTGTATTTCCTGACATGCTGGCATATGTAATCAAGGCTTTAGCCATGTTATCACCCCATTAATTGATAATGATTTTCAATATCATATGTATCACTTTAAATGATAATGATTTTCATTGTCAACAGATAAATAAAAAAAGACAGCACCTCGCTGTCTTTAAAATGGATTTTCCTGGTCCAGCATATCCTTTATCACTTGTACAAAAGCTTGAACTTGTTTCAGTTCAAAGGCAGGCTCATAACCTAATAACCATGTATCCCGACCGATCGGATGCCCTTTCATGTCTAAAAGAGGCATTTTATTCACTTTATCTTCATTTTGAAGGGTAACAGACGGCAAAATGGCATAACCGATTCCGTGCAGTGCCATCTGTTTGCACGTTTCAATCTGATCAACCAATATCGTCTGTTTCGGCGACGTTTTAAATTTTTGATGCCACCAGTGCTGAATTTCCTGAAAATAAGTGCTGTCACTTTTAAACTGGATAAACGGCCGTTCTGTATGGGCAATATCTTCGATGCAGGAAATTTCAGTATCCACTAAATACAGATGATCTGTCATTAAGTAATCTTTGCGCCCCTTCCACTCAGGGTTGCCTCTTATAATGCCGATATGAACCTGATCCTCATACAAGCTTTTCAGCATTTCGCTGCTCCACCCGGTTATGAGCGAGATCTTTGCATTCGGATACTTTTCAACATACGTCTTCAGGACTTTAGGGAGCCAATGCTGACCGATTATGGAGGCGACGGCAAGCTTCAATGTGCCGTGAATTTCACCTTCAAGCTCGTCAATATTTTCTCTTATTCTTTCCTGCTCTAATGTCACATCATTCGCAAACTGAATGATTTTCTCACCGGCGGGCGTTACCGTTAATCCTTTTTGGGATCTTAAAAAGATTTTTGTTCCCCACGCCTTTTCAATGGTTTGTAAGCGCTGAGATAAAGCCGGCTGAGATACAAAAAGCCGTTCTGCCGCCTTTCTCATATTTAATTCCTCAGCTAAAACTACGAGCATATGAAGCTCTTGAAGCTGCATGTCGTCCTCCTTTTTGTTATCAATAAGTTTTTCTTATCTCCCATTCTAATAAAATCTTAGTTTCTTATTCAAGCCCTATTCTCGTTTAAATTATGTATGCGCTTTCTTTTTTTTCGCTCTGGCTATATAATAAAAATAGGCCGTACAGCCTACTTATTCAACGAGCGTATATGCTTATTCAATTCCTTTAAAACGACTCTTCTCGTAAAAATCCCTTCAAATACCTGCTCGTCATTTTCAACACAGACAAATCCATTATTAATGACCATGCCGAATCCCTTCATAATCGGATCATTGATATGAAGGCGCGGAATGTCGGTCAGCATGACTTCCTCAACAGTGATTTGGTCAAGCTTTTCAAACTCAATTCGCTCAAGTCCAAAAATACTGTTCATGATCATATTTGTCCCGATTAAGCCATGTAAACGGTAGGAAGGATCCAGAACCGGGATGGCTGTGTATCCGGTTTTTGTCAATACTAATAATGCGTGCTCAAGGTTATTTCCGACTTGCACGTGCGCTACTTTGTCCGCCTCAATCATAAATTGTCCGACTGTTGCCTCAAGAAGTTGATCTGATTGTAAGCTTATCATGTTTTCGACCCCTTTTCATTTTCATCATCAATACATTCCCTATATTGCAATAATATAAACTTTATCAGTATTTGTCGAAAAGTTTCCTTTCAATAAAAAAGATACTCTTTGTGGAGTATCAATTATAGGGTGTCCCATTAATTTTCAAATCGAAATCGGTCGTATAGCGTTACAAGTTTTTTGTAGGTGGTTCCGTCAACGTTTTTGGTCCCTGTCTCTATATCGTTGATCTCACTGCTTAATAGCTCGATGGCATACTCATGGTTGATCAGGATATTCAGCAGAAGTTTTTGTTCTTCTTCTGTAAATCGTTCACCGATAAGACTCATTCGCAATCAGGCCCCCTGTTTTATACTGAATACCTCTGAAAGCAAGACAACTTACTTTCAGCTCTACCGCTAGAATAAGTAATCAGATAACAAACGTCAACCGCATAATTCGACATTTACCTTGGCTTTTTCAGCCAAATTATTTTGTGAAACGATTTGCATAGCTGAAGGCAGTGTATGAATCCGGCTTTATTTTGGCCTCAATCCCCATGGAGGTAATACGTCCAGTCATTTCTTGGATCAGATCTTTTGTAAGCCCTTTTTTCCCAATATCCAAGTGAACTTCAAAGGTAAGATCCGCCCCCTCACCGGTAAAGGGCAGGAGCAGATCGGTAATATCCATTAAGTGTCCATCAAGAATATGAGCGGCCGTTTCTTGGCTGTACGCCGTTTCTAACGAAATCTTCTCCCGAAGGCTATGTATGGGTCTGTCGACTGTATGATTTTTCAAGCAGCCCCAAGCTCCCTTGCCTGTACGATGCAAATGCAATGCGGTAATAAACTTTGTGTAATCGCGGTAAACCTGTGAATCGGTTCCGATCGATAACACATAAGAAGAACGGGGGTCCTTTTGAACAAAGGCTTTAAGCCGTTCCATCACATCTTGAAAGGTCATCTGTGCTTCTGAAAGATTATAAAACAGAAAAGAATCAGCCATCACGACACTCCTTTTCAAGGATTTACAACCATGAAACAAGTATGTTCCTTACCGTTTATTTCGATTACTTTTGCAAAGGCGGAAGCTTGTTCCCCCTATTTCAGGAATCTTACTGAAGAAGTTCAAAGATTTCGATGGAAACCATGTCGATATTATCAAACGGATAGGTGTTAGGTTTTTCACCCTTTTGGAAAACCGTCAGTTCAAACGTTTGATTTTTTTCGAAATATTTAACACTGCATATTTTCTCACCATTCACTTCGAAATAACGCTGCATTGGCTCGTTAGCCGCTTCCGCTGTTTCTTGCAGACTTTGCAGCCGTGTGATGATACCCATTAATTGTGACATTCTAAAAAAAGACTCCTTTCAAAAAGCAACTTCAAATCAACAAGTATTTATTATAATACAAGTTCTATTGAGCATCATACCATAAAGTCGGACAGGATGGCATTTTCACTGCTGAATTTAAGCAAAGAAAAAAAGTGAAAAAAACGATTTTTCTTTAGTTTGAGGCTTTTTTTGAATGTCATGCACACAATTATAATTTTTTTCGAATCTTTGCAGCATTAAGAATGCCTTTTTGCAACTTTGTCAAAACCTTCTTTTGAATGTTATGGTGAAGTTCCGCGTGGCCATAATCAATGGGAGTCATGCTGGATAGAGGTAAACAACGGAACTGAACACCCGTGCAACAGTGTCAGGGGTGTTCGGCACTCAATGTTTCTCCCCGTGTTAAACGTTTACCACTAGTTAGGTTTATTGTTTCATTGGATTGTCCTATGCTTTGACAAATAAAAAACTTGGCGGGGGTAGCGCCAAGTTTTTTCGGATCTTGATCTGATAGAGGGGTTGGGGAACAGAGAGTAGCTTCTCTCTATAATTAAATGATAATGATTCTCAGTATCAATGTCAATCGTTTTTTGATATTTTTTTCATTTCATAAAAAAAACGGCCTTTCAGCCGTTAAATCAGTCCGTCCTGCTCATATAAATAAGAATAAGGCAAGTCTATAAATAAATACATTTGATCATCCATCGGATATGAAAACGTTCTGATCATTTCACCTGTTTCTAAATCACTGTACAGATCACTGAAAAAACCTTTTCTGAGATTTCTCATTCGCATAATGTTCTCCAGAAAATAAGGACGCCAGCTCCAGTTCTTTTCCGCATATTCCGGCTGATAAATCCATTCCCCATCCTGCTTAAACACATTTCCCGTCAGCTGATCGCCTTCTTCATCACACATGTAAATCCTGAAGCTGCAATCTGTCAGCTCTTCCGCCAGCTTTTTAATAAAGTCATCATCAGAAGACAGATTGTTTTTTCTCAAAGAGGTCACAGCCTGATGCACTCGTTTGTAAAACTGTTCGGAGTGCTCATAGATGGTTTCCAGTTTCTTTTTCTCATGTGTGATAAATTGGTGAAATTCAGTTTTTAGTCTATGTTTCAATACATCTCTCTCTAGAAACGTTTCAGATGGAGACACCAAGTAATAGCCCTGAAAATAGCGGCCTCCGTTTCTCCAGGCGTACTGAAGCTGGAAGTTCGCCTCAATGTCTTCGTACAGCAGCGCCGCACCGATTTTTCTTGCTAATAAAGATATGCTGTACAGCACATGCTCATATGACGGTGACGGCTGTGACACTTTCAGCGCCTGCAAATCGATTTTTAACAGATCTGGTGAGAGCAACGCGATTCTGTCCAAGTTGCTGCTTTCTTTTCCGATGTTGTCAACTGCGATTTTAATTCCGTATGTACGATAGTATGCAAGCATATGGTAGAGCTGCTCAATATCCCCTTCAAAATTGTGCTCTGTAATTTCAAGCACAAAACGGTGGAGTTCGATTCCCTTCGCTTCATATTCTTTCAGAAGCTCCAGAAAGCTTTCACCATGATCCAGCATCAGCAGATTGGCATCCTGATTCATAAAAATCAGCAGATCAGAATCCGCCTCTAAAAAGCGGTCTAGAGCCTGGCGGATAATTCTGTTATCAACCTCTAATTTATATTCTTCGGGTATCCCCGCATCTAAAAAGAAGGGCCCGAGACTTTGGATTTCTGAATCTGCCAAAATTCGTCCAAGCACCTCATATCCGACAACCTTCTGTTCCTCGGCACTGAAAATCGCCTGGTAATATGGAAGGACATCATCAATGTTCGTTAAAATATCAAGTGGATCCAACATGTTATCACCTGCTTCTCTATCTTTGTCTGATTATACCACATTGAATCCAAAGATTAATATTCTTTAAAACGGATAAGGATTCAGCCATTGCCCCCCGTCCATTGTGATACAATCCCCGTTTATATAGGATGCTTCATCAGAAAGCAAAAACGCTGCCAAAGCGGCGATTTCCTCCGGTGTGCCCAATCGGCCGAGCGGCACACTGTTCATCGTGCGGGCCATCGCTTTTTCCGATTCAAATAGCTTCTCCGCACCGCCTGTTCGTTCAATCGGTCCGGGGGCTATCGCGTTTGTACGAATGCCGTATTTGCTCCCCCATTCAACGGCCAGCGTTCTTGTCAATGACAATACCCCCGCTTTCGCTGCAGCGGAATGAACGACCCCCGCTCCCGCTCCCCAAGCGTACGTGGCTGCCATATTTAAAATGACACCCTGCTGCTTCTGGTCAATCCAATGCCTTGCCGCTGCTTGGCTGCAAAAAAATGTGCCGTTTAAAACAATCTCAATAACGGCTTTCCATCCATTGGGCGTTAGCTTTTCTGCCGGACAAATAAAGTTTCCGGCCGCGTTGTTAATCAGCGCGTCAAGCCGGCCAAAGGCTTTTATCGCTTCTTTAATCATGTCTGAAGCGGCGGAATCGGAACGGACATCCATTTGAAAACAAGCGACCTGTCCCTCAAAGGTCTGAATTTCTTTTTTTGTTTCCTCAAGTGCTTCATGGTTCCTCCCTGTCACCATAACGTGCCACCCTAATTCAGCCTGTTTTTTTGCCATCGCTTTTCCCATGCCGCTTGACCCGCCGGTAATAATTACCGCTTTTTTTTCCATGTTTATCCCTCCAATTGTGAATGAGTATTCATTCAATAATATTCTATCATTATATCCCTGCCTCTGTCAGCACATGCTCATATGAGATTTTTATCAGATACAGATGATATAATAGAAAAACTCTATTAAAGGTTGGTTTGAAATGAAAAAGATGTCCAGAAGACAATTTCTAAAAGGAATGTTCGGCGCTCTTGCTGCCGGGGCTTTAACGGCCGGCGGGGGATATGGCTATGCCAGGTATCTCGAGCCGCATATGATCGAGACAACCGAACACACAATAAAAAGCTCTCTCATCCCGCACGGATTTGACGGTTTTAAAATCGTGCAGTTCAGCGATGCACACTTGAGTGATTACTTTACTCTCGAAGATTTAAAAACTGTCATTCTTACAATTAATGAATCTAAACCTGATCTCATTGTTTTTACAGGTGATATTATTGATAATCCTGATACGTACCAGCACCACCAGGCAGTCATTCCATTATTGAGAAAGCTTAATGCTCCATTCGGCAAGCTTTGTATTTACGGCAATCATGATCACGGAGGCTATGGAACTGCCGTTTACAAAAGCCTGATGACGGCCGGAGGTTTCACGGTATATCGCAATGGCTATCAAACATTGTCACTCGCAGATGGCAGCAAAATCGAGATTGCTTCGCTTGATGACTTAATGCTGGGAAACCCAGATTATGAAGGCACCCTTTCAAGGCTGAGCGACAGGCTTTTTTCCATTCTTCTCGTCCATGAACCTGATGCAGCCTTGAAAACAACAGATTATCCCGTGAACCTTCAGCTTTCCGGTCATACACACGGTGGCCAGATTCAGTTGCCTTTTTACGGACCGATTATTACGCCTCCATATGGAAAAGTCTACACAGAGGGAATGTATCAAATGGGCAGCACTCATATTTACGTAAACCGAGGCCTCGGGATGACCAGGCTGCCTTTGCGGTTTCTGGCCAAGCCTGAAATCACTGTCTTCACCTTAAAAAGCACAAATTAATGTAGCAGGATGGGCTCCTCATCAATACTTATAAGTAAAAAAGGAGGATGAGGAAACTGCTTACGTACCAGGTGAAGCAAGGTGATACACTGAACAGCATCGCGGCTGATTTCAGAATCAGCACGGCTGCATTACTCCAGGCTAATCCGTCACTGCAGGCAGGGCTCACCGCGGGACAGTCCATAGTCATCCCCGGACTGCCGGACCCTTATACAATTCCGTATCATATCGCAGTCTCAATCGGAGCGAAGACCCTTACGCTGTTCCTAAATAATCGGGTAATGAAAACCTATCCCATCGCCGTTGGTAAAATACTAACGCAAACGCCTACTGGCGAGTTTTACATTATTAACCGCCAGCGCAATCCCGGCGGCCCATTTGGCGCTTATTGGCTGAGCCTTTCAAAGCAGCACTACGGAATACATGGGACGAATAATCCCGCTTCGATTGGTAAGGCTGTTTCTAAAGGCTGCATTCGCATGCATAACAAAGACGTGATCGAACTTGCTTCAATTGTGCCAAACGGAACGAGAGTCACGATTAACCGGTAATGTTTTCTTATTTGTTTCAAAAACAGGCGGTTTATAATATGATAAAGTGGGACCTTTAGGGTAAGGAGCGTTTTTATGGATATATTTAAAAATCGTAATTTTGTTCGTCTATTTTTCGCAGCACTCGCTTCTCAAATGGGCACGACAGTAGGCAACATGGCCTTTGCTTTTTTTTTGCTGGACCGATTCAGCAGCCAGCCTTCATATACGACCTTGGCGGAGCTGATGTATTCTCTTCCGACCATATTTGTATTTCTGATCGTGGGAGTCGTCGCGGACCGGTTTGACAGAAAAAAGGTGGCAGAAAATTGTGATTGGATCAGAGCAGGCCTGACTGTCGTGCTTTTTTTCACTTTATTTACCGGCAATATTCCTCTTGTTTTTTGTATCTTATTTATCAGAAGCGCTGTAACAAAGTTTTTCTTTCCGGCAGAAAACAGTTTGGTACAAGCCATTCTGCCGAAGGAGCATTATGCGAAAGCCGCAGGGCTTAATCAGATGCTTTTTAGCATTTTTATGGTGTTTGGAGTCGGTATAGGCGCGTTTATGTACAACACCATCGGTATTGAAGGCGCCATTATTCTTGATTTTGTCAGCTTTATCATTTCCGGGCTGCTGATCCGCAGCTGCCGGATTCCAAAAGAAGCCCGACAGCCAAACGGTGCATTCAGCTGGAGAAAGACTTCTGTTAAGGATTCAATAAATGACTTTAGAGAAGGCATCCTCTATATTTTAAAAAACAAATTGCTGGCATCTCTTATTTTCGGCTTCTTCATTTTTGGATTTGTCAACGGAGGATTCGCCGTATTGCCGATGTTTACAATGAAATATGGATTGGCGCCTGACCGTTATGAGTGGCATACGTCTGTATTTACGATCGCACTCGGGTTTGGGCTGCTGGCGGGCAGCGTAATCGGCACGATCATCTCTAAAAAAGTGAAGCCGCACTTTTTAATGTCGATACCGATTTTCATTGCAGGTTTGCTGATCTTCGTCCTCGGCTACACCAATATTTTATGGGTGTATTACGCGGCAGCTTTTGCACTGGGAATGTGCATCGGACCGATCAACATTGCAATCGGAGGGTGGATGCCCAAAATTGTTCATCCAAAACTGATGGGACGTGTAAGCGGCATGCAAGACCCTTTTATGATGTTTGCACAGTCTTTGACACTTGGCTTAGTCGCACTGTTATTCCCTAAGTTTGTATCAAACATTGATTATCTTTATTACGGCATGGGTGTTATTATCCTGCTCGTTTTTATTTTTTATTTTATTGCACTGCCAAAATACAGTGCTCAGGCTGTGGAAGTGAATGTTCAGGAAGCATTTCAAGAACAGCCGAAAAAGAAGGCAAGATCTGTATAATGCAGGTTAAAAATGCGCTTTTTTTCTTAGAAAAAAGCGCATTTTTACATTCAATATTTGCATTTCAACTTTAAAAAAGTATAATCTAAACATATAGAAATTGATAAGAGCAAAGGAGAGAAATAATGGACGACCATGCATATACGAAAGATCTGCAGCCAACCGTAGAAAATCTTTCAAAAGCAGTTTACACTGTGAACCGCCATGCAAAAACCGCCCCCAACCCTAAATACCTATATCTGCTGAAAAAACGGGCTTTGCAAAAGCTTGTAAAAGAAGGTAAAGGAAAGAAAATAGGGCTTCATTTTTCAAAAAATCCAAGGTTCAGCCAACAGCAATCGGACGTGCTTATCTCAATCGGAGACTACTATTTTCACATGCCTCCAACTAAAGAAGACTTCGAACATCTTCCGCATTTAGGTACACTTAATCAATCGTACCGAAATCCTAAAGCTCAAATGTCTTTAACAAAAGCGAAACACCTTTTGCAAGAATATGTCGGCATAAAAGAAAAGCCGCTAGTGCCAAATCGCCAGCAGCCAGCTTACCATAAACCGGTCTTTAAAAAACTTGGCGAGAGTTACTTTTAAAATAAAAACAGCCGTGCCTCTTTCTGGCAACGGCTGTTTTTATTTATTCAATAACATACGTATCCACTTTTTTAATCAAATCACTGATCTCAGGCTTGCTGATTTGCTCATCTGCGCCTACAACTTCGCCGCGGTGACGCAGATCATCCGTAATTAACGATGAGAAAATCATAACCGGCACATCTGAGCTTTTCGGATTTTCCTTCAGCAGCTTTGTGAGCCTGTGTCCGTCCATTTTTGGCATTTCAATATCAGTGATGATCATATCAATCTGTTCTGATAAATCAGTTTCGTTTTCAGCAAGGTTCATAATGTATTCATATGCCTCTTTTCCATTTTCAAACGAAGCGATATTGTTGTACCCTGCTTCTTTTAATTCATCTTGCAAGAGGCGCATCAAAAGCGGTGAGTCCTCTACAATGATAAGCTTTTTATCAGTTCTTCTTTCATCGAAGCCCTCGGTATGCATATTATACGTGTCCACACCTGAATCTGATTCAATGTCATAAATAATTTTTTCATAGTCAGGCAAAAAGATCATCAGGTCTTCGAGCTTAATAATCCCGGTAAGGTGCCGCTCCATTCCTTGATTTAACGATGTCGGCTTTTCAATCGCTTCCCAGGATACTCTGTGAATTTGAGAAACAGAGCCGACATGAAAAACAATTTTCCGTTTATTAAATTCAGTCACGATATATTTCTCATCTTTTGATCCTTCAGGCTCTACTCCAAAAAATGAGAAGAGACTGATCACAGGGAGGATTTCTCCTCTGAGTTTAATCATTCCTTCTACATGCTGATGGGAGTGAGGCACTGATGTCACCTCGACAGGCTGAATAATTTCTCTTACCTTCATGACGTTAATTCCGAAAGCATTTTCACCCACGCCAAACTTCACAATTTCTAATTCATTTGTACCAGAATCCAATAAAATTTCGTATTGTTGTAACGACAATTCAATCCCTCGCTATTCGCATTCAGTATTGTACTGTATATATCGGCGTAATTTGTAAAAAGTGAATGGCAGCTCTTCAAAATCGAATTCCGAAGGCAACAAGCCGAGTTCCTCAAAAAAGAAACTTTTTTCCTAATAACCATTGACTTTCCAACTAACAGTGATAAAATAGTCAAGGATTTTTCCAAAGAAGGGTGTAAATAATGGGTACCTTAGTAATATTTAATGAAAACGAAATGACTGTTTTAGAGGATATCAGTGAAGAAACTTACCTGAATATGAAGAAAGAATCAGCTGACCTTCGAGAAGAGCATCCTCCGTATCTGATTTGGCACGAAGACCTTCATTTTGATTATGGCTATTAATGAAATTGGCACATATAAACAATAATAGAACATGATACAATAAAGACAATCAAATCGCTGGTTGTCTTCTTTTTTTCTGAAAAGAAAGGTATGTTTAGAAAAAAGGCGCATACAATCGAAATATATCAGTTAAAAAGGTGACAAATGATCAGCTAGTGGTAAAATAGGATAAACTCATTATATTTGTTAAGGTGATGAATTATGGAACATTTGCTGAATCCGAAAGCAAGAGAGATCGAAATTTCAGGAATACGCAAATTCTCGAATCTTGTAGCCCAACACGAAGACGTCATTTCACTTACAATCGGCCAGCCTGATTTTTTCACACCGCATCATGTGAAAGCTGCCGCAAAAAAAGCCATTGATGAAAACGTGACGTCATATACTCCGAATGCCGGCTACCTGGAGCTGAGACAAGCTGTGCAGCTTTATATGAAGAAAAAAGCGGATTTCAACTATGATGCTGAATCTGAAATTATCATCACAACAGGCGCAAGCCAAGCCATTGATGCTGCATTCCGGACGATTTTATCTCCCGGTGATGAAGTCATTATGCCAGGGCCTATTTATCCGGGCTATGAACCTATTATTAATTTGTGCGGGGCCAAGCCTGTCATTGTTGATACTACATCACACGGCTTTAAGCTTACCGCCCGGCTGATTGAAGATGCTCTGACACCCAACACCAAGTGTGTCGTGCTTCCTTATCCGTCAAATCCTACCGGCGTGACTTTATCTGAAGAAGAACTGAAAAGCATCGCAGCCCTTTTAAAAGGCAGAAATGTCTTCGTATTGTCCGATGAAATATACAGTGAATTAACATATGACAGACCGCATTACTCCATCGCAAACCATTTGCGGGATCAAACAATTGTCATTAACGGCTTGTCAAAATCCCACAGCATGACCGGTTGGAGAATTGGATTTTTATTTGCACCGAAAGACATTGCAAAGCACATTTTAAAGGTTCATCAATACAATGTGTCGTGCGCCTCATCCATTTCTCAAAAAGCCGCGCTTGAAGCTGTCACAAACGGCTTTGACGACGCATTGATTATGAGAGAACAATACAAAAAACGTCTGGACTATGTTTATGACCGTCTTGTTTCCATGGGACTTGACGTAGTTAAACCGTCCGGTGCGTTTTATATCTTCCCTTCTATTAAATCATTTGGAATGACTTCATTTGATTTTAGTATGGCTCTTTTGGAAGACGCTGGTGTGGCACTCGTGCCGGGCAGCTCGTTCTCAAAATATGGTGAAGGATATGTAAGATTGTCTTTTGCGTACTCGCTGGACACACTGAGAGAAGGCCTGGACCGTTTAGAATTATTTGTATTAAAAAAACGTGAAGCAATGCAGACGATAAACAACGGCGTTTAAGCCGTTGTTTTATTTTTTTGGAAATGAAATTTTAAACGCTGTGCCTTTTTCAGGATGGCTGTCCACATGTATAACTCCCTGATGGTTTTCAATGATATTAAATGTCACCATTAATCCAAGCCCCGTACCTTTTTCTTTTGTTGTTAAAAATGGCTCTCCAATCCGGTTTAGTACCTTTTCAGGTATACCTTCCCCTTCGTCTTTGACAGTAACATGAACAGAATGCTCATCTTCGGTTATGATAATGTCTACTGTTCCCCCATCAGGCATTGATTCAACTGCATTTTTGATTAAATTAATGAATACCTGCTTTAATTGGTTTTGATCCCCGTTTATATAAATGCTGTCTTTTTCATAACTTGTTCTGATAAAAATGCCATTTAAATTCGCCTGCGTTTCTAACAGGGCTGAAACCTCACCAATTAATTTTTTCAAGTTCAAATATTCTTTGACAGCATTTTGCTGAGGTTTCGCCAGCATGAGCAGTTCACTGAGTATTAATTCGATACGGCTGAGTTCAGAAAACACAATATCAAAGTAATGTTCGTTTCCTTCCATTGTCGGTTTCATCAGCTGTAAAAATCCTTTGATCGCTGTAAGAGGGTTGCGGATCTCATGGGCGATTCCCGCCGCGAGCTGCCCTGCGATTGATAATTTTTCCGATTTCAGCATCAATTCTTCTGTTTGTTTTCTCTCTGAAATGTCCCGAAGAATGACCTGGACGGCCGCTTCACCAAAAAAGGTCGTCGGAATGCAGACCATCTCCGTATAGATGACCCTGTTCTGAAAGGTGAACCAGGATTGCTTGACAATTTCAGATTCTGTTTTTTGCTCGGCGATGTTTTGGATTCTCTCTTTTACATCCTCGTGATCGCAAGGATGTAGCTGATCGTATATGTTTTTGCCAATTAAGTCCTCATAAGTAGCCGCTTCAAACAGGGAAATTCCCGATTCATTCATAAACACCCATTTTCCATTGTGAATCACCGCAATGGTATCAATGGAATTTTGAATCAGCAGCTGATATCGTTCACGGCTTTTTTGCAGGATGGTTTGGAATTTTTTCCTTGAAGAGATATCGATCAGCAGCAGCAGCTCAGCCTGCTGGTTTTTGTAGACGGTCGGGGATGCTTTCACTTCTAAATGAACAGGTGTGCCATCAAGCCTTTTCCACGTCTGTTCAATCATTCCGACTTCCATTCCTTTTTGCATTCGTATAATCCTGTTTTTCACGATATCATGATATTCTTCTTCAATAAATTCATAGGACCATTTACCAATAATAGCATCCTTGCTTTTTGCTCCCAGCATTGAGAGCATCGCGCTGTTTACATAGACGATCTTGCCTTTGACACTGATGCATAGCGGACTCGGGAGATTTTCAACCAACCGTTCATAATCATCCGTTATATATGTAGTCGATTCCGGGCTTGCAGGTTCGAATTCATGTTTTTCGCAGTTTAGGGATTGATGGCCTGTTTCTTCTTCAAGAACCTTCATTTTCAAAATGATTTCCCGTTCTGTCCGCTCAGCTCTTGTCGTAACAATTTCTACCGCAGCCTCCACCCACACAATCGTATGATCTTTTTTAATAAAACGAAAGGTGCACGGCATCAGATGATGTTCATTATAAAAATAGCTTTCAACTAAAAATTGGTCTTCCTCATGCAGAAACGTTTTGAGGAATGATCCGATCATCTCTCCTTGGAGATAGCCCAAATGCAGTTTGGAGTTGGCAGATATATAAATGATGCGTCCATTAGAGGCCAAGACTGCATGAATATCGGTTTTTGTTTGAAGTGGTTTAACATGCTGCGTATCCTGTTCCACAGAATCCCTCCTTTGCATGATCATCGTGTTTCGACATATACAGATTGACTTTTACCTAGTATGATTCGCTAGAAAATGAGTATTCTCCTTCTATTCTTATGGTGAACGTCAATTTTTGAATAAAAGAAAGGGCACACAATCTTTTAGTTGTGCACCCTGTTTTTTATTTTTTACTGTGTTTTTTTTCGAGCTCTGCGTAGGCGTGGATAGCTCTTTTGGCAATAATTTTATTGATCTTATCATCATCATTTACTGATGGAACAACAACACTAAAAGCCACTTTTGGATTTTTCGATGGGTAATAGCCGACAAAAGTCAGATTGTATGTTTTTTTCCCCCACCAGTTGCGATTCGTGCCGTAGTAAAATGTTTCCGCTGTTCCCGTTTTCCCTGATACATCTTCTGTAAACGTATTTTTTGCTGTCCCTGAAGTGGTAACTAGCTTCATTCCGGTCTTCACCTGCTGAATGTCACTTTCTGAGTTGTTAATTTTGTTGAGAATGTTTGGCTTTCTTTGTTCAATGGTCTTCCCAAGGCCTTCTTTTTTGCTGGGCTCATGGATACTTGTAACAATTCTTGGCTGAACACGGTAGCCCCCATTGGCAATTGATGAGATGTACTGTGCCATTTGAAGCGGTGTATATGTATCGTATTGTCCAATGGCCAAGTCTAAAATTAACCCCCCTACCGCATCAGGTGTAGTTTGCATTCCGGCTGATTCCTGCGGAAGATCAATACCTGTCTTTACTCCCAGGCCAAATTGGCTGTAGTAATTTCTCATTTTGTTTAAATCCTTCTGGTCAGCAGGAAGAGGTCCATGCGGCTTGTATGTGACACCGGCAATGTGCATGGCGACATTAAACATGTATACGTTTGAGCTTTTTTGCAATGCCGTTAATTCATTAATAGTTCCCATATTCATATACGACTTCTTAGGCTTATTACCGTTTCCTGCAAAATACAGTGGCATGTCAACAAAATATTTATAATGCGGAATCCCGTCCTGATAGCCGGCTAGCACGGTGGCCCCCTTTACTGCTGATCCCATTTCATATTGGGTGGTAAATGCCCCTATCGCATAATCTTCAATTTTGTTGGTTTTTAAATCTATCTTTTTGCCTGCCATCGATAAAATATCGCCGTTATTCGGGTCCATCATCACGGCAAAGGCTCTGTCAAGCATGTAATTTCCGCGTGCACGGCTGTTTCTTACTTCTTCTTCAATGATCTTTTCTACCTTTGCCTGAAGCTCCATGTCAAAAGAAAGCTGAAGATCGTATCCCCTGCTGCCTTTATCAATGGTTTTTTGGCTGACGACATTTCCTTTATTATCTTCTACGTATTCCACTTTTTCTTTATGCGAATTTAAATATTCTTCATATTGATACTCTAAATAACTTTTTCCCACCCTGTCATTATTCGCATAGCCTCTTGTTAAGTAGAAATCTTTCCGGTCGCTCAGCAGGCCCTGATCAGGTGTCGTGACGCCCCCGAAAACAGAATAAAGGGTTTTGTCATAAGGATATTTTCGTGTCCAATCGTTTACGATATCGATTCCCGGAAGTTCTTCTAAATGCTCAGAAACAATGGAAATTTCATCATATGTTAAGTCATTTTTTGGTCTTTGCGAGGAGTTTTTCTTCTCATCAAGCAGCGCTCCGTTTTTTCCATTGCTATTGCTCTTATTTGGATTCATTGCCTTTACGATTTGAGGTTCGTAAGCATTTCCGCTTGAAAACCTTGTATATATCGCAGCAGTTTCCATTTCTTCGTCATCTTGCTGAATAGCCTTTAATTCTTGATCCGGAACACGCTCTATTTGAAGCTTGTAAGCCTGGTCTCCTTTCAGATTGCTTTCTGATTCCTTAAGCAGAGCGGCGGCTTTTTTCGGATGAGCTGCGATCCAGTAATCACGAAGATCCCTTTCCTTCAAAAATTCGGTATCAATATGAATGAAAGAAGCAAGCCGCTTCGCTGTTTTGATTTTATCTTCTGTTTTTGTGCTAGATGTTGATACATACACAATTTCTGGAACGCTCTGGTTATCGACAGCAACTTTCTGGTTTCTGTCGTACATCTTCCCGCGAGGCGCAGGATAGTAAGCTGTTTTTGCATTTGATTTCTCAGCGTCTTCTTCATGCTGTTCGCCTTCAACAATTTGAACAACCCCGAGCTTAAAAATTAATGCAGTGAATAGAACAAAGACAGCTAGGAAAAAAAGGTTCATTCTGATTGCTCTGTTTCCTTTGCTCTTTTTCTTTGGTTCACGTCCTATTTCAGTCACTTCTGGTTACCCCTCTCAAATCATTCAATAAATTTACATATACTGAGATTAATTGTAACACCTTTGTAATAGTTGTTACAGCGAAAAGGAGTAAAAAAAGCTGTCAATATAAAAACACATTAAAATATAACTAACGGTTCAAAAAAAAGGAAGCTATGTAACGGTACGATAAAATCATATATACCGCTGATTCCCTTATTCTTAGTGATTCAACGCATTTACTTTACGAAAATGACAATCTCTATTTGTCAAAGGAAAGTGCTGGAATCTTTATGACAAAAAAGCTATGTTATGATTTTTCTGTAGAAACAAACAACTCTAGGAGGTTACGAACTAATGAAGAAAGCATTTATTTTATCTGCTGCCGCTGCGGTTGGATTATTCACATTCGGGGGCGTACAGCAAGCATCAGCGAAAGAACTCTCCTGCCAGCCTGTGGTTACAGTAAAAACGGGGAACACAGTACAAAACATGTCACTTAACGATGCAGTGAAAAAACTGCATATTAACACAAATATCAAAACGTTAAACGCTGCAAACGAAAAAGAGATTAAGCAGTTTCTTCAAAAACATGCGAAGCAATCTAACGTGAAAGTTCAGGATGTTCAAAAGACAGAAACGGCAAAACCTGCACAAAAGACTACTGAAAAAGCAGCTGCTGATCAAAACACTGCTTCTAAAGCACCTGCAACTGCTGAAAAAACAAACACAACGACATCTGCACCTTCATCTGTAAGTGCATATGAGAAAAAAGTTGTTGAGCTTACAAATGCAGAAAGACAAAAACAAGGCTTAAAGCCGCTTCAAATTGATGAAACGTTAAGCAAATCTGCACGAGCAAAATCTCAGGATATGAAGGACAAAAACTACTTTGATCACCAAAGCCCAACATACGGCTCACCGTTTGATATGATGAAATCTTTCGGAATCAGCTACAAAACAGCAGGTGAAAACATTGCGAAGGGCCAAAAGACACCAGAAGAAGTAGTAAAAGCTTGGATGAACAGTGAAGGACACAGAAAAAACATTCTAAACCCTAACTTTACTCACATCGGTGTTGGCTACGTTGAGTCTGGAAGCATCTGGACACAACAATTCATCGGAAAATAATCCTGTACGATACAGGTAATCTTCAGCTTGTAGAGAAAACCATGTTTTTTCTACAAGCTTTTTTTGTATTCATCTAAATGTATGGAGAAACAGAAAAAAGCTGCCAGACCCCCAGCCAAGCAAGGTCAAGTTACGGCAGTCTTCTTCATCCGGCTGCGAAGGGAACATATTCACTACAATCCGTTTTTCTTTCACCTTCAATAGCAAAGCTGCTGCAACAGATTTATGCCATTGATAGATTTGACTTTTTATAATAAAGGAGAAATGTTTGGGTCAGGTTGAGCAACATAGGTTTCGCATGAGATGCAAAGGATCCTCTTTTCCTTTATTTAGTTAATTTTAATTTCCCTATTTTGTTACATTCTAATGCAAACCATACTGTGCCATCATTATCGCATCCTATTCCATGAGGCTCAGCATGAGGTGTGTTGATTGTATATTCTTCAATTGTTTGATCACTTGTCAGCCTTCCGATTTTATTTCCCCCCCATTCGGTAAACCATAAATCAGATCTTACACCTGCAGCGATAGCGTGAGGCCGTGCATTTGGTGTAGGGATATCATATTCAGTTATGTCACCGGAAACCGTAATCTTACCTATCTTATTACCCACTATCTCTACAAACCAAAGTGCATCATCATGCCCTTTTGTAATGCCTACCGGTCCTGCTGCTGGTGTAGGAATCGGAAACTCCGTTAACTCACCTGATTCAGTTATTTTACCGATAGCATTATTCTGGTTTTCAGTGAACCAAAGTGAGTGATCTGAACCCAACGTAATAAAAGAAGGGTACGATCCTTCATTAGGCAGTTCGTATTCATGAATTTTGCCCTCTGATGTCAATTTACCTATACGATTTCCATTCATCTCAGTAAACCAGATATCTCCGTCTGGACCTTCCGTAATCCCATATGGGGCTGAATGTTGATGCGGCAATGGATATTCTATAAATTGCCGTTTTGCTGTCAGTTTCCCTATCTTATTAGCCCTATTTTCTGTAAACCAAATATCACCTTCTGAAGACACCGTTAAACACATGACTCCAGCATCAGGTGTCGGGACAATATACTCTTGAATTTGGCCCGTCTTATCAAGACAGCTGATCTTGTTAGCTTTATGTTGAGTAAACCATACCTTTCCTTCGGGTGAAATGGCTATCCCGTATGGACCAGAATCAGAATGTAAAATATTTATTTCTTGCTGTTCAAGCTTCATATCAATACCCCCATCAATAATAATCTACAAAAAAAGCCTCCTATACTCACTTTTCTGAGATAGGAGGCAATGCTAAATCGACTTCACTCCAAAGCCGCTTTAGTAATAAGAATATTACCCCATAATCCTATCTCAGAGAATAAATCAATAAACAAAACAAATCAGCATTTAGATCATCAGAAAAATAGTCACTGATGTTGAATGTATAGGTTAAGCTATTGATTCTTTCTTAAAGCTAGAATTATAGAATCATGTTCTTATTTTCACCCTTCCGTTTTGTCAATTAATTAAAACAAGTGGTATTTTTCTCTTTTACGCACTTATAGTCCAAAAAAAGGCTATCGAGATTTTCACGACAGCCTAATGCTTGCCTGCAAGATACAAGCAGTCTTTTTATTTCACCCAAAGCTTATATATGCTCTGTGTTCCGCTGTTTTCTTCACCTTGAGCAGCTAGCTTGTCATATAAGGATTTTGCGAGCGACAAGCCTGGCATTTCTTCCCCCATTAATTCTGCTTCCTCTAGTGCAATTCCCATATCCTTAATAAAATGCTTCACATAAAATCCCGGTTCAAAGTTGCCTTGCAGCATACGGGGAGCAAGATTTGACAATGACCAGCTTCCGGCTGCGCCCGTTGTGATGCTTTTCAGAACATTTTCTGGCTCTAGGCCTGATTTTTGGGCATAAGCCATCGCTTCAGCAACACCGATCATACCGGCTGCAATTGCAATCTGATTGCACATCTTGGTATGCTGTCCGCTTCCAGCCGGTCCTTGATACTGAATATTCTCTCCCATTAAAGAGAAAATCGGCATGCAGGCTTCAAAAGCTTCTTTTTCTCCACCGACCATAATCGCGAGTGTTCCGTTTTGTGCACCGACGTCTCCACCGGAAACAGGAGCGTCTAAAGCGAACAATGCTTTTTCTTTGGCCGCTTCAGCAATCTTCTTCGCAAGCGAAGGCTTAGATGTCGTCATATCAATAAGATATGCGCCTTCTTTTGCGTTTTCAATAATTCCATTGCTTCCGAAATACACTTCTTCAACATCACTGGGATAGCCGACCATTGTAATGATGACATCCGCTTCTTTCGAAAGATCTTTGACCGTATCTTTCCAGATCGCGCCTTTTTGAAGTATGCTTTCTGCTTTTTCTTTTGTCCGGGTGTACACCAAAACAGGGTGGCCGTCATTCAGAATATGTGATGCCATGCTCTTTCCCATCACTCCAAGACCGATAAAACCAATTGTTTTTTTCAAGGTCATTCCTCCCAGATGTTTCGTTTTGATTTTAGTTAAAATTTATCATTTTTCCTTCATTTTTTAGACTACCATATCTATTCATCTTATAACATAAAAAATCCCCAAAACAAATGATGTTTGGGGATGTAATTGGATTACAATGTGAATTTTGCAATTGTGTTCATAAGCTCTTGGCTTGCATGCTTTAGTGTTTCCGTTGAGTGTTTGACTTTATCAAGGGTGACAAGTTGTTCATCGGTTGATGCGTTCACTTCCTCTGCTGCGGCAGCTGATTCCTGTGATATGGCTGAAATGCTTTGAATAGCTTCAGAAATCGCAAGCTGTTCTTCACTCATTCTTTGAATTTCCGCGTAAATGTGATCAATACCTTGTACCAGTGACTGCATTTCTGCAGTTATCGTATTTAATACCTCTCCAGTTTCGTGAATGGCACTGTTTTGTTCATCATTCATTCTGCTTGCCTCAACCATCGCGTGAGAGGCCTCTTTTGTCTCAAGCTGGATAAGCTTCACAGTCTCGCTGATATGCTTTGTAGAAAGGGCTGATTGCTCAGCTAACTTCCGCACTTCATCGGCTACGACGGCAAAACCGCGCCCGCTTTCTCCGGCTCTGGCTGCCTCAATACTGGCATTTAAGGCAAGCAAGTTGGTTTGATCAGATATGTTTGAAATCGCTGTAACGACTTCTTCAATATTCTTAGTTTGATTTTCCAAATCCAGCAGCATCGTTTCAACCTTTTTGGTTTCCATATTGGCTTCGTTTGATTTCATCAGCAGCTGGCCGAGCGCGTCAAGTCCTTTATAGCTTGCATCCTCGGACGATTTTGAGCGTTCTTTAATTCCGCCTGCCTCCTCAGCGATTTGCCTGATTTTCGTTGACAGGCTTTCCGATTTTTCATTAATGGTTTCAACTTCAGAAGCCTGTTCCGATGCTCCTGCGGCTACTTCTTCAATCGCTTTTGCAATTTGGCCGCTTGTTTCATTAGTTTCGGCAGAGACAGCCGTTAGTTGTTCAGAGGTGTCAGATACTTTCCCTGAAGAGAGTCTCACTTGCTCAACCATTTCCTTCATATTTTCAACCATCAGATTGAAATCTCTTGTTAAAATACCGACTTCATCCTTAGATTTTGATTCCGCGCGCACTGTTAAATCGCCTGCGGAAACAGCTTTCGTTTTTGCGATCAGCTGCTGTATCGGACCGGTTATCGTTTTGGCCAGGAAGTAGCTGAGAATAATTGTTATGATAAGCGCAATCAATGATATCCAAAGATTTGCCCGATTCATTTTATCTGAAATCCACATTAATTGATCGGTATCAAATTGCGTTCCGACCTTCCAGCCTGTCTCGCCAATCGTTTGGTACACAACCATTTTCCCATTCACATCTTGTATCCCTTTTTTCTCGGATGCGATGGTTTGCAGTGTTTGATCCTTTGATATATTTTTTCCTTGATTTGACGGATGGGCTAAAAGATTGCCGCTCGCATCAGCTAAAAAGGCAAATCCTTTGTAAGGCACCTTTTGTTTATTGACCATACTCTGGATAGCAGAGAGTTTCAAGTCATAGCTGGCAACCCCTATCACTTTTTGCCCGTCTAAGATCGCTTTCGATGCAGTAACAATCATGTCTCCTGTCACGACATCTTTATAAGGTTCCGTCCAAACAACTTGATCCGGGGTTTCAGCTGCAAGCTTATACCATGGTCTTGATGTTGGATCGTAATCCTCAGCGAAATCCGCTTTTGGATATGTAAACATTTCTTTTTTTGCGGTGCCTATGTAAGCCATCGCAACATAATCATCGTTGTCTTTGATTTGCTTAATGTCATCGTGAAACAGCCGAGCAGCTTCTTTACTTGGTTTCTTTACAAATGTATGCGTTAATTCCCCATTAGCCAATCTTGATAACGAAATGGCATAACTCTTTAATTGCAATTCAATATTTTGTTCAAGTGACTGCGTCACGTTTTGAGTTGTATTTTTCCCATCCTCTGTAATCATCGGTTTTAGCGTCAAATAAGAAGACAGCATTAATAGAACAACTGTGACGATTAACATAATCGAAACAAAAACAGCAATCTTCATGTGAAGTTTTTTAAACAAACCAATCCCCTCCTAATTTCTATATCGGCCCTTTCGTTTGAAAAATGAATAATCAAAAAATAAATTATAAGAAAATCAGAATATATTTACTGAAAATTCAATTTTCGTTATAATGAAACAACATAAGGAGAGTGATGATCATACTAAAACAAATGTATGTGCACGACGGCAGAAAATTTGAGGCTCTGACCATCAGAAACTACACTGAGACTGACATCGAGAGGCTGATTTCTCTTCAAAAAGAATGTTTTCCTCCTCCGTTTCCCCAGGAATTGCTGTGGTCAGAGGACCAGCTTGCCAGCCATATCAAAACCTTTCCAGAAGGCGCTTTATGCGCGCTCATCAATGGCAGAATTATCGGTTCCATGACTGCTCTTATTGTACAATTTGAGCCTGAATCTCCTGACCATACATGGGCACAAGCAACAGACAACGGATCGATTAAAAACCATGAACCTTATGGAAATACTTTATATGTAGTGGATATTTCTGTTTCTCCTCATTATCGAAAGCTTGGAATCGGAAAATGGCTGATGAATACGATGTATGAGCTGACTGTTGATAAGAGACTGGAGCGCCTTCTCGGCGGCGGCCGCATTCCTTTATATCATAAATACGCACACGAGATCAGTGCTGTTCAGTACGTTGAAGATGTGATGGAAGGCAGGAAAAACGACCCTGTGCTGTCCTTTCTCCTCCGTTGCGGGCGTTCACCTATTCGTGTAGTAAGCAATTATGTAGAGGATAAAGAATCATTGAATTACGGCGTTTTGATGGAATGGAAAAATCCTTTTTATAAAAAGAGAGCTGTTGATCACAACAGCCCGTTTAAGTGAAATATTCAATTTTCGCGTTAGGGAAAAAGGTATCAATATAGGATTCAAGTGCTTCTCGAAGTGCATGCTCTTCATCTTTCTGATAAATATATTTTCCGATCCCGTAGCGTCCCCATTTATAACGGCGCTTTTCTTCATCTAATTCGAGCTTCGTCTTCGGATAATTTTTCTCTATCACTCGTTTGGCCGGTTTTGTAAAACGGTGTTGAATTAATTCAAACGTTATGTCATGCCTAACGTCCTGCGGCAAAGCAGCATCAAGCTTTTCAAACAGATGTCTGTATCCTTCTTCCCAGCCTTCATGAATATAAATCGGAGCAACAATAAAGCCTAGCGGGTAGCCTGCTTTTGCAACTTTTACTGCCGCCTCTATCCGCTTATCAAGAGGTGAAGTTCCCGGCTCAAAGTTTTTAATCACATAGTCGGCATTAATACTGAATCTGAATCTCGTTTTCCCGTTATGCTTTGCGTCTAATAGGTGATCGACATGATGAAATTTCGTTACAAATCGGAGCTTTCCGAGATCACTTTGGCCAAAATGTTCAATGGCGCGCTTCAGCGTGTGTGTCAGATGATCAATTCCTACAATGTCAGACGTACATGATGCTTCGAACCTTGTGAACTCTGGTGCGCGCTCCTTCATATACTTATCTGCCTGATCCAAAATCTCTTCGACGTTTACATAAGTTCTGATATACGGCTTTGATCCCATGGTTGTTTGCAGGTAGCAGTAATGACAATGCCCCATACAGCCTGTTGCAAACGGAATGGCATATTCAGCCGAGGGTTTGGATGAATCAAACTTTAATGTTTTCCGGACACCGATAACTAAAGTTGATTTCGCATTGCGATATTGCTGAAGATGATTTTTCCCAGGAATATTACGCACCTGATTGTGGGATGTTGTTTCTCTGATTTCAATGCCCATATTCTCAAATTTTTCTTGTAATTCTTGGCCTAGCGGGTATTCCAGCGCCCTCGGTTCTATATATACAAGCTGCGGAACAAATGGGTTCTGCATGATGCCACATCCTTTTCCTTTACTAACGTTACTTTTCTCACTAGGCGGAAAGGATATGAGTTGTAATGATTTCCTTGTTACTCATACGGATCAATATCAAAGAGTTCTTTGTAAAGCGATTTAGCTTCTTCATAGCTTGCAAACACAGCATCGTCCTCTGCGAACGGATGATAGGTTTCATAAATAAACAGGGAAAGCTCGCCTTCATGGTATGGATGGTGCACAATTTCGGCTTCCTTTATGTGAGCTACATTGGCAGCGTGCGGATTTCTGTAGATCACATAAACAGTATCTCCTGCGTTAAATTGGTTTGACATACTATCCCTCCTAGCCATGTTATTGTGTCCTTCTATACCCTTACTTATGAAAAAAACCAGACAGGCCGGAGGCCGTCTGGTTTTTGTACATTACTTGAAGGTTTCTTTTACGAACGCGACAACTTCTTCTGTCGTGCTCATAGATAAGATTTTCTCTTTGAATGACTCAGCTTCTTGTTTAGACAATTTGCTGATCTGTGTTCTTGCCGGAAGAATAGACGTTGCGCTCATTGAGAACTCATCTAAGCCTAAGCCGAGAAGGATTGGAATCGCAATCTCGTCTCCTGCCATTTCTCCACACATGCCAACCCATTTTCCTTCTTTGTGTGCTGCTTCAATTACCAGTGTAATTAAGCGAAGGATTGCCGGGTTGTATGGCTGATACAGGTAAGATACACGTTCATTCATACGGTCAGCTGCCATTGTGTATTGGATCAAGTCGTTTGTTCCGATACTGAAGAAATCAACCTCTTTAGCAAACTGATCAGCGATGACTGCAGTTGACGGAATCTCAACCATCATTCCGACTTCAATATCGTCAGATACAGCCTGTCCCGCTTTTACGAGCTTTTCTTTCTCTTCAAGAAGGATCGCTTTTGCTTCTTTGAATTCGTTAACTGTCGCAATCATAGGGAACATGATTTTCAAGTTTCCGTATGTACTTGCACGAAGCAGCGCGCGAAGCTGTGTTCTGAAGATTTCTTGCTCTTCAAGGCAAAGACGAATCGCTCTATATCCCAGGAACGGGTTCATTTCTTTAGGAAGCTGCAGGTAAGGAAGCTCTTTGTCTCCGCCGATATCAAGTGTACGCACGACGACTGATTTTCCTTCCATACGCTCAAGAACCGTTTTGTAAGCATCAAACTGCTCATCTTCTGTAGGCAGCTGATCTCTTCCCATGTAAAGGAATTCTGTACGGTAAAGGCCAACTGCTTCTCCGCCGTTTTCAAGAACACCTTTTACATCATCAGGAGTACCGATGTTCGCTGCAAGCTCTACATGATGTCCGTCTTTTGAGACAGTCGGTTCATTGACAAGCTTCGCCCACTCAGCTTTTTGAGCCAAATAAGCATTATGTTTTTCTTCATACTCTTTTACAGTTTCCGCAGATGGGTCAATAATGACATCGCCATTGATACCGTCAACGATAACAGTCACGCCGTTTTGGATCGTGCCTGTAGCCGCTTTCGTTCCAACAACTGCTGGAATCTCAAGAGAACGTGCCATGATGGCAGAGTGAGATGTGCGTCCGCCGATATCAGTAGTGAATCCTTTTACGAACTCACGGTTTAATTGAGCTGTGTCAGACGGTGTTAAGTCTTCAGCGACAATAATAACCTCTTCTGAGATCATGCTTGGGTTTGGAATTTCGACGCCAAGCAGGTGGCCGGTTACGCGTTTTGTTACATCGCGGATATCTGCCGCACGCTCTTTCATATATTCGTTGTCCATAGATTCAAACATGGTAACGAACATAGAAGACGTTTCTTTTAAAGCGAATTCAGCGTTCACTGAATCAGTGCTGATTTTTTCTTTCACAGGGTTCAGAAGCTCAGGGTCACTGAGAACTAAAAGGTGAGCAGAAAAAATATCAGCTTTATCCTGACCCAGTTCTTTCAAAGCGTGCTCTTTGATTTTTTCGAGCTCTTCTTTTGAACGTGCAATCGCTTCATCAAAACGGCTTACTTCCGCTTCAGAATCAGAGATGTTTTTCTTTTCAACCGTTAAATCTGGCTCTTCAAGCCGGTATGCTTTTGCAATCGCGATGCCGGCTGAAGCACCAATCCCTTTTAATTCTTGCATTACTCGCCGAGTCCTTCGCTTTTCATTGTTTCTTCTAAAGCGTTAAGAGCATCGTTTTCGTCAGCTCCGGAAGCAGAGATTGTGATCTCAGCGCCTTTAGCGATACCTAAAGACATAACACCCATAATAGATTTAAGGTTAACTGTTTTGCCGTTATATTCTAAATTAACGTCAGCGTCGTATTTGCTAGCAGTTTGTACAAGAACTGTCGCAGGACGAGCATGGATTCCAGAATCTGCAGTTACTTTAAATGTTTTTTGTGCCATTTTTATCATTCTCCTTTTAACTTAAAGCTTTATTACTTCACAATATTATATCATACAACCGTACTTGTCATCTGACAAGCACGGCGTACTAACACCCTTATTTTTCAATCTTCACAATATCTTCTTGTTCTCTGTTGACTGAACCGCTTGCTTTAATGCTGACTGTTTCTCCTTCAGCAAGGTTTGTAAATACAATCGGTGTCATGAGAGATGGTACATTCGGTTTGACTGCATCCAGATCAACTTCAAGAAGTTTTTGTCCAGGCTCAACGCGGTCTCCTTCTGATACGAAAGACGTAAATCCTTCGCCCTTCAGGCTGACGGTATCAATACCAAAGTGGATTAAAATTTCTCTTCCGCCGTCGGATTGCAGGCCGATCGCATGTTTCGTCGGGAACACATTGAGAATTTTTCCGCGAACCGGTGATACGACAATTCCTTCAGAAGGGAGAATCGCAAAACCGTCACCCATCATTTTCCCTGAGAAGACTTGGTCAGGAACATCCGTAATCGGGTGAATTTCCCCGGTAATCGGAGAAACGAAAACTTCCTCGCCGATTTCATTTTGCAGCGGTTCTGCAATCACTTCCTCAACCTGCTGGCCTACTTCCTCTTGAGCAGATGTTTTCGGCTCAGGTCTAGGCTTGCGTCCCGCAATAATGTCTTGCATTTGCGTTTTTAACCCGTCAGAACGCGGTCCGAAAATAGCCTGAATGTTGTTGCCGACTTCCAGCACTCCGGAAGCGCCAAGCTGTTTCAGACGGTCTTTATCAACCTTTTTCTGATCGTTTACAGTCACACGCAGACGAGTGATACAAGCATCAAGGTGTTTGATGTTTTCCTGGTCACCCATTGCCTGCAGAATCTCATAAGGAAGATCTCCTGCTTCACCTGTTTTCCCAGGTGCTGCTGTTTCTTCCGCAGCATCCTCGCGTCCAGGTGTTTTCAGATTAAATTTGCGGATGGCAAATCGGAATCCAAAGTAGTAAATGACCGCTAACCCTAAGCCGACAGGGATGACAAGCCACCATGCCGTCCGGTTTGGTAAAATACCGAATAGGAAGTAGTCAATTAAACCGCCGGAGAATGTCATACCAATCTTAACATTCAACAGCTGCATGACCATGAATGAAAGTCCCGCAAACAAACAGTGAATCGCAAACAGGACTGGAGCAACGAATAAGAAAGAAAATTCCAATGGCTCTGTGATCCCCGTTAAGAAGGATGTCAAGGCCGCTGAACCCATAATACCTGCAACGAGTTTTTTGTTTTGCGGTTTTGCTTCATGATAAATGGCAAGCGCCGCAGCAGGCAGACCGAACATCATAAATGGATATTTACCTGTCATGAACGTACCTGCCGTTAACTGTACGCCGTCTTTAATCTGCGCCATAAAGATACGCTGATCCCCGCGGATGATTTCTCCTGCAGCACTCTTATAGCTGAAGAATTCATACCAGAACGGCGAATAGAAAATGTGGTGCAATCCGAATGGGATAAGCGAACGTTCAATCACCCCGAAGATAAATGCAGCAAGGGTTGGATTCGCTTCCACTAATCCTGTTGAAAAGGCATTCAATCCATGCTGGATCGGAGGCCAGATCACTAACATAATAAGACCCAGA
The DNA here is from genome assembly GCF_038592935.1 of Bacillus sp. FSL K6-1560. Lineage (NCBI taxonomy): Bacteria > Bacillati > Bacillota > Bacilli > Caryophanales > Bacillaceae > Bacillus > Bacillus sp. FSL K6-1560. The sequence goes on from NZ_CP151946.1 coordinate 2,763,342, forward strand.
ATCAGTGCAGAAATTGACGTAACAATTGGAACGAAACGTTTACCCGCAAAGAAACCAAGGTATTGCGGCAGTTCAATTGTGTAAAATCTGTTAAACAATAATGCAGCTAACACACCGACGATAATACCGCCGAACACCCCTGTCGCCAAGGTAGGTATACCAAGCATGTTTACATATGCAGGATGGTTTTCCGTAAAGAACTTGGCTCTTTCAACTGAATCCGAAGGAATGGTTCCGTTTGCAAGAAGAACCGCACTCATGGATACATTCATTACAAGATAACCGATAATTGCTGCAATCCCTGCAACTCCATCACCGTTGGCAAGCCCGATGGCTACACCTACTGCGAAAAGAAGCGGAAGGTTATCGAAAACAATCTGCCCAGCGCTTTCCATCACACCTGCTACAAGCTGAACATTGTCATTGCTCAAGAAATGCAGGACCTGAATCATGTCCTTATTTTGCATCGCATTCCCGATCGCAAGCAAAATACCCGCAGCCGGAAGGATCGCAACTGGAAGCATAAGCGCACGCCCAATTTTTTGAAGAACGCCGAATAATGCTTTAAACATAAGAATTGACCTCCTCTTTTTACTAGTCTGACCTTACAGCTAAAAATCATGACAACGAATTCACAGGCGTAAGTCTTCCAGTTTAACCGTTTACATTTGCCCTTTTACACAACAAAAAGGCATGAGCAAAATTGGGTGCGCAAAAGAACGAGAATGAACTTCCCGTTTTTTTCCCTCAATCACTCATGCCTGATCGAATCAGTAACACGTTATAAGGATAAACTGAATTTATGAAATTTTATTGGTTAATCGGTACAGATGAAGCGTCAGATAAACCGCTTCCGCCTCATGAACTGGTTTCTTCAATGTTTGCTGCAAGATTTTAATCAATTTCCAAGCTGTATTGTAGCATAGCGGATATTCATTTTTCAATAACAACATTAATTTTTCTGGTTCTTTAGTCGGTTCTTCTTTTTTAATTCTTTCTATTGTAAATCTGATATGCCTGATCAGCCGCAAATAGTTGACACTTTCCTTATTTACTTTCATTTGAAATGAGTCTTCAATCACCTCGACAAGCTGCGCCATGAGCTGAGAGTGCTGATTGACCTCGGACAGCGGACGGTTTGTCAACGCTGAATGGATATGCAGAGCGATAAAACCAATCTCCCCTTCCGGAAGGCAGATTCCCGCTTTTTCATTGATCATATCTATGACTTCTTTGGCAATTTGGTACTCCTCAGGATATAGTGACTGAGTCTCCATTAGAAATGGATTTTTCATATCAAATCCCTGCTGCTGCCTTTTGATCGCAAATGCGATATGGTCTGTCAACGCAATGTGAATATGTTCATTTAATGAGTGATTAGTCCTATTGCTTATGTGATAGATGACATCGTTTGAAATATCAACGAGCTTTTCATCAACATAGTCAAGGAGCTTTTTAAACTGCTTTTGTTCCTTCTCGTCTTTTAAAATAAACATTTTATCGTAGCCTTTATCTTCAATGACATCATCTTGTTTTTTTCCGAAACCAATACCTTTTCCGATTAAAACGACTTCGCTGTATTTATGATGAGAAGCAATTAATACGTTATTATTCAGTACCTTTTTCACTGTGAAGGACCCATTCACGATCCTCAGCTCCTTTGTCATTCAATACCTCATATCGTACATAACGAACAGAATGCACGTCAAACCTTTTTTCAATGCATTCACTAAACAGTCGATCTTTCGACGAGACGGTAATCCAGAACTTTCCTTTCAATCGGCTGTCCTTGAATTCTTTTTTCCAGTATGGCAAATGCCTGCTTTCCCATTTCCCTTGTCTGAATATCGATCGTTGTGATTCCAAGCGCTTGGCTGATTTCGTGGTTATCAACGCTTAAGATTGCAAGCTCATCCGGTACTGACACCCGCTGGTTCTTTGCTTCAAGAAAAAGCCCTGCTGAGACTTGGTCATTGGCAACAAAAATAGCCGTCGGCTTTTCCTTCCACGTATTCCATTTATGAAAAAGCGCCTTCCCATCATTGATTGTAATCGCTTTCTCAATTACCCAGTCTTCACGAAATGCCTCCCCGATCTCTTCCAATGCCTCTTTGTAGGCTTTGATTCGAAAATGACTGTTCATGCCTTTTTTTCTTGCCAAACAGATGGCTATTTTTTTGTGCCCTTTGGCAATTAAATAGTCCAAGCCGTTCCGAAATGCTTCTTGGTGAGGAATGCTGATGGTTGGGAAGCGGGCAATATCTGAATTCTGGCAAAGCAAAATCGGGCCCTCCCATTCCATGAGTTTCTCATCAGCAAGCGCCTTTGAGCAAAAAATCAGGCCGTCAACCTGGCGCTGCTTTAATTGGGACAGCGCAAAGATTTCTTTTTGTACCTCATAGTTTGTTTGGAATAAAGAGAGGTGAACCCCGGATTCCGCGGCTGCGTCGGCTATTCCTGCAATCAGCTCTGCAAAATATGGCAGATTAACCGTCGGCAAGACAACACCAATCATGTTTGAAAATCCTTTCGACAAATGTACAGCGTGAATATTTCTCGTGTACTCCAATGATTCCATTGCCTCAAACACTCTTTTTCGTTTGTCTTCACTGACGTATGGATGATTGTTTATGACTCGGGAAACCGTTGTAACAGAGACACCGGCTTTCTCTGCAATGTCTTTAATATTAGCCATAGATTCCCTTCTTTCTAAATCCCCTTGATCTGGAATGCGTTTCATACAATATGATATGGACGTACCAGATATCTTTTTGTGTTTTTAGCTGAAAGGAGAAGATCACATGGGTTTCTTCATTTTAATTGGGTTATGTCTCACTGTTCTCGGTGGCAGCTGTCTTGCTGTAAAACCTCTCAACCAAAAACATGAAATTAAACCCTTTCGAACATTTGATGATTTTTTTATTTAATGCAGATAAAAAAGGACGATGTCGAGAACAAAGTCCTTTTTTATTTCTTATTACGGCAGTATGATTAATTCCTTTGGATATTGGGTCAGAGCAACTGCCCCGTCCTTTGTTACGTGAACGTCATCCTCAATGCGCACGCCGCCGATTTCAGGCACATAAATCCCCGGTTCGATCGTGTAGACCATGCCTTCCTGCAGCAGTGTATCGTTGGCCTGGCTCATTGATGGATACTCATGGACAGAAATTCCGAGTCCATGCCCAAGCCGGTGAGGAAAATAGTCACCGTATCCCGCTTTTTCAATGATTCCGCGGGCGGTTAAGTCCAGATCTCCGATTCTCACACCGGGTTTGCTTGCCTCAATCGCGGCTTTTTCCGCTTGAAGTACAGTCTCGTAAATGGCCTCCTGCTTCGGATTGATGGTTTTGTAAGCAAACGTTCTTGTAATATCAGAGCAATAGCCGTCAAGAATAACACCGAGATCAAATAATACAAAATCACCTTTCTTCAACGTGGCTGTACCAGGATTTCCATGTGGCTGGCCTGATTTTTCTCCGAATAAAACCATTGTAGAGAAAGACATGCCCTGAATTCCTTTTTTCTTCAGCTCATACTCAATTTGAGCGAGCACTTCCACTTCACTGATGCCTTCACGCAAAGCGGCTGTGCCGACTTCAACACCGTAATCCGCAAGCTTTGCCGCCTCTTTCAGCAAACGAATTTCATTGTCATCTTTAATCAGGCGAAATTGATTGAGTGTTTCTTCTGCTGAAACAAATTGAGCCCCGCCCGTCGCGTGCTTCAGCTGTTCTGCACGAGATAGCGAGATTGAATCCTTTTCGACCGCAAGCGTATGTATGCTGATATTTCGCTTTTTCAAGGCCTTCTCTATCAGCTCCCACGGATTTTCGTGATCCGCATAGCCAATGATTTCATGATTCCAGCCTGCGTTGCGGGCCTGTCCTGCTTCCATTCCTGGACAAACAAAGAAAGGCTCCTCTTCTTGAAAAATAAATAACCCCATTAATCTTTCATGCGGCTCTGTGTAAAAACCGGTTAAGTAAAAAACATTTTCTTTCGTATGAATAAATGCGGCAGTATGCCCCGCTTCCTTCAGCCATGAAGAGACGCGTTGTATTCTATTCACTTCTTGTTCCTCCCTGCCATTTGCAATGCATTGTTCTGTCTTCCATTGTAACAGGTTTTACCGGTGTTTGCCTTTCACGACGCCTTCATTTTCTAATGCATTTTATTTCCTGCTCCTCTTCCTGTATACTGACAGTAACGTTCAATCGCAGGGGGGTTGTTCCGTTTGCTGATGAATTTTTTCAGACGAAAAGCAGTTATGCTCTTAACGGTTTTGGGAATTTCCGCTCCTTTTATCGGGATGAAGATGGTGGGCTTTTATTATTACAGCTCTATCATAGGCTGTGCAGCGGGTTTCCTTTGCTGCACCCTCGCTCTCATCCTAGTTATGAAAAGATCTGATAATGACAAAAATGAAGGGAAAGCTTGATACATAAAAAGCCAGCAGCCTGATTAGGCTGCTGGTTTTATTTTAGGAGTCTTAAACCGTTTAGTATGACCAAAATCGTGCTGCCCTCATGACCAATCACGCCAAATGGCAATTCCATCACCTGCAAAAAGTTTGCACAAATCAGCAGGCAGATTACAGCTAGAGAAAACACGATATTTTGTTTGATGATCCTGTTCATTTTCCGAGACAAGCGGCACATGTTTACGAGCTTTTTCAAATCGTTTTTCATGAGGACCATATCAGCGGTCTCAAGTGCTACATCTGTTCCGCCGCCCATCGCAATGCCGACATCCGCCGCTTTGAGTGCCGGCGCGTCATTGATTCCGTCACCCACCATTGCAATCGTTCCGAATTCTTCTTTTAACCGTTTGATTTCATTCACTTTTTGGTCAGGCAGGCATTCTGCCACGACAGTTGTCATGCCGGCTTCCTTGGCAATCGCTTGAGCCGTGTCTTCGTGATCTCCTGTCAGCATGGCCGTTTTAATCCCAAGTCGGTTCAGTTCTTCCATGACCTCTTTTGCTTCAGGCCTGATTTGGTCCTTCAGTGCGATACAGCCTGCTATTTGATCATCCTTTTTCACAAATACAATTGTATGACCGCTTTGAATGACATCTGATGCTGTTTGTTTCATAAATTGTGCTGCCATTTCCTCGCCGATAAAACCTGCTTTACCGACCTTCCATTTCGCACCCGACACTTCTGCCATAACGCCAAACCCTGAGGTTTCTTCTATAGATATGTAGCCGGACTGATTCACGCCGCGGCTTTCAGCGTACGCCGTTATGGCTTGGGCGAGCGGATGGCTTGATTGCGTTTCGATGGCATAGACAGCCTCAAGAACTTCCGCTTCACTGAATCCTTCTGCTATTCTGATCGTCTCTACGGCAGGCTGGCCTTTTGTTACAGTGCCGGTTTTATCAAAGGCGATCATTTGCACTGAGCCCAGCTGTTCAAGAAAGACGCTTCCTTTCACAAGCATACCGTTGCGGGCGCCATTTGAAATCAGGGACAGCGCCGCCGGCATAATAGAGGCGACAAGCGCACAAGGTGACGCGACAACCATAAACACCATTGCGCGGTAGAAGGTTTCACTCCAGCTCCAGCCCAGCGCAAAGTGCGGGACGAATAAAAGGAGCGCCACCGCAATTAGCACACCTTTCACATAAGCATTTTCAAATCGTTCGATGAAAGCCTGCGCGGGTGAAACACTATTTTGCGCTGATTCAACCAGTTTGATAATTTTTCTGAATAACGAATCTTCATTTGCTTTCGTGACACGGACAGTCAAGGAGCCATTGCGATTCACCGTTCCTGTGAATACAGCGTCGCCTCTGTTTTTTTCTACAGGCATTGATTCACCTGTTAAAGCCGACTCGTCAAGACTTGTCGAGCCCGATTCAATGATACCGTCTGCCGCTACGCGTTCTCCAGGTTTGATCACAATCATATCACCGGCCTGCAAGTCTGAAACCGGAACTCTTTTGGTTTCACCATTGACCATCAATGTCGCTTCTTCAGGCTCAAGCTGCATTAAAGACGTTAAATCTCTGCTGCTTTTATTCATCGTGTATGTTTCTAAAGCTCCGCTTAAGGAAAAAATAAATATTAAAATAGCACCCTCTGCCCAGTATCCGATCAAGGCGGAACCAACGGCAGCGAAAATCATTAAAAGTTCTACATTCAGCGTTTTGGATTCGAGTGTTTCTTCGATTCCTTCCTTTGCTTTAGCAAATCCGCCGATCACAAAAGCCAGCAAGAAAAGTATTATGGATAATACCTGATATCCGGATAAGAGCCAGCCTGCCAAAATAAGAGCTCCTGATACAAGTGCAGCAATAAGCTCCGCGTGCTGTGCCCAGTTTTTTTCCCTCTTGTCTGTTTTCAATGGCTCGTGCGGGTCGCGTTGAACGATAACTTGTTCATTCATATCGAATTCTCCTCTCTAATTGAGAACGTAAATCATCTTCATTTCTCTTATAAAAACAAAATCGCTGCCCAAAAGGCAGCTTTATCGTCAGTTATTTCTTGATGTCTTCCTTTATTATAGCACGCACGAAGAGAATTTCAATTATAATTATTTTAATTTCTTTTTGATAATAATTATCATTAATGTTTACTCACTTCTTCTCTATATGAAAAAAGCTGAGAGTCGATGCTCTCAGCTATTCTTCCGTCCATTCCTTCAGTTGTTCCGCCGTCATCGGGCCAATTTTTGTTTTTTCAATTTCTCCCTTTTCATTCAGCAAAAATGATGTTGGGATCGTGATGATATGATACTCCTTCATCAATTCCCCTTTTGAGTCAAGGACAATTGGAAACGTCAGCTTATTTGCTTTAATAAAGTCTTCAACGACTTGCTGATTTTGTTCCGAATTCACTAAATTCACCGTTACCAGCTTTACACTGTCGGATGGATGGGCATCATAAAACGATTGAAACTGCGGAAGCTCCTTTTTGCAGGGCGGACACCATGACGTCCAAAAATGGAGAATTGTTTTTTGCCCTTTATTCGGAATCGAGATGTCCTCCCCTTCTATCGTTTTCATAAGAAAAACAGCGGGAACAGCAGGCTGTTTTTCCTCAGCTTGTGCCGCACCTGGAAACCATGCAATCAACCCTAATAACATAATGTATATAGTAAGCAAGCGCTTCGTCAACATGGAATCTTCCTTTCATGCTTTTCAATTAGCTTGCCCCTGCAGTTCCTTTATCATCCTTCAATTCGCGGCGTTCTGGTCCCTCCCGTAAGAAATACGGATACCTTCAATGCTTTGCAGATCGTGGCATAGTGCAGGCTCGTCAAAAGAATCATGCCAGTGTTCATTCCAAGGATAATCCCGAGCATTTGCAGATTCTCCATTGATCCCAGTACATACATCATACTTAGCGCAACGATATGGCTCCATACATTGTGATAAAAAGCCTCTTTCACAAAACCCATCCCGATTAAGCACGCCTGCAGCGGCATGACAAACAGATGAAAGAGAAAGTAAGGCCACAACAGCTGCAAGTAATACTGCGCTTCAGGAGAGTGAAAAAACAAATGCGTGAGAGGTCCCGCAAACTGGAACATGACCCAGACGGCAGGTATACCGTAACCTAATGTAATGAAAATCGACTGTTTCAGCCTTTTTAACACGATGTCATACTGAGAAAGTGCATAAGCTTCCGAAATACTCGGTATCATGACGACCATTAACGAATGGGCAATAAAAGCAGGGAACGACCCTATCGTCACAGCCACTCCTGCCAGCATTCCGTATTGATCGATCGCCGCTGTCCCGGCAACGCCCGCAGCCAAAAGAGCTCCTTTTACTAAAAAGGGTTCAATTGCATTGACAACCGCATGAAAAATGCGCAGTCCTGTTGTAGGAATTGAAACAGCAAGCAGTCTTTTCCTTACATCCTTTCCGCGCAAATGAATGTGCTGCTGGCCGGATAACGTCCGCCTTGCCATGATAAATTGTGAATATAAATAAACAAGCACGACCACATCACTCACGACTAGAACAAACAAGGAAATCAGCACAGCCATGTCCAATTCAAATGAGTACCATTGAAAAAAGAGGAATAAGCACAAGAGCTGGATGATTTTTTTCAGCACATTGGCAATTGCGATCTTCCCCATTTTCTGCACACCCATAAAGTAGCCCCTGGCGATTGAAGTAAAGGCGACAACAGGAATTAAGCCGATGACAATCCCTTTAATAAACGGGTGGTATGTATCAAATACCGGTATAAACGGAAGCGCAATACTAGCGGCGATAGTAGAAAAAGCAGTAAAAATGGCTGTCATTCTGAAAGCGTGCCTCAGCATGCTTTCATGAAGCTTAGGATTTGACTCGGCAATGAATTTAGAAATGGATATCGGCAGTTCCAGGCTCGCGATGACAATAATTAAAAAGATCGTGGGCAAAATACTCATGTAAAGCCCCATCCCATGCTCGCCAAGCTCCCGCGCCAAAATCATATTGACGAAAAATTCAAGGCATTCAGCGAAAAAGGCGGCAATGGATAAAAGAATGATCCCTTTCACAAATCGATTCATGATGTCTCTCCTTGTCTCTTGTACTACCAACATCATATGAGACAAGTTCAAAAATTATTTTATTTTTACTCTTTATATGAAAAAAAGCACAGCTGAGACAAATTGTCTCTTCTATGCTTAGACGGCAAAAACGTGTCTGCCGATTTTTTCTACGATTTTTCTTGAACGAATCCAATTATCTGACGCTGTTTTCGGATTATAAAAGAATATGGCATCTGTTTCTCTATTTTTTGAGGACAACGCTTCTTCGGCAGCTTCAATCGATTCTTTATCAGGCTTTTGGTTAATGCTCCCGTTTGCGACCGGTTCAAAGGCGTTTTTCTGATAAATAACTCCTCTTATCGTATCAGGAAAACCTTTTTTCTCCGTCCTGTTCAGTACAACGCTTGCTACAGCGACCTTGCCTTTATATGATTCTCCTTTGGCCTCTGCGTGAACGAGACGGGACAGCAACTCTTTCTCAGACTGTGTATATGTTTCTTTCTCATCATTTGTTTTGTCCGGTTTATCTTTCTCTTTCTTTTCAGTGTGTGCTGATAGCTTAATCGGTTTTATTTTCTTGTCCTTATCAGCAGACAGTGAAGGGAAAGATTCATTCGTATTTCGATCTATATGTGTAAGCCATTTCGCTTCTTCATGTTTTGTCTTCTTTGCGCTCAGTAGTGAAGCTTGTGTATGCTCAATTTTGGCTGCAGGCATGAAACAAAGAAGAAAAACAGCCAGAGCAGTGAATTTCGTTGTCATACAGTTTCCTCCTTAAAGTGCTCCAAAAAACACTTCATAACCTTAACAAGAGATCCATTCATTTTCACGGAAAAAGATTTTCCAACTCTCCCAAGGAGGTATCAGGATGGAATAAAGAGGATGACTCACTGCTTAATGGCAAAAAAACAGTCTGAAATTCTATAAATATTGTCAAATTAAAACATGTTTATCCATCTTTGACACTTTACATTTTATTTACGCCTGTTACAGACAGCTGTAATAAAAGGCTTGTATTCTGTCATATATGATAAAAAGGCTTCTCACGTATGAGAAACCTTCAGCTTCTTGGCTGTTCTAAGTATTGAAAAATAACATCTCCGCCTTGCTGGGCAATTCCTCGGAAATGTTTAAAATCATCTTGTTTAGATAACACGGCCCTGAAATCAAGAAAATGCTCTTTCTGGACTCTCAGTTCGTTTATGGCGCCGGTGCGCAGCTGTTCAATCATTTCTGTTATTTCTTCGGGACGCAACGAAAATCCCCCCTTTTCTTTCTATTGACGAAAATCAATATATCATCTTTATAGCGACAGAACAATTCATAAGGGAGATAAAACTCCTTATCGCTTTACTTCTCAATGAAAATACTGCAAAATACTTTCAAAAGGCATTATTATGTTTAAAGGAGAGGAAGCTTGTGAAAATCGCTAAGGTTGGGAATGTCATTGAATTTAAAAACGGATTAACCGGTGTTGTTGAAAAAGTAAATGAGAATTCTGTTATCGTTGATGTGACGATCATGGATAACTATCGGGATCTTGAGTTAGATTCATTGACAGTTGTTAATCATAAAAATTATAAGATCATCAGAGACTCCTATTAAAACCTCCTTATTTCCACATTTATTCAAAAACTGCAAGACGGACAATTTAACACCTTACATATGAAATTCGCTTTCTCAAAAGCTGCCGGCCGGCAGCTTTTTTACATAAAAAACACCGATCATGAATCGGCGTTTTTGTCTATTTCCGTTATTTCTATATAGAACTCGCTGACGGCCCCTGGTTCGTACAGGTTGGTCAATGATGTTGAATAATTTGTCATTTCCCCCCGGAAGGCAAGATCGCGTTCCGGAACCTCGACATTAAACGTTTTTTCATACAACAGGACAGCGATATCATGGTAAGTCTCACTCGTAACGTTTAAGGTAAATGCAATTTTTCGCTTCGGCTCGCTCTCCTCTTGATATGCAGCCATTTCTAACGTTACATTGTTTAACCGCAATGTCTTCACTTCATATCACTCCTTTATAGTCCATGCATCTTAGCATACCTTAGCGAATGTTTACAATGAATCTGTTCTTAACGGTTATATGAACCAATTCACTCGAAAAGACACCTTTACAAACATACGTTCGTTAAATTATAATAAAACAGACGAGCTGCCATCCAGCATCCCGTCTTTTCATTAGAAAGCGGCGAGTGGAATTCCCCCCGGATTCGCTCGTCTTTTTTATGTAAAAACCCCCTCATTTCTAAGGAGAAACTATATGGTCGATTATCAACAAGTCATGTTTCACCATGCGTACCTTGGCGCCTTGAATTTCCCCATCCTTTAATGAGAGCGGTCAATCAATTCTCATCATGTTTTTTTGATAAACCAGCATCCATTCAGGAAGTATATGAGTGTATGCTTTTAAAGTTCTAGTTAGTCGTGCGCTTCCATATCGATCCTGAACAATTCTGAATGAAATGCAATAATCCTGCTATCAAGGTAGCATGTGTATGACTTAAATCATGGAAGCAGAATAAATTCAACACATCCGTAATTACTTGAAATGCGTACTATAACATAAGTTTGAATGTGTATTTCAAGCCCAATGTAATGCCTAGTATAGAACATTTCGGGAGAAGGGCCTATGGAATGCCCTCACTGTTTTACCCGCACTCGTAATAAACTCCTTTCAGTATGTCCATTTAGAGATTCATTGCAATTATCTTCGAATTTTGTTCTGAACTATAAATCATTATATATTTTTAAACACTGTATTCCAGACTGACGCATCTTCTTGTCCAAGACTCCAGCTGCCAAGACCTTTCAGATTATATTTTTGAGCTAGTTTTATTTTTGCTCTGAGTGACTGTTCATTTTCAAACCATAATGTATATGTTCCCGAAGGCAACGGCCCTTTGTTATCGTGATTGACAGTAAAAATAGCTTTTGGAGATTGACTCTTTGTGTCAAAAATAATTGTCCCGCTATGCCTTTTTACTAATGAGTCAACAAGGTAAAGGGGAATGGCTTGAGAGGCAGATTGGCCTTCCATCCAGCAGCGGCCATAGAATGGCAATCCTAAAACTAGTTTTTGAGGAGAGATTTTTTGGGTCAGAACATATTGAATGGACTTTTCCACCCATCCTACACTTGCGGTAGGCCCAGCAAGACAGCTTTCATCATAGGCCATAACCATAAGATAATCTGCATATTTAGCTAAATACTCGTAATCATATGATCCGTGCCAGCCCTTCGTCCAGCCAAAAGGATTTGCCGCCACTGCAACTGATACTTCTTTATGTCTAGGAATACTTTCCCTTACCAATCTAACAAAATCTGTAAATAGATTCCGATCTTTTTCTGTAAGGTTTTCTATATCGATATTAACTCCGTCCAAATCCAGTTCTTCTATTGCATGAGAAATTTGTTTAGCTAAAAGAACTCGGTTCATTAATGCAAATCGTCCCAAATCCTGATCCCAATGATTGCTTAGAAAAGGAACTACTTTTAATTTTCTTCTATGAAGAGCTTTAATCACATCGGGATTAGCTGAACGGAGAAGTAATGATCCATCTTTTCTGATATAGAAAAAATCAGGAGACACAACATTTAATACTCCGTTCGTTTGATCAACGTGTTGAATAAAATCCCATCCTAATCCAGAATAGAAATAGCTCATTTGAAACATCTCATAACCCCTTCATCCCCAAAAATATCAAGTTCCCCACAAATAAAAAAATGAGGATTGCCATTTCAATTTGATTCGTTTCCGAAACCTCAAAGATTACCTTTCTCTTATCTTTATAATTTGTCCAGGATAAATTCTATCTGAAGAAAGCTTATTAAGATTCATAAGTTGTTGTACCGGAATTTTAAAGGATTTGGCAATCGTCCATAATGTATCGCCGGATTCCACATGATATACTTCGTATGTCACGGGAAATTCCATATAACGAGAAGTTCTTTTTACTTTATTCGCTTGATTTCTTATTTTAGGTATTTTCCCCTTCATTCATATTACTCTCCTTTAGAATAATTTGTTATTAATATTTCTAAACCGTTTCTTTCTAATCTTAATGATTTGTCCAGCATATATTTGATCTGATTTGAAATGATTAAGCTCCATGAGTTGCTGCAGGGAAACATTATACTTATTGGCAATTATTGATAATGTTTCACCGGGAGTAACATGATGGATCACGTATTTTTCTTTGAGAACATCTACATAATGAATGGTTTCCCCTAAGTTTCTTATAATTCCTCTGCTTTTTAGCACCTCAAGCATTCTCTCGGCTCTATGCCGATAGGAATCATTCTTTACAGCCTTTTTACCGTTTATCTGAATCTTTTTTCTCTCGCTATCATGATTCAAATAGTATTTAACCTTTTCCAATGTTTCTTTTGGGGAGGAAGAAACGATGAGATCGCGGCCAGGTTTGAATTTACCTCGAACTGCTGGTGTATCCGATGTCAATAAAAACCCCCCGGAACCAAGAATCTCATAGGTGCGTTGTGTAAGTTGGCTTTCACAGTTTTGCAAACCGATAATGATTTTTGCTGAACTGTAAACTTTATATGCTTCAGTATAATCAAGGTATCCATGGATCCAATTGCGGGGAATTTCTCTTCCTATACATTTACTCATTTTTTCCCAGTTTCTCCCCCAAAAATCAATGCGAATACCCTTCCGTATAAGAGGACGAATAAGCGTTTTTAAAGAGGACGAACGGAACACTTCCGGATGTTCTTCAAGAAAATTAGGGTAAGCATTAGCCACCACTGCTATATCACAACTGTATTTCGCTAATGGTTTAATCTGGTGATGTATACTTTCGTGAAATGCAAAGTCTAAGTGAGCTGCTTTAATCCCCATGCTTTCATAAGTTTTACACAGAGAAGGCGTAACCGTGAAAACAAAATCTGGTTTCATCTTTTTAATTAATGGGATAGTAAAGTTTTGAGTGTGCAGCGGGTCTTCAGTTGCCCAATAAACGAGAGGGATATTCACCTTTTTAGTAGCGTTGCGAATCCAGGCCTGCTTTTCCCTTGAATGCTCTGGTGTCCATCCCATAGATACTATTAGATCTGGTTTAAATTCGTCTATCATTTCAGTGATATTTTCCCGACTTACAGGACCGGAAATCATTACGGTATGTCCTGCTTCCCTAAACCCATTCGGTAAACCATAGAGCCACATGGGATGACTCTCAAGGAAAAGAATTTTCACACATTTCCATCCTCTCTTTCACTTTTTAATGTCTACTTTATTGGTATGTATATGTAATATAACTTGTCGCGGTACTAGTCTATAAAAAAACGTTCAGGTGTGAGATCACGTGATAGCTTGTGTGGGATGCCCCACAAAAAAAGAAAGCAACCTACAACATATTTTCCTATGTGGTTATTCAGGACATAAGGATTCCTTTAAATATTTTCAAAAGTATTAGAATACAAGGACAGGGATATTATTTTTTATTAAAAGTCAAGAGCCCCCGTTACTTTAAGTACATTTATTCACAAAGTAATCTTTTTTACAGGTCATTTAGTGGTAGCCCCAGGAAAATGCGAATTTACAACGTTAATCAAATTCAAACATAAAAAAGTCGAATTCCCTGTCCTTTAAGGAAAACGACTTTTTTATGCGACTTCTTCAAGTAAATCCCCATTAACCTTTTTTGGGGACTATTTGTAATCTCTGCGCAGTGAAATTATACCTGTGCTAGCCCGCCATCTACGAACAATTCAACACCCGTCAAGTAACTGCTTTCGTCTGAAGCAAGGAAAGATACAGCGTTTGCTACTTCTTCAGGTGTCCCAACTTTTCCAGCTGGAACAGTATTTCTGCTATTTTCCAGTACCTCTTCAAGTGCATCACCAAAAAGCTCATCGTAGGCAGGTGTAAGAATACCTCCTGGACTAACCACATTTACACGGATTTCAGTACCTTTTAGGTCAAGAATCCAGTTGCGAACTAGTGCTCTTAATGCTGCTTTAGATGCTCCATATACACTAAACGCTGGGTTGCCAATTGATCCAGCAGTAGAGCCCGTTACAATAATAGAACCTACTTTGTCCGGGAATAGTGATAATGCTTTTTGAACAGTAAAGATGGTTCCTTTAACGTTAATGTCGAACGTTCTATCAACCTGCTCTTCGGTAATTTCACCTAATGGAAGGAAGTTGCCGATGCCTGCATTAGCAAAAAGAATGTCCAACTTACCTTTTTCCTGCTTTATAATGTCATATAGTTTGTCTAAGTCTTCAAGCTTAGAAATATCACCTTGAACACCGGTTACGTTCTTGCCAATTTGGTTAACAGCTTTATCAAGTTCGTTTTGTCTACGTCCCGTGATATAAACATATGCACCTTCGTTTACAAATTTTTGTGCTGTAGCAAGACCAATCCCACTTGTTCCACCCGTTACAAGCGCTATTTTACCTTCAAATTTACCCATACTTAACACTCCTTTTGAATTAATTTTATTTTATGTCTAGTACCTTTAAGTACTTGAAGAACAACTTACAAGATATAGTATCCTTCAGTAAGCACATTATCGGAAGTACCCACTTTTTTGTGATATAGTAACTAAAAAGTAATAAATGTGGAATGGAGAGCTTTAGACATGAAAAAAAAATTTAGTTGTGGGTTTGAAGTGACAAAGGAAGTTATTGGCGGAAAATGGAAAGGCCTTGTATTATACTTTTTAATGAATGGACCAAAGAGAACGAGTGAATTAAACCGCATTATCCCAAATATAACTCAGAAAATGCTGATTCAAACACTTAGAGAGCTTGAAGCCAGTGGACTTGTGAGCAGAAAGATGTATAATCAAGTACCGCCGAAGGTTGAATATTCATCCACTGAACTTGGAGAATCTCTTAAACCTATCTTACAGGAGCTCTGTCAATGGGGAAGCCATTATGCGGAGCAAGAGTATGCAGAAGGTGAATATGAAATTGTACAACCAGAACAACTAAGTTAGGATTGATGTAGCTGCTGAAGTAAATGCTAAACAACTTCAATACCATCACCTAACAGATGAAGAACAGTCAGAAATAAATCAGATATTCAATTTTGAAAGTGAAGTTCTAATAAGAAGTGTCGATTATATTCAGGAGAACTTTGATGAAATTCAAAAAAGAGCTGTTTCAAATGTTAAAGAGAAGATTCAGAAACTTAGCCAAAAAATAATGAAGATATTGATAATAATATTTAATGCCTATGATCTCTAGATAGGCATTTTTTCTTTCGGATAAAAAAGAAAAGACGTACAAATTGTACGCCTTAATCTGCTTCTGTACTATCAATTTTTCACTGCATAAAAGTCACAGTTCAGGTTGCACCTCAGGTCACACTTTTTAATAAAATTTCCATGAGTAGAGCCATTTTCAGGTTTGACTTTTCCCACTTTTATTGAGCTTAGTGCGGGTCACACTCCGGTCACAATTCGCTGTGACTCGGTCACAATTCCGCTGAAAATTAGCACTGAATGTTCGGATTTTACTGTGACTCCACTTCGTTTCACACTCCGTATCACACAACGGAATAATTAACGATTATCAATCGTCTCCGGATACAAGTCATGATTCATCATGCGGTACTCGGCCATTTTCTCATATTTCGTGCCAGGTTTTCCGTAGTTTGTGTATGGATCGATGGAAATTCCGCCTCTTGGCGTGAATTTGCCCCATACTTCGATGTAGCGCGGGTCCATTAATTCAATCAAGTCATTCATGATGATATTCATGCAGTCCTCGTGGAAGTCACCATGGTTTCTGAAGCTGAATAGATACAGCTTTAATGATTTGCTTTCAACCATTTTTTCATCAGGAATGTAGCTGATGTAGATTGTCGCAAAGTCAGGCTGCCCTGTTTTAGGACATAAAGATGTGAATTCCGGACAATTGAATTTTACAAAGTAGTCACGGTTTACATGTTTATTAGGGAAGGATTCCAGCACGTCCGGTGCATATTCGAACAAATAATTTGTACCTTGGTTGCCTAGCAATGTTACACCTTCTAATTCTGATTCTTTTCTTGTCGTCATGTTCATCTTCCTTTCTATTATACTCCGCGTTTGTTGCCCCATAACAGGGTGTGCAGCTGCGGGAGCACTCTGACGAGATTCAGCTCCGCATCGACAGCTACCTTATCAACAAGCGCTTCATATTTTCCAAGCAAATGTGCAATCAGTGACTGATCATCTGTCGTATGCACGTCATCATTTCCGACTTGTAAATAAAACGGGATTCCCGGATACCGCTTGTGCACAGTTTTGGCAAATTCCAGATCTTCATCATTAAAGATGACAACCTTCAAGCTGACAGCATGCTGTCTATCATTCTCTTGAAGTGAAGTTAAAATGTGGTCAAGCTTTTGAAAGTTCGTTACCATTTTTGAGCTTGGCGGTTTTGGAGAAATTGTCAGGTCATCAATCAGCGTAAACCAATCCTGATAAACGGTCCCTTGAGTTTCAAGCGCTGCACGGATGTTATTTTCCTTCAGCAGTTCAATAAAAGCATCCAGCTGTTTTAACAGAGCCGGGTTACCGCCTGAGATCGTCACATGAGAAAACGCGTCTCCCCCAATGTCCTTAAGCTCCGCAAAAATCTCCTCCGCCGTCATCCAGCGAATATCTTTTTTAGCAGACCCGTCCCAAGTGAAAGCGGAGTCACACCAGCTGCAGGAATAATCGCAGCCGGCTGTCCGGACGAACATCGTTTTCTGTCCGATCACCATGCCTTCTCCTTGAATCGTCGGGCCGAAAATTTCTAATACAGGAATTCCTTTAGCCATTCAAACCACCCTTTTTCGGACGGTAGACACAGTAGCTTGTCGGTGTTTCACGGACAAACACCTGTACACAGGTCGGCTTATTCTCCAAAGTGTCTAAATAAGCCTGTACGTTATCATAAATCGTTTTCGCCACGACTTCAGTTGTCGGCAGCGAATACCGGTCGTCCTGAGAAAAATCTTCATGATCATTTAATAGCGTGTGATCATAGTTTCCGTGCACCAGTTTTTTGAGTACGCTGAAATTGACAAGAAAGCCTGAATCGTCAAGTTCGTCGCCGGCAACGGTTATATTTACGGTATACGTATGCCCGTGAACCCTGCTGCACGCTCCCGCACTTTCCCGAGGGATAAAATGAGCGGCTGAGATATGCATGTCCTTATTCAGTTCAAACGAATAAGGATGCTGGGCCTGCGGATAAATTTGAGATAACAATTTATGCACGCTCTCCTTTCATCACCATATATTCTTCATAACCTTTTGAACGAAGGTGACATGCCGGACATTCGCCGCAGCCGTCTGCGATGATGCCGTTATAGCATGTCAGCGTGTTGTTTTTCACAAAATCCAGCGCGCCAAGCTCATCTGCAAGCTTCCACGTTTCCGCCTTATTGAGCCACATGAGAGGCGTGTGGATCACAAACGGCTTCTCCATTGCCAGATTTACCGTGACATTGCAAGATTTCACGAATTCGTCACGGCAGTCAGGGTAACCGCTGAAGTCTGTCTCGCAAACTCCTGTAATAATGTGGCGCGCGCCAATTTGGTAAGCCAGGATAGACGCAAAGGATAAGAATACCAAATTGCGGCCTGGAACGAATGTGGATGGCAGTTCGCCGTCTTTTACTTCTATCTCAATATCATTTCTAGTCAGGGCATTCGGTGCAAGCTGATTTAAAAGTGACATATCAAGCAAATGATTTTTCACACCAAGCTTTTCCGCAATGGATTTTGCCACTTCAATTTCCTGCGAATGTCGCTGATTATAATGAAAAGTCACCGTTTCGACTTCTTCGAATTCTTTTAAGGCCCACAGTAAGCATGTTGTGCTGTCTTGACCGCCGCTAAATACGACAATTGCTTTTTCTTTTTTCATGATTCCTCTCCTTCTCCGCAATAAAAACGCCGGCGAGAGACATCGCTACAGCTAATTCACGCAAAAAAACACCTTTTTTCGGAAGGTGCTCTAGAAAAACATAAAAAAGGCCGTATCCAAGGATACAGCTCGTCCTTAGTTTTTTATAGAGGGTGTAGCTAGAACCTCTCCCGCATATCGCACGGATTTTCTTCAATTTTTTCACTTCTGCTATCTTACCATAATGTTGTTTTTCATGACAATAAAAAAGTCAATCCCCGGTTCCTAGATCAATTATCGCTCTATAGTGACGGTTCGCTTCATTATATATATTTATAAACTGCGCCGTCGAGGAGCCTTTTTGCATAGCAAAGCGCCTATTAAGGCCAAGCTCACATAGCCAAACAAGGGATAAATCGTTGAAATAAGCTTGCCATACCCTATTTGGCTCGTAATATAAGCCGTGATCATAATAGCTGTAAAGATATATTTGCTTTTCACTGGAAGAAAGCTTTGCACTTGTTTTTCTAATCCATATAGATTACCGATAACTGATGTGAACACTTCTCCGAAAATAATGAGTAAATAAATCAAATGGACAGAACGTGCAAAGAGATAAACCACTTGCGCCATCGGTATATCATATAAAAATACATCCGGAAGAGTCGACAAAGACAGAAAACTCGCGGACAGCACAATCGTCAGCATCGTCCCTCCGATTAAAGCGCCTTTTTTGATCACTTTCTCCGAGGACATTTCATTCGCCAGCGGAACCAAAACTGCTTGGGCAAGCGATAAATTCAAAGCCCCGTAAGAAACAGCTGATAACAGCCAATCCCAGCGATGCGGCCAGACCCACTGAGCTGCGTTTCGTGATTCGCTGAATATAAAAGAGTCGGCCACTACAATCATTGAAAAGAGGATTAAAAGGGGAACAACAAACACATTGACACCGAAAATGCCTTTTACTCCTCTAGTCATCACAATTAAGCTCAGACCGATTGTAATGAGCATCCCAATCTGAGCGGACATCCCCAATTGTTCCTCAAAAAGCGCCCCTGCTCCTGAAAGCATGACAGATGTAACTCCGAGGAGAACAAACAGCATAAATACATTGATAATCCGCCCAGCCGCCGCCCCGAACAAAAAGATGTTCATTTCTTGATATGACTTGGCATTGATTCGCTTTGAAATGATCATCAGCTTGGCGCCCAGAAACGTAAACATTCCGCCGCTGACGAGAATGCCGAATAAACCGAACCAGCCGAACTTCAGAAAAAACTCAACAATTTCTCTGCCAGTCGCAAATCCAGCTCCGACTACTGTGCCGACATACACAAAAGCAAGCTGACTTGCAGACCCTTTTGATTGTTCCATTTCTCCCCTCCGAACGAACCGCAGTTTTGTCCATAGATGCCTTTTTATAACCTATGAGACAAGTTCCTTGAAAAGACGAAGAAAACATGTTTTACTTTGTAACAAATTAAAAAAAGTTGTGCAAAAGACTTGAAAGTCAAAGATGGTCAGAGTATACTATTAATCAAAGTTGGTCAAACAAACCGGCCTTTTTTAAAAATCAATTGGTCAAAGATAGTCAAATATTCAGTCTGCTTTGAGCATATTGGTTTGAATGCCGTTAAGTTTGCCGTATACTAATAGTCAAAGAAGGTCAAATCCAATAGACCTTTTTATTCACTTTCATTGGTCAAAGAAGGTCAAATTATTAAGGAGGTTTTGGCAAATGCGTTGTCAACATTGTCATCAAAACGAGGCGACGATTCGCCTTAACATGCAAATAAATTCCGTTCATAAACAGATGGTTCTTTGTGAAACTTGCTATAACGAACTGACCCGTAAACCTTCAATGAGTATGGGTCCTCAATCTTTCGGATTTCCGTTTGAACAGGCATTCCAGCCGAAAGAAAAGAGCGCAGCAAAACAAAGCGGAAAAAAAGGGTTGCTTGATGAGCTGGCTCAAAATATTACAAACGGTGCAAAAGCCGGTCTCATTGACCCCGTCATCGGCCGTGATGATGAAGTGGCGCGAGTGATCGAAATTCTAAACCGCCGGAACAAAAACAATCCGGTTCTTATTGGTGAGCCGGGTGTAGGGAAAACTGCCATCGCTGAAGGGCTCGCTTTAAAAATTGCTGAAGGTGATGTTCCAAACAAACTGAAAAACAAAGAGCTATATTTGCTTGATGTTGCATCCCTTGTTGCAAACACAGGGATCAGAGGCCAATTTGAGGAGAGAATGAAACAGCTGATCACTGAGCTGAAGGAACGAAAAAATGTCATTCTGTTCATTGATGAAATTCACCTTCTCGTCGGCGCAGGCTCTGCAGAAGGATCAATGGACGCCGGCAACATTCTCAAACCGGCCCTAGCCAGAGGCGAACTGCAAGTCATTGGCGCGACAACACTGAAAGAATATCGTCAAATCGAAAAAGATGCCGCGCTGGAAAGACGTTTTCAGCCTGTCATGGTGCAGGAGCCTTCAATTGAACAGGCTATCCTCATTCTGCAAGGGATTAAAGACAAATACGAGGCGTACCATGGCGTAACATTCAGTGATGAAGCAATCAAAGCGTGTGTCACTTTATCATCCCGCTACATTCAGGACAGACACCTGCCGGATAAAGCAATTGATTTATTAGATGAAGCAGGTTCAAAAGCCAACCTGTTAATTGATGAACTGAATGATGAGGATGCCGCTGAACGCTTAACTGCAATTGAAGCCGAAAAAACAAAAGCCCTGGAAGAAGAAAATTACGAACTGGCGGCAAAACTCCGTGATGAAGAACTCGCATTGGAGAAAAAACTGAACAGCTCCTCCGCTCATACCGCTGTCACTGTGGAAGCTGAGCACATTCAGGAAATTGTTGAACAAAAAACAGGCATCCCTGTCGGCAAACTGCAGGCAGACGAACAAACGAAAATGAAAGAGCTTGAAGCAAAACTTCATGAACGCGTGATTGGACAAGAAGCCGCTGTTCAAAAAGTGGCAAAGGCGGTAAGACGAAGCCGCGCCGGTTTAAAATCCAAAAACAGACCAGTCGGCTCCTTCCTCTTCGTCGGTCCTACCGGCGTAGGGAAAACAGAGCTTTCTAAAACACTGGCAGATGAATTATTCGGCACAAAAGACGCTATTATCCGACTCGATATGAGCGAATACATGGAGAAACACGCCGTATCTAAAATTATCGGTTCACCGCCTGGATATGTCGGCCATGAGGAAGCTGGACAATTAACTGAGAAAGTGCGCCGCAATCCTTACAGCATTGTGTTGCTGGATGAGATTGAAAAAGCACACCCAGACGTTCAGCATATGTTCCTGCAAATTATGGAAGATGGCCGTCTGACAGACAGCCAAGGCAGAACTGTAAGCTTCAAAGACACAGTGATCATCATGACAAGTAATGCGGGTGCTGGTGAGAAACAAACGAAAGTCGGTTTCCAATCAGATGACAGTGTCATCGAAGAACAAACATTGATTGATTCACTGAGCATGTTCTTTAAACCTGAGTTCCTCAACCGTTTTGACAGCATTATTGAGTTCCGCTCATTGGAAAAAGAACATCTTGTCAAAATCGTCAGCCTTCTTCTTGGAGAACTTGAAGAAACATTGGCTGAACGGGGCATTAGCTTGAATGTTACAGATGAAGCGAAAGAAAAAATCGCTGAGCTGGGCTACCACCCTTCATTCGGTGCACGTCCGCTTAGAAGAACCATCCAAGAATGGGTTGAGGATGAAATGACCGATCTGCTGCTTGATAATGGCGAGATCACCAGTTTTCACGTGATTTTAGAAGATGATAAAATCAAAGTGCGAGCAAAATAACAATCAGCGGTTTCCTTTTAGGAAGCCGCTTTTTTTATACTTTCATACTCTTGACTTAGAAATTACCGTCCCTTCTCCTGAAGCGCTACTTCCCTTCATCCTTTACACTTTTTTTAAGGAGGGATGGAACATGTTTATATACAGTGAATATGTATTTCTACTATTATATGAATACCATCTGAAGGACAGCTTGCAAGCAAGCTGCTAATTTCAGTAGACCCCCGGGCTTTTCAATTTTGGAGAGCCCGTTTTTGTTTATTTCTCCCTTCTATGCCTCTTCCTTGAATATTTCATGAACAAATTCACAATGTCCCTAAAGTTCCGGGCACCAAAACCGATATTAACCATAGACAAGCTAGTAAAAAAGGATTTGGTGAAAACTATGGATAAAACTTCGTTAATCGGTATTATTCTTGCTTTTGTGGCATTGAGCGTCGGGATGGTTCTGAAAGGCGTCAGTTTCAGCGCCCTTGCAAACCCCGCTGCCATTTTAATTATTATCGCCGGGACAATCTCAGCAGTCGTTATTGCGTTCCCAACAAAAGAAATTAAAAAAGTGCCTACGCTGTTTCGAGTGTTATTTAAGGAAAATAAACAGCTCACAATAGAGGAACTCATTCCTATGTTCTCTGAATGGGCTCAGCTTGCACGCCGCGAAGGTCTGCTTGCTTTAGAAGCAAGCATTGAGGATGTAGATGATGCTTTCTTGAAAAACGGGCTCAGCATGGCTGTTGACGGGCAAAGCGCGGAATTTATAAGAGATATTATGACAGAGGAAGTCGAAGCAATGGAGGACAGGCACCAAGCAGGAGCCGCTATTTTTACACAAGCAGGAACGTACGCTCCGACACTTGGAGTACTCGGCGCTGTAATCGGGCTGATTGCCGCTCTCTCTCATATGGATAACACAGATGAGCTTGGACACGCCATCAGTGCCGCCTTTGTTGCCACACTTCTCGGTATCTTTACAGGGTATGTGTTATGGCATCCTTTCGCAAATAAATTAAAACGAAAATCAAAACAGGAAGTAAAACTGCGTGAGGTCATGATTGAAGGTGTTTTATCCGTTTTAGAAGGACAAGCACCGAAAGTCATCGAACAAAAGCTTTTAATGTATCTTCCTGCGAAGGACCGCTTGAAATTTGCAGAACAAGGAGAGGCGCAAAATGGCGAGAAAAAAGAAGAAGAAGCATGAGGACGAGCACGTTGATGAATCATGGCTCGTTCCTTACGCCGACATCCTTACTCTTCTCCTGGCATTGTTTATTGTGCTGTACGCGAGCAGCTCGATTGACGCAGCTAAGTTTCAAATGCTCTCAAAATCATTTAATGAAGTTTTTACAGGCGGAACCGGTGTACTGGACTACTCCAGTGTCACTCCTCCTGAAAACGAGTCAGACGGCATCGATGAAGTGAAAAAGGAAAAAGAAGAGAAAGAGAAAAACAAGAAAGAAAAAGAAAAAGCAGCTGATCAAGAAGAACTTGAAAATGTGAAGAGCCAGGTGGAAAAGTTCATCAAAGATAAAAAGCTGGAACATCAGCTGGAGACGAAGATGACTAGTGAAGGCCTTCTGATTACGATTAAAGACAGCATCTTCTTTGATTCTGGAAAAGCGACCATCCGTAAGGAAGATGTGCCGCTTGCAAAAGAGATTTCAAATCTTCTTGTGATTAACCCGCCAAGAAATATCATTATCAGCGGACATACTGATAATATGCCAATTAAAAATTCTGAATTCCAATCAAACTGGCATTTAAGCGTCATGAGAGCGGTAAACTTTATGGGGCTCCTGATTGAAAACCCCAAGCTCGATGCAAAAGTGTTCAGCGCCAAGGGTTATGGCGAGTATAAACCGGTGGCTTCCAACAAAACTGCGGAAGGCCGAAGCAAAAACCGGCGGGTTGAAGTTCTCATTTTGCCAAGAGGCGCAGCGGAAACAAATGAAAAATAGCAAAAAAGGAAGCCTTGTGACATATCAGGCTTCCTTTTTTTACTTATTATGAAACTGTTTTGCGTTTAATCCTACTCTTTTTAACATTTCGGTGCACATCTCTACCTCTTCTTCGCTTAATACGCTGATCATTTCATCAATTTCAGCAGCGTGATCAGGGAAAATATCGTTCAAAAGACCGATGCCTTTTTCAGTAATTTGCGCAAATGTCACTCGTCTGTCTGTAGGAGACGCTTTCCGAATGAGAAGTTCTTTTTGCTCCAGCTTATCTACAACGTATGTGATGCTCCCGCTAGCCAAGAGAATTTTATCTCCTATCTGCTGCAGCGGCTGATCACCTTTATGGTACAAAAGCTCTAGCACAGCAAATTCAGTCGGATTCAGCCCATGCTTATGAATATGCTTATTCATATGATCGTTAATAGACCGATACGCGCGCGACAGCACGATAAATAACTTCAGTGATTTTTCTGTCATGTCTCAATCATCCTTTTAGAAACCGTTACAGAGAAACATTAATAAACAAAGACCAAAATGTCAATAAAAATCTTTCCAATATTTCTCTTCTTTTTTAAAATGTAAGCATGCCAACACCTTTTTCTAATTTTTTTGGTTATTTTTTCTTATTAAAGAAGAAGAAACAATGATATAATACCTCTAATCAGGTGTATGTTGGAGCGATGCAAATTGAAAATACTAAAAGGCGCCTGCGGGAGAGTCAAACTTTATATCATACTGGTCGTGATTCCGGCAATCGTCATCAGCTTTTTCGTATATGAAAAAGAAAAAGATACAATAGCTGCAGAACATAAACAAGAAGCAAGTGTCCTGCTAAACCTTCACCGCAACAAAATCAATTATTTAATCGGAGAAACAATGGCGAGAATGACCTCCTTGTCCATCGCCATCGACAGACCGGTTGATATAAAGAAAATGCAGTCAATTTTGGAAAAGACCTTTGATTCAGAGCCGAGATTTTCCGGTCTCTATTTTCTCAATGCCAAAGGAGACGTCACCGCAAGCACAACCGAATTAAAAACGAAAGTAAACCTGGCCGACAGATCTTTTTTTACAAAAGCAAAGGAAACTAAAAAGACAGTCATTTCAGATAGTTATTCGAGCAGAATTACTGGTCAGCCAATTTTCACAATTTGTGTGCCTGTTTTGGACTCAAAACGAAATGTGACAGATTATCTTGTCGCAGCTATTCAAATTGATTATTTGAAAAATCTCATTAACTTGCTGAGCCCTGATGTTTATATTGAAGTTGTGAACCAAGACGGGAAAATGATTTTTGCGAGCGGACAAGCCTCTCATGCAGAGGATCAGAAACCTGTCAGCGGATATCTGGATGATATCAGCTGGAATATGAAAGTCTATCCGAACCCGGTCACAATAGAAGAACTGTCGAAAAGCCTTGTGCTTCCGCTTTCATGTATTATTGTTCTGCTGAATATCCTTTTTATTCTCGTGCTGTATTATTTGCTGAAGCGGCAGACCCAGCTGGAGCGCTCAGAAAACGAGGCGCAAAAATTAGAGCTGATCGGGACGCTTGCTGCCAGCACAGCCCATGAAATCCGTAACCCCCTCACCGGGATAAGCGGCTTTATTCAGCTGTTGCAAAAGAAATATAAAGGTGAGGAAGATCAGCTTTACTTCTCCATTATCGAACAGGAGATAAAGCGCATCAATCAAATAGTGAGTGAGTTTCTCGTTCTCGGCAAGCCGACAGCTGAAAAATGGGAGCTGAACTCACTTCAGGACATTATCGGAGAAATTATGCCGATCATTTATTCTGAGGGCAATCTATACAATGTTGAAGTCGAATTACAGTATTTAACCGAGCAGCCCTTACTCGTAAAATGTACAAAAGATCATATTAAACAAGTGATTTTAAATGTAGCAAAAAATGGCCTCGAGTCAATGCCTGAAGGAGGCAAACTGACGATCTCCCTAGGAGCTTTAGATAAAAAAGCCATAATCAAAGTTGTGGATAACGGTGAAGGGATTTCTCAGGAAATGCTGGATCACATCTTCCTTCCCTTTGTTACTTCTAAAGAAAAAGGAACCGGTCTCGGCCTTGTTGTTTGTAAACGGATCGTGCTGATGTACGGAGGCTCTATTCATATTGAAAGTGAAGTGCGAAGAGGCACAGAGGTGACAATCACCCTCCCCGTATCCGCATCATAGCCCCCCTGACCATGTCAGGAGGGTTTTTTATCTTCGTGATCGGGCATTGCCATTCGATTTGCTTGCTGGTCTTCCAGAAAAAAGGATTTTGATGAAACGCAACAGCATTTTCAAAAGCAAAAAAAACATAAAAAATACTAAAAAACCCTTTATACCTTCCGTGGCATCTAAAAACTCCATATTCCCTCTACCCGTCACCTTTTGCTGAATCTCAATCGCAAATACGATGACAATGATGACTGTAACAGTATAGATAAAGGACAAGGCTGTCATACTCCATTTAGAAAGCCATGTAAACACAGCGTGAGTGACGCCGAAAAAGAATATGCCAAAAATGCCGATCACCCAAAAATGCATTTCTTTGTCAGTTAAATGAATGCCAAATATTCCGCATAAGGAAATAAAAGCATCATGAAATTGATTGACCATTTCGGTAATGAGAATCGCCAGTTCCTTCATTAGTTCCCTCTTTCATATGAATTTTTTCCAGAAAAAAAGAGCGCTTCCGAAAAGCTCTCTCTTTATATATGCATCTGATAGGCCGCTATTTATTTGCATCATATGCTGGCATAACATCTCTGCGGGGCCACAAGCCTAATTTCTTTACAAGGCCTTGAATCCCTTGGGAATGTTCGTTTTCTTGCATAAGCTGATGATATTCATTTATTAAACAATCCAGCTCCTGACTGTGCCTGATCGTGTCATGCCCTGTAAATCCCTGCTTTCTAGCGGCATCTATCATTAACTTTCTTTTTTCATCAATAGACACCAACAATCTTTCTTGTTCAGAAGAACCGCCCATTCACTTCACCCCTCGCCGCTAAGAAATAGGAAACAAGTTTGATTGGGTTATTGTGCATTATTACAGATTATACTTTATTTGTAAACATATTTTCATTAAATAAGTTAATTTTTCAGGTATAATAGATATATTGATAGGATTAGAAGAACAATACCCAGGTGAAGAATATCTTAAACACGCCGCCAGGCAGGAGGTATGCCCAATGAAGAAAAAGAAAGCAATAATGCTCGGAGCGGCAGGCGGAAAAGCGATTTTAAAGAGGAAAAACCGAAAAAAATGTATCCAGCACATCACTACTTTTTTTCAGATGCTTCGCGATTGGCGAAATGGCGACTACCCTCGTTCACAGGTTAAAACACTTTTGCTGTTAACTGCCGCAATCCTGTATATCGTCATGCCGCTCGATATCATTCCAGACGTAATCCTCGGTCTTGGATTCATTGACGATGCAGCTGTTTTAGGTTTGATTTGGACACTGATTAAAAAAGAACTGTCACAGTATGAAAAGTGGCGTTTGCAATAAATATAAAAAGCCCCGTTCGATGAACGGGGCTATCTCATGCTTATTGATTCACGCTGTCTTTTTCATAAATCGGAACCCAGCCTTCAGTTGTGACAAAAATTCTCACCGCGACAACTTTGCGGTCCTCCTGAAGCGTGAAGTAATGGCGGATATTCTCAGGCACGGAGATTAAATCTCCAGGGTTTAAACGGACATCAAAAAACGTGCCGTCCTTGCCTTGAATGACAAAAATACCGTGTCCGCTTACAATAAAACGAACCTCATCGTCTGTATGGTGATGCTCTCTTTTAAAGTTTTCAAGCAGTTCATCAAGTTTCGGATTGCTGTCTGACAATGAAATAACATCCTGTGCTTTATAGCCGCGGCGGGTTGAGATATCTTTAATTTCAGTTTCGAAGGTATCAAGAATTTGCTGTTTTTCTTCTTCTGTCAGGTCATATTTCTCTGAGAGATGTTCCGGAAGCTTCGTGATATCCCATTGCTCATAAATAACCTCTTGACTGTCCAAAAAGCTTGCCACTTCCTCTTGATTTTCAATCGTTGTATTTGCCTCATCATGAATTCGAATTGTAGCCATTTCAATTCCTCCTTTTATTTAACCAGCTGAGGCTGGAGTGTTTTCAATTTCAAATGGTAGCTGAACAAAAATTCATACGCTTCAAGCACTCTTTTTGCCTCAAATGCTGTTTTCCCCCAAGCCGTAATACCATGATTTCGGATCAGAACAGCTCCTGAATCTTCTGAAATCTCTTCCGCAAACAGTGCCGCAAGCGTCGGGATATGTGCCGGATTTTCTATAATCGGAACGGTCACTTCTGCGTTCTCTTCCCACAAGCCGAGTGCTTTTATAATTTCCTGGCCTTTGAATGTGATTTTCTTTTGGTCTCCGTATAACTCTGAAATCACATTATTGTTTACCGTATGGACATGCAGGCAGCATCCGGCATTGGTTTTATTGTACAAATGTGTATGCAAAAGCGTTTCTGCTGACGGTTTCAGAGAATGCCCGCTTTCAGCAGGCTCTCCGTTTTGATCGACCAGCAGAAAATCTTCAACCGTCTCTTTGCGTTTATCTTTTCCGCTTGCAGTGACGAGAAATGTTAAAGGCTCATCTGTAACCTTAATTGACAGATTACCGCTAGTAGCCGGAAACCAATCTCTCTCTGCCAATTCCCGTTTTACTTCAGCGAGCTCTCGCCAGCGTTCTTGTTTTGCAGCCATTCCTGTACCTCCTTTACATTCTCAATTTCCTTTCTGATCTCATAAAAATCTTGATACGGAAGATGATTGAGGTTTTGCTCCCGGCATTCGTTTAATAAATAATCCCTTGCAAAGCATAGGTCAGACAGCTTTGCTGCCTCCACATCTGTAACCGAATCACCGATCATGATGATATATTGGTTCGGTTCAGAAAGTTCATGGATGACCGACGGCTTACAGCACCCGCATTGATTGCTGCATGTACCCTTGCAGGAATGAGGCCAGTCAATATGGATATAGTCATTGTCAAATGAAGCATGATTGCAATAAATGCGGTCTTTCTCCACAATGCCTTCAAGCAAAGGATATACAAAAAAGTCCATTCCACCGCTTATGACATAAAACGGAATCTCGTGCTCATTGATAAATGCTACAAATTCCCGAAAGCCTTCCCTGATTTTTGCATCTTCCAATACAAAACTTGTAATCTCTTCTTTTAAACGGCTGGGCAGAAGGCCGAACATCCGCCCGACACCTTCCTTGATCGACAGCGTTTTGGAAAGTACGCCGTCTTTTAATGCCACCCACTCTGGGGGAGCAAATGTTTTCATGATATTTATAATGTTGTCGTTCATCGTGATTGTTCCGTCAAAATCACAAATAATAAAAGGTTTTCGAGTCGTCATACGGCTTCAACCTTTCCCCATTTATCTAGCGCAAGCTTAAGATCCTTGCATTGTTCGGCTTTTTCATCAATCGGCTGGGCCTCTAGGACCGCATCAATAATAGCTCTGAACGCTCGCCCCCCGCCTTGGGCACCGTTCGGATGTCCATGTACGCCTCCTCCGGCGTTAATAATGTGGTCTATGCCGAAATCACGCATTAATAGCGGAACCATGCCGGGATGAATGCCTGCTGACGGAACAGCAAATGTTTGGTTAAAAGCATCCTCTCTCACACATTCTTCATGAATCGCCAGTGCATCTGCTCTTGGAAGCGCAACCGAACCATATGGAGACGGAAAGAGGCTGAAGTCAGCACCGCAATATCGGTTTAATTTTCCGAGTAAAAGAGCGTGAGAAAAACCGTAAAACGGAGAAGACGTAAACGCTCCGCTCACTGCTGGATGCGCCATAATCGGAACTGGGATTTCAGGATCTTCTGCAAGGCCTTGCATAACGTCCAAGCCGTAAGCGAAGACATTAAACAAAAGCGCATCCGCTCCCAATTCGGCGGCGCGTCTCGCTTTGTCTTTCAGATCAGCCGTACGTCCGGTCAAATTCACCGCATACAGCGTTTTATGTCCGGTTTGCTCATACGTTTCTTTCAATATTTGCTTTCCTTCTGCAATTCTTGTTTCAAAAGGCGCTAGACCTGTCTCAAAGAAAATTTCATCGTCTTTAATCAAGTCAACTCCGCCAAGCGCCTGCTGCCGGAGCTGTTCTTTAATATCACTCAGGTCCCTTCCGATTTCGCCTTTAAATATGCTCATTAACAGCGGTCTCTCAAACTCTCCCAGCAGCTTCCGGATGCCGTATACGCCAAACTTCGGTCCCGGCAATGCACGCTTAAATGCTTCAGAGAAGTGAAGATCGATTAATTTGATTTTTCCGTCCAGGGACAGCTTGCCAAACACTGTTGTCAGCAAAGCCGGAATATCCTGAGAGAAATTGATTTCAGGATAGGCAATTGTGATGACCGCTTGTTTTTCTGATGCAGCAGTTCCCTCTCTCTCCTCAACTTTTATCACCCGCCCCTTGTGCTTTTGCATTTGCTCCTGTTTTACAAGGGGCAGATCAGTCCAGGAGCCTACTGTCAATCCTGTTGCGATTTGTTCTGCTTTCTTCTCTGTATCGGCTCCCGGTTCGGTCAGGAGATATGTCGCTAATAACTCACTCATGCCAGAGCTCCTTTCATTTTCATCCATATCAAAAAACCTCTTCAAACTGCAATCGCGTCTAAAGAGGTTTCGTTTCTCGTCCGAATCTTATCTCTCAGCCGCTAGCTGCAAGAATTAGCACCGTGCTTTATAAGTCGGTTGCCGGGCTTCATCGGGCTCGTCCCTCTGCCTGCTCTTGATAAGAAAATATAGATTTTATAAATTATTTTGAATTATCCCATCGTTATAAGGTCTTGTCAATGCTTTTTTGGGTAAACAGGTTCAGTTTGCCAATTCGATAAGCGGCTTCCTTAAGTCTTTCTTCACTTGTTAAAAGTCCGACTCTGACGTAGCCCTCGCCATATTCACCGAAGCCGTTTCCAGCCGCAACTGCCACATTCGCTTTTTCCAGCAAAAGATCTGAGAACTGCTCAGAAGTATAGCCTTCAGGCACAGGCAGCCATGCAAAAAAAGAACCTGCGGGAGCTGTTACATCCCAGCCGATTTCCCGGCATGCCGTGATCCAAGCGTTTCTCCTGCTCTCATACCTGGCATTTTGCTCTGCCACACACGTCTGATCGGCTAACAGTGCCTCTGCTGCAGCCTCCTGAGTCGCTCTGAAAAGACTGACAAACATATGGTCTTGATAAAGATTGATCGCTTCAATGACCGAAGCGTTTCCGACGGCAAAGCCAACCCGCCATCCTGCCATATTATACGTTTTTGACAGCGTGTAAATTTCAATTCCGATATCCTTCGCACCTTCAGTCTGCAAAAAGCTTAAAGGCTTGCAGCCGTCAAATCCGACAGCGCCGTAAGCAAAATCGTGAACGACGCAGATTCCGTTTTCAGTCGCAAAACGCACGGTATCTTCAAAGAACTCGGAAGTAGCAACAGCTCCGGTCGGATTATTCGGATAATTTAAATACATCAATTTCGCCTGTTTCCTTACTTCAGCGGTTATGCTGCTGTAATCAGGGAGAAACGCCCTGTCCTTTACGAGCGGCATCATTTCCATTTTTGCTTTTGCAAATGTGACACCCGACCAGTAATCAGGATAACCCGGATCGGGAACTAAAATCGTATCACCGGGATTCAACAAGCATTGCGGGAGCTCGACTAGACCGGCTTTTCCGCCGAATAATACAGCGACTTCGGTTTCCGGATCCAGATCAATGCCGTATTCTCTTTTGTAAAATGCAGCAGCCGCTGACTTCAGACGGTATGAGCCGCGAAAAGACGAATATTTATGATTCTCAGGATCAGCAACAGCTCGTTTCATCTCCTCAACAATATGTTCAGGAGTCGGCTGATCTGGATTTCCCTGTCCCAGATTGATAACGTCATGTCCTTCTGCGAGCTTTTGGTTCACTTTCTGCACCAAAGAAGCGAAGAATTGTTTAGGCAATTCCTTCAATACATGAGACTGTTCAAATTTCATCTATTCTCACCTTCTAAAAAAATCTTGAAATGATAGTCCATCATCATATATGGTTAAATGAAAAAAGTAAAGAAAAATTTGGGGTGTTAAAAAGATGAAATGGACGATATCTTGTCTTCAATTTGATATTTCATACGGAAAACCTTCGGAAAATATAAAAAAGGCTGAATTTTTCATCGAAAAAGAAAGCAAACATGCTGATGTTCTTGTTCTGCCTGAATTATGGACGACCGGATATGATCTGGCCAATCTTGATGAACTCGCTGATGAAGACGGCCGCTCCGCTCAGAGCTGGCTGAAGAAAACGGCAAAAAAACATGGTGTTCATATTGTCGCCGGATCGGTCGCTGTCAGGAAGAATTCTGATGTTTATAATACAATGTACATCGCGGATAAGGAAGGGCAAATCATTAAAGAGTACAGAAAAGCCCATCTTTTTCAGCTGATGGATGAGCATCTGTATTTATCAGCCGGTTCCGAAGACGGATACTTTGAGCTTGACGGCGTCAAAAGCTCTGGATTGATCTGTTACGATATCCGTTTTCCGGAATGGATCAGAAAACATACGACAAAAGGCGCCAACGTGCTGTTTATTTCTGCGGAATGGCCTCTTCCCCGCCTTGATCATTGGAAAAGCCTGCTTATTGCGCGAGCCATTGAAAACCAATGCTTTGTCGCAGCCTGCAATTGTACCGGTTCAAATCCGGATAATGAATTTGCAGGACATAGCCTGATTATTGATCCATGGGGGCGTGTACTTGCTGAAGGCGGCCGGGAAGAAGGCATAGTCCGAGCGGAAATCGACCTTCAAGAAAGCGCAGAAGTTCGGGAGAGCATTCCTGTTTTCGATGATATCAGAAAAGATTTATATTAAAAAATATATTGACAACTAACTAAATTACCTGTTACCATGTTCATCAACTGATAAATTAGAATTGTCAAACAAGTGAATATATTCTCTTATCGAGAGTTGGGCGAGGGATTTGGCCTTTTGACCCCAACAGCAACCGACCGTAATTCCATTGTGAAATGGGGCGCATCTTTTTCGCGCCGAGACGCTGGTCTCTTAAGGCACGGTGCTAATTCCATTCAGATCTGATCTGAGAGATAAGAGAGGCGGACATAGATGTTAAGCCTCCTTCTCTCTGAGAAGGAGGCTTTTTTACGGCCACATATTAATTAATTACATAATTGGAGGTTATGATGATGGGAGTCACAAAAACACCTTTATACGAAACGTTAAATGAAAGCTCCGCTGTGGCGTTGGCGGTGAAGCTTGGCCTATTTCCAAGCAAAAGCACGCTGACATGCCAGGAGATCGGAGACGGCAACTTAAATTACGTTTTTCATATTTATGATCAAGAACATGACAGAGCATTGATCATTAAACAGGCGGTTCCGTATGCAAAAGTGGTGGGAGAAAGCTGGCCGCTGACAATCGACCGTGCAAGAATCGAAAGCAGCGCTCTCATCCGTCAGGGCGAGCATGTGCCTCACCTGGTTCCAAGAGTGTTTTATTCTGATACGGAAATGGCGGTTACCGTCATGGAGGATCTCTCTCATCTCAAGATCGCAAGAAAAGGACTCATTGAGGGTGAAAACTATCCTCATCTGTCGCAGCACATCGGTGAATTTTTAGGAAAAACACTTTTCTACTCATCAGATTACGCGCTTGAACCTAAGGTGAAAAAACAGCTTGTTAAACAGTTTACAAATCCAGAGCTATGCGACATTACGGAAAGACTTGTTTTTACAGATCCTTTCTTCGACCATGACACAAATGATTTTGAAGAAGAGCTTCGTCCTTTTGTCGAAAAGCTTTGGAATAATGACAGCGTTAAAATCGAAGCCGCTAAGCTGAAAAAGTCATTTTTAACGTCTGCAGAAACGTTGATTCATGGTGATTTGCATACAGGAAGCATTTTCGCAAGTGAGCACGAAACAAAGGTGATTGATCCTGAGTTTGCTTTTTACGGACCGATCGGCTTTGATGTAGGGCAATTTATCGCCAACTTATTTTTGAACGCACTCAGCCGTGACGAGGCTGACAGAGAGCCGTTATATGAACATGTCAACCAGGTCTGGGAAACGTTTAAGGAGACGTTTAGTGAAGCCTGGCAGAAGGACAGTCTGGATGTTTACGCCAACATCGACGGTTACCTCACTGATACGCTCAGCCATATTTTTGAAGAAGCAATCGGATTTGCGGGCTGTGAGCTGATACGACGCACGATCGGCCTTGCCCATGTAGCTGACCTGGATACGATCGTGCCGTTTGATAAACGAATCGGCAGAAAACGCTTGGCGCTCGAAACCGGCACAGCCTTTATCGAAAAACGTTCGGAATTCAAAACGATAACAGATGTTATTGAATTATTTAAGTTACTTGTAAAGGAATGATCTATTCATGACCCATTCATTTGCTGTTCCACGTTCTGTTGAATGGAAAGAAACAGCTATTACCATTTTAAATCAGCAAAAGCTTCCTGATGAGACGGAATATTTGGAGCTGACGACGAAAGAGGATGTATTTGATGCGATTGTCACGCTCAAAGTAAGGGGCGCTCCGGCGATCGGCATTACAGCTGCCTTCGGACTGGCGCTTGCTGCCAAAGACATTGAAACAGACAATGTCACGGAATTCCGCCGCAGACTGGAAGACATCAAACAATATTTAAACAGCTCACGGCCTACCGCCATTAATTTGTCATGGGCGCTTGAGAGACTGAGTCATTCGGTCGAAAACGCGATTTCCGTAAATGAAGCAAAAACAAACCTTGTCCATGAAGCCATTCAGATTCAGGTCGAGGATGAGGAAACGTGCCGGTTGATCGGCCAAAACGCCGTGCAGCTTTTCAAAAAAGGCGACAGGATCATGACGATCTGCAATGCCGGCTCAATCGCGACAAGCCGCTATGGAACGGCGCTAGCTCCGTTTTACTTGGCCAAACAAAAAGATTTGGGATTACACATTTATGCCTGTGAAACAAGGCCTGTCCTGCAAGGTTCACGCCTTACTGCTTGGGAGCTGATGCAGGGGGGCATTGATGTCACTCTGATCACAGACAGCATGGCCGCCCATACGATGAAGGAAAAACAAATTTCCGCTGTTATCGTCGGAGCCGACCGAATTGCAAAGAACGGTGATACGGCAAATAAAATCGGCACATACGGTCTTGCTATTTTAGCAAACGCCTTTGATATTCCGTTTTTTGTCGCCGCACCTTTATCTACCTTTGATACAAAGGTCAAATGCGGCGCTGATATCCCGATAGAGGAACGAGATCCCGAGGAAGTCAGGCAGATTTCCGGAGTTCGGACCGCTCCATCCAATGTGCCTGTCTTTAATCCCGCTTTCGACATTACACCTCATGATCTCATTTCAGGAATCATCACAGAAAAAGGGATTATGACCGGAAACTATGAAGAAGAGATTGAACAGCTGTTTAGAGGAGAAAAGGTGCATTAAAAAACCGCTGGACTTTGCTCATTTGGAGCCGAGTCAGCGGTTTTTTTGTTTCTTTTTGTTAACATTGATGATTTCATCTTTTTGAGTGCTTGATAAGATATGCAGTTTCACAAACAGTTCGGCAAAAACGGCAAGTTTCTCAGAGCGGCTCGGCTTCAATTGCTTTGTCCTCCTTTTTCATCAGACCAACTTTTTTAACTTAATAAAATGATATGTCGGCCGTGAAAAAAGGGAACGTGCCATATGTTTTATTTTTCTTTATAGGAGATTCGCTCGATGTTTAGCAAAAATGCTTTGATCTCCGTTTTGCTTCCGGCGTATCCTGTTAACGCACTGTTTTTGCCGATCACTCTGTGGCACGGGACAAAAATCGGCAGGTCGTTACGTTTATTAGCCTGCCCGACAGCGCGCACCGCTTTCGGACTGCCGACAGCAGCGGCAATATCCGCATAGCTTCGGGATTCGCCATATGGAATCCTCTCCAGCGCTTGCCACACTTTTTGCTGAAAAGGAGTGCCCTTTTGGCTGAGCGGCAGGGAGAATGTCTTCCTTTCGCCTGCGAAATATTCTTGAAGCTGTTGTTTCGCTTCTGCAAGATTAGGTGTTTCCATGTGCTCAGTATTCTGAACCGTTTCTTTCCAATCCACCCAATCTTCCTGACTGAGAAATAGACGAGTGATCCGGTCCTCCTCTTCGGCAATGATAAGTTCACCGAGCGGCGTTTCGGCTGTCGTATAGTAGTTCATTCATCATTCCTTCTTTCTTCAGCATTCTGTCTGACAGGAAGCGTAATATGGAAAACGGTGCCCTTCCCTTCTTCACTTTCTACCATAATCTCGCCTTGATGTTCTTCAATAATTTTATAGCTTACCATAAGCCCAAGTCCAGTTCCCCGTTCCTTTGTCGTATAAAACGGTTCACCAAGTCGCTTTAATTTATCTTCTGTCATTCCGATTCCCTCGTCTTTTAAGGAGATTAGAACATGATCTTGATCCAATGCCTTTATCGTTACAAAAATATTTCCGCCGTCAGGCATCACTTCGATGGCGTTTTTTAATATATTGATAAAAACCTGTTTCAGCTGATTCGGTTCACAGTAAATCGGGGGAATGTCGTCAATTAAATCAAGTTGCATTTGTACATTGCTGAGATTGGCTTGCGCATTTAGAAGGTCTATCGTGTCCCTCATAATTTGGGTAACATGTTTTTCCTCATACATAATGGCCTGGGGCTTGGCTAAAATCAAGAATTCGGTGATGATGGATTCGATGCGCTTTAGTTCTGAGGTGATCACGTTGAAGTAAAGGGCGTAGTCTCCCTCGACACTCCCTTTCAGAAGCTGAATGAAGCCTTTAAGAGCAGTCATCGGATTTCTGATTTCATGAGCAATGCCTGCTGCGAGTTCGCCGACAACATGAAGGGTATCTGATTTGCGCAGGCGCTCCTCCAATTCTTTTCGCTCTGTTACGTCTTTAAAGATAGCCAAGTTCATATTTTGAATAATATTCCGTTTAAATGAGAATTCGAGTTTTCTGTTATCACCGCTGCTCAGCAAAAATGGAATTTCGTTGTCCATTTCATCAAAATTAATCTGCCTTGCCGGTGATGCCAGATTTTCTATTTCATAAGCAGAAATAATATCTAACAGGCTGTGCTGTTTGATCTCTTCATGTGACAGGCCCAAAATATGGCTTGCTAACGGGTTGGCGTCGATGATCCTGTATTGATTGTCGAACAATACATTGCCGTCCATTGAGCCGTTGAACACTTTTCTGAATTTCAGCTCGCTTTCCCGAAGCTCCTTTTCCATTCGCTTTCTGTCACTTACATTTCTTAAGATCGTCAAATGCTGATTTTCAAGGATTGTCCGTTTTGAAGTAAATTCAAACTCTTTGAATTGGCCGTTCCCCATTTGAAACAGCAGCTCTTCTCTGATCTCTCCGTATTTTGCGTATTTCCTCTTCGTTATGCTGTATTTCTGCTGCGAGTCAACGAGAAAATCACACAGCTTTCTTTTCAACAGCAAATTCATCGGCAGCTCAAAAATTTTACAGGCAGATTGATTCGCTTTTACGATTCTTCCGTCATTCGACCAGATGATGATGGCGTCCATTGCATTTTCAAAGATTTCTCTGAAGCGCTCCTCACTTTTAAAGAGCTGCAGCTCCATAGACCGCTTCTCTGTGATATCCCTCATAATGGACATATAAAAACCGCTGATGATGTTTGATGTAATCGTGAATTCAAATAGTTTTTGAACTCCTGAACGAAGCTTGACAGGCAGCTCCCCCTTCGCTTTTCCCTTGCGGTTGAGCGCCTTCCAGATATTGTCGAAATCTTTTCGTGAGCCGCTGTCTATGAACTCATACAAAGATAAATGAGACAGCTCATTATGATTGATTTCAAAGCTTTTACAAAAGGACAAATTGGCATCAATAAAACCGCCATCTTTATCAAACAGGACGATTCCGTCAACTGCTCTGTCAAACAAGTCCTTAAAAAGCTGTTCATTCATAGAGAATTCCCGCTCCAGAATCTTCTTAGAAGATATGTCCCTCATGACAACAAAAAAGAAATCCTCACCAATACCTCTTTTGGCCAGAAACTCTATGTATTTTGTTGCCCCGCAATCAAGCCTGATCGGAACCTCCTTCCACAGAAAGCCTTTTTTAAAAAACTTCTTTACGGAAAGATTCAGTTCATCCTTTGGAATGGAAAACAAAAAATCCAAAACAGAACGCTTTTTCAAATCTTCCGAGTCAACTTGAAGCATCCTTTCTGTTGCTTCATTTGCCTGAACAATCCGCATTTCGTTATCACAAATAAAAATAGCATCGAGCGTATTGTTGACAATCACTTGATGCTGATTCAATTCCTTTTTCAGTCGCGCGTTTTCTTCTTTGAGACGATTCAGTTCCTCTCGCAGCTCCGAGTTTGTCTGGACACCAAGAGTTTCCATGCATGTACACTCCTTCTTCAAAACCTATCCCTCAATATTTCTACAAAATGCGGGAACTTCCTTCATTTGCCCTATAAATTTCAGAAAATTTCAGCGCCATTACATTACGAAGACATTTTCTACGATCCTTACCGTCACTTTACATCGACCTAACAATCAGCATTTTTTTAGATTCCTTTTTCATCTTTTATTTTAAAATATGTACCAGCAGGGAATAATCTCTTAGTGATTGATGAAAGAGAAGGTGATGCTATGAGTAAATCGCGGGACAGTTATTTCGATAACGCAAAATTTTTATTAATATTCCTTGTTGTATTCGGTCATATCCTTCGTTCCTTTATTAATGATAATCATTTTATGCTCTACCTCTACAAGTTCATTTACACATTCCATATGCCTGCATTTATTCTTGTATCCGGTTATTTCGCGAAAGGCTTTAAACGGGCGGGATATGTAAAAAAGCTGGCGGTCAAGCTGATTATTCCGTATTTGATTTTCCAAATCATTTATTCCGTCTTTTATTACATTATGCAAGATGAAAGCATGGCAAATGTGAACCCGATTGATCCGCAATGGTCGTTATGGTTTCTTGTAAGCTTATTCTTTTGGAACCTGCTCCTATATCCTTTTTCAAAGCTTTCAAAACAGTGGGCGCTGTTTGTCAGCTGCGGAATCGCCGTGCTGATCGGTTATCTGGACTTTGTCAGCAGCACGCTGAGCTTGTCACGGACATTCGTATTCTTACCGATGTTCCTTGTCGGTTTTTATTTAAATAAACATCATTTTGATTTATTGAGATCAAAACGCGGCAAACAAATTGCGCTCGGAGTGCTTGCCGCAGTATTCGTCATCTGCTGGGGCATCGATTTTGACTATTCTTTTCTGTTTGGTTCAAAACCGTATTCTTCATTTGGAGACGTTACCCTGGTAAGCGGACTATCCCGAATCGGCTGGTATGTACTCGCCTTTGGGGCAACCTTCAGCTTTTTAGCGCTTGTTCCGCAAAAAAGGTATTTCTTTACCAAATGGGGAACCCGGACATTTTACGTGTATCTGCTTCACGGGTTTATTATTAAAACATTACGGCAGGTCGGGCTTGAGGATTGGCTTACTGACTATCAAAGCTTAGTGATCCTCTTGCTTTTAACAGCAGCCCTGACATCAGTCCTCTCCAGCAACTTTGTTAAGACAGTCGCTCAGCCCTTCATTGAGCTGAGGATGACCAACTTATTGCAATTTGTCAGAGGAACGGGCAAAAATGCTTATTTAAAATAGAAAAAGCACCTCTTAAGCGGACGCCGCCTAAGAGGTCTTTTTTATTTTTGTTTTTTATTTTTGTTTTTTTC
Source organism: Bacillus sp. FSL K6-1560 (assembly GCF_038592935.1). Classification (NCBI taxonomy): domain Bacteria; kingdom Bacillati; phylum Bacillota; class Bacilli; order Caryophanales; family Bacillaceae; genus Bacillus; species Bacillus sp. FSL K6-1560. The sequence goes on from NZ_CP151946.1 coordinate 2,803,305, forward strand.
TTTTTTCTTTTCAGGCTTGGTGACTTCCAGCGTTTCGATGATCTTCCCGGCATTGTAATCCCCAAGTTCACTTGAGAACTCTTCCTCCAGCACCTTTTTATTCATAGGCTTTTTATGATTTTGCATGTCTCTGCTATGACGGTTTTTCTTCACAACTACATGCCTCCCTGCTGGCCCTGTTTGGAATTGCGGTTTGCCCCTCTAAAATTGGGGTCGTCATGATATTGTGTCTTATATGAATTGGGGTCCATGCTCTCGGTAGGTGTATTGTTATTTTTAATGGCTTCATTCACTTCAGCTTTACGCTTCATACGAATCCTCCTCGCCAGTTTTCAGACATTTTAAGATGCAGGAGCGTAAATTGCACCTGTCGAAGTTAGGTTCTCCAACTGAACAGGAGGCACACATCTTTTTTTTGGCAATCAAAAAACACCGCAAAGTATGCGGTGTTTTGCCTATCCGATAATCACTCTTTCTTTCGGATAGTGATAGTTCGCTTCAATTTCCTTTCTTCCGATCAGATACAGGAAGGTTAGAATGCCGATTCGCCCGATAAACATGACAATCATAATGACGCATTTTCCAACACTGCTCAAATCTGCCGTAATTCCAAGCGACAGGCCGGTTGTACCGAATGCCGAGCACACTTCAAACAAAAGCTCCAGCAGGGAATGCTTTTCTGTAATGGTCAGAATGAGTGTCGCGCCAAAAACGAGCAGGATCGCCATCATCGTGACAACAAGCGACTTCATCAAGTCAGCAGGGTGAAGCTCCCGTTTGAATACCTTTACGGCCTTATTGCCGCGGGCAAAATGAAACAGCGCAAGAAGGTTCAAAGCAAAAGTCGTTGTCCGTATGCCTCCCCCGACTGAGCTTGGCGACGCTCCAATAAACATCAGCGCACAAATAAAAAAGAGTGTGGAATCTGATAATTGGCTGATATCGATTGTTGCCAGCCCCCCGCTTCGGGTTGCCGTTGATTGAAACAGGGACAAAAACAAAACATCATGCCATGATTTTCCTACGAACGCATGGTTTGCTTCCAGGGCAAAGATGCCAATGGCTCCAAACAAGACAAGTGAGCCGAACGTAATCGTCGTGATCTTTGTAAAAAGCGTAAATGGATAACGCCGATGCTTTGAAAACAGGAAATCCTTTACTTCAACAAGCACGGGAAATCCAATCGCTCCAAATATAATTAAAAGCATTGTAATAAACTGCACAAAGTAATCGTGGCGAAATGGAATCATCGAATTACCGGTAATATCAAATCCGCCGTTTGTCGTTGCACTGATACTGGCAAAAAATCCGTGTAAATAGGCTTCCTGATAGGAGTCATAGTAGGTTAAGAAATATGTGCCGAGTATCAGCCCGCCAAAAAATTCAATCCACAAGATCAGAAACAGTACCTGCTTCATCAGATTGACAATTCCTGAAAACTGGGATTGGTTTTGATCAACCATAATCAGCTTCCGTTCTTTCAGCCCGATTCGTTTTCCCATGATCAGCCAAATGAACGTTCCGAGCGTCATAATTCCGATTCCGCCAAATTGCAGAACAAATGCTAATATAAAAATCCCTATTGTGCTGAATGTATCAGCTGTATCAACAACTGTCAGCCCCGTTACACTGACTGAACTGACAGCTGTAAAAAGCGCATCAATAAACGTCCAATCTGCCCCCGGTTTATGGGCCGCCGGCAAACTCAGCAATATAACGGCCACAGTAACTGCAAGAAAATAATATAATGCGATCAGCTGGGCCGGTGACAAGGCCTGTATCAATTTTCCAAACTTTAATCTCATGTAAAATCCTTCTGCCTCTCTTTTTAAGTACGGTAATTATTCTAAAGATATTAGGTCCATTTTTAAAGGCTTTTACGAAACATTTTCTTAACTTGCTTATTTTTTTATGATTTTAGTCAATGGATAAAATAAAAAACCTCTGAGAATTCTCTCAGAGGAACAATGTGTTTGTATTATTTAGCTTCCAGCCGTCTGATTCGCTCATCTAAATCAGGGTGAGTAGAGAAAAGCGAAGAGCGCTTCTTGCCATTAATCTTTAACGTTTGGACAGCTGTCTGATCGTCTTCCATAATCCGGGAAGAATAGCTTTTAAGCGTCCGCAGCGCATGAATCATCTTGTCCTTGCCGGCAAGATCCGCTCCTCCCCTGTCAGCATGGAATTCACGATGGCGTGAATACGCAAACACAACCAGGCTGCCAAGTATCGAAAAGACAATCTGAAAAATAATCATTGCAATAAAATGAACGATCGGTGCTAGATCTTCTTTGACAAAACGGCTTGCTATCCAAGCGGCAATACGCGATAAAAAGACGACAAAGGTATTAACGATACCTTGTAAAAGCGTCATTGTTACCATATCACCATTTGTGATATGCGCGACCTCGTGGGCAAGCACACCTTCAACCGCTGCGTCATCCATCTGCTCCAGCAGCCCTGACGATACTGCGACAAGTGAACGGCGTTTTGACGGTCCAGTCGCAAACGCGTTTACTTCAGGTGAACGGTAAATCCCGACTTCCGGCATTTTCGTTAAACCGGCAGAGCGGCTTAATCTGTGAACACGATCAACCAATTGCTGTTCCTCATAGCTGAGCGAGTGTTTTTTCGGATTCAGCACTCTGACGCCCATCATCGTCTTTGCCATCCATCTGGACATCGCAAGAGACGTAAAGGAACCGACAAATCCAACGACTAAACTGAACACAAGAAGCGCCATTGGATCGATACCGCCATCAGCTGTAAAATACGTCCCGACTCCTGTAACAGAGCTTAAAACAGACAAAACGATCCCGATTGTTGTAAGCACCAAAATATTCGTTAGAATAAACAGAAAAATTCTTTTCGCCATAACAACCTCCGTTATTTTAAGTTCAAAAGAACCCGTATATTTAAATTATAAAACATCCATTTGAAAATGCAAGGAATTCGACGTATGATGTTAATGTAATTTGCTGACGCTTGAACTTTGAATTTATACATAGACCTATATCCGCGTCAAATTGTTTAAAGAGGTGAACAATGAACATTTTTAAACTCTCTCGAACCGATATGGTGCGGCTGCTCTATTCCCTAAAAGGACAAGGAGAACATAGCCCGCTCGACATTCTCGTCCAATCAGCGAACATGTCAGCAGAAAAAGCAGCCAATCATCTAGAAATTCCTGAATTTCTTACAAGATACGAACGAAAAAAACAGAAAAAAGAATACGGTCTTTCTACAAATGAAATCGTAGAGCTTGGCAACTTATGCGAGCTGACTTCGTTAAAGTCAACCGCGATTCAAAACTGGGTAAAGCGTGATATCAAAGATCTGATCGGACACCCTGAGCTGGGCAAAAAATACTCAGTTGAACAGGCAGTTATTCTTTTAATTGTACGTGATTTAAAATCCATTTATGACTTTGAACACATACGGGCTATTTTAAAAGTGGCCTTTAACACAATCTCAGACAGATCTGATGATGTCATCAGCCCGATTGCTTATTATGAAAGCTGCGCATATGTGCTTGATGCCATCCATCACCAAGATACTCCTTCTATGAAAGAATCCAATCTACAGGAGATCGCCGAACAGGAGACAGAGCGTCTCCGTCACCGTTTTGAAGAACTGAATGACGGCCAATGGCTTAAAATCAGACAAATTATCGCCATTACAGTTCTCTCCATTTTGACGTTCCATATTCAGGCAACCGCACATAAAATGACAGCAGACATTCTATAGTCTGCGTCACCCCGGCTCAGAGGCCGGGGTTTTATTTTTCTCCACAACAATTGCCAGCATAAATAAACCCCGTATATTTCAAACTAAATACGCGTTAAGAATTTCTTTATCGAAAAAGGAGATGAAAAAGATGGCGAGCAGAAATAAACTCGTTGTTCCAGGGGTGGAGCAGGCACTAGACCAATTTAAACTCGAAGTGGCTCAAGAATTCGGTGTGAACCTTGGTTCTGATACAGTCGCACGCGCTAACGGCTCTGTAGGCGGAGAAATGACAAAGCGGCTGGTACAGCAAGCACAATCACAATTAAATGGCACAACTAAATAAATTCAGGTCTTTATTCGCCGGGGGCACTCGGCGAATCTTCATTTTGAGCTGAATTATTATCACTGCTGTAGCCGTTTGGATTACGTCGGTCTGAAGCGTTATCCCTTCTGGACGAAGAACGGTTCTTGCCTTGTTCACCATTGTTCCAGTCCCTGTGATATTGGCTTTGACCCTTGTCAGCGCCGTTATTTTCATTTCCTTTATCTTGAGGATCTTGTATTGGGGTTTGCTCATGGTCCCCATCTTTTTCGGTATTTGTATTTTCATCTGATTCCTTTATTTTTTTATCTTTGTCACTATCATCAATCTGGTCATCCGCTTTATCTTCTTTCTGGTCTCCGGAATCCGCATCATTCAGCTGTTCATTATCTCCTTGCTTGCTGTCCTGGGTGTCAGTTTGATCGTTGTTTTCATCCTCATTTTCATCACTCTTTTGATCCTCTTCCCCGGATGGTTTGCTGGAGTCATCTTTTAAATCTTTATTGTCATTCTTTTCATTTGATTTGATGTAGCTGCCTGTTGAGACGCCTTCTTTCTTCGCTTTTTCCCTCGTTTGCATATCTGACTCGAGAGATTCCATGCGGTATGTCGTTTTATATTTTTCAGTCACATCATTCAGCTGTTTTTTCACAGCCTTTTTATATGTATTGTCTTCTGTGTTTTCATAAACAGTGGAAATCAATATTTCTTTCGATTTCTTTACATACCCGTGTTCACTGCAGTCGGTTATAATATCGTCAATCACCTTTTTAAAATCAGTCTTCTCCCAATCATCTATATCATTCACGACTTTCTGTCCCTCATCGTTTAGAGGCGTCAGTTCAATCACTTCATAATCGCTGTTTAACGCCATTTCGACGCTTGGATTGATATCGATTGTCATATACGCATAGGCCTTATTATTAGAAAAAACGGGGAGAACTATAAAAATAAAGAGCATAATAGCAGTCATCGTAAAAATCCCCATTTTGAAAGGGCGCAGTTTAAAAAAATCAAAAAAGCTGGCCCTTCTGCCCATGCGTGTTTCACTCGGAAGCATGATTTCTTCTCCGATTTCATAGCTGTGTCGATCATTTTTGGCTTTTAAAAATTGTCCGTCAGGGGTCAGCAACGTGACGAATTTTTTATTTTTCTCTACTATAATCCCTCTTCTCATGAGTGCAGCACCCCTTTAAGATAATCTTTTAAATAAATATAATCACCCGTAATGATAATACACATCGCAATAATATATTTTCTGTTTCTCTCAATCGTTTTTCGGCTTACAGAGACAAGCTGTTCAAGCTGTTTGACCGGAAGCTGCTTCTTTGTATACAGGATAGCGGCCAATTCTTCATGTTCAACAAGCGTCATTGCCACCTTTATGGCGTTTTGCCTTGCATCCGTGTGCTTTGGAGAATTTTCAAGCAGTTCTTTAAACGATAAACCATAATCCTTGAGCTGCTTTTGAAAATAGAGGATTTCCTCCCGCCTCTGCTCCTGTTCAATCTGACGGCGGTATTCATCTATGGAAAGCTCGGCTTCAATCAGGCTTTGTGATGACTCCTGATCGTCTCCTTCCTGTAAATCGATATTTATATTTTGTGCGCTTCTGGCTTCTTTTCTAATGTAATCAATGACTTTTCTTTTTATAATAAGCTCAGCAAATGCGAGCAGAGAATTTCCTTTTTCAGGTGAATATTTTTCTATAGCTTCATTAAACGCGATCAGTCCAATACTGAACTCATCGTCTTTTTCATCTATATATCGTTTACAAACGGATGAAACCGTCTTTGCGATAAATGGCTTATATTGCTGTATTAATTCATTTTGCAGATCTTTATTGCCTTTTTGTATACTCTCAACAGCTTTTTCAAGTGTTTGCTTCTTTTTTCCCAATTTAAACAAAAGGCTAAGCACTGGTTTCACCTCAGTTCCTCCCTATAACTACTCATTAATGATAGCTAATTTGATAGGGATTCGCAAAGGAGAAAAAGAAATATTGATTTCCAATGTCTCAATTATGACAAACCATTCTGACGTCCTATACATGATTTCGTGCCTTTCTAAAGAATTAAGGGGGTTTTATGCGTGTTTTTTGTAACAAAGATGTTATAAAAATGTTATTTTATTTCGCTTATGAAAACGCTTCAAACACAAAAAGACTCTGCTTTTAAGCAGAGTCTTTCAGATTACGCCCGTTCACGGGTGCTGTTTTTTTGTTCGTTTTGTGCGCCCTCCGGCTGTTTTTTCCCACCTGACATAAACCAGCCGCAAACCGCGATTGCTGCTAAGACACCCCAGAATATCAGCTTCCATGTTCCAGAATGGATAAAGTGCTCAGAAACAACCGCTATGTCGCGATGGGCAAGCGTATATAAAGCAAGCTTCACTCCGACCCAGCCGACAATCACAAAGGCTGCTGTTTCTAGGCTTGGACGTTCCTTTAATAACTTCACAAACATGGAAGCCGCAAACCGCATGATCACCAGTCCGATGATACCGCCGGCCAAAATGACGAGAAATTGTCCTCCGTCAAGTCCGCCGATCTTCGGGAGTGATGTCCCAGGAAGTGTAACCGCCAGCGCTACTGCTGCTAAGATGGAATCAACAGCAAACGCGATATCTGCCAGTTCAACTTTTAAAACAGTCGGCCAAAAACCGCTTTGCTTCGTCTCTTTATGTGTGTCTTCTTTCTTAAATACATATCTTTTCAATAAGTGGCTTGCTGAGATATACAGCAAATAGATCGCGCCAATCGCTTGAACCTGCCATACGTTGACCAAAAATGAAATGGCGAATAAAGAGCCAAATCGCAGAACAAAAGCCCCTGCCAATCCATAAAATAACGCTTTTTTTCTTTTTTCCTCCGGCAAATGTTTTACCATTACCGCCATAACCAGCGCGTTATCGGCGGCTAAAATCCCTTCCAGCCCGATCAAGACGAGAAGAACCCAACCATACTCTAATAATAATGCTGCATCCATAAATGATACCCTCCCAAAAAAGTTGTTTTCTTTCTCTTCATCCGATCTTATGCCGGCCGGACCATGCAAAAAAGACCTTTGCCGACATAAGGCAAAGGTCTTGCTAGACATGAATTCAGGCATGCCAACAAAGCCGATGGATACAATCCATGAAATGACGACTTTGTTTCCGGAATACATTCCGGACGCTACTCCCCTTTGGGATTTCAAGAAATATGATTTTATACGTCAATGATATGCGCAGCGCAATGATTTGTCAACGTTTATTTTTCAAAAATACAGATAATTGTTCGGAGTGCGTGCGTTTCTTCCTCTTTTTCATCAGTAAGTAGAGCAGGAAAAGCACCAAAATGGCTATCCCGATCGGAAGCATATATTGATCAAGAATAGAGCCGACTTCCTTCCAATTTTCACCGAGCTTCACACCGAGATAAACATATACAAATGTAATCGGAAGCATAGCAATGAATGTATAAAGCGAAAACACCCAAACATTCATTTTTGCAATTCCGCACGGTATGGAAATCAATGTCCTGATGCCAGGCAAGAAACGGCCGCTGAAGGCGACAAAGCCTCCATGTTTTTTGAAAAATTCATCTGACTTATCAAGCGCTTCAGGTTTAATAAAGAGATACTTCCCAAAACGTTCAAGAAACGGCCTTCCTCCGTACCGGCCTATCCAATACAGCGTAAGCGGACCGGCCACTCCCCCAAGCGATCCTGCCAAAACAACGCCGGCAAGTGTCATATCGCCTTTAGATACCCAATAGCCCGCAAGCGGCAAGACGACTTCGGCCGGGATAAACTCAATACTGAGCGCTAGAAATATTCCAAAATAAGATAAGCTTTTAAATGCTTCTATCCATGACATAACCAGCTCTTCGATAGCCACCAACTCCCTTGTTTCATGTTTATGTATCATACATTTTTGTTTTTTTGGAAAACGTCAAGATGATTTTAACACATTTTTCACGGTCAGTTGAACTAAAAATAGATCTCCCTCGTATTTCTATCGTTTTGAAGGCTGAAACTCTGCGGTTAAGCAGCCGATAATAAAGAGAGTCAACAAGACTGGAACACACGATACGGGGGGAATCTCCATTTGGAAATACACGTTACATATAATACGACGCTCATATGTTTATCTTTTCTTATCGCCTGTACCGCCTCGTATATTTCCCTTGAACTTTCAAGGAAAGTCACCATCAATACAGGCTTAAAAAGTAAAATTTGGCTGATCGGCGGCTCACTTATTATGGGATTCGGTATTTGGTCAATGCATTTTGTAGGGATGATGGCGGTCCATATGGAAATGCCGATGGAATATGAATTCATGCCTTTAATGGCAGCCATTGGCGCATCTGTTTCGGGATCATTTGTGTCATTATATTTTGTCAGCCGGCACATTCTTACATATTACAGACTGCTTACCGGATCAGTTGTGCTTGGCGCATCTATTGCTTCTATGCACTATATCGGAATGTCTGCCATTTCCCGGGTAATGATTATTTACGAACCGATTTTATTTACAGTTTCAATTATCATTGCGATTGCAGCCTCTTTCGTCTCGTTAAAAATATTCTTTGACTTGGCCGTGAAAAAACATTCTGAGCATCTTATATTCTATAAAGTCGTCAGTTCAATTGTAATGGGCATTGGGATTTCGGGCATGCACTACACAGGGATGCTTGCGGCAACTTTCCATAAGGACATGGCTCCGCCCGGAAGCCATATGGAGGTGCAAACGTTTCATTGGTCAATTTTTGTTACTTTAATTATTTTTTGTATCCAAACGTTATTGTTATTCAGTTCCCATGCAGATCGAAAGTTTATTAAACAGAGCGAACGCATAAAAGATAACGAACAGCGATTTCAGTCTTTAATCGTCCACAATATTGATGCAATCTTTATTTTATCATTAGAAGGAGACATAATATCTTCCAATCACGCTGGTGAGGAAATGATCAGCAAATTTGGCTTCAGCATGCATGACTGGAGGAATTACACATCACAGAAGATTAAGCGCCTTTTTGAGCAAGTTAAAAAAGATAAACAAGCGATGAACAGCGATAGCGATCTTATCACTGAAAAAGGCCAGTTTCACTTAAATATTACGCTTATACCTGTTGAGGTCAATCAGGAACTAGACAGCATTTATGTCATTTGCAAAGACATGACGAAGCAGTACAAAGCAGAAAAAGAAATCCATAGAATGGCTCATTATGATTCGCTTACAGACTTACCTAACAGAAGACATGCCATCTCTCATCTAACAAAGGTACTGAATCGCGAGCATACCTTGCATTATAACACCGTTGTTTTCTTTCTCGACTTAAACCGGTTTAAAGTGATTAACGATGCATTAGGGCATAATGTCGGCGATCAACTGCTTCAGTTTGCGGCTAAACGTTTGTCATCTGTAGTCCCTGATAACGGATTTATCGCCCGTCTTGGCGGTGATGAATTTATTATTATATTAACAGACGCCAATACAGGAACAGGCGAAGCAGATGTTTTAGCAAGAAAAATTATCCAAAAATTCAAAAAACCTTTCAAGATTCAAGATCACACCCTTGTCACATCTGTCAGTATCGGGATTGCGATATCTCCAAAAGACGGGACTGATGGCCTTGAATTGATGAAAAAGGCTGATATGGCGATGTATGCGGCTAAAGAACGAAACAAAAGCAAATACAGATACTATTCTTTTTCAATTGGCAACAAAGAAACCGTCAAGCTTAACCAAGAGATGGTACTCAGAGAAGCAATCGAAAACGATAGATTTGTCTTGCATTATCAGCCGCAATTCAGTGTAAAAAAACAAAAAATGACAGGAGCAGAAGCACTGATACGCCTTGTGACACCAGACGGGCAACTGCGTCCGCCCGGAGAATTCATCGGTGTCGCAGAAGAAACGGGACTTATTATTGATATCGGAAAGTGGATTATAGATGAAGCATGCAAGCAGGCAAGGATTTGGCACGACAAAGGCTATGATCTTTCTGTCGCCATTAATATTTCCGCCAGACAGTTCCAATCCGAAGATCTGATTCCCCTCATCAAGGATACGCTTAATAAATACCAGCTTCCTCCGCAGCTTCTTGAAGTGGAGGTGACGGAAAGCATGACAATGGACAATCTCGATCACTCCAAAAAGGTTTTGTCATCCCTTACAGAATTAGGAATCAGAATCAGTATTGACGATTTCGGTACTGGTCACAGCTCCCTTAGCTATTTGAAGGACTTCCCGATTCACAGGCTGAAGATTGACAAATCATTTATTGACGATATTCAGACCCATCCTAAATCAGAGCAAATTACCGGAGCTATTATTGCCATGGGGCATCAGCTGTCTTTGCAGGTGATTGCCGAAGGTGTGGAAAATGCAGCTCAAAAGCAGCTTCTATATGAAAAAGGCTGCGACCATTTGCAGGGCTTCTTTTTCAGCAGGCCAATACCTCCGGAACAATTCGAACAATTCATTATTGAACAGCCGTCGCAATAACAGCGCCGGATTTTTTTCACCCATAAGTTACTACACATGAATCGTACTCCTTCTCTTCACACTAAAGAAAAAAAGGGGTTTATCGATATGCATACAATGTGGAAGGGATCGATCAGCTTCGGATTAGTAAACATCCCCATCAAGCTATATGCGGCCACAGAAGATAAAGATATTAAACTGCGCAGCCTCCATAAAGAGGATCACGCACCAATCAAATACGAGAAAGTTTGCACAAATTGCGAAAAAACTCTTAGTCCTGATGAAATTGTGAAGGGATATGAATATGTAAAAGGGAAATATGTAGTGCTGACGGACGAAGATTTAAAAAGCTTAAAACAGGAGCATGAGGAGAAAGCAGTTGAGATTGTTGACTTTGTTCAGCTTCAGGAAATTGATCCGATTTATTTTAACCGCTCCTACTTTGTCGGCCCCGGGGATAATGGGACAAAGGCCTATACCCTGCTGCGTGAGGCGCTGCGCTCAACCGGAAAGATCGGTATCGCCAATATGACAATCAGGTCAAAGCAGCAGCTGGCGATTCTCCGCGTTTATGAAAATTGTATCGTCATGGAGTCTATCCATTATCCGGATGAGGTCAGAAGCGCCGCTCATGTCCCAGGTGTACCTGATCAATCGAATGTAAACGATAAGGAACTGCAAACCGCTATCACTTTAATAGATGAACTGACTGCTGAGTTTGAGCCTAAGAAATATGAAGACACGTACCGACAGGCGCTGCTGCAAAGAGTCAACGACAAGCTAGAAAATAAAGAAACGGCCGTCACTCCTGATAAAGCGCCACCTCGTGAAGATGTCATTGACCTGGTAAGCGCTCTGCAAGCCAGCATTGACAGAACCAGAAGGCCGAACAGGGAGACACCGGCTGCCGCACCTGCACAAGCCGCTGAACCGAAAGGAGCCGGAGATAAAAAACAAAAAACAACTAGAAAAAAAGCCTCCGGCACGTCATAGCCCATGGCGTTTACCATGCAGCCGATCTTAACTTCGTCACCGCCAATCGGAGCAGAATGGCGTTACGAAGTAAAATATGATGGGTACCGCTGTATTCTCCGCATCCATTCTTCAGGTGTGACCTTAACCAGCAGAAATGGTGTGGAGCTCAGCAGCACCTTCCCTGAAATCACACAATTCGCCAAAACTGCCTTTCAGCACATGGAAAAAGAGCTTCCGCTGACACTTGATGGTGAAATCGTATGTTTGGTGAATCCTTGTCGTGCAGATTTTGAACACCTTCAAGTGCGGGGGCGTTTGAAAAGGCCAGACAAGATTCAGGAATCGGCAAACGCGCGGCCGTGCTGCTTTCTCGCCTTTGATTTGTTAGAGCGAAGCGGAGAAGATGTAACGCTTCTTTCGTATTTGGACCGCAAAAAATCTCTGCGTGAACTCATATCCGCAGCAAAGCTTCCTGCATCTCCAGATCCTTACGCAAAAGAAACCATTCAATCCATTCCCTGTTATGATCATTTTGATCAACTCTGGGAGATGGTAATAAAATATGACGGAGAAGGAATTGTAGCGAAGAAAACAAACAGCAAATGGCTTGAAAAGAAGCGGTCGTCCGATTGGCTCAAATATAAAAACTTTAAACAAGCTTATGTTTGCATAACAGGGTTCAACCCTAACAACGGGTTTCTGACGGTATCTGTGTTAAAAAACGGAATAATGACACCGATTGCCTCTGTCTCGCACGGAATGCGCGATGAGGAAAAAAGCGCTATACGCGAGATTATGGAACAGCACGGACAGCAAACACCCTCAGGCGAATTTACGCTTGAACCTTCGATTTGTGCAGCTGTTCAATACTTAACAATTCTCCAAGGCACATTAAGAGAGGTATCGTTTATCGGTTTCGAATTCCAAATGGACTGGACCGAATGCACATATGCGCAAGTCATACGACACTCCAAACCGGTTCACCCAAAGCTCCAGTTCACAAGCCTGGATAAAATCATATTTGAAAAGAATAAAAAAACAAAAGAAGATTTTATTCAGTATATGATTGAAGTCAGTGACTATCTGCTCCCATTTCTGAAAAACCGGGCTGTCACCGTCATCCGCTATCCGCATGGATCTAGGAGCGAATCATTTTTCCAAAAAAACAAGCCGGACTATGCGCCGGATTTTGTTCAATCTTTCTATGATGGAAGCCATGAACATATTGTCTGTGAGGATATGTCTACATTGCTATGGCTTTGTAACCAGCTTGCTTTGGAGTTTCACGTTCCTTTTCAAACCATTAAAAGCAGGCGTCCGGCTGAGATTGTCATTGATTTAGACCCGCCTTCGCGAGATGACTTTCTTATGGCCGTGCAGGCCGCAAATGAACTGAAGCGGCTGTTGGATTCCTTTGGCATCACATCGTACCCGAAGCTGTCCGGCAACAAAGGCATCCAGCTTTATATTCCCTTGTCTCCCGAGGCATTTACGTATGAAGAAACACGCCAATTTACGCAGCTGATCGCAGAGTACTGCACCAATGCATTTCCCGAGCTATTTACCACTGAACGCTTGATTAAAAACAGACACGGCAAATTGTATCTTGATTATTTGCAGCATGCAGAAGGAAAAACGATTATCTGTCCTTATTCGACGAGAGGAAATGAGCTTGGGACTGTCGCAGCCCCTCTCTACTGGCATGAGGTGCAATCATCTTTAACACCCGCTCTGTTTACAATTGATACGGTCATCGATCGAATTAAGAAGCAGGGCTGCCCATTTTTTGATTTTTACCGCAACCCGCAAGACGAACCGCTTAGCGCCATATTGCATCAGTTAAAGAAAAAGAGCTGACTAATGAAGTCAGCTCTTTCCGTTTAACTGTACTTTTTTTCTAACCGCTCTTTTTCCTGGCGCTGGAGCGGGCTCAGCTGCTCATTATACAAATCAATATCAATCGCGTATTTCGGCCGTCTTTTCACTTCAGAAAAAATCGTTCCAATATACTCTCCGATGATGCCAATTCCCATCAATTGCAACCCGCCCAAAAACCAAATGGATATGATGAGAGACGCCCAGCCTGCATTCGTATGGCCGAGCAGCTTTTGAATAAACGCGCCAATCCCTGCCACAGCGCTGAGGAAAAACAAAACAAACCCTAAAAGCGTAAAGAATCGAATTGGTGCGACACTGAATGAAGTAATCCCGTTAAAAGCGAAGGATAGCATCTTTTTCAGCGGATATTTCGTTTTGCCGGCAAAGCGTTCCTTGCGGTCATACAACACTTCGGCCGATTTAAAGCCGATCATAGGGACAATACCTCTTAAAAACAGATTCGCTTCCGGATAACGCTCAAGCTCTTCAAGGGACCTTTTATTCATTAAACGAAAATCAGCATGATTATAAATTAATTTAATCCCAAGCTTATTCATGAGACGATAAAACCCTAACGCGGTCGTGCGCTTGAAAAAGGTATCGGTTTTTCTGCTCCGGCGTACACCGTAAACGATCTCGCAGCCCTCATGATACTTCAGCATAAAATCCCGGATCACAGAGATGTCGTCCTGAAGATCAGCATCGATCGAAATGACGCAGTCTGACCTATTCTTCGCTTTATGCAGTCCGGCTAAAAGCGCTTTTTGGTGGCCGACATTGCAGGCTAATTTTAAGCCGGTAACCTTCTTGTTTCTTATGCTCTCCATAGCAATTAAAGCCCAAGTGCGGTCTTTGCTGCCATCATCGACAAACAGAATTTTACTGTCTTCAGCAATTAATTTTTCTTCAATTAAATCATCTACAACCTCTGTCAGCTGACAGCTTGTTTCTTGAAACACTTCCTCTTCATTGAAACACGGGACGACGATGGTTAATACTGGCTGTGACTGTTTCAATCGATATCCTCCTTATCTTGTTTCATATAAATAAATGCGCCAGGCGGAATCTTTATGGTCAAACGTCTTTACGAGCGCGAGATGGTTTTGTTCAGCATTCATGATCGGAACTGAAGAAAAAATGTACCGTCCGCCCATTTTTTTAAATACATCTGTATTTAATTGAAGGTTGTTGATCGTTTTCTTCGAGTTCTTTTTGAAATCATATCGTTTACCGAGTTCATCGACAAAAAGGTAGCAGCGGCTGCCCCATTCATCAAAGTATTGTTTCAGCCGAGAATTTTTTTCCAGCTCTTTTTCGATGATTTTCCTAAATTCATATTTATATGAAAGCGGATACAGATTGTTATACGTATCTAACGTATAAAACCCGTTATATTGGGCGATAGACGGATGCAGTCCGATGCTCGCCACCCTGTACGAATCCTGCGGACGTCCGATATATTCCTTAATCTCTTTGAATTGCTCCGATGCATAAAACTCCTTGAATGTCGGCGCGTTGTAATGAACGCCATACGTATATTCTTCATTAAAAGGCGCCAACACCATCAGCTGTGCAGCGACTGCGGCGTACACAAGCCATTTCCATCCTTTCCCCATCCGCCAAATGAGATATAAAGCAAGCGCAAAGCTCACGTATATAACAAGCGGCCGAAGAAAATGAAAACGGGCAAAATTAAATTCAGCTAAAAAGGCAAATTTCTGCTTTGGAACAGCCCAAATTTTGTTGAACCAAAACGCATACCATAATGACAATCCATAATTAAGCACACATAAAAACAGATAAACATTTTCTGGCTTTGTCCGATTTCGTTTGAACAGCAGAGCAGCAAATACGACCAGCAGGATCGGAAGGATGACAACGGTATGAACGGTCATCACATGATTATGGCCATAGACAAAGTTTTTTACGGATAGCCGAAGAGAATGCCAAACGTCATGCCTGGATGAGATAAATTCGATACGATGCATCGGTGCGTGCTCAAACAGCATCGAATAGACAAGCCGATATTCAACGAAAAGATAAATACTCGTCATAAATGCAATACTGCCTAAGAACATCAAATTCCATCTTCTTTTTGTAATGGCATCATACAGCCAAAAACACGCCATCCCTGCCAGGAAAAAGAAAAAGCCTAGAACAAAGCTTGAGTATAGAGGGAGCAAGCCCAGCGTCAGCCACTCTCTCCATGAGATATCCCCTTTTCGGATATTTAAAAAAGCCCACAGTGCCAAAGGATACCCAAGCGTACTCAGCATTCCCGAAGGCCAGAAAGGTGTTAAGGCAAATGCAAGCGATACGCCAATTCGAATGAAAGCCGCTTTTGGTTCCGGGATTATATGTTTCTTCAGCAGTACATACATTCCAAAAAAAGCGACAACTCTTGTAACCGTCTGGCTTATTGCATAGGCGGTCATGGAAGAAAAGAAAGCATGGAGCCAAACAATTCCGCTCCACTCGGTGCCAAAGGCATCCCGGGGCAGCCCGTTAATGATTTGCGGAATGGCAGCGTCAACCTTGCCGACGATTTCTCCGCTATCGGCCAGAACCTTGTACCAAGCGATGTTGGAATCTAAATTATCGTGGACCCGGATATGGGCATCTTCCTTTAAAATAAAAAGCGGGGATACATACAATAAAAGAAGAAATAATGCGATCCAGAGATAATATGTTTCTTTTTTTTGTTGTCTCATCAATCGTAACATTGCTTACACATCCATTTGTTATTCTGACTCCGTCGGCATGTTCTGCCTCATGTGTCAAAATTTATTATCCCTTTTCCCTTCCAAATCATTCATCATATGACAATCCGTTTTTCAACCTGTCTCTACCCATTAATTCCCGCTATCCATAGGGCTTGATCACTTACTATACTGATAGAAGGGAGGGGATATATTTTGTTTACAATCTTACTTTCATTGGCCATACTCGTATTTGTGCCATTTCTATATAAAGCGAACCGCAATACAAAAGATGTGAAAGTCAACACCATTTCAATCGACCAAAAAGACGGCCTTCCAGCCAGAAAAAAATTAAATATCCTTCATTTATCAGATCTTCACTTGGAAAACATTTCTGTCTCACCTGAGAAGCTGTATCATTTAACAAAAGATCAGCCTGTGGACATCATTGCTCTTACCGGGGATTTTCTTGATCGGAAACGTAATATTCCGAAGCTGGCAGGTTACTTGAACGCCTTGCAAAAGCTGAAGCCTGCATATGGAATGTACGCGGTGTTCGGTAACCACGATTATGTATTGAAAGAAGAGGACTTTCAGAGATTGAAGCGAGTTTTAGAGGAAAACGGCTGTATCACGCTGCAAAATGAACATGTTCGAATCGAGACGGCTGCAGGGCCAGTCAATATTATTGGCATTGATGATTACAGTACGAATCGGAGTAATATCAACGGCTCTTATCAAAGTCTGGAAAATGGCTATCATCTTGTCTTAACACATGACCCAAATATTATTCTGGATATGAAGGATGTTCATTATGATTACCTGCTGTCAGGGCATTTTCACGGCGGGCAAATTCACTGGCCAAAACCGTATCATTTGGTGAAAATGGGAAAGCTCGTGCGAATGAACATGATTAAAGGCCTTCATTATCATCACGATAAACCATTTTATATCAGCGAGGGCTTGGGACAAACCGGCGTAAATATCCGTGTCGGAAGCCGTCCTGAAGTGACATTTCATCAGATTTAATCAAAAAAGACTGTGCTGACCGAGGCATCAGTCTTTTTTTTGATAGGTTTTCTGCAGCTTTTCTTTTGAGATAAACAAATAGGATGAATTCGGTAAATGCCGCAAGCTCACAGGCTTTGAAGTCAAATATAAAATCGGCACATGGGACACTTTTTTAAAACATCTGTAAAAAGGATTCACCGGGGTGATCACATCAAAGCCGAGCCTTTCCACACCTTTGTCAAGCATTGTAATCCCAATGATTCCTTTGATTTTCTCGCTTTTTTTATGATTGTTAATATAGTCAAGAAGAAGCGGCATCGATTGATATACTTTCTGATAAATAATGATTCCCTTTCTGACTGCGCTCTCAATGCTTTGCAGCTCCCTGATCAGCTTTATGTTATGCAGGTGGATTTTAACGAGCACATCATTTTTTCTTATATGCGTTCCGTCGCTAAGCACGACATGATGTCCTTTGTACTTCGTCAGCCTGACTCGAAAGACGCTTTTACGATCTTTGTCAACCAAGGTCAGCCTTGAAAAAAAGAAATAAATCGGGTCAACCACTCTCCATATGGAAAGGAAACAAGTTTTCATCTTTTCACCTTCCTTATGATCAAAAACACCCTTATATTTTGTGAACGTTCTCCTCAAAATATAGTTGCCATATTTTTTTAGGAGGACTGTCATGAAAAACATTCTCATTTTTCCTTTTTTAAGCATTTCCACCGGCCATCATCATGTGGCTGATGCATTGCAGGCTGAATTAGAGTCTCAAGGGCTGGCAGCTGAAAAGATTGATATCTTTTCACATGCGTATAGCCGTTTAGAAAAATTGTCCTCCGTGGCTTATTTAAAATGGATTCAATATTTCCCGAAAACGTACAGCGGCATTTACAGGCTCCTCGCCTGCGGAGAATTTCAGCATGACAAACGCTATTTCATGTACGAATGGCTGTTCACACAGCAAATGAGGCACATCCTCCAAGAAAAACAGCCTGATATCGCCTTCTGCACACATGCGCTGCCTTCTTATCTGCTGAACCGACTAAAGCCTGAATATCCGAATCTGACGGTTGTGAATGTATACACTGATTTTTTCGTGAATCAATTATGGGGACGGAAGAACATTGATTACCATTTTGTTCCGAGCACGGAAGTAAAGAAGCAGCTAATATCAGAGGGGATCGATCAGAACAACATATACTTGACCGGCATTCCAGTTCACCGAAATTTTGAAATGGAATCAGCAGATACCTTGCAGCACCACTCGCCATATACCATCATCATCACAGGAGGCAGCATGGGGGTCGGTGGGATTTTAAAATGGGTGCAGGAACTGTCGCCAGGCGGAAAGATCTTATACAAAATATTATGCGGCAGAAACGAAAAGCTCTACTCCTATGTCAAAAGTTTACACCACCCCTTGATTGAGGCAATTCCTTACCTTCACAGCAAAGCAGAGATGAACCGTTTGTACGAACAGGCGACAGGCATCATGACTAAACCCGGAGGCGTGACCATCAGTGAATGCTTACAGAAACGGCTTCCGGTATTTATTTATCATGCACTGCCGGGACAGGAGGAAATGAATTTAAACCTTCTACATGAAAGGAAGCTCGTCACAGATATGAGAAACTGGGACATGCAGAAAGCAGAAGAGTATATCGCGGTATTTTTTCAATCGAACGAACAGATGAAGGAGTATAAAAAACACGTCAATGGATACCTTGGCGAAATGTCTGATAGGAAGATTGAAGATGTTTTAAAAAGAATCATATGGAAACAAAAAAACACTCTCCTGAAATAGAGAGTGTAGAATAGTTAACGAAACAGCAAATGCTGGCTGTGTATGCCTGCTTTCTTGAGCAGGACGATCAGCTGGTCCTGTTCATCAGGCGAAAGACCTGAAAACGCTCTCGCAATACGCAGTGCATGAATCGGATAAATTTTATCCAAATACTCATTTCCCTTGTCAGTTAAATGTGCGTAAACAGAGCGTTTATCTTTCGGGTCCTGCTCCCTTACTAAAAACCCGTTTCTTTCTAGTTTGTCAATAACATATGTGACGTTTCCGCTTACAAGCAGAAGTCTCGACCCAATTTGCTGTAATTTTTGCGGGCCTCTTGTGTACAGGAGCTCCAGTACAGCAAATTCAGTGGGATTAAAACCGTGCTCTTTGCTATCACGGATACTATGTTCGGACACACTTTTGAAAGCCCTTGCAAAAACTCTGTACAAATTCATCGCACGCTCAACTTCTTCTTCGTTAAACGATAATCTCATCATATCTACCTCGTATATAGGATTTTTATAAAAAAATAATGAAAACCCTTACATATAATAAGAGTTCAGTCCCTTACTATACGTATTCGCTATAATTCGAGAAATTCCTTCTAAAAGCAAAAAAATCCTTATACATTATCTTGTATAAGGATAATTTTTATGATTTGTAATGCTTCGAAAGAAATAAGCGTATTCTTTCCG
This sequence comes from Bacillus sp. FSL K6-1560, assembly GCF_038592935.1. NCBI lineage: Bacteria > Bacillati > Bacillota > Bacilli > Caryophanales > Bacillaceae > Bacillus > Bacillus sp. FSL K6-1560. The sequence continues at coordinate 2,822,877 of NZ_CP151946.1, forward strand.
AAGCTCAGAAATCGTCATTTTGTTCATGACCTCTTTATTATAAACCCCAATCTGATAGAGTTTTTCAGAATAATGGCGTCGTTCTTTTTCTAAAGCGGATTTCAATAAATTACTCATAGCGTCCTCCTTCATTTTGAGGTATCCTATACAAAAGATACTCTTTTTAAATGAACGTGGTATGAATCTAATGTAAAGAATTTATGTTTACGAAGATTTTCGGTATTGTCCGTTTTGAACCGATCTTAATAATTGAAAAGCCTGTTCTCCGGCAAGCTGCATAAACGTCTCCAGCATTTCATCACGCTTGATATCCAACTCTATAATTTCTTTTGCCAGTGAGACCGCCTTTTCTTCCTCCATGATTATCCTTCCTCCTCGTTTGATTCGTTACATAAAGGATAAAACGCGCTTGGGTGTTACGCATTATTCTTGTTAATTTTTCTTCCGTATTTTTTCAAAAATCTTCTATTTGATGTTAGAAAATATGACAAGCGTCAGGTTTTTTCTCTTTGTTTTTTATATACTATTATCAAAAGACATCCAGGGGTGGAAAAATGACCACAGAAGATCATTCTTATAAAGACAAAAAAGTGATTTCAATCGGAATTGTGAGTGAATTGACAGGATTGTCCGTAAGACAGATCAGGTATTATGAGGAACGAAAGCTCATTTACCCGCAGCGTTCTTCAAGGGGGACAAGAAAATACTCTTTTGCCGATGTGGAGCGGCTGATGGATATCGCCAATAAGCGTGAAGACGGCGTACAGACGGCAGAGATTTTAAAGGATATGCGCAAAAAAGAACAGATGTTAAAAAACGATCCGCAAGTGCGGAAAAAAATGCTGGAGGGGCAGCTTAATGCTCACTTTCGGTACAAAAACCGTTAAATAATAAAAGTCCGGCTCGCAGTTGAGACGGACTTTTTACGTTTATAATGAGTGAATGAATGCAGTGGCAATGCCAAAGTAGATTAATAAAGATAAAATATCGTTTAACGTTGTAATCAGCGGTCCAGAAGCAATCGCCGGGTCTACTTTCAGTTTGTGCAAAATAATAGGGATAATCGTTCCTGACATCGTGCCGATGATTAAGGTTAAGAACAGTGAAGAGGCGACAACAAATCCCAAAAGCGCATTCCCCTGCCATATGATGGAGACAATCGCAATCAGCACAGAACAAACCGCTCCGATAAAAATACTTGTTCTGAACTCCCGGAAGATCAGGCGCACAATCGTTTTTTTGTTCATTTCTTCTTTAGACAAACCTCTGATGACAACCGCGAGAGATTGTGTTCCCGTATTTCCTGTCATCCCTGACACCATCGGCATGAAAAACGCAAGCGCGACAACCTGCTTCAGCGCGTCTTCAAAATAGCTGATAATGCTTCCTGAAATCAGTCCGATAAACAAGAGTAAAATCAGCCATGGCAGGCGCCGGTATGCCGCCACGTAAGCTTTTGTGTCAAAGGTGATGTCTTTACCGGAAGCTGCAAATTTTTCGTAATCCTCATCAGCTTCCCGAATAACGACGTCGATAATATCATCGACCGTCACAATGCCGACAAGCACGTTGTTTTCTTCTACAACCGGTATTGCCAAAAAATCGTAACGTTCTATCAGGCGGGCAACTTCTTCCTGGTCCTGAAGAGCATCTGCTGATATGACGCGGGTAAACATTAAATCCTGCACCTTTTCTTCAGGTTCACCCAGAATCAAATCGCGGTAGGAAAGAACCCCAACCAGCTGTTTGCTTTCATTAATAACATATAAGTAGTTGATCGATTCAGCTATTTCAGCGAAGCTTTTCAGTTTGACGACCGCGTCTTTTACCGTGTAATGCTGAGGAATCCACACATACCGGTTTGTCATCATGCGTCCCGCTGAATCAGCCGGGTAATTCATTAAGAGCTGTACAGCTTTTGACTCTGACGCTTCCATGCTGGACAAAAGCTGTTCCTTCAGTTCTTCGTCCATTTCTTCAAGCAATTGAGCGAGGTCATCGTTGTCCATTTTGTTCATCGCCAGTGTTGCTTTTGTTTTTCCGACTTTATTTAAGACGACAAGCTGAAATTCGCGTTCCAGCTCCCCGATCATATCAGTGATATCGTCTACAGTTAAATAAGATAAATAGCGGGCGCGGTGTTTTTCCGGCATTTCTTTAAAAATAAATGCCATGTCATAGGGCTGAAGCTCATCAATAACACTTCTGAAATCCCTGATTTTCCCGTCTCGAAGTAAAATAATGATGCGTAAAATGAGTTCGTCATAGGTCATGTTTTGAACCATCGGGACTCGTACCTCCTCTACGGAGACGTGCCGGCCTCGCCAGAAGGTGCGGCAGTTCGTCTCCTCATCGTGTAATCAATTGTCTTGCTGTCATAGTATATGGGTACTTCTTCAGATTGACTCGAATGGGGAGAATCCATACTCCGCACCTCCTTTGATTGGTTTCGTTTTAAAGGCATAAAAAAAGCCTTCGGGATTGAAGGTGAAAGAAGCACGGCAAAAAAAGCGTGCGGGCGCCTTCAATCGTAGAGCTTTAGCACTGTATGGCATAGGACAAGCATCCAGCTGCATTAAAAATCACCTTATGTCGATGATTTCTGTTGACCCATTGGCGTCTTTGGACATTTTTGGGCAGCAGCGTATCTCCATACAGGAGCCTCACCTAACGAAGTTCCTAATTGAATTGACACACTGAGATTACAGAAAAAAACAAGCTGTGTCAACTCAAAAAAGTAATAAATGCGCTTACATCACAATTACGGAACAAAACAAGGGCCTAAGCCCTTATTCTGTTGTTTGTGTCTCGTCATCATCAGAAAGCAAATGATACGTTTCATGAAGAAATAAGGCATACTCTCCTTCCTTCGTCGGATGAGGGACATATTCAGCCTGATTGATGTATTGCTCCTCTTTCTTTTCCATGCGTTTCGCCTCCTTTTCTACTTAGATTGTCCAAAAGAAGATTTCTTATCATGAAAAACCCCCGCTGCAGCGGGGGTTTTGATTAGTCATCTATCTCCTGTTTGATAATGCGTCCATCTTTTGCAGAAATTTCAAATTCTGTCTCAGTTCCTTGCTTCGTTTGGATTTCCATTTCATAGATGTAAGCACCGTCATCTTCGTCAAGCTTACTTTCTGTTACGGTTCCGCCTGTTTGCTTTAAAGCAATTTCTTCAGCTTCTTCTTTGGTTATGGCGACTTGTTCTGCTTTCTCCTTTAACGGGTCATTAAGCGCTTGTTTTGTATGAATATCTACATAAACGTCGTAGTCTTCACCTTCTTTTTCAATCTCCACTTCATAGACTTCTTTGCCGTTGTAAAGGTCTCTGTCAATGTCTTCTACTGTGCCGTCAACAACTGTTTTAGCAATTGCTTCTGCTTCTTGTTCAGTGAGTGCACCCGTCTTAGAAGAAGCCTGTCTGTTTTCATTGTTTTCTTTGGCAAACGCGTTGTAGCTGAATCCTCCGGCCGCTAGGCACCCTGCTAAAAGACCGACCATCCATTTTTTCTTGAGCATTTGTGAGTCCTCCTTTGTTTTGTATGAGTACAGTTTACACACTCAACATGAAAGGAAAACGAGAGCAAGATGAGAATTTGATGAGAAACCGTCAGTCTTCATACACAATGTTAGCTACCTTTCCTGTGTAGGCATTGATTTTCACTGTCGCTTCCTTATTATCAGGAAGATCAACGTCTACTTCAAAGATGAGAGTGCCCTCACTTTCTTCGAGATCTGCGTCATCCGCTGTTCCGCCCGTTTTTCGCTCTGCAATTGTTTTGGCTTCTTTTTTCGTAATCGGCGTTTTTTGTTGATCTTTGCTGCTGATTTGATCGGCAGACAAGACTGTTTTTGCCTGCATGTCTACCTTCACTTCGTATGTTTTCCCGTCTTCTTTTTGTATGGTATAAGTGGCAACTTGACTTTGCCGTGTTTGTTTTTTGACCGTTCCCGGCACCCGCTCAAGCGCAAGATGCTCAGCTTCTTTTTCTGTCATGGCAGATGGATTTACTGCTTTTACTCTATTCATTGAAAGAATGTCAGCCGATATTGCGTCTGCTTTTACAAAGTAAGTTCCCTTTGGATTTTCAAGGGTTATATCATATGTTTTTTTATCCTTTGATTGTGTTGCTTTCGTGACCTTGCCTTCATAAGAGGCTTCAACTTTTTTTACGACAGTCTCCTTTGACAATACGTTCTCATGGGTTTGCCGAATGATGAGAAACGTACAGATGATGACAACTAAAATGGCTGCTGCAGCAAAAGATACTGTTTTTATTGTTTTAGTCATCGGCCTCCCCCATTCTGTTCGCTGAATTGCATGGTGACAGCTGTTCCTTGTCCCGGCTTGCTTTTGACAGACAGCTCAATGCCATGCTCATCAGCGATTTGCTTGGCAATGGAAAGGCCTAAACCCGTTCCGCCTGTTTTTCTGTTTCGTGCCTCATCTGCCCGGTAGAACCGTTCGAACAAATGCGGGATATGCTCCTCAGGTATTCCGATGCCTTCATCCCTCACTGATAGAAATGGCCGTCCATTCCTCGTTCCGGCTGACATCTCAATAGGCTTTTCACTATACTTTATTGCATTATCAAGCAAAATGGTCAACAGCTGCTTGATGCGTTCTTCATCAGCCTTTACAAGCAGGCTCTCTTTATCTGTTTCAAGCAATATGTCACGCTGATAAACGGACTGGAGCGTTTGCATAACCGCGCGCGCCGCTTCAATCAGATCGATTGTTTTCAGATCAACCTCGAGTCCTTGATGGCTTTTGGCCAGCGCCAAAAGCTGATTGGTCAGTTTTTTCATATGCACCGCTTCTGAGTGAATGGCTTCTATCGACTCCTCAAGCACCTCCGGCTTTTTTGCCCCCCACCGCTTCATCAGACTGCTGTAGCTTTCTATAATAGTGAGCGGGGTTTTCAATTCGTGTGAAGCATCTTGAACAAATTGCTGCTGTTTATCATAGTGCTCCTTCAGCATCATTGCCATTTCATTAAATGTCAGCCCCATTTGATACAATTCATCGTTGGACTGTCCTTCTAAAGAAATCGTTTTAAATTCTTTGTCTCGCTGTATGTCTTTCATTGTGATCATTAATCGTCTGATCGGATTGATGATACGGCGGGCAAGCAAGCTGCCTGCAAAAAAAGAAGCAATGCAGACAGCAGCACTTGCAGCGATTAAGATGATTTTCAGCAGAAACAGACTCTCTTCTGTGTTCTCCAATCTTTCAACCAGCTGAAGAGACACCACTTGTCCATCGGTCCAAATCACCGGAACAGCAGCCTCGGCAAACAGCTTGCCGTCATGTTTCCTCACATCTGCCGTTTCGCCGCTATGAAAAGAGAGAGGAAAATCTTTATAGGCTTTTTCTTTTGTGATCGTCATAACGGCTTTTTGATCACCATTCACTACACGCACCATGCCATTTGCCGGAAGATAGGCCTGCAGCATATCCTGCAAAGCCACTCCTTCTGTTTCAGCGGCACGCAGCGCTTCGGCAATGTTATCCGTCTCATCAGCAAGCCGGGCCGCATCCTTTGATGTCAGCGCAGACGAAAAAATGAGATATACTGCGGTATGAACCAAAATTAATAAAATCAACAGTGATATCGAAGTGTATAGATGAATCTTGGTCTTCAGCTTCATCGTTTACCCCTTAATGGCATAGCCGACCCCTCGAATCGTATGGATCAGCTGTTTTTCGTAAGGATAGTCCAGTTTTTTTCTGATGTATCTTATGTAGACGTCCACGACATTTGTATCACCGATATAATCAAATCCCCATACCGAGCTTAGAATTTGCTCCCGTGTCAGCACTTGCTGCGGATGCTTTAGCATATAGACGAGCAGATCAAATTCCCGCGGCGTTAATTCCACCTCTTTGTCTCCGCGTCTCACTTCACGGGTTTTTTCGTTCACCCGCAAATCGTCATATGTAAGAAAGGTGCCGATATCTTCAGTTTTTGTTCCATTTTGTCGCAGCGCCGCCCTGATTCTCGCAAGCAATTCCTCGATTTCAAACGGCTTGGTGACATAGTCATTCGCACCGATGTCCAGACCTGTTACCTTATCAGGAATACTGTCTCGCGCCGTTAATAATATGACCGGTGTCTGCGAATCCGTTTTTCTCAAGCGGCGCAGCACTTCCAGTCCGCTAAGCCCCGGAAGCATAACATCAAGAAGCACCAAGGAATACCCGCCTTCCGCTGCCGCATCAAGACCTTCTGTGCCATTGTGTTTGATCGTGACGCTGTATCCTTCATATTCCAATTCAAGCTGAAGAACCCTGGCGATTTTTTCTTCATCTTCCACAATTAATATGTGTCCTTTGTCCAAATGTGATCATCCTCTCCTGTCCCTATATGAAAAAAATGATTTCGTTGTTTACAAAATGATTCTTATCATCTATTATGATGTCAAAATAAAAAATTGTATACGGAAAGCACTAGGGGTGCTGTTTTGGCTGAGATAAAGCGCGGAAGAAACGCGCTTTGATCCCTTATGACCCGATCTGGATAATACCAGCGTGGGGAAGTGCAGGTTGACCGAATGGTGTATTTTTTTGTGCGCTTAATCGATCTATGACTGCATATTCCCTTAGGATATGCAGTTTTTTATTTTACCAAAAAAACAGGAGGTCGGAGAAATGGAGCATATTTGCGGTACAAGCAAAATCGCCGGTTTTCGCTTCTCTTTATATCCGATGACGGATGATTTTATCAGTGTGATCAAGTCTGCGCTGAAAAAAACAGATACATCCAAGGTATGGACGAAAACCGACCATATCAGCACGGTGTTACGCGGATCGATTGATCATGTATTCGATGCTGCAAAAGCCATTTACCTTCATGCAGCAAACAGCGAACAACACATCGTCATGAACGGCACGTTTTCCATTGGATGCCCGGGTGACACACAGGGGGATACATATCTTTCCAAAGGTGATAAGCGTGTCAATGATGATGCTGTCCGAGGCTTGAAGGCGGAAGCGCCGTGCCAATTTGCCCTTTATCCAATGAACGAGCCGGATTATATGGGATTGATTATGAAGGCTGTCGACATTGCAAAAGCCCAAGGCACTTTCGTACAGAGTGTCCATTACGCGAGCGAGCTTGACGGGGATGCGCATGACGTATTCAGCACATTGGAAGCCGTTTTCCGCATGGCCGAGCAGCAAACAAACCATATCACCATGACTGTGAATCTTTCGGCTAACAGTCCATCAAGAAAAAACAGAAAGCAGGGATAAAATGAAAAGCTGGAAAGTAAAAGAAATTGTCATCATGTCGGTTATCAGTATCGTATTTGCCGTTGTTTATTTATTATTTACACATTTCGGAAACGTGCTTGCAGGTATGTTTGGGCCAATCGCCTATGAACCGATTTACGGCATTTGGTTTATCGTTTCTGTGATCGCCGCGTACATGATTCGAAAACCGGGTGCGGCGCTCGTTTCTGAAATCATTGCCGCTCTCGTTGAGTGCCTGCTGGGAAATCCGTCTGGCCCGATGGTCATCGTCATTGGCATTGTTCAAGGACTCGGGGCTGAGGCTGTGTTTCTTGCAACACGCTGGAAAGCATACTCTCTCCCTGTCCTTATGCTGGCCGGTATGGGGTCTTCAGTAGCCAGCTTTATCTATGATCTCTTTGTTTCTGGCTATGCAGCCTATTCACCAGGTTATCTGCTCATTATGCTTGTGATCCGCCTCATTTCCGGCGCGCTTTTGGCGGGGCTTCTCGGAAAAGCTGTCAGCGACTCTCTCGCTTATACAGGTGTGTTAAACGGAATGGCACTCGGAAAGGAACTGAAAAAGAAACGGAAGCGGGCGTCAGAACATGCAAGCTTTTGATGAGCTTCTGACGGTTGAGCAGCTCAGCTTCTCTTATGAAGAAGACGAGAAACCGGTTTTTCAAGACATTTCGTTTGAGCTTCAAAAAGGAGAATGTGTTTTATTATTAGGACCGAGCGGATGCGGTAAAAGCTCGCTCGCCCTTTGTTTAAACGGTCTATATCCGGAGGCTTGCGACGGCGTTCAGTCCGGACATGTCTTTCTATTTCAACAGCCGGTCACAGATGCTGAAACCTCCGAAACGATTACTCAGCATGCCGGGGTCGTTTTTCAGGATCCTGATCAGCAGTTCTGCATGCTGACGGTGGAGGACGAAATTGCGTTCGGGCTGGAAAATCTGCAAATTCCAAAAGAAGCAATGACAGAGAAAATCAACGCCGTATTAGAAAAATTACGCATTACCCATTTAAAAGAAAAAACGATCTCAACCCTTTCAGGAGGACAAAAGCAGAAAGTGGCTCTCGCCTGTATTTTGGCGATGGAGCCTGAGCTTATTATTTTAGATGAGCCGACTTCTCTTTTAGACCCTTTCTCAGCGCGGGAGTTCGTTCATCTGATGAAGGATCTTCAGCGGGAAAAAGGTTTCAGCCTCCTCGTCATTGAGCACCAGCTTGATGAATGGGCGCCTTGGATTGAGAGAACGATCGTACTCGACAAATCAGGCAAAAAGGCACTGGATGGCCTAACGAAAAATCTATTTAAGCATGAAGCGGAGACACTAAAGAAATTGGGCATCGCCATTCCAAAGGTCTGTCATCTGCAGGAAAAGCTGAGTATGCCGTTTACTTTATCAAAAGAGATGCTGTTCAAAGAGCCTATTCCTGCCGGGCATGTCAAAAAGAAGAAAGCCCCTTCTGGGGAGAGTGTGCTTGAAGTCAGCAGCCTTTCGTTCGCGAGAGGACAGCAGGCAATTTTCAAAGACATCAGCTTTTCGTTGCGCGAAGGCTCTTTAACGGTGCTTGTCGGTCCGAACGGAACTGGAAAATCGACGCTCCTATCAGTTCTGGCCCGTCTCATGAAACCGCAAAGCGGCAAAATCCTTCTCTATGATCAGCCGCTGCAGAAATATAAAGAAAAAGAATTGCGTAAACGGATGGGATTTGTTTTTCAAAACCCTGAGCATCAATTCGTCACCGATACGGTGTATGACGAGCTTCTGTTCGGCCAGAAAGCAAATGCTGAAACTGAGAAAAAAGCGCAACACCTGCTGCAGCGTTTTGGTCTTGCGCATTTGGCTGATCATCATCCGTTTGCGATCAGCCAAGGGCAAAAACGGCGACTGAGCGTAGCTACTATGCTCATGCATGACGTAAAGGTTTTATTATTAGACGAACCAACCTTTGGCCAGGATGCCCGCACGGCGGCTGAATGCATGGAAATGATTCAACGTATCAAGGCAGAGGGAACTGCTGTCCTTATGATTACACACGATATGGAGCTAGTCTCTTCGTATGCTGACAGCGTGCTTGTGCTTCACGATACAGGCCTGGCCTTTGACGGATCTCCAGCGCAGTTGTTTTCTCAAGAAACAGGGCTTGTTCAAAAAACAAAGCTCACCCTTCCCCTTCTATATGAATGGATGGCATTTCAAGAGGAGGTGCGTGATGAAGCAGCCGTTACATCTCATTAATCCGACTGTGAAAGCGGCGGCGGTTTTTTGTTGTGTCGTCATGCTGTCATTTATTTACAACCCTTACACTCCGGCATGTTTTTATATCATCATCGTTGCGGGCGTTTTACTGGCGGCCGGAATCCCATTGAAAAAATGGTTGTTGTTTACGATTCCGTTTTTGATTTTAGCATTCGGATGCGTGTGGACAGCCGCAGTTTTTGGAAAAGTGCCGACAACACCGGATAATTTTTTGTTTCAAGCAGGCCCTATCTCCATTAACAGCGATAATGTGTCTGTCGGCATCTCTCTCGGGTTTCGTATTTTATGCTTTTCCGCCTTATCGATGATGTTTGTTTTTACAACCGATCCGATTTTATTTATGCTGAGCCTTGTCCAGCAGTGCAGGCTCTCACCAAAGCTCGCGTACGGTGTCATTGCAGGATTTCGCTTTCTTCCGCTGTTAAAGGATGAGGTCCAGCTGATTCAGCAGGCTCATAAAATCAGAGGAGGAGCGGCGGAGAGCGGCATCATGAATAAAATCGGTGCGTTAAAACGATATACCATACCGCTATTGGCAAGCGCCATCAGAAAAGCGGAACGGACAGCGCTTGCGATGGAATCGAAAGGATTTACAGGAAGCAGAAACCGGACATACTACAGGACATTGAGCGTGAACCGGCGCGACTGGGTGTTCTTTTGCCTCGTCCTCTTATTATTCGCGGGATCCTTTCTCGTATCTTTATGTTTCGCATCATAAAAAATCCGCTATCACAGATAGCGGATTTTTTTATTGATGATAGTTTAATGCTTGGGCAAGGTTGGTTTTAATGGTAATATTCGAAAAGTCAATCCCCAGCTGTACAGCAGTTTGCGCAATTTCAGGCCTGATTCCTGACAGGGTTGACCGGACACCGATCAGATTAAGCGCCTCAATCAATTTAAAGATCTGGTGCGCCACCATCGTATCCACCACAACAACACCTGACAGATCGATTAACAGATGCTCCACACGCCTTTTCGCACAAGCTTGAAGCGTGTTTTCCAGAATAAACTTCGCCCGTTCGGTATCAATGTCACCGACAAGGGGCAGCAGAGCTGTTGATTTGCTCAGGGTAATGACAGGTGAGCTTAGTTCCAATATCATTTCTCTTTGGGCGTTTAATTGCTGCTTGGCATTCATTTCAGCGTGATCAACGAATGTATATATGGTGAAATCAAATACTTTTACAATCAAATCAGCCCATTTTTGCTTCTCTCCCGGTTCAAACGCTGACTCATTTTCTTCTGCGAACTTCTCAAAATACTTCGTATATAATCTCCTGTTTCTCATAAACTCCCGAATGACATACTGAACCGGTGTGTCGAGATGTTTTTGATCGTTGGTCAGCTCTATGACCCACTCTTGAAACTCTTCGAGAAATTGTTTTTCCGGTAAAACATACATGTAATTCAGATGCCGGTAAAATTCTCTGTCCTGCTCTTTCAATTCTTCCGTTACTGTTGCATTATGTAGGGCGTAAAGCGAATTCGGATCACTTTCCTCCATCGTTTCAATCCATTCCTCGGCCATTTGTTCCACATGCTCTGAAAAAAATGCATATAATTTTTCATTCAGTTTCATGACACTGCTCCTTTCCCCAACACTATTATAACTTGACTTACAGTTGAATCCCAGTCATACATGTTGAAGCCATCCAATATTTTGAAGATTACTAATTCTTTGGTGTGTATCCTATTTTTTCAAAATGCTTCAAATGGCTCTGTCCGAGCGCTTGCTTTTTTCATATAATATGAGGCAACACCCTTGAATCCACTTGCAAGCATAAAAAAGGAGGGCTTTTTTATGAATGGTGAAATCCGCTTGATCCCGTATGTGACGAATGAGCAGATCATGGATGTAAACGAGCTTCCTGAGGGCATTAAAGTGATTAAGGCGCCAGAAATGTGGGCAAAAGGGGTAAAAGGCAAAAACATTAAAGTTGCTGTATTAGACACGGGCTGCGACACAAGCCACCCTGATTTAAAAAATCAAATCATCGGCGGAAAGAACTTCACGGATGACGACGGCGGCAAGGAAGATGCGATTTCCGACTACAACGGACACGGCACACACGTCGCCGGAACGATTGCAGCTAATGATTCAAACGGAGGCATTGCCGGAGTCGCGCCTGAGGCAAGCCTATTGATTGTGAAGGTTCTTGGCGGCGAGAACGGCAGCGGACAATACGAATGGATAATAAACGGCATCAATTACGCGGTGGAACAGAAAGTCGACATCATCTCAATGTCCCTTGGAGGGCCAAGCGATGTGCCAGAGCTGGAAGAAGCAGTGAAAAACGCAGTCAAAAACGGAGTGCTTGTCGTTTGTGCAGCGGGAAATGAGGGTGACGGCGACGAACGCACAGAAGAGCTTTCCTACCCCGCAGCTTATAACGAAGTCATTGCAGTTGGATCTGTTTCAGTAGCGCGAGAATTATCAGAATTTTCTAACGCAAATAAAGAGATTGACCTTGTGGCACCAGGAGAAAATATCTTATCCACCCTTCCCAACAAGAAGTACGGTAAGCTGACCGGCACTTCAATGGCTGCCCCTCATGTCAGCGGAGCGCTTGCTTTAATCAAAAGCTATGAAGAAGAATCATTTCAAAGAAAGCTTTCTGAATCTGAAGTTTTCGCACAGCTAATCCGCAGGACACTTCCTCTTGAAATTGCAAAAACGCTGGCAGGCAATGGATTCCTGTATTTAACAGCTCCTGATGAGCTCGCAGAAAAAGCAGAGCAATCACATTTGTTGACCCTATAAGATTATTTTTCTTATATAATATACACCACATCATATAAATAAAAATTTCAAATTCTATGTTGACAATGAATTTGAATTACTGTTAAGATTACCAACAAATGATTCAACTTTTCAAAAAATTAATAACATTTTCTCTTATCGAGAGTTGGGCGAGGGATTGGCCTTTTGACCCCAACAGCAACCGACCGTAATACCATTGTGAAATGGGGCGCACTGCTTTTCGCGCCGAGACTGATGTCTCATAAGGCACGGTGCTAATTCCATCAGATTGAATCTGAGAGATGAGAGAGGCAGTGTTTTACGCAGAAAAGCCTCTTTCTCTCATGGGAAAGAGGCTTTTTGTTGTGAGAAAACCTCTTAGGAGCCTGTATCCGCGGGTTAACGAGAGTGTTTTACATATAAAGGAGGAGAAACAATGACAACCATCAAAACATCGAATTTAGGATTTCCGAGAATCGGACTGAACCGGGAATGGAAAAAAGCACTTGAAGCGTATTGGAAAGGCAGTACTGATAAAGATACGTTTTTGAAGCAAATCGACGAACTTTTTTTATCCGCAGTAAAAACACAAATTGACCAGCAGATTGATGTTGTGCCTGTTTCTGATTTCACACAGTATGACCATGTACTCGACACAGCAGTCAGCTTCAACTGGATCCCGAAACGTTTCAGACATTTGACTGATGCTACCGATACATACTTCGCTATCGCCCGCGGAATCAAAGACGCCGTATCTAGTGAAATGACAAAATGGTTTAATACAAATTACCATTACATCGTTCCGGAATATGACGAGAGCATTGAGTTCCGTCTGACAAGAAACAAACAACTCGAAGATTATCGCCGGATCAAACAGGAATACGGTGTGGAAACAAAGCCTGTGATTGTCGGCCCTTATACGTTCGTTACGCTTGCTAAAGGCTATGAACCGTCTGAAGCAAAAGCGATCCAAAAACGCCTTGTGCCATTATATGTACAGCTTTTGAAAGAGCTTGAAGAAGAAGGCGTAAAATGGGTTCAAATCGATGAGCCGGCGCTCGTTACCGCCTCTAGTGAAGATGTCCGCGGTGTAAAAGAATTATTTGAAAGCATTACAAGTGAGCTTTCATCCTTGAATGTGCTTTTGCAGACGTATTTTGATTCTGTTGATGCTTATGAAGAGCTGATCTCTTACCCGGTTCAGGGTATTGGCCTTGATTTCGTTCACGACAAAGGCAGAAACCTGGAACAGCTTAAAACACATGGCTTTCCGACAGACAAAGTGCTGGCAGCCGGTGTTATCGACGGACGCAACATTTGGAAAGCGGACCTTGAAGAGCGTCTCGATGCCGTTCTTGATATTCTCAGCATTGCAAAAGTTGATGAACTGTGGATTCAGCCTTCCAGCAGCCTGCTGCATGTTCCGGTAGCGAAACACCCTGATGAGCATTTGGAAAAAGACCTATTGAACGGATTATCCTACGCAAAAGAAAAGCTGGCCGAGCTGACAGCTTTGAAAGAAGGCTTAGTATCAGGAAAAGCGGCGATCAGCGAAGAGATTCAGCAGGCTAAGGCTGATATCCAGGCGCTTAAACAGTTTGCAACAGGCGCCAATTCTGAACAAAAGAAAGAGCTTGAGCAATTAACTGATAAAGACTTCAAGCGCCCGATTCCGTTTGAAGAACGTTTAGCCCTGCAAAATGAATCTCTCGGCCTTCCGCTTTTGCCGACGACAACGATCGGCAGCTTCCCGCAGTCTGCTGAAGTGCGGAGCGCACGCCAAAAATGGCGGAAAGCTGAGTGGTCCGATGAACAGTATCAAAACTTTATCAATGCGGAAACAAAAAGATGGATTGATATTCAGGAAGAATTGGAGCTTGATGTCCTTGTTCACGGCGAATTTGAACGGACAGACATGGTCGAATACTTTGGTGAAAAGCTGGCCGGTTTCGCCTTCACTAAATATGCCTGGGTTCAATCATACGGCTCACGCTGTGTCCGCCCGCCAGTCATTTACGGAGATGTTGAATTTATTGAACCGATGACAGTGAAAGACACAGTCTACGCACAGTCATTGACTTCCAAGCATGTAAAAGGAATGCTGACGGGCCCGGTTACAATCTTAAACTGGTCTTTCCCTCGAAACGACATCTCGAGGAAAGAAATCGCCTTCCAAATCGGGCTTGCCCTTCGCAAAGAAGTTAAAGCGCTTGAAGACGCAGGCATTCAAATCATTCAAGTCGATGAACCAGCGCTGCGTGAAGGCCTTCCATTAAAAACCCGCGATTGGGATGAGTATTTGACTTGGGCGGCAGAAGCTTTCAGATTAACCACTTCTTCCGTGAAAAACGAGACACAAATTCATACACATATGTGCTACAGCAACTTCGAAGATATCGTTGATACAATCAATGATCTTGATGCCGATGTGATTACAATCGAACATAGCAGAAGCCACGGAGGATTTTTAGATTACTTAAAAAACCACCCGTATTTGAAAGGGCTTGGCCTTGGTGTATATGACATTCACAGCCCTCGTGTGCCGTCAACTGAAGAAATGTACAATATTATCGTTGATGCGCTTGCCGTCTGTCCGACTGACCGCTTCTGGGTAAATCCAGACTGCGGATTGAAAACAAGACAGCAGGAAGAAACGGTTGCAGCATTGAAAAACATGGTTGAAGCTGCAAAACAGGCAAGAGCACAGCAGACACAGCTAGTATAATTTGAAAAAACCATCTGCATTTGGCAGATGGTTTTTTTCTATAATACAGCCACAATAGTTTCTTATTTTAGCAAATCCCCCAATTACTTTGTTTATTTTGCACTTTTTTAAGAATGTTCTTTGCATTCTTTTCGGCTATACTAATAACACTCTATTGACAGGAGGATTGGGATGAATCATGAAACGTTCTTAAAACGGGCTGTCACTCTCGCATGTGAAGGAGTGAATGCAGGAATCGGCGGGCCTTTTGGAGCCGTTATCGTGAAAGACGGAGCCATTATTGCAGAGGGACAGAACAACGTCACAACAAGCAATGATCCGACTGCCCACGCGGAAGTCACAGCTATTCGAAAAGCCTGTAAGGTGCTAGGAGCATACCAGCTTGATGACTGCATTTTGTATACGAGCTGTGAACCATGCCCAATGTGCTTGGGCGCCATCTACTGGGCCCGGCCTAAAGCCGTTTTCTATGCAGCTGAGCACACAGACGCTGCCGAAGCCGGGTTTGATGATTCATTCATTTATAAAGAAATTGATAAACCTGCTGAAGAAAGATCGATCCCCTTTTATCAAGTGACACTAACAGAGCATTTATCCCCGTTTCAAGCATGGCGGAACTTCGCCAATAAGAAAGAATATTAAAAGGATCAGGCATGCGCGGCCTGGTCCTTGTTATTTCTCCAAGTAGCGCTATGCCCTGTGCAAATACAAAACAGCAATCATGCGCGCCGGAATTCAGCTTGGCAGACACCGAGCCAGCCGCCCGCTTCACCTGTAACTTTTGGTTTAAAGGCATGCTTCAAACGCTTCTCTGAAGTTTTATCATAAATCTGTGCCCGCCCCGCATGCTCCGACACCAAAAAACATCCTGAGAACACTCAGGATGCCGGTCATTATTTTAATTCTAGTTTTACATCAACATTTCCTCTGGTTGCCTTTGAGTAAGGACAGAATTCATGAGCGGCGTTGACAAGCTCTTGTGCCTTTTCCCGATCTAAATCTTTCGTGTTCACAACAAGTGTGACACCGATTTTAAACCCGCCGTCGCTCTCATCCTTCATGAGGCTGACCTGCCCTTCAATCTCCGAATCAATTTCGATATTCTGCTCTTTGGCTACGTGTTCGAGCGCGCCGCCGAAGCATGCAGCATACCCTGCCGCAAAGAGCTGTTCCGGATTTGTGCCGGTTTGTCCTTCTTTTTTGGCATTTGGCATGACAATATCAAAATCAAGAACACCGTCATCTGATGTAATATGTCCTGCTCGTCCGCCTCGCGCGGTTACTTTTGCTGTAAATAGTGCCATATTTCCCAACCTCCTTATTTGTATCTAGTTGTTATATTTCCCTTTCTGATCTTTTTAAACATGCTATGTTTGCCGAGAATAGGAAAAGTGAGGTTTTTCAGATACAATAGAATCGAATGACAAAAAAGAGTTGGTGAACAAAATGGAAAATAAATTTGATCATATGAAATTGGAGAATCAGCTATGTTTTTTGCTATATGCAAGTTCGCGGGAAATGACAAAGCAATACAAGCCGCTGCTTGATAAGCTGAATATAACATACCCTCAATATTTGGCTTTGCTTTTGTTATGGGAACATGAAACGCTTACTGTCAAAAAAATGGGCGAACAGCTGTATTTAGATTCAGGAACGCTCACTCCGATGCTTAAACGAATGGAACAACAGGGTTTGATTACGAGAAAAAGATCTGAAGAGGATGAGCGGTCCGTGTTGATCAGCCTGACAGAGGACGGAGCGTTCTTAAAAGAAAAAGCGGTTGACATTCCAGAGACAATTCTGGGGCTCTCAAAGCAGTCTGGGGAGGATCTCAAACAGTTAAAATCCACTCTATATACATTGCTGGAAACACTTCATCAAAAAAATTGAGGATGCCTTGTACAGGCATCCTCTTTTTATTTATTCAGCAACTTCAAGTGTCACATCAATATTTCCGGAGGTTGCTTTTGAGTACGGGCAGACGCCGTGCGCTTTTTTCACAAGCGCCTCCAATTCTGATGCACTGACTCCTTCTCCTTTTACTTGCAGCGTCACACCCAGCTTATAGCCCTGGTCCGCTTCATCCTTTAACAGGCTAACATTTGCTGTAACCTCTGTCTCTACTTTTACCCGTTCTGTTCTTGCGACAAGCTGCAGGGCGCTGTCAAAGCAAGCTGCATAACCTGCTGCAAACAGCTGCTCTGGATTTGTCGCTTTTTCTAATTTCTTGGCTCTCGGTGTCCCCGGCATTGCGACATCAAGCTCAAGAACGCGGTCTGATGAAATGACCTTTCCTTCTCTTCCTCCTACCGCTGAAACAGTTGCTGTAAATAATGGCTGACTCATTTTTCATTCCCCCAATATATTTTATACAATTAAATTGTACACAATTAAATTTGAAATGTCAATTTTTCACGTATAAAAAAGCTTATCTCGTAATGAGATAAGCTTTTTCATTGAACATTGCCCCGCTATTCACGGATTTGCCCAGTTCCTTTAATGATGTATTTTGTAGAAGTCAGTGCAGGAAGCCCCATCGGTCCTCTTGCATGAAGCTTTTGCGTGCTGATGCCGATTTCGGCTCCGTAGCCGAATTCAAAGCCGTCGGTAAAGCGGGTTGACGCGTTATGATAGACCGCGGCAGCATCGACAGCCGTTTGAAAATATGCCGCGTTTTTGTCATTTTCAGTTAAAATCGCTTCTGAATGATTGGTGCCGTATTGTTGGATATGCTTCACAGCTTCTTGGACGTTTTCAACCGTCTTTACGCTGAGGACAGGCGCTAAAAATTCGGTTTCCCAATCTTCTTTTGATGCTTGTTTGCTTGAAGGATGGAGTTCACATACCAATTCATCACCGCGAATTTCAACTCCCGCGTTTTCCAGCTGGTCCAGCAATTCTTTCCCGTGCTGTCTTGCCCAAGCCTTGTGAATCAGCAATGATTCAATCGCGTTGCATACGGAAGGGCGCTGCGTTTTGGCATTTACGACAACCTTTTCTGCCATTTGCGGTTTGGCTGTTTCGTCAATGAATATGTGGCAGTTTCCTGCTCCCGTTTCTAATACAGGAACTGTTGATTCTCTCACAACGAGATCAATCAGTTTCTTGCCTCCGCGCGGAATCAATACGTCTAAGCCATCATTTAACGTAAAGAGCTCTTTTGCTGTCTCTCTGCTCGTATCCTCAATCAGCTGCACAGCGTGAATCGGAAGCGCTGATTGCTCAAGTGCTCTGTGAATGACACTGACGAGCGCTTTGTTGCTGTGGATGGCTGAGGAGCTTCCCCGCAGCACAACCGCGTTCCCTGTCTTCAGGCAAAGGGTAGCCGCATCAACTGTGACGTTTGGCCTCGCCTCATAAATCATTCCTACGACACCGAGCGGCACACGGATTTTTTCAATAAACAGGCCGTTTTCTTTTTCAATCGTTTCAAGAGAGTCGCCGATTGGGTCCGCTAAGTCGATTAAGAGCTCCACCGCGTCCGCGATATCGCGTATCCGTTTCTCATCCAATGTGAGACGGTCAATGATGTCCGGTGTTAAACCATTCTCTTTTCCGTTCTCAATGTCTTTTGCATTCTCCGCCAAGAGAAAATCAAGTTCTTTGCGGAGTCCGTTTGCAATGAGGCTGAGCGCCTCATCCTTCTCGGCTGTTGTTTTCATGATCATTTCGGCTGCTGCTTCTTTCGCCAGCTTCGCTTTTACAGAAACTTCACTCATTTTTCCGCCTCCTAGTCGTTTACATTGACCCAGTCATTCCTATGAATAACCTCAAACGTTTTCTCAAAATCAAGTTCGTCACTGCGTTTTCCTTTGGCTTCCATAATCTCCTCAGAGGAGTAATGGGTTTGGCCTTTGCCGATCACGCCGCCCGGTCCCCTGACTTCCACGACCGCCCCTTTCGGAAAGCTTCCGTTCACACCCACAACGCCAGCGGGCAAAAGGCTGCTTCCATTATGGATCATCGCCTCCTCGGCACCCGCATCAATGATAATTTCTCCCGATATCGGCGAGTGGAACTGAATCCACTGCCTTGTGTTGTTAACCGAAGATAGTTCTTTGTCTCCGATATAAGTGCCGTCTCCCCTGCCGTCCAAAATGTCCGCAAGTTTTTGCTCTCCGCTGCCAGTTCCAATGAATACTTTCACTCCCAGAGACAGCGCGGTTTGTGCGGCTAACAGCTTTGATTTCATTCCGCCGGTGCCGACCTTTGATCCAGCTGAACCTGCATATCCAAGCAATTCAGGCGTGATCTCCGGCAAATAATCAAATCGTTTCGCCTCAGGATTTTCATTTGGATTGGCATCATACAGTCCGTTAATGTCGGTGAGAATCATGAGCTGGTCCGCGTGAATCAATCCGCTGACTAACGCAGAAAGCATATCATTATCTCCGAATGTCAATTCTTCAACAGACGTAGAATCGTTCTCGTTGATAATCGGAATGACGCCGCGTTCCAATAATTCCATTATCGTAGCATACGCGTTTCGGTACCGTTCTCTTTTCGAAAAATCATTTCTCGTTAAAAGGATTTGTCCCGGAGTCAGTGAGTATTGTTTAAATTGATTCATATATTGCTGCATTAACAGTGTTTGTCCGACCGCGGCCGCCGCCTGTTTTCCTTTGATGGTAACGGGACGAGATGGATAACCGAGGCTGGAAAACCCCGCCGCTACGGCACCCGAGGTAATCAGAATCATTTCATGCCCCGCTTTTTTTAACACGGAAATCGCCTGAACATGCTCTCTGATTTTTGCCTCATCAATGCTTCCTTTGCTATTCGTGAGCGAACTGCTTCCTATTTTCACTACTATTCTTTGTTTTTTCATTTATTCTCCTCCGCGGCTCTTCTACAATAAAAAAACCCATTTCATCCTGATTCATAAGGACGAAATGGGTTTCCGTGGTACCACCTTGATTGAACGCGCTTGTGCACGCTCCGCTCTCCTGTAACGCCAGGTTATGCGCCTAGGTTTTCCCCCTAGGACTCCAAGGCAGGTTCGGCAGGTTTCATGCGGCAAAATGTTTCAGCGATTCATTTTGCTCTCTGTCACAGAAAGGTCTGCTTACTAATCCTCTTCAACGCTCAATGATTTTTTTATATTATGCAAAGAAAAAAGACACTTGTCAAGGTTTTTTGTCATCAAAAATAGCCCGCTTTGCGCGGGCCTCTTGCAGTCTAGTTAAAGACGATTGTTTTATTTTCATGAACGATGACACGGTCTTCCAAATGCCATTTCACAGCACGGGCAAGCACGCTGCGTTCAATTGTTCTTCCGATGTTTTTCAGCGCTTCCGCATTATCGCGGTGGTCCACACGCTCAATATCCTGTTCAATGATCGGCCCTTCATCAAGATCGTTTGTCACATAATGAGATGTCGCACCGATCAGTTTCACGCCGCGCTCGTAGGCCCGTTTGTACGGATTCGCACCGATAAAAGCTGGCAGGAATGAATGGTGGATATTGATGATGCGATTCGGATGAGCCGAAACAAAATCAGGAGTTAGAATCTGCATATAGCGTGCGAGAACGATGACATCAACATCGTACTGCTCCAGCAGTTCAAGCTGCTTCTTTTCGACTTCCGCTCTGATGTCTTTGTTCGCTTTCATATAGTGGAATGGAATGTTCAGGCGCTCAACCAGCTCTCTCGCTTCCTCATGGTTACTGATGACAACAGCGATCTCCGCCATCAGGTTGCCGGTTTGCCATTCCCAAATCAGCTCATGCAGGCAATGAAGCTCCTTTGAAACAAAAATGGCGACACGCTTCAATTCACTTGCCAAAGTTAAGCTCCATGTCATGTCGAATTTATCCGCTACAGAGGCAAACGCCGCCTGAAGTGATGTTTTTTTCTCACGAATGCCTGCGCAGTCGAATTCGATTCTCAGGAAGAACCGGCCGCCTTCAGGGTCTGTCGTATATTGATTTGATTCTATAATATTGGCACCGTGTTCAAATAAAAACGCGGAAACTGCAGAGACGATACCCGGCTGATCGGGGCAGCTGACCAAGAGCCGCCCTTTATCCTCATTTCCGTCACGGTATTCGTCCAACCGCTGAGTCATATATGATTTCATGAATAATCCCTCTTATCTTTGTAAGTCTAAACTATTTATCCATTATACTGAAGATTTGATAAAAATCAATTTATGACAGAATTTTTAAACCAACTGCTGAGCATAAAATCAACGCGATAAAGAAGATCCGTTTGGCGTCTTTCTGCTCCTTGTAAAAGAGGATGCCGATAAGCGCCCCGCCGGCGGTGCCAATTCCTGTCCAGACCGCGTAAGCCGTTCCCATCGGAATGGTTTCCATTGCGTACGACAGCAAGGAAAATGAAGCGGCAAAACCAACAATGATCAACAGCATCCATTTCACGCTTTTTTCTTTCGCATATTGATTCATAAGGGCCACGCCGGCCATTTCTAAACAGCCCGCGCACAGTAAACTGATCCAGTGCAGCATTATGCCTCGCCTCCTTTTTCCTCTGTCTCATCCTGTGTCACAAGCTTCAACCCGATTACACCGATTAAGAGCACGCCAATTAACAATAGCTTCGGCCATCCAACCGGTTCATGAAAGAGAACGATTTCACTAAGTACTGTTCCCGCTGTGCCGAGCCCGGTAAAGACGGCATACACGGTACCAACAGGCAGACTGTGAGTCGCCTTCATTAGAAGGTAAAAGCTGAATATGATGCCGATGGCAGTGCCGCTCCATGTTAAGGCTGAGTCAGCGTGCTTTAAGCCTATCACCCAAACAACCTCGAAAACAGCGGCAAGCACGACCAATCCCCATTTCATTTTGAGTCATTCCTTTCTATCTATTAAGATTCTCCGAAAACAAAAAAACCCCGGACAGTCGTCTCACATGAGATTGACTCTCCCGGGCTTTTTTCCCTCCGTGTGCATACGCGCTTCTATTTACGCGTATGTGTTTTCTCTCGGACCAGTCCATGTCAATTGACATGCGGAACCCTAGAAAACTTTACATGATATCATGATACTAAACTCAGCTCTATCTTTCAATTGTAAGATTTTCTTTCATATACCGCGATCGGTTTATTCCATTTTCTGATCGTTTTGCTGTAATGCATGCCGATTTTCTCCGCTACCCGTATGGACGCTTTGTTACCTGGATCAATCAAAGCCGTCATTTTGCCGAACTGCCGCTCGTTAAAGCCATAGTCCAGACAGGCCCGAGCCGCTTCTTGCGCATAGCCGTTCCCCCAGTGGCGGCGGGCAAACATATAGCCAATTTCCATTACGGTTTGATTTTCGATCTGCTGGGGAACGATGCCGCATTGCCCCAAAAACTCCCCTGTCCGCTTATCTTCGGCGATCCACAGACTAACGCCGTACCCTTTTTCATTTCGTTGGTTCCAATTGACCCACTCGCGGGTTTGCCTCTTATCTTTTAAACCGGAATAATATTTCATGACGTCAGGATCATTAAAAAGCAGCCCAAACAAAGTGGCTTGATCCCGATCTTCCATACAGCGCAAACGAATTCGATCAGTCACAAGCTTCGTTTTAGCGTTCATATTTCGCCACATCCTGCTTCCATTCTTTTTTGAGAGCTTCAATATGTGCCTGATGATAGCGGTTATGATCTGCCATATGCCAAATTCCCCATCGTATCGTCGCGGTGTCACCTTCAAAAGAAAGCGGCTGGTTCAAAGCATTTTCAGTTAAAGTGAAGCATACCGATTTCAACTCCTCAACTACATGCTGATGTCTTTTCAGGAGTTCATCTAAGTCTGGCTGATTCACCGGTTCAGGCAGCCGTCCGCTTTCATCTGTCATCGGGCCGTATGCCTGTTCAATATGGTCCGGTATCCGATTTTCCTTGATACGCCAGACCCATCTGATATCAACATTTGTGATATGGTGCAAAAGCTGAGCCGTGCTGTTTTTTGTTTGGCAGCGCCCCTTATAGTAAAGTTCACTGTGTGTCATATGGCTTACGATGGAAGCCAGACGGAGACTGTTTTCTTCCACTGCGGAATACAGCAAACTGACCGTTGGCGCCATGTCGTTTCTTATGGATAAGTCCTTCATGTTCAGTTCCCCTCCTAACTAGGTACATTTGACACCAAACAAAAATTCCCTTTAAAAAAGAAAAAAGCTCTCATTACAAGAGAGAGCCATCTTAATTGTTATTTCCCGGTTTATATAAGTAAGGATCATGCTGCGGTTCATTAGCGGTATTTAAATCAAGGGATATATCACCGCGTGCATTCATCGTGCCAAGGGTAATCGAAGACAGCAGTTTGGGGCTGTACCCTTTTTCCTCAAGCTTCTCAAACAGCCAGGATCGGTTTTTTTGGAGATATTTCAAATTATGATCAAGGATTTCGCCATCCAGTATGAGCGGAATCGGGATAAAATTCCGTTCAGCTTCCATATTCAAATCCCGCACCTGCACCGCTCTCGCTTCCTCTTTCGGGATGACGCTTACTTCTCCCGTTTCTTCAATGATAGCAAGATCAATGTCAGCCGGGTCGGCATAGCCCTTTTCCCTCAGCTTTCCAAGCAGCTCATTAACAGTCAGCCTTTCTTTACGAAGGCCGCGTTCATCAATATCCCCGTTTCGGATTAGGACAGTCGGGCTCACGACCAGGAGCCATCGCCATTTATTAGATAAAGAGAGCTTGCTCATGATAAGATAAAGCACCAAAAAAGCACCCGCATAATAAATTGACATCGGCAGCTTGGATGTAAGGATCGGCTCACTGATAATGGTTCCGATTGCGAAGGTCAAAAGCAGATCAAAATTGTTCATTTGTGACACAGCTTTTTTACCGGCAAGCCGAAACAAAATATATGCAATCGAAAATACGATAACTGGCTTCAGTAAAAATACCCATACCATCCATAACACCGATCTTTACCTCCATCCGCTGGTCATATTGAGCCTATTGTGCCCCGTGGCAGGCCCGCTATGCATCAGTGTCTAAATAGGCGAACGTGCACATCGCCTGAACATAACATAATAGAAAGTGACACCGATTGGAGGCGCAATACGCAATATGAAAAATCAGAAGTCGAATACCCATTGGCCCTTTGATCTGCCATTGGCTCCCCAACCCGCGGGCTACCAGCAGCAAACAATCGACAGGCTGGCCGGTTTGGAGCTAAGGATGGAGCAACTAATTAGAGCGATTGAGGTAAACAATGAATTGCTGAGAACAATGCAAGAACAGCAAAACCGTGTATGCACAAATGGCGGCGGGTCTGTGATTGTCCGGATGTAGAAACCGGCGCTTGTCTACCTTCTTATATCTCAATAAAAAACTCTTCTCTGAAAGGAGAAGAGTTTCATGTATGTGTTCAAACGGACTGCGCCAAACTTAATTGCGGGCCGAATAGCTCGTAATGGATAGATTCCGGCGCTGATCCGAGCTCTGATACAAGCTTATGCATTGCCGTAATAAACGACGGTGAACCGCAAATATAGTAATCCGCATCTGTGTTGGCAATCAGTTCTTTGAGGAATTGCTGATCAATCTGTCCTTCATGAAAATGCAGATCACCTGCACGGTCTTCCTCTGTCGGCTCGCGATACACAAATGCTGTTTTAACAGCAGAATGTTTTGCTGCTTCTTCTACTTCATGGCGCAATGCATGATATTCACTGTTTTTCGCCGCATGAATGAACAAAATTTGCCGTTCAGGCTGTTTGGAAACAGATGTTTTAAGCATGCTGATCATTGGTGTAATGCCAACTCCGGCACTGATCAAAACGAGATCTTTTTGTGATGCATGATCTAAAACAAAGTCCCCTGCCGGTGCGCTGATCTCTATTGAATCTCCCTCCTGCAGCCCATCGTGTAAGTAGGAAGACACGACACCATCTTTCTTCACTGAAATTCGATAATAGTCTTTTCCCGGCATATCAGACAGGCTGTACTGGCGGATATGCGTATATTCAGAATCAGGAATCCGCACTTTGATGCTGATATATTGCCCTGCTTGGAATTCAGGTAACGGCTTGCCGTCTTCCGGTTTCAAATAGAAGGATGTAATTTCTTTGCTTTCCCGCTCTTTTTTTGCGATAACGAATGGCTTATACTCCTTCCAGCCGCCGGCTTGCTCTTCAGCCTGTTCATACATGTCTTTTTCAATTCCGATGAACGCGTCAGCAATGACTCCGTACGCTTTTTCCCATGCCTGCATAATGTCAGGAGTTGCAGCGTCTCCCAATACATCTTTAATCGCAATCAGCAAATATTTACCGACGATTGGGTAGTGCTCAGGCTTAATTCCGATACTGCGGTGCTTGTGGCCGATTTGTTTGACAACCGGAATGATGTTTCCTAATTGGTCAATGTTTGCCGCAGCTGCAATAACGGCATTTGCCAGTGCAGTTCGCTGTGTTTTTTTCTTTTGGTTTGTTTGATTAAAAATGTTCAAAAGCTCTGGATGGTCTTGAAACATCCGATCGTAAAAACGGCCAGTGATTGTTTCTCCATGCTGTTGCAATACAGGTACAGTGCTTTTAATAATTTCGATTGTTTTGTTATCTAACATTTTATAAACAATCCTTTCGAAAAGATGTATTCAGGATATATCTTTAAAATACATGATCTTACGAATAAAAGATATATCTAAAATGAATCTTTAATAAAGTTGTCACAAAATTATCAATTTAACATGACATTTGTTGCTTTTTTATAGAATCCCCTAGCAAAAATGGACTAACCATTGTAATAATCACCATTGAAAAGTACAAAAAAAAACCCAAAACAACTTATGTTTTGGGTTTAACGTTCACCAAGGCTTATCAGTTCCGAGCGCATTTGCAAGCGCCTGGCTGTGTTTCTTGCGGTTCTTACGTTCATTAGCGCGCTGTACAGCTGTATTATGCAGCATGATTTCTTCTTCTGTTTCCGGTACAACCCTCGGTACAGGCACCGGCTTGCCATTTGAATCTAATGCGACAAATGTCAAAAAGGATGTGGCAGCGAGTTCCCGTTCGCCAGTCATCAAATGTTCCTTAATAACTTTCACAAATACTTCCATAGAAGATGTGCCGACCCATGTCACATATGACTCTAGGCAGACAGAATCCTTTTGCCCGATCGGCTTTAAAAAATCTACAGAATCCATTGAAGCTGTTACCGTTTCACGTCTGCAATGGCGCGCCGCTGAAATAGAGGCAATGTCGTCTATGTAGCTCATTAATTTTCCGCCAAACAGCGTATTATGGTTGTTCGTGTCAAGCGGGAACACCCTGCTGGTTTTCACAACCTTTGACTCTTTACAAAATCTTGTTTCCGGTGTTTCCATACCTTTCTCCCCTTTGATGTCTGATCTTTTAGCTAAATGCACTTATATTCTCCTATTAAACAATATTCTCTTCCATTTGTCTAAAATTTAAAATGGTTTAATGATTTTCATGATGAGGGAATAATAAATGTATTCTTCACACTTTAGGAGGAAAAACAAATGGACGTATCCATCCCGAAATCTCAGCACAAAACGGTATGCCGAACGGAATACGGCACACTTCAGAAAGTGATCTTATGCAAACCTGAGCACATGACCATAAAAGATGTTATAAACGAAACACAAAAACATTTTGAAGATGACAATATTCATGTAAAAACCGCTAACGACCAGCACAGCCGCTTAGTGGAGGCACTTAGGTCACACAACGTTGAGGTCATCCTTTTACCCGTTCGCGACGGGCTCCCAGAGCAGGTTTTTACTAGGGACATAGGATTTGTCATCGGAGAAAAAGCCTTTCTGTCAAGCATGACTGAACCGATTCGCCAAGGAGAAGAAGCCGTTATAAAAGATTTTTTTCACAGCCAAGGTATCTCTTACACCCGCATGCTTGATACGAGTATTGAAGGCGGAGACGTCATTATCGATGATGACATTGTTTATGTCGGAATCAGCCAGCGCACCGACATTTCAGCTATCGGCCAGCTGGAAGAGGCACTTCCTGAATATACGATCGTTCCAGTGAAGCTTCATGAAAAATTTTTGCATTTGGACTGCGTATTTAACATTGTATCTGAAAGCGAAGCGTTAATTTATCCACAGGCCATTGAGCCAGATGCAGCCGATATGCTAGCAAAACGTTATGATCTTATTGAGGTGCCCGAGGACGAACAATTTACGCTTGGCACCAACGTCCTTTCAATCGGAAAAAAAACGATCATCAGTCTCCCTGGCAACCGCCATGTCAATCAACAGCTATCGAAAAGAGGCTATCACATTATCGAAATTGACCTGTCAGAAATTATTAAATCAGGCGGCTCCTTCAGGTGCTGCACAATGCCGCTGATTCGAGGCGAATGAAGAATCTTCCCCTTTTTCATGTTTTGAACAGCTTATTTTATCAAGATACGTTAATATAGAGGTGACATCATTTTTAAGGGGGAAATCGCATGACAAAATACATAGGATATGTCGGGACGTATACAAAAGGCGGAAGCGAAGGAATTTATTCATTTGAGCTTGATACTGAGAAAAAAGCACTCAGCGAGCCAAAGCTGGCCGCTAAGCTGGGCAACCCGACATATGTGGCGCCGAATAAAAACAACACCATCCTTTATTCCATCGAAAAAGCAGACGGCCAAGGCGGAGTTGCTGCCTATCAAATCGATAAAAACAGCGGCGAGTTGACATTTCTGAATCATCAGTTAATTGATGGCCCTTCGCCATGTCACGTAAGCATTGATGATCAAAATCAATTCGTCCTGACTGCCAATTATCACAGCGGGAAGGTACACGTTTTTCCGGTTCAGGAAGACGGCAGCTTGCAATCACCTGTTTCAGAAGCCGCTCACACAGGAAAAGGGCCGCACGAAAGACAAGAAAAACCGCATACACACTACGCGGGGTTCACACCTGAACACAATTATGTGGTAGCGGTTGATTTAGGTATAGATAAGCTGTACACCTATAAGCTGAATGACGGCGTGTTGACTGAATCCGGAAGCCATTCCTTCGCTCCCGGTGCAGGACCTCGCCATATCGCTTTTCATCCGAAAGAAAAATACGCTTATGTCATGACAGAATTAAGCAATGAAGTGATTGCGCTTGAATACAACCCGACAGCCGGCGAATTTAGAGAAATCCAAGTCGTTTCTGCCATCCCTGATGATTTTACAGATAACAGCCAGGGAAGCGCAATTCATGTCACGCAGGATGGACGTTTTGTTTATGTCGCAAACCGCGGCCATGACAGTATCGCCGTATTTGAAGTGAATCAATATTCAGGAGAGCTGGCTTTCGTAGAAAGAGTGTCGACAGAAGGAAACTGGCCTCGTGACTTTGTACTTGACCCAACGGAAGGGTTCCTCGTTGCTTCAAATGAAGAAACAGGCAACCTTGTCTTGTTTGAAAGAGACAAAGAAACCGGCCGATTGACACTCCTCCCATCAACGGTTTCTGTCCCTTACCCGGTTTGTGTAAAGTTTTTACATCAAGTATAAAACAAATGGAGTGGCTCTAGTAAAAAGGAGCCACTCTTTTTATTTATCTCACTTTTTCCTTCGTTTCAGCATTTCGATACAAATGGCAAGCGACAAAACGGCCGGGTTCGATTTCTTGAAGCTGGGGACGAGATTCTCCACATTCAGGCATCGCCTCCGGACAGCGGGTACGAAACACGCAGCCGCTTGGCGGATTGACCGGGCTCGGCAGCTCTCCTTTTAAGAGAATACGCTCACGCTTGTCCTCCAATTCAGGATCTGGAATCGGAATCGAGGACAAAAGCGCCTTTGTATAGGGATGGAGCGGTTCACGATACAAGGTGCCGCTCTCTGTAATTTCCATCATGTGTCCTAAGTACATAACACCGATCCTGTCACTGATATGCTTCACCATCGAAAGATCATGGGCAATGAATAAAAACGTAAGCCCTTTCTCTTTTTGAAGCCGCTTCAGCAGGTTGACCACCTGCGCTTGAACAGAGACATCAAGTGCAGAAATCGGTTCGTCTGCCACGATAAATTCAGGATTCAGCGACAGTGCTCTCGCAATCCCGATTCTTTGCCTTTGCCCGCCGCTGAATTCATGCGGATAACGGCTGCCAAAATCGGGGTGAAGCCCAACTGCCTCAAGCAGCTCGTCCACGACGAGAAGCCGCGCTTTATGGGTATTGTAGAGATTGTGAATCTCCATCGGCTCCAAAATAATTTCTCGAACGGTCATGCGCGGGTTAAGTGAAGCATAAGGGTCCTGAAAAATCATCTGCAGTTTGCGGTTGAAGGCAAACTGCTCTTTTTCACTCAGTGCATGAAGATTTGTGCCGCGGTATGTCACGCTTCCTTCTGTCGGCTGATAAAGGCGCATCAGCACTCTCCCCAAGGTTGATTTCCCGCACCCTGATTCCCCGACTAGCCCGAACGTTTCTCCTTCACGAATCTGAAAGGTGACCCCGTCGACGGCTTTGACTGTCCGCTTTTTCCCTGCGTCAAAATGCATTTTCAGCTGGCTGACCTCTAACAAAGGCAGTGGCGTCATTTGTCTCCCTCCTTATTCTGAAAAACAGCGGCGCACCGCACAAAGTTCTTTTTCATAGATTGTCTCTTTTAATGTAATGATTTCGATTGATTTTCCTGTCTTTGGAGAATGAAGCATTTTCCCGCCGCCAACGGAGAGACCGACGTGATGAATCGCTCCTTTTCCTTCCTCATAAGCAAAAAACAGCAGGTCACCGGCTTTCATATCATCAAGCGCGACACCCTTCCCCGCCTTAGCCTGATCTCCCGCATCACGGGGGATGCTATATCCATTTGCCTTAAATATACTGTACATAAATCCGGAGCAATCAAACCCAAACCCGCTGATCCCTCCCCACAGGTAGGGAAGGCCAAGGAAAAACGCACCCGTTTGAATGATGTCTTCATCAGTCCCTTTCTGTTGGCTGACAGGCACTGTATCACTTTGCTTCACAAACCTTTCTCCCAAAACAGTCGAAACCTTAAAATATCCGTTTTCTTTTGCAATGAAGGGGAGAACCGTCAAAAAGCTCAATTCGATCTCCTTTTCTCCATTGCTTTTGTACAAAAAGGCAGCAGGTTTGCTGATCATCACATCGTGTTGTGAATGGATGGGCATAGATTTTTCCAGCTGGTTCTTTTTCATCCAGCCTGGGTATCCGCGCGGATCCTTTCGGGTTGGCTGGCTAGGCACGATCACAGAAACCCATTCCCCCTGTTCTGCCATCACAAGTACCTTTTCGCCAAAAAGAACCTGAGTTTGGATTACATTGTCTGTACATAATCCAAGCCGTTCATCATACGTCATGCGCTCCAGCCAGTCTCTGATCCTTACAGTCGGTTGAAGCATGAATTGATCAGACGGACGCGGTGAATCAGGCGCTGTCCAGATGTTGGCCACTGCTGATATGACAGTGTGCATCATTGCTCTTTTTCCCCTTTCAAAAGCGCAGTCCCGGTGATTCCGAGGCCCGGTTTGCCAGGCATCGAAATCGTGCTGCCGCTATATGTTATGCCGCCTTTGAATACATCTGTTTTCAGCATCAGCGGCGCGTCAAAATCAAAGCGTGTGATGTTTCTCTTGCTTGCCGCAAAATGCGCCGCGGCCGTAATGCCCAGCTTCGTTTCGATCATGCTGCCGACCATACACTCCACCCCGCAGGCCTCCGCCATGGCATTAATTTTCTCTGCTCCGCTGATGCCGCCCGCTTTCATCAATTTAATATTGATCAAGTCTGCGCTCCGGGTTTGCAGAACTTCGAACGCCTGGCGCGGTGTAAAAACACTTTCATCAGCCATAATCGGCGTATCTGTTGCATCTGTCACCTTTTTAAGCCCAGCGAGATCATCTTTATGGACAGGCTGCTCGACAAGCTCAATGCCTAGACCCGCATCCTCCATTTTCCGAATGGCAGTTACCGCTTCCTTCGGCGTCCACCCCTGATTAGCGTCTAAACGCAGTTTCACAGCTGATCCGACACGTTTTCTGATTTCCTGGATACGGGCAATATCTGTTGCAATATCATCTTTTCCGACCTTTATTTTCAGCGTTTGAAAGCCTTGTTTGAGATAATTCTCGGCATCAGCTGCCATCTCTTCAGGTGAGTTGACACTGACGGTATAATCTGTTTCCAGCGTATCTCGATATCCGCCAAGCATTTGATAAAGCGGCAGCCCGCACATCTGCGCCCAGCCGTCGTATAGCGCCATTTCTACAGCAGCCTTCGCGCTCATATTTCCTGTAAGAAGATGCTGGATGTCGTGCAGAATGGCCTCACAGCCGGACAGGCTTTTTCCAAGCAATGCCGGCTTCAACACATGGTGGATGGCACTTTCAATGCTATCCATGCTGTCTCCTGTAATCACTAACGTCGGGGGTGCTTCTCCCCATCCGACTGCACCGCTGTCATAAGTAATCCTTACTATGACTGATTCAGCCGTATACACAGTGCGAAGCGCGGTTTTAAACGGCTTTGTCAGCGGGACAGCGATTCGGCTTGTTTCGATTCGAATGATTTTCATGTCTTCAGCGCCCCTTCTGAAACGCCTGCCTCTATTACGACTGTTTTTTCTGCTGTATTCATAGCAGCTTTCGCACCGATCGGAACGGCAATACTTGGCGAGCAGTGGCCGATTTTAAATCCTCTCAGAGCAGGCCTGCCCGCAGAAATAATATAGTCTTCCAGCACTTGCTCAAGCGAGAGAGACTTCTCTCGCTTCACCGGGACACAATTGTGAAAATCACAAACTAGAATTCCCGCAGCGTCCGTCAGCTTCCCCGCCATTTTCAGCTGATTCAGCATCCGGTCGATTTGATAAGGCTCCTCGTCAATATCTTCAATAAACAGAAGCTTTCCTCTCGTATCAATTTCAAATGGCGTGCCCAGTGTAGACGTCAGCAAAGACAGATTTCCCCCGACAAGCTCGCCTTCCGCTTTTCCAGGAACAAGCGTGGTCAGCGGAGAAAGCTCTTCTGTATAGGTGAATTCCGTCTCCTGGAAGAGCTGCTTATATGACGCTTTTGTCAGCGGGTGAACGTCGTCAAAGCCAATATCCGAGCTGAGCATTGGGCCATGGAAGGTGACAAGACCTGTGTTTTGATGAATGGCAGTATGTAAAAACGTAATATCGCTGTATCCCCAAAAGATTTTAGGGTGTTTGCGGATCAAGCTGAAATCAATGCCCGCGGCGATACGTCCTGTCCCAAAACCCCCGCATGCGCACAACACTGCTTTTACCTCCTCGTCTCTGAACATCTCATGGAGATCCGCCAGCCGCTCATCATCCTGTCCCGCTAAATAGCCGTGCTGGTTTTTCAGCGCCTTGCCCAGCTTTACCTGAAGACCGAGCTCTTCTAAAAATAAAAGCGCGGTGTCAAGCTTTTTTGGATCCGGCGGACTTGCGGGCGCGATCACTCCGACTGTATCACCCTTTTTCAGCGCTTTCGGCTTGTAATTCAACGAAAACACTCCTTTCATTTGCTCTGCACCCTACGTATACGTGCAAGAAAGAGAAAAAATACCGCTCCTTCGCATAAAGAAGCAGTATTTCCTCAATCACCGCCATCAGTTTTTATCTGCCCATTTTAAATCGATATAGCCGACAGGGTGACGGACAATTCCTTTTACTTGTTCATTTTGCAGGTGAACCTGATTATAAAAATAAACCGGAATGATCGGCGCTTCATTGATGAGCAGCTCTTCAGCTTGATGCATAAGAGAGAACCGTGTTTTTTCATCGGCTTCATTTTTCGCCTGTTTGATCAGCTGATCGTATTCTTTATTGGCCCAGCCTGTGCGGTTCATCGAATTTCCCGTTTGAAAGGCTTCCAGAAAACTGATAGGGTCCGCGTAATCAGGCAAAAATGAGCTTTGAGAGAATTGGAATTTCAGCGCTTTTTGATCCTCTAAAAATACGTTCCATTCCATATTGGCCAGCTTTACATCGACTCCAAGGCTATTTTTCAATTTTTGCTGAATAGCTTCGGCAATCTTTTTATGCTCCGGCTTTGTGCTGTAAGTAAGCGTGATCGCAGGAAGCTTATTATAGTTTTCTTCCTTCATGCCCTTTTCGAGCAGCTGCTTCGCTTTGCTTTCGTTAGGCTTGATCAGGTCTCCGCCTGCTTCACGGAAATCTTTGCCGTCAGGCTGCGTAAACCCAGGCGATACAAAGGCACGCGCCGGTTTTTCATTATTTTTCGTGACATACTTTACAATTTCCTCTTGATCCACAGCCATCGCAAAGGCTTTTCTGATGTTTTCATTTTGAAACGGCTCCATGTTGACATTAAATCGATAGAAATAGAGACCCGCCTGGTCAACAATATTGACGTTATCCTGATCAAGCAGCTGATCACTCAGCTCAGCAGGGACATAAGCGGTATCAAGTTCCCCTGATTGAAACATCTGGTAATCTGTATTTCTGTCACTGACCATCGCCCATTTCACCTTATCAAGCTTCACTGTATCTTTATCCCAATACGTGTCGCTTTTCTCCATTGTGATGCTGTCATCATGCTTCCATTCCGTCAGCTTAAACGGGCCGTTTCCGACAAATGTATCCGCCTCAGCAAACCACTTTGGATTGTCTTTATCGACCTTTTCATTTACCGGAAAATACGCAGGATTGGACACAACGCTCAGAAAATATTTTTGCGGTGCTTCCAGTGTAACTTCAAGGGTTCGATCATCCTTTGCCGTCACCTTCACATCATCTTTTTTCCCTTTCCCGCTGTTATATGCTTCGCCGCCTTCAATAAAATAACCTAGGAATGCCGATGAAGCGCCTTTTTTCGGATCAAGCATCCGCTTCCACGCGTATTCGAAGTCTCCGGCTGTTACAGGATCTCCGTTTGTCCATTTCGCATTTTCCCGAATCGTAAATGTGTAAGTTTTATTATCTTTCGAAACAGACCACTTCTCCGCCATTGCCGGCTCGGGCTCATGATCTTTGCCAAGACGCGTCAGCCCCTCCATGATGTTATTTAACGGCTGCCATGACACATTATTAAAGCCGATCGGCGGATCGAATGAAGTCGGTTCATTTTCATTATTTACATACAGCACCTTTTCTCCGCTGGTTTTTGCCTTATCATGACTGCCTTCTTTTCCGGCCTGTTCATTTGCTGTGCACCCCATCAGCGCAAACGAAAGTCCTAATGCAAGACCCATGCCCCATAGCTTTTTCACTCGTTTCATCCTCTTCCCCCTTTTTATGTTCAATCCTTCGCATCCCCTGACAGCACCGCATGCTCTGCTCGTTGATCCTGCAGCCAGCAGTTGACGGTGTGCGAGTCAGATCTGATCGTCTGGCCCGGGTACACCCTGTCACACACAACCATCCTGTTCGGACAGCGGGCGGCAAACGGGCAGCCCGGCGGAGGCGAAAATAAATCCGGCGGCGTTCCGTCGATTGGGATCAGCTCAGCGCCATCTAAATCCAGCCGCGGAACAGAAGCCAGCAGTCCTTTTGTATAAGGGTGCTGCGGCTGATAAAAAATATCTTTTCTCGTGCCGATTTCCGCGATTTTCCCGGCATACATGACTGCGACTCTGTCAGCTACCTGGGCAACGACCCCTAAATCATGTGTAATCAGAATGACAGACACATTCGTTTTTCTCTGAATCTCTTTAAACAGCTCTAAAATCTGTGCCTGAATGGTTACATCTAGGGCGGTGGTCGGTTCATCCGCAATTAAGATGTCAGGCTCGCAAATCAGCGCCATCGCAATGACAATCCGCTGTCTCATGCCGCCGCTGAATTGGTGGGGATATTGCTTTAGGCGCTCTTCGGGATCTGGAATACCAACCAATGACAGCATGGAAAGCACCTCTTTCCGCGCCGCTTTTTTGCTCATTTTTTTGTGGCGCAATAGCGCTTCCCCCAGCTGGTCGCCGACAGTCAGCGTAGGGTTTAACGCCGTCATCGGGTCTTGAAAAATCATAGAAATGTCGGCTCCCCTGATACCTCTCATTTCTTTGTCAGAGAGACGGCAAAGGTCTTTGTTTTTAAATAGAATGCTGCCGTCTGTCACCTTCGCCGAATAAGGCGGAAGCAGGCCCATGATGCTTTGGGAGGTAACGCTTTTGCCGCAGCCGGATTCGCCGACGATCGCAAAGGTTTCTCCTTGATACAAATCAAAGCTCACCCCTCTGACCGCCTGAACCGTCCCGCCGTAAGTCGTAAAAGACACGTGCAGATTTTGGACTGACAGAACTTTTTCCATACAGCTACCTCCTCAGCTTAGGGTCAAGCGCATCCTGCAATCCGTCCCCCAGCACATTAAACGCGTACATCGTCAGAGATATGAAAAAGGCCGGAAAAAACAGGCGCCACCAATGCCCAGATAAAATCGTAGGCAGGCCGTCATTCGCCATCACGCCCCAACTTGCAAACGGAGCCTGTATGCCGAGGCCGAGAAAGCTTAAAAATGATTCTGCGAATATGGCGGCAGGTACGGTTAATGTCATTTGTACGATGATCGCTCCCATAGTATTCGGCAGCAAATTCTTTCGGATGATGCGAAAGGTTTTCGCACCAAAGGTTTTCGAGGCGAGTACATATTCATAATTTTTAATCTGAAGCACCTGGCCTCTTACAATTCTCGCCATGCCGACCCACCCGGTCACAGTCAGCGCCACAATAATAGTGCCCAGTCCCGGTCCCATGAGCACCATCAGCAAAATGACAACAAGCAGGTACGGCAGGCCGTACAGCACTTCGATAATCCGCATCATAATGCTGTCAATCCTGCCGCCTTTATAGCCGGCAACGCCTCCGTAAATGACACCGATCAAAAAATCAATCAGTGCTGCCATCACGCCGACAAACAACGAGATTCTCGCGCCATACCATGTTCGGGTAAACACATCCCGGCCGAGTTCATCGGTGCCGAACCAATGATCGGCTGAGGGCGGAAGATTTTGTTCTGTCAGCGATTGGCGTACGACACTATGGGGCGATAAAAAGGGCCCGATAACTGCCATGACAAAAAGAAATAAAAGAATAAAGAGTCCGGCCATCGCTAATTTATTTTTTTTCAGCCTCCTCCAGGCATCCTGCGTGTATGATAAACTCGGCCGCTTGACCGAATCAACTTCCCGATTTTTTTCCTGATTCGAGACAAACCACTCATCAGGCACCTGATTGTGCTGTTCTGGCTGGCGTTCATCCGTTTGTACAGGGAGATTCACACGCTTCACCCTTTCTTATGCAGTTTAATGCGCGGGTCTAAGAGACCGTAGGCCAAATCGACCAAAAACAGCATGATAATCAGAATGACGCTGTAAAAAACGGTCGTTCCCATAATCACGGGGTAGTCCCGCTGATTAATGCTTTCAACAAAATATTTTCCCATTCCCGGAATGGCAAAGATTTTTTCAATGACAAAGCTTCCTGTTAAGATGCTGGCGACGAGTGTGCCCAGAACGGTAATGACGGGCATGAGTGCATTTCTGAGTGCGTGTTTTACGATAATTTTGAACGGAGAAAGCCCTTTTGCTTTTGCTGTGCGGATATAATCCTGTGTCAGAACTTCAACCATGCTCGAGCGTGTCAGCCTGGCAATGATCGCCATTGGCCCTACAGCAAGCGCTGCGGTCGGAAGCACCATATGAATCGGGCTCGTCCATGTCGCAGCGGGAAATAGTTTGAGATTGACAGCAAATTGCTGAATGAGCAATGTTGCCAGAATAAAATTCGGGATGGAGATGCCGAGTACTGCAAGACTCATCGCAGCGTAGTCCAAAAAGCCATTGCGGCGGAGTGCAGCGATTACGCCCAGCACCAGCCCAGAAATCACAGCAATGACAATCGCTGTCATCCCAAGCTCAAAGGAAACGGGAAATCCGCGTTCCAGCATATCATTTACGCTGTCCGACGGTTTTTTTATTGAAGGTCCGAAATCGAATGTAATGATGGATTTTAAGTAGAAAATGTATTGGAAAATGAGAGGATCGTCTAAGTGATAGTAGGCTTCGAGATTTTTTTGAACGGCTTCATTTGTGCCTCTCTCCTCGTTAAAAGGAGATCCGGGAATGACCTTCATGAGAACAAAAGTCAGGGTGGTAATCACCAAAATCGTAGCTGCCATTGCCCAAAAACGCTTTATCATGTATCGCGCCAAAGCCTAAAACACCCCTTTAGCAGAATGATGTCCGCATCGCAAGCTCAGTCATGACAAGCATCGCCTGATAGGCTTCAAGCATGTCCTTCGCCTGAAATTGAACGGTTGTAGTTCCCGTCTTGATTTCCGTTCCCGGCATCAGATTCGCCCATTCTGCTTGGCCATAATTGGCGAATTCAATGCTCAGAACCGGCCTGTCAGGCGGGGTGAGCGGCTTGACTTTGTCCTTGTTTTGCAGGGCAAACGCGGTTTTTTCTGTCAACAGCCGTCCGGCTTTCGCAGGGGACAAGCACTTCACTGCGGATCTTGAAATGGTTTGTTTGACTGCGGCTGTCGTCACGTTCGGGATAAGCTCTTCCGCTTCCTTCGCCGCCCGGTCATCCCCGGCTACCATTAATACCGGGACATCATAATAACCGGCAACGTATGCATTTAATCCAAGCTCACCGACAGGCCGATCGTTTATGTAAAAATGACGGACGCCGAAAATCATGCTGTGTGACATGACACCGGGAGTCGAGGCTCTCGCATGATAACCGAGAAACAAAGCGCCTGTAAACGTATCATCCAGTCCCTCCACCATTGAAAATGGTTTGACGTCACCAGAAATCAAGTCTGCTTCAGGGTGAAGCTTTTCAACCATCAGATTATTCATCTTCGAATGACTGTCATTGACCAGCACCTCGGTACACCCGCTGTTAAACGCTTCAGCAATACAGTAGTTTGCTTCTTCAGTCATGATAAGCCGTCCGCGTTCATAATTCCGCTTGCCGGAATCCACAAAGGTATCGTCCGGAAGACCCGAAATACCTTCCATATCTACTGACATGTACAATTTCATAGAGCTCCTCCTTTTTTACTAAATTATGAATATTCTAACAAATTATATTAAAAAAAGAGGAAAAATGCAATATAACTGGGGAAAATCTCAACCATTCAGTGATAAAAAAAGAATCCTCTTTCAAGGATTCATGTCTGTTTACCAACCTGTTCTGTAAGCAGTTCATATTTTTTCAGGGTTCTTTCAAACACCTCATCAAAAACGTCAGGCACAGAGGCGCGTATCACCTCAGCCCCCTCTCCCGTTATTCCGCCTTTGGTTGCGACACGTTCCAGCGTCTCCTCGAAAGACATATTTTTTTCGATCAGCAGCTTGCCAGTTCCGTATAACGAATGAATCAGAAAATCAAAGGCTTCTTCTTTGGACAAGCTGCTGTTTCTGACCGCAGACAGTGCCAGCTCTTCGAAGATTGCCGCTATGAATCCCGGTGCCGAGCTCGTTAAATTGCTGGCCGCATCAACATTCGATTCTTTGATTTCTCGTACACGGCTGAAAACCGATAACAATTCATTCAGATGCTCTTTCTTCTCCGCAGCCAGTGCTTCACTGTGAACGACAAGTGAGATGCCCGCTTCTGCTTCGGACGTAATGGCAGGAATAACACGTGATACACCGGCTTCTGTTTCTGCCTCCAAAAGACGCAGCGGCACACCGGCAGCTATGGATACGATGTGAGTATTTCTGTTCACATACGGGTGCAGACGGCGCATTGTTTCGATGACATGGAGCGGCGGGACGCATATCAAAATCAATTGGCACGTATTTGCCCAATTCTCCAACGGATCAGCCGATACGTTTGGATAATCTGACAGGAGTGCCCGCAGCCGCTCCCCCTTCGTTCTCGTCTCAATAAATAGCTCATTCTCTTTTATTTGTTCATGTTTCAACAGCTGTCTGGCGATCATATCCGCCATGCTGCCATATCCAATCAATCCAATCTGTTCCATCGACTCAGTCCTTTCATATACAATATGAAGTGTACCGTTTTCCGCACTTTTTCACAATTTCCCATAATCTTTTCATTTTTATCCCACAGTTTTTGTTTATGATAAACTCAAGTCATAAACCTATCAATATAAATAGACATGTGAAAATAGAGAAACGGAGTGAACATGATGGATAACTATCGTGATGAAAACAGAACGAAAGGTAATGAGAATGAGGTCTTTTTAACGAAAGAGAACGATCAGAGCACCTCCTACTCGGCCCGCAATGTCATTCATGATCAGGAGAAGAAAAAACGAGGATTCGGATGGTTCAGACCGTTGCTTGGCGGAGTGATCGGCGGCAGTCTTGCCCTTGGCATTTACACGTTTACACCGCTTGGCGACCATGATTCTCAGGACACTGCAAAACAATCATCCAGCCAGCAGCAAACGCAATCTGTTACAGCAACAAGCACCTCCTCTGAATCTAAAAAAAGCTCATCAAGCTCAAGCAGCTCATCTGCATTCAAGAGCGAGGACTCTTCTAAAATCTCAGATATGGTAGAAGACCTTTCACCAGCGATTGTCGGCATTACAAATCTTCAGGCACAATCAAACAGCTCTTTGTTCGGCTCTAGTTCTTCTAATTCCAGCGAAGATACAGAAAGCGGTTCAGGGTCAGGTGTCATTTTCAAAAAAGAGAATGGCAAGGCTTATATCATTACAAATAACCATGTCGTAGAAGGGGCATCATCACTGAAGGTATCTTTATATGACGGCACTGAGGTTACTGCAAAGCTGGTAGGCAGTGACTCGTTAACTGATTTAGCCGTCCTCCAAATCAGTGATGACCACGTCACAAAAGTGGCAAACTTCGGTGATTCATCTGATCTCAGAACAGGCGAGACCGTTATTGCGATTGGGGATCCGCTTGGAAAAGATCTGTCCCGCACAGTAACACAAGGAATTGTTAGCGGCGTGGACAGAACGGTTTCAATGTCTACATCAGCCGGCGAAACGAGCATTAACGTCATTCAGACAGACGCAGCAATTAATCCAGGTAACAGCGGCGGTCCTTTGTTAAATACAGACGGCAAAATTGTCGGCATTAACAGTATGAAAATCAGTGAGGATGATGTTGAGGGTATCGGATTTGCCATTCCAAGCAATGACGTAAAACCGATTGCTGAAGAACTGCTTTCTAAAGGACAAATTGAACGTCCATATATCGGTGTCAGCATGCTTGATCTGGAACAAGTGCCGCAAAATTACCAAGAAGGCACACTCGGCCTGTTCGGCAGCCAGCTGAATAAAGGTGTTTACATCCGTGAGGTCGCTTCAGGCTCTCCTGCTGAAAAGGCCGGATTAAAAGCGGAGGATATTATCATCGGCCTAAAAGGTAAAGAAATTGATACAGGCAGTGAATTGCGCAATATCTTATATAAAGACGCAAAGATCGGTGATACCGTTGAAGTGAAAATTCTCCGAAACGGCAAAGAAATGACGAAAAAAATTAAACTTGATCAAAAAGAAGAGAAAACTTCGTAAGACATAATGCCTCAGGCCGCAAAAGCGGTCTGAGGCTTTTTATTAGATAAAAGACCTAATTGTTCTATGAAACTTTCTGACGAGATATCCGTATATCATACAGATTGACATCATTCTCATCAGACGCTAGAAACATCGTTTGCCAGGAGGCATGAACATGAAAACCGTGGGACTGAGTATGATCTGCGCAGGATTGGCTTTTCTTTTGCTGGGCTTTCTTCTATCTGAATCGACGTTGACGTGGGGAATTGTATTGGGTACCAGTATTCTATTAAACATAACTGGTACGGCTCTAATCATGCGTTTCTTAAAAGCCCCCCAATCTAACAGCTGACATGCAGCAAAGCCGATGACGAAATCTTTAAGTTTTGCTGTTTTTATTTCGGCATGACTGAACCGCAGTACAAGCTCACAATCTCTTCTTTACCCAATTTCCATATATCTATCAGCATCTTTTGCTTTAGATCGTGCGCAGAGCATAAAAACCCCCTGTCCGTAACGGACAGGGGGTTTAAGGTTATGACATATGCTGGTCTCTATAGAGTCTTTTATTTTCAATTCCATACGATTTTTGGACGATGTAAAGCGGCCTGTCTTTGGCTTCATCGTAGATTCTGCCGATATATTCGCCGATCACGCCCAAAATCAGAAGGACAATGCCGCTGAACAGGAGCTGGATCACAATAAGTGATGACCAGCCGGTAATCGTGCTGTCTGTGAATAGCTTCAGATACAGCACGATAAACATATACAGAAATCCAGCACCTGACATTAAAATCCCCGCATAGCTTGCCAGCTTCAGCGGTTTATGTGAAAATGTCGTGATGCCGTCCATTGACAGCTTCAGCATTTTCTTGAGCGGGTACTTTGTTTCTCCGGCAAGCCTTTCATCACGTACATACTCGACCGCTGTCTGTTTAAAGCCCACCCAGCTGACTAGCCCTCTGACAAATGGATTTTTTTCTTTTAATCTCTTCATTTCATCACAGACTTTTCTGTCCATGAGACGAAAATCCCCCGTATCAATCGGGATATCAATATCTGTCATACCGCTGAGAAGCCGGTAAAACATAGCCGCGGTTTGTTTTTTGAAAAAGGTTTCCCCTTTTCGTTTAGTCCGCACGGCGTACACGACCTCATAGCCTTCCTTCCACTTTTCAATCATATCTAAAATCAGTTCAGGAGGGTCCTGCAAATCGGCGTCAATGACGACGATTGCATTCCCCTGTGCATAGTCCATACCCGCCGTAATGGCGATCTGGTGTCCAAAATTCCTTGAAAAATCAATAATTTTCACTCTCGGATCGATCAGGCTGTGCTCTCTTAAAATCTCAATACTGCGGTCTTTGCTGCCATCGTTGACAAAAAGCAGCTCGTAGTTTTCCTTCGTTTGATCCATGACCTCTTTTAAGCGCTGATAGGTTTCATGAATGACAAGCTCTTCATTATACACAGGTACAACAATTGAATATTGAATATGTCTGCTCATGTTTTTGCCTCCTATTCATCAGCATGTAGTTCGTATAATGTTGCTGACTGATTCATTCCGCCAGGTCCGCCCATTTTTCCGTTTTTACCTGAAGCCTTGCTGCTTGATGTATCAGCTGAATCAGTATTTTCTGTTTTTTGATCAGAACTTGATTGCCATTTTTCTGATGCTACTTCTTTTCCATTTTTCTCAACCCATTCAACAATGTCATTGTTTCCGCCTCTTCCCATTCCAGAAGCCAAGAAGTATTTCACTTTTCCTTCTTTTACAAGCTTTTTGAATTGAGTCAGCGTGATAGCCGGGTCAGAACCGCTGAATCCGCCAATAGCCATGACAGCTTTTTTCGTTTTAATGATATATGGTGCCGCTGTGTTCGAATCGGTTGTGGCGAATAGGTATTCAGCTCCGGAGTTATTCTCCTCTAGATATTTGATCTGTTTTTCATTTACAGTCGCATCAGACATTCCCATGCCTTTTCCGCTCATTGATGCGAGCTGAGGGCCTGTTTCAGGCAGTGAGCTGTTGCCTCCGTACAGAAGTGGTGTACTTGCCCAATAAATCGGCATCACCAGCAATGCGAGGAGAGCTGCAAGTGAAACATAATAACTGAACGGTTTTTGGCGCTGTTTTAACAGCAGCAAAGCAATTGCTGACAACACGCCGATAACACCTACACCGATGCTCCAGCCTGCACCGATTTGATCGTTGTAGTTTCTGAGAATAAACAATTCAAATCCAGTTGTCGCAATAATTGCTCCCGGCAAAAGCCA
This sequence comes from Bacillus sp. FSL K6-1560, assembly GCF_038592935.1. Classification (NCBI taxonomy): domain Bacteria; kingdom Bacillati; phylum Bacillota; class Bacilli; order Caryophanales; family Bacillaceae; genus Bacillus; species Bacillus sp. FSL K6-1560. The sequence continues at coordinate 2,865,518 of NZ_CP151946.1, forward strand.
TGCTTTCCAGCCTGTCTGATTGCGGTACAGATGAACAAGAGCAACCCATCCCGCACCGACAAGAGCCGCAATCGGCGGTGCCAGCATGATGAGATAATAATGATGGAAAAATTCTGCGACACTGAAGAATCCGGCAATCGGTACAAGCCACGCAACCCAGAACACCGTTTCCTTCTGCTCTATAGATAATCTTCTTCTTTCTCTTGCGCCAGCGATCAGTAAGCCTGCGATTCCAAATATCGCAAATGGCAGAAGCCAGCTGATTTGATCAGATAACTCTTGTTGGAAAAGCCGCAGTGGACCAGGTGTTCCCGTTCCAAACATCCCTGAACCTGATTGCATTTTCGAACCGGTTCCTGTACCGCCTTTCCCTCCGTCTCCGCCGGGTCCGCCTTGGCCGCCATCTCCGCCGCTTGGAGGGCCTCCTTGACCGCCGCTTGGCATTTCTCCTCCGCTTGGCATTTGGCCATTGGATGGAGGTGCCGTCATATTGCCATTTGAGGATTTACCATCGCTTGATGAGCTGCTGCTTGATGACTGATTAGGCGGTGCTTGAGTGTTATCAGAAGAAGACATTTCTTTTGAAGCGTCTTTGTTTGGCGCACCCTGGCCGCCGCCTGAATTTTGGCCTGTCAGCCGCTGGATTCCGTTATAGCCGAAAGCCAATTCCAAAACAGAGTTGGTTTGGCTGCTTCCGATATAAGGCCGCTTGCTTGCAGGGATATTGTCGACAATGAGCGGCCACGATAACGAAACGGCTGCTAATACGGCTAACGCACTTACCAGCGAAATGATTTTTTTCTTCACCGCGGCATTTGCCGCAATCAAATAGAACAATAGGAAGGCCGGTAAAATCATGTAAGCCTGCAGCATTTTTGTATTGAAACCTACCCCAACAACGAAAAATGCCGCTAACAGCCAGATCAGCTTTCCTGTTCTGATCGCTTTAAAGAGAAGCCATGTAGCAAGCAATAAGAAAAATACCAGTAATGCATCAACATTGTTTGTACGTGCTACAGCTACAGCTATCGGCGTACATGCCATAACAAATGAGGCAATACGCGCCGCCGTTTTTCCGAATGTCGGCTTTATCAGCAAGTACATAAGAAGGACTGAACCTACACCCGCCAATGCCTGAGGCAGAATGACGCTCCACCCGTGCATACCGAATATCAGTGCGCTGATCGTTTGGATTTGGTATGTAACAGGCGGTTTATCCACTGTTATAAAGCCGGCAGCATCGAACGAAGCATAAAAGAAATTATGAAAGCTTTGCATCATACTTGTAACTGCCGCGGTGTAATAAGGATTCACCGTATCATCATTCCAGATGTTATAGATATTTAAGAATGCAGATGCGAGCAAAATGAGGATGAGGAAAATATCCAGCTCGCGTTTTTTCTTTTCCACTTATTTTTCACTCCTTTTTGTCTAACTTTGAAATAGTGTAACAAGCAAATATGAATAAACTATTAATAAACAAAGACAATATTTTTGCCGAGGCCATTTCATGCCAATCATCCTATATACAGCTGGTTTCAAGCCCTTTCTCCAAATCGTAATCGGCGATGCGTTTTCCCAAAATAAAAAAGCCTTCCGGCACGCCGGAAGGCAAATGAATCACAATTTACTGGATCGGTTTCAATTTTGCTTCAATTTCAGCTCTTCGATGCTCAAGATACGGCGGAAGAGCGATCGTTTGGCCAAGCTCATCAAGATTTTCATCTACCATAAAGCCCGGTCCGTCTGTTGATAACTCGAACAAAATGCCGTTCGGTTCTCTGAAATACAGCGCCTTGAAATAGTAGCGCTCAACTATGCCTGAATTGCTAAAGCCTTCACGGCTGATGATCCGGTGCCACCCGGCAAGTTCTTCTTCATCTCTTACCCGAAATGCGACGTGGTGAACACTCCCTTTGCCTTGACGCTCGCGCGGAAGATCGTTTCTTTCTATTAAATGGATTTCCGTTGCAGCACCGCCTTCTCCTGATTCCAGAATAACGGCGGTTCCTTGCCCTTCGACTGGTTCACGGCTGATTTCTGTAAATCCAAGAATATTCGTCAATACGTGTAAGGTTGGTTCAGCATATGGCACAGTCAGTTCAACCGGCCCTAACCCGCGAAACGAAAATTCTTCCGGTATGCCGCTCTGTTTAACAGGCAGGCCATATCCTTTTCCTTCCTCATCAGCAGTCAGCACAAGTCGCTGCCCTTCATGATCTTGAAATGCCAATATGTCACGTCCGGCTCTTTTGGAGATGCCGCTGTGCGTTACTTGCTGCTCTTCAAAACGTTCTTTCCAGTAATGCAGGGCTTCTGTGCTTGGGACGCGCAAACCAATAGAAGAAATACTGTTTGTTCCCGCATGAAACGGTGCAATGCGGGGAATCTCGAAAAACGTCAGCTCAGTTCCCGGGTTTGCCACTTCATCTCCGTAGAACAGATGGTACATTGTCGGTTCATCCTGATTGACGGATTTTTTGACGAGCTTTAATCCTAATACTTTCTTATAGAAATCCAAGTTTTTTTGTGCGTCGGCCGTTAATGCCGATACGTGGTGAATGCCGTTAACTTTCATATGCTGTCCCTCCAGGTTATTTTATCTCGATTTCGAGATATCATATCATAATTGTATATTTATTGTTCTAATAACAAAGTATTTTATTCGCATGAGAAAGTCAACATATCAGCTTCACCGAAGGTTCGTTCATTTTCTGAATTCTCATCTCCCCTCTGTACTGGCTAAAATCCTAATACAGAAAACACGAACTTTACAAATAAACATCATGAATTTTATTCGTTTATAGATTGTTAAAACAGGTGTTTCCACAGTTTTATCTGCTGTACACAAAGCAAATTTCGAAAATCAGAAAATTTATTTTATTTCACTTTTCTAAAATAGGGTTTACAATATGAAAAAATAGATTCTTCAACATGAAGCTTCAACATCCTAGGAGGTTAAGGACATGCATACTGAAGACAACGGTTTGAAAAAAGAGATAGGCCTCTTGTTTGCCCTTACTCTTGTCATCGGAACCATTATCGGTTCTGGTGTTTTTATGAAGCCCGGCGCTGTGCTTGCTTATTCAGGTGATTCAAAAACGGCGCTTTTCGCCTGGCTGTTAGGCGGTATTTTAACACTGGCGGGCGGTTTGACAATCGCGGAAATCGGAACGCAGATTCCAAAAACCGGCGGGCTTTATACGTACCTTGAAGAAGTGTACGGCGAGTTTTGGGGATTTTTGTGCGGCTGGGTGCAGATTATCATTTACGGTCCGGCGATTATCGGCGCGCTGGGTTTATATTTTGGATCTTTAATGGCGAATCTTTTCGGCTGGGGATCTGGACTATCAAAAGTCATTGGAATCATAGCAGTTCTCTTTTTATGCGTCATTAATATTATTGGTACAAAATATGGCGGTTTTGTCCAAACGCTGACAACGATCGGAAAACTGATTCCGATTGCCTGCATCATCATCTTTGGCCTTTGGAAAGGCGATCAGCACATCTTCACAGCAGTAAACGAAAGCATTTCCGATATGAACTTCGGGGCGGCTATTTTAGCTACGTTGTTTGCTTATGACGGATGGATTCTCCTTGCCGCTCTCGGCGGAGAAATGAAAAATCCCGAAAAGCTGCTGCCACGCGCTATGACGGGCGGATTATTAATTGTAACGGCGATCTATATTTTCATTAATTTTGCATTGCTCCACATCCTGTCAGCGAACGAAATAGTCACGCTTGGTGAAAATGCGACAAGCACCGCGGCAACCATGCTGTTCGGGTCAATTGGTGGAAAGCTGATCAGTGTAGGGATTATCGTCAGCATCTTTGGGTGCTTAAATGGAAAGGTGCTTTCTTTCCCGCGTGTTTCATTTGCAATGGCGGAACGCAAACAGCTTCCATTTGCTGAAAAACTGTCACATGTACACCCGTCGTTCCGCACACCATGGATTGCAATTTCTTTTCAAATTGCTTTAGCTTTGATTATGATGCTGATCAGCAACCCTGATAAGCTCTCAGAAATCTCCATTTTCATGATCTACATCTTTTATGTGATGGCCTTTTTTGCAGTGTTTATTCTCCGCAAGCGAGCAAAGGGAAAAAAGCGCGCCTACAGTGTTCCGCTTTATCCATTTATGCCAATTCTGGCAATCGCGGGCTCCTTCTTTGTGTTAGGCAGCACACTCATTACAGATACAATGAGCTGCGGATTATCCATCCTCATCGGCCTTGCCGGACTGCCTGTCTATTACGGGATGAAAAAACGAAAAGCAAGCTGATAAAACGGTTCCCTTGTTTAGGGAACCGTTTTTTGGTGAAACAGAAGATAAAAGTTGACAGGAAAAACACAACTTTTGATATACTTTTTACGTTAAGCAGAAAGTTTTTGCAAACTTGGGTCGTTTTTTTAAAGCGAAGTAGGTCAAAATAAGGAGACACGATTTATCAAAAAAGTCAAGATACGTTTTTTTCGACTTTACCTGTTTTTTTTCGACAAAAGGCTATATAATAATTTGATGTGTGCATTGTTCATTCAAACTATGGAGGGTTTTTAATGATAAGAAGAAAAAAAGATAAGTTCTCACTCCTTTTAACAGAAATTGCAAAGAACATAGACGAAACTGCAGAATATTTTGTGAATTTTAAGGTCACTAACCAAACGACTCTTAAAGAATTTGCAGATACGTTAAAGGAATATGAAACAAAAGGTGACAATCATGTTCATGTCATGATTAAAGAGCTTAACAAAGCGTTCATCACTCCTATTGAGCGCGAAGATATCCTTCAGCTGACAAACAGCTTGGATGATGTGCTTGACGGAATCGAACATTTCTCTGCCATGATGGAGATTTTCTCAATTACTTCATCAGACGAGCATATCGATAAATTCAGCGGATACATCAGAGAATGCGCGAAAGAGATTTTGATTACGATCGAGCTGCTGGCAGAAAATCGCTTAAAGGATATTCAGCCTCACGCAATCAAAATAAAAGAGTATGAGCACAGCTGTGACAACTTGCACAGAAAATCATTAAAGAATCTTTTCGGAAATGAAACAGACCCAATCAAAGTCATTCAATATCGTGAAATTTACGAAACGCTTGAAGAAATCGCCGACTCTTGTCAAAGTGTTGCCAATAATCTTGAAACCATCATTATGAAAAACGCGTAACGAGGGGTAAAAATGGATATTCTATTAATATTAACGATACTAATAGTCATTTGTGCTCTGGCGTTTGATTTCATCAACGGGTTTCATGATACGGCAAACGCAATTGCGACTTCAGTATCAACAAAAGCGTTGAAACCGCGCCATGCCATTATATTGGCGGCTGTGATGAACTTTATCGGAGCAATGACGTTTACAGGTGTTGCCAAAACCATTACGAAAGACATCGTAGATCCTTATACGCTGGAAAATGGCTCTGTTGTCATTTTGGCTGCGCTACTCGCTGCAATTGCCTGGAACCTTATCACATGGTACTACGGTATCCCAAGCAGCTCATCCCATGCCATCATCGGCGCTATTGCCGGTGCAGCCATTGCGGCAGCCGGATTTACAGCGTTAAACTATAAGGGCTTCATTAAAATCATTGAAGCACTGATTCTATCACCAATTATTGCCTTTGTCCTTGGTTTTATTCTTTATAGCATCGTTAAGCTGATTTTCAAAGACAGCAACTTGGCGAAAACGAATAAGCAATTCCGCAGAGTGCAGATTGTAACAGCTGCCCTGCAATCGTATACACACGGAACAAACGATGCGCAAAAAGCAATGGGAATTATCACAATGGCTCTCATCACAGCGAATTTACATACTTCTGCTAATGATATTCCTACCTGGGTGCAATTCGCCTGCGCGACAGCCATGGGTCTCGGAACATCAATCGGCGGCTGGAAAATCATCAAAACCGTTGGCGGAAAGATCATGAAAATCCGTCCGGTAAACGGTGTTTCCGCTGACTTAACCGGAGCAGCCATTATTTTCGGCGCCACGTTTATTCATTTGCCGGTCAGTACAACCCACGTCATTTCTTCATCAATTCTTGGCGTCGGTGCGTCCCACCGCGTAAAAGGCGTAAACTGGGGTACGGCCAAGCGAATGCTCATTACATGGGTCATCACGCTTCCTATTTCAGCGACACTTGGTGCCATCGCCTACTTTATTTTAAATATGATATTTTAATGTCACACCGCTTCTGTCAAAGGAGCGGTTTTTTTGATGGAACAGGAAAACCATCCGGATCTCTCGAATACAATAAGCAGAACCTATTTCAGATGTGAGGGATTCGAATATGGTTTTATTCTTTCAGATCATGGTCTGGTGCATCGTGGCCGGACTGGGGTTATACGTGTATGCCACGTGGCGTTTCGAAGCGAAGGTCAAAGAAAAAATGTCCGCCATCCGGAAAACTTGGTATTTGCTGTTTGTTCTGGGCGCTATGGTATACTGGACATATGAGCCCACTTCCCTATTTACCCACTGGGAACGGTATCTCATTGTCGCAGTCAGTTTTGCTTTGATTGATGCTTTTATCTTCTTAAGTGCATACGTCAAAAAACTGGCCGGCAGCGAGCTTGAAACAGACACAAGAGAAATTCTTGAAGAAAACAACGAAATGCTCCACATGTACCTCAATCGGCTGAAAACATACCAATACCTATTGAAAAACGAACCGATCCATGTTTATTATGGAAGTATAGATGCTTATGCTGAAGGTATTGATAAGCTGCTGAAAACCTATGCTGATAAAATGAACTTAACGGCCTCTCTTTGCCACTATTCGACACAGGCTGATAAAGACCGGTTAACCGAGCATATGGATGATCCGGCAGATGTACAAACACGGCTCGATCGAAAGGATGTTTATTACGACCAATACGGAAAAGTGGTTCTCATCCCTTTTACCATCGAGACACAGAACTATGTCATCAAGCTGACGTCTGACAGCATTGTCACGGAATTTGATTATTTGCTATTTACGTCATTAACGAGCATATATGATTTGGTGCTGCCAATTGAGGAGGAAGGTGAAGGATAATGGAACGTGCGTTTCAAAACAGATGCGAGCCCAGAGCGGCGAAGCCGTTTAAAATCCTGAAAAAACGTTCAACCACCAGTGTCGCAAGCTATCAAGTCAGTCCGCATACAGCAAGAATCTTCAAAGAAAACGAACGGCTGATTGACGAGTATAAACGAAAAAAAGCATGATCACACTAAAAGGACAAGGGAAAACAGCTCTTGTCCTTATTCCTTTTCTTAAAGGGTTACATATAATAAATACAAACAGAGGATAATGTCAGGTGATACAGTGAAAAAATTGGTGAGGCGTGTGAAGTTTGTTGATTACGGAAGGTTTGGGCTTTCCGGGTACTCGCTTCGGGTGAGGGAGCGCAGTGCTGGAATTATTAAAAAGTTGAAGAAGAAAAAATAAATCCCGGAACCAGCTCCGGGATTTTTGTGGTCTGTGATCAGCTTAATTGCGCTGCGATCTTCGCTTTCGTCGCAGGTCCGTAAATACCGTCGGCAGTCAGGCCGTTAACAGACTGAAAACGCGCGACTGCGTCAGCTGTTTTCGGGCCGTAAATGCCGTCAATTCCGTTGTTGACAGCGCCTTTATCAGGGTAAAAATACAGAGCCGCAAGTGCTCGTTGCACCTGAAAGACGTGTTCTCCTGAGGTATAAGGTGTTGTCAATTGAATGATACCATCAGGGAGCGGATAGAGCTCGGGTTCTTCAGTGGACGATGGAGCACTTACAATTAATACTTGACCAACGCGAATAAGATTCGGGTCTTCGATATTGTTCCACTCTTGCAGCTGAGCAACCGTAACACCAAATGCTCTCGCTATGGATGTGAGCGTGTCGCCCTGTTTCACGACGTAAGTTTGGCTGCCGCCTCCCCCAATTCCTGCTTTGAACGAATCCCACGTATCTAACAATTTTCGCGGACATTCCTTCCCTGACCAATACTTATGAGGGACGACATTGGCGAGACTGATATTTTGTTCAGCCATTAATGTTTTGATGAGCCACTGGGCATTTGCTGTTGCTTTTTCAAAATCGCCATCGGCATTTTCGCAAATTTCAATTCCGATAGAAGCCCGGTTGCCACTGCCATTTCCGTCTCCCGCATGCCAGCCGTTTTCATTCAAAGGCAGATGCTGATAAATTTCTGTATCATCAACTGTAAAATGCCAGCTTGTCGTCGTATCAGGATTTTTCAAATAGCGGGCATGCGCTGCAGCATCTGCCCCTACTGCGGTATTCGCTGTATTGTGCACCGTAATGTAGAGCGGCGTCATTGCGTAGCCTGGACGGTTATTTGCGCCAACCGGAATAAAGTCTTGAATAATGTTAACCATTTTCATCTCTCCTTATTTCGTCAGATTATTGTCCCTTAACAAGTCGCGCTGTTTTTTCCCTTTTTCTGTTATATAGTTGTTTTTAAACCAAGCGGCAAGTGTCGTTCCAATTGTAAATGCAATGGAACCGGCTGAATAAAGGGCGTCAGCGAGCTGATTGACCTGCTCCTCCTGAATGTCCAATGGTGATTTGCCGAGCATCAGCATGGTCTGGTTGATTAAAGCAATTAAAAGAAGCACCGTCCTGATGACCGTGCCCTTGTCAAACGTGTTCATGAAAATCCCCCTTTAATGCTGCAGCAGGCTGTACATAATGGCGATGGCTCCGCCAATGATGCCTGTAGACACTGCTGTAATGATGGCACCTGTGATGGTGCGTTTAATCCACGTGGTGTTTTCTTCAATTTTGTTTAATTTTTCGTTCAGCGTCATGATTTGCTGGTCTTGCCGGTCAGACACGCGTTCTAATGCAGAAACCCTCTGCTCAAGTGCTTTGTGCTCGCCTTTCATGTCTAATAAATCTTGCTGAAACACATTCACATCTGCCTCTTGCTGCATCTCTCACTCCTCCTTCACATGCAGATCACCTCCCTTCCGAGGGCCGAGACTGTTATGAAACCGCGGTCCCTTTTACCGAAAGAGTACCGCCGGTGATACTGTTAATCTCCATGATAATCTCCTTAAACCCTTTAATATCAAAGGCCCATGCCTCGGCTTTTCCTAATGTACTGGAGGCAGTGGTAGCATCATCAGTTTTCACGCCTCTGATCGGCAGTTTCTGTCCTGACACCGATTTGCCCCAAAATTTGACTTCGCTCATTTCTGCTGTGCCGTAGACTTCAACGAGTAAATGCGCGGCACCGTCAACAGGTAAGGCAGCCCCCTCGCCGGCGGACTCTGCATTTTCATGAAAGACAAAGTCAAATATTTTGCGAGCCTCGACTTTCAGCCGTCCATCGTGTGTTTGATTATCCGCAAAGTCAATCTGTAAAGGCGTTTTTCCATTGACACGCACATCCATCTCACCCGCACCGACTGATTGGTATAATACAAACTCAGATTGCTGAAGATTCCCGTTCACATAACGGAAGCGGTAATAGCGTTTAGAAAGGTATACCCAGTCCGTCGCTGTCAGGACACCTGCTGCGACATTAACTGCTGCTGTCGTTGTCCAAACATTGTTGTTGTCGCTTTCTTCTATAAAGAGCGTACCTTCACGATCTGCATACGCCCAGCCCTTCACTTTCGAAATCAGAACTGCGCCAAGCCTGTCCTGCCCGAGCTGACTATATGCCTCAGTCGCCTTTAAGGAAGCATTTGTTAAAATCTCCGCTACGCCTGACAAATTCGAAACAGGTGTCACAAAATCATTTTTTCCTCCTCGATAGGGCTTTACAGCGCCGGCTTTTCCAGTCCTATCGAGAGGAAATTCATATTGATACTTCACCATCTTCATCCTCCTTTGATCTAAAAACAGGCAAAATAAAAAAGCCTTACTACATGGCTTTACCGGTAATTTCTTTATACTGGTCAGCTGTGATCAGCTTTTTGTTCACACCCTCTGCCAGATCCTCAATTGAACAGTCTTTATATGCTAATGCTTGCTTTACCATATCCGCTGTCGCCCACTCATAATAAAGGGCTAGCACCCAATAATTCATTCAGAGTAATCTCCTTTCAAAGAAAGTAGTGAAAGCTTAATACCTGCCAGCTCGCTTCCCAAAGTTTTGTTCAGCTCTTCAAGCTGCTTACGTGCCAACTTTTCCTGCGACAACTCCTGAGCGAGAAGCTCTACCTGATCGGGCGGCTCATACGGCGGATTTTTTTGTGATTCCTCCCACCAGGATTCGAGTTCTGCCTGAGTCGGCAACGGGGCCCGGAGATTCCATTTCTCAATGTATGAACCGTTCCCGTCATTACGCAATTCAAAATCCTTTCTCGATACTGCGTTTGGATACTTGTACATAATGGCATCATATAAGATCATAAAGGTACCTCCTAAACTCTCGGGTAATTTCTTCCGCCGATTTCTGTAATATCAAAGTAGTTATACCACCCTGAGTTATCAGTGATATACCGTGAAGTATTACCATCATAACCCACATAAAGATACATCTCTATATAGTCACCCTTATCAGCTGGAACAGTGGCAGCTCCATATACTCCTACATTGAAATCTGTGGTATCAGACGGGCTTGCAGGGCTATTTCTATAATGTGCTATATTTTTATAAATCGTTCCGTTCAAGTAAATCTCTAATTCATAGTTGGCATATCTCTGAACGTTTTCAATATATACACCGGCATTGACTAAAAACATTCCGCTGTTTGGACAGATAAACCGGCAATTATTAATGTCAAAGGCATTATGACTGTCCTTTATCTTTCTATTAAAACCAATTTTCTGTTTTTCACCTTTAATCAGAAGTTGCTTCCCGGTTGTTCCTATATTCGCATGTGCAAACCCTGATACCTTTTGCCATGCGGTCCACCCAGAACCATTCCACCAATGACGAATCCATGTTCCAGTACTATCAAAATAACTATTTGATTCATTTCCAGTACCGTAAAAAAATTGAGTGAATCTATAGTCATGATATTTCTCATTTTTCACGATTCCATAACCAAGGGGATAACCAGTAGTATTTCCTTGACCAATATCCATAATAGTAATGCCTTTAGGATAGTCGTTTCCACCTATCCTAGCATCTGTAATAGCATTAACTCCTGTAAGAACTGTGAGTTTTTCATTTGAGTAGTTAGCTTGCACAAAAGACTTTGCATCAGAAAGAGCTTTGTCTGCTTTATTCTGAGATCCCGTTTCCGTCTCCAGTTTATTCCACCCTTTAAATACACCATCTGTATGAACTGATCCAAACCAAAGCGTATTATCATAACTTCTGGACGCAAAAATTGATTTTCTTCCAGAATCTCCTTCAATAACATCATAATTGAACCAAGAACCATCGCCATCAGCAGGACTATTAATCATGGTAGTTCCCGCACCATAATAAAAACCTGTAGTTAATGAGAGTATATCTGTACTATCCGGTATACGAGTTCTTTTCCCATCATCTCTGGTTAATTTAGTTAATTGAGCAGCATCCCATTTCGATCTTTCAGCAGAAGTGATATGCACATAAGAGTTTTTTGCGTGCTCATCAACTTTCTTTTGTGCTCCATCTGTAGTTTCTAATTCAAGCCAATCAGTCCACACATTGTTTGCCAATGATTTTCGAAAAGTTCTATTATCATTTGTCATTACTATTACATGCCCATATGTCCTTCCAGTACTGCACATCCAGATTCCTCGACCTCCACTAGGCGGGGCATTTGCTGCAGTTTTTTCATATGAGAAATATGTCAATGTTGGGTAATTTTGAAGCTCTGTGTGGAAATCAGTTGTTAAGTTAAATAAAGGCTGACCGTCATCACCTGATATCTTACTTAATTGAGATTTATTCCATTTGTCTTTTTCTTTCTGAGTAACGTGTATTTCAACTTTTTCTTCATGGCTATTTACCTTTTTTTGAGCGCCTTCTTCAGTTTCATACTTTACCCAATCGGACCAGGTGCCACCAACTAAAGACTTCCTCCATAAGCCTCTATCATCGGATAAAGCTATTGCTTCACCATATGTCGGGGAAGAATATAGATAAATGCCGCGTGTAGATTGAGGCGGTGTATTAATCCCTTCTTTTAATGTATAGAAAGTAAAGGTTGTCATTTGAGCTGTTGCTACACTATGAAAATCATAACCTTGTCCAATTTTGATTAAGACTGAACCATCATCATTTGTAAGTTTTGACAACTGCGCATTATTCCAAATCACTCGTTCATTATTTGTAACATGCCGCACCTGATCTTGCTCATGCTTGTCAAAATCCTTCTTCGCCGCCTGCTGCACATTATCCACGTTCCCCAGCCCGATTTGCGCCTTTGTTGTGTTGTGGGGGTTGTTCATGTCGTTTTTGTGAGCAGCCAGATCGGTGTGGGCGTCTTTTATTCCTTTTTCCCAGCGGTTGACGTCATCTTCGTTGATTGGGTCGTCCGGAAGCCAGTCTGTTTTTTCTTCGTATGCCATGTTTACACCACCTCAAAAGTAAATCTGAAATCGAGTGTTCTGTTTTCGCTGACGTCCAGGTCAGTCTTTCTCTCTGTAATGACGTTGCCCAGCTCGTCAAAAATTTGTACCGTTTCGATATGCTTGATGTCTTCCTCACGTTTTGTCAGAACGGTGACGGTCGCACCGTCAATGGCAAGCTCTACTATTTCTGTTTTTTGGCCGTTGAGCAGCACGTGATCGATTCTGCTTTTTAGATCAGCCGCTGTGCGTTCTCTGTATATGGTTGAAATCAAGTTAAAACCACCTCATTGTTGTTAAGAGTGACAGAATAACCGACCTTGAGCTCACTGGCTGTTCGGTATCTGCGGTGATTCAGGATGACTGTATCTTTGATTTGTAGCGTCTCATTCAATCCGCCTCTGAGCGTATACGCCAAATGAGCGGGTTTCATGTTTTCTATCGCTTCGATCAGCTCATTCATGTGCTGGAGGTCATCAACATTGATATCGACGTTAAATCGGTATTCGCCGGGAAGCAGGCGGACCTGTGCAGACGGGTTTTTCAAGAAACGGCTTACCGCCTGCTCAATGGCCCTGTATGTGATTGGCGGGATGTTCGACATTTTGGAAATGAGCCTCAATCGTCTGATCTCATCAGTGTCACCTGATTCCCGCGGTACGTTTAAAATCTTTTCCCAGCGGCTGAGCCCCCATGTCGCCGTCGGTACGAATAACTGATCCGTCAGATCAAATATGCTGTCATTTTGTTTATCAAACTCAGGCGCTTCCGCTTTCAGCAGCTCAGCCATTTCTTTAAGGCTGGTAAGAAACGGCGGCAGATACGCTGTCATGTCATCTTGTTTGCTCAATGATCTTCACCTGCCCAAGCTTAGGAATTTCCACGTCGCTCAGCACCAGATTTTCAGACGTGCCGTTGATTTGAATATTGGAGTAGTCACTGACTGATGGTGAATTATAGACGATATTGTTAATTTGAGAAAGGCGGATGACGTTATCTTCAAAAGCCATTTTCTTAAAGAGATTTAAAACGCCTTCCTCAATTTCTGACTTCACTTCATCAATTGAGTGATTGATCTCAGGCAGCACTTCGGCAGAAATCTCAACTTCTTTCCAGACCGCGCTCTCCACTGTGACAACGGCTCCGATTGGCGCCTGTCCCTCTCCCTGTCCTGGTTCAGGGTCGATATAATCTTTCACTTTTTGAATTAAAATAGGAGAAGCGGGCTCAAGATTCGCATTGGTGACGACAATTTTGACCGTGCCTTCACCGTTCCAAAGCGGGAAGATCTTTGCCTTTCCCACACCGTCCACTTCCTCAGCCCACTCTTTATAATGCATTTTATTGGCACTGACGGCCTCACGCCGAACCCTTGTAAAATACCGTTCTCGCAAGCTGTCATCTCCCTCTTCCTCGCGTCCCGGAATCAGGATTTCTTTGACTATGGCCGTTTCTAAACCGGGAATGGTATCCAATGACAGTAAATTACGTCCGGTCAGATTGGCGTTTCCCGCTTCACCAGGTGTTTCACAGATGAGCGTCCCGTCTGCCGTATATTGAAAATAAAGATTATCCACGTAAAAGCGTGAGCCGACAGGAATAGTAACTCCAGATGTAAACTCTCCCGCTCTGACCGCCTTTGTCGCGGCTGTCCGTTCAATTCCCGCTTCCACTGCACGCCTGTCTAAAAATTCGCCTTGTGCGGTATCAGAAAAAACTAGCTCAAGCACAGTATCCAGCCATATATAAGACTTCGCAAGCTCGGCCGCCGCCGGGGCTAACGCATTATAAATGACGCTGCCTTCTCTTGTGTCAATATCTGCGGAAATGCTGTTCAGCATACGCTCCATAATCGCTTCAAAAGTCTGATCTTCAAACATCTTCGCCAATCACCTCCTCAATCTCAAGCGTTCCTTCATCCGTCTCCACCACGAAGGACACATGAAACGCGTCGCCTTGTTTTTCAATCTCAAAATCTGTTACAGCCGATATCCGGTCATCATAAACCAGCGCCTCTTCTATCAGCCTCGGGATCTCCATCTTTTTATAGGCATCCGTCGTCTCATGATCTGTCAGCACATCCTGAAGCTCGTTTCCGACATTATGGCTGTATATGGAATACGCATAGCGTTCTGTCTGTAAGGCGATATACACGAACTGCCTGATCGCTTCAAGCCCGGTAATCAGCTCATTCGTAATTCTTCCGTTTTCAAAATCTATTTTGTACGTTTGCGAGGTTTCAATGATTTCGCTCTCCTCTTCAATATCTTCAAACTCCACTTCTGGTGTCAGGGCCATGATGCCCACTCCTTTTACATGCTAAATAAAAACCCCTTCGTACTGAAGCGGTTTGTCTATACCTTATCTAAAATAAAAAACGATTGCCCGCCAGTCAGAGCCGCGGTCATGAGGCGATCCCCCGGCTCGAGTGCATCGTCTCCTCCGGACTGCATTCGTTTTGGGATAATGATGGCGTCTTCCGGTATGATCAGTTTGCTGTTTTCTTTTAATTTGATTTCCACAGGAGAAACTGAAACGACTTCAGCCGGGAGCAGTTCTACCGGAGACTCAGCGTCAATTGCGCCGACTGCCAAATGTTTTATAGCCTCACTTAATCTCATCAGGATACTCCTTCCGGCATCGTATTCTTTTCGACAACATCGATCGTCATCGTATGTTTCGTTCCTTTAAATTCATGCCGGTCCGTATCTACCCAATAGGTTTTCTTGATACCGGCCTCTGGAATCGAAATATAGACGGGCAAGCCGCTCTGCACTTCCGGGATGCCCACTGCCTGAATATTTTTCAGTTCTTTTTTCACGCCCTTTTTTTCAGCAAGGCGTACATCTGCCCGCTGCTGAAGCTGTGCCTGGTTGATGTCATCTGTGACCGTTTCCGTATATTGAAGCACACCGTATTTATTTAAGCCTGAACTGTCCTTAGCAGAGGCTTTATATGTCTTATTGTCCTTTTGCCGGCGAAGCACCACCCGAGTAGCAGTGTCGTTTATAGAAGTGCTGTATTGGTAGCCTGTGATATTGACGCCCGTTTCAAGCACCCATAGCTCTGACAGATCTGGCCAAGCGCGCAGACCGAGCTTTCCTTTTTCCGAATACAGCTGGTAATGTCGTCCTGTCTGGCTTTTCGTCTGTTTCAGCGCTTTTAATATGATGTCATACAATGTCGTATCATTTTTAATGACAAGACTTTTGATCGTATGGCCTGTGTTCGCGATCGAGGTTGTCGGTATCTGGAAGTCACTAGCAATCCTTCTGATGATCTGGTCGGCCCGCTGATTGGAAAACACGTACATATCCTGGTTTTTGACCAGGTACTGCAGCATGTCATAAGCGCTGAAGGCAAGCGTATGCTCGTCCGGGGTTCTTGCAAAAACAATGCCCCGAAACAGCTCTTTTCCCTTCCATTTAAACAAGACCGTATCTCCTTCTGAGACACTGTAATACGTCTGGTCGCCCTGTTTGGTGACGATGGTCGCTTCAATGGAGCGCGGCGCCTGATAACGATGGCCTTCAAGCGATACGCTTTCTGCAACCAGCTCAAGCCACTCTGTGTCTTTAATGACGAACAGTTCTATCATCATACATCACCTGTTTCATTGCGGTATCTTTAATTTTTGGCCGGGAAAAATCCAGTGGCCCGGCTGCCTGATGTTCCGTTTGCTTCGTTTGATCATTGCTGTTTTATTGGCGTTCCAAATTTTGCGCCATTGAGTGCTGTTCCCGTAAAATCTGCCTGCAATGTCCCATAGCGTGTCTCCCTTTTTCACTGTGTACGTCTTCGGCGCAGCCTTCGACGGACGTTTTGCCTTTGTTTTTTTCTTTTGCTTGATTTTCCGCGGGGAAGCGGTTTTGTATTCTTTTAATTGAATATCAAAGGAACGATCACCTATATCCTGCTGGCCTTCGCTATAGGAAAAACCTTCAATACTGCATGTTAAATTCACTTTAGTTCCCGTAATCAAAAACTGAACCGGTTTTTTGGCCTTCATCCATTTTTCAATTTTTGTTATCGCATTTTCCGGCGACGGGAAGGTTTGATATTCAGCTATTGGGCTGTATTTCTTCGGAAAAAACGAAGAGAACGAAATTTCTTTCGCGCCTTGTTCGTCAATAAATGTAAGGTCACCGAACTTGGCTACTTTAACCGTCTCATTCTGAACCGTATTTGAAATATTCAGCTGGTCGGGAAGAACGGGGAGCCGCAGCTTGTCCTTCCCTTGTGAAATCCAAAATTCATATACGGATTTAGTCAAATGCAACGACCCCCTTCGTTCCAATATTGATATCCTTTTGCAGTTCATCTATAAGCGCCTGCTTGATTTTCGCCGCAAGGGTTTCGGCGTCTTGTCCATTATGGAAATGCTGGTCACCGTTAAATTGAATATAAATCTCTTTTGATCCAGAAACCGCTGCGGTTGGCCGGCTAGCTGAAGTAACAGCGGAAACTTGTCCTCGAGATAGCTCAGACTGCTGGGATTGAGACGGATCTGTCACTTCCATTCCCAGAGCTTGCGCAGCTCTCTGAAGGAGGTAGCGGCCGCGGATACCTCGCTCCTCCGGAATGATCCATTCCCGCTTGTTTCCTTCTCCGACACGGGCAATTTGTTCTTTTGTAATCAGCCCGCCGTTTGCGTAACCGACATACGGTCCGCCATGATTCAAGCTTTTAATACCCGGCACATTGTTGATTGATCCATATCTGCTTTTAATGTAGCCGATCGCAGCAGCTGCGTTGTGAATCGGGTTTTTAATGTTACCCATACCCGGTGCTTTATGTGCGTTAAAAGTGGTTGGTACTGTCTGCATGAGCCCTTGGGATGGATTGCCTGCCTTCGCGTTACTATCCCACAGGTTAATGGCGTTAGGGTTGCCTCCTGATTCAAACTTTGCAATTGTCATCAATCCTGGTAGCCAGCTTAATGGTGTTTTTGTGGCCATCATTGCTGCCATAAGCCACTGTTTCACATTTCCCCCTACTGCACCCATTCCGGAATAAGCAGCTGCCAATGAACCGGCTTGTTTTTCTGCGTATTTTTTCACATCGACAGAATCCAGTCCTTTTACAACACCGACAGAGGCAAAACGCCCCAAGCTCATCATGACTCGAGAAGGCGAATGGATATCTAATTCTTCACGGAAAGCCTGTTCCACTCTCTTGGCCATATCCTTTGCTGCTTGTTTTACTTCACTGGATTTAGAATTCATACCTGTCACAAAGTTTCCGATCAAACCGGAGCCCCAGCTGTTCGATGTGTCTTTTGAACGCAGGAACGGTTTGTCAACATGTGTACTCACATACTGTGCAGTCCCTGTTTGGGTTGAGTTTTGTCCTTGCGCAAAGCCTTTGACCGTACCTGTCCCCCATGATGACGATTTATTTACAGTAGCTTGGTACGGCGTTTTAACTTTTGATTGCAAAAAGCCGTCCGTTCCGGTTGCAGTGCCGTTTTGGCCCTTGGCATACCCGCTTACCATTTGTTTACCGTAATTTGGTGAAGCAGAAATCATTTGTGTAAATGGCGTATTGATGTTTTTCTTTTTCCAGTCTTCCATTTTGACCGGCTGATTGCTGATGCCTTTACCAAAGCCCTCTGAAAATTGCTGTCCGAGGTCTGAAGCTTGGCCGTTAAGGCTAGATGTATTAAGAGAAGATGGCATTGAAGCAGATTGGCTGCCAACAGTGTTTAGAGCTGTCCCACCTGAAAGTGTAGAGGCTGATGCCATATCATCGACCACATGCATGCCCAATTTCGCTGCGGCTTGCGCTAAAAGCATTTTGCCGCGGCCGCGATTGTTGTCGACTGGAATGACAAATTCCTTACCCGCTTCACCGATCCAAGAAATAGTTGGTTTCGTAATAAAACCACCTGAGGCGTTTTTATCAGTTTTCATTCCAAAGTCTCTGTGAGCTTTCTCTCGTCCATTTTGAAAATGCTCTACCTTTTCTTGAACCCAAGACTTCATTCCGCCGCCCACTTTTTGAGCAGTTTCTACTACCTTCCCACCTGTAGACTTTATAGCATCCCAAGAATCTCCTAATATATTTTTTCCCCACTCTTTTACTGAATCCCATTTTCCAGACCACCAGTCTTTATTAAATAGGCTGTCCTCAAGTGTAGATTTGAATTTTTTCCAAAGTGACTTTGTATTTTCCCATTTTTCCTTTGTCCAGCCTTTAACACCTTCCCACTTACCGGACCACCAATCTTTATTAAAGACTGTTTCTTTTACTTTCGACTTAATTGATTCCCAAACAGAAACGGCACCGTTCCATTTTTCTTGAGCCCAGCTCTTAACGCCTTCCCACTTACCGGACCACCAATCTTTATTAAAGACTGTTTCTTTTACTTTTGATTTAACAGAGTTCCATACAGAGGAAGCTTGATCCCATTTTTCCTGTGTCCAACCTTTTACCGATTCCCATTTTCCGCCCCACCAATCACTGTTGAAAAGCGTAGACTCTAATGTACCGTATGCATAACCAGCTTTTTCAGCCCACCAATTTGAGTCAAAAAAAGTAGTAGAAGCTGTATCTTTTATATTAGTCCACGTATCACTAAGGCCTCCGAGAGTATCACTCGTTGTTGTTTTAACACCTGTCCATTTTTCATTCCACCAATCACCATTAAATAATGTATTTGAAATGTTCTCTTTGATTTGAGAAGTATCAAACATCTTACCAATGTTCTTACCTGCTTCTTCGCCGCCGATTCCGCCTACTAACCCGCCGCCAATTCCGCCGATTGCCCCGCCGATTGCTGTACCTTCCGGACCAACGAAAGATCCAATCGTTGCACCAGCTTCCGCTCCGGCTGTTGCACCAGCTTCCGCTCCGGCAATGCGTCCTCCGATTGAACCAACCTTTTCGCCAGCATTATCTTTATTGATTCCAGCTAAATCAAACACTGCTAAAGCAGATCCTACGTATGGAACAGCCTTTCCCATTCCTCTGAACGCTTTACCTAGTTTGGATGAATCTTTCCCTAGCGATTTTAACCCTCCAAGCCAGTTCTTTAACTTGGAACCCGAGGTCCTAGGTGCACTTTCAGCAGGTGTGCCGCTCTGGCGTCTTCTTATCACCTCTCCAGGAACCTTGAGTGTTCTGTTTGGAGCCTTTGTGGGGCTTTTCTTTTTTCTATAGGTTTTTTTATTTTTAGTGCCCGGGCTGATACCGCCTTCACAGCAGTCACAGCAACAATTTCCTCCTGTATTACGGTTAAGGACTTTTTTATCTGTGTCAGAATTTTCACCAGAATCGTCCTTTTTTTGTGGTCCTAGAATTTTATCAATGATCTTATCAAACACATCATTTTTCAGCTTTTCTATCAATCTCTCTTTGAAACGATCCAAAAAAGCTTTGCCTATTTCATTGAGCGTATCTTTGATCCAAGGCCAAGCTGATTTTGTCCACCAATCCTTCAGCCAACCTTTTATTTTTCCGACCCAACCAGGTTTTTGATCTGAGCTCTTATCAGAGCCTTTATCTGAGGATTTGTCTGATTCTCTCTTAGAAGTTTCTTTGTTAATCGGGCTTTCTTTTTTATTGATTTTATCTGATACTTTTGTTTTAACAACCACTTTTACATAATAGGTTTTTTCAAATTTCCTGAGAAGTGCTGTTAATCGATTAACTGTTTTGGTGATTTCATCGATGACCTTTAGTTTGACTGTGTATCCGTTTTTCAAATTTTTCTTAATATAACCGATAATCCTTTTAACTGTAGAAGTAACCTTGTCATCTGGAATCAAAAGGAATGATAGCTTTTGATTAGAAAGCATCTTCTTTATTTTTTTATACGCAGCTGCTGTCCGGTCTACCAAAGAGACAGTCAGCTTCGTTTCTTTCGGCAGCCGTTTAAGTTTTCTTTCAATTGCATCAAGCTTTGAAGTGACTTGGTCATCAAGTACAACTTTAATTTCAAGCGATTTCGCGAATTTCAAAATGATATAGTCGTTTATTTTTCTCAGCCGGTAAAATGCCTGATCTTCCGCTCTGATACTGATTTTGATTTGCCGATTAATGGTTTTGACTTTTTTTTCGACCTCTTGGAATCCTTTATGTATCCGTTTTAGTTTTTTAGATACCTTGTCTTCGAGATCAAAACGGGCTGTTAATTTTGCGATATTAGTTCCCTCCTCTCCTTGATTCTTTTTCTAATAGATCTAGCTTATAACCTATCAACCCAAATAAAAGAGCTTTAAAATGTTTTGGTGCTTCATATAATTCAAGAAGTTGGGATGGCGAGTAATGAAGCTCATGCATTGCATAGTACAAATACACAGCTTCCTTATCGCCATCCTTTACTAGTTTTTTGCTTCTTCTTCTAGATCTTCAAGATCATCTTCAAAACCATTGATTTCAATTGCTTTATTCAGCCAGTTCGCATACTCTCCCCCAACAGATAATACACGTTTGGCAACTTCTACCGGATCCGCAGTTTTGTATGCTTCCCTTAAATCTTTTGAACGAAAATCAGGATAAATAGTAGATTCGATGGCAATTCTCGCATAAAAGCGCTGGGAGTCTAAATCTTTGACACGGCCGCGGCCTTTCACATTTTTAAATGTGGTGTTTTCTTTCTCTAATTCATCAATACGTTCAGTAGTAATTGGTTTTAAAATAAACGGAATGACATTCCCTTTTTTATCAACAAAACGCTTTGAGATCGGCACTTTGATTTCCTCAGCTTCAATTGTTTTTCCCGGCATAAAAAAGGAAAGATCATATACGTTTTCGTTCTTCTCGCTCATGTAAAAAACTCCCTTGTCTATTGTTTGGTTTCATCTTTAAAAAACAGACCTTTCTGAGAAAGGTCTGCGTATGGGCTTGATTCAGCTTTGATTAAAACGTGTCAGATAGCTTTTCAGGGACGTCGAAGTCTTCGAATGTAAATGGAACTTCTTCCTCTAACGCTTCTGAATCGACATCAAGGCTTGCGATTTTCGCAGAGTCAAAGTTGACGTCGTACAGTGTGACTCGCTCTGTGCCCCGGCCGGAGGATTGATCATCCAGCACAGCTTGGAGCGTGAAGTAAGGGTCGCTGCCTTTTTTGACATAGTCCATCATCAATAGCACGAATTTTGATGTGACTTTGTAGAACGTCGCGGTCCCTGTTCCATTTGCCCCTGTTGTTTTATGGCCTGTCATGCGGCGGCCCATAATGTTGACTTCAGACTTGTTTTTCTCGACGTTTGCTTCAAATGTTTTGATATGCGCCATTTCCTCACCATCGAGAAATAAGCGGCCTTCTTTTCCTGAGATTGTGTTTTGTGCTTTTAATGCCATATTAATTTACCTCCACATTAAAGTAGAATTTTTCTGCTGCGTCGACAGGCTGTACAGCCAGGTCAATCAAGAAGCCGTCACGATCTTCATTCATTGAAATTGTGATATCTTCATCGGAATCAAAGCCAGTGATGCCGCCTGCATCCTGAAGCGTTGTCATGTATTGCGTGATCATCGTTTTTACATACTGCAGTCCGTCTTCAGATGCCGGGATATCGCTTCCGCTGCCTTTTCTTGATTTAATTAAGGCTTTCAGCTCGCGTGTTAAATCATTATTCACAGCATCCAGGACACGAACGATTTTGTTCTTTGCAAATTTCTTGTTTTTCTCAGCTGTGAACGTCACGAGTGAGTTAATGTCCTTTTCTACGCTGACGGATTTATCACGGGCGTCGAATGTGAATAAAAATTCACCCTTGCCCAGACGTTCAACAATCGTATCGTGGTCAAGGCGGTGTAACACATCAACTGCGCCTTCGTACTCTACAAATGTAAGTGATTGGTTAAAGGTTGCTCCTGCACTCGCTCCAGCTACCCAAGCTGTTGCTTTGTCCGGTGTAACTTCCGTGCCATCTTCAAGCAGCACACCCTCGGTTACGTTGATGATGCCTTCATAATCACCAGCATAATTGGCTGTGACGCCTTGCACTTTTTGTCCTTGGCCGTCGCGAAGGCGTTTAATGAAAGCAGCAAACGTCGCCTTCAACTGGTCACCTTCTGCAACAGGCAGCGCAATCACATCAAAGCTCTCCGTTTCAGCCGCGGCTAAGAAATCTGTATAGTCGGAGTTAACAGGGGCTTTATCCGTACCGCCGGATAAACGGATTCCCGCGGATGCATTCAGCGTCTCAGCTGCAGTGTCTCCTTCTGATCCAGTGAGAGGAATCGTTGAAGAAAGATCGCCTGTTCCGGTAAAAGTGACATAGCCGTTAGCTGTTAATTCTTCAGCCTTTTTGACAGTCTGTTTATCAACCTCTGATTCGTCCATATATGTTGTCACATCGAAAGAATTAGCATCCAGCACATTATGATTGATGCGGATGATAATGTCATTTCCTTTTGTTCCGCCATATACTGCAGTTGCTTTGACGCCTTCAGCAATATCAGCAGACGCTCGGACACCTTCGGTTAGACGGTACATCAATACCGTTTTCGCATTTTTCTTCGCTTCACGCAGCAGCAATAAAGACGGGTCATCGATGCTGAGGCCCACTTTTTTGTTTAGGTCTTCAACACTGGAAATGGAGACGAACGTTTTCGCTTCACCCCAGCTTGATGCGACCGGAAGTGCGACTGTTCCCCGTTCACTGAGTGATACCCGCTCCTGTGCCGTCGTTTTAAAGTTAAAATAAATGCCTGCACGTTCTTTTTCTTTGCCTGTTGTAAATGTTCCGCCATTCATGATGACATGACCTCCTTGGTTAGAAATGTTTGAATCAATTGGTTGGCTTCTGATTTCGTCATACGTGGTTGATCCACGCCAAATAAAGCCCCCTGAAGAATATCCGGCTTAACGCCGAACAGTTCCTTCGCGTGCTTAATCAAATCCGCTGTATCAAATAGAGCTTCCCGGCTCTTTGTATGTACAGCCTTCTTCTGTTGTTTGTCCTTTGACACCGTTTATTTCACCCCGCTGTTCATGTCGATATCCTGTAAGACAGGCTGTTCTGTTTTGTGATAATAATATCGGCTGCTCCACCTGATCACCATGGCCGCCTCGCCCCTGTCTCCTACCCTTGTCTCGATTTGGGAGATGCGAACCATATCCCCCGTCTTCTCACCGGATTCACTCAGCAGCGGAATCATATTTCTCGCTTCTCTGATGGCATCCGCGAGCCTGTCCGCTTCATCCAGCGCCTGAACGGAGTCCAGATGAAACAGTTTTACATTGAGACTGTAGGTTTTTTTAAATGTGGAGACCGTATCTGTTTCCTCGAAAACAGATGGTGGCGGGACGTATAACGACGGCACCTGAAAGTGATCAGGAAGCTCGCGTTCATAAATGGGAACAGACCACCGGCTGTACAAAAACGCCATGATCGATCCTGTTTCACTGTTCATCCTGCTCCTCCTTTACAGCTTCTTCAGCCACTGGCGCAGTTTGCTTTCCATCGATTTTTCAAACAGCTGTTCATATAAAAGCAGTGCATGATCCCAGTAGCCCGTGCCCGGTATCCATTTTCTCTTGAGCGCCATTCCCCTTGAAGCAGCTGGATCATAAATAAACCGTGAGCCTTGAAAACGCCCCGGCACCCATCTCACATCTTGTTTTGACGTCCAATGGCCGTCATTAAGAAATGAGGCGTAATCAAGCTGTGTTCCCACCTCAAGCGAAAGCCCGCCGCTTTGCACAATCCAGAGATTGTCCTCTGCGCCTTTCTCAAAGGAACTGAGCAGTTTTTCTGTATCAATCGTTTGTGTGCTGATGAGTTCAGATTGGACGATCTCCAGAAAATCTTGCCCGCACTCCTCAAGCCACTGGGACGCCTGTCTGGAAAAACCGCCTGAAGCCGCTTCTTTTAATGCCGTGTTCAGCTGTTTCAATCCCGCTATTTTCATAGGCTTTCATCCCTGACTGCGACGACCTCCCAATGATGATGTCTGATCCTTTTCGGCAGCTTTAGTATATATTTATGATTCTCCCAAATGATTTTATCGTTCACGCGGATATCCGCTGACAACGGAAAATGGACGAGAAAGCTGTGATATACAGTTTGATCCGGCTCCTCCTGAACCAGCTGCTGTGTTTTTTCGGTAAAATAACAAGGGACATCTTGTTCATCGGGTGTATCGGGATATGAAGTCACCGGCTGCAGCCTGTCTGCCGGAATCCCAAATCGGCCTGCAGACGGCGCTTGGGCTGCTTCATGATAAATGTCGCAGCGGTGAATGAGCATCTGCTTGTAGCTCATAAAGATCTCACCTTCAGTCTGGAGGATTCAGGGACGTAGCCCGGCTTGATAAACTCTTCGAGCAAATGATACACCTCAGGCCGCTGAATCCCGCCTTCTCCGGAAACCGTGTAGGAATAATCCCCCATTTTCTCAGACTGATAGCTTGATGAGGCAGATTCATCGCTGTTGACAAGCGCAAAATACTGGGCAAGCTTTACTAAAGCCAGCTTCACCTTACCGGGCAGCGGATCATACAAGCTGTCTTCAAAGCGGTGGCCCGTGATGAGAGCCGCTTCTGCTTCCGCCTCGATGATATCCTGCGCCAGCAGCTCTTCCGGCCTGTTTTTCACCCGATCATAGACCGAATAGGAGGCTACGTCAGTCGGTTCAATGAGCATGAGCTGACCACCTCGTTTCTATTATTCTTTTACGTTAATTAATTTCGCGCAGGCATCCTCTTCCTCGAACTTGCTGTCCAGCTTGGCCGTTAAGACAATAATGAATTTACGGGAGCGGATGTCTTTGTCGACTTCAATTCGGATATTGCGGGAGAAGCCGAGAATGATATTTTTCGGATGTGTGAGAATGATATCAGAAGCGTCATATTGCGCGTCTCCCTCACCGACTGTGTACGGCTGAATATTGGATACTCCTTTGACCGGTACGCCGAATGCTGTTGACAAGCCGCCCTGAACAGCCTGGTCCCCAAGGTTTGTCTGGCGGTCTGCCACGCGGTCCTTCCATTCAACTTCTAAGCCGTGAGACGTATAGAATCTGAATTCCTGAGGGATGCGCAAATATTTTGGCGGAACTGCCTTTAAGCCTTTCTTGAATGTCGCTCTGGACAGTTCTTCACCGTTCATGTCAACGATATGGGAAACCGCCTGTTTACGGATGCCGTCCAGCTGTGCCAGATACGGATCAGCTGATGCTGTATCACCGTTAACGATCAGCTCTTCAATATCAACTGCTGCGCGCTCTGCTAAAATTTGCATGATTGTCTGCTGCAGGCCGTCTTTTTCAATATTGTTTTCAAGTGTGTCATACGTAATGTTAATTTCCGCAATGACTTCCTTCGTGTTCAGCTGGACAGTGCTTGTCGTTGGAACTGTCAGCTCGTCGTTTGACAGTGCTTTTCCTTCTTGCGCAGCCCGCAGAATACGCTGGCCGAAGCCGATTTTCTCAAATTTTTGCGAGTCATTTTCCATTTGAATCACGCGGGATTCACTGAAAATGGTCGGCGTGTTTTGCACCATGCGGATAAAAGCCGATGCTTGCGCAGGATTCATAAGCCCGCCGCTTTTTAAAGCAGAAAGCGACATTTCCGCTTTCCGAATGATCTCTTGATTTCTCAATTGATTTCCTCCTCCTTGACTGGTTTTACAGCAGTCCGCTCCAGATTGATTTTTTGACTTGCTCTGTATTGCCGCCCGTATCGTCCGCTGTCTGCTTAGACGCGCCTCGCGCTTTTTCCAAAGCCTCGATGCGTTCGATCAGCGGGGCAAGCATGTCTTCAACGAGCTTTTTCAGACGCTCGTCATCACCCGTCTGCTCCGGCTTTTCCTCCGTGTCTGTGTTTTTTTCAATCCGCTCAAGCCGTTTGAGCAGAGGGTAAAGCGCATGCTCAAATGATTCTTTCATGTCTTCTTTTCTCATTTCTTCAGTCTCCTTCCCTGTTTTGTCAGCAAGCATTTGCTTGAATACACTAAAGAACCCTGCTTTTTCGACCGGTTCTTCTTCATACACATCTGCAGTGCCAGCCATGCTGTAGCCGGTGATAATTCCAGCCTTAATCTGTTCCCACACCTCGTCAGACGCTCTTGTCACGAGTACCCATGAGCCCTTTGTAATCCGCTTTGACCCGATCATAAAATCATCGGGCGCCACATAGGACTCGACCACGACGCCGGTTCCGCCCTCAAAGCTGTGATTGATATCAATCTCCCGTGCCTCCGCGAGAAAACCGTGCGCCGCTTTTTCAATTTCCTCGGCGGTCATAAAATCGCCGTGGGCATCAGGAACATCAGGCTCATACACGATTCCGTACACGAGCTTTTGTTCATCCTGCTCACTTTTTGTAAACAGCCGAACCTTTTTTTCAAATGACGGAGGTGCGGCTGACTTCGTAAAGAAAAATTCTGTCTGGTTAGCCGCCTTGTCCACATAACTGACAAAGCTGATTTTGGCATTTCTTAATTCTCGCGCCACCTGCTTGATTCACCTCCCTTCAGGACGTTTTGATATCTTCGATGCTTTCTTTCAACTCCTGCATGAGCGCAGTCAGGTTTGTCTTTTCCGCATCCTGTCCTGCAGG
This sequence comes from Bacillus sp. FSL K6-1560, assembly GCF_038592935.1. Taxonomy (NCBI): domain Bacteria; kingdom Bacillati; phylum Bacillota; class Bacilli; order Caryophanales; family Bacillaceae; genus Bacillus; species Bacillus sp. FSL K6-1560. Next base: position 2,892,485 of record NZ_CP151946.1, read on the forward strand.
CCGTTTATAAATGTCCTCCGGCCACTCCTCCAGTGTTTTGCCAAGCACCCGTCCGGCAAGGTCGCGTAAATCATTCGGCGAGACTGCTCCTGCTGTAATAAAAGGACCGAGCACCTTTGCAATCTCAAGCGGATCACGAAAGTCTGGTCCTTTTAATGTCAGCCTGACGTCATGGATATTCAGCTCCGGCAAAAGCAGCGTATTCAGTTTATTCACGAGCGTTTTTCGCTCCGGCTGAAAAACCTGCTCCTCCGTAATTTTTCTAGCAGTATCAGCTGTCGCCCGGTTGTATTCCTGGGCCTCGCCTGTATACAGCGGCGGGAGACGGAACGCGGAACGCAGCTTATTTCTGCTTTTTTCATCGTATTCAAGAAACAGGGCGTCGTTTTGGAGAATTTCAGCCAAGGATTTGATTTCCACGGAAACCGGCGTAATATCCTCGCCTCCGTGGAGATCCTTTTCTTTTGCGATTCCTTCCGCTTCGATCAGGAGAAATTTATGGGCGTTTTCAACACCTTCAAGATCATTCATGTATTCCTGCAGCTCCCGGTAAGAAGCTTCAGACAGCATCCCGTTTTCCACTGTAATCGCAGCGGGGACGTGACGTCCCTGCTTAAAATACATAAAATTGAGCTCTTCTGCTTTTCGGGCCCCGTATAAATTGACAATATTGCCGATCCAGCGGGGTACACCGTATACGCCGCTTCCGATTTTGAGGTGAATGGCTTCATTTGCTTGATACTTCTCTGCCAATGTGTTTACATATTCACCTGTGCGCATATCCATTTTTCGCGGATCGCCGTATTCTTTAAAAAACACTTTCTTTCCATTGATCATCTGCACATATTTTCGGAAGCGTTTTTGCCTTTTGATCCTTTTCATTTTCCCGTTTTCTTCATATACAAATGAAACCTCTACAGGCTCGCCGGCTCCGCATACACGCATATATTTCACATCTAAATATTCGATGCCGGCAGGTTTTCCCGCCCCGTCGCGAAGCACTTCCATAAATCCGTTGCCTGTTTTTTCTCTGTCTTCGATGGCATAGCCTAAAATCATTTCAGCTGATTCATCAAAGTGAAGACATTTATAAAAGGCTTCGAGTCTGGCCCAGTCTTTTTCCGCTCTTTTCTTTTTTGCCTGATCGACATCACTTGCGTTGACATCAAATGTGTACTCAACATCGAATCCAAAGCCTGTAATATTCACTCTGTACGCATCAATGCATTGCTGAAGAATAGTCGAGTATTCGGCAATGGTTTTGAGCTCGATGATATTGTAGGGCGGAGCGATAATGTCCTCTCCGTACAGCTCAGAAAAGTCATCTTCATAGATTTGCTTTGTCTGAGGAGCCGCGGCATTGGCTTTAAATACAGTTGCTCTGACTGTTTGATTGTGCATGATTTATGACCTCCTCCTTTCTCGGTTCGGCCGGATTCGTTTGTGTGCTGTCTCTTTCATATCAGCAACCTCATAATCATCAAGCGCATACCAAATGGCAGAAAGCGTATGCGGGTCAATCGTGAATTCATCCTCAATCAGAGCTCCGTTTTTATCTTTGGCATACGTAAGTGTCTTGAGCTCATAGATGACATTTTCACAGCGATCCGAACAGAAGATTTTTTTGAACCGTTTTACCTTTTTGGTATATTGAAGCCTGGAGCCGGGAAACTTTCTGGCTCCAACCATCCGAAAGCCCTGCTGGCGGAAATACTGAATGCTTTTCGGCTCAGCCGAGTCGGCTTTGATCAATTCCTGTGTCTCAATAAACTCACGCAGCTCCTCAGCCGTCCTGTCATCTGTCATTTTGTTTTGATAATACTCCCAATAAATGTAGAGGTATTTTTTCTCAGGATCTACAGCAAGCCGGACGACGGCATTATAGGATTCCTCGAATCCAAAATCCATGCCTGTACGAAAGATTGGCTTGCTGATGGCTGCGATACATTTTTTCACTTGATCATGCGGGAGTACCTCGAACTGCGGCAGCACCCTGATCCCGTTGACGCCGAATCTTCCTTTGCGGGCAATCCGGTACAGGTCGGGATCATATTCTTTGAGCCCGTCAAGCTGTTTCACATAGCTTTCTGGGAGAAAAAGATTGTCGTTAGCGGTGGAATGATGGTAATACGTATCTCCCTTCACAATTGTCCGCTTTTCGTAAAGTTCGCTGTCATCCAGCACAAACCGTTTATTGCGTTCGTCCCGAAAAAAATGCCTGTACGTCCAATTGGAGGTGCCGACGGGATTGGTGGTACAGATCATATGAAGCTTCAGCTCAGGATGGCGAAGACGTCCGATTAATTCCTTGAACCCCTCATACTTCACCTCTGAGCACTCTTCAATCCATATTAATGAAATATTATGAACCGATTTTAATTTTGCCGGATTGTCCATTCCTTTGAACATGATCCGGCTGCCATTGTGAAATCGCAGCTGCAGCGGGGAAGAAAGAGATGCCACAGCCTTTGTGAGACCGAGCTCTTCGATCACCTCTTGAAACAAGGCGAAGGTCGAATCCCGATGGGTATCGAACACCTCCCGGATCACAAGGGCCGTCCGTTTTTCCTTCAGCAGCTTTAGCACGATTTTCAATGCCGTATGATAGCTTTTGGATGAGCCGTAGCCGCCGACGAGAAACTGGTACGTCTGCTCCCAATTGAACACGTAATCTTCGAAATGAGGGTTGATTTCTTTTACAATCATGACTTGCCCTCTTTTCGTTTGATCATAATTTCAATCGGTTCCTGGCTGTCATCTGTTTTCTCCGCTTTTTGTTTGGCAAGCTTCAATTTCTCATTTTCAATTTTTTGTTTAAATTGATCCGGAAACAAATCAAAATATAGGGACAGCTTCTCAAGCGCCTTCATTTTATCTGCAAGCTTGATGGCAATGCCTTCTTTGCCAAGCTTTGCTTCCGTTACAATGGTGCCGTCAACGAGCCCCGAGTCTTTGACATCGACAAAGCTGATTTCCTTCATAATCGGGTTATCATCTTCATCAAACAGCGGACCCGATTTCCCGACAGCCTGGACCTCTTTTTTTCCAAAGGTCACATAGTCCGTAATATCCGCAAACGCGATCTTGATATAAACCTGCAGCACATCCATCGCTTCAATAAACATCTCATTGACCATTTCTTTTTTTATGCGTCTGATTTCAGCAGCGACCTTTTCGTTTTTTAAGAGCCGGCTGCCCGTCACATGAGCGCTGTCCGGAGAATAGCCCGCTTTGATTGCTGACTGTGTGGCATTGAAGCTTTTGACGTAATACAGGCAAAACAGCCGCTGGCGTTCATTTAATTCATCGTTGTCTATAGGGCGCTGTTTTTGTTCGTTTTTGGACGCAGAAAACAGGGCCTCTTTCCATTTGTCTTGTTTTTTCCAGATGCCGATTGTTTTCGCGGAAACACCGATTGTGTCCGCAATCGCCCGATTTGTGATCTTTCCTTGATGTTGTTGATAGATTGCTAATGCTTGTTCGCGCTGTTGTGTTTTCATGCTACGGCATCACCGCCACCTCCAGCATGGTTATTTATTCATAAAAGCGGCTGATCATGCCAGCCGCTTATGTGTCATGCTCTATTCACTTATAGGTGGCAAACGTATGACAAGCTTTCAGGCAAGTGATCGATTCATTTCTTCCTGCTGTCTTTGCATCTTTAAACTCGCCCGTTTAATCGTCGTTTGCACTGTCGATTTTTTTACGCCGAGAAGATCGGCGATCCGTTCATAAGAAAAACATTCTACCTTATGCAGCAAAAACATTTCCTTTTCTCTGTCCGTTAACAGGGCTAATGCTTCTCGAATTCTCTCTCTGTCTTCTTCTGATACCTGTCCGTCCGGCTCAAACATCATAGCGCTGGAAAATGATTCGATGATTCTCGGGTCCTTGATCATCAGCCGCTGGTAGGCATCACGCCGGTCAATCGCCCGTCTGATGCCGGGCTGCCTTCCTTTTTCAAGCCATTCTGTTACATATTCAAGATCAGTAATCATATTTCTGATGATTTTTTTATCCTTCAGCTCTTCAGCTGAGAGCACGGATTCATCTGCCTCAGCGAGCGGTTTATATTGTATTCTTGTTTGTTTGAGCGTGCGTTTATATTCAAATAGTAAGTCTTGCATTCTATGATCCTCCTCATTTTTGGCAAATAAAAAACGGACACCAATCAACGCACAAATGCTGTGCAGTTGATCAGTGTCCGCAGGCTTTCCGTCTTGGACGTATTCTGTTTTCGCTTTAATTTAATTTGTAGCCGATTTCAAATTCCACACGGGCAAGATCGCCCTTTCTTGTTTCGACGAGCGTTTTTCCATGCTCGGGCGCTTCTGTGATCCATGCTTCTTGCTTGATGCCATCCACAATAATGACACGGATTTTCCCTTCCTCCAGCTGGCTCTTAAGCGTGATGGAATCGATATGCTGCAGTTTTTTAGGATGAATCATGTTTTATTTCCTCCCCTTTTCGGTGCAGCGCTTGCTTCAGCTTTTTCTAATAGCTGAATGATACGCTCCTTTGAATGAACAGAATTCCCTTTCAGAAAATCAAGCGCTGCTTTAGACGCTTCCAGCAATTCAGGCGCAGCGGCCATCAAAGCGGCATTGCTTTTTTGCGAATACGAGCTGAGGTCAAATACAGCGGCAATCAGCCGTCCGTTTGAATATGGGAATCTTTCTTTTTCTTCTTCACTGTAAGCTGAATAAATATAGATCGGTTTCGTATCCCCGCACGGGACAGCACACCACGGCGCAGGGCTTTTCTCTGCCTGTTTTGTCTTTGCCAACACTTTCACTTCCCGTCGTCCTTATACCATTGTTCAATGTTTTTTTCTGTTCGCTTTGCCCGAAACAGCAAAGCGATTAGTGCAGTCAGCTGTTTAATCATAGATATTCAGCCTCGCTTTTCCCGCTGTCAGCATTTGCTCCAGCTTTTGAATGACAGGCGTTAAGTCAGTGCCGGACCGGCAGTTCGGACATGGATGAAAAACGACTCCAATACCGGTATGTTCCACAATGACTTTCTTTGTTTGACAAAGCTTGCACATTATCTGACGCCCTCCAATCTATGGTTAAGCTCGTAGGCTGCTCCTTTGATAATCACTAGATAGTCACTGCACATCTCATAGATTCTCGTGCCGAGCGCTTCATCAACCCGTACAAGTGCTTCAATTGTCAGCTCGCTAGAAAGCAAAATCGGTTTATGATTTAAGTAGCGATAATTGAGTACCGAATACATTTGCTCTAATTGCCAATCTGTAGCGCGGGGTTTGCCGTTAACCGGTTTAAACAGGTCATCTATGAACAGCACATCCGCCTGCTTCATCCGGTTCAGCTTCGCTTCTAATAGGGCAAAATCATTTTTCAGATCAGTAAAGCCTTCCACGAACGGAAAATAAATGACAGGCACATAGCATGTTCTCATTAATTCGTTGGCAGCGGCAGTCAAAAGGTGTGTTTTCCCTGATCCGGGCTGTCCTAAAAGGGCAATGCTGTTTTTTCGGCAATCCTTGATTTGTTCATAATCGGCAACATACTCTTTTGTACACTCAAATGCGTCTTTTATGGCCTGCGGCTTTCCCTCCGTGCGGAATTCCTTGAAGCCGAGCTGTCTGAAAGCGTGGGTAATCTCACTTGCACCCAGCAGCCGCTTCACTTTCCGTTCTGCCATGCAGCTGCACATCGTCCAGACTTCCAGGCCATTCTGCCTGACGAGATAACCTCCCTGATCCTTGCAGCGCAGGCAATCATACCTGCTTGCGTCTGATTCGGCCGGTTTGTCCGCCAGTAATGGACGTCTCCCTCTTCTCAGCTCGTCCAAAATCTGTTCGATTGTTCGTTTTGTCATGTTTTTTCATCCTCTCATGCTGAATTGCGGCATTCTTTTTGGCTTGCTGCGCGAAAAATCTGTCTTCAATGAATTTCGAGCAGTAGCGAAAAGCCTTGATTGTTTCAGAAGCGGCGGTCCGCCGGTTTTCAAAAGCCTGAAAGCATTCTTCAAGCCATTTGATTGTTTGCGTGACAGGAACGCCGATGGCAACAATGCGGGCGATGGCTTGATAATCTCTTGAGGAAGGATACACGGTGCGTCCTTCTTGAGCCGACCGTAATTGTGTAAACCGCTTCGCAATGTGATCCACTGCATCATCAGCAGCAGTATATTTGTTTGTTTTATCTATATCTGTACGGTCGTTTGTGTCCGGTGTCTGCGGCGAAAATGGCCGTTCTTTTAGACACCCGTGTACAGTATTGTCCGATCTGAAGCTGAATTTTTTGGAATGCTTGACCGAAATCATCAGTCCGTATGGCGCACGGACGGCCTTTATGTAATCATGGTTTTCGAGAAGCTCCAGCCATCTTCTGACGGTTTTTTCACTTACGCCGAAGACTGCCGCCATTTCTCTCGCTTTTAACGGCTTATGGCCGAGTACGATGCCCCAGCTTACCCCGTCTTTTTCGATTTCTTTTGTTGTTGAGCTGATAAACCAGAGAAACAGCCATAGCGCCGGGCCCATTTTGTCATAATGTTCTGAATTCAATAACCCTGAATACGTCGGAAAAGGATAGCTTTTATCGTTTTTCATTGTACACCGCTTCTCCCTTTAACATCATGTATGCTTGAAACTGCTCTTGCGTTTCAAAGTGGAACACCGGAAGGCCGCATGCCGTAAACGAAATGGTGCCGCCGGATTGTCCGAGATGGCGCTGATCTATGGGATTTTCACTAAAAACAATTTGGATTGGATACATGTGATCACTCTCCTGGTTTGTTTTCGATACATTTCGTATCAACTGTTACCAAGTATAAACGATACGAACTGTATCATCAAGTTATTTTTGATACTTTTTTTATCATAACTTTATTTTGATACATATTGTATCTATAATCATAAGTAACGTAGGGAGTTTAAAAAAGAGAGGTCATAGTATGATAGGCGGCAGATTGAAGAGTCTCAGAGGGAAAAGGACACAGGAAGAAATCGCATCACACATCGGTGTGTCACGGGCACGATATTCCCACTATGAAAATGGGCGAAGCGAACCTGATTACGACACACTCCAAAAGCTGGCTGATTACTTTCAAGTAACGACTGATTACTTATTAACGGGAAAAGACAAAAAATCCGATGACGATATGTTCTCAGATCCGGACCTGCAGCTTGCATACCGCGATATGCAGGATTTTTCCCCAGAAAGCAAACAGCAGGCCATCGAATTTATCAACTATTTAAAAGAAAAAGAGAAAAACCGCAAACCGAAAAATAAATAAATCGTTCTCTGTTCTCTAAAACATATAAAAAGTAGACCGATATAAAGAAAAAAGTGTTTATTTTTTAAAGAAAAGGGAAAGATTTCTACACTACTTTCCAGTCCTATACGGGCTTTTCTTTCTCGCTAAAAACAGAACAAACGTTCGAAAGGGAGTATTCAATTGGGCGATTACTTATCACATCTGGAGGAATACGTTAAAAATTTATACGGCCGGCTGGGCATCACATCCCCTCATCACATTGACATGCTAAAAATCGCAAAGGATCTGGATATTTGGGTGCATTTTGAGGATATGGGGAGCATGATGGTGAAATACGACGGCATGTACAGTATCGTATTGAACCAAAAAAAGTCACGGGAAGAGCAATGGGAGGATTTTGGCCATGAACTGTGCCACGTGTTAAAGCATGCAGGCAATCATTTTCAGATGAACAAGCTCTTCAGAGAGCTTCAAGAATTCCAGGCAAATCAATTTATGTACCACTTCTGTGTGCCAACCTTTATGCTGTTGCAGATGGAACTGCCGCAATGGAGAAGCCAGGCACTCGCCACAATTGCGGCGGTATTCCGGGTAACAAAGGAATTTGCTGATAAAAGGCTTGACATGTTTGAACGGCGTAAAGCAGGTATTCAATTTCAGAAGCGGCTCGCTTATTTATTATCTCACAAGCGGCCAAATGCGTACGAGGAAGGCGATCAGCAGCACTTGCAGGTCGCTGAGGAAAAAGCGTTATATCATATTGGCAAAAACATCTGATCAAATACGGGCTAAGGATATATTCCTCAGCCCAGAAGAGAACCTAACATTTCGACATTGGGGGAACTGTATTATGCAGCCACATGGGCGCCGGTTTAAGATGAGGCGCAGATGCGAACGCAATCGGAGCCGGGATATACCTGAATTCACCCCGGCCGTCAAAGGCTTCCCCATGTGCCCATCTTCCTTGCGAGCTTTCATCCCCCCTGGAAAAGTTAAACAAATCATAGGAGACTTCTTGCTTTTCGAGCTCACGTGGAAACGTCGTCGGGACGACAATATCCCGTTCTCTTTCCTCCAGCTCTTTAATGGCCGCGTACCACATATTTTGATGATAGGTATCCCTTGCAATCAAAAATGACAGCATATCTCTTACCCCTGGATCATCGGTCATGGCATAAAGCCGTGTCACCTGAAGGCGTCCTTGGGCCTCCGCATTTAAGTTAGCGCGAAAATCGGCCAGCAGGTTTCCGCTTGAGATAATGTATTTTGCATTCCACGGATAGCCCTCACTATCTGATGCCATCGCCCCCAATCCGGACACAATCGCGTGCTGAGGATTCATCCCTGACATGACTGCTGCGATAGCAGGATTGCTTTTATAAGCATCCTCCTGTACATCCGCGGGTGCATTGTCCAGAAGCCTGGAAATCATCGTTGCCAGCATTTCTACGTGCCCGATCTCTTCGGTCCCCACATCATATAACAAATCTTTATACTTAGCATCCGCCCTGCAGTTAAACCCTTGAAACAAATACTGCATCATGACGCTAATTTCACCGAATTGGCCGCCGAGCACCTCTTGAAGTTTTTTCGCATAAACCGGATCGGGATGAGCTGGCTTTGCTTGATATTGAAGCTCTTTTATATGATAAAACATGAATCATTCCTCCCTACACTTTCGCACAATCCCAGCGTATGAAGGAATAGGCTGACAGTGCAGGTCCCGTTTCGTTTTATGTATAAAAGCCAAGCTTGACAGCTTCCACATATCGATCAAACAAATCGTTTTGTATGTAGCTTTTATCACGGCACCCAAAATTGCAGAACAGCGCGTTTCGCTGTGCCGTGCTCACCTCCAATTGCAGCCCCATTTCTCTTTTCGTCCGATTGACAATATTGTTTGGGTGTACACCTGCCAGGCGGTCTTTCTCATTAGTGAGCTCGGCGCTAAAACCCGCTTCATTCAGACGCTCACAAATGAGCTTGGCTTTTTTACGATCCGCCCCGCCGACCAAAGTATGCGGGATGTTTGGATCATAATACCCGTGAAACGCTAATGCGTAATGGTGGTCATTCACTTTTTCTAAAGCCAGCGGCTCATCAAAACGAATGCTAGTGAGATGCAAGGAACGGTTGCTTCGCGGCTTTAGACCCTCAAACAAATAGATGGAACATCGATCCGAAAATGCCCGCACCAATTCACTGACGCCAGGCTCAATTCTGCCGCCGTGGGGACCGAGGACGATAAGCTCACTTCCGTTTTTCTCCTCATAAATAATCCGGTACTCCGACTCAGAAGCAGAAAGGGCTGCAAAGCTGTCATACCTATCTGTCATTTTGAACGCCCCCTTTACCAGTCAGCACCAGTTTACTCTACTCATCCATGAATGAAAACCTTTTTTATAGTATGATTTGATAGAATACGCAGAGGAGGTATATGATGGGGTTTATTGATGGATTACTCGGCAATGCATCAACACTGTCAACGGCAGCTGTGAAAGAAGAGCTTGCCCATATTTTGCTGGAGGGTGAGAATGTTGAAGCCGCGTTTAAGCTGGTTCGCGATTTGATTGTCTTTACTGAAAAGCGGCTTATCCTTGTGGATAAACAGGGAATCACAGGCAAGAAAACGGAATTTCAATCGATTCCGTACAAAAGCATTTCCAGATTCAGCGTGGAAACCGCCGGCCGCTTTGATCTCGATTCAGAGCTGAAAATTTGGATCTCCGGCGCAGAACTTCCTGCCGTCTCAAAGCAGTTTAAAAAAGATGAGAGCATTTATGATATTCAAAAGGTGCTTGCCGCAGTCTGTATGTAAGATAAAAAGCCGGAAGCTTCACAGCTTCCGGCTTTTCATTTACAGCTTTTCCTCCAGCTTCGCTTTCGTTTTCGGACCGTAAATCCCATCAGCCGTTAAACCGCTGACAGACTGAAAACGTTTCACTGCATTTGCTGTTTTCGGTCCATAAACGCCGTCAACGCCGTGATTTTTCGCTCCTTTATCAGGATAAAAATAAAGAGCGGCTAAAGCGGTCTGCACCTGCTTTACTTTTGTCCCTTTCGTCAGCGGGCTTGTCACTTTGATCACGCCGGATGGGAGCGGATATGAGGATGCGGCATGGCTTTTAGAAGCAGATGCCGTCTGAGGCAGTTTGATCACTTGTCCGACTTTAATGTAATTCGGGTCAGTAATATGATTGATGCTTTGCAGCGTTTTCACACTGACTCCGTGTGATGCGGCAATCCCTGACAATGTGTCGCCTTTTTTCACATGATATACAGACGCTGAAGAAGAGACTGCAGCTTTTTTAGCTGATAAGCCCCCGTTTAATTCCTTTTCAATTGCCGCCTTCACTTGATCCCAGCGCCCCTCTGATAAAATGCGGTGCGGGCAATACTTTCCGTTCCAGTCCTGGTGCTTTCTCACACGATCGATGCCCCAGCCGCGCTCCTTCAAAAGCTGTGCAACAAATGAAATCGCCAAGGCTTCAGCTGCCTCATACTTCGGGCCTCCCGATTTGCTGTAGCAAATCTCAACACCGATTGATTTGCGGTTTCCCGGACCGTTTGTGCCGTCACCAGTGTGCCAAGCGTTTCGGTTAAGCGGCAGACCTTGAATCACCTCTTGATCATCGACCGCAAAATGAAAGCTTGTCGAGCTTGTGTTCCCGATCATATAGCTGATTTCATTGGCCGCTGATGCATCGTTTGCCGTGTTGTGAATGGTAATGTATTCAGCGGACATTGCATTAGGACACTTCAACGCGTATTTCGCCTCAGAAACCAAATTTTTCTTTACTGGAATGCTCACCTATCATCTCTCCTTTTCTTTTTTCATAAATAGGTGGCATTCGTAGGACGAAAAGCTCATATCATCTATCACCGTAATATGGATAAATGTGTTAAACTGAAGTTCACGGAGGGTCTGAATATGTATACATATTTAATGCTGACAATGAGAACGGAGAAATTTAATCAGGAGCATGTGGCTGGGCACTATGAATTTCTGGATCGTTTACAAGCAGAAAAACGTTTAAAAATGTTTGGGCCATTTAGCGACGCCACAGGCGGAGCGTATGTCATCGAAGCAGATTCACTGGAAGAGGCAGCGGAAATCGGCCATGCGGATCCGCTGGTGGCAAGTGGATCTTCTGAGCTGACGATAAAAGAATGGAAGCTGAAGAAATAAAAAAGACCCCTAAGGGTCTTTTTTTATGCATCATGTTTGATTGCGTGCCGCAATATGAAATGTTTTCCCTTCTGTGTTTGCTGTTTCACCTGCATGAACCATCACCTGAGTAAAGCTGAACCCGACCGCAACGAGCAACAAACCTGACATCCATTTAGATTTCATATAAACAATCTCCTCTCTGGATTTGTTTTTGTGCGTGCACCATTTTCTCATAAAATGAAAGTGCTTTTTCGGGCTGTCCGTTTTCTATATAGAATTGGGCAGCATCATGCGCCAGCTCTTCAATATAAGGATACAGCATATGTTCTTCAAGAAATTGAAAGGTGTGTGAGACTGATTCTGTGTCTATGTTTTTTCCGTATAACGCATGTAAAAATTGAAAAAGCTCCACGAATAATTCATCACTGTATTGACGGGCGATTTCCAATCCTTCACGATACTTTTTTTGCGCTTCGGCGTCATTTTTTTGTTTATACAGAACTTGTGTTAAAGAGTAGATAGAATGCGGAAGATTATCGAACTTTTCCGACTTGCAAATAGAAACAGATTTCTCAAAGTATTCGGCTGCCTTTTGCAGTTCACCCATTTTCTCATAGCAGTTTCCGAGATTATACAGGGCGGAACTGATCAGGCGGGGATTGCCTTCTTTCTTTGCAAGATCTAAAGCCAGTTCTAAGTGGGGCAATGCTCTTTCTGGATACTGCATATCATCATAATTACCTGCAATAACGAATTCACATTGGATTCTGCGGACGGTGTACGTTTCATACATTTGGTATGTTTCTAATGCCTGAACGGCGTAGCTCATCGAAACATAGGTTTGTTTTAAATTGTAAAAAATCTCAGCCATTTTAAAAGCAAACTCGGCTTTCTCAATATCATCCGAGACGAGGGCAAGATTCTTTTCTGCCCGTTTATAATACATCATGGCACTGACAAACATCTTCTGCTTAAATTCATACATTCCTCGAAAAAAATTAAAGTAATATTCGAGAAGCCCTGTCAGCTTGTACTGATTCCCTTCGATGTCTTCTAATAATTCTGAAAACTCTAGCTGCGACGTGTCCTCTCCAAAAGGCTTAATGTAATCCAGCATGACACGATGCCTGAACTCCATTAAAGAATAATACAGCAGCAAATCTTGGTCTTCTTCCATATCCTCAATTTCTCTTTCTACTTCGAGCTTGACCCGTTCGGCTTCAGCGACGTGGAACTGCCGGATATGAGTATACCATTCATTAATTTTAAGCCCGACATAAGAGGACGGAATCGTCTGCTTCATCCTCAATTAATCCCCCCTTTTGAATTACCCGAGATATGTCATATTTTATCATATTTACAAGAAAAAGAAGAACGCAAAATAACCGCAATTGTCGAATTTCGGCTAACCGCAACAAAAAAGCACGGGTTTTTCAAACACCCGTGCTTTCTTTTAGTGAAAACCGACTTTGTTTCTTTCCATCCAGCTTCCCCGCTGGCTTTTTCTTTGCTCTCCTGTCATGTTTTTCACCATGGTTTCAATATGGTGATTCCCTTCTTGGTGCCATTGAAGGGCTGAAGATACATATAATTCTCCCAGCTGTGCAAAGGAAAAGCCTTCTGTAAGTTTTGCGGCGTTTTTTATTTCTCCTTCACTCAAAAAGATGCCAAAGCCTCTCATTTTCATATATTCCAGCCGCAGCTCTTCATCCGGAAGCCCGATTTCATAGGCACGGTCAAATCGCCCTGCACGATTCATCAAACCTGGATCGATCTCTTCGGGATAGTTTGTCGTACCGATGAGAAATAGCCCCTCTTTTGATGTCGCGCCGTCCAGCGTATTGAGAAAAAAGGACCGCACATCTTCCGGCATCGAATCTATATCCTCGATGACCAGAACTGCAGGAGCGAGGCGTCTCGCTGCCTGAAAGACTTCTTCTATTGTCTCGCTCGACGTAAATTCAGTAATTTGCCAATAAGCAACAGGTGCATCGATACTGCCTGCGATCGACTTCACTAACGTCGTCTTTCCGTTTCCAGGAGGTCCATATAACAGAATGCCGCGCTTGTAAGGGATGTCATATGTTTGATAAAACGATTTATCATTATGAAAAAACTGATCAATTGATCTGTATATCTCCTTTTTCAATAGCGGATTCATGATGACTTGACTCCGCTGAACCTCTCTGACAATGGCTTCCTGCTCTCTTGAAGTCCCTCCATCTCCATCCGTAAACACGGTCACTTTCCGCTTGCTTTTTTCCCAAAGACGCGGTCTGACTCCCTCCAGAAATGCACGCATCCTTTCATCGTTAACCGCAAACAGACAATCAAAACTCATAATGCTCCCATCTTGAAAATATGGAATTCTGGCAAAAGCAACTCCCTTTTCAGGATACGCGTATACACTGTTTCTTATAGACTTATAGACGGTATAATCCGGTTCTTTCTCATCTTCATCGTAAGCAAAGGTTTTCTTTTCAAGCTTTTCAAATATATATGCCACATGCTCAGGCTCCAATGAACCGCTGCGGACATCTTCTACAAGAAGCTCCCAGTATTCCGTATTTGGATCATCACTGGCATAGAGCTCATAGAATACACCGTATTGATCATAAAGCGTTTCTTCAATCCGTGTGATAAGGTAACCGAAAGTGCCGTAGCCCGCCGCAGCTCTTTCATTCTCTTTTTCTTCGTACTGATAAATGAAAGGTATATTAGTCATGTTTATACTCCATTTCATGTTTTGTGAACGTTATATATACGATTGACATAGCATTTTGTTTCATCCCACAGCATATTACTTGTGAATTCATAACCGTTGATATAGGATTTCATTGCACCATTTATTTTTACATATGGAGGAGATCATAATGAGCCAATCCAATCAAATTGTCAGCCATTTTTTATCCCATCGAAACGTGACCAATGAGCTTGCCGAAAAAATCAGCAAAGACCATTACAGCTACAAACCGGCAGAAACATCAATGTCAGCAGAAGAGCTGGTCAAACACATTCTTACGTCTTTCCACTTGTTCGCAAATGTCATTAAGGAAGGCAATGCCTCACCATTTCAAAACAAGCAGGAAGAAACAGAAACAGACCTCAATGTTCTGGCAAAAACATATACAGAAAAAACGGTCGCTATCCTTGAACAGCTGACTGAAGAGCAGCTGGACAGAGAAATTGATCTGACATCCGCTTTCGGCAGAAAAGTCACAGGCCGCGCGCTGCTTCAGCTTGCAATGGAGCATGAAATTCACCATAAAGGCAACCTGTTCGTTTATGTGCGTGAAATGGGCCACACTGAGCTTCCTTTCTATCAGCAGCGCATGTAGCGTAAACAAGAAAAAAGATACCTGTTAAGAGGTATCTTTTTTTTGCGCCTTTAGTACTTCTCGATTTCGTCCAGACACTCATTATAGGGCAAATGAATAGAGATATTGAGCATACCAAAATTTCAAGCAGCTAACGTGCAAAAATTCAAAAAATTTAATTGATTAACGCGTCCTAATCATATATAATCTGATAAAAATAGTCGGGTTTTCAGGAGGCCTTTATCATGAGTGTAAGCATCATATTGATGGGTTTGTTTGTCGGAGCCTTAGTCGGATTGACGGGAGTGGGTGGAGCGGCCTTATTAACTCCCCTTTTAATTGTGCTTGGAATTAATCCTTCCATCGCGGTCGGTACAGATCTTGTATATAACTCGATCACAAAGCTCTTTGGCGTTGCCTCCCATTGGCGGCAGAAAACGATTAACTTTAAATTGGTAAAATACTTAGCCATCGGCAGTATTCCGAGTGCTTCGCTAGCCATTGGCATCTTGCATTTGTTCCCCGCCTTTCACCAGCATCAGGAAGAAATTATTAAGCACGCTCTAGGATATGTGTTAACGCTGGTTGCCATTTCAATCATCGTTCGTTTGTTTTTGGATAGAAAACTTCGTCCCAACCGCTGGCAGCTGATGCCGCTTGAAAATAAGCGGGCTCTGACGATTCTTATTGGTGTTGTGTTTGGGTTTATCGTCGGCTTAACATCAATCGGTTCCGGCTCATTATTTGCAATCGCCATGATTTACTTATTTAACATGAAAGCGTCACAGATTGTCGGAACCGATATCGCGCATGCATTTCTTCTTGTTACGGCAGCAGGCATTTTGAACGCTAGCTTCGGAAGCGTGGATTACATGCTGGCAGCTAATCTGCTCATTGGTTCAATTCCCGGCGTGCTGATCGGAAGCCATCTTTCGCCTCGATTCTCCCCGCGTCCGCTGCAATTTATTATGGCGTCCATTATTTTAGTCAGCGGTTTAAAATTGATTTAATGAAGAAGGCTATCCGCTTGAAGGATAGCCTTTTCTTATTATAGCGTCACACCCGATTTAAAAATGGCGAGTTCTCTGAAATCATTTTTTTCATGGTTCACAAGCTGGCCGCTTGCCACCTCAACCATATAGTGGATAAACTCACGCAGCACATATTCCTCATGAACATCATCCTCTGCTAAAAGGCCTGCGTTAAAATCAATCCAATGCGGCTTCGCTTCATACAGCTCGGTGTTTGTCGCTACTTTCACCGTCGGGACAAAGGTGCCAAACGGCGTGCCTCTCCCCGTTGTAAAGAGGACAATTTGGCAGCCGGCCGCCGCCAATGCGGAGGAGGCGATCAAATCATTGCCTGGCGCGCTCAAAAGCGTCAGCCCTCTTGTCTTGAGCACTTCCCCGTATTTCAAGACATCCGTGACAGGAGAAATCCCCGCTTTTTGCGTACAGCCCAGCGATTTATCCTCAAGTGTAGAAATGCCGCCCGCTTTGTTGCCCGGTGAAGGATTTTCGTACACCGGCTGATCATGTTTGATAAAATATTGTTTAAAATCATTGATTAATTGGACTATCTTATGAAACACTTCTTCATTGGCAGCCCGCTGCATCAGGATGGTTTCTGCGCCGAACATTTCCGGTACTTCCGTCAGCACCGTGCTCCCTCCCTGTGCAATGAGATAATCTGAAAAACGGCCTAGCAGCGGGTTTGCGGTTATGCCGGAAAAACCGTCCGAACCTCCGCATTTCAGCCCGATCTTCAGTTCAGACAGCGGAATGTCTTCTCTCTTATCTCCTTTGGCCGCTTCATGAATTTCCTTCAGCAAAGCAACGCCTGCCTCCATTTCGTCGGTCACCGACTGGGATTCCAGAAACTTCACCCGCTTCAAGTTCACATCTTGCAGTGCTTCCTTCATTCTTGCCAGCTCATTGTTTTCACAGCCAAGCCCTAACACCAAGACGCCGCCGGCATTTGGATGGCGAATGGCATTCAGCAGGATTTGCTTCGTATTTTCGTGATCATCGCCAAGCTGCGAGCATCCGTATTGATGCTTTAACACCAGTACGTTATCAAATGGAGCGATATCCCCTGTTTCTCTGACAAAACGCTGCAGCATTTTTTCTGCTATTCCATTGACACAGCCGACAGTTGGGACAATCCACAATTCATTCCGTACACCCGCATCTCCGTTTTCTCTTCTAAAACCTTTAAACGTCCGGTTCTCATTAGTATACGGATTTTCATCAAATCTCGGTGTATAGCTGTATGATTGGATATCAGACAGGTTTGTTTTCGTATTATGGACATGAATATGCTCTCCGATCGAGATATCTTGTGATGCATGACCGATTGGAAACCCGTATTTAATGATGCTGTCATTTTCTTTAATAGGCTGCAATGCAATCTTGTGGCCTCTTTTTATATCATCTTTTACTTCAATCGACACGCCGTCCGCATGCAGCCTCTCTCCCTTTTGGATATCCCGCAGAGCAAGAAGGACATTATCTTGCTTATGAATCTTTATAAACGACTTCAACGTACCTCTCCCCCTTGTATGCAGTATTGTTCAAGAGCCCGCTGCATGCCCAGCTCATGAATAAGATTCAAGTAAACAGCGACTCTATCAGTCAGCTTCGGTATCTCATTGAGATCTGCCCCCCACAGCCGCTGTTCGCCTAACACTCTTGATGCAATCCGAAGCATGTCGCCATCCTCCTGACACCAAACCTCTTTGAAAAATTGAAGCACTGCCGGATCATCCTGCAATGTCTCATTATTATGATAAAAATACAGAAGAGCGCTGAAAGAAAACACCAAGCGTTCAGGAAGCTGTCCCTTTTGTTCAGCATATTCCTTAAGAGTCGGCAGGTTTCTCGTTTTGAATTTGGAAACGGAGTTCAATGCAATGCTTTCCAGGTAATGCTTAATATACGGGTTTTTAAAACGGTTCAGCACATCGTCAGCATACTGAGAAAGACCTTCCATTTTTAAAACAGGAAGAACTTCGTCATCAATCAGCTCTCTTATAAATCGCCCCACTTCCGGATGCTCGACAGCATCTTTAACAGTTTTCAAGCCGTATAATAAAGCCACTGGCGTCATTGCTGTATGAGCGCCATTTAAAATTCTTACTTTTTTAGTCCGGTATGGGGTGAGGTCGCTGACGATCTTTGTATGGAGCCCTGCAGCCGCAAAGGGAAGTTCTTTTCCAATCCAATCAGGCCCCTCGATAACCCATAAATAATATTGCTCTCCCACAACTATCAAATCATCCTGATAGCCAAGATCCGCCGTGATCTCATCAATGCTGTCGACGGGAAAACCCGGAACAATCCGGTCTACTAAACTATTACAAAATGTATTAGCCTCATGAATCCACTGTGTAAATCCTTCCTCCAGCTTCCACAGACCTGCATAATGAAGAACCGTTTCCTTCAGCTTTTCACCGTTGTTCTCAATCAGCTCACATGGGATTAGGACACACCCTTTTGTCTGATCTCCTTTAAAAGCCTGATAGCGGAAGTAGAGAAATGCAGTTAATTTCCCAGGGAATGTTTTTTGCGGCCTATCCTCTAAACGATCTTTTTCATCACATACAATCCCAGCCTCAGTGGTGTTGGAGATGATAAACCGAAGCCTTTCGCTTGATGCCAATTCTTTGTATGCTTCATAATCAGAAAACAGGTCAATCCCCCGGCTTATTGAGTTGATAATCATATGCTCGTTTACCGCTTCTCCGTCTTTCATTCCTTGTAAAAAAAGCGTATATAATCCATCTTGCTGATTTAATCGTTTGATTTTTTCTGAGCCTCTTGGCTGGACAACTGCCACGCTCCCATTAAAATTAGCGTGTTGATTCAATTGATCAATCTGCCAATCAACAAATCCCCGAAGAAAGTTTCCTTCTCCGAATTGGAGAATTTTTTCTGGATACCGAGTATAGTGATCGTACACATTTTTATTCAGTTTCTGCATCCTTATTGCCTCCCTCTTTTTATGCACACGTTAACATTTTTC
This sequence comes from Bacillus sp. FSL K6-1560, assembly GCF_038592935.1. Taxonomy (NCBI): domain Bacteria; kingdom Bacillati; phylum Bacillota; class Bacilli; order Caryophanales; family Bacillaceae; genus Bacillus; species Bacillus sp. FSL K6-1560. The sequence continues at coordinate 2,911,248 of NZ_CP151946.1, forward strand.
TTTATAAAAGAATGCCCGCTGAAAAACGGGGCATCACGTCGTCAATCGTCTGACTGAATCACGCACCATGAATTTTGTGTTTTCCAAGATTTTTTCTGCTTTTGTTTCGGGCTCGCTGATCAGAGACAAGAGTTTTTGCGCACCGAGCACGCTGATTTTCTCCACTGGGCGCTTTACTGTTGTAAGTCTTGGCGTGATGTACTGTGAAAACCCAATATCATCAAACCCAATCACCGAAATATCATCAGGAACGCGCAGGCCCTTTGCGAATATCGCATTCATCACTCCGATTGCCATGTCATCATTCGAACAAAAAACAGCGGTTGGAGGATTCGGCAGTGCCAGCAGCCTCTCCATCGCTTGAAAGCCGCTTTCCATATCGTACTGTCCTTTGACACTGTATTCATGCTTGATCGGAATATGATGTTGAATCAGTGCAGATAAGTAGCCTTCCTTTCGCTGCTGGGAGGATTTAAAGCCTTCGATCCCCTCGATGATGGCGATGTCTTGATGGCCGGACTGAATGAAGTATTCTACAGCTTCTTGAGAGCCTTCCTTGTCATTGGACAAAATATTCGTGATGGTGCGATCATCAATATCACGATTCAGCACGACAAGCGGAATGTTTTTTTCGCGAATATGGTAAATGAAAGAATTATCAATGTCACTTTGGCTCATTAAAATGATGCCGTCATACCTCATCGGTGTAACGGAGTCATAGTTTTTCAGATCATCAATGCCGCGCACATACAGATTGTAATCCTCACTTATGGCTTGATTGACGCCTTTGATTGTGTCTGCAAAGAAGCTGTGTGAGGTTCCGTTTGTAATGCTTGTAAAGAACAGCCCGATCGTATGCGACTTTTGCATCGCCAGGCTTTTCGCATTTACATTTGGTGTATAGTTGAGCTGCTCTGCTAGCTCTAATATCTTTTTCTTCGTATGTTCTTTGATGTAAGGACTGTTGTTGAGTGCTCTGGAAACGGTTGTGTGGGATACGTTTGCGAGTTTTGCGATATCTTTTATGGTTACCATCTAATTCCCTTCCTTATCATACCGGCTGCGATTATTTACTGTATATTGTATCATCAAACATACCGCCTCTCCCACTATATTTCCAGATTAATAAGACACAGGATTCTCAGCTTCTGTTCCTGCTGGCTTGCCAATGATTGGACGGACAAAACGAATCACAGCAAGTGAAGCGAAGACAGCCAGCCCTCCGGCAAGCAAAAATGCTCCAGAAAACGTGCCTGTTTGGTCAACAATAAATCCGGTTAGAGCCGGGCCGATAATTCCTGCCGTGTTGGCGAGGAAATGCATGAAGCCGCCAACAGAACCGACATTGTTTTGATCAACCACATCTTGAATGACAGCCCAATAGATAGCACCGGTCAAATAAAGAAAGAACACTGACAGAGCGACAAGAGTGACAGCCCCCGCAGTCGTTGCCACAAGCCCGGCAAAACCAATCAGGACAGCTGATGAAAACAAACACGTGACAAGCACAACCTTGCGCGAGAACAGCACACCTTTTCGGGCCGTTTTTTTGTACACATAGTCAGAAACAAATCCCCCCGCAGCCAGCCCGATAAAGCCTAAAATCCACGGGATGACCGTAATGACACTCATCGATTCAACACTTAATCCCCGTTCGTCGACAAGATAGCTCGGAAACCACGTCAAAAAGAAGAAGAGGATGTAGTTGTAAGCGAAAAAAGCGAACGCCGTGAACAGGACCGTTTTTTGCTTCAGGTAAAAGGTGAGCGGAATTTTTTCTCCGGGAGACGTTTCTGCTTTTATTGCCGGTGCTTCCTTCATCGTCTCTTGCGGCTTTTCTTTGACAAACTTGAACCAGAGCACTGCCCATATCAATCCAATAATCATAATGAGAACGAAGGATACCTTCCAGCTGAACGCCACTGCGATCATGCCGACTATCGGGCCAGAAATGGCTCCCCCGAGCGGCGTGCCGCTGTTGGTTACACCGATAACAGACGCCCGCTGGGTCGGCGGGAACCAGTTGTTCACCATCTTGTTGATGGTCGCCGAAAGCGGGCCTTCTCCCATTCCGAAGAGAATGCGTATAATCAGCAGGCTGACAAAGCCAAAAGCGAGGGCGACTGCTCCGCTAAACAGCGACCAAACAACCATCGCGACAAACAAGGTCAGCTTTGCCCCATAGCGGTCGGATGCCACGCCCCCAAGAAAGTTAAAAATGGCATAACCAATCGAAAAACTGCTGAAAATCAAGCCCATTTGCGTGGCAGACAATGTGAGATCATCCTGAATAAAAGGAGCTGCAATGGAAAGCGCCGAGCGATCCAGGTAATTAATCACCCCTGCCAGGAACAAAAAAAGGATAACGGGAAGCTTATCTTTTGAAAACATCTCAACCTCACCCCTATATTGGTTCAGTTTCTGTTGCATCGCTTTCGTTACACACCTGAATAAGCCATAAATCCTCCATCGACAGGAACGGTGATCCCAGTGACAAAACCGGAATAGGATTCATCCGCCAGCCAAAGAAGCGTACCGAGCAAATCCTCGGGTTTTCCGAAGCGCTTCATCGGTGTTCCCGCAATAATTTTGTGAGATCGGCTGGTGAATGTTCCGTCTTGGTTGATCAGCAGATCATGATTTTGTTTTGTCAGAAAGAAGCCTGGGGCAATCGCATTGACCCGCAGCCCGGTTTCGGCAAAATGAACAGCCATCCACATCGTAAAATTATTGATCGATGCTTTGGCGGCACTGTATGCCGGAACCTTCGTCATAGGTGAATAAGCACTCATCGAAGAAAGATTGATAATCGCGGGTGAATGTGCCTTCAGCAGTTCTTTACCAAACACTTGCGAGGCCAGAAACGCACCGGTGAAATTGGTGGAGAATACAGTTAGAAAGCCCCTCTCATCCATATCAAAAAAGGATTGGCCTTCTCCCGCTTCTTCATATGTCTCCACATCGGTTATCGCGGCAGGATGATTGCCGCCAGCCCCGTTAATTAACAGATCAACAGCGCCAAATTGGCCAAGGATGTCTTCCTTTGCCCGCTCCAGTGACATCCTGTCCAGCACATCCGCAGCAACAGCGCACGCTGTGCCGCCAGCCGCCGTTATCTCCTTCACGACCGCTTGGCCTTTTTCAGCCGTCCGATTCAATATCGCCACCTTCATGCCATGACGGGCTAGCTCCCGTGCCATCGCAGAGCAAAGCACGCCGCTGCCGCCAGTGATGACAGCCGTTTTACCAGCCAGGTTCTCATGCAGCGGGATCATACGTCCACCTCTTTTTTTGCCATTGCTTCATAGGCGTCCCACAGCCCGTTCAAATACATGATGCCAAGTGCCCGATCGTATAAGCCATATCCCGGGCGGCATTGCTCGCCCCAAAGATGGCGCCCATGATCCGGTCTGACATATCCTTCGTAATCCTGCTTATGCAGTTCTTCCATCACGCCTTGAATGTTGATTGAACCATCCTTTGTTAAATGAGATGTTTCAATAAAATCACCATTCTCATAAATTTTCACATTGCGAATATGTGAAAATGGAGCGATGCCGGCATACGTTTTAGCGATCTCCACCATGTCGTTAGCGGGATTGGCTCCCATTGAACCTGTACAAAGGGTGATACAATTAGACGGTGAATCTGATATCGCCCGCAGTTTCTTATAACTTGCCTCTCCTGTGATAATGCGCGGCAGTCCGAAAATCGGCCACGGCGGGTCATCCGGATGAATGGCCATTTGAACACCATAGGCCTCAGCAACAGGAAGAATTTCCTGCAAAAAGAATGATAAATTGTCCCATAGCTTTTCTTCATCGACCGTTCTGTAGGCAGCAAAAAGCTCTTTGATCCGAGCCAATTTTTCGGGCTCCCACCCCGGCAGTGTCATGTCAGATGCATCCTCCACCGTCCGAATCAGCTCTTGAGGATCAAGGCTTTCCACCTTGGCCTTTTCAAAAAACAGAGCGGTCGATCCATCTTCTAGCGGCCGGAACATGTCCGTGCGTGTCCAGTCAAAAACCGGCATAAAATTATAGCAGATCACTTTCACGCCAAATCCGGCAAGGTTGCGGATCGTTTGCTTGTAGTTTTCAATATACCGGCCGCGTTCTTCGTTCCCAAGTTTAATCGCTTCGTGAACATTCACGCTTTCTACAACTTCAGCATGAAAACCATAGGATTGAATATATTCGGTCTCGGCTCTGATTTCTTCTTTTTCCCACACGTCGCCGACAGGCTTTTGATGGAGAGCCCAAACGATGCCTTTGACTCCGGGAATTTGCTTCACGTGTTCAAGTGTGACTGTATCGTTGCCTCGTCCATACCATCGGAATGTCATATTCATGCTCGCACCTCCGGATTCAGTCATTTAATCAAACGTGATGACGGCTTTCCGCACCTGATCTGGATGCTCCTTAATAAACTGAAATGCGCGATGAACGTCATCAACTGAAAATGTATGGGTCACCAGTCCGTTATGCACTAACCGGCCTCCATTCAAAAGCTCTACCACTTTTGGAAACTGATTGGTCTGCAATCGCGATCCGGTTATCGTGACTTCTTTTTTTGTAATTGGCAGCTGTGAAATCTGAGCAGCTCTTTCATCAAATCCAAGCACAACCACATGTCCCGCCGGTGACACAGCCTCAATTGAAAGTGCAAAAGTCTCCGGCAGGCAAACAGCATCAATGACCACGTTTGCTCCTTCATTCCCAGTCCATTCAAGGACACGCTCGGCAACATGTTCTGCTTGGACATTTACAACAGCATCGGCGCCGTTTTCTTTCGCAAATGCCAGCCGCTCGTTGTTCAAGTCAGTCATCATGACAGCAGCGCCCGCCAGCTTTGCCATTTTCAACACACAGATCCCGATGGGCCCCGCTCCCTGGATCAGGACGGTATCACCTTTTTTCACCTGGCCTCTCCACACTGCCTGGGCGCCTATCGTATAAGGCTCGGCCATGACTGCTTCCTCCCAAGGCAAGTCCTTTAAGACCGCGTGAAGCTGCCTTTCCGGAAGCACAATATATTCCCGCATGCCTCCGTCCTCATGTACGCCAAATACAGAAAGCTTGGCGCAAACATTCGGCCGCCCTTTGCGGCAGGCATAGCACGATCCGCAATAAGAAATCGGCTCAATCACCACATGATCACCGGGTTTTAGGCTCTGTACATTCGCACCAACTGCCTCCACTTGTCCCGTTACCTCGTGTCCGATAACTCTCGGGAGGGTAGCAAGCGGATTCGTTCCATGATAAATGTGCATGTCTGAACCGCAAATGCCGACTCGCTTGACTTTCACGAGCACTTCATCATCCTTTGAAAGAACTGGCTTCTTCACCTCCGCTGTCACCAGATCATACGCTTTTCGTACTTGAACCGCTTTCATTTTACTCACCTGCTTTTTAAGAATTCATACACGCTCCGAGCGATAGAAATTCCGTTTTTCTTATTTCTTTCTTCATGCAGCTGCTCGATCTCGCCGGGCACATACACTCTTTCGAATCCAACAGCCGGCGGTGATTGCTGCAGTTCATCAATCATGGCATCCATCTGCTCTAAAAACGTATCCCAGTCAGTAAAAAAGGCTGGATTGATCGCGCAAACGTAATGCCCCAGCTTTCTTTTTTGATCAAGGCCGCTGTACATTTTGGCAATATGAGGGCCAAAAGCCGCGCCCGCCAGCAATCCTGAAAACACATCCACCACAATCGATAGTCCATAGCCTTTCGGGCCCCCGAATGTTGAAAGTGAGACGACCTTGTCAGGATCAGTTACTGCTTCTCCGTTTTCATCGACTCCCCATCCTTCAGGAATTTCTTTGCCCTCTTCACGGGCCTGCAGAATCTTCCCAAAAGCCACTTTGGATGTCGCCATATCTAGGATAAACGGTTTTTTATGCTTAGCCGGAACACCGTAAGCAATCGGATTTGTCCCTAAAAAAGGAGTCCTCCCCCCAAACGGGACAACGATACTGTCTGTATGCGTCATTGCTATTCCGATCAGCTTTTCGTCAGCCGCTTTTTGCACAAAATAGCTTAGCGCTCCGCAATGGCTGCTGTTTACGGCCGTGACCATGCCGACTCCTTTTTTCTTCGCCATGTCAATTGCATGGTCCATCGCCATGTCGCAATTCACATGACCGAAACCATCGTCTCCGTCAAGCACCCCGGTCACAGGCCCCGTTTCTTTAAAAACAGGCTGTGCCCCAGGATTGATCCCTCCCGCTAAAAGCCTGTTCACATAGTGTTCTGTGCGCAGCACGCCATGCGAATGTACATTGCGCAAATCAGCGTGTACGAGAACATCTGCTACTTTTTCAGCATCTCGTTCATTCAAACCGGCACTGGCCAGCTTTTGCCGAACGAGTTCCTTTGCTTCTTTAGCTGCAATTGTTATCGTTTTCAAGCAAGTGCCTCCTTCCTTTTCAGTTTTTTGGGCACTCTCCTAGCGAACCCCCTACAAACACATTTTATTTACAAATTATTTTAAATATTCTCTATATTATATTGTCAGATCTTTTGCTGAAGATCCTGAACGATCTGAGCATGCTGCTGGTCTGTGAGTTTATAAAGAAAGCCGATAATGATCATCGCTAATGCCAAAGCAATGGCCGGATACAGAAGCAGAAGCGCTTTGATGCCAATCAGCGCCTGTGCTGTCTGGACTGCATTCGGGACATAGCCGATAATCCCCAAACCGATCCCCGAGAGAAAGCCAGACAAAGATTGAGCAAGCTTTCTTGAGAAATTGAAAAGTGAATATGTCGTTGCTTCCTTCCGTTCACCGGATTTCCATTCGCCATAGTCGATAATATCGGAGACAAGAGCCCACGTGATGCCATTTGGGATACTGATTCCGATAAAGGCGATACTGGCGAGAATTGTAAACACATATACGTTAGATGGGAGCATAAAGTTGATCAGATCCGCGGCCACACTGATGCCGAAGCCGATCATTGCCGTTCGTTTCTTTCCAAACATCTTGACGAGCTTTGGAAGGAATACGACGCCCAAAAAGGAAGAACCAATAATGATGAAGTTCATATAAGCCATTAATTCAACATTGCCCAAGTTATATTGTGCGAAATAGACGAGCATGGCGGATTTAATGTTGTATGCGGAAATTGAAAAAATCGTCATCAGGACAAGGGTTAACAGCGGTTTATTTGTAATAAATGTTTTGACGACAGATGAGAGTGTTAATTTTTCTTTTGGTGCTTCCGATATGACAATGCGCTCTTTGCAGTTGCGGTAGCAAATATAAAACCAAAACACACCGAGCGCGGCGAACAAGCCCATGACCACTGGGTAGCCGACCTTCGGATTATCAAACTGGACGAGCAGCGGCATCACAGCCACACTTGTGATAAACAAGGCGCCAAGTGATCCGATTTGGCGGAACGTCGAAATGGAGGTCCGGTCCTCAGAATTTTGAGTCATCGCTGCCCCTAATGAGCCGTACGGAATATTCACAAACGAATAGCCGATGCCCCAAATCATATAGGATGCATATGCATAAATCAGTTTTCCGGTCGTTGATACATTGGGAGACAGAAAAATAAGAACAGTAAGCACCGCAAGCACGATGCTGCCGATTAATAGATAAGGCCTGAATTTCCCCCGTTTGCCGATATTTTTGCGATAATCGATTGATGAGCCGACAATTGGATCTGTTATCGCTGCAAACAGCTTACTGACTAAAAAAATGCCGCCGGCCATCGCAGCGGGGATTCCCGCTACATCAGTGAAATACTTCAATAAATAAATCTGGCCGAGATCAAACATAAAACCGTTGCCAAAATCACCAAAACCATAGGACATTTTCTCTTTCAATGAAAGCCTTTTTTCCGTTTCGACCGACACAACCTTATTTGCCAGTTCAGTTCGCATGTTCCACCTCTGTGTCTTAAGAATTTTCGGATAGTGATCCGCTCAGCGATACTGAGCGGATACTTTGTTACACGTTTGCTTTCTCTTCTTGAAATTGAAAGTAGTGTTTCGCATTGTCATAGCAAATCCCCTGAACGATGCTTCCCAGAAGCTCCATATCGCGCGGCACTTCGCCGTTTTCCACCCATTCTCCAATCAAATTGCAGACGATCCGCCTGAAATATTCGTGGCGCGTATACGAAAGAAAGCTTCTGGAATCGGTGAGCATGCCGATAAAACGGCTGAAAAGGCCAACATTTGATAACGCTTTCATTTGGTCGAGCATCCCGTCTTTAGTATCGTTAAACCACCAGGCTGTGCCGAATTGTATTTTTCCTGGGGTAATACCGTCCTGAAAACTGTTGATCATGCTGGCGATGACATAGTTATCATTTGGATTCAGTGAATATAAAATCGTTTTCGGCAGCTGGTTCTTCATCTCAACTGAGTTCAGCAGCTTGTATAAAGGCTTAGCAATTTCTTCATCGTTCATTGAATCATAGCCTGTATCAGGTCCGAGCCTTTTCATCATTTTTGTATTCGTGTTTCTTAAAGCGTTGATATGAAACTGCATCGCCCAATCGAGCTCCGCATACAAACCGCAAAGAAACTGAAGCGTATGTGTCTTAAATTTCTTCTCATCTTCATAAGAAACCTCTGTTCCTTGTAATCTGTCAGAAAAAATCCGTCCAGCTTCTTCTTTTGTTGTTTCGGCAAATACCATTGAATCTATCGCGTGATCAGAAACTCTGCCGCCGGCTGAGTGGAAGAATCGTACTCGTTTTTCCAACGCATTTAAAAACTCATCATAGGTTGTAATCGATATGGCGGCGGCATCTTCAAGCGCCTGCACCCACTCAGGAAAGCCTTCACGATTGATCTCAAGTCCTTTATCCGGCCGAAATCCAGGCAGCACGCTGACAGGAAAGTCTTTGTCTTCTCTTAATAATAGATGGTATTCAAGAGAATCAACAGGGTCATCTGTGGTGCACACAACTTTTACATTTGATTTCACAATTAAATCCCTTGCCCCGAAGCCTTCCCCTTTGAGCAGTTCATTTGTCCGTTTCCATATAGCCGGCCCAGACTTCTCGTTTAAAATCTCATAAATGCCAAAAAAACGCTGCAATTCTAAGTGAGTCCAGTTATAGAGCGGATTGCCGATCGCCATCGGCACGGTTTTCGCCCAAGCCATAAATTTCTCCTCATCAGGCGCATCTCCGGTGATGTATGTCTCCTCAATTCCATTGGCTCTCATGATGCGCCATTTATAATGGTCACCATACAGCCAGGCTTCCGTGATGTTTTGAAATGTCTTATTTTCATAGATTTCTTTCGGACTTAAGTGGCAGTGGTAATCAATAATTGGCATGTCTTTCGCATAATTATGATAGAGGCTGACAGCGGTTTCATTTTTCAATAAAAAGTTTTCGCCCATGAAGGGTTCCATGTCCTCACCGTCTTTCATTCTATTTCAAAATGTTAACGTTAACATTTTGATTTGTTTTTATTTTACCTTTATATTCCTCTGGGATCAATCTCTTTTTTGAAAATGAAATGTTAACGCTGTCATAAACATAAAAAAGACATTGCCAGAAAGCACTCGGTAAGGAACGCTTTTGGCAATGTCAGATTCATTAAAAGGATTAGTAAGCCAGGCTGAAAAGTCCTTTAATGTGAGTTAAGTAGCGTACGTTACTTGCTTCTTTCATCAAGGAAGCAGGAAGACCTTTAAGCGGTGTAGAATTAGCACCAATGATGGCAACCGCGTCTTTGCGTCCAAGGCTTGCAAGTGTACCAGAGTTTACTGGCTTGAATGTTTCAAGCGTTTTGCCTTCCAGGTAAGCGAATAGGTTGTAACCGATCAGCTCACCCATTTGCCATGCGATTTGTGCAGTTGGCGGGTATGGACGGCCGTCTGGACCGAAGTAAACTGCGCTGTCTCCAGCAACGAATACATCTTCATGAGATGTAGATTGCAGGAAGTCATTTACAGTCGCGCGTCCGCGGTTCACTTCTAGACCTGATTCACCGACTAATGGGTTACCTTGTACGCCGCCAGTCCAAACAAATGTGTTGGCAACAACTTTAGATCCGTCTTTCAGATCAATTACGTTTCCTTCTACATTTGTAACAGGAAGACCTGTTAAGAACTCAACGCCGCGTTTTTCAAGGCTTGCAGTCGCACGTTCGATAAGATCATCCGGAAGAACAGGAAGGATTTTCGGACCTGCTTCAACAAGTTTCAATTTGATTTCTTTATGGTCTACGCCGTATTTTTTCGCAAGGTTCGGCATAATGTCAGCAAGCTCACCAACAAGCTCAACACCTGTTAAGCCGCCGCCGCCGATAAGGATTGTTGCATCTGCTTCGTTTTTCGTTTTAGAGTACTCGCGCACACGATCTTCAACATGTTGGAAGACTTTGTTCGCATCAGCAGCAGATTTCAATACCATGCTGTTTTCTTCAAGACCTGGGATGCCGAAGTAAGCCGTTACAGAACCAAGACCTACAACAAGCGCATCGTAAGTTAATGTAGAACCGTCAGCAAGCGCAACTTCTTTTTTATCAACAGAGAAAGAGCTTACTTCCGCAATTTTAAGATCAATGTCTTTGCCTTTGAAAAGTTTTTCTAATGGCATTGCAACCGCTTTTTCAGACACGTTGCCTGCAGCAAGGCGGTGTAATTCCGTAATGATTTGGTGAGTAGGGTATTTGTTTACCACTGTCACGCGTGCTTGTTCTTTTGTGTAATGTTTGCGAACTGTTAGAGCAGAAAGAACTCCGCCATAACCAGCGCCTAGAATGACAATATGTTTTGACATCGTATATCCTCCGTCCTTTATATCAATTTGAATCTGAGATTATTTTTGGTTTTCGCGTTCGTTCATGACTTCAAGGTAGCTGTTAGCAAAACGGAACAGCTTTTGAGCTTGAGGATCTTTCAGCATGCGAAGAAGGCCGAAAAGACCAATTGTTTCGTTGCTTGCTTCCGCGCGGTCTTTTGCTTCAATCGCAGTCGCAGCTACTTCTTTCGCTGTTTCTTTTACAGGCTCGAGAATTTCAGTGATCGCACCGACTGTGTCGCTCTTTAACACTTCGTCAGTCGCTACAGACTGAGCGAAATCATAAGACTTCGTTAAAATATTCACTAACTCAGTCAGCTTCGGAAGCTGGTCAACTAAAACAGTCAATGATTCTTGAACTTCTGGCTTTAATAGCTGATCAATAAGATCTTGCTGGCTTTGGCTGACAGACGCATTTGTTTGATCGATTGTTTCTGGCATATCCAATTCTCCTTTACTATAAGCAGTTTGCTGATTTTTTTGGAAAGGGTAGTGCCTCTCCCTGTCTCACGCTTTTAAGGCATAAGAATAAGGATTGTGAATTCGTGCACAATCATTTACAAAAATAAATGTTTACTACCCAGTTTTTCATCTTGCCATATTCAGTATTATTTTTATCTAAAAATAAACAATTGAATAAGTCAAAATCCTTTACTCTCTCTGAAAATAGCAAACACAAAAAACTCCAATTCGATTACCTTCTATATGATAACACTTTTTGAACAAAATTTGAACGTGAATTGCTTCGATTATGAAATTAATTTATATGGAGCTCATGTCATATCGTTTCTGCGGCACTAGTTATTGACAATCCAGCAATTTCTCCCCTTCACTTTACCCATATTTCCAATAGAGGCTCTCTTTTTCCTGTGATCGGATCATTCGCCGGCAACGCCGCCTGCTTAATCTGTTTGAGCGCTTCCTCCCGCTCATTCGGTTTCCCCGTCTTCATATCATACTGAACGCCACCGGGATAGGCGCCAAGGACAGTAAAATCGGGACTTGAGCTGAGCTTTTTATGTCCGACTCCGGCTGGAATCACGACTGCGTCGCCTGATTTGAAAGGGATGGCAGCCCCTTTTTCTCCCCCAAACTGAATCACAGCCTCTCCCCTAAGGGCAATCAGGACTTCATGCGTATTGCTGTGATAATGATGGTATGGAAAAACACTCCCTGACCAGCTGTTTGACCAGCCATGCCGGATGACGATCCGCTCTGCCAGTCCGGTGTCCTTAAGCGCGTTTTGATACACCACGAGCGGAAAATCAGGGTGATTCGGAATCCTGCCGTCATCCGGAAAGAAGTATGTCTGTGTCTCTTTTTCCATCAATTTCACCTCCCTTTTTTGTCTTCCACACATAGCGGTTCGCAAAACATGATGTTTTTCTCATGATTCCATTGATCTGCATGATACCGAATAGTATAGTATAAAAAAATAATGCCAGAATGAGGGATATCATGAAAGCTATCGTTATCGGAATATTGGCTTCACTCTTTTTCGCCGTTACCTTTATATTAAACAGAGCGATGGAGTTATCAGGAGGCAGCTGGCTTTGGAGCTCTTCGCTGCGCTTTATTTTTATGGTGCCGTTTTTATGTTTGATTGTCATCATGAGAGGGACATTCACGCCTCTCTTACTAGAGATGAGGAAAAAGCCGTTTTATTGGATCAAATGGAGCTTCGTCGGCTTCGTGCTTTTTTACGCGCCGATTACATTTGCGGCTGCATACGGTCCGGGGTGGCTCATAGCCGGAACCTGGCAAATTACAATTGTAGCCGGGGTGCTCTTATCTCCTTTGTTTTATGTCAAACAAGATATGCCGGGCGGTCCGCAGCTCGTTCGCCAAAAGATTCCCCTGGTTTCACTTGGCACTTCCATGATCATCCTGGTTGGAGCGGCTCTGATTCAGCTTCAGCATGCAGAATCGCTTTCTGGGAGGATGCTGCTTTTCAGTGTGCTGCCGGTTGTCATTGCGGCTTTTGCCTATCCGTTAGGAAACAGGAGAATGCTCGAAGAATACGGAGGCCGGCTTGATACATTTCAGCGCGTGCTTGGAATGACATTGGCAAGCCTTCCATTCTGGCTTATATTAGCAGCTTACGGCTGGTGGTCAGATGGCCTTCCAACAGCAAGTCAAACCGTTCAATCCTTTATCGTTGCCGTCAGCTCAGGCATCATTGCGACGGTTTTATTTTTCTGGGCCACTGATATGGTAAGAGACAATCCGCAAAAACTCGCAGCTGTTGAAGCCACTCAAGCCGGTGAAGTGATTTTCGCGCTGCTTGGTGAAATTGTTCTGCTGTCAGGCGTTTTCCCATCTCTTTTATCATTTGCCGGTTTGTTCATTATAATAGCGGGGATGATGTTACATACCTTCGCTTCACAGCCGAGAAAACCGAAAAAGAAAGCACAGTCAAATCTGACTGCGTAGCATCTGCAGGAGAATGGGTGAAAGCCTGTTCTCCTTTATTTGTGCTACCAAAAGGAATCTGTTTCACGTTATAGTTAAATATAATGTCAGCCTACTTATATTGAAAGGTGATTATTGTAATGGAAGCAAACGATCAAACACAAAACATACCAGCCATCTCCTTCAGATCAGTCAGAAAAAGCTATAAACAAGATGGACAAACCTATGATGTGCTGCAGGATGTCACCGGAGACATTCAACAGGGCGCAATCGTAGCCGTTTTAGGTCCTTCCGGCTCAGGCAAAAGCACCCTCCTTTCTATGTGTAATTTAATGAGAACGCCTGACAGCGGCGAAGTCAACATATACGGAAAGGAAGTCAGAGAATGGAATGTCAATGAGCTGAGGCGAACGGCAGCCCTCGCGTTTCAATCGGCTCCCGTGCTCGACGGGACAGTGCGTGACAATTTAAGTCTTGTACAAAGGCTGCATCAATCCCAGCTGTACTCTCCTGAAAAGCTGGCTTCGCTTGCAGGGCTGCCGCCAGAGTTGTTAGACAGAAGCGCCAGAGACTTATCGGGCGGGCAGCGGCAAAGACTGTCACTGGCCAGAACGCTCTCAAATCCTTCCTCCATTCTATTGTTGGACGAAATCACATCGGCCTTGGACCCGGTTTCTGCTCTTGAGATTGAAGAACTGATCAAACGTCAGCATCAAGAGAAAAAATGGACAGTCATGTGGGTCACTCATAATATGGAGCAGGCAAAACGAATAGCCGATACCATTTGGTTTATGGCAGATGGCCGGCTGCTTGAAATCGCTGAAACCGACACATTTTTCTCCGCTCCGCAGCATGAAGCAGCGAAAGAATTTTTGAAGGGAGGCACTCGGTAATGGATTACCTTTCTCTCTCTTTAACGATGATCTTTGTTTTGATCGCCTTGTTTTTATCAAAATCCTTTAAAGCCGGTGTAGAAAAAGACATGATCATCGCCACCATCCGGGCCGCGGTGCAGCTGCTTATCATCGGTTATGTTTTGTCGCTGATTTTTCGCGGAGACCACCCTGTTTTTATCCTGCTGATGGTGCTGTTAATGCTCGCGGTGGCGGCGCAAAATGTCATCAAGCGAAAGAAAAATACTATCGGTTCGTTTTGGAGGGTGTTTGCCGCGTTAGCAATCGTAGAAATTGTGACGCAGGGAATTCTGCTGTCTCTTCATATCATTCCGCTTACGGCACGATATGTCATTCCGATCAGCGGGATGGTCATCGGAAATTCGATGGTGCTCTCAAGTTTGTTTCTAAACCGGCTTAACTCAGAAGTCGGCGTTCGCAAAGAAGAAATTCAATTAATATTGTCACTTGGCGGCACACCGAAGCAATCCATACAGCGCATTCTTACCTCAGCGATGAAAATGAGTATGATCCCGACGCTCGAAAGCCAGAAAACACTGGGTCTTGTCCAGCTTCCCGGCATGATGACTGGCCAGATTCTAGCCGGCGCGGACCCGATTCAGGCAGTACGCTTTCAACTCTTAATCGTGTTTACAACGATGGCCTCAGCCGCGCTGACTTGTGTAATCTTAAGCGTGCTGACATACCCATCATTATTCACCGTTCATCAGCAGCTGAAGCAGAATGAATGACAGACAAAAGCCGCTTTCCGAGGGAAAAGCGGCTTTTTGTACTTGTTATTCCTTTTCTTCATAATACTTGGCCAGCTCAACAATCATCGCACCCATCCGCTCAATCTCTGGCGCAAGCAGTCTCGTAATGCCCTCTTCCCGCAGTGCTTCAGCAGTCACTTTTCCGACAGCAGCTGCGATGGCGCGTTCTTCGAATACCTTCTTCACTTCATTGATATAACCTCGCCCCTTGGCAAAATCAAACAGGGAACGAACCTGAATGGCCGTTGTAAAACAAACGGCATCGACCTCATCGTTCATCAGCTCTCGGCATAACCGCTCCACCGTTTCCTCCTCCGGCGGGATGTGCTGATAAGGCAGAATCGGCAGGACAGACGCGCCTTTTTCTTCAAGAAATGCCATGAGAGCCGGCGCTTTTTCGCCATGAAGCTGTACCATGACTGTTTTTCCTGAAAAGTCGTGAGGCTCCAAAGAACGGATTAAGCCTCTTGTTGTCCCGTCTTCATCCGAAGCTTCCGGTGTGATCCCAAGCTTTTTCAGCGCAGACAGCGTTTTGTATCCCCGGCATGCCGCTTTCGCTTGGCGAATGGCCTGCAGAAACTCATCTTTCAGTCCAATTTTCTCTGCCATATCGACAAGAGTCTCCAACCCGATGCCTGTCGTGAAAATGACCCAGTCAGCTTTCTCTTCCGCAAACGTCCGCAAATCCGGCTCCACCTGCTTCTCTGCTAAGTAAACAGTACCTTGGAGAGGCCGGATGACAGGTATTCCGCCCTGTTTTTCAATGATTGTACTAATTTCTTCCGTTTTTCGTGAGCCACCGATTGCCACGCGTTTTCCAAGTAACCCTTTTCCCATACCCGTTTCCTCTCCTCTTTGCATAGGCTTTTTATGTATATAAGCTTAATAAAGCTATTTTGGCGCAAACCAAGGGAGAAATCAAGATAAACCCAACCTCCTAAAATCCATTGAATACGCCGGAAGCTTGCTGTAAGATAAACAGCAGACACGTCTTGTAACGGAGGATCGACATGGAAACAAAAAAAGAAGAATATGAAACAAAAGGCTACGATACATCGATTGTTTACGAATTCAATGAATATCCGGACGCCCGCAGCGGGCGCTGCGACAACTGTGATTACACACTGTTCAAAAGCTCTGTAAAAGGCGGAAAATTTCTTAGAGAATGCCGGAGATGCGGGATGAAAAAAAATATTTAAACAGAAAACCGAAATCAAATTGATTTCGGTTTTTATGTTTTTACTGCGGGACAGCGGATTTTTTCATAAACGCTTCAATCTCAGCTGCCGCACGCTCCGCTCCGCCAGCTTCTTTTACATCCTTTTGCATATTCTTGACGCGGCTGAGCAGCTCTTGATCACTGGATACAGCCTGAACCGCTTCCTGCAGGCTGGAAACAGTCACTTCCTCTTTCGGCAAATAAACGCCAAGGCCTAATTCATCAACCCGATTTGCAGTGAGCTCTTGCTCGTACATTTGCGGAATGACGACAAGTGGCACACCTGCGTTCATCGCTTCCATCGTACTGTTCATCCCGCCATGAGAGATGAACAAATCAGCTTTCTCTAACACCTCAAGCTGCGGCACACTTTGGCGAATGGTAAAGTTAGCAGGAATATCCTCCAAGCTTTCTGGATCAATCGTTTTCCCAACCGACATGATCACTTGCCATGAAGAATCCCGAAATGCCTTGATGCACATCTTGTAAAATTCCGGCCATGCGTTAAACGCCGTACCCAAAGAAATCAGCATAAGCGGGCGATCATCCTTGTCAATCAACAGGCTTTCTTTCTCCTTCCGTTCTCCGAGAGAGGGGCCGACAAAACAGAAACGGTCATCGAACGTCTCATGCTGAATCTGAAAAGACTTCGGCATAAAGACAATATTTAATGCTTCCGGCACAGCTAACTGTTCAAATGAAACAGCCGGCAACTTCTCTTGCTCCAAGTAGGCTTTAAATTCAGCCTCTGCTTCTCTTATTTTCTTCAGCATGTCTTCATTTCCTAACTGAAAGGATTCATTTTGGGCATATGACGAACAGAGCTTAATGACCGGAACATTAAGCTTTTCAGCAAACAATTTACCAGCCAGCGCAACAAAGTCATAGATGATCAGATCAGGCTGATCATCCTTATATAACTCCTCAAGCTGCGGCAGAATGCTGAGTGATTCTTTCAAAAGGCTGAGGGGCGCGTCATTCTTTTCCATCATCTCCCTGATTTGCTTAGGATCAATATTCAAGGATGTATGATAGAGCAATGCTTCTCCACCGGCTTGCTGAACAGCGGGCGCAAACTCCTCAGTCGTCGCGTACGTGACACGGTGCCCTTTCTCACAAAGCTTCTCTACTAAAGCAAGCGTAGGATTGACATGTCCGTACGCCGGGATATTGATCATCGAAATATGGTACTTTTTCATGAATCTCCAGTCTCCTTATCTATTACATTTTCACACGGAAGCTCTTTAATCCGTATATCACACTGTTTTCAATCGGAGTGATACTGACGTACTCCATATGAGGAATAGCAGAAATCAAAGACGTTAACGCGATATTTGCTTCAAGACGGGCAAGCGGAGCCCCAAGGCAAAAATGGATGCCATGGCCAAACGCAATATGCGGATTGGGATGGCGGCGGATATCAAACATGTGCGGCCTGTCAAACTTTGCTTCATCACGATTTGCCGATGCCACAAACGCCAAAACCATATCACCTTCTTTAATCAGATGCCCACCGATCTCCGTATCCCGCTTGGCAATGCGCCTCAAAACCGGGGCCGGCGCTCTGAAACGCAAGGCTTCCTCCACTGCCTGAGGCATCAGTTCAGGATGGCTGCGCAGTTCCTCATAAACGCCTGGCGTTTCTAATATGCTGTACATCGCATTTGAAATCAGGTTTGTAGTGGTTTCATTTCCGGCCACCAGCAGCAGCGTGCAAAACGGAATCAGCTCTTCACCGGACAGCTTCTCGCCTGTTTCTTCCGCTTCCACTAAAATAGAAATAATATCCTGCGCCGGTTTGTTTCGCTTTTCTTCTATGATGCCGGCAAAAAACGCAGCCAGTTCTTCCTCACACTTATCTCGTTCTTCCAAAAAGGCTTTTTCAGCTTCTTCACTTTTATCCCTCGGTGTACTGACCAGAAGATCAGACCATGCTTTAAACTGATCCATATGCGCTGAAGGCACTCCCAGTAGCTCAGATATCACAATAACCGGAAGCGGGTATGAAAAATCGTGAACAAGGTCAAACTCACTGCGCCCCTGAAATTTTTGAATCAGTTCATCTGTGATTTCTTGAATTCTCGGTTCCCATTGCTTCATCACGCGCGGAGTAAAGGCTTTATTCACGACTGAACGGATTTTTGTATGCTTCGGCGGGTCCATGTTAATGATGGAATTTCCAATAGAGCTTGTCTGCTGCGGCATGTAACTGGAAAACAGCTCTTTATCCCCAACAACTTTTTTGACATCATCATAAAGAAAAACGCTCCACACTTGGTTTTCTTCATCAAAGGAAACAGGCGCATCCTTTCTCATCGATTCGTACCATGGAAACGGATGATACGCATCCTGTTTGTTTTTCCCATTGAGCAGCGCTCGCTGCAAGGCTTGCCGGCGGTTTAACACACTCATTATGGTCACTCCCTTGAAAAAATTCAGCAATGAATGTTCCACTTCACCTCCCGCTTTCGAAAAAGAGAGGGACTACCACAAATAATTAAATTGATAACAGCAGGCAGGCGATCACGATGTTCGATGCAGGCATCATATATTCCCCCTCGAATTTCGTTCATCTTACCATAATCTTTCAATTTTTTTCTATTCTGCACTGCTGTTTTGGCTCACAACGTGACCTTAGGCATAAGCACGCAAATCCAATATGGATTCAATTGCACCGCTCCGCTCAAAAAACGTCTCTGTTTTCAACCAAATGCACTAACTCCAAAAATGACTTTCCCATTATGTAAAATAATTTGGTTCTATGATTAAATAGAAGGTAAAAGGTGAAGGAGAGAACAACGTGGCAGCACAGACTGATTACAAAAAACAAGTTGTCGGAATCCTACTTTCACTTGCATTCGTACTCTTTGTGTTCTCTTTTTCTGAGAGACATGAAAAACCGCTTGTTGAGGGAAAAAAACAGGAAAACTGGCATACTGTCGTCGACAAAGCCTCTGTCAAAATTTATGGCAGCCGATTAGTTGAAGAAAACAAATTAAAGCAAAAACTCGGCCATAAACAAGCCGATTCTATTTTGACCCTTCTGAAACTCGCCAACGAAAAACACATTACATTATAAAAAAGAAAGAGCCCATAGGCTCTTTCTTTTTTAGTCAAATATCGTTTTCTTGTCCGGATGGCGCAAAAAGTCAAACAGCATGCTAAGCTGTGAGGGTGTGTTTCGTTTTGGAGAAAGCGGCGGGAGGCTGTCTTCCGGAAAAAAAGCGGCATGATTCGTCTCGATCCCTGTTTCCCCCTGCCCGCCCGTCATGCTGCATGCGATGAAGATTTTATAATAGTGATAAGGCTGAGGGGGATGAGAGTGTTTATGGCTGTCTAGCACGGCCAGCAATCGAGACGGCTCTGTATCGTACCCCGACTCTTCTTTGATTTCCTTGACGACGTTTTCAGCTGGCGATAAACCAATCTCGCAAAATCCACCCGGCAGCGACCACAGCTCATCATGCTTCTCCCGGACAAGCAAAATCTGATTCTCTCGGAATACTGCGCCGCGCACATCCGCTTTCGGTGTCGGATAGCCGCTCTCCCTTTTCCATAAATCAGTGATAACTTCAATGTCCGTCTGTGAGTAATCCGCCATCATTTCCGCGCTGAGCTTCATTAGCTCTTCGTACCTCTCCCTGTCGTACACATCCTTGGAAAAAGCAAGCCCCGCCTGTGCGATCGCCCGAATCCGCTGTGCCCGTTCCAGCCATTTGGTTTGCACTTTTATCACTCATCCTTTCAAGTCAAGTTTCGCTATAAAAAATGCACGTTTTCCACAGATGAAAAACGTGCAACTGTAAATTAGCTTCTAATCTAACTTCACCAAGTAATCAATATCGTCCTTTACTCTCTCTTCTGTATTACTGCTATTTGTATCAGCTAAAAACGGATTATATACCAGTGTGTAATGTTTCTGTTCTCCTTTAGGGATGACATAACTGAGTACACCTGTAACCTTTTTCCCCGATACTAGTGTTCCTCCCATAAGGATTCTGCCCTTCTCTTCTATAGAAAAAACAGGCCGCACTGATTGATCATTCTTATCTCTTAAATCAAACCCGATAAAATTGTAGCTTATCGAATCTTTCCCTATATTTTCCATCGTAACTTCTATAATAAGCCGTTCCTCATCATCTTTTATTGTTTTTGTCTCCTCATTTACAGCTCCGCCAACATTCATATATTCACCTTTTTGCACTCTATCAACTTTATTCACTGTAAAATTCGTATGTCCTGCTTTAAATGTTTCTCCTATTTTATGTATTTGATCATCTTTTTTGGTCTTCGGCTCACCGCCTTTTTTCAATTCCTTATCAAGTTCCTTTTCAAGCTCTTCTTGCGATTTTTTCTCTTTCGTTTTTTCCTTCTCTGACGCATCGCTCGATTGGCTGCACGCTGAAAGCGCTAACCCGATCGTCAAGACAAATAATAGTAATAAGACTTTTTTCATGATTGTTCCCCCATCTAAAGTAATCGATTTCTATTATAATCAGATTTTTCCTTTTCTTAACAGGTAAGAAAGTAACGATTATTTCTATCTCATTCATCACAATCTTACTTCTTCCTAGTATTTGAATATTTTTTACTAGTCCATTAGACCTTTTCATCAAAAAACCCGAGCTGGCTGAAGCCGCTCGGGTGGGAAGTCAATCTCGCTTATTCATTCCTCTTTTCTCTCGAGGTTCCTGATGATGTTTTTGGTGTTCCGGAGGCTGCGTCGTGCGTTCCAGCTCCTTTGTATCTTGTCCCATTCCTTTTAAAAAGGAAAAGAGCAGTGTAATTGATTTGTTGATTTCCGGGTCTTTTAGCGAGCGGATAATATCAAAATAACCTGTCTTTTCTTCGCTGTTTTTCTGTTCTACAGCGCTTGCCACACCCGCATTCACTTTCAAAATGAGAGGCTCCAGCTGCTTCACGTCCAGCATGCCGAGTGTTCCAAACAGAAGAAGCAGATTTTTTAGCGTATTGGCTGTTTCCTCTGTATCTGCATTTTTTACCAGAATATCAAGAACTTTATCCCCTTGGCCAAAAAGGCCGCGGAGCAACGGCAGGACACCGCGCTCGTTCAAATGGCCCAGCATATGCAAGGTTTCGAGAATCGCTTCTTTGTGATCAACTAGAGCATCTTCAATTTCCCGCAAATCACGCTTTCGCTGATCCTCTTCGGTTACCTCGATTTTTTGGATTCGTTTAATCGCTTTAGCCATTATGGCCCATCCCCCTTTTCACAGCGTCACCAGGAAAAATATAATCCTTCCGCGCCCATTTCTTTTGAACCTGCACACCGATTTGCGGCTGCGGATTGCCGTTGCGGTGGTTGATCTTAGGCAGCGGGCTGATTCCGTCGTGCTTTAAAATTTCCATCTTGGCCGATGTTTCTTTGTAAGCAGGCGTATCGGTATCCTTATCGGCATGGCTGCCTGTTAACAGGTTGATCGCCGCTTCCCCTGAATCGTTCATTGGCAGATATACTTCCTTCCCTTTGACTCGATCAGTAATCAGGCACTTCACTTTGACATTTCCGAAAGGCGATGTGAGTCTGACGAGGGTTCCGTCCTGAATCCCTCGTTCTGCCGCAAGCTCAGGAGAAATTTCTAAGAACACTTCCGGTGTTTTCTCCGAAATCCCTTTTGATTTGTAAGTCAGGTTCCCTTCGTGGAAATGCTCCAAGAGCCGCCCATTGTTGACATGGATATCATATTCCTCACCGAATTCCTCAGGCTCTGTCCACTGGACAGGGTAGAGAATGGCCTTGCCGTCCGGGAAAGGGAAGCGCTCTGTAAAGAGTAAAGGCGAATCCTTTCCATCAGCATTTACAGGCCATTGCAGGGAATTATAGCCCTCAAGACGTTCATAGGTGACACCGGCATAAATCGGCGACAGCTTGGCTGCTTCCTCCATAATGTCTGCAGGATGCTTATAGTGCCAGTCGGCGCCAAGCTTATTGGCAACCTCCATAATAATCTGCCAATCCGGCTTTGATTCACCCAGCGGTTCAAATACCTGATACAAACGCTGAATCCGGCGTTCTGTGTTTGTAAACGTTCCTTCTTTTTCAAGGCTTGGGCTCGCAGGAAGAACCACATCAGCAAACTCCGCTGTACGTGAAAGGAAAATGTCCTGCACCACAAAGAAATCAAGCTTTTCATATGCGGCGTGTACATGATTGATATTGGAATCCACCAGGCCCATTTCTTCACCTTTTACATACATCGCTTTCAGCTGTCCGGAATGGATTTTTTCAATCATTTCGTGGTTGGTCATACCCGGCTCTTTCGGCAGCGGCACACCCCACACACGCTCGTATTTTTGGCGGACTTGTTCATCCGTCACTTTTTCATAGCCTGGCATTCTGTCAGGCATACTCCCGAAGTCACTTGCTCCCTGCACGTTATTATGACCGCGCAATGGGTAAGAACCTGCTCCCGGTTTTCCGTAGTTTCCTGTCACAAGCAGCAGGTTAGAGATCGCCGTGCTCGTGTCGCTTCCTCCAATATGCTGTGTCACGCCCATCGCCCACAATGCGCACACACTGTCAGCTTGCCCGATCATCTCTGCCATTTGGATAAGGGTTTCTCGATCAATCCCGGTTTTCTCCTCAGCATATTCAAGTGTGTACGGCGCGAGGCTTTTTACATATTCATCCCGTCCGTTCACTCTTTCTCTCAAAAATCGTTCATCGGCCTTGCCGTTTTCTATTAAATATTTGGCGATCGCATTCAGCCAGACGATATCCGATCCGGCACGCGGCTGGACAAATAAATCGGAGCGTTCTGCCATTTCGTGTTTTCTGATATCCGCGACGATCACTTTCTGCCCTCTCAGCTTATGAGCCCGTTTAATCCGAGTGGATAAGACTGGATGCGACTCAGACGTGTTCGAACCGATAATCAAAACAAGGTCCGCTTGCGCGATATCTGTAATTGATCCTGAATCACCGCCATAGCCGACTGTCCGGAACAGGCCGGCAGTCGCAGGAGATTGGCAATAGCGAGAGCAGTTGTCCACATTATTTGTGCCAATGACCCCTCTGGCCAGCTTTTGCATAAGATAGGATTCTTCATTTGTACATTTAGAAGATGTAATAAAAGCGAGAGAATCCGGGCCAAACGCCTCTTTTAATTCAGTGAACTTGCTGGCGATCAGCGATAACGCCTCCTCCCACTCTGCTTCACGGAAATGGTCACCTTCACGGATCAGCGGCTTTGTCAGGCGTTCTTCGCTGTTGACGAAATCCCAGCCGAACTTGCCTTTCACACAAGTAGAAATGCCGTTGGCTGGCGCTTCCTCCTGCGGCTCTACTTTCAGAATGTCTCTGCCCTTTGTCCAGACATCAAAGCTGCAGCCGACGCCGCAATACGTGCAGACGGTTTTCGTTTTTTTGATTCGTTCATCGCGCATAGCGGATTCCATATCAGAAATCGCGAGAATCGAGCCGTAGCCTGTCTCTACGCCTTTCGTGATCTCGATCATCGGTCGCAGCGTTTCGTTATTGATGCCTGTTAAATATCCGGCTTCCCCTTCCATTCCTTTTTCCATCATCGCGTTGCACGGACAGACCGTTGAACAATGGCCGCATGACACACATGACGACTCATTGATCGGCACGTCGTTATCCCAAATGACGCGCGGGCGTTTCCGCTCCCAGTCAATGGTCAGCGTTTCAGTTACCTGAACGTCCTGGCATGCCTCAACACAGCGTCCGCACAAAATACATTGATCTGGATCATACCGATAAAACGGATGGGATTCATCCTTATGGTATGGCTTGTGATCAAACGGAATGCTTTGGTGATTGATTTTCATTTCCTTCACCGTATTATGTATTTCGCATCCCCCATTGTTGTAATCGCAAACTGTACAATAAAGCTCATGATTATATAAAATCTTGTCCATCCCGATGACCTGCGCTTTTTTCACGTCAGGTGAGAGCGTATCAATGATATCCCCATCCTTTAATTCAGCGGAGCACGACCTCTTCAGCTCACCATTGATGCTGACGATGCACGTATCACATGTTTCAATCGGTCCTAAGCTTGGATGATAGCAAACTTGCGGCACTTCAATCGAGCTGTTATTCAAAAGCTGCAGCACCGTCTGTTCCTCGGACGCTTCCATTTCAACGCCGTTTATTGTGATTTTTTTCTTGCCAGCCATCTCCATTCCCCTTTCTTGCTTTATACCGAATTACCTATTTCAGTTCCCTTACAACAACTCAATAAAACATACAAAGCGCACTCACATGTTTTATTGCACTAACACCGGGAAACGGGATGGTAGATCAATAAGGAGGGATCAACATGAAAAAGACAATGTCTGCTATTACCGCTGCGGCAGCAGTAACAAGCTGTTTTACCGGCTTTGGGGCTGCGTCCTTTTCAGCACCGGCAAAGGCCGCAGCTCAAACAAACACGCTCTCAGAAAACACGAATCAATCAGCCGCCGAGCTTGTCAAAAACCTCTATAACACCGCCTATAAAGGGGAAATGCCTCAGCAGGCGCAAGGCCTTACCATTAACAAAAGCACAAAAGGGGATGTCCACGCTGCGTTTGGGGAACCGGAAAGACCAGTCGGGGGAGACAATCGATTTGATTTATATCACTGGAATATGGGACAGCCGGGCTACGGATTTTCCTATCATAAAGACATGACAATTTCAGAAATCCGTTACTTTGGAACCGGTGTGGAACGGCAGCTGAATTTAGGCGGAGTTACGCCGGAAGTGCTGCAGAAGCAATTAGGGCCAGCAAATCGGGTGTTAACCGTCCCGTTTACCGATGAAATCGATTATGTATATGATACAGGCCGCTATGAACTCCATTTTGTAATAGGCACGGATCAGACAGCCGACCATGTAAACCTAAAAGCAAAATAAACACCCTACGCGGCTATTCAGCCGCTTTTTTAGTGGACAAATAAAAGCTATATTCCTTACAATACAGGGAGATGAAGCAGAGACGGGGTATCAATTCGCAATGAAGCGAAATCGATGGATATATGCAGTTTTCACCATACTGATCATTGGGCTGGGGCTTGGATCCAGAGCATACTCCAGGGTTCTTCCTGATACCCTCAATACTTATCTTGGGGACTCGTTGTGGGCCGCCATGATCTTTACGGGATGCGGATTTCTATTTCGGAGGCTGAAGACAATGATAACGGGCATTATCAGTCTTTCTTTCTGTTTTGTCATTGAATTCAGCCAGCTCTATCATGCCGAATGGATCGATCAGATTAGGGATACTTCTCTTGGCGGACTTGTACTGGGGTACGGTTTTTTATGGAGCGATATCGAAGCATATACAATCGGAATTGCCGCCTGTGCCGCCATAGAACTGCTGGTTTTGGGAATCAAAAAGCGCCGCTGTATGTGACGCTTTTTTTCATTTGGAAAACAATCCGCACTGAGAAAGAATGGTCTTCGCATCCAAACGCGTGGCCTCGCTTATCGTGATATGATGTTGATTCATAAATAACTGAACGGCATGATAGCCAACCGCATAACCCGCAAAAGCCGATAAACCTGCAGGCTTAAAGCCTTGGTCGTTAGCAATTGGATCACCAAACATATAACGGCTGACTTCCGAAAATCCTTTCACATCCAGCACCTCATTAATCACATCAATGGAATATTGCAAATCTTCATGATCAAAACGAGTTACCCAAGGGCCCAATCGTTCCGTACCAAACAGCTCTCTGGCGAATGATTCCGCCAATCCTTCAATCACAAGATAATCCCCGACACTTACAGAGCCATGATGAAAATCTATATACGAAAACCGCACATTATGATGAAACTCATGAGCAATAATTGAAGGAATCCTTGGCAGGTTATAACGGTTCGGATCAATCCATACATGAATAAAGCCCGGTATCCCGCCAAACCCGCAGTAGCCTTTTTGCAGCTGAAGTTTATTTGGATCAGCGATATAAAGGCCGAATTTGATCTCCTCTGCATTCACCCGCAGCTGTTCGCGCTCAGCAAAAAATATGCATTGCCGAAGTGCAGATTCAGCTGTCTCTGAAACATGTGATTCTTTCAGTATTTGCAGTGCTTTCTGGCCGCTTTCAGCATCACGGACATCCAAATAGCCCAGCATTTTCGCAGCCATGATCACATCATAGCCGTTTGGCTCCTTCGCTTTCAGCGGAACTTGGATGGCGGTCCACATCTTTTCAAACGGCCTCATCATCGTATACCTAAATACATCTTCTCTTTTCTGTTCTTCCATTGAAAACAGCTTTTCGTATTGCTCAAAGGTCTTTTCCATTACTAGATTCATCCTGATTCCCTCCTTGTCAAAAACATACGATATGCCGCAGCGTAAGGGTCAACAGCGAAAATTAAGCCATTTTTCACTGTAAAATCATACAAACCCGCCGATAGGTAAGGCATAGGAGGTGGAACGATGGATATTCCTGCTTTATCAGTTGCAATGCATCAAGCATCCCTTGCCCAGAATGTTAATATCGCTTTAACGAAAAAAATGCTGGACACCGCCCAGCAAAATGCCGATCAAACCTTAAAGATGATTCAGCATCCGACTCTCGGACAAACCATTGATGTAAAAGCTTAACCTCACACCAAAGGCGGCCAATAACTCCATCCTCCCGGCCGCCTTTATTGTTCACAAAAAAGCATGCATGTTTTGATTGTTCCTCCGTATGATTTATTGTTTGCCATATTAAGGAGGTCATAAAGGATATGAAAAGACTGTTTACGAAGGCTTCATTGGTGTTATTCGCAGTAGTATTTGTTTTTGCCGTCAAAGGAGTACCCGCCAATGCGGAAACCCATGCCTACGATGGAAAAAGCCCTTATTACAATGATTGTGCGTCCACCGGCTCTACAAAAAAATCCTCAAACTTAGTGAATGCCAGCAATCAAGTCATCGGAGTAGTCGAGCTTAAATTCAGCAGTACATGTAAAACGGCTTGGGCAAAAATCACGATGAATAATACATTGACGTCTGGCTTTGAAGCAAATGCGGAGATTACCCGAAACACGGACGGAAAGAGATATAATTGTGATTCTGCAGGCGGCAATGGAAAAGCGGTGGCCGGCCAAAAGTCTTGCTATACACCGATGGTATATGATTTAGATCCAAGGACTTCTTACGCTTTCGGCAAGTATTCAGGACCAAACTTAAATGTTTGGGCGACCACAGGCTCTTATTAAATAGAAAAAAGGCTGTCCGTACGGACAGCCTTTTGTAATTTATTTCGCTTCTCTTTGTTTTTTAACCTCTTCAAGCTGAGAAACCGTCACCAATTGATATCCTTGATCGGTGAGCTTTTTCATAATTTCATCGGCCGCATCAGCAGAGGTGCGGTAAATATCGTGAATTAAAATGGTTCTTCCATCTCCCGCCTGACTCATGACACGGTCAACGATTGTTTTTTTGTTACGGTCTTTCCAATCTTCCGGGTCAACATCCCATAACGCAACATCCATTTTCATTTGACTCCGCAGTTCATCATTAATGCCGCCGTATGGGGGTCTTACAAGCGTCGGGCGGTATCCGCTTATTTTTTCAATGATGTCTTGCGTGTCATTGATCTGCTTTAACGCTTCTTTCACTGAAAGCCTTGTGAGAAGTGGATGGCTCCATGAATGGTTCCCCACCTCATTTCCTTCTTTCAGCATTCTTATTAGCGTTTCCGGATAATATTGAACCCTGCTCCCCAAAACAAAAAACGTGGCATGACCCTTATATTTCTTCAAGGAGTCTAGAATCTGATTTGTTGTCGCAGGATTCGGGCCGTCGTCGAAAGTAAGCGCAATGACTTTTTGATTTGGATCAACCGTTTCCTCTTTGGGTAAAGAAATCACTTCATGCTTCGGCTTTTGTTCTTTGATTTTATTTTTATTTTTTGCTTTATCAATATATTGTTCTTTCAGAATGTCTTTCAAAAGACTTTTCTTAATGGCAATCGATTGCTCTCCAAGATAGCCTGCTGCAACCTGATATGTGTCAAAGTAAAGTTCGATATAATCCTCCTTGATGGCAAAGCGGCTGAAATTTTCTTTTTTCGGAGCCGTCCCTTCCTTTAACAGTGCATCGTCCGCTGCAATGTCCTTATTCTTTTTCAGTTCGTGATAAGCGATTAACGAAAGCTTATGTAAGTAGTCAGCGTCCTCTTTGAAAATATCATCAATGGAAAGAAACGCTTGTTTACTAAAATCATAGTTAAACGTTTTTTTCACGGTTTGCCCGTGTGCCCCGCCGATGTATTTATATTCATTAAATACAATCGCCACTGTCTGTTTGGCATAATGGACAATTTTATAATCAACATTTAATTCGTTGCGTTTTGTCTTATGCTCTTGGTCAACGTCTTTTGTTTCCTTTTGAAATTGACGAACCTCTTTTTCTGCGAATCTTTTTAATGCCGAATCCATTTTTTCATTTTTGAAAACGGGATAGTTAACCGCGTAATTAAAAGTTTTCCCGTCATTCACAAGCGTTGCGATCTCAACATTCCCATATTGAGAATCAGTTCTTACTTTATTCATGACCGTTTCTTTTTTCAATGAATGATTATGGAAAAAGCCGATAAGGCCCACCACACATACAACTGCTATTAATACATGAAACCATTTGATTCTTTTTGCCAACAACAAAAACTCCTTCTTTCGTAGCCATTTCGATTTACTCTTCATCAGTTGGAACTGTATCTATTTAGAAATGCTTTTGTAACATTGTAGTAACATTTATTTCACATTTGTAATACTATGAGATTTAGAAGTTCATGTCAATCCTTTTTAAGGAATTTCATCATAAAAAAAAACCGAGTTTCATGAATGTACATACACCCAACTTAAGCATCAAGAATATGGTAAAAGGAATAAAAAAAGCTAGGGAGGTTTTCCTCTTGGATTACCCTTTGAATGAACAGCCATTTGAACAAATTACCCCTTATGATGAAAGACAGCCTTATTATTATCCGCGTCCGAGACGGCCATTTTATCCGCCTTATTATTATCCGTTCTACCCGTTTTATCCGCGCCCGCCTTATTACTACCCGCGCCCGCGACCACCTTACTACCCTTGGTACGGTTACGGCGGCGGTTATGGCGGAGGTTACGGTTACTAGTCGCCGCATATCAAAATGGGGGCAGTCCAGCTCCCCATTTTTTTGTTTTAAAAATGACAATATCATGACAAATATAGGAAATAATTGTGATTCCGTATCCCTCTTGTTACGATAACAAAAGCATGCAGTTTTAGGGGGAGGCGTCTATTTTTGGAGAATACAAGAGATTCTGCAGCCATATCTGAAACAAAATACATAAAAGCTTCAAACCGGGTAACCATTTACGATTTTATCAAACTTGCAAAACCCGGCATTATCATATCAAACTCGATAGCAGCCTTCGGCGGGTTTTGGATCGCGTTTGCAAGCGCAGAAAAAACGTTAACCGGCATGGCTTTTTTGATGACAATGGTAACAGCAATGTTGGGAACCGCGTTTGTGATGGCTTCCGGCACTGTCTATAACAACTATTTTGATCGGCATATGGACGCAAAAATGGCACGCACTCGCAGCAGGGCCTCGGTCACAGGGAAAATGCCGCCAGCCATGATCTTAACATATGGCTCTGTGTTAGGAATCGCAGGTCTTGCCATGCTTTATTCCCTTAATCCATTAACGGCCTTTCTCGGACTGGCCGCCTTTATTTTTTATGCGATCATCTATACGGTATGGGTGAAACGAACGTCTGTGTGGAGCACATTTGCCGGGAGCTTTCCAGGAGCTGCGCCGCCATTGATGGGGTATTGTGCCGTAACCGGTGACTTCAGTATGACAGCAGTGCTGTTGTACACGATTATGTTTCTGTGGCAGCCGCCGCATTTTTGGGCGATTGGGATAAGACGCAAAGAGGAATATCGTGCCGCTGGCATTCCGCTCTTGCCAGTAGTCAAAGGAAATCATGTAACAAAAATAAAAATGATGCAATATATTGCCGTCCTGGTGCCGGTCACGCTATTATTTCCTTTCTCTCTCGGCACCGGCCATATGAGCCCATTTTATTTTTTAGCAGCCTTGGTTCTCGGAGGCATATGGATCAAAAAAAGCATCAAGGGATTCAAAATAGACGATGACGTGAAGTGGGCAAAGGATATGTTTGTCTACTCGCTTATTTATTTTTGCTTGCTGTTCTTCATCATGATGATCGATTCATTTATGATGTTTCTGATCAGATGATGCAAAAAGAGCCACACATTAATGTGACTCTTTTTTGTTTGGAAAAACAGCATCTAATAGAAATGTCATGGCAAAAAACACAACCATGCAAATCAAAAATCGTATAATCTCACTCAAAATCCAGCTATCAGCTATGCGCATACCATCGGTTTCTCGGAGGGTTGCGCATATTGAAAAAATCATGAGTATGTTTTTTAGGGTTTCTTTGTTCATAAAATACCATCGCTTTCTCGATAGGATGACTTAAAGGCAATGAGATAAGTCATCAAGATATAAAATATGTCGCATCGTTGCATGTTTTGATTGAAAGAAATCATTGTTTTTTTGCCAGCCAATTGTAAAGCTCAGGCAAACAGATGAAAACCGTTTCTGTGAAAAAGCAGATTAATCGAATGCTTCTATACTCTCTCCACAAATAAATACATTTGTTTCTCTAATCTATAAACCCGCACTCTTTTTCCATCATCAGGTATTATAAGCCAAAAACAAACAAAAAAATAGACTTGCGTTTGAGTTGTATGGAAGTGAAATTGCAAGAATAACCCATACGGTGGTAATATATTGTTTGATTTTCCCATATTCATAGATTTGGAGGTCATACAAAAGTGAAGGGAATATTTTTAGTTGTTCAGCTTGGATTTTCTATTATGGTATTTCTGTTTTTAGCTGCTGTTAATTGGTATCAAGGAAGCGAGCTTGTTTCAGATCGATTTGATTGGAACTATACTGCTAAACTCTCAAAACTGCTTAATGGAATTGATGCCGTCAGCAGCCCCAAACAAATTTCACAGCTTGATTTTTTCGTCTACTCCGCTAAACACTACCCTGTTATGAGTGCGTTAATGATCATCTCCTTCTTATATGTTCTGGCCGCTCTTTTTTTACTTATATACTCAGTCAAATGCAATAAGCAAGAGATTCATTTGGACTGCTGACCCGGTGAAATTCGTTTTTATAGCCCCTTGACTCTTCAAGATGTTCCTGTGTTTAGTGAGGCAGACCTTAACCTAGGTTTTTGGAACTTCTTGCTCAATTATGCGTATACCTTAATAGGAGGGATCAAACGATGAAAGAATATGAATTCGTAAGAGTTGAGCTGAGTACGATGAGAAGAAGGCCTAAAGAAGACTACCAGCAAATCATCCATGATTATGCGAAAAGAGGCTGGAGATTTGTTCAGATTTTCGCTCCCAGTATAGATGGGTATGGGGCAGCTGCTTATTTTGAAATCATATTTGAAAGGGATGCGGAAAAAGCTTAATCGATATGACTAAGCTTTTTTGTTTCCCCCTATATCTGCATCTATACAATTTCTGCAAATGCGGCATCACATGATCTTGCTAAATCCTGTGGCGCCAACTTTAGCTGCATACCGATTTTCCCTGCACTCACAATGATAAAATCAAGCGTTTCTGCAGATGAATCAATATAGGTCGGGAACAATTTTTTCATGCCAATTGGCGAGCAGCCGCCGCGAAGATAGCCAGTTACCGCTAATAGCTCCTTCATTGCAATCATTTCTATTTTCTTTTCCCCTGTCACCTTTGCTGCCTTTTTTACATCTAACTCTTCTGCAACGGGTACAACAAAGACATAATAATGATTTGTTCCTGCTGCTGCAACCAACGTTTTATATACATATTTCAAAGGATAACCGATTTTTTCCGCAACAGAGATGCCATCTACCGGCTGGCCGTCTGTTTTATACCCTAATACCTCATAAGAGATGTTCTGCTGTTCTATCAGACGAACCGCATTTGTTTTTGTCATTTTTTTTCGCCATTGTTTTCACCCACTATCAAAATGATGTATGTCTAACTTCTTGCAGTAATATGTAAATTCTATCATCCTAACCTGCATTTTCAAGGTTACTAGCATTGAATCAACGAAAGGACAAATTGATTTCCTTGGACGCCTATAGCCCATTATTAGACTACATGGAACAAAACAGGAATGAACAAATAACTCTCACATACAATTTGTATGAATGGAAAATAAAGGAGTGGTTGCTTTGTATCATTACTTTTATGGCCCTGCGTTAATTCCTTACTTTTCACATACTCATAACCCTCAAAGAAGTCCAGACTTTTCAGAAAGACAGCGAAGAAGAGAAATCACATTGACTGTAGATGGCTTTGTCCCCCCATCTTCCACCGAAGATCTTGGAGACGGCTTTTATTCTTACGCATGGACGAACCAACAGGTCATCAATCCAGGTGAATACTTAGTTTGTCATCTTGAAGGAAGAGATATCAACGTGATAAATGGTGGATTCACTCCGCGCGATACTGCTCCATTGTATGCTGTAGCAAGCTTTCCAAGACGAAGAAACCAATGGGTCATTATCATTCATAATCCTGTGCAAACCCAAAGAGCTATATCGCTTTATTTGATTGCGAAAAGGTAGCACAACATGTTATCAGAAACCCTGCATTCAGGAACAGAAAAACGGGTAGGGACACATTAACATCGGTATTTTCCTACCCGTTTTTGGTCTGGGCAAACTCTTACCTGTCACTCTTTCAATTCCCCTCAATTTCTTCATCTTTCTCTACTGCCAAGGTATCAGAGAAAATTGTTATATGTTATCATTATTCCCAGTAAAAAGAAAAGAGGATTAGATATATGGTTCTCCTTGAGACGAATCGATTACGATTAAAAACGATTGATATTCCCCTTCTTGACGCCGCGTCTAAACAAGATCATCAGGCTATCAAAGACTTAGGTTATGAAACAAATGGTGAATGGCCAAATTCTGATTTTTTTGAAGCGATACCTTATTTCCGCGAGATTTTAGTCAAAAACAATGGAACAAAAGGATTTGATTCATGGATTATTGTAAAGAAGGACAGTCATGAAATTGTTGGGGGAACTGGATTTTTAGGTGACCCAGACGAAAATGGCATGATTGAAATCGGTTTTGCAACAAATAAAAGTCATCGCCGCAAAGGTTATTGTGTGGAAGCCGCCCAAAAACTAATAAACTGGGCATTAAACCAAGAAACAGTAAACCGGATCACCGCAAGATGCGAACATGATAATCTAGGCTCACAAAAAACCTTGGAGAAGTTAGGGTTTATATTGAATCATAAATCAGCGGATTATATGCATTGGATATATGTTACAAAGTAGAGTTCTTAATTACAAAAGCAGGCACTGCGCCTGCTTTTGTTTGGATTATTTACCTCTGTGCTTCTTTTTCGCTTTTTGCTTTTTGAACATATACCTTTGCTCTTTTACATGTTCTCGTTGTTCTTTCATTATTTGTTTTTTCTTTTGCTTTCTTGCTTCAAGCTCTAGCTTTATCGCCTCTTGAGCTTTAGAAGCTACTCCGGCGTTTTTCAACTCTTTTGAAACCTGGCGCTGCAATCTTTTTGGATTGATCTTTTTTTGACGTCTGCCTTGTAAACTCACTCCTTCCTGCTCAGCTTGGGCCAACATATTCAGGAGTTGGTTATGAACAAACTCTAATACTTCAGAATCCCTCGGCTCTTTGCCAAAAAGATGACGAAAGGCTCTTAGCTTTCCATTGTCCACAACTTCAACAACGCCTACCCAAAACTGACCATCGTAGTAAATCGTTAATTTCATAACGATTCCCTCCTCATAAAAGATATTAAAGAATGATGGACATCCCGAGGAGGGGAAGGTTACTGACATTCTCAATCATGCATCCGGACTACCAACCGAATCGTGTTTTTTCATTCTTTACCATATACAGAAAAGAGTGTAACATTTCTTCTCCGACTATTAAACTCTTATCTTATTTAGATATTGCTGGAGAATAGGCGTCTTCACTCGCAAATTTATTTCTCAAGCCCTGCCATGTTACAGATGGGAGACGATACATTCTGCATATCCTTCGAGTTTAAATTCTCCAAGACCGTAAGGCAGCAACATATGATCTCCTTTTTTGAAAGGATAGACATACTCACCAGAGATCATACGGCCCTCCCCTTCAATCACACTGATAAGAAGGAATGGTTTTTGCTGCTTTAAGCTTGCTGATCCTGATAAGTTCCATTTCCCCACCGAAAAGTAAGCGCATTCAATCAATGTCGTTGTAAGCAAATCCTCAATTTGTTTATGGTGAACTGTATGCCGTTCTGGAATAGACGGGACCTCTATCACTTCGATGCTCTTTTTCAGATGAAGCTCGCGCAGCTTGCCTTCTGCATCTTTTCGGTCATAATCATATAATCTGTAGGTTGTGTCAGAGTTCTGCTGCGTCTCCAAAGCAAGAATTCCTTTTCCAATCGCATGAACAGTACCGCTTGGCACATAGAAAAAATCCCCCGGCTTTACCTTTACACGGCGCAAGAGCTCATCCCATTCTCCACGCTCGATCATGGTAGTTAGTTCTTCCTTTGTTTTTGCATTGTGGCCATAAATAATCTCGGCATCTTTTTGGCAATCAATAATGTACCAGCATTCTGTTTTTCCAAGCTCACCGTTTTCATGTATGTTGGCATATTCATCATTCGGATGCACCTGAACAGATAAGTCCTGGTCAGCATCTAATATTTTTGTAAGCAGAGGGAAACGGTCTCCTTCAAGCTGTCCGAATAAATGTCTGTGATGTTCCCATAATTCGCTGAGCGTGAACCCCTTATACATTCCGTTTTGGACAACGCTTTGACCATTTTGATGCGCGGCAAAAGCCCAGCACTCCCCTGTTCGTTGTGACGGAATGGTATAGCCAAAATCAGCTAAAGCGGTCCCGCCCCAAATTCTTTCTTTGAAAATAGGCTTGAAAAATAACGGTTCAATCGTCATGAAAATCCCCCGCTTTATTCGATTTCTTCTAGCAGCTTGTATGCTTCTTCTGTTGTTTGCACGGAGAGCAGCCGCTCCCTATAATTGTCATCCATTAGCTTTCGAGATAGCATCTGCAGTATTTTGAGATGCTGGTTTCCCCCGCTCTCTTTCGGTACAGCAATCATAAAGATTAATTTAGCTTCTGATCCATCCAGGCTATTCCAATTAACACCTGATCGTTTGATCCCAAAGGCAACACTCGGCTCCCTGACCGCCTCAGACTTTCCGTGCGGAATCGCGATATTCATGCCAATCGCCGTTGTTCCCTGTTGTTCACGATTCAAAATGGCTTGTTTAAACCCGCTCTCTGAAAGCAGCGCACCTCTTCGGGACAATTTCTGAATCAATTCATCTATGATGTCATCCCTCGTTTCCCCCGATAAATTTGGTTCAATTAATTCCGGGCTGATAATGTCTGTCAGTTTTTTAAATTCCGACATCTCAGCTTTTTGGCTTTGAATTGGCTGCTTTATTTCATTTGCTGCCGCAGCTTCACTTGGCGCGGAGGGCGGTGCAGTTTCACTGAGCACAGGAGACGCCGTAATATCCTTTTTTAGTACATTGACGAACAGAGCAGTGACAAGAGATCCTGCAATCACAGCAATAAAAAACATCAGGACATGATCAACTGCGCCAAGCACTGCAACGATAGGTCCGCCGTGCGCCACTCTGTCTCCCACATTGCCAATCATGGCAATCACAGAACCTGTCATTGAGCCTGCCATAATACTTGGAATAACGCGCAGAGGGTCCTGCGCCGCAAATGGAATCGCTCCTTCAGTAATGCCGAAGAGTCCCATCGTAAATGCCGCTTTCCCCATTTCTCTTTGAGATGCCTCGAATTTTCTTTTTCCTAAAAACGTCGCAATGCCAAGGCCAATCGGGGGGATACAAATGGCGACAGCAATTGGTCCCATAATTTCATAATTTCCTTCTCCAATCATTGCCGATCCAAACAGAAACGCCACCTTATTTACGGGGCCGCCCATATCAAATGAGATCATCGCCCCTAAAATCAATGCCAGAAGGATCGAGCTCGACCCTTTCATCCCCGCCAGCCAAACTGTTAAAGAGGCGAAAATTTGAGCTACAGGCGCGCCGATCAAAAACACAAACGCTAAACCTACAATCAGTGATGCAAATACCGGAATAATAATAATCGGCATAATCGGCTGGATTGCTTTTGGAACTTTTAATTTTTTGATCCAAAGTGCCGCGTATCCAGCCAAAAACCCGGCAATAATCCCCCCGAGGAATCCGGCGCCGCTTGCGCTGTCATAAAAACTTCCAGTCGCCGCAATATAACCGCCGATCATCCCTGGCACAAGTCCCGGTTTATCAGCGATGCTATAGGCGATATAGCCGGCTAAAATCGGAATCATAAATGAAAATGAAGCACTGCCGATCTGTTCAATCGTTTTCCAGAAGGAATCATCCGGAATAACTAAGCCGTTAGGTGTTTTCTCCCCTCCTAGAGTTAATGCAACCGCTATCAATAATCCGCCGACAACAATGAAAGGAACCATAAATGAAACGCCGTTCATTAAATGACGGTAAATTGGATTTTGTTTCTTCTCCTGATGATTACCGGATTCCGATTTTAAAGCGGAACGATAGACCGGTATATCCCCGTTAAGAGCTTTTTGAATCAATTCTTCCGGTTTGCGGATGCCGTCCTGTACCCCCACAGACAGCAGTTTTTTGCCTATAAACCGGTCTTTGTTTACCGAGCGGTCTGCAGCAATAATGATTGCGTCCGCTTCGTGAATTTCCTCTTCGGTTAGCTTATTTTCAACACCAATCCCTCCCTGGGTCTCAACTTTGATGCTAACGCCCAGTCTGTCAGCAGCTTTTTGCAGATTTTCCGCTGCCATATACGTATGGGCGATTCCATTCGGACAAGATGTAATCGCTAACAGTTTCATAGGAAACCTCCTTTAAAGTGTGAATAATAAGATCTTGTCTCAACTGTATACTGAAATCAGCTCATTAAAATCGCTTTTTTTACCATAGGTTCCGGTAATAAAGGCATTTTTCCCTATAACAAAAAAAAGCAAGGAATAATCCCTGCTTTAATAATCCAAATGAGATAAAAATGTCATGACATTGGCTTCTTTCGTCAGCTTCTGGACGAAGGCCGGCTGCTCGCTAAGATATGAAAGCTCGCTAAACAGCTGCTTTGTCATGGTTTGATCCTCGTGTTTGACAGCCAGCATAAAAACGAGCGAAACTTTTTCATTTCCCCATTCAAGCGGCTCCTTTAATGTGGCAATCGCGATTGCTGATTGTTTAATAAATTTAGCGTTTGCATGAGGAATGGCAATGCCTGACCCAATATTTGTCGCCGACATTTTTTCCCTCATCACCGCATGAACCGCATAGTCCTTATCAACATAGCCTTTCTCAAACAAAGCTGTCGCCAGCTGTTCGATTAACTTGTAGCGATGCTCCGCCTCCTGCTGCAAAAAAACCAAAAAAGGAGTCGTATTGTTCAGCATCTGAAACGTTTTTTGTTTTTGGCGGTGTGATTCGCCCAACTGACGTATAAACGCACTTAATTTCTTCTCTTCGCCAGGCTCTAAAAGCGGAGATACAACAATATGGGGAACCGTAATATTCTCCAGCGCAATGGTGGATATGACAAGATCAATATCCTCATGCTTTTTGATATAATCCTTTAAATCGGCCTTTGCAATACAAGCCATTACAGCGATTTGGTGATATTTCCGTTCAATTTTTGTCCGCAGCAATTGTGACATCCCAATCCCCATGTGGCAGACGATAATCGCCTTTTTATGTGTCTCGCTGCTGCACTGCATCCGTTCGATCGCTGCCTGAAAATGCAATGTCAAATATGCTGCCTCTTCCTCAGGAATTTGAAGATCAAAAGTTTGATTGATCTCTTCCAAAACATCAATGATGAGGTGGAACAAATAAGGGTACATCTTTTTGATGTCATTGAGCATAGGATTTGCTACAGAAAGGTCGTAGCTCAGCCGTTGTAGCACAGTATTGAGATGAATGTTCAAACCATTGATCAAATCCTGATCCTTATGAAAATCCATCATTTTCAGCTCTGAAACACGATTGATTAAATGCCCTACAACCTTAGGAAGCACAGCATTTTCAAGGTTCTCTTCTGTCTGCAATGGATAGCGAACTTTACCGCCCAATATATGTAATGTTAAGTACACGGCTTCTTCTTCTGGGAAGCGGATTGCAAAAACCGGTTCAAGCCGCTGTAAACAAGCAAATGTCCATTTATATTCTTTCTTCTTTTTTACTGCCGCCATTTCTTTTGGGGACAATGAAATCGGCTGCTTCATTTTGATGCGGCGGACCATTAACAATGTATGCAGCAGCAAACTTTCAAACGTTTCGTCTGTGAAATAGAGGGAATGCTTTTTTTGTAGTGATTTGATTTCTTTCGTCACAAAGTCTACTTCATAATGTAAAAACTTACTTTTAATAAATTGGCTGGTAAACGCTGTATTGTGGATCAAATCAGATATTCTTGCCAATGCCTTTCTTTTATTTCTTTCGTTCCCTTCAACCTTTAATCCAAGCCGCTGCCTAGAAACCAGCGTGAGATCAAAACGCTTCAGCCACTCTTCTACTGCGTATAAATCCTTTTTTATGGAAGATCGATTGACAAAATGCCGAGCAGCAATGTCTTTTGCGGAAACAGGCTTCGGATTCATTAATAAGTCATAAGCAATGTGCAGCATTCTTTCTTCATCGCTCCGCTGCCTAGAAGAAAAATGTTCAGTGTGTAATTGTTGGCTTAGCCAGGTCCTTTCTTGTTCTTCTATATGTAAATAAACGCCCAACCCTGGTTTTCGAATAAGCTGTGCATGAGAATGCTCATTGAGATAATCCTCGATCACTTTCAAATCATTCCGGATTGTTTTTTCAGAACACTGTACCCTATCTGCGAAATCTTGCACAACTAAATAGTCATCAGGTTCAGATAACAACAGATACAAAATCTCTTTTTGTCTTGTATTTATGTATTCCATCTGTTTTTCTATCCTTCCTGTCAGTATCTACTTGAGCAAATTGATAGTATAAGTATACTATATAAGAAACCGTTTACATTATAAAATAAAATCATAGAGACAAAAGTTTCGTTTTTTACCGAAGCTTCCGGAAAAATGCGATTTTATGATTTTGAGTTAACTGCTAGAAACGACCTGATTCTGTGATAGCTTCTTGTTTTCGTTTTATGTCAGCTTAGTATACGAAATAAAAAACGGACACCAACCAAAGCACAGCGTTCTCTGTCCAGTGATCAGTATCCGCAGACCTTTCATCTCGGGCATTTTTTTACGGCCCGGTTCCACAGTCTACTTTGTATTTACCGTTTGATGCTTTTTTTGAATAGCATAAGTGAGGCGTTTGTCCCGTTTCACCTTTCCAATCAAGCCAATTCACATCATAAAGATTCCCAGATTCATTGTCACCTTCTTTTTGGAGAACTGCAAAGTAGCTCTGATAGGGATATCCTCTTTTATAAATTTCGTGTCTGATTGCTCCTTTTTCAGAAGCAGCTGTAAAAACAACAGGAGATAGAACTGGTAGTGCTATCAATATAACTATAAGTGCTGCTAAAAGGGAAAGTATAATTTGGGTTTTCTTTTTCATTTTTTTCTCCAAGCTTTTAAACTTATTATTAATAAATGTATTTAATTCTCCGCATGATATTGTTGTCGGAGTTGGACAACAATCCGCCAACAACTTTCCGCTTCTTAGTTTTTGAATGTCTCTTTTGAAGACGCCTTTTTAATCATTCACATTGCTTTTCATTAACCATTCTACTTCCGTTAATTCTTGTTTTTGAACGTCTATTGTGTGTTTTTTCGTGAAATGGGTTTTCACAGCTTCTTCGTTTTCCCAAATCTCCCAAAGCATTATTTTACGTTCTGATGGCTCAAGCGGATAAGCATGGAATGTAATACAACCCTCTTCTTTGTTCGTTTCTTCCTCAAGTTTTTTGAATTCCTTCATTATCTCATTAAGGTCTTTATCACTGATGATTTTTAAACATGCCGTTATGTAATGCATCGAAATTCCCCCTCCTATCATTTTATGGCTTTTCATTATAACATTTTCTTGAAAAAGATAGATGCCATTTATAAATCATTAGACGACTTCGAGTGCCTTTTAGATCAGCTTTCTTAAATTCTAAAGCAAGCTAAAGAGTTCATATCAGACGATACAGTCCTTATTTATGTTTATTCTGACCTTTTTTCAGTCTAAATAGATGGACTTTTCAAAAAATAATTCTTTTAGAGGGTGTCCTTAGTGGTATAATATTAAATATATGTAAATAAAAGGAGGTATTTGATTGTCTGTTTCGGATTTAATCCCATATCATTACGTAACTACAGACATTAATCATTGGTATGTTGTCATAAAACAGGGTCGAGTTGAGAAAGCAAAAGAAATGAAACAAAAAGTTGAAAAAGAATTCGATATGATGGAGAAAAATGAAAAAGTAGCAGTCTATCTCCAGCTATTAAAGCTGCGGCACGAAATAATGCTTTCGTATCTCGAATTTGATTAAATTTGTATAAAGCCCGTCTAAAAAACGACGGGCTTTTAATTAATTCTTGTTGGTTATACTGTTTTACAGTTGTTGGTTTTGGGCTGTAATAAGATGGTCAGGGCTATACCTGATGCCAGAGTTAAAAAATAGCCACATAGCATAAAATAGGGGGCGATTTCGTTTTTGAGAAAATAAAGCCCAAAGAGAATAACGGCTGTACCGATAGTGAAATAAATCGGCTTTTTACTTTTCAAAGTCAAACGGCTTGATTGAGTAAACTTTTTGTAGATTAAAGGCAAGCCGGTATAAACCCCTATGAAAAATGTAAATAAGATAGACCAAAGGAAACCGATTGGCGAGAAATAGCTCTCGGAAAATATTCCGTCGAAAGCCCAATTGCTCAACACAACGAAGCCAAATAGATAAACAAATGCCAATATGATCTTGACCATGATATCCCTCCCCTACAATCCAATATACACGTGATATAAGGTTGTTTAAATGGGTAAAACCATTCATTTACTTTTCAATCTTCCCGCTCCTTCAAAGCCTAATACTTTAATCAATAGCATCATTTGTTACTTTCGTCTCTTTTACCAATATTATACATTAAGATAAGATGGGGACGATAACATTAAGGAGGGATAAAATGAAAAAGTTACTTGTGGGTGTGGTTTTTGCCCTAGCTTTGAGTTTTTCATCTCTGTTTAGTCTTCAAAGTGCAAATGCTGCCGAAAAAGTGGACAAGAATTCTGATCTGATTATTGATAAGGCGACCTTTCACGAGGTAACAAAACAAAAAAACTTGAGAACCCTTTCATCTGAGAAAATCCCCACTGTTAAATAAGTGAATAAGGCTTTAAACAGTATGCATGTCAGCAAAGATCATCCATATCAAGAAATTGATCTCGGTAATGGTTTCACTGTGGAAACGGGCGTAAGTACAGATATGGGAATGGAAAAGATAAAAACACAGGCCACCCAAAATAAAACTGCAAGTGGCTATTACGCTGTAAAGTTTACAGGGATAAAATTATATGATATTCGAGTAAGTGACAACTATTCATACGAATATGGAAAGAAAATAACAAAGTGGGAAAGCCCGCCAAGTGCATCCGCTTCAGGTTTTGCTGGCTGGAATGGTAAAATCACCTCCAAGAAAATTGCAAACATTGATAAAACGCCTAAGGATGCAATCGCCAATTCTGATTACACGTTTGTAAAGTATGGAGGTAACCGCCACGGCCATATGGAATTACGATTCACTGCAACCGGAAACTGGTACACACATCACGTTTCTATTAAATAAGAGAAAAAGCCCTCCCAATCGGGAAGGGCTTTTTTATTTAAGAAGGGATTCGAGCTTCGCTTTAGTTTTCGGGCCATAAATGCCATTAGGATTTATTTAAACCATTCATCAGCTGGAATCGTCTTACTGCGTCATCAGTTTCCAAACAAATAATCCGAATAGGTAAATTGACACAGATCAAATTATTCATTTCACACTTTTGAATCACATCGCTGTCTATTTCTTCATTTTCCCATGGTAAAATCTTTTTGGAGCTATTCAAACGAAAGGATATGAACATGAAAGTATTTGAAGCCAAATCACTGCTTTCTGAAGCAGATAAACGCGCAAAAGAATACAATGAATTAAGAAGTCAGATGGTCAATCTAAAAAAGGCTTTTAAAGCTGTAGCTGATTTAGATGACAGTGAGTTTTCCGGCAAAGGCGCTGACAACATTAAAGCATTTTATCAAGATCATGTGGGTGTGGCTGACAATTGGATTGACTTACTTGATATGAAAATTGCTTTCTTGACAAGCATTTCAGGCACTCTAGAGGACGCCAGCTTATCTGATGCTTATATAGAAGAATCCTTCTTAGAACACGAGCTGGCTAACGCCTACACAAAATCAAAATCTATTATGTCTGAACAAAAGAAAGCCATGAAAGATATCTTACATAATATCGACGATATCCTTCCGCTTAATCTGTTTTCAACTGAGGACTTTAAAGACGAACTCGCCGATGCGGAGGACAAACGCAAAAAAACAGTCGATAAACTAGGCAGCGTGGACGAAGCACTTGTTACTGAATATGCCCAATCAGAGCCAAACGAGCAATTCATCAAGAAGGACTTCCAAAAGCTTGAGGAATCCACAGGCAAAGGCAAGAATGCTACACCAATCCATTATAATGCCAAGGCTTATCGAGAAAGTGATATACATAAGAGAAAAGGCGATATCGAGAAACAGACTGAAGCTTATTTGAAGATCAAGAAAGATAAAGCGAAAGAACGAGAAATCAAAGAGCTAAAGAAGAAGCTAGCTGACGGAGTAACAGATCCGGATGAATACTTAGAAATTGCCAAGAAGGTCGGCTATGAGAACCTTACCCCTGAACAGCTTGAATTTGTTTCATTTCTTGAACAGCGTAAAGCTTTCATGGATAACGGAAAAGAAGTGTTGCAAATCATAGTTGATGGCGCCAAGGGTGCGATTGTTGGTTTATACGATCTTGCCAAGGATACCGGTGAAGGAGCCATTCAATTCGGATGGAATATCGGTTGGACAATTGACAACTTAAACAAGGATCCTCAAAAAGTGCTGGATACAGTTCTGGAATACGACTATCAAGCTGCCTTTCAAAGTATGGTCGACACATTGAAGGATAATTGGGATACAAAAATGATTCACGGGGATGCATACACACGGCTGCACTATGTTACTTATTTGGGCGGAAGTCTTCTGTTATTGAAAGCTGGAAAGTCCTCTGTCTC
The DNA here is from genome assembly GCF_038592935.1 of Bacillus sp. FSL K6-1560. Taxonomy (NCBI): domain Bacteria; kingdom Bacillati; phylum Bacillota; class Bacilli; order Caryophanales; family Bacillaceae; genus Bacillus; species Bacillus sp. FSL K6-1560. The sequence continues at coordinate 2,954,695 of NZ_CP151946.1, forward strand.
AACAGGCTCGAAAGATCTTGCTAAAGTTGGGAAAGCAGCTGGTGGCACAATTAAGAAAGGTGGAAAGTCTGTAAAACAGTTTGTCAATTCTCCTGTAAATCGATATACTCCTGCATTAGAAGGAATCCTTCAAGATGCTGAGAAAACCATTAACGTGAAAAATACTCCGCTGCTAAAAAGTATTGCGGAAGATAAAAAAGAGAGTGTTCTCAGAAGATCTGAAAGTTCTAACAACATGGGTACAGGTAATGTCAAACAAGGTGATAGCACCCCTCTCGCACCTGGCGGGGGATTAGCTGCTCATGAAGCAAAAGGCGGGCATCTTATAGAAAGACATGTGGGGAAGACCGACGAAGAATTAATAGAAAGACTGAGAACCGATCCTAACCCACATATTACAGCTTCATCTACTTTTAAAGATAGGGCTACTGCTGAGAGAATTGCTAATTCAGTTTTAAACGATCCAAAAAATATAAAGAAAATCGAAAATTGGATTGATGATCCTAAAAAACCTAAATTAATGTTAAGATACAAGGGCGATGGAGAAATAATCGGCAGAAGTGTATCAAGAAATTCAGAACTAGTAGAAAACGTTACAAACGCAAAAATTATACTCAAAAAAGATAACAACGGTAACTTTATTCTTACAGGATATCCAACCAAATAGAAAGAGAGGAAGTATCATGGATGAAGGTTATGATTTCTTAGACGAATTAGAAAATTTTTTAGGTGCAACATTTCATCAAGATATCCGATCCCCTGAACACGCATTAGACGAATTTATTGAGGAAATTAGTAAAGAAGGTTTGCTATTTACAGTTAAGTTTTGCGAAGAGTTTCTAAATAGTGATCTAACTAAAGAAGAAAAGGAAGACATTATAAAGTCTAATGCAGAGATATATTTCCCGACAATTGGATTACCACCTATAGAATGGTTGAAAAGTGTAATAGAACAACTAAAAGAAGCTATTTAAAAGAAACACTGAAAGGCCCCCATTTTAAGAGGGCTTTTTATATTACTTCAATTTCGCTTTTGTAGCTGGTTCATAATATCCATCGATACCTGAAGAAAATACAATTAGCTATTAGAAAATTGTAATAAAGAAGATTTATATTGGATCAGTGAAGTATTTGAAGATTTAGCTAAAAGTTTACAAAGTAAAGAACTTATTAATTGTTTAAGAAAAATTAGATGAAAAATACCCTGACTTAGAAATGACAAATGATATTGATATAACAGAAAGTTATATAGAATAAGATACGCACCATTTCTCAGATTTGAAGTTAACTTTTCTTGGTGGTGATAAGTAATGATTGAAATCGAAATATCTGAACCTGTATTTCAATTTCTAGGAGGTATATTTCATCAAGATATAGAAGCTCCAGAGTCAGCACTGGACGAATACTTAGAAGAGATTCCAAAAAAAGAGCAAGAAACTGATATAGCTGCATTGAAAGATTTTTTTAACAGCGATTATTCGGATGAAGAAAAGAATGATTTTATCGATGAAGCTGCTGACGGAGTGGACGTTCTTAGTTACGGCGTATCTCCAATCATATGGCTCGAACAAGTTATTCAAAAAATCGAAAAGAATATTGAAACTTTAACCTAGCATAGAAACAGAGCTGATTTTGAATTCACTTCAAAATCAGCTTAAAAAACTTCCGTCCCCAATTCGTCCCCAACTCGATGAATGATGACAAAATCAATAAATAAGCAAAGTAAAAAACCCTTGCTGCGCAAGGGTTTAAGCTATGATTCCGACTGGGCTCGAACCAGCGACCTCTACCCTGTCAAGGTAGCGCTCTCCCAGCTGAGCTACGGAATCATGATATGTATGTGTTGCTGGGTATGTTGTTGTCTTTCTGACAAGTTCTATTATATAACCTTCCCTTCTATTCGTCAACTGCTTTTTTAGAAAAACTTTTTTCGGACTTGCTGTTCTGTTCATCGGCTATTATAATATGTCTTAATTTTCTAACAATAGAGGTGATGGGGTTTTGCATTCTTTGATTTCTTCCGATGATGTATGGGTATTATGGGGGTTTATTGCGGTGTGGGCGGCAGTGAGTATCGGGCTGGAGCAGCGCTTTAAGTGGGCGTCCGCTGTGTCGGGCGCTATTATCGCCCTTGCAGGTGCTATGGTGTTTACAAATGTAGGAGTGCTTCCTGTTGAGTCGCCTGTGTATGACACTGTGTGGTCTTATGTGGTACCACTGGCGATACCACTTTTATTGTTTCAGATCAATGTTCGGCAAATTTTTAAGGAAAGCAGGCGTTTGCTGTTTATTTTTCTGATTAGCTCCGTTGGAACAGTGCTTGGCAGTATCCTGGCTTTTTTTCTACTCAAACAGCATATTCCTTATTTAGATAAAATCGGTGGGATGATCAGCGCCTCTTATATCGGCGGCGGGGTCAACTTTGCGGCGATGGCGGCAAAATTTGAGACGCCTGGTGAATATGTGTCGGCTACCGTTGTGGCTGATAATTTTATGATGGCGCTTTTGTTTTTTATTTTAATCAGCATTCCTGCACTCAAATGGTTTCAGCGGCATTATGCCATGCCGTTTGAAGAGAAGGTAAAAGCCGATGGAAACAGCGGAAACAGTGCTGAAAGCTATTGGAAACGGAAGGATATTTCCTTAAAGGATATCGCTTTTAATGCCGGTGCCGCTTTCGCGCTTGTTGCGGTTAGTATGAAGGTTTCCGGTTATTTTAAAAGCATTTTTTCTCATCCCCTGCTGACCGGTACGCTTGGCGATCAGTACCTGGTGCTTACGTCTTTAACTGTTCTTATCATTTTTCTTTTCCCGCGTTTTTTTGAAAGGCTCAATGGATCTCAGGAACTTGGAACCTTTTTGATTTATTTGTTTTTTGTGGTGATCGGCATTCCTGCAGATCTCCGTTTAATCGTCACGAATGCCCCCCTTATTCTATTATTCGTGTTTATCATTGCGATCAGCAATTTAGCGGTTTCCTTAGCTGCCGGAAAATTGTTCCGCGTGCGGCTTGAAGAAATTCTGCTCGCCGTCAACGCTACTGTCGGGGGACCGACGACTGCGGCTGCGATGGCAATTGCCAAGGGATGGCGGGAGCTTGTCGCCCCGATCATGCTTGTCGGTACGCTCGGCTACTTAATCGGCAACTATGTTGGCACTTTTATGGGAAATTGGTTTTCTTCCTTCTTATAAAAAGGATATTTGCATTTCCCTGAGAATAATGTAAGAGGAATGCTGACACGAGAACGGAGAGATCACTGTATGTTAAAAGGAAAAACCATTTATGTTAGACCTTTAGAAGTAACGGATGCCGAAGAAAACCTGCGGCTGCAAAGTGAAAATCGAGATTTTTTCGAACAGTTTTCTATGATACGCACAGACGATTACTATACGGTTGAGGGGCAAAGAAAACGGATAACCGAGTATCAGGAAAGACTTGAGAAAGATGAAGAATATCATTTTGGCATCTTTACAGCGCCAGACGATAGATTAATCGGGACGGTTTCGCTCTTTCAAATCATCCGTGGCGCGCTGCAAACTGCGTTCATCGGGTATTTTTTAGACAAAGCCCATAATGGAAAGGGCATTATGACAGAGGCAGTCAGATTGGTTGTTGATTATGCGTTCCACGAATTGAAACTGCATCGGATTGAAGCCGGTGTGATGCCCCGTAATCTCGGGTCCATGCGTGTTTTAGAAAAAGCGGGATTTCATAAAGAAGGCATCGCCCGAAAAAATGTAAAAATTAATGGCGTTTGGGAGGATCATCAAGTCCTCGCGATTCTGAATCCTGATGACGAACAATAATAAAAGAAGCCGGGCCATCCCCGGCTTCTTTTTTAACGAACCGCAACTGGAGCAATTTCTTTCAGCGCTTGTTCGAAATCGTGTTCTAAATCGTCTGCATGTTCGACGCCGACACTCAGACGGAGCAGGCCATCAGTGATACCGCGTTTTTCACGCTCTTCCTTAGGCATTGCCGCATGAGACATCGTTGCCGGATAGGACAAAATCGATTCCACGGCGCCAAGGCTGACAGCGAAGACTGGGAGTGACACATTCTCGACTAACTTCTTAACGGCCTCTTTGCTTTCAAGCTCAAAAGATAGCACGGCGCCCGCTCCCGTTGACTGGCTTTTATGGGTTTCAGCGCCGGGATGATCAGCCAGTCCCGGATAATACACGCGCTTCACCGCCGGATGCTTCTGGAAAAATTCCGCAAGCCGCTGGGCTGTTTGACTCGCCTTCTCTAAACGGACCTGCAATGTTTTTAATCCGCGCAGGACAAGCCAGCAATCCTGTACGCCAAGGACGGCGCCGAACGCGTTTTGCAGCTTATACAGCTGCTTCCCAAGCTCTTCATCTTTGACAGCAGCCAAACCTGAGAGCACATCGCTGTGTCCGCTTAAGAATTTTGTCGCGCTGTGAAGTACAATATCCACGCCGAGGTCAAGCGGACGCTGCAGTGCCGGTGTCATGAATGTATTGTCCAGAAAGGTCAGACAGCCGTTTTCTTTTGCAAGCTGAACAATCGCTTTAATATCCGTAATCCCAAGTGTCGGATTTGATGGCGTCTCCATATAAATGACCTTTGTATTCGGCTTGATGCTCCGCGCCACTTCATTACGATCCGTCATGTCGACAAACGTATGCTCAATGCCAAACCGGGTCAGCACCTCTGTCACCATACGGAAGGTTCCGCCGTATACATCTTCTGTCACAAGAACGTGATCACCCTGTGACAGCAGTAAAAATGCTGTTGAGATGGCAGCCATGCCTGAACTGAAAGCAAATCCTCTTGTTCCGCCTTCCAGTGCGGCAATTGTTTCTTCGAGAGCTGTTCTTGTCGGCGTGCCAGAGCGGCTGTAATCATATGCCCCGAACTCTTCAAATGAAGATTGGTGAAAAGTCGAGGCGTGCTGAATCGGTACACTGACCGCCCCGGTTCCGCCGTCTGTTTTAAATGGATTGTGCACGAGCTGGGTTTCCAGCGTCCAATTGTGTTTACTCAAAAGAAACAGCTCCCTCTTTGACCTGACATAATGCCTGTTTTAGATCCTCTTTTAAATCTTCCGCATGTTCAATACCGACAGAAAAGCGCAGCAACCGATTGCACACCCCGTTTGCGATGCGGATCTCTTCAGGAATATCCATGTGCGTCTGGGTCGCAGGGTATGTAATAAAGCTTTCCACCCCGCCGAGGCTTTCTGCAAAACAAATGGTCTTCAGTGCTTTTAAAAACGGATTGACCCATTCTTCTTTTTGCAGACGGAAGGACAGCATGCCGCCTTTTCCGGGATACAGCACATCCGAAATTTCTTCCTGCTCTTCTAAAAACGCCGCAAGCTCCTGCGCGTTTGCCTGATGCTGACGCATTCTGAGGCTCAGCGTCTTCATTCCTCTCATCAGAAGCCACGAATCAAATGGCGGCAGGACTGCGCCGATTGCATTTTGATGCTGAAACATTTCCTCTCCGAGCCGCTCATCCTTCACCACGACAAGTCCAGCAAGCAGATCGTTATGCCCGCCTAAATACTTGGTTGCGCTGTGAATGACAATGTCAGCTCCCAGCTCAAGCGGCCGCTGCAAGACCGGTGTATAAAATGTATTATCTACAATCAGCAGAAGACCGTGCTCCTTTGTAATCCGGGCAATATGTTCAATGTCCGCCTCCTGCATGAGGGGGTTTGTCGGCGTTTCCACAAACACCGCTTTTGTATTCGGCGTAATCTTAGAGCGTAAACAGTCCTCATCGCTGAAATCATCATAATGAAAAGTCAATCCGTATTTTTTCCATTCATTTTCAAATAAACGGTACGTGCCGCCATATAGGTCCGATGAAACGATCAGTTCATCTCCGCTTTTAAACAGCGCCATAATCGTTTGGATAGCAGCCATTCCCGAACTAAAGGCAAGCCCTCTCGCGCCGTTTTCTAAGTTAGCGATCGCGTCCTCAACAAGCTGGCGTGTCGGATTTTTTGTGCGGACATAATCAAATCCGGTAGATTCTCCGATCCCTCTGTGGCGGTATGCTGTTGATAAATAGATAGGAGCACTCACTGTTCCCGTGACTTCATCGCTACGGTTCCCAATTTGGGCTAATTTCGTTTCAACGTGCTGTGACATATAGCTGACACCTTCCCTTTTCAAAATAAAAACCCCTTCTTCATAAGAAGAAGGGGTTTAACGCTTCTTCTTATCTTCCAAGCATAAAAAACGCTTGCTGGATTTAGCACCTTGGCGCTTTGCACATGCAAAACAAGCCGGTTGCTGAGGTTTCTAAGGGCCAGTCCCTCCACCTCTCACGATAAGAAATATCGATTTCAATTTTCTGATTGTTTTATATTAGCGCAATTCACAGTTTATTTCAACACTTTTTTCTTCGTGTGCCGAACCGTTTAAAGAGAGAAATTTCTAATAATTCATGGTACAATAATTGAAAATGCAAGAAAGTATAGTGATGTCCTGGAGGAATGTTTTTATGGCACCGAAAAACGGCACAGTGCAAGAAAAGAAATTCTTTTCAAAAGAGCTTAACGAGGAAATGACCTTGCTTGTTTATCTGCCGTCCAACTACTCCCCGCTTTATAAATACCATGTTATTATCGCGCAGGACGGCCACGATTATTTCAGGCTGGGGAGGATCGGCAGACAGGTTGAGGAATTGCTGTCGAAACGCGAAATAGACCGGAGCATTATTATCGGTGTTCCTTATAAGGATGTAAAAGAGCGCAGAAACACCTATCATCCGGAGGGTTCAAAATTTTCGGCTTATAAACGGTTCATCGCCCATGAGCTCGTTCCTTTTGCAGATGATGAGTATCCAACCTATCAGATCGGTTACGGCCGAACGCTGATCGGTGATTCGCTCGGAGCAACCGTGTCACTTATGACAGCGCTTGATTATCCGAATATGTTTGGCAACATCATCATGCAGTCTCCCTATGTTGACAAACACGTACTAGAAGCCGTAAAACAGTCAGACGATATCAAACACCTCTCTATTTATCACCAAATCGGAACAAAAGAAACTGACGTCCACACGACAGACGGGAACATTCTGGACTTTACAGAACCGAACCGGGAGCTGAAACAGCTGCTGGAGAAAAAGCTTTCCGATTATGATTTCGAGCCATTTGACGGAGACCACAAATGGACATACTGGCAGCCGCTCATCACCCCGGCGCTGAAAAAAATGCTTTAACACTCTATCATACTTTATTTCCAGGAGGGACATAATATGAAATACGGAATCGTTTTATTTCCATCAAAAAAGCTCCAAGACCTTGCAAACTCTTACAGAAAGCGCTATGACCCAAGCTACTCTCTAATCCCGCCTCATTTGACGCTGAGAGCATCCTTTGAATGCGCGGAGGAGAAAGCGGATCAGCTCGTATCACATTTAAGAAACATCGCAAAAGAGTCCCACCCACTCGTTCTCAAAATGACAAAATACAGCTCATTTGCGCCTGTCAATAATGTCATTTACATCAAAGCAGAACCGACGGAAGAGTTAAAAACACTCAATGAAAAGCTATACACCGGTGTGTTGGCAGGAGAACAGGAATATAATTTCGTTCCGCATGTGACGGTCGGCCAAAATCTTTCCGACGATGAGCATTCAGATGTGCTGGGACAATTAAAAATGCAGGAAGTGTCGCATGAAGAAATCGTTGACCGTTTCCACTTGCTTTACCAGTTGGAAAACGGATCGTGGACAGTATATGAAACCTTCTTGCTAGGCAGAGGAGAATAATGTTTGAAAGCAGTTATCGCAAAAAATGAAGAACAACTGAAAGATGCATTCTATGTAAGAGAAGAAGTCTTTGTCAAAGAACAAAACGTGCCTGCTGAAGAAGAAATTGACGAACTTGAAAATGAGTCAGAGCATATCGTCGTGTATGACGGTGAAAAGCCAGTCGGTGCCGGAAGATGGCGCATGAAGGACGGCTACGGCAAGTTAGAGCGGATTTGCGTACTGAAAAGCCACCGCTCAGCCGGTGTCGGCGGCATCATTATGAAAGCGCTCGAAAAAGCCGCGGCAGACGGAGGCGCTTCCGGTTTCATTTTAAACGCGCAAACACAGGCTGTGCCGTTTTACAAGAAACACGGGTATCGCGTGCTTTCTGAAAAAGAATTCCTCGATGCCGGCATTCCGCACTTACAAATGATGAAGGACTGAACGCATCCGGATCTTTTGAGATCCGGATTTTTACTGCATATAAAAAAACCGTTCTCTGGTATGAACGGTTTTTTATACATATCGATTAATATATGTGCCCATTCCTTTTTCTCGCAATCTCTTATAAAGAGAGCGCTTACGTTTCATCTCGTTTACTTTTCTTTCAGCTGCCGTTTGATTCTCCTGCTGCTTTTCCAGTTCTTTGTATACCCGCTGAAACGGGACATAGCTGATTTTTTCGGTTCCGGCATAATCCTGCTTATGTCCAATCGTTCTATTAGCATATTGAGCGTATTGCTGGTTCTGAATTTGACCTGCATATATCATACAATACCCACCCCTCTGCTGTCTCTTTTCCCTTAAACTTACTTTTTGAAACACATTTCTTTTGATATGATAGTCATTGTCTGTAATGAACACCTTTTGATTGGGAGGACCCCTTTTTGAAATGCGCCCGACTGAATGATAGAATCATACATTTACATACATATTCGAGAGAACATTATCAATTCCTCTTTGAAGAGGGAATAAAAGGACATTTATTTTGTTCTCATTGCGGAAAGCCCGTTTTGTTACGGCTTAACATCGCCGATCCGCCAGAGTTTATCCATCGCCAGCCAGGCGATTTTCCGGCATGTGAGGAGGCGTGCGAACCGAAGCCCTCTAAAGAGGGGAAAAAAGAAGATGATCAGGAATCTGGTGTCATTCGTTTACCCAAGGGAAAAGCGATCGCCGCTGACCCGTCCCCAGCTGTTACAGAATGGCACCGTCCTAGAAGCATTAAACCAGGAACACCATTTGTGCCAAAAACAATAGAACCCGATACGAGCCTTTTTCCGTCTGTCGGTTTAAACACGGATCAGCTGAAAGCTGTCACGGAAACAGAGGGCCCGCTGCTTGTGCTTGCAGGTGCGGGGAGCGGAAAAACACGGGTGCTGACAGCCCGTGCCGCCCACATGATCGAACACTTAGGCATACCGCCTGAAAATATGCTGCTTGTCACCTTTACAACAAAAGCTGTCGCTGAAATGAAAGAGCGTATGGCGAACCAGTACGGATTACAGCCGGCAAAAGTCAGAAGACTTGTGACAGGAACATTCCACAGTCTGTTTTATAAGATCTTGTATCACTCTAATTCTGCTAAATGGAACGGTGAGCATCTGCTGAAAATGGAGTGGCAGCGGGAACAATATATCAAAAAAGCACTCTATGAAGAAGGCATCGATGAGAAAGAATTCCCAGTTGACCAAGCTCTGCAGCAGATCGGTTTTTGGAAAAACACTTATGTCCCAAATGAACGCATCCCTCTAAAAGATGAGTGGGAAAAACAAGTTTATCGTTTATATGAACATTATGAACGCCAGAAAAAAGAACACAGCCAATTTGATTTTGATGACATGGCTTCAGCCTGCTATGAATTGTTTATCGAGCGGCCTGACCTTCTGGAACAATATCAATCTCGGTTTACGTATATCTTAATTGATGAGTTTCAGGACATTAATCCGGTTCAATACAAAATCATGCAAATGCTCGCCAGCCCGGAGCAAAACCTGTGCTGTGTCGGAGACGATGACCAGTCCATCTACGCGTTTCGCGGAAGCAACCCGTCTTTCATTCTTGATTTTCAAAAGGATTATCCGGGAGCGAAGACGATCTATTTAACTGCGAACTACAGGTCTACGCACCCGATCGTCTCTAGTGCTGATATCGTTGTGAAAAAGAACAAAAACAGATATGCCAAAACGCTTGAAGCGGCCCGCGATGACATTCAGGTCCCTGTGCTGTTTTATCCTTATGATGAAGAGGAAGAAGCCACAATGGTCGTTTCCGATATCAAAGAAAAAATTCAAAATGGAGCCAGTCCAGAAGACTTTGCGGTTCTTTACCGCACAAACAGCGGAGGCCGTGCTATATATGAAAGGCTTCATCAATCGTCAATTCCGTATACAGCTGACCGCGGCGTCCAATCGTTTTATAGCAGACGGATCGTCCGCCAGATTCTCGCCTACTTGTACGCCAGCCAAAATGAGGATGACACCGAGGCGATTAAACACTTGCTTCCCGCCTTGTTTTTAAAACAGTCCGCTTTGAATACGCTGAAGGCGCTCTCGATCACAGAGGACTGTACCATGATCAAAGCGCTGGCCAAATTGCCTGATCTGAAGCCATTCCAGCTGGACAAAATCAAGAAAATCGTACCGTTTTTTGCAAGCCTCCGCACGATGAAGCCCGTAGAAGCCATCACCTTTGCAGAAGGAAAAATGGGCTTCTCCGAGTATTTAAAAAAGCGGGGCAATGAGGGCAACAAGCTGGAAAAAGGTTCCGATGACCTGCGCGACATCAAGGTTGTCGCCAAGAAGTTCAAAACGATTCCTGACTTTCTTGCCCACGTAGACCATATGAGGGCCGCTGAGAAAAACAGAACGGATGAACATGGCGTTCAGCTGATGACCATTCACCGGTCAAAAGGCCTTGAATTCAAAACAGTCTACGTGTTAGGCACTGTAGACGGCTCGATTCCGCACGATTTCTCATTAGAAACGGCAAGAAAAGGAGACGAGGCCGCTCTTGAGGAGGAAAGACGCCTTTTATATGTAGCCATGACCCGGGCGAAACAGCATTTATATTTGTCTTGCCCCGCTAACAGGCGCGGCAAAACAGCCAACCGCTCAAGATTTTTGTATCCCCTTCTACAGAAAGCAAGACAGCCCTTGCATCATTAACAGCCCGGCAGATTACTGCCGGGTTTTTACTGTAAAAAAAGGCCCGCTGCAGTGAGTCAGCCAGGCCATCCACTTATTTATTATCCATCATTTTAGAAATCGTGCCAAAATCAAGCTTTTCTTTTCCGCTTGTAATAGATTCCACAATTTTATCTTCTAATTCTTTTGGCACGCGTCTGTTTGCCATCTGCGCTACGCGGTTAATCACACTGCGCACTGTATTTTCATCTTTAAAATTAGCGTTTTGGAGTGATCCGGCAAGATTCATTACATCCTGCATCTTCACACCTGTTTTCTTTTCGATGTTCTTAAAAAATTGATTATCCATAATGCGCCTCCTTTTGGCGGAGTAATACGGTATTGTATGAATGCACATAATACAATGTGCTTTTCCAACATTTTAAAAAATAAACACAAGGCAAGGAAGCACGGGTTATAACCCGTACTTCCTCAATACATCTTAAAAGAAAGATGCACCTACGATGATGAGGAGAATGAATAATACGACCAACAAAACAAATGTTGAACCATAGCCGCCGCCGTAACCGCCAGCATAACCGCCATAACAGCCGCCGCCGTAGCCGCCGCCGAATCCGTATCCAAAGCCCATAGATAAGCACCTCCTTTACTCTCTATACACTATGTGAGCTGCTGGGATCGGCTTGGATATTCGCATAGGGCGTTTGCGGATTTACGATTGATCATATTGAGCTTGATGTTTTTTAAGTAAGGCCTCTGTTTTTTCAGCCAGCTCTTCAATCTCATCTTCAAATTCCAGACCGGCTTTATCAAATGCATCCAAGTCTTTTCTGATACTGCCCATCGTGTCTTCATGCTTTTTTTGCTTTTGTTCGTGAGGTTCATATCTTCCTTCTATCCATTTTTCAAACTCATTCACTTTTATCCCCCCGCTTATGATATATGCTGAGCAAGGCCGCCCCGTTAAAAAAACAAAAAACCGGAGTTCTCCGGTTTCTTTGCCAGGCTATTGAGGCTTTTTCTTTTTATTTCCGCACCCGCAGCCTTTCTTTTTTATCTTTTTTGATTGATACGATGAATCTGTATATGGAGATTTTTGGGAAGGTTTATGATGCTGATTCATTTTTGTCCCCTTCCTTTCCTTATGTCATATATGCTACTTTATGCGTATTCTGACAGAAAGTTGCTGGTAGTAACGCCTTATTCTTGCAGCCATTTTGATACGAGCGTTTCTATGATGCCGGCAAGGCCGGCGATCGCCAAAAGTAAAATCAGCCACTGCGCCGCTTGCGGGATCAACGCCTGGCATAAAATCAAAAAGCCGGCGCACCACACGCCTGTGCACCAATAGCAGCTCAGCAATTCACCAATAAACGCCCTGACACCGGTTCCCTTAATCACGATATAGGTTTCAATGTTCCCGTCCGCATCCTTTTCTTCCTTCTCTTCATGAAACAGACTGCGAAGCGGCGCCATAATCGTGTCAAACACCAGCAGGCGGGCGAGCCGAAAGACCGCAAGCGATAGAAGAACAATTGTCAGCCCATTTATAACCACTCGTTCACTCCTTTGCCAATCATGATCCCTTCACATATATGCCAAAACCCTATTCTTCATGAATTGTATCTTGTCCGGCAGAAAATTGGTTATTTTTATTATTCCGCTCTGCACCCCATTTGCATTATATAGAGTATGGATAAGAAAGGAGTGAAGGTTATGTCTGTCCAAGAAAATGTTGACACACTCTACTCAAAAATGTTTAAAGAACTGGCTGAAGAACATGATAATTATATAGAAATTATTGATTCTGAAAAGATTACGATTCATAAATCAGACACCACATTTGCACTTTCATTGCAATCAGCAGTTTCAGCTTTAATCACTGTTACAACCCAGCTTCTTATCAGCGATAGCGATATAGCAGACATTGTTGCGAGTGATCTGATAGCACGCTCTACAGCACATAGCCGAAAGAAAGTAAAAATCAAAATTATAAACTGCTATAATATCACAATCACTTTATCAGCTACAGACATCATGGCATCCGTTCAGCTCTTAACCCAAACATTAATCGCTCTTATAACAGAAGCTGACATTCTGTAGCCCTTTCTTTCTAATTTTATAGAAGTCGAGGTGAATAACATGTCCGAAGAAAAAGATGCACTGCAAAAAAACAAAGAAGAACTAGAAGCAAATATCGACCCCCTAACGAAACTTCTTGTTTCAGATGTACTGAACAAAAACAATGTAACAGAAGATAAAAAACGCAACTTATCAGAAGCTCAAAAACAAGCGATTATTACAATGGTAAATGACCTTCAAAAACAGGCTAACGAATTTGTTGAAAGAGTCAATAAGAAAAAGGCAGATGCTGAAAAAGCAGAACAAGAAGCAGCGCCGCAAAAAAGACGTCGAACAACACTGAGAGATCGCGTACGTCAAAGAAAAAACGATAATATTTAAAATAGGTATCTAAAACCATGATATTTGCTTATACAAAATATGAACTGTCATCATCTACTAAAGTAAACGAAAGGAGGAAAACAAATGGAATCAAGACCTTACTCATGGGTTGCCCTAGATAATTCATGTACACACCCGGGTAGCGGCTATAAAAGAGAAGCGGTTTGTCATGACGTTTGTTCTGGAGGAGAAGATGCTAACGCATTTCAAGATTTTGATCAGCTAAGCCTTAACAAACAAACATCTGAAGAAATGATTATCGTTAGAGATTCTTGCGACATTGATGTTACGTCTACTGACACTCAAGTTGCTGCATCCATTCAAGCCGCCCTCCAAACTGCTGTCATTACAATTGTAAACTTATCAATAGCAGACGGTGATTTAGCAGATCAAGTCATCCAAGACTTAGTGCAACAATCTGTTAACAAGCAGTCAAACCGTCAAAAACTAGTGATTGAAAACTCTAGAAATGTTAATGTCACAACAACCGATACAGATATTGCACTATCGATCCAAACACTGACACAGACACTTGCCGCTACAATTATCGCAGTTGGAATCCTCTAACTCTAAAAGCAGAGCTAAAAACGCTCTGCTTTTTCTTATTTTCCAAGCATATGATGAATATATAGACGTTCACCCACACCAAGTGGGGCACGGGTACATATGTTGTTAAGGACTAAAGTCAAATACCCTATAAAGAAGGAGCTGAAATCAATGAGCTGCGGAAAAACCCATGGCCGGCATGAGAACTGTGTATGCGATGCAGTGGAAAAGATTTTAGCAGAGCAGGAGGCAGTTGAAGAACAGTGTCCGACTGGCTGCTATACCAACCTTTTAAACCCTACGATTGCTGGAAAAGACACAATTCCGTTTCTCGTTTTTGATAAAAAAGGCGGATTGTTCTCCACATTCGGAAACGTAGGGGGATTTGTGGATGATATGCAATGCTTTGAATCCATTTTCTTCCGCGTCGAAAAATTATGCGATTGCTGTGCAACACTTTCTATTTTACGCCCGGTCGATGTCAAAGGCGATACCTTAAGTGTTTGCCACCCTTGCGACCCGGATTTCTTCGGGCTAGAAAAAACAGATTTCTGCATTGAAGTGGATCTCGGATGCTTCTGCGCGATTCAGTGCCTGTCACCAGAGCTAGTTGACAGAACATCGCCTCACAAAGATAAAAAGCATCATCACAATGGATAAACACTTGTAAAGAGGAATCCCCTTCCAAACTCTATTACAGGTGCAAATCATTCAGCTGCTTCCAGCGTGAGGCAGCTGACTCTCCATCATTTCGCCAGTCTCAAATTTATAAGGCAGGAGGGATAATATGAGCCAGAAAACATCAAGCTGCGTGCGTGAAGCTGTAGAAAATATTGAAGATCTGCAAAACGCTGTTGAAGAAGACTGCCCGACCGGCTGCCACTCTAAGCTTTTATCTGTAAGCCATTCGTTAGGCGACACAGTGCCTTTTGCAATATTTACATCAAAATCAACGCCATTAGTCGCCTTCGGAAATGTCGGCGAACTCGATAACGGCCCTTGCTTTAATACAGTATTTTTCAGGGTCGAAAGAGTGCATGGAAGCTGCGCAACACTGTCATTATTAATCGCATTTGACGAACACAAACACATTTTGGACTTCACCGATAAAGATACGGTGTGTGAAGTGTTCCGACTCGAAAAAACGAACTACTGTATTGAAGTTGATTTAGACTGCTTCTGCGCAATCAACTGCTTAAATCCTCGATTAATCAATCGTACACATCATCATTAATCATAAGCTGGAAAAGCTTGCAGGCCTGCAGGCTTTTCTCTATGTAAAAAAAGCTGTCCGGCAACATCAGCCGGGCAGCTTTTTTCTTTTCCGTTAAAAACCGAGCGGGTGCAAAGAGGTAATATCATCGATTGCCAGTTCGGTTGGGGCTCCGTTTCCGGTTGTTCGAAGCAGGACGGAATCATTTCTTCTTCCGACAATTACGCCCCTGTACGTTCTTCCATTGGCTTCAATCAAACAGAGCGCTCTCGGCATGTTATGAGGCAGCTTTGTTAAAAAATCAATTTTTTCGTGGATCGTCATCTTGCTCATCGGTTTTTTCACTTTTCGTGCCGGCGGTGCTTTTTCCTCCGCTTTATCAGCACTATGGACAGCTTCCGGTTCTTTCTCAGGCTTCCGGGCCTCAAGTGCAGGCTCTTCCTTTTTTTCTGCTTTCGGGGGCTCGTGTTCAACGGTTTCTTCTACGGCCTGCGGCTCTGCCTTCTGTTCCTCTTGGCTTTTTATGTTCTCTGGCTCTCTCGCCTCTTGTGTTTGCTGACTCACTGGTTCGGCTGCAGGCTTTTGGTCTTCTTGCAGGACATCCTGTGCCACGGCTTCCTCCTGCTGCTTCTCATGGTAAGCCGGCTTTTCCTCAGCTTTTGGCGGAGCGGGTTTGTCGGCCTTTCTTTTGATGACAATCTCCTGCATGGATGACCTTGTAGTTTCTGCATAATCCGGCTGAACAATATACATGAGCGGTTTTTTATCCGCGTTTCTTTTCTTATTAGACATCTTCATCCCTCCGATTGTGTCATATTCTATCTATATGACAGAAAGCTGAAAATCAGAAGAAATAAAAAAGCAATCCCTATTCGGGATTGCTTGATATAGATCCTGCTTAGCGGGCAGTGATATGGAAACCAGAATCAACGTGAAGATTTTCACCTGTAATCCCGCGGGACATATCGCTGAACAAGAACGCAGCTGTATCGCCCACTTCTTCAGGTGTTGTCGTGCGGCGAAGCGGTGCACGCTCTTCGATGTCTTTTAAGATAGAGTTGAAATCGCTGATGCCTTTAGCAGATAATGTTCTGATCGGGCCGGCAGAAATGCTGTTGACGCGGATATTTTCTTTTCCTAAGTCAGCAGCTAAATATTTCACACTTGCATCAAGAGAAGCTTTTGCTACACCCATGACGTTGTAGTTTGGCATCACAAGCTCTCCGCCAAGGTACGTCAAAGTGACAATGCTTCCGCCTTCAGTCATCATCGGACGTGCCGCTTTGACAACAGCAGTCAGAGAATATGAGCTGATGTTATGAGCCAAAAGGAAGCCGTCACGATTTGTGTTTAAGTATTCGCCGACAAGCTCTTCTTTGTTGGCAAACGCGATACAATGCGCGATACCGTGGATTACACCGACCTGCTCCTTAATGCTTGCGAAGCAAGTTTCGATTTCTGCGTCGTTTGTAACATCGCAAGGGAGGATGATGGAATCGTTGCGGTCTAATGTTCCGGCAAGCTCGTGAACGGATTTCTCCAGGCGTTCACCAGCGTATGTGAAAATCAAACGTGCACCCGCTTCATGTAAAGAACGCGCAATGCCCCAGGCGATGCTGCGTTTGTTGGCTACCCCCATCACAACAATGTTGCGGCCTTCAAGTGAAAAATTCATATGTATAAAGCCTCCTATATTTAATAAAGACATAGTATTAGTACCTGATCTTAATTCCTATCATATCATAACCTTGTCCAGATGAAAAGCGCATACCGTAGCAAACGCAAAAGAGATCACCATCAGCTGGTGATCTCATCGGCTTGTATTTAAGCTGTTTCGTTTAAAAGCGAAATGGTTTGTCGGCCCGTGTCCCGATCCGATGCCGAGCGTATTTTCCACCGCTTCACGGACAAAGTTGGCCGCAACCTCAAATGCCTGATGGATGCTGTCTCCTTTAGCCGTTTGGGCCGTTAAAGCCGCAGCAAAGGTGCAGCCTGTGCCATGCGTATGCTTCGTATTGATATAAGGATGGGTGATTTGCATAAACATGCTGCCATCAAAAAGAAGGTCAGTAATGTGATTGTCCTCAGGCTGGTGCCCGCCTTTGATAATGACATGCTGCGCACCCATCTTGACGAGCTGCTCCGCTGCTTTTTTCCGGTCATCCAGCGAGCTGATTGTCATTCCTGTCAGCGTTTCTGCTTCCGGGACATTCGGCGTAATCGCGTAGCTTCTTGGAATGAGCAACTCCTTTAAGGTGGCAACTGACTCATCACGCAGCAAGGATGCCCCGCCCTTTGCGATCATAACCGGATCAACAATTACACGATTGAATCCGTACTCGTCAATTTTTCTTGCCACTTCTTCAATCATGTCGGCATTCCAGAGCATTCCCGTTTTGACTGCATCCGGTCTCAAATCCTCAGCAACAGCGTCAATTTGCTGTCTCAACGCCTCTACAGTCAGCGGATGCACCCCATGAACGCCAAGCGTATTTTGTGCGGTTACCGCTGTAATCGCAGACATTCCGAATACATCAAGCTCCTGAAAGGTTTTAATATCAGCCTGTATCCCTGCGCCGCCGCCTGAATCTGATCCGGCGATTGTCAATGCTTTATATATACTCATTACACTACACTCCTTTTATTACCCGATCCATTTATGATAAATGGATTTTGCCCGGGCAATATCATTTGTTCCATGGATCAAAGCTCTGCCGTCCCGGAACAGCACCATTTTCATATCATCCGAGCGGCAGGAAATTAAATACGGGTTCGCAGCTACTTCAAGCCCGGCCTGCCTCAGCTGACCGGCAAGCGCTTCAAGATCCGCTTCTTTCGTAATAGATGATCTGATCTGCACCGTGTTCCTGCCGCACAATACAGCCGCTTTTGTTTGATTTTCATAAGATAAAAACGGAAAATCCTTTGTGCCGCAGCTTGGGCATGCGTCATGTTTGAGACTGGCCGCTCTCACTTCTGACCGCTCGTTTTTCCACAAATCAAAGGAGCGCAGCACCGGCTCGCACTCCTCTCCCGTCAGCAGCTTCAGTGCATCTGTTACCTGAAAGACTGCTACCTGCAAAACAGCCGGACTGATGATGCCGGCTGTGTCACATGTTGCTCCGCCAACCGGAAGTGTATCGAGCAAGCAATGCAGGCAAGGAGTAGAACCCGGCACCACGGTAAAGGTGAGGCCGTAGCTCCCTACACAGGCACCGTAAAGAAAAGGAATCCCTTCCTTTACCGCAGCATCATTTACGATCAGGCGGGTTTCAAAATTATCAGCCGCATCCACAATAATCGATGCATCCCTAACCAGCTCGAAGATATTTTCTGCTGTCACATCCATGACAAGGCCGGTCACATCAACATCGCTGTTAATCGAACGGAGACGGCGCTCCGCAGCGGCTGCTTTCGGCATTTCTTTTTTGACATCATCTTCTGTATAAAGTTGCTGGCGCTGGAGGTTGCTCCATTCAACATAATCTCTGTCGGCAATTTTCACAGAGCCGACTCCCGCTCTCACCAGCATTTCTGCACTGGCTGTTCCGAGCGCGCCGGCGCCGATAATCACGGCGCGCGCTTCTTTCAATTTTTTCTGGCCGGATGGGCCGATCGGAGCAAACAGCTCCTGCCTTGAATACCTGCCCGTCATACAGGAAGACCTTCTCCCGGACTGCTTGCCGTTCCGTATTGCTTAAGCGGGATTCGGCCCGCCTCATAAGAAAGGCGTCCTGCTTCCACCGCGAGCTTCATGGCACGAGCCATTTTCACAGGATCGTCAGCTCCCGATACAGCCGTATTGAGCAGTACGCCATCCGCTCCAAGCTCCATTGCGTATGCCGCATCTTTAGGCGAGCCGATTCCAGCATCCACGATGACCGGCACTTTCGCCTGTTCAATAATAAACGACAGATTCAAAGGATTTAAGATTCCTTGTCCTGATCCAATCGGAGATGCACCCGGCATGATGGCATGAACGCCGAGCTCTTCCAGCTTTCTCGCCAGCACAACGTCATCCGACGTGTACGGGAGCACAATAAAGCCTTCTTCAAGAAGCTGTTCAGACGCTTTTAATGTCTCAACAGGGTCAGGCAGCAAGGAACGGCTGCATCCGATGACTTCAACTTTAATCATGTCACAAAGGCCTGACGCTTTCGCCAGCCTTGCAATCCGAACCGCTTCTTCAGCAGTGCTGGCGCCCGCTGTATTCGGCAAAAGCGTATATTTGGATAAATCAAGCTGTTCCAGAAAATTCGGCTGAGATGCTTCAAAGATGTTCATTCTCCGCACAGCAAATGTTAAAATATCAGACTCGGAAACAGCTACTGCTTCCTTTTGAATGTCAAACGATGGGTATTTCCCCGTGCCCAGCAGCAATCTTGATTGAAATGATTTTCCGCCAATTGTTAACATGCTCATCCGCCTCCTACAAAATGGACAATTTCAATGACATCACGATCACAAAGCTCAACCTCGTGATAGCGTTCTTTCCCGATTATTTCTTTATTTCTTTCCACGATAACAATTTTATTTTCAAGCTGATAAGACGCCAGCAGGTCTTGAATTGTACCTGTGTCTTTTTCCCACTTCACGTCTTTACCGTTCAGCTGTAGGATCATATCTGAATCGCCTCCTTGCGATCAATTCGGAATGCGTGCAGCCAGTCTTGGTTGACCTCTTTATTCATGATGAGGTCACTGATCAAAGCGCCCGTTGCGGGAGCAAGCAGGATCCCATTTCTGAAATGGCCCGCCGCAAATAAAAAACGGCTGTCCTCAGGATGTCTGCCGATGTACGGTTTTCCATCCTTTGTTCCCGGCCGGAGTCCCGCCCAAAAACGATCCACCTTCATATTCTGTATAGCTGGCAGCATCGTTTTTGCTTTTTTCATAACCGATTCCAATCCGCCAAGATCCGGTGTTTCACTCCAGTCTCCCGGCTTCATTGTCGCGCCGACAACCAGTTTGCCGCTTTTTCTCGGTACGATATAGCAGTGATCATGGTAAAGCGTTTTTGTCAGCGGGATATCATCATTCCAAACGGACAGGCACTCCCCTTTTACAGGGAGAAAAGCATTGTTCAGTCCGAGCTGTTTAAAAAACATCCCGCTCCACACTCCGCTGGCAACGACAACATGATTAGCCCATACGTCTCCGCTAGGGGTCTTGATGGACAGGGCTTCACCGTCACGTTCGACATGCAGGACAGGCGTATGCTCAAAAATCTCCGCCCCAAGCATTTTTGCTGCTTTCACATATGCCTTGCAAACAAAATAAGGCTCCACATGCACATCCTCCTGAATAAAAGATGCACCAAAGATGTCACCAGACGCATACGGCTCTTTTTCTAACACCTCTTCTTTTGAATACCAGCTGACAGAGTCCAAATCGTCCATCTGTCTCAGCTGCAGCACATCTTCTTCAGAAAATGCAAGCTTAAACATACCGCCGTTATGCTGCCTGATATCCACACCAGATAATGCATAAAGCTCTTCTCCAAGACCTTTGTACAGACGCTGACTGTGCATGGCGAAATCAAAAAACGCGTCACGTTCCTCGCATTCGGCATGGGCGCCCAGCATACCGGCGGCGGCACTTGTCGTTCTGCCGCCCATTGTTCCGCTTTCAAACAATGCGGTGCTTTTGTTTTCCTTTGCCAAATGATAAGCAATCGCGGAACCGATAATTCCGCCTCCAATCACCACTGCTTCATAATGCCTTTTCATAGCGCATCTCCTTTAGCTTGCGGGAATATCGTCTGGCTGCTTCCAAGGGCTCAGCGGAAGAGAAAATTCCTGACATAACAGCAATGCCGTCTGCCCCTGCTTGTTTTACGTCTCTTAACCTGTCCGGCGTCAACCCCCCGATGGCTATAACCGGGATGGAAATCCGCTGTTTGATATCTGACAGCAAAGATACTCCTCTGCCTTCAAGACCCTTTTTGCAATCCGTTTCAAACACATGGCCGAACAGCACGTAGTCCGCGTCTTCCTTTTCTGCTTGAACCGCTTCCTCCAGTGAATGCACCGACCTCCCGATATGAAGGTGTGGAAATCTGGCTCTGACCTGCTTTGGTGAAAAGCTGCCGCTTGGCAGCTGCACGCGGTGAATAGTAGAGAAAAGCGCAATATCCACGCGCCCGTTCATCACCAGTTTTCGTTTATCTATACCGCCTTCAAAAATAAGCTCGAGCAGTTTCAAAATATCCGCCGCCGATTTTGAGCGTTCCCGAATATGAATAAAATCAACTTCATTCTGAATCGTAATGATGATTCTCGCTAGCTCTTCTACCGGCTTGCTGTCATCCGTTATGGCGTGAAGCTCCACATTCCTCCACCTCTTTTATGGCGCTGTCAGACCAGCCTTCTTTTCGATAGGCCATTCCCCAAAATTGATATTCATAGTAGCTGGAGATGACAAAATTCTCTTTCATCTTGGCACGCACTTCCTCCGTGCTGTTTTCCGCCAGCTCATTAAAGCGGTTGATTTGCTCCTCGACCTGTTGTCTAAACCAATCACCGCCATATGTGCCAATCCACTTCTGATAAATTGGATGCCCCGGATCACAATGCAGCAATTTCTCACCAACCTCGTAATAGAGCCAATAGCATGGCAGCAGGGCCGCTAAGATTTCAGCGAAATTCCCGCTCAAAACCGAACGGTACATATGGGATGTATAAGAGTACGCAGTAGGAGACGGCTTAAACGCCTTACGCTCTTCCTCGCTGATTTCCAACAGCTCGGCAAACTCCCGATGAAGCGCCATTTCCGCCTCATATGTACCTTGGGCATGGCTTGCCATCCGCCCCGTTGTATAAAGGTCCTTCGCATAAGCGGCGCCAAATGACTGCACCTTTGCAAAATGCGTTAAATAATAGGAATCCTGAAGTACGTAGTATTTAAAACGGTCAATCGGAAGCGTTCCGTCACCGATTCCTTGAACGAACGGATGGACAAAGCTCCCCTCCCACCATTCTGCGGCTGCACTGCGGCATTCTTCTGAAAACTTCACAAATCATTCCCCCTCTGAAAATAAAAAAACCACTTTCCCGCAAGGAAAAGTGGTTTGGAATTGGCATAGTAAAATAACACAAATACCGCTCCACTTCCCTACGCAGGTCTGAACCTGTTCAAGTTATGAGGGTCTAAAAGTCACACTTTTATCTCAGCCCTTATGAAGGACACCCCTAGTGGTTAAACGAATACATATTGAATTGTTCTGCACCTCTATATTAACACGAATCCTTATTTGGTCAAGATTTATCCTTCCAATGTTTTCTTAAGATCCGTTACGTACCCCCGAGATCCGGTGACAATTAAACGGTCTCCAAGTTTCAGCCTTGTATCCCCATGAGGAACGATGCTGTCCACACCTCTGAAGACCCTGACAAAGATGACGTCACCTGTTAAAGGGAATTCCCGTAAAATGACACCATCATATTTACTGTTCTCCATATTAATTTGATACAGCGAAGACTCTTGGTTCGTGAGCAGCTTCATGACGCCAGGCGCTTCAATCAGTGCGCGAAGCAGCGTTTTTGTCGACAGCAGAATAGAAAAGATGCTGATTCCCTGCTCCTTCAGAGCTGCTTCATGCTCCGGTGATCCTACGCTTGCAATGACTCTTTCTGTGCCTTTTTCTTTTGCAAGTAATGCAATGTCTGCATTCATATCTTCATTTCCTGTCGCCACAACGAGGATATCCGTTTCAAAAATGCCGAGTGATTCAAGCGTCTCGTGTTCATAGTCAGAAATTGTTTCAACAGCAAACACTGATTCTGACAGCTTTTCCTCCGCATTCTCTTGGTAGACGTGTACAACACGCACGTCATACTCTTCCTCTGGCAATTCAAGTGTAACAGGCAAAGTCATTTGATTGGCGCCAATGAACGTAATCGTCTTTTTCTCCTCCGGCTGCTCTTCCCGTTTGTATAATTTTTTAAAACAGATCGGCGTAAAAATACTTGCAATGACAGCTACTAAAATTAGCGCTCCTGACATATTTGCACTGATCACGTGAAGCTGCTGGCCGATTGTTGCAGCGGCAATCACGAGCGAAAGCGTTGATGTCAGCAGGAAACCAGACGCGAAAATGGTTCGGTTATCATACCACTTCTTTAGGTACATGACAGGAATGATTTTGCTGACTAACAGCGCCAGCAGCAGGAGCGGAATCATGATTAAAATTGTTTTATCCTGGAAAAGAGTCCAAATATCAAGCTTCACACCGACCATCACGAAGAAAATCGGTATTAAGAACCCATAACCGAATGAGTCCAGCTGCTGAACAAGTTCTTTGTTTGGCGAAAGCAGGGAAACAAGAACCCCCGCTAAGAAAGCGCCGAGAATATTTTCCGCCCCAAGTGATTCAGACAGGGCAACGAGTACAATGATTAACGTAAAAATGGCACGCGTCCCGATCTGGATCGTCCCTTTTGACATGGATTGAACAAAAGAGCGATGTTTGAAGACCCGGCCGAAAAAGTAAAGCACCACTCCGGCCGCAAACAGAATCATCAGGAGCCACATGTTTCCGCTGTCCTCTCCGTATAAAGAAGAAAAAACAGCAAGAAGAATCATCGTGGCCAAATCAGCAATGACAGCAACAAGTAAAATAATCTGCCCGATATTCGAATTCATGATCCGTTCTTCTTTTAATGTTGGAACGACAACGCCTAATGAAATCGTTGAAATAATCAGGGTCATCAAAAATGCATTTTGGATAAATCCGGCCAAGACGAACCCATAGGACAAGAGCAATGATAAAATAAAAATACCGACGAAAATAACAGATGCCGCAGCAAACGTATTCGGCGCTTCCTTGCCATTCGGCAGGAACTGCTTTTTCTTTCCTTTCTCAAACGACGAAAAATCAATTTCAAGCCCGCTTAAAAACATTAAAAAGATAAATCCGAGCATAGAGAGTGTCTGGAGCCAGGTGTCACCCTCCACAACTAAATTAAGGCCGCTTTTCCCAATAATCAGCCCCATAATGATTTCAGCAACAACAACCGGGATGCTGAGTTTAAACCGATGCAAAAGGATGGGTGTCAAAAATGCAACGATAAGTACAACAACTAAAGATGCGACAGATGTATGCGCCATAATCAGAACCTCCTTTTTAAGTCAGGGTTATGCTAGTTCTCACTCAGAGAACAAAACCTCATTTTTAAAAAACATAACGCGATTTTAACAAGGGTGATGATGAAAAATAAAGTGATAAGGTCTTAATCCTGTTTAGAAAATGATTCTTCTTCTATAATTTGCACATAAAAGCTTGTGATGACTCACAACACTTTGCTTCATAATAAATAAAACAATCGGTAAGGAGGATACCGCATGGCTTACGATATCATCAGCGATATTCATGGCTGCTATGACGAAATGACTGCATTAATCCAAAAGCTTGGCTATACAATCAAAAATGGAGTACCTATCCATGAAGAAGGCAGGGTGCTTGTTTTTGCCGGAGATTTAACTGACAGAGGGCCCAAATCGATAGAGGTCATCCGATTTGTAGCCGGCGCTTACGAAAAAGGCGCTGTGCGTTATGTCCCGGGAAACCATTGCAATAAATTATATCGTTACTTAAAAGGAAATCCCGTAAAAGTGATGCATGGTCTCGAAACAACAGCGGCAGAGCTTGAGGAACTTTCTAAAGATGAGAGAAAATCAGTCAGCGAACAGTTTATGAAGCTGTACGAAACAGCGCCGCTTTACGACATCTTACATAATGGAGAATTAGTTGTCGCCCATGCTGGCATAAGAGCTGACGATATCGGCAAATATACCCGGAGAGTGAAGGACTTTGTGCTTTACGGTGACGTGACGGGTGAAACATATCCGGACGGCAGACCCGTCAGACGTGATTGGGCGGCAGCCTATAACGGAAAGGCTTGGGTGGTATACGGTCATACACCTGTGAAAGAGCCTCGGAAGGTCAATCGCACCATCAACATTGATACAGGCTGCGTGTTCGGAAATCAACTGACAGGCTTTCGCTTTCCAGAAATAGAAACCGTCTCTGTTCCAAGCTCCCTGCCTTACGACGAATCAAGATTTCGCCCCATATAAAAAAGGAGAGAATCAATGATTCTCTCCTTTTATCAGTTTTCTCATATCCTGAGGCAGTGGAGCATGAAACGTCATGTTCTCCTGTGTCAGCGGATGGATAAACGAAAGATGCTCGCTGTGCAGAGCCTGCCGGCCAATTTCCTGTCTCGTTCCGCCGTACAGTGTATCGCCGCACAACGGGTGCCCGAGATAACTCATATGAACACGAATTTGATGGGTTCGTCCAGTCTCAAGCTGCAACGTCACCGAGGTCATATCGTCATTTGCACATGTGACGTAAAAATGCGTAACAGCCTTCTGGCCGTCTGGCGTTACCGTCCGTTCAATTATACTGTCAGGATGTCTGCCAATCGGAGCATCGACTGTTCCCTCCATCTGTGCCATCCGCCCGTGAACCACTGCCGCATACCGGCGTTTCACAAGGCCGTTTTTTTGCGCAGACGATAAAATGGAGTGGGCAAATCGATGCTTGGCAACAAGCATGACACCTGATGTATCCCGGTCTAACCGGGTGACAAGATGAACTGTCGCCCTCACTCCGGTTGTTTGATAATGATCAATAATTCCATTGGCAATGCTGCCGGAGGGGTGCTCTCTCGAAGGGATTGATGACACATACGGCTGCTTGTTTATCACAAGCACATGTTCATCCTCATAAAGGATATCGAGCGGAACAGGCTCTGCCAACAGCGTCTCGCTCACCTGCTCCTCAGGAAACTTCACGATAAGAAGATCTCCCTCTTTCAAAACGTATTTGACCGTCACATGCTCACCGTTAATCTGCAGGTCGCCCCCGCCAAACTTAATATCGGTCAGCAGACGTTTTGAAATTCCCAGTTCACTGGCATATTCCTTTACAGTCATCCCGTCCTCAGCGGAAGTAATGTTCTTTCTGATAAAAAAATGCTCCACGATATGTCCTCTTTCTATTCACCTTTTCCAATAAACGAATCCTGGACTCTTTTCCAAAATGGAAACGGACGGAATCTCGCAAACCGCACTTTTTCGGATGCAACTTGGCAGCGGATCGACTTTACATCCTTATGGAGAAGGGTTAAGTGGTCAATCGTCACTTGAAAGTCAACTTCGTTTCTCGGCTTAATCATGCAATCATGATGGGATGGGAGAAGCAGAGGTGACCCCACCGTACGGAACACGCGGTTATTAATTGAAGCCATTTCCGCAAGCTGGATCGCCCTGATAGACGGATGGATAATCGCTCCGCCCAGCGCCTTATTGTAGGCTGTGCTGCCTGATGGAGTTGACAGGCAGAGGCCGTCGCCCCGGAAGGTTTCAAAGAGCTGCCCTTTGATTTCCACATCAGCAACAAGGCTTCCTTCGATGCTTTTAATCGTACATTCATTCAAAGCTAAGTATCTTTCTTCCCGCTCGTTTTCGTGATAGGTCACAATGACTTCGAGAAGCGGATATTCGACTGTATGATACGGCGTTTTCGCGATGGCAAGAACAAGTTTTTCAATTTCATGAGGAACCCAGTCGGCATAAAAACCCAGATGACCTGTGTGAACGCCGACAAATGCTGTTTTGTCCAAGCGGTCGCTGTATCTGTGAAAAGCATACAAAAGCGTTCCGTCGCCTCCGACTGAAATAACGATTTCCGGTTCATTTTCATCCAGTTCCATATCAAAATCCAATAAATACGCCTGTATTTTGCTTTTCAGCGTATCAGAAACTTGATCTCCTTTTGATGATACGGCAAATTTCATGCTCTTCTTCCCCTTTACCTATTGTTGCTCGCTTCCTTTTTTCTTTCTTGAAAAGGCAGCTTGAGCTTCCTGTACTTCACCCCTGATCTCCGACATCTCTTCATCAAGCCGGGAAGCCGCTTCAGAAGCGCGCTGAAGCCTTAGTTTTACTTTTTCAGGAATGTTTCCGCTGTATTTATAATTCAATGAATGCTCAATGGTCGCCCAAAAATTCATCGCCAGTGTACGGATCTGTATTTCTACGAGAACATGCTTTTCTCCGGATACCGTCTGCAAAGGGTACAGCACAACAAGATGGTATGATCGGTATCCGCTCTCTTTATGTTCCGCAATATAATCCCTCTGATCCACAACGGTGAAATCTTTTCTGGCAAAAAGCATCTCTTTTACGATTTGGATGTCATCGACAAATTGGCACATGATTCTAAGGCCAGCAATGTCCTGCATGGTTTCAATTTCATGCAGCGGTATGCTTTTCCGTCTCGCTTTTTCAAGTATGCTGGCCACAGGCTTGACGCGTCCGGTCACAAATTCGATCGGTGAATGGTCGTCCTCGTATTCATATAGTGTGCGGATCCCCTTGAGCTTCACTTTCAACTCTTCGACAGCCTGGCGATACGGCACTAAAAAACGCTCCCATTGTTTGTCATCCATCATACATCCCCCAATTCCGAACCAGTTTCTATAAAAACACGCGTTTCACTTTTTCTTCCATTTCTTCTCCATAGTTTGCATTATCTTTTATATTTTCTAAAAGATATTCCAGCTCCTCATGCAGGCCTGCCAGTTCAATTGTTTGGTCTCCTGCCTCTAAAACAACCGGTGTTTTTTGTGCATGGGCCTGCTTCAGTTCTGGCCATACATGTTCCTTTATAATGACATATTCAAAAGAATCAGCTAATTCAAGTATGTATACAAAAGCAAAGTGGTCAGAATCAACAAGCATTTGACCTGACGGCTTGCGTTCCGCTTCGTTTCCTTCTGTCTGACAGGCAAGGCGAAGCTGATCATCCGATAATGTTGCATTCAAAATTTCGATTCTGTTTTGCATAATGCTCTCCTTTTTTAAACAAAGTACAGATTCATTTTATCATATCGAGCTCGATATTGATAAACCTAACATCTAAAGAGATAATAGTAAAAATAAGATTTACAGGGCGGAAAGGAAGAGCATCATGAGCCAAGAGATTGAAATCGAATTTAAAAATATGCTGACCAAACAAGAATTCAAAAACATAGCATCGGCACTCCAACTGACAGAAAAAGATTTTACAGATCAAAAGAATCATTATTTTGATACAGACAGCTTCGCGCTGAAACAAAAACATGCTGCGCTTCGTATCCGCAGAAAAAACGGAAAGTATGTCCTTACATTAAAGGAGCCGGCTGATGTGGGGCTTCTGGAAACGCACCAGCAGCTTTCAGAGATATCAGATCTCGCTGGATTTTCAGTTCCCGAGGGCCCCGTGAAGGACCAGCTGCACAAGCTTCAGATCGATACGGATGCCATTCAATACTTTGGATCTTTAGCAACAAACCGTGCGGAAAAAGAAACAGAAAAAGGCTTAATAGTTTTAGACCACAGCCGATATTTAAATAAAGAGGACTATGAAATTGAATTTGAGGCGGCGGATTGGTATGAGGGCAGACAAGCCTTCGAAAAGCTGCTTCAGCAATTCAGCATTCCTCAGCGCGAAACCAAAAATAAAATTCTGCGTTTTTATGAAGAAAAACGAAAGTCTATATAAGGTGGAATGACATCGTGAATGTAACGAATTGGGCAGCTTTACTTCAGCTTCAGGCACTACAGTCCATATCTAATGCACGCAGCAGCTCGGACACTCAGAATACGGAAAGCCCGCTTTCAAGTTTTAGCTCTTTGCTCAGCCAATATACAAACGGTCTGACATCTCAGCAATCAGCACCTTCTTCATCGCCAAGCCCGCTCAGCATGCTGAACAGCGCGAATACAACAACGCCGTCACTGCTTTCAGCGTATGGGCTTAACTCATATACGAGCAGCAATTCAGGTTCAGTCACAAAAGCGGCAGAAAGCACTGAAACAGCTGCTGCAGATTCAGCTTCAAACAAACATGAAGCAAATCAGATCAGTTCGGGAGACTTCTCTATTGACAGTGCGATTAAAAAAGCCGCTGATAAATATGGCGTTGATGAAAAACTGATCCGTTCCGTCATCAAACAGGAATCAGGCTTTAATGCAAAAGCGGTCAGCGGAGCAGGTGCGATGGGCCTCATGCAGCTGATGCCGTCAACAGCAAGCTCACTTGGCGTTTCCAATCCGCTTGATCCGCAGCAAAATGTGGAGGGCGGAACGAAATATTTAAAACAAATGCTGGATAAATACGACGGCAATGTGTCTATGGCATTAGCGGCTTACAACGCCGGACCGGGGAATGTTGACCGATACGGAGGCATTCCTCCTTTCCAAGAAACGCAAAACTATGTAAAAAAAATAACTTCAGCTTATTACGCGTAACCAGAGGTGCTCTTTCCCTCTGGTTTTTTTGCGAAGTGAAATCTTACGCATTCCTGATTTTTATGTGATATGATATGAAATACAAACCCCGGCTGTCAGCCGAAATGAGTCATCAAACGCATAAAAGGCAGTTTGTTTGTAGAAATGATGCCTTGTTGCTAAAATAAATCTAGATGAAACAATGAAATACAGAAAATTACTTTTTGCAATAGGATTTATGATTCCTATTAGCCATATTTAAAGGAGTAGTCAACATGGGACAATCGTTTAACGCACCTTATGAAGCGATTGGAGAAGAACTTCTATCGCAACTTGTTGATACTTTTTATGAGCGTGTCGCGTCTCATCCTTTGCTGAAGCCGATTTTTCCTAGCGATTTGACAGAAACCGCTAGGAAACAGAAGCAATTCTTAACTCAGTATTTAGGCGGGCCTCCGCTTTATACTGAGGAGCACGGCCATCCTATGCTCAGAGCAAGGCATCTTCCCTTTCCAATTACAAACGAGAGAGCTGATGCGTGGCTCAGCTGTATGAAGGACGCAATGGACCATGTAGGGCTGGAGGGCGAAATTCGTGAGTTTTTGTTTGGCCGGCTGGAGTTGACAGCAAGGCATATGGTGAATCAAACGGAAGCGGAGGATCGATCATCTTGACAAACTATCAGCATGAGCTATACTTCGCCCATTGCCACGGTCATCCAAAAAAACCGCTTGAAATTTATATGTTTGTAGACCCTTTATGTCCTGAATGCTGGTCCTTAGAGCCCGTCATCAAAAAGCTGAAAATCAGATACGGACGTTTTTTCACCTTACGCATTATCGCTTCCGCAAGCCTTACCGCTTTAAATAAAAAGCGAAAAAAGCATCTTCTCGCAGAAGCATGGGAAAAGATCGCGAGCCGCTCTGGCATGTCATGTGACGGCAATGTCTGGTTCGAACAGGATCAGCCGCTTTCATCGCCTTATATGGCTGCTCTCGCTTTTAAAGCAGCCGAATTGCAAGGACGAAAAGCCGGCATGCAATTTCTCAGAAATATGCAGGAGAGCCTATTTGTTTCAAAGAAAAATATTACGGATGAAAACGTGCTTTTGGAGATTGCTGAAAATACAAGTCTCGATCTTGAAGAATTCAAAAAAGATCTGCATTCTCAAAGTGCGGTCAAGGCGCTTCAATGTGACATGAAAATTGCTGCTGAGATGGATGTTTCTGTTAATCCGACACTGACGTTTTTTAATACGCAGCATGAGGATGAAGGGCTTAAAGTTCCTGGCAGCTACTCATATGATGTATATGAAGAAATTTTATTTGAGATGCTTGGCGACGAGCCGAAGCCGTCGGAAACACCGCCTTTAGAATGTTTTATTGAATATTTCCGCTTCGTTGCCTCGAAGGAAATTGCTCTTGTATATGACCTGAGCCTTGAAGAGGTAGAAAAAGAAATGAAAAAACTGGCGTTTGCTAAAAAGGTTGCCAAAGTGGAAGCCAAACACGGAATGTTTTGGAAGTCTCTCAGCACTTATTCTGATGAATATCAATCATGTGAAAAATAGCCGCAGGCGTGCATATGCTTGAGGCTGTTTTTTTACGCCATAACCAAACATATGTTCTGTTTTTAGCACTAAAGAAACCGCGCCGGGATAAGCGCGGTTTCATATGTCTTAACGACAACAAAGGGGATGGGAGAAATTTTTCACGGTCAAACAAAGGGGTAATGTTTGTTTGTGATCAATTTCACATCCTTATGATAACAAAAGATGTCGACTTTTGACAACCTCTATGCTTAATGTTCATATTTTTGTCACAAAACATAACGAAGTGCATTCACTCATATCCTTATAAGGAAAAAGGACGAGGAGGACCGCCATGATGTCTACTTTGATCTCAATTGTGTGCATTGCTGTTTTTTTCTGCTTGAATATCTTAGGCATGATGCATATGCTGCCGCTTTATATTACCTCTCCTCTGCTGTTTCTGTCTATTTTGTTTACCCTCTACCGCTTGAATCACCGGAAAACCTTTAAAGGGTTTTAAAAAAGCCTGTGCGTCCCGCACAGGCTTACTTTTTTAAGACTGCTTGACTTTCATCAGCAGCTCTTCCATTTCATCAAGTTTTTCTTCAAACATTTTGCACGCGGCTTCGATTGGCTCAGGAGACGTCATATCAACACCCGCTTTTTTCAGGACATCAATCGGGTATTGTGAGCTTCCCGCTTTCAGGAAGTCAATATAACGGTCAACCGCCGGCTTTCCTTCCTTCAAAATCTGGCTGCTTAATGCTTGGGCAGCGCTGTACCCTGTCGCATACTGATACACATAGTAATTGTAATAGAAGTGCGGAATACGCGACCATTCAAGGCCGATTTCCTTATCAATCACCATGCCGTCTCCAAAATACTTTTTATTCAGGTCGTAATAGACATTTGTCAGAAGCTCAGGTGTAAGCGGCTCGCCTTCTTGCGCCTTTGTATGGATCAGATGTTCAAATTCAGCGAACATCGTTTGTCTGAAGACCGTTCCCCTGAAGCCCTCAAGCATATGGTTGAGAATATATAAGCGCTGTTTTTCATCCTCTAAATTGTTCAGCAAATATTCGCCAAGGAGAGCTTCATTTGTCGTAGAGGCAACTTCCGCGACAAAGATACTGTAATTGCCGTATGGATAAGGCTGGTGCTTTCTCGTATAGTAGCTGTGTACGGAATGTCCAAACTCGTGCACGAGCGTAAAGAGATTATTGACGTTATTATGCCAGTTCATCAAAATATACGGATTCGTGCCGTAAGCTCCTGATGAATAAGCCCCATTGCGTTTGCCTTTATTCTCGTAAACGTCCACCCAGCGGTTTTCCAGTCCTTCTTTTAGGATAGAGGCATATTCTTCCCCTAAAGGTGCGAGGCCTTTCAGCATGTAATCTTTGGCTTCCTCGTATGTCACCTTCATCCCAGCATCTTTCACAAGCGGTGTATACAGGTCATAGATATGCACTTCATCAAGCTCAAGCACTTTCTTTCTTAGCGCAATATAGCGGTGCAGGAGCGGCAAATGCTTATTAATCGTCTTAACAAGGTTATCGTATACTTCCTCAGGAATACTGTTGTTAGAAAGCGCAGCCTCACGCGCGGACTTGTACTTTTTCACTCTCGCGTAGAAGTTGTCCTTTTTCACAGTGCCGCTTAGCGTCGTGGCCATTGTGTTTTTATATTGTCCGTACGTTTTATACACTGCGTCAAACGCATTTTTGCGGACTTCACGGTTTTCACTTTCCAAGAAATTAATAAAATTGCCGTGAGTGATCTGTTTTTCATTCCCATCTTCGTCTTTAATGGACGGGAACGTAATATCTGCGTTATTTAACACGCTGAATGTATTTGAAGATGACCCCAGTACCTCGGAAGCTTCAGCAAGCAGCGCCTCTTCCTTCTCGCTCAGCACATGCGGACGTTCCTTTGTAATCTCCTCAATCGCATGAGAGTACAGCTTTAATTCTTCTTTTTCAAGAATGAACTGCTGCAGTTTGTCTTCTTCTATGGATAAAATCTCCGGAACCAAATAAGCTGTCGCGCTTGCGGCCTGTGTATACAGGTTTCCCGCCTTGTCATTCAGCCCCTGGTAAAAGGAGTTCCCAGTATCCTGGTCTGAGCGCATATGCGCATATGTGTACAGCCTACCCAGCCGCTCCATCACTTTATCTTGATACGTAAGAGCCTCGTATAAATGATCAGCTGAATCTGCCAGCTTTCCTTTATACTTAGATAAATTCGGAATTAATTCTTTTACAGCTTGAAATTCTTTATTCCAGGCCTCATCACTAGGAAAAATATCCTCAAGTCTCCATGTGTCTTCTGCCTTTACCTCACTTCTGTCAGGCAGTTGGTTTGCTTTTTTTTCCTCAGTCATGGTGATCCCCCTCGTCTTCTTTGATTCAAGCCAATTGAAAAAACAGCTGTTTCTCAATAAACTTGTGTTGTGAATATCTTCCGGTTTTTCACTGCCTTTTGTCAAATCATATGCAGTAATGAAGAGAACGAATGCCAAAAAAGCAGTAAAAACACGAAAAACCTTTCCTTTTGTGCCTTTCACAGCCTGCCCACCACCTTTGTCTTAGGGTGAGCCAAATAAGACAAACTCATTCTATAAAACAGCTGCGGTCTCTTTCTATGAGATCCTGCATTGAGTGTATGCCGCCTTCAGGCTGATTCAGCACATATACTTCTTTCTGAGTCTCCCTTAAAAATCCCTTCTTGCACAAAAAATCAATATACTGTTTAACCGCTTCTGAAAGACACTCTTCGCTGCATTCAAACCTGAGTGCAATGTACTTATTATAAATGTGCAGTTTGCACTGCTGCAAAACGGCTGAAAAACGAATTGGCGCACGTTTATCTCCAAGATCCGTCATAAACAAATAAAGAAACCCTTGCCACACAAAAACCGGACTCTTAAAAACTGCCCCTTTTCTAACAGGAACAAACACTTCAGTTGGCAGAAAAGAAAAAGGCGTCTGCCGCTTCTCATAAAACAGCAGCCTAAGGCGATTTATTTCCTTTGAGTTAAACCGATGGGGTTTATGGCGAAAACGGTGAATCGCTTTCGTCCAGCCTGAATATTGAATTGAGGGTTTCGGTTCAGTGAAAAAAAGATCGCCTGCACCTGCACGATGGATAGGGATCGTTTGGACTGAGGAATAAGAATGGTTTGTGTAGAATGGAATGATGTGGCTGAGCCGGAGAAAAGAACGCCTTTCAGGACAATAACATATCAGTTCTCTGTATGGACTTGCATTGATAAACTGCCAATGAAAAGCTGAAAGCTGATAAAAGGACGAAGCAGTCCGTTTTAAGCGGCTGTATCCCATAATCCACTGCGGGATGATTCCTTCTTGTTTGAAGCCCTCTGTCCGCTTTTGAAAGACATCTGGAGCGATAGTGGCGCATTGATATTCAACAGCAAGCATATGCTCCTTGATCCTTGCCATGACGTCCGGTCTTTGGTTGATTGTCCTTATATACGGCTCCAATATTGGTGAAGCCCGTTGTGTTTTCAGCCATACATACAGCTGTCTTTTTCCTTCTAAGTGGTAGGCGCTTTCCGGTTCGATGTCTATGGAGCAGGACTTGTTCTGTTTATGGGCAAAATGCGGCGCTTTTTGAAGTCCGAGCTTCACAGCTAGCTCTCCCCCGCATACCGGACAGAAGAACCGTCTCCGCTTTAATTTCTGGTTTTGCTGAGCGCCTAGAAGGTGAAACAGTTGGCCGTCTTCAGTCACAGCACTAAACAATTGTCATCTCTCCTTTCCAGATGAAGTATACTTTCTGGAAAAGATGATCAACTCCTGTTCGCTGTATTTTCTGCTTGTCTATATGTTTTTGATTTTTCACATCTCTAAAATGGCATTTTCGTGCATAAAAAAAACCGATTTCCGGAAGGAAATCGGTTTGCTATGATGCAAAGTGTTTTTTTATCGTTTCTAGAGCATGCTCTGAAATAATCAGCTTGCCGTACTCTTCAAGACGGTGTATGCTGATTGAGGATTCAGTTGCGTACTCCAGCAGGATGCTTAGCTGATTTTCAACCTCTTCATCAGTCATATTGCAAAAATCTACATATAAATAATATCGGTTCTCAAACGAATATAAAGTCGTTTTGCTTCCGTTAACGTTCAATTTAGATAGAGAAATAACATCCTCAAAATCGCCAAATCGCAAGACAAATTGAAGCTTTTGCTCCTTCTCTTCCTGATTGACGGCTTGCTCTTCTTTCTGGAAATCATCCAGCAAGGCGTCAAGATCCTCAGATGCTGGTTCTTGCTTTTTATCCTCAGGAATCGGCAGTTCGAGCTTTTGTCCGTCTTTGGAAAGCTGGGCTTTTGTGACGATGATTTCTAATCCTTTGTCCAGTGCCTGAACTTGAATCCAAAGTGGGCCTTCCACAGCGAATTCCTCTTCTTCATGAACTTCATCCATGACTTCCCAGAATAGTTCTTCACTGCGCTCACGGTTATACCAAATTTCTTCTCTGTCAAAACCGCGATCTTCAATATCTCCGTAAGACATATAAAATTTTACTGTATGCTCGTTAATTCTTTCAATTTCCATTTGCCAACCTTCCCTTCTATATAAGATGTTGAAGGGACATCTAAGCTCCCGATTAATTGTACTTTACTACACTTTACCCATTCCGTCCACATCTTAACCTTAACCAAGGCCAGTGTGAATTCCTTTGTATTTCTATTTTATGATAAAACAGTCACAAAAGAAATAAAAATGCACCTTTGCCTAAAAAACGGCAGTTCAGGCGGCTGATATCATAAAATACGACCTGTCTCATATAGTAGTAGTACAAGCGAAGGACTGAAAGCGAGGTGCCGCTTCATGGAGCATGACTATCTGATTTCTCTGCTTGTCATTGTTGGGATTGACCTGATCCTCGGCGGAGATAACGCGGTTGTTATTGCCATGGCCAGCAGACATTTGCCGGACAAGCAAAGACAGCAAGCCATTATTCTCGGAACATTTATTGCCGTTGCCATGAGAATCGGATTAACAAGTGCAGCAGTATATCTTTTGAACATTCCGTTCTTGCAGTGCGCCGGCGGAATTTTCCTGCTGTATTTAGGATATCAGCTGCTGATTGAAAAAAAAGACACGAAACACATTAAAAGCAGCACCTCCCTGTGGAGAGCGATACGAACGATTGTGCTTGCAGATCTCTTTATGTCGCTGGACAACGTCATCGCAGTTGCGGGAGCATCACACGGTGAGTTTTCTCTCGTTGTTATAGGTTTGTGTGTATCGGTTCCGGTTATTATTTGGGGCAGCAAACTCATCCATATTGCACTAGAGAAAATACCGCTTCTGATTTACGCGGGAAGCGGGCTGCTTGCTTATACTGGCGGAGAAATGATTGTCAGAGACAAAAAGCTGTCGCTTTTTATGGCGCAGCACGGCACAGTTGAAACGCTCCTCCCCATTTTGACGGTTGCGTTTGTCATTCTTGCGAGCATTTATTACCAGCAGGTTGAAAAATAATAAAAGAAGGCTGATGACTCAGCCTTCTTTTGATGATACGATCTATTAGTTTGCCAAACGCTGTGCTTCTCTTAATTGGAAAGAGCGAACTTTTCTTGGCAGGAAACGTCTGATTTCGTCTTCGTTATATCCGACCTGCAAACGTTTTTCGTCAATGATGATCGGACGGCGAAGCAAACCTGGATGCTCGTTGATCAAGCGGTACAAATCTTGCAGCGGCATAGATTCAACGTTCACATTCAGTTTTTGGAATACTTTTGAACGGGTTGAGATGATTTCATCTGTTCCATCCTCAGTCATTCGAAGAATTTGTTTTATTTCATCAATTGATAAAGGTTCAGAGAAAATGTTTCTTTCTACAAATGGAATATCGTGCTCCTCGAGCCACGCTCTCGCCTTTCTGCATGAAGTACAGCTTGGTGATGTGTATAGTGTAACCATTCATCTTCACTCCTCTAATTAGTAGGATGAACATCTATTTTATTCTTAAATTGAAATTACTCTAAAAAAGGAATCTTTACAGGTATTATACTATAAAAAAGTAAGTGTGAACAGTATCCTAAGAAAAAAATGTGTCAATCCAGCAAATTTTTAATGTTCATGATATGTTCTAATTCTCAATTAGCTTAACTGATCGAAAATATTTTTTTGTTTTTCTTCATCAATGAGTTTCAGGACTTCATCCGTTTTTTCGTACGATTCCCCGTACCATTTCTCGTCTTTATAAGTATGAATGTTTTCATATGTTTGTTTCATGGCTTCAAGAATTTCTTCTTCTGATTCTGTTTTTGGTGACCAGTACAGAATCTCCATCTTGTTTACTTCATTCGTAGCCAATGACCGGCGCCGGTACCCAATTGACTGAGCATGCTTGAAATGCTCTCTTTGATAAAACCTCAGGCGTTTTTCTGTATCAGTATCATCTTCATCCACAGGTTCCACCTCGAGCAATATGGGCTTATTTTTCTTTTTCAGCTTCGCGATCAATTTGCCGCCAAGCCCCTGCCCTCTTGCATCCTTAGACACATACAGATAATCAACGAAGATAAAAGAATCGAATTCCGCAAACATTAAAATATGATGTTTGCCTTCATCTTTATGATAAATATCGCTTCGCTCTTTCAGAAGAGCTTCCATATGCGCTTTTGATTTCATTTCTTCAATTGGAAAGTACTCGCTAAGCTTTTCATACCAGTTCATTGATTTGCTCCTTATGAGTTCGTTGTCTTCATACTTTTAGATATACCCCATTTCTTCTTGTTTAAACAGCCTTACATCTATAAAGACGTGCGAACTTCCGCCATGGTTTCATTTTTTTTCAGCAAAAACGGAGCCAGCTGCTCCGTTCATTTTGAAGTGTATCTCATTGAACTCGGTTTTCCCGCCTGTAATGAATCAGGCGGGGCTGCGCCAGTGCAATCAGAAATGTCATGATATATAATGCAGCAGCCGCGATAAAAGCTATTTTCGCACCAGCAGCATCAGCCACTAGCCCCATAATGGAGTAGGTGACGCCTGACCAAGGAGTCAAAATCGCATTT
The DNA here is from genome assembly GCF_038592935.1 of Bacillus sp. FSL K6-1560. NCBI lineage: Bacteria > Bacillati > Bacillota > Bacilli > Caryophanales > Bacillaceae > Bacillus > Bacillus sp. FSL K6-1560. The sequence goes on from NZ_CP151946.1 coordinate 2,992,666, forward strand.
TTTGCAGCCATGATTCCGATTCGTTTCTGCTCGGGAATAACCTCCTGCAGCATGGTTTCCTGGCAAATATCACGCACCTGATAAAAAGGCCCCATTGCAGCACAAGCCAGAGCGCATAAAAATGGGACTGGAGAAAATGAAAACAAAAGGGTCAGCGCCGACATTACAAGCGAGCTGAACATAATGGCATAGCCCATATTCCGCTCAAAAAAAGAAGAAAAACGAATGGCAATCACACTGCCGACAATTGCGCCTATAAAATAGGAAGCGTTAAACATCCCCCACCACACCTCTGTTTCATGCAAAACAGCCGCAGTAAATGCGAGGAGAATAGCAGATGACCATACGGAACCCGCCAAAGCTTCTATCATGTCCATTACAGTAATGTCTCTTACAATAGGGATGATCATTAAATCCTTCCATATACTTCTGACAGATGCTGTTTCAGCAGTTCCTGCATCCTCTTCTTCATTAACATGCAGCACACTGATGGAAGCTCCCGATAGAACAAACAGGCAAATGGCAGCGCCGACAACGAGTTCAAAAGGGATGGCGTACGTCAGAAGGCCTCCAAGGCCCCAGCCTGCTGTTAAGAACAATTGATTCGAGAGGGAGATCACACCATTCGCTTTTACATATTGCTTCTTTGGAACAATAATCGGCAGCAGCGCAAATCTTGCCGGCTGAAAAAAAGCGCCCGCGAAGGAAAAACAAAACACAAACAGCAGCGTAATCCAAAAGAATGCCTGTCCGTGATGAGTGACGCTGTATGCCATCAGGATTGTAAAGACCGCTCTCAGCAGATTCGCTCCCGCAAGCACCTTTTTAAAACCGAGAATGCGAAGCACCGGAGAGACGCAAAAGCTTGCTGCTATACTCGCAAACGACATGAACGATAAAATAAGGCCCGCCAAAAAAACGGAGTCAGTCATTTGATAGACCCGGACCATTAAAACGATTGTGACGAGGACTCCTGCTAAGGATTGAAAAGATTGAGACAGCAATAGCGCAAAAACATTTTTGTTATGCAGAAATTGAATGGTATTTCGCCTCCGCTTTTTCCTCTAATTGTAAATGTTATCATTCTCACTTTCTATGAGGACGCAAAAAAACCCTTCAAGAGAAATCTCTTGAAGGATTGATGAATCATGAAAAAGCTTTAAATTCGGCTTCCGTGCACATCACAAAATGTCCCGGTTTGACTTCACGGAATTCCATCGTTTCCCCATCCTTTAATTGATGGACAGACGGATCATATTTCTGGCGAACGCGATTTCTCTCATAGTCCGGATCAGGAAGCGGAATCGCAGAAAGCAATGATTTTGTATATGGGTGAAGCGGATTCTCATACAGCTCATCTGCCGGCGCAAGCTCAACCAGTTTCCCGAAATACATGACTCCAATGCGGTCACTGATGTATTTGACCATCGATAAATCGTGGGCAATAAACAGGTATGTGAGCCCTTTTTCTTTTTGCAGTTCTTTCATTAAATTCACGACCTGCGCTTGAATGGATACATCCAAAGCGGAAATCGGCTCATCCGCGATAATGAATTCCGGATCAACAGCAAGCGCTCTGGCAATCCCGATTCTTTGGCGCTGGCCGCCGGAAAATTCATGCGGATAGCGGTTCGCGTGTTCCTTGTTTAAACCAACTGTTTCCAATAGTTCATGGACCCTCTGCATCCGCTCTTTTTTCGTTTTCGCCAGCTTATGAATATCAAGGCCTTCAGCAATAATATCAGCAACTGTCATTCTCGGATTCAGGGATGCATATGGGTCTTGGAAAATCATCTGCATTTTGCGGTTGAATTCCAGCAGCTTTTTCCGCGATTTTTTCCCGTGCACATTTTCACCGTTAAACAGCACCTCACCATCGGTTGCTTCGTACAGCCTGATAATGCTTCGGCCTGTTGTCGATTTACCGCAGCCAGATTCACCAACCAGCCCTAATGTTTCACCTTTATAGATATCAAATGATAAATCATCTACAGCCTTAACCGTTCCCCTCGGCGTGACAAAGTGCTGTTTTAAATGTTTGATTTCTAATAGTTTTTCAGTCAATTTATTCACCTTCTCTCACTAAGACAGGTTTTTCAAACGTGTTTGCCAGTTTACGCATTTTCGCTTTTACCGCTTCAGGCGGCTCTACCTTTGGCGCGTCAGGATGAAGCAGCCACGATTTTACATAATGAGTATCGGATACCTTAAACATTGGCGGCTCCTGTTCAAAATCGATTTTCATCGCGTAAGAGCTCCGCAGGGCAAAAGCATCTCCTTTTGGCGGGTTTGTCAAATCAGGCGGTGTGCCCGGAATGGCAGTCAGCTCTTCCTCTCCTGAACTTTCCAGTGTCGGCATGGATGCAAGAAGCCCCCAAGTATACGGATGTCTCGGATCGTAGAAAATTTCGTCTACCGTACCTGTTTCTACAATCTGTCCCGCGTACATGACAGCGACCCGGTCAGCAACATTTGCCACAACACCAAGATCGTGTGTAATAAAGATGATGGACGTATCAATTTTCTTTTGCAAATCCTTCATCAATTCCAGAATTTGCGCTTGAATCGTTACATCAAGAGCAGTTGTCGGCTCATCGGCGATCAGAAGTTTCGGATTCGCTGCAAGCGCCATGGCAATGACAACCCTCTGTCTCATCCCGCCTGAAAATTCGTGCGGAAATTGGTTCACCCGCTTTTCCGGCATTGGGATACCGACTAATTCCAGCAGTTCAACCGCGCGTTTTTTAGCCGCTTCCTTCGAGATCTTTTCGTGTTTAAAAAGCACTTCCGTAATTTGTTTACCGACCTTCATCGTTGGATTTAAAGAGGTCATCGGATCTTGGAATATCATGCCGATCTCTTTTCCCCGGACATTTTGCATTTCTTTTTCGGACAGCGGCACCAGATCCTTTCCTTCAAACAGGATCTCACCGCGTTTGAAATAACCCGGAGGCATTGGAATCAGCTTCATAATCGCTTGAGAGGTTACACTTTTTCCGGAACCTGATTCTCCAACAATGGCCAGCGTCTCCCCTTTATCCAGATGGAAATTCACTCCGCGGATCGCCTGGACCTCTCCGCCATATGTTTTAAATGAAATTGCTAAATCTTTTACTTCTAATAGGCGTGTCACCCGTATCACTCCCTTATTTACGTAACTTAGGATCCAATGCGTCTCTTAATCCGTCGCCGACAACGTTGAAACCAAACATTGTAATGCAGATAAATCCGGCAGGGAAGAATAAACGCCACGGATAATAGGTCAATGCAGGCAATCCGTCAGAAGCCATCGTTCCCCAGCTTGCCAGCGGAGCCGGAACACCAAGTCCCAAATAGCTTAAAAAGGCTTCTGTGAAAATTGCAGTAGGAACTGTCAGTGTCATCGTGACCAAAATAGAACCCATTGCGTTTGGCACGATATGTTTAAACAGAAGACGGGATGTTTTTGCACCCAGTGTCTGTGATGCAAGCACATACTCCTGATTCTTCAGCTGCAGCACTTGTCCGCGCACGATTCTGGCCATATTAATCCAGCCTGTAATCGTCATGGCAATAATAATCGTAAATAGACCTTTCGGAAGAACAACCATCAGTAAGATAACCATTAATAATGAAGGAACTGCCCAAAGGATATCAGCGATTCGCATCATGATTTCGTCCGTTCTGCCTCCGCGGAAGCCTGAAATGCTCCCCCAAATGACACCGATCAGCAAATCAAGAACAGCGGCTGCAACACCGATAAAGATTGAGATTCGCGCCCCTACCCATGTACGGACGAAAATGTCCCGTCCAAGATCATCTGTTCCGAACCAGTGATCTTTTGAAGGCGGCTTATCCGCATTTAAGAGATTAGTAGTTGAATAATCATACCTTGAGAACATCGGCGCAAAAATTGCCATAAGGATAATAAGTACGATAATGATAAGCCCGACCATTGCAAGCTTATTGCTGCGGAAGCGAAGCATCGCATCTTTCCAGAGGGAAAGGCTCTTTTTACTTATTTTTTCTGCATCGCCGGCATTCGCTGCGGCTGGTTCAAACATGTTTTTTGGAATGTTCTGCATGGCCTAGGCTCCTTTCTTTGCTTTGGAAAGCTTGATTCTTGGATCAATAATGCCGTATAACACATCTACGATTAATACACACAATAGCAGGATGACGCTGAAGAACACCGTTACACCCATAATGACCGTATAATCACGGTTTGTAATACTGTTGACGAAGTGTGCACCAAGCCCCGGGATCCCAAAAATGGTTTCAATAATGAAGCTCCCCGTTAAGACCTGTGCGGCCATCGGGCCCATATATGTAACAACCGGCAAAAGCGCGTTTCGAATGGCGTGCCGCACTGTAACCGCTGGGCGGGACAGCCCTTTCGCTTTCGCTGTGCGGATATAATCACTGTTTAACACTTCGATCATGCTTGAACGGGAAAGTCTGGCAATAAACGCCATCGGCATGGAAGCAAGTGCGATTGAAGGCAAAAAGGTGTATGCCCAGGAATCCCACCCCGCGACCGGAAACAGCCCAAGCTTCATGGAGAACACATATTGCAGAACAGCCGCCATGATAAAGCTCGGAACCGAAATACCAAATATCGTTAAAATCGCGACGGTATAATCCTGCCACTTATTATGGTAAAGGGCTGCAATGACCCCAAACAATACACCTAACGCTAAAGCGAGGAGAATAGCTTCTGCTCCAAGAGTAAATGAAACGGGGAAACCTGAACTGATCAGGTCGTTAACACTCTGACCTTTATATTTAAATGACGGTCCGAAATCCCACATTGCAACTGATTTCAAATAACTGACATATTGTACAAACAGCGGCTTGTCCAAGCCATAATGCGCATTTAAATTTGCTTCAATTTCAGGCGGAAGCTTTTTCTCACCTGAAAATGGCCCGCCCGGTGCTGCTTGCATTAAGAAGAATGTCACAGTTACAATCACAAATAGTGTGATAATCATATAGACTAAGCGTCTTCCGATATATTTTAGCAAGGGGGAACACCTCCATGGTTTTTACATTTTTATACTCCATCAGTAAGAAAGGTATATGGGGCTTTTCTCCCCATATACCTTGAGGTCTTTTATTTTCAGACGTAGCCTTATTTAAAATATGCGTTTCTGAAATAAACCTCACCAGTACCTGGCATGATAACACCTTTTAGGTTTTCATCCTGTACCCAAGTATCAGTATAGAAATAGATTGGGGCAACCGGCATTTCATCAATGAAAATACCTTCTGCTTTTTTCAGCAGCTCTGCACGTTTTGTTTTATCTGTTTCAGTTTGTGACTGATTCAGAAGCTTTTTGAATTCTGGATTTTCCCAGCCTGTATCGTTATTTCCTCCGTTTTTGTCACGGAACAATTCAAGGAAGTTGATAGGATCATTGAAGTCGCCGAGCCAGCCCATACGGCCGATTTGATAATCTTGGCTGTGGAGCTTATCAATATAGACATTCCACTCTGAGTTATCAAGCTCAACATCAACGCCTAAATTTTTCTTCCACATTTCTTGTACTGCTTGAGCGATTTTCGCGTGTGCGTCATCAGTGTTGTAAGACAATTTGATTTTTGGCAAATCAGATGCCTTGCTTAAGCCCATTTCTTTTAGGCCTTTATCAAGGTATTTTTTTGCTGTTTTGACATCATTGTCTTTGAAGTATCCTTCTTTGTTATCCTCAAATCCCTTCATTGTAGGCGGCACTGCAGCCATTGCCGGGATTTGCTCTCCTTGCGTAACGTTTTTAACAATCGACTGACGGTCAAGCGAATATGTTAAAGCTTTACGGATATTGACGTTGTCTAATGGCTTAGCTTCAGTGTTGAATTTGTACCAATACACTCCTGCAATCGGCTCAACATGTAAAGAACCGTCTTTTTTCAGGGTCGGCAGGGATTCTGTCGGAAGCTGTCCGAGCGGCATACCGGCCCAATCAAGTTCGCCAGCTTGGAATTTTTTTAGTTCCGTATTGTTATTGTTGATCATAACCATATCGATTTTCTTCAGTTTGACTTTGTCTTTATCCCAATACTGGTCATTTTTTTCGAGAGTAATAGAACCGCTGTGTTTCCATGCCGTCATTTTGAACGGCCCGTTTGATACATAATCATCTCCGGCATTTGTATTCCACTTTTTATTTTTCTCTGCAATTTTCTTATTGATCGGCATATACGTATAGAACGCAGTTAATTCAGTGAAATATGGCGTCGGGTTATTTAATTCAACCTTCAGCGTTTTGTCATTCACAGCTTTTACTGCCACATCGTCTAGGCTGCCTTTTCCGGTATTCGCCGCTTCAGCACCTTTTATGTAGTAGAGCTGGTAAGCGTATTGTGATTCATTATTAGGGTCAAGCGCCCATTTCCAAGCATATTCAAAATCTTGTGCTGTTACAGGGTCTCCATTAGACCATTTCACACCATCACGAATAGTGAATGTATATGTTTTACCGTCCTTGCTTGTTTCGATTTTGGATGCCATGCCTTCTTCAGGCTCCCCATCTGCATTGATGCGTGTCAATCCTTCAAAAGTCTGACGGATGACACCGCCTGATACTGAATCATTTGCCAATCCCGGATGTAAGGAGAACGGCTCAGTTTTAATATTAATGTTAAGTGTCGTCTTTCCTTTACTGTCCTTTTTCCCTTCACCGTTTGATCCGCTGCCGCCAAAGCCGCACGCGCTCAGCACGAGAGTGAAAATGAGCATCAACGTGACAATCGACCAACGTTTTTTCATATTCGCAAACCCCCTAATAATAATTTTCAGCTCCTTACGGCTAAATCCTCAGAAATATCAGACAAATGAACCTGAGTTTCCACAACTTTTATTCTGTTCCGTCTTTTCTGATTATTTTTGTAAAAAAGCTGTAACAATAGAGTGAACAAGTTCATTATAATGAAACAAATAATTTATTGCAATATTATTTTATCAATTTAAAATATTTAAACTTCGTTAGTTTTTCTTCCATGAACATAATATCCTTCTACCATTTAAAGCATAAATTGATTAAAAACTTTTTCATGTGTTTTCTGCCCATATTGCTTTTTACATATAATATCTGCCTGTTTTTACGCTGATAGCAGTTATCATTTAAGGATTTTACAACAAGCATGTTATTTATATTATTACAATTTTACTGGAAAAAAGAATGTTTTTTCATGATGACAATTGGTTATAATTGATTTATAATGAAGCAATCAAAAGAAAAGCTTGCTATGAAAAAGAGTAGTACACATTTCACCTGTTTGAAGAGAGTCTGCGGTGCTGGGAGCAGATAACGGGCAATGTGGAATGGACTTTGGAGCAGCTGACCGAACTGGAAAAAAGTAGGCTCAGCCGGAGCAGTCTCCGTTACAAACGTCAGAGTGATTTCATTTTAATGGAATAATCAGGGTGGTACCACGGTTCATTCGTCCCTTTTTTACAGGGGAAGAATGAGCCTTTTTTATTATGTTTTAAGAAATGAGGTTGATGTTTTCATGAAACAAACGATTTTTTCAGGCATTCAGCCAAGCGGCTCAGTGACGCTCGGCAACTATATCGGTGCAATGAAGCAGTTTGTCGAACTGCAGCATGATTATAATAGCTATTTTTGCATCGTGGACCAGCATGCGATAACTGTTCCTCAAGACCGGCTTGAGCTTAGAAAGAATATCCGCAATCTCGCAGCGCTTTACTTAGCTGTCGGACTTGATCCAGAAAAAGCAACATTGTTTATTCAATCAGAGGTCCCCGCGCATGCGCAGGCCGGATGGATGATGCAGTGTGTCGCATATATCGGCGAGCTTGAGCGGATGACTCAATTTAAGGACAAATCCAAAGGCAATGAAGCTGTCGTCTCCGGCCTGTTAACATATCCGCCGCTGATGGCCGCTGATATTCTGCTGTACGGAACGGATCTTGTGCCTGTCGGTGAGGATCAAAAGCAGCACCTTGAGCTGACGCGGAATCTCGCAGAACGCTTCAACAAAAAATACAACGACATCTTCACGATTCCGGAAGTGAAAATTCCAAAAGTCGGTGCACGTATCATGTCTCTGAATGATCCGCTGAAGAAGATGAGCAAATCTGATCCGAACCAGAAAGCTTATATTACCCTGCTGGATGAGCCGAAGCAGCTTGAAAAGAAAATCAAAAGCGCTGTAACGGATTCTGAAGGCATTGTCAAATTTGATAAGGAAAACAAACCGGGCGTTTCCAACCTTCTTACAATTTATTCAATCCTCGGCAATACGACAATTGAAGAGCTTGAAGCAAAGTACGAAGGAAAAGGCTACGGCGAGTTTAAAGGTGATTTGGCAGAAGTCGTGGTGAACGCATTAAAACCGATCCAGGACCGCTATTACGAGCTGATAGAATCTGAAGAATTAGACCGGATTCTTGATGAAGGCGCGGAACGAGCGAACCGGACAGCAAACAAAATGCTGAAAAAAATGGAGAATGCCATGGGTCTTGGAAGAAAAAGACGCTAATCAAAAAACCGCTCTTTGCAAAGAGCGGTTTTTTTAGTTGACCTTTGATTCGTTTTCCATTTCCCAAAGCTTTTCGAAAAAAGGCTGTCCTTTTATTAGGTTTTCGCAAAAAGCTAGGTGCTTGTCCGACCAGCCTTCAATTGTTTCGTTATACAGCATGTCCCAAATCTCTTCAAAGCTCATCCTTTTGATTTGTTCATACATATGCGGATTCCACTCTGTGTACCAGTAGCCAATTTCCGCTCGGTTTTTCAGCCCTTTTAATTGGTCAAGCGCCATAAACATCAGCTGCTTAATTTGCCGTTCTTTTCTTGTAAGTCCTCTGACATGTTCTGGTGCTAATGATAAGATGTGATATTCCTTGGAGGATTCCAGCTTCTTTGGCTCAAATTCATATGTTTCAGGCTCTACATCTTTTACCATTTCATAAACGAGCTGCTCCTGTCTTGGGATCAGACGGCTTTTTCTGACAGGGATCGTGTAGCCGATCGTGTCTACAGCTAAAATGCCGATTCCGTCTGTTACGACAAAACAATACTCAAGCTTTGTCCGCTCATGATTTTTCCGAATGTACGATTTCTGATGTACGTCTTCAAGCAAACCTTTCGGAAGCTCTGACAAATCGTTTTCTATGTAATGAAACAGTACTGACGGCACCCTTAACAGCGGCACCTGATCCAAAAGCTCAACCGTATCTTCCTTGCGCCATTCGTGAAAGTGGCATACATTGTAGCCATTTTCTTCCCCTTCAAACCAATTGACCCACACATCATGAAGAAATAACATCTCTAACCCCTCACTTTTATAAAAACTGTTGTCCACAGTATAGGCAAGGGATAGAGAAATTATTCCAAAGAGATTGAGGAAATCTGGAATCACTGGGTTTATGTAAGAATCATAAAAAGCAGATCTCTTTGTATATTTTCTGACAAAAGGAGACCTGCTTTTTTCTGATTTGGTGATATTTTATAACAGATATGATATTCATTTTTATTTAATATTTTTCGGGTCAAGCGCATCCCGCAGGCCATCACCGACAAAGTTGAAGCATAAAACGGTCATTAAAATAAATAGCCCGGGAAATAACGGGTACCACCATGCTTGAATCATTACTGTAAAGTTTTGAGCATCCTGAAGCATGTTTCCCCAGCTAGCGATTGGCGGCTGGATACCGAAACCCAAATAGCTTAGCGTTGATTCAGCTAGAATGACACTGCCTACTTTTAGAGTTGCGGAAACAATAATTGGCCCAATACAATTCGGCAATATATGCGAAAAAATAATTTTGTGATTTTTTGTGCCTATTGTTTTAGCAGCCAATACAAATTCCCTTGACCGTAGGGATAGAAACTCTCCTCTGACTAGTCTCGCTGTTGTAGTCCAGCCCGTCAGAGAAAAAATCAAAATTAACTTATCCATTCCCGGTTGAAAAATTGTAACTAAGGTAATAAGCAGAAAAATATCCGGAATAGATAAAACTACGTCGACAGCCCTCATCAATACAGCATCTACTATTCCTCTAAAGTATCCTGCTAAGGCTCCAACAACCGTACCAATTGTAATCGCACCAATTACGGAAGCAAAACCAACTAATAAAGACACACGGGCACCATATAACACCCTTGTAAATATATCGCGCCCAAACTTATCCGTCCCCATTAGATTTTGAGCGCTTGGCGGCTTCAGTTTGTTTAAAAGAGATTGACTCTCAGGCGAGTAAGGCGCAATAAAAGGAGCAAAGACCGCCATTAAGATGATAACTGTTAAAATTATACCCCCAACAACAGCAAGCCTATTTTTAAAAAATTTCTCAAAAAAGATCTTAGTCATTGTTTCTGGTTTTTTTCTAATATTTTCTTTTAGCTTTACCTCATTAGAGGGAGCCGCAGTGTTTGGATGTGTCATGTGTGCCACCCCCTTTTAATATTCAATTCTCGGATCAACTAATGCATACAAAATATCTGCAATCAAGTTCCCCAGTACAACCAAACCAGCAGAAATCACAGTCATGGCCATAATAACCGGATAATCTCGAGAGAATGCCGAATCAATAAATAACTTCCCTAATCCCGGCCAAGTAAAAATCTGTTCAACTACTACAGCACCGCCAATAAATGATGGAATCATCAATCCGAAAATTGTAATAACAGGAAGCAGGCCATTTCTCAAACCATGTTTGAAAATCACTTTATTTTCTTTGAATCCTTTGGCTCGAGCTGTTCTTATATAATCTTGCTTTAATACATCAAGCATACTTGATCTTGTATAACGAGTAATACCTGCCATATCCGCAGTTGCTAAAACAAACGCAGGTAAAATTAAATGATGGAGCCTATCAAAAATGTTAAAGTCAGCGTTTAAAGTGCCGACACCTCCCGTAGGAAACCAACCGAGATTTACGGAAAGAACCATAATAAGAATTAATCCGAACCAGAAATTTGGTATTGCCAGCCCCAAAAATGACGTGACGGTTATACCATAGTCAAGCTTAGAATAAGGGCGTTTTGCAGAAAGAACACCGAAAGGAATTGAAATCAGAAGAGCAACAAGAGTTGAAAAAACCATAAGCACCAGAGTATTTGGCAAACGTGAAAGGATTAGATCGGAAACTGGTGTCCCCTTTTTCACAATAGATGTCCCAAAGTCGCCTTGGAGCATGTTCCCAAGCCATTTTAAGTACTGAACAGGTTCTGGATCATTGAGTCCATACTTTTCAATAAATTTGGCTCTGTCAGCTTGGCTGATTGTCGGATCCATCATAAGTGACATCGGATCACCTGGCGCCGCTTTCATTATCGCAAATGATAAAATTGTAATGCCCAAAAGAATTGGCAGAGACATTAATGTTCGACGAACAATATATGTAACCATATTCTTGTCCCCTTTTCTAAAATAGGATAAAGAGGAAAGGATGCTTGCTTGATCCTCCCCTCTCTAGGGATTTAATTATTATTGTTCAAGCCACCATTTTTCAATATGATATAAGTCATTTTTCGGATGGAATACATATCCATGCATGTTTGTCGGAATTGCCCTATGATAATTGTAATAAAACAGGAATGAATAAGGCTGATCCTCAGCAATCAATTTATAGATTTCTTCGTATTTTTTCTGATATTCTTCTCTGTTTGTAATTGACTTTGCCTCAACTAAAAGTTTATCAACCTCAGGATTTTTGTACCAAATATTGTTCAATCCATTTTTAGACTGACTTGAATGGAAGATCGTGTATTGGTCAGGGAACGTAGCTAGACTCCATCCAAGCAACAATGCATCATAATCCCAATTTGGTGGATTTGTCTGTTCGATTAGAGCACTAAATTCCACAATTTGCGGTTTTGCTTCAATTCCTACTTCTTTAAGTTGCTGCTGAACAACAACTGCTAAATCCTCCCGAATCTTATTACCCTGGTTAGTTTTAATGGTAAATGAGAATTTTTTTCCGTCCTTATCAAGGTAACCGTCTCCATCTGTATCTTTCCATCCTGCTTCTCCCAAGAGCTTTTTAGCTTTTTTAGGATTGTAATCAAATGTAGGTACATCACCTTTTGGATAGTTCCAAGAAAGCGGACTTTCAGGAACGTTTGCAACTTTACCATCACCATTTAACACCTGATCTACCATTGCTTTTCGATCAAGCGCATACGTAAGAGCTTGGCGGACTTTTTTGTCTTTAAATAATTCGTTTTTTTCATTCCATCCAATATAGCTGTAGTTCAAACCAAGATCTGATTTAACTTGAACATTATCAAATGTTTTAACTGTCTCAATGTCTGTGCCTGGTACAACAAAGAAGTCAATATCCCCAGCTTTTAATTGAGCAACAGCGGCATTAGAATCAGGAATCGTCTTAACTGTCACTGTATCTAAATACGGTCTTCCGCCATAGTAGTCATCATTTGCTTCAAGTTTTACATAATCACCCTTTTTCCATTCAACAAACTTGAATGGACCCGAACCAATTGGATTCTTTCTGTTAAATTCATTTTCGCCTAAATCTGCAACAGGCACTTTCCCTAAAATGTGTTTAGGCAGAATACCGTAACTGCCTAAAACAACATTGTAAAAATACGCATCCTTTTTCTTTAATTTAAATTCAATTTCATAATCACCTTTTTTTGTAACAGATTTTAGTGATTCAAAACCAGAACCGCGTTCACCATTATAGTCCTTGTTTAAAGGGATGCTATAAGTGAAAACAACGTCATCGGCTGTAAGTTCTTTTCCATCATGGAATTTTACACCTTTTCTAATTTTGACATCATAAGTCAGGCCATCTTTGGATTCCGTTACTTTCTCAGCTAAAGCAGGTTTCACATTTAGTTTTTCATCCGTTTCTAATAATGTACTATAGATCATCCCTTCAATATCTGAACTGGAAACGTCTGTAGAATAGAGTGGATTAAACAATGTTGGCTCCCCAGTTGACCCTACAACCAAATCCCCGCCTTGCTGCGGTTTGCCTGCTGATTTTTTCGCGCTGCTGTTGCTTGATTTTGATCCCGAGCAGGCTGATAAAAAGATGGCCAGAACCATCAATACACTTAGCATCATCAGTGCGGTTTTCCGTCTTTTCATTAGATATTCCCCCTCTTGAAATGTTCGTTCTTCTCAGCTGTTGTTTATGTAGTGTGCATACCCCCTCTCAAAGCTGTGCGGGCAACATTAGCTATAAAGGTGACAAGCCACAAAGTGGCTGGGAGCAGCTTCTTTAAATTCTGGTATTTGTTCCTTGCATATCGATTTTGCAACAGGACATCTTGTGTGGAATACGCAGCCTTTTGGCGGGTTGGCCGGACTAGGCAGTTCTCCCTTCAGGACAATGCGTTCACGTTTGACAGATCCTCTTTTTCTTGTAACCGGAACGGAGGATAAAAGCGCTTGGGTATATGGGTGAAGCGGGTTGTCATAAAGCTCATGCTTGCCGGTCAGTTCCATCATTTTGCCAAGATACATTACTCCGACTCTGTCGCTGATATGGCGGACGACACTCAGATCATGAGAGATAAATAGATACGTAAGATTAAATTCTTCCTGTAATTCCTCCATCAAGTTAATCACTTGGGCCTGAATGGATACATCAAGTGCGGAAACCGGCTCATCTGCAATGATCAGCTCTGGATTCAAAGTGAGTGCTCTGGCAATGCCGATCCGCTGGCGCTGGCCGCCGGAAAATTCATGGGGATAACGGCTGGCAAACGACGGGTGAAGCCCTACTCTTGCAAGCAGCTCTTCAACTTTTTCGTTTCGTTCACGCATGGTATACATGTTGTGCGTATTAAACGGCTCCTTTATGATGGAACGCAGGGTCTTTCTCGGGTTTAACGAAGCAAATGGATCTTGGAAAACCATTTGAATATTTTTGCGGACACTCTTCCGCAGCTTCTCCTCTGACAGATTGGAAATATCCTGCCCTTTAAAAAGAATTTGGCCCTCTGTCGGTTTGTACAGTCTGATCATCGTTCTGCCGGCAGTCGATTTTCCGCAGCCCGACTCTCCAACGATTCCGAGTGTTTCTCCTTTTTTTAACGAAAATGAAACACCATCCACCGCTTTTACATCACCGACTTTTCTTTGAAAAAGGCCTGACCGGATCGGAAAGTATTTTTTTACGTCACGAAGCTCTAAGATTGTTTCTTGATTAGCTGCTGTCATGATTGTTCGGCACCCTCTTCCTCATATAAAAAGCATCTCACCGTTCTTCCGCTTTTGTGTGTCAAAAGCGAAGGCTGATTTGTCCAGCACTTATCCATAGCTTTCGGGCACCTTGGGGCAAAACGGCATCCCGGCGGCAGATTATCCGGTGTAGGCACACTGCCTTTAATCGCATTTAATTTATCAATCTCTCCATCTATAACAGGAATTGACGTAAGCAGGCCTTCTGTATACGGATGAAGCGGTTCTAAAAATAAGTCATCAACGGTAGCATTTTCCACGACTTGTCCGCAGTACATGACAATCACTCTATCGGCAGCTTCAGACACGACACCTAAGTCGTGTGTGATCAGAAGAATCGATGTATTGAACTTCTGACAGAGATCTTTCATGAGCTCCAGCACCTGGGCTTGTATTGTCACGTCCAGCGCTGTCGTTGGTTCATCGGCAATGAGCAGTTTAGGATTACAGCTCAGTGCGATGGCAATCATCACCCTCTGTCTCATACCGCCGGACAGCCGATGCGGGTACTCTTTCATAATTTGCTCCGCCCGGGAGAAACCGACCATCTGCAAGAGTTCAACAGCCCGTTGACGGGCTTCTTTTTTCTTCATGTTTTTATGGTAAATCAGCACTTCGGTAATTTGTTCTCCGATTGTTAACACCGGATTAAGGGAGGTCATTGGTTCCTGAAAGATCATGGATACTTCGTTACCGCGGATTTTGCAATAATCGTTTTCAGTGAATGAGGTGAGGTCTTTGTCTTCGAGTTTAATAGAGCCGTCCATGATTTTTCCGCCTGAGCTTTGGACGAGGCCCATAATTGATAAAGAAGTAATGCTTTTTCCGGAGCCCGATTCACCTACAAGTGCGACGGTTTCGCCTTTGCTGATGTGAAAATCGACTCCGTCAACCGCAGGGATCGGCTCCTTTTTCCTGAAAAAATAAGTCTTTAAATTATTCACTTCTAAAAGTGTGCTCATGCTAGCTCCCCTTTCCCCCCTCTTGTTGTCAAACGTTTTCAAGAGAAAGCAATCCCTTTATTCAGAAATAATAAATAATATTGAATTATCGAAAAATTTTATAGTTGTATATTATTACAATCATTTTGCAAAATCAAGAATTTTTTAGGATAAATGTAATATTATTAATGAAATTCCATTATTTTATCCTTTTAAAGCATTGCATCCAAAAAGGTCTCAGCAGGAATGGACAGTCCGTCTGCGGTGCTTGCCTTACTGGCAGTTAAATATTTTTTTACAATATTGAATCCAACTGCGTATCCAAGCATTTTTGGCTGATATCCTTTGCCGAATAACAGCTGGGGAAATAATCGATTATCCCGTTTGATATCCCGATGGGGCGCAATCTTTTTTTCATATAAAACCTGAAGCTGCTCCGGTGTATACCAAGTCGTCCATTCAGCCGTTTGACTTCGGCCGAACCTCTCATAAACAGCATATTCCGCCAGCCCTTCCATGATGATTGTATCAAGTAATGTGACATCCTTTTCCTCTTTTGTCAGATGACCTAACCGGCAAACGTGATGATACTCATGCGTCATAAGGGCAGATACTGACCCAAAATCTAAATCTGACGAAAGAAAAAGGAACATTTTGTCTTGAAAGGCGAGTCCTGATTTTGATCCGAATTCTAAACGAATTCTCCTGTTTCGTTCATCAACCGGCAGCGTGACAATTGGTACATCAGGACCTTGCCATTTGTTTTTGAGGTACTGTTCTTCCTTTTGGATATGTCCGTAAAAACCTTTTTCCTTCAGCTTGGAAACAGTCTGAATACCCTCTTTTATGTTTTTAAACATCCCATGATGCTGAAGGTGTCCCAGAATGCCCTTCCAGTTCTTTTTCTCCGCACCTGAAAAAAGCGGGATAATGTAATGCGCCAAATCAACTATTGAATCAGCCTTCCTGAGCCAGCTATATGTTTGTTCTACACTCATGTGATCGCCTCCTCTTTTAATCCTATGCACACAAAAAAAACCGGCTACCTTTTGGGGGCAGCCGGTTTGGCTTGATTATGATTGATATTTCTTAAAGATTAATGTTGCGTTGTGTCCGCCGAATCCTAATGAGTTGCTGAGAACATAATTAAGTTCCTGTCTGCGGGCTTCATCAGGCACATAATCCAAATCACATTCTTCGTCAGGTGTTTGAATATTGATTGTCGGCGGAATCACGCCTTCTTTAATGGCCAGGATAGAGAAAATGGCTTCAATACCGCCGGCTGCTCCTAAGAGGTGGCCTGTCATCGATTTTGTAGAGCTTACCGCAAGTTTATGCGCATGCTCGCCAAAAACGGTCTTAATCGCCATTGTTTCGTATTTGTCGTTGTAATACGTGCTTGTCCCGTGAGCATTGATGTAATCAATTTCTTCAGGTGCAATGCCTGCATCTTTAATGGCTTCTTGCATCGCTCTCGCTCCGCCTTCACCGTCTTGGGCCGGCGCTGTGATATGATAAGCGTCTCCGGTTGATCCGTAGCCGACAATTTCTCCGTAAATTTTAGCGCCGCGGGCCAGGGCATGCTCAAGTTCTTCAAGAACGATAATCCCTGCACCTTCCCCCATGACAAAGCCATCACGGTTTTTATCAAACGGGCGGCTCGCTGTTTTCGGATCTGGATTAGTAGACAGCGCTTTGTTGGCACTAAAGCCGGCGAATGACATTCTTGTCAGCGGCGCTTCTGTTCCGCCTGTGACCATCACGTCTGCATCGCCGCGCTGAATAACCTTAAACGCGTCACCGATGGAGTTCGTTCCTGTAGCACATGCTGTAACCGTACAAGAGTTCACCCCTTTTGCTCCTAATGCAATAGAAATCTGGCCTGTCGCCATGTCAGGAATCATCATTGGCACGAAAAACGGGCTTACCCGTCTTGGGCCTTTTGTTAAGAAGATTTCAAATTGAGACTCTAGTGTTTCAAGTCCGCCGATACCGGAGCCTACCCAAACACCGACTCTCGGTGCGATCTCATCGGTAATGTTAAGATCTGCATCTTCAACCGCCATTTTCGCAGCCACAACCGCATATTGTGTAAAGCGGTCCATTTTTCTGGCTTCTTTTTTATCCATATAATCTTCAACATTAAAATCTTTTAATTCAGCGGCAACTTTTGCCGGATATTCTTCAGCGTCAACACGAGTGATCGGACCGATTCCGGACACACCGTTGATTGCGTTATTCCAACTTGTATCGACGTCGTTGCCAAGTGGAGATAATGCTCCAAGTCCTGTAACAACTACTCTTTTTTTAGTCATCTTGTGTGCACCTCACCTTTTTTTATCGGCCCCAGCGGATTGCAATGGC
The DNA here is from genome assembly GCF_038592935.1 of Bacillus sp. FSL K6-1560. NCBI lineage: Bacteria > Bacillati > Bacillota > Bacilli > Caryophanales > Bacillaceae > Bacillus > Bacillus sp. FSL K6-1560. The sequence goes on from NZ_CP151946.1 coordinate 3,010,131, forward strand.
GCCCCATGTTAGTCCTCCGCCGAACCCTACCATAACGACCACATCGCCGTCTTTGATTTTACCGGCTTCCAATTCTTCTACAAGAGAGATCGGAATGGATGCGGCAGAAGTATTTCCATATTTATGAACAGTTTTAGACATCTTTTCGACAGGAAGCTCTAAACGCTCGCGAGCAGCTTCCATGATACGGATGTTCGCCTGATGCGGAATCAAAAAGTCGACATCCTCTTTTGAAAGTCCGGCTTTTTCAATGACATTTACGCATGATTCTCCCATTTGGCGGACTGCAAATTTGAAAACTTCTCGTCCATTCATGATTGTATGTCGTTTTTCATTCAGATACAAGTGCTGACCGCCTGTGCCGTCGGCTCCTAGTTCAAATGAAAGGATTCCTCTGTCATCACTGACTGGCCCGACTACCGCAGCGCCTGCTCCGTCTCCAAACAGAACGGCTGTATTGCGGTCTTCCCAGTCGGTAATGCTTGAGAGCTTCTCTACACCGACAACTAGAACATGCTTGTAGGTTCCGGATTCAATAAATTGTTTACCGGTTACAACCCCGTACATGAAGCCCGCACAAGCCGCGCTGATATCCATAGCACACGCTTTCTTCGCGCCGAGCTGTTCTTGAATCATACAAGAGACCGTAGGAAATGACTGATCAGGTGTAACAGTTGCAACCAAGATCATATCCAGATCCTCAGCAGCCACTTCAGCTTGTTCCAGCGCATTTTTCGCTGCTGCAACAGCCATATGTGATGAAAACACATCATCTGCTGCGATTCTTCTTTCTTCTATTCCTGTTCTTGTACGAATCCACTCGTCAGAAGTTTCAACCATTTTTTCAAGATCATGATTTGTTAAAACCTTCTCAGGAATGTAACGTCCAACACCAAGTATTCCAGCTTTCATAAGGGAAGACTCCTTTATATCTTAAATTTAGAAGATCAATCAGGTTGTGATCAATTATTAGTATCAGGTACTAATTCTATCCTATTTTTTTTCACATGGCAATATATTCGTCTAAACTATCAGTTCATCTTACTCATAGAGTATGGTATATGGAAAGGAGGCGTATGCAGTTGGATGTGTTTTCAAGAATGATGTTCGGCGATGCAGCAAAACCAACAGAAGAGAAGGAGGAACAGCAAGAGGAGGTTTCTCAGGTTTCTCAGACAAACGACGAAGAGACGATTCATTACATGCATATTATGGACCAAATCGGTTCAATTATGAACTCTCTTGATCAAATCAAGCCCGCTTTAAAGGAGCTTGCGCCCATGCTCTCCGCTATTAAAAAGAAAATCATGTGAAAAGCCACTTTCAAAAAAGTGGCTTCTTCTTATTCTGTTTCAGATTTAGCGTCAGACTTGCCAAGCTCATAAGCTTCCGCCATTACCGTTGTAAATAGATTCATAAACGGCTGGATGGCCTCCATTGAGAGCTCAATGCCTGATTTCTCAAGCTGTTCTTTCGCTTCAGGGAGATATTTCATGGCAATTTGCAAGAATTCAAGTGATTTTTCGTGCTGCATGTGACGTCACTCCATTATTCGTTTTTTGGCAGCTCGCCTGTTTTGTTGTATGTTTTGATCAGCTTGGCGATTCTTTGCTGAAAGTCTTTATCGACGAGCGGGCTGAATGTCCCCATCTCAACGACTCCCGTATTCAGGTCGTAGTAATGGTCGCCGCCCTCAAGGGTGCCTTTGTTAAATTGTTCAGCAATGATTTCATAGGCCTTGTCCACATTTTGCACCGTGCTGGTTAATACGGTATTCTCGCCCAGATCCGATTGATCTGTGACGTAGCCAATGGCATAAAGACCGTCTTTTTTGATTTGCTGAATAACAGGAACATTATACCCGTCTCCGGCGGGATACACAACATCCGCGCCTTCGTTCTTCATTTTCTGATAAAGCTTTACTGCTGTTGTATCATCATCCCAATGATCCGTATATTTCGTATTTACCTCTATATCCGGATTTTCATACTTGGCCCCTTTGATAAAACCATCAACCTCAGGCTGCCACGTAAAGGAGGCAATTACACCGACCTGATTCGTTTTCGACATATGGGCAGCAGTCATTCCTCCAAAAAAGCCCATTGCTTCTCCGCTAAAATGGACACTCGTTACATTATCAGCTTTCGCTTTCGCATTGGAAATGACGAATTCCATATCTGGATAATCTTCGCCGACCAAGTTAAACACCTCAGCATATTCACTCCCATGGCCGTAGAGCAGATTGACGCCCCTCTTATGAAAATCCTCAATCGCATTTATGATATCTTCTTCTGTTTTAACGCCTTCTTTATAATAGACGTCCACATTGTATTTGGATTGTATATTCAGTAATCCTTTATACCCTTTTGTGCCCCATACGAGGTCATTAATCGTATCAGGAAAGAGCATGCCGACCTTCTCAATTTTTCCTTTGAACGGAGTTTGTCCACATCCACTCAATAAAAGGAGGACAGAAAAGATCATGACAAGCCTTGTGATCAAGTCATGTTCAACTCCTTTTGACAAGCTATAACATGTATTATTTTTATACGTTTATTGTATCTAGAAAACTCGAAACATGGAAGGTTTTTCTTAATATTTGTCGAAAATTGATGAAAATTGTCTTTTCCACTCGATAATTTTTGTTTTTGCTTCTTCTTTTGAGGTTTTCTCTGTGACTTGCAATTCAAAAAGCTGATCTTTGCTATGACGGCTTGGTTCTAACAGGAATCTCAGCAACTCGTCAGCCACGTCGTTTGTATAATAGCCTTTTCCCTCTGTTTCTTCTTTCCATGGCCCATACATTTTCGGCAGGATCACGGTTTTTTCCAAGCCTGTTTTTTCACGTTTTTCCCATTCTTTTCGGTCTTCTTCATATACTAAAATATAAGGAGAATCACATTGGTCTAAAGGCAAAAAACTTCCGAACTGGATACAAATTGTATCATACTTTTGATCTCCAATGTGCTCAAGCTGGCGAAAGAGTTCATTTCTCCCAAGCCACATGAGTCTTTCTTCTAAGTACATTTGTCTCATTTTATCTTCTGTTTCCGCCAGAACAACGTCAACATGTATGCCTTCATCCATCATTCGCTCACATAATGAAAGGCCGAAAAATTCGTCCGCACCTACAATCAGCGTTGATTCCATTGCATCTGCCGCCCTTCCGGTTTTTCATTTCCCAAAACAAAACAGCCTCCGCAAAAGAGAAGGCTGTTGTCATTATATTCTCTATAATTCTTTTTCATGACTGTGAAAGAATTTGCAAATTGATGCATAAATTCTGCTTGGATGCTCAAATAAATGAAATGTCATGTCGACCGGTGAGCCTTGCTTTTGCTGTTTTTCCTTGAAAACTTCCGCATGTACACTGTAGGGATATGGAGCTCCGGTCATACGCTGCCATATATGAACCGGTACGCCGCTCGGGTAGCTTTGAATTGTTTTATAACGAAGCGCTTCCGCTTCTTTTTCAGAAATTCCGTAGCTTTTCGATACTTCTTTCAAAAATTGCTTATAGAAAAATTTATTTTCTTTTTCCGATTCATAATGTGCCTGAAGATCGAGACAAGGATTCAACATTGCGGCTGAGCGGATATGATCCGGGGAAAAACGAAGCAGTTCATCGGCCACGAGAGCACCCATGCCTTCTGCTAAAATATGAATCTTCGGATTGAGGATTTCCTGCTTCAGCACAGAATGTATCAGCTGTTTGGCATAGGTGACTGCTTTTTCCGCCCCCCAATGCCTTCCGAACAGATTGCTGTTAAAAAGAGTGTATCCTTCATTCATCAACATGCTCAGAAGCTGATTTCTGCCATAATGCTGCTGCCAAAAGCTTGAATGATGTCCGACAAAGTGGGTTCTGTCCCCCAAGATAAAGATGCCGAAGCCGTTCGGGCGATAGGGCAGATGAATGACATTATGCTCCGTTCCCAGTTGAAAGTATCTTTCCGTTATTCCCATCGCTTGCCCGCCTCCTTTCACACTTCATCTCACGCTATCTTATGTAAATAGAAAAGAAACGAATAAGGTAAAGTCCTAGCCTTTTGCATTTTTGGCTATTATACTGATTGACGTTTTATATTTTACCATTAAAGTGTGACGAATCAGACTCTTTTGTCACCTCACTTTCTGCTAAAATTGGATTCCCCCTTCGCTTTTTGTATGGTATGATAACTTTTAGAATAGAATGAGAAGGACGAGGTGGAAACGTGCGATATATTATTGCCTTTATTTGGACGTTCCTTTTATCACATATGGCATGCTACTTGGTTGCAAGCATGAACAGCGTTACGTATAATTTCAAAACATCATCTGTCATTGCTGTTGTACTGTATGTCTTAATCATGGTTTTAGCAGAAATCATGCCTATGAACAAAAATGCAAGCCAGCATTAAAAAGCCAAAAAACCCAAAACATTTATTGTTTTGGGTTTTTTAGTGGTCACGGCTTTCTTTTGTAGGTCCACAACCGGTTGTGGTTTGATGTTTCGGGAAACATTTCCCCTGCTGACAGATGGACCTTTTGAGGGTTTTTAACCATGCTCCCTGTCTCGCCGATTTCTACGTAGACACCGTTATTAGGCGCTTTCTGTCCGGGCCGGAATTGGTGCTGCTGTCCCACTGTTTTTCCTCCTTTTCCTTTTTGCTGTAGTATGCGCCTAAGCGGCTGTGAATATGTTGCCATCAAAAAAACTGCTGAGTTTGGCTCAGCAGTTTTTTGATGATTCCCCTTTGTATAAAATGGCCTTCAGCAGTGCTTTTTGCACATGAAGACGGTTTTCCGCCTGCTGGAACACTGCAGAGTTCGGCCCGTCAATAATCTCCGCAGTCACTTCTTCCTCACGATGCGCAGGGAGACAATGTAAAAATGTATAGTCAGGCTTGGCATGGCTGACTAGCGCCCCATTCACCTGATAAGGCGCAAAGACAGCAAGACGTTCTTGCTCTTCCGCTTCCTGCCCCATGCTTGTAAACACATCAGAATAAATCACGTCCGCGTCTTTTACAGCTTCAATCGGATCATCTGTCAGCGTGATAGAAGAGCCGGATTGAAGTGCATATGTTTTTGCCGCTTCAGCTGCTTCATCTAACACTTCATATCCCTTTGGCGAAGCGATCGAGATATCACAGCCCATTTTCGCGCAGCCGATCATCAAGGAGTGCGCCACGTTATTTCCGTCACCGATGTATGCGACTTTTACGCCTTTAAGCTTCCCTTTTATCTCCTTAATCGTCAAGAGATCCGCCAGCGCCTGGCATGGATGGTATTTATCAGTAAGTCCATTGATCACCGGAATGTCAGCTTCTTTGGCAAGTTCCTCCACCTTTTCATGTTCAAAGGTCCGGATCATGATGGCATCCACATAGCCTGACAGCACTTTTGCCGTATCAGCGACAGTCTCACCGCGCCCCAGCTGCAGATCTTTCTGGCTTAGAAAGAGGGCGTTCCCGCCGAGCTGCGCCATGCCCGCTTCAAATGAAACACGTGTCCGCGTTGATGATTTTTCAAAAATCATCGCCAAGGTTTTGCCATGGAATATAGGCTGAATTTTGTTTTGTTTCAGCTCACCGGCCTCTGCGAGCAAGGCGTTTATATCCTCTTCACTAAGGTCCTTTAACGTTAATAAATCTTTTCCGTATAAACTGGTTTGCGTCACTGTGTGCATGATGCCACTTCCTTTTTATAGAGGTCTTTGAGAGATACAGGCTGCGGATGGCCTGAACCGCTTTGTAAAAACGCCCGCACAGTTTCTTCTTCTGTAAAGACGGGGATGCCGTGCGTCATGGCTTCCAAACGTTCTTTGCGTGCTTCTTCAGAACCGCTCAGATTAATGTGGAGCGATTTTCCTTCCTGTTCCATCCATGAGGCAAATGTTCCTTCATGTATTGTAAAACCTGCGTTTTCTGCTAACTCCTTCACATCTTCCGGAACGTTTTGCAAATAAATGCTGCCTTTTTGACTCCAGACTCTTGTATAGATTTTTTTCAAGGCACTGTTAGCATCATATGCGACACACATGCCTTCTCCCGTTGATTTCATTTCCGGCCCAAGCTTGACATCCACATCTTGGATCGCATGAGAAGAAAAAACAGGGAACTTCACGGCAACTCCATGATGATTTTGAACTGCCGGATTTAGATCTTTTAAGGACGCTCCCGCCAGCAGTCGTGTGGCGAGCGGAATCATCGGAACGCCCATTACTTTGCTGACGACAGGAACCGTGCGGCTCGCTCTCGGATTCACTTCAAGAACGAGTATGTTTCCATTGTCGATCACAAATTGAATGTTCATGATGCCTTTAAATGAAAGTTTCCGGGCAATTTTTTGTGCCGCATCTTTCATGCCCTGCTGCAGCCCGCTCGTGATGGACGGTCCCGGAAGAATGGCAAAGCTGTCCCCCGAATGGACACCCGCCCGTTCAATATGCTCGGTATATGTCGGGATAAAGACATCCTCGCCGTCGGAAATCAAATCAATTTCGACTTCCTTTCCAGACACATACTGATCAATCAAAATCGGGTATGGCATGCTGTCCTCATCATTCAGCAGCTGAGAAAGCTGGGCTTGCGAGTCAACAATGATCATGCCCATTCCGCCGATAACATAAGATGGGCGGATTAACACCGGATAGCCGATCTCACTCGCTTTTGAAGCGGCTTCTTCTTTTGTATAGGCAATTTCTCCTTTTGCGTGCTTCAATCCCAGCTCATCAAGAAGTTGATAGAATTGATCCCGATCCTCTAACACATCGAGCGTTTCAAACGAAGTGCCGAGAAGGGTAATGCCGGCTTTTTCGAGTGCTTCAGCAGCATTGATTGCAGTTTGGCCGCCGAATTGCACAATTGCAAAATCAATATTCTCCTGCTCCGCCACGTTTACAATATGCTCCGTTGTCATCGGTTCAAAATACAGGCGATCCGCAATTTCATAATCGGTGCTGACCGTTTCCGGGTTATTGTTAATCATGATGGTTTCGAACCCAAGCTCTTGCAGTGTCAGCACGCCGTGAACCGCACTGTAATCAAATTCAACGCCTTGGCCGATCCGAATCGGGCCTGATCCGATAATGAGCGCGCGTTTTTTCTCTTTGCGGCTGATGTCTCCATCGGTTTCTCCGAAATATGTGGAGTAAAAATAGTTTGTTTTCGCATCAAACTCAGCCGCGCATGTATCGACAATTTTGAAGGAAGGTGTAATGCCCATCTCCTTGCGAAGCGCGCGCACCTCTACCTCTGTTTTGCCGATCAGTGAGGCAATCGTTGCGTCTGAGAATCCCTTTTCCTTTGCTTTTTTCAATAATTCAAAAGAGAGATCACTCCCTGCTTCCATCAGGCGGTTTTCCAATTTGATGATGTTGTTAAAGGTATGCAGGAAAAACGGATCAATTTTTGTTTTCGCATGAATGTCATCAATCGTCACGCTGCGGCTCAACAGCTCCATGACAACGAAAAATCTGCGGTCATCCGGAGTGATTGCCAAATCCCATAGCGTATCAATTGACAACCCGCTGAGCTCTGGAAGGTGTGTTCCGATATTTTTTAACTCAAGGGACGCGGCTGCCTTCTGTATCGCCGCTTCTAAATTCCGCTCAATCGCCATCACTTCACCGGTGGCTTTCATTTTTGTGCCAAGCTTGCGGTCTGCGTTTTTGAATTTATCAAACGGCCAGCGCGGAAATTTGACGATCACATAGTCCAGTGCCGGTTCAAAGCTTGCGTAAGTCGAGCCTGTGAGCGGATTTTTCAGCTCGTCAAGGGTGTATCCGACTGCCAGTTTCGCGGCCATCTTCGCAATCGGATAACCGGTCGCTTTAGATGCGAGAGCCGATGACCGGCTTACACGCGGATTCACTTCAATGACGTAATATTGCTTGCTGAATGGATCAAGCGCGAATTGAATGTTACAGCCGCCTACAACATCAAGTGCTGAGATGATCGTCAGACTTGCTGTCCGCAGCATTTGATAGTCTTCGTCTGTCAATGTTTGTGACGGCGCCACAACGATAGAGTCACCTGTATGCACGCCGACCGGATCGATATTTTCCATATTGCAGACGGTAATGCATGTGTTATTGCTGTCACGCATGACTTCATATTCAATTTCTTTAAAGCCGGCAATGCTTTTTTCGACAAGGCATTGATTGATCGGGCTTGCTAATAGCGCCTGCTTAATCATAGCTGTAAAGGCTTCTTTATCAGGGGCGATTCCTCCGCCCTTTCCGCCTAATGTGTAAGCTGGTCTGATAATAACAGGAAAACCGATGGATTCCGCAAAATGGAGGGCATCGGCCTCGTTATCAACAATTTCACTCTCCGGCACGGGCTGTTTTAATTCATTCATTAACGAACGGAATTTTTCCCGGTCCTCTCCTTTTTGTATCGTTTCAACGGATGTGCCGAGGAGTTTGACGCCGTGCTCTTTTAAAACACCCGTTTCTTCAAGCTCCACCGCTAAATTCAACGCGGTCTGACCGCCTAAATTGGCAAGAAGCCCATCAGGCCGTTCTTTCTTAATGATGGCTGTCAGGCTTTCTGCTGTCAGAGGCTCAAAATAAATTTCATCAGCGAAGGCTTCATCAGTCATAATTGTCGCCGGATTGCTGTTGACGAGAATGACCCGGTAGCCCTCCTCCTTCAGCGCGATGCACCCTTGAGTGCCTGAATAATCAAATTCTGCCGCCTGCCCGATGATGATCGGGCCTGAGCCGATTACTAATATGCTTGAAATACTGGTGTCTTTAGGCATGCGCGATTTCTCTCCTTGCTGGTATCACATTCTTTAGATAATCATCAAAAATCCATTCGCTTTCCGCAGGTCCGGGATGGGCTTCCGGGTGGAATTGAACACTCATGACAGGCAGTTTTTTATGGGCAAGCCCTTCAACTGACGTATCATTGACATGATGAAACCTGATCGTGAGCTCTTCTTCATTAATCGACTGTTCATCAACCACATAGCTGTGGTTTTGGCTTGTCATAAAGACCCGTTTCGTCTCACGGTCGATGACCGGATGATTAGCTCCCCTGTGCCCGAATGGCAGCTTAAAAGTATTCCCTCCAAACGCGAGCGCGATCAGCTGATGTCCGAGACAAATGCCTAGAGTCGGAAAGCGGCTGATGATGCTTTTGATCTTTCCTAAATATGGATGGATTGCTTTCGGATCTCCAGGTCCGTTCGATAGCACAATGCCATCGGGTTTGATGTTGTATACGGCCTCCATTTGCTGGTATGGCACCACGGTAACCTTGCAGCCTCGTTTGACAAGTGATGATGCGATTGACTTTTTATAGCCAAAATCAATGAGAGCGATATGTTTATTCCCGTCGCCAAATGTGCTGATTTCCTGGGCGGAAGCCTGCTCTGCCACATTCTCTGGTTGAAGGGCAATCTCAGCTCCTTCTTTAGAGGCTGTGACTGTCGCACCCATCGTCCCGTTTGCCCGGATTTTCTTCACGACAGCCCTCGTATCAACATGGGTTAACAGCGGAATGTTCCATTTCTGTAGATACTCCTTGAGGCTGTATACCGCTTCATAATGAGAAAAGTGATCACACGCCTCATAGACAACCGCGGCTTTTACTTGCGGTTTCTTGCTTTCAAAATCCTTTTCATTTATGCCGTAGTTGCCAATCAGCGGGTAGGTAAATACAATAATCTGTCCCTTATATGATGGATCTGTCAGCACTTCCTGGTAGCCTGTCATTCCTGTGAAAAAAACAGCTTCTCCCGTACAGTTTTCATGACCGTCCAGCTCGCCGCTGAACGATGTCCCATCTTCTAACACTAAATAACCTTCCATCTAACAGCCCACCTCTTGATGAATAATTAATTATAAAAATGAATTTTTATGCCTTTATATCGAAAAAAATCACTGGTTTACAGCGGAATGATGAGCGATTGCCTGTTTCAGCTTGCTGACGGCTTCTGCTATTTCATCCTTAGTCACGGTGAGCGGCGGCAGCAGCCGAATCACGTTCGGGCCGGCCGGCAATACAAGCAAGCCTAATGTCTGCAATTCAGAAATAATGTCAGCAACCGGGCCATCACACTCAATTCCAAGCATTAATCCTTTACCTCGGATTTGTTTAACAAAAGGGCTCTTTAGCTCTGCCTCAAGCTGTTCTTTTAAAAACGCCCCTTTGTCAGCAGCCTCTTGCAGAAAGTCAGGCTGGAATACAATTTGCAATGTGGCATTCACAGCAGCCATCGCCAGCATGTTTCCTCCGAAAGTCGTTCCGTGAGAACCAGGGGTAAACGCTTCTCCAAGCTGTTTCTTTCCGATGACAGCGCCGACCGGAAAGCCGTTTCCCAATCCTTTGGCGACTGTGATGATATCCGGTGAGAGTCCGAAGTGCTCATATGCGAAGCCTTTTCCCGTCCGTCCGATGCCGGTCTGGATTTCATCAATGATAAGAAGGACTTGCTTTTCCTTGCAAAACGACTGTACGGCTGATAAAAATTCAGCACTCGCCGGATTGACTCCTCCTTCTCCCTGCACTGTTTCAAGCATCACCGCGGCAATATCGCCTTCCTCCCCAAGAGCTTTAAAAGCAGAAGGATCATTGTATGGCAGGTAGTGAAAGCCTTCAAGCATCGGGCCGAAGCCTGTTTTGATTTTATCCTGTCCGGTCGCAGCCATCCCTGCATACGTGCGGCCATGGAACGACTGAAGAAAAGTGATGATTTTTGTTTTTCCAGTTGCTTTTCTGGCAAGCTTTATCGCACCTTCATTCGCCTCCGCGCCGCTGTTGCAGAAAAAGACAAGATCTCCCGCACTATGCGCTGCCAGCTTCTGCGCCGCTTGCTCTTGGAGACTGTTTTGAAACAGGTTTGATACGTGCCATACGCTGTCAAGCTGTTTTTTGACTGCCTCTGTCACCGCTTCATGGCAGTGTCCTAGATTTGATACCGCAATCCCCTGAATGAAATCAAGGTACGTTTTGCCGTTTTGATCCTCAACGTACGTTCCCTTTGCTTTTTTGATGTCAATATCCCAACGGCCGTAGGTTTGAAACAAGCTGCTCATGAAACAGCCTCCTTTGCTTTGACGATTTTTGTCCCTTGAAAGGTTTGTTCTGCGAAGAATGATCCTTTTCCGTTTACGATCATGACTTCAGACACCTGATCTGATAAAGCTGACAAGGCTGAATTGACCTTCGGGATCATCCCTCCTGTGATCACTTCCTGCTTGATCAGCATCTGAATCTCCTTAGGGGTCAGGACGTCCAGACGCTGCTTTTCCTTCATGATTCCATCGACATCCGTTACGAACATCAGCTTATCGGCTTCAAGCGCTCCGGCGACTGCTGAAGCAGCCAGATCAGCATTTACATTCAGCGTTTTGCAGTCGCTTGTCATAGACAGCGGCGCAATAACGGGGATGATGCCATTTTCCATCAGCGCGTTCACCATGGACGCATCGACTTTTTTGATTTCTCCCACTTCTCCGTATGTTTCCGGATCTAGATAATCAGCCTCCAAAAGACCTCCATCCTTTCCAGAAATGCCTGCGGCTCGCAGTCCGTGTTTGGCAAGCTCAGCAACGAAAAATTTATTGACAGAACCGGATAAAACCATTTCCGCCACTTCCAGCACCGGCTTCGTTGTTTTCCTCTGTCCGCCCGAAAACTCTGTCTTGATATTTAACCGTTTCAGCATATTCGTGATTTCCGGTCCCCCGCCATGTACGATCGCCAGCTTCCAGCCTGACGCCATCAGCTCTTTCAGATTTTGAAAAAATTCCTCCGACAGCTCACGGATGACGCTTCCCCCGCATTTAAAAACGATTGTTTTCTTCATTTCGCTCCCCTTTATTACGTGCGATAGCTCGCGTTAATTTTGATATAGTCATAGGTCAGGTCACAGCCCCACGCTCTCCCGTTTCCGTCCCCTTCATCCATCTTGATGACAATGGTGATTTCATCTCCTTCAAGGTATTCCTTGGCGAGAGATTCAGAGAATGGCTGAGGCTCGTTATTCTTAAACAGGCATTGGCCGCCAAGATAAACCTCTACTTCTTCTGCCGTCACTTGAGCTGCGGAGTGTCCAATGGCTCCGATGATCCGCCCCCAGTTGGCATCTGTTCCGTATACTGCCGTTTTCACGAGATTTGAGCCGACAATCTTTTTGGCAATGACGTTTGCATCAAGATTGTTTTTCGCTCCCTGTACTTGTGCTTCAATTAGTTTTGTCGCGCCTTCTCCGTCTCTGGCAATCTCTTTAGCTAGATCCTCACAAGTGAGCATGAGTGCTTTTTTAAAGACCGGCCAGTCTGGATGGTCTTCTGTCAGGCACTCGTTTTCGGCGCAGCCATTCGCCATAACTAATACCATATCGTTCGTGGATGTTTCTCCGTCAACTGTGATTTGGTTAAATGAAACGTCAGTGATTTCTCGAAGCGCCTTTTGCAGCGCTTTTTCTTCGATTGCCGCGTCAGTTGTCACAAATCCCAGCATCGTGGCCATGTTCGGGTGTATCATCCCTGAGCCTTTGGCCGCTCCGCCGATCGTGACTGTTTTGCCGCCGATTGCCAGTTCATAGCACGTCTGCTTGATCACCGTATCAGTTGTTAAAATGGCTTCCTCAAAATCGCCTGATCCCGCAGGTGTTTCTTTCAGCAGTTCGATCCCCGCGTGGATTTTTTCCATGTCTAAATGCTCGCCGATGACACCCGTTGATGAAACAGCGACAAACTCCGGCTCAATGCCAAGCTGTGAAGCAAAGCTCTCCCGCATTGTGTATGCGTCCTTTAGGCCTTGTTCTCCCGTGCAGGCATTGGCAATGGCACTGTTGACGATGACGGCTTTCAGTGTCGGTCCGTGCTTTAAGCTATCTTGTGTCACTTTGATCGGAGCAGCCTGAAAGTGGCTTTGGGTATAAACCGCTGCACTCACGGCCGGTGTCTCGCTGATAATGACGCCGAGGTCTTTTTTCGAGTAGCGCAGTCCGCAATGCACACCCTTTGCCTGAAACCCTTTTGGCGAGGATACATCACCTGTTACTTTTACAATTTGATCTTCACTTAACTGAATCATGGTTCGATTCTCTCCCGTTCTATGGATAAATTGGCGTGATGGTGAGTCCAGTTTCTTCATTCCAGCCATTCATCAAATTAAAGTTTTGCACTGCCTGACCGGCGGCACCCTTCATTAAATTATCGATTACCGAGACGATCGTGACTCTGTTCGTTCTCTCATCGAGGGTCACGGCGATATCACAGAAATTGCTGCCGTACACTTCTTTCGTTTGCGGGTACTGACCTTTTGGCCTCACTCTCACAAAATATGAATCTTGGTAAAATTCCGAATATAAATCATGCAGGTCATCTGCTGATAGATCACAGGTTAATCTGGTATACATCGTCGCCATAATGCCCCTTGTCATCGGAACCAAGTGAGCCGAAAATGTAATGGGCCCGAGGCCTGGCTGCCATTCATTCAGCGCCTGCTCAATTTCCGGCGTGTGCTGATGTTCATTGACTTTGTAAATTTTAAAATTGTCGTTCAGCTCAGAAAAATGGGTTCCCATGGATGCTTTTCTTCCCGCTCCGGAAACACCCGTCTTCGCGTCAACGATAACGAAAGATTCATCGAGCAGTTTCTTTTGAGCCAATGGTGCGAGGCCAAGCAAAACAGCTGTTGGAAAACAGCCTGGATTGGCAATGAGTTTCGCCTGTTGAATTTGCTGTTGATTCAGTTCTGCCAGACCGTATACCGCCTCTTGAATCACCGCCTTCGGTGCCGCTGTCCGTTTATACCATTTTTCATATTCAGCCGGATCTTGTATCCTCAGATCACCTGACAGATCAATAACCGGAATTCCCGCTTCTGCCAGCTTTGGAGTCAATTCACTTGATACTCCGGGCGGCGCAGCGAGAAACATGATATCTATTTCGTGTTTGATCGTATTCATATCAATCGGCTTCAGCTGCTGATCCGCTAAGCCGGTAAGATGAGGATAACCCTCGCTATAGACATTCCCTTCTCCGCTGGATGAATAAAGTATGCATTCCTCTGCATGAGGATGATGCGAAAGAATCCTGACAAGTTCGGTGCCTCCATATCCTGTAGCACCTACAATTCCTATTTTCAAAACAAGTTCACCCTCTTGGTCTTTGTGAAATTATTTAACATTATAACATGAATAAAAATTAATTCAATCGTATATTTAATATTTTTATTCATTTATAAATTTTCTGTTCAATGGAAATTTCGCTCAAAAAAATCAGCACGACTCCAGCACAAAAACGTTGATGCGGCGCCGCATTTCAGACGCATAAAAAAAACAGGCTGACCGCGTCAGCCTGTTTTCATCATCATCAATCCACTCAAAAAATATAGAATAGAGCTTGCATAAAAAATCATTTGCACTGTAAAAAAGTCAGCGAGAAAGCCCCCGAGCATAATGGCTGCTGCTGAAAAGACAGCTGTCCAAAAATGGTAATTTCCAATCTTCTTTCCACGCTCTCCGCTGTCTGTAAAATTAGCGATCAGCACTTTTTCTCCATGCTTTTGCATCGCTCCAAAGAGCCCTAACAGCACTTGGACGATGTACACTTGAACGACGCTTCCGATATGCGGGACATATAAAAGCAGAACAGCCATCCCCCACGAGTTCAGAAGCAGAAAATAACGGCTGTCAAACCTTTCAGACAGCCGTCCGAGGAGCGGGTAAATGAGCGCTCCGCTCAACCCGAACAATCCGTAGGAAAAACCGAACTGTGTGTAGCTTGAGCCGATATTTTTCACAAACAGAATATAAAACGGAAAGATTAAGCTGCTTGCGAAAAACACGCTGCTTTGTGATAATGTCAGCCATTTTAATTTGTTTTTCCCCATTATTTATACCTCTGATAAAAGTAATTCATAAAGCGCTCATCCGGGTCATAGGTTCGTTTTTTCTGAAAAAACGCTTCACTTTTCGGATATGCCTGTCTCATTTGCGCTTTTGTCTGGTAGGTCATATAAGGCAGATAATAGCTGCCGCCGTGCTTGATGGCAACGTCTGTCATGTGCCTGATGATTCGGGCAGTATCTGCCTGGTCTTCTTTTGAAAAGCCCTCGTTTATTAATAGTACGAGCGAAAACATATCGTCCTTCGCATAGGAAAGGTCGGCCTTTTCATTTTTCTGCACGTAGCGGATCGTAATGTTCAGCAGGTTCAGATCTTCGTCCGACAGCGTTTGTCTCAGGTCATCAATATAGGACCCATACTCCTTCACGGGCACAAAGTATTCTTGCAAAACATCTGTGTTGTCATTGTTTTCATACTCAAGAAACTTTGATTCGGACCGCATGACGTTATTGCGTGAAATCTCTGTGCCGTTTTGGCTCAGGAAATAGGATTGCTGTGTGTCCCACAGCCAATTCCTGCCCCATTCATACCGTCTTGACAAACCGAGTGCAAACTTTGTGGCTCCCGTATACTCGTCTTCTTTAAGTTCGCTGTATGAGGACAGCTGATCCTGATGATTAGCCAATACGTAATTCGTGACATACATGTCTTTCAGAAATCCTTTTTTCGCTGTTGAAATTCGCGCCAGATGCATTCGGACATCTGGATTTCCTTTTACATGCTTTGAAAAATAGTCTGAGTATGTGCTGTAATTCATTTTTTCTGTCTTCATGACATACAGCTCATCATCTGTCAGCTCAAGCGTTACATCAAGAATCACGCCAAAAAGGCCGTACCCTCCGATGACCGCCGTAAACAAATCATCTTTTGGAGTGACAGTGATAATCGTCCCGTCAGCTTTTAAAAGCCGAAATGATTTGACTGTATCAATCAGCGAGCCGTAGCGAATATCACGTCCGTGTGCATTTGCGCTGAGAGATCCGCCGATTGTAAAAATGTTTTGTGACTGCATGACTTTTACCGCGAGTCCGTATGGATTCACGTATTTCTGGATATCATTCCACGTTGCACCGCTTTGCACCCTGATGGTTTTCTTCTCTTGATCGAGTGACAGGATTTTGTTGTAGCCCGTCATGTCGAGAACGATGCCGTCCTCATAATATGTATGGCCGCCCATGGAGTGCTGGGCCCCGGCGATTGAAATTTTTATGTTTTTTCGATTTGCCTCTTTGACTGTGTCAATGAGCGTTTCCTCTTCCTGCCCTTTCACTGTCTGCTTTATTTTTACAGGCATCAGGCGGCTGACATCCGTCATCTCGCTTGTGTCTGTTTTTTGCTCTGGGTTCACAGAGTACGCAAACAGGGCCGCATACGCGCCAGTACAAAGCGCGAATGCAAGCAATTTCTTTTTCATAGTGCTCTCCCTGCTGTTTTTTATAACCATTATACCATGACTGCGTCCTCATTTTTCCAAATTATCTTCTTGCCCGTTTTTCGGCACGGTGGTCGGCGACGATAAAGCAGGCGTGAATCGCGCCCGGCAGCCAAAAGATACAGGTCAATATGAGATTCAGCAAGGCCTGAAACGGTTTTCCCGAAAACAAAACAGCAAGCGGCGGGCATAAAACTGCCAGCAGGTACATCATTTCCTTTCACTCCTTTCAGCTGTAAAAAAGGACAGCCTCACATATCAGGCTGTCCTCTTTTGTTTTATTGAATGCCAAGCGCAATTTTTGCGTATCTGGACATTTTATCCCTAGTCCAAGGCGGATTCCATACAATGTGAACCTCTGTGTCTTTCACCTCAGGAAGGTCCGCTAATGCTTTTTTCACCTCATCCACGATAATCGGCGCTAAAGGGCATCCCATTGATGTCAGTGTCATCGTCACGTGCGTTAAGCCGTCTTCATCCATGTCAACGTCGTATACCAAACCAAGGTTCACGATATCAACGCCAAGCTCAGGATCGACAACCTGTTCCAGGGCGCCCATGATGTTTTCTTTTAATGCTTCTTCCACGTTCCCTCACTCCTTTTTTCTACAGTATAACGTAAATTCAGCTCTTGTTAATAACTTCGTGCTTTATAAGTACGTTTCAAACCATTCAATCGTTTTTAACACAGCTGCCCGCGGGACTTTATGGTCAGCGTTTTCATCTCCGATAAATTGCAGGCGTTCCGGCTGCTCGCTGTAATGGGATTTGATCGTGTCATAAAATTTCCGGGTCGGCGCGTAAGGCACGACCTTATCTTTTGCACCATGCCAAAATAAAAGCGGGCGCTGTTGCAGTTTCTCCGGCTGAAGGCTGAGATCCCGCAATTCGAGACGTTTCATCAGCTGCTGTACCTTCTCTTCCGGCACATCGATTTCAATGCCCTGAGATTGAATATGGTCAATCTGCTGCTGAAACAGCTCCACGTAATTGGGGCTTCCCATCAGGCTGACGCCGGCTTTTATCCAATCATACGCAGTCAAAGCGCCAAGCGTTGTGATGCCGCCCATTGACGTGCCTGCGAGACCGATGCGGCCGCCGTCTATCAGGCCCTCTTTTTCAAAATGGTTTTTAAGTACGCCGATCTCTTCAATCTCGTTTAGGACGATATCCCAAAAATGCCCCGCCAGCTCTTCGACAGCCATTTCTTCTCCCCGTTCCCCATGGTGCAAAGCCTCCGGCAGAACGGCTCTAAAACCCTTCTCCGCAAGCAGATAAGCAATATGAAGGTTGTGTTCCTTCGCGCTTGTAAAACCATGGATAAAGATCACAAGAGGAACAGCGCGGTGCCTGTTCTCTTCCTTTACAATATGTAAAAACGGAATACCGGAAACGGTTTGATTCTCAATTTGTATCACAATGTGCCCCTCCTTAGGATAACCATAATCATAAGTGTAACATGTAGACAATAAAGATGGTAAAAAGCTACACTGTAAGTAAGGCAAAACAAGCAAAATCTAAGGTTAAAGGAGCTTTTCATGGAGACAAAACCCTATTTAATCGCATTAGATTTAGATGGAACATTATTAAAGGATGATAAAACCATATCTGAAAACACCCTTCAGACGATACAGCGCCTAAAAGATGACGGGCATCATGTCTGCATCTCAACAGGCCGTCCGTATCGTTCAAGTTCCATGTACTACCAGCAGATGGAGCTGACAACGCCAATTGTCAATTTTAACGGAGCATTTGTCCATCATCCGCAAGACGACAGCTGGGGACGGTATCATACGTCGCTGCCGCTTGATGTTGTCAAACAGCTCGTGGATATCAGCGAGAGCTACAACGTACATAACGTGCTTGCTGAAGTCATTGATGACGTATACTTTCATTACCATGATGAGCACCTGATTGATGCCTTTAACATGAACACAACAAATGTAACGGTCGGAGACTTGCGGGAAAATCTCGGTGAAGATGTGACGTCCGTACTCATACATGCAAAGGAAGAGGATGTGCCGGCAATACGCTCATATTTATCGGATGTGCATGCCGAGGTGATCGACCATAGAAGATGGGCCGCTCCGTGGCATGTCATTGAAATTATCAAAAGCGGCATGAATAAAGCGGTCGGCCTGCAGAAAATCAGCGATTATTACGGCGTGCCTAGGGAGCGGATCATTGCTTTTGGAGATGAGGATAACGATTTGGAAATGCTTGAATTTGCAGGCTGCGGCGTTGCAATGGGAAATGGAATTGACGCGGTCAAGCAGATTGCCAACCGAACTACGGCCACAAATGAAGAGGACGGCGTGGCAAGGTTTTTGAAAGAATATTTCTCACTTTAAAGAAGGTCCGTATTAATTTTTCCCACTCATAAACCTTACTTTCCCCCACCATACTATTGAAGACGACTCATCTCGTCAAAGTATGGAAGGGGGCAGTCTCAAAATGGGTAAACGAAGCAAATCCAGAAGGTTTATTCAGCAGGGTAAAGACTCCATCGGGCTACACGCCGCAAGATTTCCATATCGGTCTACTTTAGAAGAAGCTCACCAGCATGCCGCGGCACGAGACTCGGCTGAAAGGCAGTATGAATATTAAATGAGAAATGAACTATTTCAGCAGGCAAAATCATTTGTTCAACAGGCGGTCATGGTGACAAACGGCTTTGAGGAAGGCGATCAGGAGCAAGCGATTCTGAGAGCCAAAAATGCTGTATCTTCTGCGTATGCCAATTCGACAGATGCGGAACGTCAACAGTTGCATCAATTTCAAAATCAGCTGGACAAACTGCAATAAAAAAAGGCTATGGCGACTCGCCATAGCCTCTTATTTGACTTCAAACTGCTGAACAGCCTGAACCTGCTTGAGATTTTCCGCCCTGCCCTTAAATGTCACCTTGACCTCATAGGTTCCGGGCTCAGGGACTTCCTTCCACACATCAGAGAAATCATATGTTTCTCCAGATTCAAGCGTCAGGTTTTGAAAAGCCTGCGTAAACATTTTGTCTTTCGAATAACGGTATCTTTCTTTGTGCTCAGAATCATACACGACAAGTTCAAATTTTTGCCCTGTGCTGAATTGAAACTCGACAGCACGTTCGCTTTGGTTCTTCAGCGACATGTTAAACTTGATTTGTTCAGGCTCCTGAATTGCGTCAATAGATAAAACAACCTCTTGATTCTCCATTCCGCCTGATACCTCCTTATCGGGTTCTGTCTGCTCATCTTTCCCGCAGCCTATCAAAAGCAGCACGGGGAGAAGCATCACAAGCAGCCGTTTCACGACTTCCACCTGCTTTCGTCAGTCTTTTCTAAAGAAACCAAAAATCCCTGTCGTTTGAACGATGTTCGTAAATGCTTTCGGATCAACTTCTTTGACGATCTTTTCTAAATCGTACAGTTCATACCTCGTGATGACGATAATCATCATTTCTTTCTGTTCGTTCGTAAAAGCTCCTTTTGCCGGAACAGTTGTGATGCCGCGCACCATTTTTCCGTAAATGGCTTCCTTGATTTCGTCCGCTTTTTTCGTCACAATCATTGCCGTAAGCTTCATGTGGCGAGTGTGAATGGCGTCGATCACCCTCGTTGTCACATATAGTGTAACCAGGGTATATAATGCTTTCTCCCAACCTTGCAATAATCCTGCCGTCAAGATGATAATCCCGTTCAGAATGAAGAAATACGTGCCGACGGGTTTATCCTTCCACTTTGCAAGTACCATGGCGACGATATCAAGCCCGCCTGTCGAAGCTCCGTATTTTAATGTTAAGCCGATACCGACTGCGGAAATGACGCCGCCGAACACCGCGTTCAGCAAAATGTCATGTGACAGGCTTGTTTCCGGCAGGATCCCCATAAACAGAGTAGTGAGTGCGACACTTAAAATGCTGTACACTGTAAACGATTTGCCGACCTTCAGCCATCCTAAAATACCGACCGGAATGTTTAAGAGGAACAAGAGCGTTCCCGTCGATATGTAAAAGGGGGCATATTGATCAACGACGCTTGATAAAAGCTGGGCAACACCTGTAAATCCGCTGGCATATACATCTGCAGGTATCAAAAATAAGTTCAGCCCGGCAGCATTGAGTAAAGCGCCGATGATGACGATGAGTAATTTTTTTGTTTGATCTAGTACCATGGCATGTTCCTCCGCTCTTTCTTCTTTATTATGTTTTCCCTTAAAACAAATATTTGAACACGATTTTGGCAAATTAATATGATATAGTTGGCTTAACTCTCATGATAACGAGCGATAACGGAAAGAAGGGAAGCAATATGACAGTTCATCTCATCGCTGACAGCGCCACTGATTTGCCTCGTTCTTATTTTGAAGAAAAAGGCATTGGCTTTATTCCGCTCAGGGTTTCTCTCGGCGATAAAGAATTCGAAGATGCAGTCACAATTCATGCGGATCAAATATTTGAAGCGATGCAAAATGGAGAAACCCCTAAGACGTCCCAAGCCTCACCGCAAACGATTAAAAATGTGTTTTTGCAATATGCCGAAACAGGTGATCCCGCTCTTTACATTGCCTTTTCCTCAGGTCTCTCCGGCACGTATCAGACAGCTGTAATGATCGCCAATGAAGTGAAGGAGGAATTCCCCGATTTCGATTTGCGGGTCATTGATTCCAAATGCGCTTCATTAGGATACGGTCTGGCTGTCCGGCATGCTGCCGATCTCTGTATCAACGGGAATACAATACAAGAAATTGAAACGTCTGTAAAGAACTTTTGCAGCCAGCTTGAACACATTTTTACCGTTGATGATTTAACATATCTCGCGAGGGGCGGCCGGATATCCAAAACGTCCGCTTTTGTCGGCGGCCTGTTGAATATTAAACCGCTGCTTCAGATGGAGGACGGCAAGCTTGTGCCTCTGGAAAAAATCCGCGGACAGAAGAAACTTTTCAAACGGATCATCGAGCTTATGAAAGAGCGCGGGGATGATTGGAGCAATCAAACCGTCGGGATCAGCTACGCCGCGAACAAAGAAAAAGCCACGGACATGAAACACCTGATTGAGGAAGCGTTCAAGCCGAAAGAAATCATTATGCATCCAATCAGTTCAGCAATCGGCTCGCATGCCGGTCCAGGTACATTGGCGATATTCTTTTTAAGAAAATGAGCAAACAAAAACAGTCAGGACACAGAGTCTGACTGTTTTTGTTTGCTCATAGAATTCCGACAGCCTCATACGCCTTTTCGACTGAAGCTGATTGCTTCGAGCCTTCACCGTATAAATCATTGGCAGCTTCAATCGCCGCTTGCTTCATCATGCTGAAATCTGTAGATGCCGTTACATAATATGTTAAAGCCCGATAGTAAATTTGTTCACTTGCTTCACGCCCAATCCCTTCAACCTGTACACCGTGGTGCACGCCTCCTTCTGCAAGAAGATAAGCTGCTTTATTGTGAATGGACGAATTGATATGGACTCCGCCATAATCCTCTGTTCCTGTGTAGCGGTTCGAGTAATGATCTGGATTTCCCTGCTTAGATGGGTCCTCCAATGACCGCAATGAATCTCCTGCAATACCAGGAGTATAGACATCTTCGCCGATCTCCCAATCATCACGGTCAGCCATCGCGCCCATAATGTCAGAAATGGACTCATTTAATGCACCGGGTTCTCCTTGATATAAAAGACCGGCGGAATACTGTGTGACTGCGTGTGTGATTTCATGCGCGACAATGTCGAGCGATCCAGACAGCGGCTTAAATTTCGAACCATCTCCATCCCCGTATACCATCTGGACACCGTTCCACGCAGCATTGTTCCATTGTTTGCCGACATGCACGGTAGACGTAATTCTTGCTCCGTTTTGATCAAAAGAATCACGGCCAAATGTCTTGCTGTAATAATCGTAAACGGCTTGCGCATTTGCGTGTGCGTCTACAGCCGCAGGTTCATTAAATACGAACGTGCCGCTGACTATTTCTTTGCCCGTATACCCGATTAGTTGAGACAAAAGCGTAAACAAGGTTTCGTTCAGGTTCTTCGCGTCAAATGTATTGATCCCTTTTCCCCTTGTTTCGTCAGCCAAATAAAAGCGCCCATTTTGTTCTGTGACGTCAAAGCTTTTTTCATCACCTGATACGCCGATTCCTGTACCTGCCGCTTCATGAATGGCATTAAAGGACTCAATGACCTTTCCGTTTTTGGCATCGATGAAATAATGCCAATAGCCAGGATCAGGTTCAGATGTCGAGAGTCTCACAAGGTAGGCGAGATCATATTCACCGTCGTGTGGATAGATATATAATTCGCCTTTTGGTTCCCCATCAAGATATTCGATTTTTCCAATGGAAGCCTCGAGCTCACGCCTTGCTGTATGTATTGCTTTTTTCTCAGAAATAGACGGTGTGATGGAGACGTCCTTGATTTGCGGATGCACCTTTCCAAAGAAACTTTTCACTTGTTTGTTTTCCTTCATCGCGACCGCTTGTTCAAAGCCGTAAATCGGAATTCCTTTGTAAACCTCCGTTAATTTAAAAAACGTTTGTTTTGTTTTTGGATCCTTTATGGTTTTCGAAATGCGAAAATGACTGTTCGCATTCCCTTTGAGCTTAAACTGCGTTTGATGCTTGTCAAGATAGGAAAATAGCGATTCTTTCTGGGTTGTGTTTTGTACCGGCTTCTGCGATGACTTTTCGATGATGTATGAAGGGGTTTGATACGTATGGTCGTATTTGATGCTTTGATCAGCTGAGGCATGTGTTACAAAAACCATTTGGGCCGCCGTGCATAAGCCGGCCAGTAATAGAGATGTCTTGGTCAGGTTGCGCAAAACACCACATCCTTCCTATTTTGGAATCTACCATTTTTCTTCATCCTATCAAAAATACAAAAACTTGTATGTGGTGCTTCGTTCTTATTTTCCCAAAAAAGAAGGGCGGAGATATTTCGCTCTGCCCTTCTTTTTCTACTCTACTAATTTTTTATTGACATAAATAATAACCCCTGCTCCATATGCCAGTATAAGCGGAGGTATGAGCTGCTCCTGACCTTGAAATGAGATAAAACTATTCAGCAAAATGAACAAACCGGAATTCAAGAAAAAGTAGCCTGCTATTCTGGCCAGCCGGTCTTTATCCCGTATACGCGCCTCGTTAAACCCAGCCAGCATCCAGGTTTGTTTTTTGATTCCGACAAAATAGGCAACCACAAAGAATAAAAGCGCGATGACAATTAATAGATAATTGATGCTGATTTCCATCTTACAGCCTCCTACAAGATTACTTGATGTTAAGAAAAAGAAAAAAAGCGGCGCAGCTTACTGCAATCAGCAGCAGGACGACAAGCGCATTGAGGAACGGGCTCAAAAGAAGCAGCACTGCTAAAAACAGCAGATAAACCGCACCGACTCGCGAAATCGTAACAATCTCCTTTTGAGAGCGCATTTTGTTTTTTCTGACACCTGCAAACATCATCAATTTTTTTCGCTTCCATACATATCCGGCGAGCACCATTAAATAAACAGCCAGCGGCAGCTGTCTGAAGTCGGACGGCAGCAGCGGCAGGGCAATAATCGTGACAATGAGAAGGACCGAAAGCCAGCTTTTGCCCAATAAAGACCTCCTCCTTTTCGTCTCTCCCCCATCACCCATCATCAATTCGGCAAGCTCCTTCGGATGAGAAAATTCAGATTCAACAGCTTCCTGCAGTTCCTCTTCACTAAGGCCGGCTTTGATTCTGTCTTGAACGAAAGCGGTGATATGCCCCTTTAATTCGTCGATAGCGTTTTCTCTCTCTACATCAGGCATATTCGCCAGCTCTGCATTTAGTTCCTCCATGTATCGGTCAATGATAAGCTGTCCATTCATAGCAAATCCCCCGATAAAGACAGTAAGGCTTGATGGGTTTCCAGGTATTTCTCCAGCCGTTCTTTTAACATTTCTTCTCCTTTTTGCGTCATTTTGTAATACTTTCTTTTCGGGCCGTCCAGTGAATCTTCCCAAAAAAATTCGATCCATCCCTTCTCGGTCATACGTTTCAGAATCGGATAAATCGCTCCCTCTGAAATAGCCAGCGCCGAGGTGGTTTTTAAGGATGACGTCAGCTCATAACCGTACATCGGTTTAGAACGCAGAAGGGATAGGATGGCCAGCTCGAAAATCCCTTTTCGAAATTGAACAATCCAGCGGTCATTAACTTGATTCGTTTTCATGGTTTAAATATATCGAAAAAACCACTATATATCAATCACATATAGCAGTGTAAAATGTCCTGTTTTTCCTTTTAACAAAAATGGAATTTCTCATACTTTTTAACCTTTTTATTACATAAATGTTTTTATATTATGAAAAGTGTAAAAACGATTCTTCAGGTTAAAAGGAGCAGTCGAATGCAGAAATCGATATCATTTTTTGTCATTTTTTCAATCCTTTGGGGTTCGCTATTTCTGTTTTCTATTATTGGCAGCTTAGGGACAACCCCGATTCCGCTGACAAAGGACTCCAAATTTCTCATGTCCAGCATCCTCCCTCAGGGCTGGGGCTTTTTTAGCAAAAATCCGCGTGATACTGCAATCGGCTTATATGAGGCTGAAAATGCCAGCGCCAAGGTCAGATGGCCCAATATGAGGGCTGACAACCTATTCGGCCTGTATCGGTATGGGCGGTCACAAGGCGTTGAAATGGGCGTGATCTACAGCCAAGTCGGCAAGGAACAGTGGACAGCATGTAAAAAAAAGGACCTCGGTGCATGCAAAAGCAAAGCCAAAACCGTGCAATTAAAAACACCCGCTCCCCGCCCGCTGCTTTGTGGCAGCTACTATTTGACGAAAGAGGATATTGTTCCTTGGAGCTATTCTAAATACACCCCTTCGTCTTATCAGGTAAAAAGCATAGTCAAGGTTGTGATTTCATGCTCGAAAACATAAAACAGACCATCACCAGATGGGACGAAAGAAACCCGTGGACAAATGTATACGGCCTCGCGCGAAGCATCATTGCGCTATCCAGCCTGCTGACGCTGCTCATCAATCACCCGAGCCTCATTATGAAGCCAGCCAGCGGTATCAGCAGCTATCCAGCTTGTAAAATGAATCTCAGTCTCTTTTGCCTCGGCGAAAATAACTATATGATGTTAAATCTTTTCAGATGGGTCTTCATTGCCATTCTGGTGCTTGTTGTCATTGGCTGGCGCCCCAGAATCACCGGGGTTCTGCATTGGTATGTCAGTTACAGCCTGCAGTCATCGCTGATCGTCATCGACGGAGGCGAGCAGGCAGCAGCCGTCATGACCTTTTTATTGCTTCCCATCACGCTGACCGATCCGAGAAAATGGCATTGGAGCACGAGACCTATAGAGGGCAAAAGAACACTTGGAAAAATAACAGCTTTTATTTCTTATTTTGTGATCAGAATCCAAGTGGCGGTGCTTTATTTTCACTCTACCGTCGCTAAGCTGTCTCAGCAGGAATGGGTGGACGGAACGGCCGTCTATTATTTTGCCCAGGAAAAAACCATTGGCTTCAACGGCTTTTTTCAGGCGTTAACGAAGCCAATTGTAACAAGTCCGTTCGTGGTGATTCCGACATGGGGGACGCTGCTGGTTCAAATTGTCATCTTCGCGGCGCTGTTTGCGCCGAAGAGGCATTGGAGATTGATTTTGATTATCGCTGTTTTTATGCATGAGATTTTTGCAATCATGCTAGGCCTTATCAGTTTTTCCATTATCATGGCCGGCATTTTGATATTGTATCTCACTCCTATCGATTCCACGATTCAATTTACATATATTCGCAGACTGTTGTGGAATAAAAAACACAAGAAGGGAGAGGTTTCAGTTTGAAGAAGGCGTTTCTAGTTTTTTTGTCGGTTGTATTGGTGACGACTGTGTTTTTGGTGAAGCAGCAAGAAAGTGTGGCACAGGCAAAGCAGCTTGAGTATTCAGGTGAGGAAATTTTTAAAGGCTTTGTGTTTGCCCAAGGGGAAGTTGGCAAACAGCTTCCAGAGGTCTTTAATAAAGCGATGACAGACAAACTCAACACAAAACAGGCAAAGGCTTTTGCCAATCAGGTTGTCGCTGATATTAAAAAAGAGGATGCTGACTTTTTTGATAACCTGAAGAAAGCTGTTTACAGCAAAGATGCATTGAAAGTAGATGAACTGCTGAAAAAAGCAGGTCAAATCGTTGAAGAAAAAGTAGAAGCTGCAAAGGAAATCGCCGCTTCCAAGGATGATACATCCAGAGTTCAGGCCGAGCTTGTCAACACTGTTGATACCGCTAACTATTTCTATTATGTTTCTTATGTTGCTGCAGCAGGTGCCCTGATTCTGATCATTCTCGCCATTGATATTACGCCGATTGCGATTTCAGACAATGTGGATCGCGAAATGGCAATCAGAACGCTGGTTGATGAATTAAACTAGACATAAAAAAACGGCTCGCTCCGCAGTCTGCTGCAGGCGAGCCGTTTTCATGCTATTTTTTCTCGTATGTCCATCCATTTTCCTGATACACTTTTCCGTTTTTCATCAAATGGCCCAGCGCGCGTTTAAAGGCGGCTTTGCTCATATTAAAACGTTCTCTGATATCGTCAGGCTGGCTTTTGTCACTGTACGGCATGGCACCGTTTCTCATTCTCATATACGTTAGAATGCACTCAGCATCAACTGACATTGCATCCTGTTTTCTTGGAAGCAGCGACAAGTTGACTGAACCGTCTTCTTTCACTTGAATCACCCGGCCTGTGACTCTTGAACCGAGTCTTGGCTCCTCTTTTCTTTCTGACGGGTGAATAAAACAGCGGATACCGTCATCCGTGATCACGAATGAACCCGATGCGATCAGCCTGTACACCGTACCTGTCAGCTCTTTATTCATCAGATCTTCTGAAGCGTCGGTAAACAGTTCGCTGATGATATCTTCCGGCGCTGGTTTCGCAAACATGCGCCCCCGGTTCGTCACCTTCAGCATACAGTAAAGTTTGTCCCCTTTTTGCGGCCAGACATCTTCATACGGCGGCAAATGCTCAGTTGCGACTAGTGCATCCTTCGATAAACCGACATCAACGAAAACGCCCATATCTTCCACTTTATCCACCACTTCAACCCAGCCATATTCATCCGCGCTGATGACCGGAATTTTCATCGTGGCCGCAAGCCTTTCCTGCTGGTCTACGTATATAAAGACTTCTACTTCGTCTCTGTCCTCGATATCCTCAGTCATTTCACTGTTATGTAAGAGAATCGTATCTTCCCCATCGGTTAAAAAGTAACCGAAGTCGGTTTGGTGATCTATACTCAAGGTTAATTGCTGCCCTGGTCTCATGCTATCGTCCTTCCTGTTCCGCTTATTCTCTGCGGATTTTGTTAACATTTTTTCCAATCATCACAAATTGATTCTTTGTTCTGTTGGAAGTTTCTCTTTATTCTACTATAATCAACACATAAGTTAAATGTTATGGAGGTTTTCATATGGCAAAAGAAAGCTCATTTGATATTGTATCCAAGGTAGAATTGCCTGAAGTGCAAAACGCAATCCAAATCGCACTGAAGGAAATCAGTACCCGATATGACTTTAAAGGCAGCAAAAGCGACATTTCTTTAGATAAAGAGGAGCTGGTCCTCGTTTCTGATGACGACTTCAAATTAAGCCAGCTGAAAGATGTGCTGGTCAGCAAATTGATTAAACGAAACGTACCGACAAAAAACATTGAGTACGGCAAGGTTGAAAACGCGTCAGGCGGAACGGTGCGCCAGCGTGCAAAGCTTGTTCAAGGCATTGACAAGGACAACGCAAAAAAAATCAATACGATCATCAAAAACTCCGGACTGAAAGTAAAGTCTCAGGTGCAGGATGATCAAGTGCGTGTCACCGGAAAAAACAAAGATGACCTGCAGCAGATTATCTCAGCTGTGCGGGGAGCAGACCTGCCAATTGACGTTCAATTTATAAATTTCAGATAAATTTTCTGATTCCTATTGATTATTGTCTTTATTTTCGGTAAATTTGGAGAAAGGGAAAAACGCCAGGTATCTTTTGGCACTTCCTGACACGAAAATTTCATATCCGTTCTTATCAAGAGAAGCAGAGGGACTGGCCCGACGAAGCTTCAGCAACCGGTGTAATGGCGATCAGCCATGACCAAGGTGCTAAATCCAGCAAGCTCGAACAGCTTGGAAGATAAGAAGAGACAAAATCACTGACAAAGTCTTCTTCTTAAGAGGACTTTTTTTATTTCTCTTTTTTCCTTGCTGACGTGAATAAAGGAGGCAGACAATGGGACTTTTAGAAGATTTGCAAAGACAGGTGTTAATCGGTGACGGCGCCATGGGGACACTCCTCTACTCCTATGGCATTGACAGGTGTTTTGAGGAGCTCAATATTTCAAAGCCGGAGGAAATTCAGCGCATACATAAAGCGTATGTTGAAGCGGGAGCCAACATTATTCAAACGAATACGTACGGGGCCAACTATATTAAATTATCCAGACACGGTCTTGAGGATGACATCAAAAAAATGAATCAGGAGGCCGTAAAGATCGCGCGGGCTTCAGCAGGCGATGCATACGTGCTTGGAACGATGGGCGGCATACGGACATTTAATAAAAACGCGTACAGTCTTGACGAAATTAAGCGCAGCTTCCGCGAGCAGTTGTATCTGCTGCTGCATGAAGAGCCGGATGGCTTGCTGTTAGAAACATATTATGATTTGGAAGAAGCCCGTGAAGTGCTGAAAATCGCGCGCAAAGAGACTGATCTTCCGATTATGCTCAATGTCTCCATGCACGAGCAAGGCGTATTGCAGGACGGAACGCCGCTTTCTGACGCATTGCGCTCGATTGCGGATCTCGGAGCTGATATCGTCGGCATTAACTGCCGCCTCGGCCCTTATCACATGATTGAAGCGCTCAGCGAAGTGCCAATTTTTGATGACGTCTTCTTATCCGTTTATCCGAACAGCAGTCTTCCTTCGCTTGAAGAGGGACGGCTCGTCTATGAAACAGACGACACGTATTTTCAAAACAGCGCGTCAGAATTCCGTAAGCAAGGCGCGCGGATTATCGGCGGCTGCTGCGGCACAACGCCGAATCACATCAGGGCGATGGCGGAAGCAGTTGGCGGACTGGCTCCGATTACAGAAAAAGAAGTCAAAACCCGGGCGAAAGAATTCATTTCTGTTCATCACGAGCGAACCGAGCCCGGCCTGGATGAGATCGCGGCGAAAAAACGCTCTATTATCGTAGAACTGGATCCGCCGAAAAAACTGAGCTTTGACAAATTTCTGTCCGCTGCTGCCGAATTAAAAGAAGCGGGAATCGATGCCCTGACACTCGCCGACAATTCTCTGGCGACCCCGCGGATCAGCAATGTTGCCTGCGGCGCTCTCATCAAGCAGCAGCTCGATATGCGTTCCCTTGTCCATATTACGTGCCGTGACCGTAACATTATCGGCTTACAGTCACATTTAATGGGCCTTGATACGTTAGGGCTGAATGACGTGCTTGCTATTACAGGTGACCCTTCTAAAATTGGGGATTTTCCTGGTGCGACGTCTGTATATGATTTAACATCTTTTGATTTAATCAGGCTGATCAAACAATTCAATGAAGGTCTGTCTCTGTCTGGAAAACCGCTCGGCAAGAAAACGAATTTCTCGGTTGCCGCCGCATTTAATCCTAACGTCCGCCATCTGGATAAAGCGGTAAAACGGCTTGAGAAAAAAATAGATTGCGGCGCAGATTATTTTGTTTCTCAGCCTGTCTATTCCGAGCAGCAGCTTGTCGATATCCATAACGAAACAAAACATCTGAAGACGCCGATCTATATCGGCATCATGCCGCTGACAAGCAGCCGGAATGCCGAATTCATCCATAATGAAATTCCCGGCATTAAGCTGTCTGATACGATTCGCGAAAAAATGGCCCATGCCGGTGAAGATAAAGAAAAGCAAAAGGCGGAAGGCCTTGCGATTGCACGCTCCCTGCTGGATACGGCATGCGAGCTGTTTAACGGCATCTACTTGATAACGCCTTTCCTCAGATCTGACTTAACCGCCGAGCTCACTTCCTATATTCAGCAAAAAGATGAGCAGCGCCAAAATATCTTTTTGCATTAATCCCTTAAAAGACTGTCTGATCCAATCGGGCGGTCTTTTTCAACGGGATTCGTGTTACGATATAGAAAAACAGTCATGAGGAGGAACATTATGCTCGAAGTCAAAACCATTTCCGCGGAAGATACATATGAAATCCGGCACCGCATTCTGCGTCCCCATCAATCCATTGAACAATGCAAATATGAAGAGGATCATGCAAAAGGCTCCTTTCATCTCGGCGCATTTTTTGAAGGAAAGCTGATCAGCATCGCTTCTTTTTCCCCGCAAAATCAGCCATTAATAACAGAATCCCCAGCATATCGGCTGAGAGGCATGGCAACGCTTGAAGGATATCGCGATCAAAAAGGCGGGAGCACGCTGATCAAACACGCGGAAGAGAAACTGGCGGAGAACGGCGTTCAGGCAGTCTGGTGCAATGCCAGAAGCCATGTGAAAGGCTACTATTCAAAGCTTGGGTGGGAAGTACTCGGCGAACCGTTTGAGATTCCCGGCATAGGCACTCATATCATCATGTATAAAAAACTCGAAACAAGCAGGTGATCTGTATGAGGGTAATCGATAAGCTGATTAAGCTTCATGAAGAACATATCCCTAGTCTATTGCGGCTTTGCAGGCAAGCCGGGTGGCCGGATTACGGCGAACAAGAGCTGGCACTGCTTGTCCAGCAAGGACGCTTTTTCGGCTATCAAAATGTCAGCGGTGATATTATTTCCTGCATCGGCTTGTTTTTGTTTGGCCGGCTTGCTTCTATCGGCCTCGTGATCGTGGACAAAGAATATCAACGGCTCGGCCTCGGCCGGCGTATGGTAAACGCCTGTATCACCCAAACGGGTGAAAACACCGCCATCAGGCTTTGCGCCACAAAAGAAGGTTTGCCGCTTTATGAAAAAGCAGGTTTTCATACGGCAGGTTCAGTGCGAAAGTACAGCTGTCACAGTTTTCAACCTTATACAAAAAAGCTTGATGCTGAACTGACATCCTTTAGAGAACAAGACTTTCACGACTTAACCGCGGCGGATCTGGCTGCCTTTGGCGGAGATCGATCAAATCTTTTGCAGCAGCTTATTTCTGCTTCATGCGAATGTATCATCGCCAGAAATCATGACGGACAGCTAATTGGCTACGGACTTTCTGTACAGACACCGGCCAATTTGAAATTCGGCCCTATCATCGCTCCATCATCAGATGTTGCAGCACAAATAATTAACAGGCTGGCGGCCGGCAAACAAGGGCCCATGCGAATCGATATACCGAGTGAACACACGTCTCTGCATGACAGCCTGATAGAAATGGGATTTCGTAAAGATGATGAACCTCCGCTTTTGTTCTATCAGAAAAAAGCGCCTATTCAAAATGGACACTTATATGCTTTGATTTCACAGGCTCTCGGTTAACCCTCTTTTTTCCCGAACAGGTATCTTCTGTTCGGTTTTTTGCTGTCTGATCGCTGAATAAACGAAGCCATCAGGGACATTCTAAGCAGAAGAAAAGGAGTGTGCTCTGAGATGGAATCATCAAAACAAAATAACGGAATGACGGTTGTAGCAATCGGTTCAATCCCTTTAATATTAACCCTAGGAAACTCGATGCTTATTCCGATTTTGCCAAAAATGAAATCTGAACTTCATTTATCACAATTTCAAGTCAGTCTCGTGATCACAGTATTTTCCTTGATTGCAGCTTTTGCGATTCCGATTGTCGGTTATCTCGCAGACCGATTCTCAAGGAAAGTCATCATTATTCCCTGCTTAATTTTGTATGGTGCCGGCGGTTTGTTAGCCGGGTTTGCGGCAGGTTTTTTTGACAATGCCTATCCTTGGGTCATGGCAGGACGAGCGTTACAGGGAATCGGGGCAGCCGGAACCGGCCCAATTGCCATGGCACTGACGGGAGATCTGTTTAAAGGCGCCCAGGAGAGCAAGGTGCTCGGCCTTGTTGAAGCTTCAAACGGCATGGGGAAAGTGCTATCGCCGATCATTGGCTCGCTGATCGCCCTGCTTGTCTGGTATGGCGCGTTTTTTGCCTTTCCTGTGTTTTGTATCATTTCGATCGTACTGACTTGGATTTTTATTAAAGAAAAGAAAAAGGAAAAAGAACCGCCACCAATCGGAAAATATGCAAAAGGGCTGTTAAGTGTCTTTAAACATGAAGGCAGATGGCTGTTTACCGCTTATTTAGCCGGTGCGACCTGTTTGTTTACTTTATTCGGCATCCTGTTTTATCTCTCAGATGTTCTTGAAAAAACTTACGACACCGACGGCGTGAAAAAAGGCTTGATTTTAGCGATCCCGCTTTTGGTTATGTGTGTGACGTCCTATACAACAGGAAGCAAAATCGGGCAAAAGCAATCGTTAATGAAAAAGCTGATCGTACTTGGATTGGCGTTCATGACCGTATCCTACGCGGCACTGTCATTCATTGAAAATCTTGTCCTTTTTATCAGTGTTCTTGTACTGAGCAGTATAGGCTCAGGTCTTGTCCTTCCTTGTGTGAACAGTTTTATTACCGGGGCTGTCGGCAAAGAAAGACGGGGATTTGTCACCTCGCTGTACGGCTCTGTACGTTTCTTAGGGGTAGCGATCGGTCCTCCGATTTTCGGCCGCCTGATGCAATGGTCCAGACCCGGCATGTTTTTAAGCATCGCGGGATTGACTCTCGTTGTCGGGATTCTTGTGATGATGCTCATCCATGTGAAGCAAAACAATGAAGAAACAAAAGAAAAAGAAGACCCTAAAATGGCTGGCAATCGGCTCCAGCCCGCTGAGGAAAGGTAGCACCCAGTTTGAAAATTGTACGGATTGAAACCTTTCCGCTATTTCACCGATTAGAAAAGCCATACGGAGATGCCAATGGGTTTAAACGATATCGGACTTGTTATCTCATTAGGATTATCACCGAAAGCGGGATAGACGGCTGGGGAGAATGCGTTGATTGGCTCCCTGCTCTCCATGTCGGTTTTACGAAGCGGATCATCCCGTTTCTATTAGGAAAACAGGCCGGCAGCCGCCTGTCATTAGTGCGCACGATTCAAAAATGGCACCAGCGGGCGGCCTCCGCTGTAAGCATGGCGCTGACAGAGATTGCAGCCAAAGCTGCGGATTGTTCGGTTTGCGAATTATGGGGCGGGCGATACAGAGAGGAGATTCCTGTGTACGCGTCTTTTCAATCGTACTCAGATTCCCCGCAATGGATCAGCCGCTCAGTCTCCAATGTTGAAGCCCAGTTGAAAAAAGGGTTTGAGCAAATCAAAGTCAAAATTGGCGGGACTTCATTCAAGGAGGATGTCCGGCACATCAATGCGCTGCAGCATACAGCAGGCAGCTCCATTACGATGATTCTGGACGCAAACCAAAGCTACGATGCCGCTGCGGCTTTTAAATGGGAGCGCTATTTCTCCGAATGGACGAACATTGGCTGGCTTGAGGAGCCTTTGCCCTTTGATCACCCGCAGGATTACGCTATGCTTCGAAGCCGTTTGTCTGTTCCTGTTGCCGGTGGAGAAAACATGAAAGGCCCGGCGCAATATGTGCCTCTCCTTTCACAGCGCTGTTTGGATATCATTCAGCCCGATGTCATGCATGTCAACGGAATTGATGAGTTTCGGGACTGCCTCCAGCTCGCGCGTTATTTCGGCGTCAGAGCATCCGCCCATGCATATGACGGATCGCTCTCACGGCTCTATGCTTTATTTGCACAAGCCTGTCTGCCCCCATGGTCTAAAATGAAGAACGATCACATTGAACCGATCGAGTGGGACGTCATGGAGAATCCTTTTACAGATCTCGTCAGCCTGCAGCCTTCAAAAGGAATGGTCCACATCCCGAAAGGAAAAGGCATTGGAACAGAGATCAATATGGAGATCGTCAATCGCTACAAGTGGGATGGCTCAGCATATTAAGCTGGGCCATTTCTTTATTTTGAGACATAAATAATGGACAGCCTCATAAAATGAAAACAGCGGACAAGTCTTTTCATAAAGGAGCAAATGACTTAATGGCTGAACTGCTGATGAAAGCAAAACTTACGTTTATGATTGTCGTAGGCGGCGTACTACAGGGACTCGGCATGTCCTTGTTTTTATTTCCGCATGATATCCCAACAGGCGGTGCAGCAGGTATTGCGGTGCTATTGCATTATCTGTTTCAAATCCCCCACGGATTTTCAGTGTGGGCTGTGAATGTATCAATGCTTTTTACCGCTTTAAAATGGCTGGAGATGAGAACATTCACCGGCACCCTCGCTTCTATCACCGTCACCTCTGTCTCGGTATTGATCTTTGATGCGGTTTTTCCGGATATCACATCTAATCTGTGGCTTGATCTGGCAAGCGGCGCAGTGTTATTGGGACTCGGCATCGGACTTTTATACAAATATAAAATTTCAAACGGAGGGTTCGGAGCACTTGCTCTGATGATTTCTATCTACCGCGGCGGGAATCCCGGAACGATCCTGCTCATCATGAATTGCATCATTTTTATGGTCACCGCGTCTATTATTGACTGGGGCATCGTCATTCAAGCCCTCATATGCCAAGTGATATCGACAAGAGTCATCGACTTCATCTACAACATCCGTCTGACCTCACTTCCCTATCTCACGCCTATGTACCGCCATAAAAAATAATAGGCAGAGGCTCTCTTCACGACGAGAGCCCCGCAGCCGCTATTTTACAGAAAAAAGGTATCGGATCTTAGCCCTAAACGCAGCGTTTCCAACGCGATGGCATCATGAAATGGAATATTGGCCAGATTCACATTCGGCCCGATTTTTTGAATAAACCCTTGCTGAAGCGTTTTGTTAGGCGCTTCAAAAATCAGCCTGTTGATATCAATATCCGAGGAAATGATGTCGTCAACAATTTGAAATCTGACATCGCCGCTGCTGGAACAGATCCCTCCCGTTCCGCTTTCTCTGGCTTCTGTAATCACTTTTTCTGCGCCCGCTTCCATATCCTCAACGATATATTCAAGCCATTCCTCAGAGCTTTGCCGGCTTGCTAATTCCGCATCCTTGCTGCCCACCTCACTGAGCACAAGAAATTCATCAGAAAAATCGGCAATGAAAGCCGCTTTCTCTTTATTTGTCATCGGGAGCGTACCGTTTGAGATCTCAATATATTCACAGCCGAAATAGGTGCAGTACCGATGAAATTCATTCACTTTTTTCTGGCTTACGTACTTTTCGAACAGTGTGCCGCCAAAGAAAAATGTAATGTCATGTTCTTTCAGTGTGCTGATTTTTTCTTCAAGATCTTTCGTAAGTAATGATGTGCCCCAGCCGAATTTCACAAAATCAATATAGTCGGACGCTCCGGCTATGACATCTTTGAAAAATTGCAAGGGATAGCCGTTATCAATTAAAATGGACTGTCCGGTTTCTCTCGGCTTAATTGTTCTCACTGGCAATTCTAGTGAAAAATCATTCATATTATGACCCTCTCTATCGTTGGAACTTCTCCATCTTGTTTCACTTTCATCACAAAATCGCCCGTCAGTTCTTTTGTACAGTAAACGATGTCTTCCGAATCAAACAATGGCTGGCGGCTGTCAAAAAATTTCTCTGCAACAGAAGAGCGTTTTATTCTTTGAATCGCCTCCGCAGCCGTTACCGCATTTGTCCCTTCAATGATGCCTTTGATATACTCCGCACACGCCATATCGTCATCACCTGATGGGTGGGAAGCCACAATGTTCACGACACAATCGTTTGCGGCGAGCTTTTTCACATGCTCTGCCGTTGTTTTGGCATTGGAAAATCCAGTTACGAACAGATGCTTTGCGTTCAGCGCCCCCAATGCTGCTGTGACGCCGTTTGTTGTTTTCTGGATTAGGCGCTTATCCGCCATATCCAGCCCAGCCATACGTTTTGGAGAATTATCTAAATCAAATCCGCTGATACCGACCCCCTTTTCCTCTCCCGTCAAAACATAATCCGGATAGGTGTCTTTCAGCGCAAAGGCTTCATCAGCTGTCCGGACCAACAAAATCTCTTTCGCCCCGCCGATAAACGCATAATGGGCGACCGTAAAAGCTCTGATGACATCAATGACGATGTTAATGTCCGCCGGGGCAAGCGAATGATGATGCCCCTGATAAATGGCAATCGGCATACTACCTCTCCTTGGGCATAAAACCATTTTGCTAAAAAGCATATTCAGCCGGGCTCTTAATGGTTCCGCACCTCATTTTAGGCGGGCGCGGCACGTAAAAACCCTGAACCTTTATGCAAAAAATGAATAGTCTGCCTATAACTCGATCAATAGATAAAAAAAGCAGATGCAAACGGGGGGAAAACGTTGAACGAAACCATCACATATGACACATGGAACGACATGCTGTCCAAACAGATAACGGATCAATTGATCGATGAGCTCGATGTGTTGAAGTGGGCTTACCGAACGTACGGAGAAAAGATTGTGTACGCATGCAGCTTTGGCGCAGAAGGAATGGTGCTTCTAGACTTAATATCAAAAATCAACAAAAACGCACACATCATCTTTTTGGATACCGGGCTTCATTTTCAGGAAACATATGAGCTGATCGAGACCGTCAAAGAGCGATATCCGGGATTTGCAATCCAGATGCTCGAACCCGATCTGAGCTTAACAGAACAGCGGACGAAGTACGGCGGAGAGCTATGGAAGCATAACCCGAACCTCTGCTGCCAATTGCGGAAAATTGAACCGCTCAAAAAGCACCTGTCCGGCATGACAGCTTGGATTTCAGGACTGCGCCGGGAGCAGTCGCCAACGAGAAAGCATATTCAATACGTAAACCTGGACCAGAAGTTTAAGCTCATCAAAATTTGCCCGCTCATCCACTGGACATGGGATGACGTTTGGACGTACATCCGCCTGCACAATTTGCCTTATAACAAACTGCACGATCAACATTATCCGAGCATAGGCTGTGAAATGTGTACATTGCCTTCCCCGGACCCGAACGATGAGAGGGCTGGAAGATGGGCCGGACGGGAGAAAACAGAATGCGGCCTGCATCAAGAATAGCGGACGGCAGGTTCTTGATGTGAGAATCGAAATGATGTTGAGACGCTGATGTCAAACTTTAATTAACTGCAGAAAAGAAAACAAGGAAACGTATAAATGGAGGTTGAACACGTTGAATGGAAACGAACCCCATGGAGGGGTATTAATCAACCGCTGTGATCCCGCATGCCATTTTGAAGGGTGCGCGTGCCAAGCAGAGCTGGATCAGCTTGCACTGAGTGATCTGGAGCTTATCGCGATCGGCGGATACAGCCCGTTAACAGGTTTTTTGGGAGAAAAAGATTATCATCGTGTTGTGAAGGAAATGAGGCTGGCAAACGGCTTGCCGTGGAGCCTGCCGATTACGCTGCCTGTCGGAGAAAAAACAGCAAAACAGCTGTCTGCCGGAGATCACGTCAAGCTTGTGAAAGACGGTGTTACCTACGGCATGATCACAGTCACCGATATATACCAGCCTGATAAAACACAAGAAGCACTGTCTGTTTTTAAAACAAACGATCCTGCCCACCCAGGCGTAAAAAAATTGCTGGCGCGCCCGGATTACTATATCGGAGGGCCTATCACGGTCAGCCGCCTGCCTGACAAATCTTTCGAACAGTTTTATGCAACGCCCGCAGAAACAAGAGCGGCCTTTCAAAAACTCGGCTGGAAGACGATTGTCGGCTTTCAAACCAGGAACCCTGTTCACAGAGCGCATGAATACATTCAAAAAACAGCATTAGAAACGGTCGACGGTCTGCTGCTTCACCCGCTTGTCGGAGAAACAAAGTCAGACGATATCCCAAGCGATATCAGAATGGAGAGCTACCAGGCTTTGCTTAATCACTATTATCCAAAGGATCGTGTCATGTTATCGGTTTTCCCTGCCGCCATGCGTTATGCAGGTCCGCGGGAAGCGATTTTCCATGCGCTCGTCCGAAAAAATTACGGCTGCACCCATTTTATTGTAGGCCGTGATCACGCGGGTGTCGGCAGCTACTATGGAACATACGACGCCCAAAATATTTTTCAATCATTCACAGAGGAAGAGCTGGGCATCAAGCCGATGTTTTTTGAGCACAGCTTTTATTGCCGAAAATGCGGAAACATGGGCACCTCCAAAACATGTCCGCACAGCTCAAGAGACCACATCCACTTATCAGGCACAAAAGTGAGAGAGCTTCTCCGCCAAGGCAAAAAGCCGCCTAAAGAATTCAGCCGGCCTGAGGTCGCAGCCGTGCTGATCAAGGGACTTCACCAACAGCCTGTTGCCATCAAACAAAACAGCGGGGAATTGCAATGACACACAATCCGAACATCATTTGGCATCCCGCTGCCATCTCAAAGTCTGACAGACAGTCCTTAAACGGACACAAAAGCTGCGTCCTCTGGTTTACAGGTTTGTCCGGCTCCGGAAAATCGGTGCTGGCCAATGCAGTCGATGAAAAGCTTTACCGCAAGGGCATTCAGAGCTACGTGCTTGACGGTGATAATATCCGCCACGGCTTAAACAAAGATCTTGGATTTCAGACTGGTGACAGGATTGAAAACATCCGCCGGATCGGAGAAGTGGCGAAGCTGTTTGTCGACAGCGGGCAAATGATTTTAACGGCTTTTATTTCTCCATTCAGAGAGGATCGGGACATGGTTAGAGCACTCTTTCCTAAAGGTGAGTTCTTCGAAATTTATGTGAAGTGCCCGCTGCATGTTTGTGAACAGCGCGATCCAAAAGGGCTTTATAAAAAAGCGCGAAACGGAGAGATCAAACATTTCACCGGGATCGATTCTCCGTATGAAGCGCCGCTTTCACCCGATTTCATCATTGAGTCAGACCAGACCTCTATTTCCGATGGAGCTGATCTCATCATTAACGCACTTCAAAACAGAGGAATTATATAAAAAACCCGATCAATGTCGGGTTTTTTCTTATGAGTTGGAGAACTGCGCAATCAAACTGTTGATCTTCTCTTTTTCCTCATAAAATGCTCCGTGCCCGCTGTTTGCAAACGGAACCAATTCCGACTGTTTGATGCCGCGCTTCAACTCTTTCGCAAAATCAAACGGCGCAATTTTATCCTTTCTCCCGTGCAGGATCAGCGTCGGCACCTTGATTGCAGCAAGTTCCTTCCTGAGATCTTCGTCTCTTAATGCGATGCCCGAGTGGATCGTCCCGTAGGAGGAAGCCTCCAGCATCAGATTGAGAAACCACTGCCTAAGCTCTGGAGACACTTTTTTCTCAAAAAACTGTTTCCCTAAATCAGCCAGTGTTTTGGGCCGATCCGTTTTGAACAATTCAATCATATCGTCAATATCCTGCTTCCTCATCCCGTACGGATAACCCGGGCGTTTTGTAAACGCGGGGGCCGCTGCAGACAGTAAAATCAGCTTATCAATATCGGCTCCTTCATGCCTTGCCATATAACGAATTGCAATGGCGCCGCCCATTGAAAAACCGGCGAGAATCGCATTCTCAAGCTGCAGCGTATAAATGACTGCTTTCACATCATCGGCCATCGTGTCATAATCGTAGCCTTCCCAAGGGCGGTCAGATTGCCCATATCCCCGCAAATCAACGCCGATAAAACGAAATCCCCTTTTCGGAAGCTCATTCATTTGATATTCAAACATCTTATGATTCAACGGCCACCCGTGCAAAAAGATGATCGGCCTTCCATGTCCGATATCCTCTACAAACAGTGTCACATGCTCCTCGGTTTTGATGTAATGCCCCATTCCGCATTCCTCCTGTTCCCTTTGGCTTTCCCGGCCTGTAAACGCCTTGACGTATAGGAATCTTTCCATTTATGCTTACAAAACAAGCGGGCTGCTATACCAAGAAAAGGCTCTTCACGATTTACTATATGTATCAATTTCCTTAACGATCTATTAAATTGAACCCGGAAGCCTCTGTTTTTCGGGCAGCAAAGGATGTCATCACATGAATAAAATCGCAATTCAAAAACCAAACATACCAGAAAACCTGCAAACCGCAGATTTTCATGATGCCGTGACGCAGGATGATGTAATCAGCATGCATCTGTTTGAAGATTGTACAATCTGCGGCGAAGATATCGAAAGACTCTGTGTTGAAAAAACGGTATTCAGAAATGTCGTCTTTATCGATGTGTCTTTTCGGCATATTGAACTGACCGATGTGATCTTTGAAAAGTGCGATTTATCAAACGCCGATTTCAGCGGGGCTGTCATTCACAGAACTTCAGTTAAGCAGTCAAAAATGGTTGGAATGAATGTGGCGGAAGCAACGCTGCGGAATGTTTCATTCGAGGAATGCCACGGACATTTCAGCTCATTTTCGTATTCAAATATGAAACAAGTTCGATTTGATCACTGTGCTCTTATGCAAAGTGAATGCAGCGATACGGTGCTCCAGCAGACACACTTTGACGGATGCGAATTGGAAGGCGCCAGCTTTACCGGCACGTCCCTTCAAAACATGGACATCAGCACGTGCCGTTTTGAACAGCTTCATGTCTCCCTCGACAAATTGAAAGGCTGCAAAATCGCACCTGAGCACGCGATTGCCTTCGCCAGGGCACTGGGAGCTGTCATCGTATAACCAAAGCCTAGGACATCATCAGGCGGCGTGCTGTTTCAGCTGCCGCTTTAATGCCAGTTTCCAAATCTCCAAGAGATGCATAGGAATATGACAGCCTGATGCTGTTTCGGTCTTCACCGTCATAAATGTAGCCGGGATTCACAAGCACCTGCCGTTTCAGCAATCCATAAAAGAAACGGCTGACAGGCAGGTTTTTGTGAAATGTCACCCAAATATAAAATCCGCCTGCGGGAATCCGCCACGTGGCAATGTCCCCGGCATACCGCTCGAGAAAATGAACGGCGGCGCCTCTCCTTTCTTTAAGCTTCCTGCGTACCCAAGTCAGATGCTCTTCATAATACCCCTGTGACAGCCACTCGGCAGCCGCCCACTGGGACAGGCCGCTTGATCCGTAGTCTGTCTGCATTTTAATGTCCGCCAACCTTTCAATAACCGGCTCCGGACCGGCAAGCCAGCCGATTCGCAGACCGGGGCTAACCGTTTTTGAAAACGTGCCCAGATACAGAATATTGCCCTCATGATCCATTGCTTTCAACGGCTGCGGAGGTTTTTCTTCAAACCATAAATCACCGTACGCATCATCCTCAATGATGGGCATCTGCTCTTTTTTTGACAGGCTGATGATCTCTTTCCTTCGCTGCTCTGACATGACTGTGCCTGTCGGATTATGAAACGACGGAATCGTGTAAAGCAGCTGTCCTCCATATTGTTTTCGATTAGAAGAAACAAGCCCCGCTTTGACCCCTTCATCATCCATCGGCAAGCCGCGAAGCCGCATCCCAGCTGATTGAAATACATGCAAGGATTGAAGGTAGGACGGCTTCTCCGTCAAAATGACAGAATCTCGTTTTAAAAGTCCAATTGAGATGAGCTGAAGTGCCTGAAGTGCACCGGACACAATTAAAATTGCAGCCGGTGACACATGGATCTTCTTTCCTTTTAAATGGTCGGCCACTGCCTCCCGCAGTTTACGGTTTCCTTTCGGCTGCTCATATCCTAAAGACAGGACGCCCGGATTGATTTGCTGAAACATCCGTCCAATTGTGTCAGCAGGCACAAGATCCGGTGAAAGTTCTCCAGTCCCTAATCTGATGATATCCGCTCTTGGTTCGTTCTGATTAATAGCTTGAATGATGGAAGAATTGGCGCGATGAATGCCCGAACGGACGTAATCGCTCCAATCAAGCGGAGGCTCAGCCGCCAGCACGCTCCAAGTACTGTTTACAACCTTCGTACCGCCGCCTCTTCTTCCCTCTAACAAGCCTTGAGACGTGAGTTCATCTATGGCTGCTGTGACTGTGCTGCGGTTGACTTGAAACATGCCGGCCAGCGTTCTCTGTGAGGGGATTTTCGTCCCTACAGCCCACTCTCCGTGAAGAATCTTGTCTTTCATATATTGTTCGATCTGCCGATGCAGCGGAACATCCGACTTTCGGCTTGGCTGCCATTGCGACAAGGTCATGCCCCCCTTTTTTACACATTATACATTTGGCTGGTTCCTAACCCAACCAAATGGCTGGAGACTTTAGTGACAATCTCTCTTATGATTGAAAAAAATGTGAAGGGAGCTTTTTCAGCATGAATGCAATCATTCACGGAATTGTGCTCGCGTTTGGCTTAATTTTGCCGCTGGGAGTGCAGAATGTGTTTATTTTTCAGCAAGGCGCGTGGCAAAAGCATATTTGGCGGGCTCTCCCAGCTGTCATCAGTGCTTCAGTCTGCGATACCATGTTAATCGTATTAGCCGTTGCGGGCATGTCTGTCATTGTGCAGGAGCTGCCTGTGTTTGAGACAGTCATGATGGCCGGCGGATTTTTATTTTTGCTCTATATGGGCTGGGTGACTTGGAACAGCCGTCCGAACACAAGCCAAAATGAGAAACATACGTTCACACCAAAAAAGCAAGTTGCATTTGCGGCCGCTGTTTCTCTTTTAAACCCGCATGCCATTCTGGACACGATCGGCGTCATCGGCACGAGCTCTCTTCAATATTCGGGGCTTGAGAAATGGCTCTTTATGGCCGCCTGCATCGCTGTGTCTTGGATTTGGTTTATCAGCCTTGCAATAGCGGGCCGGTTGTTTCAGACGATAGATACGAGCGGCAGGCTAATGGTGATCGTAAACAAATGCTCTGCAGCGGTAATGTGGGCAGCGGCAGGATATTTTGGGGTGTCACTCTTTTACAATTGAAGGAGAAACGAATGAAAACAACGAATTTCTTAGAAAAGGAGGCATGCTGATGACTGATGCAAAACAGTTTTATGACTATCATTCATGGGCAAACAAGAAAATATTTAACCATATCGAAAACCTGCCGGAGGGAACTGCCTATCAAGAAGTAAAGAGCGTATTTCCTTCTGTCAGCGACGTGCTGCTTCATATGTGCAGGGCTGACTACATTTGGCTGAATGTTCTTTCGGGAGTGGCCTACCAAGAGATTATAGACAGCGCAGGCAAATTAGAGTCCGCGCAAGGTAATATGGCAGCGATTAAACAGCACGCTGCCGAGCTGGAGTCACAGTATCATGATTTCTTCAGCCGCCAGACGGACTTAGAACAGACCTTCACAATGCAGCATCCG
The DNA here is from genome assembly GCF_038592935.1 of Bacillus sp. FSL K6-1560. Taxonomy (NCBI): domain Bacteria; kingdom Bacillati; phylum Bacillota; class Bacilli; order Caryophanales; family Bacillaceae; genus Bacillus; species Bacillus sp. FSL K6-1560. The sequence continues at coordinate 3,053,649 of NZ_CP151946.1, forward strand.
AAACTAGGTACACTGGAATCAACCTATGCAGACACCATCCTGCATGTCGTCAATCACGGCACTTACCACAGAGGGAACGTAACCGCCATGCTGAGACAGCTGGGCCATTTAGGCGTACCTACTGATTATATGTACTATTTATATGAGAAAAGAGAAAGCAAGGGCTAAAATGTCCTTGCTTTTTTTTGCGGAAAGCCTCAAATGCAACATATTAGCTTTTACATACCTGTATAAGCGCGCTTCACATCTAGCTGTACCGGCCTGCCGCTTCGAAAGGAATTGGTTGCGGCGATACCCACTTCTAAATTGATCGTCGCATCAATATCAGTCACAATCGGTGTTTTTCCATTCCGGACACACTCGGCGAAATGCTGAAGCTCCAAGCAGTAGGCTTCATGAAAACGAGTTTGAAAGTCTGGAATGATATCAAAACTGCTCCCTTTAGCCGATAGGATGGTCACATGTTGATTTCTCAATGTCCCTATGAAAATACTGCCCTCTGTCCCGATCACCTCCGCCCGGATGTCATGTCCGTATGGAGAGGTTCTGCTTGCCTCGACGTCCCCCGCTGCGCCGGAGTCAAATTCAATATACGTCAGCGCCTGATCCACATCGCCATACTGCTCCATAAACGGATTGTTCAGAATCCTGCCGTGGCCTGAAACAGAAGTGATTTCCGCCCCTAGCAAATAACGGGCAATATCATAGTCATGGATGGAACAGTCAATAAAAATTCCACCGCTGTGTTTGATAAATTCTGCGGGAGGCGCGCCTTGGTCGCGCGTAAAGCCTTTATAATAGATAGGTTTGCCGATTTCTCCAGCGTCGATCCGCCGTTTGGCATCTGCGTATGCGGGATCGAACCGTCTCATAAAGCCGACTTGGCAGATGACACCTGTCTCTTTCACTTTTTCAGAAACTGCTCTTGATTCCTCAAGGCTTAATGTCAGCGGTTTTTCAACGAAGATCTGTTTGCCGTTCTCAGCTGCTTTGATGATCATATCACCATGTGTGCTTGTCGGCGTTACGATAATGACAGCGTCAATGCCGGGATCTTCTAACACTTCATACGGGTCCTCTGACCATTTTTTGATACCGAGTTCTCTGGCAACCTGCTCCGCTCTCCCTTTTAACGGATCACCGACACTAACCAGCTTTGCCCCCGGCACACTGGTGACGAGATTTTTCGCATGATAATAACCGAGCCTTCCTAATCCCAATACTGCACATCTTACTTGATGTTCCACGTCCCATCCTCTCCTTTATCTCATTTCAGGCTCGCTTTGAGAAAGCGCTTTCTCTTAACAGCTAAAAAAACAGCGGTTCTATCCGCTCTGCCATTTTGCGCAAGCGCTTTCTCAAAAGATGGTTTCATTTTACACTGCCATTGGTTTACACGCAATATGTTTTTTTTTGCTTCAACTGTCATAATGAAAAAACCCGCTCATTAGCGGGCTCATGTGTTGAGCGGTGATGTAGAATGTCTGACTACAAGCTCAGGCGGGAGCACTATTTTTTGTTTCGCCTTTCGTTTTCCCTCTATTGCTTCTGCCAGCAGTTCGATGACGCTCCGCCCCATCTCTTTTATCGGCTGGGCTACGGTTGTCAGGGGCGGAGCCGCCATTTCTGCGAGTATCGTATTATCAAAACCAATGATAGAAAGATCATCCGGCACTTTTATGCCTCTTATTCTCGCAGCTTGTATGGCGGCACAAGCCAATACGTCGTTGAAGGCAAAAATAGCAGTCGGAGCGTTCCTGTCGAGTAATTTTCCCGCTTCTTCCTTGCCGCTTTCCAAGGAAAACCGCGTCTGGATGATAAGTGATTCATCAATGGGCACGCCCGCTTCCTCCATCGCCTGACGGAAGCCTTTGATTCTATTTTTTTCGCCTGTCGTTGACCCGTCTCCGATAATGCAGGCGATGTTCGTGTGGCCGAGTGACAGAAGATGCTTGGCAGCCTCATATCCGCCACGAACGTCATCTATCACAACAATATCCATCGGAAGAAGCGGCTTATCCTGAGAAATCATGGCAATCGGAATTTGTTCACTGGCGATTTCCTCCAAAGCAGACATACTGTCATGGCTTTCAATCCCTGTTGCAAAAATAATGCCATCCACCTTTTTCTGTTTCAGCACAGAAAAATATTTTGTTTCTTTTTTCGGATCGTAATCGGTGCTGCAAATCAACATTTGAAAACCGAGCTCATCCGCTCTTTCCTCAATGCTTTTGGCCAGTTCGCCGTAAAACGGATTTGAAATATCAGGCGCCACGAGAGCAATCATATTCGTTCGTTTTCCCGTTAACGCCGCGGCGTGGACATTGGGCGTGTATGCCATTTCATTCATGACATTCATGACCTTCTGCCGTGTTTTATCGCTGATTCTCCCCGTATTGTTTATCACACGGGACACAGTTGTGATCGAGACACCCGCCGCCTTTGCCACATCGTAAATTGTTGTTTTCATGTTCATCCCTCGTCTGGTTATTGAACTTTCCGGCTGACAATTTTCCGGTATTCAATTGGTGAAATGCCTTCTATCTGCTTAAAGAGTTTTGAAAAGTATGTCGGATCTTCCATTCCGACCGTTTCCGCAATAACGCCCATTTTATCATTTGTAGAGGATAAAAGACGCTTCGCTTCCGTCATTCTCACCCGGTTCGTGTATTGTGCCGGAGTTACGCCGAGCACCTGCTGCATGCAGCGGCTCACATAATCCTGATGATAGTGAAGGGCGAGCGACAGATCCTTGATTGTCGTCTTTTCCTTATAGTGCTCCTGTAAGTACCGGGCCGCCTCCCAGGCTACCCGCTCTTTCGCAGACGGTATTTGGAACGCTTCTTTTTGAAGATGCAGCATCAGCTCCTCAAATAAGATTTGCTTTCTGAGCGGCAAATCGGAGTTTTCCGCGGAGTAATCAATCAGTCTTTCAAACTGCTGGGCCATAAACTGCGGGCGCTGCACCTTGCCTTTTCTCGGCAAAGCCAATCCGTAGCGGGCCGGCTCTTCGAAGCTCCCTTTTTCCTGCTGAAGCTCAGACCAGTTGCTGCCTCCCTTTGCCGTAAATTCATATCGATGTTCATCGAAGTGAAGCCAATAGTAGGAGGTTGCTTCATCACTGCCCTTCGTCCCGTAGTGTTCAAGACCGGGAGAAAGCAAGATGTACTCGCCGCCTTCAACAGAAAACGATGTTTCATTTTCCGTTATATATAACGTTCCCTGTTTGACATATATCAGATCAAACACGGAGAATACACGTTTCACATGGGTTTCTCCTTTTTTAAAAACTCCTTCCCCAGCTGCGATAAATACCGGAAAAGGCGGGACTGTAAACAGGATGCGAGGCATTTGAATCATCCTCCTTTTTAAGTCGGATTTTTACAAGAAGTATCGTTTCTATCCCTTTTTATTATAAGGAAATGGAGGTACACTTTAAAACGTTGATTTTATTTACGAAAGGGGTTAGACACTATGAAACAAGCTGTCTTCAAATCAACTGCTTTGAAAAAACCCGCTGACAAAACGTTCTCATTATTTTCGCTTACTTGGCCGATCTTTATTGAGGTCTCATTATATATGTTTATGGGTAATGCCGATACACTGATGCTCAGCCAATACTCGGATAACAGCGTGGCAGCAGTCGGCGTCAGCAACCAGATTTTAAATTTAATTATCGTGATGTTCAGCTTTATCGCAACAGGAACGACCGTTATCATTTCACAATTTCTAGGCTCACGGCAAAAGAAAGAAGCCATGGAAGTCGCTTATGTGTCAATCGGCGCCAACTTCTTCATCAGCCTGGCCATCAGCGCCGTCGTCTTTTTCGCGGCTGTCCCTCTGCTTCATATGATGGGATTATCAAACGCACTGATGCCTGATGCGAAAGTCTTTTTACAAGTTGTCGGAGGTCTGTCCTTTATTCAGGCTTTAATCATGACATTCAGCGCGATCTTAAAAAGCTACGGCTACACAAAAGATACAATGTTTGTCACTATCGGCATGAACATTTTAAACATTGCCGGAAACTTTGTTGTGATTTTCGGTTTGTTCGGCTTTCCTGTCCTCGGCGTTGCCGGTGTGGCCATGTCCACATCTATCGCCCGCGTCATCGGATTAATCGCGATGATTGTGATTGTCAACAAACGCATCCAGCTGAAGATGTCGCTGAAAAAAGTCTTTCATATGCATAAAGAGCATTTGCGCAAGCTGCTGAAAATCGGCATTCCTTCTGCGGGAGAGCAGCTTTCATACAACCTGTCGCAAATGATAGTCACGTATTTTATCGCCATCATGGGCGCGCAGGCGTTGACAACAAAAGTGTATACGCAAAATATTACGATGTTTATTTTGCTGTTCGGCACTGCGATCAGCCAGGGTACACAAATCTTAATCGGCCGTTATATCGGCGGCAAACAATTTGATGCCGCTTATGAGCGCTGCATGAAGAGCTTATATTGGGCACTCGGAATTGCTGCGGCTACCTCTGTTTTGATGACAATCTTTTCAAAAGACCTGATCGGACTCTTCACACAAAGCCCTGACATTATAGCAACTGCAAGCCTATTGATTGCCATGACCATTATTCTTGAACCAGGCCGCTCGTTTAATGTCATTATCATTAACTCTCTGCGGGCTGCGGGGGATGCGAAATTCCCGGTTTACATGGCAATGATTTCAATGTGGGGCATTGGCCTCCCGCTTGCTTATCTTTTCGGCATCCACCTCGGTTTCGGTCTTGCCGGCATTTGGATTTCTTTTATCGCGGATGAATGGGTCCGGGGAATCTTAATGTACAGAAGATGGCGCTCACGTATCTGGATACAAAAAGGTATGGCGTAACACCCGGCTCAATCAAGGCCGGGTGTTTTTTAGATATCAGACAGAATCTGCTTCACTTCGGTCTCTGTAAGAGCGAAGTGATGTTGAAATACATCGTGCTGCTTTGCCCGGATTTTTTCTAAAACAGCCCGGTGCAAATGAAGAGCGGCTTTCACCGTTTTTTGAGAATACTGCGGAAATAGCGGCAAGGCATCCTGACACTCTTCAAGGTAGGCTTCTGCTTCAAAAGCGATATACTCCCACGTCATTGTGAACGCTTTATTTACGGTGCCTTTTTGGAGATCAGCCTCTGTATAGCCGAATTGCTGCATTACCTGACGGGGAATGCGGTTTTTTTGCTGATCTGTGCCAAGATCACTTAAGAAGCGAACCAGCTGTATGGCCAAGCCTAGAGAGACGGCTGCTTGTTTGAGCAGATCTTGTTTTCGGCGTGTCAGTATCGGCAGCAGCATCAATCCGGCAGAACCGCCCGTCCGATATGCGTACATGAGCAGTTCATCAAGGTCATCATACGGCTTGGCGTCTTCTTTTTGTGCGGCAATAAACTCCCGAAAAGGTTCGCTTTCCAATGTAAAGGTCCGATACGCATGATCAAAAGCCTTCCATAGATGTTGATTACCGTTATTTGTCCTTTGGTAAACATGATCAGCTTTAGCTTCAAATGCGGGCAATACCTTTTCGTCTGCACTGGCCACCGTGTGGCAAAACGACAATACTGCCCAAGAGGCTTGTCTTTGCTTTAGCGGGAGATATGATAATGCTTTGAAACAGGCTGGCGCGTATTCGCCAACAATCTGTCCGCATTGCTGGTAAGCTTCTTTTATCTCTTTCATTTTTCTCACTCCTATGTATCACTGCTTCTTCAAGTCTAGTATGTTTTTTCCTAATTGTATATGAAGAAAATGCCGATTCTTACTTTGTAAAAGTAACAAGACGTACAGCATCATCGACGAGATATACATTATTATTTTTAATGCCATACAACAGGTAGAATGTAAACATTTCTCAATCATCACTTCAATAATAGAGGAATCACGGAAAAAAGGGCTAATTGTTAGGATACATGATAGTATTGGAGTGAGTTCAGTGATAAAATTTTTTGAATATAACTGGCAGGTTAGAGATCAATGGTTTACTTGGTGTCATCAACTAACCACTGAAGAATTACTTAATAACCGTCTTGGCGGAGTAGAGAATATTTTATATACCCTTTTTCATATTATTGATGTGGAATATAGTTGGATTCGTGCTATCCAAGGAAAAGAAGATATCGCTGTTCAGTTCGCTGATTATCAAACACTCAATAAAGTGAAATCTCTCTCAAATACATTCCGAACTGAAATAATTGATGTTTTACAAACACATTCAGATCAAATAAAAGATGAACTTGTAAGCGTTCCTTGGGAGACAGGTGTTTTATATACGCGAGATGAAATATTACACCATATCATCGCTCACGAAATTCACCATATTGGTCAACTTTCTGTATGGGCTAGGGAATTAAAGTTAAGCCCGGTATCAGCTAGTTTTATCGGCAGAACATTAAAACCTATTCATTCTTATTGAAGGAATGCGGGGGCAATTCGATAGTGCGTTGTACAAAAAAGGATAGATAGAGCATATATTTCCCTGCTCATCTATCCTTCTTATTTAAATCTATACATCTCTGGATTTTAATCACATTTGCATTGAACCTACCTCTCGTCAATATCAATGCGATACGCTTCAAACCATGTATGAATTTGAGCAAGATGGGCGATTAGCTGAGGCCCCTTCATGAGCTGCCCGAACCACGGCACCTTGAAGGAGGAGCCTTCCGTTTCTAAAAGCTGATCTAATTGTTTTCTGTCTAGCAAGGTATGGAGCACGGAGTCCTTTTGGCTTCTGATCGTTTTCAGCCATTCGCTGACGCCTTTTGTATATTCCGGATGATGGGTTTTCGGATACGGGCTTTTTTTGCGATACAGAATGTCATCAGGCAAAATACCTTCAAGCGCTTTGCGTAAAATGCCTTTTTCCCGATTATCATGCATTTTCATTTCCCACGGAATATTCCAAACATATTCCACAAGCCGGTGATCGGCGAACGGCACCCGCACTTCCAGGCTCGCCCCCATGCTCATGCGATCCTTCCGATCCAAAAGGTTCGTCATAAACCAAAGCATATTTAAATAGAACAGCTGTCTTCTTGCTTTATCCACACCCGTTTCACCATCTAATAATGGCGTTTCTGCCAAGGTTTCTTCATATTTGCCATTTACGTATTCTTTCAGATTCAATTTTTTCTGCCATGAGTCAGAAAGCAGCTTGATCCGCTCCTCCGTTGATCTCATCCATGGAAAGCCAGACTCAACATCTGCCGTATGGAACCACGGGTACCCGCCGAAAATCTCATCCGCGCACTCTCCCGATAGGCTGACGACAAAGTCCTTTTTGATTTCCCGGCAAAACCACAGCAGGGATGAGTCGACATCCGCCATTCCCGGCAAGTCTTTGACCAGTACAGCTTCCTCCAAATGATCAACGAGATCTTTTTGGCTGATGACGCATTTGTGGTGCGTCGTGCCGAAAGTCTCTGTCATTTTTTCAATCCATGGTCCGTCATCATTCGGCTGAAATGCGCTTGCTTGAAAATATTTATCGTTCTCTTCGTAATCAATCGAATAAGTATGAAGCGGTGCTTTTCCTTCCTTTTCAAAATGGCCCGCCGCAATCGCTGTAATTGCGCTTGAGTCCAGACCGCCTGATAGGAACGTACAAACAGGCACATCCGATACAAGCTGCCGCGTCACCGCGTCCTGAAATAACGATCTGACATTGGCAACCGTGTCATCAAAACTGTCCGTATGTTTTTCGCTTTCAACATTCCAATAACGCCAAATATTAAGTCCGTCTTTGGAAAATGTCAGCGCATGAGCCGGGCGGATTTCTTTTATGCCTTTAAATATGCCAGTGCCCGGGGTTCTGGACGGTCCAAGACCGAAAATTTCAGAAAGTCCCGTTCTGTCCACTCGCGCTTTTATATCAGGGTGCGCGAGGATTGCTTTGATTTCCGACCCGAAGAGAAATGAAGAGCCTTCCTTCGTGTAAAAAAACGGCTTTACGCCGAGACGGTCTCTCGCGGCAAACAGCAAATTACGCTTTTCATCCCACACAGCGAAAGCGAATATGCCATTGAGATGGTCGACACAGTCTTCCTGCCATTCGATGTAGCTGTGCAGAAGCACCTCGGTATCTGACGTACGCTCGAATTGATGTCCCCGCGCCCGCAATTCTTTGCGCAAATCTTCCGTGTTATAAAGCTCGCCATTGTAAATAATGGTGTACGTATCCCCTTTATAGGTACACGCCATCGGCTGGCGTCCGCCTTCAATATCAACAACCGCAAGTCTTTTATGTCCGAATAAAACATGGTGCTCCCCCCAAACGTTTGAATCATCAGGCCCTCGTTTGGAAAGAGTGTCTGTCATTCTGTCCATCGTTTGTTTTTCCTGGACGAGCTGCTTTTTAAAATCGACCCAACCCGTAATTCCACACATGTGATATCAGCTCCAATCCCGTTTCTGTCGTAACAATTTCGTTTCTTTCAGCACCTTAGTAAGTTTATGCATCTATAGGCAGATAGTTGATTTGTCCATAAAAGAGTTGTATGGGACAGGCTTGAATTGGAAAGAAAAGAGAGGAATGAAGAAAAAGGAGACAGCATGCATGAAACGGAAACAATTGATATATACAGAGGAACGAAAATGGGAATACGGCACCATCCTCATTGAAGACGGCATCTGTTTAATCGAAAACGGAGAAGGTGATATACTTTTGGCGGACACTCTCCAACACAGCCCAATCTGGGTCCATCATAAAGGAAAGTGGGAGCAAGCCGGCTTCCAGGATCAATTGGTTCTGGCATGCGGTGAAGAAAACATCTCCCTTTCCGGGGGAGAACGCATCCGCTATGAGAAATCAGTCAAGCGGCCGCTTATGGCGCTTTTGGATTCGCTTGACGACGAAACCTTTCTCGCATTTCTGCAGCACTTGCACAGCTTCGGCTTATCGGTATTCGATTGCGTCTTTTCTTATAATAAAGGAGTCTTTTCGAATACTTCGGCGGGGCAGGGTGTGTCCTTTTATCACTTTTCAAATGACACCGCACAATGCGCGATGCAGCATCACTACAGCAACGAAGGGACAGGAGACCGTTTTGAATGGACGGCTTCAAACGGAAAGCGATCCATTATGTATTCAGCAGTCCAACGGGGGCGCAAATAAAAAAGCGGTGCATCGAGCACCGCTTTTTGGTTACTTTTCAACAACAACTTTTGCTTCCTTGCTTTCTTTTTTATCTGTATCCGCAGCCGTGACGTACAGCACCGTTCCGGCTTTTTGTTTTTTGATTTTCACCGAAAACGTTCCTTTTGCGTCAGCTTTGGCAGAAGCAATGACTTTCTTTGATTTGTTTTTCACTCTGATCATCGCTTTACTGTTTGCCTTCCCTTTTACTGCCGTATCCTTCGTTTTCACCGCGTTTACTTTCGGTGTGCCGGAAGGTTTTCCTTTGACGACGACAACTTTATACGATGTTTTCGCATCGCCTTTTGTTGCTTTCACATACAGTACTTGATCCTGTTTTTGAGTCGCGATATTAACCTTGAACGCATTGTCTTTTCCGGCTTTGGCGCTGCCGAGTTTCTTTTTGCCGTTCATCACCTCGATAAGTGTGCCTTCCTTCGCGTTTCCTCTGACAGCTGTTTGAGTGCTTTCCAGCTTGTTGACCTTAAGCTGTAAATCAGCTGCGCTGACAGCCTTCATGACGTTCAGCCGCCCGTAGCCTGAATGCCAGTCTACACCAGGTGTCTTCGGAATTTCAATCGGATCGCCATAATCGTCATACAACTCTTCTTCTCCGCCATCGACACTTTCAAAGGAAATATCATCTGCCGTCTTTTTCAACATATCCTCAACTTCTGTTCTTTTCAGCTTAGGATTTTGAGCAAACAGCAATCCTGCAGCAGCGGCAGCATACGGCGTCGCCATAGACGTTCCGCTCATGTACGTGACATTTCCGTTCGGCACTAAGCTCGGGATATCAGACCCTGGAGCAGAGATGTCCAGACCTTTTCCATAGTTAGAGAAATCAGCGGTCATATCCATGCGGTTCGTTGCGCCGACTGACATCACATATTTAGAAGATGCAGGATAAGATAAGGCATTTTCTCCATCATTCCCGCTGGCTGCGGCAATCAAGACATTTTTGTCAGCTGCGTACTTCAAAGCAAATTCAAGCACGCGGCTGTAGCCTCCGCCTAAACTTAAATTAATCACCTTTGCTCCTTTGTCAGCAGCATATTTGATGCCGAGAGCAATTTGTTCAGTATCTCCGGAACCTGCGGAATCAAGCACTTTTACAGGGATGATTTTTGCTTTGGCATTCAATCCAGTCATTGAATAGCCGTTATCGCTTTGGGCCGCAATAATGCCTGCGACATGCGTCCCATGCCCCTGATCATCCATTGCATTGTTATTCCGTCCGACAAAATTGTGTCCGAGATCTGTTCTTACTTTTCCTTTTAAATCAGCAAGCGTGCTGTCTACGCCTGTGTCTACTACTGCAATGAGTGTATCGTTAAGCTTGCGTTTGGACAGCAATGTGTTGGCAGGCTCATATTTCACATCCGCATTTTTGACACCGCCGTTTTCACCGTTGTTTTTAAGCGGCCATTGATAAGGGTACTGAATATCGTTTGCCAGGCTTTTGTATTCCTGCACGGGTTCCGCAAACTCTACATTGGACATCTTGGATAGTGTCGCAGCAGCGCTTTTGACCCTTTTGGCGCTTGCCGTATATGCGCCGTTCTGTTTCTCGTCTTTCGGAAGTTCAAATGAATACAGATTGTCAAACAGTTTCTTTGCCTTTTTCACATTGGATATGTCTTTTTTCGATTGCGCGCTTGCAGAAAAGCCCTTCATTTCATTATGTACGGATGAGAGGCTTTTATTGTCCTTCACCTTGAAAATAACCTTTGTTGTCTGAACTTCACTTTTTGCTGCAATATTGTTTTCTGTTAAAATGGCTCCGGCTGTTTTGCCTTGCAGCTGCTTCATATTTAGTCGGTCCGCTTGTTTCTTTATCTCCTCTTTAAGGAAAGACGGGACTGATTGCAAAGCTTTATCATATAGCCGGTTGATCGCTTTTTGATCTTTTTCAGTTACCTTATACGAAGATGATGCTCCGTTTTCTGACACATCGTCAAATAACGGCTTTAATGTCACAAGATCCTGATAGATTTCATTTCTTGCTGTTTTATTGAGTGCGAGTTTTGCAACGATAAACGGTGCTGCTTTGTAATAAAGGCTTGTCAGTTCTTTGCCTTCTGCTGTTTGGCTCAGCTGCTCATCACGAATCGCTCTCAGCTTATCCAGTATGCCTTTTCCTGATTTCTTCTGATCGACACTCATTTCAACCGGACAAGCTTCTTCCTCTTCTAAATCTGACGGCTGTTTTTTGGTGCCTTTATACCCGATCGTATACTTGGCTTCTGCAGCTTCTGCAGCTGCTTCTGCCGTTCCGTCGTCCTCTGGCTCTTCTTCTCCGAGGTATTCAACTTTTACATAGTAAGGGCCGTTCCACGCGTATGGAAAGATGACTTCGCTTTTTCCATCCTCCGCTGTGAAAGAACGGTACATCTCAAACGTCTCATCTTTAAGCGCTTTTTCCTTACTTGGATATACAGATACATTCAGTACTGAATCACTCTTTACGGTCAGTGCCATATGTGAGTTTTTCTGAATATCCGTTGCTCCCGGGGTCACTTTGTACCATTTCACCTGTTCCGGCTCCTTCATGGCGCCTGTCTGCTCTTTGCCGTTTTCCAGAGCAGCCGCCTGATCGATCGCGCCGGCCGCTGCAGCTTTGGTTCCCGGAGAAAAAAGGCTGAAAATCAGTGCAAAAATAAGCACTGCCGCCACAACCGAGCTGAATTTTCTGCGTTTCATGTTATCCCTCCTGCAAAATAATGAATCTCCTTGAAGGTATCATAATTTCATAGGACGAGATACCGCTTACAGGGAATTTTAAGGTTATTTTAAATGATTTGGAATATGAGGGGATAAATATAAAAAAACCCAACTCTATCAAAGAGCCGGGTTCATAGGTTTTTCTATTAAAACAATTGAAAACCAATTGGCAAATGCAGACCGAGCAGCACTGTCAGCAAAAGGACAATGACGAAGCCGACCCACAGGCCTCCTGTTGATTTTTCTTTTTTCTTGCGGATGAGGAGCATTTCCATCAGGCCGATGGTGATAATGCCCAGAATCATTTTGCCGGCGTATTCTCCGTTCCAGTTGGCGAAACGGACAAACAGCTCAGCTCCTGTCAAAATAATAAGGATATAGAATAACCGCAGAATCATATGAGTGATTTTTGCGCCCTTTGCACTTCCTGACGAATACAGCGAGTAGCTGACGAAAAGCAGAATCAGCGCTACCACCCATGTCGTAATATGTAGGTGTGTCATATATGTTCCCCCTATCAGATAAATTACCCCACTTATAGTACCATGAACTTGTCCTCTGTCACAAAGATGATTATCAGAAAAAACGGGCGGGTCCGGGTCCGCCCTTCAGTTTTATTCAGCCAATTTGGTTTGACAGCGTTCCGATCGGATCAATTGTAATATCAATTTTGTCACCTGACCGCAAGAATTTTGGAGGCGTAAACCCCTTGCCGACACCAGACGGCGTACCGGTGGCAATAATGTCGCCCGCTTCAAGCGTCATCCCCTTTGAGAGGGTTTCAATTAATTCCGGAATGGAAAAGATCATATCGCTTGCCGAACCGGATTGGCGCAGCTCGCCGTTGACTCTTGTTTCAACCTTGAGGCGCTCTGGCTCCTGAATAGATGATTTATGTACAAGCACGGGCCCCATCGGACATGTCGTATCCAAGCTTTTTCCGATAAAAAACTGCTTATGCCTTTTTTGCAGATCACGCGCCGTGATATCATTCACAATCGTATATCCGAAAACATGGTCATATGCATCTTCTTTTGAAATGCGAGTCCCGCTTTTTCCGATCACGACAGCAAGTTCTCCCTCATAATCAAGCTGGGAGGTAACCTCTTCATGGCTCTTTACGATATCACCATGCCCCGTAACCGTTACCGGCGATTTTGTAAATACCATCGGATGCTCCGGAATATCAGCCTCGCTCCCCATTTCAATCGCGTGATCCCGGTAGTTTTTGCCGATGCAGATGATATTTTTTGATGGCTTCGGAATGGGTGCATGGAGCTTCACCTCAGATAATGAATACATAAATGATCCCAGCTCATCATTCGGTTTCTTTGCCCACTCGGCCAGCTGCCTTGCATGCGCAACGAATTTATCCCCTTCTGCGATACATTCAATCAGCGATCCCGGAATCGTCTCAAGTTCAAACAGTTTTTTTTCAGCCTTCTGCAAATCCATAATTTTCTCATCGTCAATGATCAGGCCGACAAACATTCGGTTGTAAAGTTCCCCTGTCGCAAATTTCATGTTATTCCTCCATCATCTTTTAAATCAGAATGCTCCTTCATGTATTCTCTGTCGAATGCTGAAATCCCTTTTTCTCAATTCCGTTTTCATTTCGTTTCAGGACGGGCTTGCTCTACATATCATACAAATGTCGTTTTGAGAAGGAGGAAAGAATATGGAGCGCGTGCATTTATTTTTTCATCGGGAGCAGCTGAAAAGGAAAGGTACAGCCAAGGGGCTTTTCGTAACAGATCGATCTGTTTCTCCCATTCTTCTCACACAGCGTGACAGAGCGGAAAAGGCATCCTATGAAATCAGCTGGGAAAAGTCTCTGCTTGGTGAAAGGACACTTTTTTTGAATGCAGAACAGGATGATCCGTCCCTGATGCGGCGCAGACTCGCCTATTGTTTTTTTGACCAGATCGGCGTACCTGCTCCCGCTGCCTCGTACAGCTTTCTGACCATCAATGGCCAGCCTGAAGGCATTTATTTGAACATCAAGAACCATCAGCCAGCCGGTAAAAGGAGTTACGGAGTGAAGACGGCCGATCCAAGGGTTCCATTGTCCCTTTTTAACAATGATTTCTCGGCATTCTTACATGAATTTTTCATACTGATCCGCACAGCCGGAGATGACGAATTGGCTGAAAGGATTAAATTGTATCTGGATGTCAAGCTGTTTTTTTTGTGGCTGATCGGCAACGCCTGCACCAATCAAGGCTTTTACTACACAGTTTGTTTAAACGAATCCGGTCGGCTTTACGTTTCCCCGATGGAGACAAGATCGCTTGCCGTACAAGAATGGTATGAAGAAGACCCGCTTCTGACAAAAGGAAAGACGCTTTCGTCAAGGCTTCTATCCATTCCCGCCTTCAGGTCGCAATATCACACCTTAATGAAAAACGTGCTGAAGCGGTCGTTTACTATTGAACGATTATCTCCTCTCATCAACGAATGGCACCTTGACATTTGTCAAAGTGCTGCTGATGATCCTTTTATCAAAAAAAGCCCCTTTCAAATCGAAAAGGAGCAGACCAACATACTTAGAGAAATTGAGGAACGGCAGGACTTTTTGCAAGCACACTTAGCAAGACTTTAGTCCTTTCTCCATTAAAAAAGGCCGCAGCAAAAATTGTCGCTATTTTAGTCAAATTGACGAAAGGCAACCTTTTGAGCCAAAATAGGTTATACTAACGATATCCTGTATTTATATCAAAATAAAATCTAGAATTGGAGATAGCGTAATGAACAGTAAAATTGAAGAAATGAGGATCACACTAATTGAAACCGCACAAAAATACGGCATGAATTCAAAAGAAACGATTCAATGCAGCCAAGAGCTGGATATCCTGCTGAATACCCGGATTAAAGAAGAAATGATTTTTGGGAGATATCTTGAAAACTCCCGTATGTAAATCATTTTCTATAACAATTAGAATACACCACATGTAACTCCGATTTTTGCTCAGCACTTCTGAGATATACCTCAGGGCGAGAATGTGCCCGCCCAAAAATCGAATACCGCAGCACGACATACTCCAAAAAGCATTCTACACGCAAAAACACCAAAGAAATAAACAAAAATCACCATAGGCGGATAGCGGCATCCTTCGCCGCATTTCCGCTCAATTTATACCCAACATCCTCTTTTGCCATGTTTAAACATAACGGCCCGAAAAAATAAAACGCTTTCACAAAGAGCCGATATGTCCCCTTAAAATTTCTCTCACACATATGTGCGTTTGTCATAAGCTATCGTGAATAGCCCAATTGAAATCAGAATTGTCATTTCACTTTACCTGTCTTTTTTTAATTTTTCAACAAAGGATGTGCTCGTATGCCGGCCATTGTCGGAGCGTTTAAAATTAATGCGATTGGTACGAGCGGAGTCGTTCACATCGGGGACTGCATTACGATTTCTCCTCAGGCTCAGGTCAGAACGTTTGCCGGTGCTGGCAGCGCTTTAATACCGGCGACAGCCTCAAGGTGATGAATTATCAAAACGCGACGAATGTGTATGACAATGATGCGGTTGATCAGCCGATCGTGGCCAATGCGTAAAAGGAGTGAGGCTCATGAACTTCTATATTAATCAAACCATTCAAATCAACTATCTCCGGCTGGAATCAATCAGCAACTCCTCCATTCTGCAAATCGGGAGCGCCGGATCAATCAAGTCTCTGTCAAATTTGTATAATACAGGGAGTTATGTAGAACCGGCACCAGAAGTTTCTGGCTCAGGGCAACCGCTCCAGCTGCAGGAGCCCGACACAGGTTCATTGGTCCCGCTCCAGCCTCCTGGCCGTTAATCATATGAAAGAGGTGAAAGAACATGTATGATCAATCTGTTTCCTCTTACCTGCAAAACTTGAATTCCTTCGTTCAGCAGCAGGCGATTCACATTCAGCAGCTCGAACGTCAGCTGAAAGAGATTCAAACTGAAATGAATACGATGAAACAGCGGCCGGCCACTACCATTGAGCGTGTGGAGTATAAATTTGATCAGCTGAAAATTGAAAGGCTCGACGGGACTTTGAATATCGGCTTAAATCCGACTGACCCGAACAGCGTCCAAAACTTTGAAGTCAGCCAGTCGACACCGCAAATCGGGATGATGCAGCAGGAAGAGAGCGCTCAGCTCATGCAGCAGATCCGCCAGAATGTCGACATGTACTTAACCGAAGAAATCCCAGATATTTTGGAACAGCTTGAAAACCAATATGACAGCAGACTTGACGATACAAACAGACATCATGTTATTGAAGACATCAGAAAACAAATGGACAGCCGGATTCACTATTATATGTCCCATATCAAAAAAGAAGAAAATACACCGCCTGCACAATATGCAGAACATATCGCTGAGCATGTGAAGCGTGATGTCATCCGCGCTGTAGAACACTTTCTGGAGCATATTCCATCAGAAATGAAAGGAGATGAGCAAGCATGATCTTTACAGTCATCAACCGCAGCTTGGAAGTCGGGGACATCCGGATGAACGGTGTGTCCAGTTCCTCCGTTTTCCACATCGGAGACACTGAATCCATCTACCTGTCTTCTATTTTTGATACACCGCCTGAATCTCTTATTATCGGGCCGTTTGCTCCGATTACGCCAGAATAATGCTTAAACGCATATCACGCATCAGACTAGTTAAGTGTAATTCCCTCGGGATCGCAAGTGTGTTTCAAGTTGGCGACACAAATGAAATCGATATGAGTGTAAAAGTATTTGCTGTTCAGCGTTCTCTGTCCACGTTTTACAATAATGAAGGCTCATTTAACAAAAAGGAGTACCAAATCTTTCAGCAGCAGGCAGTGAAGCCGATTCGCGAAACAGGTGTACAAAGCGCATTTTGCCACGAGGTGCCGGCTATTTATGTTCGCAGCATCAAAATTCAAGGGGTGTCCGCCTCTTCTGTTTTACATGCTGGTTCAGCTTCGCTTATCCGCGGTGATGCGAGAATCAAACATATCAGACAGATTCAGTCTCCGCGCTCACAATCGCCCGCCAAGAACATATAATAAACAGAGACTTCGATAAAGGGTGTCGTTTATGCCAGCAATTGTCGGGCCTATAGCTATCAATTCCATATCGGGCGGAGTCGTAAACTTTGGTGATTCCTTTTACCTTTCTCCGAAAAGCTCTTCAAAATCTGCGCTCGGTTCGGGAGCAGGAAACACGGGAGATTTCCTTCTATTAAATAATGCAGTCAACGCGACAAATTATATAGACCCCGATGTCAACGATCAGGATATGGTTGGAAACGGATAAAAGCAGCCGCTCTGCAAAGAGAGGGCTGCTTTTTAGTCATTTTTTCTTTTTTCGTTCATTTGATTTCTTAGTTTTGATCAGCTTCTCAGGCGGCTGTTTTCTGATCCATTTGACAAACCGGGCAAGCTCTGGATCGCTTCTGAGTTCAGCCATTCCGTTTAAACGTACAGCGAGCTCTTGATTGGTATATAAGGCATGAATCTGTTTATGACAAGGAATACAGAGCATCGCTGTCGGCAAAAACGTTCCGCCTTCCTCTTTCGGTGTGAGATGATGCTCTGTCAGCTGGACATTGCTCCGGCCGCACAGCTCACATATTCCGGCAGTCTGCTTTGCCATATCCGCTCCTCCCTTACATCAACTCAAGTGATACCCGCGTACCGCGGCCGCTCGGTTCAGCCGGATGGACAATCAGCTTTTTCGGAAGCCGTGCACGCAGTTCCTGCACATGGCTGATGACACCGACAGCCAGATTGTCTGACTGAAGTTTTTCCAAGGCCGTTACAACCGTATCAAGCAGATCTTGATCCAGTGTGCCGAAGCCTTCGTCTAAGAAAAAGAACTGAAGCGGGTATTCCCCGCGAAGCTGGATCTGCGCAGACAGCGCAAGAGCAAGTGAAAGCGAGGTGAGGAAGGTCTCTCCTCCAGACAAACTGGAAACCGGGCGTCTTACGCCTCCATTCGCGTCATCCCGCATCACGAAGCCGCCTTCTGAATCTACTTCGATGGCATAGCGCTGTCTTGTCAGCATACTGAGTCTTGCTGAGGCGTCCCTCGCAACGCTTTCAAGCTGCTCCTCAGCTAAAAATTCGACGAAGGTATTGCCTTTAAACACAGCTTGCAGCTTGTCCAGCCTGTCGATATGCGTCTGCCATTTTTTCAGTTCAGCTTCAATTTCATTAAACCGTTTATGATGGTCGCGAATGACAGCCAGTGCTTTTGCGGCCGCGCCTTTTTCCTCTATAGCAGCGCCAAATGCGTCCTCAGCTTCTTGTAATGCTGCAACGGTTTCGTTCCATTCGCTCTCTGATAATGCTCTGCCGGCAAGTATCTCTGCTACTCGTTTTAAGTTTGCAGCATTTTGCTTCAGTTTATCCATAAACTGGTCTATGCCGGTTTTCATCTTTTCAAGTTCATCGGCTGGGATGAGACTTTGTTCAACCTCCTCAGTCCGGGTAATGGAGGTGTTTTTTGTATGCTCAAGCCAAGCAGCTTTTGCTTTTTCCAATCTGCCCTTCGCCTCTTGAAGAGTGAGCTCGCTTGCCGAAGCGCGGCTTTTCGCCTGGTTGAGCTTCATTTGGGCGCTTTGCAGTTCTTCATATAAAGATTGTTCTTTTTCCTTTAACAGCTTTAGATCCTGCTGGACAGAGCGGAGTTTGATTTGAATCGAATCTCCTTTTGCATAATCTCCGAGTTCGTGCTCATAATCAGCTATCACGCTCTTGATTCGTTCAACCGCATAATGAAGCTCCAGCTTTTCCCGTTCAAGCCGGTGTCCCAATTCCCGCAGTTTTTCCTTTTGTGCTTCATGCTCAGCAAGAAACGCGATACTCTTCTCAATTCGTTTTTCACATTCTTCTGCAGCCCGGTCCTTTTCTTCAATGGCTTGCTGCCATTTTTCTGCTTCGTCCACAGTTTGATTCTGAAATGCTTCTTTAAACATGTTCAGACTGCTGTCCATTGAGGATTGAAGCTCGTTGATGATGCTTTCAATACGGTCAGCTTCTCTTTTTTCAAAACCGATTTTTTCATTAAGCTGCTCGGCCTTTTTTAAAGATTCCTGATAGGCGCCGATTATTTGTGCCATTCGTGTCTTAACAGAAAGAATGTCCTGCTTGATTCGTTTCCATTCAAATTTGGCAGTTTCAAATGCTTCATACACCGGCTGATTTTCGAAGGAAGCTGCCGCTTCAAGGTTCTGCGCTTGAATTGTCTGCAAAAACGGACACTGTTCAATAAAGCGCGCGGACTGTTCTTCAAGCGTAATTTTGGCTGAAAGAATCTCCTGGCTGAGAGCTGCAGCTTCCGTCAATAATACATCTGTCTGCTTAATGTCCTCTTCAAGATGGCTGTCGGCTTCATATGTTTCATGTACTGAGGCAGATGGATCATGATCGGTTGAACCGCATACCGGGCAAGGCTTACCGGCAGTCAGCTTTTGGGCTAACTCTTTTGTCAGCAGTGCCACCCTTGCTTTTTCACGCTGTAAGTGAAGCGTGTGTTGGCTCTTTCTAGTCTCTTCCGTCATACGTGTTAATGAGCGTTCCGTTTCGCACACCAAATGGTACACAGTTTGAACTGCCTCATATGCCTGAATGATGTTGTTTTCTTCCGCTTCCGTCTTTTGAACGAGTGTATTCTTCTCTTCATTCATCTTCTGCAGCACGAGGTTCAATTCTTCACTTCGTTTTTTCTCTTTTTTGATTTGCTCCTCGGTTTGTCTGATGCGCAATGCCATTTCTGCGGCCTGATGGCAGCTTTTTCGCTCATTGGATGTCACCTGCAGGGATTTGAGCTGCTGTTTCAATTCTGTCTGTCTGTTTTGCCCTCGTGTCAGGCGGTCTGTTACCGTCTCCAATTCATTCATGACAGATTGAAGAGCCTCTTCTTTCTGCTGGAGTTCAGTCTTTTTGCGCTCTTCCTCTTGCTTGGCCTCACTCAGTTTGATTTCGATTTCCTGCAAGCGTGAAAGCTGTTCCTGCTCTGTTAAAAGCTCAGGCTCTTTCTCGCTTTTATGCTGGCGCCACGCTTCATACTCGTCATGTTTTTGCTGAAAGAAAGCTGTCCGGTCTGCTAAATCCTTTTGGGCTAGCGTTTGTTCCTTTTCAGCTTGTTCCTCATGCTGGATCGCTTCTGCGTACCGGTCCGCATAGGGCTTAAGAGCTGCTGCTGTTTCTGCTTCCAGCAGGCGTTTTTGCATGCTGTCTATATGCGGCTGTTCTTCTGCGAGACGTTTTTCCTCTTCTTCATAAGCGGATTTTTCCTTTTGGACATTCCATATCTCCTGATGCTCTGTAAACCGCTCCTTCGCCTGATCACGGTTCTTCCTCATCGCTTCCAGCCGGGCTTCAGCTTGTTCGAGAGCCTTTTCAGCCTGCTCCACTGCCTCTGAGCTCGCCTCACCGAGACCGGACTGTTCAGCAAGCATTTCATTTTTTCTCGCATTGGCTTCCTGCGCCTGCCGTCTCAGCTTTTTCACAAGCCTGTCTCCATATTGCTCCAAATTAAATAAACGCTGAAGCATATGCCTGCGCTCTGCCCCTTTTAAAGACAGAAATTCAGCAAATTTCCCTTGGGGCAGCACCACCGCTCTCGTAAAATCGTCGATCGTCAGCCCTAAGAGCTCCTCAACTCTTTTATTCACTTCGCTGGCTTTATCAGCCAGCACCGTATGCTCGTCCTTGATTTCGATGAAGCGGCAAAGTGCCGTTTTTACCTTCATTTCATCCGTTCTCTTAAACACACGCTCGACTTTGTATGAGATTTGGTGATTCGTCTGAAGCGCAAAGGTAAAGGAAACAGACAGCGTATCTTCCGCCTGGTTTAAGATACCGTGCGTATTATTCGCCGCCCGTTCCACCTTTCCGTATAAAGCAAGCGTCATTGCGTCGAGAATAGAGGATTTACCGCTTCCTGTCGGGCCGAAAATGCCGAAAACACCAGCACCGGAAAGGCCTTCAAAATCTATCGTCTGCTCCTCTCTAAAGCTGTGGAGCCCCTTAATGCTTAAGGCGATCGGCTTCATTTCGCATCCTCCTCTTCAACGCCTGATGCAAGCTCTAAAAACAGCTTCACCATTTCTTCATCCGGCACCGCACCGCCAGTTTGTTTTTCATAAAATTTCTTAAAGCGGTCCTCGATTGAGACATGTTTAACCTCGATCCGTTCCCGGTCTTTGTTCTGTTCTTCAAAAACCGGCCTGATATGGATAAAGCCCGGGTGCGCCTTCCGCAGCCTGTGAATCTCTTCAAGTGACAGCTGGTCCGCGACACGGATTTCCAGGTCAATCCAAGCATTCTGATCTCTGCCTTCATCCAGCCAGCTGTACACCTCACTCAATCCATTTGCCGCTTTCCACTTCACAAGTGGCTTGCCGCTTGATAATAACACCTCTTGCCAAGTGGCCTCTTCCCCAGGCTTTGCGTCCACAATCGTCACTGATTTAGCGTAGCCCGCTTCAGAAAAGCTGTAGGCGAGCGGAGATCCTGAATAACGCGCAAGCGTCCGCGCCCGCTTGATCGTTTGCGGGCGATGCAAATGGCCGAGCGCAACGTAAGCGGCATCTGCCGGCAGGCTTTCAGCAGCCACCGTGTATGCACCGCCGACTTCAATCGGCCGCTCTGAATCGGTTTGGTTTCCGCCTGCCACATAAATATGGCTGGCGGCAATCTTCACTGCATCGTTCCGGAACCGGCTTGTCATATGCTCAAACGCCTGCCTGATTTTCACATCATAGTGATCACGGAGCAGCTTTTCATCAAACGTATCGGATAGCACTTCATTTAACCGCGCTTCAGATGGGTACGCCAGTGCTCCAACCGCCAAAAGCTCTCCTGCTGAAGGCACTTCAATATGAATCGGCTCTGTTGTCGGATAACCGATTAAATGAATGCCGTTTTCATGTGTCAGCGGTGAAGCGGCGGACAAACGGTCAGGATTATCGTGGTTTCCGGCAATGACAACGATCGGGCGCTTTCCTCTGTCGCTAAGCGCAGACAGGCTTTCATAAAACAGCTGCTCGGCTAAAGCTGGCGGGTTTACGGTGTCAAATGCATCCCCCGCCATTACAATGGCATCGATCTGCTCATCCTTTACAATCGTATTCAGTTCATCCAGCACATCGGCCTGTTCACTCAGCCTGCTTCTTCCTTCAAGCGTTTTTCCAAGATGCCAGTCAGCCGTATGTAAAATCCGCAAATACTTTCACCTCTCTTTTATATAGAAAACGAGACCCGCTCCGCCTGAAATTCCGGAGCTTATGGATCTCGCTATAATGTCAGAATGTGCCCTCCGTCAAAGAAATAAAGCGCACATCCCTTTACCTTTGTTTTTGCAATTTGCTCCACTGCCTTCGTGTACAGCTGAATTTGCGTTTCATATCGTTTCTTCAAGATCGGGGCCGCTCCTTCAAATCCATGCTGGAATTTGCCCTCAATCCGGTCCGACTTATAATCCAATAGATATAATCCGTCCTCAGTTTCATAGAGACAGTCAATGATACCCTGCACTAAAAGCGGCTCATCTGCCTCCTGTGCATCAGGATAGATCTCCTTGGCCGGAAGCGCTAAGCTGAATGGTATTTCCCGGTCCTTCCACTTAGCACCGATCAGCTGTCCGCCGATTTCTGTATGGAAAAATTGCACGATTTCTTCTATATCAATAGCGTCTTTTTGTTCTTCAGAGAGAAGCTCTTTTTCATAAAGCCTGTGAACCGTCTGCTCAGCTTCTTCTATCGACGGCACATGTGACAGCGGGATATGCTGCATAACCGTATGCATGGCAGTCCCTTTCTCTGCCGCTGTCAGGCCTTTTTTCATCATAAAAGCGGGACGTCTGTACAGAATGCTTCCATCAGCCGGTTTTACAGGGGCCCTGCCGCTGTATTCATCCTCGTACTCTCTTTTTCTTTTGATCTCAGAAACCGATTGCTTTGTCCGAATTTGCGTCACCTCGTGATGCGGGTATGTCCAGCTCAGCTGCTCGCGGGCTTTTTCATCAAACGCAAACGAGCCGGGAACTGGTTCACCTCGGCGGATCGCTTCTAGGCGCTCGCTTTTTTCTTCCATTCTTTCTTCCAGATCATCATCAAGCAAATCATAGGAATGGATCATTTGAACGGCAAAACGAGCCGGGTGATCTGAGATGTCAGCGTGTGCTGGCACACCAGCCAAATCCCCCAAGTCTCTGTGCCTGGCAAGAGCCGGGCCGATGAAATCTAGATACGTTTTCGCCTGATAGCGGTCAAATTCCGGCAGAAGCCAATCAGTTTGGGACGCGGATGCCTGCCATTTTGCAAGCTGTTTCTGATGATCCTTACATGAGCCAATCAGAAACAGCTTTTCCTTCGCTCTCGTTAATGCAACATAGAGCACACGCAATTCCTCTGACAGCAGCTCCCTGCGCATTTTTTTCTTCATCGCAATGAGCGGAAGTGTCGGATAGCTGATGCGTAATTGCGGATGAATATACTTCGTGCCAAATCCGAGCCCCTTATCCAGCAGGTACGATTTATTTAAATCCATCATGTTGAAATTCCGGCCGAGACCTGCTGCAAACACGACTGGAAATTCGAGCCCTTTGCTGCTGTGGATCGTCATTAAGCGGACAACATCCTCCTGCTCGCTGAGCGCTCTCGCCGTACCAAGATCATCGCCCCGCTCCTGCATGCGTTCGATAAACCGCAGGAAACGGAACAAGCCGCGAAATGCCGTTGATTCATATTGACGCGCCCTGTCATAAAGAACACGCAAATTGGCCTGGCGCTGTTTTCCGCCCGGCATGCCGCCGACATAATCCATATATTTGGTGTCGCGGTACACTTCCCAAATCAGCTCAGATACTGAGTGGTTTTTCGAAAACGCGCGCCATTTTTGCAGATGTCCGTAAAACGTATTTAACTTTTGATAAAGCTCATCGTTCCGGTCACCAGCAGCCAGGTAGTCTTTCATCGCCTCATAGTACGGCGCTTTTTTATTTTCAAGCCGGATCAAAGACAGCTCGTTTTCATCTGCTCCGACAATCGGTGAGCGCAGCACAGAGGCAAGCGGTATATCCTGATACGGATTATCGATTACCTTCAGCACAGAAAGCACGACGGCGACTTCGACCGCTTCGAAATAGCCTGACGTTAAATTGGCGTAAACCGGTATGCCCTGTGCTCTCAGCTCCTCCATGATTTGCGGAGCCCACGGCATCGAACGGAGCAAAATCACGATATCTCGGTATTGAATATTGCGATGTGTTTTCTTTTTTCCGTCATACACCTTAAACGGCGATGAAATCAGCTTGCGAATTTCCTTAGCGATGGCTTTTGCCTCAAACTGCACCGTTTCAAGCTCTTCTGCTTCCTCGCTTGCATCCGTATCTTCTGCGTTGTCGATCAGCAGCAGCTCTGTTTCCGTCTCGTCATTGTCCGGATACGCTGCACCAAGCTTCAGCTCAGCCTGCTCGTCATAATCGACCTCACCGATTTTGCCGCCCATCAGCTGTTTAAATAAAAAGTTTGTGCTGTCTAAAATATCAGCCCGGCTTCGGAAATTTTTATTTAAATCGATTTTCCGCCCCGTGCCTTCTCCGCTCTCTGTAAACCGTTTGTATTTAGAGAGGAAAAGAAGCGGCTCCGCAAGCCTGAATCGATAAATCGACTGTTTGACATCTCCTACCATAAACAGGTTACCAGTCTCCTCCGGACCGCTTGTGACGAGCTGCAGAATCGATTCCTGCACGAGGTTGGTATCCTGATATTCATCAACGAGCACCTCATGAAACTGTTCCTGATAAAACCTCGCAGCCTCGCTCGGCTCACGTTCACCTTTGTCATTCTCAGCTGTCAAAATCGCTAAACAGTAATGCTCCAAATCAGAAAAATCGATGATTGATTTTTCCTGTTTCGCAGCTTCGAATCGTTTTCCATAGCTGATGACAAGCTGTACGAGCGTTTCAATGACAGGCTTCATCTCGGCTAGGCTTTTCAAGTGCTGTTCAGGACTTCGCGTGAAGTAGTCGTTTTTGAGCTTTTCAAGCAGTTTTTTTGCACCGTTTCTCAAATCTGTCGCCTCATCAAGGAGCGCTGGATCGAACTCATCCCCTTTTACTGCTTTGGCACGCTTAAAAGAGACGGCGGGCACCCGCTTATATAGTTCACTGAAATCGTCCTGATGCTGAATCAGTTCATCAATCTGCGCAAGATCATCAAGAAAATTGTCAGCACGCGGCGCCGGGCCGCCCGGCGCTTTCGTCAGCTCAAGCGCGCGCAAGAGCTTTTCCTTCGCCCCGTTAAGCACCATTGCAATATCTTCTTTGACATATTGATAAAACGGCAGCTCCTCGATGGCGCTCTTTTCTGATACATCATACAAATGAACAAAACTTTCCAGCCACGCCTCCGGGTTTGGATGGGATCGGGAATACTCGTACACCTGTTTAACGAGAAATTGCAGATCCAGATCATGCCGGTCTGTCGTATAGCGGTCAACAAGCTCAAAAAACGCCTTTTCGCCCTTTGCGTATTCGTCTTCAAACAGCTCGTCAAGCACTTCATCCCCCAGTAGCTCACCTTCCGTCTGATCAGCTATCCGAAAGCCCGGATCAAGATCGATCAAGTAGTAATATTTCTTCAGCACTTGCAGGCAAAAGGAATGGAGCGTCGAAATGCTGGCCCGGTTCAAAAGAGAAAGCTGGCGTCTGATATGCAGCGAGCCGGGGCGCTGTACAAGCTCTTTTTCCAAGGCTTCTGCGATTCGGTGCTTCATCTCTGCCGCTGAGGCGTTTGTAAATGTCACAACGAGAAGACGGTCTACATCTATTGGGTTTTCCTCCGCGGTGATTTTCCGAATCATTCGTTCAACGAGCACAGCGGTTTTACCAGAGCCCGCAGCCGCTGCCACAAGAATATCCTGGCCGGTTGAAACAATGGCATTCCATTGGTCATCTGTCCATGTGCTGTCTGCCGGTTTAGGAATGTTCATTGCCATCCGCCTCCTTTTTTATCCACTCAAGTATCGTCTTGTCCTTTTCAGCCTTTAATGGGCGATACTCGTTTTCTTCCAGTGATTCATCAAATTGGCATACTGATTTGAACGCACAGTATGTGCACGGCGTCTTGTTCTTCATTTTGTACGGCTCAATGGATACGCGTCCGTCGGTGATTTGTTCGCCCGCTTCCTGGAAGGTGCGGCGCACATGCTTTGTCAAAAGATCAAATTCCTTTTCACCGACTGCGGCCGAGTCTGATCTAAGAGATCCGTCTTTTTTCAAGCCGGCGTTTATGATATTTGAACGTCCCTCTTGAAGGGTTGTATCCATGAGGCGAACCACTTCCTGATCACCGAGGAGCAAGCCCTTCATTTTAAATTTCTTAAAGATCTCCTGTTCAATCTCGTCAAGCCCAAGCGGGAGATTAGATTGAATCATCGGGTCATGAATATGGAAATACAGCACTCCGGCAGGCGTCGCCCTCATCCCGAGCCAGTCAGCTGAATGTGTAATCGATAAATCAAGGTACGTCAGCATTTGCAGTGCCAATCCGTAATATACTTCCGCTAAGTCAAGGCCTTTGTCGCTTGATTTATAATCGACAATCCTGAGGAGCAGGCCTTTTGAGCTTTCAGCCTTATCAACACGGTCAATTCGCCCGACGAGTTCCATCGTACAGCCGTTTTTCAGTTGAAAGGTCAGCGGCGGAAGCGGCCCTTTTCCTCCAAAGCCCAGTTCAAGCCCGATCGGTACGAATCCGCTCGCTTTCGCATGCTCGCTTAAAATGCCGGACACACGTGTCACAATTTTTTGCAGTTTTTCCTTCACATAATAATGCCGGTTTGAGCTGAGCAGAATTTCCTTTTGCAGTTTCGGTGCCAGCCGTTCTACCGCATCATAGGAAAACAGCTCGCACTGCTCCTTCGTTAAATCGCGCCAATCCAGCTTTTGCTCACGCAGCCTGTCAGAAATCAGCTTTAAGCTGGAATGAAACAGCTGGCCGATATCCGGTGCTTCAAGCTTGAAGAATTGCCGTTCCTTCAAATGCAGCCCGTGTGACGCAAAATGGGAAAACGGGCATGCGTTAAAGGTTTCCATTCTCGATACACTGCCCTGAATGCGTTCTCCATAGAGCTGTCTCGACACGCTGCGTTCAAGCTGCTTCACTTCATTCCGGAAAAACAGGCTTGAGAACAGCTTTTTCGATTGCAGCCTGTCCGGCTCACTCATCAGCACATTGTACGTGCTCCACCAGACGTCGCTGATGTCGTATTCCCGGGTCCATAACCTGAGCTGGCTCGCGGTAAAGGACTGTGCCACGCTTTTATTCACGACATACATCAGCTGTTCCTCATCGCTGACCTGTTCAGGTTCATTTGTTAACAGGCGCTCCTTATGATATGGAAACAGTTCTTCCAGCCGCTTAACGATCATCGACGGCAAAAGCGTTTTTCCTTCCGCATCAGCAATCGGATACGATACGTAAAGCCGGTCAGACGGACTTGAAAATGCCATGTAGATGAGGAAATGCTCATCAAGCAAACGCTCCCGTCCGCCTGAGGATAGCTCAACCCCAATCGTTTTCAGCCATTCCCGGTCATCATCCGACAGGACTCCGTTTTCATCAGGGCGTGCCGGCAGAACGCCGTCGTTTGCCCCGAGCACAAAGGTGCAGGAGGTGCCATACATTCTGGACAAATCCATATTGCCGACAAACACCTGGTCAAGCGCAGGCGGAATTAAAGAAAATGTAAGCGACTCCGCGCCGGCTTCTATCATTTGCTGAAACAAATCAAGAGAAATCTCATCATCTCCCATCATTTCAACAAACTCCTCAAGCAGCTGAATGACTGCGTCCCACGCCTGCTGATGCTGCTGCGCTTCAATGATTCTGCCGTCATCCTCAGCACGCTGCCTTTCCTGATCCAGCTTCAGCGGCACATCCGTCTCTTCTAAATAACGATAGAGCGCCTCCGCCTTCTCTTGAACCGTCTTCGCTTTTTTCATGCGTTTTTGAAGCTGAAAAAGCGGCGGAACAATCCAATCGCGGGTGTCATTCAACATGTTTTCCATTTCGATTTCCTGATCAGTCTGCGCAAAATCATCATCCAATGACACAAAACGCCTGTATTGGAACCGATCGCCCTTTGTCCAGCGGTCGCCTTTAATACCATAGGCGATACAGTAATTTTCGAGCTGATCGACCTGTTCTCTCACTTTGGCCTTCGGTTCATTGAGCGGGAATAGCAGTTCGGTTTTCACGCAGCGAAACACCGCTTCATAACGCCAATTCCCTTTCAGAACATCAAGGCTTGACCGGATAAATTCAATTAACGGATGGTTCAGCATAGATGCTTTTCCGTCAATGAAATAAGGAATCTCGTAATCTGCGAAAACTTCCTTCACCATATCCTTGTAGTCTTCCGGCTGGCGCGCAAGAATGGCTACATCCTTATAGCGATATCCCTTCTCTCTGACTAGGGCGTGAATTTCCCGGGCAATGCCTTCCAGCTCAGCCCGTCTGTTTGCGGCCTGCATCACAGTAAGGGCTTCTTGTTTTTCTGCGTATGGAACGGCCGGACGCGCTTCATACTGTGCCTCTAGATGCGCCAATTCCGGCGTCTTTGTATGCCGCTCAGTCCCGCTCAGCTCTTTATACGTAATGTCCAAATTCAGTTCCTTCGCCTTCTGATGCAGGCGGTAATAGGTTTTCCCCGTCATTCTGAACAATTCCAGTTCATGCGGCTCCCGCTCATATGACGGCTTGTCCGCTGTGAGCGAAAACGTGATATGCTCCGCATGAACCATAAGCTGCTCCAACACCCTGAATTCCTGCGGTGTAAACTGATAAAAGCCATCCACATAGATATGGGCGCCTTTTATATCTTCCGCAAGCGGGATATGCTCTGCCAGCAATGTCAAATAATCCTCAGAGTGAAGATATTGGTCTGCGAGGCTTTTTT
Organism: Bacillus sp. FSL K6-1560; assembly: GCF_038592935.1. Classification (NCBI taxonomy): domain Bacteria; kingdom Bacillati; phylum Bacillota; class Bacilli; order Caryophanales; family Bacillaceae; genus Bacillus; species Bacillus sp. FSL K6-1560. The sequence goes on from NZ_CP151946.1 coordinate 3,082,436, forward strand.
CCATTTGCTGATACAGAATTGATAAGTCATGGAGCTTTTCAGATAAAACTCGTTCTCCGCGATACTCGGAAGCCGTTCCGCTTTCCGCCATCCGGCGGATATCCTCCGGTTCCAGACAATAGCGCTTAAACTCTGTCAGCATCCGCTCAACCTGTGCGGTAAACCCGCTTTTGTCACTCGCTTTTTGATAGACTTTGAACTCCTGTTTATGCTCCTCAATGAGCTTCCGCAGGAGCATTTGTACGCCGGTGCTCGTCAGAAACGGCCTGCTCATTCCTCCCGTATGCTGGAGGATGCGCCAGGCCAATCGTGAAAAACTGAATACTTGAGCGCGTATCATCCCGCCCATATCTGGCGTTTTAGCAAGCTCGTATTCCATTAAAAACGTCATTTGATCCGGGACTAGAAAAATGATCGGCTTCCCGAATGGAGCCCGGCGCAATTCATCCTGAATGCTGTCGATGATCAGCTTCGTTTTTCCACTCCCGGACCTGCCTACTAAAAACTCTGCTCCCAAATTAGAAGACCCCTCTCTTTTTATCTCTATATATTTTATCGAATGTTGACGAAAATGACCAATCTGATCTATTGGTAAAAACGGCCTTTTCACATATAAAAAGCTGATTATCTCCGCACATCTCTCCCTGCCCAACATATACTTTTACAGAAGCCCAATTCCTAAGAATGGAGTTGAATCCCCTTGCATTACAGCTACTATCCCTATCCGGTGCCATACAGGGAAGATCCTGTTTTGATTCGGAATTTGCAGAAGGCCATCAACGGAGAATTCAGTGCCATTCAATGCTACCGCAAGCTTGCCGAACTCGCCCACAGCGATGAGGTCAGAAAACAGATTGAAGAAATCAGGCGTGACGAGATTCGCCACCTCCGTGAATTTTCCACACTGTATGGTTCAATTACCGGCAAACACATCATGCCGAAACAAACGGAAGAATGCCCGGACAATTTCACAAGAGGACTGGACGCCGCTTTTAAAGATGAACAAGAAACCGTCGACTTTTACTTGCGTGCGGCCGAGGAAACGTCAAACTTAAAAGCGAAAGGCGTCTTTACGCGCGCAGCACGTGATGAACAAAATCACGCTGTCTGGTTCCTATACTATCTGATGGAACGTTAGATATACCCGTTCAGGGTATATGTACATATCCCCTTAGCTAAAAACACACTCCCCTGTTTTTTTCAAATGCAGCCGGGAAACATAAAACCATATACTTCCATACAGGGGGATCAACCATGGAGCAATATTCTGAAGCTTGTATTGAGGCTTGCAGCGATTGCATGAAGGCTTGCAATCATTGTTTCACTAAATGCTTGGAAGAAAGCGTGCAGCATCATCTCAGCGGATGCATCCGGCTTGACAGGGAATGCGCGGATATTTGCGCGCTGGCGGTCAAAGCCATGCAAACGGACAGCCCGTTTATGAAAGAAATTTGTGCACTTTGCGCCGATATTTGTGAAGCATGCGGCACTGAATGCGGAAAGCACGATCATGATCATTGCCAAGCATGTGCGAAAGCCTGCTTCACCTGTGCTGAACAATGCCGCAGCATGGCAGCGTAAAAAAGAGGGTTCAAAAAAGAACCCTCTTTTTATTTGGACAGCCATACGGAGTACAAATCAATCCATCCCTCTTCATCAAGCACCAGGCCTTTTACATTTTTACTTGATGTCACCTGGAGCACATTTTGATACAGCGGGATCGCGTTCAGCTCCTGTATCATCTGCCGGTCAATGTCACGCAGGATGTTGATTCTCGAACAGCGATCAGGCATGGAAAACATCCGCTCTGTCATTCCTGAGCAAATCTGTGTCAGCTTTTCAGATAGATGCTGATACAAGAAACTGTTCTCCGACAGCAGCAAATGCAGAAAACCAAACTCGCTGTCTTGATAAAACGTCGCACTGTCATGAATGATATCCGCCATCTGCACGGTTTCCGGCCGTCGCAGATCAGCAGCATCACAGAATTGAAGTGTAAGCCTGATACCGTGCTGGGCGCAAATATTTTGAATCCATTCGGCGTCCTCACGATGATCCGTTTCCGAAAAGGTATAAAGCACGATTGTTTCGCCCTCGTAACCGCTTTTCTTCAACAATTCAGATGGCGAAACGCCCTCCCACTCAAAAGAACTCGGATGCAAAAAGGACGTAACCGGGATTCTTCGGTGCCCTCCCGCTTCACGAACGAGCCGTTCAGAGGAAATCAGCAGCCGGAGCGCTTTTCTAAAGCTTTGGTGCTGAAGAGGCCCCTTCTTTTTCAGATTGAGCGACAAATACTGAACATGCCGCTCATCAAAAACAGTTTGCTGCTCAGGACATGTTTGTTTTTCTTGAATGGTAAAACCGTTCATCTCTCCGGCTTGCTCAGAAAACACAAACTCAACGCGATCCAAATAGGGGCGTCCCTTGAAGTAGCGCTCATTGGCTTCAAGCACAAGCATCCCGCTGTGTTGCTGATTCACCTGAAAAGGCCCTGTTCCAGTTTTCCCGCCGCCCTGTTCTGCCGGCAGTATGGACAGCCGTTCATCACAAAGAGCATACGGCAAAAGCGCATTCGGCCTATCGAGTATGAGTGCCACACAATAAGGGCCCTTTTCTAAGACTTGTTTCACTCCGTGCAGAAGCCATTTATACGGGTTGTCACCCAGTTCCAAAAAGCGCTGAAACGTAAACGCAACGTCCCGTGATGTCAGCGGCTGTCCATTATGAAATGTCACACCTTTTCGAAGAAAAAATCTCCATTGTTTTTTTCCGACCTCTTCCCATCCATGAACCAAATGAGGCTTCGGCTCCTGTATATCCGAATCAAACGTCAAGAGTGTATCAAATATCTGTTTGACGAAATGGCCCTCAGACCGCAAAAATATTTGGCATGGATCCAAACTGCTGACAGATTCAGGCGCGATGAACAGCCGCAGAACATCCTTCGCCCCATTCTCGCCCGTCTCCGTCACAAATCCGAACACCTCTGAAAGCCACATGTTATATTCGTTTTGAAGCCCCGGAAATGCGGACTGATACTGCTGAAGCAGCTCCTTTGCCTTTTTAAGCTTTCCTGACATGGTATATTCCTTTGCAGTTTGAAGAAGCAATTCCTCAGGCCTCCGAAGAAACGCGATTTTAGATTTACGGCCGCGCCCCGCCCCGCTTTCCCGGATAATCCAATTGCTGTTCTCTAGCTTATGTAAAATGAGCTTTGCATTTCTTACTGTACAAAATAAACAGTCGGCAATCTCAGTGAGCGTCATTTCGTTCATTTGTCCATACTCGGCGCAGCCTGTTTTTACAAGCGCCACATAGTGCTCTATCAGCTTCAATCCCCGCACCTCCCGACAAAAGGGGAACTTTTATCTCTTCTTTTCTTCACTTTTTGGGCCGCCGCCCCTTCTATACACTACTACTATATCAAACAGCGAAAGGCGGCGATCACATGTTGACCAGTTTTCACTCTATAAAATCGAGATATACCGCTCCCGTTCGGCTCCGCTTTTTCGGCGAATTGCTGACAAGCCTGACAGGTGCAATGATGGGACCTTTTATGGTGCTGTATCTGCATGAACAATTAAACGGCAGTATCATGATGCCAATGCTGATCATCAGCCTTCAGCCATTTGCTGATATTTTCCTGACGCTCGCTGCAGGAAAGGCGGCGGACCGGATTGGGCGGTGCACAGCGATTTTGACCGCATTGCTTCTTCAATCAGCGGCAATGACAGGGTTTGTATTTGCTGAGCATGCGTATGTTTTCGCTATTCTCTATGTCATGAATGGCATCGGAAGATCGTTGTACATTCCCGCTTCCCGCGCCCAAATCGCTGAAAGCACGCCGGAAAGCAGACGTTCGGAAGTGTTTGCGGTCATCAATGCGATCTATTCGGCGGGTCTGACGGCAGGGCCGCTAGTGGGGATGCTTCTTTACAATCATAACCCCGTGTGGATATTCGCATTAGATGCTGCGGCATTGTTTATCTACTTTCTGATCGCTGCACTGAAACTGCCTGAGACAAAGCCGCTACACCCAGCTGTTACCCCGAAAATATCTGCGAGCTTTATGATATACAGGCCTGTCCTGCTTCTTTTGCTGCTTTCTCTCCCCATAAGCATGTTATATGCACAAACAGAAACAACATACAGGCTCTTCAGCAAAAACATGTTTTCTGATTATCTGTCAATACTGACGATCTACTCGGCGGCAAAAGCTTTATTCAGCTTTGTTCTCCAAGTTCCTCTTGTCAAAGGGACCGAAAAGCTTTCAATGAAAACAATCCTTTTCATTACTTATATTTGCTACTCCCTTGCGGCTGCCGGTTTTGCATGCTCAACCTCCCTGACAATGCTTATAGTGACGGCAGCGGTGATGACGGTTGGCGAAAGCATCGGGCTAACCCACATCCAGACCTTCATATCTAAATTGGCGCCGCCTCATTTGCTGGGCCGGTTTTATGCTGTCTATGGTCTGCATTGGGATATATCCCGCTCAATCGGACCGCTGGCAGGTGGGCTGATCCTGACATCATTTGGCGGAGAAGTGATTTTTTACGCTCTTGCCGTGTGTCTGCTGACAGCGGGTTTATCTCTGACTTACACAATAGAAAAGCTCGAACACAAGGTCATAAGAAAAGTGAATCGCTTATAGAAAATAATTCATAATTTCTTTATCAACAAAAATATACTATAGTAATAAATACATTCACTACGTGAACAATTGGAGTGTTACGTGAAAAAGGAAGAAGGGTTTTACATTGAAGAAAGACGAAAATCTCCTCAAAGATCTATGGTTTATCGCAATCAGTGCAGCCGGGGGGTTTATTCTTTCATTAACCGGAATATCAATTGGATGGATGATCGGAACACTGATTGTCGCCTGCTGCCTCGCCATGATACGGCCGGCATGGCTGATGATGGCACCAGACCAAAAAGGAATTAACCGACGATGGCTCGCCCTCGGGCAGATGATCCTCGGCATCGAATTGGGCCAAAAGCTGAATTTATCCGTTCTCTCTGTTCTCAAAGACCATTGGTTTTCAGTCGGCGTTATGCTGATATTGTCTATCCTGCTGGCCATGCTATCAGGATATGTGCTTTGGCGTTTCAGCAAAACGGATATGATGACTAGCTTTGTCGGCACCGCTCCCGGCGGACTTTCCGCCATGCCGAGCATCGCACAGGAAGTAGGCGCCAATACCGCTATAGTCAGCCTCGTTCAAATGATGCGTGTGCTACTCGTGGTGCTTTCCATTCCGTTTTTAGTCATTCTGATCTATACAAAACAAGATCGTACCGCAAGTGCCGCAGCAGAGACAATTTCTTCTGCAACGACAGATTTTAGGCTCGCTCCCGTTTTGTGGACCATCATTCTTATTCTCGCTGCCTGGGGAGCTTGCAAAGCTGCGAAATTTTTAAAATTTCCAGCTCCATGGCTGCTCGGCAGCATGCTCGGTGTAGCAATTGTACATGTTGGCGGAGCTGCGGTGACAGGGCACGACATGATGGCATGGTGGCCGTCACAAGCTAACCATGTATCACAAGTATTTCTCGGGGCAACGATCGGCTCTAAGATGTACAAAAGCATGTTTGCCGGCGTCACTCGTATTATCATCGTCGGGTTTGTCTCTTCCGTCGGTTTAATTGCAGCAATGTTTTTGAGCGCCGTGATCGTTTCCGAGCTGACAGGAATTTCGCTCATCACTTCTGTTCTGGCATTTGCGCCCGGCGGGATTGCAGAGATGGCGACGACGTCAGTTACCTTACATGCTGATTCCACCTTTGTCGTTGCGGTTCAGGTCATTCGCGTCATTCTGGTTATTGCCCTGCTGCCGCCGTTTTATCGCCTGCTTCACCATCTTCATGGTGAAAAAAAAGACAAAAAGAGCTCAATCAGCGGCAGTAGTGCCTAGTTGAAAAAAGGGTTCAAGAACTTTTAATTCGCAAACCATCGAGATGGGGAAATATAAGCGGATATTTCGTTGTTAATGGATCAGGTTTGAAGTGAGTGCTGCCAGAGGGTGAAATGAAAGAAATAATTGACGACTTACGATTGAAAAAGAGGTTAAAATGAATAACCTCTTTTTCTTATATAAAGATATAAAATGATAAAGGGAAATCTATCGTTACGTTGATTCTCTTATAATAAGCTTTGTTGGCAGTTTAATAATTCTTCTGTTTAAAGTGGCATTACCCGAAATGGACTCGATGATTTTCAACACAGCCTGTTGACCTAATTCTATTACGGGGATATCAATTGTTGTTATGGTCGGAGTAACGACTTGGCAGATCAATTGGTTGTCAAAACCAATTACAGCTAAGTCTTCTGGAACTTTAAAGCCATTTTTCATCGCCTGTTTAATAATCCCTGCGGCGACTTGATCATTTCCTGTAAATATTGCTGAGGGTCTGTCCTTTAGATCCTTTATCTTATGAAAAACACGAAAGCCATCCTCGATATTAAACATTTCGCCGAATATCCATTCGCTTCTATGATGTAAATCGTAATCTTGTAAAGCTTTCAAATAACCCTCTTTCCTCTGACATTGAGCTTCGCTATATGGAGTATCAAAACAAAACCCAATTTTTTTATGCCCTCTTTCAATTAAATGTACTACCCCCATGTATGTAGCTTCAAATTCATCATACCCAATTATCGTTATGTCCGCTGAGTGATGATATTCATTACATAATAAGATAGGACCATACTTTAAGAAAGGGGATATCTGATCCCATTCATTTTCTAAAGTTCCAAGAATAATACCATCCACTTCTTTATGCTTCAATAACTCTAACAATTCTAGCTCTGTCTGTTTGTCATAAAAGGTCTGAAATACAATTACCTTGTAATTCTTAAACAGTGCTTCATGTGAGACCCCTTTTATTAATTGAGCAAAAAATGGATGGTCAATACTCGGAACCGATAAAGCTATCGTTTGTGTCTTATTTCTCCTAAAATTCCGAGCTAAATAATTGGGAGTGTAGTCAAGATCGTTAATTGCCTTTAAGATCATATCTCTTTTTTCTTTCGACACATACGGATGATTATTCAATACTCTTGACACTGTGGTTTTAGACACATTGCATAATTTTGCTATTTCATCAATTGTAGGCATATTTTCCCTTCCTTAAAAAAGTTGTTGACATGTTACCGATTTCAGAAATTAGGATAAATTTGTAATAAATTTTTAGATTATAAAATCATTGGAGGTACTGTTCATGCAAAAACAGGTTAAGATTTCAGGTAAAAGCAAAGAAAACATGTCACTATTAAAACACTTAAAAGGTGACGTACAAGGAAAAGAACTTGTTATTGAAGACAGTATTGTAAACGAGCGGTGGAAACAAGTATTAAAGGAAAAGATAGATATTGAACATGATCTTTTCAACTATCAAAAAAATCGTGAAATCAGTAAAGTCCCTTTTTTGCCTGTAGACAGATTAATAACCAATGATGAAGTGGAAGATATCTTAAATACATTAACTGAAGTTTTGCCAACTGGAAAATTTACGAGTGGTCCCTATTTAGAGCAATTCGAAAACGTTTTATCTACATATTTACATAAAAGGTATGTAATTGCAACAAGCAGTGGAACCGATGCTATTATGATAGGTTTATTGGCTTTAGGGTTAAACCCAGGGGATGAAGTTATCATGCCGGCTAATAGCTTTTCAGCTACTGAAAATGCTGTGTTAGCTGTGGGAGGCGTTCCTATATATGTAGATATTAACCCACAAACATTCTGCATCGATCCTGACAAAATTGAAGAAGCAATAACTCCTTATACAAAGTTTATTCTACCTGTGCATTTATACGGAAAACATTCAGACATGCAGCATATCCGTCAAATCGCAAATCGTTATAAATTAAAAGTAATTGAAGATGCCTGCCAAGGAATTGGACTGACAGACTTAGGAAAGTATGCAGACATCACTACATTAAGTTTTAATCCCTATAAGAATTTTAGTGTATGTGGCAAGGCTGGGGCAATAGCAACTGATAATGAAGAACTCGCTAAAAAATGCATTCAATTTAGTTATCATGGTTTTGAAGTAAATGTGAAAAATAAGAAAGTCATCAATTTTGGATTTAATTCAAAAATGGACAATTTACAGGCAGCAATTGGTTTAGAGAGAATGAAGTACCTTTCATTAAACAACTTCAAAAGACTGTTCTTGGCGGATAGATACATTACCCAATTAGCAGAGTTGCAGAATAAAGGCTTTATTGAATTACCAGAATTAAGTGAAGATCATGTATGGCATCTGTTTCCTATTAAGGTAAGAACAGAAGATAGGGCAGATATCATGACTAAATTAAATGAAGATTTTGGTGTTCAAACAGATGTATATTATCCAATACTGTCTCATATGCAAAAAACTCCTTTAGTACAGGACAAGTATGCAGGACTCCCATTGGTTCATACGGAAAAGGCTCATAGTCAGGTACTGCATTTGCCTTTATATCCGTCATTTACTTTAGAAGAACAAGACAGAGTAATGGAGGGACTGTTTCATGTTATTAAGCAAGAAATCGGAGTATAAAACGTTATCCACGGTTGAACATCCTCAGTATATTGTTTTTTGTGATTTTGATGAAACGTATTTTCCGCATACAATCGACGAACAAAAACAACAAGACATTTATGAACTCGAAGACTATCTAGAACAAAAAAGTAAAGATGGGGAACTAATAATCGGATGGGTTACTGGGAGCAGTATAGAATCTATTATCGATAAAATGGGACGAGGAAAATTTAGATATTTTCCGCATTTTATAGCTAGTGATCTTGGAACTGAAATTACGTACTTTTCAGAGCATAACTTCGGTCAGCAAGATAACAAGTGGAACAGTCGCATAAATGAAGGGTTTAGTAAAGAAAAGGTTGAAAAACTTGTGAAACAGCTGCATGAAAATCATAACATTCTTTTGAATCCTCAAACTCAATTAGGAAAGTCACGGTATAAGCATAACTTCTACTATCAGGAACAAGATGAAATAAACGACAAGAAAAACCTATTAGCAATTGAAAAAATCTGCGAAGAATACGGCGTTTCAGTAAATATAAATCGGTGTAATCCCTTAGCAGGCGATCCAGAAGACAGCTATGATGTAGATTTTATCCCCATAGGGACAGGAAAGAATGAAATTGTAACGTTTATGTTAGAGAAATACAACCTAAATACCGAAAGAGCTATCGCATTTGGGGATAGTGGAAATGATGTTCGTATGTTACAGACAGTAGGGAATGGATATCTGCTAAAAAATGCAACACAGGAAGCCAAAAACTTGCACCACCTTATAACTGATAGTGAGTACTCAAAAGGAATTACTAATACCTTAAAAAAATTAATTGGATCATGAGGAGGAAATAAAAATGAACAAGATAGGCATCATAGGTGCAGGTGGTATTGCAAGAGCGCATGCAACTGCTTTATCTACAATAAAAAATGCAGAGTTAGTAGGGGTATATGACATAAATCAACAAAACGCGGAAAGCTTTGTGAAAACTTTCGGCGGGAAGTCATTTGAAAACGTAGATGAACTAATTGATGCCTCAGAAGGTTTAATTGTAGCATCACCAAACTTTTGCCATAAAGAACATGCTTTGCAAGCATTAGGAAAACATAAGCATGTTTTGTGTGAAAAGCCTATGGCTATTTCTCTTGAAGAAGCAGGCATAATGAAAGATACTGCTGAAAGGTTGAGCGTAAGAGCCAGTATGGGATTTAATTATAGATATTTATCTTACGTAAATATCTTAAAAAGCTTAATTATCAATAATGAACTAGGTAACATCCTGTCCATAAAAGTACACTTCAAGAAAAATAGTGCCCTTAGACGTAAGAAGTTTACTTGGAGAGATGACGCTAATAGTAAGAAAACCAGCGGGTCATTGGGGGATCTGGGTATTCACCTTATTGACATGGTATGGTATTTGTTCGAGAGTGATTTCATCACAGAATCAGTAAGGGCAAAGATGAACACAAATGTAAAAACAAAAGAGGATAAACAGGTACTTGTAGATGACTATGCAGAAATTTATGGCCAGCTGAAGAACAAGGTATTTGTAAATATCATCACATCAAAATGTTCTGTACCTGAAGACTGTGGTTTTAGCATTGAGGTAGTTGGACACAAAAAAGAGTTTAAATACCACACAAGTAATCCTCACGTTTACAAACTCATAGATGGCTTGAACGTGGTAGACTGCCCAGTACCGCAAAGCCTATTAAACGATCCGCCAAACGAGTTTTATGGATGGGCTGATTCTTTTAGAAGCGAGTTAATCAATTGGATTGCATCAACTCAGAATGATTGGGTTGAGATCCCTTCTTTTAGTGATGGTTTTAGATCTCAGGAAGTATTAGAAATGTTCTTTGAGAAAGACAGCAACTCTCAACCAATGTCTGTTTCAGCAGTCAACTAGTATTTCAAAGAGAGAAGTTACTAAAAAAGCAGGAATTTACTTTCCTGCTTTTTCATATAGGGGTGTAATGAATGTTAAGAGGGACATATTTATTCGGATATGCTTTCTTTTTTACAGTAGGTATTATCCATATATCAACAGGGAGTTTGACACCATTTCTATTAGAGGCTTTTAACAAGACAACAGATGATATTTCGGTCATAATCTTCTTTCAGTTTACCGGATTTCTAAGCGGAGTATTAATCGCACCGTTAATGATTAAGAAATACAGTCATTTTAGGACACTTACTTTAGCTTTGACAATAATGCTTGTAGCGTTAAGTATCTTTTTTCTAACTAAGGATTGGTATTATATTGTTGTAATGGCTTTTCTCTTAGGATATGGGGCAGGCACATTAGAAACGACAGTTGGTTCATTTGTTATTGCTAATTTCGAAAGTAATGCAGAAAAAATGAGTAAGCTGGAAGTTCTCTTTGGATTAGGCGCTTTATCTTTCCCATTATTAATTAATTCCTTCATAGATATCAATAACTGGTTTTTACCGTATTACTGTATATTCACCTTTTTATTCGTCCTATTCGTAGGGTGGTTAATTTTCTTGTCTAAGAACCGAGAGTACGCTAAGAATGCTAACCAACAAGTGACCTTTCCAGATGGGGGAGCATTTCAATACTTTATAGGAGATAGAAAAAAATCAAAGCAATTAGGCTTTTTTGTATTTTTTGCTTTCCTATATGCCGGAATTGAAACAAATTTTGCCAATTTTTTACCTTCAATCATGATAAATCAAGACAATGAACAAATTAGTCTTATAAGTGTCTCCTTTTTCTGGGTGGGGATCATCATAGGAAGAATACTAATTGGTTTCGTAAGTAGAAGGCTTGATTTTTCCAAATACCTTCTTTTTAGTTGTAGTTGTTTAATTGTTTTGTTGATTGCCTTCTCTTATATAAGTAACCCAATACTTCAATTGAGTGGTACATTTTTGATTGGCCTAAGTATAGCGGGGATATTTCCCATCGCCTTAACACTAGCATCAATCATTATTCAGAAGTACATTGACGAAGTTACAAGTTTATTTATTGCCTCGGCAAGTTTCGGAGGAGCGATCATCTCTTTCTTAATTGGATGGAGTTTAAATCAGGATACGATCTTATTAACCATGGGAATATTTACAACTATGGCGGTCATTCTAGTAGGTATTTCTGTAAAGATTAGGAGAACTAAAACAGAAGACCCTATTTCACTTGAAAACAAAGCATCAAAAACACAGTAAAAAACGTATAAAATAAAGATACTAATAGACATATCGTATAAGCAGTGCAAATTCCTGAACATCTTGAATTTCATTCTTCAAGAGGAAATCTGATTTACGTTACAGCCTTGAAAAAGATAGAAAAAAGTGAAAAACACGCACCGCAGTGCGTGTTTTTTTATTTAAAAATGCTAGGAAGCCCCCCTTCAATTTCTTCTGACGACGGATACCATTTTGTCACCAGATCCCGAAACAGCCGTTCCGCAAAAAGAATCTCTTCCTCGGTATAGCGGTCAAAAAATGACAGAAAACGCTGTTCAGCCTTCTGATGATAATATTTGTGCAAACTGTGCAGCTTTTTTCCAGCAGGCGTCAATCGGAAGTAGACCTCCTTTTTATTATCGCTGAGCTGTGTTCTGTGAAGGAAGCCTGCGCCGAGCAATTTTGTGCTGATGCGTGATACAGTCGCTTTTGTCGTATTCATTTTTTCTGCTATCGACGTGACATTAATTGGTTCATTGTCCCCGACACAGGATAGAAAATGAATTTCTGTCATCGTCAATTGAGATTTACTCCCGTGCTCTACATCCAGCTTCCTCAATTCGTCAGATAAAAAGACTTTAATAAGCCCCTCCCATTTCTCCTGCTGATGTATGAGCTCCGCATACAATTCAAAAAGATTGCGTTTCGTATGATCTGTGTTCATCGAGTCTTCCATCCTTTTTCATTCGATTGTTTCTTCTATCATACCGTTTTGTTACAGATGAAACAATCGAATTGAATTATACTCGGCTGGTGACGGAAAACCAGCGGCTGATCCCTTTTTGAATCACCTCGGCACAATCGGGCGCTGATGCATCCACCGCCCAGGCTACATGTCCATCAGGACGAATCAATATGGTATGCACATCCCGCAACTTTTCATTCGGTTCTGCAAGCGAGGCGGTTACCGTACGTAAGCCTTTCACTTCGATATGATCATCAGCTTCCTGCCTCAATGACAGCAAAACGAATGTCCCGTTTTGGAGAAAGCTGTACAGCCATTCCGAACTGCCGTCGGAAAGAATCAGCTTCATGTCAGGGAGCCGTGCCCCGTTCAAACGATTCGGCGGCATGGTACGATCAGCTTCATATCTGACATCGAGCGCAGAAATTTGCCCCGCTACATATCGATTGACATCAGGGAAGGCCAGCAGCTCCGACATCATGCTTCGCAAATGGAGGCCTGCTTGAGTGAAATCGATCAGCTTTGTCTGTGCCTCCGTGTTTCTCAGGAGCCCTTCAGCTGCCGGATGCCGCTCGTCATGGTAGCTGTCCAAAAGCCATGAAGGCGCAGAGCCTTTGATGGCCGCCGCCAGTTTCCACCCGAGGTTCATTGCATCCTGAAGGCCGACATTCAGTCCTTGCCCGCCCGCTGGAAAATGAATATGCGCGGCATCACCCGCAAGAAAGATTCTGCCGTCCCGATACCGTTTCGCTTGGCGCGCGGCGTTCCCGAACCGCGACATCCACGAAGGGTCGCTTAAACCAAAGTCAGTTCCGCAAATTCGCAGGAGGTCAGCTTTCAGCTCTTCCTCAGTCACAGGCACATCTTTCGGCGTTTGCGTGCAATAAGGGCTGATCACAACGACACGATATCGGTCTGAAGATAACGGAACAATCATAACACCGCCCTCTTTTGTGCAAAGGGACAGCACGCCTGACGCCGGCGGAGAAAGGAGCGCCACATCCCCAAGCGCAGCGGTGACAGTGCTGTCTGTTCCCGGAAACTCAATTTTCGCCTGTTTCCGGACGGTACTCCCGGCGCCATCTGCACCAACGGCAAACTTGCTTGTGATCGTCCGTACACTGCCGTCCCGATCCTTAAAAATCGTTTGGACCGCTTCCCCGTTTTGCGTAACCGCCAGCGCCTCGGCACCCCGAAACACCTCTGTTCCCAGGCTTCGTGCATGATCTTCAAGCAGCTTTTCTGTTTTGGACTGCGGGAGCAAAAGCGTGTAAGGACAGCTCGTATCCAAGCCTGAAAAATCCAGACGGGTATCCAGCATTGAAAAATGTCCGGAAGGTATCTTGCTTCCCTTGGATACGAACCGCTCTAAAATCCCTCTCATCTCAAGAAGCTCCAGCGTTCGGGGATGCAGCGTCAACGCCTTGGAATGCGGAACAGGTTTTTCAAGCCGTTCAATCACACATGTTCCCACTCCGGCCATCGCAAGCTCAGAAGCCAGCATAAATCCAACCGGTCCTCCTCCTATAATCACTGCTTCATATTTCATCATTCACCACTCCTTTTGTTTCATGAAAAACGAACAAAAACCAATAAAAACGGCCCTCCAATCAAAATATATATAAATTTTGTTACACATGTAACAATTTTGATTATAGCTCCTTACAAATTTTTCTTCAACACATTTTTCCAAACGGCATACAAAAAGACGCCTCTTCCATTAGCGTCTTTTTATTCGGCATCAGAAATCACACCGACAATATTTTTTTCTCTTATCGGACCAAAATGCCGGCTGTCGAAGCTGTATATGCGATTATCTCCAACGACAAAATATTTTCCTTTCGGCACCTTGCTTGTTCCCGTCACATCTTTCAAAGAAAAATCACCCGTTACATGGCTGCCGGCAGAAACAGATTTCAAATGCTTCAAAAATGGCTCAGCAACCTGCTTTCCGTTCACATACAGCTGATCATCTTTATATTTGATCGTTTCACCGGGCAAGCCGATTACCCGTTTAATCAGCACTTTATGATCAGGGCCTTTAAAAAGGACGATGTCAAAACGATGGATGGTTTTAAATCGATGCGAAAATTTATTGACCAACAATTCGTTTCCTTCCTGGAAGGTCGGGTTCATACTGACGCCTTCTACCTTGTAATCAATAAAGACAGCATTTTTAACCTGAATGGCGAGAACAACGGACACTACACCGGCAAGAAACCAAAACCGTTTTTTCATGTTACTGTCTCCCTCCATCATGCTCACGATGACTGGCTCTTACATGCAGATACCGCTCCACCTTTTTGCCGACATACCATAAGACAGTGATCACCAATACGGCGATGACCGTTCGAATCGGCTGTGTAATCAGCGCGTGCAGATCATATCCGATGAAGCTGATCATAAAAATCATGACAAGCTTCCCCGAGGCTGCCGCCAAAATAAACGGCCGCGTTCCGATCCTTGACAAACCGGCAACAACATTCACCGCGGCTGACGGTGTAAATGGAAAACAAAGCAGAAGAAACATGGGACCGAAGCCGTGTCTTTCCACCCATAACATCAGCTTTCTGACAGACGGATGACTGCGGATAAATCCAAGCAATTTTCTCTGTCCGTATTGACGGACAATCAAAAATACGAGAATGGAACCAGCAGTTGATCCCGCCCAAGACAGGATGAATCCTTCCCACAAGCCAAACGAGTTCGTATTCGCCACCACAAACACGATCAGCGGCAAAAACGGGAGAAATGCTTCAATTAAAGGCAGCAGCACAGCTATGAGCGGACCGAAAGCCCTATAGCTTTGAAATAATTCAGTTAAATGTTCTTGTGTCAAATAGGATAAAAAATGCTCCAACATTTATACTCCTTACCGGGTTTGTCTATCCTTATTCTACACATTATCAGCAGAAAACTAAAAAGTTTTGGTGATTTTTTCTGTCTTGAAACATTTCACCAGCCGATATAGAATACAAATAGAACAAACGTTCCCTTAGAAAGAAGGAGTCAACATGCCAAATCTGCAGGAGGAAATATACGATTTAATTGAACGGGCTCTCTTTTTGCCCATGGCCATTACGATTTTTAACCGTGATCTCGCCGGAATTGAAGAAAGCACATTAAAATTGAAGCATCCTTATAAACAGCTTATCAGCGAATCATTAAAAATAGCACAAAAGGATTTGATGGAGGTCAGAAAAGAACTGAGGAAAAGAAAAATTGCAATCCGCGAGACGGAACGCGATGAAGCCTTTACGTTCTATACATTTGTCATCGACGGTTATGAAGAAAACCATCGCTATTTTAATCCGCGAATCCGTGAGCAGGTCAGCGAATTATTAACATACTATCTATTTGCCCCGGACAGACTCCGAGCCTTTTGAATCATACTGCCCGTTCCCTCTTCGGGCGATTCAGAGCATTAATTTCAGACAATTCACACTATACAAACAAAATAAATTTATTTATAATTCGAACCACAGCCTTTCACCCTAAAAAGTGACATGTGCTGCCATATCTGCGACATCATTTTCAGTACGCTTGGGCTTGTACACCCCAATCCTAAATAGAAGGAGGATTCTATGAAACTGATTCACGTTCTTGCCGCTTTGCCCTTTATCGGAATCTTACTCGGCATCCCTTTTGCAAATAAGGTGACCCCCTATGTGTTCGGCATGCCGTTTATTCTTGCCTATATTGTGATGTGGGCTCTTTTGACCTCTGCGCTGATGGCGATTGTGTATGTCCTCGACAAGGAAAATAAAAAGGAGGAAGCAGAATGAATGCAGCTCTCATCATCATTTTCGGTGTCCTGCTCTTGAGTATTTTTCTCGGTATACGCGCCCAAAAAGGAAAAGACATGAACCTGGAGCAGTGGACGGTTGGAGGGCGCGGCTTCGGAACTGTGTTCGTCTTCCTTTTGATGGCAGGCGAAATTTATACTACTTTTACGTTTCTCGGCGGCAGCGGCTGGGCCTACGGAAAGGGCGGTCCAGCCTTTTATATCATCGCCTACGGATGTCTGGCCTACATCCTTTCTTACTGGCTTCTTCCAGCAGTTTGGACGTACGCGAAACAGCATAAACTAATGTCGCAGTCTGATTTTTTCACAAAAAAATACAACAGTCCGCTGCTTGGCATTCTCGTTTCACTGGTCGGCATCGCCGCACTCATTCCCTATCTTGTGCTGCAGCTGAAAGGCCTCGGGCTGATTGTATCGGAAACCTCGTACGGCAAAATCACCCCGACCGCCGCCATCTGGATCGGCGCTGTTTCCATCACGGTTTATGTTATGGTTTCAGGCATTCACGGGTCTGCCTGGATATCGGTTGTGAAGGACATCATGATTCTGGTTGTCGTTCTGTTTTTAGGTGTGTATTTGCCAATTCATTACTACGGCGGATTTCAAGACATGTTTCAGCAGATTGAAACGGCAAAGCCTGGCTTTCTTACGCTCCCCGAATCGGGACAAAGTGTGGCCTGGTTCAGTTCAACCGTACTCTTGACAGCGCTCGGGTTTTACATGTGGCCTCACACGTTTTCCGCTTCGTATTCAGCCGAAAACCCAAAAGTCTTTCGTAAAAACGCCATCATCATGCCTTTGTACCAGCTGGTCCTGCTCTTCGTCCTTTTCGTCGGCTTCGCGGCTATCCTGCAAGTTCCAGATCTGAAAGGCGCAGACGGGGATCTATCGCTTTTGAGACTGTCTCTGCAAGCATTTGACCCTTGGTTTGTCGGAATTATCGGTGCTGCCGGACTGCTGACAGCACTTGTGCCAGGGTCTATGATCTTAATGTCCGCCTCCACGCTGTTTGCAAAAAATGTGTACAAGGTAATTGCGCCCCGCACGACAGAACAACAGGTATCGGCTCTTGCTAAGTTTTTAGTGCCGGTGATTGCGTTGATTTCGGTGTATTTTACCATCAAAGGCGGGAATACCATCGTTACGTTGCTTTTGATGGGCTACAGCCTTGTCACACAGCTATTCCCCGCCCTTTTGTTCAGCCTGTTCAAGCATAATATGGTGACAAAGCAAGGAGCCTTCGCCGGCATTATTGCAGGTGTCGGAGCAGTTACTTATATTACAATGACGGAAACGACGATCGGCACTTTATTTCCGGCGCTGCCGCAAGCCGCAAAAGACTTGAATGTAGGCATCGTTGCCCTGCTTTTGAATATCTCGGTCATGATGGCAGTCAGCCTTATGACAAGGAAGGCGAAAAGCGCTGCGGCCGATCAGGCGGCTTAAGCAATAGAAAAAGCAATCTGGACACCAGATTGCTTTTTCTTATTTACCGTTCACAGGCGATAAGATCTTTATCGCGGTCTTTCTTTTTATTGGCATCGTAAAGCGCCTTAGAAACGTAAGGCTTGTACTTTGTTTTTCCGCCTTTGTTTTTCGCCTTCGAAGTGCGAGCCACTCCGCCTTTGTATACTTTGTTTAACTCCTTGCAGTTCTTATAGACCTTCACCTTTGTTTTGGCTTCCGCCACATGGTCAGCTCCGTATGAAAAACCGAAAACGAGACCGAGTGACAGCAAAACCGCGGCCGCTTTTTTCATGACGATTCACTCCCCCAACACCCAATATTTAGTTGATTTATAGCTCGAATTTATCATAATTCATATAGTCTTATTTGACAAGATAAATATGGAAGAAGTCTTTGTTTTTTCTTGTTTTCTTTTTCCTTCACTATTCAAACTGCCAAAACATGTTTTTCTGCTTATGCTCAGGGGTACACATACGAATGTACACCAAACAGAAAAGGAGCGTTGATGATGTCTGATTCAAATCTTACGAATCCTATAAAAGCATTTTTTCATGATGAATTTCCTGAACAATATCAAGAGCCGCCAGGCCTGCAAAAGAACATGAAGCCTGTCCCTGATTGCGGAGAAAAAAGCTACAAAGGATCAGGTAAACTAACGGGTCGAAAAGCGCTTGTCACGGGCGGCGATTCCGGTATCGGCCGCGCTGCCGCGATTGCTTACGCCAGAGAAGGTGCCGATGTGGCCATTAACTACTTGCCCGAGGAACAGCCAGATGCTGAAGAGGTAAAAGAGCTGATTGAAGCAGAAGGCCGAAAAGCAGTGCTGATCCCCGGAGATTTGAGCGACGAATCCTTTTGCCAAGATCTAGTCAAACAGTCGCATCACAAACTCGGCGGACTTGATGTGCTAGCGCTCGTTGCAGGCAAACAGCAAGCGGTCGAAAACATCGAAGATCTGCCTACTGAACAAATCTATAAAACATTTGAAGTGAACGTCTTTTCCCTTTACTGGGTTGTAAAAGCGGCGCTTCCGTATTTGCCGGAGGGAGCTTCAATTATCACAACTACCTCAGTTGAAGGCTATAATCCAAGCCCGATGTTGTTAGATTACGCAGCAACAAAAAACGCCATTATCGGCTTTACCGTTGGACTGGGAAAACAGCTTGCTTCCAAAGGCATCAGAGTAAATTCAGTTGCACCCGGACCAATTTGGACACCGCTGCAAATTTCCGGCGGACAGCCGACGGAAAACATCCCGAAATTCGGACAAGGCACGCCGCCAGCTCCATTAAATCGCGCTGGTCAGCCAGTGGAATTGGCCGATGTTTATGTATTTCTAGCTTCAGAGAATTCAAGCTATGTGACATCTCAGGTATATGGCATCACCGGAGGAATTCCGACGGCATAGCTTTATGAAAGGAGCTGCCCTGTTCGGTCAGCTCCTTCCTATTTTTCTAATACCGTTCTCCGAGCTCACGCAAAATAAAATCATAAATCATCTTCGTCCGCTCTTCTTTCGGGTACAGCATAAATTCCTGTCTTTTCGGAACGCGGTGGTCGATTCTGTCTTGGAATTTGGTTCTGAGCCACGCTGTTCGGTATACCTGGTTCTCGAACGAATTATAAGAAATCGGCAGCTCCATCGTTTTCCCATTTGAAAACGTCACTTCCGTATCGTCAAATTCAGTCGCTTTGAATTCTTTTACATGCACATGGGAAATCCAGCCGCATTGGGGTCTTGTCGAAGAAAGTGTAGGGAATAAAAAGATTTGGTTCGAAGGGTCCACCATGATCGGCGGCTTGTGTGAAATTTTTGTCACTTCATAAGTTCCTGCTTTTCTTCCCGCATAGCTTGATCCAAAAAATCGGCAGCTTCTGTCGACAATTTGCAGCGGCTTCATGTTGACATAAAACACGCAATCTTTTTCAATAATTCTGGAACAGATTTTGCCGTCTATTTCTTCTGGCAGCACGGCAATTGTTGCGCCGTTCACTTCATACGATTCTAAAGGTGCGTCTGTTTTCTGACTCATATTATGGCCTCCATCCTTTTTCTGCAAAATTTATACTAATAATCTATCATCTGTTTTTGTAAAACGACAGGTTTTTTTAACATTTAAGATAAAATCATCTTTTAATGATATTTAATGGTACTAAATGACTAGTAATAAACCGATTTTACTTTCATAAGATTTGCCGGTTTACGGCATTTTGCAGGATATGTCGATAGATTGCCAAGTATTAGTTGTCTAAAAATTATAAAAATTTATTGATTTTTTCGACCGTTATCCATATACTATAAAAAAGGCATTGGGGGGATTCTTTATGAAAGAGAAAAAATCGTACACTGAGCTCATGAAGTCCCGCAACACGCAAAAAACAAAAGAATTCGATGTCACAATGACGGATATTTACATTCAAATGGTGCTCGATGAATCCTTGTATAACCGTCGGCTTGCCATGCTGACGGACCAAATTAACAAAGCCTTGGACGAAAAAGATAAAGATGCGTTTCTTACGCTCTCTAAAGAATATGCAGCGCTCAAGCAGAGCGAATAAGCCAATCCTTCAAGGATTGGCTTTTTATTATCCGTTCACAATTGTTCCGCCATTGACGTGAATCGTCTGCCCTGTGACGTATGTGGAATCGTCGCTGGCAAGGTATAGATAGCTTGGCGCCACTTCGACCGGCTGTCCCGGGCGTTCCATCGGCACGTCTGAACCAAACACTTCCACGTCTTTTGCGGCAAAGCTGGCCGGGATAAGCGGTGTCCAAATGGGACCCGGTGCCACTGCATTGACCCGTATGCCCTGCTGAACAAGCGACTGGGAAAGGGACCTTGTAAACGAAACGATCGCGCCTTTTGTCGCTGAATAATCGATCAGCGTTTTATTGCCTTTATAGGCGGTAATTGAAGCGGTATTAATAATAGAGCTCCCTTTTTTTAAATGAGGCAGCACTGCCTTTGTTAAGTAAAACATGGAAAAAATGTTTGTTTGGAAGGTTCTGATCAGCTGGTGGCTGGTGATTTTTTCAATGCTGGGCTGGACATGCTGCTCAGCCGCATTGTTAACCAATATATCAATGGATGGAAACACTTGGCTTGCCTGCCCGACCACATCATTGCAAAACGCTTCATCCCCGACATCTCCTGCAATCAGCAGGCATTTTACCCCTTCCTTTTCTACATACTGCTTTGTTTCCTCGGCGTCCTGATGTTCATTCAAATACACAATGACCACATTAGCCCCTTCTTTTGCGAATAACACCGAGACAGCGCGTCCAATCCCGCTGTCTCCTCCAGTAATAATAGCGGTTTTGCCCTCTAATTTTTTCGCTTTCTTCGGCTTATCAAAAACCGGACGCGGGTCCATCAGATATTCAAAACCAGGCTGCTGGTTCTGGTGCTGAGGCGGTAATGTTTTCTTTTTTTGATTCGCCAATGAAATCACTCCTTTTCAACCTTATTATGTTATGAACAATGCCTGCTTCCTATGTATGAAAAGATAGAATATGGAAAAATTAAGAATAAATCTGATTGGAGGTATAACGGCTTGGCTAATCAACATTTTGCAAAGGAAGCACCTGAAACATACTGGAAAACATCAACTGACCTGCCTTCTTTTCCTGCGCTTCAAGAGGACACTGAATGTGACGTCACCATTATCGGAGGCGGGATTACGGGAATCACAACGGCATATGAACTTACGAAGAGAGGCTTCCGTGTCGTTTTGATTGAAGCAAATCAGGTTCTTAACGGAACCACTGCACATACAACTGCTAAAGTTACCGCACAGCATGACATGATATACGATGAATTTATCCGCCATTTCGGATTAAACCATGCGAGGCTTTATTATGAAGCAAACCAAAACGCAATTGATTACATAAAAGGCATTGTGGATGAACATCAAATTGATTGTGAATGGATCGAGCAAGACGCATATCTTTATACGGCAAATGAAAACGCTGTTCAAAAAATCCGCACCGAGCATGAGGCATACACAAAGCTCGGAATTGAAAGAGACCTTATCAAGGATCTTCCAATTCCCTTAGGTTCTAAGCTGGCGCTTGTCATGAAGAATCAAGCTCAATTTCATCCGCTTCAATACTTAAAAGCGCTTCTGGAGCAAATTGTTCAAAAAGGCGGCCGAATTTATGAAGAGACCGTTGCGCTTGATATCAAAAAAGGCGAAAGGCCCGAAGTGGTAACAAAAAGCCGGCACGCCATTAAGAGCCGCTTTATCATATGCTGTTCCCACTTCCCTTTTTATGACGGAGGCGGATTATATGCTGCGAGAATGTACTCCGACAGATCTTATGTCCTTGCCATCAAGCCGAAGATCGAGTATCCCGAGGGCATGTATTTGAGTATCGATCAGCCGTCAGTGGCGCTCCGCTATACGGTTGTAAACGGTGAAAAGCTGATTCTCTTCAGCGGAGTAAGCCATAAAACAGGCCAGGGAAAAGCCATGTCTACACATTATGAAACACTGAGACAACTGGCCGAAAGCTCCATCGGCATCGAAAGCATTCCATATTATTGGTCCACACAAGATCTAGTGACGATCGACAAAATCCCGTTTATCGGGCCGATGTCGGAAAATGAGGACAATATTCTAGTAGCGACCGGGTTCAAAAAATGGGGCATGACGTCATCAGCTGTCGCAGCCACTTTATTGTCAGACCTTGTGGAGAAAAAAGACAATCCATACGAAAGCATTTTCACGCCGTCCCGTTTCCATCTGAATCCCGGCTTGCAGAAAGTGATTTCCTACAATGCCGATGTCGCCAAGCATTTGATTAAAGGAAAGCTTGAGAGGCCAGATGTCCAATTTGAAGACATTTCGCCAGGAGAAGGGAAAGCCGTCACCATAAACGGCAGGCGAGCGGGAGCATTTCGGGATGAGACAGGCTGCCTCCATCTCGTTGATACGACTTGTACCCATTTAGGCTGCGAGGTCGAGTGGAACGACAGTGAGCATACGTGGGATTGTCCGTGCCACGGATCACGCTTTAAGCCATCTGGCGAAGTTGTAGAGGGCCCGGCCATTAAACCATTAAAACAAATAGATCTCGATTAAACCGTTCATTTTAATGAACGGTTTTCAAATATTTTTCATCTGCAGCTTCATTCATGTTTCCCTTGGCCGATAAAAAAGTAAAAGGCTTAAAAAGCCAAAAAGTAAAAATTATATTTTTCCCAAGGGGGATCATTGTATTGTTATTTAAAAAAGACAGAAAACAAGAAACAGCTTACTTTTCAGATTCAAACGGACAGCAAAAAAACCGCATTCAGCTCACAAACAAACATGCAGATGTCAAAAAACAGCTCAAAATGGTCAGGTTGGGAGATGCTGAGCTTTACGTGTTAGAGCAGCTTCAGCCACTCATTCAAGAAAATATCGTAAATATCGTTGATGCGTTTTATAAAAACCTTGACCATGAAAGCTCATTGATGGATATCATTAATGATCACAGCTCAGTTGACCGCTTAAAACAAACGTTAAAACGGCATATTCAGGAAATGTTTGCAGGCGTTATCGATGATGAATTCATTGAAAAGCGTAACCGAATCGCCTCCATCCATTTAAGAATCGGCCTTTTGCCAAAATGGTATATGGGTGCGTTTCAAGAGCTTCTTTTGTCAATGATTGACATTTATGAAGCATCCATTACAAATCAGCAAGAACTGCTGAAAGCCATTAAAGCAACAACAAAAATCTTGAACTTAGAACAGCAGCTTGTCCTTGAAGCATTTCAAAGCGAGTACAACCAGACCCGTGATGAACAAGAAGAAAAGAAAAACCTTCTTCATCAGAAAATTCAAGAAACCTCTGGATCGATTGCCAATCTGTTTTCAGAAACAAGCAGGTCAGTTCAAGAGCTTGTGGACAAATCTGAAGGCATTTCTCAAGCATCCAAAGCCGGCACTGTAACATCCAGCACTGTTGAAGAAAAGTCGATCGGCGGAAAAAAAGAGCTAGAAGTCCAGCAAAAACAGATGAACAAAATTGATACAAGCCTTGTCCAAATCGAAAAAGAAATGGTCAAGCTGGATGAAATCGCGCAGCAAATTGAAAAAATCTTCGGCATCGTCACAGGTATAGCTGAACAAACAAACCTTCTCTCGCTCAATGCATCTATTGAATCCGCCCGCGCCGGAGAACACGGCAAAGGCTTTGCTGTCGTGGCAAATGAAGTGCGGAAGCTTTCTGAGGACACGAAAAAAACCGTCTCAACTGTTTCTGAGCTTGTGAACAATACGAATACACAAATCAACATTGTATCCAAGCATATCAAAGACGTGAATGAGCTAGTCAGCGAAAGTAAAGAAAAAATGACGCAAATTAACCGCTTATTCGATGAAATCGTCCACAGCATGAAAATCAGCAAAGAGCAATCAGGCAAAATCGACGTCGATCTGCAAGCCTTTCTTGGAGGGCTTCAGGAAGTCAGCCGCGCCGTTTCCCATGTGGCCGCTTCCGTTGATTCGCTTGTCATCCTGACAGAAGAATAACCATCAAAAACCGGTCTGCCATACGGCCGGTTTTTTTGTGTTCATTATGTAAACTCAAATTAAAAATAAGTTGACATAATAATTACCTGCATTTATTGTATAACCATATTTGATTACTGTTTGGAGGATTTCACATGCTGAAATTAATCGACATGATGCATATTGCGATTTTCACCGCGCTGATGGCAGTGCTCGGCTTTATGCCCCCTCTCTTCTTATCCTTTACACCCGTTCCGATTACATTGCAAACGCTTGGTGTCATGTTGGCAGGCAGCATCCTCAGGCCAAAGTCTGCTTTCTTAAGCCAGCTTGTCTTTTTGCTGCTCGTCGCCTTCGGAGCGCCGCTGTTGCCCGGCGGACGAGGCGGTTTTGGTGTGTTTTTCGGACCGAGCGCAGGCTTTTTGATTGCTTATCCCCTCGCTTCATGGCTGATCAGTTTAGCCGCTAACAGGCTGCGGAAGGTGACAGTATTGCGTCTCTTTTTCACTCATATCGTATTCGGCATCATCTTTATTTATCTGCTTGGTATACCGGTACAAGCTTTTATCATGCATATTGATTTGTCACAGGCCGCCTTCATGAGCCTTGCATATGTGCCTGGTGATTTGATAAAAGCGGCTGTATCTGCATTTCTGGCGATAAAAATCACTCAAGCCTTGTCTCTTTCTGATACGATGTTTACAAAAGGAGGATGACACTACATGACAATTACTCATACCTATTCATCTACTGCCGAAACATCGCCCGGCCGTGTAGCGATCCAGACTGATTCGGAGCAAATCACGTACCATGATTGGGATCGGCTTGTCTCTCAAACCGCAAATTGGCTGCGGTCACAGCCGAGCATGCCGAATCGTGTGGCGATCCTGCTCCCAAATAGTCTGGCGTTTTTACAGCTGTTTGCCGGAGCCGCAGCAGCTGGATGCACAGCCATTCCCATCGACACACGCTGGAGCCCGGCTGAATGTAAGGAGCGGCTGTCCATAAGCAATGCGGATCTTGTGGTTACTTTAGCCTTTTTCAAAAACAAACTGGCAGATAGCCAGACACCTGTTGTTTTGCTGGATAACTGTATGGCAGATATTTCTGAAGCAACCGCTGATCCCTTGCCTACCATTGATCCGGAGCACCCTTTTTATATGGGATTTACGTCGGGCTCGACAGGAAAACCGAAGGCCTTTAGGCGATCTCACCGCTCATGGATAGAGAGCTTTACCTGTACAGAAACAGATTTTTCGATTTCATCAAATGACACGGTATTGATTCCCGGGACGTTAATGTCCTCTCACTTCTTATACGGGGCAGTCAGCACTTTGTTTCTCGGAGGAACCGTTTGTTTGCTGAAAAAGTTTTCTCCTGCCAAAGCGAAGGAATGGCTGTGCCGTGAATCCATCAGTGTTCTCTATACCGTACCGACGATGACAGACGCCCTCACAAGGATTGAGGGTTTTCCCGACAGTCCCGTCAAAATCATTTCATCCGGCGCAGACTGGCCGGCAGAATCCAAGGAGAAGCTTGCCGCTGCATGGCCTCATCTCAAGCTGTACGATTTTTACGGCACATCAGAGCTTAGTTTTGTGACGTTTTCTTCACCGGAAGACAGCAAACGGAAACCGCATTCAGCGGGCCGCCCTTTTCATAATGTCCGGATCGAAATCCGCAACGCTGAAGGAGAACGCTGTCAGCCAGGCGAAGTCGGAAAAATATTTGTCAACAGCCCGATGCGGTTTTCCGGCTATGTGAACGGCAGCACACCAGATGAATGGATGACAGTGGATGATATGGGCTATGTTGATGAAGAGGGCTTTCTATACATATCAGGAAGAGAAAACGGGATGATCGTGTACGGAGGATTAAATATTTTCCCAGAAGAAATTGAACGTGTGCTTCTCGCCTGCCCAGAGGTTGAAAGCGCGGCTGTCGTTGGCATTCCCGACGAGTATTGGGGAGAAATCGCTGTAGCTGTCATTCATGGAAACGCTAATGCCAGAACACTGAAAGCCTTGTGTAAACAGAAATTAGCCTCCTATAAAATTCCGAAAAAATGGGTGTTTGCAGACAGCTTGCCGGAAACGAGCAGCGGAAAAATTGCCCGTTCCAGCGTGAAAAAATGGCTGGAAGAGAGTATACAGTATAAATGAATGCGGTTATTGTTGATGCAAAACGAACGATCTTTGGAAATCAAAACGGACTGCTGAAGCCCTTCCTGCCGGAGGATTTGTCAGCTTCCATCATCCGCTGTCTCAGCCGAAAGCTAGAGGATCAAATTGACGAGGTCATTCTCGGAAACGCTACCGGCAGAGGCGGCAACCTCGCCAGACTGTCAGCCCTTCAAGCCGGACTGCCTTTATCGGTTCCCGGAATGACAATTGACAGACAGTGCGGCTCCGGCCTTGAAGCTGTGCGCTATGCCTGCAGCCTTATTCAAGCGGGAGCCGGCACGATGTATATCGCGGGCGGCTCAGAAAGCAGCAGCCAATCCCCTTTTTCAGAACGGGCCCGCTTTTCTCCAGATGCCATCGGCGATCCAGACATGGGCATTGCGGCAGAATATACGGCTGCACGCTATTCCATCAGCAGAAGCATGCAGGATGAGTACGCCCTTCTCAGCCATCAACGCAGCAGGAACGCGCATGATGGAGGATTTTACCGTGAAGAAATTGTTCCTCTCGGGGAATTGGAGACGGACGAAGCATTTTTGAAAACGCGGCCAATAGAAGCGATTATTCCCCGTGCAAAGCCGGTTTTCGACACCAGCTCCGGAACAGTCACAGCAGCCAACAGCAGCGGCATAGCAGACGGAGCAGCGGCTCTTTTGGTAATGGAAGAAGAAAAAGCGGCAGCCCTGGGACTTAAGCCTGTGCTCCGGTTTATCGGCAGCGCAGTCAGTGGGATTCACCCCAACTATCCGCCCGCGGCACCGGTTGATGCGATCCGTAACCTCTTACATACACACGATGTAACACCTGAGGATATCGGTTTATTTGAAATCAATGAAGCCTTTGCCGTCAAAATTTGTGTCTGCTCGAAAGAACTCGGCATTCCCTTTTCAAAAATCAATGTGCGCGGCGGCGCATTAGCTCTTGGCCATCCATACGGTGCATCAGGTGCAGCTCTGGTAACCAGATTGTTTTATGAAGCGAAAAGACGGACAGACTGTCAATATGCTGTTGCAGCCATCGGAAGCGGCGGCGGAATCGGGCTGGCGTTATTATTTGAAGTTCTTGCATAGGCTTTTTCATAGGATGCACGCTTTCGATTTAGTATAATAGTGATATGAATAAAGTCAGGAAGGGGATTTTATGACAGCCGTTTGTTTAGTAAGACATGGAGAAACCGATTGGAACCTGCAGCAAAAATGCCAAGGCAAAACCGATATTCCGCTAAACGCAACAGGTGAACGCCAAGCCAGAGAAACCGGAGAATATGTAAAGGACTTTTCTTGGGATATTATTGTGACGAGCCCGCTGAAAAGAGCGAAAAGAACCGCGGAAATTATTAATGAATATCTGCATCTTCCGATAGTCGAGATGGATGATTTTAAGGAACGCGATTACGGCGACGCGGAGGGCATGCCGCTGGAGGAACGGACAAAGCGCTATCCAGATAACATCTATCCGAATATGGAAACGTTAGAAGAACTCACTGACAGGCTGATGGGCGGTTTGGCAAAAGTGAACCAGGCGTATCCAAACAAGAAGGTGCTGATCGTGGCGCACGGTGCGGCAATTCACGCCCTGCTGACGGAAATATCCGGCGGTGACCCGGAGCTTCAAAGCACCCGTCTCGTCAACGCCTGCCTCAGCAACATTGAATTTGCAGAAGAAAAATGGCGGATAAAAGACTATAATATTAACAGCCACTTATCCGGCTTTATCAAATAAGAAAAAGACAGGCGTTTGCCTGTCTTTTCTTTTATTTCTTAGCAGCCGGCATCTCTTTTTGAAGCTCGTCCAAAATGGCATTCGCCCCGTCTACACTGCGGCGCAGAGACCACACCGCACGGTCCACGTGGTATACATGCCCGTTTTTCACTGCCTTCAGTTTTTTCCAAAGGACATTCTTTTCGATCGGGCGTTTACCGTCGGCATCGAGGTCATCTGTTTTTCCTGTCATCAGGATGATCACATCCGGATCTGTTTTCAGCAGCTGCTCCAGTGTCATTTTCATATTCACAGAGTCGCCGCCATTGCTTGAATCGCTATTGCCTGACGTACTGATTGCATATCGATAGCCGACCTGTGTTAAAAGTCTTGATGTAAAGAAGTTTTCATCCCTGGCCATAATCGTATCATTTGTATTTCCGATCAAAAGCACGGACTGGCTGTTCGCGCTGATTTTCTGCTTTGTCTCGCTAAGCTTTTCTTCATGCGCCGTCAGCTTTTTCTCCATTTCCTTCTCCTTGCCGACTGCTTTTGCAATCGTAAGTGAAGCGTCAATTGTATCCTGATAATCAGCATTTAAATTATTAAGCGCAATCGTCGGCGCTATTTTTTTCAGCTGATCGTACACCTTCTTATGCCGGGTCGTGTCAGCAATAATTAAATCGGGTTTTAATGAAGCGATCTTTTCCATGCTTGGCTGTGAGCGAGTGCCGACAGATGTGTAGCCGTCAATTTTCTTCAGCACATCCTTGTTGATCAGCTGCTTCGCTTTGTTGTCATCGGCAACCCCGACAGGCGTAATGCCGAGATCAAGCAGTGTATCAATAAAACCAAGCTCAAGAACAACAACCCGCTTCGGATGCTCAGGCACATTTGTCTTCCCTAAATCATGTGTTACCGCCACTTTATGTTCTTTACTGTTTTGATTGCCGCTTGAAGACGAGCAAGCAGCCGTTAAGACAGAAAGAAGTAAAACTGTAAGAATAATCAGTGTTTTTTTCATATGTTCCAGTCTCTCCTGTTGGTAGTTTCTATGGTTAAGATGTCCAAGAGTAGTATAACACGGAATGAGAATCATTATCACCAATTATTTTTTAAAATGAGAAGAGAAAGTTCCGCTTACATGAAAATCTTGTTTCGCGACACAGCAGTCCAGCAGCTGATCATCCTGTCCACAAAAAAGCTTGCAGAAAAATAACATTCTCTGCAAGCTGATCCTGTTAAAGCTTCACAATCACTCTTCCTTGAATGCGATTTTGCAAAATATCTTTTAACGCACCCGGCGTTTCTTCCAATGATACTTCCCTGTCCACGATGGTCAGCAGCTGATCAGGCTTGAGATCAGAAGACATGCGCTCCCAAACAGCGGCTCTGACGTCCATCGGACAGTATACTGAATCGATTCCGAGCAGGCTTACTCCGCGAAGAATAAAGGGATACACCGTTGCCGGAACTTCTCCTCCGCCGGTTAAGCCGCTCACTGCGACAGATCCACCGTATTGAATTTTGCTTAAAAGCGAGGCAAGCTGTTTTCCGCCGACTGGATCAACCGCTCCCTGCCATTGCTGCTTGGACAGCGCCTTAAGCGTTCCGTCATAGACATCTTCCCTGCTGATTACTTCGCTTGCACCGAGCTGTTTCAAATAATCAGCCGCCTCCCGGTTTCCGGTGCTTGCCACCACATCATAGCCCCGCTTGTTCAGCATCGAAACCGCAATTCCGCCGACACCGCCGGTTGCTCCTGTGACTAGCACGCTGCCTTTTTCCGGAGACAGACCGTTCTGTTCAAGCCGATGCACTGATAACGCCGCAGTAAATCCCGCCGTTCCGTACACCATCGCTTCTTTTAACGAAAGATTCTGTGGCAAAGGCACCAGCCAGTCACCAGGCACCGAAGCGTATTCACTTAATCCGCCATCACGGGAGACACCGAGCTCATAGCTTGTCGCGATCACCTCATCCCCCTCCGCAAAACGCGGATCATTGGAAGAGACGACCGTACCCGCAGCATCAATGCCTAAAATAAGCGGATACTCTCTGACGATATTGCCTCCTGCTTTTCCGGCCAGACCATCTTTGTAATTAATGCCGGAATAAGCAACTTTAATCAGGACACCATCCTTCGGCAAATCCTCTGTTGATATGGTTTTCACATGGACTGAAACATCATCGGCATTTTTTTCTGCCTGCAATGCTTGAAATAACGTTGACATTCGGCACACTCCTTTTCATTTATATCGTAACCGAAGAACGTTCAAAAAACCAAATCATCAAGCCGCCATTTTCACTTCGCCGGCACATTGAGAGAATAATGGACAAATGCGGTATCCTCTTCATAGCCGTTTTGCTCATACAAGCTTCTTGCCTTCCGGTTGTGGTGCTCAGTCTGAAGCGTTAAACATTTTGCCCCGTTTTCCCCTGCATAATCCTTTGCGGCAGAAAGCAGCCGGCCGCCGGCTCCCTTTGTACGCGCATGAGGAACGACAAATAAGTCATTTAATATGTAGATCCTTTTCATTGACACAGAAGAAAACGTTGGATAGAGCTGGGTAAAGCCTATGAATTCTCCATTTTCTTCTGCTATCAAAATAACAGACTCGTGATTTTCCAAACGAGCTTTCAAAAAAGCCTCCGCCCCTTGCAAATCGGATGCCTGTCTATAAAATTTCCGATATTGATTAAACAACGGCGCAATGGCGGCCGCATCTGATGTCTTTGCTTGGCGAATGTTCATCTTATTTCTTCCTCCCTCTCAATAATTTTTTCATTATATCCATTTTCTGTAAAGTTTATTTTTCAGAATACTTTTATCATCATGCTTTGAAAAAATATCACGATAATATCCATTGTTCTCACGGAAGCATATGCAGGTCATTTGAACGAATTTTTTCGACAGGAATTTGCCGGGACTCAGGAGCATTTAACCTAAAAAAGCATGACATTTCAGCATAATGAACATTTACTCATGTCTATTTTCGTTCTTTTCTGTATGAAAATAGTTATTTCGAGTCTCTACGGAAATAGCGAGAGATGATATACCTAAATAGAGATAAAATCATCTCAAAAAAATGGGTCTACTAAAATATTATTCCATCTATTACAATAAATTCACAGAATAGTCTTTTAAGTAAGTCTACTCTGAATTTTTTAAAAGGAGAGGGTAAAGAGTGAGAAGCAAAAAATTGTGGATCAGCTTGTTGTTTGCGTTAACGTTAATCTTTACGATGGCATTCAGCAACATGTCTGCGCAGGCTGCCGGAAAAAGCAGTACAGAAAAGAAATACATTGTCGGATTTAAACAGACAATGAGTGCCATGAGTTCCGCCAAGAAAAAGGATGTTATTTCTGAAAAAGGCGGAAAGGTTCAAAAGCAATTTAAGTATGTTAACGCGGCCGCAGCAACATTGGATGAAAAAGCTGTAAAAGAATTGAAAAAAGATCCGAGCGTTGCATATGTGGAAGAAGATCATATTGCACATGAATATGCGCAATCTGTTCCTTATGGCATTTCTCAAATTAAAGCGCCGGCTCTTCACTCTCAAGGCTACACAGGCTCTAACGTAAAAGTAGCTGTTATTGACAGCGGAATTGACTCTTCTCATCCTGACTTAAACGTCAGAGGCGGAGCAAGCTTCGTACCTTCTGAAACAAACCCATACCAGGACGGCAGTTCTCACGGTACGCATGTAGCCGGTACGATTGCCGCTCTTAATAACTCAATCGGTGTTCTGGGCGTAGCGCCAAGCGCATCATTATATGCAGTAAAAGTGCTTGATTCAACAGGAAGCGGCCAATATAGCTGGATTATTAACGGCATTGAGTGGGCCATTTCCAACAATATGGATGTTATCAACATGAGCCTTGGCGGACCTACTGGTTCTACAGCGCTGAAAACAGTCGTTGACAAAGCCGTTTCCAGCGGTATCGTCGTTGCTGCCGCTGCCGGAAACGAAGGTTCGTCCGGAAGCTCAAGCACAGTCGGCTACCCTGCAAAATATCCTTCTACTATTGCGGTAGGTGCGGTAAACAGCAGCAACCAAAGAGCTTCATTCTCAAGCGCAGGTTCTGAGCTTGATGTGATGGCTCCTGGCGTATCCATCCAAAGCACACTTCCTGGAGGCACTTACGGTGCTTACAACGGCACGTCCATGGCGACTCCTCACGTTGCCGGAGCAGCAGCGTTAATTCTTTCTAAGCACCCGACTTGGACAAACGCGCAAGTCCGTGATCGTTTAGAAAGCACTGCAACATATCTTGGAAACTCTTTCTACTATGGAAAAGGGTTAATCAACGTACAAGCAGCTGCACAATAATAGTAAAAAGAAGCAGGTTCCTCCATACCTGCTTCTTTTTATTTGTCAGCATCCTGATGTTCCGGCGCATTCTCTTCTTTCTCCGCATGTTGAATCCGTTCCATGATCGACGGATGGCTGCCTCTGAAAATCTTCACAAGCACCGGAGGATCAACCTGGCTCAGCCCCGTCACGGCCAAATCCTGAAACGTTTTAACAGCGGCTTCTCTGTTCTCTGTCAACTCGATCCCATACTGGTCAGCCTTATTCTCCTGATAACGTGAGACAGCATTAGAAAAAGGCGTCACCGCAAAGCTCAAAACAGAAA
This sequence comes from Bacillus sp. FSL K6-1560, assembly GCF_038592935.1. NCBI lineage: Bacteria > Bacillati > Bacillota > Bacilli > Caryophanales > Bacillaceae > Bacillus > Bacillus sp. FSL K6-1560. The sequence continues at coordinate 3,115,152 of NZ_CP151946.1, forward strand.
ACAAAAGCAATAACAGCGGAAGTGCCGCAAGATCATGCCGCCCTTCTAAATGAAACATGCTGCGGGTTAGGCGAACCGTCCGCTTGTAAAGCTTATCAATGACATAAAATCCGGCGAGCGACACGAGCAAATAGCCAGCCAGACCGATGTAAACGTGCTTCATGACATAATGGCCCATTTCGTGGCCCATAATAAACAGAATTTCTGAATCGTCAAGTTTGTTCAGCGTCGTATCCCACAATACAATCCGTTTATTGGCCCCAATTCCTGTAACATAGGCATTCAGCGCATTTGTTTTTTCTGACATGTTCACTTCATATACATGGTCAGCCGGAATATTGGCTTCATCTGCCAGCTCTAAAATTTTGCTTTCAAGCTCTTTGTTTTTCAGCGGATAAAAATCATTGTATAAAGGATCGATAATGACCGGCTGAATAAAAAACAGAAACAGCGAAAACGGCACTGTTAACAGCCAGGCGTATAACCACCATTTTTTTTTATGCCTTTTGATCAGCCAATAAAATACGAGAACGCAAAGCGTAAAGATTAGAAAGCTGATCCAAAAGCTGATAACCTGATCCTTAGCCCAGCTGGCCGCTGTCTGTGTGGAAATGTTATAATCAAGCGATACTTGATAGCCTATCCAATCTAAAGGCAGCGTCACCAATGTTGTAATCAGCGAAAGCACAAACACAAAACCAACGGTCTGCAAAAAACGAAAAGGCACGGCCGCTTCGATCCATTTCTTGATTTTCTTTGAAACACCGCTGACAAGCAGAACAAAAAACAGAAACCAATCAAGTGGTACCCCGATAAAAAATAAAAAATTCTTGACATTCGAATACTGCTCGGCCACTGCCAACTCAGACGGCTTCATGAAAGAAGCCGGATCAGCCTGCGTCCCTTTCACGGCTTCCGGTATTGCGGAATCACCCGACAGGAAAAAATACCAATAAAAAAACAGCCCGTACAGCACGTAAGCAAGTCCTGCTGCCGCAATCCACTTGCGCATAACGCCTCACTCCTCACATCAACCCGTTACTTCTATTGTAATCATAAATTCAAATTCTTAGAACCAAGCTGTGTTCCGCACTTTTCCACCCTTTTAAGCATGGAAAGCCCGATCGCTGGGAAAACTAACAATGTTTGGAGTGATGCAAATGAAAAAAATAGTGGCAGCCATCGTGGTAATCGGTCTTGTGTTTATCGCATTTTTTTATCTTTACAGCCGATCAGGCGATGTGTATCAATCGGTAGACGCGGATTTGATCACACTGTCTTCAAGCGGCCAGGAAGATATCGAGATTGAAAAAAGACAGCACGTCAAAGATATGCTGGATATTATGAATCAGGGAAAACAGGTGAAGACAGAAAAAACATCAGCCCCTGATTACGAAGGGACAATCAAGTTTCATAAAGACCGGTATGACTCATTCAGACTATGGATTGACGGCAGCCAGCAAGCCGTTTTTTCGAAGGATGGCACATACTACAAATTGAGCAAAAATGATACAAAGGCGCTGCTAAATATTATTAAAAAAGAAGCAAAGGATTGAAAATGAAAAAGCGAAGCTAACCGCTTCGCTTTTTCATTTTATTGGGGCAAAATATCTCTCAGTGCCCGTCTGAGCATTTTCCCCGTCGCATTTTTCGGAATATCGTCAAGAAACGTAATGGCGGCAGGCCGCTTGTATTTTGCCAGATGCTTTTCGCAGTGCTGCATGATGTCCTCCTCTGTTACCCCAGAGCGTTTCGGCACCACATATCCCTTTACCGCTTCCCCGCTTTGGGGGTCCGGCACGCCGATGACAACCGCCTCCTTGACGTCCGGATGGCTGTACAGCACCTCCTCCACCTCCCGCGGATACACATTGTATCCTCCTACAATGATCATGTCTTTTTTCCGGTCAACAATGTAAAAATAGCCGTCCTCATCCCGTCTTGCCAAGTCCCCCGTATAAAGCCACCCGTCTTTTAATGCATGCTCTGTTTCCATCGGCATTTTATAATAGCCCTTCATCACATTGGGGCCTTTCACGATCAATTCACCGACCTGGTGAGCGGGCAGCTCGCGTCCGAGCGGATCTACGACCTTGTTTTCGACATGTAAGATACTTGTCCCGATGGAGCCCGGCTTTCTGCCCCTGTCAAACGGGTTAAAGCACGTGACGGGTGATGCTTCCGAGAGCCCGTAGCCTTCCAAAATGGTAACACCGAATTTTTCTTCAAACGCCGTCAGCAACGCGACTGGCATGGCCGCGCCTCCCGAAATGCACAGCCGGATCGAAGAAAAATCATCTTTCTTTCCGTTTTCATGCTGAAACAAGTAGTTATACATTGTAGGCACACCGGCAAAAATGGTCGCCTGCTGCTGCTTGACAAGCTTAAAAACAGATGCCGGACTGAATTGAGGCTCAATCAAGACAGTTGCGCCGCTCATCAGCGGTGCATTCATACAGACGGTTAAACAAAACACGTGAAACATGGGAAGAGCGCAGACTACATTGTCCCTCTCATCCATTCCCAAATAGCCTGCAACATCGTTGGCATTGCTGTACAAATTCTGATGAGTCAGCATCGCGCCTTTCGGTTTTCCAGTCGTTCCTGACGTATATAAAATAACCGCGGTATCATCAGGGACAAGTTCTTGGTTTTGTTTAGCGGCAGATGTCGGCCGCAATATTTTTGCAAACGTTGTCATTTTCATCCTGACCTCTGGGTCCGCAGCTTCCGGCTCGGCCTCCCCCGTCTGGCATAAAATGACGAGCTCAACCTTTGGCAGCGACTCATGCATGCTCTCATAAAGCGGCAAAAGCTGGCTAACGCCCACGATTGCCTTTACATCGCCATTTGTCAGCATATAACCAATTTCTGTCGGCGTGTACAACGGATTGATGGGAACAACCACGATCCCAGCTTTTAAAGCGCCAAAAAACGCGATGATAAAATCAGGCGAATTGCCAAGCAGCAAAGCTAAATGGTCCCCTTTCTCCATACCGGCTTTCTGAAGGCCGTCCGCAAATCGCTGAATATATTCATTCAGCTCTTGATACGTCATCATGTGATCTTTAAACCTGCATGCGATGCTGTCGGGCTTCTCAGATGCTGTTTCTTCCAATTTTGAAACAAGATTCATTCTCCCACCCCTTAAGTGAATGAATAGTCATTCATTATTGAAGCCAAGCTTTCTTCTCCATTATAGAGAAACAGAAAAAAACACTCAAGAGCAAAAAGCCCTGAGTGTCAGTACTGTCATAGTTTCTTCAATGCTTCGGCAATCGGCGTATCTCCTTCTGTCAGATCAAAGGCCCGATTTTCCGTATTCTTCTCATCTAAAGAGGCAATGACCGTTTTTGCAACGTCATCACGGGAAATAAATCCCCGCTCCAGATCCTTCGCTGCTGAAACAGTTCCCGTTCCAGGCTCATTGCGAAGGCCTCCCGGACGGATAATCGTATAGGTTAAACCGCTCGCTTCCAGAATTTTATCAGCATAATGCTTGGCCACATAATAAGGCTTGAGTGCCTCATTCCAATTTTCACGGTGATGGGCTTGCAGGGCGCTGACCATAATAAACCGTTTGATTCCGGCAATGGCCGCAGCTTCAATGGCTTTTGCCGCTCCATCAAGATCCACCAGCAGCGTTTTATCATAGCCTGTGCTGCCGCCGGAACCGGCTGTGAAAATGATCGCGTCACAACCTTTTGCCGCAGCGGCGATTTCTTCCGGGCTGCCCTCCAGATTCGCAAGCACAGCTTCTGCACCGGCAGCTTCAAGAGACGCTTTCTGTTCTTCTTTTCTGACCATCGCTCTGATGGAATGATCAGGATTATCTTGGAATAAAGAGACGAGTCTTTGCCCGATTTGTCCGTTCGCTCCGATTAAAAACACTTTCATGTGAATCCCTCCTGCCTCCATTATTTCAAAAACACAACCGCTCTTTCAAACGATGTGTTTTGCCTTAGTAAATCAGATCAAGGAAATCCTCTTTCGTAATGTTCCCAAAGTAATGCTTGAGATTCACACCTTCGAGCACATCAGCGATGACGCTGCGTTCGTATTGTTTTCCGACCAGCAGGTTTTCAATTTCAGATACATCACCGACACCGAAGAAATCTCCGAAGATTTTGCAGTCCTCGATTTTGCCTTTCTTGACTTCCAGGCGCAAATCGATCGATCCAACCGGATAACGCTTCGAATGATTAAGGTTAAATTTTGGTGAGCGGCCGTAGTTCCAATCCCAATTCTGATAGCGCTCTTTCGAAATTTGATGAATGGTCTCCCAATCTTTTTCCGTCAGCTTATACTCCGGCACGTTTCCAATGTCGTTTGTGTTAAAAATATGGCGAAGCAAATGGCTGCGGAATTCTTCGGTGGTCATTTTATCATCGATAAACTCACTGATGTTTGCCACTCGGCTTCTGATCGATTTGATGCCTTTTGATTCAATTTTATCCTTTTTCACCTTTAATGCTGATACAACATGATCAATGGCTGAATCAAACATGAGGGTGCCGTGGCTGAAAATACGGCCTTTCGTTGCAAACTGAGCGTTTCCGGATATTTTCCGGCCATCTACTACAATGTCGTTCCGGCCGCTTAATTCGGCTTCAACCCCAAGCTGATGTAACGCCTGAATCACTGGCTCAGTGAATTTTTTAAAGTTATGAAAGCTGTCCCCGTCATCCTTGGTAATAAAGCTGAAGTTCAAGTTCCCCAGATCATGGTACACAGCGCCCCCGCCTGATAAACGGCGGACGACGATAATCCCGTTTTCCTCAACATATTTTGTATTGATTTCTTCTATTGTATTTTGGTTTTTCCCAATGATAATAGACGGTTGATTCACATAAAAGAGCAAATATTGCTGTTCAGGGTCTAAATGCTTTACACAGTACTCCTCGATAGCAAGATTGATCCGCGGATCATTGATATTTTGATTGTCTATAAATAACATGGTGCTCCTCCTTTATCCTTCCCACACAAAACCTGATTTCGCAATATTCACTTCTCCGTTAAAAACGGTTTTCGCTTCTTTGCGAAGGTTGTCATGCACGCCAAAATGCGGCAAATGGGTCAGCAGCAGTTCTCCCGCTCCCGCTTCTTTTGCAATGCGCCCGGCTTCCAGGCTGTTCATATGGCCTGCACTTGTTCCGTCTTGATCGGCATAAAAATTGCATTCTGAGATCAATAAATCAGCATCTTTCGAAAACGGTATAAATGAATCCTGATAGCTGGAATCAGCAGTATAAACGACAGTGTGGCTGCCGTCAGTAATCCGCATGGCATAGCACGTCACCGGGTGAATCGTTTTTAAAAAGGTGATCGTAAACGGACCGGCAGTCAACGGCTGATCCGGCTGATAGGCGATCCCTTTTGTATGTGTTTTATATGTAAGCTTTTGAAACTGTTCTATATCAGCATCATGTCCGTAAATCGGAAGCGTATGCTCTCCTTTGCCGAGAAACGAACCGACTTGCTTGGCAAATTGCAGCGGTCCGATATCAGCGATATGGTCATGGTGATAATGAGACAGAACGACCGCATCCAGCTTTTCCGCCGGCACATATCCGAACAGCTTAGACAAAACGGCACTGCCGCAATCAACAAGCAGAGAGTAATCACCTGACTGAAACAAATAGCCTGACGTCGCTTCATTTGCGGCCGGAAAACCGCCATAGCATCCGATAACTGTAACTTTCATAATGTCCTCCTATCTTTTCAAAAAAAATTGATCCTCCTTCAATATACCCATTTTTCTTGAAAAAAGCATGTTTTAAACATTGTATCAAAACAGTTATTGATTTTTGCGATCTGTTATATTACAATGAAATCACTACAAAGGGGAAAGAGGGATTGGTTATGCTGGGGAAAATCACAGAATTTTTTAGAAACCTGCCTTCGAAAAAGTGTGCGGAATGCGGAAAAAAGATAGAAGAGCAGCATGAGTGTTATGGTAATATCTGCAATGACTGTATAAAAGTAAACGATTTGTAATGAGCGAAAATCCCGCGCCTTACGCGTGGGATTTTCTTATTTTTTCACATATCTCTTAATTTTGAAATAATAGTCAGGTTAGGTCAAAGTTCACCTGTTTTTAGATAATTCTGGTGATTATCATAATGTCATTGAATATTCTTTATTTTCGAAATATAATTTACTATAGACGAATTGATTTCTTATCTATTATAATTTGATCTAATAGTGAGATTAAATATATGTCTATTCATGATATATGTTGATACTTTGTTTTTTGGGAGGTAATCTATGAAAAGAATTAAGTTTGGATTAGCCACACAAATATTCGTTGGACTTATTCTAGGTGTCATTGTTGGCGTCATTTGGTATGGCAACCCAGCATTGCCTACTTACCTGCAGCCAATCGGGGATCTCTTTTTACGCTTAATCAAAATGATAGTGATTCCTATTGTTGTCTCCAGCTTAATCATCGGTGTAGCCGGTGCAGGAAATGGAAAGCAAGTCGGTAAATTAGGCTTCAGAACGATTCTGTACTTCGAGATCATCACGACTTTTGCCATTATTCTCGGACTAGCCCTTGCAAACATCTTCCATCCGGGTACAGGAGTTAATATACACGAAGCTCAAAAATCGGACATCAGTCAATATGTTGAAACTGAAAAAGAACAAAGTAATAAATCAGTGGCAGAAACGTTCCTCCATATTGTGCCGACAAACTTCTTCCAGTCATTGGTCGAAGGGGATCTTCTAGCCATCATCTGCTTTACAGTACTATTTGCATTGGGTATTTCCGCGATCGGTGAAAGAGGCAAGCCTGTATTAGCCTTTTTTGAAGGTGTATCCCATGCCATGTTCCACGTTGTAAACCTTGTGATGAAAGTGGCGCCATTCGGCGTTTTCGCTCTTATCGGAGTGACTGTGTCTAAATTCGGACTCGGTTCTCTTATCTCTCTCGGAAAGCTCGTCGGATTGGTTTATGTCGCGCTTGCTTTCTTCTTAATTGTTATTTTCGGGATTGTCGCAAAAATTGCCGGCATCAGCATCTTCAAGTTCCTTGCTTACATGAAGGACGAAATCTTACTGGCGTTCAGTACGTCCAGCTCTGAAACGGTTCTTCCGCGCATCATGGAAAAAATGGAGAAAATCGGATGTCCAAAAGGCATTGTTTCATTTGTCATTCCGATCGGTTACACGTTTAACTTAGACGGTTCCGTTCTCTATCAATCTATTGCCGCACTCTTTTTAGCACAGGTATATGGCATTGATTTGACGATTTGGCACCAAATTACGCTTGTGCTCGTCTTAATGGTGACATCCAAAGGGATGGCTGCCGTACCTGGTACTTCTTTTGTTGTCTTGCTTGCAACGCTTGGCACCATCGGCGTTCCGGCTGAAGGACTTGCCTTTATTGCCGGCGTAGACCGCATCATGGATATGGCACGTACAGTTGTCAACCTGACTGGTAACGCGCTTGCTGCCGTTGTGATGTCTAAATGGGAAGGCATGTTTAATCCTGCGAAAGCAGAAACTGTTATGTCCCAATCGAAAACAGAACAAAACGCAACCATTTCTGGTTAATGAAAAGCCTGCGGGGTTCTTGCCCCGCAGGCTTTTTTTAATCTTTAACAAGCACAAACAGCTCTGTAATCAAAACAGTATCCTCATTCAGCTCCAGTTCACCGCTTTTGATCAGTTCCGCCCATGCCATCCGATGATCCTCTTGAAACTCCTCAATTCGGTCTCCATTGCCCTCTCCTTTGACTAACCTCATATCAGGCGCACCAAAGGTGGTTTCAAAGACATCTGTCACTTTTATATTGCATCTTGGATTGTCATGTTTATCATAAACGGTAACAAGCTGACCCGCTGTTTGATAAACGTCCCTCAATTCATCTTTTGAATACAATGATTTCGGCGCGCACGTGGCGGTTTTTTCTCCGGCAAGGATCTGCTGAATCAGCTGTTCTCCCAACCCGTCATCACCTTCCCAGCCGAATGTGCTTTTCAGCTTATAAATCTTCATTGGCCCTCCCCCTTATACCATTGGTGACTGTACATAGTAATACAGAAGCTTAGCGGTATGGCGAAGAGATGATTTATGGGTACGTTCAAATGCATGGGAAGCGTCAATTCCCGGCCCTATGAGGCCATGCACAATATCATGCCCGGATTTGATCGCTGCTGACGCATCAGACCCGTAGTACGGATATATATCAAGCTTATAGTCGATATGATGCTTCTCGGCTAATTGAACTAAATGCTTTCTGAGCTGATAATGATACGGCCCGCTCGCATCCTTCACACAGATTGATACTGAATATTCATCTGTCGCCTGCCCGTCACCGATAGCGCCCATATCAACCGCCAAATATTCAACTGTTTCAGGAGGAATATTCGAATTCCCGCCGTAACCGATTTCTTCATTATTGGAAATAAGAAAATGGGTTGTATACGGCAGCTCAATGTCTTCTGTTTGAATTTCATGAATTAAGCGGAGCAATAAGGCGACGCTTGCTTTGTCATCCAAATGGCGCGATTTAATAAATCCGCTTGATGTGATCTCGACACGTGGATCAAACGACACAAAGTCTCCGACGCCAATGCCAAGCTCCTCCGTATCTTTCCGGCAGTGAACAGGTTCATCTAGGCGGATCTCCATATTCTCTTGATTCCGCTCAGCCTTTCCCGCGTCTTTGTATACGTGCACAGACGTTTGATGCATTAAGATTGTGCCTGTGTACGTTTTTCCTGAGGCGGTTTCAATTTGGCAATACTCCCCCTCAATCGAGTTGTAGCGGAACCCGCCGATTAAATCGATTTTCAGCCGGCCGTCCGCTTTAATTTCCTTTACCATAGCGCCGAGGGTGTCAACGTGCGCAGTCAGCATGCGATGCCGGGATGTGTCGCGTCCTGGAAGCGTTGCAATTAAGCCGCCCTTGTGGTTCCGAACCGTTTCTACCTTCCATTCTTTTAAAAGGCTTTCAATATAATTGATCACCTCATATGTATTTCCGGTCGGGCTTGGGATCGATACCAGTTCTTTAATGAGCTCCATCGTTTTACGTACAGACGTCATAGGGCATTCCTCCTTTTATTTTCTACTTAAAATATACTCTTTTCCCGAGGGACCCGTCCAATCTTTTCCTATCAATCTCTCATATGCTGTAGAGAGCATGGGAAGAGGAGGGATTTCTATGTGCTGTCGTCATTCACATGAACAGAAATGTCGTTGTCACGATTGGTTCGATGATTTTTGGTTCTTTGACGAGTGGTTCGATAAAGATTTCCACGACCATTGCAAGAAAAAGAAAGAATGCCATGACCCTTGCGAGAAGAAGAAAAAGAAACACCATTGTTTCTCTTGTAAAAAACACAGACATTCTTGCTGTCATTGCTAAAGACTGAATCAGAAATATTCTGATGACCCATGCTTAATGAATATTTCCATTCACATTTTTCCAAGCGGGCATTGCTGCTGCTTGGACCTTTTATTGAAACACCCTTTTTGCTTTTACAATCCAATAAACTGATAAAGCCGCTATAAGAGCAATAATGATTTCAACAGCTGCAGCATGCTCTATGATTCCTCTCTGATATAAAACCGCCGGTACATTAAACAGTGCATGTAAAAGAATAGAATACAACAAAAACAGCGGCCGGCGGCTTTTAACCGCGTACAAAACAAGCAGAGACAGCCCAATTTGGACGGCAATGGCACTGATTCTTTCTATTCCGCCCAGCATCCATTCATACGAAGGAGTATGCAGCAGCTGCTCCTGTATCGGCAAAAGCGCCTGTTTGACGTCGCCATTGACCAAAAGCTGTTCAAACGTCCCGCTATTGATTGCAAATGCGTATACAATAAGTGAGATAGAGGACAAGCCTGTAATCAGGATGGCTTCAAGCCCGCCATGGCCTGCCCCGAAAGCCAGACCATCCGCCCAGGTATGATGGCGCTTCATAAAAAATCGCATCATCATATACCTTCCGCACTCCTCAAAAATTCCGGCCATCAAGCAGCCGTAAACGCCATACCATAATGGATGTTGCATCACTTCTTTCGTCATTTCATTCACTTGCAGTACATAAACATGAACGCCGCCTTCCAGCAGCTGAGCGAAGACAAAAAACGTGAGAGCGCCAATAAAAAACACCTTAAGCGAGGCGCCATACTTTCGCTTAAACCATACAATCAGCCCGATTGGCAACAGAAACGCAATAGCCCCGGATAATGCCAAAAAGACTACTGCTTCTTGACTGACCATTTTTCAGCCTCCTTTTTCTTTTTCATAGATTCCCTATTCTACACTTCTCTTTTTTTGTAAAAAAACCTTCTTTTTAGTACCAGATACTAATATCTAGTGTTATAATCTGACCATAAGGAGTGATTCATATGTCAAAAGCAAAAATTACAGCTATCGGCACCTATGCGCCGAGCAGACGTTTAACCAATGCAGATTTAGAAAAGATCGTTGATACCTCTGATGAATGGATCGTTCAGCGCACAGGAATGAGAGAACGCCGGATTGCAGATGAACATCAATTTACCTCTGATTTATGCATAGAAGCGGTGAAGAATCTCAAGAGCCGTTATAAAGGAACACTTGATGATGTCGATATGATCCTCGTTGCCACAACCACATCCGATTACGCCTTTCCAAGTACGGCATGCCGCGTACAGGAATATTTCGGCTGGGAAAGCACCGGCGCGCTGGATATTAATGCGACATGCGCCGGGCTGACTTACGGCCTCCATTTGGCAAATGGATTGATCACATCTGGCCTTCATCAAAAAATTCTCGTGATCGCCGGAGAGACGTTATCAAAGGTAACGGATTATACCGATCGAACGACATGCGTTCTGTTCGGCGATGCCGCTGGTGCGCTGTTAGTGGAACGAGATGAAGAGACGCCGGGATTTCTTGCGTCTGTACAAGGAACAAGCGGGAACGGCGGCGATATTTTGTATCGTGCCGGACTGCGAAATGAAATAAACGGTGTGCAGCTTGTCGGTTCTGGAAAAATGGTGCAAAACGGACGCGAGGTATATAAATGGGCCGCAAGAACCGTCCCTGGCGAATTTGAACGGCTTTTACATAAAGCAGGACTCAGCTCTGATGATCTCGATTGGTTTGTTCCTCACAGCGCCAACTTGCGCATGATCGAGTCAATTTGTGAAAAAACACCGTTCCCGATTGAAAAAACGCTCACTAGTGTTGAGCATTACGGAAACACGTCTTCGGTTTCAATTGTTTTGGCGCTCGATCTCGCAGTGAAAGCCGGGAAGCTGCAAAAAGATCAAATCGTTTTGCTTTTCGGGTTTGGCGGCGGATTAACCTATACAGGATTGATAATTAAATGGGGAATGTAACAAAAAAAGAACTTGTTTCCAAGGAAACAAGTTCTTTTTCTTTATGAAGCCGGCTGTTCTTCTGATGTTTCTTCCTTTCGGCTTAACATTGTAAAGTAAGTAATGCTTAGTGCAATCATGACGAGGGCGATGCCGATTAAGACGCCGGCCATCTGCCACATGTAGCCAAAGTCACCGTTTGAAATGACCGCTCTGAATCCGTTAATGCTGTAGGTCATCGGCAATGCGCCATGGATGACCTGATAGAAATTCGGGAGCAATTCAAGCGGGAAGGTTCCTCCGCTCGCTCCCAGCTGCAGCACTAAAATAATGACTGCGATAAAACGTCCAGGGTTGCCCATCGTTGTAGCCAAAAATTGAATCATCGCCAGGAAAGCGAGACTCGTAATGATTGTAAACACGTAAAATCTCCACGTGCTCTCTACCTCGAGACCAATTCCCAATAGAAGAACCGTCGCCACAATCAATGATTGAATGATTCCTACAAGCATCATGACATTGAATTTGCTGAAGAACCACTCAAAACCGTTTCTCGGACGTCCTGACGCTTCCTTCAGCGGGAAGACAACCGTCAGCATGATGCCGCCGACATACAAGCCCATTGACAGGATATAAGGTGTCAGCCCTGTTCCATAGTTAGGAACGGAATGAATGGCATCATCTTTGGTTTTAACCGGATCCGCAAACATGCCATATGTTTGATCATCAGCATCGATATCTCCTGTTTGATCAGCCGCATCCTTCAGCTTACTAGACAGCTCTCCTGTGCCGTCCAATAGCTTGCCTAAACCTGTATCAAGTGATGCAGATCCGTCTGCAAGTTTTGATGATCCGCTTTGGACCTGTTTAGACCCGTCTAACAGCTTAAACAATCCGCCGGATACTTGGCTGCTTCCTGTCACCAATTGCTCTGAGCCCGCTTTTGCTTTTGCGAACTGCTTATTATATTCACCGATACCCGCTGTCAGTTTAGTTTGGCCATCTGTCAGCTTCTGTGAACCATTGTATATCTTATCAGCTCCCTCAGTTAATCTGTCAATTGCATCTTGGATTGTTTTTGCGCCGTTATAAAGCTTAGATGTAGCTTCCGGCATGGCTTTCACCTGCGCCACCTGCGCTTTCACGTCTTCAAGAGAGCTTTTTATCGTTGCGATGTCAGGCAACTGATCAGCTGCAGGAAGTCCACTTAAAATTTCATCAAAATCAGGCGCATCAACTTTCGGAAGTTGCTTTTCAACAGAGCTGATCAACTGGCTTTTTTGCTCCGCTGTTAAGAAATCACTCGAATTGATGAGATTTTTGAATGCCTGATCACGGTTTTTTAAGCTGTTTTCAAAGTCAGACAGCTGTTTTTTAAATTCCTTCATCGCAGTTTCTGATTTTTCCAGATTGTTTACAGCAGTTTCAAGCTTCGTTAAATCGAGCGCATTTATGAGTTTTTCCGCTTTTGCTGCTTTTTCCGACTCTTCTTGCGCTTTACTGTTGAGCTGATCCAGCCCGTTAGTAAGATTAGGCGCACCCTTCTGCACATTTTGAAGTCCAGCAAGAAGTTCATTCATCTTGCTTGTCAGTTCGCCTGATCCTGCTGCAAGTTGACCAGATTTATCATAAATCTGGTTGCTGCTGTCCTGGAATTTACCGAGCGAGCTGTCAAGTGATTGGATGCCGCTCGTCACCTGAGCCGCTCCATCTGCAAGCTGCGCTGTTTTGTCACTGATGGTAGCGGTGCTTTCCTTCAGCTTCGCCAGATTTTCTTTCAGCTGTGCGCTTCCGTTTTTCGCATCCTTTGTGCCGTCATCAATTTTTTTCGCGCCGCTGCTCGCGTCGCTCAAACCTTTTGCGATATCTTTAAAGTTATCAAAAATAACTTTCGTATATTGCTCGGTCACTTCTTTTGAAACAGAGGCTTTCAGTTTATCAATCGCTTTTTCGCCGATCGTTGCCCCTACATAGTTAGAACCTGCATTTGTGTGGTATTTCAGATCCAATTTTTTCGGATTTTTGTCTAATACAGTGCTGGCATTCTTAGAAAAATCCTCAGGAATCTCGACAACTAAATAATATTTTTGATTCAATAAGTCCTTTAACGATTGGTCGAGATCATTGGAAAAATGCCAATCAAAGTTGTTATTATCTTTTAATTCTTTGACCAGATCATCACCGATTTGAAGTTTTTCTCCTTCATACGTTGCTCCCTTGTCTTGGTTGACGACAACGACAGGCAGCTGGTCAACTGTGCCGTACGGGTCCCAATAAGCCTTTAAGAATACGCCGCTGTAAATAAGCGGGACAAACAAAATGGCGATGATGGGAATCAATAATTTTTTACTTGTTACGATGTCTTTCCACTGACTTCGTATTGTGTTCATCCTGATGCCTCCATTCTAAAACTGACTCATCATGAAAAATGGTCATTTTCTTGCAAAGAGAAAGGATTATCTAGTTCGCTGACAATCCTTTGACAACATACAATTCAAGCAGTCCCGCAATTGTCTCTTTATCAAGCGGGGGGTGTTGTTTTTCCCAGTCAAAAATGAGCGCGATATAAAGCTTCAGCATCACAAAGGCTGTCAGTTCAGGGTCGCACGGCTTGATTGCGCCGCTTTTGATCCCGTCTTCAATCTTACTTTTGATATAAGACAGTATGGCTCGCTCCATTTTCTGGATCACTTCCTGAACTGCCATTGTACCAATCTCGGCATTTTCTTGGAAAATTTTAATCGTCAGCTGATGTGTTTTCCTGAACTCCAGAATGGCAAACAGCGCTCTGTGCACATTTTCATGGAACGGAAGGTTCGGCTCCATCGCTTCATCCGCTTTTTGCTTCATTTCCTTTAATAAAGTAGTGAAAATCTCGTCAAACAGCTCTTCTTTGTTTTTGAAAAAAGTATAAATGGTTCCCTTCCCCACGTTCGCAAGTTTTGCGACAAGATCCATTGTCGTCGCTTTATACCCGAACTGCGTGAAAGACTTTGTAGCCGCCTCCAAAATGAGCTTTTTTCGATCTATTGACATTGTATTCACCTCGAAACTGACCGTTTGAACATTTTAGTCATTAAGTACATATGCAAATGTATCATAACCTGCTGTTCAATTCAATCATTTTTTTACACAATATTGCCATTGCACATCAAAAAAACCTCCGCGATAAAGCGGAGGTTTTAGCTGAATAAATAGGTAAGCGCGTCAGACACGGCAGCTTTTCCTTGATCAATGCAGTCGGGAATGCCGACACCTTCGAAAGAAGCGCCTGTCATATAAACACCCGGATACGCAGATGCAAGTGCTTCACGCAGCTCCTTGATACGCTGCTTATGGCCGACATGGTACTGCGGCATGCTTTCATGCCATCGGGTGACACATGTCATTTCCGGCTCGCCGTTTATGTTCATGACTTTCTTTAAGTCTTCTAACACAATGTTGATAATGTCATTATCTGATAGATCGACAATGGATTCGTCTCCAGCTTTTCCGACATATGCTCGAAGCAGCGTTTTGCCTTCCGGCGCTGCGTGCGGCCATTTTTTATTCGTCCACGTACAGGCTGTGATCGCAAAGTCACTGTTTCTTGAAATGACAAAACCCGTGCCCTCATGCTCCATTTGGACGGAGCCTTCAAGGAAACCTAAAGCGACGTTTGCCACGGATGTGGAGTGCATATTTTTCAAATGAGAAATGGCAGGAAGCTCAGAAAGCATTCCCGCAGCCGCTTTATGCGGAGCAGTCACAATTACTGAATCAGCATCAAGTGTGACGCCGTTATCCAGTTCGAGCGAATAGCCAGAGCCGCTATGGCTGAGTTTGGTCACTTTTGTGCCTTTATACACCTTCGTCAGCTTTAACTGCTTTTCGATCTCTTCTACAAGGGTCTGCAAACCGGTTGACAGAGTCTGGAACTGCCCTTGTTTTTTTGCCGTCAGCTGCTGGCCTGAGCCTTGAGGCCTTGTTTTTTTCATGCCGAGAATCAGGCTTCTATGCTTTTGTTCCGTCTGGTAAAATTGCGGGAATGTCGACATCAGGCTGAGCTTGTCAATGTCGCCTGCGTAGATCCCTGATAGAAGCGGCTCGATTAAGTTCTCGACCACTTCATCTCCGACACGTCTGCGGAAGAATTCTCCCAATGACTGATCATCCTTTGTTTTGCTAGCAGGCAGGATGAAATCCATTGCAGCTCTCGCCTTCCCAGACAAAGAAAACAGACCCGTAGAAACAAACGGCGCAATTTTTGTCGGTATCCCCATTACAGCGCCCTTCGGCATTGGATGCAGAGTGCGGTTTACAAGCACATAGGATTGTCCGGTCGCATTGTTGACAAGCAAATGCTCAAGACCTAAGTCTTTAACAAGCTGCGGGGCGCTTTTCTTTCGTTCCAGAAATGAGTCTGGCCCTCTTTCGATGATATAGCCGTCCTTCTTGACAGTCTGGATTTTTCCGCCGACTCTCGGACTTGCCTCAACAAGCGTCAGTTCAAGCGGCAGATTCTTTTCTTTGATTTCTTTTTCCATATAGAAGGCGGCGGCTAAACCGGTAATGCCGCCGCCGATGATGACTACATGTTTTTTGCCGTCACTCATGTTCATCGCCTTCTTTAACGTCCTAATTTTTTTAATACGACTGTTGCCAAAGCATCAATAAATTCAGGCTTGGCATTTGGCATTTCCGGCCGGTAATAGCTTGCGCCGATATCGTCAGTCACCACTTTGCATTCATAATCATTATCATAAAGCACTTCTAAGTGATCCGCGACAAATCCAACAGGAACATATACAAATGCTTGATAGCCTTTTTGTTCGAATAAATCACGTGTTAAATCCTGAACATCGGGTCCGAGCCAAGGATCAGGCGTGTTCCCTTCACTTTGCCAGCCGACAGCATATTCGGAAACGCCTGCGCCTTCAGCAATCAATTTCGCCGATTCATGCAGCTGGTCCGGGTACGGGTCTCCAAATTCTTTGATTTTTTCCGGCAGGCTGTGTGCGGATACGATGAGCATTGCGTTTTCTCTTTCATCCTCAGGCATTGACGCATATGTTTCCTTCACTCGGTCAACCCAATATTTCACGAACTTCGGTTCATCGTACCAGCTTTCAACTGACGTAATCGTTAAGCCGCCGAGTTTTTCAGCCTCTTCTTTGGCGCGTTTGTTGTAGGACTGAACGCTGAACGTGGAGAAATGCGGCGCCAGTACGATGCTGACTGCTTCTGTAATGCCATCCTTATGCATCTCTGCTACGGCGTCTTCAATAAACGGCTCGATATGCTTCAGTCCGATATACGCTTTAAACGTAATCTCATCCTGAATTTCATTCAAGTGCTGTTCCAGATTATGCGCCTGCTCTTCTGTGATTTTGGCAAGCGGTGAAATGCCGCCAATCGCTTCGTATCTGTCTTTCAAATCTTGAAGCATTTCAGGTTCAGGCTTTCTGCCTCTTCTGATATGTGTATAATAACGTTCAATATCTTCTTCCTTATAAGGCGTGCCGTACGCCATCACGAGAAGCCCCATTTTCTTTCTACTCACTGTTTACACCCTCTTTAATGATCTGATACAAACATTTTGACAGGATATCATTAAGATACCAAAAGATATGCTTAGGAATATTGACCCATTTTTTTGTTTTGTGAATATTCATGGACAAATGCTGTCAGTTTTTTCAAAACCTCGGGACTGACATCAGGAAATACCCCATGGCCAAGATTGAAAATGAAGCCGTCTGACTCCATACCCTGATCAAGTATTTCCTTCGTTTTCTGCTCAATGATTTCCCATGGCGCAAGCAAAATGGACGGGTCCAGGTTGCCCTGCACTGTTTTAGTAATTCCTTTTGATCTGGCTTCAGCAATGCCGAGTCTCCAGTCAAGCCCGACAACATCGAGAGGAAGGTCATGCCAATCACCTGCAAGATGGCTTGCGCCGACGCCAAACATGATCAGCGGCACATTCTCCTTTGCGAGCTCTGAAAAAATCCGGTTCATTACGGGTTTGATGTATGTTCTGTAATCTGCCTGATTCAATGCGCCGACCCACGAATCAAAGATTTGAATCGCTTTTGCGCCTGCCTTAATCTGCGCTTTCACGTACACGATGATCATGTCGGCAAGCTTGGACATCAGCAGATTCCATGCATCTGGCATGCTGTACATGAAGGCTTTTGTTTTATTGTAGTTTTTCGACGGGCCGCCTTCGATCATATAGCTTGCAAGCGTAAAAGGCGCACCTGAGAAACCGATGAGCGGGACGTTCAGCTGCTCATTGACAAGCAGTTTAATTGTCTCAAGCACGTACGGCACGTCCTGTTCCGGATCAATTTGGCCGAGTTTTTCAATGTCCGCCAGAGACCGGATTGGCTGATCAATCACAGGACCGATCCCGTTTTTGATTTCAACATCCACACCGATTGACGGCAGCGGCGTCATGATATCTTTATAAAGGATTGCAGCATCGACTCCGTATTGCTCAACCGGCAGTCTTGTGACATACGCACAAAGTTCGGGTTGATGGGTAATCTCAAACAATCCGTACTTTTCCTTCAGCTTGCGGTATTCCGGCTGTGAGCGCCCTGCTTGCCTCATATACCACACAGGCGTGTGATCCGCTTTTTCTCCCCGCGCAGCTTTTAAAAACGTCTCGTTAAACGTTTCTCGTTTACTCATCTGATTTCCACCTTTCATACGGCAACCATACGTTCGTATTTCTTGACTTATTACACTATACCTTGTTTTAGGCAAATGGTATAGAAATGTAGCTCAAAGTTCAAAAAATCGCCGAATTCCATTAAGAGGAAAACAATTTTGGCTGAACGTAATCGGTTCCTTCCCCTTCTCTTTTTGTCTGTGTATTATAAGGCACAATTTTATAAGACGCGCCCGAAAATAAGTTGGCATAAGGAATTTCATAGCTTCCCTTCCCTTCAACCGAATCAAGAAGCGACTCCTCGCCGTCCTTGTTTACATAAATTCTGTATACGGCCCGATCATCCTCTTGAGCGTCCCACTTTAATTCAATAGTAAAGAGCCCCGCTGCTTTAAATGTGTAATCGGCTGTGAGTGTTTTGACCGGCTTCAGCTCAATCGGGCTTTCCAGTTCTTTAACGTTTTTAAGCTTTGTGAACACATGACCGGTTTCTCCTGCCTGTGTCAAAATATCCTTAAACAGCCGCGTCGGGTATGAGCTCCCGGCTTTCAAATAATGGTTTTGATCCGTTTTGTCATAGCCCATCCAGACTGCCCCGGTTATTTTCGGCGTATAGCCTGCAAACCAGGCGTCCTTTGTCGCGCCGGAGACGCCTGTATAAGATGTAGAACCTGTTTTTCCCGCCAGGTCGCCGTGATAGGTGCCGGACGTGGCCGTTCCCTTTTTGACTACCTGCTGCAGCATTCTCGTCATATTCCAAGACGTCTGCTTGCTGAAAACCCGCTTTCCTTCCTCTTTATGATCGGCTATTGTTTCTCCGTCTTCATCTATTATGCTCGAGATAAAGAAGGGTTCCGTATACGTTCCATTCGCGGCAAATGTATGAAACGCGCCGGCAAGCTGGAGCGGCGAAACGCCTTTTTCCAAGCCGCCTAGAGCGAGAGCAAGTCCTTCATCAGGGATATCAATGCCGTTTGCTTTCAAATAAGATTTTCCTGTTTCGACGCCGATCTCATTCAGCGTCCAGACAGCCGGCGCGTTTTTGCTGTACGTAATGGCGTCAGACATAGTGACTTCGCCCTCATACCGGCTGTCGTAGTTTTTCGGCGTATAATCTCCGTAGGACTGCAACTCATCCTTCAATAGAGAATATGGCTTAAATTTCTTTTCCTGCATCGCCGGTCCGTATACAGCAAGCGGCTTAAATGTGGAACCCGGCTGGCGGACAGCTGTGACACGGTTATATCCTTTGGATGTGTAATCCCTTCCGCCGATGGCCGCTTCTACACCGCCTGTCTTGTTATTAATAAAGACCGCGCTTCCCTCGGCATTCTGATCTGTTCCGGGATAATAGCTTCCCTCTTTCATCACCTGGTAAGCCGTCTTCTGCAGCTTCGAATCGAGCGGCACCTTGATCGTGTATCCGCCTTGAAGAAGCTGCTCTCCGGAAATGGAATACTTGTCTTCCGCCTCTTTGATCACAAGGTCAATGTAGCTGTCAAACCAAGGTGTTTCCGACTGTTTCTTCACGTGCAGTCCAAGCGTTCGGCCCTGTGCGGTGACAGCCTCTTTCGCACTGATATAGCCTTGGTCATTCATCATACCTAGAATTGTATCACGCCGCTCCTTATTTTTATCAGGGTGCAAAATTGGAGAGTACGTAGAAGGCGCCTTCGGAATAGCGGCCAAAACAGCGCCTTCAGATACAGTCAAATCTTTTACTTCTTTATTAAAATAATAGTGGGACGCCGCTTGTATGCCGTAAACCCCATGTCCGAAGTAAAGCTGATTTAAATACATTTCAAGCAGCTTGTCCTTGCTGTAATCCCGTTCAAGATTGATCGCAATGATCACTTCTTTTGTTTTTCTTAGAAACGTTTTGTCATGTGTCAGAAAAATATTTTTGGCAAGCTGCTGGGTGATCGTGCTTCCGCCTTCCACCTTTCCGCCTGCTAATATATCGCGATACACTGCTCTTCCGACAGATTTTGCATCAATGCCGTGATGCTCATAGAACCTTTTATCCTCAACAGCGATAAACGCTTCTCTGACCTGCTTAGGA
This sequence comes from Bacillus sp. FSL K6-1560, assembly GCF_038592935.1. Lineage (NCBI taxonomy): Bacteria > Bacillati > Bacillota > Bacilli > Caryophanales > Bacillaceae > Bacillus > Bacillus sp. FSL K6-1560. The sequence goes on from NZ_CP151946.1 coordinate 3,135,198, forward strand.
ATCTCATTGATCGAGACCGGCTCGCGATTTTCTGTATACAGGCTTGCAACCTCATCTCCGTTTTGATCAACAATTTTTGAAGAAGCATGAAGAATAAGCTTTTTTTCATCTATGACATAATGGCCGAGAAAAATAATTGAAATATATCCTATTAAAGCGAGAAAAGCAGTTAACACTAAAATAATGATAGGTATAAAAAGTTTCTTTTTCTTTATCTTAAACATGAACTCACCTCGCCTTTCTAAAGGTAGTATGGGAAAAATTGTTTGGAATTATGTTCGAAGCACTCGCCAATAGAAACTTATACCATTGTTTTGATATACTAGCAAGCAGGAGGTGGCTGATATGAAGGTTTATATTACATATGGGACAGCCGATTTTTTAAAAACGATCGTACAGAAGCATCCCTCAGAAAATATCCTTTTGATGCAGGGGCAGGAAAACGCCATTTTAATTCATGAAACAAACGGAGATACCGTTTTCCAGGCACCACACGCTTATGAAGTCATTGACCAAGTCGGAGAGATCAAACATCCTGGTTTTGCAGTATTGAACAATATTGCCGTTACTCAGGAAGGGCGTCCGCTGTTTGAAAACAGATTTAAAAACAGAGCGGGAAAAGTCGAAAACGAGCCTGGCTTTGAAGCAATTCGAGTGCTCCGTCCGCTTGACAGTGACACCTATGTCATTCTGACCTTGTGGGAAACGGAAAGCGCCTTTCAAGACTGGCAGCAGTCCGGTTCTTACAAAGAAGCCCACAAAAAACGCGATACATCTGCCGGAATTGACACAACGTCGATCTTCTCCCGGCCTTCCTATGTCACCACATATTTCGCTGTCGAATAGCTGCCGGCATGTCCGGCAGCTTATTTTATTGGGAGGAAAGCAAAATGAAGCATACTTGCCCAGTCTGCGGGTTTAAGGGATTGGCTGAACCGCCATATGATCATGAAGGCAATCATTCTCATGAAATCTGCCCGTGCTGCGGTTTTCAGTTCGGATTTGATGATTACGAAATGCAGCACGAGGATGATTCATATTTAGAGCCATCGGAAAGCAGCATCGCCTATAGAAAAAACTGGCTTGCTGAAGGGTGCGTCATTTTTTTCTCCTGAATGCTTCCCAAAACATCTGCAAAAAGCGAATAGAGTATTAAGGCATCATCTGATTGAGCAGCTGAAACAGATCAATGTTCATCTTCCATCATAACCCTCCCCTCTGTCCCGGCACCTTCCGCCCGCCTATGAATAATCTGTAAGCGGAAGGAGTGATCGATGATGGAAGTCGGGATTTTGTCTGTCCATGTTCTGTATGTGTTTTTTATCGGAGCAATTATCCTATTTATGCTGCTGAGAAAAGACACGACATTTATTTCTCTATTCGGCATTTTTATCATATCGCTATGGGCCAGCCATTCACTTTCAGCTTCTGTCAGCAGTTTATTCCACAGCTTTATCTATGCGGCCGGCGAACTGCTGCCCACGATTTTCATCATTTGCTTTATCGTTTCGATGAGTGATTTGTTAACAAAAACAGGGATAAATGAAGCGATGATTTCTCCCTTTGCAAGCCTTGTGAGAGGGCCTGTGACTGCCTATTGGCTGATTGGAGGCCTGATGTTCGCCATTTCTCTCTTCTTCTGGCCTTCTCCAGGTGTCGCTTTGATCGGCGCCGTCCTGCTCCCCGCAGCCGCACGTGCCGGTTTGACGCCTCTTGCCGCGGCCATGGCCATGAACTTATTCGGACACGGTTTTGCCCTCTCAGGAGACTTTGTCATTCAGGCGGCGCCAAAGCTGACTGCAGATGCAGCAGGCATTCCAGTCGGTGATGTCGTCTCGGCCAGCATTCCGCTTGTGCTGATTATGGGTGTGACAACAACAACCGCTGCCTTTATCATGATTCAGCGCGAACGCAAAAAGCAGAAGCATCTCGCTTCTTTTTCCCCCGTTCTTTCCGGCGAACAAGACAACTCGCTGTACTTGCCAAAACGCCTGCGGTCCATACTGGCTTTTTTGATTCCGCTTGCCTTTCTTGCAGATATCGCCTGCATGCTCTTGTTTAACCTACAAGGAAATGATGCCACCGCGTTAATTGGCGGGTCTGCAATTTGTATCCTCTTTACCGTTCATTTTTTCGTGTATAAGCATAAAGGGCTTGAAAAAATCACCGGCTATTTTATTGACGGATTTAAGTTCGGTTTTAAGGTTTTCGGCCCCGTCATCCCGATTGCCGCTTTCTTTTATCTTGGCGACTCAGGCTATGAGAGCATACTGGGCACTTCACTCCCTAAAGGTTCCCACGGCATTGTCAACGATCTTGGCATTGCTTTATCCCATATGATGCCTATGTCAAAGGAGCTTGCCGCCGCTGCATTAACTGCCGCTGGAGCCATAACAGGCCTTGACGGCTCAGGATTTTCTGGCATTTCTCTCGCCGGCTCCATCGCAAAGCTCTTTTCGTCCGCTCTCCATGCCGATCCCGCCGTTCTGACCGCGCTCGGACAAATCTCTGCCATCTGGGTGGGCGGAGGAACACTGGTCCCATGGGCGTTGATTCCCGCGGCGGCCATTTGCAAAGTTGATCCTTTTGAGCTTGCCAGAAAAAACTTCATTCCCGTCGCGATTGGCCTTTTGGTGACAACCCTCGCAGCTGTGATGATGCTTTAAAACAGCACGAGTTGAAATATTCAGACTTTTTCTATACAATCATGGAAAACATAGAAAAGGGGGAAGCGGCTTTGTCCATATCCACACTGCAGAAAGAGATAAACAAACAGCTCGACGGCTGTTTTGAAGAAATGGTTGAGATCAGGCGCCATTTTCATATGTATCCTGAGCTTTCATTTCAAGAAGAAAAAACCGCCGCATTTATTGCTTCCTATTATGAATCGTTAGGAGTCCCAATCCGCACAAACGTTGGCGGCAGAGGGGTTTTAGCATATATAGAAGGAAGCGAACCCGGCCCTACAGTCGCTTTGAGGGCCGACTTTGACGCTCTCCCCATTCAAGATGAAAAAGATGTCCCTTACGCCTCCAAAGTGCCTGGTGTCATGCATGCATGCGGCCACGACGGCCACACCGCAGCTCTTCTCGCAGTGGCCAAGGTCCTTCACCAAAACAGACATGAACTGAAGGGAACATTTGTGATGATCCACCAGCATGCAGAAGAATATTATCCGGGAGGCGCAAAGCCAATGATCGATGACGGCTGTCTAGAAAACACGGATGTGATATTCGGCACTCATCTTTGGGCAACTGAGCCGCTCGGAACTATTCTCTGCCGCCCCGGCGCCGTAATGGCGGCGGCAGACCGATTTACGATTAAAGTCTTCGGAAAGGGCGGCCACGGCGCTCATCCGCATGATACTAAAGACGCCGTCCTGATCGGTTCGCAAATCGTTTCCTCTTTGCAGCACATTGTCAGCCGCAAAGTCAATCCGATTCAATCCGCCGTCATTTCGACAGGCTCCTTCATCGCCGACAATCCGTTTAATGTCATCGCAGACCAAGCAGTACTCATCGGCACAGCGCGTTCTTTTGATGAAAATGTCCGGGACATTCTGGAGAAAGAAATTGAAGCGGTTGTAAAAGGAATATGCAGCATGCACGGCGCGTCCTATGAGTACACCTATGAACAGGGTTATCCGGCGGTTGTGAACCATCCTGCCGAAACGAGCCACTTGGTGAGCACCGCAAAGAATACCGAGGGCGTTCAGCAGGTCATTGACGGTGAACCGCAAATGGGCGGCGAGGATTTTGCTTATTACCTACAAAACGTGAAAGGCACTTTTTTCTTTACAGGTGCCGCTCCCGAACAGCCAGACCGAGTTTATTCCCACCACCATCCGAAATTTGATATCAACGAAAAAGCCATGCTGACAGCGGCCAAGGTCCTTGCCGGCGCTGCGATCACCTATCATCAGCTATAAAAAAACAGCCGGAGTGTTTATTCTCCGGCTGTTTCCTTTAATATCCTCAGATGAAAAACATGTCTTGCCGTTTCTCCAAGCTGAGCAAGCAGCTTATAATTGGCAATTCCGCCGACTGCCGCTCCAACGCCCGGCAAAAGCTGAAAAAGCTTCACGACGTCGATATAATCGCGATATTCCTGCTGGAACACTCTCCAGTCGATGCTCTTTTTCTCCGTCTCCCAATTTTCGATGACAGAAAAAAGCGATTTACGGCCATCATCACTCGAAAACGCAAGCTGAAACACGAGCAGCAAAAACATCCTTTCTTGTGCATCCTTGACATTAAAGCCGTAAATGGAAGACAAGGTAAATAAACACTTCATCTTAATTGAAAGCAGCAGCGGAAAATCAGCAATGCCTAAAAAAATGCCGCCCGCTCCGGTGCCGACTCCCTCAGCAGCTGCCACTTTCTGATAAGAAACAATCGTTTTTTTCGCCAATTCATTTTTTTCACTGAGCGACAGTGCACTTGTATCCTTTTTATAAGTGATGATATTGGAGCCGGCCATTGTCGCTTCTACCATTTTTCTCACACTCTCGGTGACGACCGTATGGATTTTTTCAGGAATCCGTTCATTCACCTTCGTCTGGACACGCTTCGAAAAGCGTTCAAACATGGAATCCTTTCGCAAAAAATGCATTTTCCATTCCAAAGCTTCCTGCATCAGCAGCTGATTATCTGTCATTTGATTACCTCTTTTCAGTTCACAGCTTTCCGTGCTTTTTCAGCCTGGTTGTCATATAAGCAGGCAAAACAACAAAAATCAGAACGGCAGAACCGATCAGCGCGTACAGAAAACCGGTCAAGCCGGCTGCATAGGCAGATGCAACAGACATCAGCATCGCTTGAATACTAAGTGCAGTTTTTAATAGAGAGAAATAGCTTTTCAGCTTTGTTTCTTTTTTCACAGGGTACAGCTCTTGAAGCGCCAGATGGTCAAAGTGGCCGAAGAGCGGCAGAAGCTGAATGCCCGTAATGAAAATGGCAAACACAGTCAAAACCGCGGCAATCAGCGGGCTGGCTGAGACATACATAATGATCAGCGCGAAAACGATCGTTAATCTGACAAGAATGCCCAAATAATCACTCGAACGCAAAAAGGCGCGGGTGAACATATAGGCAAATGTTTTGCGCTGTTCAAACGGCACGAGCCGCAGCAAAAAGTCGAGATAAGCTCTGCGTTTGGCTTGCTTTCGCAAATGCGGCACATCAGTAAACAGGTTGGCAATCCGATAGAAACGCTGCTTTCGTCTCAATTCGGACTCAATATGGCTTTCCCATTTAAATGTTTTCCGTTTTGCTGCGGAAGACATATACAGATAAAGAACAGCCATAATGACATAGACGAGAAGCGCATACATATAAACAGATTGGAAAACAAAATAAAGAACGAGTGTATTCGCCGCAAATCGAATGATGACGTCCATCCGTTTCATGCTGCGGTCGTTTTGGAAAGTCGTGCGCCATTCCATTACCTGATTCCACGCTTTCAGCAGCAACAGTTGGACAAAGACCGCGGCATACGATACGAGCGAAGCCCCCGGTGTGACTGCGAAATAAAGCGGCATCGCAACGATGCTCAGCGCAATAAGCGGAAACAGCTGAGACACATAGCTGTAGACAAACGCCTGCTTCAAGTAAGGCTCCATTTTTGCTTCAAGAGGCAATAAGAAAACAAGGTCAGCCTCCTTCAAAAGCGTTCGCACATAAGAGCTTGTCAACCCGAGCGAAAACAGCACGGCCATCACCCAAAAGGACGGAAAGTGAGCGGGAATGTCCCGTATCCATTTGCTGTACCAGCTTGCAGCGCCCGCTAGAAAAAAAATCAAAACAATGACGAGGTGATCATTGAGCATATATTTCATGTATGTTCTTGTTTCTTTGATATGCTCCTGCAGCCGCGACTGCCAAATATCAAGCATATTATTCATGGCCAGCGTCTTCCTTTGTAAGCTCAAGATACAAATCGTCCAGCGCCGCGTCCTTCATTCCAAACTGCTCTCTGAGCTCTGACAGCGTGCCGCGCGCCCGCACCTCGCCGTTATGTAAAATAATAAACGAATCGCAATAGCGTTCTGCCGTTGCCAAAATGTGCGTTGACATCAGCACGCTCGCCCCGCCCTTTTTCGCTTCATTCATCCGCTCAAGCAGCGCGTTAATGGCAAGCGGATCAAGCCCTAGAAAAGGCTCATCAATAATGTAGAGCGCAGGCTCTGCCAAAAATGCGCACATAATCATAACCTTCTGCTTCATTCCTTTAGAAAAATGGGCCGGGAACCACTTCAGCCTCTTTTCCATTCGGAATTCCTTTAAAAGCGGAGGCAGCCTTTTCTCCATCGTTTCTTTTGACAGTCCATATGCCATGGCTGTTAGTTCAAGATGCTCCATCAGCGTCAATTCTTCGTATAAAACAGGTGTTTCAGGTATATAGGTAAATTGTGAACGGTAGCCTTCCGGATCCTCAGCAAACGTTTTACCGTTTAATTCGATTGAACCTTTATGCGGGTCCATCAGCCCGATGATATGTCTGATTGTTGTACTTTTACCAGCACCATTCAGCCCGATCAAGCCGACAATTTGATTCGGTTCAAGGGTGAATGATACGTTTTTTAAAACCGGATTCCTTGTATATCCGCCGGTTAAGTCTTTTACCGATAGCAGAGACATAGTTTCTCCCCTTATAGTGTTTTTCTTCATAGTACCAAAAACAAGGCCTGATTTGAAACAATTCCCTTTTAACAAATGATGAATTTGCTGTCATAAAGAGACAGGGTTCTGGACATCATAATAGTTGTAGAGGAAAAGCATATCAACTGAAAAATGAGGTGTTTGTCAAAGACGTCTTAGAAACAGTTGGATAGAAAATAAACATGTCCAATGCTCAAACCATTTCTCTTCACTGAATTGATGAATTCTTCATGTATGAAGCAAATTGTCAAATGAGGTGTTTATCGCAGGAATCGTTAGGCATTAAACAAGTCTTCATTTTATTGACAAATGAGGTGCTTACCAAAGGCATAACACATTTTCTTCATATAAGCTCTTCCTCTGCATTCAGGGTGAACGCTCGCCGTTCATCCTGTTTTCTATTTTCTGCATTTCTGTGGTACGATGAATGTATACATACTAAACAATTTCATAAGGAGGAACCCTCATGCATTGTGCAGAGAATTGTATCTTTTGTAAAATTATTGCCGGCGACATTCCATCCGCGAAGGTGTATGAAGATGAACATGTACTTGCCTTTCTTGATATCAGCCAAGTGACAAAAGGCCATACGCTTGTCATTCCGAAAACACATATTGAGAATGTATATGAATTTACAGATGAATTAGCAAAACAATATTTCCATGCTGTTCCGAAAATCGCCCGCGCTATCCGGGATGAATTTGAACCGATCGGCTTAAATACGCTGAACAATAACGGCGAAAAAGCTGGACAATCTGTGTTCCACTACCATATGCATATTATCCCTCGCTACGGAAAAGGAGATGGATTCGGAGCGGTTTGGAAAACGCATGCTGATGATTATAAACCGGAGGATCTGCAGAACATCTCTTCCTCTATCGCAAAACGCCTGGCCTCATCATAAGATGAGGTTATTTTATTTTGTGAACATTTCGCAAACATCCGTCAATTTCTTTTGATAATTCTAATTTTTTATCAAAAAACTGAATTTTTGTGATAGGATAATTGTATTATTTTATACATTAACGTGGAAAACAGGGAGAGATCATAATGGAACGTACAACGAATTTTAACGCAGGTCCTGCAGCGCTGCCACTGGAAGTTCTGCAAAAAGCACAGAAAGAATTTATTGATTTTAACGAATCCGGCATGTCTGTTATGGAGCTTTCCCACCGCAGCAAAGAGTATGAAGCGGTGCACCAAAAAGCGAAAAGCCTCTTAATCGAACTGATGGGCATTCCGGAAGATTACGATATCTTGTTTCTTCAAGGCGGGGCAAGCCTTCAATTCTCAATGCTTCCGATGAACTTTTTAACACCTGAAAAAACCGCACATTTTGTCATGACAGGCGCTTGGTCTGAAAAAGCACTGGCAGAAACGAAATTGTTCGGAAACACGTCTATCACCGCTACAAGTGAAACAGACAATTACAGCTATATTCCAGAGGTTGACCTTACGGATGTAAAAGACGGCGCATATTTACATATCACATCCAACAATACAATTTTCGGCACTCAGTGGCAGGAGTTTCCGAATTCTCCAATTCCGCTCGTAGCCGACATGTCCAGCGATATTTTAAGCAGAAAAATCGATGTGTCTAAATTTGACGTGATCTACGGAGGCGCCCAAAAGAACCTCGGTCCTTCCGGCGTGACTGTAGTCATCATGAAAAAAAGCTGGCTGCAAAATGAAAATGCGAACGTCCCAAAAATCCTGAAATATTCCACGCATGTCAAAGCGGATTCACTCTACAACACTCCGCCGACATTTGCGATTTATATGCTGAGCCTCGTTCTGGAATGGCTCAAGGAAAACGGCGGTGTGGAAGCTGTTGAACAGCGCAATGAACAAAAAGCGCAGGTTCTCTACAGCTGTATTGATGAAAGCAACGGCTTCTATAAAGGACATGCCAGAAAAGACAGCCGCTCACGCATGAATGTCACCTTCACGCTTCGGGATGACGAATTAACGAAAACATTCGTCCAGAAAGCAAAAGATGCGAAGATGATCGGCCTTGGCGGACACCGTTCGGTGGGAGGCTGCCGCGCTTCTATTTATAACGCGGTCTCTCTCGAAGACTGTGAAAAATTAGCTGCGTTCATGAAGAAATTCCAGCAGGAAAATGAGTAAAAAGTCTGGCTATGCAAACCGTCCGTTTGGTATACTGTTTGCATAACACATTCTGTAAAGCCTTCGCAATAAATGATGAGCATATTATTGGAGGGCAAAAAGCTTAGCAGAGGAGAGCATAGTTATGAAAACAAAAGAGTTAGTCATTATGGCTCTGTTTGCCGCAATCGGCGCAGCGCTTCATTCCATTATTCCGCCCTTTTTAGGCGGCATGAAACCAGATATGATGCTGATCATGATGTTCATGGGCATTCTGCTGTTCCCGCGAGTGCAAAATGTACTCGTCATCGGGATCGTGACCGGAATCATTTCCGCGCTTACAACCGCGTTTCCAGCTGGACAGATCCCTAACATCATTGATAAACCGGTATCAGCGTTTCTGTTCTTCTCCCTGTTTCTCTTGTTCAGAAAGAGCCGCAAAACAGGTGCAGCCGCTGTGCTGACAGTGATCGGGACCATCTTATCAGGAATTGTGTTTCTATCGTCAGCTTTATTGATCGTCGGTTTGCCGGGCGGTTTCGCCGCATTGTTCGCGGCTGTTGTTCTGCCGGCCGCTGTGCTGAATACAATCTCAATGATCATTATTTATCCGATTGTGCAAACCATTTTAAGACGTTCAAGCTTTATGGAAGCTGCTAAATAATTGTCACACAAAACCTCTTCCGCTTCCGGGAGAGGTTTTTTTGAACAGAGCGCTCGCAGCATGTCAGCATGTTTTAAGCGAGGAGTTTTGTGAAAAAGATAAGACATAGTGTAAAGGCGGTTCCGGTTGAACAAACAAGCGCTTTCTGCCGGATGACTTTCTTGGGCGGATAAGAAGCAGCCTGGCTGAGAAGTCTGATATAGTAAACAGCGCCTGAAGCGAAGGCAAGGGTGATGCAGGATAACACAATCAAAAAGACAGACAACCTTCTCCCTCCTTTTCACTTAAAAAATATGCTAAAATAAAGCAAGCTATGTATAGAAGTTCAGGCTTTCAACAAAAATGAAAAATGCTGAATGAATCCTATTTGAAGAAAAAGACGGGGTGATTGTAATGGCGAGCGGACGTTCTCTATTAACAGGACTATTCGTAGGCGGCATCATCGGAGGAGCAGCGGTTCTTCTTACTGCACCTTCCTCAGGAAAGCAGCTGCGTGAAAAAATGAAAACCAATTATGATTCTTTTGAAGAAACAATCAAACGCTTAAAGTCAGACGGGCTTGCATTAAAAGACCAGCTGATCAAAGCGGCAAAAGAAAGCACGGATGTTATTAAAGACGTGGGCGGCGAGCTCCAAACGTCAATTAAAAAATGGCAGGAAGAGATCAAGCCCCACCAGCAGGATCTGCAAAAAGAAATTGCCGATATCGAAGAGAAAATCAGACAGCTGGAGAAAACCTTACAAAACTAATATCCTATTCAAAAGAAAAAAATGCGGGCCAAAATTGGACCCGTATTTTTTTTGGCCGAAAAACCCTTCCGCCGCAATGGTTTGTGAATTTATTAAAAAATTCTTACATTTTCATCTTTATTAATCTTTATTTTATTGGCATAATAGAGAAAAAGAAAAAGAGAAGCAGGTGACGTAATGAATCGAGTGGAACCGCCCTATGATGTGAAAGAAGCTCTAGTCTTCACCCAGAAAATGGCTCAGCTTAGCAAGGCTCTTTGGAAATCAATCGAGAAGGATTGGCAGCAATGGCTCAAACCGTATGACCTGAATATTAATGAGCATCATATTTTATGGATTGCGTATCAATTGAATGGAGCTTCCATTTCTGAAATCGCGAAGTTCGGGGTCATGCACGTATCAACCGCATTCAACTTTTCAAAAAAGCTGGAAGAACGGGGATATTTAAGGTTCTCCAAACGGCTGAATGATAAACGGAACACATATGTCCAATTGACTGAGGAAGGTACCGAGGTATTCTGGAGCTTGCTTGAGGAATTTGATCCGACACGCAACGCTGTTTTTAAAGGGTCACAGCCTTTGTATCATTTATTCGGAAAATTTCCTGAAGTGGCAGAAATGATGTGTATGATACGCCATATCTACGGCGATGATTTTATGGAAATTTTCGAAACGTCACTCACCAATATTGACAATGACTTTGAAAGCGTAAACGGAAAACTGAAGAAAAAAGCAAAGGACAGTGCGGCGGATGAACCGGCTGAAGAGCTCGAACCTGTAAACAGTTAATCAAAATGCTTCATGATGTCGATAAAGACTTCCATCAGCTCTTGATAAAGCCCCTGCTCATACAGGGCAAAAATCGTTTCATGAACATCTAATTTTTCATTCAGCTGTCCGGCAAAAAGCGCAAGGAGCTTATCAAAGGTTACAAATCCTTGCGCTTTTTGTGTTGCCAGCTCTTCCGACAATTCATCGCATATCCTCATAACCGCTTCCCCTTCTTCCTTGCTCAGCCCTTTGTCAATGAGAAGCGCATAGAAGGGGTACCTGTCCATATCTACTGTTTTCACTAATAATTGTATGTAATATTCTAATCGCTCAATGCGATGATCCATCGAATCCATCCACACCACTTCTTTCTATCTTTAATCTTATTTTAGCTGATAATTCACTGAGAAGAAAGTTCTAACCCCATATTTCGCAGTTTGTTTGCTTGTTTCAAAAAAATACCTGCCGGATGATATTTTTTCTTAAAAAAGCATTGATTTTTTCTCTTGGGAGGAGTAAATTATTTTGAGATTCTATTCAAGATGTATGGAAGGATGACTTTGATGAATTGCTGGAAGACCATAAATCTCATGAAGGATTATGGCGCCGTTCGCATAATATTAACTGCTGTATGTTTTATGATTTTGGTTTTTATATCTACCTTTTTAGCTTTTGAGCTGCTGCGGCCTGGCACAAGCTTAAGCGATGAATATGTATCTTTATTCGGCGGTTTGCTCGTCGTTATTTTATTTGTACATAAAGTCATCCATGTCCTGCCAATCATCTGCAAAAAAAGAAAAATAGAAAAAAAGTTTTACATATTGCGCATGCGCACATGGAAACGTATACCAAAAACAACAATGCTCATTTCACTGGTCAGCCCGTTCTTGCTGATTACACCGGTATTGTTTTACGCAGCACTGGCATTTCCGAATCATGCTCATTATTTCTGCATGATCTCGGGCATTCACGCCGGCTACTGTCTGCCTGATTTCCTGCTGGCTCTCAAGCTGATAAAAGCACCGAAAACCGCTTTTATTGATCAGGAAGCAGACGGCTTGGATATTCTTGTTGAAAAGTAGTCAAACCCTGGTGCTGGTGGCGATTTTTCAATTTGCATTCTATCTTTTTTAATAAATATTTGGTAATGTAATATGGGACAGTTCAGAGAGAGGGGGAATCTCCCATCATTTTATTCTATTTTATCGTGGCTGCCGTGTTTATTTTATATTTCATAAACAGGCTCACCAATACATTATGCCTTGTCAGAGAGATTCCTGAAGAGCGGCAAGATAAGGTATTCCGATTTATTAATGTATCTATATTAATTTTACTGATCTCTTCGTTTGTGGAGATCTCCTTTACAGTGTAAATACGAAAGAAAGCATAGCTGCTGATTAAGCAGCTATGCTTTTTTATGTTGATTAGTACAGCCAAGAAGCGCCGATGATAATCAATAAAATAAATAACACAACCAATAAAGCGAATCCGCCTGCAAATACTTCACCCATCTTAAAAAGCACCTCCTGTAATAAGCTTTATTTACCAATTACATGTTATGCAATTCATGTTTGAAACGATTAGGCGCTAGTGAAAATAAAGGATCGCTTATGTTGCAAGCGATCCTCGGTCTGCTTAGTAGATGTAAGCTGCACCTACGATGATAAGCAAAATGAACAGTACTACGAGCAACGCGAATCCGTTAGAGTATCCTCCGCTCATGTTACATACCTCCTTTTCTTGATCAATATATAAGTATGTCATCAGCAAAAGTTTGACTAGACGAATGCCCTTTATTTAAAATCTTTTTACAGAAAGCCACAATATGTTATGATACGCATAGGTAATTTAATTTGGAATGATTAGGAGTGTTTGAAAACAATGAAGAAAATCGCAATAGCAGCTATCACTGCTACAAGCATCCTCGCTCTCAGTGCTTGCAGCAGCGGCGACAAAGAAGTCATCGCAAAAACAGACGCAGGCGATGTAACAAAAGGCGAGCTTTACACAAACATGAAGAAAACAGCTGGCGCAAGCGTACTGACACAGCTAGTGCAAGAAAAAGTATTGGACAAGAAGTATAAAGTTTCGGATAAAGAAATTGACAACAAGCTGAAAGAATACAAAACGCAGCTTGGCGATCAATATACTGCCCTCGAAAAGCAATATGGCAAAGATTACCTGAAAGAACAAGTAAAATATGAATTGCTGACACAAAAAGCGGCTAAAGATAACATCAAAGTTACAGATGATGAAATTAAAGAATACTGGGAAGGCTTAAAAGGCCAGATTCGCGCAAGCCACATCCTTGTCGCTGACAAAAAGACAGCTGAGGAAATAGAGAAAAAGCTGAAAAAAGGCGAGAAATTTGATGCTCTTGCGAAGGAATACTCTACAGACACAGGCTCAGCTACAAACGGTGGCGAACTTGGCTGGATTTCAAAAGATAACGAACAACTGGATGCCACATTCAGAAAAGCTGCATTCAAGTTGAAAACAAACGAAGTCAGCGATCCTGTGAAAACACAATTTGGCTACCATATCATCAAAAAGACTGAAGAGCGCGGAAAATATGAAGATATGAAAAAAGAGCTGAAATCTGATGTTCTCGACCAAAAACTTAATGACAACACAGCTGTGCAAGCAGCCGTTCAAAAAGTAATGAAAAAAGCTGACATCGATGTGAAGGATAAAGATTTGAAGGATACATTTAACACTTCTGCTTCTACTAGCAGTTCTTCAAGCAGTTCCAAATAATAAAAAAGCTGTGCAGGCTCATTGAGCCGCACAGCTTTTTTTATGCGATGGAATGGTTTTGATTTTCTTCTTCATGCTGCTGAGAACTGCGGCGTTCTCGCTCCTTTTCCATCCTCTCCATATAAATCTGCCCTTCTTTTTCAATAAAAGCCTGGTCTACTTTTTCTTCCTCTTTGGCTGCCGCCACAAGTTTATATGCGCTGAAAATGATGCCTACAATACAAAGATACACCCACCACGGAAAAAATAACACGGGCTCCTCCCCCTTTGCATAGATTCTTTATTCTTAACCATATGCGGGAATGAGACGAGTTATGTGCGGGAAAGACGCATCAAAAAGGACTGAGCTGAATATGTCAGCATCAGTCCTTTTTACGTTATTTATGAAATGTCGGTTTATAAAAGGAACGGTTTTCCAGTGCAAATACACGTTCAGTATACTCGCCCGGCTTCACGCGTTCAAGCGCTCTGTCCATCATATTCATTTTTGCATCCAGATTGTCTATATAGTGAAGAATTTCCGCTTCTTTCACCATCGGCGGTTTCGGGCTGCCCCATTCTGCTTTGCCGTGATGACTCAAAATCAAATGCTGAAGAATTAACACCTCTTCAGAATCGATTTGAAGCTCCTCAGCCGCTTTTGAAAGCTCTGTCACCATGATTGAAATATGGCCGAGCAAATTGCCTTCAACCGTATATGAAGTGGAAACAGGGCCGGACAGCTCCTTCACTTTTCCAAGATCATGCAGGATAACACCGGCGTAAAGCAGATCACGATCGAGAGACGGATATAAATCTGCTATTGCTTTCGCCAGGTTCAGCATAGAGACAACATGATACGCCAAACCTGAGACAAACTCATGGTGGTTTTTCGTAGCCGCCGGATAATCCATAAACTCAGCTTCGTGTTTTTTAACCAAAAACCTTGTGATTCGCTGGATATTCGGATTTTTCATTTCAAATATATATTGAGTGATGGTATCCATCATTTCATTTTTCGGAATCGGCGCGGTTTCTAAAAAATCATCAATATTGACGTTTTCTTGCTCGCTTACCGGTCTGATATTTCTAAGCTTCAGCTGGGTGCGTCCGCGATAATGATGAACATCGCCGACGACCTTGACAATCGTCTGCGGCGCATAGGTCACTTCATCACTTTGCTTGGCATCCCACAGCTTCGCTTCAATATCGCCTGACTGGTCTTGCAGCATCAGCGTCAGAAACGGTTTTCCATTGCTTGCAATCCCTTTCGTCGAGGATTTAATCAATAGATACTGGTCCACCTGTTCGCCAACCTCATGTAGCATAATCCCTTTAGCCATTCTATTAAAGCTCCCTCCGTATCTTACATAATACCAGTATATCACATACCGATTTTCAGCTATAGAACCTCTTTTATGACACCAAATGGATGATTTGGCTGCTATGAAATGCATCTTTTACGTGCTCATGGCATGTAAAATATAAAATCTGCCTACCGCCTTCAGATAAATCATACAGAACTTGTAATACACGTTTCAGCCTTTCCTGATCAAAATGAACAAAACTGTCGTCAAGCTGGAATGGAAGCTTTGACCCACCCTGGCGCGTAACGGCCAAAGCAAATCGGATCGCTGTATACAGCTGTTCACACGTCCCTTGTGACAGCTCTTCCGCATGATAGACAGTTCCATCGCGATGCATAACCATGATCGAATCATCCGTTTCGGAAAAATAAATGGTTTGGTAGTTTCCGTCAGTCAGAGGGCGGAAGAATTCTCCTGCCGTCTCCAGAAGGCGCGGAAGCTCGATTTTTTTATGCCGCTCCAATTTGTTTCTGATCACCTGTTTGACCATTTGTATCGAGGCCCATTTTTTAGCCGTTTCTTTTACACGTTCTTTTTGCATTTCGGTTTGAAGCTTGAGGTCTGAGACCAATCCCGAAGCCTCTAATTGTTCCTGTTTGACTGAGAGCAGTGCGATTTGGCTGCGGAGCTGCTCGATCTCCTCAGTCAGCCGCTCTTTTCTTTCATTCTCAACAAATTGCTTATCTTTCAATTCAGAAAGCGTATTGGAATCCGCCAGTTCAAGTTCCTCCGGGTACCCGCCTTGAAGCTGTGCGTTTACGTGATGAAGCTTGTTCTCCGTATCCTTCAATTGCCTGCTGATGTCGGCTATGGCAAAAAACGCATCTCTGTCTTTTGCAGCAGCCGCGGCAAATAACTGTTCGATCTGTGCGTGGAAATATTGTATTTCTTGCTCAAGCTCAAGCATCTGTTCCTTTGTATAATGAATATCTGTTTCAATTTCCTTTTTTTGCTTCTCGATTTCTTTTTCACGTTCAATGTTTTTCCGCAATGTGTGAAGGGCGTCCGAAATGGAGATATCCTGACTCTGATTCACGGGAAGAAGCATACTGACGCGTTCTTCGAATGTTCTCCGGTGCTTTTTCAGCCTGCCTGCTTCAATGGTCAGCTCATGCTTTTTTTTCACTTCTTTTTTGACATCCTTCATTAAGCTGTATGCATCAAGCAAAAATGATGGATCTTCCTTAAATCCGAGCTCATTCATAAAACGCTCGACCTGTGTAAAGGACGGGGCCATATCGGCTTCCCACTGTTCAAACTGCTGGATGACCCTTTCATACGCCGCCTCTTTTTGCTGGAGCGCTGCACGCTGTGTGAGAAGGTGCTGCTTATTGCGGTCATCCTCCCATAACGCTTCTCTAAGCATTTCAGCTTCTGCTGGTGAAATATCCGTCATGGGCTGTCTTGTCTCTCGGCTGTTTCGAGAAGACGATTTTCCTGATACAAGCCAATACACAATAAGTGCAGCGCCGAAACTTATGGCGGGAATCCATTGCCTCAGCAGAGAAAAGAGAACGATGAACAACATACCAGCTGCAATGACAGTCTTTTTCTGTTTAGCCTGCTGTCTTTCAAAAAACGTTAGCTGTTCTCTGAGCTTCGCTTGCTCTTGGTGCTGCCCCTGTGTTTCATCATATGCTCTAAGAGCAGCTTCTTTATCTTTTCTTTGGCTATCTTCAAGAATCGCGGACGAAGCGGCACGAACGGCCTTTTCCGTGTCTTCCAGCTCTTGCCGGGCAAGTTCAAATGTCTCGTCAAGTTGCCGTTTTCTGTCTCTTGCCTGTACATATTGCTGCACCGCTTGCTGAAGCTGCCATTCATAATCATATGAGGTGTTCATATTCAGGAGCTCATTTTCATCCGTTTTATTGAGCTGTTCCAGCCCTGCCGCTGTCTGCGCAGACGTCTGGCGCAGCTGTGCCTGAATGGCTGCCAGTTGTTCTCCCCAGGATTGGTACATATGAAACGCTGCCGAAAGCTCTTGTATCAGCGTTTCTTTCGCCAATAGTTCTTTATCGGGGATAAGCTTTTGCCTCTGTTTGTCCAACTCCGCCATCTTCACCCGAAGCGCCTCAAGCTGTGCTGATTTCGGGTGAAGATGGGATTCATATTTTTCCAGCTGATGCAGGCCGTCAGCAGGAAATTGTCCTACATGTTCCGGAAATTCTGCAATCACCTGTTCGAGTGTCGCTTTTTCATTTAGCAATGGTTTTCGCTCAATCGCTCCCTCAATCATTCGGATATGTCCCGCCGTCTCTTTCAATTCGGTTTCCGCGGCTGCAAGGCGGGCTTCAAGCATTCGTTTTTCCCCGAGAAGCTGATGATAGCCCGCTTCCTCTGCTTCAGCCTGTTTTAGCTTCACTGCCAGCTGCTTAAGCGTTTCCAGCTCCTGATTCAATTGAGGGTTTCGCCCATTTGGTTTATAGAGCCTTTCGCTTTCCTTCGTCAGCCTTGAATCAAGCTTTGATACGGCTTCAGCACCAAACAAGCTGGAAAAGAGCAAAAATTCCCCTATCTTGTCCCGATTAAAGGCGTGAATTTCCTGCAGCCCGAATACGTCGAACGAATATATGGCTTTGTACAACGACCTGTCTGTGCCCTGGAACAGCTGCTTTAAAACATCTCCCTGCTTTACTTCGCCCTTTTCTGTGTACACGCTTAGTTTTTCGGCAGTCCCTTTCGTCCGTTCGATCTTCAGCACCCCATACTCAGGATGTTCAGCTTCAAGAACACCGCCGTAGACACCGCCTGTTTTCGGTTCATATTTTTTCGTTTTCGGAAAACCGAACAGCATGCTTTCAATGAATGACATCATCGTCGTTTTTCCTGCCTCATTTAATCCGTAGATGACTTGGACAGGAGAGGCGGAAAAGTGAAAGGTTCGATTGGAAAATTTTCCGTATTGGTAGATATGTAAAGATATAATTCGCAAAGCTGTCACCGCCTCATGTATCAAGCACCTTAAGCTGTCTTTTCAATAATATCTGTGCCTGCTCTTTTATTTCCTTTACCTCCTCTTGGCTAAACCGGTCCGCGTGCCTTCTATACACTGGATGCCGCTCAAGCCCTTCCAGCACGTCTGACAGATCGCTGCGATCAATGTCTTCAAATAAACCGCCAAAAAAAGGATCAAGGTTTGTTAGGTTTGCTTCGTTTTCTGTCTCATCGTCCAATCTAAGAGGCCAAACGAAATGTTCCTCTTCCGCTTCTTGTTCCTGAAGAGCTTCAAGAAACTCATCCAAGGTGCCTTTTGGCGCCTCCAGCAGCCATTCCGGCGCCGTCCCTTGTAAAACAAGCCTTACACAAACAGGGCTCCCCTTTTTCCGCAGCTTCGAAAACGTGTCCTCCACCATTTGGAAGAGGGCTGTCATATTCTTTGCCTCCGTCACATCAACCGCCGCTTTTTCCCACAGGACATCATGCGCTCTCTGAAATTCATAAGATATATCTCCGTTTGTCACATGAACGAGATAATAACCTTTATCTCCCGTCTCCTTTATATGGCGTGCTTGCGTGTTTCCCGGGTAAATGACTGCCGGATGCTCGGCAGATAGAACCTGGCGTTTATGTATATGGCCAAGCGCCCAATAATCCATCCCGCTTTTCACGAGGTCGTCATGTGTAAACGGGCAATACGGATCGTGTCCTTCAGATCCTGACAGCGTGCCGTGGAGCATGCCGATATGAAACGGTGCGTCAGTTGATCTCCGATAGCGGGCGGCTTGGTTTTCCGTCACTGCTCTTGCTTGATAGCTGAAACCGTAAATGCTTGCTATGCGCCTGCCTTCTTTAAAAAACGATTTTTCTTCTGGAACAGCGGACGAAAAAATATGGACATTCTCAGGCCATTCAATCGGCGTCCACTCCCCGCCAAGATGATCGTGATTCCCAAAGATGACGTATACCGAAATCCCGCACTCTCTGAGTCTTTCAAACTGTTTTTTCAAAAAGAGCTGAGCCTTTAAGCTTCGATTGGCTTCATCAAATAGATCTCCCGCCAGCAAAATGAAATCAACGTGCTCTCTCACTGCGGCGTCTATCATATGTCTCACGCTTGCAAACGTGCTTTCTTTAATCCGGGCAAAAATCGGCTCCGGCAGATGCGATATCCCGTAAAACGGGCTGTCAAGATGAAGATCTGCCGCATGAATAAAGGTTAGATCAGTCAACATTCTGCTCCTTCCCAGGATGAAGTACCCTTATTTTAGCACCGAATTCTTGCGAATGCACGTTCTGTCAATAAAGAAACAGCCTGAGAATCCCCAGGCTGTTTTCCAATCAGTTTTTCGCTAAACGAAGCGCTTGTTTGATCGCTTTGAACGCGCTTGAATTGCCGTAAATTAATACACCGCCTTTATAAATTCTGGCGCCGATAACGGCCAGTATGACAATGGTGAGCAGTGTGATTCCGATTCCGACAGCAGCCTGCCAGAACGGAATATCAAGCATGCCGACGCGCAGGAACATAATCATTGGCGTAAAGAACGGAATAAACGAAGTTACCGTAATAAATCCTGCGTCAGGCGCATTCAAACCGAACATCGCGATCATAAAACCGGCGACAACCAAAAGCGTCATCGGCGTGATCGTTTGCTGCACGTCCTCTATTCTGCTGACGACACTGCCAAGAAACGCGGCAAGTGTCGCGTACAAAAAGTATCCGAGCAAAAAGAAAATGACAGCATAGATGACAGTGGTTGCAGATACGTCGGTCAAATTAAGGAATCCGCCGACAGATGAAGCCGTTTCGCTCTTTTGGTTCAGCTTAAGCGACAGAGAGCCGGCTCCTATAATAATAGCAAGCTGTGTGATCCCGACAAGCCCAATACCAAGCAGCTTTGCAAACATTTGCTGGATCGGCGGCATACTTGAGATCAGGATTTCCATAACTCGCGAAGATTTTTCTGTAGCGACCTCCATCGCTATCATGCTGGCATACATAATCACCGAAAAATAAATGACGAACAGCATAATGTAAACAAGCCCTACCGTCTGGCCAAGCTCTTCCTCAGACTTTGCCCCTTCTTTCAGCGCCTTCTGCCCCACAGTAACGGGCGCATAAAGGCTGCTAATCGTTTCCTGCGACACGCCGAGCTCCGCTGTTCCGACAGCTGTTTTGGTTTGCGTCAGCGCCTGCTGCAGTGTTTGATACGTGCTTTCATCAGAAATCGTTAACGCTTTATATATTCCTGAAATGGTCCCTTTTTCATCTCGTTTGATGATGAGCATGCCATCGAGTGATTCATCTTTGACTTGCTTTGTGACCTCATCCTCCGATTGCTTCGACAGCTTCACATCAAGATCGCCGTCAGTATCCACCGCTTTCAGCTGCTTAGAAAAAACCGGATATAATTCGTTTGTTTCATCAACAACGGCGATTTTTTCTTTCGCATCGTCACCTTGAAACAAAGAAATGATCGACTCCAGATTCGTTACAACTAAAACAAGCAGCACCGTGATGACAGTCGAAATAATAAAGGATTTTGCCATAATCTTATTTTTGTATGTATGAGAAAGCATGATCCAAAATTTATTCATAGACGGCCCCCACCTTTTCTATAAAAATATCATGCAGTGACGGCTCTTCAAGCTCAAACTTTCTGATAAACCCTTTTCCTTGGAGCATAGCAAAAATCTCTTGAGAAATGTCTTCATTGGCAATCTGCAGCTTGACGCCGTCTGCCATTTCCTTCCATTGAAGAATGCCTTCATGGGACTGCAAAAAGCGCAGATCGTCATCGGAGTGAATGGTAACATTCTTTTTACCGAAAGAACGCTTGATCTCCTTCAGCTTGCCTTGTACAACCGGTTTTCCTTTCTGCAATATGCAAAGGTTCTCACAAAGCTCCTCCACATGTTCCATCCGATGGCTTGAAAATAAAATAGAAACGCCGCTGTTTTTCAGCGAGATCACAGCCTCTTTTAGCAGCTCAACATTGACAGGGTCCAGGCCGCTGAAAGGTTCATCAAGAATAAGCAGCTCCGGCTTATGCAAAACTGCCGAAATGAATTGGATTTTTTGCTGATTCCCCTTTGAAAGCTCTTCCACCTTCTTATTCTCGTAATCTGTAATATTGAAGCGTTCAAGCCATGTCCCGAGCTCTTTTACAGCCTCCCGCTTCTCCATCCCTTTTAATCTGGCGAGATAGACAAGCTGATCCTTTACCTTCATTTTCGGATAAAGGCCCCGCTCTTCCGGCAAATAACCGATTTTGTTGCTGATATGATAATTCACAGGTCGGCCCTTCCAGCTGATTGAGCCCTCCGTAATGCTTAATAATCCTAGGATCATGCGAAACGTCGTCGTTTTTCCCGCTCCGTTTGCGCCTAACAGACCGAACATTTGCTGTTCCGGAATATCTAAGTCCAATCCGTCAACGGCTTTATAATCTCCAAATGTCTTCGTTACGTGATCAATTGTAAGCACTGAATCTCCTCCTTCCCTGACCCATTATATACTAATTTTGGATAAAGCATAATAAAGGATTTTGATTTCCTTTTTAGAATATAAATGAAGAAAGACTGATAAACCTTAAAATGGAGGAGAAACCTGATGGCTGATTATTTCCTTACCGTATTTGATCCTTCGGGGAACACGCTGGTAAACGAGCGATTCGAGGCAGAACATGAAGAAGCGGCAAAAACGCATGGTGAAGCCCTCTTAAAAGAAAAAGAGCTTCATAGTCATTCTCATCGTTTAGTCAATGCAGCCGGAAAGCTGATTTTGTTTCACAGATGATCAGCTTTCCGGCTGATCTGTTACGCTTGAAACTTCGGCTCCCGTTTTTCTAAAAAGGCACGGATTCCTTCTTGGTGATCCTTGGTCCTTCTCATTCTCTCTTGGGCGCTGCGCTCAAGGGATAGCACTTTTTTCAGTTCTTCAATCTGGAGGCTTTGAAAAATAGCTTTCGTTTCGATCATCGCCAAAAGAGGGGAGGCCAACAGGGTTTCGATAATGGGTCTTGCGCCTTCGGCAGGATCTCCGGCAAATGTCCCATCAAGAAGCCCCATATCGGCAGCTTCTGAGGCAGATAGTTTTTTTCCGCTCCAAATCAGTTTTTTCCCTTTTGCTTCACCGATTCTTTTCTTCAGCAAATAATGTCCTCCGCCGTCCGGAACAAGCCCAATGCCGATAAAATTCATCGCGAGGACGGCGTTTTTTTCAGCGAGCACAATGTCCGCACAAAGCGCCAAACTCAGGCCCAGTCCCGCAGCAGCGCCATGAATGGCTGCAATTGTCACTTTATTCATCTGATATAAATTCAGGGTGACAGCCTCAATCGTATCCATCAGCCGTTTAAATTGATCAGAGTCATGCTCTGACGTCATCATCCTGATATCACCGCCGGCCGAAAAGCCTTTCCCGCTTCCTCTCAGGAGAACGATGAGCGCCTCGCTTGCAGCCGCCATTTCGACTGCCTCCTTCAATTCAGACAGCATCTGTTCATTCAGGGCGTGATGGGCATCAGGCCGATTCAGGATAATCTCTGCAACAGCCCCATTACATGCATATTGAACAAACTCCATATAAAGCACCTCCATGTATGCGCTTACTTTTTTTCTTTCTCCTATACATTCCCCGCCATCCTCAAATAAACCTTTTTATTTTTCAAGGTCAATAGATACTGAAAAATGCATATTGTTTGAATGGAAACATAAAGTTTTATATAGTGAAAAAGAAGGGATATCTTGATGAGAAGGGAGGAAAGGAACATGGATAAATTGCTGATCAGTTTTCTGTTAAGTTTATTTATGGTGTACTTTCCCCCTTCGGACGTGGTTCTGCCTTCCCAGTTTGAAGCAAGCACTGACAGCTATGTGCCTATGACTTCATATCCGCAGGAAACACAATCGGCAAAAACGCCGTCGCCGGGCAGCATGCACCCGGCTGAGCTGATCAAAGAGTACAGCCCGCTGGCACAGTCTGTCAGGCAGCTCTCTGTCAAACCACTTGACGAACCGCTGATAAACAGGCTGGAAAAGGCTTGGGCCGTCCCTGTCAAATACCAGTCTAATTACCTCCGAATATAATTTGCTCAAGTTTTATTTGTAACTCACCCCATACTGCCAACACTACATTCGGAGGGATTTTCATTGAATATTAAAGAAAACGATCTGCCGGGCATCGGCAAAAAGTTTGAAATCGAAACAAGAAGCCACGAAAAAATGACGATTATCATTCATGATGACGGAAGAAGGGAAATTTACCGGTTTAATGACCGGGACCCGGATGAGCTTCTTTCAAATATTTCATTGGATGATTCTGAAGCAAGGCAAATTGCAGCTATTCTCGGGGGCATGGTCTATAAACCGCAAGCTCTGGAGTCCATCGAAATGGCCTTCAGCGATCTTATTATTGAATGGTTTAAGGTCGAAAAAGGCGCCAAATCGATTGGGCGCACACTCGGAGAGCTTGATGTTCGCCAGAATTACGATGTCACTGTGATTGCCATTATCAAACACAACCAGGAAAAACTCCTAAATCCCGGAGCCGATTCGATTATTGAAGAAAATGACACCCTTGTCCTCTCAGGTGAGAGAAAGCATCTGAAGAAACTGATTCACGATTTTCTTTCTGGAGAGGGCGTGTGAGCCCCGATGGACCATCTTGTATTTGAAGTCGGAACTGCACTTGTCCTTGTAGCAATCGCCAGTGTGATCGCCAATAAAATTAAATTTTCGATTATTCCGTTTCTGATTGTGCTGGGAATGCTTGTTGGACCGCACGCGCCGAAAATGGGGATTATTGATCTAACATTTATTCAAAGCAGTGAAATCATCGAGTTTTTCGGGCGAATGGGCGTACTGTTCCTCCTCTTCTATCTCGGACTCGAATTCTCTGTCGGGAAGTTAATCAAATCAGGAAAATCAATCGCGGTCGGCGGGACGATTTATATTTTGATTAACTTCAGCCTCGGACTGCTTTACGGGTTTATCACCGGATTTTCCTTTCTGGAAGTCCTCATCCTCGCAGGAGTCATCACAATCTCGTCAAGTGCGATTGTCGCAAAAGTGCTCGTTGATTTAAAAAGGACCGCCAACCCGGAAACCGAATTGATTCTCGGCATCATCATGTTTGAAGATATTTTCCTTGCCGTATATCTGTCCGTTGTTTCCGGCCTTATACTAGGTGATGCGACATCCGTAGGGAGTGCACTCTTGTCCATTTTGATCGCCTTCGGTTATATGCTGCTGTTTTTTATCGCAGCAAGAAAACTCCCGCCGCTGTTGAACAAACTGTTGGACATTCGCTCAAACGAAGTGTTTATTATCGTCATTTTCGCAGCACTCTTTTTTATCGCCGGGTTTTCCGAGACGATTCATGTAGCAGAAGCAATCGGCGCGCTGCTGCTCGGTTTGGTCTTTTCAGAAACAGAGCATTCCGATAGGATTGAACACCTCGTTGTTCCGTTTCGCGACTTCTTCGGTGCGATGTTCTTTTTCAGCTTCGGCCTCAGTATCGATCCGTTTTCGCTTGGTGAAGCGGTTTGGCTTGCGTTGGGGGCAGTGATTTTGACCATTCTGGGAAATTTTATCGCCGGAATGGTGGCAGGACGACGCGCAGGGCTTTCTCATAAGGCTTCATCGAATATCGGGCTGACGATCGTATCGCGGGGAGAATTTTCGATTATCGTTGCGAATCTCGGAATAGCCGGCGGACTGTCAGCCACATTAAAGCCGTTTGCCGCATTATATGTCCTCATTCTGGCGATTTTGGGACCGCTTGTCACAAAGGAATCAAAACGAATTTACCGCTTGCTGAACAAGGTATTTAAATGGAAGCCTGAGGTTCAGCCCGCAAAAAAACAGGGATAAAAAAAGCAGCACTGTAATCAGTGCTGCTTTGTCGTTTTTTCAAAAATCTGCTCTAAATATTTGATTTTTTCGTCCGTGTAGTGCTCGAAGCGCTCATTGTACGATTTCGGATCTTTCGGATTCGCAAAATGCGTAATTTTCCCTGTATCCCGATCAATAAATTTACTAGCAGCACCGCAGCCGATGCCAATAATCGTCTGGACCTCTTCCATAATCATAATGTTGTAGATGCTTTCTTGTCCCGGCAAAGAGTATCCGACGTTTTCAAGGTTTCCAAGAATGTTTTTCTGGCGGTATAAATAATAAGGCACGTACCCATGCTCTTTCGTCCAGGCTACCGCGTCTTCCATCATTTGAGAAACCTCTTCCCTGCCGGCAACTTTGTACTTATGCTTGTTTCTCGTCATTTCTGACGCCCGTTTAAATGAAAGAGTATGAACGGTAAGGGATTCCGGCATCAGTTTTTCTGTTTCTGAAAGACTGTGCCTGAACTCCTTCACGCCTTCCCCAGGCAAACCAATAATCAAGTCCATGTTAATATTATTCATGCCGTGCTGGCGTGACAGATGATATTTCTCAATGGTCTCTTCAACCGTATGGTGCCGCCCGATCGCCTTTAGCGTTTCGTTTTCATAGGATTGCGGATTGATGCTGATCCGATCAATGTCATATTTGTTTAAAACGGCGAGTTTTTCTTCTGTAATCGTATCAGGACGACCGGCCTCCACCGTAATCTCACGAATGTTTTTCACATCCGGGAAGGAGCGGACCATTTCTTCATACAGCAGATCCATCTCCTCCGCTGTAATGCTTGTCGGCGTCCCGCCGCCAAAGTAAATGGTTGTAACCTTAACATCATGCTCCTTCAGCCATTCACCGATCTTCTGCATTTCGTAATGCAGTCCCCATAGGAATGAGCCGACTCTGCCTGCCTGTCCCTGGATGGCATACGCAGGGAATGTGCAATACGCGCATTTTGTCGGGCAGAACGGAATGCCGATATAAATGCTGACTTCATCCTTTACTCGGTACAAATCCGGCACTGCCGCCAGCTGACGATCAACAATTTCCTGCATTAGCATGATTTTTTCATCATGAATTAAATAGTCTTTTTTCAACTCAGCATGCGCTTGCTCCTTGGACATTCCGCTTTGCAGTTTTTTATGAAGCAGCTTTGTGGGCCGGATTCCTGTGAGGATTCCCCACTTCTGCGTAATGCCCGTATGCGCCTGAAGAAGATTGAGATACACATAAGAAATTGTGTTTTTCACTTGCTTAAAAGCTTCTTTTTCATTCATGCCGGGAGAAAAGAATTTTGTATGCTGTTCCTTTATGCCAGTACCCTTCACTTCTCCCGAAACCGTCACATGCTCATCCGTTTGTGACAACGCTAAAGAAATGACAAAATCTGCGGGCTCCTCTCCGCCATACGCAAGCTCGCACTCTTCATAAAACAAATTTGCAATATTTTGCAGAGGCCGATGCAGGCGGTCATCATGTATGCCTTCTATTTTAATTTGCAACTTCATCACCTAATTTATCAGATTCAAAACTTTCTTTAGTGTACAGAAATAAACTGCTAAAATCAATCCGGCAAAAAAGCCGCCGCACCTGTCAGGGCGCGAGCGGCTTTTTTACACACGTTTCATGTGGAACTTATCAAGAAATCCTTTTCGCTGCTGCATTCGGAAATATTCCTTCATCATATAAGCGACACCTTGCTCGTCATTGGACCTTGTAACCCAATCTGCCTTTCTCTTAATTTCCGGAACGGCATTCCCCATCGCTACCCCAAGACCGGCAAGTTCGATCATCGGCAGATCGTCATACTGATGCCCAATGGCCACGACATCATCCATACTCAGGCCCAGCTCTGAAGCGACGAGGGCCAAACCCGCTTCCTTCGAGACACCTTTCGGGACGATATTCAGCTTCTCATCGTTTACGCGAATCACGTCCACCGCAGGGAAGGCTTTTGTAATCGTTTCTGTAATGTCATGCTGAATGTCGTGCTCCGTGTACACCTCGATGACGGGTGCACTCACCGGCTCATCCATGAGGAGATCGCTTAATGATTCAACGAACTGGACTGGATAAAAGATCGGGTCAGACGGATGAATGAGTGCTTTCCCCAATAAATTCGAATTCACCTTTTTCTTGTTTCCGATGGAATACTTTTCGTGAAGAAGCCGAATATTACATTGATAGCTCTCCAGCACTTGAACAATGTTAAAGGTATGATCATCAGAAATTCTTTTTTCAAAAAACGGGGCGTCAATTTTCTCAGCGATATATGCCCCGCTATGGGTGATCAGCTTGGCATCAAGCTTTAGCGATTTCGCTATTTTCTGTGCTGAGCGAAAATGACGGTTGGTCACAAGTGTGACGTAAATCCCTTTTTTCTTTACATATTCAATCGCGTCTTTCGTTGCCTGATGAATCTTCCCGTTCGACCGAAGCAGCGCTCCATCTATATTTAAGGCAAGCAATTGTTTTGACACAGAGATGTCCCCCTCCTTGATGACTGTACTTGTGTATAGGATATGACCCTGTCTCTGTGTTTAGAACAACCTTTTCTTAAAGCAAAAAAAGCCTGGCTCAGCAGACTTTATGTATGGCTTGTTGATAGGATACGATCGAAGCAGCCATTCTCCCTAATATCGTTATTTCGATTTACGAAAAATCATGTATCAGGAACCCCTTGTTTGACCAATGATGCGCTCCGAACACTTACTCTCTGTTGCTTATCCCCTCTATATAACGGCATGATATGCGACCGTATCCATTTGAAATAGGTAAGTGTAGGCGCTTTCAATGTTATTATCTCAGTTTTCCTTTCCGATGACAAGGGTTTTTTTAACTAAAAAAAGTAACCAACTTTTGTATATCCGTGGTAGGATCAGTTGTTAATTTTTAGGACTATACACTTGATCCAGAACGTACATTCCCATACAATATAAATAATAAACGAAAAAGCGGTGTTTATATGGCTGATTTAAAAGAAATATATAATGAAGAACTGATATCTCAGTTGATCCATCATGTAAGGTCATCCTATCCTGATTTTAACAAAAACAGATTCTTGGATACATTACGGCTGGAGGACTGGCCTGAACTCACTTTAAAAGAGCGGATGCGCCGCGTGACAGTTTCTTTATACGAAACTTTGCCAAAACAATACGTTGAAGCGCTCACAATTTTACGGGATACAGCCCCTCATTTTAAAGGACTCAGCGGAATTTTATTTCCAGATTATGTGGAACAGTACGGGTTAGCGCATTGGGAAGAATCAATAAAGGCATTGGAATACTTTACGCAATATTCGACCTCAGAATTTGCTGTAAGGCCTTTTTTGCTGTTAGATCAAGAAAAGATGATTGCCCAATTGCTTGCATGGTCTGAGCATAAAAATGAACACGTGAGAAGACTTGCGAGCGAAGGCAGCAGGCCCCGCCTGCCATGGGGAAAATCGATACCAGCTTTGAAATCGGACCCTTCCCCCGTATTGCCGATCCTTGAGAAGCTGATGCAGGACGAGTCCTTATATGTAAGGAAAAGCGTGGCCAACAACCTTAATGATATATCAAAAACGCATCCTCATTTACTGAGTAAAGTCGCAGATCAATGGTACGGAACATATCCCCATACAGACTGGATTATCAAACACGCCTATCGGACCTTATTAAAAAAGGGTGATAAACAGGCCTTAGCGCTTTTTGGTTATGAAAATGCTGATTCGATACAACTACATGATTTAACATGCCAGCCCAAACGTATAGTTATTGGCGAAAGCCTAGAATTTTCTTTCTATATTCATTCAGACAGGGATCAAAAAGTAAGAATTGAGTACGCAATTGATTTTGTAAAAGCAAGAGGCCAGCGTCATCAGAAAGTATTTAAAATAACAGAAACAAATTTACGAAAAAACGAAACGAAATCATACACAAGAATCCAATCCTTTAAGGATTTAACCACCAGAAAGCATTACAAAGGAATTCATACATTATCAGTCATCATCAATGGAGAGGTAAAAGATTCATTGGATTTCCAAGTTTGCTGAATGAATAAAAAATCCCTTCTTATCCAAGAAGGGATTTTGCTTATTAGCCTTCAACACTGCCGTAAAGCTCTTCCAAAGGCTTCATAATGATTTTGTTCAATTCACCAATCAGCATGCTCATGCGCTGCTCCGCTTCCATCAGCTGAGAAATTTTTTCGTGTTGCTGTACAAGCGCAACTGTTTTTTGAGCCTGCGTCACTTCTTCTTGTGTAATCTCTTCTCCTGCCATTTGTTTTTGCTGGAGTCTAAGCTGTACATCACGGAAGTTTTCGAACATGCGCTTCGCTGATTCATCTGCGTTAACTTCGTCGTAAAGGTTTTTTAAACGGGTGAACTCTTCGCTCCCGCGTAATGCATTTTCCAGATCATACGCTACATCATAAAAATTAACAGCCATTGTAAATAGCTCCTTTCATCATTGCCGTTTGACATACCACTCCACTATAACAGACTATGGAGATCCTTTCATTAATCAAAACCCATTTCTTCTTAAAAAAGGATGACAAACAGTGCTTGAATCGCGCCTATAATTCCGCCGAGAAGCCCCCCCAAATAGGTAATCATTTTAAATTCTTTTTTTGAAATGGACAGCACCATTTCTTCAAGACGCTCCACCGGGAACTGATCCACCTGCTCCTTGACGATTTCCTCAAGACGCAACCGTTTTAAGACACTTTCAAGGTTGGACGAAATCCCTTCAAGCAATTTGTCTAACAGTGCCGGCAGCATTTGCTGGGTCAGCTCAGATTCATAGCGGACGGTAAGCGTGCCAATCGTATTGTTGAAGAAAGGGGCAGTCGAAAATGCTTGCAGCATTCTTCGTTTCAAACTGAAAATGAGCGCCTTTGCATTCCATTTTTCGTCTGCTTCATTAAACGTATACTCCCTCAGCTTGCCCCATTCGTTTTTTAAGAGATCAGAAAGCAATTTATTTGTTTCCTCATTCCGCAAGAATTTCAGCAGCTCCGGCAGCACGCGATCCGCAAGGCTTGAATTGCCAAGAAACATTTGCACCATGCTTCCAAGCATGCCGCGCTCTTTTAAAAAGTCATCAATCATATTGCCAAGACGGATTTTTCCTTCATCACTTTCAAAATAACGGACACTCCGTGACAATATATATCCTGAAATCATCGGAATTTTTTCCTCAAGCTTTTCCTGCACCTCTATAGGCACCAGCTCTTTTAACGATTGGTCCCCGTATTGGCGGAAAAGCTCATTCAACTTATCATCGGTCCAGCTGCTGATCCATGCATCAGCAGCTTTTTCGGGGCGCTTCATCCCAGCTTTTTCAAGAGCTTCTTTTACTGTCACTTCAGAAAGTGACAGCTTTTGAATCAGCTGTTCCCCCACTCGAAGAGCCTGCGTTTTGGCTGCATCAGAGACGAGCCGCTTTTTAATGCCTTCAGGGGTTAAGAGATGATTGACTACCATCAGTCCCATTTGTTTTGCAAGCTCATCTCGCCGTCTTGGAATCAGCCCGGGCGTAAAAGGAACTCGCTTCCCAAACAAATAGTACGCTTTATACGGCCTAAACAGCATTTGAATTGCTAAATGATTGGTCACCGCTCCAATGGCAGCGCCGATCACGATCATAAAAATAAAGGTTCCTGCAATACCCATTCCTATTCATCTTCCTCCATCTGTGCTTCAGCTTTTTTCATATAGATTATGTACCTATACGTATTATAGAGGCTCATGCAATCACTTAGCAAACGAGGAGACAAATTCCTGTTCTTAGAAAATCAGCTTGTTCTTTTGGAATAGGGCAAGGTGAAGAATCGTATTCTGTAAAGTAGAATACCGTCAGCTGCGTTCGTCTTACATGTATTTAGTGTAAAGCTGCGGACACCCGCCGGCAGCTTTTGAATAAAAGGGGGAGTCTCACCATGATAACACTCGGTTTTATGTCCTTATCCCGCCAGCATGAAGCGGATTATTCCGCAGAACTGGCCAAAAGAGCACCCGAATTCGGCATACGTTTCATC
This sequence comes from Bacillus sp. FSL K6-1560, assembly GCF_038592935.1. Classification (NCBI taxonomy): domain Bacteria; kingdom Bacillati; phylum Bacillota; class Bacilli; order Caryophanales; family Bacillaceae; genus Bacillus; species Bacillus sp. FSL K6-1560. The sequence continues at coordinate 3,166,118 of NZ_CP151946.1, forward strand.
CGGTTTACACCATTTGATATTTTACCTGACACTTTGCGTGTCAAAGCATCGGTCTATCATTCGGCCAGCAGCACATGGAACGAAACTGAAATGGCGATTCCAGATTATATTTATGATCGCTGTTTTTACGGCAAGGATTCACATTCCCAAAAAGCAAAACCAATCGTTGAGTGGCTCAAAAAATATCCGAAAACGGAATTTATCGGGCGGGGTCTTCCTGATAAGTGGACCGTCCTTCACGATTTGCAGCAGCACTCTGTAATCAATCCCTATATTCCCGAAACGATAAAGGTGAACCGCTACGAACAAATTCAATCCTTTTTATCCAAAGAAAAAGCCTGCATCCTTAAACCGGCATTCGGCGCGGGAGGCAGAGGCGTGATTCTTTTGAAGCTGGGCAAGAAAAACATCACTGCTACTTATCACATCGGAAAGGATAAGCAGACAAAAACGTTTTCCAACCAGACTTCTTTTAAAACATGGTGCAAAAAAGTGCTTCAGCATCAATATTTGCTTCAGCCTTACTTAAACATTCAAGATAAGGAACAATACCCTTGTGATATTCGTCTGTTTATGGAAAAAAACGAAGCAGGTGAATGGAATACAGTCGGAAAGGCAGTAAGACGCGGATACAAACACGGGCTGCTGGCCAATTTGTCAGGCGGATCTGATGCGCTGACATTTGACTCCTGGTTTGAAGATATACCGAAAAAACAGCAAGTGGTTTTACTAGATGATGTGTTTTCGATTACCCAATCGGTTCCGTATTATCTTGACGAGCGCTACGGGCCGTTGTTTGAACTCGGTCTTGATATATGTCTTGCTAAGGACGGGAGAATTTGGATTTTAGATATCAATTCCAAACCAGGCAGGAAGTCAATCCTGCGTGTCTCTCCCGAGCAAAAAGAACATCTGTACACTTGTCCCCTAAAGCGCTGCCAATATCTGTTTTCTGAGCAAAGCCAGAAAGGAGTTCTTCCGCGTGAATCCTAAACGGTTTTTGATCGGCATAGACAAAACCAGTGAAAACACCCTGTTTCTGCCCTCTTCGCTGAAGCGAGACGGACTTTTGCATGCCGCATTCGGAACGAAGGTTGTCAGATGCCACGTTGCTTACAGACGGCATCTGGAACAAACCGTGCTGCTCTCTGAAAATCTGTTTCATGAGCTTTTGCTCCCCCACCGAAGCAGGGCTGATATACTGATTCATGATCATACAGTGCATATCGGGCCGTTAGTCGGCATCTTTACGGCAGGGTTTACTGTATCTCTTGAACGTCCATTTAAGGATCGTTCCCTCTTTTTTTCTAAACTTGTCACGTTACACGAGCAAGCCGGAGGCTACTGCTTCGTTTTTGGCGCGCACCAAATCAATTGGGAGGAAGGCACAATTGAAGGCCTCCTTTACAGGGAAAACGGCTGGGAGAAAAAAATTGTTCCATTGCCGAACGTCGTTTATGACCGTTTGCCGAACCGAAAAATTGAAGATTCACTTCTCTTGCAACATACAAAAAAGAGGCTGATCGATGAATATCAGATCCCATGGTTTAATAAAACGTTTTTCAATAAATGGAACGTTCATCAATTGCTCGAAAAAGATCCGAGAACGGCACCCTTTTTGCCTAGATCCGAGCTGACACCGTCTGTGGAGCTGATAGATGAGCTCTGTGGCGCATACAAAAAAGTCTATATCAAACCGGCAAATGGAGCACTCGGCACCGGCATTTATCAGCTGAAAAGAACAGATGGCGGCCTGACGGTAAAGCATACGAATGACGCCAAAACATTTACTTCGATTGATTATTCCGATGCCGCCTCATTCCTTGCAGAATTTCAAAAACAGCACAACACGTCCGACTTTCTCATTCAGCAAGGTGTTGATCTCATCGAATTTCAAGGCAAACCAGCGGATTTCCGTGTCCATACCAATAAAAACAGAAAAGGAAAATGGACAGTGACAGCAATCGCCGTAAAAATTTCCGGAAAGAACAGCATTACAACACATCTTTCTAACGGCGGCACTGTAAAGACACTTGCGGAAGTATACGATGATCCCGCTGAAAGAGTTGAGGTCATAAAAAAGCTTTCTGCAGCGGCACTGACGGCAAGCCATGTCCTTCATGATCATATCGAGGGGTTTATCGGGGAGATTGGTTTCGATTTTGGCATTGATCAGAACGGTAAAGTATGGATGTTTGAAGCGAATTCGCGCCCAGGCCGAAGCATTTTTTCTCATCCAAATTTGCATCATGTTGATTCTCTTACAAAACGAAGAAGCTTTGAATACGCGTCATATTTATCTGAGAAGGCAATCACATCTCCTGAAGCATTGTGGCCTTCGTAACCTGTCCGCTTTTTTAATAAAGCGGGCTTATCTTTATCCAAATCTGGGACAATCTGCATATTAAGGCCTCTTCAATGATGTTCTGAAACAATGATACAATGAACATAAGCCGTTTTTATTTAGGTCAATTGATACCAAATGTAAGGAGCGTGGCCGTAATGATTTCTCATTTCAGCTGGAAACCTTTGTTCCCAAAAGAAAAGCTGCCCGGATGGAAAATTTCATTTTATTATAAAGGGACCCATTATGAAGGCATCTATCATAAGAGCGGTGAGATTGAATGGGGAGACTTGTTTCCCACCCGCGCTGACGAGCCTGCTCTTACAAACGAGATACATGAACTGATGCTTTTTCATATTTATGACTAGCTTAGCCTAAACGGCTAAGCTTTTTTTGCTTTCTCAAGATTTACCACACAATTCTCCGCATGAGTTTCCGGCCATTTTAACATAATACGTAGTAACAAGCCGGCAAAGCATTGGGTTACGCCGAGGCGGCAGTGACACCCGAGAAGGGTTCACAGATTGGTGCAACTCCAGTTAACCCAACCATACTAAATAAAAAGGAGATTTTACACATGGCTAACCAAAACTCTTCAAATGACTTACTAGTTCCTGGCGCAGCTCAGGCTATCGATCAAATGAAACTTGAAATCGCTTCTGAATTCGGCGTTAACCTTGGAGCGGACACAACTTCTCGCGCTAACGGTTCTGTCGGAGGAGAAATCACAAAACGTTTAGTATCTTTCGCTCAGCAGCAAATGGGCGGCAGAGTTCAATAACAATTCAATATATGGCTATAGAGGGCGCGGTTTCCGCGCTCTCTTTATTTTGTCACCCTTTTTTCCTGCTCCACATATCCTAGAAAAAAAGGGAGGGAATCGGGGTGTCATTCATCACCATTGTGAATTGGGAGCTGGTTCAATTCGTAAGTGTATCCATGATTCATGAATATGTTTCCCATCGTTCTGTTTATTTGTACAGGTATTCTTTCCCGCGCTGTTCAAACTGAGAACATCCTTTTATAATGAAAGGCGAGGAGGTTTTTTGATGAAAATCGCTTTATTAGGAGCCAGCGGCCGCGTCGGACAAGCCTTTTTAACACAAGCTGCAGCAGATGAAAGATTTGATATTTTCGCTCTGATCAGATCTCAACATGCTGTCTTCCCCTTTCAAAAGACAGAACCATCATGGGGAACGCCCGCCGCTTAGAAGATGTGAAAAAAATAATGGAGAATGCTGAAATCGTGATCAGCTGTCTAGGCACAGATGGTGATGATACCTTGTCAACTGCTATGGCACACATTCTTTCCGCTATGGAGGAACAGCATATCAAACGGCTTATTACGATCGGCACCGCAGGGATCCTAGATTCCCGATATGAACCGGGAAAATACCGGTTTGAAACAAATGAATCGAAACGAAAGCAGACCCGCGCAGCCAAGGAGCATGCAAAAGTATACGAAATGCTTAAAGAATCATCATTAGACTGGACAATCATCTGCCCCACTTACCTCCCGGACGGAACAGCAACCGGCGTTTATCGTACGGAGCGTAACGTTTTGCCTGAGGGCGGCACAAGCATTTCGGTCGGCGATACTGCGGACTTTTTATATCGTGAGCTCGTTACAGGTGAGTATGTCGGATACCGTGTCGGACTGGCTTATTGACTACATAAACCAAAAACCCAAAACACGATTGTTTTGGGTTTTTGAGCGTTATGCAATGGAATGTTTCTGTCCCTTTTGCAGTTCATACATTTGATAATATTGGCCTTCTAATGCCATCAGTTCCTCGTGGTTCCCTCTCTCAACAATTTCTCCTTTATCAAGAACCAAAATCTGATCAGCATTTCTGATTGTGGAAAGCCGGTGAGCGATGACGAAGGTGGTGCGTCCTTGTTTGACGACATCAAGCGCCTTCTGGATCACGGCCTCTGTCTCTGTATCAATATGCGCCGTTGCCTCATCTAAAATCAAGATCGCGGGATCAAACGCCAAAGCTCTAGCGAAAGAAATTAACTGCCGCTCTCCAGAGGATAGCGTGCTGCCTTTTTCAATCACGGGCTCATTAATGCCTTTAGGAAGCTTCTTAAGAAGAGGCTCAGCACCGACTTGCCGCAGTGCATTTTTTATTTCTTCTTCAGTCATTCTTTCGTCATCCAGGCTTACGTTAGATCCGATTGTACCCGAGAATAAGTACGGGTCCTGAAGCACAATGCCCATATGGGATCTGAGTTCCTGTCTTGACATGTTGTAAATGCTTTTTCCATCAATTAAGACATCACCTTTTTGCGCATCATAAAAACGAAACAGCAGATTCAAAATCGAGCTTTTTCCTGATCCGGTATGGCCGACGAGCGCTACGGTTTCGCCTTTTTGCGCAGTATAGGAAATATGCTTTAATACCTCTTCACCTTCTTGATACGCAAATGACACATCACGAAATTCAACCCGCCCCAGCGCGCGCTCCTTCGCCGGTTCACCCGCTTCTTCCGTATTCTTTTCTTCAAGCAGTTCAAAAACACGCCCGGCGGAGACCCTTGCAAGCTCCAGCTTTGAAAACTGATTGACGATGCCTGTGATCGGCTGAAATAACCGGTTCAAATAATCGACAAACGCTTACAGCACACCGATAGAAACAATCCCGGCCGCATTCAGGCTCGCACCGCCAAAATGCCAGATCAGACAGACGAACGCAAGATTGCGGATGACATTGACCAAATTATGGGACATTAAGGAGTTTAAATTCAGCATCCTGTTTTGGAAATAAAAATGTGATTCATTTAATTCCTCAAATTCTCTCATTGTTTCCTTTTGATGGCGGAAAGCCTGAATAATGGTCATGCCTTGAATTGACTCATTCATTTTTGCGTTAATGTCACTGTTGATCGAGCGGATTTTTTGGTTGTAATATGACGCATATCTCCGGTATATGACAGACCACAGCCAGATAATCGGCACAATTGCCAGACATACAAACGCAAGCTTCACATCAAGCAGAAACAAAGCCGTGAATATCCCGAACATATAGATTCCGCTTGTCACAAATGTTGAAAGCACTGTGACATATAAATCCCTGATAGCCTCCGTATCATTGGTAATCCTCGCAACGACTTTTCCGGCCGGAAGGTTGTCAAAATAGCGAATCGGCATACTCTGTATGTGCGAAAACACGTCCTGCCTCATCTTTTGAATAATCCGATTGGCGCTCATCTGCAGCAGATAATGCTGTCCGTATTGAAAGAATACCGAAAACACAAGCAAGCCCCCATACAGGCAGATCAGAAACACCATTCCCTTTATTTCCGGCTGATAGAACTGGAAAAGTTCCTGCTTAGTCAGCTTTTCGGCAGCATATGCCCGGCTCTTGTCTCCGTTTGTGATCGTCAGCTTCCCGTCAGAAACCGTTCTATTCCCGTCGAAGCTGACAGCCTGATCAACAAAATAGAACGCCATTCCCACTTGATAAATATGCGCTTCTTTTGCTTTTGAAACAGGCTCCTGCAACCGGTCCTCTCTGACATATGAGACGCCGTGAAACTGAACGGCATTTTTATCTTTTTCCGCAGCTTCATACCATGTTTTCTCAATGCCGAGGATATGGTCGTCTATCATTTTTTTGCCAATAAAGGGCCCAGTCAGTTCTGCACCGACGGCGACAGCTAGCAAAAGGACGGCTGTGATCAGCAATTTTCGATAAAGAAGTGCGTATCTCCATAACGTTTTTCCTATTTTCATGCCCCTGCTCCCCCTTCTTCCGCAGTGAACAGCTGCTGTCTTTCATATTGTTCCCGATACCACCCATTATTGGCCAGCAGTTCTTGATGCGTGCCTCTCTCAGCAATGACGCCGCCGTCCATCACAAGGATCAGGTCAGCGTGCTCTACCGCGGATAATCGGTGTGTCAAAATAAATGTCGTTTTTCCTTTGCGGTTTTCTCTGATGTTCTTGATAATTGCAGCCTCTGTTTTGGCATCTACAGCGGATAGTGAATCATCCAGAATCAAGATTTCCGGATTCGCCATGAGTGCTCTCGCAATCGAAATTCTTTGTTTCTGCCCGCCTGACAGTGCCACGCCTTTTTCACCGACCATTGTCTCCAGACCGGACGGAAGCATGTGCAAATCTTTTTCAAAATGTGCTTCGGCAATGGCTTGCTGAACCTCTTTATCAGTTGCATCCTGTTTTCCGTATAAAATATTTTCTTTTACAGTCCGTGAAAACAGTAAATGATCCTGAGGCACATATCCGATCCATCCGCGGAGACGGTCAAGAGGGATTTGCTGAATCGGTACACCTGAAAATGTAATGCTCCCTTCACCTGGAGGATACTGGCGCAAAAGCTGCTTAATAATTGTCGTTTTTCCGCTCCCGGTTTTACCTGCAATCCCGACAGTCTGCCCTTTTCGCACCGTAAATGAAATATCCTGAAGATTGTCACTTGTTGAGCTTGGATATGTAAAGCTGACATGACTGAAAACGATATCTCCAGGCTCTTTAAGATCAGCGGGCTGTTTTGGATCTGTCACATCCGTTTCATAAGAAAGAGTTTCATTTACCCGGTCTAATGACGCATTGCCGCGCTGCATCACGTTAATGAGTTCACCGATTGCAAACATCGGCCAAATCATCATGCCGAGATAAACGTTAAAGGACACTAACTCTCCAAGCGTCAGCTCGTTCCGGAATACAAGAAACGCTCCGTAGCCGAGCCCAATCAGATAGCTTGCGCCGACAAGCAGTTTCACCGTCGGCTCAAACAGTGAATCAATAAAAGCCACTTTCATATTTTTCTGATAAACATCAGCGGTCATTTCATTAAACCGGCGAACATCGTTTGTTTCCTGAACATACGCGCGAATCACCCGCACGCCTGAAACAGATTCCAGCACTCTGTCATTCAGCGCCCCGAACGCGTTTTGGGCCTCAGTAAACCGCTCATGAATTTTACTTCCATATAGACTGATTGCAATCGCCATGACTGGAAGCGGGATAATGGCGGCAAAGGTCAGCTTCCAGCTGATCAAAAACCCCATTGTCAAAAAGATCGTCATCATAAACATCGTAGAATCAACTAACGTCAAGATGCCAAACCCTGTGGTTAAACTGACGGCCTGAAGATCATTTGTCCCTCGTGCCATTAAATCGCCTGTTCGGTTTTTTTCATAAAACGGCGGCGACATAGTCAGCAAATGCCCCATCAGCTTCGTACGAAGAATTTTCTCCATCAGATTCGCTCCGCCAAACAGCTGATGCATCCAAAAATAAGACATGATATACACGGCCGCCGTCAGCACAAAAAAGATACCGATATAAAACAGCAGCCCTTCCGCAGTAAATGCCCCTGCTTTCATAACATCTATGGCGTTCCCCAAGAGCTTAGGCGGAAACATTTCAATGACATTGACTGCTAATAAAAGGACAATCGCAATCGTATAGCGCAGCCAGTACGCCTTAAAAAACCAGCCAAGCTTTTTCAAAACTGAAAACATCTATCCCCATCTCCTCATCAGCCGCCTTCTATTTTTTCCTTGCAGCTTTTTTCATCCAACTTGGCACGAACAGCCCTCGCCTCTGTATTGGTCTTCACATCCCATACACCTGTCTTTCCTTAGATTTTGTATATAAAAAAGGCATGAAGCGTCAGCTCCATGCCTTTTTTAACCGATATGTTACGCACAGCGCTTTTCAGCGCGCGGTCCGACCTAAAAAACCGTTCACGAAAACAGAACAAAAGGTTTGCCGCGCCAATATGAAACTGTTTGATAGACACGCAAATTCCTTGGCATAGCAAACCCTCCTTCCATTCTGATTTCATCTTTTTATCATCATATAAACAAAACCTTTTATTGTCAATCATTACTTGAATAGGAAAAGGTTAATGGTGCTCAAATTCGGGTAGTAGTGTTGTAAGACGCTTTGAAAGGGTGAGAAGGATGTTCCATGCTGACCGTATCATTGTTGCGTTTGACGGAAGTGAAAATAGTAAGAAAGCGCTTCAGACAGCCATTGATCTTGCTAAAACCGTAAATGCCGCTATTACCGTCGCCCATTCACATGATATGAAAGACAATCAGACCGTCATCGACCCGCCCAGACCCGCAGCTGAGGCAAGCTATATCAGCGGAGGCATGACAAGTGTTCCTGATCCGCTGATATCGGATGTAACATCACCTGAGCCAATGATCTATGAAGACCGTACGGAAGAAGTCATCGCCGAAGCAAGAATGATGCTGAATGAACAGCAGGCAGATGGAGATATCGATATATTAGAAGGCGATCCGGCTGAATCAATTATCGAGCATGCAAACCGCATTTCTGCCGATATGATCGTAACCGGAAGCAGAGACCAAAACAGGCTGAAAAAGCTAATATTCGGAAGTGTAAGTGAAAAGCTTTCAGCGAAATCGGATATACCCGTCCTGATTGTAAAGTGAGCACGCCCTGTGCTCACTTCTTTTATATTCATAATTGTGAAAAAACATAGATTTTCGTTTTTTTCTGTTATAATGCTTTCGTGCCCAAAAGCACAAAAGCATTAAAGATAAATATGGGGTGTTATTTTGGATTCTCAAAAAAAGCTGACGTTTCCGTTAGCCGTCGGTTTATTTATATTGATGTTATGCATTATTATTTCTTGCTTATTCTTGCTTCATGTAGAACCTCATATCCCGCTGTTTTTAAGTGTTGTCATGCTTTCAGCAGCAGCTTTATGGTTTGGATTTTCCTGGAAGAGTATTGAAAAAGGGATTGTAGACGGGATCAAAAACGGCGTACAGCCGATTATTGTTCTAGCGCTGATCGGCATCTTAATCGGCGCCTGGATGTACAGCGGCGCAATACCGACTGTGACAGTTTATGCCCTATCCTTTATTGAACCAAGCCACCTTCTGTTGACTGCTTTGTTTTCATGTATGATCATCAGCACACTTGTTGGCTCAAGCCTGACAACTGTAAGCACAATCGGAGTAGCGCTGATCGGCGTGGCGAGCGCGGCTGGCGTTCCGCTTGAATGGACAGCAGGCGCAGTCATATGCGGCGCTTGTTTTGGGGATAAAATGTCGCCGATGTCGGACACAACCAACTTTGCAGCCGGAATAGGCGAAATACCGATCTTTGAACACATTCGCCATATGATGGGCACAACCATTCCAGCTTTGCTCATCACTGTCGTTCTGTTTTACTTTCTCGGTTCATCAGTGTCAGCGGACGCTGCTTCAACCGAGAATATTCAGCAGGTCATAACCGGAATAAAAGATGCCGCAAACGTGACACCGTGGGCCCTTCTTTCTCCGCTCTTAGTCGTTTTGCTGGCAATAAAACGGGTATCAGTAATCCCCGTTCTGACTGCCGGAATTATTTCCTCGGGAATTTTGACTGCTATTTTTGTACCCGACAGCAGCCTGCAGGCGTTTATGACAGCTTTGCAAAATGGCACAACTTTCGAAACTGACAATGAGGCAGCCGCTAAAATTATTAACAGAGGCGGACTGCAATCCATGATGGGCTCTGTCTCTCTCATTATGATTGCTTTTGCACTCGGCGGATTGATGGAGAAAATCGGATTGATTTCTGCACTATTGGAAGGCGTCATGAAAGGCATCCGCTCAAAAGGCCGTCTTGTTGCAGCAACTGTCTGCTCAAGCATCGGCGTCAACTTGGCAACGGGCGAACAGTATTTATCGATATTAATACCGGGACAATCATTTAAATCTTTATATGACAAACGAAACATCCAGCGAAAATTTCTGACAAGATCATTAGAGGACGGCGGAACATTAATTAACCCATTGATTCCTTGGGGCGTCAGCGGCGCATTTATGGCGAGCGCACTTGGTGTTCCAGTCATAGACTACATCCCGTTTACGTTCTTCCTCTATATATCGCCAATGATCTCCATTTTGATTGGATTTGTTAAAAAATAAAAAGAGTCCCGCTGTAAAAAGCGGGCTCTTTTCTTCGTTCATTTATGAAATGCTAGCAGCCTGTTGAATGCTTTCTTGAAAAGCAGCCTGAAGCTGTTTGGTCACCGGTCCGGGTTTCCCGCTTCCGACCGATTGTCCATCGAGCGTCACAACCGGAATAATTTCTGCCGTCGTTGACGAAATAAAGATCTCTTCCGCCTGTTTCAACTCTTCTTCACTGACAGGAGTCTCATCCAGTTTAATCCCATTCTTCTCAATCAGTCCTAAAATATTCATCCGTGTAATTCCATTGAGAATGAGCCGGTTAGCCGGATGTGTTCGCACCGTGCCGTTGATAACGGCATAAACGTTAGAGGATGTACCCTCCGTAACAACGCCGTCCCTAAGTAAAATGGCTTCAAATGCTCCCGCTTCATAGGCCTTTTGCTTCGTCATGACATTATACAGTAAATTCAGACTTTTGATATCACATCTTAGCCAGCGAAGATCCTCATCTGTAATGGCCGCCACTCCGTATGCCTGCTCTTGCTCCGGTTTTTTCACCGTAAACGTATAGGCAGTAGTCTGCGGCTCGAGGCCGGCTTCATACTGGTGTTTTCGCGGGGCCACACCTCTTGTTGTCTGAATGTATACCGCTCCCTCACTGACCGCATTTTCCTGTACAAGCTTTTGCAGGTCCCACTCGAGATCTTCTATACTGAATGGCAGTGAAATTCCGATTTCAGCAGCACTTCTGAAAAAACGCTCTGCATGCTCACGTAAGCCGAACAATACTCCTTTGTACACCCTGATCACTTCATAGATGCCGTCACCAAACTGATAACCGCGATCTTCCAAATCGATTGATGCTTCACTACGCCCAATCAGCCGGCCATTGACTAAAACCTTCATAAAAGCCCTCCCTTTTCGAGATGTCCCTGATGTCATTCAAGCTGTCATTATCACTAATTCTACCATATTGGACAAGCTGAAAAACAGAAAGATCAAGAGATCTATAGCGGAAAGGAGTTTATTTTTTCCTTAAAATCTGACATTTCGACAAATTTTCTATGTGCTTTCCAGTTTTATTCCTGTATACTTGACTGGTAATACATAGGTTGTAAACATAAGGCATCTTCATAAGCTGCCTGCTGTACAGCATTATGTAGAGATTTTATGCCAATGGAGAGATTGTTATGCGACAAACGAGAGGAGAGGCTTCTCCTTCTGCAGTTTCGCTTGCTTTTAAATTTGCAAGTTTAGCAGTTTTATGTGTGCTGCTTTTGCTTATGGTGATTTTGGGTTATTCTAACAGTTCAACGAAAGCAAAGGAAGTCACTGTCACAACTAACGGACAGCTTCGAGATGAGAAGGAAAGCCTTAAGCTGAAAAACGACTCCCCCGATCTGCTGATAAAACATCTGCAGACAAAGCAGGACATGGGAGATAAAATGGTTTACTTAACCTTCGATGACGGCCCGTCAGCCTTTACAAACCGCTTGCTCGATGTGCTGAAAAGCGCTGATGTAAAAGCGACGTTTTTTATGCTGTCACCGCGGATGAACGAATTCAAACAAGCTGTGAAAAGAGCAGAAAAGGAAGGCCACGCACTCGGTTTACATGGCGTTACCCACAATAACAGATTGTTCTATCAAACACCGACATCTCCGCTAAAAGAAATGCAGGAGGCGCGTGACACGCTGCAGGACATTACAGGATATAAAACCGCTCTTGTCAGAACGCCATACGGAAGCAAGCCGTCACTAACCCCCTCACAAATCCGCAATCTTGAGAAAGACGGTTTTGTGTACTGGGATTGGACGATTGACAGCATGGACTGGAAATACCGAAATTCAAAGTATGTGACGGCCGTGTTAGAGCAGCTTGAAAATATGGAACACAGCTCTTCAGGCCGCCCGAATGTGATTCTCATGCATGATCTTCCCGCTACCGTAAACGCGCTGCCGGTACTAATCAATAAATTAAAAGAAAAAGGCTATTCCTTCGGAGTGTTAGAGGACACAATGGTTCCTGTTCATGAATAAAAAAGTGAGGCGCATAAGGCGGCTCACTTTTTTATTCCCAAACTTCGGGCAAACTCACCGATTTTTTGATGGATGACCATGTCAAACAAGCTGTCGCAATACGTTGGTTCAAGGTTTATGATGACTTTCTTCATGCCGGGAATCAGACTTGCATCCTCAGGCACAAATCTAGCCGGAGCCACTTCGAGAGACGTGCCGATAACCAATAAAAGATCTGCTTGATCCAGCTTTTCATAAAGGGTGTCAAAGTGCATGACGGCGTCGCCAAAGAGAACAACATCGGTTTTTAATACCGTTCCGCAAATGTCCCCATTGTTTCCGGCCGCCGTGCACTCCGGCACCTCCCGCTCCAGCAAATGGGGAAGATCATATCGGGCGCCGCATGCCGGACAAGCTGCTGTCTGGATAGAACCATGCAGTTCGTATACATGCCTGCTCCCCGCTTTTTTATGAAGACCGTCAATGTTTTGCGTGAAAATATCGACCTGCTTCCCTTGCTTCTCCAGCTCAGCTAAAAGCAAGTGTCCTTCATTCGGTTCAAAGCTGCCGCTCATTTTCATCTGGAACAATTCTTTGAATTTGGGCCAAAACAGACGCGGATGACTTAAAAAATAATCAAGGCTCATCGCTTCCATTCTTGAGGCATCTTCCGTCCAAATGCCCCCTGCTGAACGAAAGTCGGGAATCCCTGATTCTGTGCTCATTCCCGCTCCGGTCAGCACAACAATTCGCTGTGCTTCATGTAGAATATTTTTGAATGCTTCCAACTCAACACCGCCTTTTTCTCTTATTTTACCATGAAAAAGACTCCGCCTCTGTCAGACGAAGTCTCTCTTTTAAGCCCGTTCCTTTTCCTCTTTATTTAGATTCACCTGGAATGGGTCGCTTTCGTGCTTTTGCTTGACAACAACCATTTGGCCGGGATACGCAAACTGGACACCTTCTGCACCTAAAATCTCAATAATTTTATAGTTGATATCCTCTCTAATATTAAGGTTTTCAGCCCAAACCGTCGTTTTTGTATAGAAGTTAAAAAATAAATTGTAGTAGCTGTCGGCAAACGTATCAAAGTTGACCATGATTGTTTCATTATCAACGCCCTCATGCTCTAAGAGCATTGTTCTGAGAGAATGAATGGAGCGTTCAAGATTCTCAATCGGCGTAGCGTAGGACACATGGATGGAAAACGTAATCTGGCGTTTGGTCATTCTTGTCCAGTTCGTGATCGCTTCCATCGACAGCGTAGAGTTCGGCACCGTTACAAGCGCCCCCTGTGCTGTTCTGAATCTCGTGCTCCTAAAGGTAATATCCTCGACTGATCCTGTTACTGTCGACGTCTCCACCCAGTCACCAATTGTAAACGGCTTTTCAGTAATAATAATAATACCGCCGAAGAAGTTGCTGATGGTATCCTTCGCGGCAAGCGCAAAAGCCAGTCCGCCAAGACCAAGGCCCGCTACAAATCCGTTGACATCATAATTGAATTCCTGAGCGATCACACTGACACTGAGCGCAATGATCACAAAACGGAGCAATTTGGATAAAAACGGGGCCAGAATGTCATCCATGTCAAGCTCAAAGCGCTGATTCACCTTATGGAAGATAAACGACGATGTTGCGGTCAAATTACAAAGACCCCAGCACAAGAGCGCCACAATCAGTGAGCGGTATATTTTGCTGATGACCGGCATTTGCGCATCTAAAAACGGTGAATACCGGATCGCTAAAAACAGCCCAAGGGCAACAAAAAACCATCTGGCCGGTTTATCAAACGCCAGAACCACCTGTTTAAAAATTTCTGTTTTCGGCCGGTTTGTCAAATTAAAAAGCAGGTTAAAGAAATATCTTGTGAATAATTTTCTAAGTATAAGAAACACCAGCAAAATCGCCAAGCTGATGCCGATTTGAATGATGATATCAAGCGTAAAATACTGCTGCAGATAATCCGGCATGACTGTCTCCCCTCTATCCCAATCAATTGTTTATTATACTAAAATATTCGTAAGGATGTTCATTTAAATGTCTTTTGCAGCACAAAACCCCGGCGAAACGCCGGGGTCATTTCTCAATTCATCTATCAGCCAGATTCAATAGGGACAGTCACTTACCTTTTTTCGTTTGTGTCTGATCAAGGAGAGTTGCTTTTTGCATTTCAGCATCCGTTTCGGCTTTAATTCTTTCCTCCACTCTGATTCTCCCTTTTCCCATGATCTCGCCTCCTTTTTTGCTATTATAAAGGATCATATTTTGTTGTGAACATGTCGAAAGACCTAATTTTCTGACGAAATGTGTTCTGATACGCTGAGTGTCTTTTTTTAGTTATACGCATTCCTCAGCCCGGACCATTCCGATATGGCAGAAAAAATTCACCAGTTTGTATCGCGGTGCATATATGGATTTGATACAATAACAGAAATGCCCATACGAGGAGCTGACTTAGCTTGTACATCATTGCCCATCGCGGAGCATCCGGCTACGCTCCGGAAAATACGATTGCCGCATTTGACCTTGCGGTGAAAATGAATGCAGATATGATCGAACTGGATGTCCAGCTTACAAAAGACAGGCAGATTGTTGTGATACACGATGACAGGGTTGACCGAACAACAAACGGATCGGGCTTTGTTAAGGATTTTACCTTGGAGGAATTGCAAAAACTCGATGCAGGAAGCTGGTACGGTCCCGCTTTTCAAGGAGAGCGTATTCCGACCCTGGAAGCGGTGCTCAAGCGCTACCACAAAAAAATCGGCCTTTTAATTGAACTAAAAGGCCATCCGTCTCAAGTCGGAATTGAAGAAGAGGTAGGACAGCTATTAGGGCAATTTTCTTTTTCTATCAATAATATTGTTCAATCCTTTCAGTTCCGCTCCGTCCAAAGGTTCCGCGAGCTTTATCCTTCGATTCCGACAGCGGTCATTACAAGGCCCAACTTTGGCATGCTGTCCAGAAATCAGATGAAGGCCTTCCGCTCTTTTGCAAACTATGTCAATATAAAATACACACGGCTCAACCGTCTGATGATCGGCTCCGTCCATAAAAATGGCTTAAACATATTTGCATGGACTGTCAACAATCAAAAGACAGCGGCAAAATTACAAGCCATGGGCGTGGACGGCATCGTTACAGATTACCCGGATTTCATCATAAAGGATGGCAAACATGAAAATATATAGCGCGGTTTTTATCGGAGGCGCGCTTGGCGCCTGCCTCCGATACGGATTAAACTTATGGATACACACCGGTCAGTTCCCGGCGGCAACCTGGCTGGAAAATGCGGCAGGCAGCCTTCTATTAGGCATTTTGACCGGATTTTTTATGATCGGGGCAAAACGGCCTCTGCAGTCGGCTTTTTTAGGCACCGGCTTTTGCGGAGGCTTCACAACAATGTCCACGTTTTCTAAGGAAACAGTGATGCTTTTGCAAGGACAACCCTCATTGGCTCTTTTATATGTGGCAGCCTCATTGATATCAGGGATCATATTTGCACTGATTGGTGTTTTTGCGGGACGGCGCATAGCAGGCATTCAGCAAAGAAAGGGGCTGCAGGAAAGATGACACTAGCGGGTATTTTCATAGGGGGCGGACTTGGCGCAATGCTTCGCTTCTGGCTTGGCAATGTCATAACCGCCAAAACCAAAGGTCTGAGCCTGCCCATTGGCATACTGACAGTCAATATTCTCGGTGCTCTCGGGCTCGGAATATTTACAGGACTTCACGTTGCAAATGCTTCGGTCTCGCTTATCATCGGCACGGGGTTTTTTGGCGCCTTTACGACCTTTTCCACCTTCAGCGTTGAAAGTATTCAACTCCTTATGGCCAAACGTGTAATAGAAAGCATCTTGTACATCGCCCTGACACTTTGCGGATCGCTTTTGGCATTTTGGTGCGGCTGGACAATCACAATGTAAAAAAACCTTGAGCTTATTTCTCGCTCAAGGTTGCACTGTTCAGCATCACAGGCTCAGGCAGCGGCAGCTTGTGGTGCGCCGTAATCCCGGTTGTGTTGCCGGCTTCTTCTTTTATATCGATTTGCTTGATTAATCGGCCGTCCATCTTCAGCACCTTTATCGTATATGAACCGATGCGAATGGATTCACCAGCCTCAATATCGATGTTTTCTTTTAATATCAGCCCGCCGATCGTATCGACGTCTTCTTGAATCGATGCGCCAAGAAGGCTGTTCACCTGATCGATCCGAACCTTTCCATCCATCACATAATGGCCGTCGCCAAGCTTTTGGATCAGCGGCTGTTCATCTTCATCAAATTCATCTCTGATCTCTCCGACAATTTCCTCAAGAATATCCTCTGTCGTCACAAGTCCCGAGGTTCCTCCGTATTCATCCGACAATATAGCCATATGAATGCGCTCGCGCTGCATTTTAATCAGCAAGTCATGAACCGGGATCGTTTCAATCACTTCGATGACCGGCCTCACATACGGATGGATCGTCATCTTCATTCGTTCTTCTTCTGTCATAAACAGCAAATCAGAAAACAAATGCTTCGTATTGACCAAACCGATCACACTGTCTTTGTCTCCATCTGTGACTGGCCAGCGCGTGTATTTTTCCTTCAGCATGACTTCAAGCATCTCGGCCATCGTCATCTCAGTTGACACAGCAGCCATTTCCTTCCGCGGTATCATAATTTCTTTGGCGATCCGATTATCAAATTCAAAAATCTTATTCACATATTTATATTCAGACGGATTAATCTCTCCGTTTTTTAAACTCTCAGATAACAGCATCCTGAGTTCTTCCTCAGAATGGGAACCATCATGTTCTGACGCAGGCTTCAAACCGAACATCCCGCATAAAAGCCGCGCCGATCCATTGAGGATCCAAATAAACGGAAACAGGAGCAAATAGAATAAACGCAAAGGGCCCGCTATCAGTAAAGTCAGCTGTTCTGCCTTTTGAATCGCGACCGTTTTCGGGGCCAGTTCACCTACAACAACGTGCAGGAACGTGATCAAGCCGTACGCGACTGCAAAAGAGGCTGCATGTGAAACCGAGTCTGGCAAGCCGAGCGGTTCAAACAGTGGATGCAGCAGCCGTTCAAAGGCCGGCTCACCCAGTACGCCAAGCCCGATTGATGTCAATGTAATGCCTAGCTGGGATGCGGATAAATATTCATCCAAATCTGTAATGACACGCCTTGCGAGTATCGCCCGTTTGTTTCCTTCTGTGATAAGCTGATCTATTCTGGATCTCCTCACTCTAACAATCGCAAACTCGCTTGCAACGAAAAACGCGGTTAAAGCAATGAGCACGCCAATTAAAATCAGACTGTCAATATCGTCCATTTAACCCTATCCTCTCAACAAAGGATAAGGAGTCACCTCCTGATATAATCATTTTTCCTTAACATTGAGGTACGCGGTGTATTGTTGCCTAAGCAGAGGGCCCCATCATACCACCTCCAAAAGTCAAAGTTTGATTATAAATTGTATATTTTATTGTAACACAACTCATTCCAAAAATGATTTTTAATTTTTAGACTTTTATCATGAAGAAAACCTTAACTGCATGCCTGCTTGTCAATTCTGCGCCTGTCTGGATTCGAAGAGGAAGGATTTTGCGGATATAAAAAGAAAACAGCCTTGAAAACTGTTTTCTTTTCTTTGCCTTCTTAAGCAAAATCTTTATATAAAGAAATGAAAATGTCCCGTGAGTTTTTAATCTGCTCGATCGGCACACTGAAGGATAATCGGAAATGCCCGCTCATTCCAAAACCGCTGCTCGGCACAATTAATAATTTGTATTTTTGGGCGGCATGCACGCAAAATGCAACTTCATCTTCAATCGGCGATTTCGGAAAAACAAAGAAACCTCCCTTTGGCATTTCAAATTCAAAACCGGCTTCTTTTAAAATGTCTACCATTAAATCCCGGCGCTCTTTATAAGCGCTCGCGTCTACTCTTAAATCATCCATTCGTGCCACAGCCCGCTGCATCATGACAGGGGCATTCACAAATCCAAGCGTTCGATTACAATACACAAAAGCGTTGATCAAAAGGTCCGCATCCGGCATTCGGCTGTCCAATCCGATATATCCGAGCCGCTCCCCGGCTATGCCGAGATCTTTACTGAATGAGCTAGCCAATATCACACGATGGTACGATTGAAACGGATTTGCCAGCTCTTCATCATAGATTAATTGACTGTACGGTTCATCAAACAGCACATAAATCGTCTGGCCGCTCTTTTCTTCTATTTCTTTTAATAAAGCGCCTAAATCGTCTATATTTTTCCGGCTGAGAACCGTGCCTGTGGGGTTATGCGGTGTATTGAGGATCAGCCCTTTCGTCTGTGGAGTGATCGATTGCCTTACCGCTTCAATGTCGATCTCAAACCGGCTTGTCAACGGGCAGCTGACGGCCTTTCCCCCGTAGTTCTCAATATACAACTTATATTCGGCAAAATAAGGTGCGAGAATAATGACCTCTTCCCCAGGGTTTACGATGCTTTTTAACGCAACATTCAAAGCGCCTCCCGCGCCCACCGTCATGACGATACGCTCCGCTGAGAAATCAGCTTCAAAACGCGCCCCCAGAAATTGCGCGACTTTTTCTCTCGCTGCAGGAAGCCCTTGGTTTTGTATGTATCCGTGGCTGCCTTTTTCAGCTTCCTCTATTAACGCTCTCTTAAAAGCTTCAGGCGGTTCAACAATCGGGTTGCCGAGTGAAAAATCAAATACCTGGTCTTCCCCGAACTCCTTCTTCAGCCTTGCACCTTCATCAAACAGCTTGCGAATCCATGATCCTTTATTTAAGTTTTCTTCAACTTCCCGGGATAACCCAGCCAATTTCATCTGTCCCTTCCGCATATAAAAAATTTGAAAATTCTATCTTCCTATGTTACTTCAATCAGATGATGAATTCCACAACTTCCAATTCCGGTCTGAAAAAAACAATAAACTTGTGCAAGACACCGTTCATATATTAAACTATTCTCATAACTATAACGTGATGGTTGGGAGGGATATAGATGGGGCTGAGACTTATCGCATCAGTGAACTAGCGGCACTCGCCGGAGTAACGAAACGGACAGTTGATTATTATACGAATCTCGGTCTGCTTACGCCGGCCAGATCCTGTTCAAATTACCGTTACTACGACGAAAATGCACTCAAACGACTTATATTTATTGTAGATTGCAAGAAGCAGCGATTGGCCCTGTCCGATATTAAAGATCGACTGGAGAACCAGTTTCCCTCTTCAGCTAAACTTGATGATGAAATTGGAAATCTGGCATTAGAAATTGATCATATGAATCAAAACATCTCCGGAATCTTGCATCGGTTTGAACGGCTGAAGCCCGAGGATCGTGACAAGCTGAAAAGCAAACTCCCGCCTGAAAAGCTCGCCGTGTTCCAATCATTTATGCTGCTGTTAAGTTAAAACCATTTTATCTAACAGGAGGTGTTACCTTCATTCTCATTGCTAGAGTGAAGGTTCTAATTGGACATAGTGAATTTGATTTTAATTGCTGTTTTAATCGCCCTGACGGCATTTTTCGTGGCATCTGAGTTTGCCATTATCAGAATCAGAGGCTCACGGATCGATCAGCTGATCGCGGAAGGAAATAAAGCAGCAATAGCCGTAAAAAAAGTGACCACGCATCTTGATGAATATTTATCTGCGTGTCAGCTCGGAATTACATTGACTTCCATCGGATTAGGGGTTTTAGGTGAATCAACGATTGAAAGGCTGCTTCACCCGCTTTTCGTACAAATGAACGTTCCAGGTTCCCTTTCACATGTCATATCGTTTATTTTTGCGTATGCCATTATCACGTTCTTACACGTTGTTGTCGGAGAACTTGCACCTAAGACAGTCGCTATCCAAAAGGCGGAAGCAGTGTCTATGCTGTTTGCGAAACCGCTGATTTGGTTTTACCGCATCGCGTTCCCATTCATTTGGCTTTTGAACAATTCCGCACGGTTATTGACCAAAGCATTTGGCCTGGAGACCGTTTCAGAAAACGAACTGGCTCACTCAGAAGAAGAGCTGCGAATCATTTTGTCTGAAAGCTATAAAAGCGGTGAAATCAACCAATCAGAGTTTAAATATGTGAATAAAATCTTTGAATTTGACGACAGGCTCGCGAAAGAAATTATGATTCCGCGGACCGAAATTGTCAGCCTTCCGCATGATATCAAGATTTCTGAAATGATGGACATCATTCAGATTGAAAAATATACCCGCTACCCTGTGGAAGAGGGCGATAAAGATAACATTATCGGGGTTATTAACATTAAAGAAGTGCTGACCGCCTGCATCAGCGGTGAGGTATCTGTTGATTCCACCATTTCTCAATTCGTCAACCCTATCATTCATGTCATTGAATCTGCGCCGATCCAAGACCTGCTTGTCAAAATGCAAAAAGAGAGGGTCCACATGGCCATTTTGTCTGATGAATACGGCGGTACTGCCGGGCTTGTGACGGTTGAGGACATCATTGAGGAAATTGTCGGTGAAATCCGCGACGAATTTGATATTGATGAAATTAGCGAAATCCGCAAAATCGGCGAAGGCCATTATATTCTTGACGGAAAAGTGTTAATTGACCAAGTAAACGACCTGCTAGGCATTCATTTAGAGAACGAAGAAGTCGATACAATCGGCGGCTGGTTCCTTACTCAAAAATACGATGTTGAAAAAGATGATTCCATCATCGAAGAGGGCTGCGAATTCATTATTAATGAAATTGACGGCCACCACGTCGCATATATTGAAGTGAAAAAGCTTCAAGAAGAAGAACTTCTGGAGACAGCTAACCAGCAGGAAGCATAATAAGAAAAGCACCTTGTATAAGGTGCTTTTCTTATTTTTACAGTTCAGGGTAATCTCTCAGAACGCCTTATAGCTGATCAAGTTTATTCTCTAGTTCTTTAATCCGCTGATTCAAAGCCTCTGTCATTGCTGCAAGTCTTTCCTTTGAAGGCAGGTGGGCAAAATCAGCCTGGTGAAGAGGCTCACCGATAATCAGCTTCATTTTTCCTTTTTTGAATAATTCTTTTCCGCTTGAAGGGCCCTGATATGCAGCGGGGACAAGCGGCGCTTTCCCCATTTGCGCAATCGTCACCGCACCTCTTTTCAAAGGCACATCCTCAGAGGTTCTTGTTCCGCTTGGGAAGATACCGACGATCTCTCCTTCTTTCAGCAGCTTAATCGGCGTTTTAATACTGCTTGGCCCGGGATTTTCCCGATCTACCGGAAAGGCATGAATTTTCTTCAGAAACGAACCGATCCATTTATTTTGAAAAAGCTCTTTTTTCGCCATGTAGTGTATTTGATAAGGAAGAATCCCGACTCCGAGTGTAATCACATCAACCCAGCCGGAATGTGTACACGCGATGACAAAACCTGAATCGGCCGGAAGGTTTTCTTTGTTATACACCTTCACTCCTCCGCGAAGAGAAAGAATAACTTTTAAAGCATTTGCACAAAACTTATACATATCGCACTTCCTTTGTCGTAATCAATGATTCTTTCTGTCATCTATTATAACAACATTTTTTATTACCTGGTACTAATTTTTAAGATTTCTCCCGTTAAAACGCCAAAAAGCTGAGGATTCGCCCTCAGCTTTTGTTATATTTCCTCTCTGGTCGGCGGGGCCATAAACTCCGGTCCGACAGGGTCTGATATCGTATTTTCCAATATAGTATTGATATCTTTCTGATCTTCACTGTTCAGCGTCCAGCCTGTAATCTCAGATAGGGCCTCAAGCTGCCCAGGCTTTCTTGCTCCCCAAAGAGCGATATCCGCTCCCGGCTGATCTAAGATCCATCTGACAGCCAAGTGAACCACTGATTTTCCATAACGTGTCTTCGCCAGCTTATCCAATTGATTGACAGCAGAAAGATACTCTTTAAAGCGGGGCTTCTGGAATTTTGGATCGTGATTACGCAGATCATCGCCCTCAAATGTATATTCTTCGGTCATTTTGCCTGTTAACAGCCCTCTGCATAAACTGCCGTATAATAATGTTGTTATCTTGTTATCTTTCGCATAAGGAAGAACACTCTCTTCCATCTCTCTTTCAAACAGATTATATGGAGGCTGAATCGTATGGAGAGGTGCGACGGCGCGAAATGTATCCATTTGCTCAATTGAAAAATTGCTGACGCCAATCGCCCGGATTTTTCCCGCATCATATAATTCCTTCATGACTTCAGCCGTTTCTTCAATTGGCACAAGCGGATCGGGCCAATGCACCTGATAAAGATCAATATAGTCTGTTTGAAGCCGCTTCAAAGAATTCTCAACTTCCTCTACAATTCTCGCTCTGTTCGCATGGCGGAACAGCTGGTTGTTCTTCCAGTCCAGAGCCGTTTTCGTTGCGAGAATCACCTGGTCTCTTTTGCCGTACTCTTTGATTGCCTTTCCGACAATTTCCTCGGACTGCCCGAAGCCGTAAGCCGGCGCGGTGTCAATCAGTGTAATCCCCTGATCAAGAGCGGCGCGGATTGTTTCAATCGATGTTTTTTCGTCAGTGCCTCCCCACATCGTTCCGCCAATGGCCCATGTGCCGAGGCCGATTCTGGAGGCTTCTATTCCTGTATCTGCTATACTGGTATATTCCATTGTGCCACTCCTTCACTTTTTCACTATCTTTTCCCCTCTGGAAAAAATGTTAAACCTTTCTCCGCACTATCTTTTGCGGCCATTTTTGGGTACTATATAGTAATGGTGTTTGATTAGGTATAAAAAAGCCGTTTGCATGTAATGTGCAACTTTAAACCTTTCTTATGCGTGTATAACATAGAGGGGAGAAAAGGCAGTGACGATCGATGAAATTTACCAAATGTACATGAATGATGTTTACAGGTTCCTGCTCTCCATGACAAAAGACAAGCATCTTGCTGAAGACTTACTGCAGGAAACCTTTATGCGGGCATACATACACATTCACTCCTATGATCACAGCAAAGTAAAGCCCTGGCTTTTTCAAGTGGCGCGAAACGCCTTCATTGATTACGTCAGAAAGCATAAGAAAGAAGTAACCATTTCTGATGACTTAATCGGAAGCCTCTTTCAAAATGCTGTTCAAAGTCCTGCCCATCAGGTAGAGATAAAGGAAGTGCTGACTGGTTATATGTCCGAGCTCCCCGATAATTATCGGGAGGCCTTAACGCTATATTATTTAAAAGAGTTAAACTACAAAGAAGCATCCCATATTATGAATATTTCAGAGGCGAATTTTAAAAGTGTTTTATTTCGTGCCAGACAGCGGCTGAAAGCACTTTATAATAGAGGTGTTAATGATGAATGAAGAATTTAAAAAGCGTTTTGATCAATATAAAAATGGGGAAATGAGCGACCAGGAAATGACTGCATTTGAGGAAGAACTTGAGAAGCTCGAAGTATATCAGGAACTGATTGACAGCGAACTAGAGGACGATAACGATTGGGATCTCAGCATCAGTCCTGAAAAACAAAAAGCGATTTTAGCCTACGGCAAACGCAAGTCTTATTTGCGAATTTCTGTGCTTGCCGTCATTTCGACATTGATGATTTTGCCGCTTTGTACGCTGGGAAGCTACCTCTATTACGGAATGGGTGGAAAACATAGCACCGGCAATGAGTTTATGGAAACTGCCGCGGTCACTGTAGCCCTGACCATGCCGAATGTTCTTGTTGATACTTCCGGACTGAAAAGCCAAGTGAAGCTATTTGGAATGAATACGGAATTCCCGCTGCAAAAGCAGATTGGCACGAAGACGGCTGCCGTAGGGAATGAACGGGTTGAAATGTTTTATAACAAAGTAAAAGCGCCGGCAGTAAACTACTATGACTTAGAAGTGAATAAAACCGGCCATTACTTTACACATCCTTCAAACAAGTCTGAACAAACGACCGCAAAAGCAGAAAAAACGTTAAGCACATTGCCTGAAGGAACGGTATCAGAGGTCTACCTTTCATATGACCGTGCATATCCGACAAAAGACGTGTATAACAAATTCAAAGGCTATGATGTGAGCTTTTTGTGGAACGCAATCGAAACAGAGAAAAACACAAATAAGACAGCTTCCACAGAACCTCTTGGCTATCCTGGAAAGGATTCAAAGTTCTTGGCCGCCCTTAATACAAAAGGCAAGTCGAATGGCGATCAGTTTATCAACGCCCTAAAATTCATGTCCAAACACGAAAAATGGGCTCAGGTCATTTCAAAACGGAAAGACCTGAATGTAGATAACCGATTAGATTATGTAGAGAAAAACGGTGTCAATGTATACGGTTCGGTCGTTACAGGGCCAACCAAGGAAATCCAGCGCATGCTGAAAAATAAATCTGTAAAATCAGCGAATGTCGGCGAGGTGGAATTATGGAACTGGTAAGAATTTTTAAAGAACACAATGTATTCGGCTGGATCTCTGTCGGGACAGCGGTTCTGTCCCTGCTGTTGCTGAATTTGGCCATTATCAGCAACGTCACGTTTTATTCCTATCAAATGCTTCCGTTCGCCATGGCTGCCGTTCCGTTCGGCGTTGTTGAACTCTTCATCAAGAGAGGGCGCACAGGTCCCGGCCTGCTCGGCGTCATCCTTAATCTCTTTGTGATTATTTGTGTGTATACCATTGTATCTGTAGATACGAATTTACAGTTTGGCTTTTAAAAAAGACGCCTTTTCAGGCGTCTTTTTTTCATTACACCGGTTTTCGGAACAAATAACTTTCTATAGTAAAACCCATTTTATCTGTATAAAATCGATGTGCGTCTTTACGCTGAAGGCCAGATGAAAGACTGACAAAACCAAGTCCGGCTTTTCTCGCCCAGTCTGAGGCATAATCCAAAAGCATTTTGCCGTATCCCTTTGATCGGCAAGGTGCCGTTGTAACAAGATCCGCAATCCACAAGTGCTCTCCTTTATGAATGGAAACTCTCGGCAGAGCCCCGCACAGCGCTCTGATTGCTGTATTTTCATATAAGGCAAACAGCATATACGATTCTTTCTGCACACAGGCTTCAAGCCTTTGTAAATACGTCTCTATATCCAGTTCTGTTCTCAATTCACTCATAATCGGATACGACTCAGCCCATTCTTCTTTCGAGGTTAATTGTTTCATATGGATCATCTTCTCAATCCCCTTTCCTTTCGTTACAATGATCATAGCTAATAAATGGCATTAGCCAAATAGCCAATATCAGAAAAAATGACCATGCCAGATATAAAGGAGACATGAGATGGATATTACGCCGTTTCTTGATAAAAAGAGCAAAACACCGCTGTATGAGCAGCTTTATACCTTTTTTAAACAAGAAATTTCACATGCGCGAATAACAAAGGGAACAAGACTTCCGTCAAAACGCAGGCTCTCCAGCTTGCTCGATGTCAGCACGGCAACTATAGAACGGGCTTAAGAGCAATTAACTGCTGAGGGCTATGTCAAAAGCAAGACGAAAATCGGCTGGTTCGCGGCGGAAGTAGAACAAGGATTCCCGACAGCTCCTGACCATTTTCAGCAGTCTGTACAGCCGGGATTACATGAAAAGAACGCACCTGCTATTGACTTCCATCAGGGCAACGTTGACCCGACCCTCTTTCCCTTTAACGCATGGAGAAAAAGCATAGTAAAAAGTCTTGATCGCTATTCCAGATCGTTTCACACCTCTGGCGACCCTCAAGGAGAATACGAACTCAGGCACATGATTGCCCGATTCGTCAAGCTGTCTCGGGGAGTAAATTGCGAACCCGGCCAGATTATCATCGGCGCAGGAACCACCGTGCTTCTGCAAATTCTTTGCCTTTCGCTAAAGCCAGGTACAAAAATCGGTTTTGAAGAACCAGGCTTTTACCGTTCAAGAAGGATGTTTGAAGCAAATCACATGGATGTCACTCCGATTTGTTCTGATGCAGAAGGCGTCCTGCCGGATGAGCTCTACCGTCAGAATCCTTATCTCATGTATACGACTCCTTCGCATCAGTTTCCGATTGGGACCATTATGACGATTACCCGCAGACAGGAGCTGCTGGCATGGGCGGCAGGAACAAATTCATTCATTATAGAAGATGATTACGATGGAGAATTTCGCTACAGCGGCCATCCCATTCCGTCTTTACAGGGTCTTGATCCGAATGGCAGAGTCATATATCTGGGCACTTTTTCAAAGTCACTTCTGCCTTCCTTGCGGCTCAGCTTCATGATTGTGCCCCCTGAACTCATGGAACCGATCCAAAACAATGCTCAGTTAATGAAGCAGACCGTTTCTGCCCACTCGCAATTGGCACTGGCAGACTTCATCGAAACCGGAGAGTGGCAAAAACACATAAATAGAATGAGAAGCTTATACCGAAAAAAACACACTATCCTGTTAGAAGCCATTCGCTCTGAACTGGGAAACACCGTTGAGATTCTCGGTAAGAACTCGGGGCTTCACATTCTGCTGCGCCTTTTGTTTCCAGCAAGTGAGGAAGAAGCAATACAAGCAGCCGCAGACCACGGTGTAACTATCTATCCCGTGTCTCCCTCATATAAAGAACAGACGCCTTTTGCTTCTGTCTTAATCGGTTATGGCGGTTTGTCAGAAGAGGACATCAGGCTCGGCATCCAAAAACTGAAAACGGCATGGGCACCGTTGATATCATCTTATTAAATAAAAAACAGGCCCCGGAAACGGAGCCTGTTTTTTAAAAAGATAAAATTCCGATTAAATTTAAGAACACGATAATAATGGCAAGCGGCACGATAAAACGAAGCAAATAAAACCACGTGTAAAAGAATGCTTTACCTGCATTTGATCCATTTCGCATTTCAGCCAAGAGTTCGCTTTTCGATATTTTCAGCGGGATAAATAGAGAAATTAACAGAGCGCCTGAAGGCATCAAAACATTGCTGACGGAAAAATCGGCAATATCAAAAAATGTTTTGCCAAATAGGTGCACATCACTCAATACGCCATAAGACAAGCAGCATGGGATTCCGACCAAAAAGATCAAAAGCCCGCTCGTCCATGACAGTTTTTTTCTCTTCTTTTCGTCCCCTTTTCCGATTGTGGCAACGATAATTTCAACCATCGAAAATGCTGAGGTTAAGGCTGCAAATAAAAATGCAACGAGAAAACCGATAAAAAACAACGTGCCGAACGGAAGCTGTTCAAAAACGGCCGGAAGCACTGTAAACAGCAGTGTCGGTCCTTCATTTGGCTGAAAACCGAATGAGAAAACCGCCGGAAAAATAGCCAAACCTGCCAAGAGTGTCACAATGATATTCATCAAGACAATGGAGGCTGCCGAACGAGGGATATTTTGTGTTTTCGGCAAATAGGAGCTGTAGGTCACCATCACCGAAACCCCCAGTGTTAACGTAAAGAAGGCCTGTCCCAGCGCGAATAATATGGATTCCGGAGTCAGATCGCCGAAATGAGGCACAAGCAGAAACTTTACGCCTTCCATTGCACCATTAAGCGTAAGAGACCGAAGAACGAGCAGAATAAACAATAAAAACAAAATCGGCATCATCACCGCGCTTACCCGTTCAATCCCTTTTTGAACCCCTCTTGCGACAACGATGACAGTAAGTACCATAAAGACAAGCTGAGCCGCGAGCGTCTGCACCGGATTTTGGATAATAGAAGCAAAAAGAGAGCCATACTGTGCTTGAGAAAGCCCGGACAGTGAGCCTGACGCCGTTTTTACGATATACAGTAAAATCCATCCCCCAATTACACTGTAAAACGACAGCACTAAGAAACACGCGGCTACGCCGATCCACCCTGTAAGAAACCAAGCTGATCGCGGCGCTTCTTTTTTATATGCATCAATGGCATTCGTCTGGTTCCGTCTTCCAAAAATAAATTCCCCCACCAAAAGCGGATAGCCTAAGAGGATGGTAAATAACACGAAGATAAGAAAAAAGGCTCCTCCCCCATTGGTCCCCGCTACGTAAGGGAACTTCCAAATCGCGCCCAAGCCGATAGCCGAGCCGGCCGCTGCCATGACGAAACCGATTTTCGAAGCCCATTGGACTGGTTTTTGCTCAGACAATAAACGTCACTTCCTTTCCAGCCTATATTATCTCTTATTTTTGTCTTCATTTCTATAGATTCATTTGCCAAGAACAGAAAAGAGAGCGGCCTGTATGGCCGCTCTCTTTATCAAAAGGTTATTGATTTAATTTTGAATGCTTTCTTGAATACAGGAAATAGATTACCAAGCCGATTAACAGCCACACTAGGAAGCGAACAATCGTCACCCACCCCAGATTTAAAATCAAGAACAGGCAGAACAGAATCGCCAGGCCTGGGATAAACGGAACTCCCGGGCATTTAAAGGCTCTCGGAAGATCCGGTTGCTTCTTTCTCAAAACGATAACTGCCACAGAAATCAGTACAAATGCCGACAGCGTCCCGATGTTCACCAGCTTTGCAAGTTCATCCAGCGGAACAAGTGAGCCGAGAAGCGCCGACATCGTTCCGAAAAACCAAGTGGCTACATAAGGTGTTTTGTGCTTTGGATGCACTTTAGAAAGTGAGTCCGGCACAAGCCCGTCACGCGACATGGCAAACATGACGCGTGTCTGCCCGTAAAGCATGACGAGCATAACTGTTGTCATTCCCAGCACGGCGCCAATATCAATGATGCCTGCCACCCAATTTTGCCCTGCGCTTTGAAGAACTAGAGAAACCGGATGATCTACACCCGCAAATTGAGCAAACGGGATAACCCCAGTCATGATCGCTGATACGGTGACATATAAAATCGTGCAAACCAATAAAGAGAAAATAATGCCTTTAGGCAGATCCTTCGCGGGATTTTTCGTTTCTTCCGCAGCAGAGGATACAGCGTCAAATCCGATAAAAGCAAAGAATACGAGCGCCGCTGCACTGAACACGCCGCCAAAGCCCATTGGCATAAACGGCTGCCAGTTGTGCGGCTTCACGTAAACGGCTGCCACCGCGATAAACAGCAGAACAACCAGTATCTTCAAGATAACCATGATATTGTTGACTCTTTTTGATTCTTTGATGCCTAAATAAAGCAAATATGTGATCGCCATTACAATGACGAATGCAGGAAGATTAAACAGGGTAAAGGTGCCTTTCACTGCGCCCGGTGCCGCTGTTAAAGCAACCGGAAGATGAATGCCGAGCCCTGATAAAAACGATTGGAAATAACCAGACCAGCCAACCGACACTGCACTTACCGCCAGCATATATTCTAAAATTAAATCCCACCCGATAATAAAGGCCATAAGCTCTCCCAATGTCGCATAAGTGAATGTATACACCGAACCTGAAACAGGCACACTTGACGCAAATTCCGCGTAAGACAGGGCAGCGAATAAACAAGCCAACGCCGCCACAACAAATGAAATCGTCAGCCCGGGACCGGCCGTGACTGCACCTGTTCCCGTCAGAACAAAAATCCCTGTGCCAATAATGGCGCCGATTCCAAGCAATGTTAAATCAAATGCCCCTAATTCTCTTTTTAAAGATTTTTCTCCGCTCGTCGCAGCGATTAAATCCTGAATGCTCTTCTTCCTAAAAACGCTCCCTTTCATTCCCCTTCAACTCCCGATCATCTATTTTTATATATTTTATTTGAATTTTCTGAATTCATGAGCAACAATGGTCATTTTTCTTTTTTTCTACTATATTTGTACTGGTCGCGAATCATTCCTTTCTCCTACTCAATATTATATATAAAATTGCAAAAATGAAAACAAAATTGTTAGAAAAATCGACAAATTTTTTATTTTGAAATTTTTTACCATACAAAAAAACCAGCTCTGGAGCTGGTTTTTCGTTGATTACGTTGAAATAAAACGGCCGCCATTCACATGAATGGTCTGCCCTGTCATATAGGAAGATTCGTCAGACGCCAGCAGAACATAGGCGCCTGCATGCTCAACCGGCTGTCCCGGTCTTCCCATTGGGGTATCCAAGCCGTGCTGTTTCACTTTTTCCTCAGGGAATGTCGCCGGAATAAGCGGTGTCCAAATCGGACCGGGCGCCACCGCATTCACTCTGATGCCTTTATCTGCAAGCGACTTCGCCATGGAACGCGTAAAGGAGACAATCGCACCCTTTGTGCTGGAATAATCAATTAACGCCGTATCCCCTTCATAAGCGGTAATCGATGTCGTATTAATAATGGCACTCCCCTCTTCCAGGTGAGGCAAAGCTTTCTTCGTCATATGAAACATGGAAAAAATATTTGTGCGAAAGGTTTTTTCCAGCTGTTCTGTTGAAATTTTGAGAATGCTGTCCTGCGGATGCTGTTCAGCGGCGTTATTCACTAAGATATCAAGTTTACCAAAATGGTCCACTGTTTGCTGCACAGCTTGTTCACAATGGTTCTCGTCCCCGACATCTCCCGGGATAAGCAGGCAGCGGACATTCTCCTTTTCGATCCGTTTACGTGTTTCCTCTGCGTCCGAATGCTCGTCTAAGTATAGAATGGAGATATCAGCCCCCTCTTTAGCAAAGGCAATAGCTGCTGCTCTCCCTATTCCGCTGTCGCCTCCAGTAATGATCGCGACTTTTCCTTTCAGTTTTCCGCTTCCTCGATAATCCTCGTCCTCTGACAGCGGCAGCGGGTTCATTTTTGATTCAATGCCCGGCTGTCTGTCCTGATGCTGCGGTTCTTGTCCTTCTGTTTGTCTGTCCATTGGGTTCACATTCATCACTCCTAGACATGTGGTTGATACTGAACGTTACCACACGACAGAAATGAATAAACGCCAAAATATGTTATGAAAGAACTTCCTCGGGAATGGCACCAGTATATTTCGCTGACGGGCGGAAAATCATGTTGTTTTCTGCCTGTTCCAGCACATGGGCGCACCACCCTACCATTCGGCTTGCTGAAAAGGTCGGAGTAAACAATTCATCGTCAAAATCGATGGCCTTCATCACTGCAGCCGCGTAAAATTCAACATTTGTGTACAGCTTTCGTCCCGGTTTGTAGATTTCAAGCAAACGAATCGCTTCTGCTTCTACATGCAGCGCAAGATCAAGATCACGGTCATTGCCGGCCACCTCTTCTGCTTTCTGTCTTAAAGCTTCTGCCCGCGGGTCTTTTGTTTTGTACACCCTGTGGCCGAATCCCATCAAGCGCTCTCCTTTTTCGAGTTTTTCTTTCAGATATGCTTCAGCATGTTCTTTTTCTCCAATGTCTTCAAGCATTTTTGTCACCGCAGAAGGAGCGCCTCCGTGCAGCGGACCTTTCATCGTGCCGAGAGCAGACGTGACGGCTGACACTAAATCACTCTCTGTTGATAACGTGACTCGTGCCGAAAAAGTGGATGCGTTCATGCCGTGCTCCATGGCCAGAATCATATAGGTTTCAAGCGCTTTCTTTTTTGCCTCTGAAGGCTGTTCACCTGTGAGCATATAATAGTAGTTTTCGACATGTCCGTACTGGGAAGAAGGTGCAATTGCTTGTTCACCGCGCGTCCATCTTTTTCTGTATGCGATGATGGAAGGCGTGATTGCAATCAGCCGGATTGCTTCCTCTGTTTTCGGATGGAATATGTACGTATTTACCCCCAATGCTGAAACAACCGTTCTCAGCACCGACATATCGTCCATGTTGTTTGGCAGTGATTGAATCAAGCGCTCAATGTGTTCCGGAAGATTCCGTTCCGCAGCCAGCTTATCTTTAAATACCTGCAATTCTTCAGTTGAAGGCAGTTTTCCAAATAAAATCAAATAAGCCGCTTCTTCAAAGCTATGATTCAGTGCGATGTCTTTTGCATGATGTCCTCTGTAAATCAGACGCCCTTTTTCACCATCAATATGGCTGATGGATGTTTCTACACATGTAATTCCCTTTAATCCGTAATGTACCATTTGTATTCCCCCTATCCTTTTCTGTTATTATAGTAAATATAATATTTAAAAAATAATGAATATTTTAAAGGGAATTAATTAAAAATATTAATCAGAGGGAGAATAGAAATGGATTTCAAATGGCTTCACACCTTTGTGACCGCTGCAAAATATGAAAACTTCCGAAAAACGGCGGAAACGCTTTTCTTATCTCAGCCCACTGTGACCGTACATATCAAGCAATTAGAAAAAGAAATCAGCTGCAAGCTGTTCGAGCGTAAAGGCAGGCAAATCCAGCTGACTGATGAAGGCAGGGCGTATTTGCCGTATGCGCTCAGGCTTCTTGATGATTATGAAAACAGCATGGCAGAACTTCACAGAGTGAGACAAGGCTACTCTCAAACCTTACAGCTCGCGGTTTCTCCGCTTATTGCAGATACTGTGCTTCCTTCTGTCATGAAACGGTACACAGCAATGAATACGGAAACAGAAATGGCGGTTACGATTTTCGAATCAGCGGAAATCGCGTCACTGATTAAAGCCGGGGAAGCAGATATCGGACTAAGCTGTTTAAAGGTACAGTCTTCTTCTTTAAGCTGCCACTGCTTATACAAAGACCCTGTCGTCCTTGTTGCCCCGCCCGATAAGCGTTTCATAGAAGACAACGAAATTGATGCCAAAGAGGTGCTCGAACAATACCTGCTTTTGACCCACAATCATCCTGATTACTGGGACGACTTGCTCCGTCAAGTCAGAATGACTTTTCCATTTGTGAGAACAATGAAGGTCACTCAAACACATATAACGAAACGGTTTATCAAGGAAGGACTCGGAGTTTCATTTCTGCCTTTATCTACAGTAAAGCGTGAGTTAGCAGAGAAACAGATGATCAGAATTCCTTATCAGTCTGTACAGCTGCCCTATGCCGGCGCTTACGCGATTGCCCTTTATGAAAATAAGAAAGAAAAAAAATTCTTGGATTTTTTATCACATTTTCATTTTTAGGAGCAACCAAAACGCCTGTGCTCCGTCTAATGAAAAAAACCCGTTCCAATGAACGGGTTTTCTCTAAAAATTAGAATCTTTTCGCACCGAGGTAACGAGGCTTCCAGTAGCTGTTGTTCAGGCTGCTGATTTGTACGCCGTCAGATCCTGCATGAATGAAACTGTTGTTTCCAATGTAAATCCCCATGTGAGAAGGGCCGGATTTATATGTTGTGAAGAAGACGAAATCACCAACAGACGGGCTGGCAATGCTCTTCATAGAACTCCAGTATCCTGCAGTGCTTGTTCTGCCCACACTTGTTTGTTTATTCAGTACGTACCAAATGAATCCGCTGCAGTCAAAGCCTGAAGTTGTCGTTCCGCCCCATTTATATGGCGTTCCGACTAACGCTTTTGCATCAGAAACCAGCTTGCTCACATTAAGTGATGTAGATGACGTTTTGCTGCTTGAAGATGATGAAGATGAAGCAGGTTTTGAGCTGCTTGTGCTTGTACCTTTCACCTTCAATACTTGGTTGACATAGATTACATCTGATTTTAAGCCGTTTAAGCTTTTTAATTTGCTAACCGTAGTACCGTATTTGCTCGCAATTTTAGAAAGGCTGTCTCCGCTCTTCACTTTATAAGTAGAAGTTGAAGACGATGACACTTTTGATGAGCTGGAGCTGCTTGAACTAGTTGAACCTTTCAGTTTCAGGACTTGTCCAACACGAAGCAAATCTGATTTTAAGCCATTCAGCTTCTTCAGTTCATTGATTGTCATGCCGTATTTTTTTGAAATTTTCCAAAGGCTGTCCCCGCTCTTTACTTTGTATGTAGAAGAAGAGGAAGAAGAACTGCTGCTTTTTGAACTTGTAGATTTGCCGTTAATCGATAAAGTTTGTCCCACATAAATAATGTCTGAACGAAGGTGGTTCTCTGATTTAATTTTACTGATCGTTGTGTCGTATTTTCTTGAAAGATCCCATAACGTGTCGCCTTTTTTCACCTTAATGCTTTGTGCAGATGCCGCTCCTGCAAATAACGTCGATCCTAAAACAACTGCTGTCGTAGCTGTAATGATTTGCTTTTTCATATTTTCCTCCCCAAATGTTAACTCTCTATATATGTATCTCTTTTTTTAATTAATCTTATTGACTTCTATTATAAGGATAGATTCCCATCAGAAATAGTCTTGACTTCATGTGACAAATTTCTTAATTATTCGTTCTAAAAAAAAGTTTTTAAGGGTATTAAATATTTCATTTTCGTTGCAAAGGTGACAAAAAACGAGTGCTTTTGTCATGTTTTATGGGATGTTTTTCAACATAAAGGAAATAAATGAAAAACTTTCGGGGTCGGCTCATATATCGGAAAAATGAGTGATAAAGAATATTCGAGGAGAGCTGTGGTTATCCGCAGTTTTTTTATTTAAACAAACATATCATGCAAAGACAGAGAGGTAAAGATTTTTCTGAAAAATGAATGCTTTACATCAAATAAGGCAAGATAACGAAAAGCGTTTTTTCATTTCCTTACAAGGCTTTACTTATTGTTTACATGATCAACAGCCGCATTTAACAAAATTTCCCTAACATGATAAACGGAATACATTAAAGGAGGCATGAAAAAAATGAGTTTGTTTCAAAATATGAAATCAAAACTTCTGCCAATCGCCGCTGTTTCTGTCCTTACAGCTGGAATCTTTGCCGGAGCTGAGCTTCAGCAAACAGAAAAGGCCAGCGCCAAAAAACAAGACAAAGCTGAGATCAGAAATGTCATTGTGATGATAGGCGACGGCATGGGGACGCCTTACATAAGAGCCTACCGTTCCATGAAAAATAACGGTGACACACCGAATAACCCGAAGTTAACAGAATTTGACCGGAACCTGACAGGCATGATGATGACGCATCCGGATGACCCTGACTATAATATTACAGATTCAGCAGCAGCCGGAACAGCATTAGCGACAGGCGTTAAGACATATAACAATGCAATTGGCGTCGATAAAAACGGAAAAAAAGTGAAATCTGTACTTGAAGAGGCCAAACAGCAAGGCAAGTCAACAGGGCTTGTCGCCACGTCTGAAATTAACCACGCCACTCCAGCCGCATATGGCGCTCACAATGAATCACGGAAAAACATGGACCAAATCGCCAACAGCTATATGGATGACAAAATAAAAGGCAAACATAAAATAGACGTGCTGCTCGGCGGCGGAAAATCTTATTTTAACCGCAAGGACAGAAACTTGACAAAGGAATTCAAACAAGCCGGCTACAGCTATGTGACAACTAAACAAGCATTGAAAAAAAATAAAGATCAGCAGGTGCTCGGGCTTTTCGCAGATGGAGGGCTTGCTAAAGCGCTCGACCGTGACAGTAAAACACCGTCTCTCAAAGACATGACGGTTTCAGCAATTGATCGCCTGAACCAAAATAAAAAAGGATTTTTCTTGATGGTCGAAGGGAGCCAGATTGACTGGGCGGCCCATGACAATGATACAGTAGGAGCCATGAGCGAGGTTAAAGATTTTGAACAGACCTATAAAGCCGCGATTGAATTTGCGAAAAAAGACAAACATACACTTGTGATTGCAACTGCTGACCATACAACCGGCGGCTTTACCATTGGCGCAAACGGGGAAAAGAATTGGCACGCAGAACCGATTCTCTCCGCTAAGAAAACACCTGAATTCATGGCCAAAAAAATCAGTGAAGGCAAGCCGGTTAAAGATGTGCTCGCCCGCTATGGCAATCTGAAAGTCACATCTGAAGAAATCAAAAGCGTTGAAGCAGCTGCACAGGCTGACAAAAGCAAAGGGGCCTACAAAGCCATCATCAAGATTTTTAATACTCGCTCCAACAGCGGATGGACGAGTACCGATCATACCGGCGAAGAAGTACCGGTATACGCGTACGGCCCCGGAAAAGAAAAATTCCGCGGATTGATTAACAATACGGACCAGGCAAACATCATATTTAAGATTTTAAAAACTGGAAAATAAAAAGGATGCAGAACGCTGCATCCTCTTTTTTATAAATATCTGCGGTGAACACCTTTTCCGTCGTACGAAAACATGACTTCCTTATCCTCAAGCACAGACTCAATGTGCACGCTTCTTCCCCAAAGCTGGAATAAATAAGGAAGCACCTTCTCCAAATATTTCAAATCTAACTCTATTCCTTCATACCAATGCTTAATATAGAGCTCGTTATTTTTCATATAATCGCCGTCGTTTACTGTCAAATATGGAAAACCGCCATTTACCCGCATGCTTACGAGCTGGTCGCGCACCGACTTCCACTGTTTATCGATGATTTTATAATCTCGGCCCTGTTTTTGAAACAAATAAAGATCCTCGCGCATGACTAATTCTTTGGTTAAATAATTGCGGATGAAAGAGATATCGGATTCAATCTCCCTGACCTCAAACATTTTCTCCCGGCCGGAGTCAGGCTGCACGCCCATTTTCTTCATTTCCTCCGTCGGGTTGTTGTACCTCTCCTCAATGTCTTCAAATATTTTCAGCCCTAAATAATAAGGATTAATGCCTGTTTTGGACGGCTGAACGACACCTGCATTCAGCTTGGCGAACTCGATCGCTTCATCAGAGGTTAAATCAAGCTCACGTATAATTCGCTGGTGCCAATAGGAAGCCCAGCCCTCATTCATAATCTTGGTTTCCAGCTGAGGCCAGAAATAAAGCATTTCCTCTCTCATCATCGTTAATATATCACGCTGCCATGGCTCCAGCTCCCGGGAATGCTCCTCGATAAAAAGCAGGATATCTTTTTCAGGCCGCGGCGGGAACGGTTTTTTCGATTTTTTCACTTGTTTTTTCGGTTTCTTTTCATCCAAAGACCATAGATCATCGTAAGGCGTGGCTGCCTCTTCAATCTCCTCTTCCTCATCATCCACACTCCATTGGAGCTTTGGTCGGACCAACGACGGATCGATATGCTCCTGAATCGAAAGGATCGCATCTAAAAAAGATTCCACTTCTTTTATCCCGTGAACCTGTTCATAGTGTTTTATCCGTTCAGCTGTTGCCGCCATGCTTTCCACCATATCGCGCTTCGTGTTTTGGAAACGGCAGTTGTTTTTGAAGAAATCGCAATGGGCAAGAACGTGTGCGACAATCAATTTATTTTGGATCAGTGAGTTGCTGTCCAGTAAAAAAGCGTAGCATGGATCTGAGTTAATGACCAGCTCATAGATCTTACTTAACCCTAGATCATAGTGCAGCTTCATCTTATGAAACTGCTTGCCGAAGCTCCAGTGGCTGAATCTTGTCGGCATCCCGTACGCGCCAAATGTATAAATAATTTCAGCCGGGCAGATTTCATATCTCATCGGGTAGAAATCAAGGCCGAATCCTTTTGCAATTTCGGTAATTTCCTCAATTGCCCGCTGTAATCCCTTCTTCTCCTCCGCGTTCAACCGAATCCCCCCTACTTGGACTTATCTATAATGTATGAGCCCGCCATACAAAAGATGATAGTCTCACTCGGGCAAGAAAAAATTCCCCCGGCACATTCATCTGTTTGCTTATTGGATCAGTGGGTAAACACACACCATACTACGAAAAAGGAGCGATACCAATTGAATGTAGCAGACGTGCTTTCTTCTTATCTCAGTAAGCTGCCAAACGTAATCATTGCTTTACTCGTCTTATTAATCGGCTGGGCTATTGCTAAAATCATTGAAAAAGCGGTATACAAAGGACTCAGCAAAACAAAAATCGACGACAAGCTCTTTGCTGGGAAAAAGCCTTCACGCTATTCCTCAGAAAAAGTTATAAGCAAGGTCGTTTATTTTATCGCACTGATCATCGTCTTTATTTTATTCTTTAACATTTTGCACCTGACAACAGTGGCATCGCCGTTTGTCAGTATGCTTTCGGCGATTGCAGCTGCGATCCCAAGCGTGCTGAAAGCCGGACTCATTCTGCTGTTAGGATGGGCTGCAGCCTCTGTTTTGAGCTTCCTTGTCAAAAAAATCGGGATGAAGCTGAACACGAGTGACAAACTGCGCAAGTGGAATTTGGTGTCTGAAGGAAAAGATATTCACCAGGCTGTCAATACCGCTTCACAAATTGTCTTTTATCTCGTGCTGCTTGTTTTTCTGCCAGGGGTCTTATCTTCTTTGAAAATCAGCGGCATTTCAGGTCCTTTTACAAATATGATGGAAAGCGTGCTCGCTTTTCTGCCGAAATTATTTGCAGCGGCGCTTATCGTATTAATCGGCTGGCTTGTTGCCCGCCTTGTCCGTGATATCATTACGAATTTCCTTGCAAGCATCGGCACGGAAAGATTCGCGGCACGTATGGGTTTATCAATTTACTTAAAAGACACAAGCCTTTCAGCAGTCATCGGAACAATCGCTTATGTGCTCATTATGATTCCGGTGGTCATTTCAGCGCTTGATCAGCTGGATGTCGCCGGCATTTCAAAACCAGCTGTCTCTATGCTGAATACGATTTTAAACATGCTTCCGAACATCATGATTGCCATCGTGCTTGTATTAGCGGGTATCTGGGCAGGAAAATGGGTGAAATCCATGGTGTCCGGACTGCTCCATCGCGCAGGCTTTGATTCTGTCTTAGGGAAAA
Source organism: Bacillus sp. FSL K6-1560 (assembly GCF_038592935.1). Classification (NCBI taxonomy): domain Bacteria; kingdom Bacillati; phylum Bacillota; class Bacilli; order Caryophanales; family Bacillaceae; genus Bacillus; species Bacillus sp. FSL K6-1560. Next base: position 3,204,798 of record NZ_CP151946.1, read on the forward strand.
TGGGCATGGAAGCCGGAACGCCTGCAAAGCTGTCCTTGTCTCAAGTTGTCGGTATGATTGCGCAAATCATTGTCATTCTGCTCTTTACAGCTGAGGCGCTTCAAATTGTTCGGCTGCACTTCCTCGTAGAAATTGCCACCGGCATCATCGCGTATCTGCCGAATGTCCTTGTCGCAGTATTCATTCTCGGACTCGGCCTTTACGCAGGAGAATTGGTGAGAAAAGTGCTCTCAAGCATGATAAAAGGCCAGGAATTCAAGTCTTTAGCGCCTATTGCTAAATATACGATTATCGCACTTGCTTTCTTTATGGCCCTGGATCAGCTTGGTGTCGCTGCGACAATCGTCAATTCCGCGTTCATCATCGTTCTTAGCGGCTTCGCACTTGCTTTTGGTTTATCCTTCGGCCTTGGCGGTAAGGATTTTGCATCACGTTATCTGTCTACATTTGAACGCAAAATGCAAAACACAGAAATCGAAAAAAACCGTAAAAACCAAAATCCGCCGAATGACATGTAAGCAAAAAACATGCACCCAGCTGGGTGCATGTTTTTTAATTCCTTTTTTTTCATTTTTCAATCGATTATGATAAGATATAGAAAATGTCTTATTCTGAGGTCTTATTATGAAGTTAACCAATTATACAGATTATTCATTAAGAGTGTTGATTTTTCTGGCTGCAGAGCGTCCCGGAGAACTTTCAAATATAAAACAGATTGCCGAAACGTATTCTATTTCAAAAAATCATCTCATGAAAGTCATATACAGGCTCGGCCAGCTCGGCTACGTAGAAACGATACGCGGACGGGGCGGCGGCATACGATTAGGCATGGACCCTGAAGACATCAACATCGGTGAGGTTGTCAGAAAAACGGAGGACGATTTTAATATTGTTGAATGTTTTGATGCGAACAAGAATCTCTGCGTTATTTCCCCGGTGTGCGGCTTAAAACATGTGCTGAATGAAGCGCTTTTGGCCTACCTCGCAGTTTTAGACAGATACACACTGCGCGACCTCGTCAAAAACAAAGAAGATATCATGATGCTTTTAAAAATGAAGGAATGAATCAAGATTCCTTCTTTTTTTTATGCCCTTTTTCCCCCTTATTGTTAAGATAATATGGCTAATTTTATAAAAAGGCAAAACGATGAGACAAATGTGCCGATATAAAAAAGAAACAGCAAATGCAAAATCATTGGGGGAAAAAGGAGAGCTAAGATGAAAAAGAAATTAGCAGCAGGGCTGACAGCATCTGCGATTGTCGGCACAACTTTAGTAGTGACACCAGCTGAAGCAGCAACGATTAAGGTCAAAAGCGGAGATTCTTTATGGAAACTGGCCCAAACCTATAACACAAGTGTGGCGGCCCTCACATCCGCCAATCATCTTTCGACTACTGTTCTGTCGATCGGCCAGACGCTTACTATTCCAGGCAGCAAATCCAGCACTTCTTCATCTACTTCAAGCTCAACAACCAAGAAGAGCGGAAGTTCTGTTTACACAGTGAAAAGCGGAGATTCACTTTGGCTGATCGCAAATGAGTTTAAAATGACGGTGCAGGAACTGAAAAAATTAAACGGACTAAGCAGCGATTTAATTCGTGCTGGGCAGAAATTAAAGGTGTCCGGTACTGTTTCTTCAAGTTCCAGTACAAAAAGCAGTTCCAATAAGAGTTCAAGCTCCAGTTCAAAAAGCAGTTCTAATAAGAGTTCAAGTTCTTCATCTTCTACGGGAACATATAAGGTGCAGCTTGGAGATTCACTTTGGAAAATTGCAAACAAAGTCAATATGTCCATCGCTGAATTGAAGGTCTTGAACAACTTAAAATCAGACATCATTTACGTGAATCAGGTGTTGAAAACAAAATCAAGCGGCTCTGATACGTCTTCTAAAGACAATTCATCCAAATCGAACCAAACTTCAGCAACAACTAAATATACCGTTAAAAGCGGTGATTCACTTTGGAAAATCGCAAATAACTATAACCTGACTGTACAGCAAATCCGAAATATCAACAATCTGAAATCAGATGTGCTTTACGTTGGACAAGTATTGAAGCTGACAGGTAAAGCATCTTCAGGCTCTTCATCATCGTCGTCTTCTTCGTCAAATGCAAGCTCCGGCACGACGACTACATACACGGTGAAAAGCGGTGATTCCTTATGGGTGATTGCACAAAAATTTAATGTAACAGCTCAGCAGATTCGTGAGAAAAACAATTTAAAAACGGATGTCTTGCAGGTTGGCCAAAAGCTGGTCATTTCCGGAAAAGCTTCATCATCGTCTTCATCCGGTTCTTCAAACACCACCAGCTCAACGAGTGCGAAGATTAACACAATGATTTCGGCCGCTAAAGCGCAGCTTGGGGTTCCGTATCGCTGGGGAGGCACGACACCGTCCGGGTTTGACTGCAGCGGATTCATTTACTATGTACTGAACAAAGTCACATCCGTATCTAGATTAACGGCAGCGGGATATTGGAACACAATGAAATCAGTTAGCCAGCCTGCTGTCGGAGATTTCGTTTTCTTTACAACATATAAAGCCGGCCCTTCCCACGTCGGAATTTACCTAGGCAACGGGGAATTCATAAATGCCAACGATTCCGGAGTTGTCATTTCCAATATGAATAACTCTTACTGGAAACAGCGCTATCTCGGTGCAAAACGATATTTCTAAAAACAGAAACTGTGCGGCCTTAACGGCTGTACAGTTTTTTATTAGAGCCTAAAGACGTTGATGCTGATCATATGATTTGTCACCGGATGAAAATAGACTTCGGCCCGAACAGAAAAAGTGTCATCTTTCTGTCTGACTGTCACCCGAAAGACATCTTTCGTCTGCTGATCATTCACCTCTGTACGCCCCATATAAGCATAATCAGAAAATGAAGCGCCCTTATATTCATCCTGAATTTTGCTCCAGGCAAGCTGTTCCCACTTTTGAACGGACTCGTTTGTGTCCGTTGAATGACCTTTTGCGGCCATTGACACGATAATCAATCCGCAAAAAAGAAGCGCAATGGTATACGGCAGAGATTTCATTTTTTCAGTCTCCTGTACCCAGAATATGTTCCCTCATAGGTTTACCAAAAGCGATATCTTCATTCAGGCATTTTGATTTTATGTCTCCCTCATATTGCTACCCCTTTACTGACGCAGACGGCAAGTTTTGCCCCGTCAATAACAGAAGATGCGGCATAAACTAATCATGAACTTCTCACCCAAGAAAGGAGAAGCGATTCATGGATTATGCCGATTACGATAAAGCGCTTTATTACACCCATCGTTCTCAATGGGATAATTTATTAATTTTAATGGTGCGTACAGAGGACGATTTGTTATCAAAACGAATTGAGCATTTTCTGCATGCGTATCATTTTGAACAGGATTACGCCGTTTTAGAAAAGATGCTGTATTCCCTTCTCCGTTATATTGATCATGCCACTGAGCTGACTTATGAAGATCAAATAGCCCTTCTCACATAAACAAATCCCGGCGTTTAGACGCCGGGATTTCCTGTTTTTGCGAACATGCTGAGTTCTTCGACAAGCTCTTTTATGCTTTCCTTAATGTTTTCAGCCACTGTAGCATTTTCAACATCAATATGCACCGGATCAAGCACCAGTTGCTTTGGGATGACATTGGCGTAGACACCCCGCATCACAGTTCTCATATTGTTCAGCGCATTGATGCCGCCTTTTCCGCCTCCCGCTACTGCCAATAATGCAACGGGCTTATATTTGAATTGTTCGTTGCTTAGAAAATCCAAGGCATTTTTTAAAGCGCCGCTCATGCCGCTGTGATATTCAGGCGATAATAATACAATCGCATCCGCTTTTGTAACGCGTTGCTTAAGCTCCTGTACCTTCAACAGTTCAGATTGATCCGCTTCACCGTTAAAAACCGGCAATACAAACTCGCTTAGATCAATCAAATCCGTGTGATACAGAGCTGCAATATAGGATGCTGCAATTCTTGTTCTGCCATGTTTTCTAGGCGTGCCATTTATGACTAACATGTTCATTTTAAGATCTCTCCATTCAGGTTATATTTCACTGCGAAAAGCGCTGCTTGCGTGCGATCGGCCACTTCAAGTTTTGCTAAAAGATTCGATACATGGGTTTTTACTGTTTTTTCTGAAATAAACAAGGATGCTGCGATTTCTTTATTGCTTTTCCCGTTCGCTATTTCAGTCAGAACGTCTTTTTCCCTTCTTGTTAATTGATAGTATTTTTCTTTTTCCGGGTCGTGCTGATTTTTCATATGTGTCAGCACATGGGGCATAATAGCTGTAGAAAGCTTGTATTCGCCAGCATGCACTTGTCTTAGTGTTTTCACCAATTCCTCGGGCTCCGTATCCTTTAATTGATACGCCTTCGCGCCTGCCTGAAGCGCGGGGATGACGTGCTCCTGATCAGAGTAGCTCGTCAGCACAATGATATTCATCTCCGGAAATTGCTGTATTGCTTTTTTAATGGCTTGAATGCCGTCCATCTCGGGCATAGACAGATCCATTAGCACAAGATCCGGCTTTGTCTCTTCGATGACACGGAGAGCTTCTATTCCAGTTGCAGCTTCTCCGACAACTTCAATATCATCCTGGGTGGCAAAGAAAAAACGCAGACCCTTTCTGACAACATGATGATCATCAGCAATGACAATTTTCATACCGCCCCTCCTTTTCGGCTTGTTAGCGGAAGCCTGATGGACAGCTTTGTTCCAGTTCCAAGCGCTGACTCAATCCAAAACTTAGCTCCGGCTTTTTCCGCTCGTTCTTTCATACCCTTGATGCCAAGTGAAGGCAGATCGGCATGGGCTTCATAGCGAAATCCTGCCCCATGATCGATGATATCCAGCTCCGCATGGCACAAAGAAGCAGTCAGACTAACATACGCCGTATCCGTTCCGGCATGCTTTTTGCAGTTATTTAAAGCTTCCTGTACGACACGCCATAGCATATGCTCCTGCTCATCAGTCAGAACAGGACAGCCTTTTTGTGTAAAAATGATCTTCAATCCAATGAGCGCACCATAGCTTTTAATGGCTTCAGCCAGCCCTTTTTCCAATCCTCCGGGGCGAAGCTGCCAAATTAACGCTTTCATTTCTGCGAGCGCGTCCTGTGATAGGTTTTGGATGAAATCAATCATCTGCTGTAAATTTTCATCTTTTGTTAGTGTCTTCGCAGCTTTGGCAGTTAAACTGACGGAAAACAGCATTTGATTGACTGAATCGTGAAGCTCCTGAGCGAGGCGGTTACGCTCCATTAAAAGAGCATTTTTTTGTTGATATTCAGAAAGCCTCATACGCTGGATTGCCGTTCCGATCTGAAAGGCGACAGACTCGAGTAAATGCAGCTCTTCCTCATCAAACATGGTTTTTCCGGCCGCCGCTACATTTAACAATCCGAATCTTCTGTCCCCGTCTTCTAAAGGCACAGTTGCATGATGCGTAATCCCTTCTGTGTCAAAACAATGCAGGTTTTCTGCTGATTCGATGCGTTTGCAGTTCATGATATTTGCAGCCTTTCTAAGCCCTCCGTTATTGAATTTCGTCAGGCAGTAACACTCCCCTTCGCACATCAGCACTTTTTCCTTGCGGCTTAAAGCCGGGGGCAGATAAGCGTCGGCCGCTAACGTATAAGACCCATCTTCTTCGATCAGAAAAATCCATCCGGATTGAAGGTTTGTCAGACTCAGCAACTCTTTTAAAACCTCATCCAGTGTTGCTTTGATATCGTGCCCTTGATTTAAGGTTTCCGCAATCGTTTTCAGCGTTTTTAATTTTTCCATCCTCGTTTTGCTCACGTTTCTCACTCCGGCATTGATCTTGTATTTAAGATTATACCAGTTTTTTGTATTTCATTACTTCACTGATGGGATGATTTTCTTTCAGACTTTTGGATGAGAAAAAGAAAAAGCTGGATCATTTACAATGACCCAGCTCATACTTGAATTATTTTGCAGTCGACTCAACAATTTCATCAACCGTCTTCATTACATCTTCAGAAAGGACGGCAAGTCGCTTTTCACTGTCTTCTAAAGATGACCCTTTTACGGCGAAATAAAATTTAACCTTCGGCTCAGTTCCAGAAGGACGAAGACAGAACCAAGACCCGTCTTCCAGGAAGTATTTCAGTACATTTGATTTTGGCAAGTCGATAGCTTCTTCTTTGTTTTCAGTCAGAAGCGTCCGTTTGCTTACAGCGTAATCTTCTGCTGTGACAACCTGTTTGCCCGCCATTTTCTGCGGCGGATTTTGTCTGAAGGAAGCAAGAATCGCTTCAATTTGCTCTGCTCCTTGTTTGCCTTTCAGCGTCAGGGATTTCAGCCCTTCACGATAAAAACCATACTCGTTAAAGAGATTGATGAGCGCCTCATACAATGACATTCCCTGTTTTTTATAGAACGCGCAAACTTCAACTGCCAAAAGCGCAGCCTGAATGGCGTCCTTATCGCGGGCAAAATCCCCGATTAAATAACCGTAGCTCTCTTCATAACCGAATTGGAAGGTATACTGGCCTGATGCCTCGTATTCCTTAATCTTTTCACCGATAAACTTAAAGCCTGTCAGCGTATCAATCGTATCAAGGCCGAATGAAGAAGCTACAGCACGGCCGATTTCGCTTGTGACGATCGTTTTGAGAACAACACCATTATCAGGCAGGATGCCTTGTTTTTTCTTTTCAGAAAGCAGGTAATGAAGCAGCAGCGCTCCGGTTTGGTTTCCTGTCAGCACTGTATATTTGCCTTGATCGTTTTTCACCGCGATGCCAAGGCGGTCAGCATCAGGATCTGTCGCGATGAGAATATCTGCATTCTGCTCCTCCCCAAGCTTAATGGCATATTCGAATGCCGCATGCTCTTCCGGGTTCGGCGAGGTAACAGTGGAGAAGTTTGAATCCGGCAGTTCCTGTTCTTTGACAACCGTTACATTTTTGTAGCCGAGTGCTTCAAGACCGCGTCTGACCGGTTTATTTGCAGTTCCATGCAGCGGTGTGAAAACAACCTTTACATCTACTTCTTCCGATAATTCAGGATGTACAGAAATGGACGTCAGTTTTTCTGTATAAACTTTATCAATATCTTCACCGATGATTTTGATTAAGCCTTTTTCTTTTAACTTATTTTCTTCGTCCACTGTGATCGTTAGCTCATTTTCAATCGCGTTTACCTGCTCAATGACGATGTCCGCTTCCTTTGGAGGCAGCTGGCCGCCATCATCCCCGTATACTTTGTAGCCGTTATATTCAGGCGGATTATGGCTTGCCGTTACTACAATTCCCCCATAAGCGTTCAGCTGTCTGACAGCGAATGACAGCTCTGGCGTCGGGCGAAGCTCATCAAACACGTATGTTTGAATGCCTTGTGTCGCAAGTGTTTTTGCCGCTTCCATCGCAAACTCCGGAGATTTATGGCGGGAATCATAAGCAATGACAACGCCCCGTTTTTTCGCTTCCTCACCTTGCTTCGAGATGTATGCCGCAAACCCAGCCGATGCTTTGCGCACAGTGTAAATATTCATCCGATTTGTCCCGGCGCCGATTTCCCCGCGCATTCCGCCGGTACCGAATTCAAGGTCTTTATAGAAACAGTCCTCAAGGGCCTGTTCATCTCCCTCTAATTCAATAAGGCGCTCTTTTAATTCCGGATCTAAATGTTCTGTCTGTTTCCAGCGTTCATAGCTCTTTCTCCAAGTCATATTCGTCCTCCTATGTATCAGCTTATGCCATTATTTTATATGAAGCGGGTGCCTCTGTCACTTGATAACCTGAGATCTGGCCCTTTCGGCACGCAAAAAGAAATAACGGGCTGCAGACAGCCCGTTATGATTTATTGCTCAAGCGGTACGACCGCATCGTGTAAAAGCTTGTTGAGGTTTTCTGTATGTTTGTTTTTCGCCTGCTCATCCCATTGGAATCGCTCGCTCATAAAATCAATAACGGCATCTTTATATGTTCTTACCCAATTGATATCGAAAAATAAACGTCCCGTTCTGCGGACAAAGAAGTCAGCAGGGGTTGCAGTCATCTCTTCTTCTATACTGTATTCTGCCTCAGCAAGAATATGAACCGGAATGTTGCGTTTCGCGGCCTCATCTTTCAGCGCTTCTACCCGGTCAAAGACGCGATCTACGTTAGAGCCGTATCTGATCGCAAGCTGTTTTGCGTCTTTTTCTGATAAACCGGCTGCAATTCCTTCTTTTGTTTTCGCGGTAACGAAGGACATAAGATTTTTCGAACCGCCGACGTGCCCGCCAGAGATTGGCATGTTTTTCGTTTTACATGGTCCAAAATCCTTTTCGCCCTCTTCTTTTAAGCGATCACGGACAAGATCAACGATGTGCTCCGCCATTTTTCTGTATCCAGTCAGTTTTCCGCCGGCAATGGTGATCAGGCCTGAGTCAGATGTCCAAATCTCGTCTTTCCGTGAAATTTCAGAAGGATCTTTGCCTTCTTCATGAATCAGCGGACGCAGCCCCGCCCAGCTGGATTCGATGTCATTCGCAGTAATATTCAGTTCCGGGAACATGTAATTGATTGATTTGATGACATAATCACGATCCTCCGTTGTCATCCGCGGATGCTCCAGCGCCTCTTTGTAAACAGTGTCTGTTGTTCCCACGTATGTTTTGCCTTCACGAGGAATCGCAAATACCATCCGGCCATCAGGTGTATCGAAATATACAGCCTGTTTCAGCGGAAAGACAGACTGGTCAAATACAAGGTGAATGCCTTTTGTATGCTGCAAATGCTTTCCGTTTTTCGAATGGTCTTTTTCTCTGAGCTGATCGACCCAAGGGCCTGTAGCATTGACAATTTTTTTCGCATACACTTTATATTCTTTCTTTGTCAGCACATCTTCAATTAATACGCCGACGGCTTTGCCTTTTTCGTAAAGAAGCTCCTTCACTTTGGAGTAATTCACAGGCTCTGCCCCGAATTTCACCGCTTCCTTCATGACTTCAATGGTCAGTCTCGCATCGTCAGTGCGGTATTCCACATAGTACCCGCCGCCTTTTAAGCCGTCTTTTTTCACCAAAGGCTCTTTTTGCAGCGTTTCTTTTGCTGAAAGCATGCTTCTTCGTTCTGACTTTTTCACACCTGCAAGGAAGTCATAAACCCTTAACCCAATAGATGTTGTAAATGAACCGAATGTGCCGCCTTTATGAAACGGAAGCAGCATCCATTCCGGTGTAGTGACATGCGGGCCGTTTTCATACACAATCGCCCGCTCTTTTCCTACCTCAGCGACCATTTTGACTTCAAATTGTTTTAAATAGCGCAAGCCGCCATGTACCAGCTTCGTTGATCGGCTTGATGTTCCCGCCGCAAAGTCCTGCATTTCGCTTAGTGCGACCTTCATTCCCCTTGATGCCGCGTCAAGAGCTGTTCCGGCTCCTGTAATTCCTCCTCCGATAATAAATAGGTCATATGTTTTTTTCGTCATGTCTGTCAGCATGCGATCTCTTTCAAGACTTGAAAATTGATGTTTCATCATTACGTTTCCTCCTTGTTGTCACGGTAAATAGAAAAAGAGACCACAACAGCCAAAGTGCATGCTTACACTTTGGTGCTGTGGTCTCTCCTCATCTCAGGACCGTTCTTATTAACTTGTAACCATTATACCATAGTATTACTTTATTTAAAAGCCATAGCTGCTTTTACGGCTTTTTGCCAGCCTTTATACAGCTCATTTCGTTTTTCTTCTTCTAATTCAGGTTCAAACCGTTTATCCAGATTCCACTGGTTCGCGATTTCAGAACGGTCCTTCCAGAATCCCACAGCGATACCTGCCAAATAAGCCGCGCCAAGTGCAGTCGTTTCATTAATTTCCGGGCGCTCCACAGGAACATTCAACAGGTCTCCTTGGAACTGCATTAGGAAATTGTTTTTTACAGCTCCTCCGTCTACACGAAGCGTCTTTAATGAAATGTTTGAATCTGCTTCCATTGCGTCAAGCACATCTTTTGTCTGATAAGCCAATGACTCCAGTGTCGCACGGATAAAGTGCTCTTTTGTTGTCCCTCTTGTCAGGCCGAAAACCGAACCGCGCACATCGCTGTCCCAGTAAGGCGTTCCCAGTCCGACAAAGGCCGGAACGACATACACGCCGTCAGTTGAATCCACTTTTTCTGCATAAGATTCGCTTAGCGATGAATCCTGGAACATTCTCAAACCGTCTCTAAGCCACTGGATGGCAGAGCCTGCGACAAAAATGCTTCCTTCTAACGCATAGTTCACTTTTCCGTCAATGCCCCAAGCGATTGTTGTCAAAAGCCCGTGTTCGGACTTAATTGCTTTTTCCCCGGTATTCATCAGCATGAAACATCCTGTGCCGTAAGTGTTTTTCCCCATGCCTTCTTCAAAGCATGCCTGGCCGAACAATGCGGACTGCTGGTCGCCTGCCGCTCCAGCAATCGGGATATTTTTTCCGAAGAAGTGATAATCAACAGTCTCCGCATACACATGAGAGGACGGCTTCACTTCAGGGAGCATGGATTTCGGTACGCCTAGAATGTCGAGCAGTTCATCGTCCCATTTTAAATCGTAAATATTAAACATCAGTGTTCTTGAGGCATTGGAGTAATCGGTCACATGCGCTTTTCCGCCTGACATTTTCCAAATGAGCCACGTATCAATCGTTCCAAACAGCAGCTCGCCTTTTTCCGCTTTTTCTCTCGCGCCTTCCACATTGTCTAAAATCCACTTCACCTTCGTGCCGGAGAAGTATGGATCGATTAAAAGCCCAGTTTTTTCTCTGAATTTATCATTATATCCTTTTTCACGAAGTTCCTCACAAATGCCGGACGTCTGTCTGGACTGCCAAACGATTGCATTATAGACAGGACTTCCTGTATCTTTATCCCACACAACCGTCGTCTCGCGCTGGTTCGTGATGCCGATGCCGGCAATTTGAGAAGCGCTGATTCCTGATTCAGAGATGACTGAGGCGATAACCGCGAGGACAGAGCCCCAAATTTCATTGGCATTATGCTCAACCCAGCCAGGATGCGGGAAGTATTGTGTAAATTCCTTTTGAGCAGAGTGGACAATTTTGCCTTCTTTATTAAACAGAATCGCTCTTGAACTTGTCGTCCCCTGATCTAAGGATAAAATGTACGTTTCCATAAGATGTCTCCCCTTTGTTTAAATATATTTAGAATTTGATAATGTTTTAGCAGAATGTGATTTCGTATAAACATAGAGTCCTAACAATACCACAACCAATATAACGCTTACAATCCAGAAGCTGCTTGTGATGTGCCCTTTAAATGCAGCGTTGTAAAATACGCCGCCGAATGATCCGCCTAAAATCGGGCCGACTACCGGAACCCATGCGTATTTCCAGTTTGATGAGCCCTTCCCCGGAATCGGAAGAAAGGCGTGGGCTATCCGCGGACCTAAGTCACGTGCAGGATTGATAGCATAGCCGGTGGTGCCTCCCAGAGAAATACCGATTGCTACAATGAGGAAACCGACGATTAAAGGATTAAGTCCTTCTGTAAATTGATTTGCCCCAATGGCCAAGATTCCAAGTACAAGGACAAATGTCCCAATCACTTCGCTTAAAACGTTTGCAAATGTATGCGGAATGCTGGGCCCTGTTGAGAAAACACCCAGCTTGGCAGCGGGATCATCCGTTGACTTCCAGTGCGGGAGGTAATGCAGGTAAATAATCACCGCACCGATGATCGCTCCGATCATTTGCGCCGCAATATAAACCGGAACCTCTTTCCAAGGAAAATCTCCTACAAATGCAAGCGCTATCGTTAGCGCCGGATTCAAATGGGCACCGCTGATGCCGCCAACCGCGTATGCCGCCATGGCAACACCCAATCCCCATCCAAATACAACAACAATCCAGCCAGACTGGAATGAAAGCGATTTCTTTAAATTGACACCTGCACAAACACCTGCACCAAAAATGATAAGCAGCATCGTACCGATGACTTCTCCCCAAAATGCTGTCATAGCACATTCCTCCTAAAGTCACGATTAAAAAGCATGATAGAGAAGAAGAGAATAAAAAAACCACAACAAACCGCTTTACGGATGCATAAACATTTGCCGTAAAGAGCTGCTGTGGTCTCCGAGTTCTCCATCACAATGTATTAACCTAGTGCAATTGTATCAGTGCATGAAAGCGGTGTCAATCACTTTCCGTCAAAAAGTTTTCATATTTTTTCCACAATTTGGTATTAGACGTTGTGACAGCTACAGCCCCCGCTTTCAATGCCTGCTCTACATCCTCTTCCGTACGGATGAAACCCCCGGCAAAGATGGGAATCCCTGTTTTCTCTTTTATTTCCTGAATGAGTGACGGAACGATGCCGGGAAGCACTTCGATGAAGTCAGGCTTATGCTTGCCGATAAACTCCATGCTTTTCTCCATCGCGCTTGTATCAAGCAAAAACAGGCGCTGAATGGCATAAATTTTCTTCTGCTTCGCTTTGGCAATCACATTCGATCTTGTGGAAATAATCCCAGCGGGCTTGATATCCTGGCATATAAATTCCGCACCGTATTCGTCATGCTTAATCCCTTGAATGAGATCGACGTGCACCATCATGTTCTTTCCGTGCTTTTGCGCTTCTTTGATCACGCCCTTCAGCTGCCCGAGATGAATATCAAGAATAACACCGTAAGAGAACGAACTGCTCAAAAACTCATCAAATTGCTTCATATTGCGAATAGCCGGTAAGATCGGCTGGTTGTGAAAACTCATCATGTGCTCCTTTAATAATTCACTTTTATATTATATCGTTTGAAAGCTTTCTTTCACCGTTTTCACGATAAAGGAAAGGTCCTCTTCTGTCAGACAAAATGGCGGCGCAAGCTGGATGACATTGTTGTAGCCGGCGACTGTATCGCCGTTTTTGCCGATGATCAGCCCTTTTTCTTTGCACGCCGCAACCACTTGGTTTACTTTGGCGGCATCAGCTGGCTCTTTAGTCAATTTGTCTTTGACGAGTTCGATTCCGATCAGCAGCCCTTTTCCTCTAACATCCCCGACTGCCGGGTGTTCTCTCAGAGCTTGAAGCTCACCTAAAAGCTTTGCTCCAAGATCGCGGGATCGCTGAATCAACTGTTCGTCCTCCATAATTTGCAGGTTTTTCAACGCCAAAGCACAGGCAGCCGGGCTTCCGCCGAACGTGTTTACGTGGCGGAAACGGTCATAAGGAGCTTCCCCTTGATACGCTTCGAAAATGTCCCGTTTCACAGCAGTCGCTGACAATGGCAGATACGCGCTTGTGATTCCCTTTGCCATCGTAATGATATCAGGCTTCACACCGTAGTGCATAAACCCGAACGGCTCACCTGTCCGTCCAAACCCGCAGATCACTTCATCGCAAATCAAAAGGGCTCCGTGGCGCCGGCAAATGTCCTCCACCTTTTTCATATATCCGTCCGGCGGCATTAGGATGCCCCCGCCTGTAATGATGGGCTCCATAATGACCCCGGCAATCGTTTCGCTTAATTCCCATGTCATGATGCGGTCGATTTCATTTGCGCTTTCAAGCGTGTCTGCATCATCAGGATTCCGGTATATATCTGGCGGAGCTGCATGCAGAAATCCTTGGCTCAAAGGCTCGTATTTATATTTCCGCTGCGCCTGTCCGGTAGCTGAGAGCGCTCCCAATGTATTGCCGTGGTATGCCCGATATCTTGAGATGAATTTATAACGGCTGTGGTCGCCGTTTTGCAGATGGTACTGGCGGGCAATTTTAAAAGCAGTTTCGTTTGCTTCCGATCCGCTGTTGGAAAAAAAGATAACATAATCGCCGCCAAGCCATTCATTCAGCTTTTCCGCCAGTTGAATTGCGGGTGCGTGACTTTGCGTTAACGGGTAGTAAGGCAGCTCCTTTAGTTGCTCATAGGCAGCCTCCGCAAGCTCCTTTCTGCCGTAACCAATGTTGACGCACCACAAACCGGACATCGCATCCAAATAGCGGCGTCCGTCTATGTCGGTTACCCAGGCCCCCTCGGCCTTCTGGGCTATCAGGCTGTCCGCTTGATGCGCTCCCTTCATGGCATGCCACACAAATTGCTCATCTTTTTGCTTTAATCCCTGATTTTGCTGAATGTTTTCCATCCCCATCATCTCCATTTCATTAGCGTTCCCTATAATGCCAATTCAATTGAAACAGACCTTCTCTTTATGTGATGTCTTGGTGATGATTTCCCTGCCTTCAATATAAAGCCAGACCGGGTCAGAGTCAATAAACCGCGTAAATAATAAAACATCCCCTTTCTCAAGAAGAAAGAGGATGCAGCTTCCAAAGCAAAACAGGCAAAGTGGCAATGCTCAGCATCGTACTGATAAAGGTCGCACTCGAAACAACTTGGACAGCCATTGCAATAGCAATGTGAAGCCTAGCCGTTTTCTGTATGATATAGGAAATGGCGAAAATACAGAAACTCTATAAGGCACCTCCACTATACCTACTTTTATTTTAAAGATAGCACCTAAACAATTCCGCTTTTGTTTTAAAAAACCCGCCAATTCAGGCAGGTTTTTTGGGAATTATTTTTTATATTGAATATGATAAATATCACGCCGTCTGTCTTTTAGCTGGCGCACTGTACCGTTTTGGCGCTGTCTTCTGAGAATTTCCAGGTCAACATCGCCGATGACGACCATTTCAATATTCGGGTTTGTTTCGCCGACAATGCCGTCACGAGCGAATTCAAAATCAGACGGGGCAAAGATGCCTGACTGGGCGTATTGGATATCCATGTTTTCCGTTTGCGGAAGGTTTCCGACCGTTCCAGAGATAACCGTATAAATTTGATTTTCAACCGCTCTAGCCTGCGAACAGTATCTGACACGCAGATAGCCTTGACGATCTTCTGTACAAAATGGCGTAAAGATGATTTTGGCTCCTTTATCAGCCGCAATCCGGGCAAGCTCAGGAAATTCAATGTCATAACAGATCTGGATCGCGATTTTCCCGCAGTCCGTATCAAACACGCGAACTTGGTCTCCTGCGCTGATCCCCCACCATTTGCGTTCATTCGGCGTAATATGGAGTTTGTATTGCTTTTCGATTGTTCCGTCCCGTCTGAACAGGTAAGCGATATTATAGATCTTGCCTTCCTCTTCGACGAAATGAGATCCGCCGATAATGTTGACGTTATACTTCACAGCCAAGTCAGTAAACAGGCTGATGTAATCTTCTGTATACTCGGTAATTCTCTGCACCGCCAAGCTCGGTGACCGTTCCTCAAGGAAGGACATCAGCTGGGTTGTAAAAATTTCCGGGAACACCGCAAAATCAGATCTTGCGTCGGAAGCAACATCGACATAGTATTCTACTTGATTCGCAAATTCCTCAAAGGAATAAATTTTCTTCATTTCGTATTGAATCACACAAATTCTAACAGGGAACGCCGATTTATAATAGCGTTTTGTCTGCTGCGGTAGATAATCGACATTATTCCATTCCATCAGCGTCGCATACTTGATCGAAGCTGTATCATCCGGGAGATAGTTCGGGTTAATTCGCATAAGGGTAAAGCCGTTCATCAGCTGAAAAGAAAGAACCGGATCGTAAATTTGGTGGCGTGTCACCTGTTCAACATACTCTCTCGCTGTCATTTCCTCTGCATATTTGTGATAGTTTGGAATCCGTCCGCCTATGATGATGCTTTTCAGGTTTAAGCGTCTGGCTAAGTCCTTTCTCGCCTCGTACAAACGGTGGCCAATCTTCATTCGTCTGTACTTCGGGTCCACCATGACTTCAATTCCATACATATTCAAGCCGTCAGGATTATGGTTGGTGATATAACCGTCATCTGTAATGTCCTGCCACGTATGGCGGTCATCATATTCATCAAAGTTAATCAGGAGACTTGAGCACGAACCGATAATTTCACCTTCGAATTCTGCACAAAACTGCCCTTCTGGAAAATGCTCCAAATGGCTGATTAAATGCTCCCGCTTCCAAGGCTCCATTCCTGGAAAGCAGTCCTTTTGAAGATCGATAATCTTGTCGATGTCTTTCTCTTCGATATTGCGGATCACCATTTTCTTTTCAAACCGGGTCAAATCTAATTTCTCAGACAACCTACTCGCTCCTTTCTAGTTTTGTGAGTTCAGATGATCAAGCAATAGGGCGAGCTCCATCTCCGCCATTGATTCAAGCCTGTGATCATAGTCTTCAAACATCAAGGTACCCGTTACTTTATTCGGGACAATGACACACTTCATGCCTGCACGTTTCGCAGCAATCGAACCATTGACAGAATCCTCAAACGCGAGACATTCCGCTGGCGATACCCCGAGGTTCTTTGCCGCCAATAAATAGAGTTCAGGATTCGGCTTCACCTCTTCCACATCATCAGCCGTTTGAATAACTTCAAAATCATCAAACAGGCCGATTTGCTTCAAATGGCCGGAAACCCATTTATAATCAGAGCTGGAGGCAAGGCCTATTTTTAAGCCTAAATCCTTTGCCGCATTCAAATACGCTTCGACACCAGGTCTCGCTTTTTCTGTTTCCATGCGTTTGGCGAACCGCTCTCTTCTCAATTGTGTGAGCTCTTCATGGTTCAGCTTTTTCCCGATCTGCTCTTCTAAATAGTCAAATGGCCGGAAACCCGCAGCAGTTCCGATGACCTTCCCCCAGACAGATAGCGGCAGCACTGAGCCGTGCTCTTCAAATATTTCCTGAAGAACCTCATATTCGTGTGTTTCTGTATCTAGAATAAGCCCGTCAAAATCAAAAATTAACGCTTTAATCACTGGGTACAACTCCTTTAGTCCGAATTGAGACATATGTATACACTCAACTATACCCCGAAACAAGTCTGCTTTCAAAAAGTAAGGTTTTATGTGAAGAAAGAGCCTGCACACTGCAAGCTCTTTCTTATTAATGAATGTTTTGGTGAGAAATGTTTGTCAGCGCTGATCCCGCAGACTCGTTCGACATCTGATTGACTGCCAGGTCTCCAAGCGCAACGATCCCGACTAGATTGTTTTGATCTACAATAGGAAGGCGGCGGATTTGGTGCTGGGCCATCAGCTGCGACGCGTCTTCCAGACTCATATTAGGGTTTCCTGATACGAGTTCTGTTGACATCACTTCTGAAACGGGTGTCTGGCCATCACGGCCCTGAGCTGTAGTTCTTAATGCAATGTCACGGTCAGTCAGCATTCCTTTTAAAACACCTTGCTCTACAACGGGGATCGCCCCGACGTTATGCTGTTTCATTAGAGAAGCCGCTTCCTGAATCGTTTGATTCGGAGAAACGGTTGCCACCTGCGTTGTCATTGTATCTTTAACTGAACTCATTGTCAGCACCCCTTTCAATCATTAGTATGTTCAGACACGAGCCGTTTAAAAAGGGAGTTAGAGGAAAGGTTTTATGATATGATTTCTCTGATACAAAAAGAGCTTTTCTAAAAATAGAAAAGCCCTTGCCGCATGATTATATCAGCCTTCTTTGACCGAAAAAGGCTTTGTTAGTCTTCTTTTGAAAGTCAGAAAAAGCAAACGGAAAATAAATCCCAAAATCATTCAGCATCTTGCTGTTTTTTTCAAAAATCGCCTGATCACTCAAATCAGAGTGCGGCGAAGGCTTGGTCAGGATAATATGTATCATTTGCAGACAAGCCATAATTTGAAATGCTTCTTTTAATGTTCCTTGGTAATAATGGTTATTTAAAGACAGAACGCCTTTCTTTTTAAAGCGCTGAATGTCCAGTTCGGAGAAATAAAGAGGAAATACATCATGGATCAGCTCCATAGACAGCTCCTTGATAAAGCTCTCCTGTTCTGCAGTTGCTGCGTTCACAATTCTCACGTCAATCACCTTTCTTGCCATCGAATATCCTAAGTCTTACTCAAGAATAGCACAGAAAAAAACGCGAAAGCTAAGGTAAGTGTTTCCTATGAGAAACAGCAGCCTTCCGCTTCGAAAAGGAGCCATTTAACATGAACCAAAAAGGCAGAGGGCTTGAGATCCTCATCAATGAAAAACAGGACGGCCAATGGCTGTTTTCCGTACTCAAAACAGCGCTCAAAGCTTCTAAACCAGTGATACAAGACTGGATGTCCCATCAACAGATAAAGGTCAATCACGAATCCGTCTTAAACAATATGATTGTAAAAAAGGGAGACCGTGTGTTCATTGATCTTCAGGAAAGTGAAGCATCTTCGGTCATTCCGGAGTATGGCGAGCTTGATATTTTATATGAGGACAATCATATGCTCATCGTCAATAAACCCGCTGGCATCGCGACGCATCCGAATGAGGATGGGCAAACCGGCACACTGGCTAATTTGATCGCTTATCATTATCAGATAAATGGCGAAACATGTAAGGTGCGCCACGTCCATCGTCTTGATCAGGATACATCTGGCGCTATCGTTTTTGCCAAGCATCGTTTGGCACACGCCATCTTAGACCAGCAGTTAGAGAAAAAGACGCTGAAGCGTACGTATACCGCCATCGCTGAAGGTAAGCTACGGACGAAAAAAGGGACAATTAATTCACCAATCGGCAGAGACCGGTCACACCCGACAAGACGCCGGGTTTCACCAGGCGGGCAAACAGCCGTCACTCATTTCAAGGTAATGGCCAGCAATGCGAAAGAACGGCTGTCACTCGTTGAATTAGAGCTGGAAACAGGCAGAACACACCAAATCCGTGTTCATCTGGCGAGCCTCGGCCATCCGTTGACAGGAGACTCGCTTTACGGAGGCGGGAGCAAGCTGCTAAACAGGCAGGCACTGCACGCCAATAAAGTACAAGCGGTTCACCCGATAACAGACGAGCTCATAGTTGCTGAAGCCCCTTTCCCTGCTGATATGGAAAACCTTTGCCGCATATATTTTTCATGAAGAAAAGCCGCAGGCACTGCCTCGGCTTTTTAAGTCACTCGTTTTCCATATATAATATAGCGCTTCGGGGCATTTCCGACGTATGAAAACGGATAACAGGTCGTCAGAATCAGCTCTTCCTTTTCATGCTGGAGCGTGATAATAGATGTGTCATCCTTATCGACAATTTTTGTTTTTACAATTTCATATGTAAATTCTCCATATGACAGGAGAATGCGGAGCCGATCCCCCTTTTCCAGCTCTCCCGTCCGGCGAAACACGGTATCCCGATGCCCCGACAGCACAATTTGTCCGTTTTCATCAGGATAATAGCTGTCCTTGTAATGCCCGACACCTTTTTCTAAATCATCAGCATCGGTGCCCTCCACGATCGGAAGCTCTGCATTGATTTTCGGTATTTCCAAAATGCCGCTCGCTTGGCCGGTCTCAGGCTTAAATGATGCTTTGTTCTTTGCTTGATCTGTGCTATTTTTCGTCCCCAAAAGTTCCTGCGGCTTTTCAGCCGCCAGTTTTGCTTCTTTTAATGTCTGTTCTGTTTTCATATTCGTATCGATCAATTTAAAGCCTCCATAGCCTGCGATCACTAGGCCGGCAGCAATGATGAATAGTGGAATAACTTTTTTCACGTTCTGGAGGCGCTCCTTTTTCTTCTGACATATAGATAAGTTCCTGACAATGTCACCGCCGCACCCATTACGATAAAGTTATAGTAGTTTGCTGATGTATCTGGAAGCGGATGCTCAGACCCGCTTTCCCCGCCCTCGTTTCGTAACGGCAATGTGCTGATGCTATTAGCAGTATCAGCGGTTTTTGTGTTGTTGATTGGTATTTCATTGAATCTCGAAATGGCTGAAGGCGGCAGCTGATGAACCGGTGCTGTTCCCGGAGTTTCTTTTATATCAGGCAAATCTTCACCTGGCCTTGGATCCTCTTTAATCGGATCCTCCGTCACCGGATCATCTCCAGGCTCTTCCGTAATAGGGTCTTCTGTTACAGGGTCTTCAATATCACTGGCTTCAGCAAGCTTAATTCTTCCCTCTTTTGTATACGCAATTGGCTCATCATAACTCTTCACGTACTCAACTGTCGCTTCCAAATCCTCAGGCCCTGTCACCGGATTTTTTCCCAGCAGTCCGATTGGCTGATATTTGGTTCCTGTCGCCGTCGCCATAAAGTTGTTGACGGTCAATGTATATGTGGCATCGGGCTGGATCTCGGTGCCATCTGCCATTTTCATATCAACTGCTTTTCCGGTTTCTTTATCCCACGTATACGTAAACCCGCTGATGCTGTAGTCAGGCCCAAAAACCGGCGAGATTTGAGCATTGATAATCTCTCTTAAATCTTTTCCTTTAATCTCAAGCTTCGTTAACACATTTCCAAATGGCTGAATATTGTAAAGATCTCCCCACGTAATTGGGCCCTTCTTCAACACTTCACGTATGCCGCCGCCATTCATAAGGGCAAAATCCGTTTTCATGGCAGTTCTCATACCATCCGCAATCAGGTTTCCAAGAGGTGTATCGCCGTCATTTGAATACCCCCCTTCCATATCAACAGCGGCTTCGCCGACTACCTCGCTGATAATCGGTTCCGCAATTGTTTCGTATTTCTTTAAAATGGCTGACGCGCTGACATCCGGTTCGATTTTACTTTGATCAACATATACGATTTCCGCGGACTTTTTGACAATGTCTTTTGTCGTTTTATCGATCTCTACATCAACGACACCTATCGCTTTTCCATATTCAAACGCTTGAACAATCAGTTTTCCATTCACTTCACCGTTAACAACCTGATGATTATGCGCGGCAAAAATCACGTCAATTTCAGAATCTGTTTTGTTTGCAAGATCAGCGGACTCACCGGTAATGGCGTTGCCGTTTTGTTCAGCTGACATATGTGCGAGAACCGCGATGGCCTTCACGCCTTTTTTCTTCAGCTCTTTGGCCGCCTTATTCACCGCTGTTGCTTCATCTGTAAACTTGATATTTTTTATTCCTTCAGGCATAACCATGCCAGCTGCCGACTGTGTGACAACTCCGATAAAAGCAACGGGTACGCCCTCCACATTTATGATGTCATAAGCCGGCAAAAAGGGCTCTCCAGTTGATTTCATTTTACAATTGGCACATACAAGGGGAAAGTTCTGTCCATCATAACCGCTTGTGCCTTTCGGATGATCACCGCCATTTAAGATCCTCAGCAGTTCATCCGTGCCTTCATCAAATTCGTGGTTTCCCACGGTTCCGACATCAAATCCGATGTCCTCCATCAGTTCTACAGTCGGTTCATCCTGAAGAAGAGAGGAAACTGGAGAGCTTCCGCCGATCATATCTCCTGCGTGCACAATCAGCGAGTTTTTCTTTTCAGCCTTTTTTTCTTTTAAATATGCGGCGGCATAATCCATGCGTCCAAACGTGCCGTCTACAGTTCCATTTCCATCAAGATCAAGCTCATATTGCTGATCAATTTTGCCATGCAAATCATTCATGCTGAGAATTCTAAGCGGCACATGTTCTTGAGGTGCCGTTTGCCTTTTTTTATATCCCGCGCTCTCCGCTTCACTTGCTGAAGCGAAGAAAATTCTGTTTTCCACAGCTACCTTCTTCCAGTCAGCTGGCTGCACATATGTTTTATTCGACGAATCCCCTACATATCTTGTCAAGCCTTTCCTTTGCTCTCTGGCTCTGAATTCAAACGGCATTTCCATGAGCGGATCGTTTTCATTCCAGATTCCTTTTTGGTCTTTTTTTGCAGTGGCTACTGCGGCCTGAAACTGCTGGTAATCCTCTTCATTGTCAACCGGCCAAATAAAATACGTCGGAGCATATCCATTTTTCACAAGCTCTAAGTTCACGTTTGATCCTGATTCGGTTATGACTTGTCCGAGAAGTCTGCCATAGCTGTCCTTGGCTTCACTTCCGACCTTGACAGTAATTTTATCACCTGGGGACAGAACCGTTTTTAGATAGTCAGATGCTTTTTTGCCAAATCTTAATTGATTTTCATCTGCGTCATTTTTTGGTGTGTGATATGTTTCGGGTGTATCTACATTTACAAACCGGATTTTTGTCGTGCCAAGCACCGGAGATTTGAGATGAATGGTATCGCCGTCAACGACCCGGTCAACAATCCCTTCATATTCTCCCTCCGCAGACGGAGGTGCAGGCTGCTCTTCAAGCAGCTTCAGGTCAGCCAATTTTCGCGGAAGCAGCTGAAAGGTTTGGTATCTGCTTAACACACCGGTAAAGTCATACCATTTGCCCTCATCAAGCTCGTCTATCACCCCTGTTTCATTCATAACCCGGAGCGTCATTGCATGATGGTCGTCATCAATCATTGTTACATTGTAACCGCCGCCGGCAGGAGAACTTGGAATTGAGGAAACAAAAGCGGTTAGTTTCACAAGGCGTCCTTCATACTGATCACCTAGGCTGCCGTTAATAAGTTCATTGATTGTTAAGTGTTTGGGGGCGGGGAGGGATTGATTTGACTGGTTGATTTTGATGCCTGATGAGCTTGGAACGATTTCTTTCAGCCCCTGGTAAGACGTGATTTTCCCTGTCACCGTGACATCCATACCCTCTTTTAATTCGGGAAATTGTTCAGGGGATGGCGAATAAATGTTAATGCCTCCGGTTTCATCTTGCAAAAAGGTCGACAGCTTCCCGCCTCCGATTGCGTTTTGATCAGCTGTAATGATCCCTTTTATCGTTACTTCTTCATTCAGCCTTCCCCGTGCTTCATTTATGGTCACTGGCTGTTCAGCCGGCGGAGTTTTCGTGTCATCGGTTACGTTCATCGACTGAACGTTTTTAAGTCCTGTCGTGTTAAAGTAATTTTCAAGCTTTCCTTGAACCGTTATCTTTTTCCCAAGAAGAAGCGGATTGGTTTGCAGCCCAAATTGGCTTCTGAAGGCGGAGGGGATTTGCACAGGAAGGATGTGATCAGGCGATGTCTCGTTTTTACGGTCTGCCAGCGCGACATTATAATCATTTGAAAAAGGACTTGTCAGCTTATAATGCAGTGGGGAAACAGTCTGGCCGACTGCATATCCTTCGATAAGCGCCTGTCCTTCTTTTTGCTGTATTGCCTTCTCAACTGATATAGGCTGCTGCGGTTCAGCTGCTTTTACAGCTTCGCACGTGTACATTACATTTAAGAACATCAATGCCGTGATCAACACAATATGCAGAATACGCCTCATCATATTTCCTCCCTTAATATACACATAATGACAATGACTTTGTCTGTCTATCATTTCGACAGACAGCATATAATTCCTTTCAGGCTTCTGCATAATAAGCGGCAGACTGACACAAAATACAGCTGATCTGAAAAAAAAGGAGGAATTCGGTTTGGATCAGTTCAATCAGCAGCAGCAATCCCAAATGAACAAAGGTATTCCTGGCAAACCGCATAAAAACCATGGCGGACATGAAATGTTTGATATGCATGAGGTGCTTTCCGGAACACTTACTGTGCTTGATCAGTTTATGATGCTGAGACAATTCTGTAAGGATCAAGAATTATTAAACATCCTTGATCGTCAACATCAATTCATCACATCTCAATACAATATAACTGCAGAATGCTTCAAAACAGGAAGCGAACCTTCACAAAAAACAGCAACTTATATGATGAAGGAAGACAATCAGACTGTTTACGGCATGCAGCCGTCACAGCCTAAAAAACCTGTTCAATCCATGAATGATATTGATGACAGCATCATCAGCCGACAAATGCTTTGCGCGATTAAAGCACAAGCTTCTATGCTGACGATGGCTTCTCTGGAAATGACAAATCCGGCCGTAAGACGCGTACTGTCTGCGCAAATTCAGGAGTATGTTGAAATGGCATTTGAAATTTTCCTATACCAAAACAAACACGGCTATTACCAGGTTCCTCAGCTTGATGCGCAGGATATGGAACAGCTGAGAAATTCATTCGCCCCTGCCCAAGGACAAATACCTCCGACACAAGGCGGAATGGGTCAGCAAGGACTTCACTAATAACAAAGGCATTGGATAGATACTATCCAATGCCGCACTGTTTTTTTCGAATTTTTTCTTAAAATCTTTTTCAAATTGATCAAGACTTTCCTTTGTTGCTGATTTAAACCCTTTTTCAAAGTCCCCTTTTTTTGCTGTTTCCTTAATCATTTCTGAAATAATGTCTTTCCCGTATTTGCCGGTCAGCTCATCGATCATATAAAAGCTTTGCAAATAGACATCAGTGTCATATTCGGCTCTGGCTTCCTGCCAGTCTCGATCAGTCTGCAAACGGTCAAAGGGCACGACAGAAAACGTGATCGGGTCTATGAGCAATTCATAGTTCGCAATCCACTCACTTAACCCTTCATGAAACCATAACGGAAACTCATCGGGATCCGTCTCAAGCTCCTTCAATTTCTGATGAAACGCATGGTGCGAGTATTCATGAATCAACAATCTCTGGTACAAATAAACCGCTACCTCGTCCCCTTCTAACAGTTTCTTTTTCTCTTCAGGCAACAATCCGATCAGCTGCTCCCGTTCAGAATAAAAACCAACTACATCCAATAAACCGGAGTAAGCCTCCATCTGTTTTTCATTAGGAAAAAAAATAATGTCAATAGGCTTTTGATTCGAATATCCAATCATAATCTGATTAATACTGACCGCATATTCAAGCGTTTTTTTCGTCAATGGCAGTAGGGGCTTTTCCTTAGAAGTGTAATAAATATCGGCCTGTTTGAATGACTCTTTCTTCATGTGCTTCGTCACTTGGTCTTTTGTTATTCCAGATGCCTGACCTGGAAAAGACAGGATATACATCGCGCTTGATACGATGGCTGAGCTTACAGCCAGCATCACAAGGACTCCGCACAGGAATAGAGCGGATGCCGCACGCTTTCCTATGCCATCCCGCAAACGTCTCCCTCCCTGAGCCGGTCCGTCTTGTACCTTTTTATTTTTACTCTATGCAGCCTGAGTTCGCAGTGTGTCATTAACGCAAAGAAAAAGCCGCACAAATTGTGCGGCTTTTTTTATTTATTCAGCGTTAGGGAATACGCGCTGTACAGTTTGTGTAAATTCATCAAATAATCCGGCGATTGGGTCACCATTTTGAATGCGCTTTCCATATCCTTGCATACGCTCTACAAAATCAGGGTTAGCTGAAACGTAAACATTATCAATGTTTTTGTCAGTAGATCTTACCTTTTTGGCTATTTTTTTCTTCAAATTGTCTTCTACTGCACCTTTATTTCCATTAGTTAAAACGACTGCAACGTAAGCTTGATTTCCAGCAACAATGACATCGGCATGTTTTACTTCTTTTAGGTCTGTTACTTTATCAGCTGCTTCATCAGCAACCTCGAGTTTCCGGTCGTTGTTATTATCGTCATTTACACGATTGTTATTGTTATTGACATTATCAGTAACATTGTTGTCAACATTATCCCGGTTGTTTACATTGCGCATATCGTCATTGGCCGGATTTCGATAATTTACATTTCTTACATCATTATTATCACGTCTGCCCTCACCTTGGTCGGCCACACCGCAGCCAGTCATAAGCAAAGGGATAAGAAGCACAGACGCAAGAACTTGTTTTTTTCCAAGCATGTGAATTCCTCCTTTATCACTTTACGTATAGGTTTTTCTAACTGGCTTTAATTATGCATGCAAATCTGGAGGAAATGCTTTCCCGGGAAATATAACGGTTAATTTGTCTAATGAGGGGGAAAATATGAATACACTGCAAAGGAGGGATCATGTTGTTCAACCAGCGAAGAGGAATCAGCACCGCAGCATTGATCATAGGATCAACTATGCTTATTGCTGCATTATCACCTCAGATCCGCCACAGAATCAGCGGGTTTATCACAGGACAAATGAACAGACGAAATTCAGAAAATAACACGTTTGATGCTTCTAATGTAGGAAACATAGTCAAACAAGCATTTGGCGGCGGCAGCGGTGATAACCAGGACCGTTCGCAGCATCAAAGCCAGCGGCAAAATGGCCGTCAGCACCAGCACGCAGGACAGCAGCAACCACAGCATCAGCATACACAGTCTCAAACTAGGCAAACTGAGACAGCCGCGAAAAAAAGACAGCCGCATTATGCTGAACCCATCCATTTTGAACAAAGCGCAATGAATGTCATGGACGACAACACGATGATGGAAATGTTGGAGGACTTAGAACCCGGCCGTTAAAAAAACGTGTAACCTGTCAGATTGCATAAGGGCTCAAATAGTTAATTATATTGCCCTTTAAGGTGGTTTTTTCTTTTAAATTTTCTATATTTCCCCGCCTGTTTTTGAGTGCAATTGATGAGCTAAAAAAATCCTTCTTTCGTTCAATGAGAACGTTTGAAGGATTTTTTTGTTTATGCTGCCACTCTATCCGAAGCAATCTTTATCGATTCATTATTAGCTCCCTCATCAAGCTGAAAAGGACAGAACACTATTCATTTTGTTTCTTGCTTCAACACTCAACATTTAGAATTTACTCGAGCGTTGGAAAATACTGTTGACTATTCAGTTGAACTGTATTACATTATTATTAAGTTGAACTATATAGTCGAACTGAATAGAGGGTGCAGATATGAAACACAAATTATTACCATTGTCTGAAACCATGCATTATATTTTATTAGCTCTGCGTGAGCCGCTCCATGGCTATGCCGTAATGCAGAAGATAGAAAAGATAAGTAACGGTACTGTTATTTTAGCAGCGGGTACATTATACGGTGCAATTGAAAACTTGAATAAGCATGGTTGGATTGAACCTGTTGGAGAGTCAGGCCGGAGAAAAGTTTACATGATAACTGAAGAAGGAAGCGCCATTTTAAAAATGGAACAAGATAGGTTATTGCATATTTTATCCTTGTACGAAGGAAGTGAATCGAATGAAGAAATTTAAGATGTTTTTTGATATTGAAAAAGAGGAACAATGGCTGAACGAGCAATTACAAAAAGGCTATCGTTGTACAAATATTAGTGGATTAGGAATATACACTTTCGTAAAAACCGACAAGAGATATGTGATCAGACTGGATTACCAAGATATTTTACCAAAGAAAAAGTTCCAAGATTACAAAGGGATATATGAAGACTTCGGTTGGAATTATATAAATGGCCCTTGGCTTAGTGGGATTCGATATTGGCAAAAAGAAGATGATGGTCAAAATGAAATCTTCTCGGATCGCCAATCAAAGAGTAATTATTATAAAAGATTGATGAATTATTCTTCTGGTTTAGGTTTCATGTGTTTGTTTTTTTCTTATATGATCTATAAGGATTCAGGTTTATATTTAACTGAAGGTCTTTGGAGTATGAAAGGTGAATGGTTTTGGAAAGCATTTTTATTTGAAACTCCATTTGCTCTTTTGAGGTCGCTTCCCGCCCTTATGGTTGTTTTATTTGCGGCCAGTTTCTATAAAGTGTATCGAAAGTATTCAATGTTAATAGAAAAATAATGCGAAGAGGTTCATTATGAACTTTTTTAATTCAATGAAGCACGATTGAATTAGATTTGGATACTCATCTTCTAGCAGGAATCTTTTATGTGTGCCTCAGATTAGTTAGCGTCTTCCAAGATACCATGAATACTCGTTAAAAAAGCAATTTTCATTTCAATTAAATCAATCCATTGATCAGCAATGCCGGCTGATCTTCCCCAAAAATGAGAAAAAGAAACCCATGAAACCTTTATATTACAAGGTTCATGGGTCTTATTAACGTGTAATCCTGTCGGATTACACGTTTTCATATGTTACGCTTCTTCAGCTTCAATCACTCTGGATTGATCATGAAATGCCCCTTGATCAATTTCCTTTGTGACCTTACTTGTAATAAGACCGGATGTCATGCTTCCGCTGACATTCAAAGCAGTACGCCCCATGTCGATTAACGGTTCAATTGAGATTAATAAACCTGCGAGCGCGACAGGCATGTTTAATGATGATAAAACAAGAAGCGCCGCGAATGTCGCTCCGCCGCCGACTCCGGCAACACCGAAGGAGCTGATGGCAACGACTGCGATAACAGTGATAATAAACACCGGGTCAAATGGATTTTGGCCGACAGTCGGAGCAATCATCATCGCCAGCATCGCAGGATAAATGCCGGCACATCCATTTTGGCCGATCGAAAGACCAAATGAACCGGCAAAGTTTGCGATTCCCTCCGGTACACCCATGCTTCTCTGTGTTTTAATATTCAGCGGTAAAGCACCTGCGCTAGACCTTGACGTAAATGCAAATACAAGTACAGGCACCGCTTTTTTCAAATAAATCACCGGATTCAAGCCGCTGAACGTCAGCAGCAGCAAATGAATGATAAACATAGTGATTAACGCGGCATATGAAGCAATCACGAACATGCCCAGTTTTAGAATGCTGTCAAGATCACTCGTGGCAATTGTTTTTGTCATGATGGCCAGCACCCCATAAGGCGTCAGTCTCAAAATGAGTGTGACAACACGCATAACAATGGCATAAACGGCATCAACCAGTTTTTTAAATGTTTCTGCCTGTTCCGGCTGTTTGTGTTTTACGCCGAGGAATGCCACTCCAAGGAAAGCGGCAAAAATAACGACAGCGATCGTTGAAGTCGGTCTAGCTCCCGTGAAATCTAAAAACGGGTTTCCAGGCAGCAGTTCAACAATCTGCTGCGGCAGCGTTTTCGCTGTCATATCCTCTGATTTCTGCTGAAGCTCCTGTCCCCGTGAAAGCTCTGTACTTCCTTGGTCAACCTGAATCGCCTGCAGATCAAATGAAAGCGCGGACGCGATACCGACAGCTGCAGCAACAGCTGTTGTTGCTACTAAAATCCCGATAATCAAACCACTGATTTTTCCAAGATTTTTTGTCAGCTTCAGCTTTGTAAATGCGCCGAGAATCGAAATAAAGACGAGCGGCATGACAACCATCTGAAGCAATTTGACATATCCGCCCCCGACAATATTAAACCAGTCGGCTGTTTGAATGACTATATTTGAAGTCGGGCCGTAAATCAGCTGAAGCGCAAATCCGAATACAATCCCCAGCCCCAGCGCAGTAAATACACGTTTAGAGAAGGAAACATGTTTTTTCTGCATAACAAAGAGCCCTAAGATAAGTAAAAATAAAATAAATACATGTAATACAACCAGTAAAGTCTCCAAAGCAGGTAAACTCTCCCTTCAAATTTTCTCATTTACTATATTACACTAATTCCGATGGGTCAAGTGCGAATTATTTTAACTTGTCAATTCAAGTAAAAAAACCTTATATAATGCCTTTTTTGTTCTTTTCTTTCCCTTCCATCTTTAGTACCTTATATAAGGGTGATAATATTTGCTGAAAGAACTGTTTGTAAATTTGACCATTTTAATCACATTTAATTATCTCTTCACCCACCTGTTTAAAGAAAGGCTAGTACATAAAAAAGACAGCATATCCTTTCAAGCTGTTAAAGGACTGGCCTGCGGTTTGCTCGGGGTTATTCTGATGGTTTTTGGATTTACCTATCAGCATTCAATTATTGATCTTCGAAATATCCCTATTATGATTGCCGCTCTTTATGGAGGCTGGGTTTCAACGGCAACGGCCCTGGCCATGATCACTGCAGGCCGCTTGCTGATTACGATGAACACATCTGCACTATACTCGGTTATTATCATTTGTATCGCTGCCATTCCGTCACTCATTGTTTCTAGAAGAAAAAAAGTTCAACTAAAACATGCTTTCTATCTTTTAATAATCACAAATAGCTTGATCTCCTTTTCCTTTTATTTTCTTATAGATTTACATTCATACGAACTTCATTTGTATTTTTGGATCATATCAATAGCGGGCGGCATGCTCAGTTTATATATTATTGATCATGAAACAAATGCACATCTTCTTTTTAAACAATATAAGTTTCAGGCGCACTTTGACTTTTTAACAGGCGTGTATAACCGAAGAAAGTTTGAAGAAACCACAAAAGCTCTGTATCAGCAGGCGGCCGATACCCCGCATTTTCAATTTGCACTGATTTATATGGATATCGATCATTTTAAGACCATCAATGACCAATATGGCCATCATGAAGGAGATCAGGTGCTCAAAGAGCTGGGGTTACGTCTGAAGCAGAGCATCCGAAATACAGATCCTGCCGCTCGGATCGGCGGTGAAGAATTTGCCGTTCTCCTGCCGAACTGTTCTCTTGATAAAGCAGCCCGGATCGCTGAACGGATCAGGAGCACTGTAAGCGATGTACCGATTGTATTAACAAACGGCGAAGAACTTTCAGTTACGATATCACTAGGGGCCGCTCATTACCCCAATAATACGGAACAGCCAGGATCCTTGCCCATTCTTGCCGATCAAATGCTTTACAAAGCCAAAGAAACGGGACGGAACAGAGTGTGTTTTTCAGAAAAAAAAGAATGAATTCAATGTTCGAATTCATTCTTCCAATCTGAAAGACGTTTCAAAGGCAGAAAAGCCGGGACAAGATCTCCCTGATATTCTTTTTCTATAAATGCCGCTGTATCATCAGCTTGATAAAGCTCAAGAATGGTTTGCAGCGCTTCCCGATCTTGATCCTCCGCTCTGACAACAATCAAATTCATCTCTTCCCCAGACATGAGTCCGCCGCTCTTTAGCGTATGCTTTTTCGGGTTCAGGCCCGCTTTTTTTGCTTCTGATGGTTTCATGACAAACACGTCGGCACCGCTCACTGCATCCTGTTGCCGGACAGCTTTTAATTTCAGGTGTCTCGGATTATCTTTAATCATATCAACTGAACCTGTTCCGTTAAATCCGTTTTTCAGCGTTAGCAAACCCGCTTCCTGGAGCACCGTAAGCGCCCTGCCAAAATCGAACGCTCTATCCGGAACAGAAACGACAGCTCCTCGCGGTATATCTTGGATTCGGTCATATCGTTTTGAATAAATGCCCATAGGCGTTATGTATGTCGTCCCGAGCGGCGTCAAATTAAGTTTGTATTTTTGGGTGAACGACTGAAAATATGAAATGGTTTGAAAGGCGTTGGCATCAATTTCTTTGTTAGCAAGTGCGATATCAGACTCCGCATAATCAGAAAAAGGGATCAGCTGAATATCCAGCCCTGCCTCTTCAGCCTTTTGAGCAATATAGTTCCATATTGCCTCGTCAGACTCAGCAATCCCGATTTTTATCGATTCATGTTCTGCAGACGGTGAACATGCAGTAAATGAAACGAGAAGAACAAGGACGAAACTGCATATAAGCCACTTTTTCATTGTGACCATACTCCTATCTATGTATTAGAGCATGCAAGCAATATCAGACATAAAAATCATACGCTCTCTTAGTTGATAAACGTTGTCATTTGTAATATTGATTAACTTTTACCTTACTCATATCCAATAAGGTTGTCAATTCCTATTACTTATCTTCCCAAAATGAAGGAATACTAAGGCAAACGTATGATCACATATCGAGAAAGCAGATGAATTACCGCAAATAAATATCAAATTGAAAAATAAATATGGTATTTTCCGAAAAAAGTTTCAATAAGCAGTTGTTTTTTCTGAAGATTACTGGTAGAGTAAAGGTAATTATTTTTGTTCGAACTATCTTTAAGAAGAAAGTTTTGTAAGAGTTTTCGTCTTGAAAGTTTGTTAAGAGCAAGAATAGTGAATTTAAGCGTTATGATCGCTTTAGGAGGAAATTTCATGTTAGAAGGTAAAGTAAAATGGTTCAACTCTGAAAAAGGTTTCGGATTCATCGAAGTAGAAGGTCAAGACGATGTATTCGTTCATTTCTCTGCTATTCAAGGCGAAGGCTTCAAAACTTTAGAAGAAGGCCAAGCTGTTTCTTTTGAAATCGTTGAAGGAAACCGCGGACCACAAGCTGCTAACGTTACTAAAGAAGCGTAAGCATAAATTGATATGAAAAACTGCAGGTGCAAACCTGCAGTTTTTATTTTGACAAAAAAGCTGTTTTGCATAAGCAAAACAGCTTTATTTATTAGTTTGCAATATCCCGCTTCATGAAGATTCCGAAAGCAAGCAACAGGAAGATGATAAAGTAGATCGCCAGCATGACGAGAGAAAACGTCATAGTCATCCCTTTTATTAACGGTGTGCCATCCACATACTGAGTCAAGTCGACATTAGCAAACAATATATACTTTGCCCAGTCAAATTTCGCTGCAATAAATGCAGTTGCAGTCGTACCGGCAACCAACAAGAAGATGGAAAAACCAACCGCAAGAGAGCTGTTTCTGAATACCGCAGACAGCATAAACGCCATCGTCGCCACCATTAAAGCCGAGACGGATTCAGAAAGATACGTTGTGGCCAAATGCCCCATCATGTTTTGCTCAATGACATGGCCATCCTTATAGATTAAATGAATATTCGCGGCGGTTTCACCACCCGTTCCGAAGAAGATCAACCCTAATAAAGTAGAACCGATAAATAAAATCAACAGCAACAGGAGCCCAAACAGGAGAACTGTAATATATTTGGACATCAAAATTTGAAAACGACTGAGCGGCCGAATCATTAATAGCTTAATCGTTCCCCAATTAAATTCGTTCGCGACAATTCCGGCCGCGATGATAATAGTAAACAGACCGGTAAGGATTGTAAAGTTTGCTGAATCCGTTACATAAGACCATACCGTATAGCCCGTGTCACTAGGGATATTATGCTCGATGCGATAGTCGTTGAGTGTGATTGTTTCTTTATACCCATCTTTCAGTGAAGGATCTTCTTTGATTTCTTTCTTTAATTCGGCGTTTTGTGCTTGAAGTTCTTGTTTCCAATGGGAATTTGATTCACCAGCAGAAAAATGATTCGCCAAAAATGCAAATCCAACCATTGTCAGCCCCAGAATTCCGATCATCACCCATGTTCCGGCACGGCTGAAAATTTTGAGCCACTCATTATAAATCAAATTAAGCATGTTGAACCTCCTCTTTTGTTTCACCTGTCATTTCTAAGAAACGGTCCTCTAATGATTTTGTTATGACCTTGACCTCATAAATACGGATTTGCTGCATCACCAGCAATTCAATAACCGCAGGGACTTCGTCTTTAGCCAGTTTGATTTCTACACCATTTGTCTTACTCAGCAAATCGTACTGATTTAAAACAGCAGCGGCTTCATTCGGCTGCTCAACCTGGAAGAAATATGTATCGTTCTCATCAATGTTTTCATCTTTTACATTTTGAATATCGATCAGCTTTCCTTTTTGCAGAATCGCAATTCGATCACACATCAGTTCCATTTCTGACAGCAGGTGGCTTGAAACGATGACAGCCATTCCTCTTTCTCGGGTCAGCTTCTTTAAATGATCTCTGATTTCTCTGATCCCCGCCGGATCAAGGCCGTTTGTCGGTTCATCCAAAATCAGCACTTTCGGATCGTGCAGAAGGCATTGTGCCAAGCCAAGACGCTGTCTCATCCCCAGAGAATATGTTTTCACCTTGTCGTGGATTCTGTCTGTTAAACCGACCAGTTCAACAACTTCATCAATTTTTTCCTTCGTGACACCCTTGACCATCCTTGCGTATTGCTGGAGATTTTTATATCCGCTCAAAAATTTATACAGCTCGGGATTCTCAACGATCGCTCCAATATGCTTAATCGCCTTGCCATATTCTTTCGTAATTGATTGGCCGCAAATGAGGACATCACCTTTCGACAGCTTCATTAACCCCACCATCATCCGGATGGTTGTCGTTTTCCCCGCTCCGTTTGGTCCCAAAAAACCGAATACCTCGCCTTCACGAATCGTAAAACTGAGATCATCAATGATCGTTCGGCCTCTGATGTTTTTAGTCACGTTTTTCAATTCCAACACTGTTTTCATCATATTCCTCCTCTTTCTAGCAAACTTCCATTTTTGATTTAAACCATTGCAACACAGACATGCCTTCCTGTTCACGAATATCTTCTACTTCACGCTGCGCAACTTTTTCTCCATTGGCGAGGATGATTACTTCGTCTAACAAAGTCTCAATTTCATCAATTTCATGTGTCGCGATCACGACAATCTGCTGCTCAAAATCAATGTACGACACAAGGCTGTTTACGATGGAATCCCTGACCATCGGATCAAGCCCGGAAAAAGGTTCATCAAGCAAGATGACGTCTGCCCGTCTCGCTAAAGCAAGAACGATTTTCAGCCGGCCCCGATTTCCTTTTGATAGCTTTTTGATCTTTTTTTCCGGATTCAGCTGCATCTCATTCAATAGCTTATAAGCCTGTTCTGTTTGAAAATCAGGAAACTGCGACTGATAAAAATTCACCATATCTTTAACAGTGAAATGCGGATAAAACATATCAAGCTCAGTAAGATAAGCCGTTTGACGCACCATTTCTCTCGTAACCTGCTCTTCATCAACTTTCACAAATCCTGAAGTCGGAAACAGAAGGCCAGCCATCATTTTCAGGGTCGTTGACTTGCCGCTGCCGTTCGGTCCGATCAGGCCATAAATCCGTCCGGATGATAGGGTGATTGACACATCATTGACGGCCGTATGGCGGCCGTATTTTTTTGATACATGTTCTAGCTTGATTTCCATTTTAGCCTCCCTCTGTGAATGTTTTAATCCCTTCTAACATTTCCTCTTTCGTTAGCCCTAGCTCTTTCATTTGCTTGACAAAGCCTTCCAGCACCTCTCGTGTCAGCTTGTCTTTCAGCTCGTCTACGATTTCTGCTTTTTCCGCAATAAACGTCCCTTGACCTCTTCTTGTCTCCACAATACCCAGCCTTTCCATCTCACTGTACGTTCTTTGAATTGTATTGGGATTTACCTTAGTTTGAATCGCCATTTCTCTTACTGAAGGAAGCTTGTCTCCTGGGAGCAGCTCCTTCCTGACCAGCCTATAAAAGATCTGATCAGCGATCTGCAGATAAATCGGTTTCGAGGATTGGAATTGATTGTCCATATTTACACCTCTACTTTACGATCAAGCAGTTTTGAAGCCATGATGAGCAGCAAGAACGTGATGACTATAGCAATAGGAAACCCTAGCACAGACAGATGGATAGGTTTTAGTTCCAATCTCCAAACATTGTGGAAGTGGAAATCAAAATTGCAATAGACTGTTACAGGCCAGAAATGCTTTTGAGATTCAACCAAAGGGCTTATGATGTATTCATCGAAGAATAACCACACTGCAACCAACAGAACCATCGCAGCCCACCGCATTCCGCGCCAATTTCTGAGAGAGTGAAAAACAGTCCAAAATACAATGACTGTTACTGACATATCTAACGAAGAAATAAGCCCATACATATTCAGCAAAGCCACTGTACTCGTTATATCAACTTGATGCTCCAGCAGATTTTTTACAGAGAGCATATGATACATCCATATGCCATAGGCTGTTAATGCCAACTGAATCACAAATTGATAGAGCAAAGATGCTGCCAATTTAGAAGAAAACAGCCATAAGCCGCCATTTGGATTGTACAGCCAAAGCTGTGATTTCCCTTCCTTGCGAAGGTGATAAAACACAAAAACAGGAGATAAGAAAAGCAGAAAAAAAGCAACTGCAACAAAAAAACCAAAAATGACTAGAGGTTCTTTCGTGCGAGAAGCTATAATATGGCCTGTTCCCAATAAGAAAATGATTCCGCATATCCATACTAGCAGCCACATTCTTGAAAGCTTGATATCTTTCTTTAATAAACCTAAAAAAGAATTCATGTCTTTACCTCCCGGAAAAAATCCTCGGTGTATGAGTAACATAGTACACTAGATCAAGGTGGAATACAACATATTCCATGGATTTATTTGATAAAAACATAATTGATGGAAACAGCAAAAAAGGCAAACCCGCATGAGTAAACGGATTTGCCTTTTTCATTACTTTTTCTTATTTTTCATAGAGAGCAGCGCATCACGATAGCTGCGGTCCTGCATTTTGTCACTTTCCTCAGTGACCTCTTCTTCTGCATGAACTTCATCAGAATGCTTAAACTTTTGCAGCGCTTGCCTGTAAATATCATCACCCATTGTGTCACGCTTCTCTTTTGGGGAATCGTTTTTGACAACGGATGGCGTATGCTCGGCAGCCCTTGCTTCAGCAGGGTAATGCGCTTCGTTTTTTTCCTCTTCTGGAGGTGCGATTCTATCAGTTGCGTCTTGCTTCTCAGGTCCAGGTGAGGCGCTGCGGACATTAAATGTAATAAGGGCCGCAATGACAATGACAGCAGCAATAATTGCTATAATAATGGCCATTTCAACCTCTCCTTACTGTCCTGCTGTTAGGTTTCCTGTGACTTGGCTGACACGTCTTCCCAACGCGCGTCCAAGCTGAATACCTTCCTCAGACATTAACTCATCACTGTCTACCGGACAAGTGACACCTGCTCCGTAATAAGAGCCATAAAGTGCGTTTTCAGGCACGTTGCCAGGCAGTCCGACAACGATCATGCCTTGGTGGAACATCGGCGTGATTAAATTGTGCATTGTCATTTCCAAGCCGCCGTGTGTTGTTGCCGTTGTGCAGAAGACAGCACCGACTTTGTTGATCAGCTCGCCTTCAGCCCACAAGTAGCCAAGTCTGTCGATCCAAGTTTTAAGACCGGAGCTGATTGTTCCGAAATGCCCTGGGCATCCCCAAATAATCGCATCCATATCTTTAAGCTTGCGGATATCAGCCTGATCTACATGGTCGATGAACACTTCAGCCGCGTCGTTTTCTCTCGCGCCTTCAGCAATCGCTTCTGCAAGCACTTTAGTATGTTCGCCTTCACTATCATACACTACATAAATTTTCATTCAGGAAACCTCCCTGTACAGATTAAGATTCCTTAGCTTCTTTTGGAGCAGGAAGTAATGAAAGCTCCTCTTTTTTCTTCTTACGCAATTTATCTTTTCTGACGTCACGCAGGAAGATACTTAAAATCAAACCTGCTACACAGAATAAGGTTGCCCACATAAAGGCATCATTTATCCCCATGACATTGGAATCGAGTGACGCGTGTTTATAAATATGTGAGTACACATATGTTTTCGCCGTATCATAAGACACATTCATATTCACCATTAAATTCGAAACTGCATTTTGGAACGCATGGAGGAAGTTCGGGTCCGCCGTGCTTGTTTTATCTGCAATTTGTGAATAATGGAATGTCGTCCGGTTTGTATAAATCGTCGTAATTAAACTTGTTCCGATTGATCCGCTGATTTGGCGAAGCGTGTTGCTCATCGCCGTTCCGTGGCTGTTCAGACGGGCAGGAAGCTGGTTCATCCCGGCTGTCATGACTGGCATCATTAAGAGAGACATACCAAATGCACGAATTGAATAGATCAGCATGATGTGTGTATATGGTGTATCAATTGTCAATTGCGTGTATTGATAGGTTGTTACCACTGTCACGAGAAGCCCGATAATCGCAAGCGGTCTCGGTCCGAATTTATCGAACAAAATACCTGAGATCGGTGACATAATCAGCATAACGATCGCACCCGGAAGCAGAAGCAGACCGGATTGAAGCGCCGTAAAGCCGACCAGGTTTTGCAGATAGATCGGTAAAAGGAACATACCAGTGTAAAGTGCCACTGTTATAATGATATTAATGACACTCGAGAGTGAGAAAATGTCATATTTAAACACTCTGAAATCAAGCATCGGATCATCATGACGCAATTGCTGAACAACAAAAGCAACAATTGCAATGGCTCCGATAATAACTGTAGACAATACAATCGGGTCGGTCCAGCCGTCAGACCCGGCTTCACTGACTCCGTATAATAAGGAGGCGAATCCGACAATCGAGAGGATTGCGCCAAGAGTATCGAGTTTGATTTTTTGCGGCTCCACCATATTTTTAAAGATGAAGAAAGCCACAATGATAACAATTGCGCCGATCGGCACAAGTCCGTAAAACATAATGCGCCATGTATAATGCTCAATAATCCACCCGGAAAGAGTCGGGCCGACCGCTGGAGCAAACATCATCGCTAGCCCGAAAATCCCCATTCCTTTCCCCCTGCTTTCAGGCGGGAAAATTAACAGAATGGTTGTCATAACGAGCGGCTGCAAGATACCTCCGCCCACGGCCTGAATCAAACGGCCGATCAGCATTGTAGAGAAGTTAGGTGCGATACCGCAGACTAACGTACCGAGCGTAAAACAAAACATCGCGAC
Organism: Bacillus sp. FSL K6-1560; assembly: GCF_038592935.1. Taxonomy (NCBI): domain Bacteria; kingdom Bacillati; phylum Bacillota; class Bacilli; order Caryophanales; family Bacillaceae; genus Bacillus; species Bacillus sp. FSL K6-1560. Next base: position 3,242,768 of record NZ_CP151946.1, read on the forward strand.
GAGAAAGAGACTCCGCTGGCCAAATCGTGTAATCAGGAAAGCAGATAACGGAATCAATACACCGTTAACAAGCATGTAACCTGTTGTCAGCCACTGAATCGTCGTTGCACTTACGCCAAATTCAGTCATTAAGTGCGGCATTGCAACATTAAGCAGTGTTTGGTTTAGAATTGCCAAAAATAAACCCGCCATTAGCACAATCAGCAATGACATAGGGTTTTTTGCATTTTTTTCTTTGCCTGTAGCCATCTAAGACAACCTCCTTTCATGGTTTGATGACTGATCTGTTTTACTCAGAAATTTTAACAGATGCATTCATTCCAGGAAGCACCTTATCAGATGGGTTTTTGATTGAAATTTTCACAGGAATTTTTTGTGTTACTTTTGTGTAGTTTCCGCTTGAATTTGTAGAAGGAAGCATATCAAAAGTTGAGTTAGTCGCATAACCAATTTCTTCTACAGTACCGTCAAATGTAGTATCAGGATCTCCGTCAACTACTACGTCTACACTATTTCCTACTTCAATATCCGCAATATCTGTTTCTTTAATATTTGCTGTGATGTATAGGTTGTCCATGTCAATCGTTTGTGCAATTGTTGTACCAGCTTGTACGGTTTGTCCGTTTTTCACTTCGTTTTTCACAATTGTTCCATCCATAATGGATTTTACGTCAACAGTTTGTTCGCCTTTGATTTTTGCAACTGTGTCGCCTTTTTTCACTGTTTTTCCTTCGTCCAGATCCCAGTCAGATACTTTACCTGCCGCTGGAGCAGTAATAGCAGCCATATCGCCCGCTACTTTTGCTTCATCTGTTTTTACGTAGTTTGTGCTTTGATAATAGTAGTAAGCACCTCCAGCTATAATTGCAAGAACAACAATCAAACCGATAATGTTGGTCAGAATTAAACGTCCTCTGTTCATTTTGTTTTCTCCTTTCGTTTCATCCTCTATCATTTTGCGGAAAGCTGGTGAAAATATGTGAGAAGTTTTTAATTACCGCTTTTTTCTGAACAGCCTTCAGCAAGCTTCGTTAAGCTTCCGGCTAGTTTGCGCAAATACTGCAGCTGGGAGGTATCAAGCTTTTGGTACAAGCCAGCACCCATTTTTGCATATTGCACAGCGGCTTTTTCTATCAGTTCTTCCCCCTCTTCGGTTAACTGAATCATGACGATACGGCGGTCATCCGGACTGTCATATCGATTCATCAATTGGCGCTTATACAGAATATCTGTCATCCGCGTCACAGAAGCAGGCTTAAGATCAAGCGACATTGCCAGCTTGCTTAGCGGGGTGCTTCCGCTTTGATGAATTTTAAACATCAGCAAATATTGAAGGACTGTAATATCAAAAGGCTCAAGCACAATCTCCAATATCTTCTTCTGTTTTTTATATATCGCCCGAGACGTATCGAAGAGCTGTTCAAAAGTGAGCAAAGCACGTTCTGATTCAGTCAACTCCTTTTCACCTCATTCCTCAATAATAGTTCACAAGATAAAATATTAATAAATGAAAGAAGATTTGTCAAAGGAAAAATTTCTTTTTCTCCCGTATTTTTTTCGCAAGCGTTTTCTTGCTTTTATTAAATAAAAAAAGCCCTGAAATGGGCTTTTCATTACGAAAATTGATGGCTTACACCAGACTCTTCATTTCTGAAAAAGTTCTTTAGAGCCTGAAAAACATCAGATTTCTGTTTTAAAATATAGTACTTAAATTTCTCATCTTTTACATTTTTATATGCAGACATTAACGTTGAATGCCTGTTGTACTGATTGACCTCGCCGTAGCAAAACAGATTGGCCTTCTTCATAATATCATTGACCAGCTTCACACAGCGCGCGTTATCAGATGTCAGGTTGTCACCGTCAGAAAAATGAAACGGGTAAATGTTATAGCGGGCGGGATTGTACTTTTCATCAATAAGCTCAAGCGACTTCCGATATACGGAAGAACAAATGGTTCCGCCGCTTTCTCCCTTTGAGAAAAAATCCTCCTCCGAGACCACTCTTGCTTCTGTATGATGGGCAATAAATTCAATTTCCACAGTCTCGTATTTTGTCCGCAAAAAACGGGTCATCCAGAAAAAGAAGCTTCTGGCCATGTATTTTTCCCAAACCCCCATACTGCCGCTTGTATCCATCATGGCTAAAACGACGGCTTTTGATTCGGGCTTTGTGATGTCATTCCACGTCTTATATTTCAGGTCCTCCGGATAAATTGGGTAGAACGACGGTTTTCCTGACATTGCGTTTCGTTTAAAGGCTGACATCATCGTTCTTTTCTTATCAATATTACCGGTTAACCCTGTTTTACGGATATCATTAAACTCGATATCTGTATGAATGATATTGTCCCGCTCTTTTTGCTGGAGATTCGGAAGCTCTAATTCTTTAAAAAGCGCTTCTTCTAAATCCATTAATGAAACTTCCGCTTCATAATAATCCTCGCCTGCCTGATCACCGGCACCCTGCCCTTTTCCAGGCCCTTGTTTTTTGTCTGATCCATCCCGGGCCACAACATCTCCAACCTGGCTCTCGCCGTCTCCTTGCCCTACATGTTTATTTTTATCATAGTTATAACGGATTTTATACTCATCAAGTGAACGGATTGGGATCTTCACTACATCTTTTCCATTAGACATAATAATGCTTTCCTCAGTTACGAGGTCCGGAAGATTGTTTTTGATCGCTTCCTGCACTTTTTTCTGGTGGCGCTGCTGGTCATCGAAGCCTTTGCGATGGAGGGACCAGTTTTCCTCAGAAATCAAAAAATGGCCGCTGTCATTTTGGGACATGAATTCCCCTCCTTAACCATTTGTGGTCGTGATACATACGTATTCCGGCTTGTGCCAGATTATGAAACAAGTCTTTTGAAAGATTTATATTCATCATATGCACATATGCACGTTTAATTGACAAACTATTTAGAAAATGGGACAAAATAACCCGCCCTATTCGGACGGGTCACGTTGCTTATCGGTTCAGCAGGCTGCCGACATATTTCAGCAGCTCATTGGCGCTCGTCGAGTTGTAGCCGTGCTCATCAATTAAACGGGCCACGACTTCATTTACCTTTTTCAGCTGCTGCTCATCCGGCGTTTTTGTTGAGGTCGTAATTTTAACGACATCCTTCAGATCAGCAAACAGCTTTTTCTGAATAGCTTCACGCAGTCTTTCATGGGAATTGTAATCAAACCGCTTGCCTTTTCTCGCATAGGCCGAGATGCGGATTAAAATTTCTTCGCGGAACGCTTTTTTGGCGTTTTCCGAAATGCCGATCTGCTCTTCGATGGATCTCATCAGCTTTTCGTCAGGGTTCATTTCCTCTCCTGTCAAAGGATCACGAAGCTTATTTTTATTGCAATAAGCCTCTACGTTATCGAGGTAATTGTCCATAAGTGTTTTTGCTGATTCTTCATACGAATACACAAACGCTTTTTGAACTTCCTTTTTCGCAATGTCGTCATATTCCTTGCGGGCGGCAGAAATAAAATTCAAATACCGCTCCCTGTCCTCGCTTGAAATTGATGGGTGCTGATCAAGACCTTCTTTTAAGGAGCGAAGGACATCGAGAGAATTAATCGATTCCATATTTTTTCTGATAATCGTTGAAGAAATCCGGTTGATCACGTACCGCGGATCAATGCCGCTCATGCCTTCATCATTATATTCTTTTTTCATATCCTCAACGTCGACAGAATTATATCCTTCCACACTTTCTCCATCATACAGTCTCATTTTCTTGACCAGATCAATATCCGACCGCTTCGGCTCTTTTAACCGGGTAAGGATTGAGAACATCGCGGCGACCTTCAACGTATGCGGGGCAATATGAACATCCGCCACATCGCTTTCTGCGATCATTTTTTCATAAATTCTCTCTTCCTCAGACACTTTTAAATTATAAGGAACCGGCATCACGATGATTCTTGAGTGCAGGGCTTCATTCTTCTTATTAGAAATAAATGAGCGATACTCCGTTTCATTCGTGTGAGCCACGATCAGCTCATCAGCAGAAATTAACGCAAACCGCCCAGCTTTAAAATTCCCTTCCTGTGTCAAGGAAAGCAAATGCCAGAGAAATTTCTCATCACATTTCAGCATCTCCTGAAACTCCATCATCCCGCGGTTCGCTTTATTCAGCTCTCCGTCAAACCGGTAAGCGCGCGGATCTGATTCGGAACCGTACTCGGCGATTGTTGAGAAATCAATACTCCCCGTCAAATCGGCGATATCTTGAGATTTCGGATCAGAGGGACTGAATGTTCCAATTCCCGTACGCTTATCTTCTGAAAAGAAGATGCGCTCCACCTTCACATCCTCAATTCTTCCTCCGTACTCTTCCTCCAGCCTCATGACATTTAAAGGAGAAAGACTTCCTTCTATTCTAATGCCGTATTCTCTGTAAAAGTCATCGCGTAAATGATGGGGGATTAAATGTAGAGGGTCCTCGTGCATCGGGCAGCCTTTAATCGCATATACAGCGCCATTATCTGTCAGCGTGTATGCTTCGAGACCTTTTTTAAGCATTGTGACCAGCGTAGATTTACCACCGCTCACAGGCCCCATCAGCAATAGAATCCGCTTTCTGACATCTAGACGTTTGGCAGCCGGATGAAAATACTCTTCCACAAGACGCTCCAGAGATTCTTCAAGCCCGAACAGCTCGCGGTCAAAAAAACTGTACTTCTTGCGTCCGTCAATCTCCTCTATCCCGCTGTCTTTTATCATATTAAAAACTCGAGAATGAGCAGATTGCGCGACCATCGGATTTTCTTTAATAATCTCCAAATAATCGGCGAAAGTTCCTTCCCATTTCAGCCGCTGCTCTTCCTCTCTGTACTGTTCAATTTTCTTTAATATATCCATAAGGACCTCCTCTATCATGTTTGATACACTATGCAAATAAGGTACTTTGATACAATCTATGCCGCCATCCCGTGATACATGCTTTGGTTTCTTAAAAATAAAGATACTTATACATCGTTGACAAGGCAGACAGCGACCGTTCATAATAAAGAAAAATACAGAATCATCCAGACTCGGACAGCACGGAAAAATTGAAGAGGGGGAGAGACGGTGAAAACAATCATCATGATGGGTGTCATTGTCACTTTTTTAGTATCAATTTTTACCGCAGGATACGATAGCAAGCCTGGAAAAGAATAAAAAAGGGTGCTCCTGAAAGAGCACCTTTTTGTATAACAGAACAATGTTTTACAGTTTTGTTTTTTCTTTAATCTGTGAATGCGGATCGCATTCACATTTGTTTTCGTACTCAATCGTTCCGATGCTGCATCCCGGCCCGATGATCACTTCTTTTCCCCTGACAACTGCCGCTTCGGTATTCTCCAAATAAACCCGATCTCCTTCTATGACATCGGCGATCAGCTTCCCTTTCTTCCGGCTAAAAAAACTCGCGCGTCTTTTCACTGTAATTGTTGTTCCGCCGATTTCCTGCACATGGCTTATATCATGGCTCAATCTCAGCTTGATCTCACCCGAATTTAATAACCCCGATACATCAACACAGCCTGTGACATGGAACATTTCTGTTTCACAATCACCTATTACGCTAAGCTTCCCTTTCACATCGCAGGATTCTCCAGTCATATTCCCGCCAATTTCAGTCTGGCCTTTCAGATTGAATCGATCAAATTGAAGTGAGCCGCTGACTTTCATTGTCCCATATATATTGATTTTGCCAGCTGTCAGATCGCCTTTACATTCACTTTCTCCGAGCACACGCAGCCGCTCAGTCTCTGCTTTTCCGAGAAAAAGGCCCGTTCCGTATATGCGGCAGCCTACAGCAGACAGCCCTTCTCCAACTACACCTTCTCCTTTGATGCTGACATTGTGATACGCGCCTCCTGCGGCATGCCCAGCGCCATATAATTTTAAATTTCCCAGTTTTGTTGTCTCCATTACGATCCTCCTTACAACTTTGTGGATGTTTCAACCGACGCGCTTGGGTCACAGGTATAGTCCCCGCTGTATTCGACGGTTTCAATCTGGCAATCCGGGCCGATGACCACTTTATTTCCGCGCACGGTTTTCGCCTTTGTATTTGTCAGTTCAATCACGTCACCTTCGATCAGCTCTGCTGTTAGAACAGGCTGCGGCATTAATCTGAGCAATGTCAGCATTCCTTTTCTGCAGGTCACTTGAAGATGGCGGCAGCCGATCTCCCGCACATAGCTTTCCCCTGCAGAAAGCTTAATGATCACCTGGTCTGCATTTAAAAGCCCGCTGATTTTGCATTTCCCTTCTGATTGAAAGGTTTCTGTTTCACAATCTGCTTCCATGACAGCTTTTCCGCTAATGTCAATGCCATCAGCCTTGACAGTGCCGCCAAATGTTGATGATCCAGCGATTTTCAATTGTTTTGCAGATACCTCTCCTTGAATAAAACCAGTGCCATTCATCCGGATAGATTCTGCTTCAACGTCTCCATGTATCTTTCCTGAACCGCTGATGGTTACCGCTTTCGCTTTGACGCTGCCGTCGGCTTTTCCGTTTCCATTAAAAGAAAAAGTGTCACACTCCACGTCCCCGGCCACTGTCCCGCTGCCATTAATCTCAACAGATTGAAATGTTCCTCCCTTTGAACTTCCTGATCCGTTTATCACCAGCTTTTCCACTACATCCATTGATGGCCCTCCTGCATAAATGTTGTTTTTAATTCCTCTGAAGCTTTTAATAAATCTACCCGTTCCACAACCTTTACGGATGATTCAAACAAAATGCTGTCCGCCGCAGCCGCTATAAAACAAGTTGTAACACCGAGCTTGCGGAGCACAATCAGCTCCGTCTGTTTTTCAATCTCTTCAGTATCATGCTTCTTTAATACCTCTGCAGCCATTTTTGCTTCTGCAAGGCTGACATTTCCAGACTGCAGCAGGCCCTCAAGTACAAACAGCGAAAGCAAATCGCTGGATGAAAAAACCGGACTTCCTCCGTCTTCTGAATAGGCTTCAAGAGCAGGCCTTGAAACCAAACCTTTATGAAGCAATTCATCAGCGGTCATGCTGACATCCTTCATTTTCGGCGACAGCATTTCCCTCATTTCATCCAAAGACAAATTTTCTTTCATCTTTTGAATCATTGATATACGTTTTAAAATCTCCTCTCTCGGAAAAAACGTCTCTTGCCCTGTAAATGTGGATTTACGAATAAACCATTCCTCAGGTATTAAGTTTTTCCGCTTCCATCGATACAGCTGACCGTATGAAATCGATGTTCTTTCAAGTAATTCTTTTTTAGAGATTAATTGTTTTTCCATAAGTCCAGCTCCTTTGATGGGTACATTGTAACATAACACTGTTACGTTGTTAAGCCCAAAAACGAAACAAAGCATTTCAACATCCGCAAAAAAACCCGCCCATCATCGATGAGCGGGTTTTTTCACTATTTTAAATCACGGTAATTTTGCTGGCGCAGCGCTTCATAAACAAGAATCGCGGCAGTATTGGACAGATTTAACGATCTGACGTGCTCTGTCATCGGAAGACGCAGGCAGCGGTCCATATTATTTTGAATTAAATCTTTTGGCAAACCGCTTGTTTCTCTTCCGAACACGAAGAAATAATCCTCGTCAAGATCAGTGTAATCAAATGATGTATGAGGCTGCTGGCCAAATTTTGTAATAAAGAAAAACTTGCCTTTTTTATATGCCTCAAACAATTCTTCTAACGAATCATGATACACAACGTTAACAAACTCCCAATAATCGAGTCCGGCACGCTTCAGCATTTTATCATCCGTTGAAAAGCCGAGCGGACGAATCAGGTGTAGCGTTGTATTGGTTGCTGCACAAGTACGTGCAATATTCCCTGTGTTAGCGGGAATTTCTGGTTGATATAAAACGACATGTAATGCCACAATGTTCACCTCTGTTTTTCTTATCCGCCCATCATTATAACATTAATTACTCTTTTGTCGTATCATCAACGATATGAAAAAAGGCATATCGTATTGACGGCGTGTATGCCGTAGAATCCTCATATGACCAATACCTCATCCGGCTGTCATAGGTCTGGGCGTTGACAAGCGGCATATTGCCTTTGTCCTTTGCCACGACAATCGTTGTATGATTAAACCGGCCGTCTCCTTCGAAGTCATAGCAAATCACATCGCCCGGCATCAGTTCTTCCGCTGATTTCACCCGCACCGCACGCAGTCCGGCCTTTGAATTCGACAAATACATTTTCATAGAGTGAGCCACCGTCCAGCTGTAGCTCCATGAGCTTTGTTTCATCCACCAGCCTGATCCCCTGTTCGGATGACCGCGCATCGGCGCGCCTCCTGCATGAAGACACTGAGAAATAAAATTTGTACAGTTATCGCTGAAATTTTTATAAGCAGGATTGCGCTTGTTCCAAAATTTCTCGGCATATTGGACAGCGCCGAGACGATCGTATTGAAAAGCCCTGCCAAACGCTTCTCTTTCCTCTTCAGCTTCAGAATAGTCAATAATACTGGTCCCTTCATGAAATCCAGCCGGCTTTTTCGCAATTTCCTGATCACTAATCAAAATGTGATCATACAGGAAAGCCATTCGCTCCTCTATGTGCTCTTCTATATACAAGCTGTCATCTTGTTCCTTACACACGTATTCGTAATGGATGGTATACGAAAGGCAGGTCGTTCCGTCATCCTCAACCCGCACATGATTAATCACGGCCTTTGCTTTCGCTTTTATGATGTCAACTTTACGTTTTTCCAGAAGCTTTTTCTTACGCTCCATGACTTTAAGGTCTCCGACTTGAGACTCCTGTCTCATAGCATGCCCGTTAACCAGAAAGCCCAGCCGCTCCTCCGCTAATTGTTCTAAAATGTACTTCAAGTTCACCCCACCCGCCATACTTTTTTATAGAGAAAAAACACTTGGATGATCTCAAGTGTTTTTTCCTTCTGCTCTATACGTATGTCAGGACAGGCCTTGTTTAGTCATGCCTGAAGCTTTTAGCAACTCAATTCCTTTTTCAATTTCCAGCTTTGCCTCTTCATCCTTCTCTTTTTCCAGCGCTTTTTCAAGCTCTTCCGCGTATGCGGGGTCTCCGATTTTTCCGATTGCCCATGCGGCTGTCCCCCTGATGACAGGACGCGGATCCTTATGCATCAGTTCCGCCAATTCAGGCAGTGCGGAAGCATCCTTAAAATGCGCTAGCGCGAGAATGGCGTTTCGCTGAATCGGTTTTTTCCCGCGCCAAGAACCTGAGACATGCCCGAATTTCTCCTTAAATTCCCGATTGCTGATGGTCAAAAGCGGCTTCAATAACGGTTTGGCAATCTCAGGATCAGGCTCCATTTCCGGATGAAGATGAAAATCCTTCCCTTTATTGAGAGGGCATACCGTTTGGCACGTATCGCACCCGTACAGGCGGTTTCCGATTTTTGTCCGGAATTCATCAGGTAAAAATCCTTTTGTCTGGGTTAGAAAAGAGATGCAGCGCTGCGCATTAAGCTGCCCGGGATTAACCAGGGCTCCCGTCGGACAGGCATCCAAGCATTTCGTGCAGGACCCGCACATATCTTCAATCGGCACATCAGGCTCAAAAGGGATATTTGTGATCATTTCCGCCAAATACACATAAGAGCCATACTCGGGTGTTGTGATCATACAGTTTTTCGCACTGAATCCAATTCCGGCACGTTCCGCAACGGCGCGATCAGACAATTCACCTGTATCAACCATTGACTTCGTTCTGATATCCTCATGCTTGCTTTTTAGAAAATCCTCCAGCAGATCAAGCTTTTCCCTCAACACATCATGATAGTCTTTTCCCCAGGAAGCTCTGCAAAAAATGCCCCTGCGCTCAGTTCTCGTGCTTCTCGGCGCATCCTTCATTCTGGAAGGATATGCGAGAGCAATTGCCACTATTGATTTCGCTTTCGGCAAAAGAAGCTTCGGCGTCACCCTTTTTTCGATATCCGGCTCTTCAAAGCCGGAGAGATAGCCGAGTGATTCTTGAAGAATCAAACGGTCTTTTAAACTGTCAAAAGTATCAGCGGTCGTAAAACCAATCTTGTCCACGCCAATGCTTTTCGCGTATTCAACTAATTCTTCTTTGAGCTGATAAACGTTCATGTTTTGCACAGCCTCCTTTCTTTGTGATAAAACGATACAGCGTTTATAATAGGTTGATATCACGTAACTGGAGTGAATGCTAGTGAATATCAAACTTGATTCTGTTATTACTGAACGTGCGGCCGGCTTACATGCAGCTGCTGTCATTTATGAGAATATCGAAGTCGGCTCCTCACCGCAAATGCTGAAAGGCAGACTCCGCCTGTTTCAAGAATCCTTGTTTTTCGACTATGCGGACGGCGGTATATCCGATGAATCCTTCGTCAAGGAATGGCAGGAACTCTTTAAACAGCTTAACCCTTCATTTGAGGGAGAAACAACCCCAATGGAGGACATGCTGGTCCCGATATCCAAGGAACAATTCATGGAAAGTAAAGACTCGGCCCATGACACAATCGATTTTTTCGCATTAAAATATTCTCTGCCTATTATGATTTATGATGCCGGAAAGCTTCATGAGCCGGTCCGGATCTCATTGGGAGAAAAAGAAAACATACTGCTTTTCTCTGATGAAAACGGCATTTTTGGCGATTTCAAAAACAACGTCAACCACTATCCCGTTTCAAACGAGACTAAGAATATGCTGCAAATCATTTTTTTCCCGCCATCGATTGAGAAAAGCAGCGCTGTTAACCTCTTATCATCATTAACGAAAATGTTTGAACAAATTCACGGCGGCACCCATACAGTACATTGGCTTACGTAAAAGAACACGAATGTCGTGTTCTTTTTTACATAAAAAAACGCAATACTTCGTTTATCTGAGAAACGAAACACTGCGTTAATAACGTATGTATGGAGCGGGTGATGAGAATCGAACTCACGACATCAGCTTGGAAGGCTGAGGTTTTACCACTAAACTACACCCGCATTTATGATTGTCAGCAACAGTACCGCTCTGACTTTTTTTATATTACATGTTTATTTATTTTTCGTCAAGGGAATATAAAAATTTTGTCGAAAAAAAGTTATCTTTTTGTAAAGTTGTTAAGTTCCATTTACATAATGTTAAGTATACTATACAATATAATCAATCGAGATTGTGAAGGGGACAGACGTCATGATGAAAAATAAAGTAAAAGAGCTGAGGGCACGCTTCGGCTATTCTCAGGAAAAACTAGGAGAAACAGTCGGCGTCACAAGACAGACTGTGGCAGCGATTGAAAAAGGCGATTATGTTCCCTCACTGCTGTTAGCACTGAAAATCTGCAAAGCCTTCTCCATGAAAATGGAGGATGTCTTTTGGTTAGAGGAGGAAAACTAAGATGAGCATGAAAACAAAAGCAGCTTTTCAACTTGTGTTATTTGGCCTTGCATGCTGGACGCTGATTGCATACTTTGAAGCGTCAGAAGGAATTGCATCTTTTTTTCGCACAAAGAGCGGCGGGATGGTGTTTGAATTAAACCTCACCCCCTTTATTCTGTTTGTTGCGGCGTCTGCGGTTTATTTGTACTTACAGAAAAAAAGCCGCCCTGCCAGAAAACAGCTTCTTCTGCCTGATGAGTTTGAAGAGCAGGATGAAAGAGAGCAGATGATGACGGCAAAAGCATGTCGCGCGTCATATATCGCTGTCTACTTCTCGCTGCCTGCCGCAGCGGTTCTTCTCATTTTTTATCCGCTATTTCAATCGCGCATTCCGTTTTTCCCTATTATTATTGTGTTTATCATCATGATCATCCAGCACCTTTCCTACGTCATCTCTTTCAAGAAAAACGAAAAAAACTCCGGCGCGCTGTAATCGGCCGGAGTTTTTTCTTACCAGCTTGCTTTTTTCACACCGGGAATCTGGCCTTTATGGGCCAGCTCCCTGAAAGCGATTCTGGACATTTTAAACTTCCTCATATATGCTCTCGGGCGCCCCGTTACCATGCAGCGGTTGTGAAGCCTTCCCGGTGCTGAATCTCTTGGCAGCTTGCTGAGTGCCTCGTAATCTCCTTTTTCCTTCAACTCGCGTCTAATACCAGCGTATTGCTCAACAAGCTGTTGGCGTTTTAACTCTTTTGCCACTTTTGATTTTTTAGCCAAGTCACATAGCCTCCCTTTAAATCGAAATTGTTACGATTTAAAATGTATCATGCACCATTCAAAAAAGCAAGCATACCGCTTTGTAAAACAGACGGCTTGAAGCCGCCCACTCTAATGATGCAATTCCACATAATACAGTAACGCATCTTGATGCTTAATGAGCTCTTTTTTATGTTCAGAGGTGTGCATTGTCTCGTCAGTCCCTCTAATACTGCTGCCGATCAAAGCAGGCTTCTCGAAAGTAATCGGTTCCGGCGATGAAATATTCTGAGTCATTTCCTGTGTTGTGCTATCGTCGCGTTTCACCGATGAATCAGCCGCTATATTTCCCTGTTTATCCACAATGCCAAAATGAATGGTGGTATGTTTATTCTTTCCTTCCCCCTCTTCATTCTCAAAATAAACAAATTGTATGGTATCGGGTTTTTCCTCTGAATAATCTGCACGAACCGGTCCAAACCTCTCAACAAGCTTTCCCTTTTGATAATGTTCGATGTACATGTCAGCTGAAGAAATACCTTCACCGATATTGACGGCTTCGGCAGTGAATGCCTGTGAAGCTGCGACATCCATTCTGTTTTTTTCAAGATCTGATATGTCCGCCGCTTTGATTTCCATCTGTTTTGAATGTCCGCATGCTGACAGCATAGCTATGAGGCAAATGACTGCCGCGCTTCTCAATGTTTTCAGAAAAAAAGCCCCCTTTTTTTGAATATCATACCATGTTCGGGGGGCTGTATTTTAGTTAAACTCATGCATTTTTCTCTTTGACAAAATAAGTGTTTCCTACCGCTTCTCCCCTTTTGTTCTGAAGCTTTCTCGTCCGATCATTTTCAAACGGCAAAAGCGGAAATACAAGCTCTGCAAAATAATACGCTTCTTCTAAATGCGGATAGCCGGAGAATATAAACGATTCTATGCCGAGTGCCTGGTACTCCGCTATCCGGTCGGCAATCGTCTGCGGATCACCGACAAGAGCTGTTCCTGCCCCTCCTCTGACCAGGCCGATCCCCGCCCACAGATTCGGGCTGATTTCAAGCTTCGTCCGATCGCCTTGATGAAGGACGGCCATCCGCTGCTGGCCTGAAGAGTCGTAACGGCTCAAAGCTGCCTGCGCTTTGGCAATGGTGTCATCATCCAAGTGGCTGATCAAGCGCTCTGCCGCTTCCCATGCCTCTTGTTCAGTTTCACGGGCAATGACATGCAGCCTAATGCCAAATCGAACGGATCTCCCTTCTTTTGCCGCTTGCTTTTTGACTCTTTCTATTTTTTCTTTTACTTGTTCAGGCGGCTCACCCCATGTCAAGTACACGTCTGTATGCTTTGCGGCAGCTTCAATCCCAGCCTGTGACGAACCACCGAAATAGATGGGCGGATGCGGCTCTTGCTGCGGCGGGAAAAGCAGATTGCTGTTTTCCACTTTTATATGCTTTCCTTCATAGGAAACCGTTTCTCCCTGCAAAAGTCTCCGCCAAACGGTTAAAAATTCGTCTGTTGCCTCGTAGCGCTCATCATGGCTGATAAACAGGCCATCGCCTGCCAGCTCATACGGATCGCCCCCAGCCACAACGTTGATCAGCAGCCGGCCGTCTGAAATGCGGTCTAGAGTGGACGTCATTCTGGCTGCCAGAGAAGGCTGCATTAAACCAGGTCTTACCGCGACTAAAAACTTTAAGTCCTTTGTTTCTCCTGCCAGTGCCGACGCTGTAAGCCACGGGTCCTCGCACGATCTTCCCGTCGGCAGAAGAACTCCTGTATATCCCAGCCTGTCTGCCGCCTGCGCGACTTGTTTAAAGTAAAGATGATCCGCAGTCCGTCCATCACTTTCAGATCCTAAATATCTCGCGTCTCCATGAGTCGGTATAAACCAAAGAATTTCCATATTCATCTCCCCTTATATCTTTTATCCTTCGTAGCTGTTTCTCCACTTTAACAGCTTTCGTTCAAGCAGCCTGACGAAGGAATCCGTCAGCTTTCCAACCACTGCAAAAATGATAATCCCTGCAAAGACTTTATTCGTTTGTGAAAACTGTCTCGCATCCATGATCATATAGCCGACTCCCGCGCTTGAGCCCATCAGCTCTGCCACAACGAGCCCGAGCCATGCAATGCCGAGCGATAAGCGAATGCCTAGCAATATATTGGGCAGGGCTGCCGGCAATATCACTTTGGATATTTGCTGATGCCATTTAAATTCAAGCACCCGGGCGACTTCAAACAGCTTCGCGTCAACCCCGCGGATGCCGTTAAACGTATTGATATAGACAGGAAAGAAGGCACCGAGCGCAATCAGCAAAATTTTAGATACTTCGTCAAATCCGAACCATAAAATAAACAGCGGCGTGACGGCCAGATGAGGTACGGTTCTAAGCATTTGCAACGACGGATCAAGATACAGCTCCGTCCGTTTGGAGAATCCGGCCAAAATCCCGATCATCAATCCAAGCCCTGCGCCAAGCAAAAAACCAAGCGCCGCCCGATAAATGCTGATTTGCAGATGGCCGAACAGTTCGCCGGACAAAATAAGCTCCTTAAAGGTCAGAACAATCGTAACAGGTGTAGGCAGCACTGTAGCGGACACAATCCCCAGCCCGCCGATGACCTGCCAGATGGCAATGATGACAGCGGGCAGTAAAAGCCCCTTCATAAAGCCGTATCTCTTCCTTCCGGGCTTTTTTCGCACCGCTTCCGCATTCGTTTTGGGCAGCGAGCCCGCAGCCTCTGCTTTCATCATTGATCACCTCCTGAGGAATGTTCCTTTAATGCTTTTTTGATAAAACTGTTATCGACAACATCCTTCACATCAATCTTCTTATCTATCGCCTTTGTTCGAAATTGAAAATCTGCTGTTTCCTGCTGCGCTTTTACAATGTCGTCACTGATGACCTCATTCAGAGGTTCAGTATTTTTCAGCACATTTTCGACGACCTTTTTATCGAGATCTTTAATGTCAGAATATAAGTCCGCTGCTTCACCCAGATGTTCCTTTTGCCATACAACGGCTTTATTAAACACCTTCAGAAAACGGACCACTTCGTCTGGATGCTCTTCTGAAAACTTTGTTCTTACTAAAGTAAAACCCGGTGAATATAAATCTGTGCTTTCTCCGTTCACAAGGATTTTTGCTCCGTGTTTCATTGTTTCTAAGGACAAGTACGGCTCCCAAATGGACCAGGCATCAACAGATCCGTTTTCAAATGCGGAAGCTGCTTCATCAGGCTGAAGCTGAATAATTGTCACATCGTTAGCTGACAACCCCACTTGATCAAGCGCTTTATACAAAAAATCAAACCCGCTGCTGCCTTTGGCGACTGCAATTTTCTTCCCCTTTAAGCCCTTAACGTCTTGAATGCCGCTGTTTCGATTGACAAGGATGCCGTTTGCTTTCAAGCCGTCCTGAGACAAACCGATTTCTTTAAAGTCAATGCCTGCCGCCTGTCCAGCGATCACAGGCGAATTACCGACTTGAGAAAAATCAAGTTTGTCTGCCGCAAGGCCTTCAAATTGGGGCGGACCGCTTTGAAACTCCACCCATTTCACTTTGATGCCTTCTTTTTCAAATGCATCTTCGAACCAGCCTTTTTCTTTTGCGATCAAAAGCGGGCTTAAGCTTTGCTGAATACCAATACGAATTTCCTTCAATTGTTTGTGGTCACCGCTGGCTCCATTTGCTCCACAGCCTGCGAGCAGAAAAATAACGGCAACCAATACAATGAGTCCTTTTTTCATTTCCGCTTCCGCCCTTTCTATATCCCTGATCCTTCTGCGTACTCCAAATCTTCTGTTTTCTCGAATTCCGACAGCACTCTCTGTCTGATCGCTTGGAAATCCGGAGTCGTCCGGTTCCGCGGATACGCCAGGTGAATGGGTATCAGCTTATGGATTTTCCCCGGTTTGGCCTTAAGGATCGCAAGCTCATTTCCTAAATAAACAGATTCATCTATATCATGAGTCACGAGAATCATCGTTGTTTTTTTCCTCCTCCATATATCCAGCAGCACGTCCTGCAGGTGTTTTCTTGTAAAAGCGTCGAGTGCACCAAACGGTTCATCTAAAAGTAGCACCTCAGGCTCCCGCAGAAGGGCCCGGGCGATGGCTACTCTTTGTGACATGCCGCCTGACAGCTCGCGCGGATATGCTTTTTCCGATCCTTTCAATCTGACAATCTCGATCAGTTCATCCACCTTTTGTTTGACTTTTGGGTCCTTCAAATTCAAGTCGGCTGCAATATTCTGCTCAACAGTCAGCCAAGGAAAGAGGCGGTGTTCCTGAAAAATAAATCCTTGCTGAATACCCGGAGCTGTTACGCTGCGGCCGTTAATTTCCACACTCCCGTCATATTCAGAATCAAGCCCTGCAATAATCTTTAACAGGGTGCTTTTTCCACACCCGCTCGGTCCGATAAGCGTTAGAAATTCGCCTGGTGCGATTGATAATTCTATGTTCTCTAAGACCGTGTTTTTGCGGCCCTCTTGAACAAATGCCTTTTCTTTGATGCTGATGGTCACAGCCACTTTTATCCCTCTCTTTCTGCCAACCCCGCCTTCAAAAAAACAAAAAGGCCCCCATCTCTGTTCTTGTAGAGATGAGAGCCTTCGGCGGTCCGATCAGCTGCCCAATTGTTTTTTTGTTTGAATAACATGTTAATTCAAATTATTCCGATATGTCAACTCTTTTTTAAATACGATTTTTGATATCCTTGTTTATCACTTACTCTGCTTGTTTCGCAAATAGAGAAGGAAAAATTATTTCTCCAAAAATTATTAAGTGTCATAAAAAGCTGTTACAACAAGGTTTTTCAACACTTTCGATACTAGATATCGATTAATAGAGATAACTATTTTATAATAATTATAAAATAATATTGACTTTTTACTTAGAGATGATATTATGTTCTTATAAATTCCAAGAGGTGATAACATGAGTTCAAATAAACTGACAACTAGCTGGGGCGCTCCGGTTGGAGATAATCAAAACTCAATGACTGCCGGTTCTCGCGGACCAACTTTAATTCAAGATGTACATTTACTCGAAAAATTGGCCCATTTCAACCGAGAACGTGTTCCTGAACGTGTTGTTCACGCCAAAGGAGCAGGCGCACACGGATATTTTGAAGTGACAAACGACGTAACAAAATACACGAAAGCCGCTTTCCTTTCTGAAGTCGGCAAACGCACACCGTTGTTCATCCGTTTCTCAACAGTTGCCGGTGAACTTGGCTCTGCTGACACAGTTCGCGATCCGCGCGGATTTGCTGTTAAATTTTATACTGAAGAAGGAAACTACGACATCGTCGGCAACAATACGCCTGTATTCTTTATCCGCGATGCGATTAAGTTCCCTGATTTTATCCATACACAAAAAAGAGATCCAAAAACACATCTAAAAAACCCTACGGCTGTATGGGATTTCTGGTCACTTTCACCAGAGTCACTTCACCAAGTGACAATCCTGATGTCTGACCGCGGAATTCCTGCAACACTTCGCCACATGCACGGCTTCGGAAGCCATACATTCAAATGGACAAATGCCGAAGGTGAAGGCGTATGGATTAAATATCACTTTAAAACAGAACAAGGCGTGAAAAACCTTGATGTCAATACGGCAGCAAAAATTGCCGGTGAAAACCCTGATTACCATACAGAAGACCTTTTCAACGCAATCGAAAACGGTGATTATCCTGCATGGAAACTATATGTGCAAATCATGCCTTTAGAAGATGCAAATACGTATCGTTTCGATCCGTTTGATGTCACAAAAGTTTGGTCTCAAAAAGACTACCCGTTAATCGAGGTCGGACGCATGGTTCTAGACAGAAATCCGGAAAACTACTTTGCAGAGGTAGAACAAGCGACATTTTCACCTGGAACACTCGTGCCTGGTATTGATGTTTCTCCTGATAAAATGCTTCAAGGCCGACTGTTTGCTTATCATGATGCACACCGCTACCGTGTCGGTGCAAACCATCAAGCGCTGCCAATCAACCGCGCACGCAACAAAGTAAACAATTATCAGCGTGATGGGCAAATGCGTTTTGATGATAACGGCGGCGGATCTGTGTATTACGAGCCTAACAGCTTCGGCGGTCCAAAAGAGTCACCTGAGGATAAGCAAGCAGCATATCCGGTACAAGGTATCGCTGACAGCGTAAGCTACGATCACAACGATCACTACACTCAAGCCGGTGATCTGTATCGTTTAATGAGTGAAGATGAACGTACCCGCCTTGTTGAAAATATCGTTAATGCTATGAAGCCGGTAGAAAAAGAAGAAATCAAGCTGCGCCAAATCGAGCACTTCTACAAAGCGGATCCTGAATACGGAAAACGCGTGGCAGAAGGCCTTGGATTGCCGATTAAAAAAGATGCTTAATGGAGAAATGCAAAAACCCGCTGTAGTCAGCGGGTTTTTTTATATTTAGTTACACATTGCGTACGCTTCTCATCAATCTTCATATAAATTTCTTCCATGAGTTCCGCGCTGTTTATAATCTCTCGTTTGTTTTTTTCAATCAGCAGCTCAAGCGGCAAAATCTGATTCCCGTAGGTTTTTCGCTTCCTGAATCGTTTTCTCCCCTTTCCTTTTTTGACTCCCATCAATAATCCCTCCTTTTTCATACAAAAAAGGCCCTTATCTAAAAGATAAGAGCCTTCGGTGTCCCGATCAGCGCGATAAATTTGAAAAATTTGTACTGACCATGTTAATTCATACAATACCGACCTGTCAACTATTTTTTGAGGGTATTGATACTATATCAGATTGCATCCCCGCTTTTTCCTTATACACTCTTATCCCCTGACGCATAAGCTAGAGAAACTAGAATACGAGAGAAAGAGATGTGGGTGTGTGGAAAAGACAAAATTGACCGGACGTATCGTGACACGGGATGATCCGGACTTTCGAGTTAAACGATGGGAGACTACGTAAATTGGCCAGATATCAAAATCAGAAACTGGCCAAGAACATATTGCGGCGAAAACGTTGAACGACTCCGCCGTGTCAAAACGAAATATGATCCAGAAAATGTTTTCCGCTTTGAACAGAGTATTCCTCCGCTTCGACGCTCTCTGTTTTTCTAAAAAAATGAAGATGGAGCATTCTCCATCTTCATCTTATTTATTGATATAAATTGCTTCCCGTATCGACAAACTCTTTTGCTTTTTCTTTTAATCCTTTATTTATGGCTTCTGCTTCACTGAGATCGTTTTTCTTCGCATAATCCCGAATATCCTGTGAAATTCTCATGCTGCAAAATTTCGGACCGCACATGGAACAAAAGTGAGCGGTTTTTGCTCCTTCAGCAGGCAGGGTTTCATCATGGTATTCAAGGGCTCTCTCCGGATCAAGAGATAAATTAAACTGATCCCGCCAGCGGAATTCAAAACGGGCTTTCGATAACGCATCATCCCGGATTTGCGCTCCGGGATGCCCTTTTGCAAGGTCTGCCGCATGCGCAGCGATCTTATATGTAATGACTCCTTCACGAACATCATCACGGTTTGGCAGCCCCAAATGCTCCTTCGGCGTTACATAACAAAGCATTGCTGTCCCATACCAGCCGATCATCGCCGCTCCGATCGCTGAAGTAATATGGTCATATCCCGGAGCAATATCCGTTGTCAACGGCCCCAATGTGTAAAAAGGCGCTTCTTTACAAATGTCCATTTGTTTATCGACGTTCTCTTTGATTTTATGCATCGGAACATGTCCAGGACCCTCAATCATCACCTGAACATCATGCTTCCAGGCAATTTGCGTCAGCTCTCCAAGCGTCTCTAATTCAGCAAACTGCGCTTCGTCATTGGCATCAGCAATTGATCCGGGACGCAAACCATCCCCAAGTGAGAAAGCAATATCGTACGTTTTCATAATCTCACAGATTTCTTCAAAATGTGTGTATAAAAAGCTTTCTTGATGATGAGCCAGACACCACTGCGCCATAATCGCTCCCCCGCGTGACACAATACCAGTTGTCCGTTTTGCAGTCAGCGGTACATACCTAAGCAAAACACCCGCGTGAATCGTAAAATAATCCACTCCCTGCTCTGCCTGCTCGATCAGCGTATCACGATAAATCTCCCACGTTAAATCCTCCGCTACGCCGTTTACTTTTTCAAGCGCCTGATAAATCGGAACAGTTCCCACAGGCACGGGGCAATTGCGGATAATCCATTCACGCGTCGTATGAATATCTTTTCCGGTCGAAAGATCCATCATCGTATCCGCTCCCCAGCGTATGGCCCACGTCATTTTTTCCACTTCTTCTTCAATGGATGACGTAACCGCTGAATTCCCAATATTCGCATTAATCTTCACATAGAAATTCCGGCCGATAATCATTGGCTCACTTTCAGGGTGATTAATGTTTGAAGGAATTATCGCCCGGCCGCTGGCTACCTCGTCTCTGACGAATTCAGGAGACACATGCTCACGAATGGCGATAAATTCCATCTCAGGTGTAATGATCCCCTTTTTTGCATAGTGCATTTGAGTGACATTTTGACCTGCCTTCGCCCTCAGCGGTTTCCGCTTTAATCCTGGGTAGCTTACGTTTGGATTTGCTTTTTTATAACCGTTATCTTCTGGTTTTATAGCCCGGCCTTCATACTCTTCCACGTCACCGCGCTCTGTGATCCATTTTTGGCGGAGCGGCTTTAATCCTTCTTGAATATTAATGGTTACTTCAGGGTCCGTATACGGTCCGCTTGTATCATAGACACGCACAGGCGCGTTTTCCTCTTCGCCGAACGATCCCGTCGTCGGACTCAATGCAATCTCCCTCATCGGCACTTGGATGTCCGAAGAAGAACCCTCCACGTATACCTTCTTGCTGCCTGAAAAACTCGACATAATGGAAATGTTGGCTTGCTGCACTGAATTGTTTTGCATTACTTTTCCTTCCCCTTTCTATGTTTGAAAGGACAAAATCAAGCCCATAACCAGCACAAAAAACCGGATTCATATAAATGAACCCGGTTACAGTCAGAAAGAAACATATTATTGCCCAGCAAGACAATAACAAAAACAATTCCTCTACTTCCCCACGCTGGTACGAACCAGATCAGGTCCAAAGGGTTAAGAAGCTTACCTTCTCTCTCAGCCCGAAAGCGGGCACCCCCAGTAACTATTGATTTCGCACTCATCTTATCATAAAATCAATCTGAAAAAAAGAGGAATATAGATAATATTCAGCCAATTTCACCCTAAATATTTGACCGGCAACGGGATTTCAGCTATTTCATGTTCAGCCATCATCACCCGATATGCCTTTCCATCCGACCTTGAACTCACAGTCTGAAACAGCTGATCATTTATGAAATGGAGAGCAGCCCCATCATCCGCTGCATAGCCACTGCATAAGAACTTGTTAGATATCAGCTGGTGGTATGCCGGTCTCCGATCCTTTTCCCCGTCATAATGGGGACAAAAGCTCCCTTGCAAAAAACCTAAACTTTTCAAACTTGTCAGCGGTCCGGCTGAATCCGTCACCCCTTCTTCAAACCAGCAGATCGCACCGGCACTTAATCCAGCTAAAACCACACCGTTCTTCCATGCTTCCCTAAGAATCTGGTCAAGCCCCCACTCTTTCCATAACACAAGTAAATTCCGCGTATTTCCCCCGCCAACATAAATCACGTCCATTTCCATAACAAAAGAAGTTAAATCTGTTGATGGCGGCTTAAACAAAGATAAGTGAGACGGCACACAATCCAGTGTTTGAAATGCATGATAAAACCGCTGAATATAGTTTTGGGAATCTCCGCTCGCCGTCGGCAAAAAACAAATACGAGGTTGCTCTCGTTTTGATTGATTGAGGATATATTGATCGAGGGACAAATTATCCGGCTCCATCGAAAAACCCCCGCCCCCCATCGCAATAATCTGCTTCATCATCACACCCCCCAACAAAATTTGTTGCTTATTATAGCATTTTGTATAGAAGCAAGAAACAAAGCCAAATACTTTCTTATCAGGAGCTGCTAAAAAAACAAAGGGGGTGGTTTCCCATTGAACAAAGTCTTTGTCCCAAAGATATTCTTGATTTGTTAACAACAATAAAAACCAGCATTAACAAATACACTGTCGCAATAACAGAAGCCGAAAATCCCCACATCAGAAGAGCATTGCATGATCAATTAGATACAACTGTTTATCTCCATGATGAACTGTCAGATCTTCTGTTAGAAAAGGGATGGCTCGGGTGAGCAATTCCAAATCAAATCGATTAGATTTATCTTACAGCAAAGACCACAAAAAGAGACGGGATCTCAAAGATGAGATGCCGTCTCTTTTTTATTGCTCCACTCTTCTTAAAGCCTCATTTACCGTTTCTTTTATAAACGCGTCTTCACCGCTTAATCGGTCTAAACTGAGATCGCCGTTTCTCAGCCTTTCGGAAATATTGTTTATATCCTCCTCTACTGTGATTTGCAGCTCACCAGCCAAAAACATTCTGTGTAATTCATCTGCAACCAAATTTTCTTTATTCACTTCCATCCACTCCTTTATTTTTAATATTATTCTTAGTCTGTCCCTAGGCCGAGACGAATAATAGGAAAAAAGTATGAATCAAACGAATCTTTTTTCCTCCTTCTTGCGTATATCTGTTGAGAAAAAAGAAAAAGGGGAAGATCTAACATGTCATTTTTTAAGAAACTTGCGGCAAGTGCCGGAATTGGAGCTGCAAAAGTAGATACAATTTTAGAAAAAGACGCATATTTTCCAGGAGAAGAAGTACAGGGAACGGTACATGTCAAAGGCGGAAAAATCGCTCAGGACATCCGTTATATCGATTTACAGCTTAGCACACGGTATGTCATTGTAAAAGACGATGAAGAGCACCGGAAATACGCTACAATTCATTCTTTCCGGGTCACTGGTTCATTTACCATACAGCCTGGTGAAGAGCATCAATTTCCGTTCACATTCACTCTGCCTCTAGATACGCCGATCACTGCAGGGAAAGTAGAGGTTGCCGTGGTGACAGACCTTGACATTCAAGGCGGTATCGATAAATCCGATCATGACCGCATTTTCGTTGAAGCGCACCCTTGGATTGAAAATGTGCTTGAAGCAATCGAAAATCTGGGCTTCCATCTTAACGAAGCAGACTGCGAACAAGCGCCCTACTTCCAGCGTCGTCTTCCGTTCGTTCAAGAATTCGAATTCGTTCCGACTTCCGGATATTATCGTCAGATGCTTGATGAATTAGAACTCATTTTCCTTTTAGACGAAGACGGTTTGGAAATCATTTTCGAAGTCGACCGCAGAGCAAGAGGACTCCGAGGGTGGCTGGAAGAGATGTATAATGACGGAGAACAGCTTGTACGCGTCCGTTTCAGCCAATCAGAGCTTGAAGATACAGAAGAGCTAGAAGAGGTGCTAGAAGAGATCCTAGACCAATACGCTGAGTAAGTATAAAAAGGAGCCTCGGCTCCTTTTCTTTAATAAAAAATAAAAACCCGTTTCTGTTAAGAAACGGGTTTTTCAGTATACCGGTGGTCGGGGTCGAACCGACACTCCAGAAGGAACACGATTTTGAGTCGTGCGCGTCTGCCAATTCCGCCACACCGGCAAGTTTTACGTCGTATCTAACCGACGAATATAAATATATCATGGATCTCATAAAGTGTCAACGTATTTCAAAAAAGTTTTTATGGAAATATAAAATAAAAGTGTTGAAAGACGAGCTATACGCCGCTTTATAATAGGCCTCGGAACTTAACTTGTTATGATAAATCAAAGCATTAAAAAAATGATCTACTTATGTAGATCATTAATATGATTAGTTATAATGATAAAACACAAACACCAATTCAACTTACCATGTAAGTAAAATTGGTGCCGAGGGCCGGACTTGAACCGGCACGGTAGTCACCTACCGCAGGATTTTAAGTCCTGTGTGTCTGCCAATTCCACCACCCCGGCAATAAGAAGGCGACACCCGGATTCGAACCGGGGATAAAGGTTTTGCAGACCTCTGCCTTACCACTTGGCTATGCCGCCGTAATTGGAGCGGAAGACGGGATTCGAACCCGCGACCCCCACCTTGGCAAGGTGGTGTTCTACCACTGAACTACTTCCGCATTTTAAATGGACTTAATACATTATATGCAGTTGATATAAAAAGTGAGACTGGGCTAGCTGGATTCGAACCAACGCATGACGGAGTCAAAGTCCGTTGCCTTACCGCTTGGCTATAGCCCAATGATAATATGGGGCGATTGATGGGAATCGAACCCACGAGTGCCAGAGCCACAATCTGGTGCGTTAACCACTTCGCCACAACCGCCATAATCTCAAGATGTCATAAATTTGGCAGGGGCAGTAGGAATCGAACCCACACCGGAGGTTTTGGAGACCTCTGTTCTACCGTTAAACTATGCCCCTATAAATGGTGGAGGGGGGCAGATTCGAACTGCCGAACCCTGAGGGAGCGGATTTACAGTCCGCCGCGTTTAGCCACTTCGCTACCCCTCCACATTAAATTTTGAAAAAACAGTGCCGGCAAGAGGACTTGAACCCCCAACCTACTGATTACAAGTCAGTTGCTCTACCAATTGAGCTACACCGGCATAGGTGGTGGCTCGGGACGGAATCGAACCGCCGACACACGGATTTTCAGTCCGTTGCTCTACCAACTGAGCTACCGAGCCTAAGTAATTAAATGGCGGTCCGGACGGGACTCGAACCCGCGACCTCCTGCGTGACAGGCAGGCATTCTAACCAACTGAACTACCGGACCATTTTGAAATTTGGTTGCGGGGGCAGGATTTGAACCTGCGACCTTCGGGTTATGAGCCCGACGAGCTACCGAACTGCTCCACCCCGCGATGATATAATGGTGGAGGATGACGGGCTCGAACCGCCGACCCTCTGCTTGTAAGGCAGATGCTCTCCCAGCTGAGCTAATCCTCCATCATATAATGACCCGTACGGGATTCGAACCCGTGTTACCGCCGTGAAAGGGCGGTGTCTTAACCGCTTGACCAACGGGCCCAGACTTTCAATTGTAATTATGTATAAGTATCAGTGGCGGAGAGCAAGGGATTCGAACCCTTGAGACGGAGTTGACCGCCTACACGATTTCCAATCGTGCTCCTTCGACCACTCGGACAGCTCTCCAATAATGGCTCCGCAGGTAGGATTCGAACCTACGACCGATCGGTTAACAGCCGATAGCTCTACCACTGAGCTACTGCGGAATGAAGTCTGCCTGGCGATGTCCTACTCTCACAGGGGGAAACCCCCGACTACCATCGGCGCTGAAGAGCTTAACTTCCGTGTTCGGCATGGGAACGGGTGTGACCTCTTCGCCATCATCACCAGACAATTTCAGTGACATTTAACATTATACTATGTATTCTTGAGAAAATCAAGTGTTTTTTTGAAAAAACTTATTCTCTCAAAACTAGATAACAGGTGTGCCATCATTCAAAAATATGGTTAAGTCCTCGATCGATTAGTATCTGTCAGCTCCATGTGTCGCCACACTTCCACCTCAGACCTATCAACCTGATCATCTTTCAGGGATCTTACTTCCTTGCGGAATGGGAAATCTCATCTTGAGGGGGGCTTCATGCTTAGATGCTTTCAGCACTTATCCCGTCCGCACATAGCTACCCAGCGATGCCCTTGGCAGAACAACTGGTACACCAGCGGTGCGTCCATCCCGGTCCTCTCGTACTAAGGACAGCTCCTCTCAAATTTCCTGCGCCCGCGACGGATAGGGACCGAACTGTCTCACGACGTTCTGAACCCAGCTCGCGTACCGCTTTAATGGGCGAACAGCCCAACCCTTGGGACCGACTACAGCCCCAGGATGCGATGAGCCGACATCGAGGTGCCAAACCTCCCCGTCGATGTGGACTCTTGGGGGAGATAAGCCTGTTATCCCCGGGGTAGCTTTTATCCGTTGAGCGATGGCCCTTCCATGCGGAACCACCGGATCACTAAGCCCGACTTTCGTCCCTGCTCGACTTGTAGGTCTCGCAGTCAAGCTCCCTTGTGCCTTTACACTCTGCGAATGATTTCCAACCATTCTGAGGGAACCTTTGGGCGCCTCCGTTACCTTTTAGGAGGCGACCGCCCCAGTCAAACTGCCCACCTGACACTGTCTCCCCGCCCGATAAGGGCGGCGGGTTAGAAGGTCAATACAGCCAGGGTAGTATCCCACCGATGCCTCCACCGAAGCTGGCGCTCCGGTTTCCAAGGCTCCTACCTATCCTGTACAAGCTGTACCAACATTCAATATCAGGCTGCAGTAAAGCTCCACGGGGTCTTTCCGTCCTGTCGCGGGTAACCTGCATCTTCACAGGTACTATAATTTCACCGAGTCTCTCGTTGAGACAGTGCCCAGATCGTTGCGCCTTTCGTGCGGGTCGGAACTTACCCGACAAGGAATTTCGCTACCTTAGGACCGTTATAGTTACGGCCGCCGTTTACTGGGGCTTCAATTCGCACCTTCGCTTACGCTAAGCGCTCCTCTTAACCTTCCAGCACCGGGCAGGCGTCAGCCCCTATACTTCGCCTTACGGCTTCGCAGAGACCTGTGTTTTTGCTAAACAGTCGCCTGGGCCTATTCACTGCGGCTCTCTCGGGCTTGCACCCTAACAGAGCACCCCTTCTCCCGAAGTTACGGGGTCATTTTGCCGAGTTCCTTAACGAGAGTTCTCTCGATCACCTTAGGATTCTCTCCTCGCCTACCTGTGTCGGTTTGCGGTACGGGCACCTCTCACCTCGCTAGAGGCTTTTCTTGGCAGTGTGGAATCAGGAACTTCGCTACTATATTTCGCTCGCCATCACAGCTCAGCCTTATGGGAAACGGATTTGCCTATTTCCCAGCCTAACTGCTTGGACGCGGATATCCAATACCGCGCTTACCCTATCCTCCTGCGTCCCCCCATTGCTCAAATGGTGAGGAGGTGGTACAGGAATATCAACCTGTTGTCCATCGCCTACGCCTTTCGGCCTCGGCTTAGGTCCCGACTAACCCTGAGCGGACGAGCCTTCCTCAGGAAACCTTAGGCATTCGGTGGAGGGGATTCTCACCCCTCTTTCGCTACTCATACCGGCATTCTCACTTCTAAGCGCTCCACCAGTCCTTCCGGTCTGGCTTCACAGCCCTTAGAACGCTCTCCTACCACTGTTCGAAGAACAGTCCGCAGCTTCGGTGATACGTTTAGCCCCGGTACATTTTCGGCGCAGAGTCACTCGACCAGTGAGCTATTACGCACTCTTTAAATGGTGGCTGCTTCTAAGCCAACATCCTGGTTGTCTAAGCAACTCCACATCCTTTTCCACTTAACGTATACTTTGGGACCTTAGCTGGCGGTCTGGGCTGTTTCCCTTTCGACTACGGATCTTATCACTCGCAGTCTGACTCCCAAGGATAAGTCATTGGCATTCGGAGTTTGACTGAATTCGGTAACCCGGTAGGGGCCCCTAGTCCAATCAGTGCTCTACCTCCAAGACTCTTACCTTGAGGCTAGCCCTAAAGCTATTTCGGAGAGAACCAGCTATCTCCAGGTTCGATTGGCATTTCACCCCTACCCACACCTCATCCCCGCACTTTTCAACGTGCGTGGGTTCGGGCCTCCATTCAGTGTTACCTGAACTTCACCCTGGACATGGGTAGATCACCTGGTTTCGGGTCTACGACCACGTACTCATGCGCCCTATTCAGACTCGCTTTCGCTGCGGCTCCGCATCTTCTGCTTAACCTTGCACGGGATCGTAACTCGCCGGTTCATTCTACAAAAGGCACGCCATCACCCGTTAACGGGCTCTGACTACTTGTAGGCACACGGTTTCAGGATCTCTTTCACTCCCCTTCCGGGGTGCTTTTCACCTTTCCCTCACGGTACTGGTTCACTATCGGTCACTAGGGAGTATTTAGCCTTGGGAGATGGTCCTCCCGGATTCCGACGGAATTTCACGTGTTCCGCCGTACTCAGGATCCACTCAGGAGAGAACGAAGTTTTGACTACAGGGCTGTTACCTCCTATGGCGGGCCTTTCCAGACCTCTTCATCTACCTCGTTCTTTTGTAACTCCGTACAGAGTGTCCTACAACCCCAAGAGGCAAGCCTCTTGGTTTGGGCTAATCCCGTTTCGCTCGCCGCTACTCAGGGAATCGCATTTGCTTTCTCTTCCTCCGGGTACTTAGATGTTTCAGTTCCCCGGGTCTGCCTTCTCATATCCTATGAATTCAGATATGGATACCACTCCATTACGAGTGGTGGGTTTCCCCATTCGGAAATCTCCGGATCAAAGCTTGCTTACAGCTCCCCGAAGCATATCGGTGTTCGTCCCGTCCTTCATCGGCTCCTAGTGCCAAGGCATCCACCGTGCGCCCTTTCTAACTTAACCGTTAAAAAGAATCACTATGTGATATCTTGTGTTACTAATTGAATGTGATGTCTACTGTTATCTAGTTTTCAAAGAACACGTTTCGAAGGAATGATCCTTCAAAACTAAACAAGACAGGGAACGTTCTGTTTATAAGACCCAAGGTCTTATATTCCGTAAAATATCCTTAGAAAGGAGGTGATCCAGCCGCACCTTCCGATACGGCTACCTTGTTACGACTTCACCCCAATCATCTGTCCCACCTTCGGCGGCTGGCTCCTAAAAGGTTACCTCACCGACTTCGGGTGTTACAAACTCTCGTGGTGTGACGGGCGGTGTGTACAAGGCCCGGGAACGTATTCACCGCGGCATGCTGATCCGCGATTACTAGCGATTCCAGCTTCACGCAGTCGAGTTGCAGACTGCGATCCGAACTGAGAACAGATTTGTGGGATTGGCTTAACCTCGCGGTTTCGCTGCCCTTTGTTCTGTCCATTGTAGCACGTGTGTAGCCCAGGTCATAAGGGGCATGATGATTTGACGTCATCCCCACCTTCCTCCGGTTTGTCACCGGCAGTCACCTTAGAGTGCCCAACTGAATGCTGGCAACTAAGATCAAGGGTTGCGCTCGTTGCGGGACTTAACCCAACATCTCACGACACGAGCTGACGACAACCATGCACCACCTGTCACTCTGCCCCCGAAGGGGACGTCCTATCTCTAGGATTGTCAGAGGATGTCAAGACCTGGTAAGGTTCTTCGCGTTGCTTCGAATTAAACCACATGCTCCACCGCTTGTGCGGGCCCCCGTCAATTCCTTTGAGTTTCAGTCTTGCGACCGTACTCCCCAGGCGGAGTGCTTAATGCGTTAGCTGCAGCACTAAGGGGCGGAAACCCCCTAACACTTAGCACTCATCGTTTACGGCGTGGACTACCAGGGTATCTAATCCTGTTCGCTCCCCACGCTTTCGCTCCTCAGCGTCAGTTACAGACCAGAGAGTCGCCTTCGCCACTGGTGTTCCTCCACATCTCTACGCATTTCACCGCTACACGTGGAATTCCACTCTCCTCTTCTGCACTCAAGTTCCCCAGTTTCCAATGACCCTCCCCGGTTGAGCCGGGGGCTTTCACATCAGACTTAAGAAACCGCCTGCGAGCCCTTTACGCCCAATAATTCCGGACAACGCTTGCCACCTACGTATTACCGCGGCTGCTGGCACGTAGTTAGCCGTGGCTTTCTGGTTAGGTACCGTCAAGGTACCGCCCTATTCGAACGGTACTTGTTCTTCCCTAACAACAGAGCTTTACGATCCGAAAACCTTCATCACTCACGCGGCGTTGCTCCGTCAGACTTTCGTCCATTGCGGAAGATTCCCTACTGCTGCCTCCCGTAGGAGTCTGGGCCGTGTCTCAGTCCCAGTGTGGCCGATCACCCTCTCAGGTCGGCTACGCATCGTTGCCTTGGTGAGCCGTTACCTCACCAACTAGCTAATGCGCCGCGGGTCCATCTGTAAGTGGTAGCCGAAGCCACCTTTTATGTTTGAACCATGCGGTTCAAACAACCATCCGGTATTAGCCCCGGTTTCCCGGAGTTATCCCAGTCTTACAGGCAGGTTACCCACGTGTTACTCACCCGTCCGCCGCTAACATCAGGGAGCAAGCTCCCATCTGTCCGCTCGACTTGCATGTATTAGGCACGCCGCCAGCGTTCGTCCTGAGCCAGGATCAAACTCTCCGATAAATGGATCACAGGTTAAGTTCACCGCTTCCTGCGGCGACACCTGTGTGACCTGCGTCGTGCAGGCCCTAGTTTGACTGACTACGCACATCGCTGTGCGGTTTTTTAAAAACTGAATTAACAGGTACGTTTTGTCTTGTTTAGTTTTCAAAGATCATTTTCACTTCTTGTTGAAGCGACTTTATTAATATAACATTTTGACTTTCTTTTGTCAAATGTTTTTTTGATTTATTTTCCCGCCGCTGTGAGCTTGTTTTCTCAGAAGCGCATCAGCGACGTTTAATAATATAACACGGTCAAGAATCAGAGTCAACACCTTTTTTAAAAGAATATCCTCGGTGATAGACAGCCTGTCCTTTCGTTTCTATCTGGCAGACGTTGATAAGTCCCTTTTCTGTCAAGTAATCAAGCATAACGCCAAGATCTTGGGTAAAGTGCTTTAGGTCATGATGTTGAAGAAGCTCACCGAATTGCCAAATGTCTTTTTCTTTCATTACTTCGAAAAGATGCGCCGAACCGATCTCGGCTTTGGAATGGATGAGAAAATCATTTGCTAAGAATAATAATTCAAGTCTTTTTTCCAGGCTCTCGTGACTTTCAATCAGCTCGGAATATAACTTGTACACTTGCGGCTCCATCTGGCGCACTTGGCTCCACACCGTGGTTTCGGGATGGAATCCTCTGTCGATTACTTCAATACGTGCTAAATGATGCAGCGCATGAACAACGGCGTTGTAGGCATCTAAAAATTGATTGGCTTCAAAAAAAGCTTTCCCTTCAACATACCTTCTGATTAATTTGCCGTATTCGAGTCCGATCTTCAGTTTACGTTCGGCAAACGGAAATGTATTCAGCCTGTCAATCAGTTCAACTACGTATTCATTACGGTCAAACAAAACTCTGCCATTTACAATCCAATCTATGATTCTTCTATTTGTTCCGAGCAAAATCCATTCTTGAATCTGAGAATCTGTTACCACATGCAAAGAAGCTGTTTGATGATCAAATTCATAATGCTTTATAAAAACTGGATCATCAGCATCCTTTACAATTACCAGCAAAGCTGCATCAAAGTTATCTGTTAAGGAAGATGTTTTGTTTCTTCTCTCAATCATAATGACAGCCAATGTATTGGGGTGACTTGCTCTTTCTTGGTAAATTGGACGGAGAAGATTTTCCATCACTATTCCTCCAATGCAATTGTTCAAATTTTTTTATTCTCTATTTGATTCAATTCTATGGTTAAAACGAAATTCCTTTTTTCTAAACACATTGAACTATTATAAACAATTTCACAGTAAGTCTCCATAAGTAAATTCCAATTCAACCGAAAACATGAAGAAAATCCCATCGAGTTTGTGCTATAGTTAAATCAGAGGGGGATGGACATGGCGAAATACTCCAGCAAAATTAATAAAATCAGAACATTTGCGTTAAGTTTGGTTTTCGTTGGGTTTATCATTATGTACATCGGGATCTTTTTCAAAGAGTCAGTTTTGCTATCTAGTTTGTTTATGATACTTGGACTTTTATCCATCGGTCTCAGCACGGTTGTTTACTTTTGGATCGGAATGCTTTCGACCAAAGCGGTTCGCGTCATTTGTCCGGGCTGTGAAAAAGAGACAAAGGTTTTAGGAAGAGTCGATATGTGCATGCATTGCCGAGAGCCGCTGACTTTAGATAAGGGATTAGAAGGAAAAGAATTTGATGAGTCTTATAATAAAAAGAAAATGTCGAAATAAAATAAGCTGACCGTTTCGTGCGGTCAGCTTATTTTTAATGATTTTCTTTTTTCGAACACTCTTGGCAGACGCCGTAAATTTCTAAACGGTGGTGGCTTACCTTGAAGCCCGTGACGTGGGCAGCGAGCTGTTCCACTTCATCAAGGCCCGGGTAGTGGAAGTCCACAATTTTACCGCAGTTTTCGCAAATCGCGTGATAGTGATCAGATGTCACAAAATCGAATCTGCTGGAAGCATCACCGTATGTGAGCTCTTTTACCAAACCTGATTCCCGGAACACACGCAAATTGTTATATACTGTCGCTACGCTCATGTTAGGAAATTTCCCTTCCAGAGCTTTATATATATCGTCCGCTGTTGGATGAGCCATAGAGTTAACGAGATATTCCAGAATCGCATGACGTTGAGGAGTAATGCGAACTCCGGTTTCCTTCAACGTTTCTAAGGCTTCTTTTAGTTCATGTGCAGCCATCCGTCATGCACCTCTCTTCTAAAAAAAATTCTTACATTGTAATGTTTATAATTAGTGTAACTCTTTCTACGATAATTTGTCAATTGATATCAGGGTAAAAGTAAGCATAGGCTCATAGAGATTTACTTTTCCGACATATCTTTGAGGGTTTGAAGCGCTTCGGCTACATGGTCCTTTACTTTTACTTTTCTCCATTCTTTAATGAGCCGGCCTTCTTTATCAATTAAAAAAGTGGAACGCTCGATTCCCATATACTCTTTTCCGAAGTTTTTCTTCAGCTTCCACACATCAAACGCTTCCGCCAGCTCATGCTCGTCATCTACAAGAAGCAGAAATGGCAGGTTATGCTTCTCTTTAAATTTTCCGTGTTTTTCCTGGCTGTCCGGGCTGACGCCAATAATGACGGCATCCAGTTCGGCGAAGCTCTCGTGACTGTCCCGAAAATCGCATGCTTCAGTTGTACATCCCGGTGTCATGTCCTTTGGATAAAAATAAAGCACGATGTACTTTCCTTTATAATCCGATAATTTTACTGTTTCCCCATGATCGCCTTTTAACTCAAGATCAGGCGCTTTTTGTCCGATTTCTATAGTCATTACGTTACCTCCGGATGTTTTTTTATTAAGCGTATCCAATTCTTGTCCAGATTACAACCATCTCAGCTGAATCTGAAGCCCGAAGCCATTGTTCTTGTTCGGAAGCATGCTACAATAGAAAGGACGCATGGAGATATAGGAGGTTTTTATTCTTGCATACAAAATCAATTGAACTTCACAATGAGGCATTACAGCACATTGTCGGCGGTGTAAACAGCCCGTCTAGATCATATAAAGCAGTCGGCGGCGGTTCTCCTGTTGCAATGGAGAAAGCAAGCGGCGCTTATTTTTGGGATGTGGACGGCAACAAATACATCGATTATTTAGCGGCGTACGGTCCGATTATTACAGGACATGCCCACCCGCATATTACAGAAGCGATTAAAAAAGCGGCAGAGAACGGTGTATTGTATGGAACACCAACGAAACACGAGGTTACATTTGCAAAGATGCTCAAAGAAGCCATTCCCGCTATGGACAAAGTAAGATTCGTCAATTCGGGTACAGAAGCCGTTATGACGACCATCCGCGTGGCTCGCGCATATACAGGCCGGACAAAAATCATTAAATTTGCGGGCTGCTATCACGGGCATTCTGACCTTGTGCTTGTCGCCGCAGGCTCCGGCCCGTCTACTCTTGGCACACCAGACTCAGCCGGTGTACCGAAAAGCATTGCAAACGAAGTGATCACAGTACCATTTAATGATATCGATAGCTATAAAGCGGCTCTTGATAAATGGGGCAGTGAAATCGCGGCAGTTCTCGTTGAACCGATTGTCGGCAACTTCGGTATCGTCGAGCCGAAAGAGGGCTTCTTAGAAAAAGTAAATGAATTGACACATAATGCAGGCGCTCTCGTTATTTACGATGAAGTCATTACGGCTTTCCGCTTTATGTATGGCGGCGCGCAGGATCTCTTACAGGTGAAACCAGATTTAACAGCACTCGGGAAAATTATCGGCGGCGGACTTCCGATTGGCGCCTATGGCGGCAAACAAGAAATCATGGAGCAGGTAGCTCCGCTAGGGCCTGCTTATCAGGCAGGAACAATGGCAGGAAACCCCGCTTCCATCCTATCAGGCATCGCTTGTCTGGAAGTGCTCAAAGAAAAAGGCGTGTATGAAAAGCTTGATCACCTTGGCGCTATGCTTGAGGAAGGCATTTTGAAGCACGCAGAAACACACGGCATCACCATTACGGTCAACCGGTTAAAAGGTGCGCTCACGGTATACTTCTCTGATGAGAAAGTGGAAAATTACGAGCAGGCTGAACGGAGTGACGGAGAAACATTCGCTACGTTTTTCAAGCTGATGCTGGAACGCGGAATTAATTTAGCACCTTCTAAGTATGAAGCTTGGTTTATTACCACAGCACATACAGAGCAGGATATTAAAGACACGCTTGCAGCGGTCGAGGATGCTTTTAAACATCTTAAAAACTAGAATCAGATACTTTGAACAGGAGCTTTGGGCTCCTGTTTTTTTATGGAATCAAACAACGTGTAAGATTTTGGTCTTTTTCTAGAAAAATAGCTTGAATATTTGTATCGATCCCTGTATATTACTTAATTGTTTAGCAAATAAACTAACCGGGAATTTTAAGGATTAGCCCATTTGCTATGTCACACAATTTACTATAGAAAGGAATGCACGCACAAACCAATGAAACTTGGTGCCCGCATTTTCAAAACCGGGATTGCGATTACACTTGCTCTTTATTTGGCTTCGTGGATCGGGCTTCCCGCGCCGATTTTCGCTGGAATTGCAGCGATATTTGCGATCCAGCCGTCGATTTACCGCTCTTTTCTCATTATTATTGACCAGGTTCAAGCAAATATCATCGGAGCTGTGATTGCCACAGTGTTCGGCCTTATTTTCGGACCCAGCCCGATTATGATCGGGTTAACAGCAGTTATTGTCATTACAATCATGCTGAAACTTAAAATTGAACATACAATTTCAATTGCTCTTGTAACAGTCATTGCGATATTAGAATCTGCCGGTGACGACTTTTTAATGTTCGCGCTGATCAGAACAAGCACAGTCATCTTAGGGGTGCTTTCTTCCTTTATCGTCAACCTTGTGTTTTTGCCTCCTAAGTACGAAACAAAACTGATTCATAATACCGTCGAAAACACCGAAGAAATTATGAAGTGGATCAGATTGTCCATGCGGCAGTCGACAGAGCATTCGATTTTGAAAGAGGATATTGAAAAACTGAAAGAAAAAATGATCAAGCTTGATCAGACATATCTTCTATATAAAGAAGAAAGAAGTTACTTTAAGAAAACGACTTATGTGAAATCAAGAAAGCTTGTCCTGTTCAGACAGGCCATTATTACTGCAAATCGGGCGCTTGATACATTGAAGAAGCTGCATCGTCTGGAAAACGAGATCTATCATATGCCGGAAGAGTTTCAGGAAACATTGACTGAAGAACTTGATTACCTGCTTTACTGGCACGAACGGATTTTGATGAGGTTTGTCGGAAAAATTAAGCCGCATGATGACGCGGTTGAAGAAGGCATCCGGTATAAGCAGCTTTTAACAAAGTCATTTTTAAAAAATCAGCAGAATACGGATGAGGAGCTTATTGATTACAACATGCTCAATATTATGGCAAGCGCCGTGGAATATCGCGAGCAGCTTGAACATTTAGAAACACTTATCACAAGTTTTCAAACGTATCATCCGAAAGACTGCGAAATAGAAACAGAAGAGTAACCCGGTTAAACAGCCGGGTTTTTTTATATACAAAAAAATCTTATATCCTTCGTTAAAAGGATATAAGATTGATGTTTTAGTTCAAATTTTGAATGGTAAATAAGTGCTTGTATTGGCTCTCATAGTCCATGAGTTCATCATGGGTTCCGATTTCAATGATTGTCCCGTTTTCCATGACAACAATCTTATCCGCATGGGTGATTGTCGATAAACGGTGGGCGACAACAAAAGTTGTTCTATCCTTCGCCAGTTTGTCCATCGCTTCTTGAATGTAATGCTCACTTTCCAAATCCAGAGCTGATGTAGCTTCATCTAAAATGAGGAGCGGCGGATTTTTCAGGAATACCCGCGCAATTGAGATCCGCTGCTTTTGTCCGCCTGAAAGCTTAACGCCTCGTTCCCCCACCCGGGTCTCATATCCTTCTGGAAAGCTCATGATAAATTCATGGGCATTTGCAGCTTTGGCGGCTTCGATTATCTCTTCAAGTGTGGCATCAGGCTTGCCGATCGCGATATTTTCCCGAATCGTTTCACTAAATAAAAAGGTATCCTGAAGCACCATACCAACCTGGTTGCGAAGGCTTCTTGCTTCATAATCGCGAATATCCGTCCCATCAATCAGCAGTCTGCCGCTTGTTACATCATAAAATCTTGGGATCAGGCTGACGAGCGTTGATTTTCCTCCTCCGCTCATGCCGACGAGAGCTACAGTTTCTCCTCTATTTACTTTTAAGGATACATCATGAAGAATATTTTCTTTGTCCTTCTCATATTGAAACGAAACGTTTTGAAACTCCACTCCTCCGCGAATCTGATCGGCCTTTATCGCATTTGGTTTGTCAGTGAGTTCATAGGGCTCGTCAATAAATTCAAATACCCTGTCCATTGATGCGATTGACTGTGTCAAAGTTGTAGAGGAATTGATCAGCCTTCTAACAGGGTTGTACATTCTGTCAATATATCCGACAAACGCGACCATTGTTCCGACTGTCAGCGGTCCATTAATGACAAAATACCCGGCGCACGCTATGACGATGAGCGGCGCCAAATCTGTAATGGTATTAACGACCGCAAAGGTTTTGGCGTTCCAATTCGTGTGGCGGATGGCTTTATCTAAGAAATGACCGTTTTTCTCATTAAATTGAGCCTGTTCATGATCTTCTATCGCAAAGCTTCTGATGACAGGCATGCCTTGAATGCGTTCGTGCAAATGCCCCTGCACTTGAGCAAGAGCCTGTGAGCGCTCCCTTGTCAGCTTTCGTAAACGGCCGTAAAAATACTTCACTGATATTCCGTATAATGGGAATAATACGATAGAGATCAGCGTTAATTTAACGTCCAGTGTGAGCATGATAGAGATCACGATCAATATCGTCAGCATATCGAGCCATATATTCATCAGCCCTGTGATGACGAAATCCTTTGTTTGTTCTACATCATTAATCACTCGGGAAATGACTTCCCCTGTTCTTGTATTCGCGTAAAAACGCAGGCTCAGTTTTTGTATATGGTCAAACAGCTTAGCTCTTATGTCATAAAGCACCTTGCTGGCAGTCCACTGGGCAAAATATTGCCGGTAATATTCAACAGGCGGGCGCAAAATTAAAAATAAGGCGAACATGATCGCCATAATCGTGAACAATGACGTTGTTTTGTCACTAGCCGTGCCGCCTCCTTGAATAATGTCGTCAACTACGTACTTCAGAAGCAATGGGAGAGCAAGCGGAATGGAGAATTTTACGATCCCGATTAACACTGTAACGAAAATTTGCTTCTTATAAGGTTTGACGAATTGCATGTAGCGTTTCATAACCCCCACGTTGATTCCCCCTCTCTCTTTATCATGATGTGTGTGAGCCCATGTGAAAAACCTGTTGTACCCCGCAACAGGTTTTTACGTAACCATTATTTTGTATAGCGCAGATACCGTTCATACCACATATCGACAAACTCGGGCGCAAACGGTCCCTGACGCTGGTGAATCCAATGGAGCAGCGTATTTAAGTAGTCTCTTAAAATACTGTCGATTTCTTTTGGATAATTCATGGCTTTCCGATGATCATCATATTCGTCTTCATCGAGAATATTGTAGGTCATGTCAGGAAAAACCTTAACATCTAAGTCATAATCAATATATTTAATTGCTTCGCCATCATAGGCAAACGGAGAACTGATGTTGCAATAATAATGAACCCCGTCTTCCCTCAGCATCCCGATGACATTAAACCATTGTCTTGCGTGAAAATAACAGATTGCGGGCTCTCTGGTTATCCATGTCCGGCCGTCTGATTCGGTTACCATCGTCCGGTCATTGGCTCCGATGACACACATTTCTGTACTTTTTAAGATTGTTGTCTCATTCCAAATTCTATGAATCAGCCCGTTGTGCTTATAGCTGTGAATTTGAATGGTTTCTCCTTCCTTGGGATAGCCCATATTTCTCCCCTACTTTCTATAAAGCCCTACAGTTAGTATGTCCAAATTTGCTTACCGACAACGTCTTTTACCTATTATAACGTTACAAATTGAAAAATGAAAATAAAAGAGCCATTCCGGCCGGGGAATGGCACATTCCTGCACTACACAAAGGAAGACGGCTTTTCTGAGCTGCGATATGAACGAATGACCTGCTCTGTCTGCTTTTGAAACATATCCTGTATATCGGCAAGGTGTTTCCGTTTTACCGCAATTTCAGCCTGAATCCCACGCAGCTTTGCATCCCTTTCCAAATGCCGGAGTTCCGCCTCAATTTGTTTGCAGCGGTCGAGCTCTGATTGGAGATCGAGAAGCTTATCCATCGTTTTCATCTGTTCACTTACCAGCTTTTCAAATTCCGTCATCGGTTCCTCCTTCAGCCTGATGAAAGTATAAACATTTCCTCCTTTAATCATTTCGATCTCCATAAAGCAAACCCTTTGACTCATTCTGTAGACCTTCCACAAGTTTTGTCGTTTTTCAAACAGAAAAAAGCACTTCCACCCGAAGATGAAGTGCTTTTTTCTGTTTCAGTGATTAGCTGTTTTGTTGTTTGTTTTGTTCAGCAGATTGGTTTTGCTGTCTTACCTGCTGTACGTCAGTTTCACTAGCGAATTCAGTGCCGAATTGACCTTGTTGGCCAGCTGATTGCTGGTTTTGTTTTCTGACTTGCTGAGCGTTTGTTTCGCTAGCAAATTCAGTGCCAAATTGACCTTGACCAGCAGCTGATTGTTGGTTTTGTTTTCTAACTTGTTGAGCGTTTGTTTTGCTGAAGTTATTTGAGTTAGCCATTGTTATCACCTCCACGGTCATTAGAATGTGCAGGTGATCGTATAGCTATTCCTCTTTTTTAAAAATTTTTAAACGAGCAGTGAGCGTCCGCCGTCAACGATAATTGTCTGTCCGCGGATCATGTCAGCCTTGGAAGACACTAGAAACTCCACAGTATCAACCATGTCTTTAATTTGGACCATGCGTCCCGCCGGCGTATTTTGGCGCGCATCCTCAAGCAGATCTTCTCTATTCGGGAAGTGCTTCAGCGCATCTGTGTCGATCGCTCCGCCTGAAACAGCATTGACGATAATTTGTTTTGGTGAAAGCTCAACGGCAAGATAACGGGTTAAA
The DNA here is from genome assembly GCF_038592935.1 of Bacillus sp. FSL K6-1560. NCBI lineage: Bacteria > Bacillati > Bacillota > Bacilli > Caryophanales > Bacillaceae > Bacillus > Bacillus sp. FSL K6-1560. Next base: position 3,282,101 of record NZ_CP151946.1, read on the forward strand.
GCCTCTAACGCTGCTTTTGATACACCGACCGTGGTGTAGTTTTCAAGATAGCGGATAGAGCCTAATGAACTGATGCTGACAATATGTCCGCCACCGTTCTTCTCCATTAGCTTGGCAGCTTCCTGAGCGCAGAAAAGCAATGCTTTCGCATTAATGTTCATCGTCCAGTCCCAGTGTGTTTCTTCTAATTCCATGACAGGTCTTAGTACTCCTGATGCGGCATTATTGACAAAAACATCAAGTCTGCCGAACGTTTCATCAATTTGCTGAAACATTTCTTTGATTTTTGCAGGCTGTCCTACGTTTGCTTTTACGACAAGAACTTTAACGCCAAGCTTTTCGATTTCTTCCGCTGTTTCTAATGCTGCTTTTTTGCTGCGTGCATAGTTAATGACGATGTTATAGCCGTTCTCAGCAAGTCTGATCGCGGCCGCTTTTCCGACACCGCGGCTGCTTCCTGTTACGAGTGCACATTTATTTTGTTCCATTTTTCCTCATCTCCTTGTAGCGTATAGTTCTTTTATTTCCACAAACAATAATGGCAAGAACTTTAAAGGGGGTCTTCTGTTATGTATGTCGGACGTGATATGAGCGAATTGAACATGGTTTCCAAAAAAGATTGGAAGAACAGTGAACTCGCTTATTTTCATCATGCCTTTCAGCAAATTATGCCTTATTTGAACGAAGAAGGCCAATCAAAATACCGGGAATTAACGCAAGAAATTGAAGCGCGCGGCGGAATGAAGCGCAATGAAGCGGACTACAGCCACGGCACGCGCGTCTCTTACGATTAAGAATGGTTTACGGAGCAGCCGAGATGGCGGCTGCTTCTACTGCCATCTTCCAGATTTTTTGATGTGACACCGGGAACGCAAATTGTTCGAGCTCTTCTTTCGTTACTTTTTTCAGCTCGCTGGTATCCGACACTTGTTTTACTTTACCGAAAAACACTGAAATATTCCATACCAGGTGGGTGAAAACATGCTCGACTACACCTTGCAGATCACTGATATCAGCTTGTATGCCATATTCGTTTTCTAAGAAAGCAATGAGCTGTTCACGCTCAGTTTTGATCCCTTTTTGTGTTTCAAGATTAGGGAATTCCCACAGGTTGGCGAGCAAACCTTTAGACGGCCGTTTGTGGATATACACTTGTCCGTCTTCATCAGTCAGTACGATCGCGGCCATGGTTTTGATCCCGGGTTTTTTCTTTTTGCTTTTTACCGGAAGCTCCCGTTCAGTGCCTTCTTCAAATGCTGAGCAATGCTGCTGAACCGGGCATAGCAGGCATGAGGGTGATTTTGGCGTACAGATCAAGGCTCCAAGCTCCATCAAGCCCTGATTAAATTCAGATGGTTTTTCTTTGGAAATAAAAGCTCGTATGGCGTCTTCAAAGATCGTTCTTGTTTTTGGTTTGGCAATATCATCCCAAATAGAAAGAATTCTGGACATGACACGCATCACATTTCCGTCAACTGCGGGAATGGGTTTATTGTAGGCAATGCTGAGCACCGCTCCCTTTGTATAAGGGCCGACGCCTTTTAACCCGCCAAAATCTTTCTCGTCTGGAGGGACAATGCCGCCGTATTCCTGTTTCACTTCTTTTACCGCGCTTTGCAGGTTTCTAACTCGCGAATAATAGCCGAGCCCTTCCCATGCTTTGAGCACCTTTTCTTCATCAGCATCAGCGAGCGCTTCCACTGTCGGGAATTGTTCCACAAACCGGAGAAAGTAAGGAATCACTGTCTCTACTCTCGTTTGCTGCAGCATCACTTCAGATACCCACACCTTATATGGATCTTGGTCCTCTCTCCACGGCAGAACGCGCTGCTCTCGTTCAAACCATGAGATTAAATCATCGCGAAATTGCTGTATGTCTTTTTGTTTTAATTTGTCTTCAAGTACGTTCATATGTGTTTCTCCCCAGTCTTTCGCGCCCCGCTTTTCTTTAGACTGTTTTTTGTTGTACACTAAGGGCACAGTACGATAATATGTTACATTAAATAGTAATAAAGAAAAAGCGGAAACATATGAGAACGATTGAATCAGTTTAAAAATTGGGTATATGAAAAAGGGGAATTTCTTACAAAGTGAATGTGCAGGATCATCCTGCAAGGAGGTCACCTATGGATACGGGCACACATGTCGTTATGGGCATCGCACTGGGCGGTATTGCGACGCTTGATCCTGTTGTCGGATCAGATCCGGCAATGGCTCACGCTGTTATGATCGCAACGCTTGCGGGCTCTCAGGCTCCGGATATTGATACTGTGTTAAAGCTTAAAAACAATGCTGTTTATATAAGGAATCACAGAGGATTTACCCATTCAATTCCCGCCGTTTTGTTTTGGTCTGTCATCATCCCGGCGATTCTGTATTTATTTTATCCTCAGGCCGATTTTCTGCACCTGTGGCTGTGGACACTGCTGGCAGTCGTTCTGCATGTCTTTGTTGATATATTCAACGCCTATGGAACACAAGCCATTCGTCCGTTTTCGAAAAAATGGGTTGCGCTCGGGCTGATTAATACGTTTGATCCGTTTATTTTTATCAGCCATCTGGCAGCTATCGCGATTTGGTATGCAGGCGGGAGTCCCGGCATCACGTTTCTCAGCTTATATATCATATTGGCAGGCTATTATTTGGTGCGCCTGATCATGCAGCTTAGAATTAAACGGAAGCTTCATGAGATGATTCATGATGAGATCGAAAGCATTATTATTTCTCCAACGATGAAATTCAGGCAATGGCGAATCGCAGTGACGACAGCACATGCTTTCTATGTAGGAAGAAGCATGGAAGGACATGTAGTGATTCTGGATACATTTAATCGGGTGCCTGTTCCTGAAACCGATGTAATGCATGCGGCAAAGCAGGATGATAACATCGCGGCGTTTCTGTCCTTTTCTCCGGTTTACCGGTGGGAAGTGGATACGTTTAAAGATCATTATGAGGTGAGATTTATCGACCTGCGTTATCGGAGCAAAGGCCATTATCCGTTTGTCGCAATTGTTCACATCGGCCATGATCTCACGATTCGTTCGTCCTATACGGGATGGATATTCAGCGAAGAAAAACTTCAGAAAAAATTAAAGCTCGGCTCTATATAGAGCCGGGCTTTTTACGTCTTATATAGAAAACAGCAAACAGCAGACTGACGAGAGATATGATCGCCGATATTTTGAAGTATGGCGGATAGTAAGTCAGCTCAATGTGATTGTCTCCCTTTTGCGCCTTGAAGCCTATAAAAGCATAATCCGCTTTTTCGATCTTCTGTGTTTTTCCGTTGATCTTCAGCTCCCAGCCTTTTTCATATGGGATCGGAAGCATGATGTACTGGTCTTTTGACAGATGATAGGCAAAGATCAGTCGATTTTTGTTCCAATTCAGTTTGTCTGCTTTCTCTGTTTTATTTTGCATTACAGCGTTTTTCAGCGTTTGGTAATTTTCTTCATAGAGCGCTATGTTTCTCAGCTCATAGGTTCCTTTCGGAAGATTGATTGAGATATGGCCTGATTTAGGCACTCTTACCGTTATATTATTTACTCCGGTTTTATATATCGATTTGTTCGATTTCCTTGTTGTGACATAATCATTTACCTTTAACGCAAATCCTCTGTCTTTTGCTTTGCTTTTCAAATAAAAGCTGACATAGTAGTCTCCCGGAGCGGATGATGGCTGTTTCGGGGTGATGATCAGCTCTCCTCCGTTTTCTCCAGTTACGGTTAGCAGCCCGTTTTGATACTGGGCTTGTTTGGCGGTAATGTCCGACTTGGTGATCAAATTGGACGGTTTTGGTGTCTGCTCCGTTTTTCCTGATGGATCTTTTAATATGATTCCTTTCAACATCGCCTGTTCTTTCGCAAGAGCGGGCAATCGGTCCAGCTCACTTTCGCTGTATATGGCATCCGCTGTTTTGACGAATGGAAGCATGTACTGATTCTCATAAACTGCATAATGCTCTGTTTCTAAATGCTTTTTGAAGCCGTACGGAACGCTGGCTTCGTTAGTTTTTTCGGTCATATAATATTTGCCGTAAAGCAGGCTGTATAAATTCGCCCTGTCTCCCAATGACGCGTAACGGCTGACGCTTTCCCTGCCCATATCGATGCTTAAATCATTCCAATAGAAGGCCAGCAGATCTTTGTTTAAAATGCTGGAATAGGCGCTGAAGCCATTAAACCCGTAAATGATTGGCGTATTATTGCGGACCCCGTTCATCCAGTCGATTCTCATGAGCGGATCATCGTTTTCCTTCTGTAAACGTCTGATGAGCTCAGATGATTCCCGCCCTCTGTATTCCTCACTTGTAAGATATTCTTTTGTCACACTATCCAAATCGCCGCCTTCTGAGAGCGCGTATTTTTGATAGGAGTTGGCGACAAACAGCGAAGAAAGAATGATTATACCGTACACAGCCATTTTTGCCCGTTTTTTCGCAAAAGCTGCAGCAAACAAGGCTGCGATTGTCATGAGTAAGAGCAATAGAATACTTTCATTCGCAGGCTTCCATATATCGAGCTTATACCTTTGAATATGATACAAGTAAAGAAGCAGGACGACAGCTGCGGCCGGGAGCAGTTCTTTCCGTTTCAATTCAGACAGCTGTGACAAACCAGCCGCAGCTGCTCCCGCAATGGTAAAGGCCAGAATATATTCAAACCGGTTTTGCGGGGCGGAAAAACCGTTAAAGACGCTTGCCGCATACGGACTGAAATGAAACAGAATAAACAGCAGGCTCAACCCGGCAAAGAGACGAAACACACGGTTTTTGTAAAAAGAAATCATAAACAAAAACAGCAGAAAAGCGGCCGGCACAATGATGATCCGGCTCGAAAATAAGATATTATCATCGAAATTGAGCCACTCTATTTTCTGGCTGTATGGAGGGCGCAGGTTGTTTAAAAAACCGTATACTACCGGCACAAACGCCGCCGCACTGATGCCAAAAGAAATGAAGCCTGAAACGAGAAATAATCTGATTTGAATCCATCTTTTCTCTTCATGTGGTTCCAAACTAATCAGCCATCTGAACAGCACATAGATTCCGATGAATATAAGGTTTATGTATGCAAAGTAAAAATTGTTGATTAACGTCAGCGAACACGCAACGATAAACCACGCCGGACGCCGCTCTCTAATAATTTTTTCTGCGCCAAGCACAAGCAGCGGAAGCCAAACCATTGTATCGGTGAAAAATTCCCAATACGCTTCGTGACGGAAATAAATAATTGAGACGCCGTATAACACGGCTCCCGTGAACGATGCCGCCCTGTGCTTAAGAAGATAATGAAAAACAGAAGCGGACATAAAGATGATCAAGCTCAATTTGAAAATACTGATAAAAACAGCTGACTCAGCCCAAAAAAGCGTATCCGCTTCTCCGATCAGCTGGACGGCTTGAAACAGCCAAACAGCGGCGGACACAGCAAGAAAAAGAAAAGACGCAGAAAAATAATAGCCGAGCTGACTGAATGTGCCGCCGCCAAGTCCGAATGAATAATTGTAGAAAAAATTCCCGTGTGTATATTGGTCAAATAATAATTTTTTAAATACGATCATTTGCGCAAGCCCGTCACCCGGACCTGTCATATACCTGCCTTCCGCCCATTCTTTCACAAAAAAAGCGTGTGCCAGAACGGACACCAGCAAACTGGCCGCATAGATCATGATATGTTTTCTTTTCATATGAATTCTCCAGTCTTGCTTTTAAGATAATAGACACGCAAAAAAAGCACTGCCAATGGCGCTTGGTATTTTCAGTGCATTTTTGTCAGACGCCGCATGCTTTTTAATTCGTTCGTTTCAGGCAGGTCTTTGTTCGGGATATTCGCTTCTTTGATCAAATAATGCGGGCGTTTTTTTGTTTCATAATAGATTCGGCCGATATATTCGCCTATAATTCCGAGGCTTAACAGCTGTACTCCGCCGAGAAATAACACTGCTGAGATAATGGTGAAATACCCAGGCACAGAAATACCGTTAGTCAGAATTTTAACGAATGTGGCAATGATATAAATGATGGAAAGCAGCAGGATGAAAATGCCTGTATAAAAACATAATCTCAGCGGCTTATGATTAAATGAAACGACGCCGTCCATTCCGTAGTTAAACAGACTGCTGAACGACCATTTGGAAGTGCCGTTTTTTCGTTCGACATTTTCATAAAATACAATTTTCTGATCAAAGCCAATCCAGCAAAAAAGGCCTTTTGAGAAGCGGTTTCCTTCGCTCAGCTTCAAAAGTGCATTCACAGCTTGGCGGCTTAACAATCTGAAGTCACCGACACCGTCACGCAAATCGACTTCCACCGCTTTATTAATGAACTTGTAATACATAGATGATAAGAGTGAGCGGACAAAGCTGTCCCCTTTTCTGTTCCTTTGGGCAATGACTTGGTCATACCCTTCTTCGTAGCCTTTGATAAATTCCTTCAGCAAATATGTCGGATGCTGCAGATCGGCATCCATTACAATAACCGCCTCGCCCTGAACATGCTCAAAGCCCGCCAAAATTGCGGCTTCTTTTCCAAAGTTTCGAGAAAAAGATATATATTTTACCCGGCTGCACGTCGCTGCCAAGTCTTTGATCTGCTGAAGCGTGTCATCAACACTTCCGTCGTTTATGAAGAATATTTCATAGTCATAATGAATGTTTTTAAATTCCTTTTTTAAAGATTCATGAATGAGTTTGACATTATACCCTTCATTGTAAGACGGGATAATAATCGAGATTAATCCTTGCTTCATTAAGGCACCTTCTTTTTATTATTCTTTTTAAGTATTGCCTTAGGGGAGTTTTACACAAATCTTCAGTAAGGCTATTCCTTTTTTTAAAGTCGTTTAAACCTGTTTTTTGTTACAATTTTATGGTGACATTCATGATTTTTAATGTTATTTTGTCATGTTTAAAACAGACTATGAAAAAAACGCACAGAAAAAGTCTGCCATTATGACAGACGGATGGAGAGAAATTTTAGCTTATTGGTTCTTAAGATATTCCAAAATCAGCTGATTGACGATGGCTGGCTTTTCGTGGTTAATCCAATGGGAAGCTTCATCAACAAAGATGAGATGTCCATTCGGGCAATGCCTTTCCGTCTCTTTCGCAAGCTTCCTGCTCAAAAAGCGGTCTTCCATTCCCCAGATCATTCGGTAAGGTACTGTTTCGTAAGAGGGTTTCTCTGCCAAGCTTCCTTTTCTGAGGGCTCTGTACCAGTTCAGCATAGCTGTCAGTGCGCCCGGCTGCTTCCACGCTTCTTTATACCTGCTGACATCCTCGGATGTAAAAAGCGCGGGACGGTCGGATAATCCAATCGCTTTGTCTAATGTTTCATAATCATTTTCCCTTAGTGATGCCTCCGGTATATCGGGGAGCTGGAAGTATGCGATATACGAGCTTTTCAGCCATTGCGGCGGATAAAGCGGCGTTACGGTTTTCATGACGTGCGGGTGCGGGATATTGATCGCGATCAGTTTTTCAAGATATTCCGGGCGTGTGGAGGCCAAATGCCATGCAACAGCCCCTCCCCAGTCATGCCCGATGACAATTGCTTTTTCATCAGTGAATTGCGTAATAAGCCCGATGATATCATCTCTTAATGTATCAATCCGATACGAATCAATTCCTTCCGGTTTGTCACTGAGATTGTAGCCCCGCTGATCAGGAGCAATGACCCGGTAACCCGCATCAACAAGCGGTTTGATTTGATTTTTCCAGCCGTACCAAAACTCAGGAAATCCATGGAGCAGGACAATTAACGGGCCGTCTTCCGGTCCTGCGGCTGCAACGTGGAGCGTGATTCCGTTCGTATTGACAAACTGGCATTTAACTCCGTCCACTTCTATCTCCTCCTTGACTGTGCGTCATGATTTTCAGCCTTTTCTCCGTTAGCATAAATGTTATGACACAGGCGGCAATCAGCAGAATAAGCTGAAGAATAAACAAGTTTGATCCCAGCAGCAAACCCATTCCCGCAATCACCAAGCCTGACAGGATCATTAATGATGCACTGTAACGGTTCGCTTCATTCCATAATCTTTGATCTGACATTGAGCGTCTCGTTCTGTATCCATACACACTGTTGATCGATTTGGGAGGAAACAGTTTGATCAGTATGCCCGCAATGATCATAAGCCCTCCGCCGACTAAACCCGTCATATCATCATCTCCTTTCTCATTGTTACGTGCAGAAAGAAGAAATGTTTCATGCATAGGCAAAAAGACAAGCCTCGGCCTGCCTTTTTATCGCATTTGTAAATCCTTTGTGTGAATATAGCCTATTACACCGCCATAATCCACGAACGCCCAAGTGAAGTCAAATCCTCCGTTTTCACTAAATCCCCACCCGAGTATTGTCACCTCTGTTCCAGATGAGAGCTGCTTAGCTTTTCCGTTTTCGGGCGTCGGTGTATAGAAGGCTGTCTGTTTCGTTGTTTTCGCTTGGCTTGCGGTTTTCATTAAAAAGTGAGTTGAAATATACGCTTTTTTTCCTTTGAAATGAATTTGAGCCCAATCGGCATTTATGAACCTATCGACTTTTACCTTTTGTTCTGATGATACAGTGCCGAGAATGTCACCTTTATGATTTGGCTCAGTCCGGACATTCAGCTTTCCTGCTTTTATGATGTAAGAATCGGATGATGGCATGCTGACAGATATGTCGTGAAGGGGCGCAGCTTTTGCTGCGGGAGCGGAATGAAGTGCTGTCAAACCCAGTCCTGCGGCAGCTGTTAAAGCGAGCATTACTTGTTTCTTTTTCATATAAAGCTCCTCCTCGCATTTTGACAAGATATAAGTGGTATTCCCTGATTGACAGGCTGGTGAAACATGTTTTGTTTATGATTTCTTCCTTTTAAGGTAATTTTAAGAAAATGAAAAAACCTGCCGGTCGTTAACGGCAGGTTTTTAGTGCAAAAGGCCTCTGCTTTGATTTAAGTAATCATTCACGTCGTTACGGGAGCTTTGAAAAAGGTGGAGCTGGCCGCCATAGTTTTCAATCCATTGTGTGACGATTTTTTCAGTCATTTTTTCACCTTGATAGGCGTGTCCGGCTTTTGCATAGGTTGCTTCGAAATCGCTCCATAACAATTCCACCCACGTTTTTGCCTGTATATAGCTGATCATCTCGTTCTTTTCCAGAAGCAGATTAGTCAGTTTCTCAATGTACATATTCATGTGTGCAGTCTCCTTTCTCCAGGAAAAAAATAACGCTTTATTACGTGGTGTTCTCCATATACTAACCTTACGTCTTCATCTGGAAAGACGCAACTTTTTGATCTCGAACCTAGGGGGATATGACATGGTCCGAAATAAAGAAAAAGGATTTCCTTACGAAAACGAAAACAAATTTCAGGGTGAACCGAGAGCAAAGGACGACTATGCTTCAAAGCGTGCTGACGGATCTATCAATCAGCATCCTCAAGAAAGAATGAGAGCCTCAGGCAAACGGTAAAGAAGAACAGCTGCATACACTGCAGCTGTTTTTACCCTTTATTGACTTGATATTCGTAGACGCTTTTCTTTTCTGATAAGTGTGCGAAGGTAGAAAGCACAAGTCCGCATGCGGTCATAAGCGCACCTCCTGCAAACAGCCAGGAATAAGAGCCTGTTCCGTTTAAAATCATTCCGCCGATCCATGCACCAAGGGCATTGGCAAGGTTAAATGCTGATACGCTGACAGCTGCGGCAATGGTTGTGCCGCCCTCAGATGAGGAAATGACCTTTGTTTGCAGAAGAGGCGGCGTGCCGAATGCGCATGCCCCGAATAGGAACGTTGCCACAATGGCTGCAGCCGGGTAAATGGCGATGTAAGGAAATACAGCCAGAACACCGATTAAACCGATCATTACGCCGATCATCGTCCGAGTCAGCAAAGGCAGCGGTACTTTTCCAGCAAAGAAATTCCCGGCAACGCCTCCCAATCCATACGCAAAGAGAGCACCTGTAATGCCAACCGTGCTGAATCCGGCTGAATGCCTTAAAATGGGTTCGATAAAGGTGTAGGCGATAAAGACACCGGAATAGCCTAAAATGGTAATCGCGAAGGAAAACAGCACTTGTTTGTGTTTAAAAACCCCCCACTCATTCATAAGCATTGGGATCACTTTTGGTTTTCTGTTCGGCACGGCAGCCATAAGGCCTAAAAATCCGATGACACCAAGTGCCGTAATGATGGAAAACACCGCTCTCCAATTCAGGACATCTCCGAGATAAGAGCCGAATGGAACACCAAGCATTAGAGCCACTGTCAGTCCGCCGTTCATTGAAGCAGCAGCTGCAGCACGCTTTTCCGGCGGAACCATTTCACTTGCGAATACCATGGCAATCGCGAAGAAAGCGCCGTGAATGGACGCAGATAAAATTCTTGAAATGGCCAATACCGCAAAATTCGGCGCCAGTGCGCTCATCAGGTTTGAAAGGATAAATATCGCCATAAGCCCAAGAAGCACAGGCTTTCTCGGAAGCTTGACGGAAATGATGGTGACGAGCGGTCCTGTCAAACAAACGCTTGCCGCATAAGCCGTGACAAGAAGCCCTGCGGATGAAACCTGTATATGAAAGTCATTGGCAATCGACGTCAAAATACCCATCACCGCGTATTCTGTATAGCCGATTGAAAATGTACAAATCATAAGAACAAATATAATAAATTTTACAGATGGGTTTTTGATACTCAACGTCATCGCCTCCTTTGATTTTAAAAAACAACGAGTTTCATCTTAAAAGATTTTTCAAGTGAATTCAATGATTTTTTCTTTAAGAATTCGTGTAAATGTGCTGCAAACAAAAAGAGGCTGATCATCAGCCTCCTGTTACGCTTTATTCTTTTTCTTGCAATACTGAGATTGGCAGCGCTTCCTCTTGTTGAGGGGAAGAGGTCCTGTATCCCCATGCGAAAACGCCATTTAAATAACTGATGGTAAACTCGTCCTCAGTGTCTTCCACACGATATGTTTCTCCCGGTGAGTAATCTTCCGGGTTCAGCAAATATGCTTTTGCCATCGTAATTTTCCGTTCGAGCACTGCCAGTTCGTTTATGATTCCATGCTGTTCGGCTTTTCTTGCTTTTTCAGAAAGTAATGCGATTTCGGTATTGAGTTCGTGAGGTGTCATTTGACTGTATCGTTTCTCCATTTCAGTACTCCTCTTCCTGCAGTAATTGCTCGATTAAATCGAGTGAGAATCCTTTGCGGAATAAAAATTGTTTGACCTTCATGGCGCTTTCATATGAGCCGTCATAGCGGTATTTTCTAAACGCTTTTTCCGCGTGAAGGCGCAGCGCTTCTTTCTCTGTGTCTTCATCATTTTCATATTCAATCTGATCCATCGCCGCGCTGATAACATCAAATGAGAAGCCCTTGCGCTGAAGCTGCAGCTGGGCGCGCTGTTTGAATTCTTTCGTCGAAAGCTTTTTATCTTTTTTGAGAAGCTTTTCAACATGCTTGACCGCTTCTCTTGTCTGATCTTCAAAGGAAAAGGAACTTAGCGCCTCCTTAATTGTATCGTCATCAATTCCCTTCGCTCTTAGCTCTCTGAACAAAACATCAGGGCCTTTTCCGTTTGTTTTTTTGTGAGTGCTGACATAGGCTGCGGCAAATTCCTGGTCGTTTAAGTACTTGTAATCGTTAAGCCTATGGATGACTTCCGCAATGACGGGGGGCGAGGTTTCTTTTTTCTTTAAGTGGTCCTCGACCTCTTTCGTCGACCGCATTCGATAGGATAAAAAGTCAAGCGCACGGTTGAAGCCTTTCTTCACTTCATCGCCGTATTGAATCTCAATGATGTCAAGATCATCGAGTTCTTTTCCCTTCTTGAGCTCAAATTTCACGAGCACATCCGCGTCCACACTGAAGGCGTATTTATCATCCAGAAAAATATTGAAGCGTTCCGTATTCTTTTTTTGCGTTGATATTTTTGTAATAAACGGCATCTTAATCTCCCTTCTCAGGCCTGAAACGCGTTTTCTTTTATTACAATGAGGTAAAGTATATTTATTAGAACGATGAGGAGAGATGTTCATGAATATCGCAATGACGGGCGGAACCGGTTTTCTCGGCCAGCATCTGACAGGCGTTCTTACCCGCCAGGGACACCATGTTTATATTTTATCAAGAAACGCAAGGGAAACTGAACAAAAAAATATGACATATGTCCAATGGCTGACGGAAGGAGCCGCCCCGGAGCAGGAACTTCCTCATATTGATGTCTGGATAAACCTTGCGGGAAAATCGATTTTTGGCCGCTGGACAGAAAAAACGAAGCAGCACATTCTCTCCAGCCGTATCAATGCGACGCGTGAAGTGCAGCGGCTTATTCAGAAACAGAAGGAGAAGCCGAAGACATTGATCCAAGCCAGTGCCGTGGGCATTTACGGCACAAGCCTTGAGAAAACTTTCACAGAGGATTCTGCAACGTCAGATGAGGATTTTCTCAGCCATACTGCACACCTGTGGGAAAAGGAAGGACAGCATATTGAAGCGATGGGTATCCGGACAGTTTATGCGAGATTTGGCGTGATGCTTGGAGAAAAAGGCGCTTTACCACTTTTGGTTCTCCCCTATAAGTTTCTGGCCGGCGGAACGATTGGAACGGGAAGGCAGTGGCTGTCATGGATTCATGTCGAGGATGCGGCCCAGATGATCCGATATGCGGTGGAAAACGCCGGCATCTCAGGCCCAATGAATGTCACCGCACCCAATCCTGTGGACATGAAGCAATTCGGAAAAGCGATTGCACGGGTGAAGCACCGCCCGCACTGGCTCCCCGTCCCGGAATTCTTTTTATCAAAAGCATTGGGTGAAATGAGTCTTTTGATTGTGAAAGGACAGCGCGCTCTTCCTAAAAAAGCGATAACCTCTGGATTTCGTTTTACATATTCGGATCTTGAATTTGCACTCTCACAGCTGATAGCGGACCGAAAGACTGTATAAAAACAGCAGGAAGCGTCAAACTTAAGAATAACATGGTTGAAGGAGGTCCTTTTATGGAAAAAAAGAGGGAGAAGCACCAGCAAGGCGCCAACCTGAAAAAAATGCAGGAAGTTCTTTATTCAGGCGAATTTAAAAAAGCGGAAAAAGCTGCTAAGCGGAAGTAGGAATACATAGCCCCTTAAAACCAAATACTATCTTTGTTTGATATCACTTTTTAGGGGGAATTTGATATGGGCAGAAATCATATCCACAAAAACCGTGATAAAAACAAACAAAAGCTTCCACAAGTTCCCGATGCATTAAAAAGGGAAACTGACGGCGTTTACGAAGAATATTCAACCGAGCTTGCTGATGCAGATGACCGCGAAGCGCAAGAGCGTGCGAAAGCAGCCGACAACAGAGCGAAAAAGAAATCTCGTTAATGAAAAACCCCTTGTCTCCGTTTGAGACAAGGGGTTTTTTACATTTCAGTGAACCGGTCGCGGATCGGTGTGCGTTTTTTCACTTCCGGCGCCTCGTCAGGATAACCTGTTTGTATGATGGCGGCGAAACGCTCATTATCATGCAAACCAAAGGCCTGATGGACTTCTTTGTCATAAAGGATTTTTCCGCTTTTCCAAACCATGCCGATTCCTTTTTCCCAAGCAAGAAGCTGAAGATTTTGAATCAACGAGCTTGTTGCCGCAAAATCGTCGTCCCGCGCTCTTTCGTTTTCATCTTCCTGAAACACGACGAGGAGAAATCCCGGAACGCGCCCAAGTGTGTTTTTGAAATTTTGAAGCTTTTCCTCTGTCATATCCGGCTTGGATTTCATAGAGAACGCTGCAAATGTATTGATGAGGTTCGCTTTACCTGTCTCACTGGAAACGTAAATAAATCTCCATGGCTCTGTCACTCTGTGATTTGGCGCATATTTTGCCGTTTCAAGCATGTCAAGAATGACTGCTGAAGGTACTGGCTCTTGTTTAAACTTTCGAATTGATCTTCTGCTGCGTATGATGTCCCGCAGTACTGAATGCTGATGTATTTGTTCGGTTTGAGGCATACCGTCTCACCTTCCTATGCAATTGAAAATGATTATCATTTCATAATGATAACGGAAAGTGCATCTTTTTGTAAACCATCATCCGTATTAGATTTTAAGAATACGGGTTTCTGAGTAAACGGCTGTTCCTGTCATGTTCACTTTCACATGGCCGCCGGCTTCGTTCATTTCGATCTCCACTTTTCCGTCTTTTCCAATTTCCTGCCCTTGTTCAATGATAAATTTATGCTGCTCGGCATTGCCATAATGTTTCATATAAGCCCCCATCACGCCGGATGCTGTGCCGGTCACGGGGTCTTCAATCGTTCCCGAATACGGGGATGAAAAGTGGCGTCCGTGCAGGTCGCTGTCGGGATGAACGGTTTCAAAGGTAAACGGATGGACTGAAGCTTTTGGCAGATCAATTAGCACTTCCGGAAATTGTTTGTTATCTGGCACCATTTTTTTGGAAGCCTCCAATGATTTAAGCGGAACGATGGCTGTCCATATGCCAGTGCTGCCAAACACAATCGGAAGGTCTTCATGAAAATCCTCTTCGGTGATACCCAGTGCGTCCGCAAGTTTTCTCCGATCGCCTGTAAATGGTTTGAATTGCGGAGAGGCCTGTTCAAGCGTGATATGAATACGGCCATCTTTTTCAGAAATCTTCACAGGCAGGATACCCGCTTTCGTTTGGATGCTGTACGTTTTACCGCTCTCCAGCATTCCTTTCTCACATAATGCGTAAAGAGACGCAACTGTCGCATGACCGCACAAATTCATTTCGTGTCCAGGTGTAAAGTAACGGAGTTCAAGATCGGCCGACTCGCTTTTTCGGATAAAGGAGGTTTCTGAATACCCGGCACGCTCAGCTATGATCTGCATCTCGTCTTCCGTATAAACGTCTCCCCGCAAAACGACGCCTGCGGGGTTTCCTTTGCCGGGACTGCTTGTAAATGCTTCATATTTTAATACCTCTGCTTCTTTCATTCATCTGCCGCCCTTTCTTTATCAATGTCTCTGTCAGTATAGCAAAAATAATTACGAATCTTCAGTCATTATCAAAAAAACCCATTTTCTTTTTTAAGAAAATGGGTGTAACGATCAAGAATTTCTTGTTTTATAGAGCAAATAAATAAAATAAGGTGCGCCGATAGCCGCTGTAAAGACGCCGGCCGGCACTTCCACCGGAGCAAATAAGGTTCTGCCGACGATATCAGCTGTTAAAACGAGCAGAGCTCCAATAAGTGCCGACGCTGGGAGCAGCGCGCCATAAGATGAGCCGACAAGCCGTCTTGCAATATGGGGCGCCATCAGCCCGACAAAACCGATTGTGCCGGCAACTGAAACTGCACAACCAGTAAGAGCCGTACTCAAAAGTAGCAAGAAAAAACGATTTCGCTGCACAGCGCTTCCTGCACCCGCCGCAATATCTTCACCCAGCACCTGTATATTCATATTTTTTAGCGCGACAAAACAAATGAATAAGAGAATGACAGATAAGATAATAGCTATTTTTACATGCTGCCAGTTTGCCCCATAAACTGACCCAGTGATATATACATTGGCTTGTGATGCCCGGTAAATCGGGCCTTTGATCATCAACAGGGTAGTCATCGCCTGCGCCGACATTGAAAATCCGATTCCGATAAGCACCAGCCGAAATGTGGAGGCGCCATTTTTGTATGCCAGTAAATAGACGATGAGCCCGACAGCCGATGCGCCGATAAATGCGGCTGCTGGAAGCCATGACAGACTGATCGTAAGTGAACTGCTGCGGTCTGAGAAGAACATCATTAAAAGCACGACCGCTACCGCCGCTCCTCCTGTTATTCCGATAATATCCGGAGATGCGAGAGGGTTTCTGACAAGCCCCTGCAATATCGCGCCTGCCGCTGCCAAGCAGACACCGGCGCATAAAGCCGTCAAAATTCTTGGCATGCGGAACGACATGATCATCAGTTCATCCAGCTTGGAACCTGCACCAAAGAATGTTTTTGCTACATCCCAGGGAGGAATAAACCTTTGTCCGAGACCAGCGCTTATGATGAGTACAGCAGCTGTTACCCCCAGTAAAACCAAAAAGACGATCCATGCTTTCTTTTCAGCCGCAGTAACGCCAAAACGAAGTTTCATAGCTTCGCCCCCCTTCTTGCGATGTACACAAACACAGGCATTCCGATGATGGCGGTCATGACCCCGACAGGAACTTCCTGAGGCATAATGATATATCGCGCACCGATATCCGCGCAAACAAGCAAAATGGCACCCAAAACAGCGGAAAATGGCAGAACCCAGCGATAATCATTACCAACGACAAAGCGGGCAGAATGCGGAATAATGATGCCGATAAAAGAAATCGGCCCGGCAATGGCGACAGCGGACCCTGCAAGCATGACAACACAAAGCGCCATCACAAATTTTAACAGGCCTGTTTTTTGGCCGAGTCCTTTTGCCACATCTTCTCCCATAACGAGGAGATTA
The DNA here is from genome assembly GCF_038592935.1 of Bacillus sp. FSL K6-1560. Taxonomy (NCBI): domain Bacteria; kingdom Bacillati; phylum Bacillota; class Bacilli; order Caryophanales; family Bacillaceae; genus Bacillus; species Bacillus sp. FSL K6-1560. The sequence goes on from NZ_CP151946.1 coordinate 3,298,541, forward strand.
ATTTTTTGGCCGAGAAAGAAGCAGATTACCAGCGCTGCCGCTGCATATGGAAACATCGTCATCAACAGATCCAGACTCCGGCCCTGCACAGAGCCAGTCAGCCAAAAAAGCACCTGGGCAAGCTCGAGTTCGTTGACAGACAGCAAGCCCTGTGTCAGAGAAGAAAACATGGCTGCCATGGCAGCTCCCGCCAGCGTCAGTTTGATTGGCGTCAGCCCTTCCCTCCCAAGCGAGCCTGCTGCATAGACGATCGCGGCGGTAAATGCTGCCCCCAGAAACGAGCTCCATACTAATGCCTGAGGTGACTGAATATGCAGAAAAAACGATCCGGCAACAATAAAAAAACCTGCACCGGCGTTAATCCCGAAAATCCCCGGTGACGCAAGCGGATTTTTTGTGAGCGCCTGCATGAGAGCACCCGCGGCTGCAAGCGAGGCGCCGACGACTGTCGCAACCAAAGCGCGCGGAAGCCTGACATCCTTGATGATGACATGCTCATTTGTTCCATTGAAGGAAGTAAACGCCTGATAGACCTGTCTCCATGACGTACCTGTATAGCCATACACGACGCTTGCGCAGACAGCCGCCAATAAAATGAAAATCAGACATACTAACACAATCCATTTTGAAGATGCCTTTTTGCAGATCATGATCTAATTCTCCTAGTTATTTACTATGTAATGTTTGTTTTTGAGAATAATCCTCAATTAGGGATTGACACTCTTAACACTGCTTATTATGATCTAAATGATAATGAATTTCAATATTGGGAGGAAAAAGATGAAAAAGCATATCAGCATGCTATTCGTATTTTTAATGGCCGTTATGGTACTTTCTGCCTGTAATAGTTCAGAAAGTTCAAGCAACAGCGAGGGGTCAAGCAGCAAAACAAGAACGGTCAAACATGCAATGGGGACATCAGACAACATCCCCGCCAATCCAAAACGGATTGTTGTTTTAACTAATGAAGGAACAGAGGCGCTCTTAGCGCTTGGCATTAAGCCGGTCGGAGCCGTAAAGTCATGGAAGGGCGACCCGTGGTATGACTATCTGAAAGATGACATGAAAGGTGTTAAAAACGTCGGTCTTGAAACGGAACCGAATGTGGAAGCCATCGCAGAATTAAAGCCTGATTTGATTATTGGAAACAAAGTGCGCCAGGAAAAAATTTATGATCAGTTAAATGCGATTGCGCCGACTGTTTTTGCTGAATCTTTGGCCGGGAACTGGAAGGATAACCTGACTCTATACGCCAACGCGGTGAATAAGGCGGACAAAGGCAAGGAAGTCATTGCCGCTTTTGATAAACGTGTTTCTGATTTAAAAAACAAGCTGGGCGACCAGACAAACAAAACCGTTTCAGTCGTACGCTTTTTATCCGGTGAATCAAGAATCTATTATACCGATTCATTCTCAGGGATTATTTTAGACCAGCTTGGCTTCAAACGCCCTGAAAAACAAGTAGAACTGTTCAAGAAACAAAAGGACCAATTTACGTTCTCAACTGACAGTAAAGAATCTATTCCTGATATGGATGCTGATGTGCTGTTTTATTTCACTTATAAAGCCGATAATGCAAAGGAAAATGAAAAATGGGCCAATCAGTGGACAAGCAGTTCACTATGGAAAAACCTAAAGGCCGTGAAATCAGGTAATGCGCATGAAGTCGATGACGTCGTATGGACAACCGCAGGCGGAATTAAAGCCGCAAACTACCTGCTTGATGATATTGAAACCTACTTCTTAAAAACGAAATAAAAAAAAGACTCCGTCTTATTAGACGGAGTCTTTTTTGCTTTTGCCAATCAGACGTGTAACGAGGAACATGGTAACAGAAAGAGATCTGTTTTTCCGATACGCTAAGTATTTCCCTCGCCACTCCGGTTTGTATTTTTCTTTAAAGGCTCTTAGGCCGCTGAAGCTGTACATGTATCTGACATTATTAAAAATGACAGCGGCAAACCTTTCGGACCAGAAGGATGTAAAGGCAGTGCCGACATTAGCCAAGGGTGCCATCCCCATATTAAATGACGTGCAGCCCTCTTCCTTTGCCCATAAAAACATACGGATAAACAATGCGTCCATAATGCCATTTGGAGCGTCGCCGCGATAGCGCATTAGGTCAACCGATATCTCTCCCTCCTGGTACATCGGCATGACATTTGCGAATGCAACGATCTCTCCCTCTGCATTTTTCATATAGGCGATCGGCGCTTTCTGTAAATAGGAAGGATCAAAAAATCCGAGCGAGAATCCCTTCTCCTTTTTCGAGCCGAGCCATTCGTCTGAGATTTGCTTCAACTCCTCCAAAAACGCATCAGAAAATGGGGGATGATCCACATGGAAAGTATACTCCTCCCGCTCAAAGCGGTTATTGATTGCCCGAAGGCCAGCTTTTTTCTTCCCAGTCAAGGTGAATGTATTTAAATCTACATATGCTTCCTCGCCAAGTTTAAAGAAGTTGTAGCCAAAATCGTGATACAGCGCCATGTCCTCTCGTTCAATTTGATAGAACAAAACACTGAATCCCTTCTGATGCGCTTCGTTCAGAAATTCTTCCAGCACGAGCGGGAATGATTCTCTTTGGCCAGACGGATCGCCGAGCACGACCAGCCTTCTGGCGATTTTCCCGAATAGAAGCAGTGCATTCCCATCACTGGAAAAATAAAACCGCTTATCTCCAAGAAAACCAAGATGGCTCAGCGCGTTGCCGCCTTTTTCATTGAGAAACGCAGCAAGACGCTCAGGGTCAGCTTTCTCTCCGATCGGTTTCGTTCTCTTATGATAGACCACTGTAAATATCAAGAAGAACAGCGGCACAATAATGATCGCCATGATGGTTGCATGTGTAATATGCGAGGTGCTGTGGACGAAATATTCGTGACGCAGCACCTTCTTCATCCGGTCCCAAATAAAGCCCGCGATCAGATTGTAGTTAAAGAGCGCCACAGTAAACAGCGCCACAGCGAATATCAATTGTCCCAGTGTATAGGATGCCTGTTCGCGGACAAATTGTTTTTTCAATAGCACAAGCAATACGATAATCATCGGCAGTACGAATATCGCGCTGATGTTAAGCCCTTTTAAAAAGCTGAACACAAAGCCGCCAACAAGCGCTGTAATGGCCATCGTATAGGAACGTTTTGTCCGTTTATAAAGCTCGATCGGCAAAATTAGCAGAATGAGCGCTGAGCTTAAGGACAGGCCGTTGAACAGCAAAAGCGCCGGGCGCGGAATGTGCGGTATAACCGTCAGCCTGTCAATCGGCAAGGAAACAGAGGCCAAGACAATCAGACCTGCTACGAACACAATAAGGGAAAGCGAGCCTTGCAAAATTCTCACTAATACCGCACGCTGAACAACAAGCAGAACGTTTGTCGTCTCAATTGCCGGTGCGATGCGCGGGTTCGTTTCGAGCCGCTTCATTGTATTTTCCGTCAGGTCGCCGGCGGCAAAGAACAGTCCCAAGATAAATGGGATAAATGAGTAGGCGAGCCTGTACAACACAATAGAAGTAACGATGGCCTCCTGATGATAGCCAAGCTGCTCCATCCCCAGCAAAAATAAAAGGTCAAACGAGCCGAAGCCGCCCGGCACGAGGCTGATCATTCCTCCGATCGCCGCAATGACGAACACCCCGAACACATACCTGATATCTGCATGAATGCCCATAGCGAACAAAGCAAAATAGATGACGGTCCCGGCCATGAGCCATTCAACAACTGAAGCTCCAATATATGCGAAAATCGGATTTTTCACTTTATCCGCATTCTCTTCGTCCCCAGCTTTGCGGTCTTTTATTTTGGACACCGCCAAAGATAGCGGCAATATCAGCGCAAAACCGATAACGACCGCCCATAGCCAAGGCTTTTCATGAATCACTTCATCCACTGGCAGCACTCTCGCAGCAACGAAAATGCTGAAAACAGATAATCCGAGCAGCATAGATGATGTGAGCCAGGCGATTCCTTTCACGAGTGCCTTATGGTCTTTCGTATGCTCCTTATATAACATCATTCTTAACCCGACGCCGGCTAAACCGCCGAAGCCCAGCACATTATTAAATGAATTGGCGATCCAGGAAACCCTGAATACTTTTCCGTTTGTGATCGATAGGCGAAGTGAGTATTTCAGGACGTAATCATACAGCGACATGGCCGCAACAGCCAGCAAGCCGATCAACACAAGCATGAATAAGTCAGTTCGTTCCAGTCCGTTGATGACCATGAGCGTACGTTTGAATGACAGATTTGTCAGTTCTTTTTTCGATTGATAAATAACAAATAGCAAAACAGCAATAGGAAAAACGATTTTTAATATTGATAAAGCATTCTTTTTAATCAGCAATGGTCTCTCCAATCATATTCTAGTTCGATCCTCTCCCCCAATAATCTCCAACTCATTATACACTACCGTTATTTTTCGGACAAAGTCCCGCATGCGGTTTCTGCTCACTTTCTTTCAGGAGTGAAAATCGAGTAATATGGTAAGAGGAGTGAATGATGAGGAAGTGATGAAATGGAATATAATTTACACGATACAACAGTATTAAACGAAAACATTCTTTCATCGGAGGAACGGGAAATATGGGTGCTCTATATGAAAGTCTTAACGTCCGCCGGGCTCGGTGATGTGTCCGAGTGGATGAAGTTGGATATGAGCATGCCGCAAATGAAGGTGCTGATGCTATTAAACAACCATGGAACATTGAAAGTGAGCGACATTGCTGAAAAAATGGGGGCTTCCCTGTCCAATACAACTGGGCTGCTTGACCGGCTTGAAAAATCAGGATTTGTCAAACGCTCACATTCTGAAGAGGACCGCCGCTCTGTAGTTGTTCAGTTGACAGAGAATGCGAAAAAGATTTTCCGGGGTTTGTATGAAAAAGGCCACCTGAAATTGAAGCGTTCATTAGAGCTGCTGTCCCCTGAAGAAAAGCAGGCTGTTTCCGAAGGGCTGTCTATCCTTTCAAGAGCATTAGAGAAAGCGAAAAAAGAATAAATCTGTAAAGTCTGTCATCCGCAAACTGCGGGAGCAGGCTTTTTTTATTTGACATTTAGTTCATTTAAAATGAATAATATACTTTGAATGAATAAAAAAAGGGGTTGATGAATATGTCTGAATCATTAACAGAGCAGAAAGGCCAAAAGTGGGCGATCAGCCTGTTTACGATTGGTGTATTTATGGCTGCGCTAGATAACGGAATTATTTCAGCTGCCTTAACAACGATAAACGAGTCGTTTTCCGTTTCTCCTTCCTGGGGATCATGGGGCATTACCCTTTATACGCTTGGTCTTAGCGTCAGTGTGCCAATCGTCGGAAAGCTTTCCGACCGCTACGGCAGAAAAAAACTCTTTCTCATTGAGGTTTGCCTGTTCGGACTTGGTTCTTTGCTTGTTGCTTTGAGCCAAAGCTTCCCGCTCTTTCTGATATCGCGGCTGATTCAGGCGCTTGGAGGCGGCGGGATTTTCATCATCGGCAGCTCTCACATTCTCGCGACTCTCCCAAAGGAAAAACAGGGGAAGGCCCTTGGGCTGCTTGGCGCAATGAACGGGATGGCCGCTGTGCTCGGGCCAAATATCGGAAGCTTTCTGCTTGATTGGACCGGGTCTTGGCATTGGCTATTTTTGATTAATTTGCCGATTGCCGTGCTATTGGTTGTTTTCGGCGCATACTTTATCGCGGAAACAAAAGCACCTGAAGCTAAGCGCCTCGATGCGTCCGGAATCTTCCTTCTGTCCCTGTCGATTTTAGCCGTGATGTACGGCATGACGAACCTTGACGGGGCAAATCTCTTACACAGCTTGGGGAATCCGAAGATTTATGGATGTATTATTTTTGGCATACTCTGTTTTGCAGCGCTTATCTCGTATGAAAAGAGAGTTGAAATGCGAGGAGGCGATCCCATTTTGGCGTATTCTCTGCTGCGAAACCATATGTTTCAGCGCACGCTTATCATCGGTTTGTTATCCGGGGGGCTCTTGGCGGCAGTCATTTTTATCCCGTCATATGTCGAACAGTATTTGGGTGTCCCTGCCGCAAAAGCAGGCTATTGGATGACACCGCTTGCGTTGGCTTCCGGAATCGGCGCTTGGCTTGGCGGAGCGCTTACCGACAAAAAAGGTCCTGTAAAAACCGTTATTCTTTCGGGAATCATCTCATGTGCGGGGTTTGCTTTATTTCCGCTCTGGGTGACGGAAAAATGGGAGTTTGTGATCGCAAGTGTGGCAGCTGGGATCGGTTTTGGCTTTCTGTTAGGCGCTCCGCTGAACGTCCTTGTATCAGAAGCGGCAAAAACAAATAAGGGTACAGCTCTTGGCACGCTTTCATTAGTAAGACAAATTGGACTGACCTTGGCGCCTACTCTTTATGCAGGTTTTATCACAGCCGGGTTTGACCAAATAGGTGATGAGATCAACAGCCGCTTATCGGACAGCGGATATTCAGAAAAGGCGATGCAGATGATGCCGGAGATCGACAGTTCTGATGTTTCTTCTTTACAAGAACAAATCGAACGCATTCCCGTTCCTGAAGTCAAAACCGCGATAAGCGACGCCATTCATGCGAGTGTCGCCAGCGGCTATGATCATTTATATGCAGCGGCTGCTGTGATCTCACTTCTGGTGATTGCTGCTATCAGTATTCCGGCTTTCCGCCGGCAAAAGCGTTAAGACCACCCCATTCGTCTGGAAAGCTCCGTAATATGAGCGATATGGTGATGTGAGTGCCAGACATACAGGCCGAGCGCGTTCTCCAGGGTAATGATCTCCTTTGTATCAGGGTGATAAAATCCGCGCTTAAATTGCTGATCCGTCAGAGTGCGGAGCAGAGCCTTCCATCTTCCGTGAAGCTCCTGCAAAAGCGAAAGTGAGCCGCTCGGATCTGCCGTTTTCGAGTCTTTTAGCTCCGACCATGCTTTTTCATCATACGGACGGATAGCCGGTGTCTCTTCCGTCAAGCTCAATTTAAAACGAATATAGCTGTTCATATGACTGTCAGCCAGATGATGAACAACTTGCCGAACGGTCCGTCCACCGTCCCGGTACGGTGTGTCAATCTGGCTGTCCGTCATGCCCTCTACAGCTTGCTTCAATTTTGCCGGCACTTCTTCAAGTACTTGAATCCATTTATCTTTTTGCTCCTTCGATATGGATTCCCTCGGCTTGTATTCTCCTATTGGGTAGCTTAGATTGACTGATGTCATGAATGTTCTCCCTTCTATTCACTCTTCTCCTTTATTTTACAAGAAAAAGATTGTGTATACTGTATGATTTAATACACAACAAGCGGCAGGAGCCCTCCTGCCGCTTGCTTTTCACCCTGCGTGATCACGCACTTCGACTGTTACCTTCTTCTGTTTTGGCTGATAAATTTTCCCCACAAATAAATACCCGTATTTGAATTTATTCAGTGCCCACGAGGTCAGAATCGGGCCGGCTGTACACACGGCAAACAGCAGGAGAACAGCCGGTACGGCAGGAATTTCGGGCATATTCAAAAGCAACACGTAGCCTATAATCATAAAATAGGCATGAAGCAGATAAATCGAAAAGGAATAGTTGCTGATAAACATCATGATTTTCGGCACATGCTTCATTTTGGAAAACAAGTGAAAACACAGGAAAATCATGCTTGTTGAATACAGCATGATATCAGGCCGCTTCGAGCTGATCATGCCGATTTCACCGACATAAGAAACAGTGACAACCAGCGCCCCAGAAGCAATTGCGGCGCCGTACACCACCCAGCGGTATTGGTTCAGCAGCGCTAAAAAACGCTTGTATTCTTTTCCGCAATAGTAGGCTAGACAAAAGTAGAAAAGCCAGCCTGCGAACGGAACCCAGAAGAACGGAAATGCCCCGCCCTCTTCAGAAGCAGGAGCCGGGCTGGCTGCGGAGAAATAGCCTAAATAAGCGGCTGTCACCACAAATGAGATAGACAGCACCCATTTCGGCGATGCTTTTTTCAAATACTCATGAAACATCATATGCAGCATGTAAAATTGAAAGATGACGAGAATGAAGTATCCGATAAAGTTTCCTAAGAATACGTTCGCCAGATATTTTTGCACAAACGCGAGAAAGGTTACCTCTCCCCCCATCGCACTGGTCATCAGCAGCGCATCGATGGCCGCGATAAATAAAAAAGGAACAAAAATCACTTTTCCCCGCTTCTTTAAAAAACCGTCAGGCACCCCATCAGGATAAGAACGGGCCAGTAAAAATTCAGAGATGAAAATAAAAGCGGGCGTGCTGAACATCAGGAGTGTTCGGAAAGAATCAACAGTGTGAGAAATATCTGCAAGAGCTTCTGCCTGAAGCATCAGGACCATTGAAATGATATGGAGCAAGACGACACTTAAGCACGAAATGCAGCGGATCATAAAAATTTCTTTAATTTGCATAACAGCGCTCCTTTTATTTCAAATTGATAGAAATCGATGGTTGTACCTTAACATGTCCGCTCTATTTGAAAAAGTGCCTGATGTCATAAATTGACGTATGCATGATAGACTAAGGTCATAAACCCCTCTGGCTTATTGGTGTATCTTTCTCAGACGAGATTGCTAGAAAAATGCAAAAAACCTGCCGTAACGGAGACTGCAGGTTTTTTATGAAGATATTAATTTGTATTGAGGCCTCCGCCATTCAGCCCTTCTTTGATATAGCCGTTCACTTGGCTATTAGAGAGCAAGCCAATATGACCGATGCCATAAAGCTGGATGTTTCGCGCTCCTTGTAACCGAGACAAGCTATTGATGACAATTTGATCATTGAGACTGTAAATAGATGTATAGAGGATCTTTTGATTAGGATCTGTACCCGGCAGCGCCGTTGATGACACTAAACCATTAGCCCCTCCAAGCGTTACGACATTTTGAATCTTATTGCCCCCGCCTAAATATTTAATATAGTACAGCGTATTGGCGCCTCCCATACTATGAGCCACAATATCTACTTTTTTTGCCCCCGTCTCTTTTAAAACACGGTCAACATATGAAGCAAGCTGCGGGCCGTTATTTAGGTTATTTCCTGTTTTATCATAAAAATCAATTGCGTACAGTTTGTTGCTTTGCCAGCCTTGAGAAATTAAGTAGTTTTTAATAGCGAAAAAGTTGTATGATGCACCACTTATTCCATGAACAAGAATGACAGGATTATGTACTGATTCAGCTTTTGCGCCAGACGGCGGAGCGGCTAAAACAGATAGAATCAGCGATAAACAAATAATGAATGCCATAAGTACTTTTTTCACGTTTATTCCCCCTTAAAATGTTTATACCACCAATTACCTATTATACATAAAAAATCAATATGGTTAATATTTTTTCTGAAAATTAAATTTAAATCTCTTTTATATGACGGAGATAAATCGGATACCTTCTGACAAACCTTTTATCTTCATTTCCAAAGAGCCCGGTTGTGTTCCCTTCCTCCCTTTTCTATAATAAGGGGAATAGGCAGTTAGAATCACAGTTGAGCACCGGCTCATCTGTTTTGCGAAACAGCCAGACACGGAGGATAGCATGAGAGTATTAAAATACGCCATATTAGGGCTTTTGCGAAAAGGCGAATTGAGTGGATACGATATTACGAGTTATTTTAAAGAGGAGCTCGGCCAGTTTTGGAGCGCCAAGCACAGCCAGATTTACCCTGAGCTCAAAAAGCTGACGGATGAAGGATTTATCACGTTCCGGACAACGATTCAGGGCACAAAGCTGGAGAAAAAGATGTACACCCTGACAGACAGCGGAAAGCAGGAGCTGCATGACTGGCTGATCCGCCACCAGCCGATACCCGAGACGGTGAAGGATGAATTTATGCTGAAGGCTTATTTCATTTCTTGTCTATCGCGCCAGGAGGCTTCTGATTTGTTCAAAGACCAGCTGCAAAAACGCCAGGCCAAGCTTTCTGACTTACAGGGAAGCTATGAAAAGCTTATGGCTTCAGCAGAGCCGATGTCATTTTCTTCACCGGACTTCGGCCACTATCTTGTGCTGACGAAAGCACTGGAGCGGGAGAAAAATTACGTTTCTTGGCTGGAATCAATTTTAGCTATGATAGATAAGGATTAACCGCAGTTCAGGCTGCACCCATACGAATGTACCCACATGCAAAAAAACATCTGCCTAAACGGCAGATGTTTTTTAGGCTCGTAGCGCCTTAAGCCCCGCTGCGAAAGTGATTGCTGCAAAAGCAAGCAAGATGCCGCAGATTCCGAGAATATCTGTGACGCGGGCACCGTTAGCGATAATCTCTGTCAGCCCGCTCATCGCCCACTTTTGCGGAAGAAATTCAGCGATGGATTGCATAAATTTCGGTTCAATGTCGATCGGCCAATACATCCCGCTCACCATACATGTTGCGATGACGAACAAGTTACCGAACGCAAGCTGCTGTTCTGGCGTTCTGACATTGGCCGCAATCATCAATCCAATGCCGACAACGGTCAGCAGAAAAAGCGACACCAGCACCATAACCGCAGCCGGATTCCCCCAGTTGATGCCAAACAGCCAATGGGTTGCGAGAAGCAATATGCCAAATTGAATCCAGCCAATGACAAAGAAGGACAGCACATACCCAGCACCGATTTCGGCTCGGCTGACAGAGGCTGTAAGCAATCTGGACCATACGCCGTTTTTTCTTGCTTCTAAAATGGTTCCAGCCGCTCCCATCATGGTCAGCATGACAAACAGGATGGAAAACCCTGATGCTCTGGAGGCTGTGTCACTTGCTTCCGCACCCTCTTTTTTACCACTGAGCGTCTGTCGTGTTACAGCCGGAACTGTATCTTCATGTTTTTTGGCGAAAACGGTTTTATACGCAGCCTTCCAGTTCTCTCCAGCTGTCTGCGATGCCGTTTTTGCCGCGGTCACCTGAATATTGAGCGTTGCCAATGTGCTTTCTACATATTGTTTGACCATCGGCGCTTCCGACAGCTCAGGGCCGTGACGGAAAATCAGTTCAGGATGTTTGTCTTTTTCCAGCTGTGTCTGGAACGAGCGGGAAATGACGATGATCCCGGCAATTTTCTTTTGTTTCAGCTTTTCTGACGCTTTGCTTTCAGACATGTTTTCGAATACATACATATCATCGTGTGCCTTCAGCTGCCGAATATAATGCTGTGAGAGAATCGTATCGTCCTGATCAACGATTGCAAGCCGCACCTTATCATCATTGCCGCTGAGCATACTCCCAAATACAAAGGTAAGCAAAAGCGGGGCAGCAAACATGATCAAATAGTTCTGTGGCTTCTTAAAAATGAGAGAAAGCTCAATGCCGCAAATGGCTAGAATTTTTTTCACCTTTTGTACCTCCTTATCTTGTATGAAGCCGTCTGATACCAATTACAAGTGAACAAAAGCCGATCGCCGCAAAAAGAAGCACAGGCTTTTGAAGGTCAGCCCAGCCTCCCCCTTCCATTAAAGAAAGAAAGCCGTCAAGCGCCCAGCGATTTGGCACCGCTTTGGATACAGACTGCAAGACGTCCGGAAATTGGTACAGCGGCAGCATGGACCCGCCGAGAACCGCAAGCAATTGAATGCCGAAGCCGCCTATCGCATCTGCAGTTTTCATATCGCTGATGCACGACGCAAGCAGCATTGAAATACCAGATACAGCTGCGGCGTAAGAAAGCCCGAGTACACTCACGAACAGCAGATTACCGCCCCAGTCCACACCAAATACATTGATTGTGACGATCAGAAATATGAAAAATTGTATGATGGCAAACAGATACGTCCCAAGCCATTTTCCGAAGAGAATGACAGATTTTTGCGCAGGCGTCATCAGCATTCTGGCAAGCGTCTCCGTATCCTTTTCCTGTAAAAATGATTTCGCCCCGACTGTGATATGAAACAGCATAAACATGCAAAGCATTGCCGCCGAATAGTATTGAAAACTGTTAACGGCTTTGCTGCCCACAGATTTTTCCGCAATAGTAAGCTTGTCACCTGTTTCTTTTTCTAGCGTCTTTGCCAGCTTTTCTGCAAACTGTGCAGGGTCAAGTTTTCCTTGCTGTACAGCTTCCGTTTTGCTGATGTAGTCCATTGAGGCTGACGCGGCTTCCTTTACCGCTTTATATTGCTCTATAAATGAGCTTGCAGCTGTTTCAATGATGGAACTTTTCAATGTTTGATCAGGAGCGGCATTAACAACAGCTGAGGTTTTGCCGGCTTCCCAATGGTTCGGGATAACGATGCCTACATCGATTTTCTTTGCATCAATCAGCTTTTTCATCTTGTCTTTGCTGCCGACTTTTGTGACCTTTATTGACTTTATTTTTTTGAGAACATCTTTTGTAAACATGTTTGCTGCATCTGACTGGTCTGATTGAATGTAGCCGACTTTGATGTCATCAATCCGGCTGCCTCCGTCAACAACTGATCCGAGCGCTGCGCCTAAAATACAGGTTAGGATGAGCGGCATTAGGATAAGCATCATAAACCCTTTTCTGTCCGTGATTCTGATTTTCACATCTTTCCATGCGATCCATATGCTTTTTTTCATGGCCGTCCCTCCTCAATCCCGCAACGTGCGGCCGGTCAGATTCAGAAACAGGCGCTCCAGATTCGGTTCCTGCACTTGAAGAGACAGCAGGCTTATATGATGAGCAGCGGCTTCAGCAAGCAGACTTGTGACGACTTTCTCATGATGAGCCGCAGAAATGTCAATTTTGAGCTCTAATTCATGTACTGTTACATCATTCACATGGGCCAGAGATCGGATCGCCACAAGAAACGCTTCATTGATCCCGCTGACCGTGAACTGAATGATGGTATCGCCCCCAAGGCGGCTGCACAAATCAGTTTTTGTGCCAATCGCAATCATTTCCCCCTGATCAATTATCCCGATCCTGTCGCATAAAAACTCAACTTCTTCCATGTAATGACTCGTATAGATCACCGTCATGCCCGTTTCGTTGAGCTGTTTAACCGTTTCTAAAATGTGATTTCTCGATTGAGGGTCAATACCGACAGTAGGTTCATCCATAATCAGCAGCTCGGGCTTATGCATTAAAGCCGCACCGATGTTGATTCTTCGTTTCATCCCCCCGGAGAATGTTTCAATCTTATCTTTAGCCCGCTCAGTCAGACCGACATATTCAAGGACCTCTGCCGATCTATTTTTGGCCTCACCGTGCGTAAGTCCGTACATTTTCCCCCAAAACATAAGATTCTCATGAGCCGTCAGCGTCGGATATAATGCAATTTCCTGCGGAACAATGCCGATTTTTTGTTTCGCTTTGGCCGTTTCTTTTCCGATGACATAGCCGCCCACCGTGATGTTCCCGCTGTCATGCGGCACAAGGCCGGAAATCATCGAGATGGTTGTGGACTTCCCCGCACCGTTTGGCCCGAGCAGACCGAACGACTCCCCCTTTTGGAGGGAAAAAGAAATACCTTTCACGATTGTTTTTTTCCCATATGCCTTTTTGATATTTTCTGCTTGCAGCACGTCGTCTCACTCCTTTTTTGATCCATTGCCATTGTAGAAGAAAGAAAGGCGTGCGGCATGTAGCGGCAGATAGAACATAGGGCATGAAAAAAAGGCCTGTAAAAGGCCTTTTCAGAGAAGTGTATATGCAAAACGTCATATGTCAAAAGACAGATACACCATATCTGACCGAGTAAATGGCGGCTTGGGTTCTGTCCCTGACAGCCAGCTTGCTGATAATATTTGAAACGTGGTTTTTGACTGTGCCTTCTGTAATGTAAAGCTTTTCGGCAATTTCTTTGTTATTCAGCCCGTACCCCAGCTCAGCCAGAACTTCGATTTCGCGCTCGGTCAGGCCGAGCAGCTCCTTAGGTTTTTCTATCTCATTTATTCCTTTCAGTTGTTTTTCACGCTTCCATTCATTCAGCATTTGGGCAGTCAATTCCGGCGGAAGCACCATTCCGCCAGAATGAACAGTCATCACCGCTTTTACAATCGTATCTGCCGACATATCCTTCAGCAGGTACCCGCTTGCTCCTTCTTCAAGCGCTTCAGCAATCAGCGCTGAATCCTTAAAGGTTGTCAGCATCAAAACCTTTACGCCGGGCAGCGAGCTTGTGATTAATTTTGTTCCCTCCACCCCGTTGGAAACCGGCATGCGGATGTCCATTAATACGATATCCGGCTCCAGCTCTTTCGCCTTTTCGAATGCTTCCTGTCCGTTTCGCGCCGTTGCGATCACATCGAGCTCTTCTCGGAGCTGGAGCAGGGATGCCAGCCCTTCTCTGACAATATCCTGATCGTCGGTAATGATGATCTTAATCATGATAAACTCTCCTTTTGCTGCACGGGCCTGAAGCTCCATTTTTTATTGGCAAGTGAAAATTCTGCATTCACAGTAAATCCTTGATCCTGTTCGCTTTCAAAGCGGATCATTCCACCATGTTCCGCTGCCCGCTTTTTCATATTCAAGAGGCCAAAACCAAGTGCTGCCTCGGGATTGCCTTTGCCGTCATCCTTAATGACAAGGCTGATGCTGTCCGTGGTGCAGGCAAGCTGTATTGAACAAGCTGTGGCGCCGCCGTGCCGTTTGGCATTGGTCAGTGCTTCCTGCGCCGTTCTGATCAGGGTCGGATGGAGAGACAGCGGGATGATTGCAGGATCGCCGCTGACCGCAAATTCTGTTGTGACTCCTGCATTTTTGCAAAAGTCCTCTGTCAGCTGTTTCAGCGATTCGATTAGCGAAGGATCGTTTTCAGTTTGCAGAGTGCGTACTGATAAGCGGACATCATCAAGCGCTTCACGGGCAAGTGTTTCACAGACACCTACTGTCTCATCCGCTTTTTGACTGTCTCTTTTTTGCCATTCACGCAAAAGCTGCAGCTGGACAAGAAGAGCCGTCATTTTATGCCCCACTGTATCATGGATTTCCCGCGCCATTCTGTTCCGCTCGTAAATGGCAGTCAGCTCTTCAACTTGCTTCGCATATAAATGGAGCTCCTGATGTGCAGCAGACAGCGCCAGATGGGACTCCGTCAGTTCCTGAAACTGCTGTTTTGCCGTATCCTGAGCCTCCAACAGCTTGCGGATTAATTTGCCCACGACACCGCAGAAGACAACGAATGTCATGCTGATGCAATGATCCATCACATATTCATCACCAAGCATATGATATGTGCGTAATAGAACAATCAGCCACATCATAAAACAAAAACACAGGACAGACCATACAGTTTTTCGGTCAAATCCCTTCAGAAAAAAGGTAACTGCAACCGGGCTGAGCAATGTAATATATAAACCTGTACCCGGAAACATGAAACCGAACGAAAAGCCAACTGCAATATCAATTAGACAAAAAATAATTGCATATTTCTGTACCCTTAATAAGAGATGATTTGCTAAGAATACACTTGCACCGCCAGCGATGAACAAATACTCAAACCAGCTGTCATCCTCTACAAGAAAAAAATAAACCGAACAGCTTACCATTAAGGTGAAAATCCTAGTAAAAAAAAGAGCCTTCACGCTCATCACTCCCGATACCCAATTCTCTTCTTATCATACCTGCCTGAGGGCATTTTTGACAGGAGTTTCTGGAAAATAAAAAATCCCCCTGCCGTTTTTTCGGCAAGGGGATTGCAGTTAAATCACAAATGTAATATAGGCGCCGGAAACAGGGTCTTTCACACGAAAACTGTTTTCCGTCTCTTCAATCGAATACCCGGCATGTTTGACTCGGTTCGCCACTAAAACCAGCTCCTCTTGGTGAGGCAGGACAACAGTGTAATAGTCTAGTCCGCTGGCATTTGTCGGTTTAGGCGGCGCATTTCTTCCCGCCCAAATGTTTAAGCCGATATGATGGTGGTACCCCCCGGCTGAAACGAAGAGGGCGGACATGCCCGCATAGTTTCCGACAATGTCAAAGCCCAGTACATCTGTGTAAAACGCCTTTGCTTCTTTCAAATCACTGACATGCAGATGAATGTGTCCGATGATTGTATCGTTCGGAAGCGATGCTTTCCGCTCATCTCCTGCCTCTTCCAGAAGGCCCTCAATGTCAACAGCGGTTGTCGTCATGACATAGTTTCCTTCCAGATCACGCTGCCACGTGCTGCGGGGGCGGTCAGCATACATTTCAATGCCGTTTCCGTCAGGATCAGACAGGTAGAGCGCTTCGCTGACAGCATGGTCCCCATGTCCGATAGCAATGCCGTGTTCAATCAAGCGGGCGAGCGCGATCCCAAGTTCCTTCCTGTCCGGAAGAAGAATCGCAAAGTGATAAAGGCCTGTCACAGACCGTTCAGGCAAGACGACAGCGCTCGGATTTTCTTCAAGAATAAGCAGTACGCGTTTCCCGTCAGCCGTTAATTCAGCTTGGCGATCCGTCTTTTTTAAGACTTGAAAACCGATGACGTTACAGTAGAACTGAAGCGAACGCTCCAGACTGCGAATTGTGAGTTTGGCATAGCCAATGTGTGTATCCTCATGAATGCTGGTCATGCTGCATGCCTCTTTTCTTATGCTGAAACGTTTCCGTTCTTTTTTCCTTTAAACACAAATGGGTCCAGCGCCAGGAATCGACTTCCAGTAAGCGCCAGGTGAATGGATGTCAAAAGCAGAAGGTAATCAAATTCTGCATTGCCCATGAATGGCGCTTTCAGCTTAACAGTGATGATGGCGCCGATCAGTGTAAGAGCGAACAGTACACCGACAATACGTGTAGCCAATCCGAAGAAGACCAGCACTCCGCCAATGAGTTCAATCGCTGCGATGACATACGCCATAAAGCTTGGAAGGCCTATGCTGCCGAAAAATTGGATGGTGCCCTCCATTCCCTGAAACTTTGATAAACCGTGAACAAAAAAGATAATACCTGTAATAACTCTTAAAAGTAATGTGCCAATTTCAAATGATTTATTCATTTTATCCTCCTTGATAAATGTTATCACTTACTTAATGTAAGCTAGTATATATACATAACTTGTTTACGTCAAGTAATTTTGTTACATTTTACGAAAATAAAATAAAAGTACTATAAATCTGTAACAAAAAAGACCTCTGTGCAGGACAAAGGTCTATTTCTCAAATTGGCTTTCATATAAGTCACTGTAAAATCCTTTTTGCCGAATCAGCTCGTCATGGCTGCCTTTTTCAATCATTTCACCGTCTTTTAGCACCACAATCTGGTCCGCTCTTTGAATGGTGTTCAGCCTGTGGGCAATGATGACGCTTGTTCTTCCTTCCATTAAACGGGCGAGCGCTTCTTGAATGTTGACTTCTGTAACGGTATCAATGTTGCTTGTTGCCTCATCCAAAATGAGAAGAACCGGATCGGCAAGCACCGCCCTCGCTATAGAAATCAACTGCTTCTGTCCTTGACTGATGCCCGAACCGTTTTGCGTCAGCACGGTGTCATACCCTTTTGGCAGCCTTTCAATAAAACTATGGGCATTCGCTGTTTTTGCAGCGGCTTCGACTTCCTGATCAGAAGCATCTAGCCTGCCGTAGCGAATGTTTTCTCTGATCGTTCCCTGAAATAAGAAAGAATCCTGAAGAACAAACCCCATGTTTTTTCTCAGGCTTGCTCTAGTAAGGGTTTTAATATCTATACCGTCGATTAAAATTTTTCCATCGTTAGGCTCGTAAAAACGGGCGATAAGGTTAGTGACGGTTGTCTTCCCCGCCCCCGTCGGTCCGACAAACGCGATGGACTGCCCTGCAGGCACGGTAAACTGTAAATGCTTCAGTGTCTGCTGCCCTTTATCGTCACCGAAGGACACATCGCGGAATTCAATGCTGCCTGTTTGGATGGGCTGATGCACGGCGTTCTTTTCATCCTCGCGCTCTTCTTTTTCATCAAGCACGTCAAACACCCGTTCAGCGCCGGCGATTGCGGACAGCATCGTATTAAACTGGTTGGCCAGATCGTTTAAAGGGCGTGTAAATTGTCTTGAATACTCGGCAAAGACGACGATGGAGCCGATCGAGATCCAGCCTTTCAGCGCAAACAAACCGCCGATTGCCGCTATCATTGTAAAGCTTAAGTTATTCAAAGAGTTCATGACCTTCGGGATAAACCCGGAAATCGTCTGCGCCCAAAAGCCCGACGTCTTGAGTGCAGCGTTTTTTTCGAGAAATTCAGCAGTAATCTGCTTCTCACGTGAATATGCTTTGATGACCTTTGCGCCTGAAACAGATTCCTCAATATACCCATTCAGATCACCAAGGTTTTTCTGCTGTTCTTTAAACAGCTTTCCCGTTCGGTTGGTGATCCATTTCAGGCTCGCTGCCATCACCGGAATAATGGTCAGCGTAATCAATGTAAGGAGCGGGCTCATGTACAGCATCACCGCAATCGTCCCGACAAAGGTGATCACACTTGACAAAATTTGAATGACTGACGTGTTTAAGGTAGAACTGACATTTTCGATGTCATTCGTCACCCGGCTCATCAGCTCGCCGTGCCGCTGTTTATCAAAAAATGGAATCGGCAGCTCATGCAGATGGGTGAACAATTCGCTTCTCATTCTGAAAACCGTGCCCTGCGAGATCGTAATCATCCAATAGTTTTGAAACCAAAGCGACAGGGACTGAATGATATAGATAGCGAGCAGAAGAAGCAAAACAGGAATCAAGCCGCTGACCGTTTTCCCGACGATAAAATGGTCGATGGCCTTTCCGATCACAAAGGGACCAAGGAGCCCGAATATGGCGCTGATGATAACCATCAGCATGACAAGTATGAGCAGTCCTTTTCTTTCAGCCAAGTAAGACCAGATTCGTCTCAGTGTGCCCTTTGTATCCTTTGCTTTCGCCCGCTTTTTCGCGCCTTCTTTTTTGTCAATTGGCAGTTTGGGATATTGGAAAGGCTTGCGGATGTCTTTTAGCATGACTCGCTCCCCTCCCTTCCGAATTGTGACTCGTAAATGCGCTTGTACAACTGAGATGCAGAAAGCAGCTCACTGTGAGTGCCTTTTTCAATCAGTTCGCCGTCCTCAAGCAGCAAAATCTGATCAGCTTTCATCGCCGTGGTTATTTTTTGTGTAATGATCAAAGTTGTGCAATGGTATGTGCTGATTGCTTCAAGCAGCTTCGCCTCCGTTTGCAGATCAAGCGCGCTTGTGCTGTCATCTAATAGAAGGATAGCCGGTTTTCGAATCAGTGCCCGCGCAATGGAAATTCGCTGTTTTTGGCCGCCGGACAGGTTGACGCCTCTTTGTCCCAAAACTGTGTCATATCCATTTGGGAGCTTCAAAATCGTTTCATGAATTTGCGCATGTTTGGCCGCATCCATTATTTCATCTAGTGAAGCATTTTCTTTGCCCCAAGCGATGTTTTCTTTGATTGTGCCGGAAAACAAGAGGACTTCCTGCGGTACATATCCAATTTGCCTGCGCAGCCCTTCAGCCGGAAAATCTTGAACCGGCTTTTTATCTATGTAAATGCGGCCTGAATCCGGCTGATAAAGCCGCGGAATGAGCTGAAAAAGCGTGGACTTGCCCGAGCCCGTCGCACCGAGAATCGCGATCGTTTCTCTTGGTTTTGCAGAAAATGAGACATCCCTGAGCGCTTCTCTGTCCATTTCAGGATAGCGAAAGGATACATGCTGAAACTCAATCCGTCCTGACAAACGATCAGATATGATGCCTTCCTCCCGCTCATCGCCTTCTGTTTCAAGCACCTCGCCGATTCTATCCCCTGAAGCTTTCGCCCTGGTGAAAATCATAATCAAAAACGGAAACATCGAAAGCGCGCCCGTAATTCGTGTTGCGTAGTTAATAATCGCAACAACATCGCCGACCTGAGTGCTTCCGCTCGTGATACTGTAGGACCCCGCCCACAAAATCAAAAGGATGCAGAGATTCATCAAAAGCATCAGTACAGGCATCGTGAATTCCACAAGCTGAAAGGCCGAAACCGTTTTTTCCATCAGCCTTGTGTTGGCTTTGATAAATCGTTTGACTTCGTGGCTGCCGCGAAGCAGCGCTTTGATCAGCTTGATTGCAATTAAATTTTCCTGCATGATGGTGTTCACTTGATCCAGCCTTTTCTGCACTGAGCGGAACAGTGCCCCGCCTTTCCTTAATACCCATAGCAAAAACAAGATCAGGATCGGAATGGTCACAAGCAGAAAAAAGCCGAGTTTCACATTAACGGCAAGCGATAGCACAATGCCGCCTGCAATCATTAAGGGAGCCCGCAGCATAAACCGCAAACTCATAAAAATCATATTTTGAACCTGTGTGACGTCGTTTGTCAGCCTTGTGATATAAGAAGAGGACGAAAACTGTCCAAATGTGGAATAGGAGAAGGACTGGATTTTTTGAAAAAGCCCTTTTCTCGTATCATAGGAAAAGCTTTGGCTGACATGGGCGGCATAAAAGGAATTCAGCATCCCCGCCGCAAAGGATAACACGGTCAGCCCGATCATGACCGTGCCCCATATCCATACATGCCGCAGATCTTGCTTCAATATCCCATCGTCGATGATTTTTGCAATCAATAAAGGCTGCATCAGTTCAACTGCAAGCTCCGTCAACATAAGAATCAGAGCAATTCCCGCCAGCAATGAATATGGTTTTAAAAACGACAAAGCCTTTTGCATGTAAAAGCCTCCAAACCCCTTTTAGCAATATGTACTTTTTATTTTAATTGTTTATAGGGCTTGATGAAAGAATTTTACTGTCATGAAGTGTTATGAAAGCATAGAAAAGCACTGAATTTATCGATAACCAAAATCACTTTATCTTTTATTCAAGAGCTATTCACTGCTGATCTGCGTTCATTAAAAAATATCAAAGATTTTACTCTACTCAAGTTGAGGTACTGGATAGACTTAGATAAATTAGGAAGATTGCTGGAAGCGTAGGAATAATGAAAAAGATAAATTTTAAAATGAAGACCTTTTTGCGAGGAATATAATCTCATAAAAATGCGGTGAAAAATTTCTAAAATCTAATTAAAACTCTAAATAGAGTGCATTGTTAAGCACTCTATTTAGAATCTGTACATTTTAATGTTACCGAATAAAAACTAAAACCACTCCATATCCCTTACTTTTGTCGAACTCTTTGATGACTCTCATGACCTGCCACCTTTGTTTAGGAGATACCGTTTTTGTAGCAATTCCGTTGTTATGCGCTTGAATAAAGTCTCCGGCTTCTACTGTGCTGTCGCATCTTACATAAACCTGTCCTACAAGGCCCACAACATTCCATTCATCCCTCTCTTCCCTAGAGGCATAGTTCTTATCTGGCTTATAATCAGGGTTTTCCATAGGCGCCATGACGATTTGGCCATTGGCACCTTTCTGTTTTTCATAAATATACCCGCCAAAATCATTCTTCAGGTATCTTCCAGACCAATGGAAGCTTGACTCACCAAGTATCACACCAGCTGTTTCAGAAATAACTCCAAGCATAAAGTCACCTTTTTTTGCAGGTCTAATTTTATCACCCTCCAATGTAACTAGGGTTCCTGCCGGAATTTTTTCACCGCTTAGGCTCTCAAAATATTCAGCGTAATCCGAGAACGTTTGGGAACTTTTTATGCTTCCTGAAGCCTTAATCGTTCCATCTTTTGCATGAAATTCTATCTTTCTGTTTGATGAGGATGGTGTGCTCCCACTTGCCCATCCTAGAGCAACTGAGTCTGAGTTCGGATTGATCGTATTATATGAGGCTATCACAGAAGATTGAGCAGCCCCAGTTGCTCTGCTTCGAACAGATCCAGCTACAAAATTATTATTTCCAGTAGCGTGGGAATCACGAGAGCCAATAATCCCGCTTCCTTTATGTTTAAACAAAAAGTACGGCGTCACAACGCCGCCAATCTTAAAATCTGTTTCGTAGCCTGAAAAGTCACAATTAGAAACATTAAGATCAGGGTCAACAGAAAAAATCCCAACTGTACCACTGTTATTTTTAGGCGATCTTTGCCCCCATACATTACTAACTACAGACTCGTACATACCGCTCCCAAAAACAACACCCTTTTCGGCTGAATCGATCAATGTCACACCATCAATCATTACCTTGCCGACGGAATTGTCGCCACCTACAATATAAAGATCATTATCAGCAGTTTTAAATCCTCGAATCGTTATATTCTTTAAATTGATTAGACGCCCTTTATAATACACGCTTACGACTGAATTTCCCTTATAGTTAATGGAGGAATCATCGCATATAGCATGAAAATTAACCACATTGACGCCATCGTAACCTGAAATTTGCAATGCATTCGGCCCTGCCCCTTTGTACAGATCACTCGGCTTAGGGTTATATGCGATACAGTTAGCCAGCTGAACGTCATGAGCTGATGCTGATTGAGGATCACTTGCTGTGTGGTGTCCTATATGCCGAATGCAAAAACTAATTGCATTTTCATAGGCACGGCAGTTCACAAGTTGAACTCTTTTTGCAGCCGGAGCATAATCATGAGCTTTAATTTCAAATCCTCGAACTCCTCCAATTGCGATGCAGCTATCAATCATTACATCCTGAGAGCCATCATCGATTTCAAAACAGTTTGTATTTGAAGACCCATCATTTAACCCCATCGGATGGTAAGAAAGACAATGACTGAAAGTCGTATGCTTTCCAAAGTGACATGTGAAATTATCATCGCCAGAGCCTGTTGCTTCGCAATATGAGAAGGTTACAAAGTTGCAGCCACCAGGCTGATAAAAGGTAGGATCATCATTTTCTCCGTGTCTGTTATAATTAGGGCTTGTAGCATCAAACCCGTGAAGGCCGGCATTTTTTGCAAAAACATGCTCTACAAAAGAGTAATCCACATTTGCAAAAAGCAAGCAGCTTGAAGTGGGCCCCTTAGGGATCTTCCATCCAGCAGGACGCGTATCTTTATTCCAGTCCAGTGTCAAATGTCCAATGTAGATATTTTCATTACCATTTGTATGATCACTATTGGTGAGTACAGAGTGACCAACTGGCGTATCGTCTAATAACTTGATGATGGTCCTTTTTTTACCCGCTCCAACCAGCATTGTATTCGAAGGAACGAGCAAGCCAGATACCCTAAATACGCCTGCAGGGACTTTTATGAGATAGCCACCTTCGGCCATCGCATCATGAAATGCTTGCGTATCATCTGTGACCCCGTCTCCTTTAGCTCCATAATCCATTACGTTTCGTTCATCAAGGTACTCAAATCTGTTCTCATACATTTTGAGTCTTTCATTTAAGTTTTCAAAAGTTGTTATTCCATTACTTAATGCAATCCCAATTTTACTATCAATCGTTTCGAAATTCTCGGCAAGCTTGGAATCAATTTCAATACTTTCAGTGCTTTCAGGTTTGTAAAGACCTAAAAACGTTGTATAATTTTCCATTTTTACTCCCCCTATTGGTTTCAATTTTTAAGAAACATAACATCCCTTGCACTTATAAGTGGCAAACGTATGACAAACAAAAAAGCGCTGTCTTTAAACAGCGCACTGATCAAATAATTTCACCTATTCATTTAGTATTTTTTCCACACGCTCCCGCATCTGCGGTACGCTTAATCCGATAATCACCTGAAACGCCTTCCCGTTCCTGACAACGCCGTGTGCGCCAAGCGCGCGGAATACGCTGTCGGGTTCAACCTTTGTTTCATCCTTGACACTGACTCTGAGGCGGGTGGCGCAGTTTGTGACTTCAGTGATGTTGTCTTTTCCGCCCAGCGCTTCAATATACAGAAAAGCGGTGTCATCAGCCGTTTCAGCAGCGGAGGCCGTTTCATCCTTGTTTTTTCTTTCTCTGTATTCCTTTTTCGAATACAGCTTTGTTTCCTGCTGTTCATCCTTTTCCCGTCCTGGTGTAGCGATATTGAATTTGAGGATTAAAAATCTGAAGACGAAAAAATAAATTGCTGTAAACGAGAGCCCGATCAAAATTTGATACACATATGTCATACCGTGGCTGCCAAAGAGCGGAATCCAGTTCAAGGTCACCGCCTCAATCAGTCCGCCTCCCATATTTCCGACGACGCCGGCCATATACATAACTGTCGACATTGTGGCGGCAAGCACGGCGTGAACCGCAAATAAGAAAGGTGAAATGAATAAGAACGTAAACTCAATTGGCTCTGTAATACCGGCGACAATCGCTGTCAGTGTGACAGGAATCAGCAGCCCTGCGACGAGTTTTTTCTTTTCCTTTTTGGCTGTCACATAAAAAGCCAGGGCGATACCCGGAATACCGAAGATTTTCGAGTTGCCGTGAAGCGCGAATCCGCCTTGCGGAAAGAGCTCCTTCAGCGGTTTGGCGCTTTGCGAATATTCGCCGAGATGCTGTGCCCAATACGTGACGATCCCGCCTTCCGCTACAGCCGGGCCATAAATAAACGGCGTGTAAATAAAGTGATGAAGGCCGGTCGGAATTAAAATCCGTTCCAAAAACGTGTATATCCAAACGCCCACCGCCCCAGAAGCAACCAGGAAGCTTTGAAGCGAGCCGATTCCCGATTGAACCATCGGCCAAATATAAGACACAGCCAAGGCAATTGGGATCATAATAAAGAAGGAAATCATCACGATATATGTTGAGCCTTGAAAGATGCCGAGAAAATCGGGCAGTTTTTTATCAAAATAGCGATTATGCAAAAAGACGACAATCGAAGAAATAAAGATGGCTCCGATAATGTTGGTATCGAGCGTTTTTATGCCCGCAATCATCGTTAACCCGCTCGTTCCGCCGACCTCTTGATTCATGTCGACGCCAAATGCTCCTCCCCATACCGTCAATATCGCGCTGACAAAATAGTTGAATGTCAGGTAGACAGTAAGCGCTTCCAAACAAGCGCGTGCCTGAGCTTTCTTCGCCAAAGCAACCGGGATGCCAATGGCGAATAAGAGCGGCATTTGGTTAAAGACAGTCCAGCCGCCCTGCTCAATGATATACCAGCACTGATACCAAAAACCGTCAGGATCGGCGAGCGGTCCCATGAGGGTTTTATTTTTAAAGAGCGTGCTGATACCGACGATAATGCCGGCGAACGCGAATAATAAAACAGGCACAAACATCGCGCTTCCAAAGCGCTGAATTTTTTGCATCATACCAGAACCCCCTGCTACTCATTGTCATTTTTTTCTGCCTCTTTGTAATCAACATATGCGCGGAACAATGCTTCGCCAACGAGAAAAAACGGTGCAAAAGCGACAATTTCCGTTTTATCGCTTAATGTCACAGGTTTGCTTGTCGCATAAAGATTATGCGGAGTCAGCTGGGCGAGGACATTGTTTTTTAAATTCGTAATGGAAATAAAGGGAATACCCTTTGCAGAAAGCATTCTTGCCTGAGGAATCAGCTCCGGTGTTTCTCCGGAAAGAGAAATGATGATAAACAGATCGTTCACTTTAAAATCCCCGCGCATCAGATTAAATTCATTCGTGTCTTCAATCAAAATAAGATAGCGATGACGCGGAATAAACATTCTTTGCAGGTCGCGGGCGCATATCTTTTGCGCATTTCCAGAACCGTAGACGAAAATGCGGTCAGCTTCATCAATCAGCTGGCACATGTCCGTCATGTCCTTTGTCCTTAAGAACTTCAAATTTGCTTCAATATCATCAAGCAGCTTTTCAAAACTCATACTCTCGCCTTCTTCCGGCTGATCTTCCCACTTTAAAAAGACGCGAAATTCACTGTAGCCACTGAAACCGAGCTTTTGGGCAAGCCGTAAAATTGAGGAACGCGATACACTGCAAGCTTTGGCCAGCGCGTCGATTCCAAGGTGATAGCATGTGTGCTTATGATTCAATATATATTTTAAAATATGAAAATCGTTGTCATTCAATTTGCTGTAGTGCTGATTGATCAGTTCTTCGAGCTGCATATCAGATCCCCCCATTTTCTTTCTATTATATACAATTACAGATTCGAAAATGGGGGAATTTCAGTTATGATATACGGGTCGGGCTTTGATCAAGCTCAGGCCAGAAGTCTTTGTTGGCCTCCATTAAATCCTCGAGAATGAGTCTTGCCACACGCGCGTTCGGCACTGTTTTTGACAAAATTAGCGCCTGCCACAGCTTTTGGAACGATTTCTCCGCCCACGCTTCAACAGTCAGCTTCTCAACGGATACCTGCTGCTCCATAAGCCCTTTTTGGAATTGCGGAATGGTGCCGACGGTAATCGGTTCAGGCCCATTTGAGCCGACAATGCATGGCACCTCGACCATCGCAGTCGGGTCAAAGTTCGCAATTGCGCCGTTATTTTCAACGATCAACAGCATTCTTTCACCTGTGTTGTAGGCAATCGCCCGGGCAAGATCAACGATATATGATGCGTGGTCATCGATTTTGATTTCGCTGTTTTCCGTGGACTGCTCACGTGTAATCATGTCACATTGGCTGAAAATAAAAGCTTCGCGACCTTCCATCACTTCATTTGCCCGCGTATGATTCGGATTTGATTTTTTCACCATATCATCCGGGAACAAATAATATTGCAAATACGTATTCGGCAGTGTGTCAGGATCTGCGGCCTGCACGTCACGCGCTTTGGCGAATGTGTCATTCCAGCTCGCCTCCACCGCTTCAGCCTCTGTTTTCGGAATATAGCCGTATTGAGATACATGCTCCTTCAGCTTCGGCATTAAATCGTTGCCCTCTTGATCCTGAATTGATGTCCACCAGCCGAAATGATTTAATCCGTAATAGCGGACCTTCATTTCTTTTCTTGAGGATAAGCCAAGAATTTGCGCCATCCGGTCTTCGATCCCAACCGGCATATCACAGATATTGAGAATTTTAGAATTCGGTCTAAGGCGTCTCGTAGCTTCAGCCACAATCGCCGCCGGATTGGAATAATTGAGCATCCACGCATCAGGCGAGTATTTTTCCATGTAATCTAATATCTCAAGCACACCGCCGATCGAACGCATACCGTATGCGATCCCGCCCGGCCCGCACGTCTCCTGGCCGACAACTCCGTACTTTAACGGAATTTGCTCATCAAGCGCACGCATCGCGTATTTCCCTACTCTGATGTGCGCCATAACAAAATCGACATCTGTAAAAGCTTCTTCCGGGTCAGTCGTCGCTGCAAATTCAATATCCGGCGCTTTTTCTCTGATAAAAACGTCACAGGCGCCTGCAATTCGATCCTGTCTCTCCTTATCATTATCATACAGCTTCAGCTTTCTGATCGGAAACTCCTCCAAATGGTCCAAGAGCATGAGTACGATCCCTGGAGTGAAAGTGCTCCCTCCGCCCGCTATTACGATTGAGAATGATTTTTTCTTCATATGACGACCTCCTTGATAACGTTTACAATTCCATTTATACCATGAGATAGCCCGTCCCGTAACACGTTTGGCGCACTTAGGTCATTTGATCAACTTTAGTGTTTTTTCCCATAGAGCGGGAAATTTCTCATTTGCCTTATGTCTGAGAGATTTGGTTTTTTTACCTTTTTTGTAATCTTAAAGTCTCACCAACTGTGAATTTTAAGTGAATATACGCCCTTCCAATTCTTATGAAAAGGTTCTTTTGTACGATTCGGATACATGCCGAATTATTTATAATCATTTATATAAAACATCCAATTGTGCGTGAATTTAGAAAAGGCAGGGGACAAAAGTTGGACTCATATAAAGTCATTGAGCTGGCAAACAAGTATAGTGCGGCCGCAGAAGAGGTCAGAAGCTCCAAAATGCTGCTTGAATCCCGGTTATCTGCATTGGGAGATGCTTGGCAGGGCAAAGCAAGAGATTCGTTTGACCAGGATTTCGAGGAAACGAAAGCCGCCTACGATCAATTCGAACAGGAGCTGCTTGAAACAAGCCAAGAGCTGAAGGCTGCCGCTGTCAAAATAGAAGAACGAAAAGCTGAAATTGCCAGAATGGAAGAACTGGAGCGTAAAGCAAGAGAGGAAAGACATAAACTCGGGAGGTGAACGGTGTGTCAGGAAACATTGCAGTTGATCCGGATAAGCTCGAACAGCTTGCAAATGATGTAGTCACTGAATTAACTGATATGGAAAACAAATATAAGGACCTGCATGTGGAGCTGGGGCAGATGATTTTGCAATGCGATCCCCGCTACAGCAGCTGTTTTTCCGGAGTGGGCGATGCGTGGAGCTCAGGAAAGGCGCTCGTCACCAAGCTGAGTGACAATGAGATTTTCATCAGAAAAACGGGCGATAAATTTGTGGAACAAGATGATATTTTGCGAAAGCTCTACAATGCCTACGACAAATACGGTACGTTGACAAGCTTAACCGCCCTTATGCTGACGCAGGGAAAATATTACGGATTAGGGCTTACGAAATTTGTGAAACAGCCAAGCGGCTTGCATACAGCACAGCACTCAAAACTGCTCTTGGATATTTCCAGGGCCGTTGACAGCTCACGTTATCAAAAAGCGGCAAGAGTGCTTTTGAATCCTAAATATTTGTTGAAAAAGACAAACCGTCCTTTTTCAGATTTGGTACATAAAAAGTTTACAAAATACTTCCCTCAGGACACGGTGGATTTTTCAAACAGCGTCAGAAGCTACACAAAAGGATTTCTTAATGAAGCCGGCGTACGCTCCACTTTGAAGGATGTGGGAAAAACGGGCTTGAGATTCGCGAAAGGAAATGCCATTACCGCCACACTGATTACCGGTGCGACCGAAACATTCGGAGCAGGCGTGAAAATTGCTGAAAATTATGCAAAATACCAGGACAAACCCGAAGTTCTCAAGCGTGAAAACGCCAAGGCCGTCGGGAATGCTGTGAATAATACGATTTTTGTTGCCGGCGGTGCCACAGCTGGTGCTGTCATCGGCGGTGCAATCGGAAGCTTTGCAGGACCTGTGGGTACTGTCCTTCTTGGGGCAGCAGGTTCATACATTGGCGGAGTCGTCGGAGAACAAATCGCCAAATATACAGCCGGTTTTGCCGAAAAAGCAGCCTTAAAGCTGAAAGAACCGATCCATGCTGTCGTTGATACAGCCAAAAAAGGGCTGGAATCGGCCGGCAAAGTCGTCAAATCAGTGAATGACGGCATAGATGCGGCGAATAAATCGATACATAAAGGGATAGACAGCGCGAAAAAAGGAATGGAAAAAGCAAAGAAAACAGCGGATTCGCTCATACACGGCGCAACCCATTTCCTTAAAGGGAAATTTTCATTTGGATAGGAGAATAAACAATGAAGCAGTTTACAATTAGCATAGAAGAACTCTTATTTTGCTTTTACAGCGAAGGGTTTTTTGAA
Organism: Bacillus sp. FSL K6-1560; assembly: GCF_038592935.1. Classification (NCBI taxonomy): domain Bacteria; kingdom Bacillati; phylum Bacillota; class Bacilli; order Caryophanales; family Bacillaceae; genus Bacillus; species Bacillus sp. FSL K6-1560. Next base: position 3,327,686 of record NZ_CP151946.1, read on the forward strand.
CAGGGGATGGCCTTGAAGCAGGCCTATTTTCCGGAAATAGAAGATGAACAGCTCGGCGCTTTGTTCGAAGCAGCTTGCCGCTCACTCTTAGCTAAGGATGCAGCGGAATATCGGAACCATCAATATCGGTTAAAGGACGAGTACTGTCCGTTTATCCATGTATTAAACGACGCTGACTATACAGTGAAGCTTTCTAAATTTAACGGGCAAGGCGCCGAACAGAATGTGTCCTGCCATGTATCAAAATTCGGCACCTACTCTCACGAACTCCTTTTTGATGAACAAGTCCATCGCATTACAAAAATGGAATCAAGTGAAGGGTTACTTGCTAAGACAGATGAGTTTTTACATATAATAGATACAGAGGATAAAAGAGAATCGATTGTGACATTGACATCAAATGAATTTGAAAAACTCTTGGAGGGCGCTTCAGACAACCCTTCATATCTAAAAGAGTTCCTTGAAAAACATGACCACCAAGAGGACGTTACCCGATTTGCAAATGATCTGGCTTTGCGGAAAGGGAAAATGGATACACTTATGCGTCTGGCATATGGCAAAGATAACACTCCTGAAGTGGCTGACATGGCATTTGTCCTGCCGGGGGCCCACCATACTTGGCTTGTCACAGGCATCACCCAGAATGAATTTTCTATCCTCCCTGCTCATAAGGATGTTGTAAATCAAATCATTTCAAAATGATAAGAATTGAATTAACAAAAGGAGAAAAGCATTGAAAAACCAAGAAATCATTGAAGTCAAAAGCAAAATGTTCCTGAGAATATGGGCTTTTGTCGGATCTGCCGGTATGGGATTAGCATGTTTGTGGCTCTTTTATATGGGTATTACGTTTCAAACGAAATATTACCTATTAGCCATTCCTGCTGGCTTTCTGTTCACCTTGTTTTGTTTATATTTATTTATCATCTTCTTTCCGGCTTTCACCCCGCGGGGAAATACCATTTTTCGCATCAAGACAGGAAAAAATGGAGAAGTGTTCACTGACAAAGTATCTGTTACGTTTACTGATATCAAGAAAATTGAGATGAGCCGCCATAAATTTAGTCTAAAAGGAATTTTCCAGGAAGATATATTGATCCAAACCGTTGATCAGAAGACCATTCGCATTCCCACTTGGAACATCATTCCGAATCCGTTGTTTTTCGAAGCGGTTGAACGCTATATCCTTCCCCATCTGAATGAAGAGGCGAAAAGCAATTGGATCGGACAGTTTACAGACATCCAACGCAGTGCGTATTTGAAGGAATTTGAGAATCATCCGAAGCTTTAGGGGCAGCACATGATTGAAGTAAAAAGCATGATGTTTCTAAGGGCTTGGCTGTTCCTCGCTACAGGGGGCGCCTTTATTGTGGGCGTCTGGCTGGTGTCTGAAGCTCTCACGTTTGAATCTAAATATGCCCTGCTTTATTTGGGCGGCGGATTACTGGCGATGATTTATGGATTGATCACATTCTTTATGGCTTTTCCTGCCTTCACAAGCCGTGGAAATGTCATTTTCAGCATAAAGACCGGACCTAATGGCGAGATCTTTTCGAGAAAGCGCAGCGTACTGTTTTCCGAGGTGAAGCGGCTTTATATGGGACGCCATCAATACAGTTTGAAAGGGATCTTTTTTGAGGATATTATCATCGAGAAAACAGACGGCAAAATCGTTCTAATCCCGACCTGGAACATCATCGCGAATCCGCTGTTTTTCGAAGCGGTTGAACGCTATATCCTTCCCCATTTGAATGAAGAGGCTCAAAACAATTGGATCAGCCAATTTACAGAGGTTCAGCGAAAAGCGTATTTGAAGGAATTTGAGAATCATCCGAAGCTTTAAAAGCTCTCCTCCTCTATAATGAAAGATAAATGCAAATTGAGGAGTGCTCATGATGCTGATTACCATTCTTTTATTTCTCGCGGCAGGGCTTGCTGAAATTGGCGGCGGATATCTGGTTTGGCTATGGCTGAGAGAGGCAAAGCCAGCCGGCTACGGAATTGCCGGGGCGCTGATCCTCATTGTATACGGCATTCTTCCGACGTTTCAGTCCTTCCCATCTTTCGGCCGTGTATACGCCGCTTATGGCGGAGTATTCATCGTGCTTGCGGTCCTGTGGGGATGGCTTGTTGACCGGAAAACACCTGATCTGTATGACTGGATCGGCGCATTCATTTGTCTCATCGGTGTCTGTGTTATTTTATTTGCGCCGCGCGGATAACAAAATGGCCTGCTTATGAAGCGGGCCATTTTTGTTTAATCCTCTTTTAAGCTGTTCAGCTGCACTTCATGCTCCTCTTGCGGTTCGTCAAGCGGATAAATTCTTGCTGTTCCAGTTTCTTCATTTACGTGCTGAATGTAAATAGGAACGCCGTTGTATGTTACTTTCTTCATGTCGGGAGATTCTACAATTTCTTTCGCCCTTTGAATATTCATCGTAACACCCTCCTTCAATACATAACGTTTCCATTTCCTGAAGGAAGTATGCTTTATGATTCAGCGGACAAGTTGAATTTTTTCAGGCGTTTGTAGAAAGTGCTTCGGGGGATCCCGCTGATTTTTGCGGCTTGAGAGACGTTTCCTTTTGCTGATTCAAGCGCTTTGATCATCATATCCTTTTGGATTTGCTCACGAAAGGTAAGCACGCCGGCAGCAGCCGGCTTTTTTTCTGCAGAGCTGGCCGGCAATCCAGCGGCTTCCAGTAAAGCGGGTAGCGGTTCATCCCTCAGCCGGCCGTCCGGAAATCTGATAGAAAGACGTTCAAACACATTAAACAGCTCACGGATATTCCCCGGCCACTTCCATTGCTTCAGCACATTACAAAAATCAGAAGGAAGTTCGCCTGGCCAATGATTCTTCTGTTTGTAGTGCTCAAAGAGGTCCGGGATATCCTCGGTGCGATCGCGTAATGGAGGGAGTTCAATTGGATAGACATGAAGACGGTAAAACAAGTCCTCTCTGATTTTTCCGTTTTCGGCAAGCTCGCGTAAATCACAATGTGTGGCGGCAATAACTCTGATATCAACCGGAATTTCTTTCGTCCCGCCGATTGGCGTTATCTTACGTTCCTGAAGCACTCGTAAAAGCGCAACCTGCATCGAGTGGGAAATTTCTCCGATTTCATCTAAAAATAATGTGCCTTGATTCGCTTTTTGAAAGGCGCCTTTATAGCCATTTCGTTTCGCTCCCGTAAAAGCGCCCTCTGCATATCCGAATAGTTCGCTTTCAATCAAATCAGACGGAATCGCTCCGCAATTGACAGCAATAAACGGACCGTGCCGTCTCTCACTGTTCTCATGAAGCGCGCGAGCCGCGACTTCCTTTCCCGTACCAGTTTCGCCCGACAAACAGACCGTTGCATCTGCCGCAGCTGCACGTTCAAGGTTCATCAGCATCGCTTGCGATCGGCCGCTTTGCCCGATCACTCCATTGAATCGAAACACCTTCTTTTTCTTTTGTTCCGAAAGATAAAAACAAGTGCCGCCATCTCCTATGGTGACAGCTTTTTCGATTGAGTAGCCCCGTTCCTTCAGCTCATACAGGTGCCGGCCCTGCCAATCCGGTATTGAGGTTCGAATCGGTATGCTCGCACTGATGATGTGCTGCTTGGTATTGCATAGCACCATCGGCACACTGGATGCAGCCCTCTCTCCAAAACGGCTGATCAGCTCGAGCTCTTTCTCACGGCTTTTAGCTGCGAGTTCCCGTTCAGCTGCATAGGCGATCGCAGTGGCAATACCGAGCATATGAGGATGAGCGCCTGCCGCCGGACACGATATGTCAATCACACCCGCAAGGCTGCCATCCTCATGGTGAATCGGAGCGGCTGAACAGTTCCAAAGATGGGAAGCAATGGAGTAATGCTCTGATCCTTGTATCGCAACCGGCTCGCTAATGTGGAGTGCCGTGCCAATCGCATTTGTTCCGACAGCCGTTTCCGTCCAGCATGCCCCTTCGACAAAGTTGATGCGTTTGGCTTCATAGAGCGCGCGGGAATGGCCGTCCAATGCCAAAACAACACCGTCTGAATCAATTAACAGCGCCATCATTTCCATTTCTTTTATGGCAGGCAGCAGTTTTTCGAGGTAAGGCTTTGCGGTCGTCAAGAAGAATGAATGTTTTTTTGACTGCTGATCCAGCTCCGTTTGCTGTAAAACCTTCGGGCCTTTTTCTAAATAAGGATTGACCTCAGCTTTTTTGCAGCGATGCCATGACTCTGCAATCCGTTTTCTTAATCGGGCTTCGTCAAGCACACCGTCTTTCACAAAACGTTTCCAGGTTTGCAAATCGTTTGGGACCGAATTCATTTCCTTGATCGCTCCTCCCTTACACGCCGTTTTCATCTATTGTAGGGGAAAAATAAAGCGCTTTCAACAATAAAAAAAGCAGGCGCCTTATATCCATGCGCCTGCTTTTTCCTTTATTATGCATGTACCGCAAGGCCGATCGTGCTTAACAGCGCCTCATGCAATGTTTCCGATAAAGTCGGATGGGCGGCGATAAAATGCTCCGCCATATCTGCCGTCATCTCACCATTCATGATCGCTGCCGCTTGGCCGATGAGCTCGGTTACATCCGGGCCAATCATCGAGACACCCACGATTTCGCCGAATTCCGGTTCAGCCATGATTTTGACCTTTCCTTCCGCTTGCTGTTTAATGAGCGCCTTGCCGTTTGCGGAAAAAGGAAATTCGCCAATTTTCACATCGCCGTATATGCTTCTTGCCTGTCGTTCTGTCATTCCGATACACGCGATTTCTGGGGACGTATAGATGCAGCGCGGCACATGTTTCTCATTGATTTTGACATCCCTTCCGGAAGCATGAGAAGCAGCGATGATGCCCTCATGGAAAGCGGCATGCGCGAGCTGAATGCCCCCTATAGCATCTCCGCACGCGTAAATATGAGGCACGTTCGTCTGCATGTGCCCATTCACCGGAATGCCCTTTGGAGAAAAATCAACTCCGGCCTGTTCAAGCTGTAATCCGTCAAGACGGGGTTTTCTGCCGATCGCCACCAGCACATAATCGGCCTTCGTTTTAAACTCTCGCTGACCGCTTTTCCATATTGCCGTTTTGGCCGTTTGATCCACCCGTTCTAACCGGGATGAGGTATGCACTTCAACACCATCTTCCTCTAGCTTTTCCTGAAAGAGACGGGCAATATCTTCATCTTCAGCCGGGATCAGCTGGTCCGCTGTTTCAATGATGGTCACCTTCGATCCCAATCTGGCGAACAGCCCTGCATACTCACACCCGATGACACCGCCGCCGACAATGACTAGTGAAGACGGAATCTCGGAAAGAGAAAGCGCGTCTTTGCTGTCGAGGATCCATTCGCCGTCAAACGGGGCGAAAGGCAGCTCGATTGGCTCTGATCCGGAGGCAATCAATACTTGGTCCGCCTCTCTGATTTCTTTTCCTTTTTCTCCTTCGATCAAGAGCTTTCTTTCAGAAAGAAAGGAGGCTGTTCCCTTTACAACCTGTATTTGATTTTTCTTCATTAGGTACTGAACGCCTTGGACAAGCTGACTGACAACCTGTTGTTTCCGGCTTTGCATTTTACTCCAATCGACTGATATCGCACCTGCCGGAAGTTCGATTCCAAAGCTGTCGGCATGCTTGATTTTATCAAGAACGTTTGCGCTTTCTAACAAAGACTTTGTCGGGATGCAGCCTTCATTCAGGCAGGTCCCTCCAAGCTTGCCTTTGTCAATAAGCAGCACGTTTCTGCCCTGCTGTGCCGCGGAAACCGCAGCCGCATAGCCTGCAGGTCCGCCGCCGATAATGGCTAATGTCATGTCGTTTTCACCTGCTTTTCCTATAAAATTAATGCTGCGGGTTCTTCCAAATATGTTTTCATCGCCTTCAGGAATGCAGCGGCAGGGGCGCCGTCACACGCTCTGTGATCAAATGTCAGGCTGAGTGGCAGGATCGTGCTTCTGACGATCTCCTCCCCTTGATACACCGGCGTGTCATAGCTTGCTCCGATGCCGAGAATGCCTGTTTCCGGCGGATTTAGTATCGGTGTGAAATGCTCAACTCCAAACGCGCCAAGGTTTGTAATGGAGAAAGTAGATCCTTGCAGTTCTTCGCTTCCCGCACGTCCCTCGCGTGCTTTTTTGGCATTTTCTGAGATAGATTGAGCCAGTTCTATCAGCGATAGCTTTTCAGCATGGCGGATGACAGGCACCACTAAGCCATTTTCCAAGGCTACAGCCATACCAAGGTGCACATGGGGATGTGTGATGATGCGCTCATTTTGATAAAAGCTGTTCAGCACAGGGTGAGCTTGCAGAGCGAGAACGGCGGCTCTTGAGACAAAATGAGTGATCGTCAGTTTTGTGCCGTATCTCTCTTCCGCAGTTGGTGAAAGCTGTTTTTGAAGAGTGGCAAGCTTGGTGATATCAGCTTTCATCGTGATCGTCAGCTGCGCGCTGTTTGCCAGGCTTTCCTGCATTCGGGCAGCGATGACCTTTCTCATGCCTGTCACCGGGATTTCCTGCGCTTTCTGCTCCGACACAGGCTTTGCCTGATCTTTTTTCTGTTCAGCAAGAGCCTTTGTTACGTCATCCTTCACGATTCGTCCGCCTGGTCCAGTTCCTTTCAGTTGTTTTAGGTCTAATCCTGCTTTTTCTGCTATTTTCCTGGCGACTGGAGATATTTTCATTCGATCTTTTTTGGAGGCTGCGGGTTTGTTTTCTTGTTTGACGGGCTGAACGGCTTGCGGCATATTGTCTTCAGCAACAGGCGCGCTCGCCTCTTCCTGCACCGACTCATTGGCGTCCCCGATATAGCAGATCGCTGTGCCGGGCGGAACCTCTTCTCCCTCTTTCACTTTGATATCGATCAGCGTTCCTTTTTCAGGCGCTTCGATCTCCATTTCAATTTTCTCCGATTGAATGCTGGCAATGCTTTCTCCCTTTTCAACCGGGTCGCCTACTTTTTTATTCCATATCGATACTTCCCCTTGTTTCATGGCCATTCCCAATTTTGGCATCACTACTTTTACCGCCATTTGTGTTCCCCCTTTAATTCATTGCCGGCTCGCCAAGCAATTCAAGCGTGACGCTGACAATTTTATCTGGTGTCGGCAAATATTGATCTTCAAGCACTGGTGAAAACGGAACCGGTGTATGCGGCGCTGTAATCCGTTTAATCGGCGCATCAAGCAAATCAAAGCCCTTGTCAGCGACAAGCGCAGCAATATCCGTGGCAATGCTGCATCGCGGATTGGCTTCATCAATGATGATCAGACGATTTGTTTTTTCTAACGATGTGAAAATCGCATCCTCATCCAGAGGGGACAGACTGCGCGGATCAAGGACCTCGGCTTCGATGCCCCTCTCTGAAAGCTGTGCAGCCGCTTCAAGCGCAGTATTGACCTGCTTGCCGACTGCAAAGAGCGTAACATCATTGCCCTCGCGTTTGATATCCGCTTTTCCGAGGGGAATTGTATAATAATCTTCCGGCACCTCGCCCTTCATGTTGTAGGACGTTTTGTCTTCAAAGAAGAACACCGGATCATTATCTTCTATTGCTGCAAGCAGAAGACCTTTGGCATCATACGGATTGGATGGAACAACTGTCTTCAGTCCAGGGATGCTCGTGAAAAGGCCATACAGCGCTTGTGAATGCTGGGCAGCGGCCCGGAACCCTGCTCCGTATGTGGTGCGGACGGTAATCGGCACTTGCGCTTTTCCGCCGAACATGTAACGGAATTTCGCCCCTTGGTTGATCACCTGGTCAAAGCACGTGCCGATAAAATCGTTAAACATCAGCTCGGCAATCGGTCTCAAACCGGTTGATGCCGCAGCCATAGCCGCACCCATATAGCCCGCCTCAGAAATCGGAGTGTCCAGCACTCTTGTGCGCCCGAATTCCTGTACGAGCCCCTTTGTGACCCCTAATACACCGCCCCATGCTTCATCATCCTGCAAATGATCGACCGCCGCTCCCCCGGCGACATCCTCACCGATCAAAAGCACATTTTCGTCTTTTCTCATCGCAAGCTTCATTGCTTCATTGATCGCGTCTGACATGCTTATGACTCTCGCCATCTCTTACATTCCTCCTTTTTCATATGACACATACACATCTGTCAGCAGCTCCGAATCTTTTGGATATGGGCTGTCTTCGCTGAACGAGACGGCTTTTTCAATCGATTCGCTGACACGCTGTTCAATGTCTGACAGCTTATTAGCATCTGTTTCTTTTAAAAGGTAGTTTTTAAAACCTTGAATGGCATCTTTTTCTTCAAGGTGCTCAACTCTTTCATCCTTCGTTTTATAGGTTTGGGCATCTCCTTCGAAATGGCCGTAGTTTCTGTAGGTCATACATTCAATCAAAGACGGGCCGCCGCCGTTTCTTGCTCTTTCTATCGCTTCCTCGGCTGCCTGGTAAACTGCTAAAATATCTTTGCCGTCAACTGTAACCCCCGGCATGTTATAAGCAGCTGCCCGATCGGCGATTGAATCACAGGCTGATGCGTACTCAAATGGGGTAGCTTCGCCATAGCCGTTGTTTTCAGCAACAAACACGACAGGAAGGTTCCATACAGCCGCTAAATTCAGCCCTTCGTGGAAGGTGCCTTGGTTATTTGCCCCGTCCCCGAAAAAGCAAACGCTTACATTTTTAGTCTGTTTATATTTAGCCGTGAGCGCTGATCCGCATGCGAGCGTAAAGCCGCCCCCGACGATTCCATTTGCGCCTAACATGCCTTTATCAAGATCCGCAATGTGCATAGAACCGCCCTTGCCTTTGCACAATCCGGTCGCTTTTCCGAAAATTTCCGCCATCATGCCGTCCAAATCACAGCCTTTGGCGATACAATGTCCATGTCCCCTGTGGGTGCTTGTAATGCTGTCGCCATCATGTAAATGAGCGCACACCCCTACAGCCACAGCTTCCTCACCGGCATATAAATGAACGAATCCGGGAAACACTCCCTGGGCGAACAGTTCATGCACTTTGTCTTCAAAGCCCCTGATCTCCAGCATCTTTTGGTACATCCACAGCGCTTTTTCCTCAGTTAATGATAAGCCTTCTCGTTTTAACAATTCCATTTTGTGCGCCTCCTTCTATTTAGGGTTCACCATTATAAATGCAAGAAGTGTGCCAGTCTTTTGAGCCCGTAAAACCAGTCTTCTCGTCTTCACTTTGGAGACAGTTTGAGACGTGTGTCTCGTTTTGTCTCAAACTGATTCATTTGTCTCGTTTTACAGCATGCAAAAAAAGACCGGATATCACCCGGCCTTTGACAATGATCGACGTATTTATTTCCTTGGAAATCTTTTTAACTTCCTAGTTCCTCTGCATCGTTTGACTGAATAGCTGCTTTTGAAAGAAAATCAATTGAATATTTGACATATCCAATACCGCCGTCCCCGTCCTTCTGCATACAGTCTATCGTGCCGTTTGAGTATGTATATCCCTTTTCATTAAGCGTTTTTCTGACCGTTTCCGCCATCTTTGCGGCATCTGTTTTTGATAACCCGCTGGCGTCTAACTGAATCGTCATGCTCATAGGCGCTTTTTCAGCCAGCTGTTTGTTCCATTTTGTATCTAACGTGAACTGTCCGTTTTCAATACTCAAAGCAGCATCAGCTTTTATAAGTCGAGGAACCGCTTTTTTCAGATCTGCTTCGATTGCCTTCGTTGCTTCTTCATTTACATGTTTTGATACTGATTCGGTATACGCTTCTTCAATTCCATCGCACGTTACTTTAGGATGCAGAAATCCCTTCGTACACATTGGGTAGCGATGAGATTGGGAGGTTGCTTCGAATACATATTCAGAGGTTTTAGCGTTATATACCCCATTCGTGATCTTGATTTCTTTCTTAGGATAGGTTTGTTTCACATAAGAGACTAGCTTCTGTTCTGCAGCATTTTTCGAAAATGGATCACCGAACCATACATGATAGATATATAGTCCGCATCCGAATAATGCAATGGCAAGCAAGCCAAACACAAGTTTTTTCATGTTCACACTCTTTTCTTCATATGTATGTGCTACAGTTCATGCTTTTCTTCAACAGCCCGGTTCAGCGCTTGGAGCATATAGCCTATGCCTTTGTAAGATGATAGCGGCCAGCTGATATGCTGGTGCTCTCCGATGACGGCGTTTAGAACGCTTCGATATTTTTTTCCGCCAAGCATGACTAGCTCTTCGATATCAGAAAAGCCTTTTTCGTGAAATTGACGGCGCAGCTCGTCCGCTGTCATGATTTCCGGATGACCGGTGCCAAAAGTGACATCGTAATTTCCCGAAACGAGATCATCAGGGCGGAGGAACCCGTGCTTCGCAGACAAAATCACCCACTCATCGAAAAATATTTTTGCATACCGCTCGCACGCCTGATGAAACGGGCTGAGATAAGCGTCCTCTGCTCTTACCGGCCCGGCATCAGGCTGGACATCCCAGATTTTTTTCTTGCCGCAGGGGATGATGCATAGCCGTTTCATTTTCCTCTCCCCCTTTATAAGATATCTCCACTCAATATACCATTATTTTCTTACAATAAATTAGAGAAAAGACAGGCTGAGTAAAAGCTTCGTACAAAAAAGACCCGGATTTACCGAAAATCCAGGTTTATTTTAGTCAAGAATGGTGTAAAAATCCCTTTATTTTGTTAGCCTTTTTTGAATCAAGCACTGCAGTTACTCTATCCCATCAAGATACTTTCTCTCAAAGTCGTCGAGCAATGCACGCACTTCATCTGTTGACTTTGTGTTCATGCATTGATTTCTTAATTCACTTGCCCCTCGGAACCCGCGGAGATAAATTTTAAAAAAGCGAGGAAGAGGCTTGTACGGACGGGCTTCTAATGCTGAATATTTATCATGAAGATCCAGATGCAGCCTTAAGAGATCAAGCAATTCCTTGCTGCTATGCTCTTTCGGCTCCTTTTCAAAGGCAAATGGATTTGTAAAAATACCGCGCCCTATCATAATTCCATCGACGCCGTATTGTTCAGCAAGTTTTAAGCCAGTTTGGCGGTCAGGGATATCACCATTGATCGTCAAAAGTGTATCTGGTGCCACCTCATCACGAAGTTTCTTAATCTCCGGGATGAGCTCCCAATGCGCATCTACTTTGCTCATCTCTGCCCTAGTACGCAGATGAATAGAAAGATTCGCAATATCCTGTTTCAAAATGTGTGTCAGCCACTCGCGCCATTCATCCACATCCGTGTATCCAAGTCTTGTCTTCACGCTTACAGGCAATCCCCCTGCTTTTGCAGCTTGTATTAATTCTGCCGCAACTGCAGGACGGCAAATAAGGCCGCTTCCCTTTCCATTCCCCGCAACATTAGGCACAGGACAGCCCATATTGATATCTAGTCCTTTAAATCCTAACTCTGCCATGCCAATACTCATTTTACGAAAGTTTTCAGGCTTATCTCCCCATATATGGGCCACAATTGGCTGTTCATCCTCTGTAAAAGTCAAACGGCCGCGCACGCTATCCTTCCCATCCGGGTGGCAATAGCTCTCTGAGTTTGTGAACTCTGTAAAAAATACATCCGGTCTGCCTGCTTCACTTACTACATGCCGGAAAACAACATCTGTCACATCTTCCATTGGTGCCAGTACAAAAAATGGCCGTGGTAATTCACGCCAGAAATTTTCTGTCATAACAAAAATCAAATCCTTTCATTAGGGGATACGGCTATACCTGTATCTCAATATTAAAAAACTGACCATGCTTCTTTTCGCATGCGAAAGCATTTCTTATCAATCTATAGTAAATTTTGAACATTTTCACATGGGATGATTATCTACACCATTTTTTATATTGTGGTTAACACTGGCGCTGACCTTCGTCTTTCTTTGTGGCCTTACTTTTGAACTTTTTGGATAAAAAGAATTCCAACCTAAATAGAATATCATATGAGTTCTCCATATTACCAACGCAAAATAATTGCCCTGTTATTGAAGATAAGATATTTAACGCTACACCATATCCGTATCTCAATATCATATTTGCGGAAAAACTAATTTCAAGAGATAAACTTCGATTAAGCAAATTGAGTTGGGGGTGGTATAACTGAATACTCAAGAGAATGAAAAAACCTCTACTTAAGCTGCTAACACTTGTGAATCACATGGAGTAAAGAGGATGAGAAGAGAAAATAAACCCTTATTTAAAAGAATTCAAGAACTTCAATCTGAACCATTTGGGATTTGCTCATGATTTAGAAAATAACCAACGCAGCAAGTGGCAACCTACTATATATTTGTATAGGGTTATAATTCGGTAATCCTGATCCAGAACCAATAAAATAGACTGCTGACTAAATGTCGCAGTCTTCACTCATAAGATAATTAAGAAAGTGTTCATTTTCTTTCATCATTAAATAAGGCATCAGAAGTTATTGCTTTAATTTCGAATATCCTTTGTTATCCCTGTAATTATTTGTATAATAGTGAAAACTCCCAAGAAAACAGTAATAATATTAAACCATGGATTATCATAGAATGAAAGATATGTTTGAAAGAAATCTAGTTCAACTATGTTTGCTGGGAATCCATTCATTTCTCTATACTTAGGACCCCATCCCGTTAATTCTACAAAATTAAAATAAAGCTGAGATACTAAAAATGCCAAAAATGTTTGAAACCAACTTCTTTTATATAACGGTCGTTTTTTATATACTTTATCCATTTAGTTATCCATTTCCTTCTCTGCAATACTTTTTAGCCAAGTGTCAATCTAAATTATTATGAAGCATGATTGCCGCAAGGATATAACCATTGTAGGTATTACTGTAATAGTTGTTATCGTCGGCACTATTATTTAATTGTTGTAGTGCTCATACGTTATTCATTTTAAAATGGGGTTGGCCATCATTTTCACCTCTTTCGTATATTACAATGTTTCAACTTTTTACATCGAATGACTCTTGAAATGATATACGCCATACCTTTCCTTATATTCCTATCATCAATATTTCACACGTAATAACTGCAAGTCAATATATAATTTTACAAATTATGAAAAATATATCTATGATTTTACATCATTTTACTCATGTATTTTAATCATACTGGAAGGAAATTTTTCAGGTTAAATAACGCTGTTTTTCACCCGCTTTTCAACACGTTTTTTCAATTCTTTTCGCCAGTTAAAATAAAGATCTCCGAGAATGAGAAGGAAGATAAAATTGAGAAAAGACAGTTAGGACAAGGGCTGCACATGAAAAAGACCCGGAAATCGGAATTGTTTATTTTACCGAAATCCAGGTCTGATTAGTATTGTTTATTTTAGTTAGACGATTTTAATACAAGTCTCGCCACTGCTTCAACATGCGCCGTCTGCGGAAACATATCGACAGGCTGAATATAGTCCACGCGATAGTCCTTCGACAGCGTCTGCAAATCCTTCGCAAGCGTGGATGGATTGCAGGATACGTAGACGAAGCGTTTCGGTTTGACTTTTTTGATCGTGTCCAAGAACGTGCTGTCACAGCCCGTTCTTGGCGGGTCTACAATGACGACGTCCGGGCGGAAGCCTTCTTTCGTCCATTTCGGGAGCCAGTGCTCGGCTGTTCCTGTTACGTATGTGGCATTTGCCATGCCGTGTTTTTTGGCGTTTTTCTTAGCATCGTCAATTGATTCCTTGATGACGTCCATGCCGCGGACTTCCTTCGCTCCGTCCGCAACCCACATGCCGATAGTGCCGACGCCGCAATACGCATCAACGACTTTTTCTTTTCCGGTCAGCTGCGCCGCTTTTTTCACTTCATCATACAGCTTGACGGTCTGTTCCGGATTGAGCTGGAAGAAAGCGCGGGCGCTCAATTCAAAAGATACGTCGCCGAGCACTTCTTGAATTACTGTTTTTCCGGCGAGCTGTTTTGTTTTCTCGCCAAAAATCACTGAAGTTTTCGCCCCGTTTACATTCTGAATAATGGATTTGACCTCTGGCAATCGCTTTTGAATCGCTTTGACGATTTCTTCCTTGTGCGGAAGCGTTTCTTTTGCGGTTACAAGCACGACCTGCACTTCGCCTGTTTCAAAGCCGACTCTCGTCACGATCGTGCGAACGTCGCCTTTTCGTTTTCTTTCATTATAAACAGACACATTGAAGTCCTCTAAAATGCGGCGGACGATGCCTGTTGTTTTGTTCGTTGCCGGATGCTGAACGATACAGTCTTTAATCGGCACGATATCATGAGAATCAAGGCCGTATAAGCCGGCGATGATGCTGCCGCTTTGCGAGCGTCCGATCTGGAATTGGCTTTTATTGCGGTAATTCCACGGGTTGTCCATGCCAATCGTTTCTTTGATTTCCATGTTTTCAACTTTAAACTTCGTATGGCGTTCAAGAGACTGAATGACGATATCGCGTTTTTCCCGAAGCTGCTGGCTGTATGCAAGGTGCTGAAGCTGACAGCCGCCGCATTGCTCATAAACAGGGCAAGGCGGTGCCACCCGGTGCTCAGACGCCTTGCGGATTTTCTTAATGCGGCCCTCCGAAAACTTCGGCTGGACCTTTGTGGCCTGCACAACAACTTCTTCGTCAGGAAGCGCGCCGGGCACGAAGACGACTTTTTTCTTAAAATAGCCGACACCTTCTCCGTTAATGCCGAGACGCTTAATCGTCAGCGGAAAGGTTTGTCCGACCTTCAGTTCGACAGGCGCCTGTTTCTTTTGTTGGTTCACGTTGTTCTCTCCGTTTCTATATAAAGCTTTCTGCAGATGGCAGAAAGTGAAATGGTTTTTTCACATCTTTCTAGTATAACACGTTTGCAGGATTTCCTTCATTGTCAGATGAATTATTCTATACTTCTCCACAAATACAAAGACGCATAGCTTAAATAAGGCTCCCACTCCTTGCTCATCGCCAGCATGACATCCTTTGCCGGCTTATCGTCCAGCTGAAAATGGCGTTTGATCGCATTTTGGAGGCCGATATCGGCAAGCGGGAATAAATTGGGACGGCCAAGTCCGAACATGAGGACGTTTTGCACAGTCCACGGGCCGATACCCCTGATTTTGATCAGTTTCTTCATAATGTCTTCATCCGCCATATGCGGCAGCTCTGACAAGATGAGTGTGCCTTCTGTGATCATCCTTGATGTATCAATGGTGTATTCCGCTTTTCTCATGCTGAATTGCAGATCACGCAGATCCTGATAATCGAGTTCTGCAATCGTTTCCGGCTTTGGGTAGCACCACACGCCATCCTTCTGCTCGCCAAACGCATGAACAAACCGTTCTGTTAGCGTGTAAGCGAAGGAAAGATTGAGCTGCTGGTGGATAATGCATTTCATCATGCAGTTGTACACGCTGTAGTCCAGAACAAGCGGCGTCCCGGCATGCTCTTCAAAAATGGCGGACAGGCTCGTTTTTGAAAAATGATCCAGAACGTGCTGCAAATGATTTTCCCATTGAAAAATCCGCTTGATTTCCTTCATCATTTCTCCCTGATCCGTTTCCCCGCTGACGAGGAACTCAGGCTCGCCCGCATGGCCTAACGCCTGTACCTTTACAATACATACGTCCCCCGCTTGATTTCTGATTGGCACACGGACTTCCCTAGCCTCTCGATCAACAGCATTGAGGGGGTCTAAAGACAGCCTGTCCAGCACGCGGTCAAAATGATACGGAGGCGTGACAGATACTTTTTCCTTCCACATGAGATCCACCCTTTTTCCGTTTTTGTTCAGTATAACATGCCGCTTGAATTAGGCAGAGAATACCGTATACTTTTCTCATAAAGACCGCATGATATAATGGCAGGTGGAGGGTTGTTTATGATCAACATTACCGCAATCACAACAGAGCATCAGCTGCTGAAAAATATACCGATCGAACGAGTGGAACAGCCTGATATTGCATGGTACTGGGTTGATTTTTACGGCCCGGAGGATACGGAAACGGCGTTATTGAGAGATTTTTTTCATTTTCACCCGCTTGCCATTGAGGATTGCTTCCAGCATATGCAGCGGCCGAAGCTTGACCATTATGATGGCTATCGTTTTTACGTGATTCATGCGCTGAATAAGGAAACACTTGAGACGGAGGAAGTCGATATCTTTCAAGGCGAAAAATTTGTCGTCACCTTTCATTTACACGAAACGCCCGGTATCGCTAAAGTCCGGGAGCGTTTGTATGCTTCACCGGACATATTGAAAAAAGGGCCCGGGCATATTTCTTATATGATCATGGATCAGCTTGTTGATGAATATTTTCCTCTCGTGTATAAAATTGAAGACCGGCTGAATGAAATTGAAGAAAGCCGTCCCCACAAAACGTATGGAACGCTGATGAACGAGGTGTTTGATCTCAGAACAGACCTATTGCATTTGAGACGGACGATTATCCCGATGCGTGATTTGCTCTATCGGATTTTAAGCCTTGACCATGTGAAAGAGCAGCGGGAAACGAAAGCCTACTTCAGCGACATATATGATCATTTGTTAAAGTTGTCTGAAATTGTGGAATCCAACCGTGACATGACGTCCGACTTGCGTGACAGCTACGTGACGCTAAACTCAAACCGGATGAATGCGATTATGATGACACTGACGATCGTATCAACCATTTTCATCCCGCTCACCTTTATTGCCGGTGTATACGGTATGAACTTCGACTTTATGCCGGAGCTGCATTGGAAATACGGATATTTCGCTGTACTTGGCCTGATGGCCGCGCTTGTGATTGGAATGCTGATTTGGTTTGTACATAAAGGATGGTTCAATATTTTTAAATGAGGACAGCGAGCAGCTGTTCTTTTTTGTTGTAAGCCGATCGCTATGCATATTCTGTTCATATTGTTTATAATGGAAAAAATATTCAGGGAGTGATCAGATTGAAAATTGCTGTCATCGGACTCGGCAATATGGGACAGCCCATTGCCCGAAATGTTCTTCAAGCAGGCTACGAATTGACTGTATATAACCGGACGAAACAAAAGACAGAAGAATTTGTCACAAAAGGCGCACAGGCAGCTGATACGCCGCGGCTGGCGGCAAAGTCCGCTGATATTGTCATTACTATGCTTGCAGATGATGATTCTGTCAGCGCCGTGACATTCGGAGAAGACGGGTTGCTTGAAGGATTAGCAGAGAACGGCATTCACATCTCGATGAGCACAATCAGTGTTGAGTTCTCAGAAAAGCTCGCAGCAGCTCATGCAGAGAAAGGACAATTTTTTCTCGCCGCTCCTGTTCTTGGCAGACCGGATGCCGCAGCCAAAGCCGCGCTCCGTATCATAACAGCCGGACCGGCGGAAGCAAAGCAAGCTGCCAAGCCTCTGCTCGACAGTCTGAGCCAGCAGGTATTTGACGTCGGCGAAGAAAGCAAGACGGCAAATGCAGCCAAAATCAGCATCAATTTCTTGCTTGTGTCCATGCTGGAGGCGTTATCTGAATCCTTTTTAATGATGGAGAAATACGGCTTAGAACAAAAACAATTTTTAGAAATCGCCAGCGCGCTCTTTGGTTCTCCAGTCTATCAAAATTACGGAACCATTATGGCCGAGCAGAAATTTGAGCCGGCCGGCTTCAAAATGTCTTTAGGGCTGAAGGATACCAATCTGGCACTCGCCGCCGCAAAACAGGTTTCTGCAAATCTTCCTCTTGCCGAGCTGGCCAAGAGCCATTTTGAATGCGGGATTGAGAAAGGCTTCGGGGATCTGGACTGGGCCGCACTGATTAAATGTATAAAATAAAGAAAAACCTCTCCGTTTAAGGAGAGGTTTTTCTCTTTTACAAAGACGGCAGCCTCATTTCTTTCTCAAACATCAGATCATCAATGCTTTTAAATGTGTAGCCCTGTTTTTTCAGATCTGTAATCGCGTCATTCAGCGCTTCTGCATTGTCCCTCGATACGGTGTGAAGCAGGTAAATGGCTCCCGGGTGCGCCTGCTTGATCATATGATCGTAGGCATATTTCTTCCCCTTTTGGTTGTTGATTTTCCAATCAACAAAAGCGACCGACCAGAAAACGGTTTGATAGCCGAGGCGTTTCGTTTCTTTCAGTACGTACTCACTGAACACGCCGCGCGGCGGACGCAAGTACAGATTGTCCTGCTTTCCCGTAATTTTATAAACCTCTTCGTTGACTGAATCAAGTTCATCCTGAATCTGATCAGCTGTTTTTGTCGTTAAATCCGGATGGTGAAAGGAATGGTTGCCGATAATATGGCCCTCATCTGACATACGTTTGATCAGCTGAGGCTGGTCCTTTACGAAATGCCCGGTGACAAAAAACGTTCCTGTTACGCGATGTTTTTTTAAGACATCAAGCACTTTTGGCGTATAGCCATTTTCATATCCGTTATCAAACGTTAAGTAGATCGTTTTTTCCTTTGTATTCCCTAAATAAAACGCGTCATATTTTTCAATTAAACTGTTCAGCTGCTTCCCGGCATCTGGCGGCTGATGATTGACACTTCGTTTAAAGCCCCAATTAATCGGCTCATTCGGCACCGCTTCCGCCTGTGCTGCACCTCCGGCAAGCAATACGGCGGCGCAGCATATTGAACACATCCACTTCATGGCCAGCGCTCCTTCTGCATTTTTTCTTATTTTACAGATAGGGGCTTTGTTTTATACTGTTGCTTTATACCAATAAAAAAACCGCGGCGGGCGCGCGGTTTTATTCCCAATCTTTTTTAAAACGTTCGTATTTGGCTTCCAGGTCATCAAGCATGCTGATAAGCCTGTCTATATCTTCAACGTCGGTTGCTTCAGGGTCTAATGAATCGATGACGTTCATAAACATGTCAAGTCTGTTCTTTAAATAATCAATCTGCTGATCTTTATTGTTTACGGCGTTCCCCATTCTGTTCCTCCATTCATTTTTTATTATGGTAGCTCATTTTTTGCGGTTTTTCAATCGCCGCGCTACTTGCGATCTTGGCAAATCAGGTCTAAAATTAACTGTTGGCAGCGTTAGTATGCCCATTTATAAAGGAGTTAGATAGTCATGACACAAAACACGAAGCTGCGTCCGATTACGCCCGAGTTTGACCCTTGGGAAGCCTATATGGATGTTGACCAATACGGAGACATGCAGCTGACAAACGTTGAATTCACAACGACGACACTGTGCAATATGAGATGCGAGCATTGTGCTGTAGGCTATACATTGCAGCCTAAAGACCCGAATGCTCTGCCAATAGATCTTCTGTTAAAACGGCTGGAGGAAATCCCGCGCCTCAGATCCATCAGCATCACAGGCGGAGAGCCGATGCTTTCGTTGAAATCAGTAAAAGAATATGTTGTTCCTTTATTGAAATATGCCCATGAACGGGGTGTGCGGACACAAATTAATTCAAATCTGACCCTCGACATCGAGCGGTACGAATGGATCATTCCGTATCTCGATGTGCTACATATTTCTCATAACTGGGGTACAGTTGAAGATTTTGCTGAAATCGGCTTTGCCATGATGGACAGAAAACCGACCTTCGAACAGCGCGCGCGCTATTTTGAAAAAATGATCGAAAACAGCCGCACGCTCGTGGAAGCCGGGGTGATGGTATCTGCGGAAACGATGCTGAACAAACGAACACTTCCGCATATTGAGCATATTCACCGCCAAATCACAGAAGATATGAAATGTCAGCGTCACGAGGTCCACCCAATGTATCCAAGCGATTTCGCAAGCGCTCTTGAATCCCTCAGCCTGAAAGAGATGAGACAGGCCATTCACCGCTTGCTGGATATTCGTGATGAAAATACGTGGATGCTGTTCGGAACGCTGCCGTTTTATGCCTGCAGTCCGGACGAAGACGATCAAAAGCTGCTTCGCCGGCTTCGCGCGGCGAAAAACGTCACAGTGCGAAATGACCCTGACGGCCGATCCCGCCTGAATGTGAACATTTTCGACGGAAACATTATCGTGACCGATTTCGGTGATACCCCGCCGCTTGGCAACATTCAGACGGACAGCCTCCCTTCCGCCTATGAAAAGTGGAGAGAGACCAAGCTTGCGAAAGAACTGAGTTGCCACTGCCCGAATGTCCGGTGCCTCGGACCGAATGTTCTTGTCAAAAACAGTTATTATCAGGATACAGACTTCACAAAACGTCAAGCCAGGAGTTAGATGCGGATGAAAGAAACACTTACGGAGATTTTTCAAAATAAAATCGTCGATATTCTCCTCGTTGCGGTTATCCTTTGGATCGGTGTCTTTATCATCAACCGGCTGGTACAGCTATTTTTTAAACGGACGGACTTTATTGAAGAAAAAAAGGAAAAAACGATTGAAAGCCTTGTCCGTTCTGTCACCCAGTATACGGCGACAATTGGTTTTATTTTTTACGTTATTTCTTTATTTGTGCATGATTTCGGCAAGATATTGGCCGGGGCGGGCGTAGCAGGTATCGTGATCGGTTTTGGCGCCCAATCGCTGATCAAAGATGTGCTGGCTGGTGTGTTCTTAATATATGAACGCCAGCTGCACAAAGGCGATTATGTCACCGTCAACAACTTGTTCAACGGGACAGTGGAGGAAATCGGCCTCCGCTCGCTGCAAATCCGGGAATGGAGCGGGAAGCTGCTCACCATCAGCAACGGCGAGGTCAGACAAATAGAGAACTATAATATTGATTTTATGCGGATTACCGAATCCTTTCTTATCAGCTTTAAAGAAGATCCGGACCGCGTGTACAGCGTGTTGGAAGAGGCATGTGACATGCTGAATGAAGAACTTCGTGATTCATTGAAACGGGATGAATTCGGCAATCCGACAGAACCGTTTCAAATCCATGGCATCACCGCATTGAATAAAATCAATCGCGGCGTCGAATTTACGGTTAAAGGCATGGTGAAAGATGATGATTATTTCAGTGCCAGCCTTGCAGTCAGACGGGTTCTCGTTCGCCAGCTCTACCAAAACAATGTGCAAATGCTTGAGGAAGCGGTCCGAATCGAGAGAACCCAATAAACAAAAAAACTGATTCCGAGTTGGAATCAGTTTTTTATTTATCTTGGCAGTGAAGAAAGCTGAAAGCCAAACGTGACATGGTCTTGAACCGGAATCCACGCGCCGATTCCCTGTGACGTGACATTTTTCACGACGAGTTTTCGTTTATTTCCTTTCAGCACTAAGTACACTTCTCCGTAAGTCACTTTTCCTTTTTCATTCACAGCCGGTGCATATGCATGTAAATAACCGATTTTTTTAGGAGCAACTTTATAAATCTGATCCCGTTTTGTGCCAGCCCCAATGACCGTCTCAAATGCAAGCGGAAGGTTCGTTTTCTTCATTGCTTTTTGCATCATCATGCTTTTGACATCTTCAGCATTTGGAACTTTAGCTGTCAGGCCGCCCTTCACTCTGTACTGCTGTTCCTGGGCATAATGCATTTCAGCCGTTTCTTTCCCGCCACGGTTATCCGCACGGTTTGTATTGATTTTTTTATATTCCCAGTTTGCGACTGTTTCATTTGATTCATAGCCGAGCGCCCATTTCCCGAGAAATATTGTCGCCCGGTACCCTACTGCAAGCGGTGTGCCGGATATGTTGGATTCATTCAGCATTTTGATGAGATGCGGATTTTCAATCTTCACCTCAGAATGATCGAGCAATTCCTTTGCCAGCTTGCTCGGCTGAAGCATTGGCTGATCCTGTGAAGCATTCGGATACGTGTTTTCCTTTGAAATGCTTGCGACAGAATTAGGAACCTTAAACTGCTTTTTCGCGTGGATGGGCTGAACGCCGAAAAAACTAAAGAATAACAACACGATAAGTGTGGAATGAAATAGCTTTTTCATCATATCACTCTTTCTATGGCATTTTCCCTTAGTCTTTTCATCCCGCTTTGTTGTTATCCATCATTTTTTCAGGTTAAAGAAGGAAAAAGCCGATCGCCATAATGACATATGCAGCAAGCAGTGTCGCCCCTTCAAACCAGTTGGAATCCCCGTCATTTGAAATCGCGATCATCAAGAGAACCGCTGATACCATCGCGACGAGCTCAGGCAATGTAAAAACAAGCGGCATGCTTGTCGGAAAAAAGATAGAACAGATGACGAGAACCGGTGCGACAAACATAGCGATCTGCAGCGTAGAGCCGACTGCAATTTCAACCGCAATGTCCATTTTATTTTTGAAGGCCATAATAATCGCTGACGCGTGCTCCGCCGCATTTCCTACAATCGCCACGATGATGACCCCGATAAACAGCTCGCTCCACCCGAACTGTTCAGCCACCGAGTGAAAGGTATGGACCAGGTTTTCGGATATGTATGCAACCACAATCGTTGCCGCAAACAAGACAATCGTCGCAACCTTCCCTGACCATTCCGGCTCTTCCTCTTCTTCAGTCTGAGCGGCATTATTCGGCTGATAAACGCCCCGATGCGTGACAAGTTTAAAGTACAGCGCCGCCACATACAACAGAATCATAATGATGCTGATGCCGATGCTTAAATTGAGCTTGCTGGCGTTTCCCATACCAACAGAGAATACCTCCGGAATCACAAAGGCGACAATGATGGCAAAAATCAGAAGCCCGGAGTTATGGCGGGCATCATGGATATTAAATTCCTGCCGCTTATATTTTAAACCGCCGACAAAAAACGATAGGCCCGCTACCAGCAACAGGTTCCCCAGCACTGAACCGGTTAAAGAGGCAAGCACGATTCCTGTCAGGCCTTCTTTTAATGCAAAAAGGGAAATAATCAGCTCCACCGCATTCCCGAAGGTTGCATTCAACAAACCGCCGATACGCGGTCCTGCAATGATGGACAGTGATTCTGTCGCCCTCCCCATATAGCTTGCAAGCGCGATAATCGTCACGCAATAAACGGCAAATAGAACCGCGGAAGGCCAATGCATCAAACTGCCAATCACAGAAAGCGGAACACCGGCCGCCACTAAAATAAAAAAGATACGATTCATGGTGAAATAGCTCCTTTTTTATGACTTGTTTTATTTTTATTCTTCACAAAAACCTTCATGATTACACGAGGGCAAATGTTTAGCTTGATATAGGCTTTTTTCAGGTTGCCTGCTTTTGGAAAACATTGTACGATCAACATAGATTCCACATAAGGAGAACTGACACGATGTCACGATTTCATTTCTTTATCCTTGTCTTGCTCGTATCCATTTCCGGGTTTTCACAAGGCATGCTGCTGCCTGTCATTTCAATCATTTTTGAAACAAATGGAGAATCCGCTGCTATCAACGGCCTGCACGCGACCGGGCTGTATATCGGTGTGCTTTTGGCTTCGCCGTTTATGGAAGCGCCGCTCAGAAAGCTCGGGTTCAAGCCGCTGATCGTCATGGGCGGAAGCATTGTCATTTTAAGCTTATTCGGATTTATTTGGCTTCAGTCAGTTTGGGTCTGGTTCCTGCTTCGCCTGTTCATTGGAATCGGCGACCACATGCTTCACTTTTCTACGCAAACGTGGGTGACCTCCATGTCATCAAAACAAAATCGCGGAAGAAACCTGTCTATTTACGGGCTTTCCTTTGGCCTTGGCTTTGCCGCAGGCCCGTTCATGGTGCCGCTTGTCAAGCTGAGTCCGTCGCTTCCTTTTATCGTGTCCGGCTGCATCAGTCTGTTTGCGTGGCTTTTTGTTTTCTTTCTACAAAATGCATACCCGGAAACCAGTCCTCATGAAACCAAATCAGACAATAGTTTCAGGCGATTTTATCAGGCCATGCTGTTTGGGTGGGTTGCCTTTATGCCTACATTTGGCTATGGCTTTTTGGAAACGGCGCTGAACGGAAGCTTTCCGGTGTACGCGCTCCGTTTGGGGATATCAGTAGACGCAGTAGCGATCATCCTTCCCGCATTTGCGATTGGAAGCATTATTTTTCAGTTTCCGCTCGGCATCCTCAGCGATAAATACGGCAGGCGGAATGTGCTGCTGGTGATTTTACTGACTGGGGCTCTTTGCTTTTTCATCGCCGGTGTATTTCCTTCGCCTTACGTGATCGGCGGCTGCTTTTTTATTGCGGGAATGGCAGTCGGATCAACCTTTACACTTGGCATCAGCTATATGACAGATCTTCTTCCGCCTCATCTCCTGCCGGCGGGAAACCTGCTTTGCGGCATTACATTCAGTCTCGGCAGCATCCTCGGCCCGGTTGCCGGCGGCTGGTATATGCAGACATTTGAAAGCGCAAACTTGTTCTACTTCATTACTCTCACGCTTAGCGCTGTGTGGCTGGCCCTTGTGCTGGGCAAACCGAAAAGCTGGTCACCGGCTGAAACCTATTCTTCATCTTCTTAATCAAAAAGCCTCCTGACATCATGTCAGGAGGCTTTTATGCTAATGGTAGCCGTTTTGTCCGTTGGCGCTTCCGCTTGTTTTATGGCTCGATTTGCTTTTCGAATTTTGTTTGTTATGGCTTCCGCCTTTTTTCGTATGCTTGGTCATCACGATATCCCCCCGACTTCTTTTTGAACCGAAGTTCGTTTATAGGGTGCGCTAATGGTAGGGATTTTCATCAGGAAGCTTTTTACGTTTATGTAAAAGAGCGTTGATTTCTCCGCCTAGGATAATTAAAATGCCGCTCAAGTAAAACCAAATCATCAGAACGATGATTCCCCCGATGCTCCCGTAAGTGGCGCTATAGTTCGCAAACGTGCTGACGTAAAATGAAAACAATGTGCTGACAACGATCCAGCCGATAGTTGCAAAGACCGCACCCGGCATGACAAACCGGAGAGACAGCTTTTTGTTCGGCGCAATCACATACAGCGCGGAAAAAACAATCAAAAGCACAAGCGGGCTGACACCCCAGCGAATGGCGGCCCAGACGGATAAAAACAGATCCGACGCACCGACAAAGTCAGAAGCGAGCCTTCCAATCTCCCTGCCAAATACCGGCAGAAGCAAAGCCACTAAAATCGTAAATACCATCGCAATCGTCAAAAAAATCGAGGTTAGACGAACAATGATAAAAGAGCGGTTTTCTTCCACATCATACGCGTGGTTTAGCGACCGGACGATCGCGTTCATTCCATTAGACGCAGACCATAATGCGGCGATAATCCCGAATGACAGCAAACCGCCATTTCGATTATTTAAGGTTTGATGGGTAATGGATTCAACGAGAGACATCGCACTGGCGGGAGCATATTGTTCTATGACTCCTAAAACATCATCGGTAGAAAGCGGAAGATACGCGGTGAGCGTCAGCATAAAAATCAAAAACGGAAACAGTGACAATAGAAAAAAATACGCCAGCTCCGCTGATTTACTTTGTCCTTCATGAAGGGTGTATCTGCTGAAAAGCTCTTTCAAAAAACTCATGTCGCCTCACCTCGCATGTTTGATCATTTTTTTGAGAAATGCTCTTTCGTTTCTTGCACGAGTTCCATCACTTGCGGCGTTGTTTTCTTCAGCTCTTTCACCTGCTGGTTCACAAAGTCGACTTCCTTTGAAAGCGTTTGGGCGAGCTTTTTGGCCTCATCCACTTTTGTGATGACAGTGTTTTTTAACAGCTCTGGGTTGCTTTTGTACAGTGAAAGTTTATGCTTGCATGTCAGCCATCTCATGCCGCACGCCTGTCTTGTCGGCTTATGGAGCAGTGATAACGCCGCGCCTGCCGCAGCTCCGAGAAATATCCCTTTCAGCATTAAACGTTCGTTGTTCATGCAAATTCTCCTTTCACTCACAATTGTTTTTCTTTTTGAATGGATGCAAGCAACTGCTCACAGCCCGTTTTGATTAATTGGCAGACCTCTTCAAAGTTCCCTGTGTAGTAAGGATCGGGTACGTCAGCCAGATCTGAATCTTCAACATAGTCCAAGAGCCTTTTGATATGCGAGGTGTTTTTAAAACCCGCCATGCTTCTGAGGCTCCCGATATTTTCTGCGTCCATCGCAATGATGTAATCAAAATCGTCCAGATCCTGTTCGCTGACTTGACGCGCCAGCATGCCATCAAAGCTGATTCCTTCTCTGCGCAATATCTCCTGCGTTCCCTCATGCGGGGGGTTGCCGATGTGCCAGCCGCCGATTCCCGCTGAGTCCGCCTTGATTTTCCCCTCTAATCCTTTTTTGGCTGCCAGGTCCCGAAAAATCGCTTCCGCCATCGGAGACCGGCAAATGTTTCCTAAACAAACAAATAACACGCTTATCATGTTGTCCAACCTCCCTATTCTTTGCCCCTATTTCTCTAAAAAGAAACCTTCATGAATATCTTAGTAGGATGTTCATTTTCTTTTCAACTGATGTCTTCACTTTTTTGGAATGAACAGCCTGCTTTTAGAATAGGGTTTTTTTCTGATGGAATTCTGTTAGAATAAAACATACCTATATTGCGCATAGAAAGGATGGAACCATTTGTCCAGCCCAAATACAGAAACATTAACTCAAATGATTGAAGAGATTTCCCAAAAGCTGAACATGCTGAACGTCGGCGTAATCAAAGCGGAGGATTTCAGTGATGAGAAGATTGAAGACCTCACGTACCTTCACAGCATGGTGATGAAAAAAGAATCATTCAGCCCAAGTGAAATGCAGGCGATTGCTCAAGAATTAGCCTCGCTTCGTAAATAATGGAGACTGGCCGGAAACTCGGCGAGTCTTTTTTATCATTTCCCCAAACCAATTTTCCTTAGAACAGTAAACAGCAAAGTGTTCGAATAAGATTTGAAGGAGTACAAGCATGCAAACGACATCTATCAAAACAGCATCCGGAATGTATATCAACTACTTCTTTCTGGGGATGGTCAACATCATTCTCGCATCCAATATGTCTTCATTAACAAAACAGTGGAATACCGATCCGACTGGCATCAGTTATGTCATTGCCGCTATCGGGTTTGGCAAACTGCTGACATACGGCATTTCCGGCGTTCTATCAGATAAAATCGGCAGAAAGCCGCTTGTTGTCGCTTCTGCAGGAATTATGGCCGTCTTTTTAGTCGGTATTCCTTTATCACCGAGCTATGAGCTGGCGTTTGTGTTCGCCTTATTAGCCGGAGTCGCAAATTCAGCGATGGATGCCGGAACATATCCGGCCCTAACCGAGCTCTTTCCGTCTGCTTCCGGTTCGGCAAATGTCTTGGTCAAAGCCTTTATGTCTGTCGGGGCCGCACTTTTGCCGCTTTTGATCACATTTTTAGCAGACCACAGCATGTTTTACGGATTTGCTTTTTATCTGCCGGCAGCGGTCTATCTCCTGAATATTATTTATTTATCAACGCTTTCGTTTCCTAAAAAACATAAGAAACCAACTAATAGCGGCCAACAGGAATCTCCCGTTTTCTTGTCTGAACCCGTTTTTCAGAAAGAAGGCACTGCACTGATTATCATCGGTTTTACATCCACGGCTTTATTTACGGTTTCTCAAATCTGGCTCCCGAGCTACGCGCAAAAGGCAGCCGGTTTAGCTGAATCAGCATCCGTTCAATTGCTGAGCTATTATAGTATAGGATCTCTGGCATCTGTTTTATTATTAGCCGTTTTGCTGAACAGATGGGTCAAACCTGTCTTCATAACGCTCTTATATCCTATTATTACTTTATGTACCCTCGCAGTCATGCTGACCGTTCATATCCCAGTTGTGCTGGACATCACTGCCTTTTTCTTAGGCTTTTCAACTGCGGGTGTGTTTCAAATTACCATTACGTTAATGACAGAGCTTTTCTGGAAGCGAAAAGGAACCGTTACCGGAATTGTAGCGACCGCTTCAAGTCTTGCATCCATTCTGCTGCCGATTGCAACAGGGCTTATCGCAAAAGCGGGGGGCATCGCCCATATTTTCATATTCGACTTCGGCATTGCGGTCATCGGAACGGCTGCAGCTGCTTTCTTGTATTACAGGTACAAGAAACTGACAGGTGCTCAAGCCTAAGCAACAAAAAAACGGACGCCCAAGAGCGTCCGTTTTTTCTTATTTCTCAAGCAATGCCAATGACTCGCGGTTAAATGCCGGTATATCGTCCGGTGTGCGGCTAGTGACCAATTGATCCTGGCAAACAACCACTTCCTTGTCCACAACGTCGGCACCGGCGTTCTCCATGTCAACACGAATGGACGTATAGCCCGTCGCTTTTCGGCCGTCGAGCGCTTTCGCATTGATTAAAAGCTGCGGGCCGTGGCAAATGGCGAATACCGGTTTTTTGTCAGTCATAAACGCTTTTGTAAATTGGACGAAACGATCGTCAGCGCGAAGCTGGTCTGGCGAAAATCCTCCAGGAATCAAAAGCGCATCAAAGTCTGAAGGATTTACGTCGTCAATGGACGCGTCAACCGTCACTTCCGCTTTTCCCTGCTTGCCTTTTACTGTTTTTCCTTTTTCATTTTCGATGACAGTCAGTTCATGTCCCGCTTCTTTAAAGGCTTTCGCAGGCTCAGTGTACTCGCTGTCCTCAAAATAATCTGTTAAAACAACTGCAATTTTTTTCCCCATGATTCATAACCTCCCGCTTTAGATGTCTACATAAAACACTCTACCCCAGCCACACTAAAATAAACATTCCGCGATTGTGACAAACGATAAGCATAAATGCCCAGTATTTGTCGTTTGATACTGCTACATAATACTCATTTTTCTCCCTTTTACAATAATCATAAAGAAACACCTACAAATAGTTACAAAATATTCTTACAATAGGAGCTGTAACACAAATTTC
The DNA here is from genome assembly GCF_038592935.1 of Bacillus sp. FSL K6-1560. Lineage (NCBI taxonomy): Bacteria > Bacillati > Bacillota > Bacilli > Caryophanales > Bacillaceae > Bacillus > Bacillus sp. FSL K6-1560. The sequence continues at coordinate 3,356,252 of NZ_CP151946.1, forward strand.
GTTGAAAGGTGGAGAACTGGTGAGAATACAGAAAAGACGAACACACGTCGAAAACATTCTCCGTATTCTTTTGCCCCCAATTATGATACTTAGCCTAATCCTCCCAACACCACCCATTCATGCAGAAGAAAGCGCGGCTCCTCAGGTGCATCTGAGTATTTTGGCTACGACTGATATTCATGCCAACATGATGGATTACGATTACTACAGCGACAAAGAAACGGCGGATTTCGGTCTGGCGAGAACAGCGCAATTGATCCAAAAGCACCGCGAGCAAAACCCTAACACCCTGCTTGTGGATAACGGCGACTTGATTCAAGGGAATCCGCTGGGTGAATACGCGGTGAAATATCAAAAAGACGACATTATCTCCGGCACGAAAACCCATCCGATTATCAGCGTCATGAATGCGCTGAAATACGACGCCGGAACGCTTGGCAATCATGAATTCAACTACGGGCTCGACTTTCTCGACGGCACAATCAAAGGAGCCGATTTCCCGATTGTAAATGCCAACGTCAAAACAACTAGCGGCGAAAACCGTTATACGCCGTATGTGATTAATGAAAAAACCCTCATTGATGAAAACGGTAATGAGCAGAAAGTAAAAGTCGGCTACATAGGCTTTGTCCCGCCGCAAATCATGACATGGGACAAAAAGAATCTCGAGGGGCAAGTTCAGGTGCAGGATATCGTAGAATCCGCCAATGAAACGATCCCGAAAATGAAGGCGGAAGGCGCAGATGTCATTATTGCCCTCGCCCACACCGGCATTGAAAAGCAGGTGCAATCATCAGGCGCAGAAAACGCCGTGTTTGACCTTGCCACCAAAACGAAAGGCATTGACGCGATTATCTCGGGCCATCAGCACGGACTCTTTCCTTCCGCCGAGTATGCGAGTGTTGCTCAATTCGATGTGGAAAAAGGAACAATTAACGGCATTCCTGTCGTCATGCCAAGCAGCTGGGGCAAATATTTAGGCGTGATTGACCTCAAGCTTGAAAAGGCGGACGGCTCATGGAAGGTAGCAGATTCCAAAGGAAGTATTGAATCTATTGCTGGCAACGTCACATCAAGAAACGAAACCGTTACAAACACCATTCAGCAAACACACCAAAACACACTGGAGTATGTCCGAAAGCCAGTCGGCAAAACCGAAGCAGATATTAACAGCTTCTTTGCACAGGTCAAAGATGATCCTTCCATTCAGATCGTGACTGACGCGCAAAAATGGTATGCCGAAAAAGAAATGAAGGATACCGAGTACAAGAACCTGCCGATTTTATCCGCTGGAGCGCCGTTTAAAGCAGGCGGCAGAAACGGAGCCAATTACTATACAAACATTCCAGCCGGAGATCTTGCGATTAAAAATGTCGGTGACTTGTATCTTTACGATAATACTGTTCAAATCGTCAAGCTGACAGGCAGCGAGGTCAAGGACTGGCTGGAGATGTCAGCAGGCCAATTCAATCAAATTGATCCAGCTAAAGGCGGCGACCAGGCCTTGCTGAACGAGAATTTCCGCTCCTATAATTTTGACGTGATTGACGGTGTCACATATCAGGTCGATGTGACAAAACCGGCTAAATACAATGAGAACGGAAAAGTGATCAATGCGGATTCATCCCGTATCATCAATCTTTCCTATGAAGGCAAGCCGATCAGCCCAAGCCAGGAATTTCTCGTGGTCACCAATAACTATCGGGCGTCCGGAGGCGGCGGGTTCCCTCATCTGACGAGCGATAAAATTGTCCACGGCTCTGCAGTTGAAAATAGGCAGGTGCTGATGGATTACATTATTGAACATAAAACAGTCAATCCAAAGGCAGACAACAACTGGTCAATCGCGCCTGTTTCCGGCACGAATCTGACGTTTGAATCCTCGCTTTTGGCGAAGCCATTTGCCGATAAAGCAGACGATGTCGCTTATGTAGGCAAGTCTGCGAATGAAGGCTATGGTGTGTATAAGCTGCAATTCGATGATGATTCAAATCCAGATCCTCCTAAAGACGGACTGTGGGATCTGACCGTCATGCACACCAATGATACGCACGCCCATCTCGATGATGCAGCGAGACGAATGACGAAAATCAACGAAGTACGCAGCGAAACAAATCACAACATTCTCCTTGATGCGGGAGATGTGTTTTCCGGCGATCTGTATTTTACAAAATGGAACGGTTTGGCCGATCTGAAAATGATGAACATGATGGGCTATGACGCCATGACCTTCGGGAACCATGAATTTGATAAAGGCCCGACAGTGCTTTCTGATTTTCTAAGCGGAAACAGCGCAACCGTTGATCCAGCGAACCGCTATCACTTTGAAGCGCCGGAATTTCCGATTGTCAGCGCAAACGTAGATATGTCAAATGAGCCCAAGCTGAAATCATTTGTCAAAAAGCCGCAAACCTTTACCGCAGGTGAAAAGAAAGAGGCCGGCATCCATCCTTACATTCTGTTAGACGTTGACGGGGAGAAAGTCGCCGTATTCGGCCTGACAACAGAAGATACAGCCACCACATCAAGCCCGGGCAAAAGCATCGTATTCAATGATGCCTTTGAAACAGCACAAAACACCGTCAAAGCGATTCAGGAAGAAGAAAAGGTAAATAAAATTATTGCTTTAACCCATATCGGTCATAACCGTGATCTTGAGCTAGCCAAAAAAGTAAAAGGCATTGACTTGATCATCGGCGGACACACTCACACCCTCGTTGACAAAATGGAGGTCGTGAACAGCGAAGAACCGACGATCGTGGCGCAGGCAAAAGAATACGGCCAATTCTTGGGGCGCGTTGATGTCGCGTTTGATGAAAATGGCGTTGTGCAAACAGACAAATCAAATCTGAGCGTGCTGCCAATTGATGAGCATACAGAAGAAAACGCAGAAGCAAAACAAGAGCTTGATCAGTTCAAAAGTGAATTAGAAGACGTGAAAAATGAAAAAGTCGGCTATACGGATGTGGCGCTTGACGGCCAGCGTGAGCATGTGCGCACGAAGGAAACAAATCTCGGAAACTTCATTGCGGACGGTATGCTGGCAAAAGCGAAAGAAGCAGCCGGCGCCAGAATAGCGATAACAAATGGCGGCGGCATCAGAGCCGGCATTGACAAAGGGGATATTACACTCGGCGATGTGCTCAACGTGATGCCGTTCGGCAATACGCTTTACGTGGCCGATTTAACCGGAAAACAAATTAAAGAAGCCCTTGAACAAGGCTTAAGCAATGTGGAAAATGGCGGCGGCGCTTTCCCTCAGGTGGCCGGAATCGAATATACCTTTACATTAAACAACGAACCTGGACACCGTGTGTTAGAAGTGAAAATTGAATCGCCTAACGGAGACAAAGTTGCTATAAATACGGATGATACCTACCGCGTGGCAACAAATAATTTTGTCGGTGCCGGAGGAGACGGATATTCTGTCTTTACAGAAGCCTCCCATGGTGAAGACCTTGGCTACGTTGATTATGAGATTTTCACCGAACAGCTGAAAAAACTAGGAAACAAGGTCTCTCCTAAGCTTGAAGGACGGATCAAAGAAGTATTCCTGCCGACAAAGCAGGAGGACGGCAGCTGGACACTTGATGAAGACAAATTTGCGATTTACGCTAAAAATGCCAACACGCCGTTTGTCTATTATGGAACACATGAAGGATCTCAAGAGAAGCCTATCAATCTTAAAATGAAAAAAGATCAGGTCAAACTTTTGAAAGAAAGAGAATCAGATCCTTCATTGACGGTGTTCAACTACTGGTACAGCATGAAGATGCCAATGGCGAACCTTAAATCAGCAGACACTGCAATCGGAATCAAGTCGACGGGAGAATTGGATGTGTCACTGGCAGATGTATATGACTTTACATTGAAGCAAAAAGGAAAAGAAATAAAATCATTCAAGGAGCCCGTTCAGCTTTCGCTTCGCATGTTTGATATTGAAGAAGCCCATAACCCTGCCATTTATCATGTCGACAGGAAAAAGAAAGCTTTCATAAAGACAGATAACGGATCAGTTGATGATGATATGGTAACAGGATATACAAACCACTTCAGTGAATACACGATCTTAAATTCCGGAGAGAACAACAAACCGCCTGCATTCCCGTCAGATCAACCGACAGGCGGTGATGACGGCAATCATGGCGGCGGCTCCGACAAACCAGGCGGAAAACAGCCAACTGACGGAAACGGAGGAAATGATACGCCTCCCGGCACTCAACCGACTAACGGCTCTGGAGGAAACGGTTCGGGCGGATCAGGAACAGACGGTCCGGCTGGCGGCCTGCTTCCGGACACAGCCACATCCATGTACTCGATCCTGTTGGCCGGATTTCTGATCAGCGCACTCGGAACGGCATTGTACTTACATCAGAGGAGAAAACAGGATAGAGCGAATCAGGCATAAAAAAGAGCTGCTCGCTAAGCGAGCAGCTTTCTTTATTTAAACCCACTTCACAACATCTTCAACAGCAGATCTTGTTTTCGGACGAGGGTCTCTCACTCGGTAGCCAAATGCCACCATCACAGAAATATCGAAGCTTCCGTTTTCCAGAAGGCCTTCTTCTTCAAGAATACGGTGAATGTGATCGTACTGGAAGCCTTCTATCGGGCAGGAATCAACACCGATTTGCGCAGCGGCAGTCATCATGTTGCCAAGCGCGATATAGGTTTGTTTTGATGCCCAGTCAAACAATGTTCTGTCACTTTCAAGCAAATGCAAATCGTTTTTCTGGAATTCTTCTGTTTTGCTTAAATAGCCTTCGTACACGTCTTGCGGCATTTGTTTTACTTCTTTTAAATGACGTTTGATGTAGTCCGCATTATATTTGATATCCTTCGCTGTACGCGCAAGAATCAGGACGAAATGGCTTGCGGTCGGCAGCTGCTTTTGCGCGCCCCATGTGTATTCACGAAGCTTCTCGCGGAATTCCGGATTTTGGACGACGACAAATTTCCAAGGCTCAAGGCCGAGTGAGCTCGGAGACAGTCTTCCTGTTTCTAAAATAAATTCAAAATCGCTGTCTGACACTTTTTTATTCGGGTCAAATTCCTTAGTCGCATGCCTGAAATTGTATGCATCCAGAATTTGTTTCTTTAGATCTGCCATGTAAAACACCTCTCCTTTAGGTTACTCTCATCTCTATTGTAGCCATTATGATAAAAAGTAAAAGTACGCACATTTTTGTTGGATAGTATCAATTTTGATACCAAACAAAAAAAGCGCACTGCCGCAGGCAGGCGCCTCTCTCATTTCCCCCGCCGCGCAAAATCAACAAATCGGAATTTGTCGAGACGGTGTCTGCTTTCCGTATATTGAAACAAACTGGTATCCTCCAAAAAGACGTAGTTTCTCACCACGACCATATGGTCATAGCCGCGTAAATCGAGCAGCTCTCTGTCCTCGTCCGTACACGGCTCGGCGACAATTTCTTTTTGGGCGTAACTGATCGAAAGACCGAACTCTCCTTCTATATATTCATATATGGAGTTTTCACAAATTTCTTTCGTCAAGTGAGGGACATGCTTTCTGAAAAAGTAATCCTTGTCCAAAATCACATGTTCCCCGTCAATCTTTCTAGACCTGATGACTTCCCAGATGTCGTCATCCAGATTGGCCCGGAGCTGTTTTTGGATCAGCTCTGACGGAGGCTCCAGCCCGAATTTGTGTACAGTTGTTTTCGTTTCTTTGCCAAGCGTTTGCGCGAGCTCCTTGAAGCTGACAAGGCCCGAAACGGGAAACTGCATTTTTTCACGATTGAGCACGACGGAGCCTTTTCCCCTGATTTTCTGGATATAACCGTTTTGCGCGAGCATATGAAGCGCCTTTCGGACCGTTTCTCTTGATGTACCGTACTGTGCGGTCAACTCATGTTCAGACGGAAGAATCTCCTCCGCTTTCCATCGGCCGCCTTCAATTTGCTGTGCGATGTCTTTATAAATTGTGATGAATTTATTCACCTTCATTATGGACCACCCAGCTTAGTTTAACACGGTTTCGTTAAACGATAAACAATGGACTCATACGGGCGAAGCGTCATGTTCTGAAGCCCTTCCCTTGCTTCATCGTTCGTCAACAGCACCTCTGCCTTCCATTCGTCAGGCGCTAAAGAGTCCGGCAGTGTAAAGGCCGCCTCTGTCCCGTAAAAATTATTGATCACGAGCAGCTTTTCATTGCTGCCGTGTCTGAGATACGCAAAAATGTTCGGGTCATCCTTTGCAATTATCTCATACGTACCCTCTGTCACAATGTCATACATTTTGCGAATCTGAATCAATTTTTGATAATGGTAAAACACCGAATTCTGATCCCTCAGCGCCGCTTCAGCATTGATTTCCCGGTAATTTCCTGCAACCGGTATCCATGGTGTGCCCGTTGTAAAACCGCCATTTTCCGTAGCATCCCACTGAACGGGGGTTCTGGAATTGTCACGGGATTTCGCCTGTAAAATGGCTGTAATCTCTTGATCAGCCATTCCTTTTTCCTTAAAGGCGTGATACATGTTCAGCGATTCGACATCCCGATAGGAGCTTATGTCAGTAAACTTCGGATTCGTCATCCCCAGCTCCTCGCCCTGATAAATATAAGGCGTGCCCTGCATCATATGAATGGCCGTAGCAAGCATTTTCGCCGATTTCACCCTATATGCGCCATCATCTCCATATCTTGATACAACGCGCGGCTGATCATGATTGCACCAGAACAAAGCGTTCCATCCCCCTCCTGCGTGCATCTCCATTTGCCAGTCGGATAGGATCTCCTTCAGCTTCAAAAAGTCAAACGGCGCCAAGGCCCATTTTTCGCCGTTAGGATAGTCAACCTTGAGATGATGGAAGCTGAATGTCATATCAAGTTCTTTATTGTCAGGATTCGTATACCGGATACAGTGGTCTACGGTTGTTGAAGACATCTCACCGACCGTCATGCTGTCGTAATGTGAAAACACCTTTTCGTTCATTTCATGCAGAAATTCGTGCACCCGCGGCCCGTCAGTGTAAAAAGAGCGGCCGTCGCCTTCCTCCGCATTCGGAAAGCGCTGATCTTTAGAAATCAGGTTGATGACATCAAGCCTAAAGCCGTCTATTCCCTTTTCAAACCAAAAATGCATCATGTCATAGACATGCTTTCTGACCTCTTCATTTTCCCAATTCAAATCAGCCTGCGTCACATCAAACAGATGCAAATAGTATTGGCCCGATGCTTCGTCAAGCTCCCATGCCGAGCCGCCGAATTTCGATTCCCAGTTTGTCGGAAGAGAACCGTTTTCCTGCGGGTCTTTCCATATATAAAAATCACGGTACGGGCTGTCTATTGAAGAGATCGCCTCGCGAAACCATTTGTGCTCTGTTGACGTATGATTGACAACAAGATCCATGACGACTTTCAGGTCTCTTTTATGTGCTTCGGACACTAGCCGCTCAAAATCCTCCATCGTTCCGTATTCAGGATAAATCGAGTAATAATCACGAATATCGTACCCATTATCATGCTGCGGAGAATCATAAATCGGCGTCAGCCAAAGCACATCCACCTGAAGTGTTTTTAAGTAATCAAGCTTTTCAATAATGCCGTTCAGATCGCCGACACCATTTCCTGTCGTATCGTTAAAGCTTTTCGGATAAATTTGATAAACCACAGCTTTTTTCCACCATGGCGTTTGTTCTGTTTTCATCTGTTTCCACCACCATATTTAAATTGAAAACGGGAAAAGGGAACGTTCAACACGTCCCGCTCCCCATTTGTTATTTATGTTTGAATCTCGCATACGCGTATGTTCCGGCAAACGGCACGATCAATACAATAGCCATCCCGATTGCAAACGCGCCCCAGTACTGGCTCATGATTGAGAAAATCCCCGGCACGCCGCCGACACCGACGGAGCTTGCCAGCACACCTTGAGAAGAAATATACATTCCGGCCAGGCCAGAGCTGACCATTGCAATGATAAACGGGAATCTGTATCGCAGATTCACCCCAAAGATGGCAGGCTCTGTAATGCCAAGATAAGCAGAAATCCCTGATGTGAGGGAGAGGCCTTTTTGTTTCTCATCCTTCACGATAAACATCATGGCTAGAGCGGCCGAACCTTGTGCGATATTAGAAAGCGCCAGCATCGGCCATAAAAAGGTGCCGCCGAGCTTTGAACCGATGAGCTGCAGGTCGACTGCAAGAAACGTGTGATGCATACCGGTAATCACGAGCGCTGAGTAGAAACCGCCATATAACAGACCGCCCAGTGCGGCAAAAGAACCAAACACCGAGATAAGCCCTGAAGTCAGTACATTACCGATCGCAAATGTAATCGGGCCGATAATGATAAAAGAGGCAAATCCTGTTAAGAGAAGCGTAATTGGTGCGACAACGAGCAGCTGTATGCTCTCAGGTGTGCGTTTTGTTAAAAATACCTCAATCTTCGCCAGCATATAAGAAGCAAGCAAAATTGGGAGCACCTGGCCCTGATAGCCGACTTTCTGCACCTCTAGGCCGAATAGATTCCATACCGGGATCTCTCCGCTTTGTTCTGCCGCGCCATATCCCCACGCATTCAGCAAATCAGGATGCACGAGCATAACTCCGAGCACAATGCCGAGAAGCGGATTGCCGCCGAACCGCTTGACGGCAGACCATCCGATTAACGCAGGCAAAAACGTAAAGGCCGTGCCTGCAATCAGGTTAATCATATTAGCAAGATCCGCCCACTGCGGATAAACCTGCACAATCGATTTTGTGCTGAAGAAAATGCCTTCCGCCGTTAAAATGTTATTGATCCCCATTAAAAGACCCGCCGTGACAATCGCAGGCAATATTGGAATAAAAATATCTGCAAGCGTTTTCACAGTACGCTGCAAAGGATTCATATTTTTTTCTGAGGCCTTCTTCACTTCATCCTTTGTTGACTCGCCAATCCCCGTTTCCTTGACCAGTTCAGCATATACTTTGTTGACAGTTCCCTGGCCGATTACGACCTGAAACTGTCCGTTTGTCGAGAATGATCCCTTTACCACATCAATTTGATCAAGCATCTCTTGGTCAACCTTGCTTTCATCTATTAAAGCAAAACGCAAACGTGTAACACAATGAGTTGCCGCTGCAATATTTTCAGCACCGCCGACTGCTTCGACAATCTGACGTGCCGATTTGTTCAGTTCCCCCATGCCAACCCCTCCGTATCCGTTTTTATAACTTGTATATACAACTTATAATCATATTGTATTCCTGTATATACAGGTAGTCAACACTTTTTTATAGCGCTTTCATCCTAGTCTGGAATATATGAAACAGACAAGGTTACCCTAAAAGTCACAAGCACTTATTGTGACATTAAAAAGCAGGGTGAGTCTCTATGAATAAACGCGACAAAGCGCTTCAGCTCATCAAAGAGCTTGAAGACAATCAGGACAGGCCGATCTCTCCCAATTTGAAGGAAAACCTCGATAATCTGACCTTATTAACAGAAGACTGCTCAGACATCGTATTTAGACAATTTGACTTTGGAAACGGGCTGTGCGGATTTATTGTTTATATCGAAGGAATTGTAAAATCTGAACATATTCAGGATCACGCACTCCGCCCTTTCTTAATGCATTTGACGGAACAAATAAATGAACATGAAGAGGCGCTGCAAAATACTCTATCAATTTCAAGTGTTGCAATAGAAACGAGTATGAGCAAAGTGGCTGCATCCATCATTGAGGGGAACGCGGTTTTATTTGCCGACGGGCACTCAAAAGGCCTGATCTTAAATATAAAAGGCGGACAAAGAAGAAGCATTGAAGAGCCGATAACAGAATCGACCATCAGAGGGTCAAGAGAGGGCTTCACTGAAAGCCTCAGGGTCAATACCGCTCTTGTGCGGTTTCGCGTCAAAACGTTTCAGCTTAAAATGATCTCATTTAAAATCGGCACGAAAACCAAAACCGATGTTGTCTTGGCCTATATTGACGGGCTTGCCGATCCAAAGGTCATTGACAAAGCAAAAAAAAGAATCAAAAAGATAAAGATTGATGCTGTCTTAGAAAGCGGATATATTGAAGAATTTATCGAAGACGACACGTACTCGCCATTCCCCCAGCTGCAATACACAGAAAGGCCGGACACCGTCGCCGCCCAGCTTCTCGAAGGCCGATTTGCCATTTTCACAGATAATACGCCCTTTGTCTTAACAGGCCCGATTACGTTTTGGCAGCTTATGCAGGCCAGTGAAGATTACTATGAGCGTTATTTGATGTCTAACTTAATCCGCTGGCTTCGCTATATGTTTTTATTCGTTGCTTTATATTTGCCGGCTATTTATGTTGCCGTTATTACATACCATCAGGACTTAATGCCGACAAACTTAATGTTCAGTGTGGCCTCCGCGCGTGAACCGATTCCTTTCCCCGCCATCATAGAAGCATTGATTATGGAAATTTCTTTTGAGGCTCTCCGTGAGGCGGGAGTGCGCCTGCCGAAAACCATCGGCCAGACCGTCAGTATTCTCGGGGCCCTAGTCATTGGGACAGCCGCTGTTGAAGCGGGAATTGTGTCTGCCCCCATGGTGATCATCGTATCGTTAACAGGGATCGCGTCATTTACAATTCCGCGGTTTAACTTAGCTATCTCCATCAGGATGCTTCGTTTCCCGCTTATGTTTTTGGCAAGTATTTTTGGGATATTCGGCATTATGCTCGGCACGATTATCTTAGTGCTTCATTTATGCAAGCTGCAATCTTTCGGCATTCCTTATTTATCCGGGATTTCTCCGTTTAAACGAGATGAAGTAAAAGATATTTTTGTCAGGGCGCCTTGGTGGACGATGACCAGAAGGCCGGGCACGTATTCGCGCGGCAACGGACAGAAGGGAGCGAAAAGAGAGGACCCAAAAGATGAAGAAAACAATATATAAGTGTGTTTTGCCGCTTCTCATTTGTATCCTTCTAACGGGGTGCTGGGACCGGACAGAAATCAATGACATTGCATTTGTTGTCAGCTCAGCCATTGATAAGAAAAAAGATCAGTATCGAGTGGCCATGCAGATTCCCTTGGTCGGTCAATTAGGCGGACAAACAGGGGGCGGCGGCGGAACTGCCGGTTCAAAAACATGGTATGTTGATTCAGCTTCCGGCACTACGATCAGAGAAGCGAACAACAAGCTGCAAACCTCCTTGTCACGGACAATCAATACGTCCCACAGACGTACAGTCATTATTGGAGAGGATATGGCGAGAGACGGCGTTGCCCCAGTCTTTGATATTTTAACGCGAAATCCGCAGAACAGATTAACGGCGCTCATTTTAGTCAGCCGGGGAGAAGCGCGGGACATTTTAAACACCGATGTTCAGCTTGAACAGTTTCCGGCGGAAATGATTCGGGAGCTGGCCATTATCGCAACGAGCCGCCCCGTTTTCTTAAGCAGATTCATGTCTGATCTAGTAGAAATAGGCAGTGATCCGTATGCACCGGTCATCTCTGCATCTAAAACAAAACCTGGAGGGAAAGGCAAATCTAATTTGAAAATTGACGGGCTTGCGATCTTTAAAAAGGACAGATTGATGGATATTTTCAAAGATGAACACATGACAGCAGCCCTAATGTTGCTGAATCAAGCCCGCCAGCCAGAATTCATAGTAGACCTGCCGAATCAAATGGGACAAGCATCCATTCAGCTTCAAAAGTCTAATGCATACTTTCATGCCGCTGAAAAAAACGGAAAGCTGTCAATGACAATTGAGATCAGAGCCAAAGGAATTATTATGGAAAACCAATCAACCTATGAGACGAGAGAAACTGACCAGTATTACATCATTCAAAAAGCATTAAACAGAACCATAAAGAAGGACGTGATCAGCACCGTTCATCGTTTGCAAAAGCTAAAGGCGGACCCGGCCGGCTTTCAAGACAGGACCATCAGAAGCACGGCAACCACGAAGAATCTGCTGAAAAAGGAATGGGAAGAGGTATATAAGGATATGGAGGTTCACGTCGTCCCAATTGTGACGATTGAGCAGGGCGGTGTCCTATACAAAACGATCAGCCATTAATGGAGGTGCGTCAGCATGATCAGCTATATCGTACAGACATTGATTGTGTGCATTGCCATATACGCATATGAATGGAAGAATTTTCGTTCCGCTAACAATCTAACAAAATGGGCCTTCAGCCTGCTGATTGCAGGAAGTGCTTTTCTATGGATTTATATGAGAGTGAATCCCCTGCTTCCGCGGCTGGGGCACCTGTTTAAATATATTCCGTTTTGAACATGACAGAAAGGATGTGCTTTATGGACAAGACCTCTGCATACCAAGGATTATTTTTCGGAGCTCTGTATACGTTAGCGGTCGGATTAAAGCATGCTCCGATTCTCATGATCGAATCAGCAAAACAAAATGCCTGGCACAGCTACATCCTCGGCGTTGTCATCGTGATTCCGGCACTCTGGCTCATGCATAGGCTGATGAAAAAGCATCAGGATAAAAATATCTATGAGCTGCTGAGCGATTCCTCACCAATCGCAGGCCGGATTATCATTTTACTGTTTTCTTTGTATTTCCTGTTAATCAATGCTCATGACATCCGTTTTTTCATCAATTTGATTAACATTTTATTTCTCCCGAGAACACCAATGGCTGTTCTTGGCGGTGTTATTATCTTTGTGGCGATCTGTATTGCCAGAGAGGGAAAAGAAACATTGACCAGAATGGCGCAGATATTCCTATTTCCATTCGGCATCCTGGTCTTGTTCCTTCCATTTACGCTGGCCACACAAATTGAGCTTCAAAACTTGACACCTGTTTTTGAAGGTCTAATCCCATACCTTCAATCAGGCTATTACGCGTTTGGGACAATGGGGGAATTGATTATCCTTCCGCTTCTCTTCTCAAACCGGAGCGTCCCGCTAAAATACACCATTTTCGCGATACTGCTGGGCGCTTTATTGCTGGCCGTGATGTTATTTTCTTCAATTTCTGTCTTTGGTCCCAACCTGACATCTACTTTCTTTGATCCTGCTTATATGGTCATCAGGCAGATCCGCATTACGGATTTTCTGGATCGCTCAGACCTGATCATCGCGGCTTTTTGGATTCCAGTCATTATGGTGAAGATAGCAGGTTCCCTATATATCGTGGTATACGGCCTTTCGTTTTTACACTCAAAAATCGACCCGAAAGCCATGTATACACCAACCGGCATGTTCTCAGTCGTATGCGGCTTTTGGTTCTTTTTAAATACAAATCAGCTAATCGACTTTAACAGAATCAAACCAATCATTAATGTAGTGATTTCTCTTTTGCTGCCTTTACTCATTTATTTGATCATAAAAAGCAAAGCGTTGTTCAGCGCCAAAGCAAAGCACTAGGAATTTTTAGCTTCTTTTGTTTGATAAACAGGATTCTGTTTTGTTTTTCTTATATCTTTCAGGTAGTACTGTTCAGATGTAAAGAATTCGGTGTACAGCGCTTTTACCTTTCTGCTCAATAACAACAGCGCAATCACATTTGGAACGAGAATAAAAGCCAATGCTAAGTCCAAAAAGCCCCAAATGGCTTTTGCTCCGCCTGCGGCACCTATGATAATAGCCGCTAAATAAACGAATTTGATCACGTGTCCTGCCAGCCGCCCGAACAGAAATTCAGCTTGCTTTACGCCGTAAAAAATGACAACCATAATGGTTGATACGACAAAGAAGACTAGGGAAACCGAAACGAAGTACCCTCCGCCAGAACCGAAATAATGCTGAAATGCAGCCGTCGTCAGTGCTGCCGGATCAATTGAGGCGTTCTTCCCTGTCCAGACACCAGATGCAAGAACGACAAAAGCGGTGGTCGTGCAGATGATCAAGGTGTCAATGACAATGCCGATCACAGACCAAAACCCTTGCCGCACAGGATGATCAGTCATTGCTGCCGCATGTGCAATCGGGGCTGTTCCCATTCCGGCTTCATTAGAATAAAGCCCGCGGGCAAATCCCCAGCGAACGGTTTCCGCCAACGCAGCACCTGCGAACCCTCCAACTGCTGAAGAAGAGGTAAACGCATTTGAAAAAACGAGAGAGAAAAACGCCGGCACTGATGATAGATTCATGAGAACAATCAGGAGACCGGCTCCCGCGTATGCCCCTGCCATAAGAGGTACGACAAACTCTGTTACTTTTCCGATCCGCTTTACCCCTCCTATCACCACTAAGCCGATCAAAAACGCAATTCCGATTCCTGCGTATATTTTATTGAAAGAAAACGTCTCGGCAAGCGAGACTGAAACCGAATTTCCCTGAACCATAATGCTCGGGATCAGCTCCACAATCAGCGCAACAGAGAAGAATACGCCGAGCCATTTCATGCGGAGCCCTTTTGTTATGTAATACATCGGTCCCCCGACGTATTCACCCTGCTCATTTTTTTCTCTGTAATGAACAGCAAGAACACTTTCAGAAAACTTAATCGCCATGGCAAATAAGGCAATAAGCCACATCCAAAAAACCGCTCCTGGTCCTCCAAACATAATAGCGGCGGGCACACCGACAATGTTCGCTGCACCGATCGTTGAACTGAGGGCTGAGGTCAATGCCTGAAGCGGTGTGACTGTGCCCTCTCCCTTCGGTTTTTTTCCTACGCTGCCGATTGTCTGTTTGAAAATGTATAAAGGATAGCGAAATTGAAAACCTTTCAGCAAAATAGTGAAATACAACCCCGTCCCCGTCAGCAGGATGATTAGCGGCGGACCCCACAGCCAATCAGATATATGCTCTATCCATACTAATAGTCGTTCCATCCCATCACCCTTTTTTCGTTTATGGGTCATTTCCCATAGATGGAAAAACATAAACCTTTTAACATAGAACTTGGACCATAAAAAGGATGGCTTTTAACAAACGCCATCCTGCAGACAAGACAAATCAGCTGGAAGAAGGTCTGTTTCGTCCAAGCCGGTCATATACTTTATTCTTATAAAAAGCGGATGCTGGCTTTGAAAACATGCCTTTTTTGTCGACAAGCTTATCAAGCAGCAATTGTTTTTCAGATTTTTTTCTGATTAATTGCTCGCGTTCTTTTTCGTCATAGCACTTTTCGATTAAATGGTCGATGGTCATAAGCTCTTTTTTGAGCGCGCCCTCGTCCTCTGCCATTCCCGCGTTTTTCAAAATACGATAGCCCATGCGCAGCGATTCCGGCAAGTGTGCCGCGTCATCCTTCGGCAGCGGCTTTCCCATTCCCGGGAGGTTTTGAAAATCCCCGTCTTTGATGGCGCGCTTAATTTTATCTTCAGACACAATATGGGAAAAATCCATCATTTCACCTCTTTTTATCTATACCTTATATTTTATCATACAATTCTCAAAGCACCATTTTATTCCTTTATTTCTAGAAAGATACCTTGTTTTACATTTGGTAATATCAAAGCGAAACGTTGATTCGACGGCGTTTTTCGCCACTTTCTCCATCATACGATTTTCACTTTTCTAATCTGCTGATTCGTGTTATATTGGATACGTTCGTTTTTTCTATCGTTTCGCTCGAACTGGATCGGAAAAAAGGAGTGTAACAATGAAAACATTTATAAAAGAAAGAGGACTGGCCTTCTTCTTAATCGCGGTCGTCCTGTTATGGATCAAAACGTATGTCGGTTATGTCCTGAACTTCAACTTGGGAATAGACAACACGATACAAAAAATATTGCTTTTTGTGAATCCTCTTAGCTCAAGCTTGTTCTTTCTTGGCTTTGGACTCTTGTTCAAGAAAAAATTACAGCAGACAGCCATTATAGTGATTCATTTTTTAATGTCTTTTTTACTGTACGCAAACATTGTGTACTACAGATTTTTCAATGATTTTATTACAATTCCGGTCATTATGCAGGCTAAAACAAACGGCGGCCAACTCGGTGACAGCGCATTTTCGCTGATGAGACCGACTGACGCCTTTTACTTTATCGATACGATCATCCTGATCATCTTGGCGATCAAAGTAAACAAGCCTGCCGAAACGTCTAGCAAAAAATCGTTCCGGATTATTTTTGCGTCTTCAATTCTTGTGTTCTTGATCAACCTGGCAGTTGCGGAATCAGACCGTCCTGAATTGCTGACAAGATCATTCGACCGGAACTATCTTGTGAAATACTTGGGAACATACAATTTCACGATTTATGACGCTGTACAGAATATCAAGTCCAACAGCCAGCGCGCGCTTGCCGATTCCAGCGACGTGACGGAAGTGGAAAACTACATGAAAGCCAATTACGATGTGCCGAATAACGTGTATTTCGGCAAAGCGGAAGGAAAAAACGTCATTTACGTTTCACTTGAATCTTTGCAGTCATTTATTATCGACTATAAAATTGACGGCAAAGAAGTGACACCGTTCTTAAATAAACTGGCACATGATAACGAAACGTTCTACTTTGATAACTTTTTCCACCAAACGGGACAAGGTAAAACATCTGATGCTGAATTTATGATGGAAAACTCTCTGTACCCGCTGGCTCAAGGTTCAGTTTTCGTAAACAAAGCACAAAACACGCTGCAATCCGTTCCGGCGATTCTGAAGTCTAAGAATTACACATCTGCTACTTTCCACGGGAACACGCAGACGTTCTGGAACCGTAACGAAATGTACAAAGCGGAAGGCATTGATAAATTCTTTGATTCTGCTTACTATGACATGAACGAAGAAAACACGAAAAACTACGGCATGAAAGACAAACCGTTCTTCAAAGAATCAATGCCGCTGCTCGAAAGCCTGCCGCAGCCGTTCTATACGAAGTTCATTACCCTGTCTAACCACTTCCCATTCGGAATGGATGAGGGGGATACAGACTTCCCGGCTGGAGACTTTGGTGACTCTGTCGTCGATAACTACTTCCAGTCAGCCCATTACCTTGATCAGTCCATTGAACAATTCTTCAATGATCTGAAAAAAGACGGGTTATATGATAAATCGATTATTGTGATGTACGGAGACCACTACGGCATCTCTGAAAACCACAATAAAGCGATGGCGAAAGTGCTTGGCAAGGATGAAATCACTGATTACGACAACGCCCAGCTTCAACGGGTGCCGCTCTTTATCCACGCTGCCGGCGTGAAGGGCGAGAAAGTTCATAAATATGCCGGAGACGTTGACGTGGCTCCTACTATTCTGCATCTGCTCGGAGTGGATACGAAGGACTATCTGATGTCCGGTTCTGATATTTTATCGAAAGAACACCGTGAAGTGATTCCGTTCCGAAACGGAGACTTTATTTCACCGAAGTACACGAAAATATCCGGTAAGTATTACGACACGAAAACCGGAAAAGAACTCGATGAATCCGAAGTCGACAAGTCAGAAGACTCGCTCGTCAAGAAGGAACTTGAAATGTCCGATAAAATCATAAACGGAGACCTGCTGCGGTTCTACGAGCCGAAAGGTTTTAAGAAGGTGAATCCTTCTGATTATGATTACACAAAACATGACGAAGATTCTTCCGAAACGTCAAAGGATAACGAAGATAAATAAGAAAAAGCGGAGAGGTTGCCCTCTCCGCTTTTTTATTTGACAGCAGCCCTCAATTCTTCCGCCGCAAATTCCACATTCGGGCCAATAATGACTTGAACCGATTGCCCGCCTGATTTGACAACCCCTTTTGCGCCTGCTTTCTTTAGTAGCGCTTCATCCACCAAAGCGGTATCCTTCACAGTCAGTCGCAGCCTTGTGGCGCAATGATCAATGGTTTGAAGGTTTTCTTTTCCGCCGAGCCCTTTCAGCATGATGTTTTCATTTACATCCTGAACAGTATTTTCATCCAGCACTTCATCTACATCATCGTCTTCCCGTCCAGGCGTTTTTAAATTCAAAGCCTTAATCAGTACATAAAACACGATAAAGTATACTGCCGCATAGCATATACCTACCAAAAGCAGAAGCAGCGGTTTTTCTGCGATTCCATAGCTGAGCACATAATCGATAGCTCCAGCTGAAAAAGAGAAACCTGAGCGGATGCCGAGCCAGTTGACGATAAATAAAGATAACCCGGTTAAGACCGCGTGAACAGCGTATAAAAGCGGAGATAAAAACATAAATGCAAACTCAATCGGCTCCGTAATCCCTGTGATAAACGCTGTTAAAGCAAATCCAATCATCATTCCAGCCGTCGCTTTCCGTTTAGACGGCTTCGCAGTCACAACCATAGCCAGACACGCCGCCGGAAGACCGAACATCATGATTGGGAAGAATCCGGTCATATATGTGCCCGCTGTCGGATCTTTCGCGAAAAAGCGCGCCAGATCCCCTGTCACTCCGTTATATTCTCCGAATTGGAACCAGAAAATATTGTTCAGCACATGGTGAAGGCCAAGCGGAATTAACAGCCTGTTGAATAGGCCGAATATGCCTGCCCCGATGCCGCCGAGCCCCAGCATCCACTCTCCAAATGAGTTTATACACGATTGAATCGGCGGCCAGACGACTCCGAATATGCCCGCTAAAATGATCGTAATAATGGCTGTTATAATCGGCACAAGCCGTCTGCCGCTGAAGAATCCAAGATATTCAGGCAGCTTGGTATCCTTGAAGCGGTTATAGGTGTAACCGGCAATTAAACCGGCAATAATCCCTCCAAACACCGCCATGTTATTTGTTTTATCAATTGTCTTTGTTGCCGCGTCAAGCATCAGATACGATATCGCCCCTGATAAACCCGCGGCCCCATTGCTGTCCTTTGAAATGCCGATGGCAATTCCAATCGCGAAAATAAGCGGCAGATGATCAAAAACCGCCGTCCCCGCTTGATAGACAAACGGGATATTAAAAACATCCTCTCTGCCAAGCGCAAGGATAATTCCAACCGCAGGCAGAACTGCAATCGGGAGCATAAATGACTTCCCGAGTTTTTGTAAAAATGAAAGCATACCCATCCCCCTCATACCCTTTTTTTTCAAATATACCATATAAGATATCTAGTGATCTATACCAATTTTCCCGGGGGTATTTCTTTTTTCCCAGGCCCGTGTGTTTCCTATTTTTAAGACAGTTGTGGTAAGCTTAATCTAGATTATTTAAAAAGAAAGCGGGAATGACAGATGATTGTAACAAACGATCAAGAATTAGAAGGCCTGAAAAAAATCGGAAGAATCGTCGCGCTTGCGCGTGAAGAAATGAAGCGGAAGGCAGAGCCCGGCATGAGCACAAAAGACCTTGACCTTATCGGAAAAGCTGTGCTTGATGAGCACGGCGCCGTTTCAGCTCCTGAGAAGGAATATGATTTTCCCGGCGTGACATGCATCAGCGTAAATGATGAAGTGGCTCACGGCATACCAAGCACATCCAAAATTTTAAAAGCAGGGGACCTTGTCAACATCGACATCTCCGCTGAATTTGGCGGCTTCTATTCCGACACAGGCATCTCATTTGTGCTCGGTGAAGGAGAAGAACGCCTTCATAAGCTTTGCCAATGCGCGGAAAACGCATTTCAAAAGGGGCTTCAGCAGGCAAAAGCGGGCAAGCGCCAAAACCAGATCGGAAGAGCCGTTTATCATGAAGCACGCTCTCAAGGCTTTACCGTCATCAAAACCCTGACCGGCCACGGAATCGGCCGAAGCCTGCATGAAGCGCCGAACCACATCATGAACTATTATGATCCGTTTGATAACGCACTGTTCAAAAATGGCACAGTCATCGCGCTTGAACCGTTTATTTCAACGAAAGCAGAAACGATTGTTGAAGCTGGAGACGGCTGGACGTTCAAGACGCCGGATAAAAGCATGGTTGCCCAAGTTGAACACACGATCGTCATCACAAAAGATGAACCGATTATCCTGACGAAACTGTAAAACACATTCCGGGCTTCCGGCAGGTTTAACCTCCTCCAATAGCAGGTAAAACATCATTATTCTGCACGAGGAGGTCTTGCAATGAACAGAGATCAAGAAAAAATCCAAATTGAAAACGAAATGAACGCGATGCATGGCACAATAAAAGAAGACATTTTAAAAGACTTTAAGGAATTTAAAGGCTACCTGAAAAAACAAGTCAACCGAGGCAAAAAGCTGGGATTGGATGACGGCAAGCTTGTGAAAAGCGCTTGGATCCTGGGAGACTACCTCGCAAAGCATGAAGAGCCGCAAAACGGTGAAGAAATGCTGCTGCAAGAGCTTTGGAGCGTTGCAGACGAAGATGAGAAAGAACATTTGGCACAGCTTCTGGTCAAATTGGTTGATAAACAATAAAACATGAGCCGGGCGATATGCGCCCGGCTTTCTTGATATTGTCACAGCCCGGCTCTTTCAGATATGCTACACTACTATTATGTCTGTGAAAGGAGCCTTTATCTGCATGTGGTTTATTATTTTCGGCATCATTTTTTTCATTGAAGGCATCATTATGACCGTTTACGGCGTTAAGAAAAAAAACGGGATGCTCACATATATCGGCATTGTTTTCGCCATTATGACATTTGGCGTTGTCATGATCAAACTAACCGGCCATTAAATCATATTCGGCTTTTGCTCCGCATATACATACAGAAGAACATTCGTACATCTAGTGCGAAAGGCTCAGTTTTCCCCGCATCTCTTTTCAGCATCTTTTTATAGATGTTACAATGCCAATCGTTTCGAAATCAGATAGGGAAAGGAGTTTTCTGACATGCATTACGGCAGTAAAGGCTGGTATGTGGCAGAACTAAAAAAGCAGGGGATCACGCACCATGAGGGAAGAAAGCTTCAAAGCTATAAAACCTATTTTCTTGCCAACCTGCTTGAAACAAAGAAAAAACAATCTTAAATATGGCAAAGCCGCGCACGTTGATATGCGCGGCTTTTTTCTATTCAACCGGCAGCAGCCTGTCCTTTTTTTTCATAAAGGACGCTCTCCAGCTTTCCGATAGTGCAGCCTCACTTAAAATCAGTTCTATGGCGGTGAGATTTTTTGCATCATGGTAGTTGATGCGGTTGGCGAACTGGACGGAGATGCCCTTCTCTCCTCTGGACAGCAATTCAAGGTTCGCGCCGGGAGACACCCTGCCCTCCTCCAGCACACGAAAATAAAACCCTGTATAGCCGGTTTGCTGGACCTTCAGCACCATTTCTTTTACACCAAACTTTTTCGCCAGCTTTACACACGGCTGGCGCGGCTGGCTGACCTGAACAACAGCTTCATCAAGCCTGAACACATCCCCGATGCAAACATTCTCCTCAGTCAGGCCCGCGACCGTCAGATTTTCTCCAAATGCGGCATTTGACAGCGGTCTTGAGAGGAACTCTTCCCAAAACGGATAATGCTCCGCCGGGTAGACACAGACAGCCTTATCAGGTCCGCCGTGGTTGACGAGGTCCGCCTGTCCGTCTCCTTCAAAATTCTCCCGATACAGCATGACGGCTGATTCAGCCGGCCGCTTCATGATGCCGGTTTCGATTTTCTTTCCGTCATATTCAAGCGTCTGCGGTTTTCCCAGATTAAGAGAAAGAACTGAATAGCGCTCTGGTTTCATACAAACACATCCCCTTTACAGGTTGTAAAATGATTGATTATCATAAAAAGAAAAGGTGGTTTTTACATGCTTCAATACCGAATCATTGTAAACGGCCGGGTTCAAGGTGTGGGCTTTCGCTATTTTGTTCAAATGGAAGCTGATAAGCGAAAACTGGCCGGCTGGGTCAAAAACCGTGATGACGGGCGTGTCGAGATTTTGGCAGAGGGTCCGGAAAACGCCCTGCAATCGTTTGTTGAGGCTGTAAAGAACGGAAGCCCTTTCTCAAAGGTTACCGACATCTCTGTGACTGAATCCCGCAGCCTTGAAGGCCATCATCGATTTTCTATTGTTTACTCATAAGGCTTATCTTGATAAAAGTAATTCGGCTTAACGATTGAGTTATCATAGGATCGGTGGAAGATATGAGTGGCAGCGGGTGAAATTGGCGGAATCAGCCACGTCCAGTCCCCCGTCAGCTTTCTGCCCGCTTCTTCCTCCTGTTCTTCAAACCGTTTAAACTGGCTTGCCGCTGTATGATGGTCAACGATGCTGACACCCTGCTTTTTATACGAGTGCAGCACTGCTTTATTCAATTCAACTAGCGCTTGATCCTTCCATAAATCCGTATTGTAATCAGCGGCGATGCCGATCACGGACGCTACTTTTTTCAGCTTGTCGTACCGCTTTTCATCTGCGAGGTTTCTCGCTCCGATCTCCGTGCCCATATACCAGCCGTTAAATGGCGCGGCATTATAATGAATGCCCCCGACCTCAAGCTTCATATCAGAGATGATAGGCACGCCGTACCACTTCAGCTCCAAATCAGAAAACGCCTCGATGTCCGGATGTATGATTGGAACCTCGATCACAAGTGAACGAGGCAGCTCATACCAGACAGGCTGTTCGTCGCCTTTCATGCGAAAAATGAGCGGCAGCAGGTCAAAATCCGTTCGCTCTCCGCGCCAGCCGAGCTCTTCGCAGGCTGCTGTCAGGGAACAGGAAGCCGGGTCGCCGATTCTTTCTCCGTCTGACTCATATCCAGCGTACCGGATCAGCTGATGATTCCAGATCTCGACTTGCTTTTCACCCTTCTCTTCCGGAGGGAAAATCGTAATGGTCGGTCTGATTTTGCCGTTATTGGTGGCGGTTTCAATATGGTGAAAGAGGGCGTCACGCACTTCCTCCTTCGTCCGGACGTCTCGTCTGTCAATAACATTCAGCGAATTCCAGAACAATCTGCCGATGCAGCGGTTGCTGTTTCTCCAAGCCATTTTCGCTCCGTGCTCTAGCTCTTCCTTCGTATGTACATAGCTCCCGGTCAGGTCAATTTCACTTTTAATGTCCTCGAGACGGTCTTTCACTTCCTCCTCCTTTCCCAATTCCTGATAGCATGCGGCAATAAACGCTTTCGCTTCGTTCCAGAGTATTTCTTTTTCTTCCAACAAACTCTCCCCTTCACATCACTTCATGCTTTTCATTGTATCGTTTTTAAGCGGCAAGACAAATGATTTTTCTGCAACTTCCTGGAAAACAATAAAAAACACCCGCGTGGTGCGGGTGTCAAATAGACGATAACCGATTTGCCAATTCAGTTAAGTCACTTCGAAAGTTTTTGCCGGTCATCGGTATGCCGTGCCCTGTCAATAACGCTTCCGGTTCAAGACCGGCCAGCTTCAGAATGGACTCAGCGGCCGTCTCTGTGTCAGGCGTGAAATAAGCCGGCGGACCGTGAAGCTCCTGTTTTTGTATCAAGACGTCAGCCATTTTCTCCTGTTCCACTGTAATAACAGCATCACCTGCCACAAGCACGCGGCCGTCATCGCGGAATAACGAAATATGGCCCGGCGTGTGTCCTGGTGTCGCAATCCACATCCACTCGTCAAGAAAAGGGACTGAACCGTCTTCCGGCAGTGCCTGGACATGTGAGGAAATATCGATGGAGTGCCGCGGAAACAGCGGCGACAGCTTGGCGACCAGCCCGCTCTTGCTGTCAGGACGAGCCGGAGGATAATCCTCTTTACCTGTTACATAGGGCATTTCCCGAGAATGGACATAAACAGGCACATCCCAATGCTCAAGGATCTCTTCGATTGCCCCAATATGGTCAAAGTGCCCGTGTGTAAGGATAATCGCCTTCAGCTGAAACCCTTCACCGAATCTTTGTTTGGCTTCATTGACAATCATGCCGGCTGATTGAGGCATGCCGGCATCAATTAAAACAAATGAGTGAGGTTCAGAAGGCAGCTGAATAAAATAGACATTCGCAATTTGCACAGTCAGGCCGTGCACCCCTTTTGCCGCTTCGAACCCCGTTCCGCTTCTGACTGAAGTCAGCGGCATATAAGGATCACTCATAATGACACCTCCGGAATGTTATATGCCGTTAGTGTGTGTCATTACGCCTGAATTATCATACGGAAATAGAGATCGCACCGATCAATAGAGCGATAGCCGTCATGACGATCACTGCGAGAACCGCCCATTTCAATGCGAATTTTTGATGGTCATCAATAGAAACTCCGACGAGTCCGACAAGCAAATGAGTGGATGGCACAAGCGGACTCAGCATATGAATCGGCTGGCCGATAATAGAGGCTCTGGCAATTTCCACTTTATCCACACCGTATGCGACAGCTGTTTCTGATAAAATCGGCAGCACCCCGTAGAAATACGCGTCATTCGGCATCAAAAATGTGAAAATACCGCTTGTTAAGGCAACAATCGCTGGGATCAATCCGCCCATTTGTTCCGGTATCATGGACACGAGTGAGATCGCCATTTCATCAACCATTTTCGTGCCTGTCAAAATCCCCGTGAACACCCCCGCGGCAAAAATCATTGAACCGATAGCCAGCACGTTGCTGGAATGCGCCGCGATGCGCTGTCTCTGATGCTCGAGATTGGGATAATTCACAATCAGTGCAATACAAAACGCAATGACAAACAGTACGGTTAAACTGACTTTACCCGATACTAAACATCCTATTAAAGAAAGCGTTAACAATAAATTGAACCACCAAAGCTTCGGCCGCTTCCACTCATCTTCAACCGCTGCCGCCGGTTCATTGGCATTAGCTGGCTGTTTCAGTTCAATCACACCAAGGCGCTTTCGTTCCGCTTTTCCAAGCACATACGCAACCGCCACCATACAAAGCATCCCGCTTGCAATGACAGGAATCATCGGCCCTGTTAGCTCAGCTGGATCAACTCCCAGCGCACTCGCCGCCCTCGGCGTCGCACCGCCCCATGGAATCGTGTTCATGATTCCCATGCCGACTCCCGCGATTCCTGCCAAGATAATTGGCCGGATGCCTAGCAGCAAATAGAGCGGAAGCATGGCGCTTGTCGTAATCATGTACGTTGTCGAGCCATCTCCGTCCAAGGCGACGAGCATTGTAAGAACCGCTGTCCCGACAACAATTTTTAAAGGGTCTCCTTTGACCATGCTTAAAATTTTGCCAACCATTGGATCAAACAGGCCTGTATCAATCATAATTCCAAAATATAAGATCGCAAACATAATCATGACCGCAGTCGGCGCGACTTGCTGAATCCCCGAAATCATCATGTCCCCAACTTCAGTAAATCCAAATCCGGCGATAAGCGCAAACACAATCGGCGTCAAAACTAATGCTGTTAAAACAGAAAGCCGTTTTGTCATGATCAATGCCATAAACACAAGCATCATGAGAAAGCCTAAGATTGCTAACACATCCATTCCCCCTTAAATGAATCCGCTTACATTTTTTTCTCCCTTACTCCCCTTTTTGTCTTACCTTTTTGCCATCGTATGGGAAAACCAACCGCAAGTAAATAATTTGGTTTTTTTGTATTTTTAATTTTTTAAAACCGTTTTGTTCTTTTTGATCAATTTTCGGCATGAAAAAAATCCCGGGATGCCGGGATCTTAATTTCCTGTCATGATGCTTTGATAAAAAGCAGATTGCTCTTCTAAAAACCGTTTCGTTTCCCTGCTGTTCAAATAAAAGCTTTCCCAGTCCTGTTCGTTTATTTTCCGCTTCCATTCAGGTGAGGAGGTGACCTTCTTTAGCGCTTGATCCCAGTAAGAAATCTCTTCCTCAGACATATTTTTCGGGCCCAAAATCCCTCTCCAATGAGAAAAAACAAACGGGATTCCCTGCTCCTTCCACGTCGGTACATTTGGAAAACCGGGAAGTCTTTTATCAGACGTTACAGCGGCTAACGTGATATCGCCGTTTCGTTCATATGGTTTCGCTTCAGAAAGTGTCATGGAAGCCGCTTCTATCTCATGTCTGATCAGCGCCTGAATGAGCTGTTCGCTGCTGTCATACTGTGAGAATTGAATGTCAAACGGGTCAATGCCGTACATATCTGCCGCTCTGACGAACGAGAGCTGATCATCATTGCCAAACCCCGGGGCAAAGCCGATTCTCACCTTGCCGGGATGCATGTTGATCTCATTCAGCACATCCTTGCCATTTGTTAACGCTGATCCTTTTGGCAATGCAACCGTCTGCCATTCCTTGGAGAGAATGGCGAGCGGCGTAAAATCGGACATTTTTAATTTGCTTTGCCCGAGAAGATCATTGCTCAATATTAGGCTGGACGTCATGCTGATGGTTTGTTTGCTGCTTTTGTTGACATATTTCCAGCCTTTCTCTCCCCCGCCGCCGGATTTATAGACGATATGAACATCTCCCTTCACGATCTGCTTCTGCCTCAAAACTGATTGGATCGCCTGCGCTGTGACATCCCAGCCGCCAGAAGGTTCGGCAGGGACGACAATTTCTATCGGCCCGTCCGGCAGGCGCGGCGCAGCCGCCTGCCTGATATCACCCTGCATAAAGATCAATAGAATAATCAATAGGATTATAGATTTTTTCATATCTAATCCGCCGCCAAATAATATTTTCTCTCCGGCCTGCCGATAATCCCGTATTCAAGCTCGGCTCTTGCTTCTTCCTTTGACACAAGGTACTCGGCATAACGGCGGGCAGTTGTTCGTGACGCCCCCATTTTTTCCCCAAGTTCCTCCGCTGTCAATCCTTCTGACGCAGTCTGAAGCGCTTCCTTAATTTTTCGCAGTGTAATCGAATTAATGCCAGTCGGCAAATCCTCTGCCGGCAAAGCTGTCTTCACACTGTTCCCAAAAATATGGTCGATCATGGATTGGCTGACCTCCGGCTGAGACATGAGCAGCTTCCTTTTTTCTTTATACTGAAGCAGCACCTGCCTGAACTTGTCAGCCGTTACGGGTTTGATCAAATAGTGGGCAATTCCTGCTCTTAGCGCTTCCTGCAAATGCCGGGTTTCTGTTGCCGCTGTGATAATCATAATGTCCACTTCAGGAAATCGGCTTCGTATATCAGGAATCAACGCGGTCCCAAGCTCGTCCGGCATATAAATATCCAGCAGAAGCAAATCAACCTTGTGTTCCTTCAAAAGCGCCAATGTCTCTTTTGCGTTAGCCGCCTTGCCGATAATCTTGAATCCATCAAGCTGTTTAATCAATCTCTCATGGATTTGCGCAACTCGAAAATCATCCTCCGCAATCGCGATGTGAATCAAATGGATTCCCCCTTTGTTTCTCCTTCGGTATAAACACAGTGAATACCGCCCCGCCAGTTTTTTGATTCGCCAGTTCGATCCAGCCGCCCAGTTCACGCACTGAGTCTTTCACATTGGCCAGACCGTAGCCTCTCCTCATCCCCTTTGAAGAATAGCCTCTCTCAAACACAGCTTCTATTTTCTCTGGCGGCACACCGGGCCCTGTGTCTGATACTTCAATGACAATGTCATGGCCCATATCCGTGATAAAAAACAAAACTTCCTTCACGCTTTGCTCCGCTACAGCTTCGAAAGCGTTATCAATTAAATTGCCAATAATCGTAATAAGATGGGACAAGCCGATATGTGCAGGAAGAGGCGCGAGTGAGCTGTTCTCATCAATCACCAGCTTGACCTTCTTTTCCGATGCCTTGCTTATTTTCCCTAACAAAATGGCCTGCACCTGCTGCGAATGGATGTTATGGAATAAAAGATCATGCTGTTCATTTTGCATCGCATATTCCTCTTTAATCAGATCAATGGCTTCATCATACTCCCCAAGCTCAAGCAGCCCTAAAATCGCATAAAGCTTATTTGAAAATTCATGAGTCTGCGCCCTGAGATCCTCTGAATATTTGCGAACCTCTGTCAATGTGTCGATCAGCTTCTTCAGCTCTGTTTTCTCCCTGAAGCTGACGACAATCCCATACGCCTGCCCGCCTTGATTCATCACTTTCGTATTGATAATAAACACTTGATCGTTGACGCTTACCTCCTGGTTCGGCAGCATTTCTCCTTGTTCAAGCACAGACATCAGCCCTGCTCCCGGCATTACGTCATCTATAGGAAGATGGATCACAGGCTCGGGCAGCTTCAGCATCTCGGCCGCCGATACGTTCATCATGGTGACGACGCCTTCACGATTGGTGGCAATAATCCCTTCTCGAATCGCGAAAAGCATTGCGTTTCTCTCACGATATAGAGCCGCGATCTCATGCGGCTCAAGCCCAAGCGTATCCTTTCTGATGCTTTTCGCCAGCACGGCGGCGCCAATAAATCCGAGCAGCAGTACAAGCACAGCAATCACACTCAAATTTCTCAAATGCTTTTTGATGCTTTGCTCTGTCTCCGTTTGCAGAAAATCAACAGACACGCTGCCGATCACTTGGCTGTATCCCTTCTGTTCTTTTATGATCGGCGCGCTTCCTCTGATCACTCTTCGTCCATCCGCTTTTGTTTCAGAAACATGCGAACCACCAAACAAAATTTCTCTGCTGCGCTCCAGTTTCTTTAATCCGCTTTTTCCAGAGGCGCTGCGAATGTCTCCTTTTTCGTCCAAAACATAAATGGCAAACGCGCCAGTCTGTTCTTTCATTTGTTCAATGACCTCTTGCGTCTCAGCCGCATGTCCGCCTTTTCTCTCAATGAGCTCTTTAACCGGCGGCATATAGGAAATGGTTCTCGCCGTTTGAACCGCCAGCTGCTCTGCCTGTCTCCGTTCTCCCTGTGTATGCTGAACGGCTAACGTAATGGTCAGCACACCAATGACAAAGACCAGCAGAGCCGCAATCAGCCCCATTATTTTTGTTTGCAGGGAAAAATGGAACCGCTTTTTCACCACAGCACCAGCCGTCCTTTCTACCTAGATCATACCATTTTTCACAGGCAATTTTCTCATTTTTCAAAATCCGTTTTCTTGCGAAGGAGTGAAAATAAAAAAAAGGCAGACCGCGTCTGCCTTTTTCTTTCTACCATATTCCTAGTACTTTCCACCATAATCCGCCGATCACAAGCCATACGATGATATGAACAATCGACAGAATAAATCCGATGGACCACCATTTGCCTTGTGGGATGTAGCCTGCTCCGAAGAAGACCGGAGCCGCTCCAGAACCGTAGTGAGTCGTTGACCCGAACAGGTTACTGATGAACGCGAGGCTCAGCGCTGCTAAAAGCGGCGGTGCGCCCGCTGCCACGACGACAGCCAAAAATGCTGAATACATCGCACTGATGTGGGCTGTCGCACTTGCAAAGAAATAGTGAGAGTAATAATACACAACAATTAAAATGATGAATGCCACAATCCAAGAGAACCCTGATACGGATGATTTCATGGCATTACTGAACCAAGACACCATGCCTAATTCATTCAAGAAGTTGGCGAGCATGACAAGCGCCGCAAACCAAGTGAGCGTATCCCAAGCGCCCTGTTCTTTCTTGATATCATCCCAAGTCAGAACTTGTGATAATAAGAGAACGGACAAACCGATCAATGCGGTTGTGGTTGCGTCGATGTTGAAGCTGCCGCCAAAAATCCACAGCACAAGCACCAAAAGAAACACGATAACCATGGAAAGCTCTGATTTTTTGAACGGTCCCATTTCTTTCAGTTTTTCTGTTGCGATTTTCGCCGCATCCGGTGTTTCTTTGATTTCCGGCGGATACAGCTTGTAAATCACAAGCGGCGTGATGATTAAGCTTACAAGTCCCGGTACAATCGCGGCAATTGCCCAGCTTGTCCATGTTAAGTCCACCCCTGCGACATCATGGGCCAGCTTGGCAATCAGCGGGTTCGCCGCCATCGCTGTCAGGAACATAGCAGATGTGATCAGATTCCCCTGAAAACCGGTTTTTAATAAGAATGCACCGATTTTTCTCTCTGTTCCATTTGCCGGGCTTGATCCGAATGTTTCGGATAATGATCTGATAATAGGAAATATAATGCCTCCTGCACGCGCCGTATTACTTGGAATAGCAGGTGAAAGTATTAAATCACTGAATAGCAGTGAATAAGAAAGTCCAAGGGTTTTTTTCCCGAATTTCTGAACGAATACATACGAAATTCTAGCACCGAGCCCGGTTTTGATAAATCCCCGGGAAATAAAGAATGCGATAACGATAAGCCAAATGGTCTTATTCCCGAATCCGCTTAATGTATCCTCAATTGATAGTGTTCCAGTTAGTGCAGTAACCGCCAATGCAAAAATTGCAATTGCACCCATTGGCAAGGGCTTGGAGATAAAGCCGATAATTGTTGCGACAAAAATCGCAAACAAATGCCAAGCTTTAGGTTCAAGTCCGGACGGAGCGGGAATAAACCAGATGATTAGTCCCACAGCGACAGTAATAAGCAATGGAACAAGCTTTACTGCTGACTGTTTTCCTGCGTCTTTTTCTGAAGCCATAAATAGGTCTCCTCCTATATACTTGTTTTCCGATCCCCTTTTCCATTCTACTCCTTAACTAAGTTAATAAACATTTTAATTAATTAAAAAACACAAAGGTTAGCACCCTTTGTGTTTTTCACTTTCTTAATTTAATTTACCCGCACCCGCTTGATTTATGACATTTGATTTCACATTAGCAGAAGCATCAATCGATCCATGCAGAGACGGCGTCCAGCCGACAGAAGAGCTCAGCCCGTTTGCAGCCGATGCGTTGATCTGTGTGCCGTTCAGCAACGTGCCGGAGTCATATAAAGCCGTTCCCCCGCTGAATACGCTGATCGTTTTAGCAGCTGACAGTCCCGGTACGTCAATGACATTGTTTTGGGCATAGATTTTAGATGACTTTCCGATTCCCCATGCATAGCTGAAAGGATAACTTGAAGAGCTTGTGCTTCCTTCATAATAGTTGTTGTATACGTGCACTTGCCCGAAACGGACTCTCGGCGCGCGCTGGACAATATTTTTATAGCGGTTATGATGGAGCGTAATTTTTAATTTGCCGTCATCGGAGGTTTTGCTGTCACTTGATCCGAAAATGGAGCTTTTATCATGATCGTGATAATAGTTGTAGGACATCGTGATATAGTTAGCGCCGTTGGACGCATCCGTTTGGCCGTCATGGTGCTGATATTTTCTTCCATAATATTTCGGTGATGTGCTGTCCGGACGCGAACCGTCGTTAAATGTACAGTGATCAATCCAGATGTGTGTGCCGCCGTTTATCGTGATGTTGTCGTATTGTGAGTTCCAGTTTCCTGAGCTTCCGTCAGTCGGATCCCATTGCGGAAAATAATCATAGGCATCCTGGAATTCAATGTTGCGAATAATGACGTTATCACTCTTGATTTGGAAGTTTCCTCCCACGACTTTAGCGTTAGTCCCTGAACCGACGATCGTCGTGTTTGCAGGGATATCCACCATAACCCGTGCTTTTTGGTTTTTCTGAGAGCGTGCTCTCGCTTCTTCTTGTGTTCCCGACGGCTCTTTTTTGCCCCATGTGCTAGGATCATAGGCTTTCAAATATTTGTCCAAATCATACTCCGGATCTTTATAGTCATTTAGACCAAGCGGCTTCAGATTGTCATCTACGTTCATGTCAATCGTTCCCTTGATATAAATGATTTTTGGCGTTGTGTTCGTTTCCTTCCCTAATGCCGAGACAAGCTGGTTTCTGTTGCTGACGGTATACACATTTGAGGACGATGCTTTTGCCCCGCCTGTCGTGCCGGTCGAGTACGCGCCCCAGCCATCATTGGATCCCAACGTCTGGTGGCCTAAATCAGCTGCGTTCACGCCAGCTGGAGTCAATCCTAAAAACAGAGCCGTAGCTAACATCACTTTTTTCATCCACTATGTACCCCCATTTTCTATTTTGTGAGATTTTATTCCAATTTATCACAAAAATATAATAGCAAATTGAGGGACATTCAGAACCGAAAATGTTCCGCTATCCTATTGCGGCATTCTGCAAAATGCCACCGCAAAGACCGCAAAAAAACCAAAAGGCCGTCATAGCCTTTTGGTTTTTTCCTTGCTTTATGCCCAAGCTTTCACTTTTTCGTTATCTGTCACAAAGAGAAGTACTTTTCCTTCATCTAAGCGTTTTTCAAATTGAGCGGCTTCATCTTCAGAAAAACCGATTTCGTGAATTTTATTGCGGAGCTCATCTCCTTTTTTATTGAAGATATTTCCCACCGCGTGCTTGAAACCTGTTTCTTTGGCTCCGATCGTATTAGCATTCGTGTTGTCTGCCAGGCGTTCCGTTCTGTCATCGTCGTGAGCTAAGACGTATACATCCTCTTTCGCAACACCCATTTTCTGTAATTCCTCTACATCCTTCATGAGCTGTTCGTCATTTGTATACTCTTTTACAACTGGTTTCATGTCGATATTCCTCCTTCATGTTTTCTATATTTCTTTCATACCCGATCGTCTGTACCTGAAACAGATTCCAGAACATTAAAGAGAAAAACAGGAGGAATGGTAGTAGCTATTTGTTTTCCGTCCATGGTAAAGTGATAGGAACGGGACCTATTTTCAGAAAAATCAAAATTAAAGAGAAGCCGCTGCACGGAGCACACGACCATGAAACGCTGCCTTTATCCGTACGAGCAGGAGGTATGTCTAATGCAATACTTTTCACCAGAACAGCAATACAATGCTTGGATTGTGAGTGATTTAGTCAAACAGATTTTCCATAAGCGTGCCGGATGTTCACCAGGAATTCACGAGCTTGCGGTTTTTGCCGAGGAACATTTTCATATCGATATCGACTTTGTTTTCTCGATTATCATGAATATCGGCGACATTGAATTTGCACTAACAGATGAAATAGAAAAGAAATTGTCCGGTTATCTCAGCACTCTCCTTCCTTATGTCACTGCTGATATGTTCGAAACCTCTAAAGCCAACGCCCATGCGTTTTTGTCTCGAAGACACGGTAACGCTGCATACCACTTATTTGTGTCTGATGATGCTTTCATGAGAAAGCAGTAAAAACGCAGCTTTCTTTACTAAAAAAATATTGACATGATAAGCCATGCTATTATAGTGTTACATGTGATAATGATTCTCATTACTAAATCTGAAAAAAGGAAGAATGACATGCGCACCTATTCTAACAAGTTGATTGCCATCATGAGTGTTTTATTGCTCGCCTGCCTCATTGTATCTGGCTGTTCATCAAGCCAGAATAACAACGGAAGCGGCAAAAGCGAGTCTAAGGATTCCAGAGTGATCCATGACGAAGAAGGAAAAACGACAGTAAGCGGCACACCTAAGCGGGTGGTTGTGCTTGAGCTTTCATTCTTGGATGCCGTTCGCAATCTCGGCATTACGCCGGTGGGCATCGCCGATGACAACAAAAAAGATATGATTAAAAAGCTTGTCGGCAGCTCCATTGATTACACATCTGTAGGCACACGCAGCGAACCCAATCTTGAGGTTATCAGTTCCTTGAAGCCTGATTTAATCATCGCTGACGCTGAGCGCCATAAAAACATTTATAAACAGCTGAAACAAATCGCTCCGACGATTGAATTAAAAAGCCGTGAAGCGACATATGACGAAACGATCGACAGCTTTACGACCATTGCTAAAGCATTAAATAAAGAAGATGAAGGAAAAGAAAAGCTTGCCGAGCACAAAAAAGTCATCAACGATCTAAAAGCCGAACTTCCGAAAGATGAAAACCGCAACATCGTTCTCGGCGTTGCAAGAGCGGATTCCTTCCAGCTTCATACATCATCATCCTATGACGGAGAAATCTTTAAAATGCTCGGCTTTACACACGCCGTGAAGTCAGATAACGCCTATCAAGAGGTCAGCCTCGAGCAATTGAGCAAAATCGATCCTGATATTTTGTTCATCTCAGCCAACGAAGGCAAAACCATTGTAGATGAGTGGAAAACGAACCCGCTCTGGAAAAATCTCAAAGCGGTGAAAAATGGACAAGTCTATGATGCGGACCGTGACACTTGGACAAGATTCAGAGGCATCAAGTCTAGTGAAACAAGCGCCAAAGATGTGCTTAAAAAAGTGTATAATAAATAGGACAAATGAGAAGCGAGGGGAAATCCTTGCTTCTTCGTTTTTGCAACCAGACGCAGTAAGGAAGTGAGACTGTTGTATCATTCAGCCAAACGGCGCTCATCATCAAGACTGATGATGTTCATCATTGCACTGATTATTTTTATATTTGGGCTTGGGCTGAATCTTTCAGTAGGAGCCTCAGACATCGGCATCATAGATTCATTGAAATATCTTTTTGTATGGGACGGTTCAAAGGAACAGCTCATCATCTCCACTCTTCGCCTTCCCCGCACATTAATCGGCGTTTTTGTCGGCGCCAGCCTAGCTGTAGCAGGGGCGCTGATGCAGGCTATGACCAGAAATCCTCTGGCTTCACCCCAAATTTTCGGTGTGAATGCGGGTGCATCGCTTTTTGTCGTTGCTTCTCTCGTCATTCTGCCGGCATCGCCCTATTCATCTGTTATATTCGCTTTTGCGGGTGCGGCAGCAGGCGGCGCGATTGTGTATATGATTGCCTCATCCGGCGGAATGACACCTGTTAAGCTGGCGCTGTCAGGAATGGCCGTGCATTTGTTCCTCTCCTCTATGACACAGGCCATCATTATTTTAAATGAGTCAGGTGAGGATGTTCTGTACTGGATGACAGGCGCAATCGACGGCAGCAACTGGCAGGATGTCATAACCATCGCTCCGTTTTCTGTCATTGGCATCGGGCTTGCCCTCGTATTTTCCGGTTCTGTTTCTGTTCTCGGTCTCGGAGACGAAACAGCAAAAGGGCTTGGACAAAATATGAACGGCATCCGGATTCTGATCAGTTTGATTATTTTAATCCTTTCCGGCGCTTCCGTAGCCGTCGCCGGGCCGATTGGCTTTGTCGGGCTGCTCGTCCCGCATATTGTTCGCAAGCTGATCGGAGAACATTATCAATACGTGCTTCCGTTTTCGGCACTGTTCGGTGCCATTTTGCTGGTGTACGCAGATGTTCTGGCCAGATGGATTGCATTTCCTTATGAATCACCGGTCGGCATTGTCACCGCGATTATCGGAACGCCGTTTTTCTTATATTTGGCAAGGAAAGGGCGAAACCTGAAATGAAGAAAACAACCAGAAAACAAAAACGCCCCTTACTGGCGATACTCATATTGGCCGTGATTTTGATCGTTCTGTCCGTCATCAGCATGGGAATCGGTGCATTATACATTTCACCTGATGCGGTAGTGACGAATCTGCTGGGACTGGATCATTCCTTTGAATTTATCATCCAGCAATATCGCCTTCCCCGCATCATATTAGCAATTTTGGCCGGTGCAGGGCTTGCCGCTGCCGGAGCGATTTTACAGGGTGTGATCCGAAATCCGCTCGCTTCCCCGGACGTTGTCGGCATTTCAAAAGGCTCCGGACTTGCGGCGATGGCTGTGATTCTCATCTTTCCTGAGTCGCCGGTATACGTGCTTCCGTTCTCCGCATTTGCCGGAGCCGCCATTATTGCTGTACTATTATTAATGATAGCCCGAAAAAAGAGCATTCAGCCCTCTTCACTGGCTTTATCAGGCATTGCTTTAGGCGCGGTCTGCCACGCCGGAATGCAATATATGATGGTCAAGTTTCCGGGCGACGTGAATGCTGCACTCATTTGGCTGACAGGAAGCCTCTGGGGAAGAAACTGGGAAGAAGTCAAGCTGCTTGCGCCATGGCTTTTAATTCTTTTTCCGATCGTCTGCATACTCATACCGAAGCTGGATCTTATGTCACTCGGGGATGAGCTTGCACAGGGTCTCGGAGAAAACGCAAACCGGCTGAGATTCATCCTGATTTTCACCGCGGTGGCGCTGGCGGGAAGCTGTGTAGCCGTCGTCGGCTCAATCGGTTTTATCGGCTTGCTTGCTCCGCATATCGCCAGACGGCTTACCGGAGAAAAAGCTAAATATTTACTGCCTGCATCGGCATTGATTGGTGCTATTATATTATTAATTGCAGATACGTTAGGGCGCGGCATCATGCCTCCGGTTGAAATACCTGCCGGAATACTGACAGCCGTGATCGGCGCGCCTTATTTCTTATATTTATTGAAATTCGAAGCGAGGAAACAGTAGGGAGAGGATACCATGGGAAAACTGGCTGCAGACCAGCTCACTCTTTCATATGACAGTACAGTGATTATTGACGGAGTCGACTTAAAGATAGAAGAAGGAAAAATCACTGCGCTCATCGGCGCTAATGGCTGCGGTAAATCAACAATCCTCAAATCGCTCGCCAGGCTGATGGCCCCGAAAAGCGGTACAGTGCTACTAGAAGGAAAAGACATCCACCGCCAGCCATCAAAAGAAGTCGCAAAAAAACTGGCCATTCTTCCACAATCTCCTCAGGCTCCTGAAGGATTGACGGTAGAGGAATTATGCTATTTTGGCAGACATCCTCACAAAAAGCTGTTATCCAAGCATACCCAAGAGGATCATGACATGGTAGAGTGGGCGCTGGAAGCAACGGGCATGATTGAACTGAAGGATCGGACGCTGGATGCCCTCTCAGGCGGCCAAAGACAAAGAGCCTGGATTTCAATGGCACTTGCGCAAGGCACTGATTTGCTTTTGCTTGATGAGCCGACCACGTATTTAGACATCTCACACCAGATTGAAGTGCTTGAACTGCTGAAAAAGCTGAACCGCGACCATGGCCGCACCGTTGTCATGGTGCTCCATGATTTAAACCAAGCCGCTCAATATGCTGACTATCTAATCAGTGTGCTGGACGGAAAAATATACAACGCCGGAACACCGGAAGATGTGTTCACCCAGCCATTTTTCCGTGAAGTCTTCGGCTTGGAATGCTGCATCATGAGAAGCCCGATCGACCAGAAGCCAATGTGCCTGCCGACGGGACTGTGCCCGAAATTACGGGCGAAATGAAAAGGAGAGGAGCCCCCTCTCCTTTTTTGTATGCCAGCTTACCTTTTGTATTTCCTCTCCTGTCCATGTTACAGTGGTGTCAACCAAGTGATAGGAGGATGAAAATGACAGCATCTCAGCAGCAAATTCAATTAGCAAGACGTCCACAAGGTATTCCTGTTCATGAAGACTTTCGCTTTGAAACCATTCCGGTTCCTGAACCCAAGCAAGGGGAAGTGCTTGTCAAAACGCTTTATGTTTCGGTTGACCCTTATATGCGCGGCCGTATGCAGGATACGAAGTCATATGTTGAGCCGTTCGCCTTGGATGAAGCGCTTTCTGGCGGGGTTATCGCTGAAGTTGTGTCAGACGGGAATCATCTGAAAAAAGGCGATATCGTCATCGGAAATCTCAGCTGGCAGGAATTTTCCGCTGTGAGCGAGTCTGCCTTGCGAAAAATTGATACAAGCCTTGCTCCCGCTTCGGCCTATCTCGGCATTTTGGGAATGACCGGCTTAACAGCATACTTCGGATTGCTGGACATCGGACGCCCGAAGGAAGGCGAAACCGTGGTTGTCTCCGGAGCTGCGGGAGCCGTTGGTTCAACAGTCGGGCAAATTGCCAAAATCAAAGGCGCTCGAGTTGTCGGTATCGCGGGCTCTGATGAAAAAATCGACTACTTAAAACAGGAGCTTCAGTTTGACGAAGCCATCAATTACAAAACAGCGGATGATATCCAAAAAGCGCTTCAAAACGCTTGTCCTGACGGTGTCGATGTGTATTTTGACAATGTCGGCGGACCGATTTCAGACGCGGTGATGAATCTGCTCAATGAATTTGCCCGCATTCCGGTGTGCGGCGCCATTTCTTCCTATAACGCAGAAAGCGAAGCAGATGACATGGGCCCTCGTGTCCAATCAAAACTCATTAAAACGAAGTCGCTGATGCAAGGCTTTATCGTAAGCGACTACTCCGATCGTTTTTCTGAGGGAGCAAAACAGCTGGCCGAATGGCTGAAGGCTGGTAAACTCCATTACGAGGAAACCATCACAGAAGGCTTCGAAAACATTCCTGACGCGTTTCTCGGTTTATTTAAGGGAGAAAATAAAGGGAAACAGCTGATCAAGGTCAGTGATCCGAGCTGAATGAAGATGAAAACGGGAGGGCTTTTTGCCCTCCTTTTATGTTTCGATGAGATCAGCTGCGAAGAATCAGCGTAAGAAAACCATCTTCATCAGGTTCTGTATCTTCCAAAGTGAATCCTGCTGCTTGAAAGCAAGCTAAACTGATTCGATTGTCTTCTTCAATGCATGCCACCCATTCCCGCACGCTAGTAAAATCAGGTTCGGTCATCAGCTTTTGCAATATCCGTTTTCCGTACCCTTGAAGCCGGTACAAAGGATTGACGATCAATCCAATATATGTCCGCTTCTCCCCGAACTCAATAACGACCATCCCTGCCGGCAGCTGTCCATCATACGCCATGATGACAGTATCGTGTTTATCTTTATTTACTCGTGCATACCACTCATCTAATGGCAGCATCCCATCCATTCTCCGTCTGGTATCCTCATTCTCAAACCAGCTTTCAAGAATTTTCAGCTCTGACTCCTTCACTGCTTGAAACCTGTCTATTGAAACCACCTTCCCACCCCCTGCGCGAAACTTTTTCTATTATTTTACAACAAAAAAAGGGCTTTTCGCCCTTCTTTTTATTTCGTCTTCAGTTTTCCGCCTGCATACACAGCTTCACTCAGCTCAACACCAAGCTTCTTCGCCATTTTTTTCAGCTTAGATTCCTCCAATTTTGTCACAAGGCTCAGCACGTTGCCTTCTTTTCCGGCCCGGCCTGTTCGTCCTGATCTGTGGACATAGCCATCTTCATCTGGAATATCAGCATGAATCACGTATGGCAGGTTTTCAATGTCTAAACCGCGTGCGGCAATGTCAGTCGCCAATAAAAGAGGAAACTCTCCGTCTTCGAATGCGGCAATGATTTTTGCCCGCTCCATTTTTTTCGCTTCACTGTGCAAAACGCCGAGTTCAACGTGGTGATATGCCAGTTTTTCCGCATATACACTCAGGTTGCCAATGTCTCTCACAAATACGAGTGCCTGCATGCCTTCAAGTCTAGACAGCTTTTGTAGCAGCTTCACTTTGTCGCGCTGGTCGCAAATCAGGTATTGATGTTTCACTTTCCCTGCCTCCGCCTTGCTTCGCTGCACCTTCAACACCTCAGGCTCTTGCGCCAATTCGCGGAGCACATCCTCTGTTTCCTTTTTAAGCGTGGCAGAGAAACATAGAAGCTGGCGGTCTCTTAATGTCGTTTTAATAATTTGTTTGATCGTCTCGCGATGCTCCGGCAGGATAAGCTGATCCGCTTCATCAAGTACAATCGTTTTCACTTCATGCATTTTGAGTTTCTTTGCTTTAATCAGTTCAAATACCCTGCCTGGCGTGCCGACAATGATATGCGGATGTTTCTTCAGCTTTTCGACCTGCTTCTTCACATTCGCCCCGCCGATTAAGGAAGCCGCGCGCAGCTCTGAGCCCGCTTTCCAATCCTGAATCACCTGAAAAATCTGCATCACCAGCTCACGGGAAGGCGCTAAAATCACCGCCTGCGGATGCTTTTGCTCTGGTTTGATCCGCTCCAAGACCGGCAGCGAATACGCCAGCGTCTTCCCTGTGCCTGTCGGCGATTCTGCAATGACATCCTTTCCATCCATGATCAGCTGGGCTGCCTGCTCTTGAACAGGGGTTGGCGTTTGAAAGCCGGAAGCATTCCAATTCTCTTGTATAAATGATTGTGCATTATGTAAAAATGGCCAAGTTTGCGTCATTTTGTTCTCCTCAATTCCTGAAATCTATTCCATAGTATCTCAAAACCTCGCCCGGAACGCAATTTTTCTTTTTCTTTCCTATACCTTTCAACATTCCGAATCCTCCTTTATAATCAAAAGGGTGAATATTACACGCCGATTGTGCGTGTTTGATAACGATAGAGGTGTAAACATGAGTATTTTATCTGTAAAGGATTTAAGCCACGGCTTCGGGGACCGGGCCATTTTTAATAACGTTTCCTTCCGCCTGTTAAAAGGCGAGCACGTCGGCTTGATCGGCGCAAACGGTGAAGGAAAATCAACCTTCATGAATATTATTACCGGAAAGCTTGAACCTGATGAGGGAAAAGTCGAATGGTCAAAAAATGTCCGTGTCGGCTATCTGGATCAGCATACAGTGCTGGAAAAAGGAAAATCCATTCGAGACGTCCTGAAAGACGCGTTCCATTATTTATTTGCGATGGAAGAGGAAATGAACGAGATTTACAACAAAATGGGCGAGGCTGATCCCGATGAGCTCGAGAAGCTGCTTGAAGAAGTCGGCGTCATTCAAGACGCGCTGACAAACAATGATTTTTATGTCATTGATTCCAAGGTGGAAGAAATCGCCCGCGGTCTCGGTTTGAGCGATATCGGTTTAGAGCGAGATGTCACCGATTTGAGCGGCGGACAGCGCACAAAGGTCCTTCTCGCTAAGCTGCTCCTTGAAAAGCCGGAAATTCTGCTTCTCGATGAGCCGACCAACTATCTTGATGAACAGCATATTGAATGGCTGAAACGCTACCTGCAGGAATACGAGAACGCGTTCATCCTGATTTCCCACGATATTCCGTTCTTGAATAGTGTCATCAACCTGATTTATCACGTTGAAAATCAAGAGCTGACACGCTATGTCGGCGACTACCATCAGTTTATGGAAGTCTACGAGGTGAAGAAACAACAGCTTGAAGCGGCCTATAAAAAGCAGCAGCAGGAAGTCGCAGAGCTGAAGGATTTCGTCGCCCGCAACAAAGCGCGCGTCAGCACGAGAAACATGGCGATGTCCCGCCAAAAGAAACTCGATAAGATGGATATGATCGAGCTTGCGGCAGAAAAGCCAAAGCCGGAATTCCACTTTAAGCCGGCGAGAACGTCAGGCAAGCTGATTTTTGAAACAAAGGATCTCGTGATCGGTTACGATTCCCCGCTGTCCCGTCCGCTCAACCTCCGCATGGAGCGCGGCCAAAAAATCGCCCTTTACGGCGCAAACGGGATCGGAAAAACGACGTTGCTGAAAAGTTTGCTTGGCGAAATCCAGCCGCTCGAAGGCTCTGTAGAACGCGGTGAGCACATCTATACCGGCTATTTCGAGCAAGAGGTCAAGGAAACAAACAACAATACGTGCATCGAAGAAGTATGGAGCGAATTCCCTTCTTATACGCAGTATGAAATCCGTGCCGCTTTGGCAAAATGCGGACTGACGACAAAGCATATCGAAAGCCGCGTCTCCGTATTAAGCGGAGGCGAAAAAGCGAAAGTCAGATTGTGCAAGCTAATCAACTCAGAAACAAACCTGCTGGTGCTCGATGAGCCGACAAACCACTTGGATGTCGATGCCAAGGAAGAGCTCAAGCGCGCCCTGAAAGAATATAAAGGCTCCATTCTGCTCATTTCCCACGAGCCAGACTTTTATATGGATATTGCGACAGAAACGTGGAACTGCGAGTCTTGGACGACGAAAGTGCTTTAATTTATAAAAAAACCCGCCTGCTAAAGGGCGGGTTTTTTTACTGCCATTTTTTCTGAACGATTCTCAGGAGCTCTCTGTCTTTTAAAATGAGCTGCAATGGAGATGTGAATTCATCAAGTGTCAGCTCTCTTTTGGCAGACAGCTCAAAGTCTTCCTCATCAGCCCATGCGGTGAACCATTCAACCGAAAAGCTGTTTTTCATGACGCTGTGTATGTATTGATAGAGCGTTTCTAAACATTTTAAATCTAACTCTGTAGGTACTGGTTTGTCCATTGCAAAAGTGCCTAAATATTCATGAATTTGTACTTGATAAGGTAAAGTGAGATTATTAGAAACATTTCCGATTTCTTCAACATAAATACCAGCTGCCTCAGGCCCTGTCCTTACTGGATGACCTTTATTAGTTGTAGCTTTTGTATGACCAAAAAAACCTGTTTTTAATGGTTTTTTTGCAGCTAGGTAATAAAATTGAGTCATTTTTTCTCTTTTCCTTCCTGTTTTAATACTATAATATAAATTAATGACATCAACTATTCATAAAATAGACATTAATCCATTGTGCAAAATAAATGTGCCAAAAAACTAATGCCTTGTCAACTATTTACTAAAATATATTTTAGGTCAACTAGTGTATCTAAGTAATATTGAAATTTTTGATTAGTTATTTTTTTCTTTTTCAAGAATCCCTCTAATAAACACTAATTCTTTCTCAATTTTTTCTACATTACCTTGTACTGTAAAATTACTAATATAGTTACCATCTTTACTTTCAAAAATTTTGTTTACTCTTTTACCATTTTGAATTGATTCCCACATTAAAGCTCTTCTGTAATCCTTATTATTATTGTACTCACTTCTTTGAATATTTTCATGGCGAGACTCAGAGATGGTTTCCTGAACTTCAAATTCTTCTCTTTTACTTCGTAAACTTTTTAATAAAGCTTCGTCTTGAATAGCAAAACATTTTATTATTTTCTTAAAATTAACTATATGATCTTTTTTAAGTCGGCGATTTCTTCTTTATTAAATTCAATTGCATTATATTTATCAATTAAGACTTGACTAGCTTGTTTAATATTAAGAGCTAATGGAATATTAGTACTTTCAAATCGTTTAATTATCTGTTTTCGAAAAAATTATCAACCGCATACCCCCATATCAATAGAATGAATGTCCGCCTTTTCTATTGTATGTATGGTAATGATAATAATAAGTACCCTTCTTTATTTTACCATCTTTCTTATTATGAATTTCTGGGCCAACAGGTTTTCTTCCACCGCCCGCAGTTTGTGCAACATTTTTTGCTTTGCTTTTAGAAACTGACCATACGTCTCCCTTTCTTAGTCTAGAAACTGCTTGTTTTTTCGATAGTGCTGGTCCAATATACATATTTGTTTTATTCTTATTTAGAGTCGCAGCATAATAATAGTACTTTTTCTTTTTCTTTAATTTGCTTCTTACTTTAGTAGCAACAGTATACGTTACACCCGCTATAACTATAGCCAAAGAAGCAGCAACCAAATGCTCAACTAAAGCGCCACCAACTACAACAGCAATTGGAACTAAAAAAGCGAAAGACGCTTGTGCTTCTTTAGTATTTACATCATAAACTTGATTGGTATCAAGGTCTTTGAAAGTAGCCACAATATCATCGCCATCAGCTTCTTCGATATCAACTTCATATTTTTTTTCGATATCTTTTCCATCTTCATCTTTTTCCACAGATGTTACAATAGCTGTCGCGTCCTCTTTATCAACTTCTGCAGTTACTGTTTCAGAACTACTTTCATCTAAATCTTCATCAATCAGTGATTCTGAGTCACTCCCATCTAAATCTTGATCAATTCCGAAATCATCTGTTTGGACGTCCACTTCAGCTTTAATCGTGTCTTCATTATTTTTAACTATTTCAACTGAATCCGGATCCACTATATCTCCATTTTCCACCAATGCTCTTTGTAGGTCTTCATTTGTAATCTCTACTGGTGTTTCAGCACCTGCACTCGCTACATTTTTTTCAGGGATAATAGATACAATTATGGCGAATATTAGTGAAATCGCTATAAATTTAATTGATTTTTTCATTGTTCGTCTCCTTTTTTAGACTAATTAAGCCATTCCCCAAAGATTTCATATCTGACTTTTCAGATAAATAAGGCGTTGAGTATTTTTTTAAAGTTTTATAAATGGAAGTAAAGCGGCTCTTTGTTTTACTATATTTAACTGGTTCTTGCATTATTATATTAG
Organism: Bacillus sp. FSL K6-1560; assembly: GCF_038592935.1. Taxonomy (NCBI): domain Bacteria; kingdom Bacillati; phylum Bacillota; class Bacilli; order Caryophanales; family Bacillaceae; genus Bacillus; species Bacillus sp. FSL K6-1560. The sequence goes on from NZ_CP151946.1 coordinate 3,399,668, forward strand.
CAATAACTCCACTAACAAAAGGAGTTGCCATGGATGTTCCACTAACATTGATATAATTATCCTTAGGAGAAGTTGTAAGAATATCTTCACCTGGAGCAACAAAATCTATTTTTCCCCTTGCAGAGTATTTTGCTCTTTTCATTTTTTTATTTATAGCTCCAACTGAAATTACATTTTGATATCTTGCAGGATAATCAGCATTTAATCCATAATTATTTCCAGCAGCAGCTACTACAATAACTCCCTTTTCGTTAGCCTCATCTATAACTCTTTTTAATTTTTGATCACTTTTTTTCAATCCAACACTAATGTTAACAATATCTACATTATTATCTATTGACCATTCAATCCCCTTAACAATAGACTCTACACTACCACGTCCTTTATCATCCAATACTTTGACCGAATAAATATCTGCATAGGGAGCTATTCCTAATGTACCAATCTTATTATCATTAGAAGCTATGATTCCAGCTACTGCAGTTCCGTGGCCAAACTTATCCTCGATAACACCTTTACTAGGTTCAAGAGCATTATATTCTTTCTTTACAACACCTTTTAAATCTTCATGATTTGAATCTATTCCACTATCAAGAATGGCTATAGATATGTTGGATTTTTTCTCTATTTTTTCATTCTTCCCAATTAGCCTTAATCCCCAAGACTCGACTTGTTGAGTCTTATAATCTTTTGTTTCTTGCCCCTTTTTTCTTAGCACTTTACTCCCTTGGGATTGATTTAAATCAATGAAAAATAGTAATATTATAATGGATAATATGGAAATAAAAATAAAAATATACCTTTTCAGTTAATTACACCTCCTTTTTCCAATAGTATTCTACTACAAAATGTAATCTCCCTCAATATATATTTCCCATAAATATAAAAATACAAGAGAAAAAATAGTTAAATAAACTCATTAAACCCCCAGAACGTTCTCTTGTTATAAAAATTAAATAGAACCTCACGAGTGATATAATTCCCTTCTTCAGATAGATTGATTTAAAAAGCTTTTAATGTTTTTAAGGGAATAACCTTATGGTGAAATCTCGTTTAAGAGAAAGATTGGCACAGAGATTTTGAATGAAGAAGAGAAAGGTACAAACATCGTCGTAGGAATTCAATACCTCCATAGGCTTTGTTGGGTAAAAGCTGCTTTAGAGGAAAGAAGAGGTAAGCCAAGGATCCCCAAAGAAAAGACCTGTAGGTAAATCCTGAAGTTCCCATTATACAAGAGATGGCCGCTGGGGAATATGCGAGGTCATGAAAGTCTCAAGAGGTGGCTTTTATAAGTGGTGGAAAGATTGGAATGCCTTCGGAGAAAACATTGGAAGCCCAGGATTAAAAATATCCTGAACGATGCCCCCGGAAACTGAAAGGGAGCAATAGTTACAGACGTGTAAAAGGTACTTTAATATCGTGATTCCAATAGAAATTAAACGACCTGAGCCCGTCATGTACATATAGGACTCAGGTCGTTTAAAACCTTTTTATTCCTGCCTACTTGACAGGAATAACTATTCCTTTTTAATGACCCGCCTTAATTCCGGCAAGATGTTTACGTCCCATGAGAAGGACAAGCATGCCGACAAAAACGACGATCCCGCCTACTGTATATGGTGTGCTTGCGGTGAAGTGCTCTGACAGCATTCCTGCAATCCACGGAGCGAGCGCGCCGCCGATGAAGCGGACTGAGCTGTAGGCTGAAGACGCGATTGAACGTTCAACCGGCGCAGAACCCATCACAGCGGTTGTCATGATCGTATTCACCATACCGAGAACAGCACCAGCGACAACGATACATGTAATAATCAAAGTCTGATGGTCTGTCCAGATCCCCATAATAACGAGAATAGCCGCAAAGGCGATAAAGAGAACGACGAGCGAACGCACTGTGCCCAGCGCTTTGTGCACGAGCGGCGCCGTAAAGACTGACGTAATCGCCAGCAGAAGGCCCCAGCCGAAGAAGACATATCCAAGACCGTGTTCATCTAAATCCAGAACGAACGGAGAATAAGCAAGCAAAATAAAAAATCCAAAGTTGTATAAGAATGCCGATACCGCCATTGTTAAAAGGCCTTTATATTTTAGCGCCTTCATCGCATCAAACACACCGACGCGTTTCGCCGGTTTCGGCAATTTCGGAAGCATGAAAGAAATCGCGATTAACGCAATAAACATCAGGACAGATACTCCGAAAAACGGTGCGCGCCATGAAATGCTTCCAAGCTCTCCGCCTGCAAGCGGCCCGACGGAAATCCCGAGACCGAGCGCAGCCTCATACAAAATAATCGCTTGGGCGCTTCCTCCGACTGATACACCAACGATGACCGCAAGCGCTGTTGAAATAAACAAAGCATTCCCTAATCCCCAGCCGCCGCGATAGCCGACTAACTGAGCGATTGAGCTTGAGCTGCCGCCAAGCCCCGCAAACACAATAATAAAAATAAGTCCGAGAATTAATGTCCATTTCGCGCCGATGCGGCTGGAAATGGCTCCTGAGAAAAACATCATAAATCCGGTTACAAGCAAATAACTTGTAAACAAGAGTGATACTTCACTAGGTGAAGCATGTAGTTGTGCGGCAATGGCCGGAAGAATTGGATCGACCAGCCCGATTCCCATAAAGGAAATCACACAGGCAAATGCGACAGCCCATACCGCTTTTGGCTGGCTGAGCAAACCCGTTTTCTGATTCACTTGTGTTGTCTTATCCATTTGACCTAACCTCCATCTTTATTCCATTAAAAGAAACGCTACAAAAATAGCGTTTAACAAACTTTTCATTCGATTGATTGAATGGCGCGTTCCGCTTTGCCTTTCATGCCTTGCAGGCGTTCTTTAAAGCTTTGGAATGTGCGGATTTTCTCATCAATCAAACTCAGCTGGTGATTCAGGGTTTCCTGAATTTCCTCCAGTTTTTCTTTCCGTTCCTTAGGATCCAGTGACAACAAATACCCCTCTTTGTTTAACTCTAGCTGGCGGCTGGTTTCCATGAAATGCTGAAGCTCCTGAAGGGAAAAACCGAGCACCTCTTTTGTGCTGATGACTTTCTCAAGCTCCTCCATATCATCCTCTGAATAAAGCCTTACACCGCCGTCTGTCCGTTTCGGCGCCGGAATCAAGCCGATTTCTTCATAAAACCGGATGGTCCGCTTTGTCAGTCCGCTTCTTTTGGCCACTTGATCAATCTTCATCCATTCCAAGGTAAATCCCCCTTCGCCGTTTCTGTTACCATTATACACCTTTTGAACCTTAACGTAAACGTTAAGTTTTAAAAAACAATAAAAAAGACGAGTAGCATAAAGCACCCGTCTTTCACTTTCCTGTTTAAGCTAAACTTCCCGCCACTGACAGAGACTCTTTTTGAAGGCTTTCAGAAAGCACTCGATACGCGATCACTTTCTTCTTGTACTGTTTCACGACGTCGATATGGTCGTCATAGCGGTACACGAACAGCTTCACGTCTTTTTTTCCTTTTTTTGTATCTATCACCAGCGGCGTGCCGCCGTTTTCCGGATGTAAATAACGCTCTTCATCACCTGGATAGATATAATATTTTTCCAGGAAGATAGCTTCGTTAAATTGATCAATCACTTTCTGCTTCTCTGCACCCTCGAGGCGTTTTCCATCTAGAGAGAGACTCGCATTTTCGCCACTCAGCTTGGCGTGCACTTCAAATTTGCCGAGCAGCCATTCTATGACGCCTGTAGGAAGACAGGTTAATACGATTTTCACCAGACTCATGAGAATTAACATCACGATCGCCCATGTCATACTTCATCATCTCCGTTAGTTTTCCATGTGCCGCTGACACACAATTTTATCCTAACATAAGCAGGCCGGTTCGTTTTTGTCCATTATGTGAAAAAAAGCGCGGCCTGCTGCGGCCACGCTTTTTAGCTTTCCAGTTCTTCGATCATGAGGGACAATTCTGTCCAGCGGTCCATCGCAGCCTCAAGCTCTTCCGCAGTTTTCGCCTGCTCGGCCATCAGCTCTTGGATTTTGCCAAAATCACTGCCTGCTGCGGCGATGTCAGCTTCGAGCTGCTCATGCTTTTCTTCCAGCTGGGCAATTTTATCTTCGATGCCGTCCCATTCCAGCTGGTCTTTGTAAGAAAGCTTTTTCCGTTTTTTCTTCGGCTCGGCTTCAGCCGTTTTTTCCTCAGCTGTCAGTTTTGGGGCCGCTTTTTTCGCTTTTGACTCCTCCATATAGTCGCTATAGGAGCCTTGAAAGCGGGAAATGACGCCATTTCCTTCAAATACAATCAAACGGTCGACGACGCGGTCAAGGAAATAGCGGTCATGGGATACGGTGATGACGACGCCAGGGAACTGGTCAATATAATCCTCAAGAACGCTTAATGTTTCAGTATCCAAATCGTTCGTCGGCTCATCGAGAAACAGGACATTCGGCTCCTGCATGAGAACCTGAAGCAAGTATAAACGGCGTTTTTCCCCGCCGGACAGCTTGCGGATATACGTCTGCTGCATCGAACGCGGGAAGAGGAAACGCTCGAGCATTTGTTCAGCTGTAATCATATCGCCATCTGCCGTTTTTACGACCTCCGCCGTTTCTTTTATATAGTCAATGACCTTTAACTCACCGTTCATTTCACTATGATCCTGAGTATAGTAGCCGATTCTGACCGTCTGTCCGATCGTAATATCGCCTCCGTCCGGCGTATGACGGCCGGCAAGGGCATTTAACAGCGTTGTTTTCCCGATGCCGTTCGGCCCGATGATCCCGATCCGTTCACCTGGTATGACAAGTTCATTAAAACGGTCGACGAGCATGCGGCCGTCATAAGCGATCATGACGTTCTCCGCTTCAATAACCTGTTTTCCGAGACGGTGCGAGCCAATGGCAAAATCGAGTGAACCTGATGACTGAGGGCCTTTCTGCTCTTTAAGCGACTCTACCCGGTCAATTCTCGCCTTTTGTTTTGTGGAGCGGGCTTTCGCTCCTCGTCTGAGCCAGGCCAGCTCGCGGCGCAGCAGGTTTTGCCGCTTCGTTTCCTTTTGCTCAGCCTGCGCTTCCCGTTCCGCGCGTTTTTCTAAAAACACTTCATAGTTGCCTTTGTACGTGTAGAGGCTGCCTCTTTCAAGCTCATAAATGCGGTTGGTGACACGGTTTAGGAAATATCTATCGTGCGTCACCAGCATGACGGCGCCGGGATATTGGCTTAAATACCCTTCAAGCCACTCAATCGTTTCATTATCCAAATGGTTTGTCGGCTCGTCCAAAATGAGCAGATCAGCGGGCTGAATTAAGTTTTTGGCAATGGCTACCCGTTTTTTCTGGCCGCCTGAGAGCTCATTGACCGGTTTTGTTACGTCGTTGACGCCCAGCTTAGACAATACGGTTTTTGCCAAGGTGTTTGCATCCCATGCATTGTTTGCGTCCATTTTCGCTTGTGCTGCCAGCAGGTGTTTCTGGCGCTGTTCATTTTCGGGATCTTTCCCCAGTTCATACAGCGCTTTTTCATATTCACGCAAGGTTTTCATCACAGCCGATTCACCGGAATAGATATGCTCCAGCACTGTTTGCCCCGCAGGCAGCTCCGGGTCTTGATGAAGAAATTCGACCTGCACGCTTCCGGATTTCGTGATTTCTCCTTCTTCGATAGATTCCAAGCCGGCAATCACTTTCAGCAGCGTTGATTTTCCTGTTCCGTTCGGCCCGATTAATCCGATTCTCTCATTCTCTTCAATATGAAAGGAGATATGGTCAAATAATGTTTTATCTCCGTATGTTTTATAAAGATTTTCCGCTTTTAATATGCTCATGGTTCCTATCAATCCTCACGTAAGTTCATGTGTACATTTTAAATCAGCCGCTGGAATAAAACTAGTAAAACGTCAGACGAATTTCATGGAAATGCAGGATAGAAAAAGACCGGGGACATTTGTCCCCGGTCTTTTACTCTTCCTCAAGCGCTTTTTCGGCCATTTTTGCAAGATGCTGTGCGCTTCCTGAAATCTCCTGCATTGTGGCGGAAATTTGTTCAACAGCAGCGGCTTGTCCGTCTGTATGCTGGTTAATCGACTCAATGGATTCCTCCAGCCCTTTCAGCAGGCTGTGGATTTTTTTCGTAATCTGGTCAATTTGGCCGACATTTTCTTTTGAATGCGTTGCTAGCTTTCTGATCTCATCTGCGACGACAGAGAAGCCTTTTCCGGACTCCCCTGCTCTTGCCGCTTCGATCGCGGCGTTCAAGCCGAGCAGATTGCTTTGGTCAGAGATGCCTTTAACAGTTACTGAAATATCGGCGATTTCACCGGCGCTTTCGCTTACTTTTTTCGCCTGAGAGGAAATGCCCGACATTTGAGTTGAAAACCCGTTAATTGATTCAGAAATGTCGGAAATAGCCGCGGCTGTTTGTTCAACGACAGCTGATAAGCTTTCCGCGACATCATGCAGCTTTGACGACTCCTCAAGGCTCGTTCCGAGGCCGACGCCTCCAATGACTCTTCCATTCTCGTCGTGCAGCGGGATGGCACGCGCGATCAATGGGAAGCCGAACAATTCTTTCGGAACCATGCTCGTCTTCTTCTGATTGCTTCGGATGGCATCTGTGATGATATCCCCTTCCTGCAGCGGATCGCCGGCTTTTACGTTCAGCGAAAAGGTTTTGGCCGGTATATTCACGAGCAGTTTTTCCGTATCATAAATGCCGATTGTAATATCATCCTGAACCAGGCTGTTTAAATAAGGGGCTACTTTGATAAATGCGTCCAGAATATCTGCGGTTTCTTTTTCCGTATTTATGGTCAATTCCATTCACTCCTTTTCATTAATAAGGGAAGCTGCGTTTTTCGTGCTGGACCGAGATCCATTTCAGCGTTGTAAATTCTTCGAGGCTCCACTCACCATTTAAACGGCCGAGGCCTGATTGCTTTTCACCGCCGAAGGCTACATTCGGTTCATCATTGATGGTCGTGTCATTGACGTGAATCATGCCTGTTTCAATGCGTTTCGCAAATGCCACGCCGCGCTCAAGATTTGACGTATGTACGGCACCGCTCAAGCCAAACGGGGTTTCGTTTGCGATATCCACCGCTTCGTCTTCTGAATCAAACTTCATAAAGGAGACGACTGGTCCGAACAGCTCTTCCTTGGCAATGCTCATGAACGGTTTGACGTCTTTTAAGATCGTCGGTTCCACGATCGTCCCGTTAAATCCACCAAGCTTCACTGGTACAGCGCCTTCTTCAATTGCTTGCTCTACAGTCTTCATCAGCCCGTCCGTCTGTCTGCTGTTGATTAATGGCCCGATAATCGTATCAGGGTCCATTGGGTCGCCGACTTTCAGCGATTCCACTTTTGCCTGGTACAGCTCAAGGAACTTGTCATAAATAGAAGAATGAACAAGCACGCGGTTGGCTGACATGCAAATCTGTCCTTGATGTGTAAATCGGCTGAACACCGCCGCATTGACCGCATATTCTATATCTGCATCCTCAAGTACGATGAAGGCGCTGTTCCCGCCAAGCTCAAGAAGCGGCTTTTTAAAATGCTTCATCGCAAGCTGTCCGATGTAGCTGCCGACTTTCGTAGAACCGGTAAATGAGATGATCCGCGGCACTGGATGCTCAACGAAGCTGTCGCCGATTTCAGCAATGTCTGTGACAACAACATTCAGCAGCCCCGCTGGAATTCCCGCGTTCTCAAAAATTTTCGCGATCAATGTTCCGCCGCAAATCGGCGTTTCCTCATGCGGCTTTAGCACAACGCCATTGCCGGCTCCGAGTGCAGGCGCCACTGATTTCATAGATAAAAAGAATGGGAAGTTAAACGGGCTGATGACACCGACAACGCCTGCCGGCACGCGATATAATCTGTTTTCCTTGCCATCTATTGTGGACGGAAGAATTTTCCCCTCCATGCGGATTGGGAACGTTGCCGCTTCCTTCATGATGTTTTTGACAAGTCCGATTTCAAAAGCCGCTTTGAGCCTTGTACCGCCTAGCTCCTCCATAATCAAATAAATAATGGCTTCTTCATTTTCTTCAATATACGTGACGGCTTTTTCTAAAATGGTTCTTTTCTCAAACGGGTTGACCGCATCCCATTTTTTCTTTGCCAGCGCCGCTGCCCGATACGCTTCATCTACATCGTCAGCAGTCGCTTTACGGAATGTTGTGAATGTTTTTTGAGTATAAGGATTTTTGTTTTCCAATACATTTGGGCTGCTGCCCTCCTGCCATTTCCCGCCGATAAACTGTTTATTCAACTCTTCATATTGAAACATGGTCAGCATCTCCTTTATAACCGCAAATCAAAATATGGGCGAATCTATTTTTTCTATCGGTTCATCTTGCATAAAATTGAATATACGATTAGTAAAAATTACTATCCTATGATACGACAACGCTGTTTTGCTTCTATCATTTAAAGCAGAAAAATATTTTATTGACTGAGTCAAATTTCGACAATATAATACAACAAGAACTGCATATAATGATTAGAATATTTTGAATATTTCTAGGAGGAACTTTTGATGAGTTCATTATTTAGAAAAAAACCGCTTGAAACATTGAGTGCGCAGAGCAAGTCAAAAAGCCTTGCCCGTACGTTAAGCGCATTTGATTTAACCTTGCTCGGTATCGGTTGTGTCATCGGTACAGGGATTTTTGTCATTACAGGAACAGTGGCAGCGACCGGTGCAGGTCCCGCCCTCATCATATCGTTTATTTTAGCGGGGCTCGCCTGTGCGCTGGCTGCTTTCTGTTATGCTGAATTTTCGTCTTCCATTCCGATTTCGGGAAGCGTGTACTCATACTCATACGTGACACTTGGAGAGCTGCTCGCCTTTTTGATCGGATGGGATCTCATGCTTGAATATGTCATTGCACTGTCGGCGGTTGCCACCGGCTGGTCTTCATACTTTCAATCACTTCTTGCCGGCTTCAATCTTCATATTCCGGCTGCACTGACAGGAGCGCCGGGAAGCACGCCGGGCGCCGTATTTAACCTTCCGGCTGCGGTGATCATTCTCCTCATCACTGCGATTGTCAGCAGAGGCGTCAAGGAAAGCACACGCTTTAACAACGTCATCGTACTGATGAAAATCGCGATCATATTATTGTTCATTATTGTCGGCATCGGCTATGTGAAACCGGATAACTGGTCTCCTTTTATGCCATTCGGGATGAAAGGCGTCATACTTAGCGCTGCCACTGTATTCTTCGCGTACCTTGGGTTTGACGCGGTTTCTAACGCATCAGAGGAAGTGAAAAATCCGCAAAAAAACATGCCCGTCGGCATTATTTCAGCTCTAGCCGTCTGTACGGTTCTGTACATCGCGGTATCGCTTGTGCTGACAGGCATGATGCCTTATGCCAAATTGAATGTCGGAGATCCTGTATCCTTTGCGCTGAAATTCGTCGGACAGGACGCTGTTGCCGGAATTATTTCTGTCGGTGCGATTATCGGGATTACGACGGTGATGCTCGCTTTGCTGTACGCTCAGGTTCGTTTGACATTTGCCATGAGCAGAGACGGCCTTCTGCCTGGATTGTTCGCAAAGGTTCATCCGTCATTTAAAACCCCGTTCCGCAACACATGGCTGACAGGGATCGTTGCAGCGGGAATCGCCGGCTTTATTAACCTCGGAACGCTGGCCCATCTGGTGAACATGGGAACACTTGCCGCGTTTACGGTCATATCTATTGCTGTCATTGTGCTAAGAAAGAAACATCCTGAAATCAAGGCGTCCTTCAGAGTGCCGTTCGTTCCGGTTGTGCCGATTATCAGCGCAGGCATCTGCCTCTGGTTCATGTACAGCCTTCCCGGCGTCACATGGCTTTCATTTGTCATCTGGATCGCTGTCGGAACACTGATTTACTTCCTATATTCGAGAAAACACAGCTTATTAAACAAATAATCTCTTTTCAGCCGGCGGTGCCTCACCCGCCGGCTTTTTCCTTTTTTTATGTGCTATACTTTGAGTACGCATGAGAAAGGGAGACACACAGATGAAACGGTACCGCACTTTATTATTTGATGTAGATGATACCATCCTTGATTTTCAAGCGGCAGAAGCTTTAGCCCTGCGTTTGCTGTTTGAAGATCAGAACATTCCTTTAACAAATGACATGAAGGCGCAGTATAAAACCATCAATCAAGGTCTCTGGAGAGCCTTTGAAGAAGGTAAGATGACACGGGATGAAGTCGTAAACACACGTTTCTCCGCTTTGCTTAAAGAATACGGCTATGAGACTGACGGAACCATACTTGAGCAAAAATACCGCCGCTTTCTTGAAGAAGGACATCAGCTTATTGACGGTGCATTTGATCTCATCTCAAATCTGCAGCAACAGTTTGATTTGTACATCGTGACAAACGGCGTGTCTCACACACAATATAAGCGTCTCCGTGATTCAGGATTATTTCCATTCTTCAAGGACATTTTCGTTTCTGAAGACACAGGCTTCCAAAAGCCGATGAAGGAATATTTCGATTACGTATTTGAACGGATTCCTCAATTTTCAGCAGAGCACACATTAATCATTGGGGATTCACTGACTGCTGATATCAAAGGCGGACAGCTCGCCGGACTTGATACTTGTTGGATGAACCCTGACATGAAGCCGAATGTGCCAGAGGTCATACCAACCTATGAGATTCGTAAGCTTGAAGAGCTATATCACATTTTGAATATCGAAAATACCGTCAGCTCCTAATCAGGCTGACGGTATTTCTTTCATAAGAATCTTTTTTCCTCTTGATAAATTCTTCACCTTATGAATAATATGGTGGTATGCTTTGGTTATATATGTAAGGAGGAGACTCAATTGGCTATTGCCGCCCCGTTAAAAGAAAAAACAGTTCAAAAACCAGGCACCACGGTGTATCCGATTTTGATTATTATCGGAATTTGCCATATGCTCAACGATTCGCTTCAAGCTGTGATTCCGGCCATGTTCCCTATTTTGGAACGCTCCATGAGCCTGACGTTTACACAGCTCGGCATCATCGCTTTCACATTAAACATGGTGTCATCCGTCATGCAGCCTGTTGTCGGCTGGTATACCGATAAACGACCGCGGCCGTATGCGCTGCCAGTCGGTTTGACCGCCAGCATGCTTGGCATTTTGGGCCTTGCATTTGCCCCGTCATTCATAACGATCCTATGCTGTGTGTTTTTCATTGGATTAGGCTCGGCCATTTTCCACCCGGAGGGCTCCCGTGTGGCGTATATGGCCGCCGGCACAAAACGCGGGCTCGCCCAGTCGATTTATCAGGTGGGCGGAAACTCAGGCCAGGCGATGGCGCCGCTGATCACCGCGCTGATCCTTGTACCGCTCGGGCAATTCGGCGCTGTTTGGTTCACGCTTGTCGCCGCGCTTGCTGTTATGTTTCTCATGTATATTGCGAAATGGTACGCCTCACGTCTCGGCAGCCTTGCCCAGAAATCAGGCAAACAAAAGAAAACGGCTGAAAACACGGCCATCACCAAATCTGTTGTATCTGCTCTTATTATTATTATATTTCTCATTTTTGCTCGTTCTTGGTATACGAGTGCGATCGGTAACTTTTACACGTTTTACGCGATGGATACCTATCACGTAAGCATTCAGCAGGCACAAAGCTATATTTTTGTCTTCTTGCTGTTCGGCGCAATCGGCACGTTTCTCGGCGGCCCGCTTGCAGACCGTTTTGGAAAACGCTTCGTTATCCTCGGTTCGCTGTTATGCTCGGCGCCGCTGGCGATCTTGCTTCCATTTGCCGGACCGGTTCTCGCCTATGGCGTGCTCGCATTGATTGGCTTGGTTCTGATGTCGAGCTTTTCTGTAACGGTCGTCTACGCACAGGAGCTAGTTCCTGGAAAAATCGGCACAATGTCCGGTTTAACCGTCGGGCTTGCCTTCGGGATGGGCGCGATCGGCGCTGTGGCGCTGGGCGCTCTGATTGACGCCGCGGGACTGACCCCGACGATGATCGCCATTGCCTTTCTCCCTGTTCTCGGCATCCTTGCCTTCCTATTGCCAAGTGACCAGAAGCTGAGAGAATGGCATAGCTGAAAAAACCCCTGCCAGGCGGCAGGGTTTTTTAATCCAGCTGGATAAAATGAGTGTCAGGCACTGCGTGCTTCGGGATAAAGCCATCCGCAAAGTCCGGAAACGCCGACTGTATTTCATCAATCCATCTTTTCAGATTTAATATATAGGGCATATAAATCATCTCAATTGTCGCTTCGTCTTCAATCCGGTAGTACCAGCAAAGATTAAACTCTTTTTCTGTCACCAGCGTAAACCCAGAGAAATGATAGAAAATCAGCGGCGTTTCATCTATATACACGCGGCCGTCCTTTTGCCCGACCTTATAGTTTTCGATATTCCAAAGCGCTGTATTGGCTCCTATTGATTTGACAACATGAACACCTTTAAACTGCGCCGGCCATTTCTCCACATATCTTTGATCACCATATGTCTTTCGTTCCGTATCCATTTCGACCGTGCAAAATTCAATACAGTCCTGTCTCCACTGCCACACCGCTTCATATGCTTCCTTTGTATTACCGGCACCGACAAAGCCTGTATTAAAGCGTCCGGTTCGGTCGTAGTAGGACATGAAGCGCGGCGAATTACGATGATCAGTCAAATACAGAGACGCCGTTGGGTTTTCTGCAAAAATACGCGCCGGATCAGAAAAGAAAAATAGATCCGTATCCATATGGGCAAAGTATTCAGCGTCATCCCACTTGCTCATCACATGAAACAAAAAGGCGGGCTTTAACGTCCAGCAATATTCATGAAACGTTCTGTTGCTTTTCGCTTTCAGCAGCTCCGGGTCTTCCATTTCATGCAGCTGCACAAAGGTTACATGCTCCCATGGCACGTGCTGAAGCAATTCATACGCTTTCTGGTCGACACACAGCACATATAAATGAAAATCATTGCAATACTCATGGAGAGAATGAATCATAGGCATGAGCTTAAAGATATGTGTCCTTGACACTATCGTTGAAAAATGAAATGTACTCACTTATACCACATCCAATGATCTAAGATCCACGTGCAGCAAATCGTTGACAAGCGCATACAGTGCGTTGGCGAAATCGTTTACGCCTAGCTTTTTCTTCGCTTTTGGCAGAAGCTTGCGGACAGTTTGTAAATCAAAGCTTTTTGCCGTCACCCTTGGGGCTTTCTTTCGCCAATCTGGATCAATGTTGCGCTCTTTAACAACATGCAGAAGCTCAAGAAACAGATTCAGCAGCATATCATATTTCTGAGACTCCAGCAGCTTTTGAATATCAGTCATGATTCTGTTCGTCATGTCAGGCGGGAACGGTCCATTAAAAGCGAGATGAACGTCTAAGGAGCGGATGTTATTGTATTTATCGCACATATAGGCAATGTTGGCCCGAATATCATCTACAGATTTACAATTGCTTGGATGCTCCTGATGAACACTGACAATATCGCGGCGAAGCCTGAAGGTCAATCCGGCCTGATGAAGCCTGATCCCGAGGTCATAATCCTCAAACCCGTACCTCACAATGCCTTCGTCAAATAAACCGAGGTCAACCACATGCTTGCGTTTCACAGAGGAATTATTCGTGATAAAAAAGCGCCATGGCATATGATAGCCTTTCAAGTCATCGCCGTACTCATCTAAAATCTTCTTGAGCACGTCTATAAAGTCGGTATCGAGGTCAAAGCTTTTATCAAGAAAGCTTCCGTTTTTAATGTCTGCTTCCTCCAGCAGCTTTTGTTTGTCTTTCTTCGGCATTTCATCTGTGAGCTTTGCGAGCTGTTCCTTATGTTCTTCTTCAAACCGTTCATAATAAAAACTGTAGATCCGTTTCCAAAACAACCCGCACACGACGAGATTCTCTTCGTTCTCATGGGCTTTTATATGTTTTGCCACAAGGTCCTTTGCCGCAAGCATATCACTGTCATGGAAAATCAGGATGTCTCCTCTGGCATTGCGAAGCGCCTGATTTCGTCCGTACGCAATGCCCCTGTTTTCTTTAATCCGTGTAAAGATCAGCGGAAAATCAGCTTGAAATGACTCAAGCATTGAGAGCGTCCCGTCCTCAGAGCCATTGTCCGCTACAATGACTTCGAATTCTTCATCGCACTCCTGCTGGTTTAATGACAGAAGGCTGTTGTAAAGGCGCTCCTTTGAATTATATGCAGGAATAATAACGCTTGCTTTCACTTCATTTTCACTTCCTGTATTTACTCATTTATTTGTTGTCATCTTTTGAAGCAAAACCGTTAAATTCAGGGTCTAACGTTTTCATGTGCTGAATGATATGCGGCAGTGTCTCTTGATACAGTTCATGCACAAACGGCAGATCTGTGCGGGTTGTTTCATGAATCTGTTTGATTTCATTGATGCTGACGATGCGGTATCCGCTGAAATGATAAAAGATCAGCGGACTGCCATCCTCCAGCACGATCCGGCCATCTTTCCAGGAAAACGTATGCTGCCCATAATTCCAATGGCCGATGTTCACGCCGGGTGTCGTAATGTCACACACATTCGGAAACAGCTCAGACATATAATCCAAATAGCCCTGATCACCGAATTTCCCTTCACCCGGTGCATTTTTGCATTCCTCAAGACAGCGTTCCTTCCACCACTCCAAGCAATCCGTGCCTGCATCATCATGCTTGAAGCTGATAAATCCGGAATTATATCTGCCTAAAAGACGCTGCAGCATGTCAATCTGCTCTTTCTCAAAAGAAGGGATTACAATATCCCCCCGTGAAAGCAGCACCGAGCAGTCCGGCTGGTTTTCAAAAATCGGCGATGGATCTGCATAGAAAAACAGGTCCCCGTCAATATACGTCACACGCTCCAGCCCGGGATTGCTGTTCAGCACAGCTTGCAGAAAGATCGGCTTCATCGTCCAGCAATACTCACTTTGATCTCTAGTTTCCTTCAGCTTCAGCAGCAATTCATTTTCAAGAGCGGCCACCGGCACAAGGTTCAGCTGCTTCATCTTCAGCTTCTGTAACACGCGGTGCGTATCTTCATCCATGCAAAGTATAAAAATGGGACTGTCTTGATCAACTTGCTCTAACGACTTAAACAAAGCGACTGCCTGATATAATCTTCCTTTTGATAAAACGGTGCAATACGCGCTGGTCACAGTCTTGTTCACCTCGTTTCACATTACTTTTTGAAGAATTCCGTATACCACTCAATCGTTTTTTCAAGTCCCTCATCAATAGTATAGGCCGGTGTCCAATTCAGCAGCTTTCTTGCTTTTTCCGCGGATAAATATTGATGTTTGATTTCATTGCTTCCCTGATTCAGCACCTTAGGTTTCAGATTACTGTTCATTTTCTTTAATATTTTCTCTACCAGTTCAAGTACGGTCAGCTGGATCTCATTGCTGAAGTTAAAGGCCTCTCCGGCAAGATTGTTTTCTTCCATTTTTTCTGCAAGAAGCAGATAAGCCTGAACGGCGTCTTCAATATAGAAGTAATCCCGTACAAAGGTGCCGTCGCTTCGGATTTCCGGCGCTTCCCCGTTCAGCACAAGCTGAATCGTCTGAGGAATGATGCGATTGAAGTTCAAATCTCCGCCGCCGTATAAGTTTCCGCAGCGCGTAATGCAGACCGGAAGCCCGTACGTGTGAAAATAGGTGTGGCTGATCAGATCTGCGCAGCTTTTTGAGACGTCGTACGGGTGCTTGCCTTGCAGCGGCATGTTTTCATCGTATGGAAGGTTTTCTTGATCGCCGTAAGCTTTATCACTTGAAGCGACAATGACCCGCTTAATTAACGGATGCTTGCGGCAGGCTTCGAGAATATTCCAGGTGCCGAGGATATTCGCTTCAAAGGTAGAAATCGGGTTGCGGTTTGCTACGCCGACAATCGCTTGTGCAGCGAGATGAAAGACAGTGTCGATCTCATACTCGCCAAGCGCGCGTTCAATCACAGCCAAGTCCTCTAGAGAGCCCCGCACGATGTTCATTTTCTTGATATGTTCTCCCTGATAAAGATTGGATTGAGGCACATGATCCCTGACAAGCCCCGTAACATTTGCGCCCTGATCGATCAGCTCTTTCACCAAATAGCTTCCTAAAAGACCTGTGCATCCCGTGACAAATACGTTTTTATTTTTCCAGAAACTCAAATCGATTCACCATACCTTCCATACTTGTTGTCCTTGATTCCACATTTTGTTGACTTCTAAAAGATTTTTATACGTATCGATGGCCGTCCAAAATCCATAATGGCGGTACACAGCAAGCTCCCCGTCTTTGGCAAGGTTCTTCAGCGGTTCATCTTCGAACATCGCGTTCCCGTCCTTCGGCAAATACTCGAAAACCTTTGGACTGAGAACGAAGAATCCGCCGTTGATGATTCCGTCACTTGATGTCTTCTCAGAAAATGTTTTCGCCATGCCGTCCTCAACCGTCAAGGTGCCAAACTGCGAGACTTTGTCAATGCCGGTGACAGTCGCGGCAGCACCTTTTGTCTGATGATAGCTGATGAGATGGAAAAGATTGATATTGGCCAGCCCGTCCCCATAGGTGAGCAGAAATGTTTCATCACCGATATAGTCTTTCGCCTGCAAGATTCTTCCGGCTGTCAGCGTATCTTCCCCAGTCTCCAAAAACGTAATTTTCCACGTTTCAGGCTGCCCCAGCATCTGAACCTCTCCCGTAGAGCTGTCGAGTGTTAGACTGTTGTGCTTCCATTCATAGTCGAGAAAGTATTCCTTGATTTTTTCTCCTTTATAGCCCAACAGCAGAATAAACTCGTTTACTCCGTAGTACTGATAAATTTTCATAATATGCCATAGAATCGGTTTGCCGCCTATCATGGCGAGCGGTTTAGGAATGTCATTCGTGACTTCACTCATTCTCGTTCCTTTTCCGCCGCAGAGAATGACCGCTTTCATCTCTACCCCTCATCTCTATGAATATTGAGTTCGAAACCTGGTATATCTTCACAATCTATCAAGGCATTTCCCCGATAATTTGTCCGATTTCAATCCGGTTTCAAAATCTACTGTAATGATATGAGAGAAAGCCAGCCTTGGTGACCAAATGGAATCTATTTTTTCAAGTTGGTTGTATAACCAAAAAAAAGAGCCTTGAGCGAAGGCAATGCGCCCGCTCAAGGCTCTTTTTCATCTTATTTGATTTCTTTCTCCTTGCCGTAATGATAGTCTGACGGATCAACGGCTTTGAAATCATTTAGTTTATGGAACCTCAGCAAGTCTTTGTACAGGACACTGTCTGAAAGGCTCAGCTGCTGGTTCACTCTTGTTTTCAGATTCTTCGTTTCTTCATTCGCTTTCAGTTTTTCACCAGTCTTCGTATCGTAAATGATATTGTCGACTGATGTGTACTTCGGCGTTACGAAGTCTCCGTTTCTGAATGCCACCGTATCGTCGTGGTCTTTAGAGAATAAATCAGTACCAAAGTTGATATATTTCTGAGAATCAATTCCTTCTAAGTGCAGAAGTGTCGGCATGACGTCAATTTCGCCGCCATACGTATGGTTCACTCCGCCTTTTTTGCCAGGAACGCGGATCATCAGCGGCACACGCTGGTTCTGTGCGTTTTGATAATCTGTGATCTCTTTTCCAAGAATCTCTTTCATCGCTCGGTTATGGTTTTCAGAAATACCGTTATGGTCACCGTAAATCATGATGACTGAGTTGTCATACAGGCCGGCTTCCTTCAGCTCCTTGAAGAATTGCTCAAGCGCTTCGTCAAGGTAACGCGCTGTCTGGAAGTAGCTGTCAACTGTGTTATCGCCAGTTGTCGCTTTTTTAAGAGACGCGTCTTTTTCATCCAGGTTAAACGGATAATGGTTTGTCAAAGTAATCAAATGCGCGTAAAACGGCTGTTTAAGAGACTCAAGCTTTGGAATCGATTCTGTAAAGAACGGCTTATCCTTAAGTCCCATGTTAATCACATTTTCATCTGACATATCATACGTGCTTGCGTCGAAGAACTTGTCATATCCGATATGTTTGTAAATCTGGTCACGGTTCCAGAACGATTTGTAATCACCATGCAGGACGGCGCTTGTATAGCCTTCCTTCTGGTCTAAAATCGCAGGAAGCGATTGGTAAGTGTTTTCGCCTTTCGTCACAAACGCGGAGCCTTCAGGAAGACCGAAGATCGAGTTATCCATTGTCAGCTCGGCATCAGATGTTTTTCCCTGGCCTGTCTGATGGAAGAAGTTATCAAAATACGTCACATCTTCCCCGCCGTGCGCAAGTTTATTTAAGAAAGGCGTCACCTCTTCACCGTTTAGCTTGTAGTCAATCAGGAATGACTGGAAGCTTTCGAGGTGAATTTTAATGATATTTTTGCCTTTGGCAGAGCCGAAGTACTCGGCGTTTGGTTTCGCATAATGAGACGTCGTGTAATTCTCGACGCTTGTTAAATCATCGCTGCTTGCATAGGCCCGTTGCGTTTCTGTTTGAGCCGTCTGCACACCGTCATAAATGGTGTAGTTGTACAGACCTAAATACTTCACGATATAATTGCGGTCAAACGTTCTTGTCAGCAGCTGCGGACGGTCTTTTTCCGCATAGTGCAGGTTGATGAAAAACAGTGCGATCCCAGAAAGGATCACTAAAGATGCAAAGCGTTTTTTCATTTTGTATTCTTTTAATTCAGGTCTCCAGATCAATACCGCAATCAAAATGATAATATCTAAGAAATAGAAAATATCATGACCGGCCATGATACTGAAAATCCCGTCTCCCATGTTTCCAACGTTTCCGGACTGTTTAATGTTCGGGAACGTCAAGAAATCGTCAAAGAAACGATAGAATAAAATATTTGCATATAACACAAATGTCATCAAGAAATCGATAATCAGCATAATAATGGCTGATTTACGCCCTTTCGCCAGCAAAGCCAGTCCTAAAAAGAAGACGGCGCTTGAGAATGGGTTAAATATCAGGAGGATCTCCTGAGTTGTGCCTTTTACCCCAAGATTAAACTCAGTCTTGTAGGATAAATACGTTTTTGCCCAAAACAGTATAACAGCCAGCACAAAAAAGCTAAGTTTGTAAGAAAAAAGTTTCTTCATGGCAACCTCTACTTTCTTAAACACTTTAAGTTCTTCATTCATATTTACCTGCTCTTTATATCCTGCCTTCCAATTCCTTCTTTCCAAACAAAATCAAGGCATCACACAACAAGAAATACACCGCGGCAAGCCGGAATATTTATGTTTCGCACCATATCATTTTTATTACAACCATTTGGAAACCAATCACTGGACGAAAGAAACCTTCATTTCGTTTCACATTTTTTTCTCAGAAATAAAAAAAGGATTTCTTTTGTCATGTGTGCCTTTGAAAAAAGAAATAGATACCGAGTATAAGAATAACATAAACTAGCAAAAACGAAAAATAGGTTTTGCAGACAGCCCGCCCTTCCGGCGGACTGAAGTTATTGTATGCATCAATGTTTA
This sequence comes from Bacillus sp. FSL K6-1560, assembly GCF_038592935.1. Classification (NCBI taxonomy): domain Bacteria; kingdom Bacillati; phylum Bacillota; class Bacilli; order Caryophanales; family Bacillaceae; genus Bacillus; species Bacillus sp. FSL K6-1560. The sequence continues at coordinate 3,419,086 of NZ_CP151946.1, forward strand.
GCGCGATCACCATTTTTTCTAAAGGGCAAAAAAGACTGGATGTCTCCAGTCTTCTTTATCTATATCCCTGCCCAGACATCCTTAGCGTACATACCGGTATCCTGCAGATGTCTCAGCCAGTTTTGCGCTTCTTGCTCCCCGGTGCCATGAATAGACTGATACGCCTTTTGCAGTGCCGCCTCCACATCCGGGGCCATTTTGCTGCCGTCACCACATACATAAAGCCTGCCTCCGTGGTCAAGGATCGATATTAACGTTTCTGTATGGTCAGCCATGACATGCTGGACATACGTTTTCGGCATGCCTTCTTTGCGGGAAAAGGCTGTGTGGACAGTGACAATTCCGTCTTTTTCAAACTGCTCAAGCTCATCACGGTATATAAAATCACGATCGTTTCTGCATCCAAAATAGAGATGAGCTTCACCGAGCGTTTTCCCCTCCCGCTTTAAAACTTCGCGGGCTTGAAGGAAACCGCGAAATGGCGCGACTCCTGTGCCAGGTCCGACCATAATGATTGGCGTTTCAGGGTCTTCTGGAAGCTGAAACCGAGATTCTGGTGTGCGTACAAACATCACGAGATCATCACCGGCTTGGCGCTCAGCTAAATCATTTGAAGCCACGCCCCTGTATTCGCCACGGCCGCTCCACGCAGGGCCGCGCACGACACCGACTGTGATCGATGCTAGCCGCGGATTCACTCTTGGAGAGCTTGAAATTGAATAATATCTCGGTTTTAACGGCCGTAAAAGCTCTAAAAATCGTTCAAACGGCATGTCGCACGCTTCATACTTTTCAAGCAGATCCAGCATGGAAATTCGTTTTTTCAATATTTGCTCCTGATAAACACCCTCTGCTGACAGTTCTTCTAATTCGCGCCTATGCGGCGGACACTCTGTAAATGCCGCCAGTTCACGTATTTGCGCTCTTGTGGCTGCTTCCTGCACCTCGACGCTGTAGCTGAGAAGATCATGCAGGCTGACAGGACGGCCCAATGGCAGATGCCCCGCACTGTGGCCGCTTGCCGACAATGTCACTTGGTCGGTTCCCTTCAGACCGAATCTGTGGAGAATCCGGCTGACATTGGTTTGGCTGTTTTTTGGCAATACGCCAAGATGGTCGCCCTCTTGATATACAACATCCGGCGGCAATGTAATTTCGATATGGCGAGTGCTTCGATCGCTGTCTGCGGACTGGAGTTCACGATTTTCGGCAATGGATGCGTGAGAGGCTTCGTACGATCTAGCCAGCGGAGACTCGCCCAGCCCTCTGACAAACTGAAGGCTCAGCGTGCTTCGTTCCTTATCGGCGTTTTCATTAAGCTCCAGTCCGAATGCCTTAATGGCGTCTGCCCACATGCTTTTTTTCCACTCGTCAAGCTGCCCTTCAAAATCACCGCTCACATCCCCTTCCCCGCGCCCAGAAAACCGAGTCGCGCCTTTTTCTGCAAGCTGCTCATCAATGAATCTCGGCACGTATTGATACGTGCTCGCCCAGTTGTGGTCGCCGCAGCCAAATACCGCGTAATGAACGCCCTCAAGCTCACCCGGTTTGATTTCTTGAAGCCACTGCACGAATTGTCCGGCATTGCTTGGCGGTTTTCCATTATAAGACGAGGTCACAATGACAACCGCTCCCTCTTTCGGCAGCTTTCCAATCCGGTCGTTCAGAGGTGCTGTCTCTGTCCTTACGCCGTGAAGACTGGCAGTGTCAGCAAGCTCCCGGGCGACGCCTTCTGCGGTGCCGGTATCTGAGCCGTACAGCACGAGAAGCGGGCGGTTGTTAAGACCGATGACAGATGCGCCCTTTGCTTCCGTTTTCTCCTTTTGCTCATCAGACGCGGCTTTTTCAGCTGCCTGGACGTCTGCATGAATGGCTTCCTGATGACGGCTTTGAACCCTGATGTGAAAATCGCCCGGCTTAAGTGTTAGGGTTTGTTTGATATCAAGCTCATAATTCTCATGATCAATCAGTGTGAAATATTTTAGAATCATCCCCAGCACAAGTGTGGCTTCATGAAGGGCAAACTGCATGCCGATACAGGCCCGTTGTCCATTTCCGAATGGTTTGTACGCATGATGAGGCACTTGGTCCTGATGCTCGAACCGTTCCGGCCGGAATTCCTCGGCGTCCTTTCCCCAAGCGTCTCGATCACGATGAAGCTGCGGAATCAGCACAGAAATTCTGTCTTTCGTCGTGATCGGGAATTTCCCGCCAATGACTGTGTCTTCTTTTGGATAAAGGCTGAAAGCCGGAGCTGTCGGCCATAAGCGCAGTGATTCATTTAAAATCATCCGTATGTATTTAAGCTCCAGCACTTGTTTATAGGTCGGCGCTGCATCTGTCAGCACCCGATCGACCTCTTCATACGCCTTTTTCAGTTTGTCAGGGTGCTTCAATAAAAAGTAGGTCGCAAAGGAAAGCAGGCCGCTCGTTGTTTCATGGCCGGCAATCAAAAACGTAATAATTTGAAAGCGGATATTTTCGTCGTCGAGCTTTTCACCCGTTTCCGGATCTTCCACATTCAGCATGCGGGCGAGCAAATCTTTTTCATCCTGGTCTCCATTCGATCTGCGCTCTGCAATAATGCTGTCGACTAACGAAAACATCGTTTGAATATCATGGCGGAATTGCCGCTTTGTTCTGACCATAAGCTTATCTTGAACATCAAGCCGCTGCATTTGATGCATCGCTTCATCAAGCGCCCGCACCATGCTGTTGATAAACGGGTGGGGCGTTTCTCTGTAGTAACTGTTAAAGCGGTAGTTAAACCCGCATAGCCCAATGGTGTCGAGCGTCAGCCGGGTCATATCTCCGGGGACATCGACTGCTTCATTCGGGTTGAGCCTTGCCCATTTTTGAATGAGCTGAACAGCGATATCGACCATTTTCTCATGATAGTCCTTCATGGCCCGCTGGCTGAACGTTGGCATCAGAATGTTGTGCGCTTTTCTCCAGTTAGGCTCATGCGTCCAGCTCGTAAACAATCCGTCACCGGAAAATGCGCGAACCTTTTCCAAGGCGCCTTCAATGCTTTTATCAAACCGTTCTTCATCACAAACCTCTTTCACCAATTCGTGGCCGGACACTACAATGGTCGTGCCCGCGGGTGTATGGATTTGAAAAATCGGGCCCTGTTCTTCCGCCAGTTTGATCAGCGAAAGCGTCGGCTTGTCTTTATCGATTAAAGGCAAATTGCCGAGCGGTCCAAACGTCTTCGGCTGAGGAATCGGGCTTGTTTCCTTCATCGAACCATTCCTTTCCGTATGAGATGCCTTCTATTTGACTACATTTCCCTTTCATGGTCATGATTATTCCGTTCTCCCAATTGACGCATGATTGCTGTTTTTTCTATACTTGAGAAGCTGTACAATACGCGAATAAGGTGAGTTTATATATGGATTTTGAAATTCGTTTTTTATCCTTTTATGTCATACAGGTGGAAGGCAAAGATGAGCAGGCGAACAAGCAGTTCAAGCACTTCCAGACCCTTGATACGGGCGAATTTGAAGAAAGCGAGCTGAAGGACTTTCTCGACGGGGAACTGAAAAAAATCGTCAAACGGAAAGCCGACCGCCATCCGCAGTCCGAGCAGGTGCCGACGAAAATCGGCCATTTTATCGTTGAGCCCGGCCACGAGCTTGATTCCAACCCAAACTACAACATGTTCAACCGTGCGCGTCTGGCGGAAACAAAAGAAGACTTCAATGAGCTGAGTGAGCAGTTCGTCCGCACGTACCTTGACACAAGCGCGGTTCGCGGCGGCGTGTTTCTCGTCGCTTCGGCCGTACCGAGAAAATACTTTGACGAGTCATTTGTCTTTATTATGAAATGTGATTTTGAGCCGAAGGTCGCCCGCATCTCTGACGCGTCTTCTCTCATTAAAAAAGTCGAAATGGCGATCACGACAAAAAACATGAAAAGCATCCAATACCCGTACATGCCAGAGGAAGGAATGGTCGAGGAAGGTGAGCTGAAAATCCACCAGGCCTCGCACGCCCGCTATTTTGAGGACTTTCTGAAATTCGTCGAGTACGGAGAATCGATGCCGGAAATCATGAAAAATCAGGTCATGAACATGGTGCAGGAGCACGTCTACGAGACATTTGAAGACAACAGCGAAGAACTCAAGCAGTTCGAGCACGACATTGAAATTTGGGAAGCAAGCGAAAAACGGGAAATCCAAGAGCGCCTCGACACCCATCAAGTCATCGAAGCCTCCGCCCAAATCATCGAGCACACGCCAGAGGCCCAACTGAAAATGAAAGTCGGAGAAACAGAGATTAAGGGATTGCTAGCGGATTTTGGCGACTCCATTCATCTCGCAAAAGTAAACGGGCGCTATGTCGCGCTGATTGAAGCCGAGACGATTTCGTTTGAGAAAGGCAGTTCACCGGTGGAGTTTTATAAGCCTGAGGGACTGCATGAGGTGATTGAGCGGATAAGGAATAAAACAGAGCAAGAATAAAAAAGTCCAGAAATCACTTTCTGGACTTTTCCTATTTAATACCCTTCCCTCAACACCGCATAGCATTCCCCAATCAGTTCTTCCGCTCCCGGCTCTCCTTTCAGCCCGCGGCGGACGATTTCCGATGATAGGTTCTGGACTTTGAGCGCTCGTGGGGCTCTTCTTTTGTAGTACGCCTGTAATGCTGTTTCGTGGTCGGCGTGGTTTTGGAGTTCTTCGGCGAGGACGATGGCATCCTCGATCGCCATTGCCGCTCCTTGCGCCAGGGTCGGCGCGCCGGCGTGGGCGGCGTCTCCTCCGATGACAACGCGGCCTTTATGCCATGGCTCCTGCACGGCGACCTGCTCCAGTTTGTTAAAGATGACAGGATGCTGTTTTGACATGTGCTTTGTGACAAAATCAAGCCCCGGATAACCAGAAAGAACCTCTTTTACTCTATCAAACCGGGTATCTTCCTCATCCCAGTAATCGCTCGTGCAAGGCTGGAGGACGAAGACATAGCCAGCGTGTTCCGCCAACGGCACGACGCCAATTTGTGTGTCTCCGCTTCTGTACATCAATGTCGCGTCCTTAAATGTAAAATCGGGAAGTTCGATATAAAAGCGCCACGCCCCCATGCCGAGGTACTCTTTTTCTGTTTCCTTTTGCAGCATTCTATCGCGAACAACGGAGTGAATGCCGTCAAAGCCCGCCAGAATGTCAGCCTGCAGCTTTTCTCCATCTTCACATACGGCAGTGACCGCTTCAGCTGTTTCTTCATAAGAGACAACCTTTTTCCCCCACTTAATGTCTACACCCGCCGCCTCGGCATGCTTCATGAGAATGTCATTTAGCGTTTTGCGCAGGATATTATTGCGTCCCGGCAGTGTATCGTCTAAAAAGGATTCGCTGACTGTAAACAGGAGATTCCCCTGTGCATCAAACGTTTTAAACCACTCTGTTTGAAAGCCATGCTTACAGCACTCCTCGAACACGCCCAATTCTTTCAAGACGGCCATTGCGTTTTGCGGCTGAAGAATTCCCGCACCTGTTTTTCGGTTTTCTGAAGCCGCTTCACATAAGGTGACGGAAAACCCTGCCTTACGGAGAGAAATGGCCGCTGACAAGCCGCCGATGCCGCCTCCTGCAATTAACATATGTTTCATATCAATAACCACCTTTTCAGCTCTATATGTATTAGTTAGGCGCCTAACTATATTACCTTACTATGTCCCAAGAAAATCTGTCAATCATCTCCAAGCCAAGTTGCGTTATGGTTTTCCCTCCTTTATAATCGTGTCACAACGAATGTACGGGAGCTACTTGCGATGGAATTAAAACATTTACCGAAATATAAGCATATAACAGAGCACGCCGAAACGTATGCCAATATTGACGCCGGCTCTCTTGAATTGTTTTTATCTCTATTTGATATTTCAAAAAAAATGAATCATGTGATGGAGCATTACTTTGCTGGCCGAGGGCTTTCAGAAGGAAAATTCAAAATCCTGATGCTGCTCTTTGATGCCAAGGATCATAGGTTAAGTCCGACAGAGCTTGCCAAGCGGTCAAATGTCACGAAAGCAACAATTACAGGCCTGCTGGACGGGCTGGCGAGAGACGGTTTTGTCAGCCGCAGGCATCACACAGAGGATAAACGAAAAATCAGCATTGAACTGACAACGGAAGGCAAAGCACGCCTTGAGCAATTTCTGCCCGGCCATTTCAGCAAAATATCCGCTGTCATGGAAAACTACAGCGACGAGGAAAAAGGCATGTTCGTAAAGATGCTTGGTGATCTTTTTGAAAGGCTGAGCGTGTTTAAAGACTAAAAAACCCGTCCGATCTGGACAGGCTACAGCGTCTTTTCTTCTGAAGCCGGATACGCATCCGGCTGTTTTTTCTTTATGACCGTCACAAATATGCCGCCGATGACACATGCAATGCCGATGAAATGCACAAACTCAAACGGCTCCTTCAATATCACGCCTGACAAAATGACAGCGGAGACCGGAAGAACGGATGTGAAAATGCCCGATACACCCGCCGGCACCTTCGTCACCCCGCTATACCATAAGTAAAACGCCAAAACAGTGACAAAAAGCGCGTAATACAGCACATACGACCAATCCAAAACAGTCGGCACGCTGTAATCAAATGAAGAGGCCTCAAACAAAGCAAACGGGAGAAAAAACAGGAAGCCGAAGAGCGATACGAAGGTCGAAATCGCCAGTGCCGAAATATGCGGGGATAGCAGCTTGGCCATCAATGTAAACAACGCTTCGCCAATGACTGCAGCAATGATCAGCATGTTCCCGAATAAGGCGTGCGGCGTCCCGTCTTTGCTCCCCGCTCCAAACAAATTAATCGCCATTACGCCGCAAACCGCCAGCAAAATGCCGATCAGCGTCTTTTTCTCAATTTTTTCTCTAAGCAGGAAAAAGGATAAAATACCGATCACCATGGGGGTTGTGCTTGTCAAAATGCCGCTTTCCGTTCCCGTAGTATATTGAACCCCATACAGCAGGCAAATACTGAACAAAAACACGCCTGTAAATGATTGCACCAGCAAAACGAGCACATCTTTTTTCGTTAAAGCCGGAAACCCTTTTTCAATGCAAAACAGCAGCGTGAGCAATACGACAGAAGCCAGCAAAAAACGCAGTCCCGAGGATAGAAAGACAGGAATACGCTCAACCATGAGTTTTCCTACGACGACAGAGCTGCCGACGATTGCCATGGCCGTTCCCAGGGAAATATATGCGCTTAATTGATTTTTCATCATACTCCACCTAACATTTTTGTTAAACATAGCATGTAAAATTAGTTTGTTACAGGTCCAATTCACAAGAAACTAATAGATCCATTTAAAAGCCAGCTCCTTGTGATTCGTATCATCTTAAAGTGGAATTTTGCTTTTTAATTTGGGAGAAGCTGCTTCCCCTTTCTTTTCTTTACTGGGCTGCCGATGACATAAACATGGTCTTGATGAATACCATCAGTCAAGTTTCTTGTATCAAGAAGGGCCTTTGCTGAAGATGTCAGCAGATCCGGATCGTACATAGAATGTGGTGTTAATAGCACCACACAGTCATATTCAGCAAATTGGCTGTAATGAAGCGGCCTGTTATCCATTTTAGCTCCATTCCGGTCAAAAATATTCTCACAAAACGGTTCATTCACACTGACCTTTGCACCCATTTCTGTTAACAACTCATATACATCTAGACTCGGTGATTCTCTGCAATCACTTACATTCGGCTTATATGCCATCCCCAGCAGCAAAATAGAAGCGCCATTCAGGCATTTTTTCTCTTCGTTCAAGATTTCGCTGATTTTACTTACAATGTGCTGAGGCATTTGTTTATTGATTTCCTGCGCTGTTTCAATAAAACGGCTGTAAAAATTTTCTCCTCTTGCTTTCCAGGACAGATACATCGGATCAAGCGGAATACAGTGCCCTCCGATCCCCGGGCCGGGATAAAACGGCATAAACCCGAATGGCTTTGTAGAGGCCGCCTTTATAACCTCCCATATATTCACTTCAAGCTTCTCACACATCAGTGCCATTTCATTGATAAAAGCGATATTAATGCTTCGGAATGTGTTTTCCAGCAGCTTTGACATTTCGGCAACTCGCGGGGAAGAAACCGGAAACACGGTATCAATAATGTGGCTGTACAGTAATTGTCCCCGTTCCAGACATTTCGGCGTAATTCCTCCGATTACCTTTGTTGTATTTTTGATTGTAAAACTTAGGTTACCTGGATCAATTCTTTCAGGCGAGAAGCAAATGTAGATGTCCTCTCCAACAATGAAGCCTTCTTCCGTTACGGATTGATGAATAATTTCTTCGGTTGTTCCCGGATAGGTTGTGGATTCTAATATAATGAGGCTGCCTTTTTTCAATCGTTTTTTGACATGGTTCATCACATTGACAATATATGAAATGTCAGGCTGCTGGTTTTGATCAAGCGGAGTCGGTACGCATATGATCATTACATCAAGCTTGTTAACCTCTTCATAGTGATCTACAGCTTTTAACCGGCCGTCTGCTACGACCTTTTCAAGGTCAATACCGTCTATATAATTGATTCCTTGATTGATGAGTTTCACTTTTTCCGAATCACTGTCAATTCCCATGACAGAAAAACCGTTTTCAGCGTAAGCAGTAGCTAGCGGAAGCCCTACATATCCAAGACCAGCAATGCCGATTGAGGCTTGCTTGTGCTTGATTTTTTCCAACATTTCCATTTCGCATCCCTCCTAAAATAAATGAGTTAAATCATTGCACAATCTTCATATAAAGTGGTTAAAATACGGATTGTCTCGTTAACAGCCTGGATCACATCTATGTCACGAACTCCTTCTACACGGCACCCCATAATGCGAATCTTGGTAGATTGATCCGTTATTTTTTGATAATCGCTGTCTCTATAGCAAAATTGGGATAGGATTCTGCTGTCATCCCTTATCACAAGACTGCCTGTTGACAGGCGAATTTCATTGTCAGAATTCACCGGTAAAAATGATTCACCGGCAGAGCTGACATCCAGTCTCATCTCACCATTGATCTTATCCAAGTCAAATGCTCCCAACGGAATCAAGCTTTGCACCGCAGCCACGTTCAAAACGTCGACAATAGGATTAATTTTCGGATATTTAACTAATTGATCTTTCAGTAAAAATCGCTGAATCATATTTTGAACGGACGGAGGTGTTTTTTTCGTCTGAAGTCCGATTGATTCAAAAAAAGCATTGTATGCTTTGATTACATCCGTTTGTTTTACATCCTGCTTTGTCTTCCCCCGCCACTGTGCATGTTCTTTCTTCCAAAGCACTTTCATGACTTCTTCCGTCTCTCTTTTGAGATTGCCTACCTGAATGTCAGCAGCAAAAATAATTAGATTCGGAAAAGCGGTTCGTACATCTTCTGTTATACGAATCTGGAATACTGGCTCCTTATTCATATTGTTCGATATCCCGAACTCACAAAACGGATTTCTTCTTCTACAGACAGATCAATATCAGTTGCTGACAGCAGAAGATCCGTCTGAATTATAATGTTATAGTGATTCGGAAAATGACAAGCATCAAATCCGGCAACAACGCCAAGATACGTTTCATTGATATACACACGATCACCCTTCTGTATGACCCCGCCTGTGTCCATCTCAGCAAATCCTAAGAAACCGATCCTTCCTACTAGCTGTCCGGGTTCATATGCTTTCTGATCAGTTGTCACAATTTCATGAATCTCTTTTTCTCTGATACATCTAGTTTGAAAGTTTTCTAAAACCATGTTTCGTTTATCCTGTTTATGAAATAAAAGTTTCACAAACCGTCCGGTTACGGTCCGTTTTATAGCTGCAATCTTCATTGTTTAGCTCCCTTATAAGGTTACTCTTCCAAAGCTGTACGCTTCTTGTACAAGCCGGACAGCATCTTGACCGCTTTCTCCGAAGCAATTTCCGGCAGCGATGCTGGCTTTGAAATCTTTTAAAATTTCTTCATACTCATGATAGAGAGAGGATTTAAACACTTCAAAATCTTTCAGCATATCAATATGAATCGTTGTACCGTCTTGCAGCGTAATATCAACATCTTTTCTTTCTCCATGAGGAAATTCCCAATCAAGCTCCACTTGTGCCTGTACGCCGTCACCATTTTTCAATTGAATAACAGCTTGTACATCAATGTCATTCGCATTGTTCCAAATTTGTGCACCTGTTACATCAAGCTTGCCCAAGAAATAAGATAGCGTATCAAATACGTTCGGTCCGTTATCAGCAACACATCCACCTCCGCATTGGTCCGGTTCGAGATACCAGCTGTCACTTCCGGCGTGTTCTTTAATATTTTCTAAATAACGGGCTTTTACGCTTTTGATTTGTGATAGGTTTATTTTTTTCATCTCATTTAGAAAATTGATATTGTACCGTCTGTGGAATGCTGTAAAAAGTGTCTTCTGTACTTGTTGAGAACGTTCAGCCAGACGGTCAGCATCTTTCAGTTCAATTGTTAGCGGTTTTTCACAACAAATATGATGACCGCATTCCAATGCATAGCGGCAAATGTCATAATGCATGTGATTCGGAACATTAATGACAACACCGTCAATATCGGCCTTTTCTAAAAACGTTCGGTAATCTGTGTAGTGCTCCGCCTCAGGAAAAGGACTCATTTTTTCTTTTTGTATATCGCATACCGCTGACAGTGTAAATGAGTCTAACTGTTTAATGGCCTCTACATAATATTTTGATATGACGCCCAATCCAATGATCCCGATTTTCATAATGTTATCCCCCAATTTATTAAGAATAGACTTTTGAAGCCTGTGCATATTCTGGTATGCTGATTCCCGCCTGTTTCGATAAGTTGGTTAAAGAACCAAATATCACTTCATCCACCGTAATGTTCTCCTTCTTCCTCACCCCTTCAAGATAACCCGGATAAATGACTTGATCCGCTGTTTGTGTTGTCGGACAAGCCATTAGCGTGCTTAGCATTTGTTCCATACGGTGTTTGAATTGTGAGATTGGAACGAATGCATCTATATTAATTGTCATAAAGAAATGGCCGACATTGTAGTCATTCTCTCCAGCCCCTTTTTCCGACAATACACCGGAATGAGGACCGATATCCGCCCCCGAAAGCAGTCCGCATAAAATATCTACTAAAATCGATAAGCCGTATCCCTTGTTTCCTCCCATTTCCGGTCTCCCGCCAAGGAACTGGATAAACCCTTGTCCATTAAGGTAGTCATGCGGATTTGTTGTCGTTTGGCCTTCCTTGTTGATCAGCCATCCCTCAGGAATAGACCGCCCCTGTCTCGCTGCTTCTTTTATTTTTCCAGTAGCTGCAACAGTCGTACTCATATCTAATAAGAATGGCGGCAGTTCTTGTGAAGGTGCGCTTACACTGATGGGGTTTGTACCAAGCATATTTACCGTCCCGCCCATCGGCGGAGCCACTCCTTGTGAGCCTAAATTGGTCATAGAAAAACCTAGCATATTTTCTTGTAATGCTTTATGGCTGTAATAGCCTGCACTACCGAAGTGAGAGCTGTTTCTGACGGTTACGATCCCGACGCCGAACATTTTCGCTTTTTCAATTGCGATTTTCATCGCCGTATCACCAACGACGAGCCCAATGCCGTGCTGAGCGTCTAAAACCGAAATCGCCTGATGGTCGATGACATGCTGCACTTCGGCTTTAGGATTCATATCGCCGTTTTGAATTTTTGTTAAGTAAATTTTCTCCAAGTTTGCGATTCCGTGTGTTGAGAATCCGTTTAAATCGGCGTATGCCAGTACTTTAGCAGCAGTTTCAGCATGATCGTCTCGCAAACCGTGATGAATAAAAGTATTTTTGACAAACTCAGATAACTGATCTTCTTTAAATGTATAAAAGTTCATTTGAGCACCCGTTTCTTTGTTTTCTCATTAACATGTAAAATCAGATTTTTGATGTCCATGCTGAACTTCTCCAATTCAGCCTTTTCGATATATTCATTTTTTCCATGTGCATTATTGATTTCCAGGCTGCCTGGTCCATATACAACAGTATACATTCCGTCACCTTGCGCCCACATTGCATCACAAGTAAACGCTTTTGATTGCATATGACCGGGAAGCAGCTTCAAGCCAGATTCCTCGAGTAAAGCTCTTTTTGCTTCATTCTTATTATTTAATACTGGGAGTTCCTTCTTTACCCACGTTAAGGTACATATACTGTCTATTTCTCTCACAGTTTTTGCAGCATCAGGAACATCGGCAAATTGCAAAACAAAGGCTTTCATCGCTTCGGAATAGCTATCTTCTACAAGCTTTTCAATTAAATTGTGCTGCTCCATTGAAGAGTAGGCGAAATTCCACTTAAGAACCCCTGATCCATACACCTTGTTATGCATGCGGCCTGTATGCAAACCGGAAAGGCACATTTTTGCATCCGTATTGTTTAAGCGCTTTGATAGCGCCTTCGTCATAAACTGAGCGAGGAATCCTAAAACCAAGGTGGCATTATGACCTACAGCAGGGGCATCGTCGGTTGAATCGTTTCCATCAACAGTGATTTGTGCGGTCATTGACGTTGTAGAATGATCGAAAAATAAACGCTCCGTTGGTTCTATAAATACATTCAGCGCGCCAACGTATCCTCTTTCACAAAGAAGCTTTGTCCCATACACTCCCATTGCACCTCCCTCTTCTCCGGAGACAGCCTGGATGATCACCTTCATATTTCCGGTAAGAGAGGGTGCTTCCTCAAGAGCCGCTTGCAGTCCCGCCAACAGAGCAACTGCCGGTCCCTTCATGTCAACGGCTCCCCGGCCAAAAAAGCTCTCATTTCGATAGCTTGTCATTCCGTATCCTTCAACTGTATCGATATGAAAATTGAACATAATGGTTGCTTCTCGTTCATGTGAATACCCCAGTTCCATAACCAGATTGGGCTGCGAGCTTAAAAAAGCATCGCCCATTTTTGCATACATCTCTTTTACAGCCCCCGGTATTTCAGATCTGAGAATATCTTCTTCCATCGGAGGAGCAAAATAAACCGGTTTAAACCCTAAGTGTGAAGCAGCTTCTGCATAACGTTTCAACGCGTATTCATGGTGTCCGGCAACTCCTGTTTCCATCGGAGTTGTCGTGTCGATATTCAGCAAATCCGTCAATAAATTAACATAATATTCAGTGAATAATTCAGCCATTGTGTACTCCTGTTTTCATGATCGACCTGACCAATTGTTCCATTTCTCTTCCATATCTAATATATGAAGCAAAGTGATCGTTCTCATTCCCCGGAACTTCACCAAGATGAGGAATCAGATGAATATGCGGTTCAATCGATATGACACCTTTATAATTCAGATCTGCTAAATAAGCCAAACACTCCGCCGCTTTCGATTCACCGGCTCCTGGGAAGGTAAAATGGATGTTTTGACCATCACTCAAGCTGTCTTTCATATGAACATACTCCACATAAGGATAAACAGCCTTTAAAAAGGATAAGCTGTCATAGCCGTAAGTGATGCCGTTTCCGATATCAAACAATAGCCTTAATGCTTGGCTGTTTATGGATGTGATTAATTCAATTGTATTCTCTGCACTTTGTCCGCCCCAGCCGGCACAGTTCTCATGCAGCAAAATAATGTCTTCCTGCTCCGCTAATGTTGTCAGCTCTTTGACGCGAGCGATTACTTTTTCCTTCCATTCCTGTGGCTCTAATCCGTCATTTGGATAAGACATAATCCGAACGTAACGTGTTTTCAGACGGTGCATGCGTTCAGCTATTCTTTTTAGTTCTTCTTTTTCAGTTTCCTTATCGAATGTAATTGGCCTTTCCCAATTTCCCACTTTTGAAGAAAAAGCGGTTACTTTCATTTCATGCGACTGTATCAAAGAAACCACATCATTGAAGGCAGCCTCGTCAAGTTCAGCAATAGATAAACCTTGAATAGACCGGAGCTCAATGCTTTGCCACCCCAGCATTTGATGAGCTTTAATCTGCATATCAAGCGTTTGGGCAGCTTCATCCGCTATCCCGCTAAGACTGATGTTGCTTAGCCGCATAAAATTCATTCACCCTTTCTGTGATCTGTCGCACGTCGGTATGTCTCATCTCAGGATACAAAGGAAACGCTAAGCTCTTTCTTGCGAATTGCTCCGCATTTGGGAAATCTCCTGGCTGATGACCCAAATGCTGATAAGCTTTTTGCTCATGAATGGCAAGAGGATAAAAAACAACAGTCTCAATGCCTTTCTCTTCTAAAAATGACTGAAGCTCATCACGGTATTCAGCTTGTACAAGATATGTGTAGTATACTCGCTGATACTCCGTTTTTGGTGGCAAGGATACATAAGTTGCGGAAGGTGCCAGCTCTTTATGATACAGTTCCGCAAGTTCACCTCGTTTTTCTATGATTTGCTCCAACTGTTCCAGCCGCTGTGAAATAAAGTCGGCTACTAGTTCATCCATTCGATAGTTATAGCCTATTAAAGTGTGATAAAACCGTTTGCCTTCTTCTTGACCATGGTTTCTCAGCATTTTGCATCTTGCTGCTAATTCATCATCCTTGGTGACAATCATGCCCCCGTCACCAATCCCCCCGATCGGTTTTGCAGGGAAAAACGAGTACAGGCCGATGTCACCCAATAGCCCCGCTGATACGCCATCTATAGTTCCCCCGAGCGCGACAGCACTATCTTCGACCAAAAACAGTCCATGCTCATCTGCAATGTCTCTCAATCTTTTCATATCAGCCATGACAGAGAATAAATGTGCAGCAATGATGACGCGGGACGAAGGTGTTATTTTTCGCTTAACATCATCAGGATCAATCATTCCTGTTTCCTTATCGATATCGACAAAAATCGGGTTTCCGCCGAGAAGAGAAATACAGCTCGCTGTCGCGATAAAGGAGAATGCCGGCGTCAGGACGTCCACACCGGGTTTGACACCAAGTGCTTTCAATATGATGATCAAGGCAGAAGTGCCGTTCGATACTGCTGTTGCATAAGGAGCACCTGTATATCCTTTTATTTTTTCTTCAAGGCGAGCGACCTTTTCCTTTAAAATAAACTGATCTTTCAATCCCGCTTCGTAAACGATAGATTTTATTCTTTCTTTTTCATTTTTATATCTCAACTGATAGTTTTGATATGGCTGTATCATAAGCTGCCTCCACCCTCGTAAAAGTCTGTTATAACATCACACACATAATCAAGCTCATCTTCGGTTAAATCTGGGTATAGCGGAAGGCCTAACGCACGAGTTGACGCTCTCTCAGCATGCGGGAAGTCTCCATGTGTATAATTGAGATATTGAAAGCATGGCTGCAGATGAAGCGGATACGGATAATAAGCCTCTGTTTCTATTCCTCTTTTTTGCAAATAAGCTGCAAGTTCATTTCTGTTATCAGCTTCTATTAAATACACATAATAAACATGGACAGCACTATATGGTTTCTCCACAACTGTTGGCGTCGTCACCGTGGGATGAAGCTCTTTCAGTCTTTCATCATATCCTTCTGCCAATTTTTTTCTGCGGACAATATCTTCGTGCAAATATCTTAATTTCTCCTCTAAGACCGCTGCTTGAATATCATCCATTCTGCTGTTATAACCGATGATGTCATGATAATACTCTGTCCCCAGTTTGCCGTGATGCCTAAGTAAACGACAGGTTTTAGCAAACTCATCATCATTGGTTAAAATCATGCCCCCGTCGCCAATTCCGCCCAGCGTTTTTGTTGGGAAAAAGGATAGGACACCCGCCAGACCGTGAAGGCCGGCATGGATACATTCAGCTTTCATACCAATCGCCTCGGCACTATCTTCCAGCAGAATCAGATTGTGTTTTTCTGCAATTTCTTTCAGCTTTTTGATATCAGCCATTTGTGTAAAAAGATGAACAACCATAATTGCTTTTGTGTTTGGAGTGATTTTTTCTTCAATTTGTTCAGGGCAAATATTGTACGTTTCAGGCTCAATGTCTGTAAACACTGGAGTGGCGCCTACATTCGCAATACTCGAAGCCGAGGCAAAAAAGGAATAGCAAGGTACAATCACCTCATCGCCAGGCTGAATGCCCGCTGCCTTTAAAATGATTTGCAGTGCGTCTGTTGCGTTATTCACTGCTACGGCATGTTTTGCGCCTGTATAATTCTGTATAGCTGCTTCAAAAGAGCGGACAGCACCTCCGTCAATAAATTTACCTTCTGAAATGACTTCGTCCAGTCTCTCTGAGATTAGGCCCCAACGCTTGTGGAAAGAAATTTTCCCAGAGAAAAATGGAATCCTCATGTCTTTCTTTACTGTCATATGACTGCTCCTTTTGTATGTAATTTTATCTCGCTTTTAGCTTTAGCTTCCTCAAGTAATTGGATGATCTTTTGATTGAAATAAATATCACTAACTGGTTTTATTTGAGAGATACCGTGAAAATATTGATAGTATTCAATAAAACATAAACTTAAAGGGTCATCATAAATTAATTCTGAATGAACCATTTCGTTAGCACTGTTATATATAGAAATGTTTGAATAGCTGTCGCTTCCATCAGGCGGAAAATGCCCTAGAAGCGTATATTGCTCGAATTGAATTTTAACGGTTCTTTGTTTAACGAATGATGTTAAATTCGATGCAATATATGTACGGCTACCATTCGCATGCTTAAGAACAGCTTCCGCTCCGCCAAGGCGCATATACCGTTGCTGGCCGATCACCATATCTTTTGTCTCCGAAGCGATGACTTCAGCATCGGCTCCTTGTAAAAAGCACGCAAGCGCCATTTGATGCGGTGCCTCAATATCAAATGCATTGCCATGTGATGAGTTTTCAAGTGTACGGCAAAATCTCGGTTTATCCTGCTGCAGATAGACAGCTTGCAGGTTCCCAAACGTTTTTTGCTCTAAAAATGTTTGAATTTTAGCGGTTAATCGGCTGGACAGCCAATTCGCGACAACGATAACATCAAGCTGATGTTCTTCTACTGATTTGATCAGCGCATCAATCTCACCAACATCATCCGTAAGCGGCTTTTCCACAATCATATGTCTAAACCCGGCCGAAGCAGCTTCCTTAATGACAGAAATATGTGCCGATGGCGGAGTGCAAATATGCAGAACAGCATCCTGACAGATTGATGGCCGAAGTCCAGCCGCCTCTTGAAGACTCCCGCAAAACGCCACATCTTCGAACGATTTGTTTTTAATATACGGATCGATTACGATGACCTGTTGATGAAACAAGTCTTCAGCTTCCTCTGATGCCGCAGCCTTCCGTAAACATCGCAAATGCAGATCTCTTCCCGATCTTCCAAATCCAATGATTATTGGCTGCAGCATGACGCATTCTCTCCTAACCTCACGTTTTGGTAGTACCCGCATTGCCGGATCAGTTCTCTCATTTTATAAAAATCTTTTTTGCCGCCGGTTTCGACACCGCTACTTACATCAATCCCATGGGGTTTAATAGTTTCCAGTGCTTCCGTTATATTGTTCGGCGTCAGCCCTCCGGCCAGTATCACACGCTGCCTGCTGGAAACATCTTTGGCTAACTCCCAATTGAAGGTTTGTCCTGTCCCTCCCTGACTTCCTTTCACATAGCTGTCCAGCAAAAATGAATGCGGTTTATAAAGGCTGAATGCGTGTAAATCCTGTTCACACCGTACTTTAATGGTTTTAATCACGGGACAAATCACCTGTTCACAATATTCAGGCGGCTCTTCACCGTGCAACTGGGCAAATGTCATTCCACAGCTGGCAGTAATTTCATTAACTATCGTTAGATTTTCATTTACAAAAACGCCAACAGCGGATACAAATGGGGGCAGCGTCTGAATGATCTCCCGCGCTTGCTGGGGCGTAACGTACCGTTTACTTTCTGCAGAGAAAACGAACCCAACAGCCTGTGCTCCAGCCGCAACAGCTTCTTCTGCTTCTAGCATCGTTTTGATGCCGCAGATTTTGACTACACTCAACAATCTCACCTCATCTATTCAAATGGACTGATTTTGTACTCTCTTTTAAATTAGATATAAATACGGATACAGCTTGAAGCCGCTCATCCTTGGGTGTTTCTTTTATCAGCCTGATCAGCGCGCTCCCTACAATGGCACCATCAGCAAATGAACTGACTTCTCTGACATGATCCGGTATTGATATGCCAAAACCAATTGCTAAAGGAAGCTTAATTTTTTCCCTGAGATGATTTATAAACTCTGGTAAAGCGATCGGTACCTTATCTCTTTCACCTGTTACACCAAGATCGGAAATACAATAGATAAAACCTGATCCGGCTTTAGAAATAACCTCGATCCGTTCTTCCGTTGTTGTTGGAGCAATGAAGAAAATAATGTCAATATGGTGCTTGCTTGCACAATTAACCCAATATTCGGCCATTTCTGGCGGCAAATCAGGGATGATCAAGGCGTTCACTCCTGCTTCTTCAGCGTCTGCGGCAAACGTTTCAAATTGATAAGCAGAGAATGAATTACAGTAGCCCATCAACGCAATAGGTATTGTATTTCCGCTGGCACGAACAGCTTTTACAGTTTCCAAACATTTTCGAAGAGTAACCCCCTGCTGAAGTGCTATCTGCGCCGCTTCCTGGATGACGGGTCCGTCCGCAAGCGGATCAGAAAATGGAACACCCAATTCAATCATATCGGCTCCAGCCCTACTGATGCACTCAATATAATCTAAGGTTTCATCTAAACGAGGATATCCAACTGGAATATATGGAATCAGCGCTTTTTGCCCTTTCCTCTCCAAATCTTGAAACATCTCTTCAACTTTATGCTGTATCATAAGGAAGCCCCCTCTTTTTGCCTAGTTTCGATAGCCGAAAGCGCCTGTTCCAAGTCTTTATCGCCTCGCCCCGAAAGATTCACCAATATGGTTTTGTCTCCCGTTAATTGTTTAGCAAGTTCCACTGCCTTGGCTACAGCATGAGAAGACTCAAGTGCAGGTATAATTCCTTCTTTTCTGGATAATAGCTGGAATGCATCCAATGCCTGCTGATCGTTAACAGACGTGTATTCCACTCTTCCCGAATCTTTTAAATAACTGTGTTCCGGACCTACTCCGGGATAATCGAGACCGGGTGCTATGCTTTTAGTTTCAAGAATTTGTCCATCGTTATCCTGCAGGACATACGTTTTCATTCCTTGAACGATTCCGCTTTTCCCGACCAGCAATGGCGATGCATGATGTCCGCTCTCAAGACCCGCTCCGCCTGCCTGAACGCCAATCAGTTTCACATCGGATTCCTCAAGAAAAGCGCTAAACATGCCAATTGCATTGCTTCCTCCGCCGACACAGGCAATGACATAATCCGGCAGCCCCCCGATCGCCTGTATCATCTGTTCTTTCGCTTCCTTTCCAATGATCGATTGAAAATGGCGGACAATGGATGGAAAAGGATGTGGTCCTACCGCTGAACCTAACAAATAATGAGTCGTATCTGCGTAAGAAACCCAATCGCGAATCGCTTCATTAATTGCGTCTTTTAACGTTTTTGTCCCGTGATGGACAAGTTTTACATCAGCTCCTAAAAGCTTCATCCGCTGGACATTCATACGCTGTCTCTCCGCATCGTATGCCCCCATATAAATAACGCAATTAAGATTGAGAAAACTACAAACTGTTGCAACAGCCACACCGTGCTGGCCTGCACCTGTTTCGGCAACAATTCTCTCTTTTCCTAATTTTTTGGCCATAAGCGCCTGTCCGAGTGCATTATTAATTTTGTGAGCTCCCGTATGAGTCAAATCTTCTCTTTTCAGGTAAATGGCAGGCCCTTCTTTGGATGCTGTACTGAGCTGCTTTAAATATGTAAGTGGGGTGGGTCTTCCCACAAACTCTCTTAGCAACGCATGATAATCGTCAATAAAAGTACTGTCAGCCATCAGCCTTTCAAAGCTTCTTTCAAATTCATTTAAATTGCTGACAAGTGTTTCAGCTACGTATGCTCCTCCATATTCACCGAATAAACCATTCACATTCGTCTCCCCCTAGCTCAAAAGTTTGTTAATTCCTTCACTTTCTCTTCTACACTGTCAGCCCTTAAAATGGTTTCTCCGACGAGCATCCCGTCAAACCCCAATTCCTGTGCTGCAAGTACATCCTGCCTTGTTAAGATACCGCTTTCACTAACAGCTAGATACTCATCAGGAATTCGTTTTTTCATTACCTTTGATTTCTCCAGATCCACTTCAAAAGTTTGCAGATCACGGTTATTTATCCCGATAATTTTAGCGCCTGCTTCAATGGACTTTGTGACTTCTTCCGGTGTAAACGTCTCTGTAAGTACATCCATATCTAAGTCGTAGGCCAATTGAATAAGCTCTGATAACAGTGTTTGATCTATCGCTCTGACAATGATTAATACAGCGTCTGCTCCGTTTGCTCTCGCTTCATAGATTTGATAGGGATCAACAATAAACTCCTTGTACATAACTGGTATTGTAATATCGGGGTCGTTAGCGACTTTTCTCAAATACTTCGCACTGCCTCCAAAAAACTTTTCATCGATGAGCACCGAAATTGCGCTTGCTCCGCTTTTATCATATGTCCGGGCTAGTTTGAGCGGATCAAAGTCCTTCCGAATCAATCCTTTTGAAGGAGATTTTCTCTTCACTTCGGCGATAAGAGAAATATTCGGTTTTTGGATCGCTTGATAAAAGTCTCTCGTTTTCCTGGCAGTCTGAATCATATTTATTAATTCCGACTCAGGCTTGCATTTTTTCTTTTCTTTCACTTCGGAATACTTGTATTCAATAATTTCGTCTAACATGTTCATGTAGCTGCTCTCCTTCTGTCAAACGCTGACTCTCATTTTTAATAAGGAAGAAATGTTCTTTCACTTTACCTGAGATTAGCAGCTCTCGTGCCAGCTCAGTACCTTGTTTTATACTGTCAGCTTTCCCACCAAGATATAGCGCGGCCCCGGCATTCATAATGCAAAAATCAGTAATGGCCGATTGCTGACAACCTAACACACTGTAAAAAGCCTGGACGCTATCTTCTAAACTATCACAGCTGACCACTTCGGCATTACTCCTGTACACATTAAAATGTTCCGGATGAATGATATATTCCTTCGTTTCTTTGTGATCTATCTCACAAATAGAAGTAGGGGCTGACACACTGATTTCATCAAATCCATCCATACTGCTGACAATTAAAGCTCTTTTCACCCCTGATTCCAGTAATAAGTCTGCGAAAAATGGGATCAGCTTTGGATCGGGCACACCTAACAGCTGTCTTTCAGGCCTTGCCGGACTGCATAAAGGCCCAATTAAATTAAAACAAGTTCGAAAAGTCAGACTCTTCCTGACGGACGCCAGTTTTTTAAGTTTCGGATGAAAGAATTGAGAAAATAAAAAGGTAAAATCAGTTGATTCTAACAGTTGCTGTGATTGTACTGCGGGCAATTCTATATTGAGTCCTAACGCTTCTAATAAATCAGCACTTCCGCATTTGCTGGTAGAAGACCTGTTTCCATTTTTGGCTACGGGTATGCCTGCGGAAGAAGAAATCAGGGAGGCTGTCGTTGATGCATTAAACGAATTGCTGCCGTCACCGCCTGTTCCGCATGTATCAAGTACTTCTTTAGTCCTTTCAAAGGGAATCATTTTGTCCCGTATCGCACGGATAAAACCAATTATCTCATCTTTTGTTTCCCCTTTGAGCGTAAGCGAGGTGAGCAGCGCTCCTATTTGCACTGTACTGTAATCGTCTTCCAATATGTGTTTCATACATTGATAGGCTTCTTCTCTGTTCAGGTGTTTCCCATTGATTATTTTCTTAATATAACGATTAAATACTGTCACTCCAACACTCCTTTTTCCTTATATTGTTAAACAACCTCTCACTTGCGTAATTAATATATCATGGTAGTATTTACAATTATAGGTCCATTACCAAAAAAATTAACAGTACCATTTTACGTAGGTAAATAAAAGCTCAAAAGTACCGCTTACAAGACAGATTTACATCCAAATCAGACAAGAAATCTTATCGGGCCGCCTAAAGGAAGGATGGAAAATCCCTTCAACAAGGGAACTTTCCAAAGAGTTAAAGATATCGAGAAATGTTGTCATTTCGGCCTATGAATTGCTATATGCCGAAGGATACATTGAAAGCCGGCAGGGGGCCGGGAGCTTTATATCCAAAGGTATTTTATTAGATTGTGCAAAACGTAAGAATATAAAAGACCAAAAAACTGCTACTCTCACTAATCCCTGTCATACTGATACAGGGGATATTGTAGATTTCAAAACGGGAATGCCCGACCTGCAATTATTTCCGAGAATTCAATGGCAAAAGGTGTACAGTGAAACAATGAAAAACAGTCCAAAGCAGTTATTCGGGTATGGCAAACCTGAGGGACTGTATGAATTGAGAAAGGCTTTAGCCGATTATCTCTATTTAAAACGAGGAATTTGCTGCTCCAGTGAAAACATCATTATTACAAATGGGGCCGCACAAGGACTTTCTATTTTGTCTCATGCCTTGGTTCATCCTGGTGATTCAATTTGCTTAGAAGATCCTTGTTCAATTGATATTTACCGAATATTCAACCAAAAGAACTGCTCTATGTATTCTCTTGAAGTAGACCAGCTGGGTGCAGTCACCAAACATCTGAAATTCAAAGAAGCCCCAAAGCTGATCTATGTGACGCCATCCCACCAATTTCCACTTGGCGGAACACTGCCGATTCAAAGAAGAATTGAATTAATTCAATACGCGAGGCACCATAACACTTATATTGTAGAAGATGATTATGACAGTGAATTTCGCTATACTAGCCCCGTTATCAGTTCGCTCTATGAACTTGATCCGGACCGTGTGATTTATATTGGCACATTCAGTAAAACATTGTCGCCCGCTCTTCGCATCGGCTATTTGATTTTGCCCGATGAACTGATTGAACAATGCAGAAAAGAAAAATGGTACAGCGACCTGCATTCTTCCCTTTTCGAGCAGAAAGCACTTGCTGAATTTATTTCACAGGGCCACCTTGACCGTCAGATCAGAAAAGCCAATAAGATATATAAGCAAAAAAATAACCTGTTAACAAAAATGCTGAAGAGAGAATTTTCATCCATTTGCATTATGGGGGAAAGCACAGGTCTTCATTTAGCGGTCGACTTTCAGTATGATCATCCGAGTGACAAGTTTCAGCAGGCACTAAAAAAGGAACGGGTTCATATCTATCCGGCAAATGATTATACTAGACGATCTCATAGCCATAATTCAAAATGGTTGCTTGGCTTCGGCCATCTGAGCCTTGAGGAAATTGAAAAGGGTGTAAGAAGAATTAAGCGAGGACTAGACTCAATCATTGTTTAACTGTTACCTGATCACTTGCATTCATAAAGCGCCTATCCAAAGACAGGCGCTTTTTCATTAATCATCACTGCTCAAAATGCCGAAGAAGCGGAGCAGGTTGATGAACAAGTTGATAAAGTCAAGGTACAGCGATAACGCCATAACCGGAATCAAGTCTTCCGTAATGTGGCGGTGTTTGATTTGGTTCAAATCATACAAAATGTAAAGGGAAAAGACGATGGTTCCGATCACGGAATACGCCATCATCGCCGCTGAGTTTAACGGGCTGAAAATGTTGAAAATCCCTACCACTGCGAGTGCGAGCACCGCAACCAGCAGAAATGACCACAGGAAGGATAAATCCTTCTTCATTTTTGCGCCGATTGTGCCTAAGACGGCAAAAATGACAAATGTAGAACCAAAGGCTTCGAGCACGACATAGGCGCCGGCGATGGAAGCGTAATGGCTGACGATCGGAAATAAGGTAATGCCGGAAACGAACGCGAATGTATATACAAACGCATACCCGACCGCTTTTCTTCTGCACATCCAGAAGGCCAGAATAATCATCGCCACTTCAAGAATAGAAAGCGGCAGCATCAAAGCGACAGGAACAAATTGGCCGATAAAAAGGCCGACAGTCGCGATCAGCAAAGTGAAGACAAAGACTGTCAAAATGCGTTGCATGATCGATTGCTTACTCTCGTGAACCGTAGCTTGCATGTCAAAAATCCTCCTAAAAAATGATCTTAAAGGTCTATTATATAAAAATTGGATGAAATATGTATATGTTTTAAGGAGAATTTAATGAAAACAAACGCCCTTTACATTATCATTTTGATTCTTTCCTTTTCAGCGAAAAACGGTGCTTTTCTATTTTCTCAATTTGGGTAATCTGAGAATCATGAACCGTAATCTGAACCGTGCCGAAATCGAGTGTTTCCAGCGAGCTGATGATTTTTTCAATCACTTCCGGATCAATCGTTGATTTAGAAACCAAAAGACCTTCCCCCCTGTTGAATAGGTTTTAATTCACAGTATTCTTATAAGAATTATAATATTATGTTTTTTTTGATAAATCAATGGTGATTTCTGTTCAAATCAAAAAGGCATATGATCAACCGGTGACGGACAATCATATGCCTGGAAACTTCCTATTTGTTTTCTTCCAATTCCTCAACAATACAGCGGACACCCATATTTTCTAATGCCTGCTTCAGCGTGCCGTACGTTTCATATTCACTAAAATCAAGCCCCAATTGAATCGATGTTTGGGCCACATCCGGGCGAATCCCTGAAAATACGGCTTTGACGCCTAATAAGAAAAGCGTTTTAGACAGGTTGTACAATTGCTGAGCCACCATGGTATCCACAATCGGAACACCCGAAAGATCAACGACGAGGCTTGTGATTTTTCTCTCGACACAGCGGACCGGCACTGTTTCTAAAATGACCTGTGCCCGTTTTGTATCAATGGAGCCGATAAGCGGCAATATCCCGATTCCATCGGCAATGGAAATAACCGGGCAGCCAAGCTCTGAGATCAATTCCTGCTGAGATGTGAGCCTCATCAGCATGAATTTTTGGTACTGCTCGGAGAATTCAATAATCAGCTTATCGAACGACTGATTCACAATGCGGTTCCATCGGTCTGCATCCTCATTTGTCACAATCTCCTGATTCTCTTTTATAAATGTGACGACTGCGTCCCAGAATGAAATTCTTGAATTGGATATGGCTTCTACGACCTCATGAACTTGAACATCCTGCTCTACCCTGTTTTTCGCAACGTTTTGCGCCCATTTTGTCATGTTTTCTTGAAAATCGGTTTGATCCTCCAGAAATGCGCTTGCGATTGTTATATTGGTAAATGTATGCTGCTCGGTTAAAAGTGTTTTCGTTTCTTCACTTAAATGGCTGGCGGAATATAGCTCGCCTTTTAGCTGGCAACGCAAACTGAACCATTTCTCAGTAATATCCGCAGTGTTGTCTATGATATATTGATATAATAATTGATCGATATTCACGGTCTGTCTCCTTTTTCGTAATAGAAGCACTTTCATTATAAAATGATAAATCGGAATTGTGAATAAGACTAGAGAAAAATCAAATGATTCTGCTCTCTGAGAGCATTCCTGCTTCATATCCTTAGGCGAATGCACCAATAAGAGTCCGCCCGCATAAACTGCAATGTACAGTTTACAATGAGAAAGGACGTTATCACATGTATTATGTTGATCCTTATATGTTTGCGGGGCATTTTTATGAGCCTTGGCCTGCTTTTGAATATGAATACCGATATCCATGGCCTGGCATTGGCAGCGGCGCTGTTCCGGGCTTCGGCGGCGGCTCCGGCCCTGGCATTGGCGGTGGCGCTGTTCCAGGCTTTGGCGGCGGCTCCGGCCCTGGTATTGGCGGTGGCGCTGTTCCGGGCTTCGGCGGCGGCTCCGGCCCTGGTATTGGCAGCGGTGCCAGCCCAGGCTTCGGCGGTGCGCCGCAGGGACCTCCTCCTTCCCAAATACCAGCGAAACCCCCAAAACCGCAGGGTTCTCAAGGAGCCGTTTTGTTAGTTGAACCAATCACCATTCGTCCTTGCCTTTTCCGATTTACCTATGTTTGGTTAACCAATGGCCGCTCATTTTGGTTTTACCCGATCATCCTTGGCAGAAGATCCGTCGGCGGCTTTTATTGGGATTCCTCACGTCGCCGCTGGGTTTATTTCGCCTTAGACACAAATCACATCGATGTTGTAAGCTGCTCATTTTAAAAATCAGCCGGTTTCCCGGCTGATTTTTTTATGTTACTTCGGCCGTAAACAGGTTATAGTATTATTATCTTTTCAACTTGGAGGTTTCCCTATGATCAAACAAATTGGCACTGTTGCTGTATATGTCGAGGACCAGCAGAAAGCGAAGCAATTTTGGACAGAGAAGGTAGGCTTTGATATTGCAGCGGACCACCCAATGGGACCTGAAGCAAGCTGGCTGGAGGTTGCGCCAAAAGGGGCCGAGACTCGTTTAGTCATTTACCCGAAAGCCATGATGAAAGGCTCAGAGCAAATGAAGGCTTCTATTGTGTTTGAATGCGAAGACATCTTTGGTACATACGAGAAAATGAAGACAAACGGTGTAGAATTTCTCGGTGAGCCCAATCAAATGGAGTGGGGCACCTTCGTTCAATTTAAGGACGAAGACGGAAATGTGTTTTTATTAAAAGAATAAACTGTTGCGCACGGCGGTTCGATTCCGCCCTGCGCTTTCTTTGACATTGAGAATGAATTTCATTTACAATTATTCATATGTGAGAATGATTGGAGTGAGACAAATGTTTGTACAGTTGAGAAAAATGACGGTTAAAGAAGGCTTTGCAGATAAAGTCATAGAACGTTTCAGCGCTGAAGGAATCATTGAAAAACAAGAAGGTTTAATTGATGTGACAGTGCTTGAGAAAAATGTGCGCCGCGGTGATGAAGAAGTTGTTGTCATGATTCGCTGGGAATCAGAGGATCACTGGAAGCAATGGGAAAAAAGCGATGCGCATATCGCCGGCCATAAAGCAAACAAAGGCAAACCAAAGCCTGACTATCTGATCAGCACTGAAGTGAGCATGTACCATGTACGTGCTGTCAAACAAGGGACATACAATCAATAAAAAGCTTGCGCCTTGCTGCAAGCTTTTTTCTAAGAGTCATGTTGATCTGCTTTGTTCGTACGTTACAGTATACAGCGGCTTATTTTTATGCCATTCTGCAAATAACACGTCCTCTGTCTTATCAATGTTCTTCTTTTTCAATTCTTGTTTCAGCCACTGTTCATCCACACCTGCTTCCTTCAAATTATCCCGCACAATCTCTCCATCTATGATTAACGTGATCGGCAGAGAAACGGACTTCGAAGGAATCTGCAAATCCTTATTTGTCGGTTTGTCAAAGTCTGATTTTGGAAGCACGCTGACCATCCCGTTTGTTTCAAGAATCGCATATTCTACTTCTTGGATCGAAAAACTCCCCGCTTGCCTCAATAGGCTTTGCAGCTGGTTAATGTCTATCTTATTTTTCTTCATTACTTTATATTGAAGCTCTCCTTTGCGGATGACGATATTCGGCTCACCCTCCAAGAACTTTCGCGATGATTTCATTTTTTGCGTGATAAATTCAATAACATAAATCAGCACGCCCCACAGCAGCGAAGCAAAAATGATTTCTTTTATTTTGATATCATGATCGTAGACGGCATTTCCGACCAATTCTCCTAAAATTAAAGCAGAAATAAAGTCAAACGGCGTAATTTGAGAAAATTGGGTTTTCCCGAGAAGCTTTAAGATAATAAATAAAATGCCTAAACCGCAGACCAATTCTACCGCAACACTTAAATAATCTCCCATATTGATAGCACCTACTTCTTGATTATACTATCAGTATGGTCAATGGTTTCTTTTCTAAACCGGAAAAGCTCCGCTCAACGTTGCATGGTGCATTGGAGCATGTCATTGAAAAGCTGCTCTGCATCACTGCGGTCAATCCTGACAAGCGGGTCATTGAGGAAAGCTTGAAACGCGAGGCCAGTATCCTTTGTTAAACCTGCGTCCGCCACTGCCTCCTGATTGGATATATGCCTAGCCGCCAGCATTTCCACACCTTTCGGAAGGGCTCCGGAAAAAATCGGCTGGACACGGTTCCTTGTGATGAATGCGTTTGTTTCGACAATGGCTTGTATAGGAAGGTTTGAGACCTGGCCTTGATTCGGCATATTTACATTTGTGACGAGTTCACCCAATCCGAGAAGAGCCGCTATGATGTTCACGCCTTCTTCTCCCGAAGCTTTCTCAGCAACGCCCCGTTGTTGCACGATCAACCGTTCTGTTTCTTGTCGTTTCTCAGCTCTGTCTTGTTTTCTGAATGATATAGGTGTGAGATGAAATTTCCATACTTCAGGCTGTTTGAGGTATGGGCCGGGAAGAAACTCTGCCAGATGCCTGTCTCCCGCAGCAGGGATGGCGCCATACGTTTCAAATAAATCAAACGCAACACGGTGTGCCGAACAAAAGACGCTGTCCCTCCAGCTTTCCCCCTCCAGCTCATATCCTGATTCCCCATAGTGCGCGCTGAATTCACGGAATATAGGCAGCAGGTCAATATGGCGGTAAGAGGCTTTTGTGATCCATGTAAAATGGTTAATGCCGAGCACATTAACGCGGATATCCTCACGCCGCGGCACCTCTATCCCCAGCCTTTCCGTGACCATTTCCGCCAATAGCTTTTGCGTCCCGAATACCTCGTGGCAGCAGCCAATCGCTTTGATTCCGGGAAACACTTTATACAGCACTCTTGTACAGACAGACATCGGGTTTGTATAATTAATGACCCATGATTCAGGTGCGTAGTCTCTTATTGCCCGGGCAATTTCCGCAAATATCGGCACAGCACGCAAGCCCCTGATGATCCCTCCGGGCCCGACAGTATCACCTACAGACTGATAAATACCGCAGCGCTCAGGCAAGTGGACATCGACTTCCATATCATCCAGTGATCCCGGCAAAATGGAAATAATGACGATATCAGCGGCTGATAACGCCTTTTTCAAAGTAGAAACAGCCTCATATCTCCATCTGCCGTTCCCGCTGTGATTGCCGATCACTTCATTTTTCTGAGCGGCTTCAAAATCAAGATCATAGAGCGCCACCGTGCCTGACATCCGTTCATCAATCGACAAATCACTCATCAGGCTTCTGGCCCAGCCTTGGGACCCCCCGCCGATATAGGCAATCTTAATCTGATCTAATGTACTGATATGAAACACTCCCTTTCTCAGCCTTTCACCGAACCGATCAGCATTCCTTTTGCAAAGTGTTTTTGTAAAAATGGATAGACCGCCAAAATCGGCAGCGTCGCAATGACAATGACAGCGAGTTTAATTCCCTGCTCCGGCGGAACTGCATTTTGCATCGTATCACCATTGGTCGCCGTTAAATCCGATAAAATTGTGACTTGGCGAAGCACCATTTGCAGCGGCCATTTTGCACTGTCATTGATATATAAGAGAGCGTGGAAGAAATCATTCCAAATCCCGACCGCATAAAACAGCGCAAAGGTCGCAATAACTGGCTTTGACAGTGGCAGGGCGATCCGCCAGAAGACGCCGATTTCGGAACAGCCGTCAATTTTTGCTGATTCCTCCAGCTCGCGCGGCAGCTGCTGAAAGAAGTTTTTGATAATAATAAGGTTGAACGGATTAATCGCCATCGGCAAAATCAATGCCCAATACGTATCCAAAAGGCCAAGTGATTTTACGACAAGGTACGTCGGAATCATGCCGCCTGAAAACAGCATGGAGAAAATCACCAGATTCAACAGCAGATTCCGTCCCTTCACATGCCGCTTCGCCAGCGGATATGCCATCGTGAAGGTGAAAAACAGCTGTACAGCCGTCCCAACCACCGTGATGAAGATGGACACGCCCATGCTTCGAAGGAACGTCGGTGTCGAAAACACATACTTGTAAGCATCAAGTGTAAAGGTTTTCGGGAAAATAAAGAAGCTCCGCTGGGCGAGTTCCGCTTCTGTCGCAAAGGAACCGGCGATAATATATAAAAACGGCAAAATGGTAATCGCGCCGACACCGCCGAGAAACAGAATGTTGCAGACGTCAAACACCCGTCCGGCTTTGGTGTTGTGCATCGTGTGAATTTCAGCCATACCTCTCCCTCCTCTAAAACAATCCTTCCTGATCAAACTTTTTCGCAATGTAATTGGCGCCAAAAATCAAGATAATCCCGACAACTGATTTAAACAAACCGACCGCCGTGCTGTAGCTATATGCCCCTTGGGTAATCCCCATCATGTACACATACGTGTCGAAGATGTCAGCCACACTGCGGTTGAGTGAGTTCGTCATCAAATACACCTGTTCAAAGCCAAGATTCAAAAAGCTGCCGATTCTTAAAATCAACAAAACGATAATGGTGCTTCTGATCGCCGGCAGCGTAATATGCCACATTCTCCTGAACCGCCCCGCTCCGTCCATGATGGCCGCTTCATACTGCTCTTGATCAACCGTAGCGAGCGCTGCCAAAAATAGAATCGTTCCCCAGCCTGTTTCCTTCCAAATGCTTTGCATCACAATCATCGGCCGGAACCAGTCTGCATCCGACAAGAAAGAAATCTGCTCACCTGTCAGGCTCATGATCATTTTGTTGATCACACCTGTATCGACAGTAAAGAAAACGAAGGTGATGCTGACCACAATTGTCCATGATACAAAATGGGGTACGTAAATGAAGGTTTGGATACATCTTTTATACGCGGCCTTTCTTACCTCATTCAAAAGCAGGGCTAAAATGAGAGGCGCGGGAAAGGCAAACAAAAGATCCAGGCTCGCCAGCATGAGGGTGTTGCGCAGCAGCCGGAAAAAATCCGGATTCATAAAAAAGTCTTTGAAATAATCAAAACCGACCCATTCGCTTTTCCAGAAGCCAAGATATGGCGAATAGTCTTTAAAAGCGATCAGCACGCCCCACATCGGCAAGTATTTAAAAATCAAAAAATAAAGCAGACCGGGAATAAGAAGAAGATAAAGCCATTTGTCCCGTTTGAGCGCAGCCATCCAGCTGATGCCTTTTCCAGCGGTGAGAACAGGTGAATCTCCCTTCTTCGGCACTGTTTCCATATCTGTTCTCCTTTCGTGTTACCGGGGCGCCCGCCGAAAGGCAGGCGCATCGGTTTATTTTGACGATTGGTACAATTTGTTCAAGTCCTTCATCAGGTCATTGCCGCCGCTTTTTTTCCAAAGCTCCACTGCATCAGCGAACCCTTTTTCATCAATTTCTCCAATGATAAATTGTGTTCTCGCGTCGAGGATGATGTTGTCAAGCTGGGCTCCTTTTTGGGTATAGACATCAGATACAAGCGACTCAGCCGGGTTAAAGACGGCTATTTTTTCTCCTTCGGTTATGATGTCCTTGCGATGCTGAAAAAGCTTTGTTTTCTGGTCTTCGATGTAATACTCGCTTTTCGGAATCGACATGCTGAACTGTGCCAAGCCTTCATGCTCATACAGGAGAGATTTGTTGTTTTTTTCAAGTGAGGTGAATACGCCGTCCTTGAGCTCGTAATTGCGGCCCTTTACTCCGTTGTTCGTGAGAATCTGCGCTTCCTTATCATTCATCTTATCGAGGAAGGACAGCACCTCTTTCAGCTCTTTTTCGGTTTTGACGCTTGATTTTGGTATCGTGATCATGCCTGAATAACCAGATGTCGGAAAGGTGCGCTTGCCATTCGGTCCCTCAAGCGAGCCGACGATATCAATGATATCCTTGTTCGACTCATCCGCCTCCTCCATCGCACTTTGGATTTGAGACGCTCTTGAGCCTGTATCAACGATGACACCCGCTTTTCCTTTTACAACCGGATCATTCCACTTCGCAGAATCCATGACAGCAAAATCCTTATTGATCAAGCCCTCATCATAGAGCTTTTTAAAAAACGTGAGCGCATCCATGTATTCCTTCGTTGTAAAATCTGGAATCAGCTTTCCGTTTTCAACACCGTAGCGGTTCGGAGCGCCGAACCAGATTTGCAGAACATCCCATGGGCTTCCGTTGCCGAGTCCCATCCATTTCGGCACGACCATGCCGTACGTATCATCCTTGCCGTTTCCGTCAGGATCTTTTTCCTTAAAGGCTTTCAGCACTTCATAGAAATCATCAAGCGTTTCCGGCATATCCAGACCGACATTTTTCAGCCAGTCGGTTCTGATGATCATACACGCCCTGATCAGATCCCTCGTTCTGTAGATTCCGTACACCTCGCCGTTCACCGAGCTGTTCTTCAAAATCTTTTCATCTGCCTGGCTTAAATTCTTGTAGTCTTTTAAATAAGGAGACAGTTCCCAAAACGCCCCTGCTTTGACAGACTTGATAAAGCCGGCTGACTTATCTTTAATGACAATCGCGTGAGGCATCTCTCCTGAAGCCATGACGATGTTGAATTTGTCGTTGTAGGATGAATCAGGCACCCATGTGACCTTAATCTCTTTGCCTGTGTATTTTTCGAGCGCTTTTAATGAAGGGCTTTTATCACTCGGGCTTTCCGGCGATAAAAGCGGCGCCATAATTTTGATCGTATCTTTCGAACCGCTTGCTGAATTGGATGTTTCCGAATGGCTGCATCCGGCGATCACCATGGTAGCAAGCGGCAAGGCCATCCATTTTTTTCGCATTCTTATTTTCATGTTGCGTAAGTCCCCCTTTTTTCAATTTGCATTTCCCCTTTGCCCCTCTCAATATAAAGCGCTTACATAAATTCTTGCAATCTTCATTTTTTGCACCATTTCTCCTATGAAATTCCGGCTGTTATCCTTTTTTGCCCGATGTTTCTTTTTTTGCCGGAAGGGAATCTCCGATCAGTTCCAGCGCCGCTATGACATTTAAACACCATTGAGAGACAGTGTTCGTTGTCACCCATGGAAGCTCCTCTAGCTGCGTCCATGTCTCGATGCGCTCCGGTTTGATCGGAAGCGGCGTATGGCTGAGCTTATCTTCTAGCAAAAGATTCCACGCTTTGGCGGCGAGATGAGGATCTTGTTTTTTTCTTGCGGCGTAGGCTGTCATACCGGCGGCGAACATCGGCCAGTGAAAATGCCCGTCATGAAGAGCGCCTCCGCTTTTTTTTCGTTTTTCCTCATCACTGAGTGTGTAAAATTCGCCGAATTCACTCAGCATATCCTCCCATTCCCAGTCATCAAGAAGCTCAGCCAGCTCCATCCACACTTGCGGCGCGCCGAAGGCAATGATCATATGATATCCGCCCGCAATGCCGTCTCCCATATGATGAAGCATCGAGGTCGCCGGATCATATTCAAATGTCGGGCCAGATAATAAGCGGAGCGGCAGCCGCTTCAGACAGTTGATTCCCGTTTCGATTTTTTTGAGATATTCCGAATTTTCGGTCCGCTCCCATTCCGCCAGCCAGTTCGAGCAAAACGCCGCCCAGTCCGGTCCCGTTCTGGCGTGAGTCGGGTGCTTGCCTTTCTCGTAAAAAGCGCGCATCGGATCGGTTTTGACAAGGGCATAATCGGCATCCTTCACTTCTGTCAAAAGATCTCCCGTCCGGTCATCACCCGTCAGATAATAATAGAATTTATGAAGCCCGGCCATGCTGATTCTCGCTTCCTTGCAGCCGCATCCCCAGTGTACAACATTATGCCGTGAGCCAAGCCCGGCATATTCACCGAGGTGAAAGCTGTCCGTTTCACTCGTATGGCGGGTCATGGCTTCTGCCATTCGGAAGATATCCTCTCTGCCTGAGCGGAAAAACGCCTGCCACAGCCATAGGGTCGGAACGAGCTCATTGTTTTGCCATGCGTATCCGCCGAGATCGTACCGCCACATATGCCGGATCGGGTCATACGT
The DNA here is from genome assembly GCF_038592935.1 of Bacillus sp. FSL K6-1560. Taxonomy (NCBI): domain Bacteria; kingdom Bacillati; phylum Bacillota; class Bacilli; order Caryophanales; family Bacillaceae; genus Bacillus; species Bacillus sp. FSL K6-1560. The sequence continues at coordinate 3,452,775 of NZ_CP151946.1, forward strand.
ATGCATGACATCGCCATAATGCCAAAAACCGTACCATCTGCGTTGCTCTACTTCCTTCTTATAAAACAGAAAGGCCGCATCAAGCTGTTCTTCCAGCTCTTTTTTGAGCGGATGGGATGTGTCAATGATGCTCCATACTCCGAGTGCTTTTGATTCGTAATAGACGTCCGGCTCGCATACAATGAGCGGCGGCGCCTGCCATTTGTCAGCCAGCGCATTGAGGACTTCGTCAGACGGCATGTGCGAAAAGCACGCCAGGCTGATTTCATTTGTGTTCGCAATGCCTGTCGGATCAGAGCGCATTTCATCAAAGCCTTCATACGCGCTGGCCACGTGGGTGTTTCCTGTATAATGCCGCAAATCCATCGCTTCGCCGTCCGGAGGCCAAAGCCAGATAGTCATTTTGGGGCGGCTGCCGGCAAGACCTGTGATTTCCAGTGCTGAAGGATATTTCTCAAAGAAATACCGCAGGCCGAGAGCCACACCGCCATTTTCGCCGCCCGCATAGCAAAGCCCCTTCGCCCGGCTGCCATGCAGCATTCCAACCCACGCATAATCTTTTCCGGTCCGTTTTGACAGGCTGTAATGATCGCTGGAATCTTGCACGAGCTTGACATCGTCCCAAACCGTATTCTGTGTGCCATGTGCAAACCATTCCTTATGCTCTTCATCTGGAGACAGCATTTCGCCATTGATTTGTTTTTCATAAAGCGGATATCGTTCATTGAATTTACGTGTGCCAAACAGCTGGGCGGGTTCTTTGTACATCCCTTTCTCTCCCGCAAAGCGGAAATGGCGGTTGTACGGCTCTCCCTCCAAAAAAAGGGCAAATTCGATGCAGAGCCCCTTTATGAATTCTTGTTTACCGCTCCTGTCAATCAGCTGCGTGTGCACAAGGCCGATCTCAGACAGCCCGGCATAAAACGTCAATCGGATGACAAACGGCAGCCATTCTTCATTCGTTTTATGGAGCACATGCACTCCCTCGATTTTGACTACTGCTTTGACAGGACCACTCTGCTCAATCGCCGCCCGTTTGATAAAGCTGACAGACCTTTCATGCAAAAAAACCGTTTCCGCCGCCGACTCTTTTCTCGTTTCTCTTATTGCAACGAGCCTCCCGCCTGCGGCGATCGGCTTTCCGTTGATCTGCAATGATTGAATGAAATCAGATCCTGTTTTATGAATGGTACAAACGAGTGCTCCTGTATTCACTTGGATGTCATGCTCTGTCTCAAGAATGCTGAGCGATTCAGTTGGCTGCGGCACTTCTCTTTTGCGAACTGTAAAGCTTTGGTTTTCCTGACCGCCAAACACCGCCGCGTGCTTCGTCCACTTGATGCTCCCGTCCGGCCAATAGGCCGACGGTTCGCTTTGCACATATCGCGTTTCCGCGTTTTCATTCATAAGCGCCAGACGGTCTCCCTTTTTTAATTCTCCTTTTTTCCATGGCACGCCCCACGTCACGCCGCTTGTCAACTTTGGCTGTTCTGATAACCATTTGATCTTTTTCATCGGTCTCTCCCTCCATAGAAAAAAGCTGATTCGATGCAAAGAATCAGCTGTGATTGTCAAATTGAATCACACGGTATTCATGCGGTCCGACCGCCAGCCTCCCCGCCTTTTCCAAACGGTTCGTCAACAGATCTGTTCCCGCTTCCGGCAGTGTCACACTTCCTCCTTTTCCATCCATATTCACGATGATCCACACAAGGCCGTTATCGCCTTTGCGCGGGGCAACGATCGTGCCGGGTGTTACATCCGAGCGGACAGAAATGGCTGCCTCAGCGGCGTAATGCCTGACAAGCGCCTCCAGCATCGCATCCCCTTCTTTCCCGGATGGAAGCGAGCCCAGCATGACAATTTTCCCCTCGCCGTAATTCCGTTCCGTCAGAAAAGCATGGCCCGCCCCCGGTCCTGCTTCAACCGTGCCAAGGGTGTTTCCGCTCTCTGTGTCAAACACCGCGCTCCATAGTCCGAGCGGCGCCGTGATGCCAAACGCTTTTCCTGCATTCACGTTCTCATTCATCGGAAAGGTAAAAAGTGTTTTGATCCCTGACGTTTTCTCAAGTTCGCCAAGTCCGCAATCGGTATGAATGGTATGCTCGCATGTGCGCCCTCCTGTCAGCGGCCCGGTGATCCAGATGCCGCCCGCTTCAGCGAATGCCGAAGCTTTTTTGATAAATTCAGAAGACAAATACGGCACAAATGGCGTAAACAGCAAGCGATAGCCGTCCAGTGGAGCGCCTTCCGGAATAAGGTCACGGTGAATCCCCGTGTTGAGAATACGTTCATAAAAATGCGTCACAAGCGAACGATGCCGGAGTCCCCGGTGAGGCTCAGTTTTAATAAATGCTTTTGATCTGTCAGAGTAAGTCATCGCCGCCTCGGCTTGAACGGGTTCAGTCGATAGAATAACAGGCTCGATTTCCTTTCTTGCCCGCTCAACCGCCAGCACATTTTGGTAGCCAATGGTGGGTTCGCCCCAGGCACTGAGAACCGAACCGTGGGAAATCTCGCTGCCTGAACGCTGCTGTCGCCATAGCCAGTAGCAAAACCCCTGGCTCCCTAAGGCGTAGGACGATACGGCTTCGGCCTGCAAATACCCGTCTGCGTGCGGGTAAGCGGAGCTTTCAAGCGAGGCGGCATACGACGGACTCGTTTCCAAAATCCAAAACGGGCGCCCTTGTTTCAGATTTCTCCATAAATCACAGTTCAATAAAAAGGCAGAGGCGTTTTCCTGCGAAGCGTACGTGTCATAGGAGGCAAAATCGAGATTCTGAAACATTCGCTCATTGTCCACGCTGAACATGACTGATCCGTTATGCGTGATCGGCGCATCTGAATAGCAGCGGATGATTTTGGCCTGTTCATCCGCAAACGAAGCGATCATCTCCATCGAAAACATCTGATACATAGTGCGTAGAGAGGCATGATGCAGAAACGGGGCCGGTCCCGGCTGCGGGACTTGCTCAAACGTCTGATAGGTCTCGCTCCACACATCGGTTCCCCAAGCTTCATTCAAGCGCTCAATTACCCCGTAGCAATTTTTGAGCCAGTCATGCCATAGGCGCAAGCATGTCTCACACATGCATTCTGCAACATGGCATTTAAACTCATTGTCTAGCTGCCAGCCGATCAGCCCCGGGAGCCGGCCAAGCTCCTTGGCGATGGCTGTGGTGATGATGGCGGCTTTTTTTCGGAAATACGGGTTGTTCGTACAGGCATGCTGACGGGAGCCATGCCCCATGATCTCTCTTTTTTCATTGGCATGCATGCGTTCGGGCCGGCCATGTGAGAACCAAATCGGCGGTGTAGGCGTCGGCGTGCACATAATCGTTTCGATCCCGCTATCATACAGCCGGGCGATGATTTCTTTGAAAAAACCGACGTCAATTTTTCCTTCTTCAGGTTCCATGACAGACCAGGCAAATTCGCCGATCCGCACAACATTTACGCCAACTTCACGCATGATGTCAATGTCCTGCTGAATCGTCTCTTCATCCCATAATTCCGGATAATAGCAAGCGCCATGATACAGTTTTCTCATCATATTTTCACCTTTCTTTGATGATCGATTCTGTCAATGGCAGGCCGAGCTCCTTTATGCCTTTTGCCACAAGTTTCGCCATTTCATTTGCGCCTTTTTTTGTAAAATGCGTGTAATCGTTAATCCCTTCTGAAATCATAAAATAGGTGTATACTTTTTCCTCGCCCTTCTCAGTAAAGAAAGCAAGGCTTTTCTCCATCAGATCAATGAGCTGGACATTTTCCTCTTCAGCCGTCTGCTTCATGGCAATGCAGTAATCTGGAAAATCGTTCAAAAACACGCCGTTTTCGTAATGAAAGCGGGCTACGGGGGTAATGAGAAGCGGATGGGCGCCTTTTTCCCGCGCGCCTGCGATATACTGCTTTAAATATTGTTTATAAGTAGTGTAGGGCTCGGTGTAGCGCTCCGGCTTATTTTTCGACGCGTCATTATGGCCCATCTGCACGAACAGCCAATCATCCGGCTCAATCACATCAAGGATTGCCTGAAGCCTGCCCTCTTCCACAAATGTTTTCGAGCTTCTTCCCCCGATCGCTCTGTTGATCACTTGAATATGCTCCGGCAAATGCGAGCCGAGAAACTGCCCCCAGCCCTCTTGATTTGTGCTGTCTCCATATGTTTGAACAGTCGAATCGCCGGCAAGATAAATATGATTTGCCATTTTCATTCCCCCTCGTTTTTTATACAGCTTCCATCACGGATAGCTCTTCCCTTGAAAAAGACCGGTGCGTACAGCGCTTGAGCATTGGTTCGTCCTGCCCGTTCTCTAATCATCTTGTCGTAGCGTTCAGCCTTTGCGTCTTATTCCTTAGTCCTCCTACAGCGGCGCCTCCGCTTTACTTCCCGCTATGTACAGGGCGGGCTTCGGCGGTTTTTTCATTCCCGTTCCGAGGTAAAAGCTCGTGTGCGGCGGCTGGTTGTAGGCGGTATTCTGCCAGGCGATGCCGAGCCTGTAAACCGGATCATGCATCAGCGTGTAAAAGCGGTGGCGGGTGAGATGTGTCGTTGTATAGATACGGAGCGCGCTGCTGTCTTCCGTTCTCCATATCACTTCTTCCCGCCAGTCTCCGAACAGGTTGGCCTGAAGAACCGGGTTTCCTTTCGTGCCGTTGTTGGACAGCACGCCGGCCGGCTGAAATATCGTCTTCAGACAGCCGTTTTCAGCATCCCATTTTTCAATCTTTGGCCTGCCAATCGTTCCGTCCCAGTCATGATCAAGCAGTTCTCTGACCAAATCACCGTCCCACCAGATGGCGAAATTGGCTGAAGCGGGTGCTTTGTCGCTGATTTTTTCGCCTTTGCTCGTAAAAAGCCCATACGACATGCCATCATTGCCCGGCGGATCAATTCCCCAGACGAGCGACCCTTTGTAGCTTGGGTCAATATGAGCCGCCATGCCCCGGCCAACGTCAGTTCCAGCATGGACGCCCCATAATATCTCACCGGTTCCGGCATCTCGCAGCGACAGTCCGTACGGCTTCGTGGCGTCCTCATGCACCTGGAACACTTCAAGCCCTTTTCGTGACGGGTCCAGATCCCCTACATGCATCGCGTCTCCGTGCCCGAGCCCCGTTGAGTACAGGCCGGTTCCGTCATGATCGACAGCCATTGCGCCGTATATGATTTCATCTTTTCCGTCTCCGTCGACGTCCACCACGCTTAAACTGTGGTTCCCCTGTCCTGCGTACGCTTCATGTCCCGGACGGTTGGAGTCAAATACCCAGCGTTTTTTGAGCCTTCCGTTTCTGAAATCGTATGCCACGAGCACGGCTCTCGTATAGTAGCCGCGCGCCATTACAAGGCTCGGCCGCTCCCCATCCAAATAAGCGATCCCGGCGAGAAAACGGTCCATCCGGTTTCCATAGCCGTCTCCCCAATCCTCCAGCTTGCCGCGGGGCGGTTCATATTCCACGGTCGTGAGCGCCTCACCGGTTTCTCCTTTAAACACCGTCAAATATTCCGGACCGGACAAAATTCTGCCCTGTTCGTTTCTAAAATCGGCATGCTCATCACCGATGATATGTCCTTTCCCGTCTGTTGTGCCGTCAGCTGTTTTCATGGCGATTTCTGCTTTTCCGTCACCATCCAGGTCATACACCATAAATTGCGTGTAATGAGCACCCGCCCTGATGTTTCTGCCGAGGTTGATGCGCCACAAAAAGGTGCCGTCCAGTTTATAGGCATCTATGAGCACCTCCCCGGTATAACCGTCATGAGCGTTGTCTTTTGAATTGGATGGGTCCCACTTCAGGATCATTTCATATTCTCCATCCCCGTCTATATCCCCGACACTGGCATCATTGGCGCTGTAAGTGTACGGCTTTCCGTCCGGCGTCACACCGCCTTCCGGTTTGGCAAGCGGAACCTCCAGGACATTTTCCTGCCAAACACGAGCTTCCTTGGAAAGCTTTTCTTCCCGTCCTTTATTGACAGCCGCCACTTGATAAACAGAGTCAGCCGTTCCATTTTGATCGAGAAAATTAGTGCTTTCAGCGATTAGATCGCGGGTGATCCGCTTTCCATCCCGATAAAGGTGAAAAGCCGTCGTCTCATGATCTGTTCCGAGAAAACGCCAGCTGACAAACACGCCCTGATCTGTCTTTACCGCAATCAAACCTCTGGTCAAGTATTCCATTTGCCTCTTTTTTGGTTTCATTTGATGGGAACGGGCTGCGCGCAGCCCGTTCCTTCCCCCTTTCAGTTAAGGCGAATACATATTTGGTTTTGGCTGTTCCGCCATGCCGTCTCCTAAAAAGAAGCTTGTGTGCGGCGGCTGGTTATAGGCGACATTTTGCCAGGCGATGCCAAGCCGGTACACCGGATCGTGCATCAGCGTATACAGCCTGTGCTCAGTAGGAATGGTCGTCGTGTAAATGCGCAGAGCACTGCTGTCCTCCGTTCTCCACACCACTTCCTCGCGCCAGTCACCGAGCAGATCAGCCTGAAGCGCCGGTGTTGCTTTTGTGCCGTTGTTAGCCGCTGCGCCTGATGCAGTCAGCACATTTTTCGATACGCCGTTTTGATAATCCCACTTATCAATTCGGTTGCTGTCCAGCTGTTCCCGGAGCAGATCGCCGTCCCACCAGATGCCGAAGTTGGTCGAGGACGGAACCCCGCTTCCGATTTTGACCCCTTTCGCTGAGTAGAGAGAACCGTTTGCCCACACCTCCTGTCCCGGATAACGCGGGTCAATATCAGCAGCCATTCCCCGGCCTACATCCTTGCCGGCATAAACGCCCCAAAGGATTTTTCCGGTTGCAGCATCCCGGAAAGATAAGCCGTATTTTGCATTTTTGTCCTCATGAACTTGAAACACCTCAAGCCCCGGCCGGCCCGGATCAAGATCTCCTGTATGGAGGGCATCCCCATGGCCTAAGCCGGTCGAGTACATGCCTTTCCCGTCATGATCAACAGCCATTGAGCCGAAAATAATCTCATCTTTTCCATCCCCGTCAACGTCCGCGATGCTCAGGTTGTGATTCCCCTGTCCGGCAAACGCTTCATTTCCTGACTTTGAGGAGTCCAGCGTCCAAAGCTTTGACAGCTTTCCGTCCCTGAAGTTATAGGCAACTAGCATGGTTTTAGCGTAATACCCTCTGGTCATGATCAGGCTCGGCCGCTGTCCATCAAGGTAGGCAATGCCGGCGAGAAAACGGTCAACACGGTTGCCGTAGCTGTCTCCCCAATCCGACACATTGCCGCGCGCCGGTTCAAAATTTGCGGTGACAAGCTCTTTCCCGGTTGAACCTTGAAACACAGTGAGATATTCAGGGCCTGAAAGCACACGCCCCTGTTCATTTCTGTAATCTGCATTGGCATTTCCAATTACTTTGCCCGTGCCGTCTTTTGTCCCGTCTGCCGTTTTCATTGCCACTTCCGCTTTTCCGTCACCATCAAGGTCATACACCATAAACTGGGTGTAGTGCGCGCCCGCTCTGATGTTTTTGCCGAGATTGATCCGCCATAACTTTGTGCCGTCCAGTTTATACGCGTCAATCAGCACGTCACCCGTATAGCCATCCTGTGAATTGTCTTTTGAGTTAGACGGGTCCCATTTCAGGATCAGCTCGTATTGCCCGTCACCATCCACATCGCCAACACTTGCGTCATTAGCGCTGTACGTGTAAGCTTCACCCTTTGGCGTCGTGCCGCCAGCCGGTTTATCCAGCGGGACGGAATGATACGGCTGCGCCCATACGGAGGCTTTTTCAGAAGCCGGCTGTTCGGTACCGTTTACAACAGCACGAACCGTATACGTTGAGCCCGCCGATCCGTTTTTATCCACATAGTTCGTGGTTTTGACAGGCGCAGCATTCAGTTTTTGCCCGTCTCTGTACACATTGAACAAAACAGATGCGTTTTCGGTTCCAAGAAACCGCCAGCTGACAAAAATGCCCCCGTCCGTCTTGACCGCTACGAGCCCCCGGTTCAGCGCTTCCATCTGCCGCGCTGCCCCTTCAGCTTTCACAGGACATACAGAGGTTCCCATCACCAACAAGACCAGCAACGTAACAGCGGTAAACATGCGTTTCCTTCGTGTAATCATCAGACAGCTCCTTCTCATTTATCTGTAAGCGCTTACTTAAATTGGATTTTATGCGCTGTGTGTGCTGTCTTCAATTTCACTTTTTTGCATCTGCCTATTTCGGACACTGCACTTTTTTGCGTATTTGTCACTTTTTTGTTACCCGGCTTGATGGTGCTGGGCCTCCGTCTTTTGAAATCCCCTTAGAGCAAAAAACATCAACACAAGCCCAAATAAACACGGGCCGTAAAATGGGATCAGGCCAGGAAGCGTATAAAGCAAATAAAGGACAAATCCGCACCCGATCAGCATACAGCCGGTTGTCAGCGGTCTCATGGCGCCAAACAGCAGTGCCTGCGGAATATATTTGCGAAGCGGGAGCTGGTAATGCACATAAAGGGGAAACACATACATCAGCGCGATGATATACAAAAGCCCTGCAAGCAGCGTGCAGTTTGTTACGGCAAAGGACAGCCAATTCGTACTGGCAGAAAAATAATGATAGTTGGCAGACAATATGATCAAAAGAGCCGAAAACGCCAATCCGATCGCATTAACCTTGAGAAATTCTTTTTTATAGGTATCGAGAAATAACGGAAATATCGGGACATCCTTTTGCCCCATCAGCCATTTCCTTATAACGGCACACATCGCGGCTGTGCTCGGCGCCCATCCGAAAAGAACGCCGCCCAAAAGTGTAAACAACAGCCACAGCCCGTTGAGCCATGCTATTTTCACCACCGCTTCGCAGCCTGCATAAAGCGCATCCGTTACAGTCGTCTTCATCTTCTCACCGCTTGATGCACGGCAAAATCCCTGTAAACGGCTTTCATGGGGGCCATCTGCCGGAACCCGATTTTTCCTTTTGTTAACACAGGCCCATATGTGCTGCCGTCGTCCATCCACTCAAGAATGGGCAGACCATTGATTGAAAAGTGCACATAGCCTTTGTCTTTGATCAGCTTCATACGATACGGAGAATCAGCGTCGTCTGGAGAAGGCAGCGGATCGGCCCCCATTGCGGCGAGGTGGAAACCGCGGCTTTTTCTTAAATTGCAGGTGCGGAACGCTCTTTCCTCCGCGTATTTTCTGCGGAAATACGACAGGTGGAGCGCATTGATGTCCCCCGAATGATACTCGGGGTATTTTCCCGTTCTTTTCTGGAGACTTGGATCAAACAAATCCTCGCCTCCCATTCCCGCAGCAGAAAAAAACAGCATACACAATCCCGGCTGCTCGATCGGGGAGAAGTCCCATGTCACAATGATGCCGTCTGGAAAGGTTTCCGGACACCAAAAGACAAAGTGCGCTTCGTCCTGAACATGTGACAGGTGCAAGCTGTGATCGTCAAATGAGATCTTTCCGCCTCCCTCCATCCGCCAGTCCTTCACATCGCTTTTAGACCGGAGCGGATTGCGGTACAGGCACGCGCCTTCCTTATACATGTTCTTTTCCCTCCCGGCTCACAAGGTGGTCCTTAAGCGGAAGTCCGAGCTCTTCAATGCCTTCTGCCACAAGCTTCGCAACCTCCATTGCACCTTTTTCCGAAAAATGCGTATTGTCCTCAATGCCGTCCGGGTAATTCGGATGTTCATTCGGCTGAAACCAAACGAACAATCGCTTCGACTCCTCCGGCCCGTATGCTTCATACAGCACCTTTGTTTTCGCAAGCAGATCAATCACAGGTACATCGAGCTCCTTCGCCAGTGCATTCATCGCATCGGGATACTCACCGAGGGAATGCTCGATCCGTCCGTTTTCATCAAAGCGGCGGCGCTGCACCGATGTGACGAACACAGGATGCGCGCCCTTTTCGCGTGCCGTATCTGCAAACAAGGTAAGAAACTGCTGAAATGTGGAGTACGGCTTCGTCCCCCGCGGTTTTTGGTCATTGTGGCCGAATTGAATCAACAAATAATCGCCTTGTGTGATGCGTTCGGCAATTGCTTGAAGCCTTCCTTCCTCCACAAAAGAATTGGTGCTCGCTCCTCCTTTGGCATGATTGTGTACCACTACCTCTTCAGAAAACAATTGCCCGAATACCTGCCCCCACCCCGCCATCGGCGCTTCATGAGGCGGGCAGTCACTCACAGTGGAATCTCCCGCTAAAAATACTTGAATTGGTTTCTTCATCACATGTTCTCTCCTTTCACGGCGTTTCCTGATACATTTGCCTGAAGACACCCGGCGGCATGCCGACCTGTTTTTTAAAAATCCGGTTAAAGTAATTGTGGCGGTAGCCGACTTCTTCTGACACGTCATGAATTTTTTTATTCGTATTGACCAGCAGTTCTTTCGCCTTTTCGATTCTGATCTGGGTCACATAATCGATAAAATTAATGCCGGTCACTTGCTTAAATGCCTTGCTTAACGTATATGAATTCATGCCAAGCGCATCGGCACAGCTTTCCAATGAAATATCCGCCATATACTGTTCGTGAATCATCGCAATCACACGTTCTGCCAGCTGCTTTTGCTGTCTGTTTTTTCTGCCCTCAAGCTTGGAAAGGTAAGGCGTCACCACTGCATCCATCAGCCAGGCCGCCGCTTCATTAGGTTCGCGCAATTCTGAAATATCAAGAAACGGATTCCGGTGCTGAAATAGTTCGCTGGGATTGAGCCCGGAATGCAAAATATCCTCCTGAATGCGGGAAAACAGCTGAATCAGGGCGGAGTGCACATGCCTGTCTATAGCCGCCTTTTCCGCCAGTTCCTCCATGCATACACGAATCAGTTCCTCGGCCTCCTGTTTTCTTTCCAGCCGGATAGCCTGAACAATTTGTTTTTCCAGTTCAAAAGGGTAATAAGGAGCGAACTGCTCATCCTGAGGGAAGTCGGCCTGCAAATCAATGACCTGATTCCGGTTGGCAAACTGCCTGCAGGATTTGCCGCTTTTCACATTCTGAAATAAAGAAGGAATTTCCGTGACACGCTCCGTCTCGCTGCTCAATGTCGAGGTCAGGCATAGTCCGGTTACATCCCCAAATTGGCGTGCCAGCTCCGTTATATACGCCTTCAGATCAGAGCTGTTTGTTTTCATCACAAGAACGGTGATAGAAAGCCGGCCGATATCAAGTATGGAGAACTGAAAAACGCGTTTATCCGCCAATTCCTCAGCAATATTAGTCAGTGTAAACACAGCGAGCTGTTCATCATCGCAACAGAAGATGCTTTTTTCACAGCGGAGTCCTGTCAATTGAAGATCCAGCACATGAAACACGTTTTCGCCGATGTTCCAGCCGGCCTCCTCCATCCGAGATCTGAGACTGTCCTCGTTGTCATAGTAAAAATCCCCCTGCAAGAGGTGCTGCAAAAAACTCTTTTTCATATGGGGCGTCTGCCGCAGGAGCTGCTCTTGGAGCTTCCGGCTTTCAAGGGATAGATCCTGCCATCTCTTTTCAATCCACTTGAATTCATCCTGCCCGGACGCCTGCCATACTTTCTTCTCTCCTCCGGTAAACAAGCCAAGCAAATGCTGAATGGGACGATAGATTTTTTTTGATGCATACCATGTCATGCATACCGCCAAACCGATGCAAATGACCAGCATCACGATGATCACTTTTGATAAAAACACCATCGGCGCTGTAATAGCTGAAAGAGGCGCCGCTGACACAAAGTTCCATTGCTGATGCATCCGGTTCATTTCTCCAAAGGAGACAGAATACACCTTGCCTTCCCATTCCAACTGAAAATGGCCGTTCTCAGCAGGCTGTTTTTTTATCTCTTGAAGTAAAGTCTTTTCAAAATCTTTTTCCCCTTCATGAAACAGCACCTCTTGATTTTGATCTAAAAGCAGCGCACTGCCATCAGGATAGGGGGACAAGCTTTGCAGGATTGATTCCATTTCTTTCGGATCAACCGCCAGCATGATCGCGCCGAACGGTTTCTCCGCCGCGCCCGGAATGAGCTGGATCAGCATCGCTTGGTTTCCCGACCGTTTCCAATAAATGCTGTGGTCTGAGGCAAGCAGCGAGCGATACTTGCGAAGCGCCTCCTGTTCTGTCAAAGCGCTGTATTCAGGGCTCAGCACAAGTGGCCGGGGGCTGTTCAGAAAGATGGAAGCCTGCTCGATCAGCGGCTGCTGGTCCCGCAAAAGAAACAGCTTTTTCGTTAATTGATAGGAGAACGTAAAGTCTTTCTCCAAATCCCTCTCGGCCAATCCGTTCATCAGTGAAGAATCGTAGGCCATCTGGGTGAGTGCCAGTTCAAGCACTCCCAGCTTCTCATCCATTCGGCTGACCTCACGCGCCACCTGTGTTTCATGCGATCTCTGCAGCTCTTTCTCCACCTTGTCGATCGAAAGAAAGTAGATTGCGCCGCCAGTCAGCAATCCGGGAATACAGGCAATCAGCAAAATGAAGACAAAGTTTCTTTTGAAATACGTTCCCTTCCAGCGAGAAACCCGTTCCTTCTGTTGAGGCTGTTTTTTCATCCCTTTCCCCCCGCCGCTGTCTTTACTGATACACGCGTTTTTTCGTTTTCCAAACATCAGCAAGAAACGTCAGCGCAAGTCCCTGCCCCCATCCTTGTATTCGTTTGTAAGGCACCTGTTTGTATCCTTCGGCATTTTTCATGACGGCTGTCCCGGCCGATACCTTGCTGACCCGTCCGTCCTCTTCCACCGCATCCAAAATGGCGGCAAGCGATTTCTGCACATATTTTGTATACAGCTTTCCGCTCGATATCAGAGCAGAAGCAATACCCGCTGATGCCGAAACCTCCAGATAAGAATCCGGATCATCCAAAATCGTATGCCACAGCCCTGATTCATCCTGAAGCCGGACAAGCGCGCTCAGCTGGTCTCTGAGCGATCCGTCGATGATCATAAAGGAAGGATGTGTCACCTCAATAAGCGGGAGCGCCTTTGCCATCGTGAGTGCCGCCCAGCCGTTCGCCCTGCCCCAATAAATCCCCGACAGATGATTTTGCGCTTTGTTGTCCCAGGCGTGGTAGTACAAATTCGTGACAGGGTCCTGAAGCACATCCTCATGTCCGTGAAACTGGCGCAGGCCGTCTTCAAAATAATCCTCACGCTCCATGACCCGCCCGATTCTCAGCATAAACAGCCCAGCCATCATCAGCGTATCCGCCCATGCCTGTTCAGGGAATACGTATTCTGCCGCATTCACCGTATGCTGAAGGATACCCTCGCCAAAGCGCGGCGCCTTATGCAGCACATATTCCGCCATCTCGGCCGCTGTTTCCAAATACACGTCATCACCTGTCACCTTGTGGAGGAACAAAAGCGTATGCCCAATGGAAACTCCGTTGATCGAAAGCGGCGGCAGCCCATCCTCCAGCTGTTCATCCACCCACGTTTTTAACAGATTGATATATTCCTCGTTTTCCGTCGCTTCATAGGCCTCCGCCACACCGTAAAACGCGACGCCGCCCGGCCAATCCCACGCAAAATCCATCTGAAATGTCCGTTTCACGACCCGGTCAATGACGGACGTCACCTTTTCTTCATCAAAGATAAGCTGTGCCATCTGCAACACTCCTTTTTATTTTAATCCGGTCGTACTGATGCCCTGAACGATATATTTCTGAAACAAAAAGAAAACAAGAATCACAGGCAATAACGAGACGGCCGACATGGCAAACATCGCGCCCCAGTTCGAAGCCGACTCTGTATCGAGAAAAAGCTTCAGCGCAAGTGAAACAGGGTAAAGCTCCGGCTTATTCAAATACAAGAGCGGCTGAATCAGCTCCTCCCACTTCCAATAGAAGGAGAAAATCGCAGACGTCGCAAGCGCGGGAGCAATCAGCGGGAGAATGATCCGCCAAAAGCAGGCAAAGCGTCCGCATCCGTCGATTCGCGCGGCTTCATCCAGCTCCTCGGGAATCGTCCGGATAAACTGGATCATCAGAAAGATAAAAAACGCATGCCCGAAAAATTGCGGAACGACAATTGGTTTAAAGGAATTCAGCCAGTCTAATTTCGCAAACATGATATACTGCGGAATCATCAACACTTCATGAGGCAGCATTAACGTCCCCATCATGCACGCAAACCAAATTTTTTTTCCCTTAAACGGAATACGCGCAAATCCGTACGCAATGACAGCCGATGACAGGACGGCACCGATTGTTGACAGCCCGACAATAATCGCCGAGTTTTTAATAAACGTCAGAAACGGCTGTCCCGCAATGCCCTTCCACCCTTCAGCATAGTTACTGAGAATAAAAGGGTCTGGAATGAGAGAATGTGAGGTTGTAAAAATACTGGCGCTTTCTTTAAACGAGCTGACAAACAGCCAAATGACCGGGTACAGCAGCAACACCGCCAGCGTTGCCGTACAAACATGGAACAGTATGCGTTTGGGACTGACGCGACCGGCTTTTTTTCTTTCTAAAACCGGGGCTTTTCTGACAGGCTCGTTGACCGGCTCCATCCGTCATTCCTCCTTTGACTCGTAATGAACCCAATATGATGATGTTTTAAACAATATGAGCGTAATCAGCCCGACAATGACAAGCATGACCCACGCCATCGCCGATGCGTAGCCCATTTGAAAATAGTTAAACGCACGCTGGAACAAATAGAGCGAATAGAGAAGTGTCCCGTCAAGCGGCCCGCCCTCGCCCTTCGAAATGATATAGGCAGGTGTAAATGTCATAAAAGCAGAAATCGTCTGCATCACAAGATTAAAGAAAATAATCGGTGTAAGGATCGGAAGCGTGATCTTGAAGAAACGCTGCACCCGATTTGCCCCATCCACACTTGCCGCTTCCAAATACGAAGACGGAATGTTTTTCAGCCCGGCCAGAAAAATGAGCATTGACGACCCGAACTGCCAGACGGACAGCAGAATCAATGTCCACAGCGCACTTGTCGGATTCTGGTACCAAAGAATTTTTTGGTCAATCCCGACAAAAAACAGCAGCGCATTGATGACCCCGTCATTGCCAAAAATATTGCGCCACATAATCGCCACGGCGACGCTTCCGCCGATGATCGAAGGCAGATAAAAGAGCGTTCTGTAAATGGCCGTTCCTTTTGCTGCATTGTTTAAAATGACAGCGATAAAAAGCGCGAAGCCGAGGCGGAGCGGAACCCCGGCAAGCACATACGTAAACGTCACCTTCAGAGACTGCCAATACTTTTCGTCACCCGTAAACATTTCCTTAAAGTTGTCGAGCCCGATCCATTTCGGCGCCGTAAACAAGTCATAGCTCGTGAAGGACAGAAACAGGGACGCCCCCATCGGAATCACCGTAAAGCATAGGAACCCGATGATAAACGGAGAAATAAAAGCATATCCCGCCAGATTGTCTTTTCTTATACTCCGGCTTTTTTTCATTGCGTCGGCCCCATTTCCCGTCAATTATTCCTCTCTAATATCTCATTGGCCTTTTTCCGGAACGTTTTGGCGGCTTTTTCCGGCGATACCTTCTGATACAGAATCTGATCTGACGTATCCTTCAGCAGTTTGATGACCTCCGCGCTTCCCACAGGCTCTGGCGGATCGGCTTTGCTGATGTTTTTTGACGCGGTTTCTACATACTCCACGATGTTGGTTTCTTCCTCATTCAGCTTCGGTTTAATCGCATCCGCCACCTTGTCGGAGACTGGAACGCCTCGCTCGCCTTTAATCAGCTGGTTCGCTTCCTCATTATTCACGAAGAAATTAATAAATTTCGCTGCCTCTTTTTTATGCTCAGAGCTTTTCGGAATGGAAAACAGCATACTCGGCTTCAATGTCAGCGCCTTTTCCTTCATTTGCTCCGGAGGCAGATAGAGAGACAGCCGCGAGTCTGTCAGCCGGGCAAAGCCCAAATATTGATTGGAGTAGTTCCATGTAATCGCTGATTTGCCTTTGACGATAAAATCGTCTTCCATCCCTTTAATCTGTGCGCTTTCATCAGGTGTTGGGGACGTTTTCGCTTTCACCAGCCTCAGCTGCCGCTCAAAGTAATCGACAAACAGCTGATCATCTTGATACGCGAGGCCAGTGCCGTCTTCTTTATAAAAGCGCTCACCCTTTGTGCGCAAATAATAAGGGAAGAAAATATCAGGCGGATGCATTCCGTTGGAACCGTAGACACCGGCTTTTTCCTGAAGATCATACGCCAGCTTCTCGTAATCCTCCCACGTCCAGTTTTCCTGATTGATAGACACACCGGCTTTTTTCAGCAAATCTTCATTGGCAATCACAGACAGCACGTTGACACCTAGCGTAAATCCATATAGCTTATTGTCGATTTTTCCGCCCGACAGCATATTCTCGTCGATTGAACTGACGTCAATCGTTCCATCCTTTGTATACGGCGTTAAATCCTCCAGCTGGTTCTTCTTTCCGTATTGGGCTAAGTAAGCGGTATCCATTTGAATGACATCAGGAAGCTGGCCGGCGGCAGACATGGGCGCGAGCTTTTTCCAGTAGTCATCCCAGTTCGCAAATTCCGCTTCAATATGGACGTGCGGATTCTTTTTCTCGTAAAGTTCAATTACCTTTGTTGTATAATCATGCCTTGGCTGCCCGCCCCACCACGCGATTCTGAGTGTAACGTCTTCTTTTTTTCCCGAGGCCTCTTCACCTGCTGAACATCCGCTGAACAAAAAGACGCAGACAAGGGATAACAGCACGTAACAAATCTTCTTCAAACCAATCCCCCCTTTAATGTAAGTGCTTACATTTTATTTTAAAGCGTTCGGATAGGGCGAAACACTCAAAAAACAGTGGCGAAAGTCAAAAAAACAGAGATGGCTATCCTGCGGAAGCGCCTCCCTGTTTTCTTCTGAATTCTGACGGTGTCAGACCGGTATATTTTTTAAAAACAAGACTGAAATACTTCGGATTATCGCCAAACCCAATTTCTTCAGCAATTTCTGATACACTCGCGTCCCGCCTCATTTTCATCTGCTTCATCGCATGCTCAAGACGCACACGTGTAACGTATTGGGAAAATTTCTCGCCTGTTTCCTGTTTAAATAATTTCCCGAGATAATCAGGATTCATAAACAGCATATCCTTCGCCGCCCATTTTAAGGACAGATTCGGATTTCCGAGCTCGTCGGCAATAAGCCTGATCATTTTCGAAATCACTGCGCTCCCATGCAGGTCACCAGACGCTTCAGCTGTGTCACGAAACAGCTGCCCCGCGTGCCGGAGTTCTCCCGCCTGACTGATGGCCATCTTGCGGGTTGCAAAAACCTCCGCCGCCTTTTCAGCGGCGTTCTCCTCTACGGCGAGTACGGTCCATTCTCCGCTGCTGCAAACCGCTGTCAGTGCCGATCCGAGTGCCTCTCTGGCTGCGGCATCAATAGATTGTTCCCCTTTTAAGATCAAGAGGCGGATCTTTTTTCCGGCAAGTGATGGCGGCGGAGACAGCTGGGCCACACCGGCGATCAAGCCTTCCAAGTATTGATCGGCTGCAAAGGAACGGATATGGTCCAGCTCGTGTTTCAGATGGGCTGTTTTCTTTTTGTGCACATCTTGCCGCTTCAGCTCAGCAATGATTTCCTCCAGCGAGCTGATAATCTGCTGTTCATTGCAGGGTTTCAGCAAATAATGCTTCACCCCATATTTCATGGCTTCCTTTGCGTACTCAAACTCTCCAAACCCGGACAGGACGATAAATTGCACCGACGGACTGATGGCTGACACCTTTTTGATCAGCTCAAGCCCGTCCATACCGGGCATTTTGACGTCTGTGATGACGATATGCGGCTGCTTATGTACAATCTTTTCATATGCTTCATGTCCGTTCTGCGCTTTACCGATCAATGAGGCGCCAAGCGACTCCCACTCAATGATTCCTGCCATTCCATCAAGGATAATCCTCTCATCATCAGCCAGCAGTATTTTATACATCACACCACCTCATTTCGGCACGGTATTGTGATCACAATCCTCGTCCCCTTTTCATGCTCACTATGAATCCGCAAGCCGTATGGCTCTCCGAATGTCAGGCTGATGCGCTCGCGAATATTCCAAAGTCCGATTCCTCTTCCGCCCGTTGATTCAAGAATCCGTCCATCCATGCCAGGACCGTTATCTTCGACCGTAATACAGACACATTCCTTTGCCTTTTTGGCCTGAATCCGGATGGCGCATGGCCTTGTAAAGGGTTCAAGCGCGTATTGAATCGCATTTTCCGCAAGCGGCTGGAGCGTCAGTTTCGGAATGAGGCAATGCTTCACCTCATCGTCAATATCCAACGTGAAATTCAGGCGCTCTTCAAATCGAAATCGCTGAATTGTCATATAGTGACGTAAAATGTCCGCCTCCTCCTGAATGGTCACGATATCCTTTTTCATATGTATGCTGTTTCTCAGAAGAAAACCGAGCGATTCCACCATTTTTGAGATTTGCTTTTGCTGATTCGCCTTGGCCAGCCAATTGATGGACTCGAGCGTGTTATATAAAAAATGCGGATTGATCTGGGCTTGCAGTGCTTTCAATTCGGTTTCTTTAATAATGAGCTGTTTTTCCACATTTTCTTCCATCAGCTCATTAATCCGTTTCATCATGACAGTAAAATGGCGGTTCAGCATGCCGGCCTCATCCTGTGTATGTTCCGGCAGAGAAAGCGACACACCTGCTTCAATACCGCCGTGCTGTACCGATTTCATCGCGGTCACAAGCTGTTCAATCGGCTCCGTGATGCTGTTGGCGATTTTCCTTCCGAAAAGCAAAACCACACAGAAAAAGAGGAGAAAGCATGTGCCGATCACTGTTTTCATAAAGGAAATTTTCGCGAACATCTGATCAAAGGGGATAACGTTATAGTAGCTCCAATTTTGGTAGGATGATTGAAGATAAGAAATAAAGTAACGTTTGCCATTCTTTTTTATCAAGTCATAACCGGGGTGCTTCAGCGTCTCTTTTGCTGCCTCAGGAACATGCGCTGATGCATGTGCCGTATACACCAAATTCCCGCCTTGGTCAGCAATCATAATGTCTCCGACTGAATCGCCCCAATCCTGCGGCACATCACGAATCATCTGTTTTACATTGACTTGGATCAGCACCATGCCCAAGCCGTTCAGACTCAGCTGGTGATAGGACCTGATCTGCCGTGCTGAAATCAGGACAGGATCTGACCCGCCGAGCGTCATCCAAAGATTTCTTCCATTTTTCGCTTTCGCTCGCTTAAATACCTCTTCCTGCTCCTGCTGCAAAAGATCTGAAGAACTGCTTCCGGCTGAATACTCTGAGCCGCGGGCATCAATCAAATGAATGGAATCGATGTACTTTTCATCGCTGGCATATCCCGCAAGCTGATCCCAAAGCTCCTGCTTCATTTGATATTGATCATACGTATCATCCCGATTTTGCATGCTCAGGATGCGCTGAATCTGTTCGTCTGTAATGATTTCATATGACACATCCTCTATCTTCTTCAGCTCGTCTTCGATCCTTTCGGAAGACATCCGAAGCACCTCCGAGGACTTGCGGTAAATCTGCTCATCATACACATGAAAGGCATACTGGACCCCGCTGTATACAAACAGAAAAGACACGGCCATAATCAACGATAGAAACACAAACAGCTTATCCTTAATCTTCATCCGCCTGTACCAGCCAGCAACTCTTTTCTTCATGCCGCCTTTTCTTTCTCCTGCCGCTGATCCATTGACCGAAACGCTTTAAAGGACAGCTTCGTTAAGATCAGGCTGAGTAAACTCCCGCTGAAAAACAATAGAAACGTGACATGAAACAGAACGAGACAAAGCACACCGACAGCGCCCGCCGCCATCAAAAGCGTCACCGCCGGACGGCTGAAGGCAATGATAAAGCTGATGCTCAGCACCTCTCTGATTTTTACGTCAAAATGAGAAAATACCGGGAACACATACAGCACAACAAACGCGAAAATCAAACTAATGCTCAGGAATACATTGACGAGCACAGGCTGGTCCATCTGAGCCGCTATCCGCATATCCGCAAACAGAAACAGGGCAGCCGTCACAACGATAAGCCCGAGGATCTGTGATGCCCGCCATTCCTTTTTAAACGTCCGAAAAAAGACAGAAAACACCGGGGCATCTGTATTCCCCTTCGCCCATTCTCTCGCCACTGTAAACATCGCGGCAGTAGCGGGCATCAGCCCAAACACAACCAGGCCTGCAAGAGAAAACAAAATCCAAAGCACATTCAAATAGGCCAGTCTCATCACCCACGTACAAAAACGATTCAGCCCATTTGTCACACTGTGTATCATCAACATCACCTTCCCGCTTCGGAAAACGCTTTCATTTTAAAGTAATATGTATTTCTCCTTTCGAAAGAAAATTCCTGCCGTTCTGTGAAAATTTCGACATGATGAGAGACGGCAGCAGCCTTATCTTTTCCTGTAACGCCGGATGGCCTTATCGATCAAATATCCGGCAATGGCTCCGAAAATGACATTGAATCCAAGCATTCCGAGCGCAGCCCCTTCCCAGCCGCGTACATACACGAGGCTGTACCAGATCACAAACACACCAAGGACGATCAGCCCGGCCAACATCCATTCCGGCCGACTTTTGTCAGGAAATCTCATCCGCATCAAAACGGATACGCCAGCAAACAGACAAGCCGTCACAATCCCTGTCACAAATAAATTGGCCACAACATCGCCTGCCCTCCCTTTTAGAAAAGACAAAAAAGCCCCCTGCAAAGGACGCTTATTCTGCCGAAATCTCTTTCTCAAACAAATGATATCCGGACGCATCAGCACCCATGAATTCATATCCCATACGCCGATAAAAGGAATGCAGGGCGTCGCTATCAGCGACACAGTCAAGCCGGATCCGTGTTTTTCCCGGAAAATGTATGCCCGTCTCCGCCCACTGAAGGACGCGGGCTCCAAGCCCCTGTCCCGCAAACCGGCGGCTTACTGCGAGGCGGTGCAAATAAATGGACTTCTCATGCCCATCGTCTCCCCAAAGCGTCCGGTCCCACTCGCTCGGTTCAGGCAGCAGCATCACGACAGCCGCAAGCTCTTCATCTTTTTTAAACACAAACACATGTCCCTTTTCAATTGACCCCGTGATATCATGTATATCTTGCCCTTTGAGAAGTCCGCTCCATTGGTTAGAACCCCGATCCCGGAGCCATTCAGCTGTTCGGACGAGCAACCCGGTAATCGATTCTGCATCCTCATAGACGGCCGGACACGCGTAAAATCCATTTGCAATCGTTTCGTTCTCAATCTTAAAAGCTGACATAAAGGCCTCCCAATCAAAAAGTAAGCTTGCACACACACCTTGATTATAATGCAGACCAAACTGCAAAAACAGACCATTTTCTCTGTATGTAAAAGGGTGTATGAAAGAGAGGCCAATCTGCCTATTAGAAAATCTTCTTTTTATCCCGTTCTTCTTTTAAAATTTCAACCGCTTCTCTGAAGCGCATAGAGTGTACGATTTCACGCTCACGCAAAAAACGCAGGGAATCGTTTAAATCAGGATCATCCGAAATATCAATCAGCCATTGATACGTCGCCCGCGCCTTTTCTTCTGCGGCAATATCTTCGTATAAATCGGCAATCGGATCGCCCTTCGCTTGGATATAGCTCGCGGTAAACGGCACGCCCGCCGCATTATGATAAAAAAGCGCGCTGTCGTGATTGACGTAATGATCGCCAAGCCCGGCTTCACGCAGCTGCTCCGGTGTGGCGTCTTTCGTTAACTTATAGACCATGGTCGCAATCATTTCCAAATGGGCAAACTCCTCCGTGCCGATATCTGTTAAAAGGCCGATGACCTTATCAGGAATCGTATAACGCTGGTTCAAATACCGGAGAGCCGCGGCCAGCTCGCCGTCCGCTCCGCCATACTGTTCAATCAAATACTTCGCCAGCGTCGGGTTGCACGTACTGACCTTGACAGGGTATTGCAGCTTCTTTTCATACACCCACATTCAGGCATTCCTCCTTATACTTGCCACGGCCATGGCCCTTTTCCCCAATCCCAATCCTTGCCCGCGGGGCTGTTTCCGAACTGCAGAAGCGGTCCGTAAGAGGATTCGAACTGTCTTTTTAAGTGCCTTGAATAGCCGGAATATTGATTGAATTGCTTCAGCGCATCTTCATCATGAGGATGTGTATTTAAATAAAGACTCAGCTCAACAAGCACAAAATCAGCAGCCTGTATTTGCTCAAGCTGACGATAATATTCGGCGTCAACCTTTTTTGCCATGTGCGTCTCCCCCTCGATAAGGGTTTTCATAAAAATCATAGAGATCCTTCCAAAGGGTGCCTTTCCTCAAAGCCTCCATCGGCGAAAACTGCTCCATGTGCTCAGGCTGAAAGGTCATATAAAGGTTAGGGGGCGTTCTGTAATATTTCTTCCCTATAGGCGGACAGGGATCAAAACGGCTGTGAAAGGGCGTATATGATTTGACAGGCGTAAACGGCTGCATATCCTTCATTCCGGCTCCTCCTTTCTCAAAAACAATGACCTTAATAGGTATGAGGCAGGAGGCATGATTATGACTAAAACACGACTTAGCTTTTTCAATAAGAAGACCTTCGGAAGCGCCGAAGGTCTTTCTAGACTATTCAGTCCAAAATGAGATCAGTGTTTCCAATACACAGCATGAGCAGCCGCAAACTCTGACAGCGAACGAGGTTCTTTTCCCGTCACACGCTTCACTGTATCCGTTACCCGATGTTCCGCACCATGGCTGATTGCCTCATCAAGCTTCGCCATAAAATGGGCATAATCCGCGGGCAAACCTCCTGCCTCCATTTTATGCTGCAGCTCGGAACGAGAAATGCTGACATGCTCCACCCGGCGTCCCGCCGCAGCTCCAATGATCTCCGCCGCTTCGGCATAGCTCAGCGCCTCGGGACCTGTCAGAATATGATGTGTTTGATGAGGAACATCATCAATCAAAGCCCTGACGGCTGTTTCTGCGATGTCATCAGCGTCAATAAACCCAAGTTTTCCTTCACCCGAAGCCGTTGTGATGCGGCCCTCCGTTTGAATAGACATGCGATGCTGGACATTGATGAAATTTTGCATAAAGTATGAAGGCCGCAGCACCGTCCATTCTGGAAACTCGCGCACTGCCTGGTGAAGCGCGCCAAACACGGGACCGTTCTCGGAGACAACAGACGCACTTTGCATCACTACCCGCTTTGCGCCGAGACGCTTTGCTTCCTTTAAAAAGGGAAGCACATAGGGAGCCGGATCAAGTACACCAACCGGAGCAACAAGATAGATGTCTTTTACCTGTTCTAGAGTAGGCGTAAAACTGGAGGCATCCTTCCAATCAAAATACACATACTCCGCACTTGCAAGCGCGCCCTTTTTTCGGCTTGCAATACGCACTCTGTATCCCAGCTTTATTAAACGGCTGGCGATTCGGCTGCCGACTGTGCCAGTCCCGCCCGTGATTAAAATCGGATTCTGTCTCATCATTTCCCACTCTCCTCTGTTTGCAAAAATGATCCTCCAAAGGCCTCTTTTACAACAAGCGGATTCCAATAATCCTTATAACGCACAATGCGGCCATCTCTCGTTTCGATGACACTGATATAACTTTGGCGATAAGGCAGCCCAGTCTCAACCACATGGCCGTCACATTGAAACTCCGCAATCATCGTATTCGTATCTGCTGAACGGTACACTGTCGGAGCGGTAAATGAAGAAAGATGAATCTGCTTAGGATAATCTTTAATATAATCGTAAATGGCCGCTTTTCCTTCTATTCTTTTTGGTGATCCCTCCGGCGCATAAGGGAACTCAAATACAGCATTCTCATCCCAAAGCTCCGTCCAGCTCTTCATGTCCTTCTCAAGCATATAAGCCATAAACTTTCTCAATGTTTCACATGCTTTTTCAAACTCATTCATCAACATTCATCATCACCTCATTTTTATTTCTAGACTATTCAGTCCAAAAAGTACATACATGGGCAAAGAATCCTTTACCACATGTTAATCAAGCACTGATAAACTCACGTCAACATGGTCCTGAAGCCGATCCATATCTGCCGTCACTTTTGCAATAAATGTCAGTGACAGCCTGCTCTGATTCAGGTACCGGGCGAGCGCAGATATATCAGGATCTTCGCCATTCAATTCTCCTTGATCCTTCGCCCTTAAAAGCGCCTGATAAAAAGCGTCCTCAAGCTGCTTGAATTGTCTTTCAAAATACCGGGCAAGCTCAGGGTCATGCGGGATCTGTTCAATCGCACTGTTCATAATGTAGCACGCCTTCGCCCGTTCCGGATCCCTCAGGGCATTGACACCCTCCTGAAAAATATCACGAATGGCTTCCTTTACAGATCCTGGCGCTTCAAGCCTTTCCATAACTGCAGCGTTTTTCCCTTCAAGATACGATTTCACCGCGGACAAAAACAAATCACGCTTCGTGCCATACGTATCATACAAGCTCTGGCGCGCAATGCCTAAATGAGAGAGCAGACCCTGAAGAGACGTTCCTTCGTAGCCATACTCTCCAAAAACCTCTATCGCCCTGTGAAGAACAAGTGCCGTATCAAATTCTTTATTCCTCCCCAAAAAACGATCACCTCCTGAAACAAATGTTACCAGTTTCCAGACTGAACAGTCAAGAAAAAAAGATAAAAAACACTCTTGATCTGCAAGAGTGTCCTCTTTATACCATCATCTTCTTTATTTATAACCGTCTTTTCCCCAGTGGCCCATATGGTGGTGATGGTGGCCATAATGACCATCATGATGGTGATGATAATTATCCTTTCCAACATGGTGATGATGGTGATGAAGATTATCTTTTCCATCATGATGATGGTGATAATAGTGGTGATGGCCATCATTTTCATGGTGCATGTTCGGATAATTTACAGTTCCCGGAGAGCCTCCATAGCCGCCGCTTGGGTAACCGCCGGATCCTCCGTATCCTCCGTACGTTCCATATCCCGGATAGCCGCCGACACCTCCATGTATGCCGTGATCTGGGTAGCCTCCATACATGCCAAAGCCCGGGTGGCCTCCATACATGCCATAACCCGGGTGGCCAATACCAAAGCCCTGATAATGACCAAAACCAGGTCCGCCATACATATGTCTTGTATCAGTCATATTCACTCTCTCCTTCACATAGGTTACAGTCCAGAGTATGAGAATATCTTATAGATCGTATAGGCGGCCGCCTACATACAGCTAAAACAATTTCCGGGACAAAAAAAGCAGGCCATAACAGCCTGCTCACTCCTTACTCACCTAAATCAACGTTATGATATACCTGCTGAACATCTTCCAAATCTTCTAATGCATCAATTAATTTTTCAAACTGTTCCTTTGCATCATCCGGAAGCGTTACTTCACTTTGCGCAAGCATTGTCAGCTCCGCTACTGTAAATTCCTCGACACCCGCGTTTTTAAACGCCTCTTGCACCGCATGGAATTGATCAGGCTCAGCATATACGATCACGCTGTCATCCTCTTCTAAAATGTCACGTACATCAACATCCGCTTCCATCAGGATTTCAAGCGCTTCGTCAGCAGTTTTGCCTTCCACACCGATTACAGCCGTCGCATCAAACATGTAAGCAACAGATCCGCTCACACCCATGTTTCCGCCGTTTTTCCCGAACGCCGCACGCACTTCCGGCGCCGTACGGTTTACATTATTCGTCAGCGCATCAACGATAATCATTGATCCGTTCGGCCCGAAGCCCTCATAACGAAGCTCATCGTAATTCTCTTCCGCTCCGCCCTTCGCCTTCTCGATCGCACGTTCAATGATGTTTTTCGGCACGCTGTAAGTCTTCGCACGCTCAAGCACAACCTTCAGCGCCTGGTTGGATTCCGGATCAGGCTCGCCCTGTTTCGCCGCCACATAAATCTCACGGCCAAACTTCGCATAAATCCGACTCGTATTTGCGTCCTTAGACGCCTTCTTCTCTTTAATATTGTTCCACTTACGGCCCATGATGTTCCACTCTCTTTCATATATATCAATCTAAATACTGTTATTCACTTTATCCATTATACCTCAAATGGTTTGGTTGTTTCGAGTGTCTTGCGTTAGAAATAGAAGGAATGCCGCGATGTGGAAAATGGAACGTCTTCCGTAAAGCAAGAAAAAGCCCTAGCTAAGGGCTTTCTTCTGATCACTAAGTTTGTAAGGGGAATGATCGATAAACGTCGTATTTCGATCTGTTGATTCCTTAATTCCGCCGGAGTTTGTCAGGGTTGGAAACGACAGGCTTCCCAAAACTAGAGTAACAGCCAGACACATCATCACTTTTTTCTTAATAGGCATATAAACACTCTCCTTTTAGAATATCTTCTTGGGCTTTCAGCACTTTCCGATAAAACGCAGCGGCTTGTTCAAAGTGACAGCTGCTTTCAAAAACAGCGGCAGCACTCCGGGCACATGCTTCAATGTAAGCGTGCAGGTTCTTTTTTTCGAAATAGCTTAAAAGATCATGAATTTTTCGTTCGTCAACAGTCTCCTTGTACACAGCCTGCAAGAACAGAAACAATTCTTTATAAAATTTGTGAGAACGTGCTGTGATATGGTCTAATCCTTCCTCTATGAACTGAAACGCCTTCTGTGTTTGGCCCGCTTTACATAATGTCCAGCTTAATCCAAACAAGACTTTCGGAAGCAGATCAGGCACTTTCTCTCTGCTTACTTTCGCCGCTTTTTGGAAATGTTCTACAGCCATCTGATCGTCTCCTGATCTGTCATAGCTGTTCGCGATGTTCAATAGAGAAATGGCGATAAACCTGTCATTTTGAATGTCCATTGCCAAATCTAGCGCCGCCTCTAAATGCGGGAGCGCTTTATCATAATGTTTGAAATCATCATAATTGCCGGCGATCACAAACAAGCTTTGTATCGTTCTAATGCTGTATAGGGGATTGTTTTGATAAATGTCTAAGGCTTGAAGAATATGATGCATCGACACATGGGTTTGCTTCATGTGATAATACGCTTCGGCCACTTTAAAATGGAATTCCGCTTTCTCAATTTCATCTGACACAAACGGCAGTTCTTTCTCCGCCTCGCGATAATACCCGATGGCTTCAACATATTCTTTTTGATCAAATTCATACATGCCGCGGAAAAACAAAGAGTAATATTTCAAAAGGCCTGTGAGTTTTTTCTGAGGGGTCTCAATCGTTTCAAGAAGCTCTGTCACTGTAGGGCGATTCCCGTAAGGCTGTCCCGGCTCCAAATAATCCAGCATCAGCTGGTGCCGGAAACACATCAGAGAATAATAGATCAGCAAATCCTGATCCTCTTCCATCCTCTGAATGTCCTGCTCAACCTCCGCTTTCAGAACCTCAGCATCCGGAACACTGAACTGGCGAATCATCTTGTACCATTCATTAATCTTAACACCGACACGCGAAGACGGTATGGCTTGACTCAACGGCTTCCCTCCTTCTCTATGAGATATGTCATATTCTATCAATCCCAAATTTTGAAAACAACACAGAAGGAAGAAATTGTTTTTTCATCCTGTCAATTTGTTTTTCTTCGTAAAAAAGAACCCTTTATGCAAGGGTCTTTGTCATTCTATTTCATATACGTATTCACTTATTGTCAACCACAACAAAATCCTGCACCTTCACCTGTTCCTCAGGCAAATCAAACTGATAAAGCATCTTCTTAGAATGGATATCAAACACACCCACATACCCGCCGATGCCCTTTTTATGCTCTTCCTGGGCAACTATATACAATAGATTCCCCTTAAACTTTGCTTCCATATAAGGGAAATTCAAACTATATGTATGAAAAGAAAATTCCTTCCCATACTCCAGCAAGTTCGCCTCACCCTTTTTGTCCTCGTACGTAACGTAAAAACTGCCGCTTTCTTTGTCATAATACACAGTATCTGCATATTCAAGATCTTCAGGATACGCAATATATGTCGCCTTCCATGTCCCTTTTTCAATCACAGTCAATTCATGCTCCGAGCTCGCAACAATAAATTCCTTCGAGTCTGCGAATTGATCAGCGTATGAGGCTAAGCTCAGGGTCTCAATCATTTCCTCTGTTTTTCTGTCAATCACGTAAATAGCCATGCTTTGAATGATATAAATATAGTTCTCATCACTGACCCCCATCGTGACAAGCGAAGGCAAGGTAAGGGTATATTCCTTCTTCATTTTTTTATCATTTATGCGGATCTCATTCCCCGTCGTATCAACATTATAGGCCTTAACAGACACATCCTTCCCCTCATGCCAAAACGCAAATGGATCTGAAAGCGGATGCTCTTTGATCGCATCCTTCTCCAGCGTGTAGTAAAAAGGCTCGTGTTCCGCCAATAATACAAGGTCTGTGGATTTGTATGACTTCATTTGAATATAAGGAACATCCGCCACCTTAAACGTACGCCTGTTAAACCGTTCGCCTGTTGAGGTTGAAAGCAGCACGCTTTCTTTTATGAAAGGATTGGAGTAGATAAAAAAGATGCGGTCTTCTTCGGGGTGGATGGCGGAAGATTGGACAGGAATACTGTCTTTATTGCGTAACTGAACATACAGAACAAACAGGATGACACATACCATTAAAACTAATAAACCAAATGTAATCCGTTTTTTCGTCATCAACATGCTCCTTAAAAAACAATATAGAATACAAACTTCCAAAAAATGTGTAGCAATCAATATCATTTCGACCATGTTTCCGCCAATCCCTCCACGAATAAAGACACATGCCAAATGACTCATTTTTCCACCAAAACACGTTCTCACCCCCACCCCCATCCCGCACCGTGGTAAAATTTTGATATTGAGTGAACAAAAGAAGGGAAATGGTCATGAAAGTATTTGAAGCGAAAACACTGCTTTCAGAAGCGACAGACCGTGCAAAAGAGTACAAAGAACTAAGAACGCAAATGGTTAATTTGAGAAAAGCATTAAAAAGCGTCGCTGATCTCAGTGACAGTGAATTCTCAGGTAAAGGCGCCAGCAATATCAAAGCCTTCTACCACGACCACGTCGGCGTCACCGACCAATGGATCGACTACATCGACATGAAAATCGCATTTTTCAATAGTATCGCCGGAGCCGCCGAGGACAAAGGCCTCTCAGACGCATACATCGAAGAATCCTTCCTGGAGCACGAACTGGCAAATGCAAATAAAAAATCAAAATCTATCATGTCTGAACAGAAAAAAGCGATGAAAGACATCTTAAACGATATCGACGACATCCTCCCGCTCGACCTGTTTTCAACAGAAACCTTCAAAGACGAGCTGGCCGATGCCAACGACAAACGCAAAAAAACACTGGAAAAATTGGACGCCTTGGACGAAGATCTGCAGACTGAATACGCCCTGTCAGAACCAAACGAACAATTCATCAAATCCGACTTCCAAAAGCTCCAAGAAGCAACGGGCAAAGGCAAAAACGCTACACCCATCCACTACAACGCCAAAGCGTACCGTGAGAGTGACATACATAAGAAAAAAGGCGACATTGAAAAGCGGACAGAGGCTTACTTGAAGATTAAGAAAGAGGAAGCGAAGGAACGCGAGATTGAAAAATTAAAAGAAAGACTGAAAAACTACGATTATGCAGATGCCGATGAATTCTACGAAATGGCAAAAACGATCGGCTATGAAAATCTGACAGCAGAACAACAGAGATATTTCACCCAAATTGAAAACACGCGTGAGTTTGAAGCAGGCTTCAAAGGGGTTGCCGTCGGCCTTTATAATTCCGGGAAAGACGCGGTCGTAGGCCTGTGGGATATGGTCACAGATCCGGGAGGAACCGTTGAAGCGATTACCGGAGCGATGGCTCACCCGATCAAAACGTATGAAGCCATTTCAGCGGCAATCGAAGAATCGTATCAAAAAGACATGGTGAATGGTGACACCTACTCAAGAGCAAGATGGGTGTCATATGCGGTTGGCACTGTTGTCACATCAATTGTCGGCACAAAAGGCGTAGGAGCCGTCTCAAAAACTGGCACAGCCGCCAAAGTGACGACCAAAGTCAAAACAACAGCAAGCAAATCTGCAACAGCCCAAAAAGCCATAACAGTCACAAAACAAACCGTTGATCACATCAAACAAAAAGTAAACACAGGCATCGAAGGATCAAAAAAACACGTCAAAACCAAGTTAAATCAAATCGGAGATCTCACTCTAGCTGATATTCTCCCGTATCATCCGCGTCACGACTTAGTTCCGGCGGGCGTTCCTTATAACGCAGTCAACGGGGTCACACTTAAAGAGGGACTTCAGAAATTCGCCAAGGTCATCCTTCCGAAACCATACGGAACGTCATCAAGCGGAAGACGAACTCCAGCGCCACATGTACCGCCGGTAACAGTCAAATACGGCGAGCATTTCGCAAGATGGAGCAGAAAGAAAGTGCTGAAGCCCAATATCATCTACAAAACAAAAGAAGGCTACACATACACGACTGACAACTATGGTAGAATTACAAGTGTCAAAGCAGACTTACAGCTGGGAGAAGCAAAACGAAACCAATATGCACAGACGAATGCTGGAAAGCCCCAAGACCGAAGGCCCGACGATGACGGAGGCCATTTAATCGCCACCCAATTCAAAGGCTCAGGCCAGTTCGACAATATCGTGCCGATGAATTCTCAGATTAATAGGAGCGGCGGGAAATGGTACAACATGGAGCAAGTGTGGTCTAAAGCTTTAAGTCAAAAACCACCGAAACAAGTGACAGTTAAAATTAACAACATTTATGAGGGTGATTCTTTAAGACCTTCTAAATTTATTGTTGTATATAAAGTTGGGGATAAAGAACCTGTTAGAACAATCATTAAGAATAAAGCTGGGGGTTAATCTAATGGAAACTCAAAAAATGGGTGAACTATATCAAAAGATTGCTGAACATCTAAATGAAATGATTCCTTCGCAATGGGAAAAGATCGTTTTATATGCTGAAATACTTGATGACTCAGCGGATATATACTTTTATTTTACAACACCAAATAACAGTGATTATGTATTTTCTCATTATATACCTGAACACTTTGATGTGAGCGAAGAGATTTACGATCAACTGCTAATTGAACTTCAAGAGCTATTTGAAGAACTAAAAGAAGAATTTAAACTAGGCAACCAAGATATTTGGACTAATCTCACTTTAAAATTAGAAAACACCGGAAAGTTTTCAATTGATTATAATTATGATGATGTTTTATCCTCTGAACTTGATGACCTTCAAAGACGAGATGTTTGGAAATATCAAAATTTAGGGATATTGCCTACAGATGAGGACGATAAAGAATTTGTAATAAACTACTTCGGTCTATAAATTTAAAAATAGCTCAGCTCTCTCTGCTGGGCTATTTTTTTATAAACCCATCTAATATAAAAATTTAAACTATTATATGTATTGCCGTAATAATTTAAGCACACACGAAAAGCGACAACCTATTGTGAATAAATAAAATTCGGATTATAGAGCCAAATTTTCAGGTAAAATGGCTCATTTAATCTTTTCATCCGCTGAGACCAAGATTGATAAACTTCTATCATTGTCTCAAGAATTAAACGAGAATACCACATCGGAGAATTGCGTCAGTTACCAGTAGAAATAGGGACATCCATAACTTTACATTGTCTCTATTGTTACGACATACACGGACTTTCTTTTTGTTTGAAAATGGATTTGCCATAATTATACCCTCGACTATTCAGGAGCATTACTCCATTTATACAATACTTTCTCTGCAACATACTTGATAAGTGATATTTCCTTATCTATTATTTCATCATTAAGATTAGGTATGAAATTAACATCATTAGGTGCTTCTTTTGAATGAACCAACGAACACCTTATTAAATAAATCCGTTTTGCTACTGACTCAACAATTTCTGTAGCTTCCAAAGGAAAAAGTGCAGGGTATTTCTCCGAAGGTTTTGTATAGTGCTTACCCCTGCTCTTAATGTCGTCAAGCCATGTAACTACTTCTAATTCAGTTATTGAATTAGTTGCTATGTATTTTACTATTAAGAGTTCGTTTGGTTGAGGAAACCTCGCTTTCCTGACGGCTCTTGTAAAGAAAAATTCAATAACCTGATAATAAGCTAAGTATTTATGTCGTGGTATCTTAGTATAGTTAGCAAAGTTAAAATATCTTAGGGGGGTTTCCTCTAATTCAATATTACTTAAGCATAGTTTAGTATTAGACGTATGCCCTTTTAATTTACTTTCATTTTCAAATCTTGACATCTTGAAACCAAAGCCTAGATTAACATTACATTCAAACAAAATCTGTTCAATGAATTTGTAAAACTGCTCTGTATTTTCAAAAACTTTGTCATTCCAAATTTGTAGGGTAATATCCTTGCCATTGTTTCTCGCATGCTCTATTGCACCATAATCCTCTACAATATACTGGTCATAAAACGTGTGCCAAAAAAGGTCACTCATTTGACCAATATGTCCTATCACTTCACCATTCTTTTCTAATGTTATTCCGCCTGTTTGTACATAGTCATAGCCCATAATTAACTTTTTCTTAGTTAATTCATCAGCAAATTCAATCAACACTTCATAATAATTACCACAATAAGCAGTTGAACTGTCATATCTAAAATAGCAATAAAACATTTCAGGAGTCATATATTTCATGACTTCATCGAACAAGTATCTATCCTTTGAAACAGTGATACTTGAAGACTCTTGTATCACTAGTTCAACTTGCTTAGCCAAAGAGTCTTTAAACTCAGCGTTCATTCCGACTCCGTAATAATTACAAAAAAAATGAATGTAATTCTCCGCTTTCCACGTTTTTATCCATTCCTTTAATCGCTCATCTTCAATATTTCTGTGTCCATATAAACCGCCGCCCATGTGTACCACTCCTAACTCATTTACATTATAATTCCCTACACAAACATAGAACCCTTCCACTATGTTGGAAGGGTTCTGACACTGTGACATCTCGTTTAATCTTTTCTCACTAGCAGTGAACAACACTCCACATGATTCGTATGCGGAAACATATCCACAGGCTGCACTTCGCGCGTCACGTACCCGCCATCCTCAAGCACCCGCAGGTCTCTCGCAAGCGTGCCAGGATTACAGGACACATACACCACCCGCTTCGGCTTCATTTCCACAATCGTCCGCAGGAGGGCTTCGTCACAGCCTTTTCTTGGCGGGTCGACGACTAGCGTATCGGCTGTAATGCCTTCTTCATACCACTTTGGAATCACGGTTTCCGCTTCTCCAACAGCAAATTCTGCGTTTGTGATGCCGTTTAATTCTGCATTTCGTTTGGCATCTTCAATCGCTTCCGGCACAATTTCTACGCCGTACACTTTTTTCGCCTGCTTTGCCAGAAATAGAGAAATTGTTCCGATGCCGCAGTAGGCGTCAATGACGGTTTCTTCCCCTTGAAGCTCAGCGTACTCAAGCGCTTTGGCGTAGAGCACTTTTGTCTGCTCTGGGTTGACCTGATAGAACGATCTGGCGGAGATGGCGAATTTGACGTCTCCGATGAGGTCGTAGATGTATTCTTCGCCCCAGATGACGTTTGTTTCGTTGCCAAAAATGACGTTTGTTTTGTTTGGGTTGATGTTTTGCACGATGGATTTGACGTGCGGGAATTGAGCTGTGATGTCTTCGATGATCTTCGCTTTATGCGGGAAATCGTTTGTTCGTGTGATGAAGACGATCATCATTTCGCCCGTAACAACGCCGTATCTGACCATGATGTGTCGGAGCCAGCCTTTGTGGCGTTCTTCGTTGTAGGCTTTGACACCGTAGTTTGCGCAAATGTCTTTGACGGCTTGGACGGCTTCGTCGTTTTTGGATTGCTGGATCAGGCAGGCGCTCATGTCGATGATGTCATGGCTTCTTTGCTGATAGAATCCCGCGACGAGTCCGCCTTCCCGTTCTCCTACCGGCACCTGTGCTTTGTTTCTGTAGTTCCACGGGTCTTGCATGCCGAGTGTCGGGTGCACGGTGACGTTGGACAGGTCCAGCTTGCCGATCCGTTCCAAGACGTCTTTGACTTGTTTTTGTTTAAACAAGAGTTGTCCTTCGTAGGTCATGTGCTGAAGCTGGCAACCGCCGCATTGCTTGTAAATTGGGCATGGGGCGTCCGTTCTATGCGGGCTTTCTTCCTTCAGCTCAATCAAGCGTCCGAAAGCAAAACCTTTTTTGACGCGTGTCACTTTGATTTGCGCTTTTTCCTCGGGCAGGGCATTCGGCACAAAGATCGGGAATCCTTGAACCTTTGCGACGCCCGCTCCTTCGTGCGTCAAATCCTCAAATGTCACGTCATAGTATTCGTTTTTTTCTACTGGGGGTTTCATTTTCATCTATAATCACCTCTAGTTTTAAGCGAAAGAAAAACTTGGCCTATTCAAGCCAAGTTTCAGCGTGTAGGCAAACCTTCGCATTCGTTGTCAGTCCTGTGCTTCGGTGCTCACGTAAAAAGACCAGCGGCTAAAAACTAGAGCGTCCTGCTCAAACGCCGCTGTCACCGCATCCTGCGGAAGTACGCTCCAATGCTCGTCCTTCCTAGACTTCAAAGGTTTTCAATCACGCTGAAAAGATGACAAAATCCTAAAACGAAAACTGTTTTAGGATTTTGTCAACATTCTGAGCTTGGCTTACAAAGCCAAGTTTTAGTCATCCAGCTGTTCCGCTTTCTCCTTCGGCATGACGACGTGAATGTGTCGATACAGATTCACGAATTCGCCCGGCAGCATGCCGCCGTACTCGCCGTCCAGGTTCAGCTGCATCTTTTCTGATACATTGACTTTCACGCGGTTCGCTTTTGTATAAATAATGTGCTGGTCGTTGATGTGTTCGCCGCGAAGCGCCATCGTTGCGACCCTGATAAATTCAGCAAGGTTTGCCTTCTTTAGTATCATCAAATCAAACATGCCGTCATTCAGGCTGGAATCCGGCGCGAGCTTTTCAAACCCGCCGACGGAGTTTGTCAGCGTGACCAAAAACAGCATGATTTCACCTTGAAACAGCTTGCCGTCATATTCAATCTCGACTTCTGTCGGACGAAGTGAAGGCAGCATTTCCATTCCTTTTAAATAATAAGCAAGCTGGCCGAGCATCGTTTTCAGTTTGCTTGGCACATCGTACGTCAGCTCCGTCAGACGGCCTCCTCCAGCGATATTGATAAAATACTGGCCGTTGACCTGTCCGATGTCAATCGGGCGGGCAACGCCGTTAATGACCGTATCTGCTGCTTTTAAAATATCCTCGCGCGGAATGCCGAGCGCTCTGGCGAAGTCGTTTGTTGTGCCGACTGGAATGACACCGAGTGTCGGACGGTTGTCTAAAGGCGCAAGCCCGTTGACGACCTCGTTGATCGTTCCGTCTCCGCCTGCCGCAATGATCAGGTCAAACTCACGCAATGCCGCTTCCTTGGCAGCGTGTGTAGCGTCTCCTGCGCATGTCGTCGCATGGGTGGAGGTTTCATAGCCGGCTTGTTCAAATTTTTGCAGGACCTGGGCAAGATGCTTTTTAAAGATCTCCCGTCCTGAAGTCGGATTGTATATTATGCGTGCACGTTTCATTATCTCATCATCCTACTTAAGAGTATCCGATCCATTTTTACACTAACAACCTTTAATTATACTATGAGTTAAAAAAATCGCAACAAAATGTACATAATCTTACAGGTGAAAACGCACAAAAGCTCAAAACTGATTCTTGTTTTGAGCTTTTGTCATCCTTAACATTCTTTCAGCTTGATTGAAAACCCTTGTAGTCTAGGAAGGGGGAGCATTGGAGCGGAGCGAATGTAGAATTCGTGAGCACCGACGCGCAGACCTGACAACGAATGCGAGAGTTTTTCAACAAGCTGAAAGCCTCAGCAGAGCTGAGGCTTTTAGTTTTTTTACTCTTCTTCCGTTCCCGGTTTTTTCTTGCGGAACTTCGCCAATACTTCATATACGATTGGCACGATCAAGAGCGTCAGAAGCGTTGAACTGATTAAACCGCCGATAACCGTGACGCCGAGTCCTTTTGAAATGACCTGGCTTCCGCCTTCGAAGCCGAGGGCTAATGGAATCAAGGCGCCGATTGTCGCAATGGCTGTCATCAGGATCGGACGGAGTCGTGTAGAGCCGGCTTCCAGGAGCGCTTCTCTCGTAGACAGGCCTTCCGCTTCCTTATGAATCACGCGGTCAATTAAGACAATGGCATTCGTGACAACGATACCGATCAGCATGAGCATACCGATCATGGCGTTCAGACTGATCGTTTCACCTGATACGTAAAGTCCGACCAGGGCACCGATGACTGTGAACGGCAATGAGAACAGAATCGCAAATGGCGCTAGTGCTCCGCCGAAGGTAATCACGAGCACAAGGTAAACGATCGCTATTGCTGCCAGCATCGCTAAACCGAGCTTCGTGAAGGAATCAGCGATATCCGCTGATACGCCGCCTGTGTCAATCGATACGTTATCAGGATGGTCAAGCTTATCGATTTTCTTCTGGATAGCAGCTGATACGGCTGTGACGTTGTCAGATGTAACCTCACCTGTGACATCCGCATAGACTTTTCCGTCACGTTTTGACACGGTATCTGATGTTGATCCTTCTTTCACTTTTGCCACATCGCCGATTTTGACTTCCTGGCCAGTCGCGGAAGTGATCTTTTTATTCTCTAAATCTTTCACACTCTTATACTCGTCTTTTTCTGTCTTAATGTTCACATCAAGCTCTTTGCCGTCTTTTTTCACAGTTGTGAGCGGTTCTTGCGATGTTTGTGACATTAAGGCCTGAGAAATTTGAGACGCAGTTAAACCGAGTTTGCTTAGTTTTTCTTGGTCAGCGACAAATGTGTACTCATCATATGTGCTGGAAAGGCCTGAGTTTACGTTTTTCAGATCCTTTTCATCTTTCATGATTTTTTCAATGTCTTTAACCGTGTCTTTAATATCGTTTTCAGAATCGCCATACACATAGTATGTTAATTGGTTGTTATTGCCTGAAGAGCTGAAGTCCTGTGACTTCCATTCTCCGCGGTCAGATTGCTTTTGGATTTCCTTCAGAACGTTATCTTTTTCTTTATCAAAGTCAGGTGTGTCGCTTTCATATTTGATATAGAATAACGCACCGTTAGAATCTCCTCCGGCAAGCGGGCTGCCAGAGCCTAATGAATACTGAACCGTATCGACATGCTTGCGGTCAAGCAGGATTTTTTCCGCTTTTTCAGCTTCATTTTCGGCTTCTTTTTTCGTTTCACCCGGTTCTGGGCTGTATGTGAGCTGCATCGTTTTTTCTTCCTCGGACGGCAGGTAGCTGGCACCGATTAACGGTACAAGGAACAAGCTTCCAAGGAGCATCAGAACAGCGATGATAGACGTGATCCATTTGTGGCTCAGCGCCCAGTTCAATACTTTTTTATAGATGTTTGCAAGTCTGCCAGGTTTGTGTTCTTTCGCTTTAATAGGCGCACCGGTTAATGATTTTTTGAACAGGCTGTGTGCGAGCATCGGCACAAGCGTGATTGAAATCACCAGGGATGCGGCAAGCGCAAAAACAATCGTTAAGGCAAACGGAATAAACAACTCACCGATTTGTCCGCCTACAAGTGCGAGCGGCAGGAATACCGCAATTGTCACAATCGTTGATGACATGATCGGTTTAAACATTTCCTTCGTCGCTTCACGAACCAAGGCTTTTCCGCGGAGCGGCTCGTCTTTGAGTCTCATTCGGCGATAAATGTTCTCGATGACAACGATGGAGTCATCGACTACACGTCCGATGGCAACGGTCATTGCGCCGAGCGTCATAATATTCAATGTGATATCAAGCTGCTGCAGCACAAGGAGTGCGATCAGCAATGATAATGGAATTGAAACAACCGAAATTAATGTTGATTTGATATCTCTTAAGAATAAGAGAATAATCACAATCGCAAAAATAGCACCGAAGATGGCTTTGCTTAACATCGTGTCAACTGACTGTGTGATCGGCTCCGCCATGTCGAGAGTTGCGCTGTAATTGAAGCCTTTATGGTCTTCTTTGAACTTCTTCAGCTCAGCTTTGACATTGTCGGCAACCTCTACCGTATTCGCATCGTTTGCTTTGACGATGTTGATGCCGATGCTGTCTTTGCCATTTGTGCGTGAAACGGATTCAGCTTTTTTCACATCTTTAATTGTAGCAATGTCAGAAAGCTTGACCGTCGGCACTGCTGTGCTTGCGCTTTGCTGCGCCTGTGCTGCCGCTTGTGCGCTTTGGGCTGCCTGTGCACTCTGCGCCGCCGCTTGAGATGCTGCACTGCTGCCTGCACTTGAAGCTGATGCCGTCGGGATTCTCATATTCTTCAAATCTTTAATTGTTTCAATATCGCCGCTGACGACGACAGATTTTTCTTCATTTCCGAATGTGTACAATCCAAGCGGAGTTGTCACATCTGAACCTTGAATCACTTTCTTCACAGTATCTTCATCAAGGCCGTATTCCTTCAGTTTGTCTTCTTTGAAAGAGAATTCAACCTCTTCCACCTGCTGGCCCGATACTTGGACGGACGCAACGCCTTCTATGCCTTCAAGCTTAGAAACGAGGCTGTCCTCCACTTTTTTCGTCAGCTCTTGCAGGTTATCTTTATCACTGGACACACTTAACGTCAGAATCGGGAATGAGTTCAAGCTGTAGCGTGAAATCTCCGGATCCTTCGCGTCATCAGGCAGGCTGACGTTTTCTAACGCTTCAGCTGCTTCTGTTTTCGCTTTGTCCATATCTTTCTCATAATCATATTCAAT
This sequence comes from Bacillus sp. FSL K6-1560, assembly GCF_038592935.1. NCBI lineage: Bacteria > Bacillati > Bacillota > Bacilli > Caryophanales > Bacillaceae > Bacillus > Bacillus sp. FSL K6-1560. The sequence continues at coordinate 3,491,490 of NZ_CP151946.1, forward strand.
CATGACCGACGATGCGTTTTCATAGGACGTCGACGTCACAACGCTGACACCGTCCAAGTTCTGCACGGCTTGTTCAACCGGTTTGGTCACTTCATCAGCCACTTGGCTTGGTGTCGCACCCGGATATGTCGTGCTGATCGTCAAGTAAGGCATATTCACGTCAGGAATAGACTCTTGCTTCATATTCATACCCGCATACAAGCCGGCTGCCGTTACAATAATCGTCATCAGCCATACGGCGAATTTGTTTTTCAGAACGAAATTAATAACGTGGTTCATCATATCCTCCATTACATTTTTTATTGACTGACTGGTCATTCTATATAATACTAAACGTTATAACGCAACAACGTCAACTCATATACCAGAAAATTTTACTAAATTTTTCAAGGATTAAGGGGAAGCACGTCATGAATGAAAAAAAAGAGAGAATCATAAAAACCAGCATTCGTTTATTTGCGAAAAAAGGATTCGCAGCTACGACGATCCAAGAAATCGCCAGTGAATGCGGCATTTCGAAGGGCGCTTTTTATTTGCACTTCAAATCGAAAGAAGCGCTGCTGTTATCTGCCTGTGAATATTATATCGGTATGTCTATGAACAAAATGAAAAATATAGAAGAAGATCTTGCTGGAAAGCCGCCTAAAGAAGTTTTGAAAAAACAAATTGGCGCTCAATTTGAGGATTTTCGTGATCATAAAGATTTTATCGTACTTTTGCTTACCGAAAATATCATTCCGGAAAATCAAGAAATCAAGCAATACTTTTACAAAGTAACCATGGAGACGGATAAGCTGTACCGGAACGCCTTGCTGTCGTCCTATGGAAAAGGAATCGAGCCGTACGTCGCAGATCTGTCCATCATGGCAAGAGGCATCGTGCATTCCTATATGAATGTGATGGTATTTAACAGTGAGCTTAATATCGGTGCAGAAGAAATCTCAGCCTTTATCATCGAGAGACTGGATGATCTTGTACAGGGGCTGAGCCGCTCAGCACTCAATCCGATTGTGCCAAAAGACATTTTCAACCCGATGCCTGCGGGGAAAGACCAGCTGCTTGAGGACATTCAGAAAGTGAAAGAAAACAGCACGCTGCCCGAGGATATCACCGTGTCACTTGATGTTATCGAGGAAGAATTGACTCAGGATAAACCGCGCAAGCCGATTATTAAAGGCATGCTGTCCAATTTGACCGGAACCAACGACAAAGAAGTTGAAAGACTTCGGGCCCTCATCTCTGTCTTTATCTCAATTTGACCATAAAAAAGCAGCCTCTAAGGGCTGCTTTTTTATTAGCGTTTTTTAATTTCTTCAAGCAGAATTTTGTTGACCATCGGCGGGTTGGCTTGTCCTTTGGACGCTTTCATAATCTGTCCGACTAGGAAGCCGATCGCGCGGTCTTTTCCGTTTTTAAAGTCTTCGATTGATTGAGGATTGTTGTCAAGCGCCTCAGTGACAAGCTTCAGAAGCACGCCTTCGTCAGAAATCTGAACAAGGCCTTTCTCTTTCACAATCTTCTCAGCGTCGCCGCCTTTTTCAATCAATTCTTTAAACACTTTCTTCGCGATCTTAGAAGAAATGGTTCCTTTTTCAATCAATTTGATCATGCCGGCAAGGCCTTCAGGTGTCAGGGCAACGTCGGCAAGCTCTTTTTGTTCTGCGTTTAGGTAAGCTGACACTTCACCCATCAGCCAGTTAGACGCTTGTTTAGCTTCAGCGCCTTTTTGAACGGTTTCTTCGAAGAAATCAGCCATTTCTTTTGTCAGCGTCAGAACCATCGCGTCATATGCAGGCAAGCCAAGCTCTTCGATATAACGCTTGCGGCGCTCATCCGGAAGCTCAGGAATGCTTGCTTTTACGCGTTCCTTCCATTCATCATCAATGTAGAGCTCGACTAGATCTGGCTCTGGGAAGTAACGGTAGTCGTCAGATCCCTCTTTGACACGCATAAGAATGGTTTTCTTCGTTGCTTCATCATAACGGCGAGTTTCTTGCTGGATGACGCCGCCCGAAAGAAGAACCTGCTCCTGGCGTTTTTCTTCATGCTCAAGGCCTTTTTGAACAAACGCAAAGGAGTTCAAGTTTTTCAATTCTGTTTTTGTGCCGAATTCCTCTTGGCCGATCGGACGAAGAGAGATATTGGCGTCACAACGAAGTGAGCCTTCTTCCATTTTACAGTCAGAAACGCCTGTATATTGGATGATGGATTTCAGCTTTTCAAGATACGCGTACGCTTCTTCCGGCGTGCGGATGTCCGGCTCTGATACGATCTCAACAAGCGGCGTTCCTTGACGGTTGAAGTCAACAAGAGAATAGCCGTCGCCTGTATGCGTCAGCTTTCCGGCATCCTCTTCAAGGTGAAGGCGCGTGATGCCGATGCGTTTTGTTTTGCCGCCGACTTCAATTTCGATCCAGCCGTTTTCGCCGATTGGCTTATCAAATTGAGAAATCTGATACGCTTTCGGGTTGTCAGGATAGAAATAGTTTTTGCGGTCAAACTTCGTATCCGTTGCGATCTCACAGTTGAGCGCCATAGCGGCTTTCATTGCGAATTCAACGGCTTCTTTGTTCAGGACAGGCAGGACGCCCGGGTATCCGAGGTCAATGACGCTTGTCTGCGTATTCGCCTCCGCGCCGAATGGCGTTGGAGAGCTTGAGAAAATTTTTGATTTTGTTTTTAACTCAACGTGGACTTCAAGTCCGATTACCGTTTCAAAGTTCAATTCTTTTCACCCCTTACAGTTCAGGTTTTGCTTTATGATGGTCTGTCGCTTGTTCAAATGCATGAGCAACGCGGTATACAGTGCTTTCATCAAAGTGTTTTCCGATGATTTGCAGGCCGAGCGGAAGTCCGTCTGCTAATCCGCATGGCACGCTGATTCCCGGTACGCCGGCAAGGTTGACCGGAATCGTTAAGATATCGTTTGCGTACATTGTGAGCGGATCCTTCGTGTTTTCACCGATTTTAAACGCAGGTGTCGGTGTAGTCGGTCCAACAATAACATCATATTTTTCAAATACGTCCTCGAAATCCTTCTTAATCAACGTACGCACTTTTTGCGCTTTTTTGTAGTACGCATCGTAGTAGCCTGAGCTTAAAGCAAACGTTCCAAGCATGATGCGGCGTTTGACTTCATTTCCAAAACCTTCAGCGCGCGTTTGCTTGTAAAGGTCGATCAGGTTATCCGCGTTGTCTGTGCGGTAGCCGTAGCGGATGCCGTCAAAGCGTGCAAGGTTCGCTGACGCTTCAGAAGATGACAGCAGGTAATATGTCGCAAGCGCGTATTTACTGTGCGGAAGAGACACTTCTTCCCATGTAGCGCCGAGACCTTCAAGGACTTTCAGCGCTGCCAAGACAGATTCTCTCGCTTCTTTGCCGACGCCTTCACCAAGGTATTCTTTCGGAACGGCGATTTTCAGTCCTTTGATGTCGCCAGTTAATGAAGAAAGAAAATCAGGCACGTCCACATTTGCACTCGTGGAGTCCATTTTATCTACGCCGGAAATCGCTTGAAGTAAAAACGCGTTATCCTCAACCGTACGTGTAATCGGTCCGATTTGGTCTAATGAAGACGCAAATGCGACCAGTCCGTAACGAGATACACGTCCGTATGTAGGTTTTAATCCGACAACGCCACAGAAAGAAGCCGGCTGACGGATGGAGCCGCCTGTGTCAGATCCAAGAGAAAACGGAACTTCTCCCGCAGCAACCGCAGCCGCAGATCCGCCGCTTGAACCGCCGGGAACTGTATCCAGGTTCCAAGGATTTTTCGTCAGCTTGTAAGCTGAGTTTTCTGTAGATGACCCCATGGCGAATTCGTCCATGTTCAGTTTTCCGATTGTGACCGCTTCAGCGTCTTGAAGGCGCTGAACGACAGTAGCATCGTAAATCGGATCAAAGTTTTCGAGAATTTTGCTGGAGCATGTTGTGCGCAGCCCTTTTGTTACGATATTATCTTTTACGCCGATCGGCATACCGAAAAGAAGACCGTGCTCAGAACGGCCGTCAACCGCCTCATCAAGCTTCTTCGCGTATGCGCGCGCTCTTTCTTCATCTAATGCCAAAAAGGCTTGTACCTTATCATCAACCGCTTGGATGCGTTTATAAGATTCATCAACCAGATCAGAAATCTTAATCTCTTTTTTATGTATGAGCTGTTTTAATTCTGTGATTTTATGATCAAATAATGACATTCTTGTGTCCCTCCTTTAGTCCAGAATTGATGGCACACGAATATAGCCGTCTTTATGGTCAGGCGCATTTTTCATGACATCCTCAACCGGAAGACCTTTACCCGCTTCATCTTCTCTCATGACATTTTTCATTTTCAGCACGTGAGTTGTAGGCTCCACATTGTCTGTGTTAACCTCATTAAGCTCCTCGGCAAATGAAATGATACTGTCGAGCTGTTCAGTGAACATTTTTGCTTCTTCTTCAGTAATCGCAAGTCTTGCAAGGTGCGCAACGTGCTTTACTTCTTCTATTGAAATTCGTGACATATGATCCACCTCCACATATTTCTCCGTTAAGTCATATAATACTGATCATATCAAAAACAAGCCCTTTAAAGCAACAAAACGCCTTGAGACAGGCCTGTGTTTTCGAAACAATACCCTATATATTTTATACTAAAATGAGGCGAAGGAGAAACGAAATATTTTTCTGAATATTTTTACTTTAATTATTTTTTGAAAGCGTTTTATTCTTTATTCCCTTCTAGGTTTGCAACGGTATTTCCAGCTTATGATCAATGTTTCATCGCTTGAATGGCCGGGAATACTTTGTTAGGTTAAGTTACCAAGTGCACCCGCAAAAGAATTTCTTTTGTTTTGCACTTACGCCAGGCTGCTTAACTGGCACCATCAATTTGAGAGGTGATGCAACATTATTAGAAATGAAGAGAGGGTAAAACGTGAGTATTGAAATTATTATATCTTTAGGAATTTACTTTATTGCCATGCTGTTAATCGGCTGGTATGCATTCAAGAAAACCACTGACATCAATGATTACATGCTTGGAGGAAGAGGCCTCGGACCATTCGTTACTGCTTTGTCTGCCGGCGCGGCCGATATGAGCGGATGGATGCTGATGGGTGTTCCCGGCGCGATGTTTGCGACAGGGCTGTCCACCTTATGGCTTGCTTTAGGTCTTACAATCGGGGCGTACTCAAATTACTTGCTGCTGGCTCCAAGGCTGCGTGCTTATACGGAAGCGGCGGATGATGCGATTACGATTCCTGATTTCTTTGATAAACGATTCCAGCATTCTTCATCACTGCTGAAAATCGTATCTGCATTGATCATCATGATCTTTTTCACATTGTATACCTCTTCCGGTATGGTATCTGGCGGACGGCTGTTTGAATCTGCTTTTGGTGCGGATTACAAATTAGGCTTGTTTCTGACCACCGCAGTTGTCGTATTATACACACTGTTTGGCGGTTTCCTTGCTGTCAGTCTGACTGACTTCGTGCAGGGTGCGATCATGTTTGCAGCACTAGTGCTTGTGCCGATCGTTGCTTTTACCCATGTGGGCGGCGTTGCTCCGACTCTCCATGAAATCGGCGCTGTTAACCCACACTTATTGGATATTTTTAAAGGCGCGAGCGTCATTAGCATTATTTCCTATTTAGCCTGGGGCTTGGGCTACTACGGCCAGCCTCATATCATTGTCCGATTTATGGCGATCAAAAACATTAAAGATTTGAAGCCTGCACGCCGAATCGGCATGAGCTGGATGATCATTACAGTTCTAGGTTCCGTGCTGACGGGTTTAATCGGTGTTGCATACGCCCATAAATTCGGAGTTGCTGTAAAAGATCCGGAGATGATTTTCATTATCTTCTCTAAAATCTTGTTCCACCCATTAATTACAGGGTTCTTATTGTCAGCTATTTTGGCTGCCATCATGAGTTCGATTTCCTCACAGCTCTTGGTTACAGCAAGTGCTGTAACAGAGGATTTATACCGGTCATTTTTCAGACGAAAAGCTTCTGATAAAGAATTGGTCATGATCGGGCGATTGTCCGTCTTAGTCATTGCCGTTATCGCCGTACTCTTGTCATTGAACCCGAACAGCACCATTCTTGATTTGGTCGGATACGCTTGGGCCGGCTTCGGTTCAGCTTTCGGACCTGCGATTCTGCTCAGTCTGTATTGGAAGCGAATGAACGAATGGGGCGCGCTTGCTGCCATGATTGTCGGGGCTGCGACCGTGTTGATCTGGATTACAACCGGCCTGGCAAAATCAACCGGTGTGTACGAAATCATCCCTGGGTTTATTCTCAGTATGATTGCCGGCATCATTGTCAGCATGATCACAAAACGTCCTGCAAAAGCCTCTTACCGATTATTCGGTGTCATGGAAAAGCTGTTAAAACGCAAAAAGTAAGCAATAAGCCATCAAGCGCAGCTTGGTGGCTTTTGTGCCCTTGTTTTGCTATAAATACTGTGAGAAAATCATATTTATTTAAAAACACCATAGAGAAGGGGGAAGTTTGCTGTTGAGCTGGTATATTGATCCTGATATTTTATTGAAATTGGGCATTGCCACATTGATTGGCATGGTCATCGGGCTTGAACGCGAATTAAAAAATAAGCCGCTCGGATTAAAAACCTGTATTGTCATCGCAGTCAGCTCATGCATGCTGACGATCGTCAGTATTAATGCGGCATATCATTTCCCTAAATACTACCGCATCATGATGGATCCGCTTCGTCTGCCGGCACAAATCATCTCCGGCGTCGGGTTTATCGGCGCCGGTGTCATCCTGCGAAAAAGCAATGATGTCATTTCCGGCCTGACGACATCGGCCATGATCTGGGGGGCAGCGGGGCTCGGGCTTGCTACGGGAGCCGGTTTTTATAAAGAAGCGTTTGCCAGTCTTCTGTTCATCCTGATCAGCGTGGAATTTCTCCCATGGGTGGTCAGAAAAATCGGCCCCGACCGCCTGCAGGAAAAAGACATCCGCATCAGAATGTCACTTTCTGATAAAGACAAAATGACAGAGATTTTAAAAGAAATGAAAAGAAGAGATATCAAAGCACACTCCGTTCGGATCGACGACCTAGGCGAAAAGGATTTTCCAATTATGGAAGTGAAGGTCCGCGTCCATAAAAACAGATACACGACCGACGTCTACTATGACATTAAAGCCATTGAAGGCGTAGTCGGCGTGAAGTGTGATACATTATAAAAGCCAATGGGACTGGAATCCCATTGGCTTTTTCTATCTACACCAGTGCTGAAAAATCAAATGCTGTAATCGGCGTGCCATTCTCTATATCTCTTCTGAAACCGGCCAGCATTTCTTTTTCTTCTTCTCCTATTGTGTTAAGGTCAAACATCTGATGCAGCAATCCGTAAATCAGCATATGGCGAAGGCGGAGGAAATCAGGTATTATCATCAGCCATGCAGGGTCAAGCTCATTTTCCTCCCAGTACCCTTTCATAAAATGCGTCATAAATTCTTCTGTAAACGCAGCTTTATCATCATATGGCACAACAGGATACCACAGGACATTGTAGAGAAGAATACTAATATCGTTAACAAACCAGTTGTAGCCGATATCATCAAAATCAAATGCCGTGATTTTGCCATGATCCCAGTTAAAATTGCCATGGTGCAGATCCGCATGCACCAAGCCGTAGTTGTCCTGGCTTTTCGGGAGCCTCCGCAGTTCATTCATCAAAGAATCGGCTTGCTGAAACACCTTTATCTGATCTTCAGGCACATATTTTCTCAGCTTTAATTGCTCCTCTTCATCCCATTCCTGTCTTTTGAAAGCGGGATTGCTCAATTTGTAGCTTTTTGTCAGGCTGTGCATGCTGCCTGTGTATCTGCCAAGCTCATAAAATAGCGTTTCATTCCAGTCCGATTCATCCACTTTTTGCCCTGGCGCTTTCTCATACACTCTCAATAAAAATGACCCGCCGTTTCCGTCCGGCACTGCTTCTACGTCTTTTCCGTTCAGCGACGGGAGCGGTTTGGCTACTGAAATTCCCCCTATTGCAAGGTGACGGAGCCATTCCATCTCTCCCATTATATAATCAGAAGATCTCCGAATCGTATGGGTAATCTTTAAAATATAAGGTTGATTGTCTTTCATACATTCATATACATAGTTTTCCGCATCAGCCAGAAAACGCACCTGATCTTTTGAGAAACCGTATCTCGCTGCAGCTTCTGCCAAAACCTGCTCTTCATGAAATATTTTTTTGATATCTTTATGCACGTCTAACATCCTTTCATTGCTATAGATTTGATAATGATTGTTTTCACACGATTTCCAGCATCAACATACCTCCCCTTGGTTTGTGTTTCGGCAGAAGCGGAAATATTTTCCCTTTTCCTGTTAATTATAACATAAAAACCCTTGTGCCAATATGGCACAAGGGTTTTCTATCAGTCATAAATGTGAACAGTCGGCTCTTTATCTCCGGCATTGCGGATAATGACCGCTTCCTGTCCGTCTGAGGACGTGATATTGACTTCGACATCAACTGAGCTCTTAGAGTAGTAGTCCATCACTTCACCCGTTAAGAACTGGGTAAACGCGACAACTTCACTTTTTCCGTAGAATTGCATTGGTATGTCAATCTTCATTTTCTTCATTTCATCATTTTCATACAGCGCTGTACCGACAACGCCTGTATAGTTCGGGAAATATTCTTCAATTGAGTTTTTGAACCGCTTAAAGACCTCGGTGTCATCCGGGTATTTTTCTGCTGTGGTTGTATCTGCCGGATAGAATACATATTTTTCATTGATGTCATCCCAATTTGAGATATCAGTAGAGCCTGCTTTGACCTCTGTTTTGGCGATGAAGTTCCCCGGCACAATCGATGTTTTTGACGCCTGCTTGTAGAGCGCGACGGTAATCGGCACATTCTTCAAGTTATCTTTTTTGCGGAGGCGGTTAATAACCTCCTGTGCAATTTTTTCTCCCTGCTGGCGAAGCGTGCTGTCCTTAATCTCCACTTCTTTTTGCGGGTCGCCAGTTTTTTCACGATAGTAATACACGGAGTTTAACGCCAGTCCGATCATGACGCCGCCAAGCTGGATAGAATTCTTGTCCTTTCTGACTAAATAATCGTGCTCAAGCATGGATGCTAAATAAATCGGGCTGCTTTCGTTCTTTTCTTCTGTTGAACCAGAGCTCGGGAGCGCCGGGTTCAAGCCTTCATTTTTGAAGTTTTTATCATCTTTTTCGGCTTTTTTCAAATCAGAGCCCGTTTTTTTCCGTGCCAGCCAGCTTAATACTGTATCCTCATCTAAATATTGTCCTTCTTGGAACAGATAATCGTCAGTCGAGAAAGAATCTTGGGCAAGACGCATCAGCCCTGTTTCAAACTCGTCAATGTCCAGCCTAGTGTTCAGCTGTTCCGTTGTTAAGCCGCGCGCTTTGCCTGCCTTAAACGGCAGCACCATTTTGTAATAGGAGTCAGAGATATTATATTTCGGGACAATCGCTTTTTCTGACGATTTCGCCGTCTTTTGCGTAATCTCTTCCTCCTTCTCCCCCCCAAAACCTGACGAGCAGGCAGACAGCATTAATACTGCCGCCGTTGCCGCCAATGCCAACGTCTTTTTCAATAGAAAACACTCCTCTTATTTCTTTAGCTCTCCCATTAACTGTTCTTCATTCCACACTTCAATGTTCAGCTCTTGTGCTTTTGTCAGCTTGCTTCCCGCCGCTTCTCCGGCGATGACTAAGTCTGTGTTTTTGCTGACGCTTCCAGTCAGCTTTCCGCCCAGCGCTTCGATTTGCGCTTTGGCTTCGTTTCTTGACAGCTCTTCCAGCTTTCCTGTCAGAACAATTGTTTTACCAGCAAAGTAAGAGTCGCTGTCCTCTGCTTTTACTTTTTTCGGGCCTTTGTAGAGCGTGTTTACGCCCAGCTCCTGAAGTTCATTCAAGAGTTCAAGCATTTCTTCTTTATGAAAATAGGTGATCACAGCATCAGCCATTTTTTCACCGATTTCATCTACCGCGAGAAGTTCCTCTTTAGAGGCTTTTTTCAGGTTCTCCAAGCTTTCAAAATGCATGGCAAGCGTCTTTGCGGCCTTTGATCCGATAAAACGGATGCCAAGCCCAAACAGCAGGCGCTCTAACGAATTTTCTTTTGATTTTTGGATGGAGCTGATCAGGTTTTCAGTGGACTTTTCGCCCATGCGCTCGAGCTGGATGACTCGTTCCTTCGTCAGCTTATATAAATCTGCCACATTGCGGACAAGGTTTTCCTCAAACAGCTGTGTGATCACTCGTTCGCCGAGCCCATCAATGTTCATGGCATTGCGGGAAACGAAATGGATCAGCCCTTCCCGGATTTGCGCCGGACATTCAGGGTTAATGCAGCGAAGCGCCACTTCTCCTTCGATCCGGACGAGCTCACTGCCGCATTCAGGACATTCCGTCGGCATGCTGAATTCCTTTTCTTCTCCTGTGCGCTGTTCAACGAGGACATTCACAACTTCCGGGATGATATCGCCTGCTTTTTTGACGACAACCTTATCCAAAATCCGAATGTCCTTCTCTTTAATTAAATCTTCGTTATGAAGGGATGCTCTTGAGACCGTTGTGCCGGCAACTTTTACCGGCTCAAGAATCGCGGTCGGCGTGATCACACCCGTTCTGCCGACATTTAATTCGATATCGAGAAGCTTCGTCACGACCTCTTCAGCAGGAAACTTATACGCGATGGCCCAGCGCGGGCTTTTCGCCGTAAAACCGAGCTCCTCCTGCTGATCGAGGGAATCGACTTTAATAACAATGCCGTCTATTTCATACGGCAGGTCAGCGCGCTTCGCCTGAAGCTCATCGATCAGCGTAATGACTTCTTCTATGTCGCCGCATTTTTTTCGTTCCTGATTCGTTTTAAATCCGAGTTCGTCGAGAAAATCAAGCCCTTGGCTTTGCGTCTCCACACCCATCTCGTCAAGCTCCGCTATACTGTAGACGAAGATATCGAGGTTTCGTTTCGCTGCAATTTTCGGATCGAGCTGTCTAAGAGATCCTGCCGCGGCATTTCGCGGATTGGCGAACGGCTCTTCCTCATTTTTAATCCGTTCCTCATTGAGTGCTTCAAACGAACGCTTCGGCATATACGCCTCGCCGCGCACTTCGATCGACAGCTCACGGTTCATTTTGAGGGGGATATTGCGAATCGTCTTCAGATTCTCCGTAATATCCTCTCCCGTCGTTCCGTCACCTCGGGTGGCTCCTCTGACAAAATAGCCGTCTTCATAACGGAGAGAAACAGCAAGACCGTCTATTTTCAGCTCCACATTATACGCCACATCGTCGCCGACGGCTTGGCGCACACGGCGGTCGAAATCACGAAGATCATCAGCATTAAAGGCATTGCCCAGACTGAGCATCGGTGTGCCGTGGGTGACTTTCTGAAACGCTTCAAGCACGGCTCCGCCGACGCGCTGCGTAGGAGAGTCAGGCGTTCTGAGGTCTGGGTGCTCATCCTCGATCGCAATCAGCTCCTGCATCAATCTGTCGTATTCGGCATCTGGGACGCTCGGTTCATCTAAGGTGTAATATTCATAGCTATACTTGTTGATGGTGCGGCGCAGTTCTTCTGCCCGCTGCTTCGCTGTTTCTTTGTCCATCTGCTTCTTCCTTTCCTCTTCAATTACTGCTTTTCAATAGGAGCAAATGCTGCTAACAGGCGTTTCACGCCGACAGGGCTCGGGAAGGCAATATCGAGCTCCGTCCCTTCTCCTTCGCCTTTTACGCTGACGACAGTTCCTGTTCCCCATTTTTTATGGCCCGCCTTATCTCCGACTGCCCAGTTCAAGGTGTCGCCGCCTGTTTTGCTGGCGTAGGATACCGGGCGTGAAACAGGGCCGCGTCTCGGCTGCATTTTTCTCGCAGACGTCGCTCTTGTTTCTTTTTTCTCATTTAGGTTTTCCAATAAATCATCCGGTATTTCAGCAATGAAGCGAGATTCCGGGTTCATATTTGTCCGGCCAAACAAGGTGCGCATTTTAGCATTGGTCAGATAAAGCTCCTGTTCCGCCCTTGTAATCCCAACGTACGCAAGGCGGCGTTCTTCTTCCATTTCCGCTTCCTCCATGAGTGAACGGCTGTGCGGGAAGACGCCTTCTTCAAGCCCCATCAAGAAAACAACCGGGAACTCCAGTCCTTTCGCGGCGTGCAGTGTCATCAGCGTGATTGCATCCTTGCCGCCTGACTCTTCCTCCTTCTGATCGAGCTGATCAATATCTGCGATTAACGCCAAGTCTGTCAGGAACGCAACGAGTGTCTTGTCTTCACTTTTCTGTTCAAAGTTTTTCGTAACAGACAGGAACTCGTCGATATTTTCTAAACGGCTTTGGGCTTCGATCGATTTCTCAGCCTTCAGCATTTCTCTGTATTCCGTCTTATCAAGAATTTCTTCTGTCAGCTCTGTAATGGATAAGTAATCCTGCATATTGGTCAGGTTTTCAATCATCTGTCTAAAGCTGTCAAGCGCGTTTGCCGCTTTGGCACTGACGCCGATAAAATCAACCTGCTGAATCGCTTGGAAAAAGGACAAGCCGTTTATGGCCGCATACGAAGCGATTTTTTCAAGTGATGTCGCGCCGACTCCGCGCTTCGGCACATTGACAATGCGCGTGAAACTGATATCGTCATCCGGATTGGATACGAGGCGCAGGTACGCAAGAATGTCTTTAATTTCTTTTCTGTCATAGAACTTTGTGCCGCCGACAATGTTATAGTTCAAACCCGCTTTGAGAAGCGTTTCCTCAATCACACGGGACTGCGCGTTTGTCCGGTATAAAATGGCGATATCCGACAGCTTCCGCTTGCCTGTGCTGTGAAGCTGATGAATTTTGCCGGCCACAAACTGTCCTTCACCGAACTCATTATCACCGCGATAATAGGAAATCTTGATGCCTTCATCGTTTTCCGTCCACAAATTTTTCGGTTTGCGGTTAGAGTTGTTTTTAATGACCTCGTTAGCCGCGCGCAAAATCCGTTTCGTTGAACGATAGTTTTGTTCTAGCAAAATCACGCTTGCATTCGGATAATCTTTTTCAAATGAAAGAATGTTGGTGATATCCGCGCCGCGCCATCTGTAGATTGACTGATCAGAATCCCCCACAACGCAAAGGTTCTGGAAACGCTCGGCAAGCTGCTTAACGAGCATGTATTGCGCCCTGTTCGTATCCTGATACTCATCAACGTGAATGTACTGGAATTTGCGCTGATAAAATTCAAGCACTTCCGGCACTCGGTCAAACAGTTTAATCGTCGTCATAATCAAATCGTCAAAATCGAGCGACTGGTTTTTCAATAGCTTCTTCTGATAATCAGCATATACATCGCTGACCACCTGATCGTAGTAGCCGCCGGCAACTTTAGAGAATTCCTCCGGTTCGGTCAATTCATTTTTTGCACTGCTGATCGTACCGAGGATGCTTCTCGGGTCAAACTTCTTCGGATCAAGATTGCGCTCCTTCAAAATCCCCTTGATCACTGAAAGCTGGTCAGCCGTATCAAGGATGGAGAAATTTCGGTTGATCCCAATCCGGTCGATATCTCTGCGCAAGATCCGCACGCACATACTGTGGAATGTGGAAATCCAGATATCGTCCGCGCCGGGTCCAAGGATGCTTTCCACACGTTCTTTCATTTCGCGTGCCGCTTTATTTGTAAATGTGATCGCTAGAATGTTCCACGGCGCCACATGCTTTTCTGCCATTAAATAAGCAATTCTGTGTGTCAGGACACGCGTCTTTCCGCTTCCCGCTCCCGCCATCAGCAAAAGAGGCCCGTCCGTTGTTTTGACTGCTTCCTGCTGAACGGGGTTTAAACCGCTTAGTAATTGATTGCTAATATAATTCAAAATTTGTTCACCCGCCTATACAAAACATATGTTCTATCATAAACCAAATCCGTACAATTTACTACTCGCCTTTCACAGCCGCTACTGTTTTCAAAGCCCTGTCAAAATCTTCATACACAGCATTACCTATAACGATCACGTCCGCATGCTCTGCGTACTGCTTGGCCGTTTCCGCATCCTTGATGCCGCCGCCGTAAAACAAGGTGGACGTTTCCAATACAGCCTTCGTTTTCTTGACAGCTTCTATGTCTCCAAGCACGCCGCTGTATTCTAAATAAAAAATCGGCAGTTGCAGCAGCTCCGACACACGCGCATAGGCGACAATATCATCCATATTCAGATCGGCGTCCGCTTCAGTCAGTGCCGCGGCTTTGCAATCTGGATTTGCGATGCAGTAGCCCTCCGCCACGATTTCTTCCATAGACATCAGTTCTCCGTATTCCTTCATGGCTTTCTGGTGCATTCCGACAATCCAATCCGCGTTTTTGCTGTTTAATACACTCGGAATAAAATATAAGTCAAAGCCGGGAACGATCGCTTCAATCGCTGATACCTCAAGGACACACGGTACCAAAAACCGTCTTACCTTAGACATCATCCGCAGGACATTATCCTCTGTCACACCATCACTGCCTCCGATAATGACCGCATCCGTTCCTGATTCGCAAAGAATCTCCAGCTGTTCGTCAGGCAAATCTTTATTTGGATCGAGTTTAAAGACATGCTTCCACTCTGTTACATCGTACACGTCATACGTTCCTCCATTCGTTTGTTACCATTTAAACATTATAACAAATTCACATAGCGCGGAAAAACGGAAAAAGCCGTTAATCTCGTTATTCACTGAAAAAGGTGTTTTGATTCTATTTTCATAAAAAAAGAGAGCATATGGCAGTACCTGCATGGTGAGTCCTGTATCGGCAGGAGCACACATTTTTCACCAGATTCCTTCTGCTATTGTTTGGAAAGTGTTCTACTGTGGAAATGGTTACATAAAAAGGGAGGCTGAGAGATGGAAACCATCATAATAGCACTCATCGCATTTATCATTGGGATCATCGCTATCCCGATCGTCTTGTTTGCCTGGATCTACATAAAGGATGAAAAACAGCAGGAGCACTCAATTCTTCGCAACTATCCCGTCATCGGAAGGTTTCGGTATATCCTTGAAAAAATCGGGCCGGAGCTCAGACAGTATTTATACAGCAATGACAATGAAGAGCAGCCATTTTCACGAAAGGAATATGAGCAAACCGTCATCTCCGGCAAATACAAAAGCAGAATGATGGGCTTTGGATCTGTAAGAGATTTTGATAAACCTGGCTATTATATCCGTAACGCTATGTTTCCAAAACAAAGGGAAGAAATGCACGTAAATCAAACGCCAAAAATTGAAACCCAAATCTATA
Source organism: Bacillus sp. FSL K6-1560 (assembly GCF_038592935.1). Taxonomy (NCBI): domain Bacteria; kingdom Bacillati; phylum Bacillota; class Bacilli; order Caryophanales; family Bacillaceae; genus Bacillus; species Bacillus sp. FSL K6-1560. The sequence goes on from NZ_CP151946.1 coordinate 3,506,763, forward strand.
AAATGGATGCTGACAATCTATTCAAACGCAAGGAGCATGCCGAACATATCAAGGCAGACCCGTATTTTCTCCATCCTGATGATGTACAGGTGATTGGCGAGCATACATGCGAGAAGCCATTTTATGTGAAGGGCTTAGTCGGCCAGTCCGCCATGAGCTACGGTTCTCTTGGAGAACGGGCTGTTACGGCGCTCTCAAAAGGGCTCCATCAGGCAGGCGGCACCTGGATGAATACAGGTGAAGGAGGATTGTCTGAGTATCACTTAAAGGGCGGCGCCGATATCATTTGCCAAATCGGACCGGGCCTATTCGGCGTGCGCAAAAGAAACGGGGAATTTTCGTGGGAGGAATTTAAAAGAAAAAGCAGGATTGGCCAAATTAAAGCGTTTGAGCTAAAGCTGGCACAAGGAGCGAAAACCCGCGGCGGCCATGTGGACGGCGCCAAAGTATCAGAGGAAGTGGCAGATATTCGGAATGTCGAACCTGGAAAGTCGATTGACAGCCCGAACCGCTTTTATGAATTCTCAAACCCTCCTGAAATGCTCGACTTTATTGAAAAACTTAGAGATGTCGGACAAAAGCCAGTCGGCATCAAACTGGTCGCAGGGCATCCTGAAGAATTGCATGAGCTTTTCTCTCATATGCAGAAAAGCGGAAAGCATCCGGATTTTATCACGATCGACGGAAGTGAAGGCGGTACCGGAGCTTCCTTTTACGAGCTCGCGGATACAGTCGGCCTTCCGATTATGACAGCGTTGCCTATTGTTGACACGCTTCTTAAACAGTACGGCTTGCGCAGCCAGCTGAAAATCTTTGCTTCCGGAAAGCTCCTGACTCCTGATAAAATCGCGGTCGCCTTAGCCCTCGGCGCTGACTTTGTCAACATCGCACGCGGCATGATGTTTTCCGTTGGCTGCATCCGCGCTCTCGTCTGCCACACCAACACCTGTCCGGCAGGTGTGGCGACGACAGATCCGAAATTGCAAAAAGCACTGAGCGTTGAGGAAAAACAGCATCGTGTCTGCAACTACGTTATTTCATTGCGCGAGGGACTATTTAACCTCGCAGCCGCAGCAGGGATTAATTCGCCGATTCACTTTTCCAAGGAGCATGTTGTCTATCGGAAAGAGGATGGCAGTATCATCGATATCGACAACCTGATCCATCAATTTGTTTCATAAAGAAACCGCCCTTGCCGAACGGCAGGGCGGTTCTATGTTATTTTGAAGAAGACTCAGTTTCCGTTTCCTTCACACGGTCAAGCGCCATTTCATAAGCGTCATTTCCGTAATTTAAGCAGCGTTTCACACGGGAAATCGTAGCCGTGGAAGCGCCTGTTTCTGTTTCAATCTTATGATACGTGTTTCCTTCGCGAAGCATGCGCGCCACTTCAAGGCGCTGAGCCAGCGATTGAATTTCGTTAATTGTGCATAGATCATCGAAGAATCGGTAACATTCCTCCAGGTCTTTCAGCGATAAGATCGAGTTAAATAACTGGTCCAGCTCTTTGCCGCGTAATTTATCGATTTGCATCGTTACACACCTTCTCCTTTACTAATGGAAGCCGCATCAAGATCAGGTACGATATTGATCCAAGTCTTTCCTGGCACAAACGGAAGCCACTTGCCGTCTTTTACCGGCACAATTCTGCCATTCACTTGTTTCCAGTCTGTTTCAATGACGTTTCCGTGCTGAAACAACAGACCTTTTCCTCCTGATTCCAAGTCGATGTCCCGCCTTCCATCTTGATCAATAATATGATGGCTGGCTTCAACAATGAAAATATTTTGCATTGCAACCGGCTTTCCGGTTTCCCGGTCTGTCGTTATGACACCATCAGAGCTTCTTGTATAAGATTCAGCTTTTTTATCATAGTTGTATTCGACAAGATTTGTAACGTTATTTGTTCCATAATCTACCCGAACATTGTAAGATTCATTTGCAGGTTTTGCATCTGATGTTTGAAACAGCAGCGGATTTGTTTCCTGCTTCAGCTTATAACCCTTTTGTTCCGCCGCCTTTTTTATGTAATCATAAGACGTATAGGAATTGTGGGGCGGCTTGCTGAAATCAGCTCTCCAAAATAAGCTTCCGTCAAAATCCAATCCGTTCATATAATCGGCAACTCCAGATTCCAGCTGCTCTTTGGCGCCGGGACTCCAGCCGTGATGGACAAATATGCTGTCAAAGCCATTGCTGAGAGTGACGAAATATTCCCGCGCGCTCCGCACAGGTCCGACAGTTTCAGGCATCTGGCTTTGGAAAATGGCCAGAAATCTTGTGATTTGCCCTTCGGCTAGCGCTTCTATGACAATGTCGGCTTTAGACAGACCCGACTGCGGCCTCGCCTTCGGGTGATTGTTCACCACAACAGCAACAGGCCGGCGTTCAGTCACCTTCTGTTCAGTCTTTAGCCCCGTTAAAGGAGCTTTCAGCTTCTTTGCAGTATCCGGGCCAGCATCCTTCTGCTGGCAGGATACCAGCAGAAAAAACACGAAACACAGCGCGCAAACTGTCATCCATTTTTTCATATGTCGGCTCCCTGCTCTTTTATATTTTAACGCATTATCGATGGAAAGAGTACAGTTTTTTTCATGACGTCGAAGATTCCTCTTGGCGTAATGCGTATATACGGAAGGTGCGTACTTTGCAAAAAGAGCAGCGTATAGATAGGATCGCAAAACTCATAGCCTCTTTCAGTCAAAAGATCTCTCAGCTTTTGTTCCTTCTCAAGCACGTCTTCATACGCTTCCGAAGAGGCGCAGCCGCACAGCGCAAGCGGGATTTCATGCAAAATGTTTCCGTTCTCCGCTAAAACAATTCCTCCTCCTATTTCTTTCATCCGGGCGAAAGCGAGCAGCATATCCGCTTTATTTTTTCCAATCGCGACAATGTCGCCCGTCGTCGTAAAGGAGCTTACAAATCCCTGCACGCTTGAGGCAAACCCTTTTATCATCGTATTCACACGCCATTTTCCATGTTTATCAAGCATTGTCAAATAGCTTTCATCATGGTCAAATGAGAGCTGTTCCATCGAATTGTCGATCTCAATCATATATGGCTCCATAATAACCGCATTCCGCATTTTCACGCCCATCGGCATAGAAAACTGCAAGTCATCCATCGTCATATCATATGAAAGCTCAAGCGGGACAAGACCGCCTTTGTGCCAGTCCGTCTTTGTAAACGCCTTCGAATCACAGCCGTCTTCACGCAGAATGGTCCCTTTTGACAGAACAGTCACGGGATTCGGATTTAACGGATCTTCCAGTATGTTGAGCGATGCCAGTCTACCCGGTCCGACAACTCCTAAATAATCATCCATTTGGTAATACTTTGCGATATTAAATGATGCCATATTGTAGGCGTCGATTGCAGGTACGCCTTCTTCTAAAGCGATGCGAATCAGCTCGTTTGTCATGCCGCCTTTATAGAAATTCGGGGTTGCGCCATCTGTCGTGTAAAAGAAGTGGTCATAATAGCGGAAGCCCTTCTCATGCAGCTCCTGCAAGATTTTTCTTACATCAGGGCGAATGGAAGAGTTCCGAAGGGAAACATAATAGCCCAGTTCCAGCCTTCTCATCACTTCATCACCTGTCATCGCTTCATGATCACAATCCGCTCCGAACAGCTTCATTTTTGTAAGCGTTTTATCAGAAGCGCCGGGAAAATGCCCTTCAATGCGTTTTCTCTGTTTCTTTGTAGCTTGCATGCAGTGGAGCATTAAATCATCACCATCTACCAAGCGAGGCCACCCGGTCATTTCTCCGCCTTGAATCACATCCGGATGTTCAATCCACTGTTTTCTGACGTCAAATGGAAGGACGTGGTCCTCGTTCAGAACCTCGGTCTGGAGGTCATAGCGTGACCACCAAAAATACTGGACAGGCTGCTTTTTGAGTTCATTCAAAATCGTAAGCGCTTTCTTTTTTCCGCTTTGCAAAAGCAAAAATAAGTTATCATTCACGAATGTCGTTGTTCCGTATTGAGACACATATTCCGCCAGTGTTTGGGGATTATATATTTGAAAAGGATGTGCGTGCGGTTCAATATAACCTGGCACAATGTATTTTCCTTCACAATCAATCGTATGAATTTCTTCGGCTCTATTCGGAAGTTCATGACCCACATAAACAATGCGGTCCTGATAAATCCAAATGTTTTTTTTCAGCCATTGTTTTACATATGGATTTAAGACGAGAGCATTCCGTAAAAGGAGCGTTGGAAGCAGCTTTGAGTCTACAACATCAACCTGTGCCCTGATGTCTTTGTTTTTCCAGTTAAAGGTGCGTTCGGACATTCACATACTCTCCTTTACATGTATTAGACTCATGGTATCACATCCTTCCTCATCACGCACGATAAAAACGTTACAAATTTTTGAAGGTTCGGTTAAAAAACTTTTTTAAGTAAAAGGAGCGGATTTCCTTGAAGCCAAACATCAGTCTCATCAATGCCGTGTTCAGAATCGCCTGCGGATTGACGATTATGTCAGCCGCCAGTGCAAAGTTTACGAAAAAACCTTGGTGCAGAATGCATCTCTTTTACATCTTTATGGGGGCCATGAAAGCGGGTTCGGGAATCTTGCGCTTCTGTCCTGTGACCTACATGTTTCAACACAGTGATTCTGGAAATAACGAGCATCAAAACGGATAAATGGAAAAGCTTGATCACAAAACGTGATCAAGCTTTTTTTTATGCCCACCCTTTGTTTTCATATAGAAATATCCTGCAGCTGCCAGCACTGCCGGATAAAGCAGTGCCCAGCCGCTGAATGAATAAATCACCGCGCACGCGACAAATGCCCCGAGCGCCATCCACCAGCCTATATCTCTCCTGCCCAGCAGTTTCAGTGCTGCCGCCATTGTACATATGTAAGATGCGATAAAAGCCGCGCTCGGCCCTTTCAACAGAGTCGTCAAATCGATTTGAAACAGACCATGCGCCGCAAGCACTAAGCCAAACACTGCGGCCATCGCTGTCAAAACGCGAATAGGCGTACGTTTTGTCGCACTGAGTTTTCCAAAAAATACGGGTATGTGCCCCTCTCTCGCCAATGCGTACACCATTCTTGAAAAACCAGCAATATTGGCATGGATGGTGGCGAATGTAATAAACAGCGCTAAGCATACCGTGACGTATACACCGCTTTCCCCTGCTCCTTTTGAGATGAGCATGGCGAGCGATGCAATTTCTCCATTCTCTCCATATGAATGAGTCCCCACCGTCACAAATGACAGCATGATATACAGCCCTGCCACACAAGACGCTCCCAAGAACAAGCTGATTGGGACATCTTTTTCAGGGCGATGAAATTCCTCAGCCAATGGAGTAATCATTTCCCAGCCTACAAAAGAGAAAAAAATCATAACAGAAACAGATCCAGCAACAGACCAGCCATGCGGAAGAAACGGCTTGAATTCTGCTATCGTGACGTGTGGCAATGACACAGCAATAGAAGTGACAAGCAGAAATACGATGACACATATGACGAGTGTACTGATGTTTGCTGATAGTTGAATCCCTTTCATATGAAGCAAAATAGATATAGCCAGCATACAACCAGCAATCGATGTAACCTGCCAATCGGCCGCCTCTGTGACGTAACTGACGTAATGCGCGCCAGTCAAAGCGATGATGGGAACGCCAATCGGAACGGACCCTAACATGATCCAGCCCAAAATCGCTCCGGCTTTTTTTCGAAAAGCCAGCTGCACATAAGCCGTGATTCCTCCCGCACTAGGCGCAATTTTCACAAGCCGTGCCAGCGTGCCGACGAGAAGAAAAGATAAAAAAGACATGAATACCCAGACAAATAAAGAAGCCGGACCGGCCGTATCCGCGGTAACAGACGGCAAAATTAATATCCCGCATCCTAAAACCGCCCCAATCGTTAACGCCGTCCCTTGTATCCAAGTAATAGAGCGCTGTAATTCTGGCAACATGATGCCTCCTCTCTGATTGATGGCTTTATTATAGAAAAAATAAGACGGCATCCATATGCTACAATGAAGTTAAATCAACAGCATTGCCTTATGATCAAAGGAATTTTCATTCATTCGCCTAAATATGTAAAGGAGCCGGACAAATGGACGATACAGACCTTCAGATTCTCTCGCATTTGCAGCGAAACGGCAGATTAACGATGGTTGAGCTGGGAAAGCTTGTCGGACTCAGTTCGCCAAGCGCGGCGGAGCGTGTCAGGAAGCTGGAAGATAAAGGCGTGATTACCGGGTACAGCGCGAATATCTGTTACGAAAAACTAAACAAGCATGTCACCGCTTTTATTCTCATGGAGCCGAAAAGCTGCAAGCACTACGCCGCCTTTGCAACATCGCATCCTGATGTAGCAGAAAATCACCGCATCACGGGTATGTACAGCTATGTGACAAAGGTCGTGACTGAATCGGTACATACGCTTGAGGATTTTATTGACGCCTCTATGGCCCATGGAAAACCGACCACGCTCGTTGTCCTTTCTTCTTCCAGCTGCCATCCCGCTTTTTGATAACAAAAAACCCGCAGCTAATCTGCGGGTTTTCCTCAGTTATTTTTGAGCAGCCTTTAAAGCGCGTGCCCCAATGTCTTTTCTGAAAAAGAGTCCCGGTTTGAAAATTTCATCAACCGCTTTGTACACTCGGTCTCTAGCCGCTTCAAACGATTCATCAAAAGCTGTCACATTGGCGACGCGCCCCCCGTTTGTAACGAACTCTCCGCCTTCTGCTTTCGTTCCGGCATGGAAGACCACGACCTGCTCAGTTTCCGCAGCAAGGCTGCCGATCGGCGTGCCTTTTGCGTAGCTTTCCGGATATCCTTCAGAAGCAAGCACCACACTAACAGCAGCGGTATCCTTCCATCTTAAGTCAACTTCCTTATCATCTAAAAGATCAAGAAGCACCTGTACCAGATCAGATTCCATGCGCGGAAGCACGACCTGTGTTTCCGGATCGCCGAAACGGGCATTAAATTCAATGACCTTCGAGCCGTTTTCAGTAAGCATCAATCCAGCGTACAAAACGCCAGTGAAGGAACGGCCTTCTTGTACCATTGCTTTTGCGGCCGGCTTCACGATCGTTTCTACAGCATGGCGAACCGTTTCTTCCGAAATTTGCGGAACTGGAGAGTAAGCGCCCATTCCGCCCGTATTCGGGCCTTTGTCTCCGTCAAACGCACGCTTGTGATCCTGGGCAATCACCATTGGATACACTTTTTCTCCTTTGACAAAGGCCATTAGAGAAAATTCTTCACCAGAAAGGTATTCTTCAATGACAACGGACGCGCTCGCATCACCGAACTTTTCATCCTCAAGAAAGTCATGCAGACATGCAATTGCTTCTTCCTCTGTCATAGCCACAGTAACGCCTTTTCCAGCTGCAAGTCCATCTGCTTTTATCACAATCGGAGCACCTTTTTCCTGCACATATGCCTTCGCCTCATCAAAGGATGTAAACGTGTCGTATTCTGCGGTCGGAATGTCGTATTTCTTCATTAAGTCCTTAGCGAACTGTTTGCTTCCTTCGATGATCGCCGCGGCTTTTGACGGGCCGAACACGCGCAGACCCGCTTTTTCGAATTCATCCACCAGACCTTCAATTAAAGGAACCTCAGGGCCGACAATGGTTAGGCCGACCTGGTTTTCTTTTGCAAACGAGACAAGCCCTGCGTGGTCGCTTTCCTCAATGTTTACAAGCTGTGCGGAAGCTTCCATGCCGTCATTTCCAGGAGCTGCAAATACATTCTCGACGAGGCTGCTTTGCGCTGCCTTCCACGCCAGCGTATGTTCTCTTCCGCCTTTACCGATAATTAATACATTCACGTCGTTTTCATCCCCTTAATGTTTGAAGTGTCTGATGCCGGTGAATACCATGGCAATGCCGTATTCATCCGCTTTTTTGATGGAATCCTCGTCACGCACAGATCCCCCCGGCTGAATGATAGCCGTAACGCCCGCTTTTGCCGCTTCTTCAACAGTATCCGGCATTGGGAAAAATGCATCAGATCCGAGCGCGCTGCCTTTCGCTTTTTCCCCTGCTTGCTCGATTGCGATTTTTGCCGATCCGACGCGGTTCATTTGGCCTGCTCCCACGCCGACTGTCATGTTGTCCTTTGCGAGAACGATCGCATTTGATTTCACATGCTTCACGACTTTCCAAGCAAGCTTCAAGTCTTCCCACTCTTGCTCATTCGGCTCTCTTTTTGTCGGGATGCTGATCTCAGCATCATCAAAGCCGTGCATATCTAAATCTTGAATCAATAGCCCGCCTTGAACGGATGTCAGCTGTTTTTCCTTTTGAACAGCAGCAGATACGTCAAGCGTCAGCAGACGGAGATTTTTCTTCGCAGTCAGGACGTCGAGCGCTTCTTGGCTGAATGAAGGCGCAATGATGATTTCTAAGAAAATGTTGTGAAGCGCTTCGGCAGTTGCCTTGTCCACTTCACGGTTCAGCGCGATAATGCCGCCGAAGATAGATGTTTTATCCGCTTCAAACGCTCTGTCAAACGCTTCGGCGATCGTTTTTCCTGTTCCCACGCCGCACGGGTTCATATGCTTCACGGCAACCGCAGCCGGTTCAGTGAATTCACGAACGATTTGAACTGCCGCATCCGCGTCTTTAATGTTGTTGTAAGAAAGCTCTTTTCCGTGAAGCTGTTCTGCTTGCGCAATGGAGCCTTTGACAGGAAGAGCTGTTTGATAGAAAGTTGCTTCCTGATGCGGGTTTTCTCCATAGCGAAGCGATTGTTTTTTCTCAAATGTCACAGTGAATTGCTCTGGTTCTTTTTCACCGACAACATTTGTCAGATAGTCAGCGATCAGTGCATCATATGCCGCAGTATGACGGAATACCTTTGCCGCGAGCTCGCGTTTTTTCTGAAGAGATACGCTGCCTTCTTCTTTGATTTGATTTAGCACTGGGCTGTAATCGGCCGGATCGACGATAACCGTGACATCCTGATGGTTCTTTGATGCCGCACGCAGCATGCCAGGTCCGCCGATGTCGATATTTTCAATCGCTTCTTCATACGTGACGTCTTCTTTAGAAATCGTTTCTTTAAATGGATAGAGGTTGACGACAACGAGGTCAATCGGCTGAATCCCGTGTTCATTGATCTGCGCCATATGCTCTTCATTGCCGCGAACCGCCAGAAGGCCGCCGTGAATATTCGGGTGTAGGGTTTTTAACCGGCCGTCCATAATTTCAGGGAAGCCTGTCACTTCAGAAATTCCGATCACATCCACACCGTTTTCTTGAAGAAGCTTTTTCGTTCCGCCTGTGGAGATGACTTCAACGCCAAGATCTGTCAGTTCTTTTACGAAAGGAACAAGATTTGTTTTATCTGAAACACTGATTAACGCACGTTTAATGGTCATGCCTTTTCACCTCTGTTATTTAATCCTAATAGCTGTTTAATCACACTCGGATACCATTTATGCTCAAGCTTGTGAATCCGCTGTTCGATTGTTTCCAATGTATCATGTTCATCAATTTCGATTGCCTTTTGAGCGATGATCGGACCTGTATCCATTCCTTCATCGACATAATGCACGGTGATTCCGGCCACCTTCACACCCGCCCGGTATGCCTGTCCGACTGCGTCGATTCCAGGAAACGCCGGAAGAAGCGACGGGTGAATGTTAATGATTTTTCCTCCATATGCTTGAAGGAGCGTATCACCGATCAGCCTCATATAGCCGGCAAGAACAATCAATTCAACCTCGTGAAGACGAAGCTGTTCAATAATGGCTTTTTCAAATGCAGCCTTGTTTTCATAAGACTTCGGCTCAAATGCAAAGGATGGAATGTGGAATGCTTCCGCCCGTTCGATGACTTTCGCCTGCGGTTTGTCGCAAACGAGGAGCGCTGCTGACGCATCCCAGTTCTCCTCCTTCAAACGCGTGACGATGGCTTCGAAGTTTGAACCGTTTCCTGATGCAAATACCGCAAACTTTTTCATGAAAGTGCCGCACCGCCGAATGTGACGCCTTCACCTTTTTTCACACGCCCGATTAAATAGGCTTTTTCGCCATGGCTTTCAAGCGTTCCGATCACATCTGTCAGATGCTCTTCTTTGACAGCCAAAACAAAACCGATACCCATATTAAAGACGTTGAACATGTCTTCTTCCTTTAGCTGGCCGTACTCTTGCAAGAAAGAAAAAATCGGCGGGATCGGCCATGAGCCATGATCAATTTCCGCACTTAAGCCTTCCGGAAGCATACGCGGAATATTTTCAATAAATCCTCCGCCTGTCACGTGCGCCATGCCGTCGATTTTTCCGCTTTTGACCGCGGCAAGCACAGGCTTCACGTAAATCCTCGTCGGTTCAAGCAATTCCTCGCCAAGCGGGCGTTCAAACGGCTCATATGTTGTATCGAGGTCCAGCTCCGCATCATCCAGAAGCACTTTTCTGACAAGGGAAAAGCCGTTGCTGTGAAGGCCGCTGGAGCTGAGGCCGATCAACAGATGGCCCTCTTCGATGTTTTCTCCAGTCACGATTTCGTCCTTTTCTGCCACTCCGACTGAGAAACCGGCAATATCGTATTCATCAGCTGTATAGAGTCCCGGCATTTCAGCCGTTTCACCGCCGACTAAGGCTGAACCTGATTGCTCACAGCCTTCCGCCACACCTTGTACAATCTGTTCAATTTTCACTGGGTCCGCTTTGCCAACCGCTAAATAATCGAGGAAAAACAGCGGCTCTGCACCTTGTGCCAGCACGTCATTGACACACATTGCAACAGCATCCACGCCAATCGTGTCATGCTTATCCATGGAAAAAGCGAGCTTTAATTTTGTGCCGACACCGTCCGTTCCCGAAATGAGAACTGGTTTTTGATAAGAAAGCTCAGACAGGTCAAACATGCCGCCAAAACCGCCAAGGCTGCCCATAACGCCAAGCCGTTTCGTGCGCTCCACGTGTTTTTTCATTCGTTTTACAGCTTCATATCCGGCTTCGATGTCAACTCCTGCGTTTTTATATGCTTCAGACATCCTATTCACTCCTTTAAGGCGCTTTTCAAAATATTTCCCCGAACGAGGGCAGAAAGAGAAAGGCAGCCGAACTGCGCTGCCTTTATGTCATTTTCAAGTTTTATTTGGTTAATACTGCTTCTTTTACGTGAGGAAGCACTGTATCCTGGTAAATTTCAGTCGGATATTTTCCTGTAAAGCAAGCGAGACACTGTCCGCAATTCGAGTCATCGTATTTTCTGCCGATGCCTTTCAGCAACCCTTCCACACTCAAAAATGAGAGGGTATCGGCTCCGATTTCCTGACGGATTTCTTCAACAGAGTGCGAAGACGCGATTAATTCTTCATGTGTGGACGTATCAATGCCGTAAAAGCACGGATGAGCGATCGGCGGTGAACTGATTTTCACATGCACCTCTGTCGCACCCGCTTCTCTAAGCATCGTGACAATCCGGCGGCTAGTTGTTCCGCGTACGATAGAGTCATCCACCATCACGACGCGTTTGCCTTCTACAACCCCGCGCACCGCAGACAGCTTCATTCTGACGCCTTGCTCACGCAGAGCCTGGGACGGCTGAATAAACGTTCTGCCAACATAGCGGTTTTTGATTAAACCGAGCTCATACGGAATGCCTGTTGCCTCTGCATAGCCGATCGCCGCAGAAATACTGGAATCCGGAACCCCGGTTACGACGTCAGCTTCAACTGCGGATTCCTGAGCCAGCATTTTTCCAAGGTTTTTACGGGCACTGTGTACGTTAATACCGTCAATATTGCTGTCTGGTCTGGAGAAATAAATGTACTCCATGCTGCAAATGGAACGGTTGATATTCATGGAAAAACGCTCTGATTTCATGCCTTCATCATTAATGATCAGCATTTCCCCCGGCTCTACCTCGCGAAGGTACGTTGCGCCGACGACGTCAAATGCGCATGTTTCTGATGCGACCACATAAGCGTCGCCCATCATGCCGATGGATAGCGGTCTCAGCCCGTTTGGATCAAGTGCGACAATCATTTCTGTTTCGGTCATGATCAGGAACGCGTAGGCGCCTTTCAGCATAGAAAGCGAGTTTTTAATTTGGTCCTTCAGCGTGAAGTGTCCGCTTCTTTTGATCAGGTGAGCCAAAACCTCTGTATCCGAAGAGGTTTGAAAGATGCTCCCTTGATTTTCGAGCTGCTGCTTCAGCTGAGTGGCGTTGACAAGATTTCCGTTATGAGCAAGCGCCAGGCTGCCGTTGTTTTGGGAACGGAAGAGGAGCGGCTGAACATTTTCGTATCCGCCGCCTCCAGCCGTTGCGTACCGAACGTGCCCGATAGCGCCTTTTCCCTTTACTTTGCTGAGTTCGCCATTTTGAAATACTTCAGTGATCAGACCTTGGCCTTTGTGAGCCGTCAGCTTTTCACCGTCAGTCGCTACGATGCCCGCACCCTCCTGTCCTCGGTGCTGAAGGCTGTGGAGACCGTAATACGTGATTTGCGGGGCTTCTTCATGTCCCCAAATCCCAAAAACGCCGCATTCTTCATTTAAGCCTTTGATTTCAGCAAGCATGGGATAGCTCCTTTCCATACGCGTTCAAGCTCTTTCGTTTGCGCATGAATCATTTGTTGTCCGTCTTGGTTTTGAATCGCCAGAATTCCGTCAGCTGTTACCTCACCAATATGAACCGCATCTTTGACAGTTGCTTCAAACGCTTCTTGATGTTCTTTTTTCACTGAAACGACGAAGCGGGATTGAGATTCAGAGAATAATAATGCCGCTTCCCCTTCTACAGTCACATTAGCGCCAAGGTTTTCAGTCGTCATGACACTTTCCGCAATCGCTACGCCTAAGCCGCCTTCAGACACATCATGCGCAGATTGAACGAAGCCTTTTTTAATCGCGTCAAGCAGTGCTTTTTGACGAGACAGCTCTACATCAAGATCGATTTGCGGCGCTTTGCCGTAAATACGGCCTTCTGTCATTTTTTGCAGCTCGCTTCCGGCAAACTCTGGTTTTGTTTCACCGATCACATATACGAGATCTCCCGCTTGTTTGAAATGCTGTGTTGTAATGTGTGCTGTATCTTCAATTAAGCCAACCATGCCGATAACTGGTGTCGGATAGATCGCCGTGCCGTTTGATTCGTTATAAAGAGATACGTTACCGCCGATAACCGGTGTGCTGAGAACATTGCACGCTTCGCTTATGCCGTCTGCCGCTTTTTCGATCTGCCAGAAGATTTCCGGCTTCTCCGGGTTTCCGAAGTTAAGGTTATCTGTGACCGCAAGCGGTTCTGCGCCTGAGCAAATGATGTTGCGGGCTGCTTCAGCGACAGCAATTTTCCCTCCGACTTCAGGATCAAGATAGAGATAACGCGCGTTACAGTCTGTCGTCATCGCCAGCGCCTTTTTCGTTCCGCGGATTCTGAGAACACCAGCATCAGACCCAGGAGCGACAACTGTATTCGTGCGCACCATGTAGTCATACTGATCATAAACCCACTCTTTACTCGCAATCGTCGGCTGCTGAAGAAGGGCCTTCAGCGTTTCATTCGCATCTTCAATTTGCGGAGCCGGAACGTCCGTTTCCAAAAACTCGCGATAATAAGCAGGCTCTTGAGAAGGCTTATGGTAAACCGGTGCTTCTTCTGCCAAGGCATCAACAGGCAGCTCGCACACAACCTCTCCTTTGTGTGTCAGGCGAAGCATTTTATCATCTGTCACATGTCCGACAGAAACCGCTTCAAGATCATACTTGTCAAAAATATCGATGATTTCCTGCTCACGTCCGCGCTCAATAACCAAAAGCATCCGTTCTTGTGATTCAGAAAGCATCATTTCATACGCGGTCATGCCTGTTTCTCGCTGAGGAATCAGGTCAAGGTTCATTTCAATGCCAGAACCGGCTTTACTTGCCATTTCTGCACTTGAGCTTGTTAAACCGGCAGCTCCCATATCCTGAATGCCGACTAAGGCGTCGCATTGGATGACTTCCAGACATGCTTCAAGCAAAAGCTTCTCCATAAACGGATCGCCGACTTGGACAGCAGAACGCTTCTCTTCAGACGAGTCTGACATTTCTTCAGAAGCAAACGTAGCGCCGTGGATGCCGTCACGCCCTGTTTTCGCTCCTACGTACATTACTGTGTTGCCGACACCCTTCGCCTGGCCTTTTTTGATGTCTTCATGGTTGATTAAACCGACGCACATGGCGTTGACGAGCGGATTTCCTTCATAGCTGCTGTCAAACTGCACCTCTCCGCCGACTGTCGGGATGCCGATACAGTTGCCGTATCCGGCAATACCCGCTACTACTTCTTCAAACAAGTACTTCACGCGTGGTGAAGTCAGTTCACCAAATCGAAGAGAGTTCAATACAGCGATTGGGCGTGCACCCATTGAGAATACATCACGGATAATTCCGCCTACGCCAGTCGCAGCGCCTTGGTAAGGCTCGAGAGCTGATGGGTGGTTATGTGATTCAATTTTGAACACAACCGCTTGGTTATCACCGATATCAACGATTCCGGCGCCTTCCCCCGGCCCCTGCAGCACACGCTCGCCGCTTGTCGGGAATTTACGCAGAATCGGCTTTGAGTTTTTATAGCTGCAATGCTCAGACCACATGACAGAAAAAATTCCGATTTCTGTGTAGTTCGGCAATCTTCCAAGAATGGATTCTATCAATGCAAACTCATCATCACTGACACCCATTTGCTGATACAGTTTCTCTTCTTTTATTTGTTCTTTACTTGGTTCAAGCAGTAGTGACATGAGTTTCCCTCCAATTTTTCACGATAGACTGGAACAATTTAAGACCGTCGGCGCTTCCAAGCAGTTCATCGACCGCGCGCTCAGGGTGAGGCATCATGCCTAATACATTGCCTTTCTCATTCACGACACCGGCAATGTCGCTGACACTTCCATTAATATTAGAGCCGTATGTGAAAGCAATTTGATTGTTTTCCTTTAATGTAGCAAGCGTCTCGTCATCACAGTAGAAATTCCCTTCACCATGGGCAACCGGGATTGTAATCGATTCTCCCTTTTCGTAGGAAGCTGTGAATAATGTTTCGTCGTTCTGAACAATCAATTCAACCGGACGGCAAATGAACTTCAGATCTTTGTTGCGTCTCATTGCGCCTGGCAGCAGCCCAAGCTCCTGTAAAATCTGGAATCCGTTACAGACGCCAAGAACAGGTTTTCCTTCAGCCGCTGCTTGTTTGACAGCTGGCATAATATTCGCAAATCGGGCGATGGCGCCGCATCTTAAGTAATCGCCGTAAGAAAATCCTCCCGGAATTAACACGCCGTCGAAGCCGTCAAGACTTGTTTCCTCATGCCAGACGTATTCCACTTCATGGCCGAGCTCATCCTTTACAGCATGATACATATCGATATCACAGTTGGAGCCGGGTAACACAATCACCGCAAATTTCACTGTGCGACTACCTCCTCAACCTCATATCTGTAATCTTCAATCACTGTGTTCGCAAGAAGTTTTTCGCACATTTCTTTCACTAGCACGTCAAGATCACGGTCAGATTTTTCAATGGTAAGCTCCATGTATTTCCCGATGCGCACATCTTGAACTTCGTTGTAAGTCATGCTGTGCAAGGCATGCTGGACAGCGCTCCCTTGTGGATCTAGTACACTTTCTTTTAAGCTGACATAAACTTTTACTTTATACATGATGAATGCCTCCCAGTCTTTTGAAAATCTCTTCGTATGCGTCGGTTAAGCTTCCCAGATTGCGTCTGAATAAATCTTTATCCAGCCTTTCGTTCGTGTCTTTATCCCACAATCGGCATGTGTCAGGAGAAATTTCATCCGCCAAAAGCACTTGCCCTTCTGCATCTAAACCGAATTCAAGCTTGAAATCTATTAATCTGACATGACAATCGTCGAAAATGCTTTGAAGCTCTTCATTTACTGTTTTTGTAATGGACTTAATGGTTTCTACCTGCTCAGGAGTCGCCGCTTTCAATAGCCAAATATGATCTTCTGTGATGAGCGGATCACCCAGCGCGTCATCCTTGTAGTAAAACTCGATAATCGGCTGCTCAAGCTCCGTGCCTTCTGGAATGCCGAGACGTTTGGACATGCTTCCTGCCACAACATTTCTGACCACGACTTCAAGCGGCACGATCGTTACCTTTTTAATGAGCTGTTCTGTTTCAGAAATGCGCTCGATAAAGTGATTGTTAATGCCCTTTGTATGAAGATGTTTGAAAATCAAGCTTGAAATCTCGTTATTTAAGCGCCCTTTCCCGCTGATTTCTGCTTTTTTCTCGCCGTTAAAGGCAGTGGCGGAGTCTTTATACACGACATACAGCGTGTTTTCGTCATCGGTTTTGTAGATCTTTTTTGCTTTTCCTTCGTATAAAAGTTCATTCTTCACAATATTCACGGAAGGCCTCCTAACCCGAATGTTGGGAATTTTCAAACTGCGGCGGCTTAGAAGAAGCCGCTAAAAGCTTCTTCTATGCTAAACCTAAACGTTCAAAGATCAGATCAACATTTTTCAGATGGTAATTGTAATCAAAGCAGTCAGCAATTTTTTCCGGAGAAAGACGTGACGTGATTTTCTCTTCCGCTTCCACAAGCTCGCGGAACGGCACTTGTTTTTCCCACGCTTCCATTGCCTTCGGCTGCACTGTATCATAGGCTTCTTCACGAGTCAGGCCTGTGTCAATCAAAGCAAGCAGCACGCGCTGAGAATAGATAAGGCCGAGAGTGCGGTCCATGTTGCGTTTCATGTTTTCCGGGAAGACCGTTAAGTTCTTCACGATGTTGGAGAAGCGGTTCAGCATGTAGTTCAGCGCAATTGTCGCATCCGGAAGAATAATTCGTTCTGCTGAAGAATGAGAAATATCGCGCTCATGCCATAATGGAACATTTTCGTAAGCTGTCATCATGTAGCCGCGGATTACGCGCGCCATGCCTGTCATGTTTTCAGAGCCAATCGGATTTCGTTTATGCGGCATTGCAGATGAACCCTTTTGCCCTTTCGCGAAAAATTCCTCTACTTCACGTGTTTCACTCTTTTGCAGTCCACGGATTTCCACAGCGAATTTCTCGATGCTTGTCGCAATCAAAGCAAGTGTTGCCATATAGTCAGCATGGCGGTCACGCTGAAGGGTTTGAGTGGAAATCGGTGCTGCTTTCAATCCGAGCTTCTCACAGACATATTGTTCAACAAATGGATCAATGTTCGCATATGTGCCGACAGCGCCAGAAATCTTTCCAACCTCGATGCCTGCTTTCGCTTGTTTGAAGCGCTCAAGATTACGTTTCATTTCTTCATGCCAAAGCGCAAGTTTTAAGCCGAAAGTTGTAGGCTCAGCGTGTACGCCGTGCGTGCGCCCCATCATGACTGTGTATTTATGTTCTTTCGCTTTTTCTTTAATAATGTCAACAAATCTCTCAAGATCCTTGAGCAAAATATCGTTTGCCTGTTTTAATAAGTAGGAAAGAGCCGTATCAACAACGTCAGTTGACGTTAATCCGTAGTGCACCCATTTTCTTTCTTCGCCCAGTGATTCGGAAACGGCGCGCGTAAAAGCGACAACGTCATGGCGCGTGTCCTGTTCGATTTCTAAAATGCGGTTGATGTCAAATGATGCGTTCTCACGCATAACTTTTACATCTTCTTTCGGAATGACGCCAAGCTCCGCCCACGCTTCACAGGCAAGAATCTCTACCTCCAGCCATGCTTGAAATCTGTTTTCATCCGTCCAAATCGCGGACATTTCAGGTCTTGAATAACGTTCGATCATTCTGCTTGTCCTCCATCTCTATTCATCCATTTATTTGTGATCTCCTGAATCCATTCGTCTTCAGGCTGCTTCATAAATGTAATATGCCCCATTTTGCGGCCTTTTTTGATTTCATGTTTTCCGTATATATATAGCTTTGCCTCTTTTAAAAGCTCCGGGTCTTCCTCAACAAGCTTCACTTCATCGCCGAGAAGATTCACCATCATGCCCGGCTTCAGCAAATCTGTCTTCCCAAGCGGAAGCCCGCATACCGCTCTGATATGCTGCTCAAACTGGCTCGTCTCGCAAAGGTCCAGCGTATAATGCCCAGAATTGTGCGGTCTTGGCGCCAGTTCATTGACCAAAAGCTCTCCGTCCTCTGTCAGGAACATCTCAACTGCAAGCGGTCCGACAAGGTTAAGCTCATCTGCAAGCTTAACTGCGAGATCAGCAGCCTTCTGCTGAATCCCTTTCTCTACCCGTGCGGGCACGATGCTTTGGAAAAGAATATTGTTGTGGTGAATGTTTTCAGCTGTCGGAAACGTTGAAATTTCACCGTTTACCGATCTGACGACGATCACCGACAGTTCCATTTTAAAAGAAACCCAGCTTTCAAGAATGCAAGTTCCGTGTTCTAACAGAGCGGCTGCCTGCTCCATTTGCGCCTCTTCTTTTATCACAAATTGGCCTTTGCCGTCGTACCCGCCGCGGCATGTCTTCAGAACTGCGGGTAACCCGAGCTCTTGTACCGCCTGTGTCAATTCATTCTTTGTTTTGACGATGCTGTACGGTGCGACTTCACAGCCCGCGGATTGAATTGCTTTTTTCTCTGTTTCACGGTTTTGGGTAATGAGCAGCAGCTCACTTCCTTGCGGGAGATACGCATGATCTTTCAGCCAATGCAGCGCATCATAGTCGATGTTTTCAAACTCATATGTGATGATATCGCTGATTTCAGCCAATTTTCGAATCGCTTCACGGTCATTATAATGAGCGGTAATTTCGACATCCGCAACCTGCCCGCACGGCGAATCTTTCACCGGATCAACGACCGCGACTTTATACCCCATTTGTTTGGCGGACACAGCCATCATTTTCCCAAGCTGGCCGCCGCCGATAATGCCGATTACAGCTCCCGGATAGATGATTTGTTTAGACAAGCTGATCACTGCTTTCTAACACTGTCTGTTTTGTATTTTCTCTTCTCTCATCCAGCTTACGGGCAAGGTCTTCGTCAAATGCTGACAAAATTTGCGCCGCTAACAGGCCTGCGTTCACAGCACCCGCTTTGCCGATGGATGTTGTCGCAACAGGCACGCCTCCAGGCATTTGGACGATGGAAAGAAGTGAATCCATTCCGTTCAGCGCCTTGGACTGAACCGGAACTCCAATGACTGGCAGTGTTGTTTTCGCAGCCGTCATCCCTGGCAGATGCGCCGCTCCTCCGGCACCGGCAATAATCACCTTGATGCCTCTTTCTCTAGCAGTTTCAGCATATTCAAACATGAAATCAGGCGTCCGGTGAGCGGAAACGACCTTTTTTTCGTACGGAACATTGAGTTCGTCAAGTATGTCGCATGCGTGTTTCATTGTCTCCCAATCGGAAGTGCTTCCCATGATGATTCCTACTAGCGGCTGCATTCTGTTCCCCACCTTCTAATGCTTTTGTTTTCAGAAAATAAAAAATACCCGCTCTGCATTGCACTTATGAGGAAGCAATACAAACCGGGCATGGTACATGTATCGTCAGTCGTTCGCTTCTGCGATATATCCATGTCAGTTTTATCGATCACTTTCCTGCATAGTCCGGCAATTTACGGTTGCCGGGTAGAAACTTATGGGCCATATTCCCAAGATTATATGAGGTCGTGTTTTGATTTCATGTTTATCTTAACAACGGACATGGATAATGTCAACGATATTATCGAACGATACAAAAATTCATTCTACTAATGTTCGTGTTTTAGATCAATTTCCCTTCAAATACGATTTTTTTCCCGCACGGAACGATCTGAATTGACCCATTTTCCTTTTTTTCCATAAAAATAGGCTCTTCCATTCGCCTTACAGGCAGATATCCTTCTTCTTTCATTTGCTGAAGCACCGCATCGATCGTTTGCTGCTCTGTCACTTCAAACTTTTTCTTCTTCGGCTTTGCCATTATTCTTTAATTCTCCTCTTCTTCACCGCTTTGACCCAGAAGCCGCCGTGGATTGTTTTTGGTTCGTACGCAATAATAAAGGCTTTTGAATCAAGTGTTTTAATCGTATCATATAGCTGGAGTTCATATCTTCTCGGCGTCAGGATCTGAAGGGCTGTGCGGTCGCCTTCAAGCCCGCCTGCCACCCAATTTGTCACGCCGTAGCCTTTTTCACGGAGCTGCTTCGGAAGATCAAGATCGAGCTCCTTCGTAATCACATTGACCATAATATAGCCAAGCGCCAATTTTTCTTCTATTTTCATGCCGACAATTACGCCTAGACCGTAACCGAGCGCGTACGCGATCACATTTTGAATCTGGTCTAAGTTATCGAGCACCAGACTCAGCCCTGTCACATAAACCAGTATTTCAATCGTACTGATGCCGGCCGCTAAATAACGCTGTCCTTTCAGCGTTAAAATCATTCTTATCGTAAAAAATGACACATAGACAATATTAATAATGAGAATTATGAGAACCATGGCTATCCCATTTGATAAGATGGTTTGCATCATTTTATTCATCCCCCTACTCTTCAGCTTGCACAAAGCATTCATATTCTACTAGAGAAATGAGCCGTTTACAATCAGCTTCGCCCGTAAGTTTAAGCAAAATATTTCGACATGCTTTTATGTGTTGAACAGTAGTAGTTTACCCTCTTTCTCGCCTTTTCAAAATCAAAACAAAAAAGCCCGCTTTTCAGCAGACTCACCTCTTTATATCTATTGTCAGATCTCTTTTTTCATTTTCTGAAGGGACTTGTATTCTTTCTCAAGCTCACTCAGCGTGTAGTCAGCAAGCTGTTCCCCTCTTCCTTGATAAAATTCCGAGAGCAGTAATTTGGTTTTTAAAAATTGCTTCTTTTGGTTAATTGCTCGGCGAAGCACATCAGCCATGTCCATCATCCTCCTTAAACATAAAGGTTTTTGCGCTGGACGTTTTCAGCATTTTCCCCATCATACACGGGTTAATCCTACAAATCAACTATGTTTTTTAGATATATTTGTAAAAAGTGTGACATAAAAAAACCGGCTAGGATTAGCCGGTTTTTTCATTAAAGCGGAATCAGCGACGCCGTAAAATATTCAGAAATAAACGGCCAAGTCACTGCCGTAAACAGCAGCGCTATCGCAACCACTGCAAATACACAATAGATATAATCAATTGGTGCATCTTGTGCCGCCTGGTACACACGCTGTACATACAGCGCGATGATAAAAAAGATGGAAAACAAGATCAGCACCGTAAACAGTACTGTCAGCATTGGGATATTTACGATCGCAAAGATCAGCCAAAGGATTGAAACAGCAATTACCGGTACAAGCAATGAACCCAATACGGCAGCTGCTTCTCTGAACGTCACCTTCTGCTTCATCATATAGCGGGAGACAGCCCATATAGCAAAGACCATTACCGCGAAAAAGATCAGCAAATACACAAGAACAACTAAAAACCCGTCATAGAAAGCATGATGGCGTTCTCCGAAACCGAGCGGCCGATTCCAGCTTGCCTTTAACTGAAACCAATTCCCAATTGAAAAAATGATACTGAATATAAGCATTGAAATCAGACCGTATTTATAATGAGAAAAACAATCCGTTACGACAGTTTTCGCCGGAGATTTTAAAATCGAGAACGCAAATCCGCAATATCTGTTGATGGCTGCCCAAACAGACGCAAGCTTGTCTTTAACAGTTGATTCACCGCGTTCCTGGCGCGGTTTCTGCTTTTGTTTTTGCTTCTGCTTGCTTTGCCGGCTCGCCTTTCTGGACATTCTCGATAGCGGTTCTTCATCTGCATCTATTCTTTCACTCTGGTTAATTTCTTCTTCAAACGTTTCTTTTCTTTCTTCCGTCATGTCAGCAACTCCTATCAAAAAAATACGGCGGAATACCATTCAGCAAGAAAATAAAACACTTATATAAGGTACCGAAGCCTTCCTGAACAGTCAAGTCATTTCCATTTAAGTAAAGCATGGCGGCACATCTACATGACGGTATATCGTATGAAATGGTTTTATCTTTTGCAACAAAAAAACCAGCTGCCTGTGCAGCTGGTTTTTCATTCCTTATTTTAAGAAGATAAAGTACAGGATAAATACGATAAACAGCCCGTACATGATTGGATGAACCTCTTTGGCTTTTCCTTTGCACACCATTGTAATCGGATAGAAAATAAACCCGATGGCAATACCAGTCGCAATGCTGTACGTTAACGGCATCATGATCATGGTAAGGAAAGCAGGAACGGCCACTTCGAACTTATCCCAAGCGATTTTGCCAAGCGGCGCCACCATCAATGCACCAACAATAATAAGCGCCGGAGCTGTTACATTTGATGTAACGACTGATAGGAGCGGAGAGAAAAACGTAGCCAGTAAAAAGAGAATCCCTGTTACAATTGCGGCAAACCCTGACCGGGCACCCGCAGCGACACCTGAGCTTGATTCCACATAAGAAGTTGTTGTAGACGTACCAAGCACGGCACCGATCACAATAGAAGATGAATCAGCTAAAAGCGCACGGCCCGCACGCGGCAATTTGTTTTCCTTCATTAAACCAGCTTGTGTCGCCACAGCAACAAGTGTACCAGCTGTATCAAAAAATCCGACAAACAAGAATGTTAAAATAACGATCAGCATTTGTACAGAGAAAATATCCGGGAGGTGAATCCACGCTTGTCCGAAAGTCGGCGCAAGGCTTGGCACACTGCCGACAATTTGAGTCGGAACCGGAACCAAACCGAAAATCATGCCGGCTACCGCTGTTAACAGCATCCCGATAAACACGCCTGCGTTCACGCGAAGCACCATTAAAATAACCGTGACAATCACACCGAAAATCGTTAACAGCACAGGACCGCTGTGAATGTTTCCGATCGTGACGAGCGTAGAAGGATTCGCTGTAATGATTCCTGAACCTTGTAATCCAACAAATGTAATAAACAGGCCGATCCCCGCACCGACTGCCAATTTCAGCTCAGGCGGAATGGCGTTGATGATTTTTTCACGAAAACCTGTTAAAGAAAGAGCAACGAAAATAAGACCTGAAATAAAAACACCAGACAAAGCTGCCTGCCATGAAATACCCATACCAAGGACAACAGAAAACGCAAAAAACGCGTTCAGCCCCATACCCGGCGCGATGGCAATCGGATATCTCGCTATTAATCCCATTAAGATACAGCCTGCTGCAGACGCCAGCGCTGTCGCCGTAAAGACTGCACCCTGGTCAATTCTCAGCGCCTCCGGAAAATCTTTCACGCTCTCCAAAGCAAGCGTAATCGGATTGACGAACAAAATATATGCCATAGATAAAAAAGTCGTTAATCCGCCAATGATTTCATTGCGATAGCTGGTGCCCAGCTCATCAAACTGAAAAAACGTTTTCAAGCTATTTGACTCCCTTCACTCTTTGCTATTTATTCTGTCCTGAAAACGCCAAATAAAAAACGCCCCAATACATTTTGGGACGCTTGACTACAGACGGATTTCAGTTTGAATAAATAAACGTGTTTTATTTATATCAAACGAAAGAAATGTTTACGTAGTCAAGCCATTTACGGTAGCTTGGTAGAGACTTGCGAGCCATATTCCCGCGATTATACGAATTCATCTTATTTGATTTCTGTGTCTATTGTACCAACTTCATTTTGAATTGACAATATAAACAACGAACATTACTTATTAAAAAAATTGGTTTATTCGTCTATTGACTAAATTGGCAACAATGATAAAAACCGTATGCATGACTTCATACGGCTTTTCAACTTATGATTATTTTATCTTGAAGGCTGACTCACCTGATGCACTGGTACAGTAAACGAGAATGGCTTTAGTTGAATCAGGTCATTTAAAACGCCTTTATCAATATACAGACCGTATTCATTAAACTCAAAATGCTTTAAAGACAGCTTATCAAGATAAGCGTCATCCAGTTCAAAAGTTGATACCATTTCGGCTGTGTCCATATTCTTCACTTCAGCTTTATTCCATTTCAAATAATAACCTTCTTCATAATAAGCCATTGGATCAGACCATGATTGCATTTTTTTCATATCACCAAGGCCAATCATTTCACCTATATTCACTAAGTCATCTTTTGACATATTTGAAGTATCAACTCCAGTGAAACGGTAATGAACCAATACTTCCCTCCCCTCTTGTTTAATGTTATTGATTTCTATCCCTATGTTTTGATGCTTTGTTTCCGAAAGACGATACGGCATCCCTGCATTAAGCGGGACGATTTCACTACCCTCAGCCTCAGATCTAATATCTGCAATTAATGTTAGCTTTTTCGCTTTTGGATTGATTGGTGATTCTAACTGTGTTTGTCCTTTTGCTCTTACCGTTCTCTCGTTTACCTTTATGCGGTCTCCAAGTTCGATGTTTGATGCTGACATCTCATATGTGTTTCCTAAATCATCTTTAACTTCGTTAATTTCAACCGTATCATGCTTTGCTATGCCTTGATAATCGATTGTAAATTGAAGGACAGATCCAAGTTTCCCGTTTTCCACTTGAATATTGGAAAATTGATAACGATTATGATAAGCCGATATAATTTTTGAGCTTTCTAAATAACCCGCATTCTTTTTGGTAATAGGCAGTTTGAATCTCCAATTTCCCTGTATTTCATTGATATGAGTAATTACAAAGGGCACGGTTTCCCCATTTTTTATTTCAGTACCATTTGTATAAATCCTTAATTGTCCTGCGTATTGCTTGTTATTTAATTTTTTAAGCATTAAGGAATCGTAGTTGATTGAAAAGTTGTCGCTATAACTCGTTTCGTCGACATCATACATGATCTCTTTTTCATCAGAGTGGAAGTTATCAACAGTGAAGTTATAAACAAGCTGTCCGGCATCGTAATAGGAGCTGTTTACAGAAACAGTGATTCCCCTGGAGTCTGCTTTTTCATTTAAAGCTGTGACCAAATTGCTTTTAAACAATGATAGACCAACTTTATCTTGAAAATCCTTATAAATTTGTCCGACAATGGGTATGCTCCCCATCGCTTTGTTTACAGAGGGAAGAAAAAGACCAGATGATAAATACAATATACATACCACAGCAGCAATAGCCATTCCATTTGTAATAGTTCGTGCCCATTTAAAACGGCGCCTTGTGTTACTTTCATTTTCAGCACGAACGACAGCTTGATGTATTGCCTTTTTGAGTGCTTTCTTTGGCACTGCTATGTCATCATACATCTGCTTCATTTGGTGTTTGTCCATTTGTTTTGATCCTCCTTTTCCAGCTCCTGTTTCAATGCTTTTCTCGCTCTATGTAAATGGGTTTTAATTGTGCCTTCTGCCATTCCTGTTTGTTCAGCTATCATTGAAATCGAATAATCTTGAAAATAATAGAGCTGAATTGTTAACTGAACATGTTCATCAAGTAAATCAATCGCATTTCGCAAGTCTATGTATTCCTCAATATTTGCTTGATTAGTTCCAGCATCATGATGTTTCTCAAACGGAACCAAATCTCCTTTCTTTTTATTCATGGCAAAAATGGTATGAATCAATATTCGAGTAAGCCACGTTAAAAAATACTTTGGCTCTTTTAGTTTTTCTATACTGATAAAAGCTTTATAAGCTGTTTCCTGTACAGCATCAAGTGCATCTTCTTTATTTCTTAAATAGAGATAAGCTGTTTTATATAAAGTCTCCTGATGTGCCAGCATAAGCTTTTCAAAGGCCCGAGCATTTCCTTTTCTCGCCTTTGTAATCAATCTTTCTTCCTTCACCTTATCCACCTCCTATGTTGTTAGATACAAAAATTGTCGAAACGGTTTCAAAAAGTTAACAAAAAAAACGCCCCTTTTGAAAAAGGGACGTTTTTCTCATTGTTATTTACTTATTCCCACTCAATCGTCGCAGGTGGCTTACTTGTAATATCGTACACCACGCGGTTAATGTGCTTCACTTCGTTTACGATACGTGTCGAAATGACTTCAAGCACATCCCACGGGATACGCGCCCAGTCAGATGTCATGCCGTCGATTGATGTAACGGCACGGATTCCGATTGTGTAATCATATGTTCTTGCGTCACCCATAACACCAACGCTGCGGATGTCAGGAAGAACAGTGAAGTATTGCCAGATATCACGCTCTAAGCCGTGATTTGCAATTTCTTCACGCAAGATTGCATCTGATTCACGAACGATTTCAAGTTTTTCTTCTGTTACTTCGCCAAGAACACGGATTCCGAGTCCCGGTCCTGGGAACGGCTGACGCCATACGATTTCATCTGGAATGCCGAGCTCTGTGCCAAGCGCGCGCACTTCGTCTTTGAAGAGCGTGTTTAACGGCTCGATCAGCTCAAACTGCATGTCTTCAGGAAGTCCGCCGACATTGTGGTGAGATTTGATCGTTTGCGCCGTTGCTGTACCGCTCTCGATGATATCTGTGTAAAGCGTACCTTGTGCAAGGTAGTCGATGCCTTTGAGCTTGTCCGCTTCATCATCAAACACGTAAATGAATTCATTACCGATGATTTTGCGTTTTTGTTCAGGATCAGAAACGCCTTTTAGTTTGTTTAAGAATCGATCTTTTGCGTCTACTTTAATCACATTCATGTTAAAGCCTTCGCTGAATGTTTTCATAACACCCTCAGCTTCGCCTTTACGGAGAAGACCATGGTCTACAAAGATACAAGTCAGCTGGTCGCCGATCGCTTTATGAATCAAAACAGCAACAACAGAGGAATCAACGCCGCCGCTTAGCGCGCAAAGAACCTGTTTGTCTCCGACCGTTTCACGGATTTTTTGCATTTCGACTTCGATAAAGTTCTCCATTGACCATTCGCCTTCGCATTCGCAAACACCGAATACAAAGTTTTTCAGAAGATCATTGCCGTATTCAGAGTGGCGCACTTCCGGGTGGAACTGAACGCCGTACCATTTTTTGTCCGCTTTGCTCATTGCTGAGTTCGGGCAGTGATGGCTTGTCGCGTCAACAGTGAAGCCTTCAGGAACTTCTACAACCAAATCACCGTGGCTCATCCAAACCACTTGTTCATTTGGAAGATCTTTGAACAAATCAGGTGTGCCTTCGATGCGGATATTTGCTTTTCCGTATTCACGCTGGCTTGCTGCTTCAACTTTACCGCCAAGGTAATGAGTCATCAACTGCATGCCGTAGCAAATTCCCAAAACAGGAATATCAAGCTCGAAGATTTTCTCGTCACAGCGGAAAGAGTTTTCATCATACACACTGTTTGGACCGCCGGATAAAATAATTCCTTTTGGATTCATTTTTTTAATTTCTTCAGCCGTCAATGTATGTGGATGCAGCTCGCTGTAAACACCGAATTCACGGATACGGCGTGTAATCAGCTGGTTATACTGACTGCCGAAATCAAGGACAAGAATCATTTCATTCACTAACTTTGTCATGGTTGTCACCTAATCTCCTCTAAGTTTTTTGACACAGAAAAAAACGAGGACAGATATGAAGCTCGCTCCGCCCTCTTTGGCAAGGCCGTTTGCCGGAGTCAGGCCAACTCGCTCCCAGACTCCGATAATATTCACTAATTCTAACAACACGTTGATAAGCGGTCAAGACCATCTTCTTTTAATTAAATTTTCCCATAACTCTCTGGAATCATTCCAAAGCGCTGAAGAATCTTCATTTCTGTAAAGCGCCCTTTCATAGCTTAATGTCAGCTTTGACATGTCTTCTATGTCGTATTTTTCATCGATTCGTTTTGCATAATCACGCAGCGTTTCACTGCCTCGTTTCGGCAGCCCTTTTCTCTTCAGTTGTTTCAGCAGCGCGTCATATGCCTCAAAAAACGCGTGCTGATCGCTGCGCCGCTTCAATTTCCTCACGGCGAAAACAGGAATCCATAACGAGCGGAAAACATACAGCAATACAGCTGCCACCAGGAGGACTGCAAGAACCGCAAGCGCTGCATACAAGCCCGCATCGGCATTAGTATGCGAAGCGGACGGCTTTTTAGAAACAGCTGGCTCCCGTTTTTCCTTTTGTTTTTCTTCTTTTTGCGGCTGTTTTTTCTCTTCTTTCTGTTTCTCTTGTGCTTTCTTCGGCGAGCTGCTGTTATCACTGCCGGAGTCCTTTGTGTCAGAAGAAGTAAATTGAGCCGGATTTGTAAACCCTTTAGTCGGCTCAAATGTAACCCAGCCCTGTTCCGGGAAATACACCTCTACCCAGGAATGGGCATTGTTATTTGTCACTTCGTAAATGCTGCCATTTTTGTTCCCTGCTTCTTTGTATTCGCCGGACGTATAACCCTTTACCCAGCGGGCCGGAATGCCGGCCGAGCGCAAGAGCACCACCATGGCGGAAGAAAAGTTATCACAATAACCCATTTTCGTTTCAAAGAGAAATTGATCGACATAATCTTCATCATTCTTCGGAATGGTCACGTTTTCTGTTTCATATGTGAACGCATTTGACCCTAAATAGTCCTCAACCGCTTTCACCTTATCAAACATATTGTCGTGATCCTGAGTCAGTTTGATCGCAAGGGTTCTCACCCGCTCTGGCAGTGAATCTGGAAGCTGCATGTAGCGATCGCTGAATGTGTACTCCTCACTGTTTTTTCTCACTTTTACCTTTCTCAGTTCATCCAGCTTATAGACCGGGGAATTGTACGTTACAGTATAATTCCCCATATTTCTGATTTCACCGGCTTGTTCACTGATCGGAGAAATTTGCTCCGTGTTGCCGTTCATTTCAAGTGAGACAGCCTGCTTTGGCTGAATGGTTTCCGCACCAATCGGATACATCAAATGGTTATACCCGTAGTGCTTATCGACTTTTACACGGACGGTGCGGCGCTCTGTCGCAACCTTATGGTCAAACCACAGATTTTCAACTTTTCCATTGCTAAGCTGATACGACATGCCTGTGTCTGTTTCAATCCAGCCTTTTCCGGTATACGTGTCCTTCGTTTCCACACGGAAATACGTACGCTCTTTTCCCTGCCATGTAAAAACAGGTGTAGCATCCTGCTGGAACGGGCCGCCGAGTGATTCATCATGATTCCCGTATCCGATTTTGCTTTCCCCTGCAGACACGCGGTCTTGATGAGTGATTTTTTTAAGAAAAGGCACCGGATCAGGCCAGGCCGGCTCTGATTTTGGAGCGGCGAGTCCGAATCCCGTTGCAGCCAAAACCAATACAGATAAAGGAAGAAACCATTTCAGGACAGATGTTTTTGGCAGTGTGATTCTTTCCATCAGCTTAATGCGTTCCAAGTATAAAAGGCCCAGCATAAAGAAGCCGATCAGCACGATACGGATGACGGCAAAAGTGGCATCATATGGCGTAAAGGTATCAAGAATCGTAATATACGCTACTGTCATCAAAAAGAAAAACAAAATTCTTCTCTGGTAAATCACCCAATAATGCAGGAGATAGACCAGCAGCCACAGTAGCACAAAAAACAGCAGGGTCCGAAATGAAGGAATCATGTCATTCCATTGCCCTGATTGAATCAGCGTGATATTCAGATAGACATCCTGCAAAAAAGAGCTGACCCAGCTCAAGTCGAATATAGATCCTTGATAAAACAGGATGTGTATCGAGATCAATGTAAATATGACACAAAAAGGAACTGTGACAAACCACCTCATCCTGAAAAAAGTCAGCAGAAACGTCAAACCGATAAAGACACTAAAAAAGCCTGTATGTTTCGTTTCAGTAAAACTGTCAAGCGGCCTGAGCCACTCCCACAGCAATAAAAAAGCCAGAAAATAAAATAACAGCAAGCTCAAACGGCTTCCCTTGTGATCATCGTGCGGCATGTGAACCAGTCACCTCTCTTTCTAAACAACACGCGAAACTCGCCCGCCCCTCATGACCCGAACTCTGATTTGGCGTTTCATCATGCGTTCAATCATGGCATTTTCAGCTTGAGAGAGCACAGCATCTTTCTCTTTTGCCAGTATCACCGTAACCCGGCCGCCTCCTATTTCTGCGAGGTGCAGCATATCTTCCGTTAACTGTCCCGTGACAACAACTTGATCAGCTTGGCGAACAGATGGCTTTCCCAGCTCTTCCCGTGCATATCGGCTTATCGGGTCTGCCGCATCACAATGAGCGATGGCTAAATGCCGAAGCATGTGCTTAAAATGCTGATCCCCTTCCTGAATAGGGAAAATGTTTTTTTCCTTCCCGATGGAAGCCAGGCCAGCGCCCGCGCCGTTTTTTAAAACAGAATGAAGAATCGAAGCTGTCACTGAAACGACCTCTTCAAATGCGTCTGAGGAAAAACGGTCCATCAGCAGAAACAGATTTTTGCTGCGAGAAGGCTCAAATTCCTTCGTCATCAGCTGGCTCCGCCGTGCAGATGTCTTCCAATCTAACGCAGCAAACCGGTCTCCCGGCTGATAATTCCGCACACTTGCTGCGACTGAGGAATGGTGCTCATGAATTGGAGAAGAACCGCTTACACCGTCTTCCTGATGCCTCTCATTCACCTGATAGGAAAAACGCTGATAGAATGGATAAACAAACAGGGTATCATCCAGCTCAAAAAATGCAGTTTTTTCAATCAAGCCAAGAACATCCCCGGTTCGCACCCTGACAGAATGAAAGTGATGCTCTCCGCGCGGTACCCGAGCTAATTCATACGACATCGTTATGCTCCGTTTAAACCAAGGAAAAACGAGCCGTTTGGCCGCGGCTCCGTCTCGATTTAATGACTCGATACCTTCTGGCAGGCAATCTTCAATCACCATATACATCAGGGGAAATGGCAGCTTTCTTCTCAGCGTAACCGTTACGCCCAGCCTGTCCCCCGCATGCAATTGTGTTTTATCCATTTGCCTTGAAGCCTGAAAAGAACGGAGCGGATACAAGGCCAACAGCCCGGCATACAAGACAAAAGGGAGAAACGCGTAAAACAAAAACCAGCTGACAAAGCCGCCCTGAAACATCGCATAAGAAAAAACAGCAGCCGTCAATAAAGTTAATATAATCAGCTTCCAACCATATACGAGCCATTGCCATTTCTTATTCATCAGCGGACCGACGACCTTTGAACCGGCACCTTCACAGCTGACATGATCTCCCTTACGATCGCTTCTGCCTGAATCCCTTCAAATTTTGCCTCAGGATGAAGCATCATCCGGTGCGGCAGCGTGAAAGGAGCTAAATATTGAATATCATCCGGTATGACATAGTCGCGATGATGCAGCAGCGCGTATGCCTGTGCCGCTTTCATGAGGGCGATTGAGCCGCGCGGGCTGACGCCTAATTGAACAGAAGGATGCTGTCTCGTTTTCTGCACGATTTCAACGATATATTCCTTAATGCTGTCATCAGCACGGACATTTTGCACTTCCCGCTGTAAACGGATGAAGTCTTCTTTTGCAATAATCGGCTCAAGCGTCTCAATCGGATGGCTTTTTTCCTGAAGAGATAAGACGTCAAGCTCTTCATTAAAGGACGGATAACCCATCCGAAGTTTGAATAAAAACCGGTCAAGCTGGGCTTCCGGCAAAGGATAGGTTCCTTCATATTCGACCGGGTTTTGCGTTGCCATCACAAAAAACGGATCGGCAAGCTGCATCGTATGGCCATCTACCGTGACGCTCCCCTCTTCCATCGCTTCGAGCAAAGCCGACTGTGTCTTCGGAGAGGTACGGTTGATTTCATCGGCTAGCACGATATTTCCCATAATCGGGCCGGGACGATATTCAAATTCCATCGTTTTCGCATTATAGATAGATACCCCTGTTACATCAGATGGCAGCAAATCCGGAGTGAATTGGATTCTTTTGAAATCAGCGCCGATTGACTTTGCCAGCGCGCGGACCATCATCGTTTTTCCGACTCCGGGTACATCCTCAAGCAGCACATGCCCTTTGGCAAGAAGGGCTGCTAAGCTGAGTATGGCGATGTCTCGTTTTCCAACCATTACTCTATTAATATGTTCAACTGCTTTCCCCAGCAAAGGATGCAGGTCTTCTTGATATGCCATTCTTTTCCTCCTAATCATCTACAAAATTCATCATAATGTAACCTAACTTTACCACAAAAAGCAATCTGTATAAAAAAACGATTCTAGCAAATTGTTTCCAATAAAGCTGGCCAAAACACACAAAAAAGCTTCCTGTGGCAGGAAGCTCAATTATTTGTGTTCTAAAGGCTCCATATGAACATGCGAATAATCAATCGCATGCTCCTCCTTCATTCTCCGCTCAATTTCATTGGCTATATCGTGGCTTTCCGTAATATTTAAATCTGCCGATACCTCAACCACCACATCAACATGAACCGTACTGCCCAAGTATCTTGCTTTTATGTCTTTTAAACGGCTCACACCGGAGATTTTTTCGATTGTCTGTTTATAAGCGGAAATGTCCTTTATGTCGAATCCATCTGTCAAAGAGTGAGATGACTCTTTAAAGATATCCCATGCGGTCTTGCAAATAAGCAGACCGATCACAAACGCAGTGACCGTATCAATCCAAGCAAGATGGAATTGAGCAGCTACAATGCCGATAAATGTGCCGATACTGACGAATGCGTCTGATTTATTATCAGCAGCCGCAGCAAGGAGCGCCTGGCTCTTCACCTTTTTGGCCAGCCTTTTATTGTACCGGTAAACGATCAGCATCAGGACTGCCCCGCCCGCTGCCGTCCAAGCCGCAATCATATCCGGCGTCTCTTGTTTAGCAGAAAAAATAGATTCTCCGGCGCTGAACAGCACTTGCAGGCCGACAACCATCATAATAAACGATGCGATAAGCGATGCAATCGTTTCCGCTCGAAAGTGGCCGTATGGATGATCTTCGTCAGGAGGCTTTTGAGAGATGCGCAGGCCAATCAGCACAGCAACAGAAGCAATAATGTCAGTTGTGTTATTTAATCCGTCTGCCGTAAGTGCTTCCGAGTGAAAAAGATAACCGATGATCAGTTTAATTGCGGAAAGAACTAGATACGCGGCAATGCTGACCAGCGCTCCGGATTCTCCCTTTTTCAGTTCATCATATCTCTCCATACAAAACCTCCTCCCCGCTCACATTTTCCTATTATTATCTTACAAAGCTGATCCGCAGTGGGTCTACAGAAACATGATTCACCCGCCACAGAAAAATAGTGACGATGGAACACTTTTTCTCTCATCCAATTTATTTGCTCCGCCAAAAAGCCCATCAGATCCAATAATACCAGCACTTCTCGCATTCTATCGAATTGTAAATAGTACACAAAATCACACAGCAAATAAAAAACGAAACATTTTTTCCACACATTCGCTGAAAGCGCAAACAAAACACTACAAATTTGAAATAAGCTGGTATATTTTCTTACACGAATTTTCGACAAACTGTATATTTATGATAGAGTTTCAATTATCATAATATTCAGTAATGATTGCATTTTAAAAGGAGGTAACTTATGAACCAGTCTCAATCAGGATTAAAAAAGGAATTAAAGACCCGCCATATGACAATGATTTCGATTGCCGGTGTAATCGGAGCCGGCCTATTTGTAGGCAGCGGTTCAGTGATTCACTCGACCGGTCCGGGTGCCGTTGTTTCTTACGCGTTAGCCGGATTATTGGTGATTTTTATTATGAGAATGCTCGGTGAGATGTCTGCCGTAAACCCGACGAGCGGATCGTTTTCTCAATACGCTCACGACGCCATCGGACCGTGGGCAGGATTTACAATCGGCTGGCTGTACTGGTTTTTCTGGGTGATCGTCATCGCGATCGAAGCCATTGCCGGTGCTGGCATTATTCAATACTGGTTCCATGATATTCCGCTGTGGCTGACAAGTTTGATCTTGACCATTGTGCTCACCCTGACAAACGTCTACTCCGTTAAGTCTTTCGGTGAGTTTGAATATTGGTTCTCCCTCATTAAAGTTGTGACTATCATTGCTTTTCTAATCGTTGGTTTTGCCTTTATTTTTGGCTTTGCACCGGGCAGTGAGCCAGTCGGTTTTTCGAATCTTACAGGCAAAGGCGGATTTTTCCCGGAGGGCATCAGCTCCGTATTGCTCGGCATTGTCGTTGTCATCTTCTCTTTTATGGGAACTGAAATCGTTGCCATTGCAGCAGGGGAAACATCCAACCCGATCGAATCTGTGACAAAAGCCACCAGATCCGTTGTATGGCGCATCATCGTCTTTTACGTGGGCTCAATCGCCATTGTCGTGGCGCTGTTGCCATGGAATTCAGCAAATATTTTAGAAAGCCCTTTCGTCGCTGTACTTGAGCATATAGGAGTGCCCGCAGCCGCACAGATTATGAACTTTATCGTCCTCACAGCCGTACTCTCTTGCCTGAATTCAGGTTTGTACACCACATCCAGAATGCTGTATTCACTTGCAGAAAGAAACGAAGCGCCGCGCCGTTTTATGAAATTGAGCAAAAAAGGCGTTCCCGTACAAGCCATTGTGGCCGGGACATTTTTCTCTTATATCGCGGTCGTAATGAACTATTTTTCACCGGATACCGTCTTTTTATTCTTAGTCAACTCATCAGGCGCAATCGCTTTACTCGTCTATCTTGTCATCGCAGTTTCCCAGCTGAAAATGCGGAAAAAACTCGAAAAAACAAACCCAGAAGCATTGAAGATCAAAATGTGGCTCTTCCCTTTCCTAACCTACTTGACCATCCTCGCCATTTGCGGAATTTTAGTGTCCATGGCGTTTATTGATTCCATGAGAGACGAGCTGCTGCTGACAGGCGTCATCACGGGAATCGTTCTGATTTCTTACCTTGTGTTCAGAAAACGCAAGGTGAGCGAGAAAGCGGCTGCCAACCCAGTCACACAGCAGCAGCCCGATATCCTGCCTTAATGCTGATCAAATCCTAAACGGCCTGCCGTTTAGGATTTTGTTATTTTCTTCTTCGGGCGGTCTGCAGCACGAAGATTTTTTGTAACCATCACGTCCTTATTGTCATTAACTATAGTACCAATTTGGAAAATTTAGATAAGGAAAGATGAAAATGACACTTGAAAAATTTGTGGATGCTCTCCCAATCCCAGATACACTAAAGCCAGTACAGCAATCAAAAGAAAAAACATACTACGAAGTCACCATGGAGGAATGCACCCATCAGCTCCATCGCGATCTCCCTCCAACCCGCCTGTGGGGCTACAACGGCTTATTTCCGGGGCCGACCATTGAGGTTAAAAGAAATGAAAACGTATATGTAAAATGGATGAATAACCTTCCTTCCACGCATTTCCTTCCGATTGATCACACCATTCATCACAGTGACAGCCAGCATGAAGAGCCCGAGGTAAAGACTGTTGTTCATTTACACGGCGGCGTCACGCCAGATGATAGTGACGGGTATCCGGAGGCTTGGTTTTCCAAAGACTTTGAACAAACAGGACCTTATTTCAAAAGAGAGGTTTATCATTATCCAAACCAGCAGCGCGGGGCTATATTGTGGTATCACGATCACGCCATGGCGCTCACCAGGCTAAATGTCTATGCCGGACTTGTCGGTGCTTATATCATTCATGACCCAAAGGAAAAACGCTTAAAACTGCCTTCAGACGAATACGATGTGCCGCTTCTTATCACAGACCGCACGATCAATGAGGATGGTTCTTTGTTTTATCCGAGCGCACCGGAAAACCCTTCTCCGTCACTGCCTAATCCTTCAATCGTTCCGGCTTTTTGCGGAGAAACCATACTCGTCAACGGGAAGGTATGGCCATACTTGGAAGTCGAGCCAAGGAAATACCGATTCCGTGTCATCAACGCCTCCAATACAAGAACCTATAATCTGTCACTCGATAATGGCGGAGAGTTTATTCAGGTTGGTTCAGATGGAGGGCTCCTGCCGCGATCTGTTAAACTGAATTCTTTCAGCCTTGCGCCTGCTGAACGTTATGATATCATCATTGACTTCACAGCATATGAAGGAGAATCGATCATTTTGGCAAACAGCGCGGGCTGCGGCGGTGACGTCAATCCTGAAACAGATGCGAATATCATGCAATTCAGAGTCACAAAACCATTGGCACAAAAAGACGAAAGCAGAAAGCCGAAGTACCTCGCCTCATACCCTTCGGTACAGCATGAAAGAATACAAAACATCAGAACGTTAAAACTGGCAGGCACCCAGGACGAATACGGCAGACCCGTCCTTCTGCTTAATAACAAACGCTGGCACGATCCCGTCACAGAAGCACCAAAAGTCGGCACAACTGAAATATGGTCCATTATCAACCCAACACGCGGAACACATCCGATTCACCTGCATCTAGTCTCCTTCCGTGTATTAGACCGGCGGCCGTTTGATATCGCCCGTTATCAAGAAAGCGGGGAATTGTCCTATACCGGTCCGGCTGTCCCGCCGCCGCCAAGTGAAAAGGGCTGGAAAGACACCATTCAAGCGCATGCAGGTGAAGTCCTGAGAATCGCGGCGACATTCGGTCCGTACAGCGGACGATACGTATGGCATTGCCATATTCTAGAGCATGAAGACTATGACATGATGAGACCGATGGATATAACAGATCCCCATAAATAATCCGACAAACTTGCCTCTAGCAGGCAAGTTTTTCTTTATGAAACCTTTGGTCCTATTTATCGTATTACGTAAAAACAGCAAAAAGGAGCTGCTTTTTATGCTGACACACAACCTACATGAAAAAATAAAGCAATACATTTCCATTTATGCTGAATTAAAATCAAAATTAAAATGGAAAGTTTCACACGATCAGATATTAATGCTCATTTCTTCTGCATATATTGTGAATAAAAGAGAGTTTGATTTTCAGCGCTTTTATGATTTGAGCAGCTATATCAAATCAAACATCGGCAGCTTCTCAACACTCAATTCACACCACCGCTTTACTGTTGCATCTATTCTGGACATTCATTTTCAGCATAAGGCAAAACAAACATTTCATACTTTCATCGATGTATACAATGAAATGGTGAAGCTAGGATATAAGCGGGATATGTTCACATACCTTTCCGCTCTGATCTTGCTCACCGGCAAATCTGAAACGACAAACCAAAAAGAACAGATGAACATGGGGCTAGCTGTTTATCAGCAGATGAAGAAAAATCATTATTTCCTCACTTCAACTCAGAATGTTCCGCTTGCCGTACTGCTTGGAGAAAACGGAGAAGGTTTGCAGGCGCTACAGAAGGCGGAAACATGCTATCAGCTGCTGGCATCCAACGGCTTTAAAAAAGGACAATACTTACATCAGGTCAGCCATATTCTGGCCTTGCAAAGTGAAAAAGAGCCCGAAATGCTTGTTTCCGCTTGCAAACAGATATATCAATCGATCACTGAATCTGTCAAAAAACCAAAGGATTATCATTATCCAGACCTTGCTCTCCTCACATTTCTGGAAGAGCCAGATATCAAAACGGTTTTGTGCATCACTGACGAATTAAACCAGGAAAAAGCTTTTAAATGGCAAAAGGAAATGAATTTTAAAATTGCTGTCAGCCTCTATCTCAGTGAGCATATGGAGAAAAATCTGCTGATGGAATCAGGACTATACACCGCTATCGAAACAGTCATTCAAGCGCAGCAGGCAGCCGCGACAGCTGCCACCATCAGCTCAACAGCAGCCACCCATACTCATGATGGAAACTAAAGGAGGAGAAACATGCCATACATCATATTAGAAGATCAGACACGCCTTTACTATGAGACACACGGGAGCGGGACGCCGATCCTGTTTATACATGGGGTGCTGATGAGCGGACAATTTTTCCACAAACAATTTTCGGCGCTTTCTGCCAATTATCAATGTATTCGTCTTGATCTTAGAGGACACGGCGAATCTGACAAAGTGCTTCACGGCCACACCATTTCCCAATATGCCCGTGACATAAGGGAATTTCTAAATGCAATGGAGCTTGACCATGTCATTCTTGCCGGCTGGTCAATGGGCGCTTTTGTCGTATGGGATTATCTCAATCAATTTGGGAATGATAACATTCAAGCCGCTGTGATCATCGATCAATCCGCTTCCGACTATCAATGGGAGGGCTGGGAACACGGTCCATTTGATTTTGACGGCTTAAAAACAGCGATGCACGCCATTCAAACTGACCCGCTGCCTTTCTACGAAAGCTTCATCCAGAATATGTTCGCAGAACCGCCTGCCGAGACCGAAACAGAATGGATGCTGGCAGAAATCCTCAAACAGCCGGCTGCCATTTCTAGCACAATTTTATTTAACCAAACGGCCGCTGATTACCGGGGCACCCTCCAAAACATCAATGTGCCGACATTGCTGTGCTTCGGGGAAGACAAGAAATTTTTCTCTACAGCAGCTGGAGAACACTTGCGCAGCAATATTCCAAACGCGACACTCGTTACCTTTTCTAAAAGCAGCCATTGCCCGTTTTTAGAAGAGCCAGATGCTTTTAACAGCACACTCCTCTCCTTTTTAGATGGGGTTATTGGAAAGTCATAAAGAAAAAGGAATTAGGAGATTAGGGAAAAGTATGAGACAATAGGAAATGTGCAGTAAAATACATGAGGGAAGAAGTGACTTTATGTCTTACTATAACAAACGAAATCAAGAACCGCTGCCAAAAGAAGATGTGAGTACTTGGGAATGCACAAAAGAAGACTGTAATGGCTGGACCCGAAAAAACTTCGCCAGCAGTGATACGCCATTGTGCCCTTTGTGCGGAAGTAAAATGGTCGACGGCATCCGTTCATTAGTGAATCTCCAAAACAACAGCCAAACGAAAACAAGCTAGTTCTTCCCTATAACAAATGCAGTCTCCTGCAAGCAAACAAACCCCGAACGGAGACAAAATTCTATATTTCAGAATAAAAGCCTCTTATTGCAAGAGGCCAAATACGAAGAAAGAAGCCCAAAACTGTAAACGTTTAGGGCTTTTTTGTCTGTTTTAATGGTATAATATGGATATAAGAGGAGGGATAACGTGATCTCAAACCAGCAGCAAAAAGACTTGAAAAAAAGAGCTGCGTTCAAAAAGCTGAATGTTGCAATGAACTTCTATGTTGAACTTCTGTTTTTGTCGGTCCCTATGATTCATATCTTTAAATGGCTCGGATCATTAGCCCTGCACCTCATCCATTAAAAAAGCCACTCAGCTCATGCCGAGTGGTCTTTATTAGTTAATCACAGAAAAGCTGTTGATGATGCCGTTCGGATTTTCCCATACTTTTTTGAAGGTCTTATTTTCAAGGCTATAGGAATAAATCGTCCGCACCTTAGCTTCACGCCCTGTTTCGTCCTTCAGCTTTTTAGCCCCCTTGGCTTCGGCAAGAAAATAAATGTTCTTCCCATCCTTAGAAAACTGAGGCTGTGCGTCAATTAACAGCTTAAATGATTTCTGATTTGAGATGATGCTTTCATATTTTTTCGTATCCGCATTGAGCATTTGAATAGAAGCGGTTTGCTCCGTTCCTTTTTGCGTATATGATGTGAATAAAATACGTTTATCATCATCAGAAACAGCAATATCGCTGATAAATTGGTTCAGGCTTTTCAGCTCATTAAATTTATGTTGACGGCCTTCCGCAAAATGAATCGTTGTCGGTTCAGGGTCGATGCCCTTTTCGTTTGCTTCATCTGTTTTCTTGTAGTCTTCTTCTACAGAATAATGAAGCAATGCAAATGAATCGTTTTTTTGGTTATAAAAGAAGCTGCTAACGGTGTTATCCTGATCATTAGCGGCAGGATAAAGATTTTTGTACTTTTTCGTTTTCAGATCAAAAGCGGCGATCCGAAAATTGCTTTCGTCCGCTTTTCCTAAGCGGAAATAGATGGTTGAACGGTCCTTTGATAAAAACAAACTGTCCGCACTCTCCGCGCCTTTATAAAGCACCGTCTTTTTATTAGACTTTAGATCCAGTTTAAAAAGCCTCATTTCATTCTGTTCATTATTGCCCGTATAATAGAGCACCTGCTGTTTTTGATCCAAGGCAAATGCCGGATAGCTGGTCAGCTTCTCCTCATGGATCACCTTGTCATTTTCATAATATCTTGTCAGCAGATCCGTATCTGTAATTGAAACCAGCAGCTCATCACCGCTTTCGGTATTGACTGAAACATCAGCAGCCTTCTCATGGCCTTTATCCTTTGTAACATAAAACGCAACTCCCGCGGCAGCTGCCGCTATTATCACTGCTAACAATAATATGATTCTTTTTTTCATCTTTTATCTCCACCAATAGAAAAAGCAAGAATGTGACTTCTTGCTTTCCAGATTATATATGTACATTAATAGCTGTAATGCCCCGCTACTTTACCTTTGCTTAATGGATATCCAAGCGCTTTAAACGCTTTAGGGCTAACATCCAGCACTGCATTAGGCATTCTGCCAACATCATTTTTATAAACCGTAATCACTTTTTTAGGCTTCGCTTTTGCATAAGCTCTGATTTTTGTCCCGTTTCTAGGAACATCAAATCCGATTTTGGTCGCACAATCCCAATGTCCAAGTTTCTTACCTGAAGAGCCTTTTTTCCCGACTCCATTATACCAAGTAATATTTCCGTTCACATGTTTCGCACTGGCATCTGATGAAAAACTAAAAGCTCCCAAAGTACTTCCTACTAAGATAAAAGCGGCTAAAATGACTTTCTTCAACATTTCGTCCCCCTGTTTGTTAACATCTAGGAAGATTATACACGATCAACCAGCTATTTTTTATTTCAATATCCTTACAGTAATGTTACAAAGTCAAAAAAGTTACCTCTGTTAAATTAAACCATGGAAGATTATCCTATTATAATAGCAGTATTAGCGTTATAATTATTGATAGAGTAGTTGTCGCATTCAATATGAACGAACCATTACCGTATTGTTCAAACCAAATTCATAGCTATGTAAACGATTGATACTCTCATATAAAGAAAAAAGAGTGTGCGAGACCCTTTTTTCTTCAAAGTTTCTTTTTTCAAAAAAACGTAGATTATATTATATAAAAATTTCATTTCTTTTTTGGTTTTAAAAATGGCGATTTTGTGAACAGTTCATATTGACCGGTGCGGAATTACTCACATCAAAAGCTATAGGAGTGGTAATCCATGAAGGCAGCAAGATGGCATAACCAAAAGGATATCCGTATTGAACATATCGAAGAGCCAAAAACGGAGCCGGGAAAAGTAAAGATCAAAGTCAAATGGTGCGGCATCTGCGGAAGTGATTTACACGAATATCTGGGCGGCCCGATCTTTATTCCGGTTGACAAACCGCATCCATTAACAAATGAAACGGCACCTGTCACAATGGGGCATGAATTCTCCGGTGAAGTTGTCGAAGTCGGAGAAGGCGTTGAAAATTATAAAGTTGGAGACCGCGTCGTAGTCGAGCCGATTTTTGCTACACACGGCCACCAAGGCGCCTACAACCTTGATGAACAAATGGGATTCCTCGGCTTAGCCGGCGGAGGCGGTGGTTTCTCTGAATACGTCTCTGTAGATGAAGAGCTTTTGTTCAAACTTCCTGATGAATTATCATATGAACAAGGCGCGCTCGTTGAACCTTCTGCAGTTGCTCTATACGCTGTCCGCTCAAGCAAACTCAAAGCAGGCGACAAAGCGGCTGTATTCGGCTGCGGCCCGATCGGACTTCTTGTCATTGAAGCGCTAAAGGCTGCCGGTGCAACTGATATTTACGCTGTTGAGCTTTCTCCTGAACGCCAGCAAAAAGCTGAGGAGCTTGGCGCGATCATCGTTGATCCGTCTAAAACAGACGATGTAGTCGCTGAGATTGCAGAACGTACAGGAGGCGGTGTTGACGTAGCATTCGAAGTCACTGGTGTCCCAGTGGTGTTACGACAAGCCATCCAGTCCACTACAATTGCCGGTGAAACCGTCATCGTCAGCATTTGGGAAAAAGGTGCTGAAATCCATCCGAACGATATCGTAATCAAAGAACGTACAGTAAAAGGAATTATCGGATACCGCGACATCTTCCCGGCTGTATTGTCATTAATGAAAGAAGGCTATTTCTCAGCCGACAAACTCGTAACGAAAAAAATCGTACTAGATGATTTGATCGAGGAAGGCTTCGGGGCTCTTATTAAAGAGAAAAGCCAAGTCAAAATCCTTGTCAGACCTAACTAATTTGAAACCAAAAAGAATCCGCACTCGGGTGCGGATTCTTTTTTAAATTATCCAATCACTTCAGCCCCAGAATCCTTCTTTGCCCCGCTGTGATCATAAGCGCGGAAGTTTTCCTCCAGTTGCTCAAGCGAAAGCCCTTTCGTTTCCGGCAAAAACCTCTTCACAAACAAGACAGAGCAAATTCCTAATCCAACGAAGATAAAGAACGTTGTGGACAGCCCGATGGCTGCCAGCAATATTGGAAACGTGAAACTGACTGCAAAATTCACCATCCACAGACAGAATACCGTAACACCCATTCCCAGTCCGCGAAGGCGAAGCGGGAAAATTTCAGATAGCATCAGCCAAGTCACTGGTGAAATGGCGCCCTGCTGAAAAGCAAGAAATGTGACCGTTAATGACAGGACTACATATGGAAGTGCCGGTGATCCTTCAAGTACAAGTGAGAATATCCCGATTAGCAATAACGCTGTTGTCGTACCGATCAAGCCTGTCATCAGCATCGGCCGGCGCCCCACTCTTCCCAGCAGCCAGATTCCGACGAATGTTGCCAATACCGAAATCACACCATTCGCAATATTTCCGATTAAAGCGGCTTCCGTTTGGAAACCGGAATTTCTTAGAATTTCAGTCCCATAATACATAATCGAATTCACACCTGTAATTTGCTGTACAATCGCAATCCCTAATCCAATAAACACAATACGCCGCACCCATGGGACTGAAAGATCTTTAAACGTTGCTTTTTCAAGCTGATCTTCTTTTTTGAAAGCGAATTCAATTTCTTGCAGCTCAGCTGCTGCCCGTTTTTCATCCCTGATTTTTTTCAATACACGCAAAGCATCTTCTTTCCTTCCTTTAGAAACAAGCCAGCGGGGACTCTCGGGCATTCTGATCATGCCGAAAAACAGGAACAAGGCTGGAAGTGACGCAATGACCAGCATAAACCTCCACACATGGGAGTTGTCTCCCATTGTTGTTCCAAGGATCGCATTAAAAACAAAGGCCAAAAGCTGTCCTGATACAATCATCAATTCGTTCTGCGTCACCATCCGTCCCCTGCTTTCCATAGGAGACATCTCTGCTAAATAGGCAGGCACCGTTACGGATGCACCCCCAACCGCAATACCGAGCACAAAACGGGAAATAATCATGACCGTAACATTTGGTGCAAACGTACACCCAATCGTTGAAATAAAAAATATAACAGCGAGGAACAAAATATTTTTGCGGCGGCCGTTAAAATCAGACATCCT
The DNA here is from genome assembly GCF_038592935.1 of Bacillus sp. FSL K6-1560. Taxonomy (NCBI): domain Bacteria; kingdom Bacillati; phylum Bacillota; class Bacilli; order Caryophanales; family Bacillaceae; genus Bacillus; species Bacillus sp. FSL K6-1560. The sequence goes on from NZ_CP151946.1 coordinate 3,549,967, forward strand.
GCCGCCAAACACAGCACCCAGGGCCGCTCCAAAAAGAAGTGAACTGGTGACAAGGCCCTCTGTGAAGGCATTGAGATTAAGCTGATTCGGCTCTCCCATATACGGCAAAGCTCCATTGAGCACACCGGTATCATAGCCAAAAAGAAGCCCGCCAAAAGTGGAGACTAAAATAATTGTACGTAAAAATGACATTTGATTGCCTTGTTTATTCATACTGTTTCCCCCAGTCTTTTTCAAAATGCGTATGTCAAAAACTCATTCCAGGGCTGCTGCCTTCCTCACATTTCGTAAGCAGGCTTCAGAAAATAGTTGTTCATGTTTTTATCCAATAACCTCATAACCTTCCCTTCTTCTTAGCATGTCAGTCCCAATGGAAGCGATTTCATTTCTCGCTAAAAGAGCAATGGTCATTTCTTTGTGCATAACCTTGTTCATTTGGCATTTAATAGTCACTTGATAGTTCAATTGTAGTGATATGATAGTTATATTTTTGTTATATCTGATATTATCATAATTACAAAAACGCTTTCAGTCAATATAAATTTCTGAAAATTTTTTACTCTATAAAAGGAAAATCACCAATTCAAGGGGAAAATGAACGTTTTTCTTCATGAAAATGTGTGAATCAAGTTAAAAATCCTGTGATTTTCTGTTCATACCGTTAAATGAGTAAGTGTTGGGTAACTTCACCTATTTTTCTCTGTAAAATCAAACATTCGTTCAATTGTTTCAGACTCAGGATAAAAGGAAATAGAGAAGAAAATAAAAGAAGGCTGACTTAAGGGAGGCAACCAAAATGAATGAGGGTTATATCATTGCAGGCCTTTTATTATTGACAGCGGGGATGATTGATTTTTTATGGACCACGTTATGGTTAGAGAGCGGTGCAGGCCCGATCACAAGATGCCTGTCTGCCTGGCTGTGGAAGGGCTGCCGCAGAATCAGCGGTGACCACGCAAAGGTTCTAAGTATGGCTGGTCCTCTGCTGTTATGCCTGACGTTAGTGATATGGATCAGTCTATTTTGGGGCGGGTGGGTTTTGATTTACTCGAGTGACCCTCACTCACTTATGGAAACTCAATCAAAAGAACCGGCTTCCTGGTCAGACCGAATTTATTTTTCCGGCTATGTCATGTTTACATTAGGAAATGGCGACCTCGCTCCGAACGGAGGCCTATGGAAGCTTGTCACGATTATTGAAACAGCTCAAGGACTGCTTACCATCACGTTTTCTGTCACGTATTTGATTTCCGTCTTGAGTGCGGTTAATCAAAAACGCTCCTTTGCCCAAAGTGTATTAAGTCTAGGGCATGACGGAACAGAAATCGTCCATAATGCATGGAATGGCAAAGATTTTCACGACATTGATTTTCTTCTTGTCGCTGCCTCATCAGAACTGGGAAAGCTGACCGCTCAGCATAACGCCTTCCCCATCCTTCATTTTTACCACAGCACGCAGCATCAGGAATCATCCATTATAGCTGTTGCTGTATTGGATGAGGCTCTAACCATTTTCAAATACGGAATTCCTGAACAATATCAGCCGAATCAGCTTCATATCAAAGAAGCGCGCTCAAGTATCAAAAACTATCTGGATACCGTTCATACTGCCTATATCCATCCTGCAGAACAAGCGCCACCGGAACCAGACATCTCAAAGCTTCAACAATCAGGCATACCGGCTTTATCAAAGCAAACATTTCAAATTGCCGTCAATTCAATAAAGGAACGTCGTCAATTGCTGCTGGGAATTATCCAAGCGGGTGCTCGAAAATGGCCTGTTCAGGAGCAAGCAATAGGTAACGCTTATTCTCCTAAATAAAAAAGTCCCGAGCGCTGATCACTCCGGACTTTTCACTGTATGATTCTTATACAAGCTTCTGGCCGCAATTCGGACAAAAATTGGCTTCGCCCGTTTTTGTTCCGCAGTTTGGACAGAAATTCGGTTTGCTTCCGCTGCCAGTTGACTGTGGGCCTGATGACTGTGCCTGCTGATTTTGATTCATTTGGTTCATCATCTGATTGGCCATATTCATCCCCATCATCATTCCAGCCATATCCGAAGCCGCTCCGCCTCCGCTCATCTTTCCGGATGCCATTCCATCCGTCATTGATATTTGCTGGTATCTGTTCACATCCCCAACCATACCGTAGGAAGCGTTCTTTGTAATCATATCTTGAACCTCTTGAGGATAATTAAAGCTCATGATTTGAAAACCAGTGACCGTCATCCCGTCGCTTATTAATTGCATATCTAAGTCCTCTTGAATTCCCTTGGCAATATCAAAAGCGTTTGCTTGAAGATTAAACATATCTTTCCCTTCTCTTGTGATCCACTTCATGAGAAGCTGATCCAGAATAGAAATGATACGGGTTTTAATATCCTCTACAAAATATTGATCTTTCACGCCAGCGATTTTATCAATCAGGCTGATATAGTCCTGCACCTTGAAATTAAATGTGCCGTTTGCGCGAATGGGCATCCCGCCTGGCATTCCCGCTGCCGGAATATTTATCGCCTGTTTTGTTCCCCATCTTACGGTAAATTCCTTCGTATTGACAAACAGCACCTCAGCTCGCATGCCGCTGTTAAAGCCAAACTTAAAGCCCTTTAACGTTGAAAGGAATGGAATAATTTCTGATTCAATATCATAATCGCCATCATCTTGAAAGACTCCTTCAACCCGCCCATTGTTCAAAAAGACAGCATCCTGTCCGGGACGAATGATTAAACGGCTCCCTTTTTTGATTTCACGATTGTTCCATTTATAAAAAATCATATCATCTCTAAATTCTTCCCACTCTACTACATTCGCTAATTGATTTCTGAAAAACGACATTACGCCTCTCCCTTTCTCTATTTCTTACATTTAAAAACTGCCCCGGCTTCCACTGTATGACGTGCCGCCTTTCGTAACACCGCCATCGCTGCCGCTGTCTTTATCTGATGGTTTTCTTTCTCTTGTTACAGTCGTTCTAATATAAGTGTCGTATTGATCAATCACATCAGACGTACGCTGATCCATATATGTATTTCCATTAACCGTTACTTTGCCGCCTGCATGATAAAGCATGATTGAAACCGCAATTCCCCCGACTGCGATGGCAGCAATCAGCTGAAACCACCATGTAAAGAATATGTTGTCGGGGTTTACTCCCGGTTTTATGCCCATATCTTTATAGGAAAGCTGAATATATGTCTCAAAAGCTTTAAAATAATTTTCATTGGATAAATCAGATGAAATCGTATTTCTGATGCTATTGAGCCTGCTGTTGTCCAAATACTGTTCGGCTTTTTTGAAGCCTGCGATAAACACTTCTCTGTTTGTCATATCAATGGTCAGAATGGCTGTACTGCCTTTTCCGTAACGATCATAAAAATCGCCGGTATAGTCTGCAATATCTTCACCGTTTGTGCTTTTGGTCGTAATAATGATGAAATCAGTGTCTCTCTTTGCACCCAGCTCTGCCGAGAGAGATTCAAGTTTTCCGATCTCCGCTTTTGACAATAGATGAGCGCGATCGTACACATGCTGCTGCGATTCAGAGGCTCTTGCCGCTTCGATACCCAGTAAAGGCATCATGATGAAAACAGCCAGCACAACAAAGATCGCTTTTCCAAAAAATCCACGCATCAAAATCCGCCTCCCATCATCAATGAGACGAGCTTCAACGCAAGAAATGTCCCGCCTGCTATTCCGCTAAACCATGCCGCCACTTTTCCTCGACTGATCGGCGGCTTTCCAACAACCTTTCCTGTTTGCCCGTTCATCGCAAAGATATGCTCCGCTCTTTCATAATCGTAACTGACCATCCAAACAGGAAGCAAAACGTAAAAGCTGTTCACGTTTTTCGTGTGAATATGTTTTTCCCTCACATTGACTGACGTATATCCGGAAAAAGTAGAATGGATGTATGAATCTATATAACTGCTGATTTTCTCTTTTGCCCTCGGAAAAAGCTCCTCATCGGTATAATTGTACTTTTCCGCAATATAACCGGCCAAATATGCCGTTTGAAAGTCCTTCAGCTCTTCGTATGAATAAGGCTCCAATTTGTCCATTAATTCGTCTTTCATTTTTTCAGAGGCATCGACAGGGATTTTCAAATAATCGAGATTGATATCACGAAACGCTTCAAAGTGCTCTGTTTCCGTGCAAATATAATCCCCTTCTTCATACCGGTGGACCCTGGTACAGTTTGCTCTCACCTGTACTTCACTATTTAAATCAAACATCCAAAACGGAATATACATGCCGGTGATGCTTTTAATGCGATCGGCAGACATGAAACCTCTTGGTGTCAGAAGGCCTTTTTTGCACCACTTTCGAAATGCCTGCTCCGCTTCTTGCTTGCTGATTGTAAATGGAATGACCTTCGCCGGCGCCAAATGTCCTGATAAACGATCGGCAAGTATTGCAGCACCTCCGCAGAAGCTGCACGTCGTTGCTGTCGTTTCAGCTCCCGTGATCAAAACGGCACCGCAGTTTTCACATTGATATTCTTTTGCTTCATCATCAGAAAACCGTGCCGCAATGTTTTCTTTCGGAAGGCTTTCAATATTGTCCTGTCTTCCGCAGCTGCTGCAGGATAACGAGCCGGTTTCACTGTCAAATGCCATATCACTGCCGCAGTTCGGACACTTATAAGATATTATCATTACCGTTCCCTCTCACATCTTATGATAAAATGACGCCGCAGCCGAGAGCTGCGGCCTCCTATGTATTACTTATCGAGCATCATTTTCGCTTTTAACGCCGCAAGTTCATCATCAATCTGGCTTGAACCGCCAGTGTCATACTTTGCAGTCAGATCAGCCATATCATCCTGCGGAGCGCTGTTCAGTTCAGCCATTGCATTGGCCTGATCAAGTGCCTTATTTACTTTATCCTCGATTCGGCCGAATGCAGACATTGATTGGCTTGTACTTGAAACAGAAGCGCCCAGTTTGTTCATTCTTTCTTGCGTTTTCGCTACTGCCCACTTCGCCTTGATCATATTTTTACGTGCTTCCAGCTCTCCAATGTCAGATACCAATTTGTCATGCATCTTTCTCATCTGTGCGGCATTGGTTGCAGCAATTTGATTCGCCGCCTGCAGCTCAGAAAGCTTTGACTCCAAAGATGTTTTTCTTTCAAGAAATTTTCTCGCATCGCTCTCATTCCCGGCTTGCAGCGCCTTCATTGCATAGCTTTCCATCTTTTCCATATCCGCCTGGCATTCGTGATATTCTCTTTTTGCTCTCTGCTCCTCGGCCATAACAGCTGCTGTTTCTGCCTTAACCTTAGCCAAATCGCTATTCATATTTCTTAAATATTGATCTACCATTTTCTCCGGATTTTCAGCCTTGTCCAATAAAGCATTGATATTCGCAGACATAATATCTTTAAATCTTCCAATTATACTCATTATATCGTTCCTCCTAAAGCTAATTCGGTAACCCTTGTTACATATACTATTTATTATCGTTAAAAGTTTCACTTTTTTAATAAAAAATGACATTTCAAACAAAAAATACACAACTTTTTACCCGAACAAAAATGTAAGCAATAAAAAAAGATGCCTCCAAAAGTCCAAAGACTTTCAAGAAACATCTTCAATGATTTACAAAGAAACTTCGATCTCATCCAAGCTCGGCAGTGCATCAATCGCTCCAATTTTAGTGCACACAAGAGCTCCGACCTTATTGGCAAACGCCACAATCTCACGCAGTTTCACAAAATCAGCATCTACAGATTGAATCTGATCCGTATTTGCCAATTGATATAAAGCCGCACCGACAAAAGCATCTCCCGCCCCTGTTGAGTCAATTGATGTCACAGGAATGCTTGGAATGATTTCACGGTCTTTTCCATTGGAAAGAAGCGTTCCGCTTTTCCCAAGTGTCACAGCGACAATGTTGGCTCCGATCTCATGAAGGATCGCAACTCCCTTTTCATGATCCTTCACACCGCTTATAATCTCAAGCTCCTCGTCACTGACTTTCACAAAATCACTTACAGCGATCGCTTTTTTCGCAACACTTACAAACTCTGAGACTCTTCCCCTCCATAAATCTTCACGGTAGTTAGGGTCAAACGAAATAAACTGTCCATTGTCTTTCGCAATCGACATCAGCCGTAAATAGGCTGAGCAAAACGGATCCGATAACAGTGCCGTCGCAGAGCCGAAATGAAGAATTTTCGCTTCGTTTAGTTTTTCCTGGTCAATATCCTCCAGCGTAAACAAAGCGTCCGCGCCTCTATTAAAAACAAAGTCACGCTCTCCATTTTGTTTTAATGAAACAAAAGCAAGCGTTGTAGGCGCTTTCTCATCCATCACCAGCATAGAGGTATCGACATGTACAGCGTCCAATGTTTGCTTGAGAAAATACCCAAACGGATCCTTTCCTACTTTTCCGCTGAAAGCGGCGTCTCCGCCCAGCTTGGCAATCGCTGCTGACACATTCGCCGGTGCACCCCCGGCACTTTTCAGGAATTGGCGCCCTTCCATTAAATCAACGTCAACATCGGTACAAAAGAAATCAATCAACAATTCCCCAATACAAACTACAGAATGACTACGCATATTATCACACTCATTTATAAAGTCTAGATTACAGTCTCAGTATATTACTTTCTGCCATAAATACAACATTGAATATTAAAAATTTTACATATATTTATCTCGCAGACCTTTGCTCCAGCTCAGAGATGATGTGTTTATATCTTTTTTCCGTTAAAGGATAGAAGGCGATAAGAATAATAGATAGCAAAATGAAAAATCCCGGAATCAAAGCATTCATATTTTTAATCGCATTCAATGACGCAACTGTCTGGTCTGTATTCGCCACATACCCGGCGATTCCTAAATAGATGGCCGAAAATGACCCGGCCAACGCCACACCCAGCTTATTGATAAAGCTCATGCTCGAAATCACCACACCATCCGCGCGAATTCCGGTTTTCCATTCCGCATAATCGACACAATCCGCAACCATTCCCCAAGCAAGCGTATTTAAAGGCGTTGTGAAAAATCCCGAAGCGAAAAGCCAAATGAAAATGAGTGGAATTGAAGAATACGGCGTAAAATGCAGGCCGGCATAAGAAATAAGCGATAGAGCTGCCGTGATGATCATGACTTGTTTTCTGCCCCACTTCTCAGAAAAGAAAGGAATAAACAAATTACTGATCAGCGCTGCCCCGAAAAATAAAACGGTGCCCATAAACACGAACTCTTTATGGTTGACGTTATACGTAAAATAATACACCATCGTGCTGAGCTTAATATTAAACCCGATCGCAAAAGCCAAAAATGATGAAATTAACATAAGCAAGGGTTTATTTCGGAATAAAACGGATAACGTCTTTTTGATCCCTTGTTTTTTTCTCTTTTTAGGCTGAATTCGCTCCCGTACAGTAAAGAAACTAAATAGATTCAAAACGATGCTGACAGCCGCATAGATGAGCGCCGTCATCTGAAATCCAAACGCCTGATCCTCTCCTCCGATAGCAGTTGCAAGCGGTGTCGCACAGGAAATGGATAAAAGAATGCCGATATACACCAAAATCATCCGGGTTGTTGTCAGAACCGTTCGTTCCTCCACAGAATTCGTCATCCGCCCCGTTAAGCTGTTCACCGGGATCGTTTGCATACTAAAGGACATCCCAAGCAAAATATAGGTGATGTACGCATATACCATATTCCCCGTCTCTCCGAAATGAGGCGTCGTGAAGCATAAGAACGTGAATAGCGCAAAAGGAAATGCCACCCACAGCAAATATGGCCTTGCTTTTCCCCACCTTGTATTCGTTTTATCTAAAATCAATCCCATGATCGGGTCAAAAATAGCATCCAGCACACGCACAACAAGAAACAAAGTTGCGATCACCGCAGGCTGAATGCCGCCGACGTCTGTATAATAGAATAATAAGTATGCGTTTACAAACTGAAAGATAATATTATACGACATATCGCCGAATCCATAACCGATTCGTTCAAACCAGGACAGTCCGGTACTGGATTTTGACTGATGCTTCACTTTCATTGCCGTTACTTTTTCTGTTTCAATCATCATTTCCCACCCCAAGAATCCGTTTTCATTTCCAGTAAACAAGAGGGAGAATACGAAGATCCTCCCTGTTCACTCAGCGATTTGGATACACCATCACTTTTAAACATTCATTCTTAAATTGAAGCGCCCGCTCCATCGCATCTTGCGTCTGCTCCAGCGAATATTGGTCCGTTACTAGATGCTTCGTGTCCACAATGCCTGAAGCAAGAAATTCGATTCCCTTTGGATACGTATTGGCATAACGGAAGATCCCGTAAATATCAATCTCATTATCCGCAATAAACGGCACGTTGAGCGGAATCTCGTTCTGTGAAGGCAAACCGACAATCGCCAATTTTCCGCCCCGGCGCACAGAAGCCAGTGCGGATTGCAATGCCGCTGGATTCCCTGCTGTTTCCCAAGCAACATCAACGCCTCTATCATTCGTGATCGTTTTAATCTCTTCAAGTGTATCCTGTTCACGTATATTAATAATGTGAGTCGCTCCCATTTTTTTCGCAGCTTCTAACCGCAGCGGCTCTAAGTCGGTGACAATGATTGTGCCTGCCCCAAATGCTTTAGCTGCGGCAACAGCCATTAACCCAACAGGGCCCATCCCCATAATCGCAATCGTTGATCCGGGCTGTAGCTTCGTTCTGGCCGCCGCATGGATGCCGACAGAAAACGGCTCGATCAAAGCAGCATCTTCATAAGAAAGTGAGTCTGGGATTAAAAAAACAAAGTCCTGACGCATTTTAATATATTGGACAAACGCGCCGTCTACCGGCGGTGTAGCCAAAAACTGTACATCCGGGCAAAGATTATAGCGCCCTTCTTTGCACGCTTCACAGCGTCCGCACGTAACACCCGGTTCTACAGCGACGCGGTCTCCCACCTTGAATTGATCGACAGATGATCCGACAGCGGCAATTTCACCCGCACATTCATGCCCAAGGATAAATGGTTTTTCCACAACATAGTTGCCTATTCGGCCATTTGTATAGTAATGCAGATCAGATCCGCAAATTCCGACAGCCATCACCTTAATCAACACTTCATCATGATTGATATCAGGCACAGGCAATGTTTCAATTTTGATCTCTCTTGTGTTGTGCATAACAGCCGCTTTCATGTTTTGAGGTACTGTGTGAGTCATTTGGCAAGTTCCTTTCTTTAGAAAATAAAATGTAAGTGCATACATTTTTGTTTTCTCTGTTACTGCCCCCATTTTATCTGCTTTTCAACACGTTCAACAGCCTTTCCTGCTGTATAAAAGGACAGCGGCACTGTACTTTTATTTTTTCATATACAAAAAACGCTGGATTGATAAAATAGTACTAATAGGAGGTGCAGGCTTATGGCTGAACTTGAAAACCGAAAACAATTTGCACAACTGCTGGCACCTGGCGTCAAAACGCTAAAACTTCATCCTGATTATAAAGTCAGAAGGAAAAAGAATGAAAAAACAGGACAGTCTTACATAGATAAAATCGCACTCCAGCTGGGAGTCTCCTCAAACACGATCAAAAGCTGGATCGGACAGATGGGGGCAAACTACATTCCCGGAAGAATCGACGACGGAAAACTGTTCGGAATGATCTGGATCATTCTCGAAAAGACCGACTTGGATATCGAGTGGTTGACCGACTTGCTGGAAGCCACCACTATCCCAGTCATCAAACCCGCATTGCCTGTATGGGCAGCATCCTGTTTGAAAAAAGCGAAAATACTGCGAAAAGACGGATTATTCGGGGCTCCGAGTGAAGACGAAATTGAAAATGTAGTAAAACGGCTGTTTCATGATAAACCAAGCCAAGAAACGAATGCGCTTACAGAACAGCCTATCACTCATAATTTACCCTCACGCTGGTCCGGACGCTTTATCGGGCGCAGCTTTGATATGGAAGCAATACGGCAATGGATGCTTTCTCCGTCACCAGTCTGTTTAATCACCGGCTGGGCTGGCATGGGAAAAACCACAGTCGCTCTTGAAGCCGCCTATTCCTGTGTCGGCGATACTTCAGATTGGCCCGCATTCAACAGCATCATCTGGGTCAGCGCTGATTGGAAAGGATTGAGCTTTAGCGATTTTTTAAATACGATCGCCTATCAGCTCGGGCGCACAGAACAAATCGATAAATCAATCAATGAAAAACGGTTCGTCGTCCGCAATGCGTTAGCTAATTACACTAGAGAAAAACCGATCCTGCTGATCGTTGACAGCATTGATACTGCAGAACGTGACATTCATGAATTTATCACCAGCCTTCCGCAAGGCGTGAAAGTTCTCCTCACAGCGCGGGAAAACGTAAAGCAAACCTATCGGGAAAGCTTCGGAGAAATGACAGCTATTCAGCTGAGCGGCCTTGACCAAACAGATGCCTTGGATTTTTTTCAGCAAGAAGTGCACCGATGCTTACAAACATGCAACATTCAAAATAAACGGGAAAAGCTGGAGCAGCTGTTACATCTATCATCTGACCTGAAAAACGAATTCATTTCAGCGACTGCCGGAAACCCGAAAGCCATGGCACTCAGCATTGCCTATATGTCAGACGATGACATCCCCGCTCAGCAGCTGATTCATGAGCTTGGAAAAGCAGGCTACTCACTGCTGGAATTGTTTGAATTCCTCTTTGGCCGCACCTGGGACAGATGCAATGAAGATACGCGAAAGCTATGGCAGACGCTTTGCTTTTTCAGCAAGCCGCCAGATGAGAAAAGCCTGGCGGCAGCAGCCGGATTAGACGCCCGCCGTTTTCATTACGCTATGGAACAAATGCGGTCTTATGCGCTGATTCAGCCGGAACGAAGCCAAGGCAGGACACAATACTTAGCGCACCAAACCGTTGTCGCTTACGGAGAACAGCACTTGTCCGAACAGCACGAATATGAAAAAGAAGCCCGCAATCGCTGGGCGCACTATTATGTTGATTATGCCGAAACCCATTTAAAGCGGGAACAGCCCAACTCTATCTATTGGAGCTACCTGCTGGGACGGAACTTAGATCAGATGAAAAGAGAATGGCCAAACATCTTAAAGGTCATCAAATGGGCAAGCGAAACCGATCAAAAAGAAATCCTAATCGAACTCATCACCCGCATTAGCCACTTTCTAAGCAGAATCAACCTGCCCCTGCGAATCGAATACGGACGCAAAGCGGCCGACGCCGCCCATCACTTAGGCCAACACACACGAGAAGCGTACTTCCGAATCGACACAGCAGGCTGGGCTCTGATGGAAGTCAATGATTTAGACAGGGCCTTACAGCAAATTGAAGCCGGGCTGAGGATTCTGGAACAATCAGACGCTCACGATGCCTATGATCTAAAGGTTTGGGGACACGCACTCAAAGCAAGGCTTTTTTTAAAAGACGGGCAACATGAAAAAGCAGAGACCATTTTAAACGAAATCGAAAATCAACCGATTTCCCCTACCATTCAGCACAGAGTTCTATTGGTTCGCGGTGACTTAAGCTTTGCGAGAGGTCATCATGAAGAAGCCATTCAATTATACGAAGCGGCAAATGAAATCAGCTCCACGTACGGCGGCGAAAAAACGATAGAAGCCTATTTCAATCTGGGTGTCGCTTACGTGAAGTGTGGTCAATTTGAGAAAGCGGAAGGAGCTTTTGAGCAGATGCTCTATGACAAACATAACGCCAATCAGGTTGAGTTGATCTATTATTATTATGGGATGGCACAGTTGTTGTACAGTAAAGGAGAGAAAACGAAAGCGATTGAAGCTATTCAAAGTGTGATTCGTTTGATTGATTCGTGGGAGCCTGCGATTGGGATGCGGGGAGAGGTGGAAGAACTGGCAATGGTGCTTCAAGGAAATAGTGAAATCACATTGTAGTAAGGAAAGTGTGAGGTCCATCTTAGAAAAACGCTCTCACACCTTCTCTATTTATAAACAAAAAAGGCCTTATCAGCTGAGTAAACTGATAAGGCCTTTCTGATAGAATGCAATGAGCAGTTCAGATGAAATCATCAACGGTCAAACCCTTGGTATATCAAGGGTTTTCACAGTTTAATTACATCATACCGCCCATATTTCCACTAATTTGTAGCATGTTTAACTTATATACAGTTAGTGGTCAAAAATAACTCATACTTATTCCAATAAATCGCCCGATTGTTAAATTAAACATTAATATATTTATATATTTCCTCTAAAAAAGTTAACTTTTATAGCCTATTAATAGGTTGGTTTTGTAATAAATATCTAAATTTGTTGGGAAGTTTTTAAATACCGGATTCTTTTGAAAGGAACTTAATAGTAATTCTGATAATAGTTCTAAATTAAAACTCTGAACCTTATTTAACTTACCCTTTACTTCGAGTATATCATCAATGTCTAACTCATTTAAGAAAATAAGCATTTTACCCAATAATCCAACGAATACATCTGATAATTGTATAAATATATTATCTTCAGACTTATTAATAAACTCAAAATTACTCAATCTATCCCCGTATAAGACAATAGGGTCAATCTTTATTATTTTTTCGATATTTTTTTCTGAATCAAAAGTATGGAAAGAGTTTTTAAACATATATATTGGTCGAGTGTACAATTCAACGTAATTTTCAATTAATATTCTTTCAGGATTGCCCTGAAGAAAAACTAACTCCCTTGTGTCTTTAGTAAGGAACAGGAATTTCTTTAAATAATCAATGTAATTTGAATAGAATTCTGGTACTCCTTCTACAGTATCTAACCATTTAATTAAATCTAAACAAAATGACTCAACATTTTTATTATATATATTAGGATAACCATATTTCCATAATATAGATAAAAATCCACTCGTATCTTTATAAGCATAAACATATAATAAGGTTTTTAAAAAATTGGGATCAACATTTAATACAGTTATAAAAACACTAGAATCGATTATATCTACTAAAGAAAAAAAGAAATTATCTAAGACTGCGTAATGCACATAAATATTTTCTTTTAATAAAAAGTCAAAAAATGCAGTAACTTTTGTAGAAGATAAATACCCAAGAAAATCCCTTTTTCCAGTAGATAGTCTTGTTAACTTCAATTCAGTGCCGTTTTCAATATCAACTTGTTCCTTAAATAAGCGAAAATTATTATTAATATCTATCAAACTTGAACTTAATACTATTCCACCAAGTACGAAGTCTGCAGATTTATCGTAACTTAGTTTTCCATTTTTAATACTATACTTTCTTATGTTATTGGTTTCGTCATAAAAGAAATGATATTTTTCATCGAAATTTAAGTATTCACCATTAATCTCATTATAAAAATTAATGGCTGCTTCTCTTACATATGAATAGTCCATACAAATCACATAATGGAAACATATCTTTTCCACTTTCCTTTCATTTGATCCAGTTCGTGCAATTGGATAGCATATAAAGCCATCACGTTTCATAACCACGTCTCTTATTTTACTGGGTTACAATCTCATTAAATCTATTTCTCGCCTTGGTTTTAAATTCCTCAAATTCTTCAAAATCAAACTCTTGATTATGCTCTATGAAGAAATTATCCCCTCCTACATTTATTGTACTTATAAACGCATTATCTATAGGAAAGTTTAATACAGTCATATCCCGATTTTGTAACTCCAAGTATTTCTCCGAAGATAACCCCAAACCTTCTCTAACTGACTTCGTATTTGTAAAAAAAGACTCTATAGTGAAGTCAGAAAGCATAATTCTTGTGACCTTTTCCGACATCATTGCTATAACAACTGCTTGTATTTCTATATTTCTTAGTAAATGAGTCTGTGATATAATTTCATCTGTTTTTCTTTTATCAATATATCTATTTTTCGTAACGTCTAAAACAGCAGGTAGTCTTTTTTCTAATTTTATAAAATAATCATAAGTATCTTTATAAATATTTGTTCGTTTATAATTTTCTAGGTTATTGATACCAATGTATTTTTCAATAAATTCACTTGAAAAAGCATCTGACATAAATACTTCTGTTCGTGAATAGATCTCTTCATCCATTAATAGTACAGGCAAAGGATCAATACACAGTCTGAATACTGTTATTGCACTGATACATCGTTCTATGAAAAACTCAAACTCTTCAATGATAAGAGTTTTATTTCTTTCTTTATTAAAAAAATGATTTCTAGAAACATAAAAAGTATTAAATCCTTGCTTATGAACATATTTATTAAGGTGTTTCTTAGTTCGTTCCATTTCATCAAAATAATCGGTCATTGTTTCTTTTACATCCGAAAATATTGCCATTTGCTTTTCTAATAATTCAATCATAGCCTTATACATCGGAAATCTACTCTTTTCCTTCCATTTCAGGAGTTCCTTTTCTCTTTTATCTCCTTCAAGATCCGATAAATAGACCATTGTAAGTGCAGTTTCAAGTGATTGTCTTAAAGAGTAATAAGCACTATCAAAATATCCTTTCTCAAATAATGATACAGCATTTGTAATTAATTGCACCGATTCCATAAAAAAGGTATTAGCTATTTGAATAACATCAACCCTACTTACAAAGCTATTTTCAAGCTGAAACAAATCAAAAAAATAATCTTTTTTACTTGGTATTTCTAGGGATATTAAATTTCTTTTTTCTTGTAGTTCAAGAAAGTTAAATTCCATCTTTTAAATCCCCCTCAATGAAAAATAATAACCGTAGTGTTGGTTTAGAATAAAGTTTGATAAAAAAAGTGTTTCAAACGTTTATTTAGATAAATAGAAGAAACCCGCATTTTGAAAAAAGATCGATCATAGTAAAAGAATTTTTCTTTAAAACAGACTCCCGATTTCTAAAATAAATTTAATAAATTCAGGAATTTATTTAAAATTGACGCAATATTTGCAACTTATACATGAGAAATAACTATTCTTTGATAAATACTTACAAAATTTGAACGGCTAAAAATTAAAAATCAAAGTATTCAAATTCAGACCTATCATATTTGTCATCAATTATTTTACCGATTAACACTTTTGATGTTTTTTCTAAAAGGGAAATCACTTTCGATGTTTCCTTAATGGCCTCAAGAGTGATATCTGCCCCATCATGGACAATCCTATTCCTCGAATTTATCTCTCCGATATATCATAAACAGTTCTTGAATAAACGAAACCGTGCTTTAATTTAGCTAATTCATTACTATGTACTATAGCTATATCATTGCTGTCAAATTCTGTTGGATCTATGGGGTTATCTGCATATGGGTTCAGATATAGCGATAGCCCGTCTAACAAAGATTCTTTGTACTTTTTATGAGGAGTAGTCTTTATTTGCCCTTTTGTATCATAATCGTTATAAGTATAAGTATTAAAGAACACATTCTTTTTTTTATTTAGAGAAAGTGCTCTCACTTTTCCTATCGAAGCTACAGAACTAAATAATATCCCACTGATATAACTATATTTCTGATCATTAAATAAGCCTATTGGAATCTTTTTACCATTCTTTCTTTTTAATATATTATCGGAGTATTCAAAATATGGAACATTCCCTCTCCACTCAGCATTTACCAGGCCATATAGTACTCTTTGTATTGCGCCTATGCCTTGCAGGTAAAAGAACGGCTGTTCAAATGAGCCTACTGCAAGGATAAATGGCTTTCCTTTAACATGATCAAGTTTAGAATAGGTTTTATAATATTTATTAGCCTTGTTGCTTATGCTGCTAGCTAAACGTTCTGTTGCTAAATGGACAATTTCTTTATGGTATTCAGTATCGATTTTTCCTTTTTTATACAAATTATCTATCGCATTTATTCTTTCGTATTCAGGCGTACCATCTTCAGCATGTCTAGTACTTACAGCTTCGATAACCATCTCTAACTTTTGCTTTCTAGTTTTAATAACAAAATCAGGTGAAGAATAAGAATAGTCTATTTTGAAACCTAAATTACTGAAGCAAGCATGTAGATAAAGCTCCCAGAAAGAAGTATTAAATGTGGTCTGAAACTCCTTTACAAACTTGTGATCTCTATCCTGAAAACCCATTGCCCAGGAACTTAGCACTTTTACTAAATCTGGATCATTAGATACATTTAAAAAATTAGGATGCAGTTTATCCTCATTAACTTGAATACTAAATAAATCCACAATAACCCCCCCCTTAATATCTATCATCCCTTGAACCATATTAATAATATTATAGCACTTCTTAGTAACAACCTGCCCTATAGTTAAAGAGAAGAATCCTGAAAAACAGGCTTTTTAAACAAACTTTGTTTTAAATGATCAACTTTTTTACAAAGCCACAAGTAGACCGTTTTTTAGAGCTTAAACAGTCAATTCTCCTATTTTATCATTTCCTTATTCCATTAAATGGTCCGTTTGTTGAATAAGAAATTTTTAATCCCTTATTGTTAAAAATTAAAATAAGATAATATACTGTTACATATGCTTCATGATCAAAATGTAGTCAAAAAGAGATCCCTCTGAATAAATAGAGGGATCATTTCTTTCTCTACATTTTATAGTATATTGGTAATTAGTATTTAGAGAACTGACCAGAATAACTAACACTTTTAAGATCTTATTTTTTACGTTCTTTTCGTATACTATAGGATCAGCTATACCATGTCTTAACAAGTACCCGGCTAAGGAAGCAACAGACATGTTCCTTTTTCCCTTACCAACTCCTTTAATGATATTTACCCAATAGTTGGTCTGGTTTCTTTACAGCTTTACCTTTTGCAGGCTCGACAATCAGCTGTAACAACCACTCCGACATAGCAGATAATGGTACTTCAAGCGTCTACTTGATAACTCCCATTCGTACCTTTTCCTACAAGCATGTAGAGAGGGAGAAACCACTATGTATCCTCCTCCCCCCTAATATCTAATCCAGGCAGTATGTTTGTTCGATTTTTGACCTGACCTGGATTTTTAAATAAAATATGGCGTCCTAAAATATAGAACCGTATGAGACGCTTGTTGAAAATAGCAGAATTAAATCCTAAACTTACACCTCATTTATTATTTCATACCCATACACTCTATTAGCTGAAGCAAGAGTAAGTCTTCCACAAATAATGGAACGATTAGGACACAAGGATGAAGACACAACAAAAAATGTTTATTTGCATGTGACTAAAGAGATGAAAAAAGAGGCTTCCCAAAAGTTCAAAGAACTCATGGAAAACCTCTAATTTAGACCCTTATTCAAGAAAATGTTACCCTTTTGTTACTCTTCGGTTATTTTCAGAGTATATAAGAGTCTAGAAATCCCATTTTTATTGGGTTTCAGAGGCTATGATTACATCATGCCGCCCATACCGCCCATGCCGCCCATATCAGGCATTCCGCCGCCAGCGTTTTCTTCTGGCTTGTCAGCGACAACGGCTTCAGTTGTTAAGAACATTGCAGCTACAGACGCAGCGTTTTGAAGAGCTGAGCGTGTAACTTTTGTTGGGTCAACGATACCTTTTTCGATCATGTTTACCCATTCGCCAGTTGCAGCGTTGAAGCCTACGCCGATTTCTTCGTTTTTGAGGCGTTCAACGATGACAGATCCTTCAAGACCAGCATTGTGCGCGATTTGACGGATTGGCTCTTCAAGCGCGCGAAGCACGATGTTGATACCTGTTTGAGCATCGCCTTCAGCTTCAACTGCAGCGACTTTGTTATATACGTTTACAAGCGCTGTACCACCACCGGATACGATGCCTTCTTCAACAGCTGCGCGAGTTGAGTTCAGGGCGTCTTCGATGCGAAGTTTACGCTCTTTCAGTTCAGTTTCAGTCGCAGCGCCGACTTTGATGACAGCTACGCCGCCAGCAAGTTTAGCAAGACGCTCTTGTAATTTTTCTCTGTCGAATTCAGAAGTTGTTTCTTCCACTTGAGCGCGGATTTGAGTCACGCGGGCAGAAATTTTGTCTGTTTCGCCAGCGCCTTCAACGATTGTTGTGTTTTCTTTAGTAACGACAACTTTAGAAGCGCGTCCCAATTGAGCGATTTGAGTAGATTTCAGGTCAAGGCCAAGATCTTCTGTGATGACTTCTCCGCCAGTAAGGACAGCGATGTCTTCAAGCATTGCTTTACGGCGGTCACCGAAGCCAGGAGCTTTAACAGCCACTGCGTTGAATGTGCCGCGAAGTTTGTTCACAACAAGTGTAGCAAGTGCTTCGCCTTCAACATCCTCAGCGATCAGAAGCAATGGTTTGCCTTGCTGAACAACCTGCTCAAGCACAGGAAGGATTTCTTGAATGTTTGTGATTTTTTTGTCTGTGATTAAGATGTAAGGATTGTCAAGAACCGCTTCCATCTTATCAGAGTCAGTTACCATGTAAGGAGACGCATATCCGCGGTCGAATTGCATACCTTCAACAACTTCAAGCTCAGTTGTGAAGCCTTTAGACTCTTCGATTGTGATAACGCCGTCGTTTCCTACGCGCTCCATTGCTTCAGCGATAAGGCTTCCGACTTCCTCATCAGCCGCAGAGATCGCAGCAACCTGAGCGATAGACTCTTTGCCTTCGATTGGCTTAGAAATTTCTTTTAAGTTTTCGATCGCAACCGATACAGCTTGTTCCATCCCTTTACGCACGCCTACAGGGTTAGCGCCTGCTGTTACGTTTTTAAGGCCTTCACGGATCATTGCTTGCGCAAGAACTGTTGCAGTTGTTGTACCGTCACCGGCAACGTCGTTTGTTTTGCTGGCTACTTCAGCAACAAGCTTAGCACCCATGTTTTCAAACGCGTCTTCCAGCTCGATTTCTTTAGCGATTGTTACACCGTCATTTGTGATTAACGGAGAACCGAATTTTTTCTCTAGAACCACGTTGCGTCCTTTTGGTCCTAAAGTTACTTTAACAGCATCAGCAAGTGCATCGACACCGCGAAGCATTGCGCGGCGAGCTTCTTCACTAAACTTAATTTCTTTTGCCATGTTTACAAGACCTCCTCAAATGTTTTAAATATTGTTTATTTAAGAATTAGCCAATAACAGCTAAAATGTCGCTTTCACGTAAGATTAAGTATTCAGTACCTTCGTATTTCACTTCAGTACCTGCGTATTTTGAGAAGATAATGCGGTCGCCCTCTTTTACTTCTAAAGCAACGCGCTCTCCGCTTTCTAACACGCGACCTGAACCAGCTGCCACGATTTTGCCTTCTTGCGGTTTTTCTTTTGCAGAATCCGGCAACACAATTCCGCTGGCAGTTTTTTCTTCAGATTCTACGAGTTCAATGACAACGCGATCACCTAATGGCTTTAACAATGTAATAACCTCCTCAATAGTATGAATATGTAATTTTAGCACTCAGCACTAAAGAGTGCTAACACAATTCTTATAATAAAGAATCTCCCTTCCAATTTCAAGTGATAAGATAAAAAATTTTTCACGCTTACATCATTCTTTTCCGCTCCCTTTTCCGTTAGCTTTTTCACCCCCGTACCGATTATGTTACAATAGCTGTAGATGAACGAAACCCACTTAACAAAGGAGTACATACCATTTGAGAAAACAGTATTGGTTTATTATTTTGACATATATCATCATGCAGTTTTCCGCATTAATCGCGATTCCCTTGTTATTTAAATTCGGTTATGCCGGAGGACAGCCTACAGATGAAAATATGCTGCATGCACAAGGATTATGGTCCGTTATCAGCTTTATCGCCTGTCTCGTTGTTGTTCTGCTCATTCTGAGAACCGTTCCGAAAGAAACGCTGCGAAACGGACAGAAGGACTCAATCGGACTTTCTATCCTTTGGGCGATAGCCGGTTTTTTCATTGCCCTTTTCTCTCAAGGAATAGCAGGCTCTATTGAATATTATGTTTTTGGCATCGGAAGAGAATCAGAAAATACACAAGCGATTCTGGATGTCATTCAGGCAGTCCCGCTCATGATTATCGTTTCTTCCATCGTCGGGCCTATATTAGAAGAAATCATCTTCAGAAAAATCATTTTCGGCACGCTGTACGAAAAAACGAATTTCTTTTTCGCAGGACTGATCAGCTCGGTTATCTTCGGTATTGTTCACGCTGATTTGAAGCATCTCCTTCTATATACAGCAATGGGCTTTACCTTTGCCTTTTTATATGCGAGAACAAAACGGATATGGGTGCCGATTTTCGCCCATTTAATGATGAATACATTCGTCGTCATCATGCAGCTTGAGCCTGTTCGGAATTACCTTGAACAGCAGAGCACACAAATGCAATTGATTATTGGAGGATTATTTTTATGAGAAACCCGGTAGTTTGGGGAATGATCTACTTTGCCGTAGGGTGCATCTTTACTTATCTTGCCGCAAGCTCGCCAGGCAGCATGTGGTCATTTTACTCCATCCTGCTGATGGTGTTCGCCGCTTACAACATCAGCATTTCTTTTAAGATGTTCGCCTTTTCATTTAAAATCAAAAAGAACCAGAAATAAAGAAAATCCATTTCTCGCATGAGAAATGGATTTTTTATTATTGCCCGGAAGACACGTCCTGATCGGCTGCACTGCTTTTCTGTGCTTTCCGATAAGCGGCCTTCGATATAAGGATACTGATTTCATATAAAATCAAAAGCGGGACTGTGACCATCATATGGGACAGAAGCTCAGGCGGTGTAATCAGGGCTGCGATCACCAGCAGCGTAAAATACGCATACTTTCTGATTTTCGCCAAGAACATCGGTGTCACAATTCCGAGCCTGGTCAAAAACATGAGGATGACCGGCATTTGGAACAGCAGTCCAAACGGAATCGTCAGCTGCAGAAGAAAATGAAAATATTCATTAATTCCGATCACCTGATTGACATTCAAGTCCTGAGAAATCCGCTTCATAAAATCAACAACAAAAGGAAATAAAATATAATATGAAAAAGATAAGCCCGCTAAAAACAGCAAAATAGAGATCGGAATGTAGCTGAGCGTTACTTTGCGCTCTTTCTCATAGAGGCCCGGGCTCACAAAAGCCCAAAGCTGATAAAGAATAACCGGCGAGGTCAAGACTATGCCGATGATAAATGCAAATTGCATAAACACATAAAGCGGGTCTGTCAGGTTAAACGCGTTAAGCGTAAGCTGCTTCGCTTCATCTGTTTCTTGCAGGTACACAATAATCGGCTTTGCTAAAAAAAATCCAGCAATAAAGAAAACGACAAACGCCAGCGCTACAATCAGCAACCGTTTTCGAAGCTCAGCAATATGCTCCAGCAGCGACATTTGATTCACTTTCATTCGTGTCATCCTAACTTACTGATCTTCTTTCTTTTTTTCCTCTTCATCACTCGTTAATCCTTTAGTAGCGTTTTTGAATTCACGAAGTGTGTCTCCCGCTGCTTTCCCCAATTCAGGCAGCTTTTTGGGACCGAAGATAATCAGAGCAACGATTGCGATAACAGCAAGGCTTCCAGGACCGATCGGCATATTTGGGCTCCTCCTTTCCCTCTATTCGATTTCCTCTAAAACTGAATAATGCTTCAAAAAATAAACCAGTGACTGAAGCTCAACTGCTAAATCTATATGATGAATTCGAATGTGTTCCGGCACATTCAAACGGGCCGGCGTAAAATTAAGGATTCCCTTGATTCCTAATGCGACCAATCTGTCTGTAATGGATTGAGCGGCAACTGCAGGCACTGTAAGAATGGCAACTGATTCATCTTTTACGTGTTGTTCAAGGTCATCAAGGTTATAGACGGGCACGCCGCCTACCTCAGTTCCTATTTTACTCTCATTTATATCAAAAGCCATAGAAATTTTTGTGTTATTGTTTTTTGTGAAATTATAGTGAAGAAATGCCGTTCCCAAGTTCCCGACACCAATCAAGATGACGTCTGTCATCTCATCCTGATCAAGCGTTTTCCGGAAAAAAGACAGCAAATAATCCACATTATATCCGTATCCTTTTTTGCCAAGAGCTCCAAAATAGGAAAAATCCCTCCGAATCGTGGCAGAATCAACCTTTACGGCATCACTGAGTTCAGCGGATGATACACGCTGTTTTCCTGACGCATGCAGATTCTTTAAAAAGCGATAGTAAAGCGGCAGCCGTTTCGCCGTCGCCTGCGGAATTTTTGATTGATCCTTATTCATTTTTGGTCCTCCAAATTATACTCGGATAGTTCTCTTTTAAAGTCACCGTTTTTCCCGCCTGTCTTCTCCAGCAAGAAAGTAGGGCCGATGACCATCCCCTTATCAAGGGCCTTGCACATATCGTAAACGGTAAGAGCGCACACCGATGCAGAAGTGAGCGCTTCCATTTCCACACCTGTACTCCCTTTCGTTTTGACCTGTGCTTTTATATGAAGTATAACTTCTACTTCTTTTATTTTCCAGTCAAACGATATATCTACCCCGCTCAATGAAAGCGGATGGCACATCGGAATGATATTCGACGTTTGCTTTGCGGCCATAATGCCTGCCACCTGTGCGACAGCCAGTACATCTCCTTTGCCGATATCGTGACTCTGTATTTTCTCGTACACCTCATTCTTCATGTGTACGCTTGAAACAGCCGCCGCAGTACGGACAGTCGAAGATTTTTCGCTAATATCCACCATCTGGGCTCTGCCCTGTTCATTAAAATGAGAAAATCCATTCATATTAAAACGCTCCTTAAACAGATCATACACTATTTTCTTCTCTATGTCTTATATGGCCAATGTATTGTTTGCTGACTTCTGGTTCATAAGCTACACTTAACTTATTATAGCAGAGGTGAAATAATATGATGATCTTACAAATTAATCAGCTGTCCAAATCGTTTGGTGCTGATACTATTTTAAACAATATAAAGCTGGAAGTCAGAAATCGTGATCGCATCGCCATTGTAGGAAGAAATGGCGCCGGAAAATCCACGCTCCTTAAAATTATCGCAGGCCAGCTTTCGTATGAGAAGGGCGAAATTATTAAACCGAAAGATATTACAATGGGATATCTCGCCCAGCATACTGGCTTGGATTCTAAGCTTACCATAAAAGAAGAGCTGCTGACTGTTTTTGACCACTTAAAAGCAATGGAAAAGGAAATGCGGGCTATGGAAGAAAAAATGGCGGCAGCTGACCCGGGTGAATTAGAAAGCATCATGAAAACCTACGACCGCCTTCAGCAGGAATTCAAAGATAAAGGCGGCTATCAATATGAAGCGGATGTAAGATCCGTGCTGCATGGTCTCGGCTTCAGCCATTTTGACGATTCTACACAGGTTCAAAGCCTCAGCGGAGGCCAAAAAACAAGACTGGCTTTAGGTAAGCTTCTGTTAACACAGCCTGATTTGCTCATTCTCGATGAGCCGACAAACCATCTGGATATTGATACGCTTACCTGGCTTGAGCATTATTTGCAAGGCTATTCAGGCGCCATCCTCATCGTTTCGCATGACCGCTACTTTTTGGACAAAGTAGTAAACCAGGTATACGAGGTATCAAGAGCAGAAAGCAAAAAGTATCACGGCAACTACAGCGCTTATCTCGACCAAAAAGCCGCGCAGTATGAAAAAGATCTGAAAATGTATGAAAAGCAGCAGGACGAGATTGCAAAGCTGCAGGACTTCGTAGACCGAAATCTGGCGAGAGCCTCTACCACCAAAAGGGCGCAAAGCCGCCGAAAGCAGCTGGAGCGAATGGAAGTCATGTCAAAACCGCTCGGCGATGAAAAATCCGCAAACTTTCATTTTGATATTACAAAACAGAGCGGAAACGAAGTCCTTCGTGTTCAGGATCTCACAATCAGCTATGAAAACCAGCCGCCGCTTTTAACAGAAGTGTCATTCATGCTCACAAGAGGAGAAAGCGCAGCGCTTGTCGGCCCTAACGGAATTGGTAAATCGACATTACTGAAAACATTGATAGACACCCTAAAACCAGATCAAGGAACGATCTCATACGGCTCAAATGTCAGTGTCGGCTATTATGATCAGGAACAGGCTGAGTTGACTTCCTCTAAACGTGTCCTTGATGAGCTGTGGGACGAGTACCCCGGGCTCCCAGAAAAAGAAATCAGAACGTGTCTCGGAAATTTCTTATTCTCCGGAGATGATGTGCTGAAACCAGTTCATTCACTGAGCGGAGGCGAAAAAGCAAGATTGGCTCTAGCTAAGCTGATGCTTCAAAAAGCCAACTTTCTCATCCTTGATGAACCGACGAACCATCTGGATTTAGACAGCAAAGAAGTTCTCGAAAACGCGCTGATTGATTATCCAGGCACACTGTTATTTGTCTCACATGACAGATATTTTATTAACAGAATCGCCACAAGAGTATTGGAGCTTTCTTCAAGCCATATAGAGGAGTATCTGGGAGATTACGATTATTATACAGAGAAAAAAACAGAGCAGCTTGAATTGGAGAAAATGAATCAGCAAGAGGAAACTGATAAAACGCCAGCTACAGTGAAGTCTGACTCCAAACGTTCCTACGAGGAAGAAAAAGAATGGAAAAAGAAAGAGCGCCAACGACTCCGTCGGATTGAAGAAATTGAAACCACTGTTCAAACCATTGAAGAGAACATCAGCCGCAATGATGAATTGCTATGTGACCCTGAAGTCTATCAGGACCATGAAAAAGTACAAGCTATCCATGCAGACAATGAGAAGCTTAATCAGGAGCTGGAATCTCTTTTGTCCGAATGGGAAGAACTATCCACAGAAGAAGATTAAAAAAGTCAAGCACCTCTTTTTAGAGGTGCTTTTTATCCACAGAACATACCCTAATAAGCAAAACAAAGTAAGCGCTTTATACACAATATCCACAAAATATTCTGAATTTATCCACTTTATTAACAGCGACTTCAGCCCTTTATCCATCTATATCTCTATAATTACTCACAGACATGTGGATAAATTGTGAATTATCTGTTAATAACAAACAGATAAAAAGTCTCACGCTATTATCTCGTGAGACTTTGATAAGAAGTCAATTCAAGGCCGGGCTGGCCATTCATATCATATGCACCGCGAATTCCTTTTTCAAAAGCAATTGTACCAGCAGCAGCAATCATCGCAGCATTATCCGTGCATAAAGCTAATGGAGGAATGACAAGCGTAATCCCTTCATGCTGGGCAAATTCCTTTTCTAATGCAGCTCTGAGGCCTCTGTTTGCAGCTACTCCTCCGGCTAAAAGGACCTGTTTGACATCATATTCCTTTGCCGCGCGCGCCGTTTTGGTAACCAAGACATCAATCACGCTATTTTGAAAGCTTGCAGATAAATCTTCAGGAGCAATCTCTTGCCCTTTTTGGGATGCATTATGAAGCGTATTGATCACCGCAGACTTCAATCCGCTAAAGCTGAAGTTGTAAGAGCCTTCTTCAAGCCATGCGCGAGGAAGCGGAATATTGTCATTCCCTTTTTCAGCTAGCTTGTCAATTTGCGGTCCACCTGGATACGGCAGCCCCATCGTCCGCGCCACTTTGTCGTAGGCTTCTCCAGCCGCATCATCAAGGGTTTCCCCAATGACTTCAAATGATCCATGTTCCTTCATATAAACCAGTTCTGTATGGCCTCCTGAAACGACCAATGCCAGTGCCGGGAACACGATTTCTTCTACAAGACGGTTCGCGTATATATGACCGGCTATATGATGAACGCCTACTAACGGAATGTTATGTGCAAAGCTCAGTGCTTTAGCGGCATTCACTCCGATAAGAAGCGCTCCCACCAGTCCCGGACCTTCCGTTACTGCAATCGCATCAATATCACTATACGTCATGCCAGCTTTGCGAAACGCCTCTTCAATAACCAAAGTGATTTGTTCAACATGATGTCTTGAAGCAATTTCCGGAACAACGCCTCCGAAGCGCTTATGGCTTTCAATTTGAGAGGCTACTACGTTTGAAATGATCTCTTTCCCGTTTTTCACAATAGCTGCAGCAGTCTCATCACAGCTTGTTTCAATTCCTAATACGTACATGTCTTTTTGCTCACTCATTTATCGTCACCCACATAATTAACGCATCTTCCCCGTTATCAGTATAATAGTTCTTTCTTATTCCGCCGGGCTGCATCCCGAATTTCTTATATAAGCCTTGGGCAGGATGATTCGAAACCCTCACTTCAAGCGAAAGCCGCCTTGCGTCTTTTTCTTTGCACAGTTCAACAGCTGAACGAAAAAGCGTTTCTCCTAAAGACTGGCCGCGATACTCTGGTTTTATCGCTATATTTGTAATTTGGGCATCGTCCATCACAATCCAAATCCCGCAATACCCAGCAACATGGCCGTCCTTTTCAATCACGAGATAATGAGCATATGGATTTTCCAGCAGCTCATGATAAAACGAATCCTTCGTCCAAGGAGACGTAAAGGAGGATGCTTCGATTTCGTATACGTGATCTATATCTTCAAGCCGCATGTTTCTGACCGCTGCTTTTGTTTTCATCCTATCACCCTACTTTTGACTTTCAATCCATTTCGCTTCAGCTTCTGCCAGCCGCAAGTAATCCGGGACAAGCCTATGAACATCAGCTGCTTCCTTTTCCTTCCCGAGAAAAGCCAGTTCTGAAGGACGCGGGTTATGCTGAGCAGCAGTTCCAATGAATCCTTTTGATCTAAGAACATCCTCTATCATCTGCTTGTGAATAGAAGTGTCGTGACCTAAAAACAAAACAGGACGATCCTTTTCTTTTAGCATCTCCAGCCAATCTGCCAGCATCACATTTTGATCTGGAACAACTTGCTCTAAAAGCCCATTATTATATTGATACAGACCTGTGTACACCTGTCCCCGTCTAGCATCAAAGATTGGGCTGATCAGACCGTCAAAATGCCGGCCATTTGCCGCAAGTGTCTCAAGACTTGATACAGCAGTAATTGGAATGTCTAATGACCAAGCAAGTGTTTTGGCCAGCGTCACACCTATTCTTACTCCTGTGTATGAACCAGGGCCTTTTGCAACGACAATTTTAGAAAGGTCCTGCGGTGCCATATCACAATCACTCAGCAATGAATGAACAGCAGGCATCGCTCTTACAGAGTGGTTCTTTTTCAAGTATGTAATGTATTCTGCTATAACGGTGTCTTCTCGAAGCAGCGCAATGCCCAATGTATAATTTGATGTATCAATTGCTAATATTGTCATGTCTACTTAACTCCTCACAAAGCATTTCATACCGATTCCCGACAGCAGTAAAGGTAATTTCCCGCTCCTCATCACCAGCTCTTATGATGACAATTTGCAGTCGCTCCTGCGGCAGCTGTTCTTCAATTAAATGAGCCCATTCAACGAGACAGACACCTTGCCCGTGAAAATATTCATCAAGTCCCAAATCTTCACTTTCATCTTCCATTCTATACACATCCATATGATAAAGAGGAAGTACGCCATCGTTATATTCTTTTATAATTGTAAAAGTCGGACTGTTTACAACACGCGTAATTCCCAGCCCTTCCGCAAAACCTTTCGTAAAAGTCGTTTTTCCTGCACCTAAATCGCCCTCTAATGTCAGGACGTCTCCCGGTTTAGCAAACGATGCCGTCAGCTTGGCAATTGCTTTTGTTTCTTCTGGATTTACAGTTCTCCATTTTAATTGCTTCACACGAGTCACCCGTCTTATTTAAAATGATTATATCCTTTTTTCTCTAAGATCATTGAAGTTTGATCTGTTTTTAGGATCACTTTAGATTCTGTTTTTTCCCTGACATGGCCAATCTTTGTAATGGGAAGTTGACGTGCTGCGCACTCCTGCTCCAACACTTCCCACTCCTCATTTGAAACCGTCCCTGTCAGCTCAAAATCCTCACCGCCAAACAAAGCCCATTCTTTCCAGTTAGGATGAAGCTTAGGCAAATCAGAATGAATTGGGAGCATGCTTGCATCAATTTCAATTGAAACACAGCTGGCTTCTGCAATCTCGTTCAGTTCACTAGCCAATCCGTCACTAATATCATTTAAAGCTGCCCGCTTCAAACTCGAGCATAATCTGCCGACACTTACTCTTGGCTCAGGCCGTTTATGCCTGTGGATAAAGTAATCTGTTTCCACAGATGAGTTTTGAGGATTAGTCTCTTCCAGCAATAAAGAAAGCCCTGCTGCAGAAGAACCGATTTCACCGGTTACAAACACAATATCATTCGGTTTTGCCAAGCTCCGCAAACAGGCCTGCCCCTTTTCAATTTCACCGATCACAGTGACTGTAACGACTAATTTGTCAGCGGTAGAAACTGTATCGCCGCCAATCAGATCCATATGATATAGTTTCGCCAGTTCATTCATTCCTTCATACATCGCCTTGATTTCAGATTCAGTCCATTTTGAAGGTACCGCAAGTGATACCAGATAAAACTTAGGAATGCCTCCCATCGCGGCAATATCACTTATATTAACGGCTAACGCCTTATACCCGATATCTTCAGGTGAGGAGTAGTGTAATTTGAAGTGCACATCTTCTACCATAGTATCAACACAAACAATTTCCTGAACGCCGTGTTTCGCAGTGTAGAGCGCTGCATCATCTCCTATTCCTACCTCAACGGAAGAATGGTGAATGGTCCGCGGAGTAATGCTATGTATCAAATGAAATTCATCCATGAACCAAAATCTCCTTTCACCCCTGCTTATGCCTTTATGTGCTCTTCCTAGTTTATCGAATTTTGCTGAAATATCCAAGTTGTTCCCGATATAAAGAAAGCTTGGCTATGACACCAAGCAGAAGATACAGTAAAAGAAAACACAAAAAAAACGAAAACATGATCGTTTCGTTTACATTAATGGCGGTCCGGACGGGACTCGAACCCGCGACCTCCTGCGTGACAGGCAGGCATTCTAACCAACTGAACTACCGGACCATATTAGTATAAGATTATTTTGGTTGCACCCTTAGGGCACTCCTTATTTAACCATATATTTGGTTGCGGGGGCAGGATTTGAACCTGCGACCTTCGGGTTATGAGCCCGACGAGCTACCGAACTGCTCCACCCCGCGATGATAAAAGTAATGCTTGGCGGCGTCCTACTCTCACAGGGGGAAACCCCCGACTACCATCGGCGCTGAAGAGCTTAACTTCCGTGTTCGGTATGGAAACGGGTGTGACCTCTTCGCTATCGCCACCAAACAAATTGAGAGTGTTCTCTCAAAACTAGATAACAGGTGTGACATCATTCAAAAATGTGGTTAAGTCCTCGATCGATTAGTATCTGTCAACTCCATGTGTCGCCACACTTCCACCTCAGACCTATCAACCTGATCATCTTTCAGGGATCTTACTTCCTTGCGGAATGGGAAATCTCATCTTGAGGGGGGCTTCATGCTTAGATGCTTTCAGCACTTATCCCGTCCGCACATAGCTACCCAGCGATGCCCTTGGCAGAACAACTGGTACACCAGCGGTGCGTCCATCCCGGTCCTCTCGTACTAAGGACAGCTCCTCTCAAATTTCCTGCGCCCGCGACGGATAGGGACCGAACTGTCTCACGACGTTCTGAACCCAGCTCGCGTACCGCTTTAATGGGCGAACAGCCCAACCCTTGGGACCGACTACAGCCCCAGGATGCGATGAGCCGACATCGAGGTGCCAAACCTCCCCGTCGATGTGGACTCTTGGGGGAGATAAGCCTGTTATCCCCGGGGTAGCTTTTATCCGTTGAGCGATGGCCCTTCCATGCGGAACCACCGGATCACTAAGCCCGACTTTCGTCCCTGCTCGACTTGTAGGTCTCGCAGTCAAGCTCCCTTGTGCCTTTACACTCTGCGAATGATTTCCAACCATTCTGAGGGAACCTTTGGGCGCCTCCGTTACCTTTTAGGAGGCGACCGCCCCAGTCAAACTGCCCACCTGACACTGTCTCCCCGCCCGATAAGGGCGGCGGGTTAGAAGGTCAATACAGCCAGGGTAGTATCCCACCGATGCCTCCACCGAAGCTGGCGCTCCGGTTTCCAAGGCTCCTACCTATCCTGTACAAGCTGTACCAACATTCAATATCAGGCTGCAGTAAAGCTCCACGGGGTCTTTCCGTCCTGTCGCGGGTAACCTGCATCTTCACAGGTACTATAATTTCACCGAGTCTCTCGTTGAGACAGTGCCCAGATCGTTGCGCCTTTCGTGCGGGTCGGAACTTACCCGACAAGGAATTTCGCTACCTTAGGACCGTTATAGTTACGGCCGCCGTTTACTGGGGCTTCAATTCGCACCTTCGCTTACGCTAAGCGCTCCTCTTAACCTTCCAGCACCGGGCAGGCGTCAGCCCCTATACTTCGCCTTACGGCTTCGCAGAGACCTGTGTTTTTGCTAAACAGTCGCCTGGGCCTATTCACTGCGGCTCTCTCGGGCTTGCACCCTAACAGAGCACCCCTTCTCCCGAAGTTACGGGGTCATTTTGCCGAGTTCCTTAACGAGAGTTCTCTCGATCACCTTAGGATTCTCTCCTCGCCTACCTGTGTCGGTTTGCGGTACGGGCACCTCTCACCTCGCTAGAGGCTTTTCTTGGCAGTGTGGAATCAGGAACTTCGCTACTATATTTCGCTCGCCATCACAGCTCAGCCTTATGGGAAACGGATTTGCCTATTTCCCAGCCTAACTGCTTGGACGCGGATATCCAATACCGCGCTTACCCTATCCTCCTGCGTCCCCCC
The DNA here is from genome assembly GCF_038592935.1 of Bacillus sp. FSL K6-1560. Classification (NCBI taxonomy): domain Bacteria; kingdom Bacillati; phylum Bacillota; class Bacilli; order Caryophanales; family Bacillaceae; genus Bacillus; species Bacillus sp. FSL K6-1560. The sequence continues at coordinate 3,580,486 of NZ_CP151946.1, forward strand.
ATTGCTCAAATGGTGAGGAGGTGGTACAGGAATATCAACCTGTTGTCCATCGCCTACGCCTTTCGGCCTCGGCTTAGGTCCCGACTAACCCTGAGCGGACGAGCCTTCCTCAGGAAACCTTAGGCATTCGGTGGAGGGGATTCTCACCCCTCTTTCGCTACTCATACCGGCATTCTCACTTCTAAGCGCTCCACCAGTCCTTCCGGTCTGGCTTCACAGCCCTTAGAACGCTCTCCTACCACTGTTCGAAGAACAGTCCGCAGCTTCGGTGATACGTTTAGCCCCGGTACATTTTCGGCGCAGAGTCACTCGACCAGTGAGCTATTACGCACTCTTTAAATGGTGGCTGCTTCTAAGCCAACATCCTGGTTGTCTAAGCAACTCCACATCCTTTTCCACTTAACGTATACTTTGGGACCTTAGCTGGCGGTCTGGGCTGTTTCCCTTTCGACTACGGATCTTATCACTCGCAGTCTGACTCCCAAGGATAAGTCATTGGCATTCGGAGTTTGACTGAATTCGGTAACCCGGTAGGGGCCCCTAGTCCAATCAGTGCTCTACCTCCAAGACTCTTACCTTGAGGCTAGCCCTAAAGCTATTTCGGAGAGAACCAGCTATCTCCAGGTTCGATTGGCATTTCACCCCTACCCACACCTCATCCCCGCACTTTTCAACGTGCGTGGGTTCGGGCCTCCATTCAGTGTTACCTGAACTTCACCCTGGACATGGGTAGATCACCTGGTTTCGGGTCTACGACCACGTACTCATGCGCCCTATTCAGACTCGCTTTCGCTGCGGCTCCGCATCTTCTGCTTAACCTTGCACGGGATCGTAACTCGCCGGTTCATTCTACAAAAGGCACGCCATCACCCGTTAACGGGCTCTGACTACTTGTAGGCACACGGTTTCAGGATCTCTTTCACTCCCCTTCCGGGGTGCTTTTCACCTTTCCCTCACGGTACTGGTTCACTATCGGTCACTAGGGAGTATTTAGCCTTGGGAGATGGTCCTCCCGGATTCCGACGGAATTTCACGTGTTCCGCCGTACTCAGGATCCACTCAGGAGAGAACGAAGTTTTGACTACAGGGCTGTTACCTCCTATGGCGGGCCTTTCCAGACCTCTTCATCTACCTCGTTCTTTTGTAACTCCGTACAGAGTGTCCTACAACCCCAAGAGGCAAGCCTCTTGGTTTGGGCTAATCCCGTTTCGCTCGCCGCTACTCAGGGAATCGCATTTGCTTTCTCTTCCTCCGGGTACTTAGATGTTTCAGTTCCCCGGGTCTGCCTTCTCATATCCTATGAATTCAGATATGGATACCACTCCATTACGAGTGGTGGGTTTCCCCATTCGGAAATCTCCGGATCAAAGCTTGCTTACAGCTCCCCGAAGCATATCGGTGTTCGTCCCGTCCTTCATCGGCTCCTAGTGCCAAGGCATCCACCGTGCGCCCTTTCTAACTTAACCGTTAAAAAGAATCACTATGTGATATCTTGTGTTACTAATTGAATGTGATGTCTACTGTTATCTAGTTTTCAAAGAACACGTTTCGAAGGAATGATCCTTCAAAACTAAACAAGACAGGGAACGTTCTGTTTATAAGACCCAAGGTCTTATATTCCGTATAATATCCTTAGAAAGGAGGTGATCCAGCCGCACCTTCCGATACGGCTACCTTGTTACGACTTCACCCCAATCATCTGTCCCACCTTCGGCGGCTGGCTCCTAAAAGGTTACCTCACCGACTTCGGGTGTTACAAACTCTCGTGGTGTGACGGGCGGTGTGTACAAGGCCCGGGAACGTATTCACCGCGGCATGCTGATCCGCGATTACTAGCGATTCCAGCTTCACGCAGTCGAGTTGCAGACTGCGATCCGAACTGAGAACAGATTTGTGGGATTGGCTTAACCTCGCGGTTTCGCTGCCCTTTGTTCTGTCCATTGTAGCACGTGTGTAGCCCAGGTCATAAGGGGCATGATGATTTGACGTCATCCCCACCTTCCTCCGGTTTGTCACCGGCAGTCACCTTAGAGTGCCCAACTGAATGCTGGCAACTAAGATCAAGGGTTGCGCTCGTTGCGGGACTTAACCCAACATCTCACGACACGAGCTGACGACAACCATGCACCACCTGTCACTCTGCCCCCGAAGGGGACGTCCTATCTCTAGGATTGTCAGAGGATGTCAAGACCTGGTAAGGTTCTTCGCGTTGCTTCGAATTAAACCACATGCTCCACCGCTTGTGCGGGCCCCCGTCAATTCCTTTGAGTTTCAGTCTTGCGACCGTACTCCCCAGGCGGAGTGCTTAATGCGTTAGCTGCAGCACTAAGGGGCGGAAACCCCCTAACACTTAGCACTCATCGTTTACGGCGTGGACTACCAGGGTATCTAATCCTGTTCGCTCCCCACGCTTTCGCTCCTCAGCGTCAGTTACAGACCAGAGAGTCGCCTTCGCCACTGGTGTTCCTCCACATCTCTACGCATTTCACCGCTACACGTGGAATTCCACTCTCCTCTTCTGCACTCAAGTTCCCCAGTTTCCAATGACCCTCCCCGGTTGAGCCGGGGGCTTTCACATCAGACTTAAGAAACCGCCTGCGAGCCCTTTACGCCCAATAATTCCGGACAACGCTTGCCACCTACGTATTACCGCGGCTGCTGGCACGTAGTTAGCCGTGGCTTTCTGGTTAGGTACCGTCAAGGTACCGCCCTATTCGAACGGTACTTGTTCTTCCCTAACAACAGAGCTTTACGATCCGAAAACCTTCATCACTCACGCGGCGTTGCTCCGTCAGACTTTCGTCCATTGCGGAAGATTCCCTACTGCTGCCTCCCGTAGGAGTCTGGGCCGTGTCTCAGTCCCAGTGTGGCCGATCACCCTCTCAGGTCGGCTACGCATCGTTGCCTTGGTGAGCCGTTACCTCACCAACTAGCTAATGCGCCGCGGGTCCATCTGTAAGTGGTAGCCGAAGCCACCTTTTATGTTTGAACCATGCGGTTCAAACAACCATCCGGTATTAGCCCCGGTTTCCCGGAGTTATCCCAGTCTTACAGGCAGGTTACCCACGTGTTACTCACCCGTCCGCCGCTAACATCAGGGAGCAAGCTCCCATCTGTCCGCTCGACTTGCATGTATTAGGCACGCCGCCAGCGTTCGTCCTGAGCCAGGATCAAACTCTCCGATAAATGGATCACAGGTTAAGTTCACCGCATCCTGCGGCGACACCTGTGTGACCTGCGTCGTACAGGCCCTAGTTTGACTGACTACGCACATCGCTGTGCGATTTTTAAAAATGAATTAACAGGTACGTTTTGTCTTGTTTAGTTTTCAAAGATCATTCAATAATGGAGCGGGTGATGAGAATCGAACTCACGACATCAGCTTGGAAGGCTGAGGTTTTACCACTAAACTACACCCGCGTGGTATCTTAAATGGCGCGCCCGAGAGGAGTCGAACCCCTAACCTTTTGATCCGTAGTCAAACGCTCTATCCAATTGAGCTACGGGCGCTTATCAAGCGACTTAACTATCATACTATCATTTGATGGTGAAGTCAAGAAGTTTTTTAAAATGTTTTTTCGAATCTTTTTCAATTCGACTTTTCTTATTATACACATTTTTAAAATCTTGTAAACACCTTAGAAAAACTTTTTTTGTTTTTCGTTTTGTTTCAAGCTGTTCATCAGCGACGTTTAATAATATACCATGCCTGTTTTATTTGGTCAACACTTTTTCTGTATTTTTTTATTCTCTTCTTTCCCCCCTTCTCATGTATATATTTTATCTCATCTTACAAATAATATAAGAAAATCTCTTAAGAAGAAATGAGGCGTGTTATGTATTACTACAAAGAGGAACTGATTAATATCATTAAACCGGATAAACCAGACCCGGCAGCTGCTAAGGTCCTGCAGGAGATATTAGGCGGTCATTACGGAGAAATGCGTACAATGATGCAGTTTTTTTTCCAAAGCTCTAATTTCAGAGGAAAGCAGAAACAGTACCGCGATCTGCTTCGCGGCATTTTTTTAGAGGAGATTGCCCACGTTGAACTGGTTCAAAACACAATCAATGCTTTATTAGATGAATCAGGCGGTGAAGGTGTCGGCAGTCAAGGTGCAGATCAAGCACCACTTAATGAAGCCGTTAAACATGCTAATCCTCATCATTATATTATTGGTGCGCAAAGTTCCCTTCCCGTTGATGCAGGGGGCAATCCGTGGAACGGGTCGTGGGTGTATAACCACGGAAACTTAATTACTGACCTGCTGGATAACCTGCTTCTTGAGTCGACAGGTGTGCTGCAAAAAACAAGAATTTATGAAATGAGCTCTAATCAGACGTTCCGCGAAACACTTGCTTTTCTGATTGTACGCGACAATGCTCACCAGAATGCATTCGCGAAAGCGCTCGAGACATTGGGCGTTGAGTGGGCGAAGCTCCTCCCTGTACCGAATTATGACATTAATAAATATCCTGAGTGCAGAAAGTATGTCGAATTAGGCTACCATAATGCACAGTTTAACTTTAGGTTGGATGAAACGAGAATCGGTGAAATCTATCAAGGGAAATCTCCAAGCCGAAATGGCGGAGAGTTACAAGTAATAGATCCTCCGGCAGGGTTTCCCGTACCAGTGCTTCCTGAAATACCGAATGAACACAGTCCTGGGTTAGGCGATATGAATGCTTAATCCAGTGGGAAGGTGCTCAAGAAACTTCTTGAGCACCTTCTTATTGTACATTACTGATTCATTCAACGATTGGCGTTAAAGAATCGCCGTTCCATATTTCTCCCTTATTGAGTGTCCAGCTGTCATGATATAAAGCCGAAGCACCCTTGTTTACAGCTGGGCTCCATTCATCATTCCATGCCAGAAAGTAAATGGTTTTAGGATATTTTTGTTTTATAGCATTGATGAACAGGCTGTAATCGAAGCTGCCGTTTGCTGGTTGCGGGCCGACTTCTGTAAAAGCAAATGGTTTATTAAGCGTTGTTAGCTGATCGTATCCATTGATCGAGTAGGCATCTTGAAAATACGCATCTAATCCGACAATATCCACGTAAGACGCGCCCGGGTAAAAATCAGTTTTAAAATCTCGGTTGGCGTCGGGAGAGTAAACCCAAATCAAATGATCAAGTCCTCTTGTGTCGGTCATATAATGATAGATTTTCTTGTAGAGCTGTTTATATAGAGAGATTCTTTCATTATCCTTTTGGTTATATGATGTAAGTCCCCACCAAAACCATTCGCCGTTCATTTCATGCAGCGGCCTGAACAGAACAGGCACACCTTGGTTCTCCAGCTCTTGAAGTCCGTCAGCAATTTTGCTGAGCATGGCATTTAGCCGCTTTCCTTCTGCTGTTGAAGAATCTAGTATTTTTTTATACTGATCATTTGTAATCGGTGTTTTAAAATGCCCTGACTGAAAAGCAGGGTTCGCCAGGTGCAAACTGATTTGCGGAATTCCGCCATTTTTCCAATACGAAATTAAATCACCGTTGCAGCTTACATCTATTGAATCTTCAATTTTAGCTGTTTCAAGCCACCCTCTGGCATAATCGCAGCCGTAAATAGCAGGCGATTGCCCGGTGGCGCTTCGGATTCTATCAGCCTCAGCCATAGAAAAAGTGTCATGACTGTAACCTCCGAACGCTCCGGAAAGGACTCTGTTTTCCGTTCGGTTCGGCAGGTGTGCAAGCCAGTTCATCACTGCTTTTGTTGTCTGCTGGGCATTAGGATTCACAGGCGACACAGTATGCGCTTCAATTGGTTTTGCTAAAACAGCAGACGCAAGTAAAAATATAATGAGCAAAGAGATCGTATGTTTCTTAAACAAATGCAACTCCCCCATTCATTAAGGATGAGATATCATGAATTCACATGTTCCTTCTATTGAAAACTCGCCAAAATGCGCAGGCAAGACAAAGTGTGAGCCTGCATTGCATTCATACTGAATACCATTATTTATGATTCGTCCTGATCCGCTCAGAACACTCCCCAGCAAATAGGTTTGATGTGAAGGAAAAGCAGCTCGGCCGCTAATCTTCCATTTGTACACTGAGAAATAATCTGATTGCACATAAACAATGATCTCAGCGTTACCAACTTCTTTTACTTCCGGTGTATGCACTTTATCGATATGCGGTATCGTTATGACTTCCATGGCTTTTTCTATATGAAGAGTTCTTTTTTGGCCCTGGTCATTACAGCGGTCATAATCGTATACGCGATACGTTGTATCAGAGTTTTGCTGGATTTCAAGGACAAGGGTTCCCTCACATAAAGCATGGAGTGTACCGCTTGGCACATAAAAGAAATCTCCGGGCTTGATTTTGATTCGCCTCAGCAGCCCGTTCCAATCACCGCTTTCTATTCGTTGTTTGAACTCTTCCTTTGTGCTTGCGTGATGTCCCAAAATTAGTTCGGCGTCATCTTTGCAATCAATGATATACCAGCACTCCGTTTTACCAAGGTCGCCATTTTCGTGCAGATTTGCATAATCATCATCAGGATGGACTTGCACGGAGAGATCCATATTGGCGTCCAGCAGCTTTACCAGCAGCGGAAACACCTTCCTATCTGGAAAACCGAAAATCTCTGGATGATCTTGCCATACTTGATCTAGTGTCTTTCCTGCCAGCGGGCCGTTCTTTACAGCCGACGGGCCATGGGCATGGGCAGAAACGGCCCAGCACTCACCTGTTTTTTGTGAGGGTATTGCGTAGCCAAAAGCGTCACGAAGCTTCGTCCCTCCCCATAGTCTTTCTTTAAAGACAGGCTCTAAAAATAAAGGATGCGTCATGATCGCACCTCCCCGGATGCTGCCTCTGCTTGTAAGGCCTGATGCGCTAAAACTAGCGTGCCGATGATTCCGGCGTTACTGCCTAAACGTGGAGGTACAATATAATCATTTATATCATCTGATAATTCAGAAAAATCTAAGTAGCTGTTCATGATTTTTGGTACATATTGATAGATATAAGAAAACACTTGTTTCTGTTGCATGACGCCGCCGCCAAGAATGATTTTTTTAGGTGCAAGGATCAAAATATACTGAGCCAGCGCTTGGGCAATATAGTACCCTTCCAGTTCCCAGACTTGGGCTATATCTGATAAATCCGCGGCTTTTTTTCCCCAGCGGGCTTCGATAGCGGGGCCTGAAGCTAAGCCTTCAAAGCAATCTCCATGATAAGGGCACTTCCCTTGGTATACGTCATCCGGGTGCCTCCGGATATAAATATGGCCCATCTCTGGGTGTGACAGCCCCTGAAGGAGCCTCCCCTCTACAATAGCCCCCGCTCCGATGCCAGTGCCAATCGTTATATACAGGCAGCTGTCAAGACCCTTCGCTTCACCGAAAAGGAATTCACCCAGCGCCGCAGCGTTGACATCTGTACTAAATCCGACTGGGATCTTCATTTCGTTCTTAACGGTTTGCAAAAAGGGGTAGTGTCTCCAGCCCGCTTTCGGCGTGGCCATAATGGTACCGTATGTTTGACTGGTTTTATCGTTATCAACGGGGCCAAAGGAACCGATGCCGATTGCCTGTAATGAAAATTGGCGAAAATATTGAATTACTTTCTCTATCGTTTCATCCGGCATCTTTGTGGGGAATTCTATTCGGTCAATGATTGTTCCATCTTCCTTACCGACAGCACAAACAATCTTTGTGCCGCCTGCTTCAATACCGCCAAGCATGCAGATGGCCTCCTTGTTGTCTCCGCAATCAGCGCCGTATGTTTACAGAAGTCACAACAAACTTGTCATGCCGATGACGTGAAAAGGAATATTCAAATGGAATGCCGTTATCTAAGAAGCCCACATGTTCAACTTCAAGAATTGGATCATCCTTTTTACAGCCCAGATGCTGCTGGTCAATATGATCAGATTTGCAGGCTCTGATTTTCCGATGTGAGCCGGCGATTTTGAGCTGCAGCACATTTGTAATATGATTGTAGATCGAATCATGAAGGACATCGTCATTAATGCCCGGTATTAAATGAGTCGGCATATATGTTTTTTCTAATACATAGGGTTCACCTTCTACAATTCGCAGCCGAACGACATAATAAACCGGTGTTTTCTGATCAATAGACAAATGGGCGGCCACTTCCTCAGTGGGAAATTGCACTTCAAACTGAATGACCTTGCTTTGGATTTTTTTATCTTTCAGCAAGTTGGTCAATCCGAGAATCTCATTGCTGACTACATGTACATGGTCATCCTGTATTGCAGATTGAATAATAAACGTGCCATGGCCTCGTTTTCTGAACAGCAGACCCTCGGCAACTAAATTATCCAAGGCTCTCTTCATCGTCATGCGGCTTGAGTTAAATTCTTTTGCAAGAGATACTTCATCAGGAATGGGCTGATCGATCGGATATACGTTATTTTTAATTCTATTTCTCATTTCATTTGCAATAATTTCGTATTTATTCATTGGCATCCTCCGGCAGCTGTTAGAGTCTGATATCACATAAGCTTTTACGGATATCATAAGTTCTTTTCCCTATTTCATCAATGTTGCGGATTTTCGTCATCTCTATTCGTTATGATGATTGCCGGAAGATCTTGACCTTTAGGAAAACCTAGAAACCGCTATGCTCAGCAACCTTTTTGAACCATTTTCCGCTCTTTTTGACGGTTCTTTCTCCGTCTTTCTCAAGATTGACTGATACAAATCCGTATCGGTTTTTATAGGCATTTGTCCAAGACCAGTTGTCCATGAACGTCCATAAGTGATAGCCTTTTACGTTTGATCCTTCCTGTATGGCGCGGTGAATCCATTTGAGGTGCTCTTTTATAAATTCAATCCGGTAATCATCTTGAATGATGCCTTGTTCATCCCTGAATCGCTCTTCACCTTCAACCCCCATACCGTTTTCAGAGATAAAACACTCGATGTTGCCGTAGTTTTCTTTTAAATTAATCAAAATATCATAAACGCCTTTTTCATAGATCTCCCAGCCGCGATGCGGATTCATTTTGCGGCCCGGCATGACGTAGGGATCAAAATACCTGTCCGGCAAAAAAGGAGCGTCGGGATTCGGAAGATGTTCTTTCGCTTTCACACGTCTCGGCTGGTAATAATTCACTCCCAACAGGTCAACCGTGTTCTTTTTGATGATGTCAAGATCTTCAGCGTTGTAATCTGGCATAAAGCCTTCATGCTTCAAAATGTCAACCAGCTCTTTGGGAAATTCGCCTTTGACAGATGGATCTAAAAAAGATCTGTTAAAAAACGCGTCTGCGATTTCCCCGGCTTTCACATCCGCCGGATGGCTGCTTCTCGGGTATGAAGGGGTCAAATTTAAGATGATACCGATTTTTCCGTCCTGCTTCATCTCCCTGTATGCCTGAATGGCACGGGCACTTGATAGCATCGTATGAAATCCAACCTGGACGGCCTCTTTAAAATCGACCTTGTTTGGATAATGAAAATCATATAGGTATCCGCCTTCTACGGGAACGATTGGTTCATTATGCGTGAACCATTTTTTCACCCGGCCGCCAAACAAACGGAAGCACGTTCTCGCATAGTTTTCATACGCGTCAACCGTCTCTCTGTTGACCCAGCCGCCGATTTTTTGAAGCGCCATCGGCATATCGAAATGAAACAAATTGACAAATGGTTCAATTCCGTTAGCGATCAACTCATCAATGACATTGTTATAGAAATTTGCGGCTTTATCGTTGATCTCGCCCGTTCCGTTTGGTATTAAACGTGACCAGGAAATCGACATCCGGAACGAGTTGTGGCCAAGCTCCTTCATCAGCCTGATATCTTCTTTATAGTTGTCGTAAAATTGGGATGTGTCTGCGGGTCCGACATGATTAAAAAAACGATGCGGTTCTTTTTCAAACCAATAATCCCATATATTCTGGCCTTTTCCGTCTCTGTCGGCGGCACCCTCCGTTTGTGTTGCTGAAGCGGATGATCCCCACCAAAAATCCTTTGGAAAACGATATTGTTCTGTTTGTGCCAAGTCTCTCTCCCCTTATGTCACATTTTTATGCTGTTATCATTTTACTGAGCAGCTGTCTCCTGCACAGCCTGTTCTTTTTCTTTTGCCAGATTTAATTTATCCATTGCTTTTAGGAACGGAAACCAGATCACGAAGACAATCAGCAGATTGATAAGCTGCATCACGCCCCCCATGATTGAGTTCGTCGCCATGATACCATTAATGAATAATGGAACCGTCCACGGCACTGTCACACCAGTCGGAGGCGGAACGAGCCCTGCTGACATAGCCAGATAGGTGACGAGCGTAACAACCATCGGTGCCAGCACCCAAGGCACAATAATGATCGGATTCATGACAATCGGAAGCCCGAAGATAATCGGTTCGTTGACGTTAAAAATACCGGGAGCGAGGCCAAGTTTTGATACTTGCTTCATCTGCCTGCTTTTCATGAATATGAGAATGGTAAACACAATCGCAAGCGTCATCCCGGTTCCGCCCATCCCTACTGTATAAATCTCCATAAACGGTTTTGAAATAATATGAGGGATTTCTTTTCCCGCCGTGTAAGCAGAAAGGTTTTCTACCTGCAGTGTATTCCAAATCGGGTCCATCACGGAGTTGATAATGATCTGTCCATGCAGTCCGAAAAACCAAAGAATTTGAATGAAAAACACGGCAATAAGCGTTGGAATGATACCGCTTCCAAGTCCGACAAGCGGAGCCTGAATTGCGTGATAAATGACGTCGTGCATATTTGTTTTAAAAAACAGAGTCACCATTACGTTAATCAGCAAAAATACGGTCAATGTGATAAAAGCCGGAATAAGTGCGGCGAATGATTTTGCTACAGCAGGCGGAACGCCGGCTGGCATTTTGATTGTCAGGTTTTTTTGAACGATTCTTCTGTAGATTTCTCCAGAAAGAAATGCCGTAATCATCCCAAGAAACATCCCTTTTGCACCGAGACGATCGACCGGGATAACCCCTGTAATGGCATCTCCTGTTTCTGGCTGAATGATAAATGGCGTTAAGAGCAAAAAGGAAACCAAAGCGATCGCTCCGCCAAATACAGCTTCGACCTGATAGCTTTTTGACAGGTAATAGCCTATCCCGAACACAACAAAGACAGACATAATGCCCATTGTCGCCGTGGAGGCAATGCCGAAATGAGACTGAAACGACGTAAGCATTGAGGCGTTCATGATTTTGTTTAGAAACGGCAAATTCGTTAACACGACAAAAATGGACCCGAATATCGTCAGCGGGAAAGCCAGCATAAATGCATCACGCAGTACTTGCAAATAGCGGTTATTGTTTAACCTCCCTGCAATTGGAACAAGGAATTGGCTGATTTTCTCGAACACCCTATCCACCCCGATTATTTATAGATTCTTGGTTTTAAAGAGATCAAGCATCTCTTTCACTAATTCTTTCATGGATAATGTTGACATCAGATGATCCTCTGCATGCATAAGCAGCAATGAGAAAGCTTGTGCTTCTCCGCCGGATTCCTTCTGTATCATTTGAAAGTGAATGTCATGGGCCGCGGATAAATCCTGCTCAGCCTTGGCAATGAGGGCATCCGCCTCATCCTTGTTCCCTTCTTTGTAGGCGCGCAGTGATTGTATGATGCAACTGCGGGCATTGCCGCTGTGCAGGATAAGCTGAAAACTGATTTGTTCGTCTGTTAAGTTCGTGATTTTCACCTGTTCCATTATTGATTCTCCATTAAGGACAATGCCTGCTCATACGCTTTTTTCCCATCTGCCATTCCGTAGGCCATCATGTCAATGACTTCAACCCGAATGTTGTATTGATCCGCTTCTTTTTGGAGTTCGCTTTTCAGAAAGCTCATTTGCGGACCGATCAAAACGGCATCCGCTTTTCTCATGTCTTCTTTTGCTTTATCCTGGCCAACAGCCCAAATCTCTGCTTCCTCACCGATAGACTGTGCGTATTCCTTCATTTTTGTCACCAATAAACTGGTAGACATTCCTGAGCTGCACGCGAGTAATATTTTTTTCAACTGCTATCCCCCCTTGAGATTAAAACGCTTACATGGATTATTATAGTCATTTATTTTTAAATGTCTATACTTTTATAAAATAAATATAATCATACACTTGTCCGGTTCATCACTTTGTAAATTTTTCTATGGAAGATTCATTCATAATGTGGTACACTCATCAACGGAAACGAATCAATTAAATAGCTATTATCACTTGTATAACCTCAATAATATGGTTTGAGGGTGTCTACCAGGAACCGTAAAATCCTGATTACAAAATTTGTTTATGACATTTTTTGTAATCAGGATTTTTTTTATTTATCAAAACATTTAAGTAAAGGAGTTTGTTATGAATTTCAAAGTTTTCCTGCTTGCAGCTTCTACGATTGCAGTCGGATTGGTTGAGTTAATTGTGGGGGGGATTCTTCCTCAGATCGCAAATGATTTAGACATTTCCATTGTTTCAGCCGGACAGCTGATCAGTGTGTTTGCGCTGGGATATGCAGTATCTGGGCCGTTGCTTTTGGCATTGACTGCAAGGATTGAGCGGAAGCGCTTATATTTAATTGCTTTATTTGTTTTCTTCCTTAGCAATCTTGTCGCCTATTTCAGCCCTAATTTCGCCACATTGATGGTATCTAGGGTATTGGCAGCAATGAGTACAGGGCTGATTGTTGTGCTTTCTTTAACAATTGCCCCGAAAATTGTAGCGCCTGAATACAGAGCCCGCGCAATCGGAATTATTTTTATGGGTTTCAGCTCTGCTATCGCATTAGGCGTGCCGCTCGGAATCTTAATCAGCGATTCCTTCGGGTGGCGGATTTTGTTCCTTGGCATCGGCCTGTTGGCGCTGATCTCCATGCTGATTATTTCAATTTTCTTTGAAAGAATACCGGCGGAGAAAATGATTCCTTTCCGGGAACAGCTCAAGACGATCGGTAATCTGAAAATCGCGAGTTCACACCTCGTCACGATGTTTACATTAGCTGGCCACTACACGCTTTACGCTTACTTTGCACCGTTTTTAGAAGAGACTCTTCACCTGAGCTCTTTCTGGGTCAGCATTTGTTATTTCCTTTTCGGGATATCTGCCGTATGCGGAGGCCCTTTTGGAGGAGCGCTATCTGACCGGCTTGGTTCCTTTAAGAGCATTTTGCTGGTGACCGGTTCCTTTGCTATCATTATGTTCTTACTGCCGCTGTCTACATCGTCTATGATTTTCTTTTTGCCTGTCATGGTGATTTGGGGTCTTCTGAGCTGGAGCCTCGCCCCGGCTCAGCAAAGCTATTTAATTGAAATTGCACCTGATTCGTCTGACATTCAGCAAAGCTTTAACACATCGGCCCTCCAAGTCGGAATTGCCCTTGGCTCAGCCATTGGCGGTGTTGTTTTGGATCAGACGGGTACTGTGGTGTCAACAGCATGGTGCGGCGGGTCAATTGTGATCATCGCTGTCCTGTTTGCTGTAATTTCTTTAACAAGACCTGTTCAGACAGCAAAAAAATCCTCCTTGTAAAAGGAGGATTTTTTATTATTTAGCTGAAAGCTCATCTTCTGTGACCCATTTGTGGTTTTTCACTTTTTCGCCGCTCGTTGTCGATGTATAGTCAACCATGTATACAGTTGTTTTTTCTGCCGAGTCGATCTCGGCTGTTGCTCCTTTCATGCCTTTCATATGAGAAGCCTCTAAAATCACCTGATCTCCGGGCTGTAACGTTTTATCTCCAGCATCTTTGATTTCTTCTTGGATCACCCATTTGTGATGATCCACACGCTGTCCCCCATTAGTCGGAGTATAAGAAACAACATACGCCGTTGTATCATAGGCGCCTGTTACCGTAGCTTCGGCACCTTTCATGCCTTTCATATGAGAAGTATTGATGATTACTTGGCTGCCTACTTTGTATTTCGGATTTTTAGATTCCTGTAATCCCTCTGGAACGTCAGCTGATCCAGAATGGTCCATCTCTTCATGTGTTGAGGAGTCTGAATGATTGTCATGTGTGCTTTGTTTCGTACTGTTGTTATTGCCGCATGCTGATAAAACTAAAACAAGAGATAACATCAGAATTCCCAGTGCATTTTTAGAGATTTTCATGTTCATTCTCCTTTGCTTCATTTTTTTCCTGTAACTTTTGCCCGCAGATAATGAAAACATGCCCTCTCGATAATACTATACCCCCGAATGGTATGTAAATACGCTGATATTCTCATAAAGCGTTCCCGCAGTTTGTCCTATTCCCCTTTGTTTGCAAAGCCAAACATGAAAAAAGGCCGCTGTCAGGCGGCATTTACTGATTTAAGATTTTTATATACACACCTTTTTTTGCTTTTTGATAAGCGGCCTCACCCATTTTCCTCACCTTTTCAGAAGCATCTGAGGATTTGATCCATTCGCCATCAAGAAAAATGGATGGATCGATTAGGCGCATTTTCTTCTTTTGATGGAAATCGTACTGGATGTCATCTTCTATTACTTGTATGCCGGGATGAATAGATGTAAGCAAGCTCAGGACTTCTTCATTTTTTGATGCACGCAGGATGTTCAGTACCTCTTGGTCTGTTTTCAGGAGATCCTCTGCGGATATGACATCATGCCGCAGCGCTGCCTTCAATGCTCGCGCTAAGTATTCATATCCATATACATTCACGGGATTCAAAAAGAAATCAATCACTTCCTTGTAGTACACACTGACAAACCATTCGGCAACTTCAATACTATCAGGAAACATCCTTCCGTTTCTCACAATAAGATGATCCAAAAAGGTTTGCGCTTCGTGCAGGCTAATGTGTCCATATCGGTACATATCACGCAGCGTATAGTCTGTCCGATCAGCACACAGCTCCGGTGCGGGCTGTTCGAGCAATGTCCACCTTGAATCGTCAGATAAAAGTTCTTCAGTATGATAGCCGTGTTTTTGTAAAATGTCCGGGATTTCAGAGTGAACAATGACTTGTTGAAAGATGTTTTCATGATAGTCTTCTGCTTGATTTTCAAAGACAACGTCGACCACATGAGAAAAAGCTGTGTGTGATACGTCGTGGAGCAGACCCGCAATCTGTTCTTCTATCGTTCCTCCGAGCTTTTTGATGAGGAGCATTACGCCGATGGAGTGCTCATACCTGGTCACATTCCACCTTCGATTGACTAAAAAGCTTGCTCCGCCTTGATAGATCCCTTTTAATCTTTGCACAGGAGCGCTTTTGATAAGCTCTTCCAGTACTCCATCTATATGGTGGTGCCCGTAAATAACATCGCTGATTTCCATGCCGTCACCTCAATATCTATTTTTTTTGTTATATATTGTTTATATTGATAGTACATATGCAATCTTTCAATAGAGGAGTGTTATGATGATCATCATCCCAAACAATGAGATAGCGAAACATATGTTGACCGATTTTATTGCCAAGCAATGGGGTACACCCGAGATGGCGATTTCCAGCGGCATTTTTCGGTGTGATGAATTAGATGGATTTGCCGCAGTAAATGAAAGCGGCGAAATCATTGGCTGTATTACATACTTGATAGATGGGAAAGATTGTGAAATTATTTCATTAGATAGTATGATTGAAAATAAAGGAATCGGCACAGCTTTACTTCAGCAGGTTGAAGAGACGGCTAAACATGCACATTGTCAACGAATAAAGCTTATCACAACGAATGATAATGTACATGCGATGGCGTTTTATCAAAAGAGAGGCTATCAATTCGCTGCAGTGTTTCCGAACGCAGTTGAAAAAGCGCGCCGACTCAAGCCGGAGATTCCCGAGGTGGCTAAAAACGGCATTTTGATTCGGGATGAAATTCTATTTTCGAAGGTAATTGATTAAACGAATAGGAGTCTTTTATGTCCAGTCATTATAAATACCCTCTCATTTTCATGGCATTCCTATTAATCGCTTTCTGCTTGATCTTTTTTTCCTATCACCTGATTCATCATGTTCGTTTGGAGTATCCGAATTGGCAGGGAGAAAGCAAAGACCAGAATTGGGAAGCTATTTTCACAAAAAATGAAGATGCACCGAATGAATACAGCGGCAAACTTTATTGGATCGGTGATACAATTGAAATAGACAACACTTATTTGGAATCACTGATTGTAAAAAAGGATGATGAAGTTCTGCTGAGTTCTGACACGGAAATCCCGATGCATGATTATGCTGGAGGCACTTTTTCTGATGGAAGCGCAAAAGAAAAGTCCGTTTCTTTTTTAGAGCGGTTAGATGAACATGAGCTTGAAGGCCATGATATTACGATTGAAGTGAAATGGAAACAAGGTAATCATTATTCTGCGAGCCAGCTTACGCTCAATGAAAAGACCTTGTTTGAAGAAAAGCAGCAATAGATGATCAAAACGAAAAATAGACAAATGAAAAGGTGTAACATATTTTATACAGCTCATATGTTATGCCTTTTTCCTTCATTTTCGCCAAAAAGTGGAGCAGTCTGCCTTATCCCGAATATTAAACTCAATCATTTTCTCAAGTAGCGTGTAATCAACTGGATCGTTCCAAGGGATACGTATCAGCTGCTCGGTGTAGTCATATCCTGCCTTCACAATATCATCCTCTACGTGCGCTATCGTTACTTTTTCAGGAGCGACAGCTAAATGCTTTTTAGAAACACTAAAGCCAATAATAAATGTACCGTGATCCGTAAACATCGGTTGGTTCCATTTTATTTCTGTATGTAAATTTGGATATTTATTTTTTATCCAAGTTAACACCTCTTCCGTTCTTTCTCGGTGGAACGGGTCATCAATCCCCGCTAAATACTCAGAAAAAACGTCCATGTTGTTCCCTCCTAAAATAAAATGATGCCACTCCATATGAACTGCTCAGACATGTGCTTACACAATACCTCTTCCAACATAATACTTAATTGTTCAAGATGTAAGCGGGTTGCTTCTATGCGACTATAGCAGATTTCAGTCCGCCTATCCACGGCCAGTATCTATTCCTCCAATTTATTTCTTTAGTACTATCACTCTTTCCTTTCTCTTGATAGCAGTTCATTATTCTTGTAAATCCAATCTTTAAAATCGATTAATACTAGCTTAACAGTTTAAAAATATAATTGGGTTGTCATTGAGATTCATCTATATTTAGGAGGTTATCCAGTTGAAAAAATTCCCGAAGAAATTACTGCCTATCGCGGTTTTATCATCAATTGCGTTCAGCAGCTTAGCTAGCGGCAGTGTGCCTGAAGCCAGCGCCCAGGAAAAGAAAAAGGGGAACCACGACGAAATTAAGAATGTTATTGTTCTGATTGGTGATGGTATGGGTGTGTCTTATACGTCTGCTTATCGATACTTAAAGGATAATAAAAAGACAAAAGTTGTGGAGCCTACGGCTTTTGATCAGTATCTTGTCGGCCAGCAAACAACTTACCCCGATGATCCTGAACAAAATGTAACGGATTCTGCAGCGGCGGCAACGGCTATGTCTGCGGGAATTAAAACATACAATAATGCCATAGCGGTGGATAACGACGGATCAGAAGCCAAAACGGTGCTTGAAGCTGCGAAAGAAAAAGGAAAAGCAACAGGACTTGTGGCCACTTCAGAAATTACACACGCCACTCCGGCCTCTTTCGGTTCCCACGACCACAGCCGAAAAAATATGAACTCAATTGCGGATGATTATTTTGATGAGATGGTCAACGGCAAGCACAAAATTGATGTCCTTCTAGGCGGAGGAAAGAGCAATTTTGACCGTAAGGACCGTAATTTGATCAAGGAATTCAAAAAAGCGGGATACAGCTATGTGGATAACCGCAAGGACATGCTGAAAAACAAAGACAGCCAAGTTCTCGGCCTATTCGCTGACGGCGGCCTGCCTAAAAAGATTGACCGGACGAAGGATGTTCCATCACTTAAAGACATGACAAACACAGCCATAAAAAAATTAAACAAGGATAAAGACGGATTCTTCCTCATGGTGGAAGGCAGCCAAATTGACTGGGCGGGCCATGACAATGATATCGTCGGCGCCATGAGCGAGATGGAAGACTTCGAACAAGCTTATAAGGCGGCTATTGATTTCGCTAAAAAAGACAAGCACACATTGGTTGTCGCAACGGCTGACCACTCAACCGGCGGATATTCCATCGGTGCGGACGGCATCTACAATTGGTTCAGTGAACCCATTAAAGCCGCAAAGCGCACACCAGACTTTATGGCAGAAAAAATCGCTGACGGCGCGGATGTTGAAAAAACGTTGAAAACATATATCGATCAAAAAAAATTGGCTTTAACAAAAGCCGAAATTCAATCTGTTGAAGAAGCGGCAAAATCGAAGGAAGTACTGGATATCGATAACGCAATCGAGAACATCTTTAACAAACGCTCTCACACTGGATGGACCACAGGCGGACATACCGGTGAAGATGTGCCCGTCTATGCATACGGTCCGTCTAGTGAGACATTTGCCGGCCAAATCGACAATACAGAAATCGCCAAAAATGTCTTCAAGGCTTTACAATACAACATTAAGATTAACGATAAGTAAAAGAATACAAGGTGTCCCGTTGCTTGTATGAAGTAACGGGATCTCTTTTTAATGGAGGAATCATCATGAGAAGAATTCTTTCAATTTTCGTTTTTGCTATCATGCTTGCGGGCTGCTCATCAAACGCCAGTACTGAAAAACAGCATGCAGGCGGGGAGAAAACAGTAAAAGCTGAGCCGCAAAGCACTTCATCCCAGAAGGACAGCACAGATGATTATCAGCCTAATTCCCAGGTAACTGATGACCGGTCATTGCTTAAGGTCGGCCAAACGTTTTCAGATGATAAAGGAAAAGCTGTCTTAAAAGATATCAAACAAGTGAACAAAACCTATAAGATTGGCGACGTGGAGTTAACAGTAAAAGAAATGAAGCTGATCCACTTGCGCCCGGACTACAGCATGATTGATTACTTTCATGAGTTAACACACGATGAAGAGTTTGATTTCATTAAGGTTTTCGTTGATATCAAGAACACCTCTTCAAAAAAAGTAAATGTTGCGCCGATTGCATTGATGAAAACAAATACGGGCGAAACCTTTGATTGGAACAAAGATATTTATCTTGAAGAGTTAAACGGTGAATTGGAAGGCGGCGCCGAAAAGTCCGGAAATCTCGGCTTTATTGTGAACGCATCAAGCGGCCATGCTCATGATAAGGCCGCGGATGCTGAGATGAAAACAAAAGAGATTAAGTGGATCGAAATCACGACAAGTGACGTCTTTGACCATAACCATAAGAAAATCAGTGATGCTCAAAAAATCAAAATCAAGTTTTAAATCAAGAACTCCCGTACAAGGTACGGGAGTTCTTTTTCTTATTTGTTTTTTTGGCGAATCAACTCATCAATCCGCTCCATCACTTCTTCCATGTCCATACATTCTTTGAAGCTTTGATTGATTTTTTTAATGCCTGCCGTATACTGATCGTTGCGCAAAACCTCATCTACGGCTTGTTTTAATATTTGGGCATTGACTTCATCTTTAGAGATGACATAGCCTGCATGGAGTTCAGAGAGACGCTGCGCCACCATCGGCTGATCCTTGTCATGAGGCATGACAACCAGTGGCACGCTGAAATGAATCCCTTCGTTTACGCTGTTCATTCCGCCGTGTGTAATGAAAACATCCGATTGCTCCAGCACTTCCAGCTGAGGGACATACGGAGCAATGATAAAGTTTTCCGGCGCCTGCTTTAATTTGGTCAGGTCCGCTTTTTCTCCGGCAGCGATGACGACTTTTCCATTAAAGCCTGAAAATGCATCAATACAAAGGTTGAAGAAATCCTCTGTATGATCCAGTACAGTCCCCATTGAAATATAAATGACCTTCTCATCTTTTAGCTGTTCAATCGGGAAATCTGTTTTTTCCGCTCTCTTTGGAAAGCTCGGCCCGATAAATAGACATTCATCCCCGAAACGATCACTTTCTGGCTGAAAATAACGGCTTGTATACACTACGTTCAATTCCCCTTTATTGTTCATGAATTGAACCAGGTTTTTCGGGGCAACACCGTACGTTTCTTTCATTTTTGCCAAAAGGTCTTCGCACTCTTGATCCAATTCAAGCGGCGCTCCAGACTCCGGATGCAGCGGCAGGATTTTCAGATGCTCCTCGCCAAACAGGAAAGACGCCGATGAAGAGACCCCTGGAATATCTAAGTAATCCCTCACCAATTCCCCCGCGCCGAATTTATCATAATAAACAAAATCAAATTGAATGCTCTTAGATAAGTCTTTGACAATCTGTAAAATGTCCAATGACGTTTTGATATGGATTTTCACGAAATCAAGAATGCCATTGGGCGAACCGACATGAATAGGTGTCGTTCGCAGCAGATCCCGGTGAAGATGGACCGTTGCTCCCGCTGCTTCTAATCGTTTTTTATATTTTTCAGTGGATATATAATGGACATCATATCCCTTATCGGAAAACGCTTTTGTAATGCCTAAAGTAGGATTCACATGGCCTTCCGCAGGAAAATTCAAAATCAATACTGTCTTCATGTAGACAACTCCCTCTCAAATCGTATTCTGACTCTTTGTTTGATCAGACTACTACTAATCGTAAAATGGGAACACAACCCATGCAAGGTACAAATGAATGAACTATTCTGCTGCTCTGGACTTAATCAAAAAAAAAGACACCCCAGCTGTGGTGTCTTTTTTTACACTTTTCTGATCGTAAAAAATTTCCGCAGAAGCCATGGGCCCGGCGTAAAGCCCAGCGTTAACTGCCAAGCGCCAATAGCCTGCAATCTGTATTCACGGACGATCTGCATCTTCCGGCTCATGCTTCTAACATCCTCAAACCATACCTCATGCGTCCGTCCCTGCTGATCACTGTACCGGAAAAACGGTGATTGATATTCGGCTGAATATTGTATCGGAGCTTGGTACCTCATCGCTCTTTCGATTGCGTTTTGATTTGAAATCGCTGAAGCAACTGTGCCCGGCTGGTACGGTATGATCCAGTCGTACCCGTAGAGCGGGACTCCGATAATGATTTTTCTGCTCGGCACCTGCGCAATCGTAAACTCAATGGTTCTCCTTATTTCAGTAATCGGCGCTACAGGACCCGGCTCACTTCCGGCATGATGCCAATCATAAGCCATGATAAACATATAATTGACAACCGCTCCTATCCCCCCGTAATCGTAGCCCCTCAGCCATGGAATATTATCACTTGTTTTTGCAGGAACAGCTATCGTCAACACATACCCTCCCGCCTGAAGTCGATCTCTCAGCTGGCGTAAAAATCCAGTGAAAAGATCGCGATCCGCGGCGCTCACCTGCTCAAAATCGATTGTGACACCGCCATATCCCCTTGTGGAAACTAAGTCATAAATGTTGTTGACCAGATTGGTTCTCGCTGTCGGATTGTTTAGCACTTGGTGAACAATCTCCGTACTGAAGCCTCCTGATGTAAGGTTCGTTATTGTTGCCAGCGGCGTGACTCGTCTTTGCCAAGTTGTCTCAATAGCGGCCGCATCATTCAATTGGTTTGCAATGTCGCCGTTCGGTGCAATATGGTATTCGAAAATTGAAATCGAAGACGAGTATGGCGCATAATCATTGATTAATTCTCGATCGAGGTCTGGGTTTCGGAGCACATAAAAACTTAACGTTCCCGCAATGTAATTTGAGATCGAAGGAATCGTTATTTTTGCTCCCACTTGTAAAGCATTTGGGCTGATACCCGGATTGGCGGCTCGCAGTCGCTCTAATGGCACAAACGCTTTGGCTGCAATGGCGGTAAGCGTATCTCCAGGCTGGACTGTATATACATAAAGAGGGATAAGCAGAGCCTGCCCCGGCACGATATTCGTTTCATCTAAACCATTCACACCCCGTATTTGATCAACAGAAGCACCGTATCTTCTGCCTATCGAAAACAAAGAATCACCAGGCCCGACGATATGGATAAACATGTTTAACCCCCATTATTCGTTAGTCAAACCATCATAAAATCTTATTAACGGGGCCTCTCAGATATGTGGTGAATACATAAAAAAATACCAAGGGTTCTGCTCCCCCTTGGTACCGGATCATAGAAATCAATTCTCTTTACCTTCTTCAAGCACATGCTTCAAATGCTCACAGTCATGATTGAAATGAGCCAGTACATGTTGTTTGGCTGCTTCTTTGTTTTTCTTTTTCACTTCTTCAAATATCCTGCGGTGCTCACTCAGTATCGTTTCTGCACGGTGGTCGCCGGTATAATTAAGGATTCTGCAAAAATGAATCAGGTCATTTACATGCTCAAGCAAATTTTTCAAATGTCTGTTATGGCTGAAATCAACCAGCAGCTCATGAAATTTTTGATTTAAACGAATGATTTCCGTATCTTCCGTGCCGTTGTGAATGGCTTTCTCTGTTTCTTCAAGCTGTTTTTCGAGTATGGTCAGCTCTTCTTCGTCCGCTTCGTCTATGACTAATTCGACTGCCAGCTGCTCCAGCGGAATTCTGATTTTATAAATCTCATCTACATCTTTTGCCGTTAACGACGTGATCGAAAACCCATTTCGGTCATCCGCTTTTAACAAACCATCTTTCTCAAGCAATCGCATGGCTTCCCTTATCGGAGAGCGGCTGACGCCAAAGCTTTTCGCCAGCTGTGTTTCGTTTATCCGTTCCCCAGGCTTAAAAGTCCCGTTGAAGATCATTTTTTTTAGCTGGTTATAAAATTGCAGGTAGTAGGGAGTCGGCTTATCTAATTTAAAATCGTCCATATATAATACCTCTTTTGAATATATTCAAGGGCTTTTCTTCATCAAAATCATATAACAGATGGTAATGGGAAGCAACAAACTGCCTTGTCAGATCCCAGAATTTGAGGTACGATATGTTTGCTGAACGACAGTCGACGGACTACTGGCAACTGAAAAAACGGCGTGTTTTTCTTCGTCAATAGGACACCATACCTCCGCCAGAATAGCGCACGATTACATTTTTACATCTTTTCAATGGAGGAAAAAATATGCTCATTATTCTTGTTATGTTTCTTCTAGGAATTATTTTAGGCTTTATTGGCGCCGGTGGAGCCGGCTTTGTCATTGCCCTTTTAACGCTTCTTT
Organism: Bacillus sp. FSL K6-1560; assembly: GCF_038592935.1. Lineage (NCBI taxonomy): Bacteria > Bacillati > Bacillota > Bacilli > Caryophanales > Bacillaceae > Bacillus > Bacillus sp. FSL K6-1560. The sequence continues at coordinate 3,603,549 of NZ_CP151946.1, forward strand.
TCCATATCCCGATTCATACGGCTTTAGGCACTTCGCTTGCCGGCATGGCTTTTACAAGCTTATCAGGGGCATATAGCCACTATCGCGAGGGCAACATTCAAATGAAAATTGGCTTAATAGTCGGAGGCTTTGCTGCAGTTGGCTCATTTTTCGGCGCCAAGCTGACATCTTTTATTCCGGCTGATTTGCTTCATTATTTGACGGCTGGAATGTTATTTTTATCAGCAATTCTCATTTTAATCAGATTATTTATTTTAAAAGAGAAGGCTCAAGTGAATCAAAGCACTCTTTCAACGTATACGAGAGCGGTCATCTTAGGAATTGCAGCCGGCGTTCTTTCCGGCACATTCGGCATTGGGTCGGCACCTTTTATTCAAATCGGTTTAATGATTATGCTGAATCTGTCCATTCGCCATTCTGTCGGAACGACGATGCTTGTGATCATCCCTCTGGCTGTAGGTGGAGGCATCGGATATATCACAGAAGGTTTTGTTGATTATGTATTGCTGATCAAAGTTCTGGTCGGGACAATGTGCGGTGCCTATGTAGGCGCGAAATTCACCAACCTCATGCCAAAGGTGGTTTTGAAATCAGCCATCTTTTTGACTCCGGCGATTGCAGGCCTGCTGTTGTTATTCTAAATAAAACAAAAAACCTGACGTCATGTCAGGTTTTTTTATGAATTCTGCCCTACTCGTTCTTTGGTTAATCCAAAAAACGCCAGTGAGCCGATGACAGCTGTCACAAACATGATCGCCCCCATCGGAACAGCTGTTGTCTCATTAATGCCTACAAGCGGTGACACGATTGAACCGAGGAGCAGCGGAAGCATTCCAAGCAGCGCACTTGCACTTCCGGCGCGGTGCCCCTGCTTTTCCATGGCCAGGGTAAACGTGCTGGTCAGAACCATGCCGATCGTAATCATGTAAATGAAAATGGATATGACTAATGTAGCAAGAGGACCGTGAATCATGGTCATGGTTAATAGCACAGCCGTCGCAATCACAGCCGTAATGACCGCTATACGAAGCAGGCTTTTTTCATGAATGATTCCGCCAAAGCGCCCGATGATAAAGCTGCCCGATATAATCGCCAGCCCGTTAATGCCAAAAAGAATACTAAATACCTGCGGAGACACCCCGTAGATATCCTGGTATACAAAAGGCGTACCAGACACATATGCAAAGCTTCCCCCGTGAATAAATCCGACAGTTAACGCGTACCCCATAAAGGACCGATCCTTCAGCAGGCTGCCCATCGTTTTGACGGATGTTCCGATTGAGCTTGGAATCCGTTTTTCCGGCGGAAGCGTTTCTTTTAACCTCAATGCAATCAGAAGAACTAGTAAAAATCCGATGATCATGAGAACGTGAAAAATTGTATGCCACGTTGCGAACGGCAAAAGCAAAATGGCACCGCCTGTCATAGGCGCAACCATTGGCGCCACCGCGGTAATAACCATTAGCAGCGAGAAAAATTTAGAAAGCTCTCTTCCGGTAAACACATCGCGGACGATTGCGCGAGACAGCACAAGCCCTGCAGAAGCAGTGAAGCCCTGTAAAAAACGCGCAGCCACTAAAGTTGTTATATTGGGCGACAGTGCACAAAACAGAGAAGATAACGCAAATAAAAAAATACAGATTAATAGCGGTTTTCGTCTTCCCTGCGCATCGCTGACCGGCCCGACAATCAGCTGGCCGATCGTAAGTCCGACCAGACAGGCTGTTAAACTTAACTGAACAAGTGAAGCACTTGCTGATAAATCTTCCGCGATTTCAGGAAAACTTGGCAAATACATATCTATATTAAGCGGGCCCAATATAGCAAGCATGCCGAGCAGAAACGCTAGTGCCAAGCGTTCTTTTCCAGTTGGATTGTGCAGCATGTTATCAAACCTTCCCTTCAACCTAGTCCCTTATATAATGGATGTCAACTCCAACTATGGATTGAAGCTGTGAAACATTTGTATATTGTATCATAACTTTCAGCCTGTGAAAGCCGCTTGAGCATGGGCTCGGCAAAGTGATATTCCGAACACCTATAAATGGGAATGATGCAGGGAATCATCGTGACCAGCATCATCTGAAGAAGCGGCCAGCTTTTTATCTAAGTTCTAGCCTAGCGAATTTTATGCGCTGGGAGGTTTTTCTAGAGTGCAAATGGCTTGCAAGATGAAATCAATCGTTGTATATTAATTGACGTGTCAATCATTGATATATCAATTAATAGTTTTGACAGGAAAGAAGGGATGGGTTTTGGCGTCATTTTGTTCAGAGGAAGCCGAGATTTTATATCAGCTGCAAGGCGTGAACAAGGTGATTGGCGTGAAGTTCGAGGCATGCACGGGCATCAGCCAATCTCGTTTGGAATTGCTGACATTGCTTTATCATGCAGATGAGATCAGTCAAAGCGACCTTCAAAAGAAAGTAAATATCGATAGCGCAGCCGTTACCAGACACCTGAAACAGCTGGAAGCCAAAGGCATGGTATCAAGGCGGCGCAAGCCTGAGGACAACCGCATCACCCTTGTTCGGTTAACAGACCAAGGAAGAGAGCGAATTGAGTCTTCTAAGAAGGAAAAGGAGCGTTTCATGAAGGAAATGCTCGCAAATGTAAGCGCAGAAGAACGCCGCCTGCTCATTGATGTGCTGGCGCGCATGCGAAACAATATAGATAATATCGAAGCTTAAGAGGAGTGTATCAACATGATCAAAACAAACGATTTTATGGAAATTATGAAAGGCCGCCGTTCTATTCGCAACTATGATCCGGCAGTAAAAATCAGCAAAGAAGAAATGACAGAGATCTTAGAGGAAGCAACAACTGCCCCATCTTCTGTTAACGCGCAGCCATGGCGTTTTCTTGTCATTGACAGCCCGGAAGGAAAAGAAAAGCTCGCACCGCTTGCCAGCTTTAACCAAACACAGGTCACAACATCATCTGCTGTCATCGCTGTATTTGCAGACATGAACAATGCAGACTACTTAGAAGAAATCTATTCAAAAGCCGTGGAACTTGGTTACATGCCGCAGGAGGTCAAAGACAGACAAATCGCTGCGCTGACCGCACATTTTGAAAAGCTTCCGGCACAGGTCAACCGTGAAACGATCCTGATTGACGGAGGTCTCGTTTCCATGCAGCTGATGCTGACTGCACGCGCGCATGGCTACGATACAAACCCGATCGGCGGATACGATAAAGAAAACATCGCAGAAACCTTCGGATTAGATAAAGAACGTTATGTACCGGTTATGCTACTTTCTATCGGAAAAGCAGCAGACGAAGGCTATGCTTCCTACCGTCTGCCGATTGATACAATTGCAGAATGGAAATAAAAAAAAGAGCCCGTGAGTGTTTTCCGGGCTCTTTTTTTTTAAGTACAGCCGCCGTTTGCGTCTGACCTTTTTTGGGTAACACGTCTGAAGTTAGTCGTTTAGATCATGAAAAAAGAGTGATGACCATTCATCACTCTTCTCTCGAATATTCTTTTCCTTTCTTCCTGCCGAACGGCCACCAGTTTCCTTCTCCAAAGGTTGCAATGATTGCCGGGATGAAGAGCGGAAGTATGACAAGGCCGTAAAGCAAGAGCCCGATGATGATAACACTTGCCACCTGCATCAGTGTATTGACACCTGAAGGCATCATCGCCGCGAACGTACCGGCCAATATAATGGCAGCTGTAATAATGACAGATCCCATTTTGCTCATTGACCTGACGACACCTTGCTCAATGCCAAGGTGCACCTCTTCCTCTTCCTTAAATCGATCCAGCAAGAAGATCGAATAATCTACCCCTAACGCGATCAAGATGACAAAGCTGAAGAATGGCACTGCCCAGCTGACACCCGCGTTTCCTAAGCCGTTTACAAAAATTAATTCTGTTATGGATATCGACGTATAGTACGTCAGCAGCAATGACGCGATCATATAAATCGGCATGATCATTGAGCGGAACAAAATGGTTAACACGATAAACAGGCCTATAATCATAATCACCATTGTTCTGGAGAAGTCCGTTGTGGACAGCTCCTTTAAGTCCGCATTCATACTCGTGACCCCTCCGTATACGATCTGTGCATCCTCCAAAGGAGTGCCGTCAACTTCGTTTGCGACAGCTTTTTTGATTTGGTTTATTGTCGCAATAGCTTGTTCTGAGTACGGATTTGAATCCAGAACGACACTTAATTGAACACCTTTGCCATCTGCAAAGGAATACTGGTCAATTGACTTCTTAAAGTCTTTGTCCTTCATTACTTGATCAGGAATGAATATGCCTGTATCTCTTACAGTTGGACTTTTGCTCATGTCCTCTAACATATCACTGGAAGCTGTAATACCGTCAGAGACTTTCGTCAGGCCCTGATTTGCGTTCCTCACGCCTTCGGACAGCTTCTTTAGGCTTTCTGTCAGCGTTCCGGCTTGTGCCTGCTGGCCTGAGAGCTGCTGGTTCGCTTGTTCAAGACCGGTTTGAATCTGGCCAAGCTGTCCGCTGATTGCCGTAAGCTGCTGCACGGTCTGTGCGGTATTGCCGGTTTGGGAAATCTGTTTGCTCACGAGCTGCAGCTGCTGATTGATTTTGCCCAAGCCATCTGCCGCATCGCCCAGTGAACCGCCAGACCCTCCATTTGAGGCCGAGCCGGTTTGCCCTGCCATTTGATTCAGTCCGTTTTCTATATCCGTTAATCCGCTTTGGACATCGGCAATCCCTTTTACCGTCTTATCCAGCCCGTCTGAAACCGATCCTAGCTGGTTATCAATATATAAATCTTTGATTTTTTCACCAGTCGGCTGCGTAATGGTCATCACAGAGTCAACATGATCAACTTTCTCGATCGCTTTGCTGATATTTCCTAGATAGGGGATTGTATCAGCTGTTGTAAGATCTTTGTCTCCTTTTACGACAACATTGATCGGGAACGCTTTTCCTTCCCCGAATCCATCCTTAATGGCCTCGAGAGCTTTTATAGATTTATAATCGCTGCTGATTTCTGCAGTTGAGTCGAATGAAATCTGGTCATCATAGGTCAAGATGAACGGAAGCGTAATCACCACCGTGATGACAATGAACAGAAACGGACGCGCAACGGAGTGTCTGCCGAGAAACGCCCATAGTTTGTTATCACTGTGTGACAGCACTTTCTTAGAAGGCCAGAATAATTTTTCACCCAGCGTCACCATAAATAATGGCAGCAGTGTGTAGAGGATGATCATTAAAATTCCCACACCGACTGCTACCCCTACTGCGGATTGGAAAATCGCAAACTTCGCAAATCCTAAGGCGGAAAATCCGATTAATACCGCGAATCCGCTGATAAATAAGGTTTTTCCCCCTGTGCGGTAAGCGATAAGCGCCGCTTCTTTTTTATCATGCCCGTTTGCCAATTCTTCACGGAATCGTGTAAGAAGCAGTATGCAGTAATCTGTTCCAATGCCGAACAGGATCGCGACTAAGAAGGTTTGCGTAAACGTCGAGATTGGAAAATCAACATTGTATACAAGGATGCCCAGTATGGATTGACTGATCAGATAAGAAAAACCGACAACCACAATCGGGATAAAAGGCGTCACAACAGATCGGAACACGATCAACAGTAAACCGATGATCAGGCAGACTGTGATCACTTCCGTTTTCTTAAGCCCTTCCTCTGAGCTGTGAGCGAAATCCTGGTTGATAAGGGAAGCTCCCGTAATATATGCCGTCAAATCATCAGGAACGATTTGATAAATCTCGTCCGCAATTTTTTCCGCCTTTTTATCAGAACCTGTAATCGTGACAGGCATGAGAACGGTTTTCTTGTCTTTCGACATCAACTGGTCTTTGACTTCTTTTTCCGCTGACAGAGGAGATGTTACCTCTTCTACACCGTCGATCTTTTTAATTTTATCGATCATTATCCGAAGCTGATTCTCTGTTTCTTTCTTTAAAGCGTTGTCTAATGTAAAGACGACACTGATCGAATTATTGTCTTCTCCCGCTTGTTTTAAAATGGCGTTTGCCCTTTCTGAAACAGCATCAGCGGGAAGCTGGGCCTGCCCCTTTTGATTGGCCAGCTCCGTTAAGTTCGGAGAAAACAAACTCAAAACGACGGTAAGTGCTAATACTATGGCTGCAATTGCCCACTTGAATTTGATGATTGCTCTCATTCGGCAGAATCTCCTCCTTTAAATTTGCTTTTTAAAATGGTGAATATCTCGATGATGGAATGTAAGTGTTCCTCATCTATATCATCGATCAGCGGTTTGAGCGCGTTAAAGATGGCAGAATCTAATTCTTCTAGTATGTGTTCACCACTGGGTGTAATGTTAATAAGCTTAGAGCGCCTATCACTTTTTTCCGGACAGTCGCCCCATTGAACCAATCCCTTTTCGAGCAGCTTTTTCAGTCTGTTAGAGATCGCGCTCTTATGTACATTTTGGTACATGGCCAGGCTGCCGGGAGATGTTGGGCCCTTGACTTTTAAAATTTTCAACAGGTCTGCCTGTTCCCTTGAGATATGCTTGAAGACATCCTGATTGATTTCACGATGCACAAATTCTGTCCCTTCAAGCAGGACTTCCACAAACAGGTTTATCGCCTGACATAGCTTTTGTTCATTCAATATCTTCCCCTCCTCATTATAGTTTACCCCGCTAAACTTTATGTTCAATGTCAATTAGTTTATTCCCCTAAACTATATATGTCAACAAATTTTATTCACGAGCACTCTACATAAGAACGCACGTTCGTGTATAATAGAAGCTATACACACGAAAGGGGGAATTTTAACATGTCAGATTTTGCATTCAAATTGTATGAATATAACGTCTGGGCCAATCAACAAATATTCAACCGATTAAAAGAGCTTCCAAAAGAGGTATACCATCAAGAAATTCAAAGCGTGTTTCCGTCAATATCCCATGTATTGTCTCATGTTTATCTTTCTGATCTCGGCTGGATTGAAGTGTTTTCCGGCAAAAACTTGAGCGATGCTTTGGCTTTAGCTGAACAGCTTAAAGAACAGACAGAGGCTAAAGAAATAGAGGAAATGGAAGACCTTTTTCTGAGGTTATCCGAGCGCTATATACTATTTTTACAGCAAAAAGAACAGCTCAATAAGCCACTCCAGATTCAAAATCCCTCAAGCGGAATCATGGAAACAACTGTTTCCGAACTGCTTCCCCACGTTGTCAACCACGGGACATACCACCGCGGCAATATCACAGCAATGCTGCGGCAGGCAGGCTACGCATCCGCACCGACAGATTACGGGCTCTACCTGTTTATGAAAAAAACTGAAAAAGCATAAAAAAGCGGCTCCCTAAATGGAGCCGCTTTTTTCGGGAAATAGTCCAAATCACATTAAAATTCTTTTCATCAATCCTTTTTTAGTAAAAAAGATAGAAATTTTAGTGTTATAATAATCATTAAAAATAGATTGCTGACTCAATAAACAATTTTCAATGGAGGAACACATAAAGTGACAGACGACATGACGAAAGACAATATAAATCAGCAAACGTTGCAGAGAGGCTTGAAAAACAGGCATATCCAGCTCATCGCCATCGGCGGAGCCATTGGGACAGGCTTATTTCTCGGCTCGGGCAAATCGATTCATTTTGCCGGACCTTCGATTTTATTTGCTTATATGATCACAGGGATCATTTGCTTCTTAATTATGAGATCGCTGGGTGAATTGCTGTTATCAAACTTGAACTATCACTCTTTTGTGGATTTTGTACAAGACTACCTAGGCGATATGGCAGCATTTATCACTGGCTGGACATATTGGTTCTGCTGGATTTCCATTGCGATGGCTGATCTGACAGCAGTCGGGCTCTACACTCAATATTGGCTCCCGGGTGTGCCGCAATGGGTGCCTGGCTTAATCGCTCTTATTATTTTACTGATTATGAACCTGGCGACAGTCAAGCTTTTTGGAGAATTAGAATTTTGGTTTGCTTTGATTAAAGTCATTGCCATTTTGGCGTTAATCGTCATTGGCCTTGTGATGATTTTCAAAGGCTTTTCCACAAGCTCAGGAGTGTCCAGCTTCACAAATCTCTGGAGCCACGGAGGCCTGTTCCCGAATGGCATGCATGGGTTTATCCTCTCGTTCCAGATGGTTGTGTTTGCTTTTGTCGGCATTGAGCTTGTCGGGCTTACAGCCGGTGAAACAGAAAACCCTGAAAAAGTAATCCCTAAGGCGATCAACAATATCCCTGTCCGTGTGCTGCTTTTTTATATCGGGGCTCTTCTCGTAATTATGAGCATCTATCCTTGGGATGTCATCAATCCCAGCGAAAGCCCATTCGTACAAGTATTTGTCGCTGTTGGCATCGTCGGGGCTGCAAGTATTATCAACTTTGTTGTGTTGACATCCGCTGCTTCAGCATGCAACAGCGCTGTATTCAGTACAAGCCGTATGGTCTATTCCCTGGCGAAAGATCACAATGCGCCTGAGTCAATGGCGAAACTGACTCAGCGTAAAGTGCCTAGAAATGCTTTATTCTTTTCGGCTATCGTGATTTTAATAGGTGTTACGTTAAACTACATCATGCCAGAAGGCGTATTCACCCTGATCACAAGCATTTCAACCGTATGCTTTATCTACATTTGGGGGATTACGGTCATCTGCCATATGAAATACCGCAAAACAAGACCTGAATTAGCGAAAACAAACAAGTTTAAGCTTCCGCTTTATCCGTTTACAAATTACCTGATTCTTGCGTTCCTGGCGTTTGTTCTGGTTGTGCTGGCACTGGCACAGGACACTCGTGTTTCCTTATTTGTCACACCGGTTTGGTTTATTTTGCTGATTGTGATTTATAAAGTGAGAAAAGCGAAGCATCAATAACACTCGAAACTCCTGCCTCAAAAATGAGAGTAGGGGTTTTTTTGATGAAAATGACCTTTGCTTTTGAATTTGAAGATATGCTATAGTGTTTGTAATCAAAACAAGAAGGGATGATGGGTGGACAATGATTAACTAATCTTATTTTTACCGTTTGAAATCAATATTTCAAATCAAAAAATAGGATTAGTCTGCCCATTTTCTATATATACGACACTGCTATTTATAAAAAATAGCTTATTTGATCATGCACAGGCACGGCTAATCCTTCCAACACATTTGGGAGGATTTTTTTATTCTCCCTTTAAAGCGAGGGATATGGATGAAAGAGATCGTAACATTAACAAACGTTAGCTATGAAGTAAAGGATCAAACTGTTTTTAAACATGTAAACGCCAGTGTTCAGCAAGGAGATATCATTGGGATTATCGGAAAAAACGGCGCTGGGAAATCTACGTTGCTGCACCTCATTCACAATGACTTAGCCCCTGCACAGGGTCAAATCCTTCGGAAGGATATAAAACTGGCTTTGGTTGAACAGGAAACCGCGGCGTATTCCTTTGCGGATCAGACACCTGCCGAAAAGAAGTTACTAGAGAAATGGCATGTGCCTCTTCGTGATTTTCATCAGTTAAGCGGCGGTGAAAAACTGAAAGCGCGGCTGGCGAAAGGACTATCAGAGGATGCAGATCTGCTGCTGTTAGATGAACCGACAAACCACCTTGATGAAAAAAGCTTGCAATTTCTCATCCAACAGCTGAAACATTATAGCGGCACTGTGATTCTCGTTTCTCACGATCGATATTTTTTAGACGAAGCCGCAACAAAAATATGGTCGCTTGAGGATCAGACGCTGATTGAATTCAAAGGGAATTACTCCGGGTATATGAAGTTCCGGGAGAAGAAAAGACTCACCCAGCAGCGTGAATATGAAAAGCAGCAAAAAATGGTTGAACGGATTGAAGCACAAATGAATGAGCTCGCTTCTTGGTCGGAAAAAGCCCATGCTCAATCGACGAAAAAGGAAGGGTTTAAAGAATATCACCGGGTAAAAGCGAAGCGTACGGATGCCCAGATAAAATCCAAGCAGAAGCGGCTTGAAAAAGAGCTGGAAAAAGCAAAGGCGGAACCCGTTACCCCAGAATATACAGTCCGCTTTTCAATCGATACAACCCACAAAACAGGAAAACGTTTTTTAGAAGTTCAGAATGTAACAAAAGCGTTTGGAGAAAGGACCCTCTTTAAAAACGCAAACTTTACGATTCAGCACGGCGAAAAGGTTGCGATCATAGGCCCCAATGGCAGCGGAAAAACGACATTGCTGAACATCATTCTTGGACAGGAAACAGCAGAAGGAAGCGTATGGGTGTCGCCGTCTGCAAACATCGGCTATTTAACGCAGGAGGTGTTTGACTTGCCTTTAGAACAAACACCGGAAGAGTTATTTGAGAATGAAACATTTAAAGCAAGAGGGCACGTTCAAAATCTGATGAGGCACTTAGGTTTTACAGCTGCCCAATGGACTGAACCGATCAAGCATATGAGTATGGGTGAGCGTGTAAAGATCAAACTGATGGCCTATATTCTGGAGGAAAAAGACGTGCTGATTTTAGATGAGCCGACAAACCATCTCGACCTGCCGTCACGCGAACAACTGGAAGAAACACTGTCACAATACAGCGGCACATTGCTGGCGGTTTCACATGACCGATACTTTCTCGAAAAAACAACAAACAGTAAACTCGTCATCTCAAACAACGGCATCGAAAAGCAGTTAAATGACGCCGCTCCTTCAGAAAGAAATGAGCGGGAGGAGCTTCGCTTAAAGCTTGAGACAGAAAGACAAGAAGTGCTGGGAAAACTCAGTTTTATGACGCCAAATGATAAAGGGTATAAGGAGCTTGATCAGGCTTTCAATGAGCTTACGAAACGAATAAAAGAGCTGGATCATCAAGACAAAAAAGACTGAGGGAGAAAGTTCAAGCGGCATTGAAAAGGACAACAGCTGTTGTCCTTTTTTCTTTATATTTCAAGCCTTCCCCTGACCTTAATGTTTCTAATGATGACTTATAGTACCCTGCCACTGCTTCCAGATAGGCATGTTGTGTTTGGGTAACGTAAGCGAATTTTTTCAGTATAGCTGTTTCCGCATACGTATATTGGTCATGGCATAGCCCATCTTCTGATAAAGATAGACGGCTGTCTCGTTGTGTGCAAACACATGAAGGGCCAGCCTTTCCGCACCAAGCTCTCTTGCTTTTTCATCAAGCGTTTGAAGCGCCAATTGAGCAAGTCCTTTTCCGCGAAAGGCTTCATACAATCCAAAGGAATAGATAAACACTTCCTTTTGCGGATGAAACGGATCAGCATACAGCCAGAGCCAGCCCATTCTTTCTCCTTGGTCATTTGTGATGTTCCAAAAATAATGATTGCTGCTGTCTCGCCCATTCGGAATCATGTTCTCATATGCCTGCTCCGATTTCTCAAATGCCTCTTTTTCCGTCCAAGTTCCTGACGTTATGTTTTGTTTCGCATAATTTTGCACGGACATCCCGCGAAAGGTTTCGAACTCTTCCTCAGTCATGTCTTCCAAAGTGAATGCCATCCTGTATTCCTCCTTTATAAAAAAAGCCCAGCTGATGCCGGACGAATAATGCAGAAATGGATCTCTATTTTACTGATTCAGTTAATTCCTGGACTTTCTATTATTCGATAAGAAAAGGAGATTTCCTGCAAATGGGCTTGTTCTTAAACATTAGTGTAAAGCTTACGTGTAACTCCCCATGATGATCATGATAGAAACAATCAAACAGATCATCGCTGGTATCGCCATGATGACCGATTGTCTTGCTCGGAACATATGCGCATGAATGGCTCCCGCCATGAGAACGACAAACAGAACACCCGCTCCAATCGCTGCATACCGATTCCAAATTCCCGCTGTCATAGAAAGTGCCCCGGCTATTTCGAGAATGCCGGTAACAGTCAGAAACCATAATGGATATTGATAATGCCGCCAATGCTCAACTTGAAAGGGAACACAGCTTACCTTTATGATGCCTCCCGCAAGCATAAAAACTGTCAAACTGACTTTCATCATAATAGATATCATCTTACGTCATTCCCTTTCGGAAGCATCCCGTATATTAAAAGATTCACAACCTCTGCTGCGAGGCTTGCCGGATCTTTGATTCCGGTTAACAAAAAAGAATCGGTTAAATGTTCAATCATGCCGACCAAACACTCAGCGACAGTTTCCATATCCAGTTCAGAGTGAAAATAGCCCAGCCGCTGTTCTGCTTCTAAGTTCTCTTTCAAAACCAACGCCAAGTCTTTTTTCATTTGTTTTGCTTCCGGGTTGAGAAAAAAGCCGATCTTGGTTAAATCCTTGTCCTCAGCCAAAAATTGAAAAACAGTCTCTACAGCTAGCAGTACCCGTTTTGACACATCCTCCGTGTTTAATCCGTTTTCCAGAAGAAGTGACTCTGTCAGCTTTCTGACTCGAGAGTGAAAATCGGTTATTAACTCGGCAAAGATGGCTTCTTTGCTTTGAAAGTACAGGTAAAATGAAGGCTGCGTGAACCCAGCTTTTTTCACAATTTCACTTACCTTCGCGTCATGGAATCCCCGAATCGAAAATTCATTAGCGGCAGCTTTGAGTAACCGTTTCCGGCTTTCTTCCCCTTTACGTCCTTTTTTACTTTTCAACGAGGACCACCCCCAAAAATAATACTCGCAAGTAATGTTACTCACAAGTATTATTTCATGGCATTAGTTTCATTGTCAATGATTTCAAACTGATCCTGTTTGCCAGCTTCCTTTATTAAAGGGTCTCATGTATTTCGAATAACTGAATCAATTCATTACATCAATGGCTTTTCATTCACTGATAGGTATTTGCTGAATAGATTGACATTCAGGCTGTGACAAACTTTATTCTTTTTTCTAATGAGCATCACTCCAGGGCCAGATAGAGTTTTGCCCGCAAATGCAAGGAACAATTGGGTGCAGCAACGCATAATGTACTGTACAGAATGATGGAAGGGTGTGATGGGATGCCGTCTACAATAATCAACCTATATTATTTAAAGATCAACAGCATTTCGGGCAATGGTTCAATTACAATAGGTGAAGCCGCGCATAACAGCCATACCGCAAATAATAAATCCCAAGGGATCAACTCCTCTTTCGGTGATACATCACCTGCAGAATCGATCATGGAAAACTTCTTAAATGATCCTGATGTCAACGATCAGACAGAACTCGGAAACTCTGATACTACCAATATGAATGCTCCTCCTCTTCCAGTACCGCCAATTTTAGATTAAAAGGAGTTTCGCTATGCCATACCAAATTAACATCGCAAATATTAAGGTGAACGGCGTCACACAAAACGGAAATATTGATGTCGGTCCAACCGTACACAACAGCCATACAGCGAACAGCAAATACTTTGGGGCAAACTTTTCTCTAGGGGATTTTTCGCCTTCTTCTTCTCTTTTAAATACTGGGAACCTCGATACTGATATCAGTGATCAAGACCAAATTGGAAACCCTTCTGCACCGATTTCAAACCAAATTTAAGGAGGATCCTAGATGGATCTCGAAAAAATGAGAAAGTGGCTTGAGATTACAAATGAATATAAGCAAAATGACTTTTGGACAAATGTGCTCAAGTATAAAGCCCCGGAACAATTTTTTAATACCAACACCTATACGCTCGTTTACGACTTTTATCAAGATGAAGAAGATAATTTTATCATTGTGGAAATGCCCGGTGTGTATGAGGAAGAATTAACGATCCGCTTACTATCTAAAACCCAGCTGCTGATCAAAGGAACGATCACGCCTGTTTTTCCAGCCGAAATGGAAGTGCTGCGTGAACGGTATTACGGAGAAATTGAGCGAATCATTCAGCTTCCCGAGGCCACTGAATTTCATTTGTTACAGATTCAGCTGTTAAACGGGCTTCTGCACATTTCGTACCCAAGACCAGTTGAAACCATTGCGTTCAATAAGGGGCTTTAAGATTGATTGTACCTTCATTCCTTATCCATAGGGACTGATATATGGTCTTTATATTGATCCACGCAAATATCCCCATTACCCAGCAGCACTGCGTACACGGTCTCTTTCACCTTTATGTCTCTTTTTCGCAATTCCTCCAAAAGCCAGGATTCCGTCAAACGATTCTGCTTTAAATTATTCTCAATGATTTCTCCGTCCATAATAAGCTCTATCGGAAGCCTGTGTTCTTGGTTTACCGCAATCATTAAATCCTGTTTGGTCACATGCCGGAATTGCGGTTTTCTTAACACAGTCAGCTGACCATTCGTTTCAAGAATGGCAAAAAGAACTTCTTCGATATTAAATATTTCTTTTTCCCGTAATTGCTGATTTAAATAATCAAGTGTGTAACGCATTTTCCTCATATTTGATTCAAGTATCTTCCCGTTTTGAATCAGCACTGTTGGATCTCCGGCAAAAAATTTCCTCAGCTTCCTGTTCTTTATCGACAGAAACGAAATTAGAAAAATGGTTAGCACAAAAATACTAAACGAAATGGCCATATTGTGCGGTTTTATTGAAGTATTGTAAGCTAATCCGGCAGCAATCGCCCCTAGTGTGATCGCCGCAATAAAATCAAAAATCGTCATTTGAGAGATTGTCTGTTTGCCTAAAATTCGTTCTGCGATTAACAGCAAGCCAAAGCTAGCAACCGTTCTAATGACAACTTCAAGTTCAATCATCTTATGGCGCTCCCCGCTTCCCAGATTGTTTCGCCCAAAAAACTCCTGCTGCTATCATTGTTTGGCTTAATATATCCATCTATACCAAAAATATTGTTCGGTTTAGGACAGAATGAAAAACTGCCTTTCGGATATATTAAATTGCGATTGCCCGGAAGGAAAGCCAGTCCCATGACAAAGCTAATTCATCATTGGTCAGGTGGTAACATGAATTTCACTTGGGAATCTCTCTTGTTCTCATTGTAGCCGGAGTCATTTTGCTGAGAGTTTCAGGAATGAAATCAATCGCACAAATGCCTTCAACTCAAACGGTTGTCATGATTTCAATCGGAACTATTATCGTGCAGCCAATCATCAAGTACAGCCTCTTCAAAACATTAATTGCGGCGGCAATTTTCACAATAACACTCATCGTAATAGAATGGATCCAAATGAGATCGAACTTCATTGAAAAGATGTTGACCGGAAAAGCAAAAGTTGTTATTGAAAACGGACAGCTTCATATCGAAAACTTAAAGAAGATGAGACTTACAGTTGATCAGCTTGAAATGCATCTAAGGCTTCACGGCGTTACGGCTATACAAGATGTCAAAATTGCGACATTAGAGGCAAACGGGCAATTAGGAATAGAATTAACTGATGACGCCAAACCTTTAACTGTCAGGGATCTAAAAAAACTCATTCACCCGAATTTCATTAATAAGGACGGACAAGCCCATTTGTCTAGCAATCAGAATATTTTTGATGAAATTGGCAAAAAGAATAAAAAAAACATCCCTAAAAAACTGCATTAACAAAAGGCACTTGGAGAATTTTGCAGGTTTTTGTCTCTCACTGAATGTTTTTGCCGTTTTGTTTAAGCAATTGCTGCTCTCACACCATATTGTATAAACAGTCATAACGGAGAGGAGAGATGAATGATGAAATTCCCAGTTTATATTCATTCGATATCCGGAAACAGCGTTTTTAATAACGGTTTTGCATTCTCCATCAGCCCTTTCTCTGTTTCTAAAGAGACAGATGGTTCCGGAGGGAATAATACAGGTTTGGTTTTTGAATCCAATGCTTTAAGCCAAACAAGCTCCGCCAATCAAGCCCTACATGTTACAAATGCGGTCCAAGAACTGCTTTCCAAGCTTTTAGCGTAAACATAAGAAATGAACACTTCATGAGGTGCCGTATGGATTTTCCAATTATTCACACAAACTTTTGGGATGCTGTGATAGCTATTCCAATCATCATACTGATAACCCAAATCCTCAAAATATTATTGAAAATCCCCAAAACTTTTGTACCATCAGTTGCCTTAATAACAGGCCTTGGCATTTCTGTTTTCATAAGCCATCGACACAGCCTCTTTTCTGGCGTATTTATGGGCTGGTTTTATGGCTACGCTGCTATAGGCTCCTACTCATCATTAAAAACGACCATCTTATCCTTTAGGCAAACGAAAAACGATACATCAAATTCATAGATGACATATAACGATCTGCCGCCTCTTTATCAGGCGGCTTTATTTCTGCTGATAGGTTGATCATCTTCAAAAGAGACTCATTCACTCGCTATTATTTTTACCATTATGTTGATGCAATGATATAAAAACGCAATATCATAGAAGTAAATAGACTGCCAGCGTCCTCTATGACGGCTACTTCTGAGTGAAAGGAGTTTTTGAAGCATGCGATCTCAAATCAATATCTCAAATCTCACGATAAATGGAATGACACAAAACGCCAATACAGATATCGGACAAAACTTGCAAAACAGCCATACTGCGAACAGCAAAAATTACGGTGTCAATTTCACATTAGGAGATTACTCTCCTTCTCATTCAATTATTATTTCAGCAAGTTGTGATAATGATACAAGTGATCAAGGGCAGGTTGATAACCCTTCTTCGCCTAGTGAAGAATAAATTGATGCAAAAAAAAAGAACTCATTTGAGTTCTTTTTTTTGCCTTATTTCTTTATTCGCCTTCATATAATCGATAAACCCTTTTCAGCTTTTGTTCAAGCTGTTCAAAATGAACAAAACGGGCTTCTCTTAGAAACTCAGTCCCATCAATGAACAAAAGAAGCACAGGAACGGTGAAAACTGAAAATCTGCCGGCGACCTCTGCTACATCGTCAGCATTGATATGCGCCAATTTGATGTTTGGAAACTGATCCAATACTATTCTGAGCTGGGGCAGAACTGCGTGACATACTGTACAGCCAGGCCTTGATATATAAATAAAACTGAATTTGTGCTGTTTGATAAAATTTTCTATAGAATCTAATGAATGTAATTCTGTCATCTCTTTCATCCATTTACTCCTTCAAATAGGTCTGTTTTTCATGACCAAGCTCATCAATACGTATCATTCACTATACAGATTTTTATTTATGATATCAGCTTTTTTGCCTTGCAGAGTACCTGCAATCTTTCCGGAAAATGTAAAAACAAAAGAACAGTTACTGACAAGCAGCAACTGTTCTTACATACTTTCTTATTAAAAATGCAAAGCGTAAGCTCCTGAACCGATGAGTGCAACCCCTACGGAAACTGCAATGAGCACCAGGTTATATTCAAAACCTCCCGCGCCATTCGCAAAACCTTTCGCTCCATGGACTTTTACGATGGCACCTAACATAATGATTGTTATGATAGCAGCTCCAAGCGGGAGGAATACGCCTAAAATAAATAGAATTCCGCTTACTAACTCCCCAAGACCTGATAGAGCGGCCGCAACGTTTCCTGGTTTCACCCCAATTGACTCGAACCATTGTCCGGTTCCTTTAATCCCGTATCCGCCAAACCAGCCAAATAATTTTTGTGTGCCATAAAACAAAAACACCACACCAATCATTATACGAATAAGCAACAGTCCTGCATCTTCCATTTGTATCTCTCCTCATCTTTGATTTTATCTAATTCTTTGCTGACGGTATCCAGCAATCATCAATTGAATATATGTTTCTTTATTTTTTATGTGTCAAAATCAATCTAACTCTCTTACTTCAAACGGCAGCAGCCCTTGTTCAATTTGTGTGCGATGCGGTTCATATTGCACAGGCAGCATCAGTTTTTTGCCCATTGTATCCTGTGTTTCATCATGTGCAAAGCCCGGGGGATCAGTTGCGATTTCAAACAGGATTTCCCCATGTTCCCTGAAGTAAATGGCATTAAAATAGTTTCTATCCCGAACAGGAGTTACACCATATCCGTGGGAAGCAATATATCTTTGCCAATCTAACTGATCTTCATCATCGTTAGCCCGCCAAGCGATGTGATGCACCGTTCCGGCCCCCATTTGTCCGCGGCCAATAGGCGTTAACTTAAGGTCAATCACATTTCCGATATCACCGGCGGAACGATAACGAACGAAGTCCCCTTCTTTGCCGACTCGCTCCAGCCCCATGATGTTTTCTAAAAGGTCAGCGGTTTTGTCAGGCTGCGCTGATAATAGGGTTGCACCCCCAAAACCTTTAATGGCAACATCGGGCGTTACTTCTCCGAAAGTCCACGTATTAGCCTCTCCTTCTTCTCTTTCCACGATTTCTAAGTGCAGTCCATGAGGATCATCAAATTCTACATATTGTTCCCCAAAGCGCTCGATTTTGGTGTATGGAACGTTGAACTTTTCTAGTCTCTTTTCCCAAAATGCCATAGCCCCTTTCGGCACGACATACGAAGTCACACCAACTTGACCGTCTCCAATGACGCCTTGGCGGGCTCCGGCCCACGGAAAGAAGGTAATGATTGTTCCCGGCTTCCCGCCTTCATTCCCAAAATAAAGATGATACGTACCTGGGTCATCAAAATTGACAGTTTGCTTGACCAAACGAAGCCCAAGCACTCCTGCGTAGAAATCTGTGTTCTCTTGAGGGTGACCGACAATCGCTGTAATATGATGAATTCCCATCGTTTTTTTAGCCATTTTTATCCGCTCCTTTACATATACTCAACAAACTCATTCACAGGCTTCCGGTAGCCGCGCGGTCTTCTGCTCTCTGTTTTTTCTTTTCCAATCGTAATCATCATGACAACCTCAAATTGGTCGTCTATGTTCAAAATCCGTTTTACGGCTTCCGCATCAAAGCCGATCATCGGGCAGGTATCCCAGCCTTTTTCCTTAGCACTCAGCATAAACATCATCGCAGAAAGTGAAGCATTCCTTATCGCCTCATCTCTTTTAAATTGTTCTCCCCTGTTTTCATAAAACGAAACGGTGTCGTGCACCATGTGGTCATACTCTTGCTTATTTAATATCCCCAATACCTTTAAACCTTCATAGATATCAGCCGCTTGTTGATATGCCTGCTTATCCCCTAATACCAAGAGAACGGCAGAAGAGCTAACCACTTTATATTGTCCGTTTGCGGCCTGCTTCAGTTTTTCTTTTACGTCCTGGTCAAGAACCGTCACATATTTTGTATGCTGCAAATTAAAAGCCGATGGCGCCAATGCAACCAATTCAAACATTTCATTGAGGTCTTCTTTTGTGATTGGATGACCTGAAAGAAACTTGCTTGCAGATCGTCTTTCATTGACTAACTGTATAAATTCAGCCATTACGATACACTCCCTTTTATCTCGAATTCGAGATATTTTATTATAAAAAATCCATATTGAATATTGTTTAAAAGAAATGACAACGGATTGAACACTTAGAGATGCGCTTGATCGCTGATCTTTCCGACCAAATATCTCAAATTAAAATATCTTGAATATGAGATAATAGTAAAATACAGATCTTCTCATGTCAATAGGTTTTTGAAAATTAGGTGGAAATTTTTCACTGACGGCAGCATTTTAATAGCGAATCATCACTGTTGTTACATAAGAACTCATTTGTTTGCTTTATGACCTTTTAGCATAGCTCCAACTTTTTTTCTGTCACCTTATTTATTAGTAAACAGGAAACAACGTTGCTATAGACCCACTCGAAATTGAATTGGTATGATAAGCAAAGTGATTACACAGGAAAGGATACGGAGAGCGTATATAGAGCACTCCTATTTTTTTGTGCAGTTTTATAGGAGGAAAAAATGGCAAGTGAAAGAGAACAAATAAGCAGAAAAGTTGCTTTGATTGCATTGATCGCCAATCTGATCTTAATGGCAGGAAAGGTCTTTTTTGGGCTGGTAGGCGATAGTGAAGCCGTGTTTGCAGACGGAATACATTCCGCGGCAGATGTCGTTGCTTCGATTGCAGTCTTGGCAGTGATCGGCATTTCCAATAAACCGCCCGATCAAGACCATCCTTTTGGTCACGGAAAAGCTGAAGTCATTAGTGAGGCGATTGTAGGAATTATCTTAGTGATCGTATCCGTTTATATCCTCATAGAAGCGATTCTGTCCTTTGTTAAAGGGCCAAGCGTTCCCCAATACAGCGCATTGTTTGCGGCTCTGATTTCGTACGTGGCTAAGGAAATCTTATATCGTTATTCTATAAAGCAAGGGGAAAAATGGAACAGCAAAGCGATTATAGCGATTGCGTACGATCACAAAGGCGATATCGTTGCCTCTCTTGCCGCTTTTATCGGCGTCCTGTTGGCTATCATCGGAAACACCCGCGGATGGCCCTATCTGTTGTACGCCGATGCCATTGCCAGTGCAATCGTTGCTTACCTCATTTTTAAGATTTCAATGGAATTAATCAGGCCGTCTGTTGATGTGCTCATGGAAAAGAGTGTTGACCCCGAGCTGATAGAGGAATATAAAGCTGTTATTTTTCAATGTGATCAAGTAAAACGAATTGATAGAATCCGCGCGCGAGAACATGGCCACTATAAATTGCTTGATGTCCGTTTATCTTTGGATCATGATTTGACAATTAAGCAGGGACACGACATCGCCCGCGAAATTCGAAATGAAATCAAAAGACAGTTTTCAGATGTAGAAGAAGTGCTTATCCATGTAAATCCTTATTTCGAAGAATGAAAAGCTCCTTTTTAGAAGGAGTTTTTTCTTTATGCTGCAAACTTTACCTTTAGTACTCGCCGTACTATATAATGTGGATGTATATCAATCATAGGGACAGAAAGGTTGTTAGAATGAAGGAATTTTTTT
The DNA here is from genome assembly GCF_038592935.1 of Bacillus sp. FSL K6-1560. Taxonomy (NCBI): domain Bacteria; kingdom Bacillati; phylum Bacillota; class Bacilli; order Caryophanales; family Bacillaceae; genus Bacillus; species Bacillus sp. FSL K6-1560. The sequence goes on from NZ_CP151946.1 coordinate 3,624,184, forward strand.
CGATTGGAGAAGTGTCAAAGTTATTCAATGTGAAAATCTCTGCTCTTCGGTATTATGATGACATCGGCCTTTTGAAACCGGAATATAAAGATGAGCAAACGAACTATAGATATTATTCTACCCAACAGTTTGAGCGGCTGGATACCATCAAGTATTTGAGGGCCCTAGGCCTGCCAATCAATAAGCTTCTTGATTTTTATAACTCTCAAAATACAAACACTCTTCTTCATTTACTAAAAAGCCAGCAGGCTGAAATTGATCGCAAAAAGAAAGAATTGGAACGCATTGAACGAAAGATCTCCCGGCGCATCACGCATATAGAAGATGCCGTTAACATGCCGTTACATCAAATTTCAAAAATCAAACTTCCCGCAATGCGTGTGGCTTACTTGCAGCATGAATATGTTCTCGGCCATGATATCGAACATTCGTTAGCTGAATTGAGAACCCACCTGAATGTAAACGAAGATATATTCATAGGCAAGATCGGTTTATCCATTTCTGCAGCAAATGTGAGGGCAAAACAGTTTGACAAATATTCCAGTATATTTATGATTCTAGAAGATGAAAATGAAAAAACTTCTTCAGAAATCATCTTTCCTTCAAGAGAATATCTGCAAATTAGGTTTAAAGGGTCACATCCAGAAGCCGAACCATACTACAAAACATTACTGGCGTATATGGAAGAACATCATTATGAGGTAGCAGGGGATTCAATCGAAATCACACTCATTGATTATGGCATTACGAATAACCTAGATAATTACGTGACTGAAATCCTGCTGCCCATCAAATAACCTCATGAATAGGTTTTGATCTCCCTTGACTCTCTACTAACTAGAGGGTTTATTTTTTATGCAGGAATGATTTTTGGAGGAGAAAGCTTATGTTTGGAACGATTTTTAACACAGTGATGATCATTGCAGGAAGCATAATCGGGGGGATATTCAAAAAAGGCATTAAAGATGAATACCAGGATATTTTGATGCAGGCAATGGGATTCGCTGCAGTCGCGCTGGGGATCAACGCCATTACACAGCATTTGCCTGATAGTAAATATCCCATTCTATTCATCGTGAGTTTAGCCATTGGAGGTTTGCTAGGCCAGATCATCAATTTAGAATTACGATTCAACAAGCTGGTGAACAAATTTTCTAAAAGCAATTTAGCAGAGGGCTTATCTACTGCGGTCTTATTATTTTGTATAGGTTCGCTGTCAATATTGGGCCCTGTTGAAGCCGCTTTGCATGGAGATTATACATACCTCCTGACAAACGGGATGTTAGATGGGATCACCTCCATTGTGCTCGCTTCAACTTTTGGTTTTGGAATAGCGGCTGCAGCCATTGTATTATTTGCCTGGCAGGGCTCCATCTATTTATTTGCTAAAGTAATGGAGAGCGCAATCAATACAGACCTTATTAATGAAATCACAATTGTGGGAGGCATACTCATCCTCAGTTCAGGTCTAAGCATTCTTGGAATCAAGAAGTTCAAAACATTGAATTTGCTGCCTTCCCTCTTGATCCCTCCTGTTGTGATTTTTGTGATTCATGCATTTGGATTGCGGTTTTAATGCTATTACTTTAACTATTTAACAAAAAAGCAGATCATTAAAGATCTGCTTTTTCTATTACACACTGATTTGTTTCTTTTGTTCATGATCTATTTCCGGCTGTATTTCCTTTGTCAGTTGATGCCCTTCTATATCCACGTTCGGAATCATCTTGTCTAACCATTTCGGCAAATACCAGGCTGCATTCCCCATCAGCTTCATGACACTTGGAATCAGTGTCATTCTTACAATAAAGGCATCAAAGAGCACACCAAAGGAAAGTGCTAATCCGTTGGCTTTAATAGAAGCTTCGCCGGCAAAGATAAATCCTGCAAAAACGAAGATCATAATCAAGCCGGCTGCTGTAACAACAGGACCACTGTGTTTTAATCCAGCCTGAATGGCTTGTACTGGATTCTTTGTTTTTACATATTCTTCACGCATTCTGCTGACAAGGAATACTTGATAATCCATGGCTAACCCGAACAGAATCCCAATCGATAAAATCGGCAGGAACGCGAGTATCGGCCCTCTTTCAGGTATTTTGAAAAAGTCGATGAGATTCCCGTCTTGCAAGACAAATACACAGATTCCAAGAGTGGCTGTCATCGTCAACATGAAACCTGCAACAGCAACAAGCGGCACAAGCAGCGAACGGAAAACGATGGTCAGCAATACAAACGCAAAGCCAACAATAAGTACAGCAAACACCGGTATCGCATCATTCAATCGATCTGAAATGTCAATATTCACTGCAGTCGATCCAGTAACAAGCAAATCTACTCCGTTTTTATCTGGCAAACTGCGTACATCGTGTACCAAATCTTTCGTTGTGACATCATTTGGACCTGTTTCCGGAACGACAGTAATGATAGCAAAGTTCCCTTCTTTATTAGGCATTGCAGGGGTGACACTTGCTACATGGTCTAAGCCCTTTATTTCTTTCACTGCATCTGCGAAAGCCTCCGCCTTATTTTCTGTAGCATTTGTGGCATCCGCTACGATTGTTAATTGGCCATTAAATCCTTCTCCAAAGCCTTCGGCAAGCAAGTCATATGCCCGGCGATCCGGATTATCCTTAGCTTTCATCCCAGCATCAGGCAAGCCCAGTTCCAAATGCATAGATGGGATACTAATGACGATCAAAATCAGAATGCTGCATACACTTAGCATGATAGGATTTTTGGTGACAAAGCGTCCCCAGACATTTGTTTCAGTGCTTTGTTTTTCTATTTTCTTGTTTGATTTCGGAATCATCCGCTTCCCTGCAATCGATAAGACCGCAGGCACAAGTGTGATGGAAGCCAAAACAGCCATCAGTACACTAAGCCCTGCTGTCAGCCCCATCGCAGACATAAAAGGAATGTTAACGACAGTTAATCCGCAAAGTGCAACGATAACAGTAAGTCCGGCAAAAACGACTGCGCTTCCCGCTGTTCCCACGGCTCTCGCAATTGATTCATTCTTTTGTATGCCTTCGCCTAAAAACTGGCGGTGTTTCATAAAAATAAATAAAGCATAATCAATACCAACAGCAAGACCAATCATTCCGGCTAATGAAAGACTGACGGAAGCAATATCGAATACTTGTGTCCCAATCAAAACCAGTCCAATGCTTACACCTAAACCAAGCAGCGCAGTTAAAATCGGCAATCCTGCTATTAATAAAGAACCGAATGTAATAGCTAAAACGACAAAGGCCAAGATAATGCCGACAATTTCAGAGACACCGCCTATCTCCATCTCGGCTCCCGGTACATCTCCGCTTAGCTCAGTTTGCAATCCTTCATCATCAGCCATTTTCAAACTGTCTTTTAAGTGTTTGATAGAGTAATCCTTTATATCATCTGCTGATGATTTATACTTGATATCAGCATAGGCAACTGTGCCATCTTTCGCGATTGTCCCTGTCACAAAAGGACTTGCAATCGAGTCAACAGAATCATCTTTACTGATTTCTTTGAGCGTATCTTCTATTGCTTTTTTTGCTGGCTTCCCAGTAAGTTTCTCCCCATCACCAGCACCGAAAATAACCCGTATGCTCCCTTTATCAGGACCGTGAGGAAATTCTTTCTGAATCACACCCATCGCTTTTTCCGAAGGTGTGTCAGGTATGGACATATCCTCAGAAAAACTTGGTTTTAACGTGATGGCTAGCCCTATCGAAACAACTAACACAACGATCCACGCACCTATTACTTTTATGCGATGGCGAGCAACCCATCCTCCTAATTTATATAACATTCTAGACATGATAATCTCCTTTCAACACATTGCTTGATCACATTCTTTCTCATTGTAGTTGACAATGAAATGAAAAAAACGTACATTCGGGCATGTACGTTTGGGCAATTTTCAAATATGCAGTTTAGTTGTCTATTGTCAGAATACCTTTTTGCATGGCAATCGTTACTGCCTCAGTTCTTGAATTCGCGCCTAATTTATTGTAAATGGACGTTAATCTGGACTTTACTGTTCGCTCAGAGACGCCCAAATCAAAGGCAATCGCTTTGCTTTTAAGACCTTTAGCAATTGCTTTTAGAACAATGACTTCCTTTTCTGTCAGCTGCGTCTCACTGCGCTGCTTTTTCATCCGCTCAAATTGGATTTCTTGCAGACGTTTAAGGATATCAGGCTGCAACAGCACATTTCCTCTGATCGCTGCATCCATTGTTTGAAAAAGGGTTTCTGAACTCGTATCCTTTAACAGATATCCTTTCGCTCCTAATTCAATCCCTTCGATCATTAAGTGATCTTCATTATATGTAGTCAAAATAATGATGGGGGTATCGTGTTTTTCTTTTATTTGTTTAATGGCCTCTAACCCGCTCATCTCCGGCATATACAAATCCATCAGAATGATATCCGGTTCTAATTCATCTGCAAGACGGACTGCGACTTTTCCATTTTCCGCCTCTCCTATAATGGTGTATTGATCATTCGTTTCAATTAAAAGCTTCAGACCTTCCCTCACGACAAGATGGTCATCAACGATTAAAACCTTATTCATCTTGCATCTCTCCCTGAATTGGTACAGTGATCTCAATTTGTGTTCCTTTCAATTTTGTACTCTTGATATTGAATTGGCCATTTATTGCCCTGACGCGTTCTTGTATGCCAAGAAGCCCATAATGTCCTCTCTTTTTCTTTCCTTTTTCAACATCAAATCCCTTGCCGTTATCCTTAACTGTTAAATGGAGCCTTCCCTTTTCATCATCCCAAATGGATATCCAGATTGTTTTCGCCTCAGCATGCTTTGCCGCATTCGTCATGCATTCTCCAATGATGTAATAACAGTTTTCAGCTGTACGCACATCCAGCACCAGGTGCAATCTGTAATCTAATAAACAAGCCATGCCTGTCGACTCTATAAAATGATCCATTAGCGAGGTAATTCTTTCTTTTAAAACACCGATTTCTTCTGATTTGCTGCGGAGATCGTCAATAGCTGAACGTGCATCAGCTAATGTGCTTTTCACTCTTTTCATCGATTGTTGTATGATTTCCTTCGCTCTCTCTGTGTTGCCTTTGGCGAGATGAACATGAATCGCATCCAGCTGCATATTTAAACTGACAAGACCTTGAGCAAGCGTATCGTGTAAGTCTCGGGCCATCCGCTGTCTTTCGTTCTGCAGCGTCAGCTGTTCTACCTGCTGATGAGCCAGCTCCAGCCTTTCAAGAGTCAATTGAGCTTTTATTTTTTCATCGACTTGGGCAAAAAATGTTGCAGCATAAGTGATGATGACAATCATGATCGGCGCAGCAATAACAATAAAATGCAAAACTTCACCTTTATGAAGGTGAAACGCCGAATTTATGACCAGCAGCAGCAATAGATAAAGAATGGGAATCGTCCTTCTTCTGTCTGCCATTCCTATAATTTGTCCAATTAAAAATGCATAAAGGCCGATAATCACAAGTATAAAGAAGCCAGTCATGAGATTAGCAAGTGCAAAGGTGATCAAACCTTGTACCGCGAAATACAGAATCACTCTTTTCTTAACCCAGCGATATGAGTGCCAATGAAGCAAAGCAAAAATGGCGATTAATATGGTAAACGCATAAAGCAATAAAATGGACCAGCCCCCAGAAACAAATTGCAGCACGATAGAGGCTATATAGATCATGAGAATAAAAGCCAGGCCCGGCACTCTGAGTGCAAGCATGTTTAATGCCCGCCTATCATGTGAGTAATATTTATCTTTGAAAGGATTCCTTATAAGCAAACCTTATCCACTTCCTTTACCTGTTTCACCGAATAGAGATTCATGAAAATCGAACCCATATTTCAACGTGCAAACATACATGTATCCAATCATTTTATAGGAAGAGAAGGAACACAACAATATCAGGTGCAGGGAAACATTAGAGTTTCCAATAAGTGATCATTGCCCAAACGTACATGAACGTTCTGCCTCTATGTACGTTTTATCTTTTCAAATTTACCTTTAAAATCATAAGGAACTTACTATTCATTGAAGGAATGATCATCATTGAAATCGATTGATCTCACAATTTTATCATTAAAGAGAAAAGGAATCCGGACTGAGAAGGTATTAAAAAATCAGAACCCTGATCGATTAAGCCATATGACAGACAAAAATGCGCAACCAAAAAGCAAGGAAAAAGAGGATTGAACATGTATTGGTTTCTAGGTGCTTTATTATATTTTCTGATCGGTACTTATATATTCATTAGAGTCACTAGAGACAGCCAATCAGGCTCATGGATACTGCTTGCATTAGCAGCTCCACTCATCATTGCTGGCTACCCTTATTTTTATTCAAAGAAACTTCTTTCCAAAAGACGGTGAAACAGCTGTCATTCAAACCGCACATTGGTAAAATGATCAATACCGGTATACAATCTAGGTATTCTATGGAAAGGAGTCTTGCCTTATGAGTCAAAGAGTGTCCTACTATGAGATTGCACCTGAAGGTATGAAAATCATGATGGATATGGAGAAATACACGAAACAATCCTCAATTAACCGAACGACGAGAGAACTAATCAAAATCAGAGTCTCTCAAATGAACGGCTGTGCCTTCTGCATAGATATGCATACGTCCGATGCCCGCAAAATGGGAGAAACTGAACAGCGAATTTACTGTTTACATGCTTGGAATGAATGTGATTTTTACTCACCTGAAGAGAAAGTGGCTCTCGAACTATCTGAACACATCACGCTCATTCCATCTAAAAGGGTTCCTGATGAGCTATATCATCGGGTGCGGGAACATTATGATGAAAAACAATATGTTGACCTTGTTCTCATCATTAATCAAATAAACAGTTGGAACCGCATCTCTATTGCAATGGGGAATCGAGCTGCTTCAAAATAAGAAGAAGGAGTAAGATTAGAACAAATCTTACTCCTCCTAGATATCGTGCCTCATCATCTGGTGTTTCCGCTTCAAAGTCCTAAATCTTCACGTTTAGGTGCTTTTCAAACGCGATTTTCCCGCTTTGTGTAATCCTAATCGCTCTCGTTTTAGGCATACGAACGATCCATTCTTCTTCTAACATGCGCACCAATAGGGCGTTTCCTAATGCTCCTGCAATATGATGCTGCCGTTCACTCCAATCCAAACAGCAGCGGGCAAAGGCTCTCCTCTTATTCCGTTGTTGCTCTTCATTGATGCCTAACTTCGAAAAGAATAAAGCACCCTCTGAAGTCACCTCAAAGTTTAAATCAACTTTTTTTAACATCCCCTGCTCAACTAATGAATGTGCCATTTGCACGCCCACATAACCTGCCAAATGATCATAACAGGTACGGGCGAAATGCAAGTCCTTTTTCTCTTTTGACTCTTTTAAAGATTTGACTTTTGCTTTAGGCGCAATATGAAGCAATTGTTCGATCACATTTGCAGCATCTGAGTCAGCCAATCTGTAATACCGATGTCTTCCATGCTTCTCTACGCTAATCAGCTTTGCTTCAAGCAATTTATTCAGGTGAAAACTTGCGGTTTGAGGTTTAATGTTAGCGAGATATGCAAGCTCTCCCGCAGGGTGTATCCTTCCATCCATCAGACTGAGAAGAATGGAAGAACGCGAGGGATCTGATAGCAACGAAGAGATTTTTGCAATATTAGGATTCATGATTTTCCTCCTTACATTCATATTTCGATGATAGTTGAAATGTTAATCCTTTACAATATAAATGTAAGCGTGACAAGGAGGAAAAAACGTTGGACATCAAAAAACAAGACACTCGTCGATTTAAGGAAATCAAACCCAAGATCATGTATTATGGTACCTCGACATTTCTTCTAACCACATTGAATGAGGATGGAACCACTAATATTAGTCCTATGTCTTCTTCTTGGGCTCTTGGACATTATATAATCCTTGGAGTAGGACTGGGAGGAAAAGCCATCGACAATTTGGAAAGACACAAAGAGTGTGTCATAAACTTGCCTGGCCCGGAATTATGGGAAAACATTGAAAGAATTTCATCTTATAGCGGAAAAAAGAGTATACCGCCTTTAAAGAAGCAGCTCGGATTTACATATAAAAAAGAAAAATACGAGGCAGCAGGGTTAACGCCTTTACAATCAAAAACAGTATCACCAACACGAATTAAAGAATGCCCTATCCAAATCGAAGCCGAAGTGAAACACATTCGGCTTCCAGAATATGAATTGTCATTCGCAATTGTAGAGACGCAGGCACTACATTTTCATGCCGAGGAAAGTATCATTCTGGACGAAAACCATATCAACCCTTCCAAATGGAGCCCGCTTATCTATAATTTCAGACACTACTTTGGTTTAGGAAGAGAAGTCGGAAAGACTTTTCGTTCAGAGACATGATCATTTTAAGACCGAACCATGATTTGGTCTATTCTAGTAACCCTTGTTATTATCAGATCAAGCGATCATTAGGCTTGATCTCTTTTTTAGTGAAACATCCATTTAAGGATATAAAAGTTACCTGCTTGCCAATTCTTTTATCATTAAACCCAACTCATAAATCCCCTTTTGAAGGTCTTCAAGAGATGCATAAGCATATGATAAGCGAATATAATTCCCTTTTTCCTGAGCATAGATACTGCCGAGATTGAGCAGAATCCCTTTTGATAAGGCTTTAGTATAAAGTAATTTCATTGATATGGAAGGCAATATTTTTATCCAGACAAAAAACCCTCCTTTTGGGATATTCCATGTCGCCACATCTTTCAAATGAGTTTCTATAACACTCAAGGCCAATTCTCTTCTCACCTTTAATTGCTGCCTAACCTTTTCTACATGCTGCTGGTAGTGGCCGGAAGTAAACCACTCTGCCGCTACTCTCTGGGATAGCGAACTGGATCCGTAATCTGTTTGCATTTTAATGTCAGATAAACGTTCAATCACCGGTTCCGGCCCGACGATCCATCCAATCCTCAAACCTGGGCTTAATGTTTTCGATAAACTTCCTATGTACAGTACGTGTCCATTTTTATCAATTGTTTTAATAGGATATGGCGGAATTTCATCGATCCATAACTCACGATAAATGTCATCTTCAATAATAGGAAGCTGTGTATTCTCACTTACTGCCAGGATCTCTTCACGCCGCTTTTTAGACATAAGAATACCAGTCGGATTGTGAAAACATGGATTTGTATATAAGATAGCCCTTCCCCGCTCTCCTCTTGTTAAATGAACATTTTCAGGCAAAAGTCCTTCATTATCCATAGGAAGTCCAGTCAGCTTCATACCAGCTGATTGAAATACGTGTAATGAATAAAGGTAGGAGGGCTGATCAAGATAAACGGTTGATCCTCTTTGTAACAGCCCCATTGATATCAGCTGCAAGGCTTGCAACGCTCCTGAGACAATCAGAATGGAAGAAGATGAGACGTTGATTCCAATGGTTTTTAAATAGTTGCTTAATGCCTCCCTCAAAGGTAAGTAACCTTTTGGCTCTTCATAACCGAATGCCTCCATGTGATGAGATACCCTCCCCATCATCTCTTTCATAACAGCCAAAGGAAAAATCTCAGCTGAAAGTTCACCTTTACTGAGCTGTATAAGGTCTGTATTTGATTCTGATTGATTGATCTCTTGAACGATTTTTCGGCTTGGCATCTGAATGCCAGAGGTGACATATTGATCCCAATCGGGAGCAGAATTCTTAGCCATCAGTGTCCATGTGTTGTTGATAACAACTGTGCCTTTCCCCATTGTGCCTTCTATTAGCCCATCGGCCATCAATTCCTCTAAGGCTGTAATCACTGTGCTCCGGTTTACCTGAAAATCTTTTGCAAGCGTGCGCTGGCTTGGAATCTTGCTTCCAATCGGCCACTCGCCATTTCCTATTTTCTCTTTAATAAAATGAACGATTTGTCTGTACTTAGGGAGCTTTTTCATCTTTTTTTCTTCTGGAAAGCTCATAGAATCGGTCTCCTTAAAATAAATTGGTTGGGTCAAAATCCGTTTAACTGGTTGAAGCCATATCACCAAATCTTTATTAATATAAAAACACATTAAATAACTGGTTGGTTTTTGTAAAGAGGAGTGGGAAATATGCAAAAGAAAACAGTTCAATTGATAACCTCAAACAGTCTGATGATCTGTTTATGGGCATCTGCTTTTCCGGGAATTCGCGCAGGACTAGAAGGGTACACACCAGAACACCTTGCTTTATTTCGTTTGTTAATCGGCTCTATGGCATTATTGCTTTTTGCTGTTTTGACTCAGATGCGCCTACCCGACTTGAAAGACATTCCTGCCATTTTTCTTTTAGGGTTTTTAGGATTTGCACTCTATCACATTTTGCTGAACATCGGTGAAAAAACAGTTAGTGCCGGAGTTGCAAGCTTACTCGTTACTACGGCACCGATCTTCTCAGCCATGCTATCCCGCCTGTTTTATAAAGAGCATTTTGGATTTACGAAATGGCTTGGCTCTATGATCAGTTTATTGGGTGTATTATTGATTGCATTTGGGGCGGGAGACTTTACATATTCAATGAGCGGTATCTTGGTCATCCTGCTGGCAGCATTTTCGGAGAGTATTTATTTCGTTTTTCAAGCCCGCTATATAAAAAAATATGGTTTTATTCCATTCGTTACATTCACCATTTGGGGCGGAACAATACCTATGCTTGTGTTTCTGCCAGGCTTAGGCGAAGAGATGATGAACGCTTCAATAAGCGCAACTTTGTCTATCGTTTACTTAGGATTATTGCCGACGGTTATTCCTTACTTCGCACTAGCATATGTCACTTCACTCGTCGGTGCTTCAGAAGCAACCCTTTCACTTTATGTTACACCGGCTTTAGCCTTGATCATATCTTGGATCTGGATCGGCGAGATACCCACATTGATCTCTCTGCTAGGCGGAGTGGTTACAGTTGGCGGGGTATGTTTTACCTATTTAACACCCCAATAAAATCAAACGATATGGAAACGCTCTTATACATAAATAAAGAAGATACCCGCATCTCTTTTTAATAAGCTCATTTATCAATTAAAATTGTTTACCATAGTCCTCTAATCCAACGATAGCTCAATTCCCCCGATTTTGTTGACGATGGTGAAAATATATCCAATTATAGTTTGATCTGAAGTTCTGAATAACCGCTATTAAAAAGGATGCTATAATGAGTGATATTGCAGACTCTAAGATAGATATATTCAATTTAATCATGAAACAGGGAATGAATGAAATAATGGATAAAACGAAAATACTTATTATTGAAGATGATGAAGCAATAGCAGATCTGCTTTCATACGGGCTTACGCAGGAAGGTTTTCAAACGTGTACTGAATCTAACGGAGCTTTAGGGATGAAACAGCTAGACCAATTCAAACCCGATCTTCTGCTGCTTGATTGGATGCTGCCAGATTGCAGCGGATTGGATATCTGTAAAAAAGTGACCCAACGCTATAATATCCCTATACTTATGATCACCGCAAAGTCAGATATCACTGATAAAGTCCTTGGGTTGGAATTTGGGGCTGACGATTATATTACAAAGCCATTTGACTTGCGTGAAGTTATCGCCAGAATTCGTACAATACTCAGGCGTCTTGAACAAGCTAACCACGTGAATGATCGAGGATCGTCTAATGAGGATCACATTCAATTAAAAAATATTGTGATGATCCCAGACGAAAGAATAGTAAAAAAAGATGGGATCATTGTTGATTTGACTCCTAAAGAATTTGATCTGCTTAAGACATTGATTGACCATCGTGGAAAAATCTTTACACGTTCAGAGCTGTTGGAATTCGTTTGGGGCTACGATTTTGCCGGGGATACACGTACGGTAGATACTCATATCCAAAGACTCCGTAAAAAACTGGATGCAAGCGACCTCATTAAAACAGTGTTTGGCATTGGATATAAATTCGAGAAACAGGAGGAGTAGAGAGTGTTACGGACGATCAAGGGTAAATTTATTATTGGTTTTTTTCTGATTTTTTCTCTCTCTTTCCTAGTGCTCAATCAAACGGTCAAAAGCGTCATTTGGTCAAGCAATGAAAAAATTGTCACCTCAGATTTAATAGACTTAAAAAAAAACAGCATCATGTATATCAATCAAGCATTTTTAATCAATCATTATAAAAACAATGAACTATACTTCGGCGATATGGCTGATGAAATAGTGGATAGTTTAACTCATTCAACAGGAAGCAATGTAGGCGTTTATACCGTAGATGGCACTTTGTTGTCTTCTTCTAATAAAACAGTGTTTTCGCAAGGCATTGACGAGGACCTAGCAAAAGCAATTAACGGAAAAAATGCTTATCATATCACCTATGATCGAAATCAAGCACAGGTGTTTTTTTCTTATCCAGTTGTCATTGATGGTGCAAAAGTTGGCATATTGCGTTTTTCTAAAGATTTTAATTTGCTTTACAAACAAAGCGGAGAGATTTTAAATATTATTTTTTATATCGCTCTTGCGATATTTGTGGCGGCGTTTCTTTTCTCTTATATACTCTCCAGACACATCACGATTCCAATCGTCAAGCTGACAGAGGCCACCTCAGAAGTCAAAAAGGGAAAGCTGGATGTGGATATCCATTTTTCTAGAAAAGATGAAATTGGCCAGCTTACGGTTAATTTCAATGATATGATCACCAGAATTAGGGATCAAATTTCAACTATCGAAAAAGATCGGGACAGGTTAAAGGAACTTAATGAACAGGAAAAACGTTTTTTTGACAATATGACCCATGAACTGAAAACACCTCTGACTTCTATTCAAGGCTATGCTGAAATCATAAAACAAAAAGGGGAATCAGATCAGGCGTTTTTTGATAAAGGAATGAATCATATTGTTGAAGAAAGCCGGCGTCTGCACAATTTGGTTATAAAACTTCTTGAGGTATCTAGAGAAACCTCTAAAGAACAATTCGATAGGATTGATGCAGGAACGATTTTGAAAGATGTATGCGAATCTATGAAATTTCGTGCAGAACGATATAAAAAGAAGATCACCTATGAGATAGAAGACAGTCTCTATGTGTATGGTCAAAAGAATAGAGTGCGCCAACTCTTTATTAATCTTTTGGACAATGCGATCAAATACAGTTTATCTCATTCTGAAATCATGATTCAGGCTAAAGTTACGGGAGATCAGGTTCTTTTTATGTTCAAAAATCCAAGTGATCCATATGACGACAACCAATACACAAAAGTGTTTCAGCCTTTTTATTCAATAAACCAAAAGGTGACGGAAGAAGGAAGTTTAGGGTTGGGGTTAAGCATAGTTAAAACAATTGTCGAAAAACATGGAGGAACAATCAAGATGTTCTACGAAGAAAACCATACAATCATCACTATTGAACTAGCTTACATGAAGGTTGAGAAATGATCATGAAGAACAAACGGTTTATTATATTGTCAGGGATATTATTGATTTCCTTGATTTTTGTATCCAGCTATAATATGGGCAAGCGATCTGAAACCATTATCATTCCAAACAAGGAAGAGAGCCAGATTGATGACGATCAGAAGTCGGACTCCTTTCAGGTGAAGAAGATATATCGCCTCCCTCAAGCTGACCAGTTGCTTGGCTGGTCTTCATCAAACTCTGTAGTTGGTTTTTTCAAAGGAAATGACACAACGGAAGGTAAAGCGCAGCATCTTCAGAATGTCTCCTATCCTTTTGAAAAACCTGAAACTCTGCAGAGCATTGACCGCAATACTTCCAACCTTAAGTTGTCTCCCGACGGGAAAAGTATCGCCGGATTAACGATGTCATCAAATAAGATAACACTAAATCTAATATCACTGACGAACAGAAACAAAAAGGAAGTAGCCAGCTTTTCTTCTAGCAAGGATGCCTTTGTACAGGATATTTCATGGTCAAATAATAGCAAATACATTTGTTATCTTGTCATTGACACGGCAAAAAGTGACCAGACTGCGGTCAATGTATTCAACATAGATTCCGGAACCCTCAAAACGTATCCATTGAAGAATGTTGATGAAAAGGATTCGCTTACGGCAGTTTCCATTTCAGATGATGGACGTAGTTTGCTGCTAACCATGTTACAAGGGCAACAATATCGCATTATGACGGGGACCATCAGCGGTGACAGCATCACTATTCAAAATAAGCGGCAGATTAGCCCCTATGGTGAACCTGTTTGGTTAAACAATGACCAATTTGTATTTTTAGGTATCGGAGAAACCTTATACGAATACGACCTCAGAAACAGTGAGCTCTCTGTTCTGCTCGAAAATGTAGCTGTTTTTACCATATCTAATGATCGAAAGAAGATCGCTTACTCTTTATATGACAAGGACAATACTTATGCAGGAAAGCTGCAAGGGAAAAATGTCCTCTACGCAGAACCTATATACCACGGCACCAGCCCATCAGAAATATATTGGAGTCCAGATGGCAGCAACCTGCTCGTTTATGAACAAAACCGGTATATTTCTATGGAAAACTCATCAGCCCGATTTTTTGACGATCGCTCTTATATCATATCCTTCAAGTAAACCTTATTTCTATTGAAATAAGGTTTTTTCTTATACCTGCAAGATATTACATAACAATGATTCCTTCATTTGTTGACATTTTGTTTACAAGTTGATCAAACTTCTGCGATAACTCTCATCTATATTAAAAGAGCATCATTTTTACCGGGCTTTGTCTCCATTGGTCCTTCTAATTTATGTGACTCGTTCGCGAGAAAACTAGTTTTGATATCTACAATTGAGGAGTTGGAAAAAGTGTCAAATTCACCAAGAAGGGATCGTAAGTTGAATCAAATAGGAAAAATAGGTTTTGGGATATTGATTATTCTAGGTGTAACGTTACTATGCATTTCCTGGAAGGCACTTGCCGGCCCAAAGCAGGAACCAATAAAAGAAAGTACAAACGCTTCTGAGCAGGCGCATATAGAAACACACAAAAATTCAGCACAGAAAAAAGAACAAAAAAAACCTGCTGAAATCGGGAAGGTCGTTTATTTAACATTTGATGACGGACCAAACCCTGCTGCTTCAGAGAAAATTATGGATTTGCTTCATAAATACAATGCAAAGGGAACGTTTTTTATGTTAAAACCAAATATCGAGCGAAATCCTAATATTGTGAGAAAAATGGCGGAAAACGGTCATTCTGTTGGGTCTCACGGCGTGACGCACCAGGTTTCCGAAATCTATAAATCCCCTGAAAGCTTTGCTGCAGAAATGAACGATACATTGGACTACATTAAAGAAACAACCAAAGTCAACACGCATTTAATAAGAGCACCTTACGGGTCAAAGCCTTACATTACTGGCCCTTTTAGAGATGTTGTGGAGCGTGATCATTTTAACCTGTGGGATTGGACAGTTGACTCAGAGGACT
Organism: Bacillus sp. FSL K6-1560; assembly: GCF_038592935.1. Lineage (NCBI taxonomy): Bacteria > Bacillati > Bacillota > Bacilli > Caryophanales > Bacillaceae > Bacillus > Bacillus sp. FSL K6-1560. Next base: position 3,639,545 of record NZ_CP151946.1, read on the forward strand.
GGAAGTACACTCATGGAGAGTTTGTTAAGAGTGTCATTCAGCAAGTCAAAACCCTTGAAGGAAAAGAGCCGCTTATTGTATTAATGCATGAAAAGCCGACTACCGCGGCGTATTTGGAACAATTATTAAAATATTTCCGGGAAAGCGGATACGAAATGAAAGCAATTCATGATTCAATCAAACCGGTACAATTCAGATTCAATTGAAGTATAAATTTAAAGTATCTTTTATGAACTACAAAATATCACGAAGATAAAAGAATTATTTATTAGAGAACCGTTAAGAACCAGTACAACATATAAATATTCAACTTGATCAGGAAGGAATTTGATAGTGAAAATTGGGAGAAGGAAACTGAAAATGCAGAGTATTTTATTGTTTGTTCTAGCCCTCTTGTTAACCATTGGAGGCCTGACCTGCTATAGCATTTACCGAAACGTAGCAAAATCGGTCAACCATATGTATGAACCTCTGCAAAGAGATTCTAAGCAACAAGATGCTAGTCTTGGACATGATCCTATATCGATTCTTTTGCTGGGAGTAGATGAGCGCCCCGGTGATAAAGGACGACCTGATTCGATGATCGTACTGACTTTAAATCCAGAGACGAAAACATCGACGATGGTAAGTATACCGCGTGATACCAGAGTATTTATGCGATCAAAGAATACCAATATTAAAATGAACGCAGCATATACTTACGAGGGTATTGAAGGTGCCGTTCAAACCGTTGAACAATTTTTAAACATTCCAATCAATTATTATATCAAAGTCAATATGGAAGGGTTTAAAGATATTGTAGATGAGATTGGCGGAATCACAGTGAATAATGATTTCCCTTTTACCCTTGAAGGGGTGCATATACCAAAAGGGGAACAGCACCTGGATGGAAAGGTTGCCCTTAAATACGCACGGATGAGAAAAGAAGATCCTCGCGGTGATTTTGGGCGGCAGAAGCGGCAGCGAGAAATCATTAACCAAATTATTCACGAAGGAGCACAATTAAAATCATTAAAAAACTATCAAGGAATTTTGGCTGCCTTAGAAAAAAATATACAAACAAACTTAACACTTGATAAAATGATTGATATTCAACGCTCTTATAAAGAAGCCGTTCAACATGTCAAACAGATCGAAATAAAAGGTGAGGATAAAAAGATAGATCACTTATGGTATCATGTTGTAACTGATAAAACGAGAAAGGACTTATCGAAGAAACTTCGCCAGCAATTAAATCTAGATTCTTAATAAAATAAAAACCGGTATTCACCAACCGCTTACTCATGTAAAGAGAAGAGTTCTTACCTCTTCTCTTTTTTATGATTTCCCGGAATAAAAAAGAGAGTATTCGATTATTTTCTTAAACCCTAGTTTAGCTGCTAATGCAATGGACGAATTGTTGCAGATATCACAATCCCAGCTAGGAACAATCCCATTTTCCATACAAAACGCTATAAACCTATTTGCTACGCAATAAGCTAACCCCAGTCCTCTATATTCTTCAAGTGTATAGATATCCATTTCCGCTCGATTATGCCCTAAAAATATAGAAGTACACTCACTTACTACATGATTGCCATGTAATACGGCAAATCCAAAACCTTTTGAAGCAAACTGTGAGACAGAATCCCAATACTCCTCATAATACGCGCTGTTAAACGCTGTGCTGTGTGAAATGATGTCTTCGTCTATTCTTTTCAATACAAGCCCCTTTGGCAGTTGCAAAGTCTTTTTGAAAGATTTTGGTTGATAAGAAAATGCAGCTCTTCTCATTTGGTTTAAGTCATCTTTCAGTATGGGTTTCAGTACGCTATCCCATGTATCACTGGAAGAAAACAAGGTAAATCGTTTTGATGATTTCACTTGTTCTTCATAATATCCTGCAATGAAATCATGAAAATCCCGATTCCCTTGGTCTCCCGCAATAAAATAAATGCCTGATTCAGCTCCTATAAAAAACGATTTAGGAAAGGTTTGATCATCTGCATAAACAGCTCCCGGAATGGTTTGATCTAATATTGAATAGACAAATGTGGGACAATATTTGTCATCAAACATTGTTTTTAAGCTACTATACTTTTCTTTTGTTAATTCCTGCAAAACAGACAACTCCTTTAAAACACCGTCTTCTTCTTGATTCTGTTCACAAAATCAATTTTCCTCTGTCACCAGCAAATAACTTCCCTGTTACGAATCTCAGACAAATAAAAACAGGTGTCTGCACTCAGCCCGCAGACACCTGTTGAACAGCACATTGCTTTATATAAACCCAATGCTGAGTATATCGATTCTTTATTCCCCAGTTACAGCAAACTGTTTTAAACGGTCACCAATTTCATCACGGACCCTTTGGAAAAATGCCCATTTTTCTTCGTCAGTACCTTGTGCTTTTGCCGGATCATCAAATCCCCAATGCTCACGTTTTACATGCGGCGGCGTCATTGGGCATTTGTCAGCTGCATCACCACAGAGAGTAACAACGAAATCAGCATTGTTTAAAATGTCCGGATCAATGATATCTGAAGTTTGATTGGAAATATCAATCCCCGCTTCTTTCATTGCTTTGACAGCATTAGGGTTTAATCCATGAGCCTCGATTCCAGCGCTATACACATTCCACTTGTCCCCAAGATATTTTCTCCCCCACCCTTCAGCCATTTGGCTGCGGCAAGAGTTACCAGTGCATAAAAAGTAAATTGTTTTCTTTGACATATTGACCTTCTCCTTTTAGAAACATGAATGGATCACAAGCAGCCAAATATACAGGCCGGCAAGTGTGATCAATAAAGTGGGTATCGTGAGGATAATTCCTGTTTTAAAATACGTGCCCCAGGAAATCTTCAAACCTTTTTGCGAAAGGACATGAAGCCATAATAATGTCGCCAAGGAACCAATCGGCGTTATTTTAGGCCCTAAATCTGAACCGATCACATTTGCATAAATAAGCGCTTCTCTCATCATCCCATGTGTATCTGTACCGGCAATAGCCAATGCGTCAATCATAACAGTCGGCAAGTTATTCATAACGGAAGAAAGAATCGCCGCAATAAAGCCCATTCCAATTGTCCCAGCAAACAATCCTTGATCAGCTGCGGCTTGAATCACATCTGAAAGGATATCCGTTAATCCGGCATTTCGGACACCATACACAACAACGTACATGCCAATTGAAAAGAATACGATAGCCCATGGCGCTTCTTTCACCACTTTCTTTGTATGGACGGCCGGACTCTTTTGCGCAGCGATTAAGAAAATGATCGCAATGCTACCCGCTACCACTGATACAGGGATAGAAAAAAATTCACTTGCAAAATATCCAATTAACAGCAGCCCTAAGATATACCATGACAGTCTGAACATGTTTTGATCTTTAATTGCTTCAACAGGTTTTTTAACCTCAGTCAGATCATAGCGTTTTGGTATACTTTTTCTAAAGAAAAGGTAAAGTACAATGATGCTCGCCAGCAGCGAAAACAAGTACGGGACAACCATTCTGGATGCATAATCAATAAACGTAATATGAAAATAGTCCGCTGAAACAATGTTGACCAAATTGCTCACTACTAAAGGAAGCGAAGTGGTATCCGCAATAAATCCGCTGGCAATGATAAAAGGAAAAACTAATTTTTCATTAAAATGTAATGCTCTGACCATCGCTAATACGATTGGTGTCAATATAAGAGCTGCACCGTCATTTGCAAATAACGCGGCGACAATAGCTCCTAATAGAGATACATAAACGAACATCCGCACACCGTTTCCTTTTGCAGCCTTAGCCATATGAAGCGCTGCCCATTCAAAGAAACCGATATTATCAAGAATTAACGATATCAGTATGATGGCCACAAAAGCCAAGGTCGCATTCCAAACAATCCCTGTCACAGTTAACACATCATGAAAATTGACAACACCTGCTATTAGAGCTAAAACTGCGCCTCCACAGGCTGACCACCCTATAGATAAATTTTTCGGCTGCCATATGACCAATACTAGAGTTAATAAAAAGATGAATACTGCCAAAATCATTGATGTCATTCTAATGCCTCCTTACTGGCAACACGCTTGAGTTTTCTTTTGTTTGATATGGTTTAACAATTCATCCTCCTGATCGATTTGATGTAAGATCAATTGCAATGTATCAAACTCAGGACAGGAACCATTTATTGAATAATAACGCCATTGGCCTCTTCTTTCCTCATTCACAAAACCTGCGTTTCTTAATTTCCGCAAATGCTGGCTTATGGCGGGCTGGCTCATTTCGAACATATCAACCAATTGACAGACACAATATTCTTTTTCAAGAAATAATCTCATCATTATAAGCCTAGTTTGATCACTAAGTGTTTTCAAACAACGAGTCATCGCCGCAACATCAATCGTCATATGAGCTCCTCCTTCCCAAATCAATATATAAGCAAATCATTATATACACGCCAAATGATTCTACATTCCCCTTTACGTTTCCATATGTAGCGCTCCGTATATCTTAAGGATCAAAACTTCGAAACGAAAACCTGAGTAGCTCCCCGCGTTACCTTAGCGCCACCGTCATTATATAAACTTTTATTTATATAAACAATCCCTTATATTTGGAACATCAAATATGTTTGATTCAATTAATATCAATCTCTTTATTTTCCTTTACCCATTGTACATTGAACCGAGTACGGCAATATAGCTTGTGTTTGCTTTTGGTTTTTGGCAGGAAGGATGGCCAGGACAACACTTATGGCGGACAAAGCATTTCATTCCCAAATCAGTAACTGAAATGGATATCGGACAGGAAAGCATAATACAATAAGCAATCAGCAAAATACAAAAAATACCAAGGGTTTTGATACCCTTGGTATTTATGATTGAGACCTTCACCGGTTATTCACCCACAAGCCTCAAAAAAGTGTTTTTGATTAAATTACCCGCGGCATGTCAGTTACGGTTAAAAAGGTCATTCTATTTTTTAGTGATGATTAAGATTTCTAAAATTGCTGCCCTTCACTTCAGCTACGTCATATACGGTGACAAAGGCGGATTTATCAATATCATTAATAATTTCCTTTAGTTTGGTTTCTTCTAAACGGTTGATGACACATGTGATTTCTTTAAATTTCTCGTGGGAAAAACCCCCGTAAGCTTCTTTATATGTGGCGCTTCGGCCTAATTGATCACGTATTGTCTCTACCATTAATTCAGGTTGGGTTGTAATAATTTGAAAGGTTTTAGAGCCGCTTAAGCCTTCCTCCACAACATGAATCACTTTGGATGCAATGTAGTAAGCAATGACTGAAAGCAATGCCCCTTGTAAGCCAAATACTGTGGAAACAAAAATAAACACAAATAGGTTTAAGAATAGAATGAGATCGCTCGTTCCGAAGGGCAGTTTTCGGGATAGCAGCACAGCAAGCATGTCAATACCATCTAATGCGCCGCCATTACGCAGCGCCAGCCCCATTCCAAATCCAAGGATAATCCCGCCGACAACGGTAATTAACAGGGTATCTCCTTCTATGATTGCGGGTGTGTGGTGGAAAAAGCTTGTCCCCGCGGCAAGCGATACGATTCCGATAATTGATAATAATGCAAAGCTTTTCCCTATTTGCTTATATCCTAACCAGACAAATGGAATGTTAATCACAGCAATCAAAATCCCCAGCGGCAAGTTGAATAGCTGTGAACCAACGATGCTAAGACCCGTCACCCCTCCATCAGATACACTGTTTGGAATGAGCACTGTTTCTAGTCCATATGCCGCAATGATTCCTCCAATGATAACCATGATGATTTGGAGAATCATTTTCGCTTTAAATTTCTTATGTTTTTTGGTTGTATTCATACCATTCCTCATTTCTCAAATATTTCGTTATATTTAAATATACCATAATAGATATTTTCAGCTAAAAACATGCGTTTTTTTAAATAAAGTAATTAACAGTAAGGTAACCCTCTTTGACTTAGAACATTCATGTACCGTGCCGCCTGTTGAGCAAGCGGCCCCTTTCACTTCAGATCGTGAATCGCCCTCAAACTTCAACACCGAAAATCCTGAATTATTCTGATATGATACCTTAAAAAGGAGGTTCGATTACATGGATAGCCTGTGCCGCAGTAAACAAGCCCCATTTGAATACACCTTGTCTCTTATAGGGGGCAAATGGAAAATGAGAATTCTCTATGAGTTAGGGTGTGAAAAAACGATGAGATACGGCGAGCTGAAAAGGGCTATGCCCTTCATCACCCATAAAATGTTAAGCGCACAGCTTAAGGAATTGCAAACTGACGGCCTTATTCATCGGTATGAGGTTTCTCAAACCCCACTGAAAGTAGAGTATTCGTTATCTGACAGAGGGCGATCTTTGTACCCCCTCATAGATGAAATGTGTAAATGGGGAATGGCACAAGGAATGCCTCATATGTAAAGCTACTTACAAAAAAGTGCGTACTTGTTTCCCAATGAGAGGAATTTTATACTGAATGAAAATATTTCTTAGGAGGAAATAATGACAAAACAGGTCTATATCATTCATGGCTACGGAGCCTCCTCAACAAATCATTGGTTCCCTTGGCTGAAAAAACGCCTGCTCGCAGATGGGGTCCAAGCAGACATTTTAAACATGCCTAATCCGCTCCAGCCAAGACTTGAGGATTGGCTGGATACACTCTCTTTATATCAGCACACTTTACATGAAAATACGTATTTGGTTGCGCACAGCTTAGGTTGCCCCGCCATTTTGAGATTTTTGGAACATCTTCAATTACGAAAACAGCTTGGCGGAATCATACTTGTTTCCGGCTTTGCCAAATCATTGCCCACTTTAAAGATGCTAGATGAATTTACACAGGCATCGTTTGATCATCAAACAATCATTGAGTCCGCGAAGCACCGTGCTGTCATTGCTTCTAAGGACGACCAAATTGTGCCTTTTTCATTCAGCAAGGATCTGGCACAACAAATTGATGCTGCGTTATATGAAGTTCAGCACGGAGGTCATTTTCTAGAAGATGAGGGATTTACTTCTTTGCCTATTGTTTATGATGTTTTAACCTCTTATTTTTCAAAGGAAACTCGCTAACATCTTTCACCCATCTGCTTCAATCGAGCCCGCGAAAAGCGGGCTTTCTGAGTTATCGTTTGATCAATACAGATAACTCACCTTCAAACACTTTTACTTCTTTTTGATTATAAGTAGATAGCAATACTGTGAGTATTCCCAATTCATTTCTCTTTGGCTGCTTATCAAGAACCTTAACAATTGTAAACAATTCATCATCCGGATATACAGGTTTTATGAATGTCATATGATTCATCTCTGTTCCGGCTATAATATCGTCTCCATAGAAACCTTCTTCAATCCAAAGTTTAAAAGATATGGCCAGTGTTTGTATGCCGGAAGCGATAATTCCATTAAATCTGCCTTTACTCGCTTTTTCTTCATCTACATGCATATACTGAGGGTCAAATTCACCCGCAAACCGCATAATATCATCTTTTGATACTTTTAATGATTTCGTTTTGAAGACCTGGCCAATTGTAAACTCATCTAACTTCATTCTTACACCTCTATTTTTTCAATTGTCTATTTTGTTTATTTTAGCACTGTGATGAGCAAATAAAAAATTCTGTTTTTCGCTAAACAGACATATCGTGGGCTGGACTGCTGGCACTCACATCATATACTTAAAAAATATTGAACAGCTCTCAACACTTAGTCGTCACTTGGCCGTCTTGCTAAACTGAAAGCTCCCTCATATCTTCCAGGCAGCCTTCAGTTTTTTTATGCCTTCTCTTATGTCGGATTCAGAAACCCCTGCAAACCCGAGCGAGACCGTTTTTGTGGGAGGATGATGTTGATAAGAAAGAGAAACAGGATAAATTTTTACTCCATGTTTTTTCGCCTTCTCAATTAACTCTTTTTCACCAAATGGCAAATAAACGTCAAGTAAGATACGAAGCCCAGAGTTTTCTCCGCGAATTCTGACATGCTCTCCTAATTCCCTTTGCACTGCCTCTAATACAATGGCTCTTTTTTTGCGGTAAAGTTTTCTCATTCTGTTGATGTGTTTTTGCCACTCTCCATTTTTTATAAATTCAGCTAGGGTTAGCTGACTGTGGCAGGACACTGTTTGCTTATATAAGGACGTGATTTCATGCCCCTTTTTTAAAAGAGGCGAAGGAAGAATCATATAGCTGATACGCAGCGAGGGCAAAAGAGACTTAGAAAAAGTGCCCATATAAATGACACGGTTATGCTGATCAAGCCCTTGCAGAGAAGGAACCGGCTGTCCTGTGTACCTAAATTCCCCGTCATAATCATCCTCTATGATAAAGGATTGATGTTCGGCCGCCCATTTGAGCAGCTGAATTCTTCTGTTTATTGTCATTATGGTTCCCAGCGTAAATTGATGGGAAGGTGTGACATATACAAGGTTTGGCTGCTGTTCTTTGATCTTCTGTATACAGATTCCTTCATCATCGACTGGTATCGGAACAATATTCATGCGATTGGCTTCAAAAATTTTGCGTGCTCTTGGATAACCAGGATCCTCATACCCTATAGAAATATTCGGCTCAAAAACTTGGCACAAGATTTGCAGCAGAATAGGGTTCCCGGCACCTATAATCACTTGTTCAGGGCCGCAATGAACACCCCGAGATTGATACAGGTACTCTGCAATGAGTGTTCTCAGCTCAAACTCTCCTAAAACATGTCCCGGCCGATAAAGCTCGTGTCCATATTGGTCTAAGCTATTGACCATGCTTTTTCGCCATGCGGAAAAAGGGAAGTAAGAAGAATCTACATTCCCATAATGAAAATCAATCGATTGTTTATTTTCTTCTGCTTCTTGTTGAATGGGTGTTGTGCTTGGCATTCTATCATAAGCAAAATCAGAATCATGATAATCAGCAAACCACCCGCTTCTTGGCTTGCTCACAATATAGCCCTCAGCAGCGAGCTGTTCATAGGCACGTTCTACAGTCGTTTGGCTGATGGAAAGCTGATTCGCCAAGAGTCTTTTTGAAGGAAGCTTCATTCCTTTTTGAATACGTCCCCGATGCATATTTTCTTTAAAATACCGATAAAGCTGCTGATAAAGCGGACTATCCAGATTTCTATTCAAAAAAGGCGTGATATCCATTTGCACGTTTTTCTCCTAACTGGTATGCATTTTTTTATGAAAACTGGCCGTTTAAAAAAGGCCAATTCCAGTTTATAGTCATTGTAATCCTTAGCTGCTGGTTTTGTTAAGAAAATACAGACAATGAACAAGAAAGATATGTGGAGTGATTGTAATGAACAAACGAAAAAATGGCTGGATAAATGGTTTTATAGGCGTACTCATTTTCAGCGGCTCGCTGCCTGCGACCCGTTTGGCTGTGTCGGACTTCGATCCGCTGTTCCTCACCGTATGCCGTGCTGCGATAGCTGGTGTACTGGCGGGAGGTCTCCTTCTCATCTTCCGGCAGCAGCATCCTGCCAAAAGAGACCTCATTTCATTATTAGTGGTAGCGTTTGGCGTAGTGATTGGTTTCCCGTTGCTGACAGCTTTAGCGCTTCAGCATGTCACATCCGCACACGCCATTGTCTTCATTGGACTTCTTCCACTCGCAACGGCGGTCTTCGGCGTACTGCGCGGGGGTGAACGCCCTCGGCCCGTCTTCTGGATTTTCTCAGCTGCCGGCAGCTTGCTAGTAGCAGGTTTCGCCCTCATTCAGGGGGGAGGTTCATCCCCGCTTGGCGACGCGTACATGCTGGCTTCTATTGTCGTATGCGGTCTTGGTTATGCAGAAGGGGCCAGGCTTTCACGGCGTCTGGGGAATTGGCAGGTGATCTCATGGGCACTCGTTCTGTCGCTTCCTCTTATGCTGCCATTGTTATTCTTTTTTACGCCGGACTCATGGTCGGCGATCGGCGTTCCCGCACTGCTCAGTCTTGCATATGTATCCTTATTCAGCATGCTGATCGGCTTTGTGTTCTGGTATCGAGGTCTTGCCCAAGGGGGAATTGCGGCGGTTGGGCAGCTCCAGCTTCTCCAGCCTTTTTTTGGACTGCTGCTTGCCTCAGTGATTCTGCACGAGAAAGTGGGCTGGGCACTCGTAGCAGTAAATATCGCCGTTATCATGTGCGTTGCAGCTGCACGGCGATTTGCAAAGTAAGGCAGACCTTTATCGTAAACTTCAAAAATGCATGAAAGTATAAAAATACCAAGGGTTGCTGGCCCTTGGTATTTTGCACGCGATCGAGCAGACTTGAGTCTCCCGCTTAGACATATAAGTCAACACCCATTTACCTGCCGCCATTATCAAATCCTCTCTAATAAATCTCCCACTTTTTCTGCCATGACACGGGGCGGATAAGGCATTTCGTTTTTGTTTGCATTTATATCCCACTTTACATTCAATACCTGAAGAAAAAGGGGCAAAACTTCTTAAAATTCTTAGGTTTTCGCGATGCTATTCAAGATCGTTTCCTCTTCTTAAACAGTTTTCAATATCATCCTATCTATTCCATGGTAATATTTAGATACATAAACTTATATATGAAGCTGACCTGAATTAATAGAGAGGAATGAAAAAATGAAGAAACGCAGAAAGATATGTTATTGCAATACTGCCCTGCTGCTTATGATTTTGCTTGCTGGATGTACGGACAGTAAGGATGGAGAAGCACAACAACCTTCAAATCAAGCTTCTGCTGTACAATCTGACGAAAAACACACTGAGCCTGAAGAGAGCACCAAAATACGCAAGGATGAAGCGGAGCCAATAACAGAATCAGAAGAATCCGCAACAAAAGCTGCAAATGATACCTCTTCAGCAGAAGAGAAAAGCAAAGAAGACAATGTATTGGCAGCATACTCTTCGGAAAAAATCGAATATGCCAGAGTTTGGCTTCAACTCGGACCTAATCAAGAGATAGATGAATTAAAAGTTCGACATATTTCGGCTGGCGAGCCAATTAATCCTAATGATGATACAAGTGCCAGCTATCCAGAAGATGTAACCCAGTTAGCAGGTTCTCGTTTAGTGGATGGATCAGTCACTTATCATGGCAATGGGGATGGCACGATTCATGTATATAATGTGCCTTTACGCTGGGATTCCGCTGATGATGTAGAAAAAGGCGTCATGCGAGAAGTGACTGAGAATATCATAAAAAACAGAAAAACAGTGTATGTTGATACAGGTGACAATGAAAAAATCAAGCGGATCATCGATATCATGATGATTCATTAATCAGTATTCGTTTGTCTGCACCTGACTAAAAACAATGGTTAATAAGGTATATTAATACAAAAAACAAAGTTTGGAGTGTAGTAACTTGCTAAAAATCTTCCGGTTCTATTAGTTCTCCTAGGCATTCTAAATGTGATGAGCCGTGCCATTGAGCTATTTCTAGGTGTTGCATTAATATTTTATAACGCTGTCTAGTGGCATACAATGTTAATCAAAAGAAGCATTTCAGCAGTAAGTGAATGTTGTCCTAAGAAAAACAAGCATCTTACTATGCTTGTTTTTCTTCTATAGAAAGGATCTTATTACGCTATGATGCTATTCCTTTAGCCTGAACCTTGGCGTGCCTAATCCTTTAATCCCTTTCCATCGAGAATTTTTTGCACATATTTTTCGACTCTCGATTCTCGGGTTTTGGATTGTTTGGCTTGAGAAAAATAAAGAGTGTACGCTCTTTGCCGTCCCGGGGTCAAAGCTTCAAAAGCAATTTTCAATGCAGGGATTTCATCGAATTTTTTTTGAAGTTCTTCAGGAATGTTCAATTCAATATTTTTGTTAACTTCCACTTTCAAACCGGCTTTTTCAACTTCAATGGCTTCGTGAATATAGGCTTTCAAAATGTTTTCTAGCTCATTTATTTCCTGAACATTTGTAAACCGAATCTGGCGCGCCGCCTGTACATTCTCCGTTTGTTGAATGAGAATTCCATCGGTATCCTGTAATAGGGCACCTTTGTGAAACAGAAGCGCACAATATTCTTTAAACCCATGTATTAAAACGACATTTTTATTATTGTATGTGTAACAAGGATGCATCCACTTAAAATCTTCAGTCAGCTCACAGTCAAGAATGATGGTTCTCAACTTCTCAAATTCTTCCTTCCACTTTTTCGCTTTACTTAAAAATTCATCAACCTTCGGATTCGTTCTGCTATTTGTCATGAAGGAATTCCTCTCTTTCCAAGCTTTTTACATTTACGTGAATTGACAATAATGAAGTCCAGTTTTATTTTTGACATCTCGGTATTTATTTTATTCTTCTCTAGGTTCCTTCTCTTATTATTCAATAGATTAAGCTTAAAGTAGGGATGATGCAACAAAAAAAAAGAAGGCCCACAAGCCTTCTCTTTTTGTATAATTATTTCACTGACAATCTGAAAAAATAACAATTCGATGATTATATATCTTTTTTATTCTTGCCAATGCATAAGGTTACGGCAACACTAGCTATACTGACTAAAGTTCCTGCAATAGAAACTAGAATTGTCAAAAAGCCATTGGGAATAAGAAATCCAATTGGAATGAGCCCCAGAAAAGTGAAAACGATAAAACATTGGTATACACCAGATATTATTCTTACAACCAAATTGCCAAAAAAGGACATGACTAATGGAGGGATAAATAAAAATACAACAATTCCAATTGAGATCATCAAGATAATAGGTTCATCAAATGAGATGACATGATCTCCAGGCGACTCTTTAGCAGCCGCTAAAACAACAACGATAGACATCATTAGTGTAACAAAAACAAGAGAAAACCTTTTTAACAACGTTATGACTCCTTTACCTAAAGCGAGTAATCCTGCCTTTTTCAAATCCGATAACCATTTTATGTGATTCAATTAAAGAATATGCAGTGAGTGACACAGCTATAAGGAATCCTGGTCAAATCTTTATAATAGATTTAATGGAGCAACTATAGTTCGTTAGAATATTAGATGCTGCAATATACTTTATCTAACAATATAACAAATTAATGTAAATTAAACAATCCTACCCTTTAGCGGCCCCTAGACCATACCACCACCGGAATGAGTAATAAGGACAAAATCCCTCCAATAAGTGATAATGCGAGGTAACTTGAACCTGCCACAATCATTCCCGATAATGCTCCGCCAGCAGCTCCTGACAACGCAATCAGAACATCCACTGTCCCCTGCGTTTTAGCTCGTGTGGCAGTATCAGTTGAATCTACAATAAGGGCAGTCCCGCTTATCAAACCAAAATTCCACCCTAATCCCAGTAAAGAAAGAGCAATGACGAGAAGAACCATAGAATCTCCCGGAGCAAATGCTGCTATTACACCTGCCAAAAGCAACGTTGTTCCAGAGGAAATAGCCATTGCGGTACGTCCCAACCTATCTACAAGAACACCTGTAACCAGTGAAGGGAGATACATAGCACCTATATGAAAACCAATAACAAGCCCTACTGCCCCCAAGTCATGCCCATGATGTCTCATATGAACCGGTGTCATTGTCATAATAGCTACCATTACTATTTGGGTAAGAACCATAACCGTTGCCCCAACGATTATCCCTTTTTTGTTTTCTGTATGCTCAGTTGCCGCCAAATGTCCTTTATCACCAGGCTCTTCATTTGCCGCTTCTATTGTTCTTGCTATAACTAATGGATCTGGACGAAGCATAATGAAAAGGACCACACCTGCTAACATATATGCTGCTGCGGCTAAAATGAAAGGGCCAGCAAGTGATGGAACTCCAATAGAAAGAGCGAAATCCCCCATCACATTCACTAAGCTTGGACCTGCCACTGCGCCAAATGTAGTAAAAACCATGGTTATACTAACAGCAGTCGCTCGCTGCTTATGATTTGCTAAGTCTGTACCTGCATAACGGGCCTGTAAATTAGTGGCTGTACCTGCACCGTAAATAAGCAACGAAATAAATAACAAGAAAATACTATTTATGATTGCTGCCATAATAACGCCTATTGCTCCAAGTCCGCCAATCATAAAGCCAGCTGAAAGACCTGTTCGACGGCCATAACGTTGAGAAAGTCTTCCAACAATTAATGCAGATCCTGCTGACCCTAAAGTAAATAATGCAGAAGGCAGACCAGCAAACGCATCAGTGCCAAGCATTTGCTGTGCAATAAGTGCACCGACAGTCACTCCTGCCGCCAGCCCAGCACCGCCAAAAATTTGTGAGATACTCACAACGAATAGTGTACGCTTGTATAACGATTTTTGTTTTTCTGGTGAACTGATGTAGCTCTGTAATGAAGCAGTTTGAACATCTATTGCTTTTACGCTGTCCTTGTCTAACATCATCTGACCTTCCTTTCTAAAAGCCAATTTTGTATAAACCTCCCTCTAGATGTGGATCATCATAACACGCACAAAAAAGCCATACAATGTCATAATTGTATGGCAAACAATATTAGGTAAGATCGTCTAGCAAACGTCTCAGGATCATTAATCCTTGTTCAAGCTCTTCAAGTGTTTTTGGTGCACAGACAGAAACCCTTACAGCCCTTTCAGGACAACTATTGCCTACTACAAAGCGTTCAGCCGCATACACTTGCACGCCATGTCGAGCAGCCAACTCTTCAAATTGAGCGCCAGTTATTTTACCGGGTAACATCAACCAACGAAAAATGCCTGTTTCAACACCTAAACATGTATATCCCGCAACATATCGGTTTACGATTTGATTTCTGCGAATGGTTTGTTCACGATGACTCTCAATTAAGACTTCAAATTGATTTGATACAATCGTGCGAGCAGTAAGTTCAGCTAATAGCGGGGAAACGGTTATATTTAAATTATAAAGCGCCTTTGATATTGGCTCCTTATATTGTCTCGGCACTGCTACATAAGCCAAACGCAGACCTGGCGCTAACGATTTTGATAAACTTGCAATATGAATAACCTGTTGCGGTGCGAATGAGGCGAGTGCCGGAAGCGGCTTTTTGCTAAGAAGATGGTACGATGCATCCTCAATAACAAACAGATTATATTTCTTTGCAATGTCTGCAACCATTCTTCGATTCTCAACAGACATAAAGGAAGTCGTCGGATTATGATAATCCGGGATTAAATACAAACCTTTAATATTTTCATTTTTACACGCATATTCAAGTGACTCCGGACTCATTTCATCGTTCTCTGATTTTATCGGTACGATTTGCACACTAAGCAATGATGCAACAGTTTTTAATCCAGGGTACGTATGATGGTCAACACCGATGCGATCTCCAGGCTTACAAAGACTCGCCAAAGTCGCTGCAATCGCATTTTGCCCTCCATTTGCAAATAAAATGTGATCAACGGATGTTTCAAACCCGCCTCTTTGGATGAGCTTTACAGCTGCATCTTTTTGCCAAAAGCTTTCGCCTGCCCGGCCGTAGCTAAACCATTTTTCATAATCCTCCTCCTGAACCATGTTTTTCAGTTGGAGTAACAAGGGCTCATATGAAGCGTGATCTGGAAGTATTGCTCCCATTTCAATTAAATGTGTCGGCTTAGTATCCTCAAGTAAATACGCATTCGACAACGCATCATACGATACAAATGTGCCGCTCCCTACAGTCGCACTCAGCAGCCCTTTTAACTCACACACTTTAAATGCTTTTGAAATCGTACTCACATTTAAATCTAGATAATCGGCCAATTCTCGCTGTGGAGGAAGTTTTGTTCCAGGTAATAAAACTCCGTTTAAAATATCCTGTTCCAATTGCCCTGCAAGTGCTTTATAAATAGGCTTTTCAGCTTTATCAATCGATGGCTTCCAGCTCATCGGATAGTTTTCAAAAGAATTGATAGGCATGATACGCATCCTTTTTCACTCAATTATATGAATGTGCTGCTTATAAGACAATTATAATTATCTTTTATTGATGCCTTTTTATGAACAGCATGCTTCAATAAAACCTGTACAAATACAAGTGAATCACTTACTTTATTTCATATAAGTCATCCTGCAAAACTGTGCACAGAATGTCGGATAAATACATTTCACTCCTGTTATTCTTTGGTTAAAGGAGGCCAAATAAATGGATTTGCTTAAAAGTATGAATAGGGCGTTAAAGTATATTGAAGAAAACCTCACTAACGATATTGATTTTCAAGAGGCAGCAAAGCTTGCTTTCTGCTCTGAATATCATTTTAAAAGGATGTTTTCCTTCCTTTCAGGTATTTCATTATCGGAATATATTCGTCGCAGACGTCTTACTCTTGCAGCTTTTGAACTGAAAGACAGCAATGTAAAAGTGATTGATATTGCAATAAAGTACGGTTATAACTCACCAGATTCTTTTGCACGGGCATTCCAAAATTTACATGGCATAAACCCATCAAAAGCCAGACTTAATGGCCATTCCCTTAAAGCTTATCCACGAATGACCTTCCAGCTAACAATTAAAGGAGGAAATGAAATGAACTACCGTATTGAAGAAAAAGAGGCATTTCGCATCGTTGGCATTAAAAAAAGAGTTCCTATTATTTTCAAAGGAATTAATCCGGAAATTGCATCTATGTGGGAAAGTTTAGATGAAAAAGCAATAAATAAACTAAAAGAGCTATCTAATGTAGCACCATCAGGCCTCATTAGTGCATCCACGAATTTTTCTGAAGGTCGGACAGAGGAAAACGGAGAGCTCGATCACTATATTGGCGCAGCCACAACGAAACGGTGTCCAGATAACTTCTCACGGCTTGAAGTTCCTGCCTCAACATGGGCTGTATTCGAATCAATCGGGCCATTTCCGGATACACTGCAAGAAGTATGGGGACGCATTTATTCCGAATGGTTTCCATCGTCAAATTACGAACAAATAGAAGGTCCAGAAATATTGTGGAACGAGCATAAGGATGTAACATCACCATCTTTTAAAAGTGAAATTTGGATACCAATTACAAAAAAGTAATACGTTTTTCGATCAGAGAAGAAAAATTGAAGGTTCTTGAAGAAAAAATACCAAGGGCGTCAAAACCCTTGGTATTTTTGATACTGCCGAGAGGGCTCAAACTCCACCAGTGTTTTTCATTGTCGGACCGGTCATGTAAGCAAAAAAAGCCCCTATATATCCCGATTTGCATGATTCCTAATCTTTAATATCGATTTTTCACTCTCCATAGAAGGCTCTTTATTTAAAGCCAATATTAAAGTTATCCCTATAATACAAATAGCACCAATCCATTGAAAAGAACCAAATGGCGCTTTTAACCAAACGACAGTTGTTACAACAGCTGATAGAGGCTCTAGACTGCCTAGTAGGCTTGTTTCTTTGGGAGAGAGGCTTTCCAAGCTTTTTATGAAGAACCAGAACGCAATCATTGTTCCAAATAATATCACAAATAAAATATATGCATACGCCTCAGCAGTTAATCGTTGAAAATCCAGTTGCCATGGCGGATGGATAAAACCCAATGCAAAACCGCCAATAATCATAGCCCAACCTACAACGACAAGAGAATCAAATTTATTTAATAAACCAACGGCATACAAAGTATAAAAAGCTGCCGCGAATCCTGATAAAACTCCCCATACTACTGCAGCTGCCGGCACTGAAAGTTGAGACATTGAACCATTTGTTAACAAAAAAAAGCAACCCACTAAAGCAAGTACAACAGTAATGATATCTTGTTTGGTAAGAACCGTTTGTTTTCGCAAAAGCGTGTAGATAATGACGATTACTGGGGATAAATATTGCAATAATGTAGCAACGGCAGCATTCCCATGTTGAATGGATGCCATATATGTGTACTGCACAGCTAGCATTCCCAATAAGCCAAAAATAAGAAGCTGGCCAGCCGACGCTTTGTTTTTCCAAACCTCAATAACCTGAGACCGATCCTTTCTGAACAATTGCAGCATTAAAAGTAACATTCCAGCCGTAAGCAAACGTGTCGTTACAAGCCAATTGACATCAATTTGATATTCTTGAAAAAGTTTTTTGGCTACTGTGCCTCCAATTCCCCAACATGTCGCCCCTGTTATAACATAGAACAATCCCATTTTTCTATTGGAAGTAATCATACATGACTCCTCACTAATAAATATAATAATAGTGTTATAATAAATGCAAAACATGATAAAAAATACTCAAATTGAATGAAAAAATATAAATATATTGAGGTGAGAAGTCAGAATGAAGAATTTTGCGATCGATCAAAATTTAAAAGAATTAACAGAGCACCGAACGGTAGAATTACCAGTTGCCTGTTACAAGACAAGGATCAATCAAAATATAAATGGCTATATTCCGCTTCATTGGCATGATGAAATCCAATTTGTTTTGATACTAAAAGGAATAGCTCTCTTTCAAATAAATGAAGAAAAAATAGAGGTTCACGAAGGGGATGGATTATTTATCAATAGCGGCTGCCTGCACATGGCAGAAGAAAAGGAAGGCTCGGATTGTACGTATATTTGCTTAAATGTGTCACCCCATTTCGTTTTATCTCAGGAACTGTATTCAAGCTATGTTCAGCCCTATATGTTTTCAACCAATTTGCCCTATTTATTTTTGGATGGAAATCAACAGTGGGCAAAAAATATTCTAAATGCTGTTAAAAAAATAAATCAATTGATTCAACAAAAGACATCGCTCTATGAGATTGACATTACGATGCAATTAACGTTAATGTGGAAAAACCTGGTCGTTAATGGTTTTCAATTAGAGTACGATCAATCTGAAATGATAAAAAGTCATCGAATGAAACAAATGTTAAACTGGATCCATCTCCATTATGCTGAAAAAATCACATTAGAGGACATTGCAAAAGCTGGCCAACTGAGCCGTTCTGAGTGCTGCCGTTATTTTAAACGAATGCTGAATAAGACACCATTACGTTATGTAATGGATTATCGAATTCAAAAAAGCTTATTATTACTGCAACACCCTGAATCCAATGTGACAGAAGTGTCTTATCAAGTTGGATTTAACAGTACCAGTTATTTTATAAGTAAATTTCAACAAGCGATGAATATGACGCCATTATCCTACAAAAAAATTCATATGAGACATTAATTCATAAGGTTTATTCTATTAATAAATGGAGTCCCTGTTAATGATACTCCCCTAGCACGATTTTACGCCACAACTGCATGACCCTAAAATTCTAGGTGGTCTTTTGTATTTGGGAATTGTTTCAACTGCTTGTGCTTTTTTATTGTGGAACCGTGGCTTACAATTATTAAATGCTTCAAGTGGAGGCCTCTTTTTCTTTTTTCAGCCTCTAGTTGGAACCTTACTCGGATGGATTCTGCTTGGAGAACAAATAGGCGGGACATTTTGGATAGGTTCGTTTTTAATTCTTAGCGGTGTTTTATTCGTCATTAAAGAGTAAGAAAAAGAAGTGAATTCATAACAAAAAAAAGCAAACTATTTTATATAGTTTGCTTTTCAATTAACCTTGTTCTTTCCCCTTCACTTCTTTATGTTCTGGTCTTCATTTATAATCTCTCCTTTCTTTATTTTTCTTCTCACCTCAATACCCATTTGAAGGTTGTCAATTTCCCTGATAATAATGCCAATCTCTGTGGCAAAATGTTCAATATCCACAAACCTTTTTCTGTTCGCAAGATAAGTGAAAATGCATCATTAAGTAAGTGGGCCGTTATCCATATCAAATTTGAGAACGATCGATAAAGAAATTAGAACTTAATCATGTGCTTTAAATATTTTTAGCTGACATTTCACAAATATCGTTCCTTCTTATTTCTACTCAAATCATTTCTGTGATGTCATTGAGCCAAGTCATGAATTCCTAAAGGAAATGGAATAACCCATTTTCAATGAAAAACTGATCTATGTTAATTAGTCGAAGTTTTAGGATATACACGGATCAATTGACCTTTTCCTTGATTGGAAATCCGACACGTTCCCTATTGTTTTTGCTTGATCTGTTTTTTCAAAAAAGTTATTGACATCAAAAATTCGATCATGTTATTATTAAAATTTTGATATTACACCTCCATATATGGTAATCTTAAGAAGGATACCATATATGGAGGTGGATGATATGTTTCAAATTGGCGATAACATTGTTTATCCAATGCACGGAGCAGGTATAATTGAAGCCATAGAAGAAAAAGAATTCTTAGAGGAAAAACAACAGTATTATGTCATAAGAATGTCAATCAGTAATATGACAGTTATGATTCCAACGAGTAAAATATTGAGTTCGAATATACGACCAGTTACCGATATACTTGCATTAAAACACATTATGCACATTTTTCAGCATGGAGAATCAGATAGGTTACTGCCATGGAAGCAAAGGTATAAAATAAACACGGACAAAATAAAAACAGGTGAAATACAAGAAGGCGCTGAAGTTGTACGTGATTTAATGCGTATGAAGAAAGAAAAAGCACTTAATGCAAGCGAAAAAAAAATGCTGGATAATGCATATGAATTTTTGATTAGTGAACTGGAAGTAATTAAAGGAATCACTGAAAATCAAATAAAAAGTTTTGGTTAGATAGTGTATTGCTTCCTAAGAAATTTTTCAGAATATTATGATGAAAAGCAAATCTTCTCCAACTTATGTTTAGAACATTAACGACCTCTTTTGTTATTCCTACATTCTAATCCATTTTTATTATTTACATTTCTTCTGCGAAGATTGAAGTTTTACCAAAAAACTCAATAAAATAGTCACTTTTTTTAGTATCCTGATTCACACTGGCACGGACAAGGAGCCGTAAGGATGGAAGAGAGGTAGGGCTTTCATTGTTTTAGGTATCTCTAAGTGATTATTCCAGGAGAAAAAACAATCGATCTCCTCAATTATCTTTAAGAATTTCTGATATCCACTGCGACATTGAATAATAATTGTTTATCTTCTTTTCATACAAGAGATATGCGAGTTGGTAACATCTAGATGAAACCATTTTTATAATTCATCTAATCTTACTTAAATGAACGAACAGGTTAGTGAAAAAAAGAGTTATCTATATTTCAACAAAAAATTTAATATTTTATATACATTCCGCATATTGTCAATCCAGTATGTTATACTGTAAACAAACCTTTGAAGTTTTAAATCTTTTTCTATACCTTGTAGCATCTCCCTACTCGAACGTTGAGTAGGGTTTTTTATTGAGTATGAGATAGACATAAAAAAACAGGCCCTATATAAAGAGCCTGTTTGTATAAACGATTGAAGATTAAGCTTTTTGAACGTTAGCAGCTTGAGCTCCACGAGCACCTTGCTCAACGTCAAACGTTACTTTTTGACCTTCGTCTAAAGATTTGAATCCGTCACTTTGGATTGCAGAAAAGTGTACGAATACATCGTCTCCATTTTCGCGTTCGATAAAGCCAAAACCTTTTTCTGCATTAAACCATTTAACTGTACCTTGTTCCATTTTTGTTGCCTCCTAGTGTGTAACCACACAGTATATACTATCCTTGCCCAAAGTATCATCAAGACGAAAAGTCAATCTTCATACTATCCTTTACACCGAACAAAAATAATTCTTCTTTATTATATCAGGAATCGGAAATAACTGCAAATTAATATTTCCGTTTCGTTCATGGCATTATTTGTTAAACTTGACCTCAAATCATCTTTCTTTGCTTTATTAGGAAATTCAACTCAATCGCAAAGCCCCCTATTCGGGAAAATCATTTCCAGCAAATTAATCAACAAATGGATTTCCATATTTATCACAAAAATGATAAAAACCATAACGATTCATATACATCATTTTCTCTATGTTCTCAGGAGTGTCAAAATCAATCATCTCTAAAATTAGACTAGTAAATTCAATAGGGGCAGTTCCATTAGCGGTAACCAAATTTTTATCTCTTACTGCTTGTTTCTCTACAAAACTGCTAATCGGTTTATATTGTTCGTAATCTTTCCATAAGTAAACAAAATTACCTGTATGGCTATGATTATTCAGCAAACCATTCTTCGCCAAAAAATCCACTGCACCGCATATCGCTGCTATTGGAATGTTTTTTTGAAATGCAGTTTTTACAAAATGTAATAGTTTTTTATTATCATTACTCCAGGAATTCCCGCCAATCATAACTAGCAAATTAAAATTTGCAGGTTCTAACCCTATTATGTAATCGACAGATGTTTTAAAACCACCTATTGAGCTTACAATAGGATCTAAAGAAACAGTGTGAACCGACCAATCTTCTCTTTGATTTAATGCAGATGCTAAGTAAACACCTTCCCAATCTGCATACTGGTCTAATATAAGAAATAACGCCTTTTTCACAACTATATACCGCCTTAGATTATAAGTTTTTTATTATCCAACCTTTTCGATTTGTTACGAAGAAAAAATACTCTATCTTCCGTCCCTGCCCCTCCCCAACAATTTGGGGCAGGTGAGTGCGATAAAGAGGAGTGTTCATCACATTCCTGTAATCTTTGAGTAACGTTTCCTCTTGCTTCAACATTCATACGATAATATTCATCAGAAAGCATTAAATCTCCTGTTTATGAAAATAATCAACGACTTCAATTGATTATATAAGCTGTAATCTCCAATTTGTTTCGTTTTTCAAGGAATAATAAAGAAGGATACTACATAAGTAACATCCTTCTTT
Organism: Bacillus sp. FSL K6-1560; assembly: GCF_038592935.1. Classification (NCBI taxonomy): domain Bacteria; kingdom Bacillati; phylum Bacillota; class Bacilli; order Caryophanales; family Bacillaceae; genus Bacillus; species Bacillus sp. FSL K6-1560. Next base: position 3,662,095 of record NZ_CP151946.1, read on the forward strand.
CCCAACTTTATGACTTTTAATTTGCTTGCTGTGCTTGTTTTACTGATTCTTTGCTAAAAAGTCCAACAATATTCCACAACACAATTACAGAAGCTATTATTAAACGAGTAGTACTGACTTCTTGGTTAGTAAATAATTTATAACCATATATTGATCCCAATGCTACTATACAAAAAACATTGAACCATTTACTCCAACGCAATTAAAAAACTCCTTTTTAATTAATTACATCTCCATACAATCTATATACATTTATTATAGTACCAGTATTTTATTGAAAATATATAAAATTTTTCAATATCTAATCTTAAACCTTTCTTAACTGATCCTACAAATCATTACTTTCACACTTGTTACGTTGGCAAAAATAAAAAGAAGACTACACGTCCCTTTTTATGCTTTGACTTCCATATAAACTTTTGAGCTTGGCATCAACCGTCCGGCTAATATCTTATTTTTTAGAATGTGTAGCGATACATAGAAAAACTAAATTAGCAAGAAAAAAACATGTTATATCAAAATTGAACCAAGTTTTTCCAAGATTCCTCAGACGAGGGATTTTACTTCTGTATAACAAAAAATCACTTTGTCCTTTATAAAGACAAAGTGATTTTTAAATTAGCTATTAGGTAAATCTACTTTTGCAGGAGTACTTGTCCAAGGTTTGCCCATTTTCTTTTTATGAGCTTTATCTTCAAAAAATTGAACTGTAGCATACTGATACCAACTATCAGTCATTGCTCCTTTTTCGTATAAATCATATTTATAATACGCATCAGGGATTTGTTCTTTTGCCCAATAAGAGAATAAAATAGTGGCAGCCTTACTCCCCCATCCCAAGCCAGGGACAATACCGACTAATGACATTGTAACTGATAACGCATTTTTAGCTGCTTTTGTATGCCCAGATAAAGTCCCCACATAATGGTATCCCTTTTTAGGTTTTGCAGCCTGTGTTGTGAATTCATTTGATTTCAAATTATTGTTTTCATAATTTGTTCTTTTAGCAACATTTTCCTCATACTCAAAGTTTAAACCTTTTTGTTCTATGCCATCGACTTTTACAGTATGATCATTTCCGTTCATCTGAACTTTGTGAGTTTCATTTCCACTCACATACTCAATTTCAACTAATTTCCTGTTCGATGAAATCTTTTCACTTTTCATTTTGTAATGTAGAGCTAGTTCTTCGTAAGAAGGGGTTGTCTTAGAGTCCTCCTTTGCAGAAGCGTAACCTGCAGGTAAAAGTGAGCCTAAAGTCAATGATGCAGCCATAACACAAGTAATAACTCTTTTCTTTCTCAATTGAAATCCTCCTTGTGTTACACCTTAAGAATCTGAATTACTAAATACTTGCTTAATTTTATAAGCAATAACAGCGAGGTATAAAATTGCAACAAACACTAAAACTCCAGTGCCATAATCAGTTTTTGCAACTAGAAAAAGACTTAACACACCGAAAATAATGTACATAACAATATCAAAGATATTTTTCTTGTTGTTCATATAAACTCCCCCGTTTAGCAATTGATTCTAGGTGCATATTTGATTGCAGCCCCAGTGTATTAAACACTTACAATTTTGTCCAATTGAAACTCTCTGGCAATATTACTTTAATCATATCTCAAAATAATTTTTTGAATTATTTTCAGCACACCTACTCTAACATGATTCTTTTTTGATTTACATAAAAAATCGAAAAATTGAGTCATTTTTCCTTGGAGAATAACTGTGTGTAAATCTTAAAAAGGACTATTCATTCATTTTGGGAATTAGAGATACATACGCTAATCATTTTATTTTCATTAAAATCCTTTTCGTGTTTGTTGATAATATGGAGAGGTGATGAAAACAAAAAGAAAACAGTTAGACCAAAATTGACTGAACTTAATGCCAAAAGAACACCGTACAATAATAAAAGTGATAAATAATTATCTCTTCCGTTCATTACATGCTCTCTGAATCCCAAATAATTGTGTAGTTATACACATGCCACTAATGCCATGTCAACTCCTTACTATAATAAATAGAAAAAGGAGGTTCCGGTAAAGTAATGTCTACTTAGGTTCTTCAAAGACAGTTATATAAGCTTATGCTTTTTCCTGAATCCTTCTAAAATACCAAATAACTACTGGAATGAGTAACAATGATAAAACGGCTCCAGAAATTGATAGTATTGTATAACTAGAATGTGCAACAACCATTCCTGACAAGGCTCCACCTGCTGCTCCTGATAGTGCTAATAAAACATCGAATGTTCCCTGTGTTTTTGCACGTAGAGATGGATGTGTTGAATCTATAATAAGGGCAGTTCCCGTTAGTAAACCAAAGTTCCAACCTACCCCTAGTAATACTAGTGCTAGGATTAGCAATGATAATGAGTCTGCCGGTGCAATAGCTGCCACCAACCCAGCGGCAAGAAGTGTGGCACCTGAAGCAATAGCCATAGTTGTGCGACCAAACTTATCTACTAATAAACCAGTCAATGGTGAAGGAAGATACATCGCTGCAATATGGAGTCCTATAACTAATCCCACTTCTCTTAAACCATGACCGTGATGACCCATGTGAACCGGTGTCATTGTCATAATAGCTGTCATGATTAGTTGAGCTAAAATCATAATGACAGCTCCTACCATTATTCCTTTTTTGTCTATAGCAGGATTTTTTAGACTTCCTCCTATTTGTACTTTATCGTCTTTTTTCTCAGCATTCGCAATAGCTGTTGATACAAACAGCGGATCTGGACGAAGAAAAATTAAGAGAATAATTCCAGCAATTATAAAAGCTGCTCCTGACATAATAAACGGACCAGCTAAATTGGGAACACCAATTGAATCTGCAAATTCCCCCATTGTATTAACTAAGTTAGGACCTACTACAGCTCCTAAAGTAGTAGAAACTAAGGCCATACTTGCAGCAGTTGCCCGTTGTTTCTCATTTGCAAGGTCTGTCCCAGCATACCGAACTTGAAGATTAGAAGCCATACCTGCTCCATAAATAAGAAGAGAAACAAATAATAGGGCTACGCTGTTAATTAAAGCCGCGATTATCACACCTATAGCACCTAATCCGCCTATAAGGAAACCACCTGCAAGTCCAGCTCTGCGACCAAAACGTTGTGAGGATGCTCCTATAAGCAGGGCAGCTACGGCAGATCCAAAAGTAAAGAGGGCAGTTGGAATTCCTGCTACATTTTCCGATCCTATCATATCTTGTGCAAGAAGCGCCCCAACTGTTATCCCAGCTCCAAGTCCTGCTCCCCCAAATATTTGTGAAAAAATCAAGATTTTTAATGTTTTTTTATAAAGTTGGTTTTGTTTTTCTGGTGAATCAATATAACCTTGTAACCAAAGAGGCTGCTGTGTTGATATATTTGTATCTTTTTTTGTCATTACCATGAATTCTACCTCCTAACGACACATCTTTGTTGCTTTTCAAGTTTTTTTGTCATCATTGGAACATTCCATTTTTGTTATTCCGTATATTTAGGATTTTCGATATATTTAAAATTTAAAATATTCATTATTAGAAGAAGCTCATGATTAGTTTTTATAATTATGAGCTTCTTCTATTTATTTGTCGGTGTTCATATTAAAATGTGTAAGACTCGCCATCTTCTGGCACTAAAATATTACTTGAGAATCCTTTTTCTTTACTAAAGTTTTTTAATTCTTCTCTAGATAGTGTCCAATGGTTAACAGCTTCCATATGAACAGATATAATCTTAGCATGAGGAGCAGCCTTGTGAACTTCATAGATGTCTTCTTTTCCCATGATGAGTGAACCTAAATCTAATCTTTGATTGTCTCCACCATTAACCACAATGATTTCTGGTTGATGTGTATGAATCTCGTCTTCGATAGCATCATACCAAACTGTATCCCCAGCTACATATAAAACTTTTTCACTTGGGTGCTTGAATACTAATCCACAAACATCACCCATTAAGTTTAATAACTCTTCCCCTCTGCCATGTTCACCTTTTGTTTTTACTAATTGGATCCCTTCAAAAACAGTGTCTTGATGTAGCACTTCTACATTTTTGAAACCACTTGCTTTTACTTCTTTTGCATCTGCTTCATTTTGAACAAACATTTTGATGTTTTTTGGCAATACGTTTTTTGCCACATCATCAAAGTGATCTAGGTGTAGATGAGTAACAATTACCGCATCTACGCCATCCAGAATGTTATCAATTGATGTTGGCAAACTCACCAAAGGATTAAATAGATCTTGTCTGATCGTTTCAGGGAAAGTAGCGTACGTACCTTTCTCTGCTAACATAGGATCTATCAAAAATTTTTTATTTGCGTATTTTACAACAATTGTTGCATTTCGAATTTGTGTAATATTCATATTTACAACTCACTTTCTTTTTTTATTTGTCTTAGATCGACAGAGTTAAGTGTATAATATCAGCAGTGTTCGAATACATAGATAAAAAAAAGTGTTTTAACTCTTTGACTTTATTTTCGAAAGGAATTAACGTTCAAATAGATCAAACAGATAAAAAATTATAGAGAAATTATGTATAATAGCCGAATTCAATGAAAGATCTGGGAGAGAGTACATTTAACATGCCCAGCAGCTACAGCTAGAGTAGAGAAATTAGAAGAGAATGGAGTTATTGAGGGATCTAACATTAAAGTAAATCAAGCAATTAGGTGCTTTATGTAAACCTTCATCAATATCTATATTTATGGCAAAAACAATCCCTGTATATGGTCTTACTATGGATCAAAAACAGGACATCTTGATCTTTTATCAGATGGGAATAATGATACTGAAAAACAATAAAAGATAATGAATAAAGGATGTCCAGAAGTATTTTTCTGAACATCCTTTTTTAAGTTGTTGAATCATCTTTCTTGTGAAAAGAAAGACGTTATGTTCGCGCAGGAAATTCTTTTATTTTAAAAATGCCTCTGTGGTTTTTACTGTTGCATAGACACCATTTAATGCGGCCATAAATGCGTAATGGACATGCTCAGCAGGAACGATTTTATCTTCAATTTGCAATGTTGTTGTTGCGCAAGCATCTTCTACCACTTGGCATACATAACCATGTTCAACTGCAGAACGAACTGTTGCATCAATACACATATGGGACATCATACCGCAAACAACTAATTCTTTAACCCCTTCTTCTTGTAGCTTTCCATTTAAATCTGTATTGAAAAAGCTATTCGGCATATGTTTTACAATGACTGTCTCTTTCTCTAATGGACGTACTGACTCATGAATTTCGACACCTTCTGTATTTGGATGGAAAAAATGAGCGATGTTACCTTCTGTGATATGCTGTACATGAAAGACAGGTGCGCCTGTGTTTCTAAAGTGTGAAAGTAGTTTAGCCGCATTTTGTGCTGCTTTCTCTGGGTTTGTTAAAGCCATCTTCCCATTTGGAAAGTAATCATTTTGAATATCAATCACTAATAAAGCTGTTGTCATTTTTTCACCTCTTAAAATTTTTATACTGTATAAGGATATATAATTTCCATTGAATTTTCGATGGTCTCATGAAATACTATTTTGTAAAACTTTTTCACTGTGAAAGGAGTTACTATGCAAATTGATTCAATTGATTTTCAAATTCTCCAATTATTAAATAAAAATGCTCGGATACAATGGAAAGAAATCGGTGAAAAAATTCATATGACAGGACAAGCGGTAGGCAATCGCATCAAAAAAATGGAGGATAACGGTATCATTAAAGCATATTCGATTGTGGTTGATGAATTGAAGATGGGGTTTTCTTTTACAGCCTTTGTCTTCTTTTTCATGAATGCATATACGCATGATGATTTATTGAAATTTATTGCTACTCGTAATGAAATTAGCGAAGCTCATCGTGTTTCGGGAGATGCATGTTATCTTCTGAAGGTAACGGTTCATTCACAAGAAGTTTTAAATCACCTTCTGAATGATTTATTGAAGTATGGAAACTATCAGCTTTATTTGTCTATTAAGGAAGTAAAAAAGCATTATAATACTTCATTAATGTCTGATGAATAATGCGCTTGTTATTATAATGTATAAAAAGGCCCCAGCTTGGTAAATTCCATATCCAACCTAGGGCTTTTTTAGAGCATATATATCATGTTATATGACCGCACATCTCCGTTTTATAAAGTTAACTATTTACCAATAACAATCGACACTTTATAGTTTGCATGTTTATTTAAGTCATTTAAAAATTGATCTAATACCTCGTTTGAAGGAAATTTACATTCAAGCAAATAGCAACCGTCTCCACTAACTTTATAATTGTTTATTACATAGTTATCTTGTGTTTCTATAAAAGCTAAATAGGGTTGATGATGGATTTTTTCGATATAAATATTAAGAAAAGCATGTATAGAGAAGCCTAATTTCACTTGATTCACTTCGATACTACATCCTTTTATTATGCCATTGTCTATTAACTTTACTACTCTTGATGCAGTTGCTGGTGCAGTGAGATGTACTTTTTCCCCTAATTTTTTCATTGTAAGGCGACTATTTTTAGACAGCTCATCAAGTATTTTTTTATCTATTTCATCAATCATTTTCTTGTATCCTTTCTGAAAAATAAGATGTATTTTACATATTTTGTTCACTGAACATTTTTTTATGTTTGCTTAAAACTTTAAAAATAAAGTGAAATTGTGAAATAACTTTATTTTGCCTATGTATTGATCGTTTGAGAAAGTATATATTTATTTGCATGCAAATCAAAGAGGAATGGACACCATTTAATATGAAACAATTTTTCAAAATGTTTTTTCCATTGATCTTGTATAAGTTCATTATTTTAGAGGTGAAATTATGAAAAAATTTGATATATCTGTTTTATCAGTTGCTCCATTAAGACAAGGAGAAACAATGAAACAAGGGGTTGATTCTGCAGTGTCATTAGCTAAAGCTGTAGATAATATGGGCTATAAACGGATTTGGTTTGCAGAGCATCATAATCACGACGCTTATGCAAGTGCAGCAACCATATCAATTGTACAACATATATTAGCAAATACAAAAGACATTCGCGTAGGTTCAGGGGGTATTATGTTGCCAAATCATTCCCCATTAATCGTAGCGGAGCAATTTGGAACACTTGAAACATTATATCCAAATCGTGTAGATTTGGCATTAGGACGCGCACCCGGAACGGATCAAAAAACGGCCGATGTGATTCGTCGTTCCAACCATAATGGAGTGTTTTTCTTTGAAAGAGAAGTAAATGATATTTTGCGTTTTGTCGGGGATAAGAGTGTACAGGGTGAGGTTCGCGCTTATCCGGGTATTGGAACGCATGTGCCTGTTTTTGTGTTAGGATCCTCAACGGATTCAGCGGAAATTGCTGCAAAGCTTGGTTTACCCTATGCATTTGGCGCTCAATTTTCACCCCATTCGATGGAAGAAGCGCTCTCTATTTATCGAGAAAATTTCCAACCGTCTTCTTATTTACAAGAACCTTATGTGATCGCTTGCATTAATGTGATTGCAGCAGAATCTATGGACGAGGCATCTTTTATTTCTGCAAGTCATTTGCAGGTGTATATTGATATTTATACAAATAATTTAAGTAAGCTTATTCCACCCACTGAAAACTTCCTAGAATCGTTATCACAGTTTGAATTAGAAATTCTCCACAGTCGACTGGGGTATACAATCATGGGTGATCGAGAAACAATTCGTCGCGAACTAATTGATTTCCAACAAATGTATCAAGCAGATGAATTAATTGTGTTATCTAATATTTACGAATTGAGCAAGGAAATTCAGTCGTACGAGATTTTAAAACAGGTTGTGGATGAGTTGTTTAAAAAAAGAATGGAGCAACTTTAGAAATCGAGTCAGTTGTATTAGCTTATGTTCTCCTCAAGCGCGATTGTTGAACAAGAAAGAAATGGGTGATACATATTAATCATGTATAATATGTATCACCCATTAGTTTTTTTGAACGAATAGGGCATGGTTCGTTTCTTTTACAATGAACGGATATCTTTTTCCTAATAAACAGAAGGAACTGCCGACCGTTTGGATGATTACTTTAAGTAACTGGTGAGTTTTGGTGAGCAACTCTTCTCTCATAGCCGTATTTCCGCACAAAAAAATAATACCAAAGGTGGTTAAACCCTTGGTATTATTGAGATGCGGCCGAGAGGACTTGAACCTCCACGGGTTATTCACCCACTAGGCCCTCAACCTAGCGCGTCTGCCATTCCGCCACGACCGCGTGATCATTAAATTGTGTTTGTGCTGGTTTAGTAGGCTCTTAACCTAGTAAAACCGATTTGCGTGCACTTTGTAAATAAAGTGCGGGTGAAGGGACTCGAACCCCCACGTCGTAAGACACTAGATCCTAAGTCTAGCGCGTCTGCCAATTCCGCCACACCCGCAAAAAGACAAATGGTGAGCCATGAAGGACTCGAACCTTCGACCCTCTGATTAAAAGTCAGATGCTCTACCAACTGAGCTAATGGCTCTTACTATTAGATTTCAAAAATAAAAATGGCTGGGCTAGCTGGATTCGAACCAACGCATGACGGAGTCAAAGTCCGTTGCCTTACCGCTTGGCTATAGCCCAACGAAATGGAATGACCCGTACGGGATTCGAACCCGTGTTACCGCCGTGAAAGGGCGGTGTCTTAACCGCTTGACCAACGGGCCGATGGTTGAGAACTTATATCGAAATCTTATGGCGGAGAAGGAGGGATTTGAACCCTCGCGCCGCTTACGCGACCTACACCCTTAGCAGGGGCGCCTCTTCAGCCACTTGAGTACTTCTCCAATATGGCTCCACAGGCAGGATTCGAACCTGCGACCGATCGGTTAACAGCCGATAGCTCTACCACTGAGCTACTGTGGAATAATGAGACAAGACTTATTATATCAGCCTTGATTTGCAGTGTCAAGAGGTAAATGTTTTTATTTATCTCTCGTGACGACTTTTATAATGTAACATAGGCTTGCCATATTCGTCAACCTTTTTCACGAAAAAATTCTTTTTATTTTTCCGCGGCATTTTCCGCATCTGTATCTGTCAGGGTTCATGGCGCGCTTCTTTATATACTGTTGGCCGCAGGCCGTACAGATATACATATAAGTTTTTTTGTTTTCCGCTTTTTTCTTAAGGGGTGTACAGAACCTCGGCGCGTTGACCTGCTGCAGTAGCATTCTAAAATCTCTGTCTCTGTGCTTGTACCCTTTTCCTTCAAGGTGGAGATGATAATGGCAGAGCTCGTGCTTGATGATGCCGATCAGCTCCTCCCTGCCGTGTTCAATCAGATATTTTCTGTTCAATTCAATGTTATGAGAGGTTAACAGGTACCTTCCGCCCGTGGTTTTAAGCCTGTCATTAAAAAGCGCCTGATGGCGGAACGGCTTTTTAAAATATGTTTTAGAAATATCCTCTGTCAGCTTTTGAAGCTCTATATTATCCATAGTGCACCTCACTTAAAAAACATTGAACGGGACAATTCACCGTTCGCATACAATATGGTAATCACCGTCCCTCTTATGATAAAAGCTGAGGAGGAATGAGCCTATGCCAAATTGGCTTAAAAAGCAGATGCAAAAAGCGTTCCTTGAAAAAGATAATTACCAAATTAAACTGCTGAATCAATGCTGGTATTTCTATAGGAAAAAACACTGCTCGTAAGCAGTGCTTTTATTTTACCATAGACAGCGATACTCTGCCTTTTTGTACATCTACGCCGTCAACCCAAACTGTCACAATATCGCCGACAGATACGACATCAAGAGGATGCTTGACGAATTGATTGCTCAATTTTGAGATATGCACAAGCCCGTCTTGTTTGACTCCGATATCAACAAACGCTCCGAAGTCCACTACATTGCGCACGGTGCCCTGCAGTTCCATTCCCTCTTTCAAATCTTCCAGCTGAAGGACGTCTGTTTTCAGTAAAGGCTTAGGCACCTCATCGCGTGGATCGCGTTCCGGCCTTGTCAGCTGTTCACAAATGTCTTTCAGAGTGATTTCGCCGATTCCCAGCTCTTTTGCCGTTTCAGAGAGCGCCAGCTGATTGATTTTGTCCTTCAATTCCGCCGTGCCGATATGTTCTGTTGAAAGTCCGAGTTTTTTCAAAAGTGCTTTTGTTTCTTTATAGCTTTCCGGGTGGATGCCTGTTCTATCCAAAGGCTCTGTCCCTTCCTGCACTCTTAAGAAACCGATACATTGCTCGTAGGTTTTCGCACCTAACCTTGGGATGTCCTTCAGTTCTTTTCGATTTGAAAACTTTCCGATTTCCTCACGTTTTTTGACAACGTTGCCTGCTACAGACTTCGATAATCCCGCTACATACTGAAGCAGTGCGGCGGAGGCTGTGTTGACGTTTACTCCCACCTGGTTTACGACCGTTTCGACGACAAACCGCAGAGATTCATTTAAGCGTTTTTGGCTGACGTCATGCTGATACTGTCCGACACCAACAGACTTCGGATCGATTTTAACGAGCTCCGCGAGCGGGTCTTGAAGTCTTCGCGCAATAGACACGGCACTGCGCTCTTCAACCTTAAGGTCAGGGAATTCTTCTCGGGCCAGCTCTGAAGCCGAATAGACGCTTGCACCCGCTTCATTGACGATCACATAATAAATTTTGCGCGGCATGTCTTTCAGTACATTGACGATGAATTGTTCTGTTTCTCTGGATGCTGTGCCGTTTCCGATCGCCACCATCTCGACTTGATACTGCTCAAGAGTCTTTTTCACTTTTTCATGGGCTTCTTTTGTTTTGTTGACTGGCGCATGCGGATAGATCACATCAATTTTCAAGACTTTTCCAGTCTCATCTGACACAGCGAGCTTACAGCCGGTTCGAAAGGCTGGGTCAACACCGAGAACGGTTTTGCCTTTCATCGGCGGCTGCAAAAGAAGTTTTCTCAAGTTCTCTGAGAAAATATGAATCGCCTGTTCATCAGCTTTTTCTGAGAGCTCTTTCCTGATTTCACGCTCGATTGCCGGCTGGATCAGCCTTTTATAGCTGTCTTCAATTGTCTCCTGCAAAATCTCTTTTACGGATGTTGAGCGATTTTTAATGATTTGTTTTTCTAAATACGCCTTAATGTGATCCGCAGGCGGTTCGATTGACACCTTTAAAATATCTTCTTTTTCGCCGCGGTTCATTGCCAGTACCCTATGCGGAACGACTTTTGCAATTGGCTCTTCATACTCGTAATACATTTCATACACATTTTTCTCATCGGTGTCTGCCGACTTTCCGGCTGCAGACTTAATGGTTCCTCTTTTGAAGGTTTCCTGGCGAATCCACTTTCTGAAGGTCGGCTCGTCTGAAATTTGTTCCGCAATAATGTGCTTGGCGCCTTCAATCGCTTCTTCTCGTGTGAACACTTCTTTTTCTTCGCTGATGTATTGGTCTGCAGTTGCTGCCAGACGATCATCTTGGGGAAGTGTCAGGATATAGTCGGCAAGCGGCTCAAGGCCTTTGCTTTTGGCGACTGTCGCCTTTGTTTTACGTTTTTGTTTATAAGGGCGGTAAAGGTCTTCCACTTCCTGAAGCTTCACCGATTGCTCGATTTTACCTTTTAGATCATCTGTCAGTTTATCCTGCTCTGCAATCAGCCTGATGACTTCTTCTTTTCGCTGATTCAGGTTTTGTATGTATTGCCAGCGTTCAGAAATCGTCTGAATCTGAACCTCATCCATTGAACCCGTCTGCTCTTTTCGATACCGGGCAATAAACGGGACTGTATTGCCGTCCTCAAGCAGGCGGATGACACTTTCAACGTGTTTTTGTGATAAACTTATTTCTTTCGCAATTTGCTGTTTTAAAAGGGCTGACGTTTCCATGTAACCAAAGCCTCCAATTTTGTCGTTCTGTCTCTAGTGTATCAAAAACCGAAAAAAACACATAAAAAAAGACAGCTGACGCTGCCCGTATCTTTACTCATGTTTCAATAGTTCCTGTAATCCGCTCAGAAAATTCTCTTTTTTCATCGCAGCTGCAAAGAAGGCTTGATCAATCTTCTCAACAATTGGCAAAGCCGCTGTTACTTTTTCTCCTCCTGTTTCTGTAAGAGACAGGAGAACCTCTCTTTTATCTTGGGGATTTTTGCTTCTTTCGATAAATCCTTTTTTCTCAAGCGTCCGCACAACCTCCGAAACCATCATGATATTGGTCTGGCTGAAGCTTGCAAGTTTTTTTTGCGTGACGGTTTCTCCGTGAGCAATCATATACTTGCACGAGGTCAGCAGAACAAATTGAACGTGGGTCAGGTCAAACTCAGCCAATGCTTTTCCCACTTTCCTCTGCCAGCTTTGCGTGGCCTGCCATAATAAAAAGCCCGGGCTTGTGTTCGGACCGCTAAATTTAGAGTGCCATTCCACTTATGTTAACTCCCATCGCTTGTGCTATTGTCAAAAAATCTTTTTTGCTTATTTCAAAGTGTCCTCTGCGAAATAAAAAGCCAAGATGCTTGGTTTCCTGAACGAATTCAAGCTTTGATTTAATGTCGTAAAAACCGATTTTATGGCATGGATAATAGTCTATATCTAATCGGTATGGAATAAAATTCGGAGCCATTTGATACGGATAGATGTTTCCGCTTTTTACTTTGCCGATCGCAGTAAAGCTTCGCAGCAGTTTGCCGTCTGGATATGCGTCTCTCGGAGAATAATAAATCAGCCAATCTCCCTCTTTCATTTTGGCGAGCGGGGCTTTTTTTCCATGGCACAGCTGTGCAAAACCGCCGGCAGCGCCTTTTAATACATGCTGCTCTGACACAACGCCGATCCAATAATTTGTGTTCATTTTATCACTCCTCCGCAAAGGTGAACAAGCCTGCTGACAGCCGTCGGCATGTCTTTAGACAGTTCAGTCCCAATGATTTCTCCCCACTTTTTTGCTTCAGCGCCTTCTAATACAATTCCATATGTGATATACAAATCTTCTTTTTGCTTTTGAAGCACGTGAAAAAACTCCATTTTTACATTGCTATGCGGGCATGTTGACCATGACAGAAAACGCCCGATGTTTCTCCACATGCTCAAGCCATAAGAGAATTGTTTTTCCTTGCAGAAGCAATGTTCCTTCCGTTCCATTTTGAAATTGTCCTTTCAAAGAATCTGATGCAATACCCGTCTCCCATTGATCCATTGTTTCTGTTTCCTGATAACAGTTCCAGGTTTTCCCACATCCGCATCAGCTATCGCTGTGTATTCATAATTCCACATCCATAAGCTCCCAGAATGATAAGTTCACTTATTAATTATAATAAGCGCACTTATTAATAGTCAACCGCAAAAAAAAAGAAGCCGGATGTCCAGCTTCTTTTTCAGGTTTTTTAGGACAGCTGTCCGAGAATATAGGTCAGGTCATCTTTTCTCGATGTCGTATACATTTTCAGCGAATTCGATATTTCTTCTACCGATTGGCCTTTTTTTAAATGGGAGCGGATATCAGGTACGTTGAGTCCATCTGTATGTATAATGAACTTTGAACCCTTTTCATAGGTGGCGGTGTGCGTTTTGTATTTTTGCGGCTTGCCTGATAAATAGCCCGAAATCGGCAGAGGATAAAAGCTTTCACCAGACGGGGAATGCAGAATAAACCGTACATTTCCGACAGAGCAGTACGTAAACTGCCTTTGCTCAAAATTGATTTTCAGGATAGATGCTGTAGCGCCTCTTTTGTTTTTCATCGCCTGATTACAGCGTTCGATAATTGTTTCTACGTCTTCACTCGCATAGTTTTCCACTAAGTCTTTGATGGCTGCAGAGGATTCGTTAGCAAGTGATCCGCTTCCCAGTCCGTCAGCAACCGCGCAAATTAACTCCTTATCATCAGCTTTCATAAAAAAGCTGTCACCGCAAATCGATTTCCCTTCTTTATTCAGTTGATATACTAGAGTTTGAATATGCTCATTTTCTTCAACCTGGATCATTACATTAACTCCATCGAGGGATCTTCAATCAAGGCCTCTCTGAGCTTCTTCACAGCTTTGCGCTGCAAGCGCGAGACGTGCATTTGAGATATACCGAGAATGTCCCCAGTTTCTTTTTGGCTTTTGTTTTGAATATACGTAAGGTCTATGATTTGTTTTTCACGATCTGAAAGGACATGAAGCACGCTTTGCAGCATCAATTGCTGGTTGACCCGCTCATATCCGTCCTCCTGTGATCCGACGATATCAAGAATCGTGACGGTGCTTCCGTCCGAATCCGCTTCAATGCTGTGGTCAACGGATAAGGCTTGGTAGCTTTTGCCCATTTCCATCGTTTCAAGAACCTCTTCTTCAGAAACATCGAGGAATTCGGCAATCTCTTCTACTTTCGGCGATCTTTGTGTTTCAGTGGTCAGCTGATCAACCGCCATTTTGATTCTTGGACCCAGTTCTTTAATTCGTCTCGGCACATGAACGCTCCATGTTTTATCTCTGAGGAAACGTTTAATTTCACCGATGATTGTCGGAATTGCAAAAGCTTCAAACGATTTGCCGACAACAGGATCGTATCGCTTAATCGCGCCTAGCAGCCCGATCATGCCGACCTGGCGGAGATCCTCGTGGAAGCTTTTGCCTTTTGAATATTTTTTCGCAAGCATGTCAACCAGATTTGTATACACCCGCACAAGCGTTTCCTGCGCCTGTTCATCTTGCTTTGTTTGGTAATCGCTTATGAGCCGATCGACTTCATCTTTAGTTAGTTTCGTAGTTTTTGATGGTTGTGTCATGATCAACTCGCTCCCCATTTAAATACTTTGTCATCGCTACGGTGACGCCGGAGTGGTTTTGCACTCTGACTTCATCCATGAGCGTTTCCATTAAATATAGACCGAGCCCTCCTTCTGATAATTGATCAACTGTGTGCGAAGGTGTGTACGGCCCTAGATCCTGCTGCTTTTGATCAAAGTCAAAGCTGTCTCCTTCATCCGCCACAATAATCTCTAAACGGTCTTCAAACACACCGAATCGTATTGACACTTCCCCAGTTTTATCTTCTTTGTAAGCGTGCTGAACCGCATTTGTGCACGCCTCGCTGACTGCGATTTTCAAATCTTCAATTTCATCGTACGTATAGCCCATTCTGCTTGCGACCCCTGATAGCGTCAGTCTTATAATTCCAACATATTCAGGTTGGGCCGGCACTTTCATTTCGATGTAATCAACATTATTCTTCATTGCACTCCACCTTCTGACTTTGCAGAAATATCAATGATGTCCTTCAAGCCTGTAATGTCAAACAGTCGGATCAGCCGGTCAGAAAGATTTTCAAGTTTCAGCGAACCGCCTTGTTTTTTCACCATTTTAAAGGTCCCTACAAAAACGCCCAATCCGGTACTGTCCATGTAGCTGACATCTTTCAGGCAAATTCTTAAGTCAGCTCCTTGTTCTGCCAGAGGAACGAGCTTCTCTCTGAGCACCGGGGCTGAGTATACATCAATTTCTCCTGCAATGTTTACTTGTATATCATTCTCGTTTTGCTTCACATCAACATTTATATTCATTCGTATCACCTCAAATTTTCCTTCAAATCACTAATCACTAGTTGCTTTATACCCTCGTCTGGCAGACGTTAAACCTTTCTCCGCAAAACAATTAACGTAAAATCATCGTGAAGCTGAAAATCCTGCAATTTGAGGAGGCTGTCATAAATGTTTTTGACCATTTCCTGCGCGGAGGAACACATATGTTCCTCAATGAGCTTCTGCAGATCAGGACGCTCCAAGAAACCGTTTTCCGTTCTGCATTCTGTGACGCCATCAGAAAATAAAACAATCATATCGCCCTTTTCCAGATGCTGATCGAATTGTTTGTAGTCATAGTCCTGTGAGATGCCGAGAACGAGTCCTTTGGCCTCTAAATCGTAAAACGTGTTGTCCTTTTGAGAATAATAGAATCCCGGTTCATGTCCCGCTGAAGCATATGTAAATTGATGATTGTCCATATTGTAATTCGCATAAAACATCGTAATAAACATACTGGCATCAACGTTTTGTTCAACAACACGATTCAAATTTTTCAGCACTTGAGAAGGGTGTATGCCCGTTTCCGGCAAAGAGTCCATCGCGTATTTAATCATGGACATGCATAAAGCCGCTGGAATGCCTTTTCCGATCACGTCCGCGATTGCGATATTGATGGATTCCTTGTCTTTGACAAAGTGGTAGTAATCACCGCTCATCTGTTTAGCGGGAACACTGATGGCGCCGATATCCAGCGCTTCCTCCTGAGGAACTTTAGTTCCGAGCAGCGTCTGCTGGACATTTGCCGCGATTTCAATTTCTGATTTGATTTCCTGCTGTATCCCTCTAAGGGTTTGATGCTCCTGATAAGCCATTCCATAACCAATCATGACTTCTATTAAAAAATCCAGCGAATGAAACACATCTTCCGGGAGACTTGGATACAGCTCCTTCAGCACTTTTCTGTGAATGCTGATGATTTCTTCCGGAGGAATTTGGTGCTCGATTGTTTTTCGGCTGAATTTTTGGGCTTGATATAAAGATGTTTCTGTTAATTCGGCTATATATCGGCTAAGCAGCTGATGATACCGCTGCTCAATAACCTCCCTAAAATCCACGTTCTTACCTCCTACCGAAGCCATTTGATGGCTTGTATCTCTGTTCCTTCCCCCGCTACGGAATTTAAGCTGAATTCATCCATCAGCCTTTTGACCCCGGGAAGTCCCGCACCTAGTCCTCCAGACGTTGAAAACCCGTCTTCCATGACTTTTCGGATATCAGGAATTCCCGGCCCTTGGTCTTCCGCTATGATTTTCAGGCCTTTTTTTCCTCTGTCTGCGACCTGTTCAATTCCAATCTGCCCTTTGCCGGCATATAAATAAATATTCCTGGCTAATTCTGAAATAGCCGTTGTAATTCTAGCCTGGTCTACCGTGCCGAAACCCAGTTCTTTCGCAACGTTTCGTCCCAGCTGTCTGGCGGCCACAATATCCCATTCTGTCATGATTTTTACACAGGATTGGTCGTTCATTCGCTATTCCCCCAATTCCCGCTTCAATGTCTCAAGCCCCTGCTCTAAGTCGAGCGCAGTTTCGATTTCCTCAAGCGCGATTCCAAGTTCAATCAGCGTCACTGCCACAGCGGGCTGAATGCCGGTCAAGACGACTTTAGCCCCCATTAACTTAGACATTGTAATGACGTCGCCCAGCACTTTCGCGATAAATGAATCAATCATATCCACAGATGTCAGGTCAATGACGACTCCGTTAGCACCTGTTTCGTATATTTTATTTAATAAGTCTTCTTGAAAAGTTAATGCTGTCTGGTCATCAAGTTCCCATTGAATGGATACTAATAAGCAATTATACAGTTTCAAGATCGGGATTTTCGGATGTCTCAAAATGTTATTCCCCCAATGAAACGATTTTTCGATCCGTCATTTCCAATGCTGTTTGAATTCCTTTTTGCAGGGTATTCTTAGTTATAACTTGGGATAAATCAATCCCCAGGTTGACGATTGTTTGAGCAATTTCCGGACGGATTCCGGCCAGCAGGCATTTTGCTCCGACAAGCCTTACAGCTTCTGATGCCTGAATAATATGATGGGCAACCATCGTATCGACGACAGGGACACCTGTAATGTCAATCAGCACGACTTGGGAACGGTGTTTGACGACGCCATTAAGAAGGTTTTCCATAATTCGTTTCGCGCGTTCGGTATCAATTGTTCCGACAAGAGGCATCACAGTGATATTTTCAAACACCGGGATAAGCGGGGCTGACAGCTCTTGCAGTGCGATTTTTTGCAGGGATACTGTTTTTTCCCATGAGATTGAGTATTGATTAAAAATTTCTGTGTTAATCGGGCTGAAAAAGCGGTCAATCTGCCAGATTAATTCCGTGCTCTCTTGATCTGGCAATCTCTTATCATTCATTTTCGTATAGAGACGCTTCCAGAATTCAGCAAGCGCAGTAGCCAAAAACTTCATAGACAGTCCGATTTGGACCGCTCGAAGCGCCAGTTCGCTGATTTGACTTTCAGCAGCGTTTTCGTCCTTAACAGACAGCAGCAGAATGTCGATATATTCTTTAGATATATTTTCATACACTTGGTCAGTCAGCTGATAGGATTCTTGCTCGCTTAATTCTTTTAGTGTGTCAGTCCACAATTGGAGCAGTTCATTTTGATTTTCGGCAATGAACTGGTATACAGTCTGATTCGACATCAAATTCGCTTACCTCCCAATAAAAAACAACATATTTTTTTCGTTATTTCACTATTATATCGTTTATGTTTTTTGAAAACAAAAAAAGTTGCTCTATTTGAGCAACCTGCAAATATGTCTAAAAATCAATGAGTGCCAAACTGATTTGTAAGGCTTCATCAACCTTATCCATCATTTCATCATCCAGATGAGTAATCTTATCCGTTAACCTTTGCTTGTCAATCGTCCGAATTTGCTCCAGCAAAATAACGGAATCTCTTTCAAAACCGTAGCGTTTTGCATCGATTTCGACGTGGGTTGGTAATTTCGCTTTCTGTATTTGTGCTGTTATGGCTGCAACAATAGCAGTTGGGCTGAAGCGATTTCCGATGTCATTTTGGATCACTAAAACCGGGCGCACCCCGCCTTGCTCTGAGCCAACAACAGGAGATAAATCAGCAAAATAAACATCGCCGCGTTTCACAATCAAATGATTATCCTCCGCTGACTAAGCGCTCAACTGTCGTTTCAGCCTCGCACTCCGCAAAGTGAGCCTCAGAAGAAATATTCAGGTTGATTTTCGCCATTTCCATATAGCCGCGTCTCATCAAATCACGGTTGTGACGAGTTGTTCGTTCGCTGACATACGCTCTCACTGCTTGTGATATCAGTTCGTTTCTGCTTCGTTTCTCCCGCATCGCTACACCATCCAATTCAGCTACTAGGTTTTCGGGCAAGCTGATTTTCATTTCGGTTCTTGCGCTGGATTCAGACAAAAAACATACACCTCCACCAAACTTACGGATACGACTCTTTTATCCATCCAGTGATAATGATACCATTATTCACTCTTCAAGCAAAGCTGTTTTATGAATTCTCCATTTAGGTAAGTTAATTACTTGTATTTACCTGCAATAAAGGATTTCTTACTTCCATTATACTCCCATTTTCCAAAAACATACGGGGAACACGGGAACTTATTGTACAGGCCACCTCATAGTTAATGGTTTCGAGCCTTCCTGCAATCTCATCCATGGAAATATATTCATCCCCCTGCCGGCCTATTAATGTGACTTTTGTGCCCGGCGGATATTCCTGATCCAGCTCCACCATAAATTGGTCCATGCAAATTCGGCCGGCAATTTTCAAGCGTTTTCCCTTCACAAGGATGTCAGTCCCTTTCAATTTTCGGAGCCAGCCGTCCGCATAGCCTACAGGCACCGTCCCGATCCATGTGTCTTTTTCCGCTGTGTACTCGGCTCCGTAGCTGACGCTCTCGCCTTTTCTGATCAGTTTGACATGCGACAGCGTCGAATGCAGGGTAAATGCCGGACGCAGCTGAAACGGTATCTCGTCCGAAATGTCAGCAGACGGGCGAAGGCCATACATGCCGATGCCGAATCTGACTGCATTAAAAAAGCCTTTTTTCAGCCGGAGTCCGGCGGCGCTGTTCGCGCAGTGGACCATCAGATTCTTTAACGGCAGCGGAGCAATCAGCTCTTTAAAACGCTCAAACTGCATTAAGAAATAGCCTCTTTCTTTTTCATCCGCTGTCGCAAAATGGGTAAATACCCCTTTGCACTTTAAACGAGGGTTGCGGTCAAGAATGGCCATCACGTTCTGAACTTCTTCCTCTGTTTTTACACCAAGTCTGTTCATCCCCGTATCGACCTTCAGATGAAAATGAAGAGAACCTTTTTTCGTGTGGCGGGCTGCCTCCTGAAGCCATTCAACAGAATAACCTGTTAAGGTCACGTCATACTCAGCAGCGATTGCCACATACTCCGGGGGAACCGCGCCAAGCACCAATATAGGCGCCTTCAATCCCTTTTTGCGCAGTGAAATCGCTTCATCCAAAATGGCCACGGCCAAGCATGAAGCACCGGCGTCAAGAGCAGCCTTTGCTGTTTCTGCATCACCATGCCCGTAGGCGTTTGCTTTCACAACTGCCATCAAGTGGACATGTTCACCGATATGTTTTTTCATATTGCTGACATTTTCCTTTATCGCGGACAAGTCAATTTCCGCCCACGTATCTCTGTAAAAAGGTTTTGTGCTCATTACGACACTTCCTAGCTTTTATTCAATATCATTTACATATCATACTAAAATTAAAGGCTAAAGGGAAACGATGTCTAACGAAAAAAAGGCCAAATCATGTTTGGCCTTTGGCGGTTATTTCGATGATTGTCCCTGCATGCTTTTCGCTACTGTCACCATTTCCTCTTTAGAAAGATCTTTAGAAGAGAGAAGGTAATCTACGCCGTCATATGTCCATGATAATGATGCATCCGACAGGGCGCCGATGGTGTAGCCGAGATTTACCGGTTCGCCGTTCAGCGTAACGGAGGAGGAAGCCTTGGCAATCTGGGCTTTTTCCTGAATTAACGTAAATGATTTTTCTCCTCCGTACGTCATGATGATGCGCTTCCCGTCTTCAGTAGATACATCTTTTTCTTCAAGCAGCTTGACGCCAAGCGGCAGTTCCAGCGGCGTTTTGACCGCAAATGTATCGGAAGGCTTCGCGCTTGTGGCGACATCCATTTGAGAAAGAGTCATATTTTTCTTTTCGTCAAATGATTCTTTATCAAATTGTTTATTAAATTCAAAGCTGCTGAATTCTACTTTGACCATCACTTTCCGGTCAGTATCCATCACTTTGACAGATGACGGGCTCATATCTTTTTTGTTAAATGTGATTTCTTGCGTGGGCAGCATTTTGTTATGCTGATAGTTTGTTTTTGTTTCAAATACGTATTTCTTTTCTTTCGCTGTGAAAACTGCATCCGAATCGTTTTGAACATCCTTTACGAGCGATTCAAACAGATAAACCTGGCTGCTGTTGTTCGGCCAATCGCTTTGAAATCTGAAGCTCTTATTTAAAGACGGCGTGAGAACGAATACTCCGTTTTCATTTCGTAAAATGACTTGGTTTTGGTCCTTTTTCGGATTTTCTAAATAAACCCTGTACAGAGACGGCTTTTTGTGCCAGATTTCCACATTGTATACTTGAGGCTCACTCCCTGTCTCGATGGTCATTTTCGCTTTTGCTTTGTACGAGGTGTATTCTTTCGCCTTTTCATCTAACCCGGCCACAATATCTTGCTGTGTTTTTTGCCCGCAGGCAGAAAGAATAAGAACAGCAAGCAGTCCCGTTAAAAGCAAAACAAAGCTTTTTCTCACCTTTTTCAACCCCTTTTTCTCAATTGATGTAAAAGGAAGAAATCGCTTGTTTGACTTTAACGGTACGCTCGGTACACGTTTAGGCAGAACAGATGCGTACCATAAAAGCCTCAAACAACTTGTCTCCCTTAATGCACTATCAAATATATGAGTGGGGTTTCCCTAATATGCAGACTAGCTTGACAACCTTTCAATCACAACCTGCGCGGCAGCGTATTCTTTTGTATGAGTGATTGATACGTGAACGGCAGCCTGGCTCAGTTTCGTGCAAATGATATAGGGCTTGCCATTTTGGTCTTTCCTAATTTCAATGTCCTGAAAGCTGAGCTGTCTCCCAATGCCGGTGCCAAATGCTTTCGAGAAAGCTTCTTTTGCCGCGAATCTGCCCGCGAGAAATTCGATTTTTCTTTTCTCTGAAAGCTCATAGTATTGGTCAAGCTCGCTTCGCGTCAAAATCCGCTCGGCAAACCTTTTCTGGCGCCCAGCCATAGAGGCGATCCGTTTAAGCTCGGTAATGTCCAGCCCAATGCCGTAAATCATGTATGATAACCTCCTTTGCGTACGTACTATTTAAATGGTTTGTCTCATAAACGTGTTACTATAGATATACCAAAATGAAGAAAAGGGGCTCGGAATGTTTATACGGACTGAAAATTTTCAAACATTTATCAGGCTTTACCCCGTTGTTACCTTTATATTGGCTTTGCAAGCTGTTCTCTGGCTGTTTTTTTCACTTCCTGCCCATTCAGTCGTGTTATGGAGGGATACCGTCACAGGCTATAATCTAGGTGTCGCAAACGGTGAATGGTGGCGGCTTATCACACCGATTTTGCTGCACGCCGGTTTCACACATCTGCTGTTTAATTCCATGTCCATCTTTTTATTTGCCCCGGCTTTGGAACGCATGCTGGGAAAAGCGCGTTTCCTTCTTGTATACGCCGGCTCCGGCATCATCGGCAATATCGGCACTTATGTTACAGAGCCGCTTGATTACGTGCATGTCGGGGCTTCAGGCGCCATTTTCGGGCTATTTGGCGTATACCTGTTTATGGTTCTTTTTCGCAATGAGTTAATTGGGCAGGAGCATTCCAAAATGATCATCACACTGCTCGCATTTGCCATTCTCATGTCGTTTATCAACTCCAATATTAACATGATGGCCCATTTGTTTGGACTATGCGGCGGGTTTCTTCTTTCGTTTTTATGCGTGCAAAAAAAAGAGCGGCGGTATTAACCGCCGCTTCAGATTGTTGACAAAATCCTAAAATGGTTTTCATTTTAGGATTTTGTCATCTTTTCAGCGTGATTGAAAACCCTTGAAGTCTAGGAAGGACGAGCATAGGAGCGGACTTTCACAGGATGTGATGACGACGGCGTTTAGGCAGGACGCCTGAGAATTTAGCCGTTGATCCACTTCGCATTGAGCACCGAATCGCAGTCCTGACAACGAATGCGAGGGTTTGCCGACACGCTGGAGCGGCGGTATTAACCGTCCGCTTTTTCATATGAGTACCACTTTAAAATGAAGGCTGCATCCTCTTCACCTACATCCCTCACCGTTAATTCTTCCATATGGCTCGATGATTTCACCGAAGTAGAAATGGTATACAAGCGGCCTTTCTTTTGGAAATAGGATTGGCTGAACTTGCAGACCTGCATTCGTTTTTTCAGTACAATGGCGGTTGTTCTGCCTATAAATCTAGACGTCAGCTGAAGACGGTCCCCGTTGATCGTCCATGCAGCCTCTTTATACGCGAGATAGCCGAAGAGCAATTCTATCGGCAGCAGGATCACTGACAGATAGCCCCATGGCTGAAAGAAGATACATAACGGGATGATCAAAAAGAGTGAAAAAATGACAGAACGGAACAAATAGCGTTTCAACGCGCGCCGCGGCAGGCGGCGGCAGTTTTCTTCCAGCGTATATTCCGGTGTAAATGTTCGGAGCATGTGCGGAAGCTTTTTTTTATGAATCATTGGAAAGAGAATGGTCAAAGCGCCTTCTTCTTTTTCCCGGTCGCCGCCTCCTGCGCTGACGATGGACACCGTTACAAAGCCGAAAAGCTGGCGAATGATATTTTCTTTGATTTTAATGGCTTGTATTTTCCGCAGCGGAATCGTGACTTGATGTTTTTCAATAATTCCCCTTGAAATCACCAGTTCCTGTTCTTTTTTTATGATTTGAAAGTTTGCGTATCTAAACATCATGCCCGCGATGCTGAAAATCCAGGCGATAAATAAACCGATAAAAATGAGTACCGCGTAAATACCAATACTGGCGTGCTGAAGGAAGGAAAATTTATCGAATAACCAATCCATCGGCAGCACTTCATCAAGCTGGGAAATAAGTGCAAATACAGCGGAGATAATGACTCCGATTCCGCCGGAGGTAGAAGCGGCCATGAGCAATTCTTTTGCGTTCATGCGATAGTGCTCTTGCACCTCAACGGTCTGATCCAACTCCTCTTCAGCTTCAAGCCGTTCTTCATCAAGTTCATTTTCTCGTCTTTGCGCTTTTTTCTTAAAGACAGCTTCTTTGATGCGTTCCGCTTCTTCAACAGAAATAGCAGAAAGGACGGCTTCTGCCTCTTTGCCTCCTCCTGCTGTTTCAATTTGCAGCTTTACAAGCTTAAAGATTTGCTGGACAAGGCCCGCGCTCGTATTCATTGTTTGAATCCGATCAATCGATATGTATCGCTTTTTCGTAACAAATAAGCCTTCTTCGATTCTAAATTCATCATCTTCAATTCGATAGGTAAACCTTCTCCATTTGATAATGCTTGCCGCTACAAGCCAGATGAACAGCACACCGAGCGCAATAGCCCCGTAAAAACGGACAGTATGGTTTGAATTGACAATATACACAAAAAAGAATGGCAGAATGATATTTTTTATCGTTTGAATAATGGTATGGCATAAATTCAAAATGACTGCTGCCGGGTGCAGGCGTTTCGGTTCAGACATCATCGTCAGTCACCCTCGCCAGACGGGAAATGGAGTCTCTCAGCCGATCCGCTTCCTCCATCTCTAAAGCGGGGATCGAATGAACGGTCGCGGCCGTGGAAATTTTCACCGTTGCCAGGTTGTATTTTTTTAATAATGGTCCTTGTGACGTATCGACGTGCTGAACTCTGACCATCGGAACAATCACACGTGTCACCACAAAAATACCTGACTGAATATCTATTTCATGTTCATGGACTTCATATCGCCACACCTTATGACGGACCTTCGGAATGATAAAGACCGTCACAATCGATCCCAGCAGCCAAACTGCGCCGAGCACGCCGCTGATCCAGTACGGCCAATGAAAATAATAGCTTAACACTGCAACTGCAATGACAATAAGCAAGCAAACAGCGGATATGATGATCTCTTGAAGTCGCCAAACCTTTAATCCGTCTGGACTGATTTGGTTTTTTGGCTGCTCTCTCAAAAATACCTACCTCCCTTTTTTTCGTCGTTACTTATACGTCTCTTTTACAGAAAGGTTTCATTCTTAAGCATACAGAGAAAAATGGCTTCCGTCAGCTGAAAGTTTGCTGAATAACAAATCGCGAACATAAAAAAGCCCAAAACATCATGTTTTGGGCTCTGAATCGATCAAATTAGTAAGATTTTTTCTGGCGTCTGTCACCTGAAGAACGGCGATCGTTTGAACGCTTTTTATCGTAGGAAGAACGGTTGTTGCTTTTCCCTTTTCCGCCGCGGTAGCCGCCGCCTTGACCGTCTCTGCGTTTAGAAGAGCGCTGGTTCTTGTAGCGTTTGCTGACCATCGGCGCTTCGTCTGTTAAGCGAACCGGTGTGTCGTCTGGCTCTTTTGTAGCCATTTTGATAGCCGCCGCAACCACTGTTACTGCATCATGATCTTCAAGCAGCTCAGCTGCCGCTGTCATGTAGAAGTTCAGGTTGTTTTCACTGATTGTTGTGCGAAGACGTTCAACAGTAACCTGCTGCTGACCTTCTAACGCTTCATCAAGTGTAGGCTCCTTCATGCGGTCCATTTTGCGTTTTGTTGTTTGTTCAATTGCGCGAAGCATGCTTTTCTCACGCGGTGTAATGAACGTCATCGCCATACCTGTTTTTCCTGCACGGCCCGTTCTTCCGATACGGTGAACGTAGCTTTCAGGATCTTGAGGCACGTCGAAGTTGTATACGTGTGTAACACCTGAGATATCAAGTCCGCGAGCGGCAACATCAGTTGCGACTAGAACTTCGATTGCGCCTTCTTTAAATTTACGAAGCGCAACCATACGTTTCGCCTGCGTTAAGTCACCGTGAATTCCTTCAGCTGCATATCCGCGAAGATTCAGGGCTTCAGCCAGCTCATCGACACGGCGTTTTGTACGTCCGAATACGATCGCAAGCTCAGGAGACTGAATGTCAAGAAGGCGAGTCAGTGTATCGAATTTTTTGCGTTCTTGCACTTCCAAATAGAACTGCTGAATGTTAGAAACCGTCATTTCTTTCGCTTTTACTTTTACGTGTTCCGGCTCAGTCATAAAGCGCTCTGCAATGCGTTTGATCGGCGCAGGCATTGTGGCAGAGAACAGAAGTGTCTGATGCTCGCTTGGCACGTTTGAAAGGATAGATTCAATATCATCAATGAATCCCATGTTCAGCATTTCATCCGCTTCATCCATTACAACGGTATTTACATTGTTTAAACGAATGGTGCGGCGGTTGATGTGGTCAAGAAGACGTCCAGGTGTTCCGACAATAATATTCGGATTCTTCTTTAACGCCCGGATTTGCCGTCCAATATCCTGTCCGCCGTAAATAGGAAGAACCTTCGCACGTTTATCTTGTCCGATTTTATACAATTCTTCAGATACTTGAATGGCTAATTCACGGGTTGGCGCGATTACGATTGCTTGAATATTAGGAGACTCGGGGTTAATTTTTTCAACAAGGGGTATACCAAACGCAGCTGTTTTACCTGTACCTGTTTGCGCTTGTCCAATGACGTCTTTATTTGAAAGTCCGAGCGGTATCGTTTGTGCCTGAATCGGTGTTGCTTCTTCAAATCCCATACGATTAATTGCTTTCATGAGATCAGAACTTAAATTAAAATCTTGAAACGTTATAGTCAAATTATTCAAACTCCTTCTAATTGCTGTTTCAGTAATGTCGTGATTTACCACTTATAAAACTGCCCTTTAGACAAGAAGGACAGGATCCATCCGTATACAAAGCCCGAATTACTTTAAGTTTTATCTTACCATTACACTATTTGTTTTTCAATAAGATGAGAAGCAGATCGGCATCTCGAATATGCCGGCTGCTGCTCCATCCGCTCCCAAGAATCCAGCGGAGAACTTCGGGTCACGATGAAAAGTCCGGACGAATATGTTCGTATCGCGAAATAACCTATATATATTGTATCATAGCCGCAGCCGGCCAGATATACATAATTTTCGGCCGGCATACATTAGTGTTTGCATATCATGTTATTTTATGATGCAATATGCGTTTTTTCGCAAAATATTTTCTTATGAAAGCGGGCTCTCTATTAAATCTTTAACGATTTCTTCAAGCTTCATACCTCTGGACGCTTTGAATAAAATCAAATCGCCTTTTGATGCGTTTTCCTTCACAGCTTGGAGGAGATCTTTTTTCTCAGTGTAATGGCTGACGCGGTCTTTCTCAAAGTGTTTCAGGGCGCCTTCCGCGATAAAAGCTCCCAGTTTTCCGTACGTAAAGACGCGGTCAATTTTCTCAGGGCTGATCACAGCGCCGCACTCTTTATGGAACGTTTCTTCAAGATCGCCGAGTTCAAGCATATCACCGAGCACGAGCATTTTTTTGCCGTAGCCTTCAAGGCTTTCTGTCAATTGAATTGCAGCTTTCATGGAAGTCGGGCTCGCATTATAAGCGTCATTGATTATCGAAAGGCCGCTGTCTGTTTTGATGAGTTCAAGTCTCATCCCGGTTACCTTTAGGCCGCTCAGTCCTTTTGCCGCATCCTCAGGCGCGATGCCAAAATACGCCCCTGCAGCAATCGCTGCCATGGCGTTCATCACATTGTGCTTGCCGAGTATCGGAATAAAAAACGTTTTTTCTATCCCTTTGATTGTAAAATGGGTTCCTTCCTCACTCTGGCTGACATCCTGAAGCTGATAATCATTATGCGTTCCCGTACCGTACGTTTTCGTCTGGCAGCTGTATGCATTTTGAAGGAGCGGTTCGTCCCCGATATAAATCAGCACTCCATCTTCTTTAAGCCCGTTAATGATTTCAAGCTTCGCCTCCGCGATGCCCTCTCTAGAGCCGAGGTCTTGCATATGCGATTCGCCGATATTCGTAATCACTGCCGCATCCGGGTTTGCCAAGCGGCTCAAGAGGTCAATTTCTCCTTTGGCGCTCATTCCCATCTCCAATACGGCGATCTCCGTATTTTCAGGCATCGCTAAAACTGTCAGCGGCAAACCGATATGATTATTGAAGTTTCCTCCAGTTTTGTGGACACGGTACTGGGTACCCAATACGGCGTGAATCATATCTTTTGTTGTCGTTTTGCCATTGCTTCCGGTTACTCCGATGACACGCGTGCCAAGCTCCTGCAAATAGGCTTTTGCAAGCTGCTGAAGTGCAGTAAGGGTATCATCCACTAAAATGACGGCGTGATTCTCTGGCGGATTTGGTACTGACCGATCCCAAAGAACAGCCGCTACACCAGCTTCAAAAGCCTGCTCCACAAAAGAGTGGCCGTCAAAACGTTCCCCTTTCAGCGGAATGAAGAGCTGATGTTGTTCCAGTTTTCTTGTATCGGTTGCCACTCCATGAATGACTGTTTGTTCATATTGCGGATTTGTTAGTCTGCCATTAACCATTTCGGCAATGTTTTTTACTGTTCGCTTAATCAAGTAAGGTCCCTCTCTTTCTTTGTATATACGGGAAAAAACACTGCCCTTTTACCGGCAGTGTCCTTCTTCATTAGAATGTATGCTTAATCAATTGTTTTTCAGCGTGGCGTTCTTTTGCAAGCTCCACAAGCTGTTCAATCAGATCAGCATATTCCACTCCGGCTTCTTTCCAGAGCAGCGGGAACATGCTGAAAGGCGTAAAGCCAGGCATTGTGTTGACTTCATTGATCAGAACTTCGCCGTCAGCTGTCAGGAAAAAGTCCGCTCTGACGAGTCCTGAACCATCGATCGCTTTAAACGCCTTGATCGCCATATCACTGATTGTAGCGTATTCCTCATCAGTCACAATCGCCGGAATCATCAGATCAGTATCTCCATCCTCATATTTCGCTTTGTAATCGTAGAAATCTGTCTTCGGTGCGATTTCTCCCACAACAGAGCATTTAGGATCATCATTTCCAAGAACGCCGATCTCAATCTCGCGGCCGTTAATTCCTTCTTCAACGACGACTTTACGATCATATTGGAAAGCAAGCTCAAACGCTTTTTGCAGTTCTTCACGGTTTCGGCATTTGCTGATTCCGACACTTGAGCCGAGGTTCGCCGGTTTTACGAAGCAAGGGTAGCCTAATTCCTGTTCAACCTGCTCACAGCTTTCTTTCGGAGAACGAGTCCAGTCTTTCTTAAGGAAAGCTGCGTATTTAGCCTGAGCAAGGCCAGCCTGAGCAAATAAATGTTTCATGACAACTTTATCCATGCCGGCTGAGGAAGCAAGCACTCCGTTGCCGACATAAGGAATGTTCAACAGTTCGAGCATTCCCTGGATCGTACCGTCTTCTCCGTTCGGTCCGTGGAGGAGCGGGAATACGACGTCGATGGCTTCATTTTGCTGTGACGCTTCCTGCGGAAACATCTCCTGGTTCAGGGCAGCTGGAGAAAAAGCACTGCCTCCTTGCTCAAATTGAAGCATTTTCACGTTTGAAACAGGCTCAGTTAAACGGGCGCCTCTAACCCATTCGCCTTTTTCTGTTATATAAATCGGATGTATATCAAACTTCTCAGTATTTAGCGCTTTGATTACAGCCAGAGCTGTCTGCAGGGAAACATTATGTTCTGCCGACTTTCCTCCGTACACTAATCCTAGACTTGTTTTCAATGGATACTCCCCCCACTACAATTCATCTTTACTATCTTATCATTTTCACCGGAAAATGATCTAATTATTTTTGGGCATGCTGATGTTGAATGCATTTGTATGTAATTCCTTTTTATTTTATATTAAAATGGCATTGAAAAGGAGATGTGACATATGAAAAAAATCACAACAAACGAACAATTTAATGAACTGATTCAATCCGATAAAGAAATCATTGTAAAGTTTTATGCTGATTGGTGCCCAGACTGCACACGCATGAATATGTTCATCGGCGATATTTTGGAAGAATACAACCAAAACGACTGGTATGAGCTGAATAAGGACGAGCTTCCTGACCTGGCTGAAAAATACCAAGTAATGGGCATTCCCAGCCTGCTTATCTTCAAAAACGGTGAAAAAACAGCTCACCTTCACAGCGCCAATGCCAAAACGCCTGAAGAAGTGACTGAATTTTTATCTGAACATATAAGCTAATTCGTTAAACAGCCTTATTTTATGTCGTCAGGCTCTACATGAACATGAACATGAGTGACATCGTGTTCATGTTTTATTTTGTCTTCTACTTCATCCGCCACTCCATGGCCTTCTTCTACTGTAAGCTTCGGATCAACCGTAATCACCATCTCGATATGAACTGTACTGCCTAAATACCTCGCTTTCACATCCTTTAGGCGATGCACATTTTCGATCCTGCCGACGGTCTGTTTGTAAGGCTCAAGATCTTTTAAATGGAAGCCGTCTGTTAAGGAATGTGAAGCGTCTTTAAAGATATCCCACGCAGTTTTGCAAATGATGATGCCGATGATAAAAGCCGTTACCGGATCAATCCACGGCAGCTTCAGCTGGGACGAAAAAACACCGATAAACGCGCCGGCACTTACAAAAGCGTCTGACCTGCTGTCCTTTGCCGCTGCCATCAGGGCAGAGCTTTTAATGGACGCTGCCAGCCTTTTGTTATATAAATAGATGCCATACATAAACACAGCACTGCCTAACGCCGTCCATGCCGCGATAAGATTTGGCGTTTCCGTTGTGCCGCCCGCAATCGCTTTTCCTCCGCCGATTAACACTTCAATGCCGACTGCCATCATAATAAAAGACGCAACAAGAGACGAAATTGTTTCAGCCCGATAATGGCCGTATGGATGATCGCTGT
Source organism: Bacillus sp. FSL K6-1560 (assembly GCF_038592935.1). Classification (NCBI taxonomy): domain Bacteria; kingdom Bacillati; phylum Bacillota; class Bacilli; order Caryophanales; family Bacillaceae; genus Bacillus; species Bacillus sp. FSL K6-1560. Next base: position 3,692,589 of record NZ_CP151946.1, read on the forward strand.
CTGCCGGTCTTTGAGAAATCCGCAATCCTATCAGCACCGCTACTGACGCAACAATATCTGTTCCATTATTTAACCCGTCTGCTCTCAGCGCTTCAGAATGATATAGAATCCCGATAACTAGCTTTACAACAGCAAGGATGACATATGCAAAAATATTGAGGAGCGCCCCTTTTTCTCCCTTTTTCAGATTTTCTGTCCGCTCCATTGAATACCAGCCTCCATTCTATTACATAGTATGGTTCAAAACATGAAAAATAGCAGGGTGCGTTCAATGAAGCGGAATATTTCGACAGCAAATTATTGCCCGGGAAACTTTTTGTCGATTTGTTGAATGTTTGTAAATTGGCCAAGAATAGGACTCTTTTCATCTTTACAGGCTATTGCGGACATTGTATACTGAAGTTAATTGATAATGATTATCAATATCGTTTGATTGGAGGTTGGTGACACAATGACACCTCAGTCTGCAGAAATCAGAAAAAAACAGCTCATTCATCTGTTAATACAGAATGGTATATACAAAAAGTCAAAGCGTCATCTGTATGAATTGTCGCTGACGGAGTTAGAAAGTGAATACAAACATGTCAGGAGGGCGCCGGAGCATGCCGAAGCGTAAAGTGAAAACTTACCAACAGCTGATCCAGGAAAACAAAGAGGCGATTATGGGCAATCCAAAGCTGATGAACGTTATTTATGACAGGATCGACCGCAAGCATCAAAAAAATCTGCAAGAGCAAAACAATACATAAAAAGAGCCGGTAAGGCTCTTTTTTTTATGACTCAAACGCTTCAGCTGCCAGCTTGTGTATCACGGCGTCATCCATCGGCGGGTTGTGAAGACCGGCGCGCACATCACGGTAATAGCGCTGAAGCGGGTTGGTTCGTTCCAGGCTTTTGGCCCCGACAATTCTCATCGCTTTATCAACAACAGACAGCGCAGCGTTTGTGACGATATGTTTCGCCGCACCGAGCTCGCTGGTCAAGTGTGGACGCCGCACCGGATCGTCATACAATTGAGCGATATGGAAAAGAAAGTGTCTGGCATTGAGCAGTTCAAGCTCCATTTCGCCTGTTCTTTGCTGTACGGCCGGGACATTCTTGATCGGTCCATTCAAGCTGTTTGGAGAATACTCAGATGCAAATTGCACTGCATAGTCACGAGCAGCTTGAGCCACACCAAGATAAATCGCAGGAATGTGAAGCAGCCAGCCATTCGGCTTAGCTCCACGAGGCCCTTGAAGCAGTTCCACCAGCTTATTCTCATCAAGCATTACTTCGTTCAGTACAAGGTCATGGCTCCCAGTCGCCCGCATCGCCATCATATCCCACGTTTCTTCAATCGACAAGCCGGGATCATCTTTATGAATGAGAAACACGCCTGTTGTTTGTTTGTCCTCAATCCATGCGGTTACTAAAAAATAATCCAGAGCTTGTGACATCGTCGTAAAGGTTTTTCTCCCGTTCACTGCCCATTTGCCATCCTTTTTGACGGCGTGTGTACCGGGACGCCCTCCTCTTGTCGGGCTTCCGGTTTTCGCTTCAGTCGCCGCCCTGTTAATGACGGCTCCGTTTTGGACTTCCTTGGCAACAAATGCAAATACGTCTTCATCCCAGCTGTTGCCTTCTCCAAGCTCCCCGATCACGCTCAAATGCCAGCCGATGCTAAGAGCCGTCGGAGCATCTCCCCGTGCAAGCCGTTCTTGAAACAAGAGCATATCGTAAACAGAAATGCCCCCTCCGCCATGAGATGCCGGCAATGTTAATGCTGTATACCCAGCATCACGCAGTTTTTGTATTTTCTCTGCAGGAAAACGTCCCTGTTCGTCATCTTCAGCAGCTGTTTGCTGAAATTCATCCGCAATCCGTCCGATTTTCTCCATCCATTGCCGCTGTTGATCGTTTTGTATAAATAATGACATCCGGCAGCCCCCCAGTTTTAATTCCGATAAATTTAATATGTATTATAGATTTCCTGCCATTTTTCCGCAACTGTTAACCTTTTGCCCAGTATAGAAAAACACGCCGTTCCCCAAGGGAACAGCGCGATTACACAGGATTTGCATCCCGGTCTTGTTTCATGCCGAGATAAATCAGCATATATGTCAGGTAACCCATCGTCATCACCAGGCCGCCAAAGAAAAAGCTTGAGAAAATCGGCTCTTCAAAAGCGGTCACTGCGGCCAACACAATCCAGCTGGCATACAGATAGATGATAAAATAGCGGATGCCCGTCTTCATTTTATATATCATGTACAGTCCCACGAGAGAAAACAACCCAAGCGCGAGCCTGAAATAAACAAGATGTTCAAACTGAAACATGAATGACACAAATGAGAATCCAAGCAGCAATACGATCGGTAAAGCGGTAATAAAGTTCCTCAATCGAGACACCTCCGTCAGTACCTTTAGTATAAACCAAAATATCAAATGATATTGATTTACGTGAGCTTTTTCACAAAAATGTCATTCCTTGCCTTTAGACCCGAACATCCCGTTTACAGAAGCACCACCAGCCAACAACGATGAAGAATATGGCATGTATGATGAGAATTCCAATTGAAAACAATGGCGTCATGCCTGAAAACAACGCTGTCTCTCCGCTTCTGTATTGCGTAAAGTCAGTGTTCGCAAAAAGCAAAAAGCTGCCCCACTTGTTTTCAAACAACTTCATGAGCTGAACAAGTGTACTCGCTCCGTATAAAACGACAAAAGAAACAACAACTGCTACCGCGCTATTGCGGAACAGCGAAGAACAAAGCAGCCCGAATAATCCCATCATTACAGCTTCAAGCCAGTTTGACCCGATCAGCGCCAAGGTGTTGACCAGCAATGTCTTTGATTCCGCAGTCACCGATGTGCCAAAAAACACGAGACCGAATAATAATGCCAGAATGTAGTATGCCAAATACAAATAGAAGCTGACCATCACGACTGTGATTAATTTTGACCAAAAGACCTTTTGGCGTTTAACCGGACGAATGAGCAAAAATTTGATCGTCTTTTTATCAAATTCCATCGAAACAATTGTTGCTGCAATTACGATCGTTAAAGCCTGCAGCAAAATGTTCAGGCTCGGTGTATACGATAAATAGCCGATGAAGTTTTCATCTGTTCCGGCACTGATGACAATCCGTTTAATGATCAATGCCATGAAGAATTGAAAGACAGCCATCAGGATAAGAGAAACCAAAGTGACCTTCCGATTAAAAAGTTTCATATGTTCATTCCAAATTAATTTAGACAAGCTCTTCTCCCTCCTCTTGATGAGCTGTTGTCGCTTTTATAAATTCGTCTTCCAGTGACTGCGTGTAAGGCGTAATGGAAAATACATTCAGATCTTGTCCGACAAGTGATCGGTTCAGCTCCGGTATGTTTTCTTTTGCCACCTCAACTACAATCGTCCCGTCTTGGCTCTCAGCTTGATATTGATTGCCTGTCAGCCAATTGAGCGCTTTTTCTTGCGGCTGCACTTCTATAATCGCTTTTTCTGTGGTTTGATCGGTTCCTTGTAAGCTGACTTCCGCTTTGATCTCACCTTTTTGAATGATGATGACACGGTCGCACAAGTCTTCAACCTCGCGCAATAAATGAGTGGCGAACAGGACAGCTGTTCCTTCCATTTCTGCGAGTTCCTTAATATGATCCCGAAAATCCTTCATCCCCGCAGGATCGAGGCCGTTTGTCGGTTCATCTAGAATGAGAAGCTTCGGCCGGTGAAGAATTGCCTGGGCGATTCCCAGACGCTGGCGCATCCCAAGGGAATAGGTTTTCACCTTATCATGAATCGCTGACGTCAGCCCGACACGTTCCACCACTTCATCAAGCCGTTCATCCGCTATTTTTTTGTGCATATTCGCAAAGTGCTTGAGGTTTTCCCAGCCTGTCAGGTACGGATAGAACTCAGGGTTCTCAACAATCGCTCCAACCGCTTCCATCGCTTTTTCAAACTCTGTATCATGCTGGAATCCGCTGATTGTCACGCTTCCGCTGTTTTGTTTCAACAGCCCGACGATGATACGGATGAGTGTTGTTTTTCCGGAACCATTCGGACCGAGAAGGCCGATGATTTCACCCTCCATGACGTCCATGCTGATCTGTTTTAAAATCTGTTTAGACCCAATTTTTTTATCGAGGCCTTCAATATGTAAAATCGGCTCAGCCATAAAGCCTTCCTCCTTTTTCGACAAAAAATAAACAGTGCCCAACATTAGGCACTGTTTGTATTATAGCATTTGTTGCTTCCAAATGTTTGGTTAAACCGATGATGAGCGTTTGCTCCGACTGTTTGTTCTTTTCAGTTTCCGTACTGATGACAAGCATTGTCACCTGTTGTGTTCACCACTGTGCAAGGCAATGCCAAGCTCCGATTCCGAGTCTTAATTCCATGCCCTGAACAGGCAGGCCGGCAGATCGAGGCACACTCATTATTCGATTTTAAACTACTTTTTATCGCTATTCTCTCGGGGTCCTTTAGACCTATCTTCCTTGTTGGTGACATCCAGAATATCAAGGAGAAACACAAAGATCGGAATCCCGATAATTAAACCCCAAATGCCGAAGAAGTGTTCAGAGAAAATGAGTACTGTGAAGGTGAAAAAGATTGGCAGCTCTGTTTTCGCCGACATCAGCTTCGGATTTAAGAAATATGTTTCGATCGCATGAATGGCGAATATGACAAGGACAATGTAGAGCACATACATTCCACCGCCAGTGCTGTAGGCGATAATGCTGAGCGGAATCAGGGAAATGACGACGCCTGCTACAGGGATCAATCCAAGGAAGAACACCATAATCGAAAGCCCAAACAGCTGCGGAAAATGCATAATCCAAAGCGCGATAAACGTCAGAATACAGTTGACGAGCGCAATGATAAATTGAGCCTCGAGCACCTTGCCGAACGTTCTTGCAAATTTGCTTCCGAAAAAAGCAATCTCCTCATAAAAGACCCTAAGTTTGCTCGTTTTAAATTTCGCCATGAATTCAGAAAGCCGTTTTTTCTCAAATAAGAAAAACATGCTAAGAATGAGCGCCATCACGACCTGCAAGCCGAATGTGCTGATATCGGCCAGATACGTATACACTACATTGAAGCCCTCTTTGACATATGAACTGATGTTAATATCTCCGAAGACACTGGTGATCTCATCAAAGAAAGGGATGCTGTCAGGATGATACGCAATATGTTTAATCTGCTTTACCAGCTGCTGGATCTGCGCCGCGACGACCGGATAAAACACAAAGCCCCCGACTGTAAGCAGCACAGCCAGCAACATGTAAAGAAACGTAATGACAACCCGCTGGCTCACGCGGAAGAACTGGCTTACAAACTGCCGCACGACAAGCTCCAAACGATCCATTAGAAATGTGAAAATGAAGGTAAGCAATATTAAGTTGATCATGCTCTTAAATAGATATAACACACCAGTTAACACGACAAAGATGGAGAAACGCCTTACTCCCGGGTGCTGAAAAAATTTAACTAAAGCGGCCATTTATACACTCCTGTTAGGACAAACGTCCTTCATTCAATATAGTATCCATTTGTAAATTATATAACAAAAAAATGCTGAGGTCTCTGTCCTTACCTTAATAATTCTTAAACAATTAAAAAAACGGCCCATGGATGGGCCGTTCTTTTTTCAGACTGCTGTTTTCATTTTTTTCATGCCTTCAACAGCCTCTATGCTTTTTGCTTCATCAAATTCATTTTCGCTTTTGGCAACAATGATCGTGGCGATTCCGTTTCCGATCAGGTTCACAATGGCTCTTCCTTCACTCATGAAACGGTCGACCCCGAGCAGGAGTGCAAGCCCCTCCAGCGGAATGACCTGCAGCGCTGACAGCGTTGAGGCAAGGACGATAAATCCGCTTCCCGTCACACCTGCCGCTCCCTTCGATGTCAGCATCAGAACGAGGATAATCGTAATTTGCTGGCCGATGCTGAGGTCTACTCCAAACACCTGTGCCAAAAAGACAGTCGCCATTGATAAATAGATGGATGTGCCGTCGAGGTTAAACGAATAGCCCGTCGGAATAACAAGCCCGACAACGGATTTGGAACAGCCGTAGCGCTCCATTTTATCCATCATACGCGGAAGCACCGATTCGGAAGAGCTTGTGCCAAGCACGATCAAAAGCTCATCCTTAATGAAGCGAAGGTAATTCCACAGGCTGAATCCGTAAAGCTTGCAGATGATATTTAAAGCAACAAATACGAACAGGAACATCGTAATATAAACAGACATCATTAAGCTTGCCAGCGGTTTGATGGAATCGAGCCCGAAGTGTCCGATTGTATACGCCATCGCCCCGAATGCCCCGATTGGCGCGGCACGCATAATGTAGCCGATAATTTTGAAAAAAACGTGAGAAACCTTGTCGAAGAAATCAATGACGCTTTTTCCTTTTTCGCCTAATGCCGCAAGACCCACTCCGAAAAGAATAGAAAAGAATAAGACCTGCAAAATGTCCCCTTTTGCGAAGGCATCAACCATGTTGGACGGAACAATGTGTGTAATAAATTCAATCCAGTCGATTCCCTGACCGCCATTTTGCGTGTATTGTGATACATCTCCTTTTTCAAGCTTGCTGTAATCAAGACCCGCACCCGGCTTCATAATATTGACGACAAATAAACCGATAATGAGTGCGAGGGTGGTGACAACCTCGAAATAGATAAACGCTTTTCCCCCTACTTTTCCAACCTTCTTCATATCGCCCATTTTTGCAATCCCGAGAACGATTGTGAAGAAAATGATTGGTGCGATCACCATTTTAACAGCGTTGATAAATGTATCACCAAGCGGTTTCATTTCTTTGCCGACATCCGGCCAGACCAGCCCGACAATGACCCCGATGATGACCGCGGTTATGACCTGAACTGTTAAATTTTTAAACAGTTTCATATCCTTCATCCCCCTGTCCTATTCGCCTTTTGTGTCTTTCTTACTAGAATGATAGCGTTTTCATACAGTCTGGGGAAGTTTATGATCATAACGGACATTTTGGTCTTTTTGGTCTCAGGTTTATCCTTTTAACACGTAGCGGTTGACCGGCCGGCCGACTCCGCCGTATTGAACGTCCAATTTGATGATCCCGGTTTTTTCTAAGTAATCAAGATATCGTCTGGCTGTCACTCTGGCGATGCCGAGCGCCTTGGCAACCTCTTCAGCAGAAAGGGATGCGGTTTGCTGTTTCAAAAAAGCAGTGACTTCATTCATCGTGAAGTGATTCAACCCTTTCGGCAGATCCTGTACGGCCTGCTGCGGAATATTCAGGATCGCATCGAGCTGTTCCTGGGACAGCGTATCATTCGCTTCGATTTTTTGTTTATATTGCTTGTACTTTTCGAGTGCCTGTCTCATTCGCTCAAGCTTAAACGGCTTTAAGATATAGTCAACCGCCCCGTTTTGCAGCATGAGTGAGATCGTTTCCTTGTCTTTTGCAGCGGAGACGACAATGACATCCACTTCAAGCTTTTGCTTTCTGATCTCCTGCAAGGTCTTGATGCCGTCTTTTTTCGGCATGTACACATCGAGAATGACGAGATCTGGCTGTTCTTCTTTAATCAGCTTCATGCCTTCCTCTCCGTTTCCTGCCGTTGCACAGACAGTAACGCCTTTAACAGTTGTAATGAAATCCTTATTGACCTCTTGAACCATCGGATCGTCTTCAATGAGCAGAACCTTCCATTCTTTACGAGCCATGCTGTGCTTCCTCCCCCTTCATTGGAAAAACGATAGAAAAAGATGTCCCCTGCCCCGCATGTGAATCAACTTCTATCGTGCCCGATCCTTTGTCTATGATTTGTTTCACTAGATACAGGCCATAGCCTGTGCCGCCAGTTTTATTGACCGTAAAACCTTTGTCGTAAAGGCGAGGCATATGTGCCGGATCAATTCCGCAGCCGTTATCTTCTATTAAAATAGCGAGGATATCATCTGTTTGTTCGATACTAATGTCAATTCGTTTGTCTTCAGATTGAACGGTTTCAAATGAGCCGAAGGCATTTTCAATCAGATTCCCCAAAAGCACCACAATATCATGCTGATCAACATGCTCGGGAAATTGCTGAAGACTGCTGTTTTCATCTATATGAACAGCAATGCCGAGCTCTCTTCCCCTTCTGATTTTACTTAAAAGAAGGCCTGCCGCAGCGTCATTTTGAATCGAGCGGTGCAGAAATTCAGTCACATTTTCCTGCTCAGTTGACGCCTGGAATGCAAGCTGCAAGGCTTTTTCAGATTTCCCCAGCTGGATGAGGCCGGCGATCGTGTGCAGCTTATTCATATGCTCATGGTTTTGGACACGGAGCGCCTCCACAAAGTTTCTGACACCAGTCAATTCCTCTGCCATCTTGGCCGCTTCCGTTCTGTCCTGAAAAATCGCAACGGCGCCGATCACTTTTTTCTTCATGACGATCGGAATTCTGCTGCTCATGATGACTTTTCCGCTGACACGAATTTCTTCATTATAAACCGCTTTGTTCCGCTCCACGATTTCGGGCAGGCGCGAATCCTTGAGTACCTCCCAAATCACCTTGCCGATCAGATCCCCCTGCACTTCAAAGATCTGTTTCGCTTTTTCATTGAAAATCGTAATAATGAGACGATTGTCAATGGCGATCACCCCTTCATTCATCGAGTGAAACGTCGCTGTCCGTTCTTCATACATTCGGACAATCTCATGGGGTTCAAGCTGAAACATTTGTTTTTTGATATGGCGGGCCAGCAAAAAGGAACCAGCAAGGCCAAAGCCGAGTGTCAGCACAACGATGAAGGCGATATCACGCTTTAAATGAAGCAGGATGTCAGCGATCCCCGGCAGCGTTTTTCCGACAAGCACCACGCCTATTTGATTCAGGTCTTGATCCTTAACCGGATAAAAAGCGCGAACCGCCGTGCCGAGCTCGCCCTTTGCTTCAGAGAAATAAATGTGCTCCGCAAACGCTGCCTCCTCGTCTGCACCTTCTGATTTCTTGCCGATGCTTGTGCTGACAGGATGCGTATATCGGATGTGATTCATATCCATGACGACAATATAGTCTGCTTCATTAATCATCCTGATTTCTTCAACCGCATGGCGAACAGCTTCTGTTTGTTTTTTTCGCGCCAAGGCTTCTTTCACTTCTGTCATCTCTGACACCGTCCGGGCCGTATTCATCAGCCGCTTTTTCAGCTCCCGCTCCTCTGTATGCTGAATGTTGCCGATGAGCACAATGCCGCCGATCAAAAAGGAGAAAATGACGAGTATATAGGATAAGATCGTGATTTTCCAACGGATTGAGAGCTTCTTTTTGTTCATCAGCTTCTCCTTTCAGGTCTTTACGAATGTCATTGCCCCCATTATCCTTAACATAGGGGAGGGCTTTTCATGAAGAGTTTGCTTGCATGTCTCGCACTGATGATCGCTGGAATTGCAACCGCTTTATTTATCGGATTCCATGATCATACAGGCAATAAAAAGATTGTTTATGATGACGACCAGGAAGGCCTGCAGGATCAAATCGTGTTTAAATTCAGCCACGTGGTTGCTGAAAATACGCCAAAAGGGCTGGCCGCCAATAAATTCGCTGATCTGGTGAACGAAAAATCAGGCGGGAAAATAAAAATAGAAGTATTTCCGAATGGAAGCCTGTACTCGGACATTGAAGAAATTGAAGCATTGCAAAACGGCGATGTTCAATTTATCGCCCCCTCCACATCGAAGCTCGGCATACTCTCGCCTGAATGGGGAGTGCTTGATCTGCCGTATGCATTTACAGATTACAACGCCGTCAAAAAAGGGCTGAACGGAAGCATCGGCACACAGCTGTTTGATTCTCTAAAGAAAAACCAATTAAAAGGACTGGCCTATTGGACGAACGGCTTTAAGCAAATCACAACAAATCAAGGGCCGGTCAAAACACCGGATGATTTAAAAGGGCAGGATCTGCGCATTATGCAAAGCGATGTGATTGAGGATCAGTTCAAGCTGCTTGGCGCAACACCTCATCAGGAATCCTTCAATTCTACCTTTCAGCTGTTAGAAAACAATGTAGTCGATGGCGAAGAAAATACAATTTCAAACATCTATTCTAAAAAATTTTATAATGTTCAGGACTATTTGACAATAAGCAGCCACGGTTACCTCGGCTACGCTGTCATGACTGATGAACACTTCTGGAAGGCGCAAACACCAGAAACAAGACGCATTTTGACTGAAGCGATGAAGGAGACGACGGAGTGGAATGAAACGTATGCCGAACAAATGAACAAGGAGCAGCTGGAAGAAATCAAAAAGAATTCTGCTATACATATTTATGAGCTGTCAGATAAAGAGAAACAAGAATGGATGAAGCGTCTTGACCCTGTTTACCGGCAGTATGAGCCCATCTTTGGCCGGGAGCTGATCCGGGAACTGTTGGAGCTGCGAAAAGATTCATAGTTCCCATCTCGATACGCTGTTTTTCGTTTATCTTTCTATCGATCGGAAATATAAAAAGAGATAAACGAAAAAGGAGATGGGTACATGTTTAAGCACACAAAAATGCTGCAGCATCCTGCTAAACCAGATCGTCCAGATCCATTATTCGCTAAAAAAATGCAAGAAATTTTAGGCGGGCAATTCGGAGAAATTTCAGTTGCCATGCAGTACTTATTTCAAGGCTGGAACACAAGAGGAAATGAAAAATACAAGGACTTGCTGATGGATACGGCAACTGAGGAGCTCGGGCATGTTGAAATGATCGCAACGATGATTGCCAGACTTCTTGAGGATGCCCCTCTTGATCAGCAGGAAAAAGCTGCTGAAGATCCGGTCATCGGCTCCATCCTAGGCGGCATGAACCCTCACCATGCGATTGTATCAGGACTTGGCGCCATGCCGGAAAGCAGTACAGGCGTACCTTGGAGCGGCGGTTATATCGTAGCAAGCGGAAACCTGCTGGCAGACTTCCGCGCCAACCTGAATGCGGAATCTCAGGGCCGTCTGCAGGTCGCACGCCTGTTTGAAATGACGGATGACAAAGGCGTCAAAGATATGCTTAGCTTCCTGCTGGCGCGTGACACAATGCACCAAAATCAATGGCTTGCCGCCATTAAAGAATTAGAAGCACAGGAAGGTCCGGTTGTCCCGGGTACCTTCCCGAAAGCGCTCGAAAAACAAGAGTTCTCACATCAGCTTATCAATTTCTCTGAAGGCGAAGAAAGCGCCAAGCAAAACTGGCTAAATGAAAAAGCGCCGGACGGAGAAGCCTTTGAATATGTGAAAGAGGCAAAAACGTTTGGAGAAAAACCGGAGTTAAAACCAGCACCGCCTTATGTTCATAATACACTTCCGGGACGCGAGTAAAGAGACAAGCCCAAAACATGATGTTTTGGGCTTTGATTATGCCTTCAGAACCGTCCAGTTTGGTTCGTACCGGATATCAGGGTTATGTAACAGATCTTGAACGAACGGTTTATCCTCTTCGTACACCGTCACCTCTATCGAAAGAATTACAGCCTTCTGATCGTTTTCCTCGTATATGCTGTCATGTTCGTTCTCCATAAAATGATCATAGGCTTCTCTGTTTTCCCATACACTGATGATTTCTGCGGTGAGCGGCTCGTCTATCGATTTTCGCCAGCCGCCGGCCTGTTTGATAAAGCCGCTTATATGCGATAATGCTCCCCACAGTGACTGCGCTTTTGCAAATGCTTCAGCGTTTGCAGCGTCCACTTCACATATCATCTTTTTGATTAGCATGGCTGCTCCTCTATGATGACGGTTTCGGCTTGTTTATGCTCCACACAGAGATTTACCGTTCTGACGTAAGAGCGTGTGCGGTGAACCGTGCCTTTAGGGATCAGCAGGCTGTCATTTGCTTTGAGCACCGCGGTTTCTTTGTCCTTAAAATCGATCAGCAGCTCCCCTTCAAGAACAATAAACAATTCGTCTGAGTCAGGGTGATGGTGCCAGTCATATTCTCCCGTAAACACCGCAAGGCGCACGCAGTGGTCGTTGACCTCTGAGATTGAAAAATTGGCGTGCTTTTCTTTGACTTCATTTGCGATGGCGAGCAAGTTTTGCATCTTGGACATTAGCGAAAACCCCTTTTTCACTTATTGTATCGCAATAGTGGCATAAATTGAGAAGATTCCAAAAAAAAAGCGATCCAGCTGATGTGCCGGATCGCTTTTTTATTTACAGGTTGTCTGCCTTTATGCTTTTGATTAGTCGTTGTTGCGGGCGTTTCCGCCTTTTGAGCCGATTTCTTGGTAGAATTCTTTATCATGATTTTTGCTTGTTGCCTCTCCGCCTTTTCGGCCGATTTCTTGATAGAATTCTTTGTCATGGTTTTCGCTAGTGGCTTCTCCGCCTTTTTCACCGATTTCTTGATAGAACTCTTTGTCATGGTTCTTGCTAGTGGCTTCTCCGCCTTTTTCGCCGATTTCCTGATAGAATTCTTTGTCATGGTTTTTGCTGGTGGCTTCTCCGCCTTTTTGACCAATCTCTTGATAGAATTCTTTGTCATGGTTCTTGCTTGTTGTTTCTCCGCCTTTTCTACCTGCTTCTTCTCTGCTCATTTTGTTATTGTCTGCCATTTTGAATTCCTCCTTTAATTGGTGTTGGTTGTTGTATTCCCGCTCACAATTCTTTTAAACAAACAAAACACATTGGGTATGTTTCCACTAAAAAAAGCAGGCGGATCGCGGTGTCCGTCTGCTTTCTACTATTCCATCTCTCGTTCTGTTTCTTTCAGTCGTTCAAGAATGCGCCTCTTTTTGTACAGCATCATGCCTGTCTCGGTAATGTCGTTTAATGTTGAGCGATTGGCAGCGGCGCCAAAAACCATTCCGGCAACCGGCACCATCTGGAAAAGTTTTTTCCAGCCAAACGTGTCTCGATAGCCCAAAACGACTTCTCGCCAGCCTTGGATTTGAGAAGCGACATTCTTATATGTACGGTCTTGATCGTAGTGTTTTAATTCCTGCAAAATCGATCTTTTGCCGACAACATCAGCCGACGTCAGCTGCAGGCATTTCACAATGAAGACGCGTTCTTTTTTCTCCTTTGGGTCATAGCCGTATGCGACTGCGATATCCTGTAATGTTTTTAGTGATAAGCCAAGCACTGCCGGAATGTCTGCCGCCAGCGTAAACACGCCGCCCACACCGGTTGTCGCGCCTTGAACGGTTGCTGCGTTGGTTCTGTTTTTGCCCATTCCTTCCGCAATTTCATCCATGACAGGAAGAGGAGCTTTCCGGATGTCCTCCAGCGATTCAAAGATCTCCCCCGGCAGTTTCTTTTGAAACATCCTGATAATCTGTTTTTCAGATGTCAGGTACTGTCCGCCTGTTTGAACAAAGCTGCCGACCTCATCCAAGAGCTTGCCGATCTTTTTCTGGATGAATTCCGGTGTCAGCTTGTCCAGCAGCTGAAACGGGAGACGGCTGAGCTTTTCCCAAAACCAGACTTTTTGCTGATCTTTTTCCCATTTCTCTATCTCTTTTAATTGCTGATGTAAGTCTTCTTTTCGTTCTGTTGGCACCCAATCCGCACTTCCCTTCCGTTTTTTCTACTATATAGTATACCTTCATTTTTTCGGATGCGTTTTTATTTTTCACCTGCGGGTACCATTTTTATAAAAGGAAAAGGAGTGATGGACATGCCTTGGTCGATGAAGGATTATCCTGCTTCATTAAAAAACCTTGAGAAGCCGGTGAGAAAAAAGGCGATAGACATTGCGAATGCGATGATTGATGAAGGCTATGAGGAAGGGCGCGCGATTCCAATTGCGACAAGCAAAGCGAAGGAATGGGTGGAAAACGCCTCTACAGATGAAATTGATGATTTCCTGACGCATGATGATGAGACAAAACGCGATGCTGATCCAAGCAGCGGCAGCGGCCCCGAGCTCATGAACAAAGCAGAACATGTTATTAAGCATAAAAAAGGCTGGGCAGTCAAAGCCGAGGGCGCCAAACGCGTGTCTGAAATCAAGGATACAAAGAAAGAAGCGATTGAACGGGCAAAGGAAATCGCGGCGCATAAAGGCACTGAGGTCATTGTTCATTTAGCTGACGGCAGTGTGCAGAGAAAGATTAAAACAGGGTCATAAAGGAATATGCTTTTAGGTGTTTCGAAATGATCAGAAGCGGTTATTGATTGGTAAATCATTTATGAGAGGTGATCATGATGCTTAGCTTTTTGGTTTCATTAGTTGTTGCTATTGTTATCGGATTAATTGGGAGCGCCATTGTAGGAAACCGGCTGCCGGGAGGAATTTTCGGCTCTATGATTGCCGGGCTGATCGGCGCTTGGATCGGGCACGGACTTCTTGGCACATGGGGACCGAGCCTCGCCGGCTTTGCTATTTTCCCGGCCATCATCGGGGCAGCCATCTTCGTATTCTTGCTGGGCCTTATATTCCGCGGGCTGCGGAAGGAAGCCTAGACTCATTAGATACAGAAGGCATCGTTTCGAACTGAAACGATGTCTTTTTATATGGGACCTTATCCCGAATCCCTACATATCATGTTACATAACAGGGAAAAATTCAGAAGTGTATTTTGAACATTTTCGGTTGACAAGAAACCGGGATGGTCATATGATGTAGATAAAATAATTTGCCTCAAGGAAACTCTTTGTTGTACGGCAAAAACAAACAGAATTCAGGTGAGACATGATGAACAAGGACATCACAGCACAATCTCCCCGTTCCAAAGCCGTCCAAGATGCGCTTGACGGGAAAATCAGAGGATTCAGAGGGCTGCTCCCTTTTCTCGGCCCTGCTTTTATAGCAGCCATTGCCTATATTGATCCCGGCAACTTCGCAACGAATATTTCGGCGGGTTCTAAATACGGATATATGCTCTTATGGGTGATCTTATTTTCTAATATCATGGCCCTTTTAATTCAATCCCTATCCGCCAAACTCGGTATTGCGACAGGCAAAAATTTGCCTGAGGTTGCCCGTGAAGAATTCCCGAAGCCTGTCTCGATCGGATTGTGGATTCAGGGCGAGCTGGTCATTATCGCTACTGATCTGGCGGAATTTATCGGAGCGGCTCTGGGACTGTATTTGCTGTTCGGCATTCCGATGCTTGAAGCGTCTATTATAGCTGCGATCGGTTCTTTCGCGATATTGGAGCTTCAGCGCCGCGGTTATCGCTCACTTGAAGCCGGTATTGCCGGTATGCTGTTTGTGGTCGTGATCGCCTTTGCGCTGCAAACCTTTTTCGCAAAGCCTGATGCCGTGTCAGTGATGAAGGGCCTTTTTGTCCCGGCGTTTCATGGCACCGACAGTGTGCTTCTTGCAGCGGGTATTCTTGGCGCAACTGTTATGCCGCACGCCATTTATTTACACTCTGCCCTTACACAGCGGCGGGTGGTTGGCAAAACTGATGCAGAACGGAAAAAAATATTTAGGTTTGAATTTATTGATATTTTAATAGCGATGCTGATTGCAGGGGCTATTAATGCAAGTATGCTGATTGTGGCTGCCGCATTATTCTTCAAAAACGGCCTGTTTGTTGAGGATCTCGACGTCGCATTTCAGCAATTCGGACATCTTGTCAGCCCTATGTCTGCGGCTTTATTCGGGATCGGGCTGCTCGTTGCCGGTCTATCCAGTTCGTCTGTCGGCACACTTTCAGGCGACGTGATTATGCAAGGATTTATCAACTACCGCATTCCGCTGTATGTACGGCGTTTTATCACGATCATTCCGCCGATCTTGATCATCGCGTCAGGTGTTAATCCGACGACCGCTCTCGTACTGAGCCAAGTCGTGCTGTCCTTCGGGATCGCCTTTGCCCTCATTCCGCTTATTATGTTTACAAGCAATAAACGGATCATGGGTTCTCTGATCAACGCCAAATGGGTCACAGTGGTGTCTTGGCTGATTGCGGTATTGATCGTTGCTTTGAATGTGTTTTTAATTGTAGATACGTTTCGATAAAAAAACCGGCTTCTAAAGCCGGTTTTTATTTTTTCGCAAAAGCTCATTGATACCCTTTTTGACAGAAATTTGTTATGATAGAAGAAAAATCGGAGTTTTGATGATGTCAGTATTTATTCTGTTTTATTTGTGGATTGTTCCTATTGTTATCGGCATTTTATGTTCTGTTGCTGCCCATAAATCCAAGGGAAAAATGAGAGTCGCGCCCGGCATTGCCATGATCGTGCTCAGTGTCATTTCCTTGATCACCGCGTTTACAGCCGGACACACGAATTTTCACGTGTTTATCGGCGGCATGTTTTTATTCGGCACCTTCTTGGTCGGTTCTGCTTTTCCTTTCTTTTTCGGGCTGAAGAAAAAAGAGAAATAACCCTATACTGAGAAGAGCTCTGTAAGATTTGATAAGAATAAGCATGCAAGGACAAATGCATCTTCCTTTGAAACAAGATGCATTTGCCCTTTTGTCTGTTTCGAGTATGGCGAAATCAGTTCCTAATACATACACCGATCATTTTATGAATTCAAACATGTTATAGCTGAAAATACGTTTGTTTCCAACAAAAAAACAGAGGCCTTTTGGGGCCTCTGTTTTTTTAGAATAACCGTTTCAAACTTTTCTTCAGTGACGGCATTTCAAATTTTTGGTTTTCGAAGAAGTTTTTCAGCATGTACTTGCTAAAGCCTTTCGCCTGCCCGTAGGTGATTTTGCCAGGCAGCGGCGGTTCGTTTCCAATCATGACATCCACAACAACAGGTTGGTCAGAGTGCAGCGCCTCATGGAATGCCGGCGCAAGCTCTTCCGCTTTGGTCACTTTGATGCCTTTTGCTCCGCAGCTTTCTGCAAATGCGGCATAGTCGACATTTTGAAGTTTTGTGACATAGTCGATATTGCCTTTGACCTGCTGCTCGTACTCAATCATGCCAAGATTTTCGTTGTTTAAAATGACGACTGTGATCGGGAGCTTATATTTGACAGCGGTCGGAAGATCCTGCATGACCATGGAAAATCCCCCGTCACCACAAACGGCGATCGCCTGGCGTTCCGGTTCGGACAAGCTTGCGGCGATCGCTCCCGGCAGGCCGCAGCCCATTGTCGCAAGCCAGCTGGAGACGATGAAATCCTGGTTCGCGTTCATTTTGAAATGACGCGCCATCCAGACTGTCACAGTGCCGACATCGACAGAGAGCACCGCATCATCAGCTGCCGCTTCCTGAAGACGGGCCACGACCTGCTGAGGTTTAAGCGGTGTTGTTGCCTCTGTCTCATCTTTTTCAATTTCGTTCCACCAATGCTGCATATGTTCTGTGCAGGCATTCAGGAATCTTCTGTCTTCCTTGCGTTCAATATACTCTGTCAATTCGCGCAGACCGAGAGCCGAATCGCAGACTAGGCCCGCTGTCACCGGATACCGTTTTCCGATTTTTGCCGGGTCTGAATCGAGCTGGATTGCCGGCGTGTCATCAGGCAAATAATCACGGTACGGGAATGATGTTCCGAGCATGATTAATAAATCACATTCCTCCATTGCCTCGTAAGCCGGCTTTGTTCCGATCTGCCCGAGGTTGCCGAGAAAATGCGGGTGCTTATCGGGAACGACACCTTTTGCCGGGAGTGTAACAACGATCGGAGCGGCGGCTTTGTCCGCAAATTCTAAGAGCTCCCGTTTCGCCTTTTTCATTCCCTGCCCTGCCAGGATAATCGGTTTCTTAGCGTTATTAATATATTGGGCGCAGGTGACGAGCTGTTCTTTTTTCGGTTCAAGGTTCCCTTCAATATACACCGGTGAAGTATACACGGGCTCCCGTTTGATTTTCTCCGCAAACAAATCATCTGACACGCTCAATACCGCAACGCCTTTTTTGCTGTAGGCGGTCCTGATCGCCTGATTTAAGAGATCCGGAAGTGATTCTGCGCTATGTACCTCTCTGTTGAACACAGCCACGTCCTCAAACATTTGCTCCAGCTTAATCTCCTGGAAATAGTCCCGTCCGACTTCGCCAGAAGAAACCTGTCCTGCAATCGCCAGCACAGGGGCGCCGTCCGCTTTTGCATCATATAAACCATTTAATAAGTGCACCGCTCCCGGCCCTGCGATTGACAGACAGACTCCGATCTTGCCGGTGAGTTTTGCTTCAGCTGCGGCTGCCAGTGCCGCTACCTCTTCGTGGCGGGTTTGAATGAACTTCAGTTGATTTCTTTCGTGTCTTAATTCTTCAATAAACTCATTTATACTGTCTCCGGGGATGCCGTATACATGATCAACTCCCCATTGCTCAAGCAGCTCTGTCATTACTTGTCCTGCAGTTTTATGTGCCATAACGTATCCTCCTTTTTCCTTTTTTCAATACCACAGGAGAAAGGCTTTAAAACCCGGAGACCTGAATCACTTGCCAAGTCTTCTTTTCAACAGGTCGATCGCCGCGAGCAACCCTCTATCCTTGACGGTGACATTTACATCTTGAGCGCCGTTCTTGAAATCATTGATCTGCCTTTTTCGATTCGGCACCATAAAAAGCGGCAAACGCCCCTGGGAAACCCACTTTAATCCCGCTGTCTCTGTGCCGTCAGCCACTGCTTGTCCGCCTGTTATGCTTCCGAAAAACAGATGCTGTTCATCTTGAAACTTTGGCCTTTGGTAAACACCTATTTTCGCAGAAAGCGCTGCATTGTATCCCGTTTCTTCCAATACCTCCCGCACTGCCGCTTCCTCAGCCGATTCCCCGGGATCAACCCTGCCGCCCGGCAAATCCCATAGAGGGACATCTTTTCGTTTCACCAGCAGAATTTGCTGACTTTCGTTCAATACGATCACAAAAGCACCTTGTGTATACACCGCCATACCTCCTTTTCCCGCAAAAAAGGACCAAGGTGATTCCCTTGGTCCTAGAGCTTTACTTTTTAAAATGATACGGCAGTGTGGCAACCATTATGTCCTTTTTCCAGAACAGCCGGACTCTGAGGAGGAAGGCCGATTGGTTGTGAAGGATGGTGTGCCAGCGTTTTTTCGTTATAAATTGCGGAAACAGCACCATAACGGAAAACTGCTCCTTCTTCGCTTTTGCCTCAACTGTTTCCAAAAACTTATCAAACGGATGGACAAGGCTTCTGTACGAGGAGTGAAGCGTAACGAGACGCACGCCGTTATTAAGCTCTTCCCAGCGTTTTTCGAATTTCTTTTCCTGTTCTCTGTCAAATGACACGTGAACGGCGATCACTTGATCGGACAGTGATTTCGCATAGTGAATCGATTTTTGCACGACGGTGGTGACACCGGCCACAGGCACAATCACAACGGTGCCTTTGATTTCTTCCGGCTCTTTGTCTACGATGCGAAGCTGTTCA
The DNA here is from genome assembly GCF_038592935.1 of Bacillus sp. FSL K6-1560. Classification (NCBI taxonomy): domain Bacteria; kingdom Bacillati; phylum Bacillota; class Bacilli; order Caryophanales; family Bacillaceae; genus Bacillus; species Bacillus sp. FSL K6-1560. The sequence continues at coordinate 3,711,857 of NZ_CP151946.1, forward strand.
CCAACCGCTGTATAGTGATTTTTAATCGCAAAAAACAGCAAAACGACGATAGGCATAAAGATTAACACAGGCCATACGACATTAAACTTCGTCACAAACAGAATGGATAGAACCATAAACGATATCAGAGCACCGCAGGAGTTGATCAGCATTTTTCCGATCCAGCCTTTTGGTTTTTGCTTGATCCATTTCATGCACATGCCGGTTTGTGAAAGCGTAAATGGAATAAATACGCCCACAGCATATAACGGGATTAAGTGCTCCGTCTGTCCTCCGAATAAGATAATGAGAACAATGGAGGCAAAGCCTAAAAAGATAATCCCATTTGAGAAGCCTAAGCGGTCGCCCCTGACTGTAAACATTCGCGGCATATACTGGTCTCTCGCCAGGTTGAAGGCAAGCTGCGGGAAGGCTGAAAATCCCGTATTTGCCGCAAGAACCAAAATAAGCGATGTAACACCTTGGATGACATAGTAGAACACATTTCGCCCGAAGGTTTCGGATGCAATTTGTGAAACCACTGTTTCATCAGGCTTCGGCGCCGTACCATACCCGTACGCGAGCACCGTGATGCCGGAAAACAAGATCGCCAGCAAAATCCCCATCATCGCAAGCGTTCTTGCCGCGTTTCGCGCAGGCGGGTTTTTGAATGCAGGAATCGCATTAGAAATGGCCTCAACCCCGGTCAACGCTGAGCATCCGGAGGAAAAAGCCTTAAGCAGCAAAAACAGCGTAATGCCGGCTACAGGTGTGCCCAGCGGTGTATGATGGGCTGGCTGGTCTATTTGTCCTGTCATGAGTTTAAACAACCCGACTGCAATGAGAACCAAAAGCGCCACCACAAACAGATAAACCGGGTAGGCAAGAATGGATGCCGATTCCGAAAGACCGCGCAGGTTCAAAATCATAATCACTAACACGAGAAAAATAGCGATCGGCACATGATAATCATGCAATGCAGGAAAGGCTGACGTGATGGCGTCCGTGCCGGCGGAAATACTTACCGCTACTGTTAAAATATAATCAACAAGCAATGAACCGCCCGCAATCAATCCCGGTTTTTCACCGAGATTTTCTTTAGAAACGACATACGCCCCACCGCCCTGCGGATAAGCGTAAATAATTTGCCTGTATGAAAGAATCAGTGCGAGCAGTAATATGAGAACGCCAACCGCAATCGGAATGGAGTACCAAAATGCGGCAGCACTGATTGTTGCCAAAATGATTAGAATTTGTTCTGTCCCATATGCAACAGATGACAGCGCATCTGAGGAAAGCATAGCCAAGGCTTTTAATTTCGTCAGTTTTTGCTCTCCAGCTGCTTGGGATTTTAGTGGTTTCCCAATCAAAAAACGTTTGATTGAATGATACATCGATGTCTTCCCCTTTTAATTTCTCATTTTTCAATTAAAACAATAAAACATCAGTGTCTTGCTCTCACATGTTGTTGATAGTCCTTTCTGCTATGATGTCTCTGTATGCGATTTGCATTCAAAAATGAACAACAAAAAACACAGAGGCAAACGGATGCCCCTGTGCCATAACATCGAACACAGGTTTCATTCATCTCCTCTCACGAACGCTTACGAGGTTAGCTGACGGATTCGGGCATATGAGAGTTAGCCCTACCTAAAAAGGATTCACCCCAACGGCAAAAAGCCGTTCTATTGGGTCCCCCGCTCTGATTTCAGATTAAGCGAATTGTTTTCTAAAAGAGATCATACTCCCGTTCCCGCACGTTGTAAAGAGGCTTATTGGCTGAGAGAAAAAAATAAAATGACAGGTTCCACAAATGGAATTTACTTACCAAAAATAAAAAAACAGAGGCTAAAATCGCCTCTGTTTTATTCTGTATCTGTCTTTCTTTTTCTGCGTCTTACGGCAATCCAAATGAACAATGCCGCAATCAACATAATGAGTGCCAGCACACCAATATACATCCATTTCTGGCTATGATCCTGTGTTGGTTGTTCTGCATCGGAACTGTTTGTTTCCGATTTGAGCTGCTGGTGGTTTGTAAACACCTGCTGGCTGTTTGTTTCATTAAGGACGGTTGCCGACTCATCGTTGCTGTTCAGATAACTGATGATCTCTTTTGTGACAGCCGTGCCATCTCCTTTTGACGGTGCAAAGACAGCCATTGTATAGCGTGAATCCCAAACCGATGCTTGGGTAAATACCACTTGTTTTGTTGTCTCATTCAGCATCTCGAAACCAGATACATCAAATGAGCCGTTCTTTTCCTGCGGTACAAGCAGATCTGATGATTTCTCCTTCAGAAGAGAAAATTGATTGATCCCCCCTATGAAAATGAGGTTTCGTCCTTTCGCATCCTTTGCTGTAACGTCAGATGATTTCTTTACAGTATATGAATGCTGTGCTTCGCTGCCAAAGGATTCCGTTACGAGAGAAAGCTCCTCTAGCTTCGATTGGCTTACGGTGTCAGGAAGCACGATTAACGTTGTTTGATCCTGGTTTCCGGCGTAAGGTAGCGGCCACTCTTGAAAATCCGCTGAAGGAGACATGCCTTTGATGGCGTATGATAATGTACTGTTTTTATCGATAAAAACCCACTTTTCTTCATCAGTGGTGTTGCAAGGGTTGTTTTCCTTTAAACCGGTCGTGACGAACTGAATATCAATGTAGCGGTTTTTTTGCAGCAGCTTAGGGTCCACTTTCACTGTGACATGATAGAATCCGTTTTTATCTTCTTTTCCTAATTCATCAAGCCGGACCGAGTGCGGCTGGCCGTTGATCATCACTTTCAGTTCTGCGGCCTGAGAGGCTGACTCGTTTTCAGCCGTTGAGGCTTGAATCGTTTCAGACTTTTTCAGTTTAAGCGACAGCTTCGCCAATTGGTTTTCATCTAAAACAGCCGAAGCCGGATAAAAATAATGTGCTGAAGATGTTTTGTCGGCTCCAATTGTGATATCGCCCGCTCCAAAATCCTCAAGGGTCAGCTTATCGCTTTCTTTTTTTTCAGTCTGCTGAAGCTTGCTGATTGAAAGTGTATCGCCGCTGAGCTGGCCTGTATATGTCTGATCTGTCATCACGCTGATTTTTTTAGTGAGCGCGTCCTCGGACGCCGCTTGCGCAAACAGAACCGGCTGCTGTTTGCCCTCTGCTTTCAGCACCCGCTCCGCAAGCAGAAGGTTTTCTCCTTTTGCCTGTAGCCCAGCTTGTTTCAACAGTTTTTTCACTTTGCCGTTCCAATGCTTGTCCACGCCGATAACAATCGTCGGCTTATCGATTTTTTTCAGTTCAGATTCCGTGACATACGCAATACTGACACTGCTGTCCACCGTTTTCAAAAAGCCTTCTGTTTTAACAGCAGCTTCTATTTCTGCTGAACTTGGATGATCCGGAATGATGATAGCTGTTTCTTCCGCTGTATTTCCAGATTGGGCGAAAGGATACGGATAATGGTCCAGCGACGTTCCCTTCGCTTCACTGCTGTCAGCAAGTGTCAGCCGGCTGTCCGGATAAATTTTGATCCAGTTGCCTGATGTATCCTGTCTGACGCACACGCCCTCTTTCATTACGCCGTAGAATTTCAACGATACGTTGTGATAGCCTTGCGCAGACTGGCTTTTATTCAGATTCAGCTTCACTGTTTTCCGTTTGGAATCACCATCAAGCTTTAACGTCTTGACCGGTTCATCATCAATGACAGCCGTTAACGATGATGGAGAAATTAAAAGATTTGATGCCTCGTATTCGATTACCAATTGCTGATTGCCTGAAGAAGCGCCTGCCGGGATCTGATACGTCAGCTCTGCGCTGTCTTTTGATCCATACAGTGTAATCAGCTCGCTTGTCAGCACCTGCTGTTTGGCTTGTTCTTGGCTGCTTTTCCCGAGGAGCGAACCGCTGACCTGTACGTCTTTGGCAAGAGCCGTTTGTCCAGTCATCGCCAGCAGCATGAAGCTTGTGAGAAAAATCATTATTTGTTTCAAAAAGGTCACCCGCTTTTATGTTGATTGTATCGTTCTGTCTTGTACCATTTGACCTCTTGCTTGAATAAACGGTGCTTGATTTCTACAAATAAAGAGTAGATAACAAGCACAATCCATGCCTGCGAGTATGTGAAGTACATGAGAAATACGATAAAAAAGTTTTGCTTGTTCATTTCTGTTTTTTCAATGCTCAACGTAATCATGACCTCTGTCATAAATAAGAAAAATGCCAAAATCCAGAGAATCATTGCCAAAAATCCAACCGATAAATGCAAATCATAAAACAAATTCACAACAAAAATCGTATTCGACATGATCACGCCAAAGAAAAACAGGAAGTACGTAAAGAAAAAATAAAACAAATCAAAGATAATCCGTTTTCGTTTCAGCTTAAAAAACTGCGCCAAAAATTTAAGCACGACATATTGATTGCCGCGCGCCCATCGGTTGCGCTGGCGCCACCATACCTTCCATGTTTCCGGTTCCTGCTCCCACGTAATGGCGGCAGGGAAAAAGCGGATGTGGTAGCCGAGATTATATACCCTGATGGTCAGCTCAGTATCCTCAGCGAGCGCTTTGTCATCCCAGCCTCCGAGCTTTTCGATAATGCTTCTGCGGATCGCGAAGTTGGTGCCTGGGATCGTGGCGATTTTGAACCACTTCCATCTGCCTCCCTGGGCCATCCACTGAAAACAGATCGTTTCGATATTAATAAACCTCGTCAGCAGCGTCTTTGCCGCATTGATGACGCGGAATTTCCCTACCACGGCGCCTGCCTTTTCGTCATTCATCAGGCCGAGCACGAGGTAATACACGGCCATTTTCTCAGGCGTGTTGTCGGCGTCATACACACAGATCACATCGCCGTTTGATTCGGCAAAACCTGAGTTAAGTGCAGAGGATTTTCCTTTTCCTGCATTTGGCGGCTTCGTAATCACCATTTTGATGAAATCGTATTTCTCTGAAAATTCATTGACGATATCACCCGTCCGGTCTGATGAATTATCGTTAACGACGATAATCTCCAGCCGGTCCTTCGGATAATAAAGGTTGACCATGGCCTTCAGCGTCTGCCGAATCACAACCTCTTCGTTATGCGCCGGGATGAGGACGCTGACCTTCGGCAGTTCCTTCATGTTTTCTCTCCACTTTGGGATATTCCGTTCGAAGGTCATATAGTGGCGAAACCCGCCCTGCATGAGGAACATGTGGTAGAGAAGCATAACCCATATTAAACTTAGCGAGATAAAGAACAGCGTATTACCCAAGGCTTCTTCTCTCCTTAAAAATTCGTTTTTTCAATGTGGCTCTCAAGTAAAACGTATAACTGACAAACATGATGACAAATAAGAGCACAACAGCGGAGAGAATCCATAACGCCTTTTCCAGAGGGGTTTGCCGGTGATGATCGAAAAACTCGTAAATGGGGCTTACGCCGTTTTTCACCTGAATCGTTCCGTCACCGCTTGTATGAATTTCCACTTTGTCTGTTTTGACGGTTTGTTTCGTTTTCTTTAAATCAAGCCATTCACTGTCTGGAATGCGTTCCATCTGATCAACCAGCTCAGGCAGATATTTCATCCCAAGGTACGGGTGATAAAATCCTCCGGCTACTCCGCCTTCAAAATCAATCATCTGGGAGATGCGCTCCTCCATCTCACCGAGCGGGTTTTGCTTTTATGTGTCGACAAAGCCGATCGTTTCCGGATAAAGCGTCATTCCGTGCAACATCGAAGGAGCAGTCACAAACGGAGGTGCACCGGATGTTTTCCATGTTGTGCTGCTGAGCTGGACCTGGCCGAAAATGCTTGTAAAATACTGCGAGGCGATTTGATAGCCATATTCGGACATCGTGTAATGCGGCGCTTCAAACGCCAGCGGGTAAAGACCCGATGATGTCAAATCCTCAATGGCACGCGTCAGTTTTTGTTTTGTATACGTTTCTTCCTTTTCCCGAAATGGTTCAAGATAGCTGTGATAGTCTTGTTCGTTCGGGAAGTCCTGTTCTTTCTCCAAAATGGACGGGGGGTCTTCGGCATTTCCGGATGTAATCGGCTGATCCGCCTTTGCATCCCAAAATTCAAAGCCCTCTCCTGTTTCACTGTAGCGATAAGCGTGAGTATAGCCGTGAACTATGATACTGCCGCCCATACTTTGCAGCTTTTTCAGCACCTTGACCATCTTCGGTTGATCAGACAAATACACTTTGTCGCCTGTTTCCGGATTCAAGTAAACCGGAATGACCGCCAGGATAAAAGGAATATGCCGCTTATGCAGGTATGTACCGGCTTGAAGCAGCAGTTTTTCATCAGACATCGGGCTGATATCCTCGAGACGCAAATATAATAACGTCGTCCCCGCCTTCTCTCCGAAAGCTTCTCTGAGCTGTTTCGCCACGATCAAATTGTCATTTAACAAATTTGTTAATCCAATGTACACATTCCCTTTTTTTGTTTTCCATATAAAAGAATGCGTTGTGCCGTCATCAGCTTTGAAGGTGTAAAGCGCCGTTCCTTTCAGGCCTGATACACTCAGCACGTTAAGCCCGCTTTCCAGAGACACATCGGCCTTTTCCGACCTGCTGTGAACCTGAAACACATTTTCTTTGCGGGCTAATGAAAGCCCGGAAAATTGGCTGATTTGGCCTGCATTATAGCCAATGGCGACAACCGGTTTTTTTACGCCGCTGATAAGAGACAGCAATTTTTTGCTGAGCTTTCTTTTCGTTTGGCCGTAATAAATCACATGGTCTTTCCCTTTGAAATCCGACGCTTCAACGTCTGAATCTTTTTTGACTGTCACATGGGATGTCAAGTGGCCCGCAAGCAAATCGAGCATTTTGACTTGTGACGACTCTTTGCCGTCCAAGGTTGAGTAGATGATGAGAATGCCGGCATCCTGATCTTTCGCTTGCGCAGAAACGGGAAAAGACGCAATAGCTGAAAATAGAAGCATCATGACGCATAGCAATGTGATTCCTTTATAGTTCATTCATCATCATCTCGTTTTCCAGTTCTTCTAAAAATTGATCAGCTGTTTTGATATCGTTGCGGTAGGGCAAATAGCAAACGTGGAACGTAAGCGACACATACTTTCCATTTTCCAGCTGATATGTATCCAATTGTTTCTTCAGCTTGGTCAGAACGGCCGGCATATGTTCAGCAGGCGTGTGCGTCAGCACGATCCCGATACGCTCGTCAGAGGGACGGAATTTCTTATCCGTTTCCCGAACGCTTGTCCTGATTTGCTGACCGACATATTGGAAGAGGCGGTCCGTTTCTTTTTCACCGTACAAAGACTTAAACTCTTTGAAATAATGCATATGGAGCAGCAAAAACACAAAAGAATTGCCATAGCGCTCCGCCCGCTTGATTTCTTCTGAAAGTTCCAGCTTCATCCTTTGCTTGTTATCAAAACCGGTAACTCTGTCAACAGCAACAAAGCTTTTGATTTCGGATTGAAGCCGTGTCATTGAGCGCCGAAGCTCTGCCGTAATATCGTGGATTCGTCCAGAAATAAAAGAAAACAGCAAAAGCGCGATTCCCCACACGACAAGCATTCGCAGCCCTTCCTCAGCCGGAAAGAGCGATGTCTGTCCAGTCTGGAAAAACATCATTAAGGTGCCGAGAACAAAGAGTACGATTAAGGTCACTGCCAGCGCGTAAATCGGGCCGAACCAGATGCCTGCGGCGATGACGACAAATGTGATGCAAAGGATCAGAGCACCTTCCGCTTGCTGGGCTGACACATAATAAATAAACAGAGACAGGGCCGCGATGAGCCCTGAAAAATAAGCAAATAATTTTTGTGATTCACTGAATGATATTTTCATTAAAAAGCTTCCTTTCGGCTAACAGCGGCAGCAGATTGTCAAATGAATGCGTCTGAGTGCCGCTCATATAGCCTCCATAATACGATTTCACCGGATCATGAATTTCAAAGTCATTCATTCTGTCATATATGGCTTTGATGACAGAACTGTTTTCATGCTGTTTTGTCAAAAACAATACGGCTAATGCATATACGGATGGAGACTCATATTGGACGGCAGGCTCCTTCGTATCTGCCGAATACCGCCCGTACAGCTTTCCGTTTTTCTGAAATTCCTGCTTGATCCAGTCCGCTAAAACAGATGCTTTTTCATCCCCTTCCGGCAAATGCCAAGCAGTGTAAAGCTGATCAATCAGGTTGATTTCACTGTCGTATGTGTATTCCTTCGTCTCCGAGCTGTATGTTTTCGGCAGAAAGCCATTTTTTAAAGGAGCTGAATAGAGAACATTGGCATTCCGCTGTTCTGTGTCTTCGTCTATGATTCCATTCTTCTTTAAGACAGCTAAGGCGTCAGGCATGACGTATGAAAGCGTCACATCCTTTGAAGCGGCCTGTGAGTCGTAATAGTCTGTAAATAACCCATTGTTCATATTGTATGTCTTCAAAGACGTGCCGATATCCCTAGCCGTTTGCGCGTAGTCGCTGCGGCCCCATTTTGCGGCGGCTTGGTCAAGAGACAGCATAATTCTCATATCATCTATCAGCGCATTCGTCCCGCTCGCTTGGCCATTTTGAATCTTCCACGTCACCAAGTGATTGCTCATCAGAAATGAATCAGTCAGATGCTGATATTGATCCTGGAAATGCGGTGCGTCATTTTTGCTGAGCAGAAACTCCATCCACAGGCCGAGAGATTCCGACAAGTAAGAAGGCTGGTCTGAAAAATCGGTTTTGATCAGCCCTTGGTCATTCATTAAATTGTGATAGATGAAATATTCCGCCGGCTGGAGCGGGCTGACTTTCACTTCTGTCGCCGACTGATTTTGGGTCTTGTTTCCAGCTTCAGCACACCCTGCGGAAAGTCCGATAGATAAGAAGAATAAGATGACAGCAATTAGTACATGCCTCACAGGCAAATCCCCCTTTGTCGCCTGAAGCAAATCAGACGCTCACAAATAGTTATAGACGAAAATATGACTGCCACGTTACAAAGTACATTTACTATAAAAGAAAAAAATGCAGATTGCTAGCTTTTTTTCCCCTTTTTGAACATTAAGAAAACAGGACCTAAGTCCAATAAAAAAACCTGTGCAATAGGCACAGGTTTTTTTATTATTTATCCAAACCGAGTTTTTTCAGCTGTTCTGCCAGCGCGTTGTTAATCGGCTCATCTTTATTTTGTTTTTTCATATAAGAGGATACGTCCCGTTTGGTAGCACGCGCTTTGTCTTTGTTTTTTCGTTTTTCAAATACAGAGAGCTTTTCACGGTGACCGCACACACACGCAAAGGTTTGGCCCTCGCCTTGGCCGCGAAGCTCCATTCTTTTATGGCAATTCGGGCAGCGTGCGTTTGTTTTTCGGGCAATCGTTTTTCTGCTTCCGCATTCACGATCTTGGCACACGAGCATCGTCCCGCGTTTGCCGTTTACTTTCAGCATCATTTTGCCGCATTCCGGACATGCCGTTCCCGTGATGTTGTCATGTCGGAAGGTTTGGCTGCTGTTTTTGATTTCTTTTACCGTTTGGTGAGCGTAAGCCTTCATATCTTTAATAAAAACAGCCGATTTCAATTTGCCGGCCGCGATCGCAGACAGCTTTTGCTCCCATTCTGCTGTTAAGGCCGGTGATTTCAGATCCTCCGGAACAAGCTGCAGGAGCTGTTTTCCTTTAGACGTGATAAAAATATCTTGGCCTTTTTTCTCAATTAAAAAGCTGTTGAACAGTTTTTCAATAATGTCGGCACGCGTTGCCACCGTGCCGAGGCCGCCTGTTTCTCCAAGCGTTTTGACGAGGTCTTTTTCTTTTCCCTGCATAAATGCGCTTGGGTTTTCCATCGCTGACAGCAAGGTCCCTTCGTTAAAGCGGGCAGGCGGCTTCGTTTGGCCGCTTGTTTCCGTTAACGTGCGGACGGCAAGTGTGTCGCCTTTTTGAAGCGCAGGAAGTGTCTGGTCTCTGTCATCCTCCTGCTCATCATCCTCATCCGCCATATCATAAACGGCTTTCCACCCTTGCGACTGCACGGTTTTGCCTTTCGCCGTAAAGGTTTCTCCGCCGATTTCTGCGATGACCTTTGTTTCCTCATATTCGAATGCAGGCATTAATACAGCCAGGAAACGTTTCGCAATCAGGTCATACAGCTTTCGTTCTTTATCACTCAGACTGCTGAGAACGAGCGGCTCTTCGGTCGGGATAATCGCGTGGTGGTCTGACACCTTCGCGTCATTGACATATCCTTTATGAGATTTAATGCCACGTTTTTTAATTTGGCTGACATATTGGGCATACGGTTTTACTTCCATGCCTTCCAGACGGTCTTTTAACGTCGGGACGATGTCACTGGATAAAAATCTAGAGTCCGTCCGCGGATATGTGACGAGCTTATGCTGCTCATATAGCTTCTGCAGGACAGAAAGCGTTTCTTTGGCAGAAAAACCGAAGCGCTTGTGAGCGTCACGCTGGAGCTCCGTTAAATCATAAAGCGCAGGCGCAAAGCTTTTTTTCGCTGTTTTTTTCAGCTCAGCTACGACCGCTTGCTTTCCGTCGAGGTTTTTTAGCAAACGGCTTGTTACATCTTGATTGAACGTTCTCGTCTGCTTTGATTTCTTATCCTGCCACGTCAGCGTCATGCCGTCGACTGCAGCACGTATGCCGTAATACGGAACGGGTGTAAACGCCTGAATGTCTGCCTCACGCTTTGCAATCATGGCAAGCGTCGGAGTCTGCACACGCCCGCATGAGAGCTGGGCATTGAATTTTGTGGTAAGTGCACGGGTGGCGTTGATCCCCACAATCCAATCCGCTTCCGCTCTGGCGACGGCAGAATGGTACAGGTTTTCATATTCTTTGCCGCTGCGCAGCTTCTGAAAACCTTCCTTGATCGCTTTATCCGTCACAGATGAAATCCACAGCCGCTTGATTGGTTTTCGGACATTCGCTTTCTCAATGATCCAGCGCGCAACAAGCTCACCTTCCCGGCCTGCGTCAGTCGCGATGACAATCTGATTGACGTCTTTACGGGTAAGCTGGGATTTGACTGTATTGAACTGCTTTCCGGTTTTTTTTATTACCACAAGCTTTAAGGGTTCTGGGATAATCGGCAGATCCTCTAGGCGCCATGATTGAAATTCTTTTCCGTAGCCTTCTGGATCAGCAAGCGTCACCAAATGGCCTAAAGCCCAGGTCACAATATATTGATCGCCTTCGAGATAACCGTTTCCTTTTTTATGGCACTTCAGCACCCGGGCTAAATCCCGGCCGACTGAAGGTTTTTCAGCTAATACAACTGTTTTTGACATGCTTGATCACTTCTCTTTCTTTCGCGCTCATCCTGTTATTATAACAGACTTCACGCGGCACTCTCTAACCGCGCCCGTTTTTCGTGTCAATTTCTGAGAAAATGACGTGAGTGACGGTTTGCGCGTAGGGCGATGTTTTGTTAATGAAATCTTCTACCGCTTCGAGGCTTTCGGCATTGATTTTCAGCATATAGCAGGCTGCACCCGCAATCCGGTAGCAAAATTCAATATTCGGCAATGTTTGAATATAGCTTTTGAACCGCTCGTAATCCGCGTTTTTAACGGTTGCTTCCACAATGCAGGAAACGGGAAGCCCCAGTTTTTTCTGGTCGACCTCCAGCGTGTATTGCTTAATGATGCCAAACGATTCAAGCTGTCTTACCCGTTCTGTCACAGATGGAGGCGACAGCTTAATTTTTCTGCCTAATTCCCTCATCGACAAACGGCTGTCCTTCTTCAGCTCCTCAATGATATTCAGATCAATCTGGTCAAGTTTCATTTCAACATCCTTCTTTTTTGATTTTGTACACATTATCTCGGGTATTTTTGTAAATGACAAGTACAGTTCCCTAGAAAAGGCATGTAAAAATGAATGTTTTCCGAACATTTTTTGAAAGCTGTCATATGCCCCTCCGGATTGTTTATAGTATAAAATGAAAACGTGTCCACAAGGAGGGCGATTTATGCTGCACACGCCGATTGGAAGACTTCGCACGATGGGTTTTATTGAAGGAATGTCACTCTTAATCCTGTTGTTCATCGCTATGCCGCTTAAATATTGGGCAGGCCTTCCGCTTGCGGTGACAATTGTCGGTTCGGTTCACGGCGGGTTGTTCATTTTGTATTTGCTTGTCTTGGCTTATGCAACCTTCTCTGTCAAATGGCCGCTGAAATGGTCAGCTGCCGGCTTCATCGCCGCTTTCGTCCCATTCGGAAATTTTTTGTACGACCGCGGATTAAGGAAATATAAATAAGGGAACGCAAAAAAAAGGCTGGATTTTTATGATCCAGCCTTTTTTATTAAAACCACTTTGTCAGCCACGCGATATAGTAGGCCCCCGGAATAAACATGAGCTGGGCGAGGAGTGTGCCCGCCACCCTTGATGTGACCATTGTGACAGAGGTCCATTTTAAATAGAGATAGCTTCGTTTTCCTTTTGCCACATCATCAGCAAGAACGGATACTTTAGGATCAACAAAAATGGCCAGCAGCATCGTCGCAATTCCGTTGATCAAACCCGAAGCCATGACGGCTGTCGTACTGCGCTCCGGCGCCAGAAGGCCTGCGTATAAAGCCGAAAGCACGCCAATCGTATAAATCGATGTAATCAGCATGTTGATGACAAACAAACGCTTCGGAATCAAGCGCATATGAAATCCTTTTACATATGAAATAGACGGCAGACGCAAATAGGAAAGGGCATTTTTGAATCCTTGTTTCGAGAATCCCTTTCGGAAAACTTGAAAAACGGAGCCGCCGCCGCCCGCCAAGTGAATAATCGCCCGTGAAAAAAGAGCAACAAAAGACGGGAGCAGGATAATGCCCAAAATGGTGCCGACTGTCGATCCGAAAATTAAAAAGCGGAACTGCTCCCCTACAATCGCCAGTGCGTTTTTTCCAGCATCATCAATTAAATGCCCGGTAAAGGGCTGCTGCACCATGTTCGACATTCTGGACACGATGACCATGACATTAAACAGGGAAAGCGCGGACGCAATAAATCCAACGCGGGCCCCGGAAAGCCTTGTAGCATAGGCTAAGGTTTCTATCGAGTGAATCAGCAATAAAAAACAAAAAATAAAAAGTACTTGTGTTGTAATGACATGCACGTTATTCTTCCTCCAATTTCATCCTAGAGATAAGACTGGAAAGAAGACAAGGAGGTTTCAGTACGATGTGTTTTTTGCAATAAAAAAACCGTCCGGCGTACGCCGGGCGGTTTGTCTTATTCTTTTCTATACGCAAATAAAGATTATATCATCCGCCAAGTCAGGCGGGTTAGATTCATAAAGCATTGTTCCGAAGAATCATTCTGGAAAGTAAACATCATGGAAATTTCTTGAACACAAGACAACGAAAGCCCTACCTCTCAATCGTCACTGCGGCTCCGAAGCCGCGCCGGTGTGAATTGTAAAACAAAAAAGTCTTTTTTCCATCTCATCGTTAGGGGCGATTTGTTATGAAGGAAAAGAATAAGGGCAGCTGGTTATGCTGCTTGGGAAGCGGTAAGCTTCTCTCTCAAAACAGAAAAAAGAAGTTTACTTTCTTTTTTATTTGCTTATTTTTCTTACTAGCTATTCATAATAACATATCGCCCCTGAAAACACAAATTTTTTATAGTTCGAGTGAGACCGGTGTTTTCTCCCCGGCATTCATTAATCTGATATCCTCCGGTTCAATTTCAAGAATCACCAGATTCGGATCATCCTTGCCGTCAAACCAGCGCTCTAATTTGGAACTCCATATTTTGTCCTTGAGTTCTGCCGAATTGTTGATTTTGGCTTTTCCGGCAACTTCGACATATGCGTCGCCAAAGCCTTCACAATCATAGCCTAATAAAATGTGGACATTGGGGTTGTTCTCAATTTCTTCCGCTTTATGAGTTTCCTTGCTTGTCGGTGTGTAAATCGTCAGCCCGTCATGGAAAAAAGTCATGTAGCGGGAATGCGGTTTGCCCTTTTGAACTGTTGCGAGCGAACCTACTTTATGGTGATCTAGAACATCAAGTACTTTTTGTTTAATGTCTTGCTGATTCATCTCGAATCACTCCTTTTTAACGTCTCCGCTGTTACTTTTCCACATCCGGGGAAGATTTAAACAAGAAAGTGTGCTCTTTATTTTTCGCCTTCCCATTCACGCTTTAACAGACTGTAGTAGACGAGGTCGTGAAGCATGCCGTTTACGTATAAGCCGTCCCGTGCCCTGCCTTCCTCTAGAAACCCGAGCCGCTCCGGAACCGCTCTGCTTTTTTCGTTTCCGATAGCCGCACAGATCGCCACACGATTCAGCTCAAGCTCTTCAAAAGCATACGTAATGAGTTTTCGGCAGGCAGCTGTAATAATGCCTTTCCCTTCAAATTCTTTGGCAATCCAATATCCGATTTCCGCCTTACGATTCACTTGATCAAGGTTATGCAGGCTGATCATGCCGCATAGGCTGCCGTCATAAAGGAGCCCCGCCTCAATTCCGTTCAGGTCGGCATACTGGCGCCGCCAATCTGGAATGATGGTTTCTCGGTACGTTTCAGCGCTGCTTGGATTTTCCGCAAAAAACAGCCACTCGCCAAGCCGCTGCTGATTTTGGATAATGAGTTCGGCCAGCCGCTCCGCATCCTTCGGCTCCAATAATCGGATGGTGATGTGCTCATTTACCTTGCAAGTGAACATTGCCTCGCCCTCTTTCCTTTTTTACCCATTATAGCGATGATTCTGTTTTTTTCAATACAAAAAGGATGGGCTGTTAAGCCCATCCTTATATTCTTGGATCGGTAAAGATATCATGTTTATCCGTACTCGTCGATGACATTTCCGTCACGACGGCACCTTCTTCCCCGGCCTGGAACCAATGCTTTGTGTTTGGTGGAATCGTGTATTGCCCGCCCGGTTCTAGCTCAATTTCGTGCCAGACCGTATAGTGTTCTCTGTCTTCCTGAGGAGGGAGAACTTTTGGAAGCGGCGTTTTTTCTCCTTCTACGTAAAGATACACTTTTCCGTAGCGGCAGCGGAAGGTCTCCTGCTTGCCTTCCTGGCCGTCGACCGGCGGATGGCGGTGTTCCGGGCAAGTCTGTCCCGGAAACAGCACCAATTCCTTTGAACAATAACGGTCTGTATTGACGTAGACGAAGAGCTGGAGCCCGACTTTTCTTTCTTTTCCTAAGCCGTAATCCATCAGCTGAATTTGGTCTACTTCCTCGTCCGTTAATACAATCCCTGCTTTTTGATAGTAGCTGTTCACTTCTTCTTTCGTGATGCCCATATGTCTCACTCCCTCTTATGTCGTCACAAAGTTTCCGCCGTTGACATGCAGGGTCTGTCCTGTCATGTAAGAGGACTCATCTGATGCCAGGAGCACATAACAGCCGACGTGCTCAACAGGCTGTCCAGGACGGCCCATCGGCGTATCTTGCCCAAATTGAGCAACTGTTTCTTCAGGGAACGTAGCTGGGATTAGTGGCGTCCAGATTGGACCCGGCGCGACTGCATTTACACGGACGCCATCTTTAACAAGCGCCTGCGCCATTGTTCTTGTAAAGGCGTTGATCGCCCCTTTTGTCGCTGTATAATCAATCAGTGTCGGGTTCCCTACGTACGGGTTGATGGATGTCGTATTGATGATGGCGCTGCCCGGTTTCAGGTAATCAATTGCTTTTTTAGTCAAATAAAATTGAGAATAAAAGTTTGTTTTGAATGTGCGGTGAAGCTGTTCGCTCGTAATATCTTTGATGCTTTCCTTCGGATGCTGTTCACCTGCATTGTTGACAAGGATGTCAAGGCCGCCTAGTTCCTTGACCGTTTTTTCAACCGCTTCATTGCAGAATTCCTCTTCACCTACATCACCAGCAATCAGCAGGCATTTTACGCCTTCTTGTTCAACACGTTTCTTCGTCTTCTCAGCGTCTTCATGCTCATCCTTATACACAATGGCGATGTCAGCGCCTTCCTTTGCGTAAGCGACGGAAACCGCGCGTCCGATCCCGCTGTCGCCGCCTGTAATAAGAGCTACTTTTCCTTTTAATTTGTCTGCTCCTTTATAATCCTCGTACTCATACACCGGACTTGGATTCATTTCGCTTTCAATTCCCGGCTGGCGACTTTGAGTTTGTGCCGGCAGTTCTTTTGGATAATTTGCCATGATGATTCTCCTCCTTTGTTTTCATGTCTATTTGTTGTGTACCTCACACACTCTTTGGATAAACATGGCTTGGCACCTTCGCATTGCTTTATCAGAAAAATGTTTCACATGGAACGCTTGGAGGAAATAACTCAAAAAGGGGGTTGGTTGCTGAATGATTAACATGCTTTCTAGAAGATTCAGCAGGCCAAAGGGCGTCATCGGCATGATTGCCGGGTACATCATGGCTGCTGAAAATCAAACACTGAATCAGTGGACAATCAATCAGCTGGGTATCACGCGCGGGGACAGCATTTTAGAAGTCGGGTTTGGTCCGGGATACTGCATAGAGCAGGTGCTGAAACGCGAGAAGGATGTTCAGCTTCATGGGATTGATGTGTCAGAGGCCATGCTGAAGATGGCCGCCCGCAGAGTGAAATCCAAGGGTGTGCGCCTGATACAAGGAAGCATCGAGACATTTCCTCTCCCCGCCTCGTTTTATGATAAAGTGATTTCCGTTAACAACTACACCATTTGGAATGACCAAACAAAAGGCATGAAACAGATTTATCGGACATTAAAGCCAGGCGGCAAAGCAGCCATTACGATGCAGCCGCGGGAAGCGGATGCCAGTCCTGAAAAAACCAAATCATTTGGAAGACAGATGATTGCTGACTTTAAAGCAGCCGGCTTCGAAGACATTGATATACAATTTAAGAACATTAAGCCTCAGCTTTCCGTCTGTGCAAGTGCAAAGAAGCCCGCCACATAAAGTGGACGGGCTTCTTCTTTTATGAATGTACAGCCTGATTGCGCAGGACGTCTTTTTTCACCTTGCCAAGGTTGTTTTTCGGCAGTTCGTTAACAAATTCAACTTCAGGTATTTTGTAAGCGGACAGGCGTTCTTTACAAAATGCGATGACATCCTCTTCTGTGATGCGCTGGCCGCCATTTTTCACGATAAAAGCTTTCGGTTTTTCACCGTAAAGCGGGTCTGGAATACCGACCACAGCCGTTTCAAGGATTCCCGGGATCTGCTGGATAACTTCTTCAACCTGATCAGGATAGACGTTATCGCCTCCGTAAATAATGACATCCTTGTAGCGTCCCGTGATGAAAATAAAGCCATCTTCATCTACATATCCTGAATCTCCGGTTCTAAACCATCCATTTTGCAGCACTTTCGCTGTTGCTTCAGGATTGTCTTCATAGCCTTTAAATAAGAATGGAGTATGAACAACGATTTCGCCGATTTCTCCTTGAGGAAGTTCTTCTCCGGTCAGAGGATCTTCCACTTTGACTTTAACACCTGCCACAGGTTTTCCTGCAGATGCCGCTTTATCCATTCCCATATCAGGCGTCCATGTGCTGATGCCCCAAGCCTCAGTACTTCCATAGCCATGCGCAAGCGGAATGCCAATATCAAGATAGCGGCGGATTAGGCTGCTCGGCACTTTTGTTCCGCCTGTCATTAAAATAACAAGCGAAGATAAGTCAGTTTGGTGCGTTTCCCATGCCTCAAGCAAATACGTGTAGAACACAGGAAGAGCCATCACGGTCTGAATTTTCTCTTCTTCAATGACCTTCAGCATGTGAACAGGATCTTGATCCTTTGTAAACACAAAGGTTGTTTCTGCAAACGTTCCAAGCATGATGCAAATGAGCGCACTCGTATGATAAATCGGATGGCACGCGAGAAAACGAAGGCCCTTCATGCGTGCTATTGAGCTGTTGGATTTTTTAACGTATCTGTATATGCCGCCATGTGTAATCATGCATCTTTTCGGGTTACCCGTTGTTCCAGATGTAAACATCAGAAGTGCTGTATCATCAGGGGAAACCATTTCCGTCTCTGGCAAATGATCAGGACCTGCAAACAGCGCTTCAAATTCAGCAGATGTTTCGTAAGCTGTTCCAGTTTCCATTGTTACACACAGTGAGGACAATTCAGGAAGAACTTCATCCAGTGTCTCTTTAAACTCCGCTCCGTAAAACATTGCTTTCGGTTCACTTGCTTTTAAAATGCCTGTCATTTCATATGGTTTCAGCTGCCAGCTGACAGGTACGACAACAGCACCTATTTCAAGTGCGGCGAACATAACAGTTGAGGCGGGATGGCCGTTTTTGCAAAGCAATGCAACACGGTCGCCCTTTTGAATTCCTTTTTGAAGCATGGCATTCGCCAGCTGATTAATCCGTTTACGGTAACCTTTATATGTCAGTGTATGGTCTCCGCTTTTTACAGCCTCTATATCTTCGCTATTCGGCATGTCATGCAGAATCAGATGCTGTAATGTTTCCATATCGTCATCTCCTATATTCTCTTGAATCTTCAATAATTTGTTAGATTTTCTTCCTTACCTCACCCATTTTAACCCAAAAAAGATAACTTGTAAAACTATTTCATTTTGGAATTATTCCAATACTGAATGATAAAATAGTCCCACATTTTCTTATTTTGTTCCCCGTCCAAAGAAAAACACACGCCAAATTTTTGACGTGTGCCATGCAGGATTACAGTATGTTTTTTTCTTTCATCCATGTGAAAAATATGCGGTTTAACCGCTGATACAATTCTTGTTCTCCTTCTTCCTGAAACCCCGCCATGCTTTCTCCGCTCTCGATAATTGCCGAGCTGATCGCGCTTAAAATCTCCGAGCCTTCAGCAGATAATGAGTTAGGCGCCATCATGACGAGGATGCGTGTCATCCTGAGGGTATTTCCGTCCATGCCATCCACTTCATAGGAGGTGCTGAGATCAAACATTTTGAAAAAAGGCAGGACGATTTCATCATTTTTGAGATGATAAAGCGCCATGTTTGTTCCGGGGATTCCCAATCCCCCTTGTTTCTCCCGCTCAGCCAGGCAAACCGCGGCTTTTTCCGGATTACGGATCAGGCCATCCTTCTTCAGCTGTTGAAAAAGCTCTAGCAAAAGCATGCTATGGTCCGGGTTTGTTTTGAGTGGAGCTAGCGTAAAATGGCGCAGAACATCTTGGATAACTTCCATATACCGCCCTATGCTTTCCGCCGCCTCTAGCATGTCAGGTACATCAGCTTGCTGCGCCTCTTCCTTCGGGCTTCTTTTTTTGTTAAGAATAAGGGGAATCTTCCGCTTGATATACTGCTTGACCTGGTTTGCGTCTTCCTCATTTAATAGTGGGCTGACCATGATGTAATCAATGTTTTCATAAGGAATCGGTACAGTGGACACAATCATATCATAGGCTTGAACATCCTTCCCCTTTAGCTCGATCAGGGATGACATATCAAACGATTCAATTTCCGGCAGCTCTTTTTTCAGTCTGGAGGCAAGCATTTTCGAGGAGCCGATCCCGCTTGAGCAGACGACAAGCGCTTTCACTTTTGCTTCTTCTTTTTTGATTTCAAGAGCCGAGCCAAAGTGAAGAACGATAAAAGCGATTTCATCATCAGAAAAGGACATGCCCGGAAAATACTTTTCGACGCCTTCTTCGATCGCCATATAAAGCAGAAAATAATCGCGCTTGATCTGTTCCTTCATCGGATTGTATATCTCAATATTTTCTTTTATGCGGCTGACGGCCGGCTCCAAATGGGCAATCAAGCCTTCATATAAAGAGTAGTTTTTCGTCAGATCCATTCTGATTTTGTCTGAAATAAAAGCAATGAGCCGCTTTGTTTGCAGGGCTGTTTCCAGCTCAATTTCCTGCGCTTTGTATTCTGTTTTGTATTTTCGATTGGCGCTTCGAAGATGGATTGTAATATAGCCGACCTCCGCCTCTGGAATCGTCACGCCGAAGGCACGTTCAATCTCGCCCGCGATTTCAAGAGCGGAGCTGTATTCCTTCGCATTCTTCAGTTCCTCAAGCTCATTTTGCTCCATGGTGATAGTTTCCCCAAGCTTAATTCGTTCGATCGCATACGTCAGATGGACGACGAGCGCTATATAGGAGCTGTCGGACAATGAAAAAGCGATTTTTTCTTTGAGCTGAAATAAGATGCGCTCCATTTTTAACAGCTCACCTTTGCTGACAACCCCGAACATTTTCTCTGAAGAATCGGTTTTTCCTTTGATGTTTAATTCAACCGCTTCCAAAAACATTTGGATGTCGAGACGGTTCACAATCAAGTTGCCGACAATTTTCCGTTTCGCATTCTCCGGTCCTATGAGCTGGATGCCAAAACCTCTTTTGCGGATCAGTGTCAGTCCGAAGGGAGAAATCCACTTCTCGAGCTCATCTAAGTCATAGCTGACCGTGGCATTCGTCACCTGGAGATCATGAGCAAGCGTGTACAGTTTGACGGGCTCCTGAGACTCTAATAACGAACAAAGAATGAGCAGTTTCCGTTCGTCGGCGCTGTATTCATGCTGTTCATATGATAAATCAGTAAGCAGCTTTTGTTTATCTTCGGGACTTCCCACTGCTTTCAACCCTTTACCGGGCTGTTTATCTAACGTAAGCCCCACGGTTTCCATCAGCGGTTTAATTGATTTGAGTTCCCTGTGAATGGTTCTCGTGCTGACTTGCATCAGCTCAGCAAGCTCAGTTACGGTTATATATCTGTTTTGTAATAATAAGTGCTTTAACAGCTTTTGTTCTCTGGCAGTCATATACATAAAAAAGACCTCCTAGACTATCTTGATGTGCGGATGAAGTCGCAAGGAGATGCAGTAGAGGATATAGAGAGGTTTCCCTTTAATATAAAACGCTTTCAAGAAAGAATCAATCACTTATAAATGGTAATTTGGCACTATGCGGTGTGACAATATTGAAAAAGCATCAGCTGGTAAGCTGATGCTTTTTATGGAATATCGTAACCCTGTACGGCTGTAAAAATGCGGAACCATTGATCCTGGTCAAGCTTGTATGACAACGCATTTATCGCGGCGGAAATCCGCTCACGCTTTCCGCTTCCGACAATCGGCATGATGCCGGCCGGATGCGTGAACAGCCATGCGTACATGACCTCGTCCAATGAAGCAGCGCCGATTTCCCCTTGGACGGATTCAAGCGCCGTGCGGACACGTCGGTCTTTATCCGTGTTTTCAGTGAATACTTTGCCGCCTGCCAGAGGCGACCAAGCCATCGGCGGAATCCGTTTTTCCTGGCACAGGTTCAAAGTGCCGTCGAGCACATTTTCTAATTCATAAGCGGAAAGCTCAATCTGGTTGGTCACAAGCTTCTCGGGCAAATACGATTCCAGCATCCGATACTGGTGATCTTTAAAATTTGAAACGCCAAAGTACCTGACCTTGCCAGAGCATTTCAAGGCCTGAAACGCCTCTGCTACCCCCTCCGGATCCATGAGCGGGTCCGGTCTGTGAATCAACAGCACATCGATATAATCCGTCCTAAGGTTCATAAGCGATTGCTCAACGGATGCCAAAATATGCGATTTGCTTGTGTTATAATGATGCGATCTGTGAGCGGGCCGTTCAGGCGATTCAAGAACGATACCGCATTTTGTGACCAGCTCTATGTTTTCTCTTAATCCAGGCGAAAGGGCAAGGGCGTTTCCAAACAGCTTTTCGCACGTATAGCCTCCATAAATATCCGCATGATCAAAGGTCGTGATGCCGTGATCGATACACCATTCAATGAGGCTCAGAAGTTCAGCATCTGAATAGTTCCATTCATTCAGCCGCCAAAGCCCGTGTATGACTCTTGAAAATTGAAGATCCTCCGCCAATTGAATACGCTGCATGCAAAATCCCTCTTTTCTTTGTATAAACCGGGTTTTGCCCCTTACTAGTTCATTCGGCCTCAGATCCCCTTTTTCCTTTCGCTCCTTTTAAAAAGACATTTTAATTCGATTGAAATTGCTTTTTCGCTTTCTCAACGACATAGTGGCTGCCGCCGCGGTCCTGCACATTTTGGATCATCATGGCGACAAGCAGGTCTTTGTTTTTGTAATCGTAGCCGACAAACCAGCCATTTTCCGTGCCGTCTTTATCATCTTTTGATGTTTTCAGCTCGGCTGTTCCTGTTTTCCCGGCCACTGTGATTCCTTTCACGACAGGCTGATACGCTGATCCGCGCTCATCTTCCACAACGCCTTTCAGACCTTTTGTAATGTCTGCCGCTCCTTCCTTGGTGACCACTTGCTTGTGCCAAACATCAGCTGTTTGTGAATCTTTTTTGATCAGCGTCGGTTTGACAAGGTCTCCATTGTCAACAAATGGCGTGTAAGCAGTTGCCAAGTGAAGCGGAGACATTTGCATTTGCCCTTGTCCGTAGCCTGTATCCGCAAGCAAAATGTCTGAATCAAGCTTGTCATTTGCAATAGACGATTTCTGGATCGGGAATTCGTACGGAACGTCCTCTGAAAAACCGAATGTCTTCAAGCCTTTTGTGAAGGTGTCCGCTCCCATATCAAGCGCATTCTGGGCAAAATAAATATTGTCTGACGTAATAAGGGCGTTTTCCAAATCGACTTGTTGAAGTCTCTCAGACACACGTGTCACTGAATAGCCGCCCCAGCTCGAATCTTTTTGCCACTCCTTGCCTTTGATTGTTTTCTTCTCATCGGCTTTAAGGGTGCCGTTTTTGATTCCAATAGCAGCCGCAATCGGTTTAATGGTAGAACCTGGCGCGTATGTCTTATTGAATTTCGCTGAAAACGGATTGTTTTTATCTTTGTTTAGCTTTTTCCATTCCTTATCGCTCCAGCCGAAAATAAATCCGTTTGGATCGTAGGAAGGCGCGCTGACAAGGGCGAGTGTTTCGCCTGTCTTCGGCTGCAGCGCGACTGCCGCCCCGCTGTCATCCTTCAGTTCATCATACAGCTTCGTTTGCGTTTTGATATCAATTGTGAGGTGAAGATCCTCGCCGTCCTTTGCTTTCTTTTCAGCGATGACTTCCCCGGTTTGCGGCACGTAGATTTTCCAGCCAGTTGTGCCTCTTAGCTTGTCTTCATACACATTTTCAAGTCCGGCGATACCGATGTTAGACGTATCGCTGTACGTTCCTTCTTTCTTTTTCTTCAGTTCTTCCGCTGTAATGGCGCGGACATAGCCTGTCAAATGGGCTGTCTTTTCGCCATACGGATAGTAGCGGGAGCTGACATTCGTTCTTGTTACGCCTTGTAATGACGTCGCTTCAGAAACTAATTTCTCCTGGTCTGGCTTGACCTTTTTGAGCGGCACAAACGAATCGTCTTTTACCCAGCCTTGATCCAGCTTTTTCTTGATGTCGTCTTCAGTCAAATCAAGTTTTTTGGCGAGTTCTTTTATAACTTTCTCTTTTTTATCGCCAAGCTCTCCGGGAACAATTCCAATTTCCGGAACATCTGTATTGACAGCTAAACCTTTT
Source organism: Bacillus sp. FSL K6-1560 (assembly GCF_038592935.1). Lineage (NCBI taxonomy): Bacteria > Bacillati > Bacillota > Bacilli > Caryophanales > Bacillaceae > Bacillus > Bacillus sp. FSL K6-1560. The sequence goes on from NZ_CP151946.1 coordinate 3,735,225, forward strand.
CCATTTTTATCGTAAATTTGGCCTCGTTTCGGTTCAATGCTCATAATTTGCACGGTTTTGTCGTCAGCCAGCTGCTTGAAAATAAACGATGGGTCCCAATCTATATTCCATGACTCCTCGTCATCTGTTTTTTCTAATTTCAGCACAGCAGTATTCTTGAAGCTGACTTTGCCGGCATTTGTGTTCATGCTGACTTTATACGGGATATGTTTCATTGTCTTGTTGTCTTGATCGTCCTTATCTACTTCTCCCGCAGTGACTTTCAAATTTTTTACGCCGGCCTGCTCATAGATGGCTTTATACCTGTTGACGAAATCTTTTTTGGAGATTTCTTTTTTGACATCTTTAGTCAGGCTTTGATACATGTCATCGAATTGCTGATCGTTCCACTGTTTCACGAATGCTTCCATGCGATCCTCTGGTGAATCTGTTTTGGAGCATCCGATTAACCCAATCAATCCGACGCATAGAAATACTAGTAGAATACACTTTTTTAACATGACTTTCCCCTGCCTTCCACTTGTTATTTTCTCTTAATTGAATTGGTGCGTGCAAGATTTTTTTGAAAATGAAGGAAAAGTTCACCGATTTTGCAGAAATCTCCTATCGTTTGCTGTAGACTATTTGAAAAGACAGAAAGAAGGGATAGCATGGTCAGAGAGGCAGCAATGCTTCACATTAAAGAAGGCCTTGAACAAGAGTTTGAGGATGCATTCCGGCAAGCGGCGCCGATTATTTCCGGCATGAAGGGCTATATCACTCACTCGTTATCAAAATGCATGGAGGAAACGCATAAATATCTGCTTCTTGTGGAGTGGGAAACACTTGAGAACCATACGGAAGGCTTTCGCGGTTCTTCAGAGTATCAAGAGTGGAAAGCCTTGCTTCATCGATTCTATACCCCGTTCCCGACGGTCGAGCATTTTCAGGATGTGTAATAGATTTATATAATATGAAGTGTAAAACCGATAAGGGAGACAGACCATACAAAAACGGCGGTATAAATATTAAAAGCGCCTGAGCCGTCATTTTCTTTTTTGCGCTCTTCAAGCCCCTGCATAAACATGACCGCGCCAAGAAAGACGAGCATGACCGATTGGATAACAGAGGTGTGTTCCGTATAGTTAAAAGCAATAAGCGCCAGTATAATAATGATAACCGCAAAAGACATTTTAAAAATCCGAAACAAAAGGACCATCCTTCCTTATATACGAAATATTGAACGTTATGGCTATATTTGCCTACGTCCTCCATTATTCTAGCGCACTTTGTTTGTCTGTAGAACAGAAGACAGAGAATTTTAAGTTTCTTTTAATATTTCGATCACACATAAAAAACGCGCCTGTCATGAGGCGCGTTTTCTATGAAACTGATAGTTCTTTATAGCCTAGCTTGTGAACGGCTTCAGCCATCGCTTGATAGCCTTTGCAGTTCGGATGGACACCGTCAAAGGACAGATATTCCCGCTCCTTCTCTTTGAAGATGCTATAGGCATCTGCGATTTTGACATGGGGTGCTGATGCAAGTGTTTCTAAATGTGAATTAAAGGATGTGATCCATTTGCCGGCGATTTCAATGCCGGGAAACGGATTGTATAAGTTGAACACTCGGATGGCGTACGGGGAAGGTTTTTCTCCTTTAATCTCGGCGATTTTGGCAATCATCTTTTCAAAATTCTCATGGCAATGGGCGGATACACGGCTGAAAATCGTTTCATCCTTAGAGGTTTGGTAGGCTAAGACCGAATCGATGAGATCGTTTCCGCACCCTGTGATCGTTATCATATCAGCATCTCGAATGCATTTTTGCACATAGGGATATGACAGGAGTCCCAAAATCTCTTCTGTATTCAGGCCTGATCTGGCAAATATGTTTATTGCCGTTCTTGTTTTGAAGTCAGCTTCCATCATGTCCCCAAAACGCTGGACGAAGCCGGGTGAAAACAGCCCAGAGCCTCTCCCTGTCGTCAAGGAATCGCCCAGAGCTGTATATCGAAGCACCATGTTCTTTCCTCCACTCTTGAACGTCGATACGTTAATGTACGCAGCAGAGAAAAGATTGGCTACTTATGTATATCCTATTTTTCTTGAAATCTGTAAAGCGGCGTCCTTCACCTTTTCTGTTAAATAGGGCAGCCTGTCTTCTGTAAATCTCGCTTCAAAGCCTGCAATGCTAATGCCGGCTGCCACCTGGCGCTCATGGTTAAAGATCGGGGCGCCGATCGCCGCCGTATAGTTTTCGAGCTCTGAATAGCTGACAGTATAGCCATTTTGCACAGAGGCATCAATCTCCTGAAGCAGTTTTTCGGGATCGGTAATCGTTCCGGAGCCAATCGAAATGAGCTCGGTTTGTTTGATGTATGCTTCGATTTCTTCACGGGGAAGAAAAGACAGAATGCTTCTGGCGCACGCTCCCGCGTATAGGGGGGAACGCCTGCCGATCGCCGTATACAGCCGCACAGTCTGTGTCCCTTCTATTTTCTCAACGTATATCGCTTCATTGCCGTCCCTCATGATCAACTGCACGGCCTCATCCACTTCCCGGCACAGCTCTTCCATCACCGGTTTCGCTATTTTTCTGATATCCAGCCTGTCAGCGACAAGCTGTCCGAATTCCAAAAACACCAATCCCAGCGAATAAGCGCCGGACGCATCCCGACTGAGGAACCCCATTTCCTCCAAGGAGCTGACCATCCGGTGAACAGAGGTCTTCGGCATTCCCGTCAGCGACACCAGTTCACTTAAGGTTAGGCTTGGTTTATGCAAAAACAAATTAAGCAGCGCCATAGATTTGACTACGGTTTTATTTTTATTCTGCATCATTCATCCCCTTTGCTATGTCAGCCATTCCATCTTCATTCTCGTTTTCAGTTCTTTTATATGCTGTTCCCGTTCTACCGCAAGCGCTTCTGCCTCCTGGAGGGACACAGGCTCAAACTGAACGTGCTCGCCCGGCATGATTTGGGAAACAATCGGAAGATCAGCGGATATGATGTGCGCGATCCTCGGATAGCCGCCAGTCGTCTGCCGGTCTGCAAGCAGGATAATCGGGTTGCCGTCAGGCGGCACCTGAACTGTTCCGAATGAAACCGCTTCCGACACCATCTCAAGCGGGGCCTTCAGTTCGAGCGGTTCTCCTTTGAGCCTGTAGCCCATACGGTCGGACTGCGGTGTGACACGAAATGCTTCTTCATAAAAACGCGTTTTTGATTCTTCTGTGAAAAAGGCAAATTGCTTTCCTTCCAGCACCCGAATGACGGGATTCTTCTTCAATGGCAGAAATCTGCCGCGGCTGACTGACCACTTCGGTGCTGCAAATCCCTGCTTTCCAAGCTGCGAACTTAAGCGGGAAAGGATGGTTTGCGAAAGAGCTGACATCTCTCCAATGTTCAGTTCATCTTCTTTTTGAAGCGCTCTGCCATGAAGTCCGCCGATGCCTGCTCTGACGTATGTGCTTTTACTTTCCATGACGGCAGGCACCTCGATGCCGCCGGCTGCCGCCAAATAAGCACGGCTGCCGAGTTTGCAGGGGCCGAAGCTGACCGTGCTGTTTTCCTTGATGAGCACAGGCTTCCATAAAGGCGCTTCCTCGTCATTAATACGCAGCGTGAAGTCCGCCCCTGTCACAGCAATCAGTGTCTGTTTTGAAAAATGAAACGACGGACCGGGCCCCATCATCGTTATTTCGAGACCTGCTTCATTTTCGCCGTTTCCTATCAACAGATTGGCAATGCGCAGTGAAACCGTGTCCATAGCGCCGCTGGCCAGAACGCCGTATTTTTGGTAACCCGTTCTGCCTATATCCTGAACCGTTGTGAGCAGTCCGGGCTTTAATACTTTCATGCTCAATTGGACTCCTCCTTATAGGCGTGATAGTCTTTTTCTGAGATGCGAACGAATTTCACAGTATCTCCCGCCCGCAGCAATGTCGGCGGGTTTTCCTGCGGCCGGAAAAGAGCCAGCGGCGTTTTGCCGATCAGCTGCCAGCCGCCCGGCGTTGAAATCGGATAAACGCCTGTCTGCAATCCCGCAATACCGACCGAACCTGCGGGAATCGACGGTCTTGGTGATGATTTTCTCGGAGCTGCAATGCGTTTTGACATCCCGCCTAGAAAAGGAAAACCGGGCGCGAAGCCAAGCATATACACCACATATTCACCGTTTGTATGAATGTCGATTACTTCCTCCGGTGACAGTTGATTGATCTTCGCCACCTCTTCTAAATCCGGACCGAATTCACCGCCATAGCAGACAGGAATTTCTACAATACGGCGGTTGACCTCATAGTCTTCGGCTATTTCTGCCAGGCGCTCTTCGACATCGCGCTTGACCTTCTCAAAAGGTGAGCTTATGCCTTGAGGCAAATGCTTGTACACTTCATACATATCATAAAATACGGTTAGACTTGTAAAAGCCGGGATACATTCAATGAATCCCGGAAATGGCTGTTCTTCTATATAAGCGGCCGCGGCATGGACAATGCCATTGACCTGTTCATTGATTTCTTCTCCGAATCGGATCATCATTGCAGAATCACCGAGCTGTTCGATTTGATATCGTACAGTCATCTTTCTCACCTCTTTTATTTCTCGTTCATCAGGATGACGAGAGGTTACAGCACCGCAAGCGACTCGTCTCGAATATCTGTGATGAGCATATGCCCCGGCGCATGTGTGATGACCATTTCAGGCTTTACATTCATAGCCACGGCTTGCGGGGTCACCCCGCATGCCCAAAAAACAGGAACCTCGCCGTCACGAATGGAAACGGCATCTCCGAAATCCGGTTTCCTGAGATCTCGAATCCCGATTGCTCCCGGATTACCGATATGGATCGGCCCTCCGTGCACAGCCGGAAAACGCGAGGTCACTTGTGCGGCACGTACAGCCAGCCGTTCAGGAACCGGCCTCATGCTGACAACCATCTGTCCATGAAACGCCCCCGCCGGAACACAATCGATATTCGTTTTATACATCGAGACGTTTGTCCCCTCATCAATATGCCGGACAGCTATCCCATTATTGATCAGTGCCTGTTCAAAGGAGAAACTGCATCCGATCAGAAAGCCGACAAAATCGTCCTCCCAGTATGGCGTAATATCAGATACTTCTTCCGTTAAGATACCGTGCCTGTAAATACGGTATTTCGGAAAGTCCGTTCTGATATCAGCATCCGGCGCAGCCAGAGACGGCACAGGCCAACCTGCTTCAGTCACATCCAGCACGGGGCAGGGCTTTTGATTTCGCTGGCAAAACAGCAGAAAATCAAAAGCAAGGTCCTTTTTCAAAACCACAAGATTCGCTTGGGCGTAGCCACCGGACATGCCTGCGGTCGGCCCGATTATTGTCCCCTCTCGTATCAGGGCGCGTACATCCTTTGGCGCCATTTTGTTTAATTGCTCCACTTATATCAGCTCCACAATTGAGGAAGTTGTGTACATAACGTGTAGATTCCCATAACTGCCATTACAATCACTACAAGCGCGCCTGTGCTTGTCAGCCAAAGCGGATGCTTATAATCACCGACAATGTTTTTCTTGTAGGCGGCAACAAGCAGCGTTCCGAGCGCAATCGGCAGAATTAAGCCGTTCAGTGAACCGACAAGGACGAGGATCTTCGCAGGCTGGCCGATTGTGACAAAAGCTAACGTAGAAACCACAATAAATCCGATAATAATACCGCGTGAATTCTTTTCAATTTTTGGAGAAAAGGTTTTAAAAAATGAAACAGATGTATAGGCTGCTCCAATAACAGACGTAATCGCCGCAGACCACATGATCAATCCGAAAATTTTATAACCGACATTTCCAGCAGCCAGCTTGAAGACAGAAGCCGCCGGGTTGCTTTCATCGATGTGCAGGCCTTTCGATACAACGCCTAGAACCGCAAGAAAAAGAGCGATACGCATGACAGATGTAATTAAAATGCCGACAACCGAGCTCTTTGTCACCTGCGGAATGGATTCCTTCCCTTTAATTCCGGCATCAAGCAAACGGTGTCCTCCGGCAAATGTGATATAACCGCCGACGGTTCCGCCCACTAGGGTGACAATGGCAAATATGCTGATGTGTTCCGGGACGAATGTATTTGCGACTGCCTGTCCGACCGGAGGAGCTGTCGTCGCCGCAACGTAGACCGTTAAAATAATCATCACGAACCCCGCGATTTGCGTAAAACGGTCCATCGCTTTTCCTGCTTCCTTGATGACAAAAATCAAAATGGCGATAACGGCACTGATTAAAGCGCCTGTTTCAGGTGTAATGCCGAACAGCACCTGAAGTCCCAGCCCGGCCCCTCCGATATTCCCAATATTAAAAGCTAGTCCGCCAAGCACGACGAGAATGGCGATGAAATATCCCAGTCCGGGAAGCACCATATTCGCAATTTCCTGACCTCGTTTTCCAGAAACTGCGATGATGCGCCACACATTGGTTTGGGCGAAAATATCTAAAATAATAGAGATTAAGATGACAAAACCGAAGCTTGCTGCAAGTGTGTTTGTGAATGTTGCGGTTTGGGTGAGGAAACCCGGTCCGATTGCTGATGTCGCCATTAAAAAGGCGGCGCCCATCAGCAATGACCAGCTTCCCGCTTTTTTTCCTGCTGTCTTTTTCTGCTGCTCCATCTATTGTTCCTCCTTTATGTTGACTTCTGTTCTGAAATAGCTGTCACTTCAATTTCAGCCGCTTTGAGCTGTTTTCTGATTTTTTGCGCAAATGTCAGCGCATGGGCTCCATCTCCATGAATGCAGACTGTATCTGCTTTTAATGACACATCATGTCCTTGCTGAGATTTGACCGCCCCTTCTTTCACCATTTTGATGACCTGGGTGACGGCGGCATCATCACTTTCAATGAGTGCGTCCGGCTGGGAGCGCGGTGTCAGCGTGCCGTCCGATTGGTATGTTCTGTCGGCGAACACTTCATTTGCGGTCTGAAGTCCGATCCGTTCTCCCGCTTTTACAAGCTCACTCTCAGCAAGACCGAAAAGAATCAGGCCTGGATCAATCTTATAGACAGCTTTCGCGATAGCATCCGACAGTTTTTGATCGACTGCCGCCATATTGTATAAAGCGCCATGCGGCTTGACGTGCTGCATGTGAAGTCCCTCTGCTTTTAGAAAGCCAGAGAGCGCGCCAATTTGATAAACGACAAGATCATACGCTTCCTCAGGAGAAATCGCCATATTGCGGCGCCCAAAACCGAGTAAATCCGGCAAGCCCGGATGCGCACCGATTTTTACGCCTTTTTCCGCTGCAAGCGCGACGGTTTTTCGCATAACACTAGGATCTCCTGCATGAAATCCGCATGCGATATTCGCTGATGTCACATACTCTAAAATATCTTGGTCAAGACCTATCTTGTAGGATCCGAAGCTTTCTCCTAAATCACAGTTTAAATCAATCTGAAACACAGAATCCCTCCTGCCAAAGCAAACGATATGCTTTATGTCATTTATTGTCCCGAAATTCGGAATGACTATTCCGAATTTTTGAACTTTATTTCATTATAAGTGAATCATATCAGTTTGTGAAATACTTTTGTCAGAAAACCTACCATGGTCCCAGAAGAAAACCTGCCAAACTAAAAAAAAGAGTCCATCTTAGGACTCTCTTTTTTTATAGTACCCAATGGCGAATCGCTTTAGCGACACCATTCTCAATATTTGTATCCGTGATATAATCAGCCGTTTCTTTTACGATGTCTTGCGCATTGCCCATTGCGACGCCAAGACCCGCTTCTTTGATCATCGCAATGTCATTAAGGCTGTCGCCCATCGCCATCACATTCTCCATTGTAAAGCCGAGTTTTTCCGTAACCTTGGCAAGGGCTGCAGCTTTGTTGATGCCAAGCGCGTTGACTTCAATGTTTGTCGGACTTGAATTTGTGATTTCGAGCTCTTTGTTTTTTCTCAGCTCCTCAAGCACTTCGTTTCGGATATCGTCATCCTCAATGTCAAAGCCGAATTTGAGCCATTCATGATCCGTAATGTTTTCCGGAAACTCGCCTCTCCATACTTTATTCACCGTAGAAGCCCAGAAATTAGTGTTGTGCTTATTCCGCAAATCCCACATCATTTGAATATGGTCCGTATGAAGCAGCTTCCGTTCCACCAAATTAAAATTCGAATCCCAAATTTCACTGCCGTTTGCCGTGATTAGAAAGGATGACAGCTTTAGCGATTCCGCCAGCTCCCTGCACGTCATCAGCGTCCGGCCCGTGCTGATCACCACATACACACCTTTATCCTCCGCTTCACGAATGGCTTTGCGGTTTTCATCCGAGATCAGCTGCTCGTCGTTCAGCAGTGTACCATCCATATCAATTGCGATCAGCTTGATATCTACATCTTCTCTTTGAACAGACATATATGTACCTCTCTTTATCTTTTTGTTGTGCTTCTCTCTATTCTAATACATTATACCCAGCGGGACAAAAAAGCGATTTCCTATGTTTGAGGAGAATGGATAAGAGGAAAACAAACGGTGAGGTGATCAAACATGACAGAAAAAAAACAGCAAAACAAACCAAATGAAAACCCCGAGCACAATGACTTAACCGATCCGATTCCTAATGAAGAGCTGAAGGAAAATATGAATGATGAAAAACACAAACGCCAGCAAAGAGATAACTCTCAAAGCGAACGGGATTACGACACAAAATAGAACCCCTCACAAAATGTTGTGAAGGGTTTTTTTCATTTTTCAATATAGATGCCGATTTCAGCTTCAGCAACAGGCTGCTCTCCAACTGATGCCTTGGCATGTCCGAACACAAACCCGCGCCGATTGCGCGTGACTTCAAACGTAAGATCAAGCCGGTCACCAGGCACAGCTTCTCCCAGCTTTTCCGCTTTCTTCACCGAAGACAATAATCCCAAGCTGTTCTCATCTGTAATTCCTGTAAAAGCCGCGGTTTGCGCAAGCGCTTCAATTACAAGTGAAAACGGCATTTCTGTTTGCGTATCAGTGATAAACCAGTCGTTCACACTAATCAGCTTATAAGCTGCCGCATGTTTGCCGGGCTCGCTATCCGTCACGCCATCAATAAACATAAATGGATAGCGGTGAGGCAAAGATAATGAGTTCATTTTATATCTCCTTTTTTTGACCATTATATCTCAGCCTAAAGTGAAACGATAGGATATAATGGAAAAAACACAAAAGGAGGCCGTTATGTCCCCAAAACCGCTTGTCATTCTCGTACACGAAATATACGGTGTAAACAGCCATATGAAAAAGATGGGCCGGCTGATCAAAATGGCTGGATATGATGTGTTGACGCCCAACCTGCTCGGCGAGGATGAAGTCTACACACTGCAAGAAGAAAAAACGACATACGAACAATTTACAAAACACGAACGGCTGAAAACGGGAGAAACCATCATCCAGAATGTGATCAGACAAAACGCCGGACGGCACATCTTTGTGATTGGATTCAGCGTGGGGGCTACTATCGCATGGAAATGCAGCAGTATGCCTGAGATGAGCGGATCGGTTTGTTATTACGGTTCCCGGATACGCGACTCTCTTCATCACGTGCCAGCCTGCCCGGTCCTATTGTTTTTCCCTAATTATGAGCCGTCGTTTGACGTAGCGCTTCTTATCAAAAAACTGCGGGAAAAACAGCATACCCATCTTGAGATTTATCAATTCGATGCGCTTCACGGCTTCGCCAATCCTGATTCTGTTTATTTCAACAGGGCCCTTTTCTTCAAAACGCTCTCTATCATAAAAAACGGGCGGAAAAACGGCTCCGCCCTGTTTCATCAGAAATTTTTTAATCGCTTACAGTGCTTTATTATCACGTGTTTTGGTTCCGTACGTTCCATGTTCTTTGTTGCAATGAGTTTTATTTTGCCTGTCTCATCTCACCGAATGGATAAAAGACGAGAGATTCAGTACCGATGATATCGTCCTCAGAAGGCATGCCCATTCCGTTTCTGCTATCCAGTGAATTGAGACGGTTATCTCCCATTACAAAATATTTACCGGTAGGAACCTTAACCTCGAAGTCACCCGTTAAGGTTACACCCGATTCTTTGACCTCTTGTTGTTGTACCTTTAAGTATGGTTCTTCCACCTTTTTATCATTTATGTATAGCTGATCATTTTTCATTTTAATGCTGTCACCAGGCAAACCGATTAAACGTTTGACAAATGAGCGGCCGCTCTTTTTGTCATGAATGACTATGATGTCGCCTCTGTGAAACCCGCCAGTCCATTTGACTGCTTTATCAACCAGAATTCTTTCTGAGTCTTTAAGCGTTGGGGCCATTGATGATCCTTCAATAAGAAAAGGCTTGTAAAACACCAATCTGATCGTAAAAATGAGAGCTGCGATCATAATGATACTGAGTACAACGATCGTTTTGATTTTTCTTTTTTTCTTTAACGTGATTGTTTTTGCATTCAACTTCCTTCACCCGATGCTTTCCTAAGAATTCCAAATTATTATACAGCATTTGGATCTGCTTGGTTAGACTTTCGTGGAAATTTTCGTAAGGAAATGGACAGGCCGGGGCAGCCATCTGCCACCGGCCTGATTCATCAGAGCTTTCTTAAGCGCGAACAGATTTCATCAGTGACCTCAGCCGTTGTGCTTTGTCCCCCAATGTCGCGTGTTTTGATGCCGTCGGCAGTCACTTGCTCCATTACATCCAGAATTTTTGCCCCCAGCTCTTCCTCTCCGAAGTGGTCGAGCATCAGCTTCGCTGTCCAAATCTGGCCGATCGGATTGGCAAGGCCCTGTCCGGCAATGTCAGGAGCTGAGCCGTGAACCGGTTCAAACATGGACGGATATTTGCCGGATGGATTGATGTTCGCAGAAGGCGCAATGCCGATGCTTCCCATCAGGCTTGAGCTGATGTCGGTTAAAATATCACCGAACAAGTTGCTCGCCACAATGACATCAAACGTTTCCGGACGCGTCACAAAAAAAGCGGCCAGCGCATCAATATGCTGAGATGATGTTTCGATTCCGCTATAATCAGCGGCTGTCTGCTGAAAGACTTCATCCCAAAACGGCATCGCGTGATAAATTCCGTTAGACTTTGTGGCGCTTGTCACATGGCTGCGCCGTTTTTTCGCCAATTCGAAGGCAAAGCGCATGACACGTTCTGTCGCTTTTCTCGTAAACACGGCATTCTGGATGGCGATTTCATCATCGCCTCTGTGAATGCGCCCGCCGACTTCACTGTATTCACCTTCACTGTTCTCGCGAATCACCACGAAGTCAAAATCATTTGGATGCAGAAGCGGCGACGTAATGCCTGCCATTTGTTTGGCGGGTCTCATATTAATGGAAAGCTCAAGCTCCCTCCGGATTTTCAGCAGCAGTCCCCATAACGATATATGATCGGGAACCAGCTTCGGATTTCCGACGGCTCCCAAAAAAACCGCTTCAAATTGAGTAAGCGTATGTATTCCATCTTCGGGCATCATTTTGCCGTGCTCCAAGTAATAATCACAGCTCCATGGAAAAGCCGTGAATGAGAATGACAAACCTCCGTGTACCTCAGCGGCTGTATGAAGCACTTTCTCAGCAGCCGCTACAACCTCTTTTCCTACTCCGTCTCCCGGTATTGCCGCAATCTCGAATTGTTTCATTGTCATTCTCCTTCCCCTGTTTTCGTAAGCGCTTTCTATTATACTAGATTGCGAGATAGTAAAAAAAGCCCGTGACATTGTGTCACGGGTGATCGGTTATTGATTAAGTTTCTTTAAAATGATGGCGTGCAACGGTTCATGGGACTGAATGCCGCACACCTCTTGAAGTACGCCGCTGTATCCTTTTTCTTCGATCAGCGCTTGCAGTTCAACCGCTTCAGGGTCACCGGTGAAATCGAAGCGCAGTGCTGCGGCAATTCCTTCAGCCAGTGCATTCGGTTCTTTTATTTTCTTTGCTGGGCCTACAAGTCTATCATTTTCTCCCAGTTTTCTGAGAGGTGACCTCGCTACGCGGGTCACATCGTCCGAAATGAAAGGATTTTCAAAGCGACCGATGATTTTTTTGATATATTGTTCGTGTTCAGTTTGCTTAAAGCCATACGATTTGACGAGATAGTCACCAGTTTCAAGCAGCGCCGAATGAACGACACGGCGGATTTCCGGATGATCGATTGCTTCTTTGACCGTCTTGAGTCCGCGCTGATAGCCGACATACGCTGTCACCGCGTGTCCGGTATTGACCGTAAACAGCTTCCGTTCGATGTACGGCGTTAAATCATCAACAAACAGTGCGCCGTTTATGACTGGTGTTTTCCCTTTAAAGCCTGATTCATCAATGACCCATTCGAAAAATGGTTCAACCGATACTTTCAGTGGGTCTTCATGATGCTGAATCGGGACGATCCGGTCAACGGCAGAATTCGGAAAACCTACCGTTTCACTGACGGATTTCTGCTCTGCTTCCGTTAAATGGCTGTATATCTCTTTCTTTAAGAAGCTGCTGCCGCCAATCATATTTTCGCAGGCAATGATATTCAGTGTGTTTGCAGTGTTTCTCCGTCTTAAACCTTCTGCGATAGATGGAGCAATCAGCTTCAGCACATTCGGGCCGACAGCTGTTGTGATGAGCGCCGCCTCATTCATCAGCCGGTACAGCTCTTCGGGCTGACTGCCGCTGTTAATCGCGCTGACCGGGCCAATGACCTCTGATGAACGTCCCTCTTCTGCCAGTTCTACTGTGTATTCTTTTTTTTCGTTGAGGAGGCTGACCATCGTGTCGTTTACATCCGCAAACACCACATCATAGCCTGAGTGGTGAAGCAGCGCGCCGATAAACCCTCTCCCAATATTCCCCGCACCGAAATGTAAGGCGATCATGTCAGTTCACCTCGTTGAAAATGGCGATCAAATCTTCTTCGCTTTTAGCGGAGATCAGGCGTTCAATGTTTTCTTCTTCTGAGCAGATAATGGCGATATTAGACAAAATGTCTAAATGCTCATTATTTTTACCCGCAATGCCGAATACCACTTTTGCCGTGTTGCCTTCTCCGTACTCAACGCCCTCTGGAATTTGTATGATTGAAATTCCAGAGTGAAGCACCTCGCTTTTCGCTTCTTCTGTGCCGTGTGGAATGGCAATGAAATTCCCCATAAACGTAGAAGACGTTTCTTCACGTTCAAACATTTTGCTAATGTAATCCTCTGTCACGTAGCCGTTGTCAATCAGTGTCTGGCCTGCCAATTTGATGGCCTCTTCTTTTGATGATACCGTTTGATTGAGTTTAATATTTTCCTTTGCGAGTACTTGCATGAGTATCACTCTCTTTCTATAAGATTACTTTTTCAGCTTTTCAATCAGCTCATCGTATTTCGGGCTGTTTAAGAAGTTATCCACTGATATGTGCGTCGCGTTCGGCAGCTTTGCTTTCGCGCGGTCTGTTAAATCTTTGTGGGTGATGACAACACCCGCATCGCTTGGCAGATTGTTAATGGCCGTGTTGGTCACACTGATGTCAAGCTCCGCTTTTTTCACTTTGTTTCTTAAGATGGATGCCCCCATGGCACTAGATCCCATTCCCGCATCACACGCAAAGATAATTTTGTTCACGCTTTCAGGAGACAGCTCAGACGCTTCTTCTGCTTTGGCTTGTTCCGCCTCTAAAGCAGCTGCTGCTTGGCTTTTCTTCCCCTTCATGGACTGCATTTTTTCAGTTGCGGCAGCCAGGTCTTCTTCACTAGCTTTTGAGGATTTCAGGATCACTGCTGAAACGATGAACGATACAGCTGCAGCGACCAATACACCCGCCAATACGCCGAAATAGCCTCCTCTTGGCGTCATTGCCATCAATGCGATAATGCTTCCCGGTGACGCTGCCGCGACAAGTCCGGCATTAAAGATCGTAAACGTTAAGAGTCCGCTTGCTCCGCCGGCAATGGCTGCAAGAATCAGGGCCGGTTTCATCAAAATGTACGGGAAGTAAATCTCGTGAATCCCTCCGAAGAAATGGATGATCGCCGCACCGGGAGCCGTTGATTTTGAAGATCCTTTGCCAAAGAACATGTACGCCAGCAAAATGCCGAGCCCCGGTCCAGGGTTTGCTTCTACTAAAAACAGAATTGATTTTCCTGTTTGAGATGCTTGCTCGATTCCGATCGGGCTTAAGATTCCATGGTTGATGGCGTTGTTGAGGAACAACACTTTCGCCGGTTCTACAAAAACACTGGCTACGGGCAGTAAATTAGCGTGTACAATGACTTCCACACCAGCCGCCAGCAATTTATTTAGCGTCAGGACAACCGGGCCGATGGCGTAAAACGCGAGAATCGTTAAAGCCGCGCCAACAATCCCTGCCGTAAAGTTGTTGATCAGCATTTCAAAGCCTTGCTTGACTTTATCCTTGAATAATTTATCAGTCTGTTTAATGAGGTATCCGCCAAGCGGACCCATAATCATTGCGCCTAAAAACATTGGAATATCCGATCCGACAATCACCCCAATTGCCGCTGTCGCTCCAACAACTCCGCCGCGGTGGTCGTAGATCATTTTTCCGCCTGTATACGCTATCAAAAGCGGCAATAAATACGTAATCATCGGGCTGACCAGCGTGTTCAGCTGTTCATTCGGAAACCATCCTGCCGGAATAAACAGCGCGGTAATGATACCCCACGCGATAAACGCGCCGATATTCGGCATGATCATTCCGCTCAAATAACTCCCAAAGCGTTGCACTTTCACTTTCATGCCGCCTTGCTGCTGTTCTTGCTGCTGCATATATAAACCCTCCCTGTTTTGTTTGTCGCTGTAAGATAAAAAAATATGTTCAGAGAATGATGCTTCCCTTTGACTCTATGTTAAAACGCTTACAGTCCCTATACAATTGAAAGTAAAGAGGACTTTGGCACATGACTGTGACAATTTTTTAAAAATAAAAAGGCTCCTGATTTCAGGAGCCTTTTCTCTTTCCTCTATAAATAATGTTGCCGTTTTGAATCACGTACTTTGCGATCATTCGCTCACTCACAATAAAAACGGGATAGGCGCACACAAGCGCAAAAACAGCCATTGGCACGTGCTGTACAGCCGGCAGCATTGAACCTGCCGCATTGCGGAGGAGCAGCAAAAGATAAATGAGCAGCACGATGGCCGCTAATGATACCAGCATAATCGGAGCTGAAACTTTATATTCATAAAGCCGTTCCCGGCAGTGGCCGCAGCGAAATTGACAAGGCACATTTGATGATCTGACCATATCGCCTGTCAAAGGTTTGCCGCAGTTCGGGCATGGTGTTTCTTTCATAGGGTATTCCTCACTTTCTATTCCATCTGTCTATTATACCAGAGTCCCTTCTGTTTCGTTTTGTTGCTGTTCAACACATTTTCACATTTTTTATCATCCACTTACTTGTCTCCGTCTCTAAAATCCTCTACGCTTAAATAGATCTTAATGAAGAGGGTGTATGAATGCTTCCGATTAATAGACAGCAACACATACTGAAGTGGCTGAAAGAAGAAGGCTCGCTTAGAATTTCTGACATCAGCGCAAGGTTCGGCGTTTCGGAAATGACGGCATATAGAGATGTCAATCAGCTGGTTCAGTCAAATCAGGTCATAAAAACCGCCGGCGGTATCACGCTCCCCGTCCGAACACCTCAAACAGATCATATGTGCAGCTATTGCTTGAAGCCCGTCAATCAAGCTCATTCGGTTCAGCTGATTACGGTAAACCAAGACATTGAACAGCTATGCTGCGCACATTGCGCGTTTTTGCGTTACGCGGATAAAACGGAAGAGGTTTCACACTTGATTTGCAGAGATTTTCTGTTACAGACAACCGTCAGTGCCGGTTCGGCTTATTTCGTCGTAAATGCTGAATTAAACCTGCGCTGCTGCCAGCCGCAGGCCATTCCGTTTGCGACACTTGACCATGCCGAACGATTTCAAAAAGGATTCGGCGGAGCCGTCTGCACTTTCGACCAAGCACTGGAAGACATGCTTCAAGACCGAAAGAAACGCTGCACCTGCACCAAGAAATAACACAACACATACAGCGGAAGGTGGTGTCTGAGTGATGAAGCGAAACAGATGGTGGATCATCCTTCTGCTTTTTCTTGTTTTCCTGCCGAAAACAAGCTTTGCTCACGCCTATATTGTCAAATCTTCACCTGGGGAAAACAGCGAATTAAAAAACGCCCCTGCACAGGTGGAAATCGAATTTAATGAACCGGTTGAAGAAGGGTTTCATTACATTAAAGTCTATAATTCAAACGGCGACCGTGTGGATACGGACAAGACTGAAATCAAAAAAGATAATCATCACATCATGACAGTGAAGCTGAAAAAGAATCTGCCTCATGATGTGTACAGAGCGGAATGGAATGCCGTATCCGCGGACGGGCATCCGGTTTCCGGCGTCATCCCGTTCAGTATCGGGAAAGCGGATGGCGGATTCAGCAGCCAAAAAGCAGCCGATTCAGCGCTGAATCCGGGAACAGCAGCAGATCGCGCGATTCTGTATACAGCCCTATCTCTGTTTAGCGGAACGGTTTTCTTCCATCTTTTCTGGTATAAAGGGAAATCAGAACAGCTCGTCAAACGGACGAGACGTATCCTGACCGGCTCGATCGCAGCACTGGGGCTGGCGCTTTTGCTTCAGCTTCCGATTCAGACAAAAGCGAACGCAGGCGGCGGCTGGGGCAGCGCATTCCAGCCGGGCTACATCAGAGAAACACTGTTTGAGACAGCAGGCGGCTCCATTTGGATCATACAGGCCGCGCTGTTCGTGCTGCTCGCACTGTCTGTCATCCCTGCGATACGGAAAAACCGCTTTTCATCCTTTGGCTATTGGACAGCGCCGCTCATTTTCTTTTTCGGTCTCCTGCTTGCCAAGGCGTTTACCGGGCATGCTGCTGTCGTTGAAGAAAAAACGGTCGGCATTTTGATGGATTTCCTTCATTTAACTTCCGCTTCCATCTGGGTCGGCGGAATAGCGGCACTCGTTTTGCTGCTCTCAAAAGAATGGAGGCAGCCTGACAAAACGCTCGCGTGGGAGACGGTCAGACGGTTCTCTCCATGGGCGCTCACTGCAGTCGGCGTCATTTTGTTTTCAGGCTTGCTCAATGGATTTTTCATCATTCGTTCAATGGATTCACTGTTCCATACAGCGTACGGCCAAGCTCTTTTAGTGAAAAGCGGGCTGTTTGTTTTCATGCTGGTCTTAGGTGCGATTCATTTTCTGCTTACCAGAAAGCAGCGCCGCACAGGAATCAGCCGAACGTTGAAAGCGGAGTGGGCAATCGGCATCGCTGTATTGATCACAGCGGCCGTGTTTACAAGCCTGCCAAGCCCGCCTGAGCCAGCGCCGGAACCGTTCTACCAAACCAAAGCGATTGAGAACGGACAAAGCGTTTCTCTCAGCATCAGCCCAAACCAGCCCGGAAAAAATGTTTTTGAGCTGCGTGTCACCGACCATAACGGAGATCCCGTGAAAAACATCCAGCAAATGACGTTAACCGTTTATAAAACAGGCCTGTCAGGCAGCGAAAACAAAAGCACCTTTACATTAGAAGAAAAAACAAAAGGCGTCTTCCAAGATCAAAACCTGTCGATTAATGAAAAAGGAAACTGGAAGATCAAAGTCCACGGCCTGACCGGCGACTTTAACGAAATCAATATCATGTTTACAAAGACCAATTAAGGAGTGTTTACGTTGTTGAAAAAAATCGCATTGACACTATGTCCGGCTATTGTCGGCTCCCTCTTATTCTTTACGGCCCCTGCCAGCGCGCATGTTTCTGTAAAACCGGCTGAGTCTGCTGCAGGCTCTTGGGAAACGTATACAATGAAGGTTCCTTCTGAGAAGAATCTGCCGACAACGAAGGTTGTCCTCAAAATGCCGAAGGATGTTGAATTCCAGCAATATGAGCCAATTCCGGGCTGGAAGGTTTCCACTCAAAAACATGATGACAAATCAGTGTCCGTGACATGGGAGGCGACTGACGGAGGCATTCAGGAAGGACAGTTCCAGCAGTTTACCTTTGTTGCCAAAAACCCTGACAAAGCGGAGGAAGCTGCTTGGGACGCATACCAATATTACAAAGACGGCAGCATTGTTGAGTGGACAGGTGACGAGGATGCCGATACACCTCATTCCATTACAAACATCACGTCTGCAAAACAAGTGACAGATGAGCACGGCGCCACGAAAACAGAAGACGATTCCGAAAACTCAGGTTCTTCAGCTCTAGACATTACAGCGATTGTGCTGTCTGCGGCTGCCATTATTTTATCTGTAGCAGCACTTGTAAAGAAAAAGCGCGCCTAATAAAAAAGCGATCCAGATGTCATGTCTGGGTCGCTTTTTTTGTTTAACCGCGTCCTGCCTGGAATGAAGGATATTGTGTCATACCGCCGTCCGCGAATAACGTGATGCCTGTGACGTAGCTGGCTTCCTTCGAAGCAAGCCAGGCTGCTACTGCGGCGATCTCCTCCGGTTCGCCGATATATCCCATTGGAATCATGCTTTCTACATCAGCTTTCTGTTTAGGGTCAGCGAATTTTTCAGCATTGATTGGCGTGTTGATCGCGCCTGGCCCAATATTATTGACGCGAATGCCCTTCGGCGCGTATTCCAACGCTAATGTTTCTGTCATCAGCTTTATCCCGCCTTTACTTGCTGCATAGTGGACAAATAACGGCCAAGGAATCACTTCGTGCACACTGGACATGTTAATGACATTTCCCTTGATATCGTTTTCTACGAAATATTTAATCGCTTCACGGCTTCCTAAAAAGGCACCCGTTAAGTTCGTGCCGATGACTTTATCCCAATCCTTGAGCGGCATTTCGTGAGACGGCACAGGATTTTCAAGACCGGCATTATTAATCATAATATCGAGTGTGCCGAACTCTTTAATTGCCGTTTGCACGATATTTTTTACATCTTCCTCTTTCGTGACATCTCCTTGGACGACAACAGCTTCACCGCCCGCCTTGATGACCTCTTCTTTTACCTCGTTTGGATCTTGTTTATTACTATAATAGTTGATAACCACTTTTGCCTGCTCCTTGCCGAAGCGAATGGCCATTGCCTTTCCAAGCCCCGAAGCAGCTCCTGTAATAGCGACGACTTTTCCTTTTAAATCCGGATACATATAGATCCTCCTCCATTTGTTATGAATTTGTTTTGGCGATTCCCAAGAATACGGCGGCGGCAATAATCAGGATAATTCCGATTGCAATTGCTATAAGCTGGCGTTTCGTTTTCTTTTCACGCAGGATGAAAATACCGCCGAGCGTAGAAATGACAATTCCCATTTGTGAAAGGGAAAAGCTCGTTGCAACGCCGACTCGCGGCTGAGAAATAAACAAAAACATATTTCCGCCTGCCCAGATTAACCCTGGGAGAATATTTCTAATCGCATACTTGTTAAAGGGTTTGTGTCTATAGGTTAAAACTACCCCCCCGACCACCATGCCAATTGCCTGTGGCAGCAGCGCGGACCAGCCGGACACATTGAATAATCTAGCCACGACTACATAAACCAAATAACCAAGAGTCGAAACAAGGAGAATCAAAATGCCCTTTTTCAAATTGCTTGGCTCGCCCTCTTTTTTATCATTCTTATCTTCCAAGGACGTGAGAATGATTCCCACAATGATAAAGATCAAAGCGAGAACGCCAAGCGTAATCGCAATCGGTGTTGACCATTCGCGGAACACGATCACACCGAACAGCGAGGTGGAAACGAGCTGCATTCCTGTGGAAATCGGCATTGTTTTCGACACGCCCATCAATTGAATGCTTTTCAGCTGGTTGGCCTGTCCAAGTGACCAAAATAAGCCGGATACGATTCCAACAATAAAAATGCGAAGCGACAGAACGGGCTGAACAAAAAAGTAAATAACGATAGAAACAATAAGTGCCCCGATCGTCGTTCCCAGTGTCTGGCTGTACGGCCCGCCGCCTAATTTCACATTGAAGAGAACAATGCTCCCCCAAAACAAAGCCGGGAGAAGAGCCAATAATAAATCCATTGTTGGGGAACCTTCTTTCAAAATGTATTTGCTGTTATTTTGGCTGGAATTGTTGTGATTATTCGCCGGAACACAAAAAGAGCTGCCGGAAAATCCAGCAGCTCTCAGGAGCGTGCATTCTTTTATAAACCGATGGACAAATATTTTGTTTCAAGGTACGGCTCGATACCTTCTGAACCGCCTTCACGGCCGATGCCGCTTTCTTTCATTCCGCCGAATGGCGCTTGAACCGCTGACGGTCCGCCGTCATTCCAGCCGATAATGCCATACTCTAGATTCTCGGAAATATAGATGCCGCGGCGGTAGTTTTCTGTGAAGAAGTAAGCAGCCAAGCCATACGGTGTATCGTTGGCAAGCTGAATCGCTTCATCAATATCAGAAAACGTGACGATCGGGGCGACCGGTCCGAATGTTTCCTCATGCATGATGTTCATGGACGTATCGACATCGGTGAGCACTGTCGGATTCACAAAGTAGCACCCTTTGTCATCGTTTCGGTCATATGTGCCCCCAGCAATCACTTTTGCGCCTTTTTCAACCGCATCATCAATTTGGCTGACGATTTTTTCGAAGCCTCGTTTGTTGATGATTGGTCCGACATTGACGCCTTCCTCAAGTCCATTTCCGACTTTCAGCTTAGACACTTGCTCGCTCAGTTTCGCAGCAAATTCATCTTTAATGGATTCATGAACGATCAGGCGGTTGGCGCATACGCAGGTTTGGCCGGCGTTTCGGTATTTGGACGCCATCGCCTGTTCAACGGCAAGGTCAATGTCTGCATCTTCATCTACGATCAGCGGGGCGTGTCCGCCGAGCTCCATTGAGACGTGCTTCACGGTGTCCGCGCTGTTTTTCATAAGGATTTTCCCCACAGGTGTTGAGCCTGTGAACGTGATTTTGCGGATTTTCGGACTGCTTGTGAACACATTTCCGATTTCTTCTCCATCGCCGATTACAACCTGAAGAACATCCTTCGGAATGCCCGCTTCATATGCGAGGCGCGCTAGTTCATAAGCAGACAGCGGTGTGTCCGGCGCCGGCTTGATGATAAATGTACACCCAGCGGCAAGAGCAGGCGCCGCTTTGCGTGTAATCATCGCATTCGGGAAATTCCAGGGGGTGATAGCAGCAACGGGGCCGACCGGCTGGCGTGTGACAACAATTCGTTTACCCGTTGTCGGGGCCGGGACCGTTCTTCCGTACACACGCTTCGCTTCCTCTGCGAACCATTCGATATAGCCTGCGCCGTAAAGTACCTCGCCGACTGCTTCCTGGTATGGTTTTCCGTTTTCCTTTGTAATTAAATCTGCAAGCTCTTCTTTATGTTCAACAATCAGCTCATACCACTTTTTCAAAAGAGACGCTCTTTCGTTCGCTGATGTTTTAGACCACGTTTTAAACGCTTGATGTGAACGTTCAATGGCTTCTTCTACTTCTTTGGCTGATTGCTGAGGAATCGTTTTGATCTCCTCGCCCGTAGCCGGGTTGTAGACCGTTAATTGATCTGGCATATTGAACATTCCTTTCTTTTCATGATTACTTAAAATGATAGCAGACCCAGCCGTTTTCTTTCCAATGATTAAGCTCGCAGGCCCGCCTCCAGGATGCTGAGCCCTTCATTTAAAAGGCTGTCTGAGATGACGAGCGGTGTCAAAAAGCGGATGATATTACCGTTAATTCCCGCTGTCAGCAAAAGTAATCCGTTTTGATTCGCATAGGCCGCGATCGCTGCTGCTTTTGCTTTATCAGGCTCACGCGTGTCTGGATCCTTGACGATTTCGATTGCGGCCATCGCCCCGAGCCTGCGGATGTCACCGATGAACGGGAATTCTTGTTTCCACTCATACGCCTTGTCTTCAATGATTTTGCCAATTTCTTCAGATCGCTCATTCAGTCCTTCTTCTTCGATAATATCCAAGACTGCCAAAGCCGCCGCGCAGCCGAGCGGGCTGCCGGCATACGTGCCGCCCAGCTCCCCAGGCATTGCCGCATCAAGCATTTCCGCACGCCCGATCACACCGCTTAATGGCAGGCCTGCCGCAAGCGATTTAGAAACCGTGATCAGATCGGGCACTACATCAAAGTGCTCAATTGCGAAATAAGTGCCAGTTCTGGCAAAGCCGGTTTGGATTTCATCAGCAACAAAAACAATGCCGTGTTCTTTGCAGAATGAAGCGACGTGCTGTACGAACCGTTTCGAAGGAATAATAAATCCGCCTTCTCCCTGCACTGGCTCCATCACGACACACGCCACCGTTTCAGGCGCCACTGAAGCGATAAAGAAATCATTGAATGCTTGAATGACCATATCGTCATAGCTTTCATCACTCATGCCGGCCGGTTTCTGATAATAATAAGGGAACGGCGCTTGATAAACCTCTGGCGCAAAAGGCCCGAAACCGAATTTATAAGGTTTTACCTTGCTTGTCATGCTCATCGTCATATTCGTGCGTCCATGAAACCCGCGCGTAAATGAGACAACGCCTTGACGCTTTGTATACTTTCTGGCGATTTTCACAGCGTTTTCGACTGCTTCCGCCCCTGAGTTAAGAAAAATCGCTTTTTTCTCATGGCTGCCCGGCGCGATGCCGCACAGTTTTTCTGCTAATTCGATATAAGACGGATACATCATGACATTAAAACCAGGATGAATCAGCTCCTCCGCCTGCCGCTTCACAGCCTCAACCACCTTCGGATGCGAGTGTCCGACATTTAACGTGCCGATGGCGCCTGCAAAATCAATAAATCTCCGGCCATCCAGATCGTACAGCTCGGCCCCTTCTCCTTTGACCGCGAGACTGCGGTTGCCGTTGCTCACACCTTTTGACACAAATTGATCCCGTTTTTGCTGCCATTGTGCAGTTGTGATGCTTGCTGTTGTTTGACTCATGTGAATATCCCCCTGTCGGTATTTTCTTATCATTCTGACTTCTCTTTGGTATGATGAAAAGTACCAATTATAACTTTTTGATGGTATCAGAAGGAGAAACTACAAAATGGATATCACAATTACACTCGATCGTTCAGAGCAAGCCGATTATATCTATCAGCAAATTTATCAAAAGCTGAAAAAAGAAATCCTCAGCCGCAATCTGCTGCCTCACTCGAAGGTTCCCTCCAAGCGGGAGCTGGCTGAAAATCTCAAGGTCAGCGTAAATTCAGTGAATTCAGCCTATCAGCAGCTGCTGGCTGAAGGGTATTTGTACGCCATTGAACGAAAGGGTTTCTTCGTGGAGGAACTAGACATGTTTTCCGCCGAGGAACACCCTCCATTTGCACTGCCGGATGATCTAAAAGAGATTCACATCGACCAGAGCGATTGGATATCGTTTTCACACATGAGTTCCGATACAGACCATTTTCCGATCAAAAGCTGGTTCCGCTGCGAGCAAAAAGCGGCCTCCCGCTCATACCGCACGCTCGGCGATATGTCACATCCGCAAGGGATATATGAAGTGAGAGCGGCCATTACCAGGCTCATTTCCCTGACGAGGGGTGTAAAATGCAGGCCCGAACAAATGATCATAGGGGCAGGCACACAGGTGCTCATGCAGCTGTTGACTGAGCTTTTACCCAAGGAAGCCGTGTATGCGATGGAGGAGCCTGGCTACAGGCGCATGTATCAGCTTTTGAAGAATGCCGGAAAACAAGTCAAGACGATCATGCTGGATGAAAAGGGCATGTCGATTGCTGAAATCACCAGACAGCAGCCAGATGTGCTGGTGACCACCCCGTCGCATCAGTTTCCGTCCGGAACGATTATGCCTGTATCCAGAAGAATTCAGCTGCTGAACTGGGCAGCCGAGGAGCCGCGCCGATATATCATTGAGGACGATTATGATAGTGAATTCACATATGATGTAGACAGTATTCCGGCGTTGCAAAGCCTCGACCGTTTTCAAAATGTCATCTATATGGGAACCTTTTCAAAGTCCCTTCTCCCCGGCTTGCGGATCAGCTATATGGTGTTGCCGCCTGAGCTGTTGAGGACATACAAACAGCGGGGCTATGATCTGCAGACTTGCTCATCACTTACACAGCTCACCCTGCAGGAATTTATTGAGTCTGGTGAATATCAGAAGCATATAAAAAAAATGAAGCAGCATTATAAAGAAAAGAGAGAACGCCTGATCACCGCTTTAGAAGCAGAGTTCAGCGGAGAAGTTACCGTAAAAGGAGCAAATGCGGGGCTGCATTTTGTTACCGAATTTGATACCAGGCGCACCGAACAAGACATCCTGTCACATGCTGCCGGGCTGCAGCTTGAAATATTCGGAATGAGCCGATTTAACTTGAAGGAAAACAAGCGGCAAACGGGCAGGCCCGCTCTCATTATCGGCTTTGCACGGCTGAAGGAAGAAGATATTCAGGAGGGTGTGCAGCGGCTTTTCAAAGCGGTTTACGGACATAAAAAAATCCCCGTTACAGGGGATTGATTCACCAGCGGTCCTGGTCTACATTCAGCACGGCTTCAAGCAGTCCCGGAAATGCCTTTTCAAGGTCTTCAGCGCGAAGCGAATAATACCGGCGCTTTCCTTCTATCCGAACTTGAGCGATGCCTGATTCTCTCAAAACTTTAAAATGATGCGACAAAGTCGATTTGGCAACCTGCACATCTGCACAGGTGCTGCACGTTTTTTCTTTTGCTTCAGCTAATTGCTTGACGAGCTCTAAACGAAGCGGATCACTAAGTGCATGAAGAACCTTTGTCAGCTGCAATGTTTCTGTTTCTGGATGGTTTGGAATGTTCATGACACAAATGTATCATACAACAATTAGAATGACAATTTTACTATATAAGGGTTTTTCCTTTACCTCATTTAGAATACATGTTACATTTAGTTCGATGAAATTCGAACAATAAATTCGCATAACAACGGAGGAGATTTAAATGATCGTATTACAAGCTTACATCAAAGTAAAACCAGAAAAACGCGAGGAATTTTTGAGCGAGGCTCAATCACTTGTTCAGCATTCAAGAGCTGAGGAAGGCAACGCGCAATACGACCTATTTGAAAAAGTAGGCGAAGAAAATACATTTGTCATGCTTGAAAAATGGAAAGATGAAGCGGCAATGAAATTCCATAACGAA
This sequence comes from Bacillus sp. FSL K6-1560, assembly GCF_038592935.1. Taxonomy (NCBI): domain Bacteria; kingdom Bacillati; phylum Bacillota; class Bacilli; order Caryophanales; family Bacillaceae; genus Bacillus; species Bacillus sp. FSL K6-1560. Next base: position 3,760,297 of record NZ_CP151946.1, read on the forward strand.
ACTGCGCATTTCCAAGGGTTTGTCGCAAAAGGAAAAGAACTGCTGAGCGCTCCTCTTGATGTTGTCCGCACAGAGCTTAGCGAGTAAAGGAAGGGTGTCTCATATGAATGAAGTGATTAAATCTTTAACAGACCACCGCTCGATTCGCAGCTACACAGATGAGCCTGTAGCTCAGGAGCAATTGGACCAAATCATTGAAGCGGTGCAATCAGCCCCTTCTTCTATCAACGGACAGCAAGTGACTGTGATCACAGTCCAGGATAAAGAGCGCAAAAAGAAAATCTCCGAGCTGGCAGGCGGCCAGCCATGGATTGATCAAGCTCCTGTTTTCCTGCTGTTCTGCGCAGATTTCAACCGGGCCAAAATTGCGCTTGAAGATCTGCATGATTTCAAAATGGAAATCACAAATGGATTGGAATCTGTTCTTGTCAGCGCAGTAGACGCTGGTATTGCCCTCGGCACAGCAACAGCAGCGGCCGAGTCACTCGGACTTGGCACAGTTCCGATCGGTGCAGTTCGTGGAAACCCTCAAGAGCTGATCGAACTGCTTGAGCTTCCAAAATACGTGTTCCCTTTATCCGGCCTTGTCATTGGGCATCCTGCCGACCGTTCAGCGAAAAAACCGCGCTTGCCGCAGGAAGCTGTCAATCATCAGGAAACTTATTTGAATCAGGATGAGCTGACGTCTCACATTCAGGCATACGACAAACAGATGTCTGAATACATGAATAAACGGACAAACGGAAAAGAAACAAGAAACTGGTCACAGAGCATCGCTTCCTACTATGAGCGCCTGTACTATCCGCACATCCGTGAAATGCTTGAAAAACAAGGATTTAAAGTTGAAAAATAAGCTCTTATTCGGCCTGTCGGATTTTCCGGCAGGCCTTTCATTTACCCGGTTAAAATCCATTGACTTCTATTTTGTTTATCTGGTAAAATTTTTTCATTGTTACTCATTGGTTTTCTGTGAACCAATGGGTTTTCTAATGTTCAAGAAAGAAGGAAGCCATGAGATGCTTGATAAAAAAACAGATATCTTGTTAGCCGCGCGAAAGCTTTTTTCGGAAAAGGATTTTACGTCGGTTTCCATGCAGGCGATCGCAGAAGAATGTAAGATGTCAAAAGCTTCGATATATAAGCTGTTTCAATCTAAAGAAGATCTGCTTTTGGAGCTGCTGTCATTTAACCAGAAGCAAATGGTGGCCGCGGCCTCAAGACTTCAGGAAAATACCGCACTTACACCGGAGGAGCGTTTGACGCAAAAGGTCAAAATGGAACTGGAGGGCTTCAGGCGGAATCAGCAGTTTTTCAATATGCTGACCTACGGAAACCCCAAGCTGCACAATGACCGGGTCAAACAGCATATCCATCAGACCAGATCGACGATTATCTGCTGGCACCGCGATTCGCTGATCCAGGCGTATGGAGAAACCATTCTCCCGTTTGTGTGGGATTTGGTTATCATTCTTCACGGCATGATGCGTGAGTTTTTAATGCTGATCAAAATCGAGGAAAAACCGCTTGAGCTTGACCCGATCGCAGAGTTTATCATCAGCACCCTCAATCAGATTATCAAAAACAGGGAAACCCGCCAGTCTCTTCTTCCGCCCGAAGCCATCGAGCTTTATATTCAATCAGCATCCTCCTACAAGCCAAAGGATAAATCAGTCCTATTATCGGAAAGCCTGAAGGAATTACATAAAGGCATCTCTTCCCTGTCCGCCGCGGACTATGACGTAGATGAACTGACATCCGCAGCCGCTATGCTGGAGGAAGAAGCGAAGAAGGAAGAACCCCGCGCTTTTTTACTCAAATCACTGATTGGCTATCTGGAACAAACCGGTGTTTTAACACAGCCCGTTTCCATGTTAAAAACACTGTTAATTACTTAGAGAAAAGAAGGGATATGTATTGAACACAAGTATTGAACAAAAACCTTTTAACCGTTCTGTCATTGTCGGCATTTTGTTAGCCGGAGCGTTTGTGGCGATTTTGAACCAGACATTGTTGATTACCGCACTTCCCCATATCATGAGGGATTTCAATGTCGATGCCAACCAAGCACAATGGCTGACCACATCATTTATGTTAACCAACGGGATTTTAATTCCGATTACCGCGTTTTTAATTGAGAAATTCACAAGCCGGGCGCTGCTCATCACAGCAATGAGCATTTTCACTGCCGGAACAGTCGTCGGAGCGTTCGCGCCGAACTTCCCGGTTCTGCTGACAGCGCGTATCATTCAAGCGGCTGGAGCCGGCATTATGATGCCGCTCATGCAGACTGTATTCCTGACAATCTTTCCGATTGAAAAGCGCGGCCAGGCTATGGGTATGGTCGGATTGGTCATCTCATTCGCGCCTGCGATCGGACCGACTCTTTCCGGATGGGCTGTCGAAGCTTTCTCTTGGAGATCATTGTTTTATATTATTCTTCCGTTTGCTGTGATTGATTTGATTCTTGCCAGCATCCTGATGAAAAACGTGACGACTTTAAGAAAAACACAGATTGATATTTTATCAGTCATCCTTTCAACATTTGGGTTCGGCGGCCTTCTGTACGGCTTCTCAAGCGTCGGCTCTTATGGCTGGTCCAGTTCAACCGTCTTGATTTCACTGCTGGTGGGTGTCATCGCGCTGCTCTTGTTTATCACAAGACAAATGAAGCTTGAAAAACCGATGCTGGAATTCCGCGTCTTCACGTTTGGCGTTTTCAGCTTAACAACACTGCTGGGAACCCTCGTCTTTGCATTATTGATCGGTACAGAAACCATCCTGCCGCTTTATACACAAAATGTCAGAGACGTCACAGCTTTTGATACAGGGCTTATGCTCCTTCCGGGAGCCGTTGTGATGGGCTTTATGTCGCCGATTATCGGCAGAATTTTTGACCGTGTCGGCGGAAGAGGGCTGGCGATTGCCGGTTTCTGCATCATCTTCCTGACATCTCTGCCGTTTATGCAGCTGACTGACCATACGTCACTCGCTTGGATTGTCGTTTTATACACCGTTCGTCTCTTAGGCACCGCCATGATCATGATGCCGGTGACAACAGCCGGAATCAACGCGCTGCCGCGCCACTTGATTCCGCACGGAACTGCGATGAACAACACGATTCGCCAAGTCGGCGGCTCGATCGGAACCGCACTATTGGTTTCCGTGATGAGCAACCAGGCGGCACATGCAGGCACGACAAATGTAAAGCACGCCGCCCTGCACGGCATGAATGCCGCTTTTATTGTGGCTGCCGTCATTGCACTTGTCGGCTTCCTTCTCTCATTCACATTAAAGAAACCTCAGCGCCCTGCCGAACGGCAGCCGGCACGCTGATTAACAAAAAAAGAGCCCCGCTACTTAGCGGAGGCTCTTTTTGGTTTTACTTTTCTAAACCGTCTTTCACTTCTTTGATCATTTGTGCCATAGACTCAAGACCGCCTCCTGATAAGTACCAAGTAGCAGAATCAAGGTAGACGACATGATCATTTTTCACTGCGTTTACATTTTTCACATAATCATTTTCAACGACTTGTTTAGTAGATGATGTTTCACCGATCGCTGTACCGCGGTCAATGACAAACAGGTAATCCGGGTTTGTTTTTGAAATGTACTCGTAAGAAACGCTTTGTCCGTGAGTAGACGCTTTGATGTTTTTATCAGCCGGTGTCACGCCGAACACGTCATGGATCAGGCCGTATCTTGATTTAGGACCGAATGCGCTGATCTTCCCGTCGTTCGCCATGATGACGAGACCGTTTTTGTTAAGCTTTTCAGCCGTTTTCTTTACATCTGCGATTGAATGATCGATTTTTGCGAGTTCATCCTTCACTTCATCTTCTTTATCGAAGATCTTACCGATTGTTTCTGCGTCAGACTTAAATGATTCCATATACTTCGCTGTGTCTACGCCAAGATAAATTGTCGGCGCAATTTTAGAGAATTCTTTGTAAGACTCAGATTGTCTTCCTGAGATAATGATCAAGTCAGGGTCTAAATCTGCCACTTTCTCGAAGTCTGGCTCTTTTAAGCTTCCGACGTCAGCATATTTGTCATCCTTGAATTTGGACAGATATTTAGGAAGGGCTTGTTTCGGCAGTCCCGCTACTTTATCATCAAGTCCAAGTTTATCTAGTGTATCTAAGCTTCCAAAGTCAAATACGACAACTTTTTTAGGGCTCTTCGGTACTTTTGTTCCGTTTTTGTCCAGCTGGTGTTTCACCGTGATTTGTTCTTCCTTAGAATCAGAACCTTTGCTGCTTGTACTTTGGTTTCCGCATGCAGAAATCACAACTGCTGTCACCAAAGCGATGAATAGTAATGCGAACTTTTTCATGCTCTTCACCTCTTCTATATATTAAGAAAAATAGACACCTATTCTTTGATTATCAATCGTCTGAATCGGGATGGTCATATCGTAGATTTCCTCAAGTACTGATGTTTCTATCATTTCTTCAGGTGGTCCTTCTTTTACGATTCGGCCGTTTTTCAAAGCGACGATATGGTCAGAATAGACTGAAGCAAAATTGATATCGTGAATAACGATGACGATCGTTTTTCCAAGCTCCTCTACCAGCCGTTTCAGCAGTTTCATAATTTCAACTGAATGTTTCATATCCAGATTGTTCAGCGGCTCATCCAGAAAGATATAATCGGTGTCCTGGGCAATGACCATGGCGATAAATGCCCGTTGGCATTGTCCGCCGCTTAGCTGGTCGAGGTATTTGTCCTGAATGTCTTCCAGCTTCATATAGCTGAGCGCCTGGTTGATATGAACCCAGTCTTCCTCTGTCAGCCGGCCCTGTGAGTACGGAAACCTGCCAAAACTAACGAGGTCTTTGATCGTGAGCCTGATATTGATTTGGTTCGCCTGCTTCAAAATGCTCATTTTCTTGGCAAGCTCTTTGCTGTCACATGCTCCAATCTCTTGTCCGTCTATGTAAATCTCGCCGGAATCCTTTTTGATCAGGCGGCTCATGATAGACAGCAGCGTACTTTTGCCGGCGCCGTTAGGACCGATAAACGAGGTGATTTTGCCCTTTTGAATCGTGACTGACGTCTCTTCAAGAACAACTTTCCCGCCATATTGTTTGCTTACATTTCTGACCTCTACCATGATTTATTCTCCTTTAACAGCAAGTAGATAAAATAAATCCCGCCGGCAAAATTAATAATGACACTCAGCGTCGTTGAGAAGGTAAACACTTTCTCAACCACAAACTGCCCTCCGACCAGCGCAATGATGCTGATGAAAACGGAGCCTGCGATTAAGTATGAATGCTTATATGTTTTCAGGAATTCTCTCGCCAGGTTGACAACCAGAAGGCCTAAAAACATAATCGGCCCGACTAGCGCTGTTGAAACAGAAACCAAAATCGCAACCACGATCAGCATCTGCTTCACCACTTTGTCGTAGTCAATACCCAAATTCACGGCGTGCTCGCGTCCGAGCGACAGCACATCGAAAAATTTTGTAAAACGCCAGACATAAACGCCTGTCAGCAGGAAGATGATGAACGCAAGCCATAACAAATCCGTATTGATATTGTTAAAGCTGGCAAACATCTTGTCCTGCACAACTTGGAACTCATTCGGATCAATCAGCATCTGCATAAAGGAAGACAGGCTGCTGAATAGCGTGCCAAACACGATTCCGATAAGCAGAAGGAAAAAGATATTTCTCCCCTCACCCTTGAACATGATCTGATACAAAACAAGAGAAAACAGTATCATCAGCAGAACAGAGATGATAAAGTTGATGTTTTTATTCATGATGACCATATTCGCAGAACCGAACAAAAAGATAATGCCAGTCTGAATCAGCATGTAGAGAGAATCAAGGCCCAAAATGCTCGGCGTCAGGATGCGGTTGTTCGTAATCGTTTGAAAGATCATGGTCGAAAACGCAATCGCTCCCCCAGTCAGCACAATGGCAGCGACTTTTTTGATTCGTCTCGGCAGGGTGTAATCCCAATTGCCTAAGTCATAAAACAAAAACAAGCCAATACATACAATGGCTAAACCAACGAGCAAAGCTATTTTCATCTGGTTACGCATAGGCTTTTCTCCTTAACAGCATAAACAGGAAAATGCCGCTGCCGATGATTCCGACCATCAGGCCAATCGAGATTTCATAAGGGAAGATAATGATTCTGCCCAGTATATCGCAAAACAGCACAAACACCGCTCCCAACAGCGCAGTATGCGGCAGGCTGCTCTTCAGATTGTCTCCTCTGTAAATCGATACAATATTCGGGATGATTAAACCGAGAAACGGCAGCATACCGACAGTCAAAATGACAAGGGACGTGATCAGGGACACGATAATGAGCCCGATGTTCACAACCCGTTTGTACTTCAGGCCGAGGTTGACAGAAAAGCTTTCACCCATACCGGCCAATGTGAATTTATCCGCATACACATAGGCAATGATGACGAGCGGAATACTCAGATAAAGAAGCTCGTATCTTCCTTTCACGACTAAAGAGAAGTCTCCCTGCAGCCATGATGACACATTCTGGATCAAGTCATATTTATATGCGATAAATGTCGCGATTGAACTGACGATATTCCCGAGCATTAAACCGACAAGCGGAATAAAGATGGTGTCGTTAAACTTGATTCTTTCAAGGATTTTCATAAACAGAAAATTTCCTGCAAGGGCAAAGACAAACGCGACCAGCATTTTGATTAAAGGACTGGCCGATGTAAACAGCAGCAAGGAAATTAAAATGCCGAGCCGAGCCCAATCCATCGTGCCCGCCGTCGTCGGTGACACGAATTTATTTCTGCTGATCTGCTGCATAATCAAACCGCAGATGCTCATGCTTAATCCCGCGATGACAATGCTGATCAATCGCGGCAAACGGCTTGCAAACAGCGTTGACGCCTCTTGTTTGCTTAAATCGAAGAGATCAAGCGGCGACAGATCTTCTACACCGATAAATACAGATGTGACTGCTAATATGATAAGTAGAATAAATAAGTAACGTAGCTTCATGCTGCCTCCTTACATCCTTACAGCAAAAAGAACGTATCTCCTACTCCGCAAGGACTCAAAACAATATGGCCATATAGTAATTGATTATCATTATCATTTACATATTACCATTTTTCTAGGGTTAGTCAATATTCTTTAAAAATATTAACCTAGTCATTTATCCATTTTACTAATCATTCTAACCATTTTCCATCCCAAAACGTTAGGCTGTTTACCATATTTATCTTTATAACGCAGGTATACGGTCAGCAAACCTAACATTATTCCTTGTGGAAAATACAAATGTTCTCCCTGGATAGAAATTCCCCCTTGATTTACAGTACTGAAAGAGAGATAATAAATACTAAATTTGTGTGAAAATTTTAAACATTAGGAGATGTAAACATGAAGGTCGTTAAATTCGGAGGCAGCTCACTTGCTTCAGGCGCCCAGCTTGACAAGGTGTTTCACATCGTTACCTCAGACCCGGCACGGAAAGCTGTAGTCGTTTCAGCTCCGGGAAAACGCTATGCCGAGGATACGAAAGTGACTGATCTCTTAATCGCATGTGCAGAACAATATTTGGCAACAGGCAGCGCACCTGAACTGGCGGAAGCAGTTGTGGAACGGTACGCTCTCATCGCCAATGAGCTTCAGCTGGGGCAAAGCATTATCGAAAAAATCAGAAATGATCTGTTTACGCTTTTAGAAGGAGATAAAAGCAATCCCGAGCAATACCTTGACGCAGTCAAGGCCAGCGGAGAGGATAACAATGCCAAGCTGATCGCCGCTTACTTCCGTTATAAAGGCGTCAAAGCGGAATATGTAAACCCGAAGGATGCTGGCCTCTTTGTGACAAATGAACCCGGCAACGCGCAAGTTCTTCCTGAATCCTATCAAAACCTCTATCGTCTTCGGGAACGTGACGGACTCATCATTTTTCCCGGTTTTTTCGGATTCAGCAAGGATGGCGATGTGATCACATTCTCACGGAGCGGTTCTGATATTACCGGTTCGATTCTTGCCAACGGACTACAAGCCGATTTGTACGAAAACTTTACAGACGTAGACGCTGTGTATTCTGTCAATCCGTCCTTCGTTGAGAATCCAAAGGAAATCAGCGAGCTGACATATAGAGAGATGCGGGAGCTGTCCTACGCGGGTTTTTCAGTGTTTCATGATGAAGCGCTCATTCCGGCATTCAGAGCGGGGATTCCTGTTCAGATCAAAAATACGAACAACCCCTCAGCCGAAGGCACCCGCGTCGTCAGCAAGCGGGATAACACAAACGGGCCTGTCGTCGGCATTGCCAGCGACACCGGTTTTTGCAGCATTTATATCAGCAAGTATCTCATGAACAGAGAAATCGGTTTTGGCCGCAGAGCCCTTCACATCCTGGAGGAGCATGGTTTGACGTATGAGCATGTTCCATCGGGAATCGATGACATGACAATCATTTTACGGCAGGGGCAAATGGATGCCGCCACTGAACGCAGCGTCATCAAACGGATCGAAGAGGATTTGCATGCCGATGAAGTCATCGTCGAGCATCATCTCGCCCTGATTATGGTTGTAGGGGAAGCGATGCGCCACAATGTCGGTACAACGGCAAGAGCCGCCAAAGCATTATCAGAGGCACAGGTGAATATCGAAATGATCAATCAGGGATCTTCTGAAGTGAGCATGATGTTTGGCGTAAAAGAAGCCGAAGAAAGAAAAGCCGTCCAAGCGTTATACCAGGAATTTTTCGCGGGCGTGCTGATCTCTTAATCGTACATAAATAGCGGGCGGCAGCGCCCGCTATTTTTTATATCACCTTCATATAGCCGAATTCTTCATTTTTTCTCTTGTCCACTATTATCCCTGCCAAATGGATCGGTTCAGCATATCTTATAGTATCCTTCATAGGGAGGTGAAACCTTATGTCAGGATACTCTAACGGCGGCGGTTACGGCGGCATCAGTTCTTTCGCTTTAATCGTTGTATTGTTTATTCTTTTAATTATCGTAGGGACTGCGTTTGTTGGCGGCTACTAAGCTGCTGACCGTCTCTGCGGAACCCTGTCTGCCACAGTTTTGCAGTATATGCTGAAGCAATCTCGCAAGGAGGTACACAAAATGTCAGGTTACGGAACTTCTTTCGCTTTGATTGTTGTGTTATTTATCCTCTTGATCATTGTGGGAACTGCATTTGTAGGAGGCTACTAAATAAACGTAATCTCCATGAAGGCGGCACCGCAAGACTATGTCCTGCGGTGTTTTTTTGAAAAGAAAAACCCCTTCTCGCTAATGAGAAGGGGCTTGTTCTTACGTCATTCCTCTTTCTGTCACATGAAAGTCGAGTGCTTCCGCATTAGCAGAAACGCCAGCCGCTGTAAAAATCGCGGCTGCGGCCAAACAAATAACAAACAACTTAGATTTCAATTTCATACAAACCTTCACTCCTTTGTATTTGTTTTCTTGCCTCTTCAACTTGTAGAAAGTAGGAAGCAGACAGTTTAAACCATTTCTGTTCATAGTAATATTTTGCTACTTCTAGGGCTAAATCCTCTATATCAGCGTACATATTTTTATTTTTTAAGTACTGGAAACATCGTTCGATTCCTTCTTCATTGGGCTGATCCTGATATAGGGATTGTAAAAACTCGAATTTTACGGCATAGTCTGCATCGTCTGTTTCTTTAGCATATTCATAGCCCCGCTTGTGATATTCCGAAGCTTTATCATGTTTTCCCTGTTTATAATAAATCAGGGTGATTAAAAAATAGGCTTGCGGGAGAGAATTGACGATCCTGCTGCTTTCAAATGTGGAGACCGCTTTTTCAAAGTAATCAATGGCAGGGTCTAGAAGGTCTTGATTGTAATAGCATAACCCGAGATTGTAGTATGCTCTTCCAACCAGCTGGGCTTTTTGTTCCGCTTGGGCCATGTTGAGCGCCAATTTGAAATGGCGTGCGGCTTGTTCGAAATTTCTTTCATCCATCAGGTTGACCCCGAACACGAAATGGCACTGAATGATTCTCACATTATAGGTTTCCTGCTCCACGTAAATTTCATAGGCGTTTTTTATATTAATCAATGAAAAATACGTTTGCTTCATATAATAATAAGCTTCCGCGATTTTAAAATAAAATTCAGCCCGTTCAATATGGTCTGCGACAAAGGAGAGCTTTTTCTCCGCCTGTTTATAGTATGTAATGGCAGAAATAAATTCCCGCTTATCAAATTCATACATCCCGCGAAAAAAATTCACGTAATAGTCGAGCAGCCCTTTGAGATCTGCCTGGTTGCTGTCAATGTTTCTTGATAATTCAGACAGGCTTGGCTGGTCTTCGATATTTAATTTCTCTAACGGCTCAAGATAATCCAGCATAAGCTGGTGCCGGAATTCCATTAGTGAATAATAAAGCAGCAAGTTGGAATCATGCTGCATGTGTTTCAGTTCATGCTGGATTTCAGCTTTTAACACTTCGGCATCCGGCACGCTGAATGTCCGGATATATCTGTACCACTCGTTAATTTTTTGACCGACCGCTGAAGAAGGAATTACCCCGCTCTTCATTCCTTCACCCTCTCCCATCAAAAACTGTTTATGTCATATTTTATCATGTTTATAGACCGTCCCAACCCGAAAAACACGCAATCTTTGTTTTCGGGAGCACGCAATAAACCGAAGCGGTGTGCAAAAAAGGCGGATGCATCAGTTGATGCGCCGCCCTGTATGCTATTGCTGTTTTGCCGTTAAAGGAAGGCGGATGATGAACTTTGTGCCTTTCCCTTCTTCACTCTTGATTTCTACTGTGCCCTGGTGCATTTCAACGAGCTGCCTGACGATCGAGAGACCGAGTCCGTATTCACCGTATGCTGTGTTCGTTCTTGAAATATCTGCTTTATAGAATCGCTCCCAAATATGCTCAATATCCTCTTTTGGAATGCCGATACCCGTGTCTTCAATTTCAATAATCGTCTCTTTATAACCTTCCATTCCGCGCAGCCAAATGTCACCGTTTTGCGTAAATTGGATGCTGTTTTTCGTAATGTTGACGAGAATTTGAATGAACCGGTCATAATCGGCATGTACGATGACGTGATCCTCTACCTGGATCATCAGCTTGTTTTGTTTTTCTTCCGCCTGCTGCTGCAAGTGCTCTTTCACGATTTCAAACACCTCGATCAGAGGAACGTTTAGCTTGTTCAAGGTAATTTGCTGGGATCTGATTTTTTCATAATCCAGATTTTCTTTTACGAGCCGCAGCATGCGCTTCGTTTCCTCACTGATCAGCGAGAAGCATTTATCCTTCTTATCCTCAGGAATCGTATGGCTGTTCAGCCCTTCAACCAAACCGTTGATCGTCGTCAGCGGTGTTTTTAATTCATGTGACACGTCAGCGATAAACTGCCTTCTCCGCTTCTCAAGGCGCTCGATTTCATCCCTTGACTGCTTTAGTTTTTTCGCCATGATATTAAAGTCAGACGCCAGTACGCCGATTTCGTCCCCGTAGCTGTTTTCCAAATGGATGTCATAATCGCCGGAAGCCACTTTATCTGTCGCTTCTCTCAGCTTTTGAATCCGCTTGACATGGAATTTGGACAGAAGCCAACTCACGAGAATCGTAATCACAAGCGTGCTGATCACAGCGTAAAACATATAGAGGTTGACCTGATTGACCATCTGTTCAACACCGCTAATCGGAGAAATCAGCAGAACGGCGCCTTTAAATTCGTTCTGAACAAATATAGGCTGCGCCACAAGTGACACTTCATCATCAAAACGGCCATCTGCCCTGATCATGACAGTCTGCCCTTTTTTTAGTTTATTCCATTCTGATTTCTTCAGCTGTTCCCTTGGTGGGTGATGAAAGCCTTCAGGAAGAAAATAGGGCTGCTGCTCTTCATTAAAGATGATAAACTGCGTCTTTCTTGTGCTTAACATGTCCTGATAAGGATAGAGCCTGCGCATGTCCACCTGGCCGGCTTGGAATTCATTTGCAATCTGCACCGCATATGACGTCAATTCCTCTACTTTGTTCTGATAGGCAAATTCCTTCACAAAGTGGGAAAACAGAGAAATGATAATGACAAACGCTAAAATCAAAATGCTGATATGGCTTAGCAGCAGCTGATATAAATATTTAATCTTCATCAAATTTATACCCTACTCCCCACACAGTATACAGGAAAGGCTTGTCCTCGCTGGCAAGCTTTTTACGCAGCCGTTTGATATGAACGTCAACCGTTCGTTCATCTCCATAAAACTGATAGCCCCATACCTGCTCGAGCAGCTGTTCTCTGGAGAACACCTGCCGCGGATTTTGGACAAGGTAATAAAGCAGATCGAATTCCTTCGGCGTGAGATTTTCTACAGGCTCTCCGTTTAATAATACTTCTCTCGTCTTCTTATTAATGGTAAAGCATTCTGATTCGATCATATCTTCATCAATAACAGCTTTGCCTGTCGCCTTGTATCTTCTGATGACGGCTTTGATGCGGGCAACCAATGTCAGCGGGCTGAACGGCTTTGTGACATAATCGTCCGCCCCCATCTCAAACCCGATGACCTGATCTGATTCAGTGTCTTTGGCAGTCAGCATGATAATCGGCACCGTGCTTGTCTCTCTTATTTTTCTGCAGATGGTCACGCCGTCCATAGATGGAAGCATGATATCCAAAATGATCAGATCCCAATTTTCTTCCGTAAAACGCTGGTACCCTTCTAACCCGTCATGAACGAATTCCGCTTCAAAACCTTCTTTAAAAAAGAACATCTCCGTCATCGTACATACACTAACATTATCTTCTATCATTAATATTTTCATTATATCCTCCGGTTGTTTTGATGCTTTTTTATATAATAGCACCATTTTAAACAGAAGGTTTTGCGTTTCACAATTGTTAGTTTTTATTTCATCAACTAGAAATAGATTGTTCATATTTTTTTCATACCTTTGGACTACTATTAATTTATCAGCAAGGGGACGCGCCCCAGAGGCGGTCTTATCAATAAAAATACCAATGCGGAGGAACATAAATGAACTTTATCAAACGGGCCTTTTGGAATATGAAGGCTAAAAAGGGAAAAACGTTATTGCAATTATTTGTGTTTACAGTCATATGTGTCTTTGTTCTATCAGGCCTCACCATCCAGTCGGCAGCACAAAAGTCAAGCGAACTGGCCAGACAGGAACTCGGCGGAAGCGTGACACTTCAGGTTGACCGCCAAAAACAAATGGAAAAACAGCAGGACAGCGGTGAAAAACGCAGCTTCGAATCCACACCGATCAAAGTGTCTGATGCGAATAAGCTTGCAGCGCTTGATCATGTGAAGAGCTACAATTACACCACATCAGCTTCAGCCAACGCGGGAAACTTTGATGCGATTGAAAGCTCTAGTTCAAGTGATTCCAGCTCCAGCAGTTCAAGCTCAAACGCTAAAAACAGCCAAGGTGGCGGACAAGGCGGACCGCAAATGGTTCAAGCCGATCTTTCTATTGAAGGTGTCATCAGCACAGCATTAGTTGATGATTTCTCTGACGGGGATTCAAAAATCACAGACGGACGCGCGATTACAAAATCAGATGTCGGCAAAAAAGTAACAGTCATCAATGAAACATTAGCGGAAGAAAATGATTTAAGCGTTGGCGATTCGATCACAATTGAATCAGCAACGGATGAGGATACAACAGTAAAGCTGAAGATCGTCGGTATTTATAAAACAACATCTTCAGGTGATGACCAAGCCCAAAATTTCTCTTTCTTAAATCCTTATAACAAGCTTTATACGCCTTACACAGCAACAGCGGCGCTGAAAGGCGACGACTATAAAAATACGGTTGACTCAGCTGTTTACTATATGGACGACGCGAAAAATATGGATGCTTTCGTAAAAGCAGCGAAGAAAACATCAATTGACTTTGATACGTACACACTGAATACAAACGATCAGCTTTACCAGCAAATGGTCGGACCGATTGAAAATGTGGCTTCTTTCTCTAAAAACGTGGTGTATCTTGTATCAGTGGCAGGCGCCGTCATTCTTGGCCTGATTGTCATGATGTCAATCAGGGAGCGCAAATACGAAATAGGCGTGTTAATGGCCATCGGTGAAAAACGATGGAAATTGATTGGACAGTTCTTGACTGAGATTCTGATTGTGGCCGTTATCGCTATCGGCCTTGCATCTGTGACGGGAAATCTCGTCGCGAATCAGCTTGGAAATCAGCTTTTATCCCAGCAAATCAGTTCATCAACCGATTCAACGCAAACCGCAAGCGGACAAATGCCCGGCGGCGGTGGCGGCATGGGCGGCAAAATGTTCGGCCACAGTTCATCAAACGTAGACGTTATCGATTCACTGAACGTCGCGGTTTCTATGAACGACATGCTTATTCTGGGCGGGATCGGCATCCTAATCGCAATCATTGCAACATTGCTGCCGTCAATTTCAGTACTGCGGCTTCATCCGAAAACGATATTGACAAAACAGGAATAGAAAGAGGCGGAACCTATGAGCTTATTACAATTTCAACAAGTCGGCTACTGGTATAAAGACAAAAGCCAGCCATTGTTTCAGGATATTAACATCAGCTTTCAAAAAGGAAAATTCTACACAATCGTCGGCACATCAGGGACGGGGAAAACCACTTTCCTGTCTCTGGCAGGCGGACTTGACGCACCAAAAGAAGGAAACATCCTTTGCGACGGAAAAGCGGTTTCTAAAATCGGCTTAACCAATTTCAGAAATCAATATGTATCAATCGTCTTTCAGGCGTACAACCTGCTCCCGTATATGACGGCTTTGCAGAACGTCACAACCGCTATGGAAATCACAGGTTCTAAAGAAAAGAACAAAGAATCATATGCGCTTGACATGCTGCAGAAGGTTGGCATCAACGAAAAACAAGCCCGGCAAAAAGTGCTCACACTGAGCGGCGGACAGCAGCAGCGGGTATCAATTACAAGGGCTTTCTGCTGTGACACGAATCTTATCGTAGCCGATGAACCGACCGGAAACCTTGATGAGGACACATCAAAAGAGATCGTACGGCTCTTTCAAGATCTGGCACACAAGGAAAATAAATGTGTCATCATGGTGACGCACGATGAACAAATTGCAAAAGTGTCAGACATCAATATCAGACTTTCAAGAGGAAGCTTTACTGTGAAGGAAAACATCGCAGTCGTATAACAAAACGCGCCTCTGCCAGTGCAGACAGGGGCGCACCCTATATCCCCCTTTTATATAGAAGTGAACATAAAAAGAGCGGCGGCTGCATCCCCCCGCTCTTTTTATCATTTTTTTGCTCCTGTCCCTTTTGACTTCTCTCTTCGTTTCTTTTTCCAAACAGCCACAATAAACAGAAAGAGCGGAAACAATAATTGAAAAGGCAAATGAATATACAGCGGCACCACTTTCAAGCCTTCGTTCAAGTGCTCTGAAAAGTTAGTCGCGATCGTTATAGAAAGGATTAAGATGCCCAATCCCATCGGATAAGCCAATTGAGAGGGGTTCTTTTCCTTAAAGAGCGTAGATGTCCCAACCACAGTGGCATATAAGTAGAGGCTAACCTTAAAGAAGCCGCCGATGATCAGCGCCAGCATAAAAAAGACATCGAGCCGGTCTAAAAATTCTTCGACCTTGATTGTCTGGATCGTGCTTAAAAGCGGGAACTGGGATCTGAGTGTAAGATCAACATCAAGCACGCTGATATTAATCGCCACGGTGAGCGCCACAACCAATCCGCTAATAGCTATGGCAATCATCCCCATTTTTTTCACATCTTTTCTGTCATTCAGGTTAGGGAAAATCATCACAAATAAAACGACTTCGCCAAACGGAACGTACATGGTCTGAGTGAAAACTGAGTAAAGGACAGGAGAAAAGCCGTCTGCCAAAACCGGTTTTAAGTTATGCGGGTCTATAGAACCTGAGACAACAATCAGCACGAGGCCGATCGCGCCCAGTAAATACATGGCTCCGAAAAGTAGCTCAGCCGCGCGGGCGAGCACTTCGATTCCTTTTCTTACAGCGTATATGCTAACTATCACTAATAAACCATTTACAATAATGATAGGTGTATCATGATAAGCAAATGTCAGCAGCATTTCTCCAAAGTCACGCAGGACCCTTGCGGCAATATAGGCAAAGTACAAAATATAGAGAAATGAAAACAGCCAGCTCAGCTTGGTTCCCAGCATATCATCCATATATTCTTTCGGAGAAGAATTGGGGTAACATTGATAAATTCCTTGATACAAATAGAAAAGAAACAAACCGGCCGCACACCCCAACAGAACTGCGATCCAAGCATCCCTGCCCGCCATTGATCCGGGTGTAATCAATAAGGAGCTGCCCAGCTCAAAAATGATAATCATGACAAACAGCTGCCTTATGCTTATTCTGGCTTTTTCCATCTGTCACTTCTCCTTTCTTCAGACCTAATCATCTTTAAACTGGTGTTTGATCGGATTGTTCCGCAATCCCGTCCTTCTGATATACGTCTCGGCCTTCACATCGATGGGCAGTTCGGGCAAATATTCTTTGTCCCATGTGTCCTTCATTTTCTCCCACTGCTCCGGATACTTTCTATATATCGTGTCACCAAAACCGACAAAATCTATCTTATTCTTCTTGATCATTTTCACAGTATGGCTGATTTCCTTTTCAAGCTCTTTGTTGAGCGATTTTTCAATAGCGGCCAGCACCTTCGGATTAGACAATTGGAAAGGGTATTTGACAGCATCTATAATTCCTTCAACCGTCACTTTCACATGGATGTGCGGACGTCCGTTCCGCATATCAGGTACCAGCTTTGTATCTTGATGGGTAACCTGCAAGCTGACCGCATCTTTCGTCTTGCCCCAATCAGCATTAATAAACGTATGCTGGACCTTATTCATAAGCCAGACTGCCCCCACGCTTTCATCATCTTCAATCCAATACTTTAAATACCCGGCCTTATCAAAAACCGCCAAGCCGTCTGCCTGAAGAATGGCTTTCGGGTCAGTTGCCTGCGTGTTTTCCATGCTGACTCCTTTTTTATCATCGCCAATCATCAAATAACCCGGAATAATCGGTGCCCTTGTGTCGCTGGCAAGTGTTTTCAAAACGTCCTGAATATTGGTTTTGACCACCCGACCGTATTGCGCTTCCGTGAAATCGAGGGTTTTATTGACTTTGTTTGACGGAATTTTATCAATAGGCGTCAGGATTTTCACGATGTTTTCTGCTTTTGTTTTATGGGCAACGACGAAGGTCGCCGTTGTCCTGAATTCCGTGTCCCGGTCAAGATTGTCTAATACAAAATCCAGCCCTTCCTCTTTCGCCAGCTTTTCGCTGATTACGACTAGGTTGGTATGGGCAAAATAAAGCCGTCGCGATACCTTCATGGAGGCTTTTCTGAGTGCTTCCGTCAAATTGTCGCCTTCAATTGAATAGACAGATACAGGCGGCCTGTCCCCAGCACCGCCTCCCTGAAGCCCGCCGGCGACATTTCCGGGATTGATAATTTGAAGATGCAGCACGTAGTTGCCTTCGTTTGTCCGATCGATGCCAATCGCCGAGATAATCGCAAGATCTGTCAGTTCACGCTTATCCCAGCAGCCGGGCAGCACAATGACGCTCAAAAGCATGAGAACGGCTAATAGACATTTACGTACCATCCTGATCCCCTTCTTCCAAGTCTTTGTTCACCATTCCTCGTGAAGCGGCCGGCTCTGGGCGTTGATCCTTCCCCTGCCGCACCTTATCTTCCTTACTGATCGATTCCGGCCTTTTTTCATCAGCCCACCACGGAATCCGGAAAAGCGCGTCCTTTACACCTTGTGAAGAAAAGGGTGCAAGCGGCGACATATATGGAACGCCGAATGAACGAAGACTGCATAAGTGGACAAACATCATAATGATCCCTAAAATCAGCCCGTAAAAACCCATAACAGCTGAGGCAATAATAAAAATAAACCGAATAAGCCGGGCTGAAATCGCCATTGCAAACGCCGGTGTTGCGAAGCTTGCAATCGCGGTGAGTGCCACGATAATCACCATTGCCGGAGAGACGATACCAGCCTGTACGGCAGCCTGGCCGATTACGAGCGCGCCTACGATTGACACTGCCGAGCCGACAACCCGGGGCAGCCTGACTCCCGCTTCCCTCAGAATTTCAAAAGCAACCTCCATCGTCAGCGCCTCCACAACAGCCGGAAACGGGACAATTTCCCGCTGGGCTGCAATGACCACTAACAGCTGAGTCGGTATCATTTCTTGATGAAACGTCGTGGCTGCCACGTATACAGCCGGAGCCACAAGCGAAATGAAAAAGACTAAAACACGAAGAATTCTTATGCTTGTCGCAATGTCAAAACGCGAATAATAATCCTCAACAGACTGAAAAAACTGGACAAATAAGGCCGGGGCAATAAGCACAAACGGTGTTCCGTCCACAATAATCGCGAATCTTCCTTCTAACAGATTACCCGCTACAACATCAGGGCGTTCTGTATGATACATAGTCGGAAACGTCGTAAAGGTTTCATCTTCAATCAGCTGCTCAATATATCCAGATTCCAAAATACTGTCAATATCTATTTTTTCCAGGCGCTGCTTCACTTCCTTCAGCACCTTTTCATCACATATTCCTTGAATGTACATGAGAGCGATATCCGTATTCGTAACAGAACCTTTTTTCATTTTTTCAACCCATAAATTCGGATTTTTAATGTATCGCCGGATCATGGAAATATTGGTTTGCAGAGACTCTGTAAACCCTTGGCGCGGGCCGCGGAATGACACCTGGGTGCTCGGCTCTTGGATGGAGCGCTGCTCTCCCCCTTGAGTGCTGCAAATCAAAGCTTCATCATAGCCATCAGCAAAAATGAGCGCATTGCCAAGCATTAACTCGGAAAAAAGCTTGTCCCAGCTCTTTTCCGCTTTCACCCCGCCGAGCGGGAGCGTTTTTTCAAGAATTTGCTGGATCGCATGAGTATTCTGGATAGACTCATCCTGTACCAATGGGTCAATTAACGACTCATGGATCGTGTTATTATCGACCAGCCCAGCAATATAGATAACAGCTAGGTGGACATGATCCTGCTCCCCGATTTTAATCTCGCGAATGATGACGTCAGAGCTGCTTCCGACTTCCTTTTTCGTTTCCGCTATATTCTTTGCCAAACTTGGAGAAATGAGAACCGGCCTTTCTTTTTCTTGCTTCTGTTCCTGATTCTTTTCTTCTGTATTGCGCTTGTCTTTCGAACTTGTATTGTTCTTTCGCTTAGAAAATAAAGGCATACACAAATACCTTTCCTTGTCGTTTTCTCATATTCTTCCTTTTAAAATTGAGATTATGCATTAGGTTTAGATGCGGTATAACTTCTCCGCCAACGATAGACACTAAAAGCGGAGGATGATGAAGCATGAAGATATTGGGCGTGACAGGAGTCATATTAATTTGTTTATTAGCTATTTCTGTATTGATGGACATGCTTCAAGGGTTCAGTTTAACAAAAGCCATTTATAACAATATGTCCAGCTTTAAGATGACAACATTTGCGGAATGGGTCGTGCTTTTATTTTTTGTGTTAGTACTTGTGAGAGAAATGTACGTGATCTATAAATCGAAAAAAAAGAACCCCTAGAGGGGGCGCTTTTTTCAGACGATAATATTGCCGTCTATTGCATCACTGCTGTGTTTGTTGATAGTCCCTTTAAAAATGCGGTTGCCGATGATTTTGGAATTGGTTGACGTGTTTGTTTGAATAGCTGTCGCAGTGCCCGCGGAGAGGTTATTGATGGTGTTTCCTGAGATGATAGAGCCTGCAGAGCCATTGAGATAAATCACAATCGGATTCCCGGCTGTTCTGTTGACTGAAATGGTATTATCAAAAATCTCATGCACACCGGCGCTGATATAGATGGTGACCAAAAGCGGAGATCTCTCTAAGTGGTTGCCGATAATTGAGGTTTTTGCACTTGTGGAGCAGTAAATGGGGTAATTTTTAAACTCTTTAAATGTATTGTTTTTGATGATAGCGCCGGCATTGTTTGTAACGGAAACAGAATATGATTCCGGCACTGCTTCAAACGCGCCAGGATTCAGTGTATTCCCTTCAATCACCGCGTTCCCTTGAGCAATCCAAATGCCTCGGCTGAATTTTCTCAGGAGATTATCTTTAATGATCATGTTTCCGCCCGAAACGCTCACACCGTCAACGACTTGAATGAGACAGTTATTCAGAAAAGCGGTGTCATCTGAAAGCACTGCACGAAGACCGATGCTGCGCCTTGTTTCAGACAGTCCGTTTTGAATTTGGTTTCCGTCTACCTTTACGTCGGAGGACTGATAAACCAATATCCCTGTGTTTTCAAAGTTGCTGATTTTGTTGTTCGTCACAAGAACGCTCTTTCCCCTGACATCAATTCCTGTTGAAAATCCGGTAATGAGGTTGCCAGCGATCACTGCATCACTGGTCTCTTTTCCTTGTGATACACCGAGTCCGGTTATCCCGACTCTTGGCGCAGCCGCCGCGTCTTCAGGGCGCCTCAGTATATTTCCCTTGATCACTGTTTGCGTCCCATATCCGTAGCTGATTGTATTGTCTGAGTGATTTCCTTCTATTAAAATGCCATACCCGTTAAAATTGGTCACAGAACTTGAAACGTTTCCAACAAAGTGGTTATTGCGAATTGATACATTAATCGGTTCCTCATAATCAACATCACCTTCGCCATATCCTTCAATGTCAATTCCGAATTTCGGCGCTGTTCCATTCCCCGTTCCGGCATCTTCAATCAAGCATTCCTCCACCGTGACCATGTCACATCCGGTAATGGAAATGTTATTTCTCCTCGACCGCCGAACCTCACAGCGGCGGATGATAATTTGCTCTGACGTTCGATAATCTTGATTGGTCTTTAATCCCCTTGGGCTGACTATGATCCCATCGCCGGTAAAATCGGAAATTTTCACATCATCAATGACAACATTCGAGCATCCTTCAATACATATGCCAAAGCCCCATTCATGGGTTGACCTTATCCCTGCCGAGGCATACGTATGCTCATCCCGTTCGCCGATAATTTGTCCCCCGGAAATGGTTATATTCTCTTGCTTGCCTACATAAAATGCGGAATAACCCCACGAACTATTTGGTATCACTTTCATGATACATTCGGGGTCCATCATAATCTCAAGGTTGCCGGGAACAATGATCCCCGCGTTTCGAAACCTCTGATTAAGATCTCCGCCAAGCGTTGCGTCTATTAAATATGTTCCCTTTGGAAACCAGACAGTATGATAGCCTTTCGAAACAGCTGTACTAAGGCACTGATTAATCCGTTCTGTCGAATCCGTTTTACCATCTCCAGGAACACCGAAATCCGCTGCATTTAATATGAATTCAGCCAATTGCGAGCCTCCTTCTCTATGATTACTATCATGTTACTCACAAAGGCCCGATCTGCTTGTACATTTCTCTAAAATTTTATTAAAAAAATATAAAGGAATAGTTGTGTAAGAAAATCTCACGATAAAGAGTATAAAAATTAGGAGAAAATCACTATTTTTAGGTATTTATAATTTTTCCAATATGGAACTATTTGAAATGAGTATAAATTATATTGACACAAGTATTATATAAGAATATGATTTTTATAATACACTTTTTTTAGAAAGGGTTTGGCTGACATGGCTTCGATTGATAACGAAAGTATCATTAAAAGCGTCCCGCAAAAAGGGTTCTTTGGTCACCCGCGAGGACTATTTACACTATTTTTCACCGAATTTTGGGAGCGTTTCTCTTACTATGGAATGAGAGCAATCTTACTTTACTATTTGTATACAGAGACGGTAAACGGAGGGCTCGGCTTTGACAAGGGCACTGCGGTTGCCATTATGTCGATTTACGGATCACTCGTATACATGTCCACCATTATTGGCGGATGGCTCGCTGACCGGGTATTCGGTACCGCAAACACCGTGTTTTACGGCGGCATATTCATTATGTTCGGCCACATTGCACTCGCCTATCCGGGCAGCGCGATCGCATTCTATATCAGCATGGTGCTTATTATTGTCGGAACAGGCTTATTAAAACCAAACGTTTCAAGCGTGGTTGGGGATCTTTACACGAAAGAAGACCCGCGCCGCGACTCAGGTTTCAGTATTTTCTACATGGGGATTAACCTCGGTGGTTTACTTGCTCCGTTAATTGTCGGAACACTCGGACAGAAGTACAACTATCATCTCGGCTTCGGAGCTGCCGCGGTCGGAATGCTTCTCGGACTTATCGTTTTTGCTTTGACAAGAAAGAAAAACCTCGGGCTTGCAGGTTCCAATGTGCCGAATCCGCTGTCTAAAAAATCTGCGATTGGCACCGGAATCGGTGTTATCATCGTGGCGATCGCAGTGATGATCTCTGTACAAACAGGCGTGCTGACGATCAAGCGTTTTATCGACCTTGTAAGTATTCTCGGTATTTTGATTCCTGTCATTTATTTCATCATCATGTTTACAAGCAAAAAAGCGGACAAAACAGAAAAATCCCGTCTTGCCGCTTACGTTCCTTTGTTTATCGGTGCTGTCATGTTCTGGGCCATTCAGGAACAGGGAGCGACCATTCTTGCGGTATACGCTGATGAACGCATAAAACTTTCATTGGGCGGATTCGAACTTCAGTCATCTTGGTTCCAATCATTAAATCCATTGTTTGTCGTCATTTTTGCGCCAATATTCGCATGGCTCTGGATGAAGCTTGGCAAACGCCAGCCGTCTACACCAGTTAAATTCTCAATCGGAATTATTTTAGCCGGATTGTCATTTATCATTATGGTATTCCCTGCTATGCAAGGAAAAGAAGCACTCGTAAGCCCGCTTTGGCTCGTTCTCAGCTTCCTGCTTGTCGTGCTTGGAGAACTGTGCCTGTCTCCAGTCGGTTTATCCGTGACAACGAAACTGGCACCAGCTGCCTTCTCTGCACAGACAATGAGTATGTGGTTTCTGACGAACGCAGCAGCCCAAGCGATCAATGCCCAAGTAGCCGGATTGTTTGATAAAATTCCTGAAACAATGTACTTCGGCACCATCGGTTTGATTTCTATCGTTCTTGGCGGCATTCTCCTGCTGCTCTCGCCGATGATCAAACGCGCGATGAAAGGGGTCTTATAATCAGAAACAGCCCGCGGATTTTAATCTGCGGGCTGTTTTTTTATTGATCCAGCCATTTGCTGAAGCTTTGATCAAAGGCTTCCGGTTCTTCCAGCATCGGCTGATGGCCGCTCCTTTCAAAAATAACCTTATCCACATGGGGATATAAACCGTCAACAGCATCCCATAGCGCAACAGGCGCAACCATATAATCATATCTCCCTAATCCGATATACACCGGCATACGAACATCAGCTAACCGCTGAATAAGATCAATCTGGGCAAATGTATTGCCCCATAATTCATCAATGATCGGCATATTCGTGAATACGCCATCCCATAAGGCAGCTGCATGCGGCCGCTCTTGATAAAAGCTTTTCGCTTCAGCGCGAATACACATGTGCACGAAGCGCCTTTCAGGATCTTTGTCGATGTCCTGCGGCAAATTCACGATGTCTTTTTCAAAGCGTTTCTTTCTCTCAAGACTGGCTGTTTCCATGAAGAATGATTCGCTTTTTCGCTGTCTTTCTTCACTGTTATCAGGCGCAGTATTGAAGAGCGCCACCTTCCGAACTTGTTTGGAATATGTCCTGGCATACTCTAAAGCCATAAAAGCGTGCCCGGAATGTCCCAGGATAGTAACATCCTCAAGCTGAAGAAATGCTCTCATCCTTTCGATATCAGCCAAGACGGCATCAAGCCCCGAATCCTCCGCACGAAGCTCCCGCTTAGGCTTAGCAAATCCCCTATGGTCGACAAAGACCCATTGATATTTCTGTTTGATATCTGAGGAAAAAAGGCGCGGATAGTAAACCGCACTCCCGATCACAAGGATGGGTGCGCCCTCGCCCTCAATTCGATAAGCTAAATCAAAGCCGTCCGAGTGACAGATCCCCGCACGTTCCATTTCTCACGCCCCCTTTGTTTTCATTATATAAAAAAAGCCTGACGCATGGCGTTAGGCTATCGATATTACCGCTTTAAATCTTCCAGGGTCTTTTCCCATCTTCTCAGCACCTCTTCAGCGCTGTGAAGCTGTATACGGACACCTGAAGTCAAATCAGCGTATTTCGCAACGTCCTCCTTCACTGAAACGATGCGGCAGGAAAAACGGTCTCTTTCATATTCGGCATCTTTCAAAGGCGGTAAAGGCGCGCATTCAAGCTTTACATAATAGGCCGCTCCCTTCCACCACGCCGTGAACTGTGCTTTTCCTGTGCGAAGGATGTTGGCCGAAGTCATTGTGTTTTTCCACAGAGCGATTCGGATATCAGTTCGGCTCAGCGCGATGATTTCACCTGCACTGATCATAGCGGCATGCGGCCAGCCATCCTCTGATACTGTTTGCAGAACGAAGGCCTCATGCTGCTTCTCATTCAGGCAGCTCCCGTCAAGCAGCTCAAAGAGACGGTCTGACATACAGTTCACGCGGATCAAGCCTTTCGTTCCGGCACCGCCGGAACTTCAATTGCTGTTTCTGTTTCCTTTGGATCAATTTTAAACGCTGGATTGTATTTTTCGGGATTTGTAATGCTTTCCGGTTCACAGGATCTCCATGTAAAAAAGCATGTTTGGCACTGATAAACTTCCCATGCGCCTTCTACAGGCGATTTGCTCATGACTTCTCCCTTTTTTGAGTCGCATCGAGGACATGTATGCATTTCGAACATCCTTTCCTTATTTATTCATTAAGTCCATTAGTTTTTGTTCCCATTCTTTCGTTGTTAGCGGAGAATCAAGCGGCTGTGAATAATGGCCTCTTGTTTCCGGCGCAACCGGTGTAGTGGCGTCGAGAATCATTTTGTGAGTGATTCCTGATGGATTGGATCCCGGATCAAGCGGCAGGACAGATAAGTCCGGAATGATGACCGCATCGTGTTTCGGATGCATTTTGGTCGAAAGCGCCCACATGACCTGCGGAAGGTTGAATGGATCGACATCCTCATCAACGACAATGACCATTTTGCAGTAGCCGAGTCCGTGCGGCGTTGTGAGTGCGCGCATGCCGACCGCTTTCGCAAATCCGCCATAGCGGGTTTTTGTGGAAACAATCGCGATTAAACCGTGTGTGTACATGGCGTTCACTGCCACAATTTCGTTCGGATACGCTTCTTTTAACTGCTGATAAAGCGGCACGCATGTGTTAATGCCGATCATGTAATCGCATTCTGTCCAAGGCATGCCTAAGTATAAATGTTCAAAGATCGGATTGTTTCTGTGATAGACGCGTTTAATTTTGATAATCGGCATGCTGCGTCCGCCGGAATAATGGCCTGTGAATTCACCAAACGGCCCTTCATATTCGCGCTCTCCGGCAATAATCTCACCTTCAAGCACCACTTCAGCACCCCACGGAACATCAAGATCAGACAGCTTTGATTTGACGATGCGATATGGTTCGCCTTGAATAGCGCCTGCCATTTCGTATTCTGATTGATCATAGAGAAGCGGAGTCGATGCCGCCGTTGTAATGACCGGCTCACAGCCGAGCGCAATAGTGACCGGAAGATTGATGCCGCGTTCTTCAGCTTGGCGCAGATGGATTGCAATATCGTGCTGCGGGACAGGCTGAATGCCAAGGCGGTCTTTTCCTTTGACCTGCATTCTGTAAATGCCGACATTTTGTTTGCCGAAGTTGTCAGGGTCCTCTAGATCACGGGAAATAACACACGCTTTGTCTAGATAGTAGCCTCCGTCTCCTTGGTTTATTCTGAAAAGAGGCAGTATATCGAACAAATTGATATCTTCTGTGATTTCATTTTCATGAAATGGCGCTGTTTCCTCACGTTTGACAGGCATCGGAAATTGGTCATAACGCTTTGCGAATTCAAAAAACTGTTCTTTTACCGGTGTGTCTTTCGGCATGCCCAGCATCATTGCATGGTTTGGCCAAGAGCCGATGACATTCATCGCAATTCGTGCGTTATGATAGCCGTAAATGTTGTTAAATAAGAGCGCGGGGCTTTTATCGCCAAGATTGCTGGCTGCCCGTGCGGCGGCCCCTAAATCCGGTTCCGGCTTTACCTCTTCATTCACTGTAAGCAGCTGTCCTTCTTTTTCAAGGGCAGCGAGAAATTCTCTGAAATCTTGATAAGCCATGATCAAGCTCCTCCTTTTTGTTTTTCAATCCCATTCCAGCGCTTCGCTTCAGGAAGCCGAATGCCGAATTGGTCCAACGTTCTGAATACAATATGGTCAACCATTTCCTCTAAGCTGCTCGGCTGATTATAAAATGCCGGCATCGGAGGAAGAATGATGGTGCCCATTTTCGTAAGCGCTAGCATATTTTCGAGATGTATTTGGTTCAAAGGCGTCTCTCTCGTTAAGAGGACGAGTTTTTTTCTCTCCTTGAGCATGACATCCGCCGCACGTGTCAGCAGATTATCCGCCATTCCGGTGCGAATGCTTGCGAGAGATTTCATGCTGCACGGCGCAACGATCATTCCATCGGTATCAAACGACCCGCTTGAAATGGCTGCCGCCTGATCCTTATGTGAGTAAGTGTATGTGGCCAGTTGTTCTACTTCTTGTAAGGTATAGCCTGTTTCGTGTTTGATCGTGACGTTTGCCCAAGGAGACACAACGAGATGGGTTTCCACTCCGGCGGCCTTCAGCCACTGCAGCAGCCTGACCCCGAAAATGGCCCCTGTTGCCCCTGTCATTCCGACAACGAGTTTCACTTTGCCCCCTCCTTTACGCTTGAATTCTGCTTTCATTTCAATCATACTCCTGATATATCCATATGAAAAATATCTATTAAATCTATATTTAATACCTAAAAGGTATGATAAGGAGGCGCTTTCTTTTGGATATTCGCCAGCTTCGATACTTCATTACCATTGCCCAAGAACAGAAAATCACGTCCGCAGCCAAAAAGCTTCACATGGCGCAGCCGCCTTTAAGCAGGCAGCTCAAACAGCTGGAGGACGAACTTGGTGTTGTCCTGTTTGACCGGAACAAGAAAAAACAAATGACTCTTACATATGAAGGAGCTGTTTTTCTAAAAAGAGCAAAAGAGATTCTGCATAGGTTTGAAGATGCAGTCATTGAGGTACAGGAGCTGAAGGAGGAAGTAGCCGGCACACTTGCCGTGGGATCAACGATTTATTGCGCGGCTCTGATGCTTGAAAAAGTAACACAGATCAAAGAGAGATACCCCCATCTCACCTTTAATATTTGGGAAAATGAACCCGCGACACTGTTGGAACTGCTGGAAAGCCGGCAAATCGATGCGGCGGTCACGACAACACTGATCAAAAGTGACACAGTACAATTCAAACAGCTTGATGACATTCCATGTGTGCTCGTGCTTTCAGATGAAGCCGGATATCCGTGCGGAGACACCATTAAGATGGAGGACATTCCTTCATTTCCGCTGATCCTGCTGCGGCCTGTCAACGGAAAAGGCGTCTATAATCAGGTCATGAATGAATTTCATCGTTTGAACCTGGAGCCGCGCATTGTTTGTGAATGCCACGACTCTGCAACTTTGCTCAGCCTCGTGTCATCCGGATTCGGCGCGTCTATTTTGCCCGTCACAATGATTCCCGTTCATATGAGAAATCACGTTCACACCGTTCATATCGAAAATAATCCCTTCATTATGACACCGGCTGTCATGTGGAGAACGGACAGTTATTTGCCTAAACCGGCACAGCAATTTTTGGATTTATTTTAAAAGATTTTGCCTTATGAAAACCAATTACTTGACTCATACTAAAAAAAAGTTATCCTTTAGATTTGTAAGCTATTTTTTTATTTCAATAAAATCAACCAGAAAAGTGGGGAATAAGATGAAAAAAGCATTATTGGCTTTATTCATGGTCGTAAGTATTGCAGCTCTTGCAGCTTGCGGAGCAGGAAATGACAATCAGTCAAAAGATAATGCCAAAGATGGCGATCTTTGGGCTTCAATTAAGAAAAAAGGTGTGCTCACAGTCGGAACGGAAGGAACATATGAGCCGTTCACTTACCACGACAAAGACACTGATAAACTGACTGGCTATGATGTCGAAGTTATCACAGAAGTCGCAAAACGCCTCGGGCTTAAAGTCGACTTTAAGGAAACACAGTGGGACAGTATGTTTGCCGGCCTGAATTCCAAACGGTTTGACGTTGTTGCCAACCAAGTCGGAAAAACAGATCGTGAAGACAAATATGATTTCTCAGATAAATACACAACATCAAGAGCTGTTGTCGTAACGAAAAAAGACAACAACGATATTAAGTCTGAAAAAGACGTAAAAGGAAAAACGTCAGCTCAATCACTGACAAGCAACTACAACAAATTAGCTACAAATGCCGGCGCTAAAGTAGAAGGCGTTGAAGGCATGGCGCAGGCCCTTCAAATGATCCAGCAAGGCCGCGTCGATATGACATACAACGATAAGCTTGCCGTATTGAACTACTTAAAAACATCTGGCAATAAAAACGTGAAAATCGCGTTTGAAACAGGTGAGCCTCAGTCAACATATTTCACTTTCCGCAAAGGAAGCGGCGAGGTTGTTGATCAAGTCAACAAAGCATTAAAAGAAATGAAAGAGGACGGGACTCTTTCTAAAATTTCTAAAAAATGGTTCGGCGAAGATGTTTCTAAATAATCTGCCGGCATTGACGCTTGGCACGGCGATCCCGTGGGATCTGGTGCAGCAGTCATTCTGGCCGATACTTTCAGGGGGAATCTACTATACGATTCCCCTTACGATTCTTTCCTTTATATTTGGAATGATCCTGGCGCTGATTACGGCGCTTGCCAGAATGTCGAAAGTGAGACCTTTGAGATGGGTGTTCAGCGTATACGTATCCGCAATACGCGGCACTCCTCTTCTCGTTCAATTGTTCATCATTTTCTATCTGTTCCCGGCCTTTAACGTCACATTAGATCCATTTCCAAGCGCAGTTATCGCCTTTTCTTTAAACGTCGGCGCCTATGCATCTGAAATCATTCGGGCATCTATTTTATCCGTGCCGAAAGGGCAATGGGAAGCCGGCTACACAATTGGCATGACACATCAAAAAACGCTGTTCCGCGTCATTTTGCCGCAGGCGTTTCGTGTGTCGATCCCGCCATTATCCAATACCTTTATCAGCCTGATTAAAGATACATCCCTCGCCTCTCAAATTCTGGTCGCTGAGCTGTTCAGAAAAGCCCAGGAAATCGGCGCGCGGAATCTTGATCAAATTTTAGTGATCTATATTGAAGCAGCCTTTATTTATTGGATTATCTGCTTCCTGCTCTCACTCGTCCAGCATGTCATCGAACGGCGTCTTGACCGCTACGTGGCCAAATAAGGAGGTTCCGAGTATGCTTACCGTTAAAGGATTAAACAAATCATTCGGTGAAAATGAAATTTTAAAAAAGATAGATATGAAGATTGAAAAAGGAAAAGTCATCGCCATACTTGGGCCTTCAGGTTCAGGGAAAACGACGCTGCTCCGCTGCCTGAACGCTCTGGAGATCCCGAATCGCGGAGAGCTTGTATTTGATGATTTCTCCATCGATTTCTCCAAAAAGGTGAAACAGGCGGATATCCTAAAGCTTCGCCGAAAATCCGGAATGGTGTTTCAGGCGTATCACCTGTTCCCGCACCGCACAGCCCTCGAAAACGTGATGGAGGGCCCTGTTCAGGTGCAAAAACGGAACAAAGAGGAAGTCAGAAAAGAAGCGATTCAGCTTCTTGATAAAGTCGGATTGAAGGACAAAATGGATTTATATCCGTTCCAGCTTTCCGGCGGACAGCAGCAGCGCGTCGGCATCGCCCGCGCACTGGCGATTCAGCCTGAGCTCATGCTGTTTGACGAACCGACCTCAGCGCTTGATCCCGAGCTTGTCGGAGAGGTACTGAAGGTTATCAAGGACTTGGCCAATGAAGGCTGGACCATGGTCGTCGTGACCCACGAAATCAAGTTCGCGCAGGAAGTTGCGGATGAAGTCATCTTCATCGACGGCGGCGTTATCGTGGAGCAGGGACCGCCGGAGCAAATTTTCTCCGCACCAAAAGAAGAACGGACACAGCGGTTCTTGAACCGGATTTTGAACCCGCTGTAATAAGAAAAACAGGGCGTCAGCGCCCTGTTTCAGATTATTGACAAAATCCTAAAACGATTTTCGTTTTAGGATTTTGTGATTTTCAGCGTGATTGAAAACCTTTGAAGTCTAGGAAGGGCGAGCATTGGAGCACAGCGAATGTTAAATTCGTGAGCACCGAAGCACAGGCCTGACAACGAATGCAAGGGTTTGCCAACACGCTGAAACAGGGCGCCTGCGGCGGCCCTGTTTTTTTGTTGAGCCCCTTTCGCCTATTCCGCCCTTCTGTCAGATGTGCTACAATGACAATCGACTGATTTTTACGAAAGAAGGGACCTCACGTGAAGCAAGAACTTGTTCTGCGCTGGACATTTTATTTTGCCGGTTTGATCATTTTGGCTTTTGGTGTATCCCTGACGATAGAAGGAAAAGCACTCGGCATTAGTCCGTGGGATGCATTTCATTACAGCCTGTTTCAGCACTTCGGGCTTACCGTCGGCCAGTGGTCCATCATTATTGGAGCGCTCATCGTCGGATTCACGTCATTGTTTACGAGAGCTTGGCCGAAAATTGGTGCCCTCCTGAATATGGTGCTCATTGGTGTATTTATAGATTTTTTCAATTTCATTCTGCCTGCCCCCTCGACCTACACAGGCTCGATCATCGTCTTCTCTCTAGGCGTGGTGCTGATCGGTTACGGCGTCGGTGTTTATGTATCAGCAGGCCTTGGCGCGGGGCCGCGTGATTCACTGATGATGCTGATTACAGAAAAAACCGGCTGGAATGTGCAATGGGTGCGGAACGGCATGGAAATAACCATTTTGTTTGCGGCATGGGGCATGGGCGGGCCGATCGGTTTTGGCACCATTTTGACCGCCATCCTCACCGGACTTATTTTGCGCTTTTCATTGCCCCAGTCAATCCAGTTGCTGAATTATGCTGTGGCAAGGCGGACAGCCGCTGTGAAAGCATCTCCGCCTGTACACTAAAACAAAGCCGCCTTGGCTTTGTTTTTTTATTTTCTCCTCTATATGAGTCTTGTGGAAGTATGATAGGATGGTTTTGACAATCTTTTGCAGACGGAGGATCTAGAATGAAGATTTACGGAATTTATATGGACCGCCCGCTTTCACAGGAAGAAAATGAACGGTTCATGTCTTTCATATCACCTGAAAAACGGGAGAAATGTCGGAGATTTTATCATAAAGAAGATGCTCACCGCACCCTGCTGGGAGATGTGCTCGTTCGCTCAGTCATAAGCAGGCAGTATCAGTTGGACAAATCCGATATCCGCTTTAGCACACAGGAATACGGGAAGCCGTGCATCCCTGATCTTCCCGACGCTCATTTCAACATTTCTCACTCCGGCCGCTGGGTCATTGGTGCGTTTGATTCACAGCCGATCGGCATAGATATCGAAAAAACGAAACCGATCAGCCTTGAGATCGCCAAGCGCTTCTTTTCAAAAACAGAGTACAGCGACCTTTTAGCAAAAGACAAGGAAGAGCAGACAGACTATTTTTATCATCTATGGTCAATGAAAGAAAGCTTTATCAAACAGGAAGGCAAAGGCTTATCGCTTCCGCTTGATTCCTTTTCAGTGCGCCTGCACCAGGACGGACAAGTATCCATTGAGCTTCCGGACAGCCATTCCCCATGCTATATCAAAACGTATGAGGTCGATCCCGGCTACAAAATGGCTGTATGCGCCGCACACCCTGATTTCCCTGAGGATATCACAATGGTCTCGTACGAAGAGCTTTTATAAATGGCTCATCAACAGCTTGACACCGCGCTCAATATCTTCCGTTTTCACATTGGAAATATTGATTTTTAATAGATTTTCTTTCGGATAATCTGATAAATAATGACGGTCTATCGCCTCAAGGAGAACCCCTTGTTTTTTCAGTCTATGAATCACTCTTGAGGCGGGCAGATCCTGAGGAAGCACCAGATGGGTGTGCATACAGGGTGCCTGCCCGCTGGAGAACGTAAAGCGTCCGCTTCCCAGCTGCCTGTGAGTTCGAATGGCTTGATGTAGCCTCAGCGACCGCTCTTTATAAGAATCTCTGATTTTCTCCTTATGCCTGCCGTACATACCGCTTTTCAGGTAAATCTCCAATGCCGCTTGAGAAATCATCGAACAGTCGATGTCGTTCAGCTTTTTGTACGCATAGAACGTGTCAGTCAGCGCTTCGGGCAAAACAGCCGCCCCCACGCGAAGGCCGGGGAACATCATTTTCGAGAAGCTTTTCAAATAGATGACATGTGAGGACAGATCATATGCGTACAGCGGATCTGCCTTTTTATTTTCCTCCAGATCACCGAGGTAATCATCCTCAACGAGGTAGACATCATACGCTTCTGCCAGTCTCACAAGCTCCTGTTTATCACGCTCTGACAAAGAGCAGCCAAGCGGGTTATGGAAGCGGGGCATCGTATAAAAAAATTTAATCGATTCTGTTTGAAATAACCGCTCAACCTCGGCTATATCAAGCCCTTCTTCCGTTCGTTTCACCCCGATGGCGGAAATCCCAAGCGTCTCAAGCTGTTCGACCATCAAATGGTAGCCCGGCTGTTCAATGGCGATCTTCTCTTTCCCATTTGGGAACGGCATGGCACAAAGCAAGGATAACGCCTGCTGGACACCTGATGTAATGAAAATATGCCTTTCATCCGCAAATACCTGTTGATTGGCCAAGAGCTTTCGGAGTACGCGGATGAGTGAGGGAAGCCCCTTTGGCGTCCCATAAATAAACAAATCGTTTTTGTATGTATCAATCGCTTTGTTGATGCAGTGCTGAAAATCAAGATACGGAAACACATCGGGATCCGGCGCAGATGTGGCAAAGTCAATGGGACCCTGCTGCCCGCTTTTGGCTTTTCCCGTCTTTTTCACAATATAATAGCCGCTTTTCGGAACGGAATAGATAAGGTGGCGTTTTTCCAGCTCCTGCAGCGCGCGGATCACTGTGCTTTTGCTGACTTGGTAGCGGGCGGACAGCTGACGGATAGATGGAAGCCTGTCTCCTTCTTGATAGGCGGTGCTTTGCATCATCTCCTCTATCCTCGTTACTAGACTCATATATTTCTCCATGCCTTCTCCCCCTGTTTTGTACCGGTACAGTTCATTGTTTTTCTCATTGTACCGTTCTGACCGCGGCCATACAATAAAGGGAGCGACCGGCGCTGCAATTCAGGTAAAGGAGCCCTTCCCATTATGGTTAAACATCAGCAAGCCCCCGCTTATATAGCGGCTACTTTATATTCGTTCATTATCGGTTTATCCTTTCTATTCGTAAAAATCGCACTGCAAACAGCAGAGCCGTTTGATATTTTGGCGCATCGGTTCACCATTGCGTTTGCTGCGGCCACTGTACCGATCTTATTCGGCTGGGTAAAGCTATCAATCCGCGTAAAGGACGTCATTGCCATTTTGCCGCTCGCCCTGCTGTATCCCGCGTTATTTTTCAGCTTTCAGGCATTCGGCCTTGTGTACTCGTCCTCCTCTGAAGCGGGAATTATTCAGGCAGCCATTCCGATTTTCACGATGGTCTTTGCCGCTTATGTTTTAAAGGAACGCCCAACGTGGACGCAAAAGGGGTTCACGGTTTTATCCGTTGCCGGCGTCATGTTTATTTTTGTGATGAAAGGCGTTGACGTGGAATCAGCCAGCTTAAAAGGGTCTTTGCTGATCCTATTGTCCGCTTTGTCTTCAGCGATGTACAATACTGCTGCCAGAAAAATGACGCAGCGGTTCAAGCTGACAGAGCTCACCTACATCATGTCAGCCATCGGCTTTGTCGTCTTCAACGCCATCGCCCTTGTGCGTCACGGAGCGGCGGGAACAGTCGGCACTTATTTTCTGCCGTTCCGGGAGCCCGGCTTCGTTCTCGCCATTGTGTATTTGGGCGTGCTGTCTTCACTTGTCACTTCGTTTCTGTCTAACTATACGCTGTCGCGAATTGAGGCGTTTAAAATGAGCGCTTTTAATCATGTATCTACCATTGTGACGATGATTGCAGGAGTTGTAATTCTCAAAGAAAGCCTGGCCTGGTATCATCTTGCCGGGGCTGTTTGTATTATGATTGGCGTGGTGGGGAGCAATATCAATCTGGAGAAAAAAACAAAGCGCCCTGGTATGCCTGCAAAAAAATGAGAAATTATGCTAGACTGAAAGGAAAAACATGGTTAGGGGTGTAGATTTACTGTATGATTCAATATGCTAGTGAAAGTATCAATCTTCCAGGAGAAATCGCTTTTAAGGATGTAAGAGAAATCTTTTTTTATCAAATCGCAAAAATATCATGCTTTTACTTTCTGTTGTTTTGCGCCATATTTGCTGCAGTTAACTTCATTAATGGATGGCCCCGTATCGTTTATGGCAGTGACGCGCTTAACTTGTTTATGAACAGTATGTTGATTATCGTGATGTCAGTTCTGTTTACACTGCTGCTCCTCCTTCTTCTATATGTGAAGTTTTCCAGAGCATACAAGAAAAACGAACGGATGAAATCTAAAAGAACATATACTCTGAACCAAGAAGGAATTCGTATATGTTCTAAAAAATATGACCTCATTTTCAATTGGGATGAAATCACAGCTGTTTTCGAATATAAAAATATCTTCAGGGTCAATACATCAAGTGGCCAATATATTGCGATCCCAAAACGTTTTTTTCATTCCAAAGAGGAAATGAACAGATTCAAGGAGATTATCCTTAAAAATACCGGAACAAAAAAACTCAAATTTAAAAAGGATCAGCATTGACAGTGCTGATCCTTTTATATTGAATGGTGGGTTTCTTTTGCCTTCTGTTTATCTAAAAACGGCACCAGTTCTATTACAGCCGATAAACCCACAAACACGATGCACACAGCGACAATCAGCAAATAACCATGAGTCATGTCAAAAAACAAACCGCCCGCATACACGCTGAGAGCTCCGGCAACCTGATGGATAAAGAAATTGATGCCTAACAGCGATCCGATCAATCCTGTTTGATAGCTTTCCGAAATTGACGCCGCGGTCAGCGGGATCACGCCTGTGTAACTGAGCCCGAATAACAGGATAAACCCGAAGTACCAAAGGTCGCTGTGATGAATTCCGAGAATGGGAATGAGCAGGCAAATGAGGCTGAGCAGCCGAATGAAAAATAAGATGGATAGCATGACGCTTCTGCTGCCGAGGAGATCTGACAGCCAGCCCGCCAATAATCCGCCAATGATGATAAATGCCCCGAACGCGGCCATCATTCCGTTGACATGAGAGACATGCGCATCCTTCAGTATCGGGACGAGGTGAGCATCAATAATTCCCATTGTAAATCCGCAAGTAAACACGCCGAAGTACAGGATATGAATGAGGCGGGATTGCTTCATCACGTTCCAAAACCCCCGCCAATCATAAGATTTTTTCACAGACTCCGCTTGCGCATGCGGCGGGTGCTTCATCCCAAAGACGAGGAGCGGCAGCAGAACAGCCGCCATGACGATTCCCAAAATGGTATAGGTGCTCTGCCAGCCGGCATGATACGGAGCCGCAGCCCAAATGGGTGAGAGAAGCAGCAGGCCCGCAGAGTTGGCATTGGTCAAAATAGCAAGCGCCAGACCTTTGTGTGTGTCAAACCAACGACTGATGAAATACTGGGTCGTCACGCCGACCGCGCAGGAATAGCCGATTCCGCCAAGCACACCGTAAATGGCGGAAAACACATGAACATTCGGTGAATAAGGAAGCACCAAAAAGCTTGCGCTGATGCAGACAGCTCCAAGCGCCATAATTTTTCTGACACTGAAACGGTCGATAAAAAAACCGACAAAAAACTGTACGATGCCGGTTGTGATCATAAAAATGCTGACAGAAACCGAAATCAGCGACCTGTCGGCATGGAAGGCATCTGCCATTGGCAGCATAAAAAATTGAAAGGAATTTCTGAATGAGTTCATTCCGATGGCGAAAACAAACGTAAACAGCAATACAAACCATTTCATCCTGGGAGACGTGCGCATGTTTCGACCTGCCTTTGTTTGAGTATTTCGACTATTATACCATGCAAAAATTGGCATTCAACACAAAAAAAAGCGGAACAGCCGAAGCTGTCCGCTTTTGATCACGGTTGAATGATCGGATGCTGATTCAAGATCGCAAAAATCCGTTCTGCGACTTCTTCCGTTTGTGACAGCAGGAACATGTGCCCGCCGTCAAATTGATGGAATGTGATGTCTTTTGCCCACTTCTTCCACCCTTCCGCATCTCGTATGCACTTTTTATCATCAAGCCCGTTAAAGACATGAACAGGCGACTGGATCTGGGCCAGATCGTAAAGCTCAAATTGTTCAAGAGCCCGGTAATCTGATCGGAAAGAAGGCAGGAAAAAGGACATGACCTCCTTATTTTCAACAAGCTCTGCGGGCATTCCGCCTAATTGGATAATATGATCGAGAAACTGATCATCAGGCAGGTGGGACACTTTCTTCCGCTGAATATGAGGCGGCTGGATTGCAGAAATGATAACCGCCTGCGGAAAGATGCCTTCACGCTCAAGCTTTTGCGCCAGCCTGAAGGTGATCATTCCGCCCATACTGTGTCCGAACAGCACAAACGGCCGATCAGGGCGAAGGTTCAGTTCTTGCTTGTACAAATCCGTCAGCTCTTCAAGATCCTCAATAGCTGACGTTTGATTCGTGCCGTGTCCCGGCGGCTCGGCAGCGAGCATCTCGCACTCCCCCTGCAAAAAAGCATGGAGAGGGCGAAACGACGCCGAGTAGCCGCCGGCAAACGGAAAACAGATGAGCTGCGTTTTTTCCGACGCATCAAATGATTTGAAGAGTTGGCTCATTGGCTGTCTCCTCCTTTCATCACTTCTTTTATGAAACCGTTACGGTTTGTGTATTAAGAAATTCGAGCAAAATCTCCGCATTCCTATCTAGCGTTTCGCCCTGCAGCATTTCTGCGTGTGTTCCGAAGCCTCTTTTCATACGGTAAGCACCTGTTGTAGCTTCTTCCCATGATGCAAGCCATTCCGGCATGTCAAAATCAGCGCCGGAAGTCAACAGATCAATATCTGCTTTCACCTGGCCTGTGCTGATCAGATTGACGTAGTATGAGTAAAAGGCATGTGTTTTTTGCTTGAGGCCTTGTTTGACGGCTTCGCTGTTGAGCGCTTCATTGTCCCGATTGACATTCATCAACGCTTCGACATCACTTTCAACCGTGCGTCCGTCCAGATCACTGACACCTTGTTTTTTATAGGAATCGACCATGATGATCCGCTGAACAATACGGCCTTGTTCCTCAAGCTTTTTCGCAGCTTCAAACGCCAGGCTGCATCCCGCTGAATATCCAAACAATGTTAAAGGCCCTTCCGGCTGCAGCTTCTGGATCAAATCCGCATAGCGGTCAAGCCGGTCTTCCTCCTCAATAAAATCAAAGGCGCATAGCTTGTATGACGGCAAGCGGCTGGACAGATTTTGGTACATAAGGCCATATCCCAAGACCGGCGGGAATGCGAAAATGATCTGCTCCTGATCCTGATTCATTATCGTTACATCCTGCAAGCCATCAGGGCCCCCGTTCTTTACATACGCTGAAATGCCGGCGATCGTCGGCGCTTCAAACAAAAGCTTTACTGGAAGATCAATCCCGAACTCTTTCTTGATGCGGGAAGCGGCGGTCATTGCCTTCAAGGAATGCCCTCCGAGCGCAAAGAAATCGTCATGAATGCCAATTTGCTTTCTGCCGAGAACCTCAGACCATATTTGTGCGATTGTTTCTTCCATCTCGTTCCGCGGTCCAATCCATTCTTCCGCCAGCTGATCCTGATCAGGTTTTGGGAGCAGCCGTTTATTGACTTTCCCGTTCGTCGTTAAAGGAAGCTCATCCAAGAAGGTAAAGGTTTGCGGCACCATGTAAGCAGGAAGCTGTTTTTTCAGGTGCGCCTTCACGTCTTCAGCTGAAAGCTGCGTTCGGTTCACAAGGTAGGCATTGATTGATGCATCGCCAGACTCATGGCGGTCCGCCACAACGACCGCATCTTTCACACCTGGGTATTCCTGCAGCTGCTTTTCGATTTCTTCAAGCTCAATCCGGTGTCCGCGTATTTTGACCTGGTCGTCAATACGGCCGGCGTATTCAATCGTTCCATCCGGCAGCCAGCGCGCTAAATCCCCTGTGCGGTAAAGCGTTTCTCCCGGCTTGAACGGGTTCTTGATAAACTTTTCCTTCGTGAGGTCAGCACGATTTACATATCCTTTTGACACGCCCATTCCGCTGATGCACAGTTCACCGATCGCCCCGAATGGCTGGAGCTGGCTTTGCTCGTTCAGAATATAAACACTGGCATTGCTGATCGGCTTTCCAATCGGCAATGAGGAGATGGAATCCGGCAGATCATGCACGACGTGAGCTGTCGCAAACACTGTTCCCTCAGTCGGCCCGTAGCAGTTAATCAGCTTGCCCGGCCCCATGACCCGCAGCGCTTTTCTGACATGAGGCACTGAGGCGCGCTCTCCGCCGAATAATATACAGCGTAGTCCCTTCATCCAATCCTCTCCCGCATCTGTGAGAAGATTAAATAGTGCGGTTGTCGCAAACATGACATTGACATTCTCTTGCAGGATCAGATCTGTGAGCCGTTCTGTATCAAGCAGCGTATGTTCATCTGCGATAATGAGCCGTGCCGCATTCAGCATAGAAGCATAGAAATCAAAAGTAAATGCGTCAAAGGCGTAATTCGAAACAGACAAGAATGTATCTTTCTCAGAGAATGCCATGTAGTCTACATGCTTGACCAATCCTTGAATATTGGCATGAGTGGTGATATTGCCCTTTGGCTTTCCGGTTGTGCCGGACGTGTACATGATATATGCCGGATCATTAGGATCAATCGCGGTTGCAGGATCGCTTGCCTGTTCTTCAAACCGTGTTTGATCATCAATGAAGAGCGTTGTGCCTGTATACGGCAGCTCAGCCGCTTGTTCTTTCATCTCCTGATGCGTCAGAAGACAGGCTGCCGCACTGTCAGCCAGCATATACGAGATTCGGTCCTCTGGCAGCTTCGGATCAACCGGCAGATAGGCTGCTCCCGCCTTTAATACACCGAGAATGCCGATCACCAGTTCAAGTGAGCGCTTCGTGTACAGCGCTACAACAGAGCCTTTGCCCGCACCGTGTTTTTGCAGCCGGCGTGCAAGGCGGTTCGCTTCCTCATCTAATTCGCGATAAGACAGGGTCTGGCCGGAATACGTAAGCGCAGGTGCATCCGGATTGACGTTCACTGCTTCCTTGAACCAATCCGTCAGAGGCTTTGTTTCATGAGCTTGAGCCGGCGGGTTTAAGCCGGTTAGCAAAAATTCTCTCTCCCTGTCGTCAACGAGGTTGATCGTGCTGACAGGCTGATCCGGATTCTGGATGAGCTGCTGAATTGCTGTGAGAAGCTGAGATTTCAAGCGCAAGATAAACGCCTCATCAAACACATTCTCGTTATAAGCAAGCTTAATCAGCATCTCATCTCCCGGGGAAGCCATCAGGTTAAGATCATAATTCGACTTCTCAAAAACATGAACATCCACCATATCAAAGCCGTTTTCACTGCTTTCTTCATTTTTCGCATCCTGAAGCGGATAGTTCTCAAAAACAATGATGTGGTCAATCAGTTTCGGCTGATCGGCCTGGCTTTGGATGTCATAAAGCGGCACATATTGATGCGGCTCAGACTGCAGCGATTGCTCCTGCAGCTGCTTGAGCAAGCCGTTAAATGTGATACCCTCAGACAGCTTCACACGTCTCGGGACAACGTTGATAAACAGCCCGACCATATGTTCAACGCCTTTGATTTCCGCGGGACGCCCTGAAACAACTGTACCGAAGGCCAAATCGCCAGACTGCTGATAGCGGCTGATCAATACGCTCCAGACTGCCTGCAGCGCCGTACTCAAAGTGGTATGCTGCGATTTTGCAAGCTCGGTAAAAGCCTTTGTTTCCGCCTCCGGCAGTGAAAAGAGCAGCTCTTTCGGCTCATAGCCGTCCTTTTGTTTCTTTCTTTGCTCCGCAAACGTCGTTTGTCCTTCAAAGTCCTCTAAATACTCGCGCCAGTAACGCAGTGATGCTTGTTTATCCTGCTTTTCAAGCCACTTGATGTAGTCTTTATACGGTTTGACGGGCGGCAGGCTGTACGGCTTTTGTTCGCGCAGAGCATTGTATACCTTAAATAGATCCTGTACGACGATGCCGAAGCACCATCCGTCCAAAATAATGTGGTGGTAGCTCCACACCCATTCAAAGCTTTCTTCAGCTTTCTTGAAAATGGCTGCCCGCATCGGAATATCCCGCGTCAAATCAAAACCCCTGATCTTATCCTGTTCTTTGTACTCATTGATTTTGGCTGTTTGCTCGCTGCCCGTTAAGTGTGTCAGATCGATTTCTTCTATATGGAACTGCCGTTTTTTCAATACGACTTGGACAGGTCTTTTTACTTTTTCGTGAATGAACACGGTACGAAATACATCGTACCGGTCCATGATCACATTCATGCTTTCTTCAAGACATTTGATATTCAAGCTGCCTTTTACTTTCATCGTGATTTGTTCAAGGTAAAAGCTTTGGCCGGGATTCAGGATGGCATGAAAAAGCATCCCTTCCTGCATCGGCGATAGGTAATACATATCTTGAACCTGATCCTTGCTAAATTGACTCATATGTTTCGCTCCCGCCTTCTGTAATTCCCTTGCGTTTTATTTTAAATTCTCCTCAAGCATGTCAAAGATATCTCCCATCTCGTCCATTTCAAGGTCGTCGGCGCTAAAGTCGCTTGGTGTGAATTCCTTGTCTTCTTTTTCCGTGCAATGGCGGATTAACATCAGGAGGTTTTCTTTAAACCGTTCCATTCGCTCTTCAATCGTGGCTCTTTCAAACTCCTTTTCATTGTAGGAGCAGGAAAGCACAAACCGGCCGTTTCTGATCATGCCGCTGAAGCTTAAAGCGTACAGCGCCTCTGATTCTCCGCTTACTTGGCGTCCCATATCGAAAGCGGACGGTTCAAAGAAATCGGTTTTGACTTCGCTGTCGAATTGGCCCAAATAGTTGAAGCTGATCTCCGGTGTGAAGCCCTTTATTTCCGCTGTTTCTGTGAAATAACGAAGAATGCCGTAGCCAACACCTTTGTCCGGAATGCGGCGCAGGTTTTCTTTGACTGTTTTGATCACAGCCGAGGCATCTGCGTCAGATATGTCGAGCACAACAGGGTATTGTGCCGTAAACCAGCCGACCGTTCTGGAGATATTCACATTCGGGATGATGTCCTCCCGGCCGTGTCCCTCAAGGTTAATGCCGATTTTGGCACCCTTTGTCCATTCTTTCATTGTCAAACCGAGCGCGCTGAGAAGAATATCGTTGATTTCAGTTCCATATGGCTGATGAACATCTGTTAAAAGATGCTTAGTGTCTTCTTCCGTTAATTCACATAGGACAGATGATGTATCCTTGACGATCCGCTGCTCTGTTTTACAATCCTTCGGTAAAGGAGAAACCTGTTCAGCGGCAATTTGCGACCAGTATTCAGCCTGCTGTAAAAGATGCGCTGATTGGCTGAATGCCGCCAGTTCTTCCGCCCAGTCCTTGAAGGAGTTTGTTTTTTGCGGGAAGACAAGGCTCTCTTCTTTCTCAGCCTGCATGTAGCCTGAAGCAAAATCTTCAAGCAAAATCCGCCATGACACACCGTCGACCACGAGATGGTGTACAGCAATGAGCAGGTGATCCCCAGCTTCTGTGCGATATTGCTCCGCCTTTAGAAGCGGCCCGTTTTGCAGATCGAGACTGCTCTGCAGCTTGTTCGCGAGAATTTTAATCTGGCTTCTCAGCATCTCTTCATCGGAGCCGTACAGATCCACGATTTCAAAGCTGACTTTGCTTTCGCTGATTGGTTTATATGCTTGCAGGATCTCTCCGTTCTCCTCACGGTAAACCATACGAAGCGCGTCATGATGCTCGATCAGCGCCTGCAATGTTTTCTCCACTCGTTCAGGATCAAAGCCCTTCGCGGCGTGAAGCATCACCGATTGGTTCCAGTGGTGCTTGTTCGTGAAGTTCTTTTCAAAGAACCAGCGCTGGATCGGCGTCAGGATGACTTCGCCCTCCACCGGGCCTTGGTCTGCCTGTTTGCCTTCGGCACGCTCTACGTACTGGGTG
Organism: Bacillus sp. FSL K6-1560; assembly: GCF_038592935.1. Classification (NCBI taxonomy): domain Bacteria; kingdom Bacillati; phylum Bacillota; class Bacilli; order Caryophanales; family Bacillaceae; genus Bacillus; species Bacillus sp. FSL K6-1560. The sequence continues at coordinate 3,802,621 of NZ_CP151946.1, forward strand.
AGCTCTTCGATCGTCGGGTGCTGGAAGAGATCTTTCATTTCCAGCTTCCAGCCGTGCTGGTTCAAGCGGCTCGCCATTTGAATTCCTTTGATGGAATCTCCGCCAAGCGAGAAGAAATTGTCGGTGACACCGACTTCAGACATTCCAAGCACGTCCTGCCAGATGCCGGCAAGCAGCTCTTCCATGTCGGTCGTCGGCGCTTTGTATTCTCCGCTTCCCGCTTCGATGTCCGGCTCAGGCAAGGCTTTGCGGTCCACTTTGCCGTTTGCCGTAACCGGAAGCTCGTTCAGCGTCACCCAGAACGCCGGGATCATGTAATCTGGCAGGGTTTCCTTCAGTGCTGATTTCAGTGCTTCTATGTCAGCTGTTTCCGGTGTGACATACGCCGCGATCGCTGTGTTGCCGCCTTTATCTTTGACAGCCGTCACCGCCGCATCCTGCACCTCAGAAAGCTGGGCGAGCTGGACTTCAATTTCTGAGAGCTCGATCCGGTAGCCGCGAACCTTGACCTGCTGGTCGATCCGGCCGATGTATTCGATGCCGCCGCCCGTCCATTTCACCAAATCGCCGGTGCGGTACATGCGCTCACCCGGCACAAACGGATCAGCGACAAACCGCTTCGCGGTTTCGTCTTCTCGATTCAGATAGCCGCGTGCCAGTCCGCGCCCCGCCACGCAAAGCTCTCCGGCTACGCCTTCCGGCTGCACCTGATTGCCCTCGCCGAGGATGTATACTCTCGTATTGGCAATAGCCCGTCCGATGGAAAGCGAGCCTTCCTCCGGATGGATTTCTGTACTCGTGGCAACGACCGTATTCTCTGTCGGCCCGTAGTTATTGACGAGTGTGTACGGCTTTTTCACTGCCCGCTTCAGCTTGTCTCCTCCAGTGAGCAATACGCGAAGTGATGTGTTCTCAAGCTCCATGAACTGTTCCGCAAGCTGTGTCGGCAGGAACGTGATCGTTACGCCGTTCGTTTCGAAGTAATCGTTCAGGCGGACGATGTCGAGGCGGATCGCTTCATCAATGACGTGAAGTTCAGCACCGATCGTCCAGGTCGGGAACATCTCCCAAATGGAAGCGTCGAACCCGAAGCCCGCGTACTTCGCACTGCGGTCCTCCGCTGTCATGCTGAACGCGTCGTGGTGCCAGAAGCACAGGTTCACAAGCGCATGGTGCTCGACCATGACACCCTTCGGCTGTCCGGTCGTTCCAGACGTGTAAATCATGTACGCCAAGTTCTCCACGGTTACAGCCGTCTCTGGATTTCCCTCGTCGTTTTCATCAAGCGGCAGGCTTAGAATCGTGCGGCTTCCGTCGAGAAGAATGACATCTCCCGTATAGCTGTCCGGCACTGAAATGCCTTCCTGTTTCAAGAGGAGCTTCGCGCCGCTGTCCTGTAAAATATACTCAATCCGCTGATCCGGGTAGTCAGGATCAATCGGCACAAACGCCGCTCCGGCTTTCAAGACGCCGAGCACCGCGGCGGACATTTCAAGCGACGGCTTCGTGAGAACGCCGACGCGGTCATCCGGGCTGATGCCGCAGTCCATCAAAATCCGTGCAAGACGGTTTGCCTTCGCATTCAGCTCGCCGTACGTCCAAGACTGGCCGTTGTATGTGACAGCCGGGCGGTCTTTGTGGCGCTGGACAGTCTCTTCGAATAGCTGATGAACCGTTTTGTCTGTCGGCACAGGCAGCGCTTTACCCTTCCATGCCTCAAGAAGCGCTTGCTTTTCTGTCTCGGTGACCAGTGACAGGCTGGAAAGCGGCTGGTTCGGGTTATCCGCAACAGCCTTTAGTAGCCGCAGAACGTATTCGCTCCATTTTTCAACTGTTTCTTTCGCGAACAGATCTGTCGCATATTCGAGCTGCAAGCCAATGCCATTTTCATCAGTAAATCCGCCCAGTGTCAGATCAAACTTAGAAGTTCCCTGATGAGCCTCATAAGGTGAAATGCTCAGATTTTGCAATGTAAGCTGTTCTTTATCAGGGTTTTCTGTCGTCACCATCACATTAAACAATGGGTTTCGGCTCATATCCCGAGGGAGATCAAGCTGATTAACCAGATCTTCAAACGGATACTCCTGATGCTCAAGCGCTGACAGGTTCGTCTGCTTTGCTTGCTCCAAAAGCTCCGCAAATGTTTGCTGTTCTTTCGCTTCCATTCTCAGGGCAAGTGTATTGACGAACATTCCCGGCATGTCCTGAACATCAGCATTCGTCCGGCCGGCAGTAACAGAGCCGATGACGATATCCCGCTGTCCGGAAATTTTGCTTAAAAAGACGTGGAAAACAGCATGGAGCACCATGTGCAAGGTCGTTCCGGTTTCCGCAAGCAGTTTTTCTACCGCCTTTGCCGTCTCACTTCCCGTACGGAAACGGATCGTATCTCCTTTAAAGCTTTGCACAGGCGGACGGGCGTAATCGAGCGGGAGATCAAGCTCTGGCAGCTCGCCTGAAAGAACTGACATCCAGTACGCCTCATGCTCCTTCATCCGTTCTTTTTGCTCAGCTTCATGTTGCCAAACGGCGAAATCTTTATAATGAAGCGCCGGCTCCGGAAGCTGCTCTCCTTTGTAAAGCAGCGCCAATTCTTTTACAAAAATGCCTCTTGAGACGCCGTCTGCGATGATATGATGCATATCTAAAAGCAGCAAATGTTTTTTCGCTTCTATTCGAAGCAAAGCTGCGCGAATGAGCGGTGCGTCGTTTAAGTCGAATGGCCGGATAAATTCCTTAATCTTTTGGTCCGCTTCGTCTTCTTTGGCTTCAAACACATGAAGATCAACCTCCGCCTTCTCAATGATGCGCTGAACAGGCTCACCATTAGCTTCCATAAATGACGTCCGCAATGATTCGTGACGGTTCACAAGCTGATTGAGTGAATCGCGCAGGCACGAAATATCAAGCTCTCCTTCCATTAGAAGAACAGATGGCATGTTGTAGCTTATCGTCTGGCGGTCAAGCTGATTGAGCACGTACATCCGTTTCTGTGCGGATGACAATGGATACATATCCTGCTTGTCAGCCGGTTTGAGGACTTGATGGCCGCCTGAAACGGCAGACGCCTCCATATAAGCCGCCAGCTGGCGAACAGTCGGCTGCTCGAACAGTGCTTTAAGCGGTACGCTTTTCTCCAATTCCGCCTGAATGTTGGCAATCAGCATCATCCCTTTTAATGAATGGCCGCCTAAATCGAAAAAATTGTCGTCAATGCCGATGGCTTCTATGCCAAGCGTTTTCTGCCAAATGCGGCATAAACTTTCTTCAAGCGCTGTCTCCGGTGCGGCCAAGGCCTTGCCTCCGGATTGTGCCGCGTTAGGCTTCGGCAGAGCGTTTCTGTCGGTTTTTCCGTTTGCCGTCAGCGGAATCGCGTCAACCTGCACAAAGAAAGCAGGAATCATATGAGACGGCAGTGTTAGGGAAAGCTGGTACCGGAGCTCTGCTTTTTCAATATCTTGATCCGACGTATAATACGCGCAAAGCTCTTGAAGACCGCCCTCGGAAACCGCTAGTACAACCGCTTCTTGAATTCCGCTGAGGCTGAGCATGACCGTTTCAATTTCTTTCGGCTCAATGCGGTAGCCTCGGATTTTCACCTGATCATCAGCCCGGCCGATAAATGCAAGCGTACCGTCAGAAAGTCTTCGTACGACATCTCCGGTTTTGTACATGAGGCTTCCCGGCGAATATGGATTTTCTACAAATCTCTCGGCTGTCAGCTGAGGCCTGTTGAGATACCCTCTCGCAAGCCCCTGTCCCGTGATATAGAGCTGTCCGCTCGCTCCCGGCGGCACAAGCTTCAATGCTTCATTTAAGACAAGCACGCCGGCATTCGCAATCGGGCGTCCGATTGTCGGGCGTTTCGCAAATGCATCCGGCTCAGACAGATCAACCCGCCCGGCAATGGCGCCGATCGTTGCTTCTGTCGGGCCGTAGTGATTGATAAATTCGGTATGTCCATACATCTTACGGAAGGCGAGAACATCAGTCGGGATGATTTTTTCTCCTCCCAAGACGATCAAGCGCAAGGATTCAAAGTTCGCATCTTTTGCAAAACTGGCGGTGTTCACTATTGTATGGAACAGAGACGGTGTCAGCTTGATATATGTGATCCCATGCTCCTTGATATAGTGCGCTATTTCATCCGGCGCCGTATAGGTTTCCTTCTGGACGATATGGAGCTCGCCCCCGCCCAGAAGTACAGGGAACATGCTCGTATAGCCAAGGTCAAATGCGTAAGATGAAAGCAATACAGTCTTATCATTTTCCGTCAGGCTCGCCTCTTCACTAAACCAAGAGACATAGTTTGTCAGATTACGATGCTCAATCTGCACGCCCTTTGGCTTTCCGGTCGTACCGGACGTATAAATGACGTATGCAAGATTGCGAGACCCGGAAATGGATGATGGGCGCTCCTTGCTTTCATTTCTCCATTTACCGTCATCAAGGCTGACGATTGTCCCTTCATATTGCCCAATAGCCGTCATGTTTCTTTCATTCACGACCGCAATTTTTGCTCCGCTGTCCTCTAATGAATAACGGATTCGTTCTTCAGGTGTATCAGGATCAATCGGAAGGAAAGCTGCCCCCGCCTTCATGACACCGAGAATGGATACCATGACTTCAGCTGACCGGTCCATAACAATCGCGACAATGTCTTCATTTCCGGCCCCTTGGGCACGAAGATGATGCGCCAGCTGGTTCGCCTGTTCATCAAGCTCGCGATAGGTCAGCAGATTTCCGCCAGCCTTCACCGCAGGATGGTCAGGTGTTTGCTGGGCCTGTTTTTCAAAAAGAGCGGCAAAGGTTGCTTCGGTAATTTGAGTCATATGTCTTTCTTCTAGCAAAGCAGCCGTTTCTGCAGATGAAAGCAGATCTACATCAGACAGCCGAACGTTCGGATTAGCCGCGGCCGCTTTGATGATATTGACAAAGTGGCGGCTCCAGCGGCGGATCGTCTCGTCCTTAAACAAGGCAGTCGCATAGTCAAAGCTTAGGCCGATATCCTCTTCACGCTCGACCGCCTCCAAGGAAAGATCAAATTTCGCAACATGATGAAGCATGGAATACGAGGAAATCTTCAAATCTCCTAATCTTAATGAAGGAATCTCCATATTCTGCATGTTGAACATCACGCTGAACAGCGGACTTCTGCTTGTATCCCTTGTAAGCGGAAGCTTTTCAATCAACTCCTCAAGCGGATAGCTCTGGTGCTCGAATGCTTGAAGGCTGGCTGTTTTGACCTCTTCAAGAAATTGCGCGAAGGTTTTATCTCCCGCTGGTGCCGTTCTGAGTGCCACCGTGTTGACAAACATACCCGGCACACCTTGCAGATCAGGATGTGTTCTGCCAGCTGTCGGCGAGCCAACAATGATATCATCCTGTGACGCGTACTTGGAAAGGAGTACATTGAACGCCGCCAGCAAAAACATGTACATTGTCGTATCTGTTTCTGCCATGAGCGATTTGATTTGAGCCGTGATTTGCTTATCAAGCCCAAACATCACGCGCTCTCCCGCAAAGCTCCGTTCAGCTGGCCGCTCGAAATCCGCGGGAAGATCCAGTATTGGCAGTTCGCCTTTAAAGACATCGAGCCAGTATTCCTCATCTTTTTGATAATTAGTTTGTTCTTTGTGCCAAACTGCGTAATCTTTATAGTGAATTTGTGGCAGTTCCAGATCTGCGCCTTGATATATTTTGGCAAGATCACCGATTAGAATGCCTGTTGAACTTCCGTCAGTAATAATATGATGCATATCAATGAGCAGCAGGTGGCGTTTTTCTTCCAGCTGGACAAGCTTCGAACGGACGAGCGGCGCGCGGTTTAATTCAAACGGCTGAACAAATGCTTTGATTATCTCTTCCGCGTCTTCTTCCCGTCCCTTGGCAGCCGCCAGCTGGAACGATATGTTTTTATGAACGGTTTGCACAACCTCTCCGTCGATCATGTCAAACGATGTACGGAGGATTTCGTGCCGGTTGATTAATTGCTGAATCGCGTTTTCAAGCCGGTCTTTATCTACTTCTCCCTCCAGCAGAAGTACAGCGGGGACGTTGTAGCTTGTGTTTGCTTGTCCAAGCTGATTGAGGATATACATTCTCCGCTGGGCCGGGGATACAGGATAATGCTGCTGATAAGATGCTTGCCTGATCGGTTCAAACGTCTGCTCCTCCTTGCTTTCGTTCTCTTCCAAATACAGTGCCAGTTCTTGAATAGTCGGCTTTTCAAAAAGCACTTTTATCGGAACTTCCTTATGAAAATGCTCTTGAATTTTCGCCGTCATCATCATCGCTTTCAAAGAATGGCCGCCGATCATAAAGAAGTTATCGGTAACGCCTGCTCTGACGCCGAGTATTCCTTCCCAGATCTCCGCTAATTTCTTTTCACTCTCTGTTTCTGGTGCTGCGTATTCCGGCTGCACGGCTTCTGATTGCGGTGCAGGCAGTTCTTTTTTGTTGATTTTCCCGTTTGGCGTGAGCGGCAGACTGTCCATTTGAATCAGGTGGGCAGGGACCATATAGTCAGGCAAAGACTGAGACAGTGTTTTTCTCAGCTCGCTCACAGCCACTTCACGGTCCGCCGTAAAGTACGCGCAAATTTCATTTTCATCCGCTTTGTTCTTGCGGATGATCACCGCAGCCTCTGTCACATGCTCAGCCATGTTCAGTTTTGTTTCAATTTCGCCAAGCTCAATTCGGAAGCCGCGCACCTTCACTTGGTTGTCGATTCTGCCTAAAAATTCGATATTGCCGTCCGGCAGCCATCTTGCCAAGTCACCAGTGCGATAAATTCTCTCACCCGGTCTGAACGGATCTTCGAGAAATTGCTTCTCTGTCAGCTCAGGGAGATTGACATACCCACGCGCTACACCGATTCCGCCTACGCAAAGCTCACCAGGCGCGCCAATTGGCTGCAGGCATTGCTGCTCATCCAGGATGTAAGCAGTGGAATTTCCGATCGGCTTCCCGATTGGGATAGAGCCGCCATACTCGCGGTCGATCAGAAAACTGGTTGAAAATGTCGTGTTTTCTGTCGGGCCGTATCCGTTCCACAATGAAAGCGACGGCGATGCCTGTTTTACTTTGCTGACAATATGCGGGACAAGGGCATCTCCGCCGATGATTAAATGGCGCAGTGTGCCGAACATACCCGCATCCTTTGCAGCAAGCTGGTTGAATAAAGGTGATGTCAGCCACATCGTCGAGATTCTTTGCTCACGCAGAAATGCAGCAAATTGTTTCGCATCAAGCAGCGTCTCTTTTTTGACCGGATAAAGCGCTGCGCCATTCAGCAGTGCGCCGAATACCTCAAACGTTCCGGCATCAAAGCTGACAGCTCCCGTTTGCGCCATGCGGTCCTCTTCAGTAACAGGAACGTACCCTGCATTTTTGACGAGGCGCAGAATGCTTTTATGTTCGATCATGACGCCTTTCGGTTTGCCCGTTGAACCGGATGTGTACATGATGTACGCCAAATCAGACGGGGCGGATGGCAGGTTGAGATTGTCAGCCGCTTCACGCTCTTCAAAACCTATGTCCAGTGTAAGAATCGGCACTTGCAGCTGATGCGCCTGCCCTGTATAAGAATTTCCGGTCAAAACCATTCGAACGGAGCTGTCCTCTGCCATGAAACGAAGACGATCCCCAGGAAGCGCTGGATCAAGTGGCACATATACGGCACCTGCTTTTAAAACAGCCAGCATGCCGACAACGGTTTCTACTGAGCGGTCGTTCATAATCGCTGCTGTTTCCCCTTTTTGAAGCCCTTGTTCGACAAGCTTTCTCGCCAGACGGTTGGCCGCTGCATTCAGCTCGCGGTACGTCAGCTCGACTCCTTCATATACGACGGCAGTGCTCGCCGGCGTCCGTTTTGCTTGCTCTTCAAACACCTGATGAATAGCCATTCCTTCAGGGAGTTCGGCTTTCGTGCTGTTAAACACCTCGACAATTTGCCGCTGCTCTTCGTCTCCCACAAGCCCGTACTCACGCACAAAAGCGGCCGGCTGATCGACAGCTGCTTCCATCATGCGGGTAAGGTGCTCCGCTGTCCGTTCGATAAAAGCGGAATCAAAGGCGGCTCCGTTATATTTAATTTTGACGGTCCATGTTTTGCCTGGATACACAATCAGGTTGAAATCGAAGCTCGTTTGTTCAAATGCGCTTTCTACCTTAATCGAAAACCCGAGGCGGTCTTCCATGCTGCCGTTTTCAAGCTCTTGATCAAGCGGATAATTTTCAAACGCGACCAGATGGTTTAAGAGATTGCCATCAAGAGCTGAGCGTTTTTGAATCTCATAGAGCGGCACGTAATCGTAACGCTCTGCCTCTACTGCATGCTGCTGAACAGCTGTGAAAATATCAGCGAATGCAGCATCTCGTTCAACTTTCACCCGCACTGGAATGGTGTTGATAAACAGCCCCGCCATCGTTTCAATTCCGTTGATTTCAGACGGCCTTCCTGAGACGACCGTTCCGAAGACAACATCATCCGTAAAGTTGTATTTGCTGAGAACAATGCCCCATACGGCCTGAAATAGGTTAGGCCCTGTCACTTGATGGAGATTTGCGGTTTGCTGAATACGGGCAACCAATGTTTCGTCCCATGTAAAGGAATATTCTTTATTGACGTATTCGTCTTTTTTTACAGGCAGGCGGCCCGGGAGCACGCTTGGCTGTTCAAAACCCGCCAAGCGCTCGCTCCAGTAGCTCTCCGCTTCTTCATTGTCCTGTTTTCCAAGCCACTTGATGTAATCGGAATAAGGCTTGCCCTGACCGTTTGCCGGTGTCCTGCCTGCTCTGAGCGCTTCATAGTTTTGGAACAGGCTTTTCATGAGGACGCCCATGCTCCAGCCGTCCATCATAATATGATGATTGCTCCAGACAAGATACAGCTGATCTGCATCAAGGCGGAAAACCGCTACCTTGAACAATATGTCTTTTGCCAGGTTAAAGCCTTGGCGCTGAACGTCTTGTTTGTAACGCTCAATGTGCTCTTTCTGGCGGTTCTCGTCTGCATGACTGATATCCTCATAATGCACCTTTGTTTTGCGTTCCGCTAACACGACCTGACGCGGTTTTTGCAGCTGCTGATGCACAAATACCGTACGGAGAATATCGTATGACCGAATCAGTTCATTGACGCTTTTCTCAAAGATTTCAAGATCAAAAGCGCCGTGAATCCCAAGCTCTAATTGTGTGAAGTACGAGGAAGAATGCGGATCAAGCATCGCATGATACAGCATTCCCTCCTGCATTGGTGTCAGTGCGTACACCTTTTGAATCGATTTTTTGCTCATATGCCACCTCTATTAGAAAATTTCCATTAATTTATCCAGCTCATCCAGCGTCAAATCGTCGTCACCAAGATCACTCGGGGTCAGTTCCGTTCCATCTTGAGATAGGCAATGTTCAATGATTCTGAGAAGATGCGCTTTAAAGCTGTCACTGAATGTTTGTACTGTTTTTTCATGAAATTCAAGAGAATGATAGGCCAGTGACATCGTCAGTTTTCCGTTTTCGATATATCCGACAACATCCAGCGCATTCGGTTTTTCTGTTTCAGGGCTTAATGACTGTCCTGACGGCAGCTCTGATCTCGTAAACAAACCTGCATCCGACATTTCGTCAAACTGACCTAAATAGTTGAAGCTGACATCCGGCTGAATCGAGAACGCCACATCTTCTTTATGTTCGGGCGCTGTCAAATAGCGCAGAATGCCGTATCCGACTCCCTTATTCGGCACATGTCTAATATCTTCTTTCATTTGCTTCAGCTGGTAGCCCAGATCATCCGCATGCTTCATATCGAGCACCATTGGGTACATACTTGTAAACCAGCCGACTGTGCGGGAAATGGTCAGGTCTTCTATGATTTCTTCACGTCCGTGCCCCTCTAAATGAACATTTACTCGATCCTGACCCGTCCACTCCTTCATTGCCAATCCGAATGCCGTCAGCAAAATATCATTCATTTCTGTGTGATATGCCTCATGCACCTTTGTGGTGAGCTGTTCTGTCTCTTCAGCAGTCAGCGAGAATTCAATTGTCTTTGTATGTTTCATTCGCTGATCACCAGATTCGCGGTCTTTCGGAAGCTTTGCCGCGACTGCTTGTTCTTCAAGCTGTCTCCAATACTCTTTTTCTTTCAAAAAGGCTTTGGAGTTCGCGAAGTCTTGCAATCTCTCTGCATACTCTGCAAATGAATGTGTTTTCTGCGGGAGAACCGGTTCATTGCCTTGCTCAAGCTGTGTATATACTGCGGCGAAATCCTCCAGTAAAATCCGCCACGACACGCCGTCAACCACTAAGTGGTGAATGGCAAGAAGCAAGTGGTCTCCGTCTTCCGCTTGGAACAAGCCTGCTTTTAACAAGCCGCCTTCCTGCAAGTCGATGCTGCTTTGCAAACGCTCCGCTTCTCTCTCTATACGGTCTTCGTAATCTGCAGCTTGGCCCTCAATCTGGATGATCTCCAATTGAGCTGAAGCAGCTTCAAGACCTCTGTTGTATTGAATGACGTCTTCCTGTCCCTCACGGTAGACCATACGGAGCGCGTCATGATGCTCGATCAGCGCCTGCAATGTTTTCTCCACCCGTTCAGGATCAAAGCCCTTTTTGGCGTAAAGCATCACCGATTGGTTCCAGTGGTGCTTGTTCGTGAAGTTCTTTTCAAAGAACCAGCGCTGGATCGGCGTCAGGATGACTTCGCCCTCCACCGGGCCTTGGTCTGCCTGTTTGCCTTCGGCACGCTCTACATATTGGGTAAGCGCCTCGATCGTCGGGTGCTGGAAGAGATCTTTCATTTCCAGCTTCCAGCCGTGCTGGTTCAAGCGGCTCGCCATTTGAATTCCTTTGATGGAATCTCCGCCAAGCGAGAAGAAATTGTCGGTGACACCGACTTCAGACATTCCAAGCACGTCCTGCCAGATGCCGGCAAGCAGTTCTTCCATGTCGGTCGTCGGCGCTTTGTATTCTCCGCTTCCCGCTTCGATGTCCGGCTCAGGCAAGGCTTTGCGGTCCACTTTGCCGTTTGCCGTAACCGGAAGCTCGTCCAGCGTCACCCAGAACGCCGGGATCATGTAATCCGGCAGGGTTTCCTTCAGTGCTGATTTCAGTGCTTCTATGTCAGCTGATTCCGGGGTGACATACGCCGCGATCGCTGTGTTGCCGCCTTTATCTTTGACAGCTGTCACCGCCGCATCCTGCACCGCAGAAAGCTGGGCGAGCTGGACTTCAATTTCTGAAAGCTCGATCCGGTAGCCGCGGACCTTGACCTGCTGGTCGATCCGGCCGATGTATTCGATGCCGCCGCCCGTCCATTTCACCAAATCGCCGGTGCGGTACATGCGCGCACCCGGCACAAACGGATCAGCGACAAACCGCTTCGCGGTTTCGTCTTCCCGATTCAGATAGCCTCGCGCCAGTCCGCGCCCCGCCACGCAAAGCTCTCCGGCTACGCCTTCCGGCTGCACCTGATTGCCCTCGCCGAGAATGTATACTCTCGTATTGGCAATGGCCCGTCCGATGGAAAGCGAGCCTTCCTCCGGATGGATTTCTGTACTCGTGGCAACGACCGTATTTTCTGTCGGCCCGTAGTTATTGACGAGTGTGTACGGCTTTTTCACTGCGCGCTTCAGCTTGTCTCCTCCAGTGAGCAATAGGCGAAGTGATGTGTTCTCAAGCTCCATGAACTGTTCCGCAAGCTGTGTCGGCAGGAACGTGATCGTTACGCCGTTCGTTTCGAAGTAATTGTTCAGGCGGACGATATCGAGGCGGATCGCTTCATCAATGACGTGAAGCTCAGCGCCGATCGTCCAAGTCGGGAACATCTCCCAAATGGAAGCGTCGAATCCAAAGCCCGCGTACTTCGCACTGCGGTCCTCCGCTGTCATGCTGAACGCGTCGTGGTGCCAGAAGCACAGGTTCACAAGCGCATGGTGCTCGACCATGACACCCTTCGGCTGTCCGGTCGTTCCAGACGTGTAAATCATGTACGCCAAGTTCTCCACGGTTACAGCCGTCTCTGGATTTCCCTCGTCGTTTTCATCAAGCGGCAGGCTTAGAATCGTGCGGCTTCCGTCGAGAAGAATGACATCTCCCGTATAGCTGTCCGGCACTGAAATGCCTTCCTGTTTCAAGAGGAGCTTCGCGCCGCTGTCCTGTAAAATATACTCAATCCGCTGATCCGGGTAGTCAGGATCAATCGGCACAAACGCCGCTCCGGCTTTCAAGACGCCGAGCACCGCGGCGGACATTTCAAGCGACGGCTTCGTGAGAACGCCGACGCGGTCATCCGGGCTGATGCCGCAGTCCATCAGAATCCGCGCGAGACGGTTTGCCTTCGCATTCAGCTCGCCGTACGTCCAAGACTGGCCGTTGTATGTGACAGCCGGACAGTCTTTGTGGCGCTGGACAGTCTCTTCGAATAGCTGATGAACTGTTTTGTCTGTCGGCACAGGCAGCGCCTTGCCCTTCCATGCCTCAAGAAGCGCTTGCTTTTCTGTCTCTGTGACCAGTGACAGGCTGGAAAGCGGCTGGTTCGGGTTCCCAGTAACTGCATCTAAAAGCTCCATCCAATATTGCTTCCATCGTTCAATCGTTTCCTGCTTAAACAGAGCTGTATTGTATTCGAGTACGAATGTAAGCCCTCCGTCGGTTTCGTCAACCGTCAGCGTGAGGTCAAACTTGGCTGTTTTCCGTTCAAACGGATGCGGCTCAAGCTGAATCCCTTTCATTGTTAAATCCTTTATATTCGCATTTTGCATTGAAAAAACTGCATCGAATAACGGGTTTCTGCTTGTGTCACGCTGAACTTGAACATTTCCGATCAAATCCTCAAGCGGGTAATCCTGCGCATCAAATGCGCTGAGTGCCGTTTCTTTCACTTCGTTAAGATAGTCAGCAAAGGTCTTTTCACCCTTCGGATACGTGCGAAGCGCCAATGTATTGACGAACATTCCGATGACGCGGCTGACGTCCGCTTGAGATCGTCCGGCCACAGGTGAACCGACGATGATATCGTCTTGCCCGCTAAGTTTTGATAAAAATGCACTGTATGAAGCCAGAAGCACCATGTAAAGCGTGGAATCCGTTTCTTTTGCAAGCCTGCGCAGAGCATCAGCTTTGCCTGCTTCTAATGAAAATGCAATGCGGTCTCCCTCAAATGTTTGAACGGCAGGCCGACTGTAATCAGTCGGAAGCGTCAGCACCGGCAGCTCTCCGTCCAGCTCCTTCAGCCAATGCTCTTCTTGCTTCTTGTAAAGCTCAGACTGAATGAACTGCTGCTGCCACACGGCATAATCCTTATATTGAATACGGAGCGGCTCAAGGGTTTCTCCGTCGTACAGCTTTGAAAGCTCCTCAATCAGCACACCGACAGATGCACCATCAGAAATAATATGATGCATATCGAACAGCAGCACATGCTCAGTGTCTGAATGCTTGATAAGCCCTATTCTGAACAGTGGAAGTTGGTCGATTTTGAAAGGCTTAATAAACTCAGAAACGATCCGCTCTGTCTCTTCTTCCGGGGCTTCGAAATAGGCTATCTCGCACTCAGCCTCTTCCCAGATCCGCTGCACCGTTTCTCCATCTTTTATTTCAAACGTGGTTCTCAAGGCTTCATGACGCTGCATTAACTGCTGCATGACGCTGTTAAGCCTTTCAACATCAAGCTCACCTGTCAGGCGCAGAACCGCCGGCATGTTATAGCTCGTTTGCGCATCCTCAAGCTGCTGAAGCACGTACATCCGTTTTTGCGGTGAAGAAACAGGATACGTATCTTGTTTCTCTGCCGGGCTGATACTTGCGGCTGTCCCTTTTTCAGCAGAGGCAATCACCTGTGCCAAGCCCTCAACCGTCGGTGATTGGAAGAGATCCTTGAGTGACAGCTCAACGCCCAGTTCCTGATGAACCAAGGCAAGCATCTTCATGCCTGCTAATGAATGTCCGCCAATGTCAAAGAAGTGGTCATAAACGCCGACTTGTTCTGCCTGAAGTACCTGTGCCCAAATGTCTGCGACTTTTTGTTCCGTTCCATTGCGTGGCGCAACATATGAAACACCTCTTGAAACGTTGGCATCAGGAATCGGCAGCGCTCTCCGGTCAATTTTTCCGTTCCCTGTCAGCGGCAGCTCGTCCATTTGGATAAATACCGCAGGAACCATATATGCCGGCAAGTCCTTCGCAGCATGCTCTCTCATCTCTTGTGATGAGATGTCTCCCTCTCCGACATAGTAAGCACACAACAGTTTATCTCCCGCTCCTTGATCAACGGCAAGCACAACACTCTCCTGAACACGATCATGGGTTTGCAGCTGATGTTCGATTTCTCCAAGCTCGATGCGCTGTCCGCGAATCTTCACCTGATGGTCGATTCGCCCGATAAATTCGATGTCGCCATTCGGCAGCCATCTCGCAAGGTCTCCCGTTTTATACATGCGTTCGCCGGATGTAAACGGATGGGGAACAAATTTCTCCTCAGTCAGTTCTGGACGGTTGTAATAGCCTTTCACGAGTCCTTCGCCGCTGACGCAAAGCTCTCCGGCAATCCCGGCAGGCTGCACGTGTCCCGTACGGTCAAGAATGTATACTTCCGTATTGCTGACCGGTTTTCCAATCGGAACAGACAGCGTGTGCTCCTCCAATTCATCAACCGGATGATACGTCGCGAAAACCGTGCTTTCAGACGGTCCATACATGTGAAGGAGCTTGCCCTTTCCAACCGTTTGCAAAGCTTTTCTGACATGCTCAACCGAGGCCCGTTCCCCGCCAAACATAATCTTGCGAAGCGTTGACAAGCATGCCGGATTCAAGTCCACAAGCAAGTGGAACAAAGCGGTTGTAATCATGAGAATGCTGATGTTCTCCCGTTCAATGACGCGGGACAGGCGAGCCATGTCCAAAACGGTTTCCTTCGGTATCAGCACCAGCTTGGCTCCGTTTAACAAAGAGCCGAACATATCGAACATAAACGCGTCAAACACGTAATTGGAAAGACCGAGAATCGTATCCTGTTCTGTAATGCTGAGATAATTCGTTTCCTTCACCGTGCGGAGGATATTGGCATGTGTCACGATATTCCCCTTAGGTGTTCCAGTCGTTCCGGAAGTATACGTCAGGTTGGCCATTGCTGCAGAATCAAGAGGCAGTGCGAGATTTCGCGCATCGGCATGATAGCTTTCTTCCTCATCGACTAGCACGATAACGCCCTTAAATTCCGCTTCTTCCGCCAAAGCCTTTAATTTCCTCTGAGTGAGAAGCACCTTTGCTCCGCTGTCACGGAAGAAATGCTGCATCCGCTGAATCGGATGTTCCGGATCGATCGGAACATAAGCCGAACCTGATTTTAATACTGCCAAGATCGACACAATCATATCCATTGACCGCTCGCATAAGACAGCCGCAGTTCTGCCTTCGCCAGCTCCAAGAGAAAGAATGCCGCGGGCTAAACGATTGGCCCGTTCATTCAGTTCACGATAAGTGAGTGATTCGCCTTCATATTGAAGCGCAGTGTGGTCTGGCGTATTCGCCGCTTGCTCCTCGAACAGCTGAACAATTGTTTTATCTTTAGGATAAGGTGTTCTGCCCGGGTTAAACTGCTGAATTTGCGAAGCGGCCTCCTCTTCAGAAAGAAGCTTATACTCAGAAATCGGCTTCTCTGGATCAGCCGCAGCATCTTCAAGCAAACGCGTAAAATGCGTAAGCAGCCTGTTTGCCGTGCTTTGTTTAAACAGCTTTGTGCTGTAATCCAAATCAAGCTCAATGCCTTCATCGATTTCTCTCGCCTGCACCGTCAAATCAAATTTGGCAATCTTGAAATTGGTCTCATGAACAGACAAGGACAGATCGCCGACAGCCGGAATGCCCTCTGTCGCGTTTTGAAGGCTGAACATCGTGTCAAACAGCGGATGCCTGCTAACATCACGCGGGATGTTCAAATCTTCAACAAGCCACTCAAACGGATAGTCCTGATGAGAAAAGGCATTCAGCACCCGTTTGCGGACACGCGAGATCAATTGGGTAAACGTCTCGTCCTGCTTCACCTCACTGCGAATCGCAAGCGTATTGACGAACATCCCGATAATGCCCTCTGTATCGGAGTGATTTCTGCCCGCTGACGGTGTCCCGACAATGATGTCATCCTGTCCCGTATACTTTGACAAAAGCGTATAGTAAGCGGACAGCATCACCATATATAAAGTGGCGCCGTTTTGTTCAGCCAAACGATTGAGGCGATCCTTTACCCCCGCATCCAGCTTGATTGACACCCGATCCCCTTCAAAGCTTTGAACAGGCGGTCTTGGGTAATCGGACAGAAGCTGAAGCACCGGGAGCTCGCCTGCAAAGACTTCCTTCCAATAAGCCTGGTCCTTCTTGTACCCTTCAGCAGCCTGTCTGCTTTGCCATACAGCGTAGTCCTTATACTGGAGACGAAGCTCAGGAAGCTGTTCGCCTTTATAAATGCGTGCTAACTCCTCCAGCATAATGCCAATCGATACACCGTCAGAAATCAAGTGGTGCATGTCAAACAGCAGCATATGACGGTTCTCTTCAAGCCCCAGCAAACCGATTCTGAACAGCGGAGCTTTCGCCAAATCAAATGTCCGAACGAATGAAGTCATAATTGCCTCATCTGAGCGGCCGCCTCTTTCAATCATTTCGATGTTGAAATCAACGCTATCGTGAATGTTCTGTCTCGGCGTGCTGTTTTCAAGAACAAATGACGTTCTCAAAGACTCGTGGCGTCGGATTAACCCCTGAAATGCGCGCTCCAGCTTTTGAATATCTAAAGGCCCTTCCAGAATTGCTGCCGCAGGCATGTTGTAGCCGACTCCTGCATCCTCGAATTGGCTGACGATATATGTTCGCTGCTGTGCCAATGAAAGCGGGTAATGCTCCTGTTTTTCAGCAGGTTCAATCACCGAAAATGCCCGGCTTTCTCTGTGATCAGCTTCCTCTGCAAGAGCCGCAATCGTCGGATGCTCAAACAAAAATTGAAGCGGAATCTCGATGCCTGTTTCCTTATGAATCTTTGTTAAAAGGGTCATGGCCTTCAATGAATGCCCGCCCGTTTCAAAGAAATTGTCAAAAATCCCCGCCTTCTCAACGTTCAGCACGTCCTGCCAAATGGCTGCGATTGCTTTTTCAGTCTCATTTCGCGGCGCTGTATAGGCAGTGCCGCTGACAGCCTTCACCTCTAGTGCAAACAGCTTGCGGCGGTCGACTTTGCCGCTTGGCGTAAGCGGAATTTCTGTCACTTCTGTAAAGTAAGCCGGCACCATATAGTCAGGAAGCTGTCTGGCCGCATGCTCCCTCAAACCGGCTGGCGCAAATTCGCTTCCAGGCTTCTGCACAACATATGCGCAAACCTCAAGATTTCCCTGTTCGTCAGGGCGTGCCAAAACAACGGCTTTTGCAACGTCTGGCGCCTGCTGAATCACGGCTTCAATTTCCCCAAGCTCAATCCGGTATCCGCGGACTTTGACCTGGTCGTCCTCTCTGCCTAAATATTCGATTGTTCCATCTGGAAGCCAGCGCACCACATCCCCGGTCCGGTACATGCGATCGCCCGGCACGAATGGATCTTGTAAAAACTTTTCTTCCGTTAATTCAGGCAAATGCAAATAGCCTCGGCCCACACCGTCTCCCGCGATATAAAGCTCGCCCGCCACGCCTTCAGGCTGTAGCCGGCCTTTTTGATCCAAAATATATAAGCGATTGTTCCCCAGCGCTTTCCCGATCGGCACATACGCTGATTGAACTGCACTCTCAGGGATAACCGGATGAACAGACGCGTCAACGCACGTTTCAGTCGGCCCGTATACATTGGTCAAACGCGGCGCTGTGCCTGCTTCTTTAAACAGCTTCAGCAGCTTGTCCGCAACAACAGATGACAGGCCTTCTCCTCCGATCAGCATGTGCTTCAGTTTTAGGCCTTCAAAATCGCCTGCTGCTGCCAGCATTTGCAAATGAGCAGGTGTTCCATCCGTCGCCTCAATGCTGTTTCTCCGATAATATGCAGTAAGGGCGGCCCCGTTCGTCACTGTTTTCTTCGGTACGATATAAAGGGTTTGTCCCAAAAGAAGCGACGCGAAGATCTGCTTCACTGACGCATCAAAGTGGAACGGCGCAAGCAATGCCATCCGCAGGGTTTGGCTGCCGCTTTGATAAATCGTCTGCTGCAGAGATTCAACCAAATGATGAACCTGGCGATGCTCGATCATAACGCCTTTCGGGCGTCCGGTTGTCCCCGATGTGTAAATAATGTAGGCAAGGTTCCGTGCGTTCACATCTGCATTCAGGCTTTCTTCTGCACCTTCCGCAATCGCCTGATCTAAGTCAATCAGCTCAGCATCGGCTTCAGGCGCCGCAACCTTCGATTCAGTCAGGATGAAGTCCGCCCCGCAATCCTCCAAAATATATTGAATGCGCTCAGCAGGAAAACCCGGATCAATCGGCACATAGGCTCCGCCGGCTTTTAAAATCCCCATGATAGCTGTAATCATCCGTTCAGAACGTTCAATCAAAACCGCGACAGGACTGTCCGGGCCAACCCCTTTTTGTTTCAGCACATTGGCGATGCGTGCGGATTGTTCATGTAACGTTCGATAGGACAATGTACGACCTTCAAATACAACCGCTGGATGATCTGAAAGCTGCTCAGCCTTTTCATGGAACAGTTCCGGGATCGTCATGTCCTTACGGTAGCTCACAGATTCACCGCCGGCCCTCGCAAGCAGCTTCTCTTTCTCCGCATCAGAAATCATCGTTAATTCATCAATTGTATGTTCTGGATGCGTTAACGCGTTCTCCAGCATCGTAATCATGCGCTCACAAATCATGTTGATTTCTTCACGTGAAAATAAATCAGTGCGGTAATCAAAATCGATGGTGAGTTTCCCAGTATCCCATCGATCCTTCACATGGATCGAGACATCATTTAATCCGCTGCCGCTGAAAATCGGCTCAGTCAAAAAGGCAAGGTCCTCTTCTTTTTGCCACTGCATCACCTGATATTCAAGAGAAACAGTAAACAGCTTGGTCAGAGAGCTCTTTGTTTCACGCAAATCGTTGATCAGAAGATTATACGGGTACTTTTGGTGGCGGAGTGTCTTCATGAGATCCTTCATCCGGTCTTTGACAAATTCTGAAAACGCCTGCCCGCCGTCAATGTTTGTCCGAAGCGGAACCGTAGAAACAAACATGCCAAGCATCTGCTTCTCTTTCGCATTTGTCCGATTGCCCATAAAGGTTCCCGTCACAACATCATTCTGGCCGCTGACCCTGTACAAATAGGCGGCGAGCAGCGATTGAAATACCGAAAGAACACTGACTTTATTCGCCTCACAAAACGACAGAATCTGCTGATGAAGCGCTTCAGGCACATCTTTAGAGAACCTCTCAGCATCTAAACTTCCCCCTGCGGATGCATTCCGTTTCAGGGAAACAAGTTCAGGCACCGATTCAAATTGCTTGTTCCAAAACGCCTTGTCCTTTTCAAACCGCTTCGATTGAGCATATTCCTGTTCAGATAAAACATGATCGATAAATGAATGCGAGATTCCTTCTTTTGTCTCTGAGCCGCTGGCTAATTCTAAATAAGTGTGCATGATCGCATTCCCGAGAATATTCATGGAGATACCATCAGAAATCACGTGATGAACATTTGCGTAAAACCACACTTCATTTTCCTTTATGGTGAACAAGGAAAAACGGAACAAATCACAATCGTATAGCGGCAAAGGTTTCTTCGTTTCCTCCCGGCTCCATTGTGAAATAAACTCTATCGCATTCGGATCTTCAGTAGTGTCAGTATGTTTTATATCAACAGGCCGATACTCGCTAATATATTGAACAGGCTCCCCGTTTTCATCTAGCCGCAACCGAAGGCGCATGGCGTCATTTCTGCGAATAAACTCTTGAATTGCCTGCTCAACAAGCACATAATCAATCGCATCAGCTGAAACCAGCTTACCAATCCCCGCAAGATTTGAAATGCTCGTGTGAGGATAAAATTTTTCTGTGTACCAAATTCGTTTTTGTGCATCCGTTAAAGGGTAAAAAGTTATTTCCATATTGTCATACCTCCCCTAATCTTTATAAGCAGTGAACATGTGCAACGCATTTTCTCTTTCTTATCCATATCAGCTTTTAATTCTTATGAACTAACAGCCGAAATAGCCCAAAGTACTACACTTAAAAAGCAGAGCTTCCAAACAAAAAACAGATTGCCGCTATAAAAACGGGCAGCCGTCAGTCAGCATTGCGGCGTTTAACATAAGCGGATAAAGACCGCAAGATCCCCTATCCTAATAGGAAACAATTTTGGCTATTTATTCATTGTTTTCAATATTTTTTATCTTACTACCGTTCACTTTAAATGAAAAAAATGTTTTTATCACCGAAAAATGGGTGAAAAGTTTCATGCGGGATGCCGAAAGATTCCAGTTTATTTACAGGGATATTTTTGCGGGATGCCGCAATCATTTCCACTAAACATTATTTACAGAAAAATAAAAATTTTTAAACCGAACTGTTGCGTTCAATCTTTTTTTATTGCTGACTGCAATTTACAATCTTTACATGACTATGTGTACCGCGCAAAAACCGAAAAAAGGCAAAAAAAAGACACCCTTGCGAAGAGCGTCTTACAACGATTCTTTCATGACATTTTTGTCGATATCAATCAATTCCATATAGCCTTTACCCCACTCATACATGGCTTCAAGAATAGGCATGAGGCTTTCTCCGTGCGGGGTCAGAGAATATTCAACCTTCGGCGGGACAACCGGATACACTTCCCTGTGAACAATCATATCCTGCTCAAGCTCTCTCAGCTGATTCACGAGGATCTTCTGCGTAATATCAGGAATCAATGTTTTTAATTCATTGAACCGTTTTGTGCCTTCTTTTCCTAAATGCCACAAAATGAGCATTTTCCATTTACCGCCAATCACTGCAAGCGTTAATTCCTTCTCACAATTAAACCTTTTGTCGTCCATCCGGCTCAATAGAATCCCCCCTTAGTAACCTTTTTGTATGTTAGATACGTATCATCACTTACTTACTTTTTTGCAGACTCTTTTTTCATTATACTCACTCATAAAATCAAGCGAAAGAAATCTGATTGCCTCTCCTCACAGTATCCTCCAAGTAACTTGTTGACTTCAAAGTGCCTACTTCTCAACAAAAGAGGGAACCTATAGAATGAACAATAATTCGAAAAAGGGAGTGGATCAACAATGGAATTACAGCTTGCATTAGACCTCGTCAACATTCCAGAAGCCATTGAGCTTGTCAAAGAGGTAGAACAATACATCGACGTAGTTGAAATCGGAACACCGGTCGTCATTAATGAAGGCCTAAGAGCCGTTAAAGAAATAAAAGAAGCATTTCCTCAATTGAAGGTTCTTGCAGACCTGAAAATCATGGATGCCGGAGGCTACGAAATTATGAAAGCGTCGGAAGCAGGCGCTGACATCATCACCGTTTTAGGGGCTACAGACGATGCAACGATTAAAGGCGCAGTAGAAGAAGCCAAAAAACAAAAGAAGAAAATCTTAGTGGACATGATTAACGTGAAAGATATCGAGTCCCGTGCGCAAGAAATTGACGCACTAGGTGTTGACTACATCTGCGTCCACACTGGCTATGATCTTCAAGCAGAGGGCAAGAACTCTTTCGAAGAATTAACGACAATCAAAAACACCGTAAAAAACGCAAAAACCGCAATCGCGGGCGGCATCAAACTTGATACACTGCCAGAAGTGATCCAGCAAAAGCCTGACCTTGTCATTGTCGGGGGCGGAATTACAAGCGCAGCTGATAAGGCGGAAACAGCTTCAAAAATGAAGCAGCTGATTGCCCAAGGATAACTCCGATGAAAACGACTGAATACGTAGCGGAAATTCTCAATGAGTTACACCGTTCAGCAGCTTATATTTCTAATGAAGAGGCTGACCAGCTTGCCGATCACATTCTTTCATCCCACCAAATTTTCACTGCGGGTGCGGGGCGGTCTGGCCTGATGGCAAAATCCTTCGCGATGAGATTGATGCACATGGGCTTCAACGCCCATATAGTAGGTGAGATTCTCACTCCGCCGCTCGCCGAAGGAGATCTAGTTATTATCGGCTCAGGATCAGGCGAGACAAAGAGCTTGATTCATACCGCAGCAAAAGCAAAAAGCTTACACGGAATTGTTGCCGCTTTAACCATCAATCCGGAATCAAGCATCGGAAAACAAGCGGACCTCATCATCAGAATGCCTGGTTCTCCTAAAGACCAGTCAAACGGAAGCTATAAAACCATTCAGCCAATGGGAACATTATTTGAACAAACTTTGCTGCTCTTCTATGATGCAGTGATTTTAAAACTCATGGAGAAAAAAGCACTCGATTCTGAAACTATGTTCACTCACCACGCAAACCTTGAATAGCATCACACAACCGGCCTGAAAATCAGGCCGGTTTTATTTTTTAAAAATAAAACTTTAAACCCAAAAACCCGATAAGTAATATGACCTATATAAAGGGAGGAATTATGTTGATAAAACGATTTAAGATGAAGCTAGGAACTAAAATTCTTTGCCTCGTTTTCGTGGTGATTCTTTTGTTTTCGGCGTCAGTTGGCACTGTGATGCTTAAAGAAATTACAGAAAGCATGAAACAAATGGCAACTGAAAAAGCGAAAGGTGATCTCGCTTTAAGCAGCACTTATATTGATGATGTCATGTCAGGCGACTGGCAGGTGAAAAACAATAAGCTCTATAAAGGGCAAACACAAATCAATGGAAATGAAGATATTGTTGATCTGCTTGGTGAAAAAACAGGTGATACCATTACCATTTTCCAAGGCGATACTCGTGTTGCAACCAATGTCATGAAGAATGGCGAAAGAGCTGTCGGCACCCAGGCTTCTTCTGAAGTTATCGCCGCTGTTTTAAAGAAAGGAAAGCGTTTTTACGGACAAGCAGATGTAGCAGGTTCTTCTTATCAGACTGCATACATGCCGTTAAAAGATCAAAATGGGAACATCATCGGCATGCTGTATACCGGAGCTAATCAAAGTATTTTAGCATCACTTACACAATCACTTTTCACTCAATTCGCTATCGTTCTTGTTATCGTCATTATAGTATCAGTCATCCTTGTTTTGGTTTTCACCAGAAAAATCAACAAGCGGCTGAACGCTTTAAAAAGCGCCTTTGAAAGTGCCGGAAACGGAGATATGACAATAGAGGTGTCAGACAAAACCGGTGACGAGCTTTCAGAACTAAGCGTCTATTATAATAAGATGAGAATGAAGCTGAACGATACCATACAAACCGTACAACAATCAGCCCTTCAGCTTGCGTCAGCCTCTCAGCAGCTCTCAGCCGGAGCAGAGGAAACAAATCAAGCTTCAGAAAAAATCACAGAAGCTGTACAGCAGATTGCAAATGGAGCCCAAGATCAGATCACCCGAATTGAAAACAGTGAAAGCTCATTAAAACAAGCTTCAGCAGACATCCGGGATATTTCTGCAAATACTGCCGCTATCGCTGACAAAGGGCAGCTCGCGCAATCAAAAGCAGACATTGGACAAAAGGAAATTGCAAATGTACAGGCGCAAATGGATGCGATTCACCAGTCAATTCAGAAAAGCGGAGAAATCATACACCAGTTAGACGGCCGCTCTAAACAAATTGAGCAAATTTTATCGGTCATCACCCAAATTGCCGATCAGACAAACCTGCTTGCGCTGAATGCAGCGATTGAAGCTGCCAGAGCCGGTGAACAAGGAAAAGGCTTTGCTGTTGTTGCTGATGAAGTACGGAAATTAGCAGAAGAGTCTCAACAATCTGCAGGGCAGATTTCAAAACTGATCATAGAAATACAAAAGGATATGAACCGGTCTGCAAGATCTGTTGAGCATGTGAAAACAGAAGCTGCAGAAGGAGTCACCATGATCCAGCGCACCAGAGATGCATTTAAGGAAATTGCAGCTGCAACAGGTGAAATCAGCGCCGAGATTAGTGATTTATCAGCATCTGTAACAAACATTTCAGCCAGTGCACATCAAATAAATGATTCCTTTGCAGCCAATACGGCCGACATTAAAGAATCTACTAAAAATACCCGGCAAGCGGCTGCATTAACAGAGGAGCAATTTGCTGCAATGGAGGAGATTACCGCAGCTTCTGAAACACTTTCTCAATTAGCTGAGGAACTTACCGGTATCATAAGCCAATTTAAAATGATTAATCAAGCCGAAAACGGCTGATGACTTACTATCATTATTGTAAATTGGCAATCGTATTTTGCTGAAAACAAATATTTCGATCTGCTAAAATTACGATTTCTGCAATAAACTGAGCGTAAAACATAAAATTTAAACCTTTACACCAAATGCTTTCTGGATTACTCTTGTGTCAGTTTTAAAAGCGGGAGGTGAACATCACGACGGACATCATAAAAACAATACTTCTCGTCATCGTCATCATAGCAGCTGCAGCTGTCGGCCTGATAAAAGGAGACTTTTTCTCAGCTGATCAAAAAACGTCTCAAACGAAAGAATATGATGAAACAATCGCCTTCCCTTCTGACCGTTATCCCGAAACGGCCAAGCATATTAAGGATGCGATAAATGAGGGGCACTCAGAGGTGTGCACTATCGACAGAGACGGAGCTGAGGAACGCCGCGAGCAATCATTAAAGGACGTACCTTCCAAAAAGGGGTATGACAGAGATGAATGGCCAATGGCCATGTGCAAAGAAGGCGGTGAGGGAGCTTCTGTAGAATACATTTCTCCCGCTGACAACCGCGGAGCAGGCTCTTGGGTCGGGCATCAGCTTACCGATTACCCAGATGGCACAAAGGTTTTATTCACAATTCAGTAAACAGTACATAGAGGAGGAACAGCACATTGATCAAATCATGGAAGCCGCAAGAACTTTCGATTTCATATCATCAATTTACTGTATTTCAAAAGGATTCTACACCTCCTGTAATGGATTGGACTGACGAAGCGATTGAAAAAGGATATGCTGCGGCAGACGGAGCCATTTCCTTTGAGGCACAGCGAAATACAAAGGCCTTTATTCTTTTGCGCCTGAACAGTTCAGAAACAGTAAACTCCTACGAAAAAAAAGTGACTGTTCCTTTTCATGTCACAGAAAACGGAATTCATATTGAAAGCATCATGTCTAAAAGACTGTCCTTTGATCTGCCTAAAGGAGACTATCAATTGACATGCTGGACTGTGCCGGCTGAAATGTCAGATTTGCACGCCGACACTTATATTATTGATGCTGTTTCTGTGTAATGAAAAACCCCTGAGAGAATAACTCTCAGGGACTCTTTATAAACTTTCTCCGTTTGTCTTGATGACATCTTGATACCAATAAAAGCTTTTTTTCTTCAAGCGTTTTAAATCGGATGTGCTTTCTTCATCACGATTGACATATACAAATCCGTATCTTTTTTGGTAGCCGTTCAGCCAGCTTAACAGATCAGTAAACGACCAGCTGCAATAGCCGATTAAATCGACACCGTCACTGATGGCTTGTCTGCATTGCTCAAGATGCGAACGCAAATAATCAATTCGATAATCATCCTGTACAGTGCCGTCCTCAACTTTATCAAATTCACCCAAACCGTTCTCTGTTATAAACACTGGAAGCTGATAGCGGCTTGTAATTCGGCGAAGACCGATACGCAGCCCAATTGGGTCAATTGTCCAATCCCAGTTGCTCGTTGTCAGATGCGGATTTTTTTTCGTTTTGAACACTCCGGGTATCCCCGTCTCCTGATTGGTTCCCTTTTGGCCTGTCGTATTCATTTTCCCTTCTGACACACCATCAAGCGGATTTCGTTCATAGGTGATCGTCTGATAATAATTGACACCTACAAAATCAGGCTTCCCTTTGGCGAGCAGGTCCATATCCTCTGCTTCAATTGTCGGCGCCCATCCCTGTTTTTCCAAGTAGCGGAATGGAATTTGCGGGTAGGTTCCCCAGCAATACATGTCAAGCCACCAATTGTTCGTAAATTCTTCGGCGTTTTCAAATGCCAGTATATCCTCTGGATGGCTTGATAAAGGGTAAGCCGGAGAATAAGCAAAGCTAGGACCTATTTTGCCTTCAGGCACATATTCTCTAAATGATTCGATGGCTTTTGCATTAGCCAGAAACGCAATATGGTTTGCTTCGTAAAATCGTTTTCTGTCTTTCACTCCAGGCGGATGCATGGCTGTAATAAATCCGTGATTAAAATTGTAGTTCTGTTCGTTTAACGTAACCCAATATTTCACCCTGTCTCCAAAACGTTTATAAAGAGTAATACAGTAGTGATTAAAATCCTCTATGATGTTTCTGGATTCAAACCCGCCGTATTCGTCCATAAGCGCTTGAGGCAAATCCCAGTGATATAAAGTCAGAACCGGCTCGATGTGATGAGAAAGCAATTCATCAATCAGTCTATCGTAAAACGCTAGACCTGCTTCATTGATCTCTCCTTTTCCTTTTGGAAAAACCCGTGGCCAGCTGACGGAAAATCGATACGCTTTTAACCCCATCTCAGCCATCAGAGCGACATCTTCTTTAAATCGGTGATAATGGTCAACCGCAATGTCGCCATTGGTTCCTTTAAACGTTTTGCCCGGTATTTTCGTAAACACATCCCAAACAGAAGGGCCTTTGCCATCTTCATTCCAAGCGCCTTCAATCTGGTACGCTGCAGAAGCAGAGCCCCACAAAAAATGTTTCGGAAAAGATTCTGGATGCTGGTGGATCATAGTGTTTATCACTCCTGAATTATTTGATAAACCTATCATAGGCTATGAAACGCGTTTCAGATCAACTCGATGTTAGTCGCGGAACAGCTCAACTAATATTGCCTACCTGTAAATAACGCAAAAGCACCCAATTCCCATTGGATGCTTAAAATCTTAATGTCTTTTTTCAAATTTATGCGGATGAGGATGGTGCTTTGGAACAAAGCCGTTTTGTTTCATCATTTCAAAGTGTTTGTCCAAGTGATTTTTGATGTGTTCTCCTCTTTCTTTAGGCAGGACACCATATTGTACATACTTTGAGATCACGTCTTTGCGCTTTTTAAGAATCTCTGCTTCCAGTTGTTCAATCTCTTTCTTTTGCTGATCTGTCAGTGTAACATTTGCGGGAGGCTGCTGCTGTTTTTCAACGGCCTCAGCTGTACCGGTCAGAGAAATGACAGCCGCTGCAATGAACATTGTGATGATGTTGATGGTTATTCGTTTCATCCAGTTTATTCCTCCAATCTATTTTTCATATGTTTTGCTGCCTTGTATTTTTTATGCATAAAAATAAAAAGAGCGAACCATTATTCGCTCTTTCTAATCTCTTCGTCAGCATTAAGTTCTTCTTCACCTGGCGTCGCATAAGTGACATACGTTCCCGCGATTAAATCATGCAGGGTCCGTTTGTCTTCTCGTACGGCAATCAGAATCAGGCTGGCGATCAAGCCGAGTCCGAAGGTTATAACGTAAACCAGGCCGGCTACAATAACCCGTAAAAACATTGTTAACAAGCTGACTTGTGATCCGTCTTTTTTTACGATTCAGATTCCGCAGATTCTTTTTCCGATAAGGTAGCCGCGCCAAAACACCGGCAGCAAAATAGAGTACAGCAGAACAACTAAACTTATGAACATGCTGTCGTTTGGGTCTTTTCCTGTAATCAGCCAATAGATCAGCAAAAGCGGCACGGAGACTATAATGTAGTCTAACAATGCAGCTCCAAGTCTGATCCAAAATCAGGCTGGTTTGTAAATATTCATTTGACTCCCCATTATGGTTTAAATGTTTCCATTTTTTTCTCATCGAATATATCATATGCCTTAGGGGCATCAGCAAGACTTAAATTTAATCGGTTTCATGCTTCTTGACCATTTCTTACGGTATTGGCATAGAGGAATAACTGATCTTCTGCATCCATCACGTCCACATGTGTTTCCTTGGTACGTCTGGCATTCATCCTTGGACAACTCCTTTTTTCATCACCTCTTCCCTTCATAGACGCTTTTAAACACCCACCTATGCTTTTTGTATACACAATTCGAACTTTTTGAAAACGTCATCAACATATTGCAACCCCTTATGTTCAATGCTATCTTTTTAGTTGATTAACAGATTGGGGGAACTATAGGTGAAATCATTCATGCATTCCAAAGCCGTTATATTCAGTTTCACAATGGCTTTCTTTCTTATATTGGCAGCCTGTTCCGGCAAAAATGAAGCCGATTCCAAGGATACAGGCTGGGAGCAAATCAAGGACAAAGGGAAAATCGTAGTCGCTACATCAGGTACGCTTTATCCCACTTCTTATCATGATACCGACTCTGGCTCCGATAAGCTGACGGGCTACGAGGTTGAAGTCGTTCGTGAAGCGGCAAAACGCCTGGGACTGAAGGTTGAGTTCAAGGAGATGGGCATTGACGGGATGCTGACAGCGGTGAACAGCGGACAGGTTGACGCAGCCGCGAATGACATCGATGTGACGAAGGACCGCGAGAAGAAGTTCGCATTTTCTACTCCATATAAATATTCATACGGTACGGCAATTGTCCGAAAAGACGATTTATCAGGGATTAAAACGCTTAAGGATTTAAAAGGGAAGAAAGCGGCTGGCGCGGCTACAACCGTCTACATGGAGGTCGCGAGAAAATACGGCGCCAAAGAAGTGATTTATGATAATGCGACGAATGAGCAATATTTAAAAGATGTTGCCAACGGACGCACTGACGTCATTTTAAACGACTATTACCTGCAGACACTTGCGCTCGCGGCATTCCCGGATCTCAACATTACAATTCATCCTGACATCAAGTACATGCCGAACAAACAGGCCCTTGTCATGAAAAAAAGCAATGCGGCACTTCAGAAAAAGATGAACGAAACATTGAAAGAGATGAGCAAGGATGGCTCTTTGACTAAACTGTCGAAACAATTCTTCAATAAAGCAGATGTATCAAAAAAAATTGATGCCGACGTTCAGGACGTTGATTTGTAATCGGACGCCATGATCAATAGCATTCAATGGGAATATATTTTCAACACGAAGCTGGCTATTGAATCGTTCCCTTATGTCATAAAAGGCATTGGGTATACACTGCTCATCTCTTTTGTAAGCATGTTTGCGGGAACTGTGATCGGCCTGTTCATATCACTCGCCAGAATGTCAAAGCTTGCTTTGTTAAGATGGCCGGCGAAGCTCTATATCTCATTTATGCGGGGCGTTCCGATTTTGGTGATTTTGTTTATCCTTTATTTCGGGTTTCCTTATATCGGCATTGAATTTTCCGCTGTCACGGCTGCTTTAATCGGCTTTAGCCTAAACAGCGCCGCCTACATTGCGGAAATTAACCGTTCAGCCATTTCATCCGTCGAAAAAGGACAGTGGGAAGCCGCATCCTCGCTGGGTCTTTCCTATTGGCAGACGATGAGGGGCATCATTTTGCCGCAATCGATACGTATTGCGCTGCCTCCGCTTGCCAATGTATTGCTCGACTTAATCAAGGCGTCCTCTCTCGCTGCGATGATTACAGTGCCGGAATTGCTCCAGCATGCGAAAATCATCGGGGGCAGAGAGTTTGATTATATGACCATGTATATTCTGACCGCTCTCATTTATTGGGCCATCTGCTCCATTGCCGCGGTCTTTCAGAATATCCTTGAGAAAAAATATGCTCATTATGTTTAAACAAACGTTTCATTAAAAAAAGCCGTTCCCCATGGGACGGCTTTTTTTCTATTGATTCAGCTTCCATTTAAACGGGTCCTCAAACAGCGACCAGTCGGAATCAAATTCATATTCAGTCAGCAGGCATTGATCAAGCTCTTTCGTAATCGCTTCTTCATCCAGGTCAGTTCCGATAAAAACTAGCTGCGTTAGGCGGTCACCGAACTCCGGGTCCCACTCCTCCAGGATTTCCGGCTCCTGCTGTTTGACTTGCTCCTGCTCAAGCTTCGGCAGCGCCGCCACCCAATAAGATACAGGCTCAATCGTAACCGACGGACCTGCTTGCGACATCAGCAAAGCAAGGTTGTTATGAGATGCGCACCAGACGATTCCTTTGGCACGTACCACGTTCTTTGGCATTTGATCCAACCAACGGTAAAATCGTGTAGAATGAAACGGCAAACGTCTCTTATATACAAATGAAGAGATACCGTATTCTTCTGTTTCCGGGGTGTGTTCCGCATGGCCTGCCGTCAGCTCTTGAATCCAGCCGGCCGATCCGCTCGCTTCCTCGAAGTTAAATAACCCTGTATGCAAAATCTCCTGCGGTTTTACATTTCCTTTGACGGAACGAATGAACCTGGCTCTTGGCTGCAGTTTACGAAGAACGTTTTCAAGCTGTTCGAGCTCTTGCTCGCTGACCAAATCACATTTATTTAAGATCAGTACATCGCAAAACTCAATTTGATCGATCAAGAGGTCGGCGATTTCTCTTCCATCCTCTTCCCCCAATGCTTCTTTGCGGTCCAGAAGGCTTTCACCTGACTGATAATCATGCCAAAAACGGTTGGCATCAACCACTGTCACCATCGTATCCAGCTGACAAAATTTTGTAAGATCGATTCCCATCTCTTCATCGATATAAGAGAAAGTCTGGGCCACCGGGATCGGTTCGCTGATTCCTGTTGATTCGATGACGATATAATCAAACCGTCCGTCTTTTGCCAGCTTCTCAACTTCAATTAATAAGTCTTCGCGAAGCGTGCAGCAAATGCAGCCGTTTGACATTTCCACAAGCTTTTCATCTGTTCTGGAAAGACCCCCTTCCTGCTTGACCAAGCCCGCGTCAATGTTCACCTCGCTCATATCGTTTACGATAACCGCTATTTTCAAGCCTTCGCGATTTTGCAGAATGCTGTTCAGCAATGTTGTTTTTCCCGCACCTAGATAACCGCTCAGTACGGTAACCGGAATTTTTTTCATAATAGTGCCTCCATTAAAATAGAATGATTACGATTTAAATTGAATACTTCGCCGTATGTACAATGGTGTAGAGCAGCTATTCGCGCTTATTTCTCGCTGCCGCCCGATTTCTAAATCAGTAAAGGCTCCAACCGCGTTTAATCCTTTTCCCCATCGCAAATCCTTGCCGACATTCGGAAAACCGCAGCTTGCATAAAGCAATTGCTCACTTGCGTTGCTGAACCGATGGAAAGCGCAAATATCTCATCAGAAAGTAGCTTGGGTTTCGTTTCCAGTTTTCAAGAGACGCTTCATGGGGATCAATGACAGCAAGATCCTTAGCCTTTCCGCTTTTCACAGATACAGCCAATGATAAGCCCTTTATCACAAAACGTAATTGTTACGATTTAAATTGTATGGTCTTTTTTCCTTTTTGTCAACGGTTTTCAATTCAGCTGATCACCACTTTTGTATGTTCAGGGATATTTTCATATACCCATTTCGCATCTGGAATGGTCAGCCTGATACATCCGTGAGATGCTTTCGTTCCTAGTTTTTCTGCTTCCGTTTTGATGACTTTTTGATCCTTAGTCATTGGCACACTATGAAATAGAAATTCACCGTGATTTTTCCCTGATACCCAGTATTCTGCGCCTTCCTGGTATCCTTCGGAGAAAAACCATTCTCCCCGTTCAGGCTCTACATAAAAGGTGCCCTTTGGCGTAGCATCATCTTTTGTTTGATCAAGACCAGAAGAGATCATCATTGTATAGATGGTGTTGCTTCCTTCCTTGATGTAAGCCTTCTGCTCTTTCACATTCACATCAATCCAGACATGCTTCTGTTTAATATCCGGGTATTCTCCGCCCGAAGGCTTTGTCCAATCAATGCTTGTTTTTGCTGTTTTTCGAACGTCCGTTATGTTTTTGACCGTTTTCTTTGTATTGATACTTGCGTGTTCTTCTGCATGGTCGGAGCAGGCTGACAGCAGGCTGGCTGGCATAAGAACTGCAATAATGAATAATGAGAGTTTCATATTTTATCCACTTCCTTCGAAAAACACAGCTTCGCATAGGCATCGTGGAGATGGATCGATTCTTCATTGCGGCATTCAATCTCAAAGGCAGACACCCATTCAAGCTCAAACAAATCTGCAGCAATCAGCCGGGCGAGATCCTCAACAAACCTCGGATTTTCATAGGCCGTTTCTGTCACGGCTTTTTCATCAGGCCGCTTCAATACCGGATACAGTCTCGCAGAAGCATTTGATTCTGCGGCGTGAAGCAAATCAGCTTTAACATCACTTGGCAGCGATGCGGCCGGATGAATATCCGCCCAAATGCTGACCGTTCCCCTCTGATTATGGGCACTGTATTCGCTGATTTCCTTGGAGCAAGGGCACAGAGTCGTTACTTTTGCTGAGATGCCGGCACGCTGTTTAAACGGCTGATCTTTGCGATAGGTGACAGACATGAATATATCAGCATGCATCAAACCCGCTTTCTCAAGCTTCGGGCTTTTCCGTTCGAAAAACCACGGAAACCTCACTTCAACTGTGGCAGATGATATGTCCATGTTTT
The DNA here is from genome assembly GCF_038592935.1 of Bacillus sp. FSL K6-1560. Classification (NCBI taxonomy): domain Bacteria; kingdom Bacillati; phylum Bacillota; class Bacilli; order Caryophanales; family Bacillaceae; genus Bacillus; species Bacillus sp. FSL K6-1560. The sequence continues at coordinate 3,835,142 of NZ_CP151946.1, forward strand.
CTGCAAGCTCTTTCGTAAATTGCTGAAGAGAGGAAAATGAGAGAACCCAGCCGTTTTGATGATAGACTTGCAGCAGCTCTGTTAACCGGCTCATATTAATCCCCTTCTGATTTCTCGGCAAATTACAAGTCATTGTAAAGTTCGCAGCCGTTGTTTGCTCGGCAGGCATCATGGCAGAAGTGATTGTGACTGGATGGGACACATTAGCGACACCTACATGCTGAATGTCAAAAAAATAATCCTTCCTGATATTTTGCAGGTCCTTCATTTTCTCTTTTTCCACTGGTTTCTCGCCTTTGATCGGACTGACCGATCCAAAGTATTGAAGACGCTCCGTTTTTTTCGGGAGCAGCGTATGTTGATTCATTCAGAAAACTCCTCTCACTAACAAATCGTAATAATTACTATTTATTTTGATCGGTTCACTGTTGGAAATCAAGAGAAAATAAAAAAGACACGCACAAATGCGTGTCCGTCAAAATCCTAAACATCCGCCGGGCTGCTTTCCGCGCTCCAGCTTTTCCGCCAGTAATAGCCTGCGGCAAGGACAAGTGCAAACGCCAGCAGCGCGATACAGGAAAACGTGATAAAACCGATAGCATATGTGCCTGTCATCTGTTTGAGAGATCCTAAGATGTTCGGCAGGAAAAACCCTCCGATTCCTCCGGCCGCACCGACGATTCCCGTCACCATGCCAATTTCTTTGCGAAAACGCTGCGGCACGAGCTGGAATACTGCGCCGTTACCCATTCCGAGCCCCATCATTCCGACAAACAATAGAACAATAACCATTGAAAGAGATGGCAGGCTGCTGACTCCGGCCATACACAGTGCCACGATGACAAACAGTACAGAAAGAACTTTCGTGCCGCCGACACGATCCGAAATCAAGCCCCCGACAGGCCGGAAAAAGCTCCCCGCCGCCACACATAATGTAACGAAGTCCCCTGCGTGAATTTTTGACAGCTGGTATTGATCAACAAAGAAAATAGATAAAAAGCTTGAGAGCCCGACAAATCCGCCAAATGTGACGCTGTACAGCAGGCAGAAAAACCATGTTTCCTTTTGCCCGAACACATGCAGATAGCTTTTGAGCGGCTGCGGAGCCGGCTGTGCAGGAGAATCCTTTGCCATGGATACAAAAAGAATAAAGACGATCAATAATGGAATAAGCGCAATTCCCATGACAATGTGCCAGCCGAACTGCTCTGCCAGACGAGGGCCAAACAGGGTTGCAAACAACGTGCCGCTGTTCCCCGCTCCGGCAATCCCCATCGCAAGTCCCTGCAAATGAGGCGGATACCAGCGGCTGGCCATAGGCAGCGCTACAGCAAAGCTTGCTCCCGCCACGCCAAGCAGAATCCCGATGGCATACAGCTCAGTCAGGGAACGGCCGCCGAATGTCCCCCAAAGCAGCGGAATCATCGTCACCAGCATCCCGATCACTGCCGTTTTTTTCGGTCCGATTCTGTCCGTTAAAATACCAAGAATGATACGAAACACTGATCCAGATAAAATCGGCACAGCTACGACAAGCCCTTTCTCAAAAGGAGACAGGCCAAAATCCTGAGAAATATAAACACCCAGCGCCCCAAGCATAACCCATATCATAAAACTGACATCAAAGTATAAAAAGGAACAGAGCAAAGTGAGTGGATGACCGCTAGTTTTCAGTTCCGACAGCTTCATAAGATTCCCCTTTCTAGACCCTCATTATTTTACATTTTCTGAATCAAGGATATAGGACCATTATTTTCTGGAAAAGACATGTGTAAGTTTTTGTGACACGTTTAATGCGTTAACAGTGCATTGTGACATAATTTTTAATAGGAGAAAACTTACGAGCTTCGCCAAAGGAGGTCTGATACATGAAGAAACAAAGATTGGTGTTAGCGGGAAACGGCATGGCCGGAATCCGCTGTATTGAAGAAGTATTAAAGCTGAATCGCCACATGTTTGAGATTGTCATTTTCGGAAGCGAGCCGCATCCCAATTACAATCGCATTCTCTTATCCTCTGTATTGCAGGGTGAAGCGTCACTCGATGATATTACACTGAACAGCAAGGATTGGTACGACAAGCACGGGATCACGCTTTACACAGGCGAAACGGTTATTCAGATTGATACAGATCAGCAGCAGGTCATCACAGATCGGAAACGCACTCTGTCGTATGACAAATTAATAGTGGCAACAGGTTCCTCCCCTCATATTCTCCCTATCCCCGGGGCAGACAAAAAAGGCGTCTATGGATTTCGGACAATAGAAGACTGCCAAGCGCTGATGAAGATGGCTCAGCACTTTCAAAAGGCTGCGGTAATCGGAGCCGGCTTATTAGGACTGGAAGCTGCAGTCGGTTTACAGCATCTCGGTATGGATGTCAGCGTCATTCACCACTCCGCCGGCATTATGCAAAAACAGCTCGATCAAACAGCGGCGCGGCTGCTGCAAACAGAGCTGGAACAAAAAGGCCTAACCTTTCTTTTGGAGAAAGACACCGTCTCCATTTCCGGCGCCACCAAGGCAGACCGAATCCATTTTAAAGATGGCTCTTCATTAAAAGCAGACTTGATTGTGATGGCGGCCGGCGTCAGACCGAATATTGAATTAGCTGTATCCGCTGGAATCAAAGTGAACCGCGGGATCATCGTGAATGACTTCATGCAGACAAGCGAACCGAATATCTACGCCGTTGGTGAATGCGCCGAACATAACAGAACGGTGTACGGATTGGTGGCACCGCTTTATGAGCAGGGAAGAGCTCTCGCCAGTCATATTTGCGGCGTTCCATGTGAGGAATATCAAGGCTCAGCACCATCTGCGGCGTTAAAAATAGCTGGAATCGATGTGTGGTCAGCAGGAAAGATCCAAGAGGATGAACGCACGACGAGCATCAAAATCTACGACGAACAAGCAGGCGTTTATAAAAAAGCGCTTTTTGTAGATGACAAACTGGCCGGCGTTATTTTATTCGGAGACACCCGTGACAAGCAGCGGCTTCTCGACAGCCTGCTTAAACAACGAGACATCTCCATTGTCAAAAAGCAGATCATCGAACCGGAGACAAGCGGCCCTTTATTTGAATCCATGCCTTCCAGTGAAACGATTTGCCAATGCAACACAGTGACGAAAGGCGCGATTGAAGACGCGGTGCACACGAATAGCTTAACAACTGTTGAGGAAGTCAAGCACTGCACCAAAGCCACTGGGTCCTGCGGAGGATGCAAACCGCTCGTTGAAGACCTTTTGAGGCACATGACCAACAGCGAATATACGAAGCCCGCCGGCACACCTTCGTTTTGCAGCTGTACTGATTTTACAGAAGACGACATCATCGCTGAGCTTCAGCGCAGGCCATTCACTAATCCGGCAGAAGTGATGAACCAGCTTGACTGGAGAACAAAAAAAGGATGCAGTACTTGTGTTCCTGCGATTCAATACTATCTGGAAATGCTGTACCCCGGGTTTGTCCAGCCTGAGCCAGCCACTGAAGAGACATGCATCCTGATTCCGCAAATGTACGGCGGGCGGACAAACGCGGAGCAGCTAAGAACCATCGCCAACATCATTGAGGCATACAGCATTCCCGACGTATCCATCACTCACGGCCAAAGGCTGAAGCTTGCCGGGATCAAGCCTGCGGATCTCCCGAACATAAAAAAAGACCTGAAGATGCCCGTTTACACTAATGAACACCGACACGCGCTGCAAAGCATCAAAGCATGTACATGCGGGCAAAATCGATCGATTCAGCAGCTGGCAGCCCAAATCGAAAGACAACTTGAGATGCTTCCCTTACCCGCTCCCATTTCTATCAGCTTATCATGTGAAACAGACTGCACCGATGCCGCCCTGCAAGATGTCGGCGCAATTCGGACACAAGCTGGCTGGGACATTTACATCGGAGGCGTCCGGGGAACTCATGCCCGTTCAGGAGCCCTGTTTTGCGTGACTGAGAACGAAGACAGCACTGCCGGCATGATCAAAGGACTGATCCAGTATTATCGGGAAACGGCTCATTACTTAGAAGCTGTTCATCAGTGGATAGACCGTCTCGGGATCGTTCATATCAGAGAAGTGCTATTCGAAGAAGACCTAAGGGCACAGCTGCTGGAAAGCCTCCAAACAGATCTGTCACTGATTCAAAACCCGACTGTTGAGACGGGTGCATATAAGAAAGGATGAGGCATTTTGACTGAACGACTGCTTAGATATTTCCGTGATAAACAGCAAGACGTCCAATCAGAAAAAACATATGACACTCAATGCCCGTTTTGCAGCATGCAGTGCAAAATGCAGCTCGTGGAACAAACCATCGTCACGCGCAAAAAGTACACTGCGATCGGGATTGATAATCCTACAACACAGGGTCGGCTATGCATGAAGGGCATGAACGCCCACCAGCATGCCCTGAACTCCTCCCGCATCACCCGGCCGCTGCTGAAGAAAAACGGCGAGTTTATGCCTGTTTCCTGGGAAGAAGCACTGAATTACATTAAAGACCAAGTGACAATGATCCAAGCAGAACACGGCCATGACGCTATGGCGGTATACGGAAGCGCCTCGATTACAAATGAAGAGGCGTATTTGTTAGGGAAATTCGCACGGGTGGGCTTACAGACAAAATACATCGACTACAACGGGAGGCTTTGTATGTCCGCCGCAGCAACCGCAGCCAACCAAACATTCGGCGCGGACAGAGGCTTAACGAATCCCTTATCAGACATTCCCCACACCCGTGTGATCATTCTGGCCGGCACCAATATCGCGGAGTGCCAGCCTACGATTATGCCATATTTTGAAAAAGCGAAAGAAAACGGAGCTTACATCATTGCCATTGATCCGCGTGAAACAGCGACAACAAAAATCGCCGATCTTCATTTGAAAATCAAACCCGGCACAGACGCCGCTCTTGCCAACGGTCTCGTCAAAATCATCATCGACGAACAGCTCGCAAACGAAGATTTTATTCAATCACGAACAAATGGATTCGAGGAGCTGAAGCAGCATACTGACTCGTTGAACCTGAATGACATCGCCGAACAGACGAGTGTCCCGCTGGTGGATATAAGAAAAGCGGCTGTAAAGTTTGCCAAGGAAACGTCCGGCATGCTGTTTACAGCCCGCGGGATTGAACAGCAAACCGATGGCACAGCGGCTGTGAAAGGCTTCTTAAACATGGTGCTGATCACAGGAAAAATCGGCAAGCCTTACTCAGGTTACGGGGCGATCACCGGACAAGGCAACGGGCAAGGTGCAAGAGAGCATGGCCAAAAAGCCGATCAGCTTCCGGGCTATCGATCTATTGAAAACGAACAACACCGGGCACATGTTGCGAAAGTGTGGGGAATCCATCAGGATGATCTGCCGCGAAAAGGTGTCTCAGCCTATGAAATGATGGAAAAAATCAACGACGGCGACATCAAAGGATTGTTCCTCATGTGCTCCAATCCTGCTGTCTCCAGCCCAAATGCGAATCTCGTGAAAAAGGCTTTACGTAAACTGACATTCTTTGTTGCAATCGATTTGTTTATTTCTGAGACTGCGAAATACGCAGATGTGATTTTACCTGCCTCCTCTTACTTAGAAGATGAAGGCACCATGACAAATGTAGAAGGACGCGTGACATTAAGAGAAGCAAGCCGGCCATGCCCCGGCGAAGCAAAGCATGATTGGCAGATCATTTGTGATCTCGCATCCGCTCTCGGCAAGGGCCGCTACTTTTCTTATACGTCAGCGGAGGATATTTTTAATGAATTGAGAGAAGCGAGCCGAGGCGGGATTGCCGATTATTCAGGCATCTCATACGGCAGGCTCAGACGTGAAGGCGGCATTCATTGGCCGTGTCCGGAATCTGATCATTCCGGAACTGGGCGCTTGTTTACAGAATCATTTGCTCATCCGGATCAAAAAGCGGCATTAAGTGTGATTCCAAACGAACCACCTGTTCCAAAAGAGAAGCCGACAGCCGATTATCCGCTTTATTTAACGACAGGCAGAGTCATGTCTCACTACTTAACAGGCGTCCAAACAAGAAAAAGCGCCGCCCTTGCCGCGAGACATTTTGAATCGTTTATGGAAATCCATCCGCAAACAGCAGCGACCTACAATATCGAGGACCGTGTACTGATAAAAATAGAATCGCCGCGGGGAAGCATCACCGTCCGCAGCAAATTATCAGAACAAATCAGAAAAGATACTGTTTTTGTTCCCATCCATTGGGCAGACGCTCAAAATGTGAATGATTTAATCGGAGAAGCCTTAGATCCAGCCTGTAAAATGCCCGGTTTTAAGGTATGCGCCGTCCGAATCAGACCTATTTAAATTTTTCATAAAATTTTTAGAACTTTTCGTATATTTTGTTACATTTTATAACATGTATCTTAAATATTCCTTTTTGCTGTGCTACGCTGGAAAAAACATTGATAAGGAGCGGATCATCTGATGGGAAAAAAAAAGCTAGTTCTTGTTGGTAATGGAATGGCCGGGGTAAGGGCCATTGAAGAGATACTGAGTGTTGCTAAAGACGAGTTTCAGATCACAATTTTTGGTGCCGAACCGCATCCCAATTACAACCGAATCCTTTTGTCAAAAGTGCTTCAAGGCGATACAGATATTAAAGATATTACGTTAAACGATTGGGACTGGTACGAAGAAAACAACATTCAATTGTATACAAATGAAACAGTCATCAAAGTGGACCCGGAAAACAAAACAGTCATCACAGATGCAGACAGAATCCAGCCTTACGATGAATTGATCTTGGCGACAGGCTCGGTCCCTTTTATCCTTCCGATTCCGGGCGCAGACAAAAAAGGCGTCACAGCTTTCCGGGACATAAAAGATACAGACACAATGCTCGCCGCGTCAAAACAATATAAAAAAGCTGCCGTCATCGGCGGAGGACTTCTTGGTTTGGAAGCAGCTCGCGGACTGCTGAATCTTGGCATGGACGTGTCCGTCATCCACCTTGCCCCATTCCTGATGGAGCGCCAGCTTGATGCAACGGCAGGACGCCTGCTGCAAAACGAGTTAGAAAAACAAGGTATGACCTTTTTACTTGAAAAGCAAACAGAAGAAATTGTCGGTGATGACCGTGTCGAAGGCCTTCGCTTCAAAGATGGCACAAGCATTGAAGCTGATTTAGTCGTCATGGCTGTCGGCATCCGTCCGAATACAACACTCGGCGCCGAGAGCGGCATTCCGGTTAACCGCGGCATCATCGTCAACGATTATATGCAGACTGAAATCCCGCACATTTACGCGGTCGGCGAATGTGCCGAGCACCGAGGAATCGCCTACGGGCTTGTGGCACCGCTCTATGAACAGGCAAAAGTGCTGGCGAAGCATATTTGCGGCATCGAAACAAAACCGTATGAGGGCTCCGTTCTCTCCACACAGTTAAAGGTATCAGGCGTCGAGGTTTTCTCTGCCGGTGACTTTAACGAATCAGAGGAGAAAAAAGCGATTAAAGTCTTCGATGAGCAGGACGGCATCTATAAAAAAATCGTCCTGAGAGGCAATCAAATAGTCGGTGCTGTTTTATTCGGCGACAGCAGCGAAGGCAACCGCCTGTTTTCTATGATTCAAAAAGAAGCCGATATCTCTGAAACCTCAAAAATATCAATCTTACAGCCTCTCGACCAACAAGCAGGCACAAGCATAACCGCAGCGATGAGCGACGATGAAATCATCTGCGGCTGTAACGGCGTGTCAAAAGGTGCGATTATTCAAGCCATACAGGAAAAGGGCTGCTCGTCAACGGACGAGATCAAAGCATGCACCGGCGCATCCCGCTCATGCGGAGGCTGTAAGCCACTCGTAGAAGAAATCCTCCAGCATACGCTCGGATCAGACTTTGATGCGTCAGCGCAAAAAGAATCCATTTGCGGCTGCACCACATTGTCGAGAGATGAAGTCGTAGAAGAAATCAAAGCCAAAGGGCTGTCACATACAAGAGAAGTCATGAATGTGCTCGGCTGGAAAACGCCAGAAGGCTGTTCCAAATGCCGGCCCGCTCTGAACTACTACTTAGGCATGATCAATCCAACCAAATACGAGGATGACCGGACATCCCGCTTTGTTAATGAACGAATGCACGCCAATATTCAAAAAGACGGAACATACTCAGTCGTTCCTCGGATGTACGGCGGCGTGACCAACTCCACAGATTTGCGCAAGATCGCCGATGTCGTTGACAAATATGAGATCCCGCTCGTGAAAATGACAGGCGGCCAGCGAATTGATCTTATCGGCGTGAAAAAAGAAGACCTTCCGAAGGTATGGGAAGATCTTGATATGCCGTCGGGCTACGCGTACGGAAAAACGCTCCGCACAGTGAAAACTTGTGTAGGCGAGCAATTCTGCCGCTTCGGCACACAAGACTCCATGGCACTGGGCATTGCGCTTGAGAAAAAATTCGAAGGGCTAAACACGCCGCACAAAGTCAAAATGGCCGTGTCTGCATGCCCGCGAAACTGTGCGGAATCCGGCATTAAGGACCTTGGCGTTGTCGGCATCGACGGAGGCTGGGAGCTTTATGTCGGCGGAAACGGCGGAACCCACTTGCGTGCCGGCGATTTGCTGATGAAGGTGAAAACAAATGAAGAAGTCTTAGAATACGCAGGCGCTTACCTGCAATATTACAGGGAAACCGCAAACTATCTGGAGCGTACGTCCGCATGGCTTGAGCGCGTCGGTTTATCCCATGTCCAATCCGTGTTAAACGATCCGGAAAAGCGGCAGGAGCTGAACGACCGAATGAATGAAACACTCTCTGTCCACAAGGATCCGTGGAAAGACTTTTTAGAGGATAAACAAACCTCGAAAGAATTATTTGAAAATGTCGTGACCACATCATAATGACAAAAACAATCATTGAGGAGGAATGGGCATGGTAAACAAAGACGTAACAAAAGTATGTATCGGAAAAATTGAAGAATTGCCTGAACAATTAGGCAAAACAGTGTATATTGAAGATAAGGAGCTCGCGGTTTTCAAGCTTTCAGACGGAAGCATCCGCGCCATCGAAAACCGCTGTCCGCATAAAGGCGGCGTCCTGGCAGAAGGCATCGTCAGCGGTCAATATGTTTTCTGCCCGATGCACGACTGGAAAATTTCCTTAGAAGACGGAATCGTCCAAGAACCTGACCACGGATGCGTCAAAACATATGAAACGCTGATCGAAGGAGAACATGTTTATCTCGTATATTGATCAAAAGACCGGATCACTTTTCTAGTGGTCCTTCATTTTTTACAGTGACGGAAGGATGACATGATCATGAAGAACGGAATCGTATATTTCGTGGGAGCCGGACCCGGCGACCCAGGCCTGCTCACCATCAAAGGAAAACAGGCGCTCGAGGAAGCAGATGTGATTTTATATGACCGGCTCGCCAACCCGAAGCTGCTCGAATTTGCATCACCGGACTGCCAGTTTATTTATTGCGGAAAACTGCCAAACCGCCATTTTATGAAACAAAAAGAAATTAACGCCCTGCTGGTTGAAAAAGCATTAAATGGGTTAACCGTCGTTCGCTTGAAGGGCGGAGATCCGAGCGTATTCGGCAGAGTCGGCGAGGAAGCAGATGCTCTTCATGAGCACGGCATTCGCTATGAAATGGTGCCGGGAATCACCTCTGGAATTGCAGCGCCGCTATATGCGGGCATCCCCGTCACGCATCGGGATTTCGCATCGTCTTTTGCCATGATTACAGCGCATGATAAATCATTAAAAGGCACGCCGAACCTTGACTGGGAAGGGCTGGCCCGAAGCGTTCAAACCCTTGTTTTTTACATGGGTGTCAAGAACTTGTCTTTTATTTGCCAGCAGCTTATTTCATACGGGAAATCACCTTCTGTCCCTGTCATTGTCATCCAATGGGGAACGTGGGGCCGCCAGCGGAGTGTGAAAGGAACACTTGAGAACATTCAGCAAAAAGTGCAGGAACACCAGATTACAAACCCTGCGATTATCGTCATCGGAGACATCGTCAACTTTCAAACACATGGCTGGTTTGAAAGCAAACCGCTCATCGGACGGCATTTGATGGTTGTGACTCATGGCGAAGATGAAGACCCGCTTGCAGACAAGCTGCGCGATTTCGGCGCCGATGTCATCGAGTGGCCGAAATGGCAGACCGAAAACATGCCTGTCAATGAAGACATTCTTCGAAAGATTGGCACCTTTGAAGACGTTTTTTTCACATCGCGCCGGGCGGTTTGTGAATTTTTCAGAGCACTGGCTTCTCAGAAAATCGACATCCGCCAGCTGACAGCGAAACTGAGTGCAGCATCTGAACAAGCAAAGACGGAGCTTGAAAAACGGGGGTTTCTTGTCACCGCCATTCAGCCTGATTCAGAGAAATGTCTTGTTGTCGGGAGCCGCCATGCAGTGGAAAACATGCAAAAACATGAATCCTGTTCGTTTTATATCACTCATGAAAACGTCATAGATGACCGGTTCACCCACATGATTCAGCGTACCATCAGTGAATCCCCGCTGCACATGGTCATTTGCCCGAACAAGCTGTCCGTTCAGCAATTGATCAATGGTGGCGAACAAATTGGCATTTCGCCGGAATTGTCAGCAAGCCGGCCTCCTATCGTCTGTATAGGCGATGACTCAGCTGCCGAGGCTTATGGATTCACAGCCGTACAAGAACAGGATGAATTGCTAGCTTTCATTCAGAATCAACAGACGCAAAAAAAGCTCCTTCACAGCTGATGGCTGGCAGCCCTTTCCCCCAAGGGCTGTTTTATTTATGTACCAATTTTTTGTGATGGGTTGAATACATCGCCATATTCTCAGCCTTAGGATCCAAATAAGCCTTAGCGCTGTTGACTGCTGTCGGGCCTTCGGTAAAGCCGCCGGCAATCAATCTCAGCTTGCTTTCATAAAAAGCCGCGTCGCCCGCCACAAACACGCCCGGAAGATTCGTTCGCATATGTCTGTCAGCTTTCACCCTGCCTTCTTCAATCTCCAGTCCCCACTCCTTCATCGGCCCGAGATCAATTTTGAACCCATGATTGATGATCAGCTCATCAATTTCTATGTCTTCCCTCTGGCCAGTCTCCGTATGGCAAATCGTCACTTTTTGGATGCGCTCCTCATTGCCGCTCAGCTGCTTCAGACGATAAGGCGTAAGCACCCGCACCGATGATTGCTTCATTTTCGTCACGCTGCTTTCCATTCCGCCGAATTCCTCACGCCGATGAACGACAGTCACAGACGCCGCAATCGGTTCAAGCTCATTAGCCCAATCGACCGCAGTATCTCCGCCGCCTGATATCACCACGCGCTTATCTTTAAACGCATCGAGCTTCTCCACTCCGTAATGAAGATTTTTGCCCGCATATCGGGCCGCATCCTCGCTGTCAAACTCATTGACCTCAAGTGTACCCATGCCGCAAGCCAAAATCACAGTTCTTGTATAGTGCTTTTCGCCTTCAGAACCCGTCAGAACAATGGTGCCGTCATCTAGGCGTTCAAACCCGGTCACACGCTGATTCAATACGATATCAGGATCAAACGTTGCCGCCTGCTCCTTCAGCTGCTCGATCAGCTGCTTTCCCGCAATCCCCGGTATGCCGCCGATATCGCGAATGATTTTCTCAGGAAAGAATAAAGACACCTTCCCTCCGAGCTTCGGCAAAAATTCGATTACCTTTGTTTTCAGCTCCCGCATCCCGCAGTAAAAAGCAGTAAACAGCCCAATCGGCCCCCCGCCTATAATCGTAACGTCATATACCTCTTGATTCTCAGCCATCCGTCCTGCCTCCCGTTCACATCTATATCAAAATTTTAATTGAGAATGAATATCAATACAAAGTATATCATATTCAAGGGCCTTTGTTTATTCATTTCTTCACCTTGTGATCAATTGTTGAAAACCCTATAATAGGCAAAAAACAAATGGGAGTAACAGATGAAAAGACGAGTCGAAACGATCACCTTCGAAGGACATACACTAGAATATTCAGTGGCTGGAAAGGGTGCCCCCATCCTTATCATGCATGGCGGGCATTCAAATTGTTACGAGGAATTCGGATACACAGCGTTGATTGAGCAAGGGTATTCCATCATTACGCCTTCAAGGCCTGGCTATGGACGGACGTCAAAAGAAATTGGAAAAAGTCTTGCCAATGCCTGCCGTTTCTATGTGAAATTATTAGATCATCTACAAATCGAAAGTGTCCATGTGATCGCCATCTCAGCAGGAGGGCCAAGCGGCATATGCTTTGCCTCACATTATCCGGAAAGAGTAAATACATTGACCCTGCAATCCGCGGTCACCAAAGAGTGGCTCACCCCAAAAGACACTGAATATAAATTGGGGAGAATTCTCTTCCGCCCGCCGGTGGAAAAGTGGATATGGAAGCTAATTTCTTCCTTGAATAACGCTTTCCCGCGTTTGATGTTTCGATCTATGAGTCCCCAATTCAGCACGCTTCCGTTTCAGCGAATCAAGTCCTTGATGAATGAAAAAGACATAGAAGCATTTCGGAAAATGAACAGCCGGCAGCGCTCGGGTGAAGGATTTCTGATTGACTTGTCACAAACCGCCGCTGTCTCTTTAAAAGACCTGCAAGCCATCATATGTCCCGTGCTGATTATGCAAAGTGTTTATGATGGATTGGTTGACTTGTCACATGCACATCATGCAAAAGAGCACATTCGTGGCGCTGTTCTCTGTTTGCTTCACTCATGGGGACACCTGATTTGGCTCGGAAAAGAAGCTGCAGAAACAGACAGTATCCTACTCGGTTTTTTGGAATCCTAACCAAAGTGAAACGATCCTTTCCTTTCCTCCGTCAAACAAGCAGTGCCTTTTTTTCTGGTATCATAAGAAAGGCAGCTTAACATGAGCGGAGGTTTTATTGTGACAGCACAATCATCTTTTCTTCAGCTGAATTCTATTTTTATCAGCATTTTAATAGAAGCCATTCCGTTTATTCTGATTGGCGTCATACTTTCCGGAATCATTCAAATGTTTGTTTCTGAAGAAATGATTGCAAGAATCATGCCGAAAAACCGTTTTCTCGCCGTTTTATTCGGTGCGCTGGCCGGCGTTTTATTTCCCGCCTGCGAATGCGGCATCATCCCGATTACGAGGCGGCTTCTGTTAAAGGGAGTTCCTCTGCATGCGGGCGTTGCTTTCATGCTGACCGCGCCTATCATTAATCCTATCGTTTTATTTTCTACTTATATTGCGTTCGGGAATAGATGGAGCGTTGTCTTTTACAGAGGCGGACTGGCTCTCGCCGTTTCGCTGATCATCGGGGTCATCTTATCCTATCAATTTAAGGATAACCAGCTTTTAAAGCCTGATGAACCCGGGCACCACCATCATCATCACGGCACCTTGCTCCAAAAACTGGGCGGGACCTTGCGGCATGCCATTGATGAATTTTTCTCCGTGGGGAAATATTTAATCATCGGCGCCTTTATCGCAGCCGTTATGCAGACGTATGTCAAAACATCCACTCTGCTTGCGATCGGGCAGAATGATGTATCCTCTTCCCTCGTGATGATGGGTCTGGCGTTTGTCCTGTCGCTTTGTTCAGAAGTTGATGCGTTCATCGCGTCTTCCTTCAGCAGCACATTTTCATTAGGATCGTTAATCGCCTTTCTCGTCTTTGGCGCAATGGTGGATATTAAGAATCTATTGATGATGCTTGCGGCCTTCAAAAAACGATTTGTTTTCCTGCTGATTACATACATTGTCGTGATTGTTTTAGCGGGATCACTACTGGTAAAGGGGTGATTGGATGTTTCGTCTATTGGTGCTGATGGGATTTACGTTTTTCTTTTATCATCTGCATGCCTCAGGAAATCTAACAAAATATATCAATATGAAATATGCCTATCTTTCCTTTATTGCGATCTTCCTGCTGGCCATTCTGACCGCCGTCCAAGCATATCTATTTATCAAGTCGCCTGAAAAAAGCGGGCATCACCATGACCATGATTGCGGGTGCGGCCATGATCACGAGCATGACCATGAACAAAACAAGCCATTTTATCAGCGTTATTTGATTTATGTTGTTTTTCTTTTTCCTTTGGTGTCAGGCATCTTCTTCCCGATTGCAACGCTTGACTCATCCATTGTCAAAACAAAAGGGTTCTCGTTTAAGGCGATGGAGAGCGGAGATCACTACTCCCAAACACAGTATTTGCGGCCTGATGCCAGCCTTTATTACGCGCAAGACAGCTATGACAAACAAATGAAACAGCTGTTTAATAAGTATTCCAGCAAAAAAGAGATTTCTCTGACCGATGACGATTTCCTAAAAGGAATGGAAACCATCTATAACTATCCGGGTGAATTTCTCGGACGGACGATAGAATTTCATGGATTTGCTTACAAAGGAAACGCAATTAACAAAAATCAGCTGTTCGTATTAAGGTTTGGCATCATTCACTGTATCGCTGATTCCGGCGTGTACGGGATGCTTGTGGAATTTCCGAAGGACATGGACATCAAGGATGATGAATGGATTCACATTAAGGGCACTCTGGCCTCAGAATATTACCAGCCATTCAAGTCAACTCTCCCTGTCGTCAAAGTAACTGACTGGAATACCATTAAAAAACCTGATGATCCGTATGTTTACAGAGGCTATTAAACAGGTTTGAGGAACAAAATTGTTCCTCAAACCTACTTATATATTTTTTAGCACTTTAACCCTATACATATTAATTTAGTTACTTTTGTCAGTTAAGTTCGATCACTCGACTGCATTGATTTGACACATAAGGATCATGAGTTACTATTATTATTGTTTTATTCATCTGATTTAATTCTTTTAAAAGGGTGATAATTTCATTGCGATTCTTTACATCTAAAGAGCCTGTTGGTTCATCTGCAAGAATAATATCACATGGTTTTAATATGATTCTTGCTATTGCTAATCTTTGTTGTTCGCCCCCAGAAAGCTCATGGACTTTTTGTGTTAAGGACACTTTTTGCAAACCCACTTTTTCAAGAACCGCAATCTTCAATTTTTCCTTTTCTTCTCTCTTTAACTTTTTATAAGTTAATGGGACATCTAAATTCGCACTGATACTAGCATTATCTATCAAGGCGTAATTTTGAAACAAATATGATATTTTAGAACGCAACAATTCATTGGCTCTTCCAGAACCAATTCTCGGAGCAACATCCCCAAGTATTTTAACAATCCCACCATCTGGCTTTTCGAGCATACCCATGATATTAAGTATTGTTGTTTTTCCCGAACCACTGCTACCTGTAATTGCAACCATTTCCCCTTTTTCTATAACAATGTTGACGTTTTCCAATACAACATGTTTCCCGTAAGCTTTTCTTATATTTTGCAATTCCATAACATAACTCAATTAATCAGAAACCTCCTTTCATAACTTTAATCTTGTTTCTTCGTTCTATAATAATTAATGCAATTATCGAAGTAACCAATTCTAAAATTAAAAGAAATACAATACAAATTAATAGGTTTAAAGTTATTCCTCTTTTGATAACAATACAAGATATAAATTGAATAAGCCATAGTATAAAAAACAAGGTCATATAATCTTTAAATGTTCTAAAAAAACCAATACCAAACAATCTATAGACTACAAACTTTTGTTGCTTCTTATTGAAGTATATTACAGAATTTTGCACGATAAGAAGAACCAAAGCGACAGCTAATACAGCAGCTAAAGCTAACAGTGAGCTAATTTCGCTATGTAACTCTTTTATTTCATTCAATGCATATTGATTTAAAGAGACCAAGTACTTCAAATTATCATCAAGATGATATTTTTTTAAATAAGGCACTAATATATTCATTGTCTTTTTTGAATCTCTATTATTTAATTTTATTTTAAGCGGATCTCGACTTCCATTTCCTAAAATTGTATTTCTGTCACCTACCAAGCTATTATTCTCTGTAACAACTTGGATAATAGGATCTATAATTAGATTATCCTCAGCTTTAAAAACTTCTGGGTTAAAACTAAATATTTTCTGACCACTAGCAGTCCAAATAATATGTATTTTAGGTTCTTTTAAATACTTTGGTACATGTCTCCCTAAAAACTCTTCATCATAAGCTACTGCAGATTCTTTTCTATCTTCTTTAAAAAATTTAATTATTTTTTCTCTATGTTGTTTATATTTCTCTGGAACAAGTAATATTAATCTTTTTTCTCTCTCATTAATTGATATTGGTTGTTTTTCTGAGTTGTATACAGGAAATTGTTTTAAATAATTATCATTTACAACAATAGACCTGATTCCCTTATAGCTAGAGTTTAATCGAATAAATTCCTCTTCATATTCTCTTGTATCTATTAAGAGAGCACCCATTTTGTTCAAAATGGGGTAAATATTATCAATATCATTTGTAAGTTGTGGCTTCCCGTTATTAACATCCTCAATATCATGACCTATATACAAAGGATTGAAAACCCCATAATCTTTACTAACCTTCCAATCTTCTAAATGAGATTGTTTTTTTTTCACTTCACTATATTGATTTAAAGTTGAACTACCTATCACAATTATTAAGACCGAACAAACTATTTTTAAAATAGAATTAAAAATAAAGATGCTATTTGTATCTTTCTTATTTTTTATTGCTAGATTAACTTTTACCTTTCTTATATAAAAATAAGTAAGTATTGATAATGAGCCTATAATCAAATAATTAATAATTTGTTTCATGATGGTATTCATAATAAAAGAAAAGGTGGAACCAGGTAAGAAAATTGCGCATATGATTGATAATAACAAAGAAAAACAAAACGTTAATATTAATAATTTCCCTACTATTTGAAACCAAATTCTTAAATTAGAATATCCATGTAATTTTAAAACACCTATTGTTTTTGACTCATTCACGATATAATAAATAAGAAGAAACAATGTTACAATAAGAATCAAATAGTTGTACTGTTGTAATGACGAGGTAGAGACTTCCGCATAACTATCATTAACTTCTCGAGTTTGTAAAAAGTCATTTATTTCAAACGTCGAATCAAATTTTTCATTTATCTCATTAACAAATCCCTTTAAAAAATCTTCAAAAGAATACTTACCTTTAATTTCAGCATAATATGTACCGTTTACAGGAAGATAATCAAATGAGTTTTTTAGTGGTTTAATTGTTATTTCAGAAGTGATACCGAATTTTTCTATTTGTCCTATCTGATTTTTATCCTTTGATTTATGCGTACTTAAGTAAAAATTTTCAGATTGAGTATCCAACTTACTTAAAAATTTCCCTTGTGAGAGTTCAATGCCATTAAAATAGTCAGTTTGTTGCGTTAACAATACATATTTAGAAATTTCCACTTTATCGTTTGTAGAGAAATTAGTAGCCGGCCGAAAAATATTAGTTTTATATTTTTTAGAACTACTCATAATTAGTTCGATCATTTCTTTAGGGTCATTTAGTAAGGGATCATCAGGAATAGTAAAAGGTTTTCCGACAGAACTATCTAGCTGTTCAATTTCTTCAATTTGTTTATTTGCGGTTTCCCTAAAGGTAATCAAAAAGGAGAACAGTGAAGAAATCACTAGAAATAAAATCACAATTTTTCTCACAAAAAAAACTCCTTTATAAAAAGGAGAATCATCGAAAACTAACTCTAGTTTCCGATGATATCCTTATCAAAATTTTATATTAGTAAGTTTTCCAATTGGCCTTTGTCTTAGCATCTGTTGCGCCGCCTGACAAATCGGAGTATGAGGTTGTTCCTGCTTTAGTTTTACCGCTTGAATTAGTTCTTGTCCCTAGAGCACATGATGAAGCATGGGCCTTATCTTTGTGATAATAATTTGACCAAACTTTCTTTTTAAATCCCCAATCAAAATAACCAGCTGTACCGTAATCCCAGTTTCCTCCGCCAACATTTTCATTCGCAAATGGGGTTACTTCAGAGTTTTTCAGAGGCGTATTAGTTAAATCAACCTCGCCACTTGTTGCTGCACCTGCTGCTGATGCTGCTTGTCCAGTTGATAATGCTAATGCTGCTATTAAAGCTGCACTCATGAGACCTTTTTTCACCATAACTGATCCACTCCTTCTTTTTAAATGTAGATTGAATGACAGCGCGCTCATCCGTTCAACCACAACCTGATTATCCCATATATTAACAGTATAGTAAATAAATATTTTTTCCTATAAATGGATCATAAAAGAAAGTGATCTAGATATATTCTATTAACAAACTCGCAGAAAAACTCTCTAAACAGGCTGTTTTATTTCATCAGCATCAAATCGAGATAGAGCTGGCACCGCGTTCTGAAATCGCTTAAATCGATCGACGTCATCTCAGTAATTTGTTTGATGCGGTAATTCAATGTATTTTGGTGAATAAACAGCTGTTCTGCCGCTGGTTTTGTTTTGCAGTTGTTGAGGAGATAGATTTCCAAGGTTTTGAGCAGCTCAGTGCTGCTTTCTTCGTCTTTCGCTTTTAATAAAGCTAAATCTTTATTCTCGTATTCTAAAAATTCATTTTTCTGTTCGATGCTTTCTAAATAACGGTAAATGCCGAGTTTGGCATATTCATATGGAATGTTTTCCTGATTGCCGGTGATTTCTGCGGCTTTGATGACTTCAAGTGCTTCTGTGTAGCTCTTGCCAAGTTTTAATAGGTGATTATATTCGTTTCCGATACCGATATAAATAGGGGTAGGTATTTTTTGAAAGTGAAAATGTGTTAACAGCTTGTTAATAAACTCAGAAGCTGCTGAGGAGACGGAGCTTTTTTGGGAAAAACTCGCTACGACGATGACAATGTTTGATTCGATCGTTAAGACATGACTGACCTTATCCCGTAAATTCAGGTACGACCTGATATTTTCCTTTAAATCCTCAACCGCTTCCCCATCCCCATTTGCGGCGTGCAGGATCACAACTGAAAACATGGAAGGCAGCACGGTGTTGATCCTTTCAGCTTCCCGTCTGAGTTCCTTCTCAGAGGTAAATTGCTGGTAGATCGCCCGTTTGATGAGATCCTCTGCTTTTTCTTCCTTTTCCTGTTTCAATTTATTCGTTTTATAAATGATTTTCCCGACATGGAAGGAGGTCTCGTACAAAAAGTCGAGCTCTTCATCCGTCAGATTTTGGTCCAGCTCCTGAATCCAGATGTAGCCCATGACTTCCCCTTTGTGCTTTGCACTCACGACCACCCTCTGGTTTAACCCAATGCTTTCAATTTTATTGACGCGAAAAGGCTCAGGCTCTGTTTTCAATTTTTCAATAATTCCGTCCTTCAGAAACCTCTCAAAAATCTGGACCGGACACTTTTTCGAAAAAATAGTCTGCTGGTTGGCAGAATCAAAATGGTTAATATAGTAAGAATTATAGGCTAACAAAAAGAAATCCGCGCTTTCCAGTATCACTGGCTTTTGCAGCTCATAGCTAATAAAATCAATCAGTTTATCAACATCTGAAAATGAAAAAACTCTCTCTAAAAGCTCTTCCATACCTTTTTCTCCTATACTTTTTTTACTTTAATCATATCCATACGGGGTCTTTTTGTATAGAAAAAAATACGTTTGTTTCCAAAAGAAAAAAATGGCCGCTTAAAAGGAGAAAAGAGGAAAAAGGGACAGCCCCTTCCTCCTCCTTTCGATCTTTATTGTGACATTGTATCTTGGTAGTCGTTGAACTGGTCTGTGACAGCTTGTGACGGAGCCTGCGTCAATATGCTGACAAAAAACACAGATAATAGACTCGCAGCAAAACCAGGTATCATTTCATACAGAAAGTCCGAAAGACCGGCATTCGCCCAAATGATTACAGTCGCTGCTCCCACAATCATGCCGGCGAGTGCCCCCCATTTGGTCATTCGTTTCCAAAACAGACTGAGCAGTACAACCGGCCCGAATGATGCACCGAAGCCCGCCCACGCGTAGCTGACCAATCCAAGGATAGTGTTATTTTTCTCCCAAGCCAGAACCAACGCGACAATTGAAACAGCCAGAACAGCCAGACGGCCTAAAAACACCAGCTCTTTATCTGAAGCTGAGCGTCTGAACATCGACTTATACAAATCTTCTACCAGAGAGCTTGATGTCACAAGCAGCTGAGAAGAAATGGTACTCATAATCGCAGCCAAAATCGCTGAAATCAGAAAACCCGTGATAATCGGATGAAACAAGATATTCCCTAATTGAATAAAAATCGTCTCTGGGTCCTTCAGTGTCATGCCGCGCTGATGGTAATAAGCGATTCCGCCCAAACCGGTCAGCACTGCGCCTACTGCAGACAAAATCATCCAGCCCATCCCGATTCTGCGCGCTCTTTTGATCTCTTTGACAGACGTGATCGCCATAAAACGCACAATAATATGCGGCTGGCCAAAGTATCCCAGCCCCCAGGCAAACAAAGAAATAATGCCAAGGACGCTCGTTCCTTTGAAAATATTAAACATATCAGGATCTACAGAGCGGATTTCAGCAACTGTATCACCTGCTCCTCCCGTGTGGAAAAACGTAACGATCGGCACAAGAATGAGTGCGGCAAACATAATGATCCCCTGAACAAAATCTGTCCAGCTGACTGCCAAAAAGCCGCCAAACAGGGTATATGCCACAACAACACCCGTCACAATCCACAGGCCGGTGTGATAATCCATCCCCAAGATGCTGTTGAATAAGACGCCGCCGGACACCATTCCGGACGATACATAAAACGTGAAAAAGACTAAAATGACAATTCCTGAAAACAGTCTGAGAAGCTTTGTTTGATCTCCGAAGCGATTTTCCAGGAATCCGGGAATTGTAATGGAATTCCCCGCTTTTTCAGTATAGGTTCTCAGCCGCGGTGCGACGTAAAGCCAGTTCGCCCACGCTCCAAGGCAAAGTCCGAACACAATCCAAACTCCGCTCAGACCAGTAGAAAACATGGCGCCCGGAAGCCCCATTAGCAGCCAGCCGCTCATATCGGCAGCGCCGGCACTGAGAGCAGTTACTGCCGGACCCAAAGAGCGTCCTCCCAGCATGTAATCCGTCAGATTCGACGTACGCTTGTAAGCAAAGTAGCCGATTAGCAGCATTCCCGCCATATAAATACAAATCGAAATAATCAGCTGTGTGTTTTCTATGGCACTTCCTCCTCTTTTTTATAGTATATGGATGAAATGGACACCCCCGCAGGGAGGATGCCCATTTAGTCCCGCTTAGAACATTTCACTGATTGTTTTTGCTTGCATATGCAGAGCCAAGTAATCCGGCCCGCCTGCTTTTGAATCCGTTCCCGACATTTTGAAGCCGCCAAACGGATGGTAGCCGACGATAGCACCTGTACAGTTGCGGTTGAAGTATAGGTTTCCGACATGGAATTCCTGTTTCGCACGCTCGATGTGCTTGCGGTTGTTTGTGATAACCGCGCCTGTCAAACCATATTCAGTATTGTTTGCCACTTCTAAAGCTTCATCAAAGTCTGACACTTTACAAAATGCAACGACAGGTCCGAAAATTTCTTCCTGCATGAGTCTTGCTTTCGGATCAAGGTCAGCGAAGATCGTCGGTTTGATGAAGTATCCTTTCGAATCATCACCAGTACCGCCGCTTACTAAACGCCCTTCCTGTTTTCCGATCTCAATATAGCTCATAATTTTATCATAAGAACCTTGGTCAATGACAGGTCCCATATAAACATCTGCACTGTCAGGTTTAGCTGTTACTTTTGATTCCGTAATTTCAATGACACGCTCTAATACTTGATCATACACTTTTTCATGAACTACTGCACGTGAACCTGCAGAGCATTTTTGTCCCGCAAAGCCGAATGCTGAAGTAAAGATCGATTGAGCCGCTAATTCAATGTCCGCATCCTCATCAACAACAACCGTATCTTTACCGCCCATTTCAGCGATGACACGCTTTAAATGCTGCTGGCCCGGCTGAACCTTCGCCGCGCGTTCGAAAATTCTCGTACCAACTTCTCTTGATCCCGTAAATGTGATAAGGCTTGTTTTCGGATGGTCAACAAGATAGTCGCCTACTTCCGCTCCGCTTCCCGGAACAAAGTTGACTACGCCTTTTGGCAATCCGGACTCTTCAAGCACCTCAACAAATTTTGCTGCAATAACAGGTGTAGCACTCGCAGGTTTCAGAACCACTGTGTTTCCAGTAACGATCGGCGCCACTGTTGTGCCTGCCATGATCGCAAACAAGAAGTTCCAAGGCGGGATAACGACTGTCACTCCAGTCGGCGTGTATACATATTGGTTTTTCTCGCCTTCACGGCTGTTGACCGGTTTTCCTTTTGCCAGTTCGATCATTTGTCGTGCATAATACTCCATGAAGTCAATCGCTTCAGCCGTATCGGCGTCCGCCTCGTTCCAAGGCTTTCCTGCTTCTTTCACAAGCAAAGCTGAGAATTCATGTTTTCTTCTGCGGACTTTGGCAGCAGCGCGGAACAGGACAGCCGCTCTCTCTTCTGGAGACGTGTATCTCCACTCTTCAAATGCTTTTGCAGCCGCTTGAATCGCTTGCTCAGCGTGCTCTTGAGAAGCTTTTGACACTCGGCCGACGACTTCTTCTTTATCAGCCGGGTTGATTGAAACGATTTTCGCTTCCGTTTCCACTCTCTCGCCGTTAATGACAAGCGGATAGTCTTTTCCTAAATATTCGCTTACTGTCGCAAGCGCTTTTTTAAACGCTTCCACGTTGTTTTGATCTTGGAAATTTGTGAATGGCTCGTGTTTGTAAGGTGTTGTCATGATAATCTCTCCTTTTTTACTTCTTTGTCATTCCTTTGAAAGCAAATGCAATGTTTGACGGACGTTCTGCAAGGCGTCTCATAAAGTAGCCGTACCAATCCTCGCCGTATGGCAGGTAGACTCTCATGTTATAACCTTCTTTTACGAGGCTGAGCTGGGTTTGCGACCGCATGCCGTACAGCATCTGAAATTCAAACTTGTCATTGGCAATGCCATGTTCCTTGGCAAGCTGCTTTGTAAAGTCGATCATTTTGTCGTCATGTGTGGCAATCGCTGTATAGTGACCGTTTAAGAGCTGCTTTCGGATGATTTTTTTGTAATTTTCATCGACATCGCTTTTCTCCGGGAAAGCTACTTTTTCTGATTCTTTATAAGCTCCTTTTACAAGGCGAAGGAACGGGTTTAAAGAATCCAAATCGTCAATGTCTTTTTCCGTCCGGTACAGATAGGCTTGCAGCACTGTGCTCACATGCTCGTATTTCTTTCTGAAATCTTTGAAAATATCAAGCGTTTTCTGGCATCTGACTTCGTCCTCCATGTCAATGGTGACCATGATTTTATGTTTCTCGGCCGTCTGAAGGATTTTTGTCATATTTTCATACACCAAATCCATATCTATATCCAAACCTAAAGACGTCATTTTTAAAGAAACGTGTGAGTTCAGCTCCTGATCCGCGATGGTCGCAATGGTTTGAATGCACTCTTCCGTACGCTCCCGTGCGACCTCGGCGCTGTTCACAAACTCGCCTAAATGATCGACAGTAACTGACAGGCCTTGGCTGTTAAGCTGTCGAATGGTCGGGATTGAACTGTTAAAGTCATTCCCGCCGATAATTTTACCCGCTGCTACCCGGCTTCCCCAGTTCCTCGCCATTTTATTGAGAAAGCCGCTTTTGGATAAAAATAAGAAAAAATCTCTTGTGATCACTTCCAACCTCAACACCCCGCAATCTAAGAAGTATTTGTATGAGTTTATTGTAAATGGACAAAACCGACGTTCACAATATTCTCAAAATACAAAGATTCTGATTATTTTTGTGGGTTTGCCACAATCAGATAGTTAGAAAGTCGGGGGGGATTCTGTCGAATAAAGGAGAAAAGGAAGCGACAAAAAACATCAGCTTCCTCCATCCTTCCACACTTCTTCAACCGTATTCAAAAGCAAACGGTTCAACTCAGGTGTTATATCTTTTTTCTCTGCCTTCAGTTCTTTTGCCGCTTCCATGATTCTTTCGATTTCCGTTTCAATGAATTGGTGAATAACATCGATTCTTGCTTCGAGGTCAAGCTCTTCCCCTCTTCTTTTCCGTTCAAGCAAGGTTTCCATTTCAGCCTTCAGCTCGGGTTCAGCAACAAGTTCATTCATCAAAACAGTAAAGTCCATTGGCGGAATGGTTCCGTGCTTTTCAATCCATTGACAAGCCAAAATAGGCCGAAGAACGTAGAAGTACTTTTTAATTTTGACCTCTTGTCCTTGTAGATAATCTTTGACGTTCCTTCTCGCCATATTGATATAGTGATACACGCTTGCTTCAGGCTTAAATGCCTCCGTGCGCAGTTTTCTTAACTGCTCTGCGGTCGTAAATGCTTCGTAATACACAATGTCTGAGGACAGCCATTCGAGGAGCGGAGGGTTTGACTTTTTGAAAAGCCGAAGCGTTTTTCTCAGCTCCCAGCCGCTGATATCCAGCAAATCGTGAATCGGTTTCTCAATGACATCACGCTCCTGCTCAATTGAAAAATACCACTCCTTTTTCGGCACATAAATAAAGCGGACGTCGTAATCACTATCCTGCGACGGAAATCCCCATGCTCGGCTTCCTGACTCGACGGCATACACGATTTTGACTCCGTATGACTGCTCGATCCGTTTTAATTCATCAATGATTCTTTGTTTCATATCTATTCGTCTCCAGTCTGTTCTCATTCCGGCAGTTTGCAGAAAAAAACCGCCTGATGATATGCGGCGGCTTTTCACATTTTATCAGCCTTTAAGATGCTGCTTAAAGAAAGCAAGTTTTTCCGTTTGAAAAGCAGGGATATACTCATGTCCGAAGTAGCGGTACACCTTCAGCTCTTTCTCTGTTTCCAAATGATTGTAGGCGGCAAACACGGTGGACGGCGGCGTGACCTTGTCAATCAGGCCGATTGACATCAGGACAGGCACCTTCACTCGGTCAGCGAGATTCATAATATCGAAATATGAAAGTGTCTTCATCGCCTGCACTTCTGTTTCCGGGCTGCCATTTCTTCTGAAGAAGGAATTGATTTCAAGGTACGGCTGTTCAAGCGCCACATCAATGGCCCGTTCGAAGTTGCTTAAATAAGGATAATCGGCAACCGCGGCTTTTGGAATGTCTGACAGCGCTGCTGCGGCAATGGTTAAACCTCCGCCTTGGCTTCCTCCTGTCACACCAATCCTTGTTTCATCAACCTCGTCGAAGCTGCTGATGACCTCAAGCGCGCGGACGGCGTCCAAATAAACACCGCGGTAATAGTATGTATCTTTATCCAGAATTCCTTTCGTCATCCAGCCCAAAGCGTGACCGTGCGGTGAAATAATCGTATCCTCGCTGCTCTGCTGGCCGCGGACAAGCATGCCGAATGCGGCGTAGCCATGGAGTGCCCAGTTTACCATTTCATGAATCTCACCATCATAGCTTGCATTGTAGCCATGATATTTCACGATCGCCGGATGCGGGCCTTCCTTGTCAGGCACCGCGTACCATCCGGTAATGCGGGCGTTTTCGAAGCTTTTATATGTGAGACGGTACACTTTTACTCCGTCAGCAGGATAGTCAACCGGCTGTAAATCAGGTTCTGCTTGGACTTTTGCAAGTTCCTCCAAAGACAATTTCCAAAACTCAGAAAAATCTTTCGGTGCTGTTTTTTCAGGCTTATATGTTTGCAATTGGTCGAGCGGCAGATCGAATAGTTGCATTTCCGATTATTCCCCTTTGTTTTATAAGATATAGTTTGTATTCCTATACTACCACGTTTCGGCTTTGTTTTCTAAATATTTTCATCTTTGTTTCCCAGACAGCCTTCATCAAACGTTTGTTTAAGACTTTCCCGGCTTAGTTCCATAAAGGCCCGGGCGGTCAGACTGACATAGCGGTTCTTTAAAAAGACGAAGACGAGGGTTCGTGATGGCGCGGATTGAATCGATAAATAGATCACACCCGGATCTTTATCCCTTCTGACCATATTCGGCGCCATTGTCACACCTAATCCGTTAGCCACAAGAGATTGGGCGGTTTCAATATGGCTTGTCTTAAAGGCGGCATTCGGCTTAAAGCCGCTTTCCGCACAGAGATCGAGAACTGTCCTGCGAAAGCCGAAGCCTTCTTTTAACAGAATAAATGGCACGTTCCTTACCATGTCAAGCGGCACACACGGCTGGTGTCCCTCATCTTCTTCCAGCGCTTTCTCAATCAGCGCGACCATTTCCGGCGGCATCCACCTTTGTTTTTCCTTCGGCACCGCGAGAACAATCGGTTCCGTGAGCAAGGGTATAATGGAGAGCCGTTCATCCTCGATCGGCAAGGATAAAACAGAAAGGTCAACTTCTCCCTTTGCCGTCATCTCCTCTAATGAAACCGGATCTTTTTCAACAAGCTGAACCTCCACATGAGGATAGCGCGCCAAAAACTGCTTCAGCAGCGGAGGAAAGAGATATCTCCCTGTTACAGCAGGAATCCCGATGGATAATTTATGACCGATTCCCTGTGATCGCTCCTGCATTTCCCGAAGCAAATCATCTCTGGAACGAATGATGTCCTCGGCTTTTTCAATGAAACGCCTGCCGTGGGGTGTCAGTGTAACAGAGCCATGAGATCTGTGAAAAAGGGTAAGCCCCAGCTCAGCCTCAAGCTTTTTGATTTGCTGGCTGAGAGACGGCTGTGCGATATGAAGATGTTCCGCCGCCTTTGTAAAGCTTTGGCGCCGGGCAATTTCCGCTGCATATTCCATCACTTTAATATCCATTTCAGCCTCCATAGGTTGAACCTATCGTTTTCATCATTTTTATATCTTGGACGAATCATAACAGAAATTGCTAACATAATCCATATCATCATTTACGAAAAGAAGGAGCTGGTTCAAATGACAAATGAAACACCGTTTTCTAAAAACGCCGAGATGTATCGGGATGAAAAGGTATTTGCCGAGGGGGAAGATTTGGGGTTGATGATCAAAACAGCGGAATGCCGGGCAGAGCATCGGGTGCTGGATATCGGAGCGGGCGCCGGCCATACGGCCCTGGCATTTTCTCCTTATGTACAGGAGTGCATCGGTGTTGATGCGACGAAAGAGATGGTTGAGGTTGCGTCCTCCTTCGCGCAAGAAAAAGGAGCTGAAAACGTACGCTTTCAGCAAGGAACGGCAGAGTCACTCCCCTTCCCCGACGATTCATTTGACATCATCACCTGCCGATACGCAGCCCACCATTTTTCAGATGTCCGCAAAGCTGTCAGAGAGGTTGCACGCGTACTAAAACAGGACGGACGTTTTCTCTTAGTTGATCATTACGCGCCTGAAGATCCCGTTCTTGATGAGTTTGTCAATCATTTGAACCGGCTTCGAGACCCTTCCCATGTTCGTGAAAGCTCATTATCAGAATGGCAGGCGATGTTCAGCGCCAATCAACTGGCCTATCAAGACATCCAAAAGTGGAACTTGCCGATTCAATACGATAGCTGGATCAAACGAGGCGGAACCCCCGCTGATCGAGAAAAACAAATCATTGCCCACTTGAACCACGCATCAGACGAAGCACAAGACACGTTCTGTATTACATTAAACCAAAACGGACAGCCCATCTCCTTTTGTTTAAAAGCGATTTTGATACAAGGGATAAAACGATAAAAAAAGCCGTGCGCTGCGCACGGCTTTTTACATCGGCTGATAAAGATCCCAGCCAAATTTTAATGTCTCAACAATGTAATCGGCAACCTCTTCCGGGGAAAGGTTGTCTGTTGCCACTTTTGAATTGTGCTTGTCATAAATGACTTTTCTTTCGTTAAACAGCTGTTCCATTTCATCCATTGAACGGTTATGCAGTACAGGGCGGCTTTCGATCAATAAATCCGCGCGCTGCTTCCAGTTCTCCCATGACAGGTCCAGATGAAGCACGAGACAGTTTTCCAGACAGCAATTCCTGATTTCTTCTTGTTTAAAAGATCCCCCGCCCAGAGATACGATTTTGAATCGTTTATGATGGCAGATGTCTAAAATATATTCCTTCTCCGTTTTCCGGAAAAAGTCTTCTCCCTTTTTCTCAAATATCTCAGGAATTGACATATTGAAATCCTTTTCGATCTGCTGGTCAATATCAATAAAATCTCTATATAATTTTTTAGCGACCAATTGGCCGATTGTTGTTTTTCCTACACCCATGAATCCGATCAGGACGATATTTCTTTCTCTTACTGGGATGGCTCGTTTAGCGTTCATCTTCGGCGAAATCCTCCTAAGGAATGAAATTTTATATTCATTATATGCTTATTTAGCGAATATTTATATAGATACCGGCTTTACCGGTCAAGCTTATAGTGCGCTTTGTTGTTTAGCCATTTTTGCCTGAATGACATTCATTGTACAACATTTCCGCAGGTATTTTAATACTTCGACGCAAAAAAGCATTAAAACCTTCCGCCTTTATTGTTTTTCCAGCTGACTCTTCGATGGAAGGGTCTTTTTCTGTATGATAAATAGGAAGGGAGAAATGGCGATGATCATTTGGATAAACGGGGCATTCGGTTCCGGAAAAACACAAACAGCCTTCGAACTGCACAGAAGGCTGAACCCATCTTACGTGTATGATCCCGAGAAAATGGGTTTTGCGCTGCGCTCCATGGTGCCGCAGGAGATCGCAAAGGACGATTTTCAAAGCTATCCTTTATGGCGGGCGTTCAATTACAGTTTGCTAGCTTCTCTGACAGATACATACCGCGGCACCATTATTGTGCCTATGACGATTGTACATCCTGAATACTTCAATGAGATCATCGGCAGGCTCAGACATGAAGGCAGGATCGTTCACCACTTTACATTAATGGCTTCAAAGGAAACCTTGTTAAAAAGGCTGCGCACCAGAGCAGAAGGAAAAAACTCATGGGCCGCCAAACAAATTGACCGCTGCGTTGAAGGTTTATCATCACCCATTTTTGAGGACCACATTCAAACAGACAACCTGTCGATTCAGGATGTGGCAGAGAACATTGCCGCGAGAGCCGAACTCCCATTAGATCCTGATACGAGAGGCATCCTCCGAAGGTTCACCGACAGATTAATGGTAAAGCTGAATCATATCCGCATCAAATAAAGCTCCTGTACACGACAAAAGCCCGCTCCGAGAGCGGGCTTTCTTCAACTTATTTCCACCAGTCATCAAACATAGACGCCGGAACCTGGCGTTTATGTTCAGTCATGCTGTAGCGTTTTTCCAGCGCTTCTGATACTTTCGCTGATACTTCTTTTCCTTCGAGATAATCGTCAATCTCGTCGTAGGAAATGCCAAGCTCTGTTTCATCCGACTGCTGCGGTTTTTCGTCGAGCAGATCGGCAGTCGGTTCTTTTAAGTATAAGCGTTCCGGTGCACCCAGCTCTTTCAGCAGGGTTCTTCCCTGGCGCTTCGTCAAGCCTGTCAGCGGCAGGAGGTCTGCTCCGCCGTCACCGTACTTCGTAAAGAAACCAGTCACTGCTTCAGCAGCATGGTCTGTTCCTAACACAAGAAGGCCTTCCTGGCCGCCGATCGCGTATTGCGCGATCATTCTTGTTCTTGCTTTTACGTTTCCTTTATTAAAGTCCGTCAGCTGATCGCCTGTTTCCTGCTGATACTGATCAGAAAAAGCGCTGACTGTTGATTTAATATCAAACTTCCATGATTTATCCGGCTTAATAAACTTCAAAGCAAGCTGGGCATCGTCTTCATCCTGCTGTGTGCCATGCGGAAGACGGACAGCGATAAATTGAGCGTCTCCGCCCTCCTCGCGAATGCTCTCCACCGCAAGCTGAGCGAGTCTTCCCGCAAGTGTTGAATCCTGGCCGCCGCTGATTCCCAATACAAAGCCTTTAGCACCAGTTTTCTTTACATATTGTTTTAAAAAATTGACTCGGTCCTCAATTTCTTGCTTTGGATCAATTGAGGGCTTCACATGTAACTCACGCATAATCTTTTCCTGCATGCTCATCCCAATCATTCCTCCTGTACATTTTCCCTTGTTACTGATCATTTCCCCAAATCAATGAAAATGAATCATGACTGTTATGTATCCCTATTAAATATAGCACAGGTCTTCATTCACAGTGAACAAGAGAGATCAGCTGACTTCAACCCGTATGGATGTCACACTGTCGCCATTGCATTTCCCTTTTTCAATCGGGCAGGAAGAAAACGCGACAATTAAATCCATCTCCGCCCTGAGCCTTACATAATCTCCGGCATTCGAAAGCGGCGTTTCCACAGACAGATTCCCTTTCTCATCAAGGACAGTATTCATAAAAATCGCAAATGGGTAATGCATGTGAGGCTTCGGTACGCCAAACTGCTCAAGCGCACGGTTCATATTGTCATAGCACGTATCCTGAAACTCATCCTTTTGCTTCCCATATAAGAGCCTGTTCATATCAGGACGGCAGGCGGGCAGCAGCAGATCATGCTTGCCGACCGTATCTTCAATCAGGGTTAACATCGGCTTATACAGGTTGGAGTAGAGATGGTCGTTGACCTTCACATGAATGGAGTGATTGGCGTCTATCGTCGCTCCCTGATCAAGGTGTTCATAAAAATCCTTGGCATGGTATGCGACAAAATCAGCCACCTGCTGCCCTTCTACATCAACCACCTTTAAAATCTGACCCTTTTTCAGCTTCAGCCCAAGCCCTTTTTTCGGCTCCACAATATATTGCTGTGTCATTGGTTTGCTCCTTTTTTCATTAGTATGAGCGTCCGCTTCCTTCTCCATGTAAAAAGAGGCAAAAATCCGATGTATATAAGCTTCGGACAGATCACAATCTAACCTTAGATAAAAGGGGTTGAATAAATAATGAGCCAAACAAAAAAAGACCAGCCAAAAGGGAATCTGGCTTGGTGGCAGCTGTCACTGATCGGAGTCGGCTGCACGATTGGAACAGGCTTCTTTCTCGGTTCCAGCATCGCAATTGTAAAAAGCGGTTTTTCCGTTCTCCTTTCATTTCTGATCGCAGGGATCGGTACGTATTTTGTCTTTGAACAGCTCGCCAAGCTGTCGGCGAAGCAGCCGGAAAAAGGTTCGTTTTGTGCGTATGCCCGAAAAGCATTCGGCAAATGGGCAGGCTTCAGCAACGGCTGGGTGTACTGGTCATCAGAAATGCTGATTACCGGAAGCCAGCTGACAGCCATTTCGCTCTTTACGAAGCATTGGTTTCCTCAAGTGCCGCTATGGGTGTTTGCCTCAATCTACGCAGTACTGGGGCTCCTTATTATTTTCACCGGCCTGTCCGTCTTTGAAAAAACAGAAAACGTGCTGGCAGTCATTAAAACAGCTGCTATTTTTATGTTTATTGTCATTGCCATCCTGGCTTTATGCGGTATCCTGTCCGGCGGAAATCATGGCATACATGTTCCAAATAAGACGAGTGAGTTTTTCCCATACGGCGCCATGGGGCTGTGGACAGGTTTAATCTACGCGTTTTACGCTTTTGGCGGAATTGAGGTCATGGGGCTGATGGCGGTTCACTTAAAAAAACCTGAGGAAGCGTCAAAATCAGGGAAACTGATGCTGGCGACGCTGGCGATTATTTATATCATTTCAATCGGGCTTGCTCTGCTTTTGGTTCCGTTACACGCGTTTACTGAACAGGACAGTCCGTTCATTACGTCATTAAAAGGATATAACCTTGAGATCATCCTTGATATATTTAACGGGATTTTCATCATCGCCGGGTTCTCGACCCTTGTCGCTTCGCTTTTTGCCGTTACAACATTGCTTTGTACAATGGCTGATGACGGCGACGCGCCGAAATGCTTTACTCTAAAGGAAGGCAAAAAAATATGCTGGCCGGCACTTGGGCTGACGTTTGCGGGGCTTGTCCTCTCCATTATTCTGTCGTTAGTGCTGCCTAAAAACATTTATGAGCATATGACAACAGCTGCGGGGCTTATGCTTTTATACACTTGGCTGTTTATCCTGTTCTCCAGCAAAAAGCTGACTGATCCCGAGGGCATGGGAAAAACGCAAATTTATTTAGCGATGGTTCTGATTGCTGCAGCTGTGTCCGGTACATTGTTTGAAAAATCAAGCCGGCCCGGTTTTTTCGTCAGCATAGGTTTTCTCGTGATTATCGCCATCGTTACCATGATCTATCAAAAAAAGCAGGGTCATAAAGATCGCCCTGCGAGTCCTTGATTTATTTCATTTTGTTGAACATGTTCTTTAAATAAGAAAACGGGCACTTCGATACCTGTTTTTCGTCATCACGGAGGAAATACTGCTTCCATTCACGATTATCTTTTCCTCCGTACCAGCCTAATTGTGGGTGAATCGGAGCCTGATCATAGGCCTCTAAACGAGATCGGATCAGCCTGCTCATGTTACGGCCAAATGCAGTAGATCCATTTAGGTCATCAAACACCCACCTTGGCTGAAACGTGATCATAAAAAAAGGAAAGCTCCGGCTTCTTCTTGCCTCGTGCCCCGGTGTAGCGCACAGAATGAAATACGGCTCGCCGTCAAAACAAAACTCCCATTTATAATGCTCAGGATCGGCCGGAATGTCTTCCGGCCATTCTTTTTCGTCTTGATGACTCAGTCTATTTAAAAAGCGCCAAAACAGCTCTTCATACGCTTCAATCGAATAATGCTCCGCCAAATCTTCCGGTGTATCAAACAACACAACGAGGGATGCGTATTTTCCCGTGTCCCGCGATATCTTGCCGTACTCCGCAAGCAACGGAGCCAGTTCCTCCGCTGTGCGGTTTTCCCGCGGATCTCCGGCAAAAGCAATCCGAAGCTGATCAGTCAGAAACGCCTGGCGTCCGGGAATGCATGGAAACGTATCCGCATCGTCCGCCAGAGTTTCTGCCAGCAGTTCAAAAGCGATTCTTTGCCATTCAGGAAGCTCTTCCTGAATACGTTCCAGAAAACTTTTGGTGTAAATCCCATTCACCATTGATCCACCTCCAGTATCATCTGGATACTATATTAAAACTGGAAGCGGCAGGTGACTGTCCTTCATGAATCAGCCCAATAACTGTTTGATGCCCTGATAACCAAAGTAAAAGCCAAACACAAGGAGGGATACACCGGCGATTCCGGTCAATCCTCTCAATAGCTTTTCATGAAGCAGGTTTCTGAACGTACTGGCTGTGATAGCCATGCAGAAATCCCAGATTAAAATGCCGATCATGATGCCGGAGCTATAGATTAGAAGCTGATTCATATTGTAGGACTCTGCTGTTTTCGCAAGAATGCTTCCGTAAATTCCAAGCCAAAAAAGGATGCTCAATGGGTTTGACAAGGAAATGAGAAAACCCGATGCGAATGTTTTCCTGTATGACGGTTTCCCCCGCGAGCTTCGCACATCCATCGGTTCTCTGACGTTTTTCAGCGTTTCAATTCCGGTATAGGTCAGGACAAAAAAGCCGAACAGCCACAAAAACGTTTTTACAAATGGAGCGGTCAAGAACTGTGACAGCCCGAAATAGATAAAAAGCATGTACAGCCCATCCGCTGTCATGGCGCCTAAACCGAAAATCCATGCATGCCAAAAACCGTTTTTAATTCCTTTGTCTATTTGCGCCGCATTCACTGGCCCCACAGGCGCAGACAAGGACAGTCCCAGCACAATATAGCTCAAAAAAATGTTCACCGGCCCGTACTCCCTTCTTATGTATCTTGTACAATTTATTCGGGAACGGGCCAAGCTATGCACAAATTCACTTACTGTTTCAGACGTTCAAGCTCTTCCTCCATAATATCGGCGGCTTTGCCTACAAAACTAAAAATGAGTTCCAGCTCCTCTTCCGTATATTCGCGGCACAAATCCATCGTTGACTCAGACAGAGGACGGAACAAATCCTTTATATGTTTTTTCGAAGCAGTCAAAGGGACGATTACGACTCTCCTGCGATCGTTCGGGTCCTTTTCACGAGCCACATACCCCGCTTTTTCCAGCCGGTCAACAAGCGCCGTGACGGAACCCGTGCTGAGGCCGGTTTTTTTCCCCAGCTCTCCGGCCGTCATCGGACCTGCTTCATTTAAAATGTCAGCTGATTTCAAATCGGTAGGAAACAGACCGAGAGCTTGAGCGGCTGCCTGATGAAACAGAACCGTTCTTGTGCCCAGTTTTCGAAAAAGCTGAACAGCAGTCTTTTCCAACTCACTTCTGGAATTTCTTGTTGACAACTGACAGTCCTCCCTATAAAATCGAGTTTATCTTGATAATCGAGATATTCAATGATCAAACTATTATCATGATATCAGAACTTACATAGAAAAGTAAGAGGAGGTAGAACAAATGGACACAACAACAGAAAAACAGGCTTCCACCAAATTTGTGGTCCTCGGTCTCCTGCTGGGCATCTTGATGTCTGCAATGGACAATACGATTGTTGCCACCGCGATGGGCAATATCGTAGCCGATCTTGGAAGCTTCGATAAATTTGCCTGGGTGACGGCATCCTATATGGTGGCGGTTATGGCTGGCATGCCGATTTACGGCAAGCTTTCCGATATGTACGGCCGAAAACGTTTTTTCCTGTTTGGACTTATTTTTTTCTTAATCGGTTCGGCTTTATGCGGGATTGCCCAGACGATGAATCAACTGATCATCTTCCGGGCCATTCAAGGGATCGGAGGCGGCGCGCTCCTGCCGATTGCCTTTACCATTATCTTTGATTTGTTTCCGCCGGAAAAACGCGGAAAAATGTCCGGCATGTTCGGTGCTGTATTTGGATTATCCAGTGTTCTTGGTCCGCTCTTAGGGGCGATCATTACAGATTCGATCAGCTGGCACTGGGTGTTTTACATCAATGTGCCGATCGGCGCATTGTCATTGTTTTTCATTATTCGCTACTACAAAGAATCTCTGGAGCACAGAAAGCAGAAAATAGACTGGGGCGGCGCGATTACCTTAGTCGTATCCATTGTATGCCTGATGTTCGCCCTTGAGCTTGGCGGCAAAACATACGATTGGAACTCCATTCAGATCATCGGGCTGTTTATTGTATTCGCCGTTTTCTTCATTGCCTTTTTTATTGTGGAGAGAAAAGCAGAAGAGCCGATTATTTCTTTCTGGATGTTTAAGAACCGCTTGTTTGCCACAGCGCAGATTCTCGCTTTTTTGTATGGCGGAACATTTATTATTTTAGCGGTATTTATTCCGATTTTCGTTCAGGCGGTCTACGGCAGCTCGGCGACAAGCGCGGGCTTCATTCTGACGCCGATGATGATTGGATCAGTCATCGGAAGCATGATCGGCGGAATCTTCCAAACGAAGGCAAGCTTCCGCAATTTGATGCTGATATCTGTTATAGCTTTCTTTATCGGTATGCTGCTTCTTTCCAATATGACGCCTGACACAGCAAGGGTATGGCTGACAGTCTTTATGATGATTTCAGGCTTTGGTGTAGGCTTTAACTTCTCCCTGCTGCCGGCGGCATCGATGAATGATCTTGAACCTCGCTTTCGGGGAACGGCAAACTCTACAAATTCATTTTTGCGATCATTTGGCATGACCTTAGGCGTCACCATTTTCGGAACGGTGCAAACAAACCTATTCACGAACAAGCTGACCGACGCCTTCAGCGGGATGAAAGGCTCAGCGGGATCAGGCGCTGCGCAAAATATAGGCGACCCGCAGGAGATATTCCAAGCGGGAACACGTTCCCAGATTCCTGATGCGATCCTGAATCGCATTATTGACGCGATGTCATCAAGTATCACGTATGTCTTTTTGCTCGCTTTGATTCCAATTGTCCTCGCGGCGGTTACCATTTTATTTATGGGAAAAGCCAGAGTGAAAACAACAGCCGAAATGACAAAGAAAGCAAATTAACATAAAAAAGCAGTACATGCTGGGCATGTACTGCTTTTTTCTATTACACTCCTAATCTTGCAAGAATAAACGTCCATATACAAATAATCACTAACAGAATCAGGCTGTACGCCACTGTCTTTTTAAACAGTTTAGATTCCTTGCCTGTTTGGCCGACCGCTGCGGCAGCGATGGCGATAGATTGAGGAGAAACAAGTTTCGCCATGACACCGCCCGCCGTATTTGCGGCTAACAGCAAGTCTGAACCCGCACCGATCTGCGCTCCGGTGACAACCTGCAAATGGCCGAACAAAGCGTTATTGCTGACAACCGAACCGGTGATGAACACGCCAATCCAGCCGAGAACAGGACTGACAAACGGGAACAGGTCTCCTGTTTTCGCCAATGCTAACCCAATTGAAGAGCTGAGCCCTGCGAAGTTGGCCAGATTGGCAAACCCCATCACGAAGCAGATCGTCATAATCGGCACCCACAGCTCTTTTCCTGTCTCCTTCAGGGAAGCAAAGGCATCCCGGGAGGAGAACTTTTTGCTGAACAGCCCTGTCACGATGACCGCCGCTAAAATCGCTGTACCAGTCGCTGACAGCAGATCAACTTTAAAGACTGCATCTAACGGCATGGCAGATGGCGCAATCGGCGGCATTTTCATAATTTGCTGATGCAGAAAAGGCATTTTGAACAGGAGCGTTGATTGATATAACAGCCCGCCTTCTTGGAAAAGCGCTTTGAAGGCTGGAAGGCTCCAGATGGTGATCGCCGCAGTTAAAATGTAGAAAGGAGACCACGCTTTCGCAATGTCAGCGGCACGGTATGCCTTTTTCTCACCAGCATCGCCGGCCCCTTCCTCGCGGTAAATCTCTTTCGGCTGCCATTTGCGGAGGAAGAGGGCAAGCCCGCCCATGCTGAATAAGGCCGCCAAAATGTTTGCTAATTCCGGCCCGAGCACCGCCATTGTCAGTGTCTGAACCGCTGTATACCCACCGCTCACAACCAGAAGAGCGGGCCATGTCTGTTTGATTCCTTTCATTCGGTCTAATAAGAATACAAGCAGGAATGGTATTAAAAATGAGATCATCGGCAGTGTCCACATTAATGTCCGTGACAGCTCAAGAGCAGACAAATCACCAATCTGCGCCCCTGTGATGACAGGAATCCCAATCGCCCCAAAGGCTCCGGAGGCGGCGTTTGCAATCAAGCAGAGCGCCGCCGCTTTCAACGGTTTAAAACCAAGTTCGACGAGCAGCGCCGCACTAATCGCAATCGGAACACCAAAACCAGCCGCGCCTTCTAAAAACGCATTAAAACAAAAACCAATTAATAATAGCTGTAATCGTTGGTCAGGCGAAATGCCGGCAATGCTGGACCGAATAATGGTAAATTTCCCGGTTTTCACTGCGATTTTATACAGCCACACCGCCATCAGGACGATGTAGCCAATAGGCCACAGCCCGCTCCCGATTCCTAACAAAACAGAAGAAATCGCTTTTTCAACCGGCATATGAAATGCCAAAACGGAGGCGAAGAAACTGACGGCTAGGGTAAGAAATGCCGCAAGAATGCCTTTCATTTTCAAAACAGTTAAAGCCAAAAGAAAAAAGAGAATCGGAGTGAGCGCCACAAGTGCGCTCACATACTCGTTTCCAAACGGATCATACAACTGCTCCCACATTGACAATCAGCCCTTTACTCTAAAGTTGCGGTTAGTTGACTTTTTGTTCTGCAAAATGAGGTTTTAAAATGTTTTTAAGGACGCCGGCGCTGTGAAGGAACTGTTCTTTTTCTTTCTCATTTAAGTTCAGCTCAGTGATACCTGCGATCCCTCCGCGGTTCACGACAGCCGGCACACCGATGTACACGTCATCTGCACCGTATTGCCCGTCCAAATATGTGCTGACAGTTAATATGCTGTTTTCATTATGAAGAATGGCTTTTGTAATGCGAGCAAGACTCATCGCAACCCCATAATAAGTCGCGCCTTTTTTCTCAATGATATGGTAAGCTGCGTTTTTCACATCATCTACAATTTGGTCCAGCTCCTCTTGTTTGTACGCATCGTTTTTCTCAACGAGTTCACTGACCGGCACACCGCCGACATTCGCGTGACTCCAAACAGGAAGCTCTGTGTCGCCGTGCTCTCCGATAATATGCGCGTGCACGTTTTGAGGCGCTGCGCCAAAGTATTCGCTCAGCATGAAACGGAATCTCGCAGAATCTAGTGTTGTGCCGCTTCCGATCACCCGCTTTTTTGGCAGGCCGCTGAATTTCCATGTTGCGTAAGTCAGGATATCAACCGGATTTGTCGCGACTAAGAAAATGCCGTCAAATCCGCTCGCCATGACTTCACTAACGATGCCTTTGAAAATCTTCAAGTTCTTTTCTACTAATTCAAGGCGTGTCTCACCAGGTTTTTGGTTTGCTCCTGCGCAAATGCAGACAATATCAGCATCCTTGCAGTCTTCATATGTTCCGTAAGATGTTTTGACCGGTTGTGGCGCAAACGCCTTTCCGTGGTTTAAATCCATCACATCGCCCATTGCTTTTTCTTTATTTACATCAATGACCACAAGCTCATCTGTGATCCCTTGGTTAATTAACGCAAATGCATAACTGCTTCCAACAAAACCCGCTCCGATTAAAGCTACTTTATTTACATGTTTGTTCATCATTAATCATCCTTCCAGGGTATGTTTCTCTTTGATGTCTTTTTGTTTGTGAAGTATTTCACATTTATATTGTGCAACACTTCACAAACTTTTGCAAGGGAAAAGTTTTGTCTGATTTATGAACAAAAAAGAAACCATCATAGATGGTTTCTTTCGGTAAGTCCAGTCTAGCCTTGCCCTCAATGGGGAAGAGAACCGCTTAAGCCCGAGTCATTATATAAACCATTTTGCACGTAATCAAAGCCAGGCTGATTCTGGCCAGGCACTTGGGCGCTGCCATTATTAAAAATCACTTTGGCGTTGGTTGTATCCGTGTCCGCAGGCAGCGTCAGCGTGTAAATTCCATCTGCATTTTTAGTCATTGGTTTTCCAGGCCAAGATCCGGTCAATTCAATTGCCTGGCTCCCATCATGTTTATAGATATAAGCATTTACCTGGCTCCAATGATTCGGATTTTGATAGCCGATGGTTTTGGCCGACGCTGGATCTCTTTTAACAAAACTGTATTCCTCGGTCCTCGTTACACCATCACTGTTCGTTCCTTTTAACATGATGGTGTATGTTTTGCCAAATGGATCTCCTTTTCCGATTGTGAATTGATCTCCATCCTTAAACGCCGTCTCTGGTCCATTATTGATTTGATAAACGGCTTTTGTTGTATTCGCATCTGCACGCAAGGTAATCGTCAGTTGATCATTGAAAGAATGTGTTACACCTGTTTTGTAATTCTCAAGGAAAACATGAGGCGCTTTTGCAATATCATCAGGATAAAGCACAGCCACAGACCTGGCATTGATCGTGCCTGTCAGTTTACCATCATTCACTTGAAATGAACCTGCCCCAGCTTTATTGTCATACCTGCCATCAGGCAATTTTGTTGGCGTATTGATAGAAACAGAGGATGAACCTGCATTTGCCAGCACAACGCCATGTGAGCCGCGCTGATTCATAAATATCTGGTTGTTTCCATTTGGGTTTGAGAGCTCCTCAGGCTGTCCAGCCATCACATTGTGAAATCTATTGACCGCAGTGATAGCCTGATCTTCAAATAAAGCACTCCCGCGATCGCCTATTTGGCTTTTCCCCGGGAATCTCACACCATTTCCGCCTCCCTCAGGTCTGGAAAAGAAAAGAGGCGTACTGCCTGAACGAGAAGCTATCACCGCCCAGCCTAAACGGATATCATCATCGCTCATCCATGTCGACTCTTCATCATCATTGGCATACGTATCATGCGACTCTACCCATGTCACTAGCTTGTCCGCAGACACATCAGATGCATAGTGGGAGATATTCGACACGCCCAGATTACGATTCTTTAAAGCGGACCTTATGGAATGCCCATAGTTAGACGCTGTCACATTCATATAATTCGCATATGAAGCATCTCTGGAGGCACTATCCTGCAGGATTTCTCCGTATTGGAACTCTGCAGATGTATTTGTGATATTCGGCCAAAATTGACTGCCGTAACTGCCATCATCCGGAAGCTCTATATGTTTGGCGGCATCAAATCGAAATCCATCTGCCCCGTCATTCAATGCTCTTTCTAAGAACCGTTTCAAATAGGACTGTACTTGTGTATTTTGTGTATTCCAGTCATACAGCCCGAGCAATGAATTCTGCGTGACATCCCATCGATCCGACCAGTTTTTAATTTGTGTGTTTCCATGTGTCCAGTTTGGAATACTCTTAATCTCATTGGAAATCGCGGCATAGTCACTGGTGGTATGATTGATGACAGCGTCAACAATGACCTTTATGCCATATTCTTCAGCGGCTGCACACATTTCTTTAAATTCTTGTTCAGTTCCTAAGTAACGGTTGCCAATTTGGTACGATGTCGGCTGATAGAGCCAGTACCAGTTCGACATGCTTTTATCTCCTTGATTCCCTTCCTTTACTTGGTTAATCGGAGATGTCTGAATGGCTGTATATCCTGCATCATGAATATCCTTCATATTATGTTTTAACGTATTGAACGACCAATTCCAAGCATGAAGAATGGTTCCGCTTTTGATCGACGGTGCTGTCAGCTCATTCGATTTGTTCGCCGTTTCAGCACTCGCAGCCGCCGGTCCTGCCAGAACTAAATGAAACAGCAATAAAAATCCAGCGAATAACGGCAGTAAAGAGGTTTTGAATCGTTTTGCAAACATTCTTGACACTCCTTATTTGATTTTTTGAAGACTTACTTCGGAGTCAAAAATCCCTCTTACTTCATTCTTCCGCTTCCTCCTTTCAAACTGATGTGAAGACTGGATAATTTTGTTAACGCTTACATTTTAAATTATCACAATCACTCTATCAAAACAACTTGGCAGAGTGAATACAAATCAATGTTCCTATAAAAAAGCTGCCCGAAACTGTGAACGCTTCCCTCGCTTTCCAAACAAAAAAAAGAAACCATCTATTTTTCAAGATGATTTCTTTTTTACTTCTTCTTTTACAGCTCTTCTGTAAGCCAGCTTCACAATCACATACCGAAGCAGAAACAGAACGCCGCCGCAGACGATAAAAAGAAGAATCATTTTCAGCCAAGCGAAGAATGTATGGGGAATCCCCCTGTCGTACATCGTAAGCACCACTACCGCAAAGGCGACCGCAATTGATTCTATTCGCTGCTGCTTCACCCGTTTTTGCAGTTCTTCTTTGGTGTCTATTCTCGGCATGAGCATTCCGGATGCCGCAGCCCTGATGCAGTAATATAAGATAATGATGAACAAAAACACAAGGCTTGCAGCCCATTCTTTAAACGGAAATTCAAACATAATGCCGCGGATGATCACATCAAGCAGCGCAAATGCTCCCGCTATCATCCCAATCTCCGACCAGATTTTTTGTTCTTTTTCTTTTACTCTCTTATTTTTCCCATTCACGCCTGAAAGTCTATTACGCAGATTATTCATGACCTTCCTCCCGCACTTTTACGAATGGCTTATGGCTTACATGTTACAATAACAGCCTGCGCTTCTGCAATGAATAACTCAAAAGCCCGCCGTACAAGCCGGCGGGCAGCAATCGTTAAAACGGCCCCCAATTGATCATGACGCCGATCACGATAAAGACAAGCCCGATCAAGAACCAAATCAGAGCAAGCGGCACCATAAACCGCAGCCACTTGACATACGGAATACCGCTGGCGGCAAGCACCGCCATGAGAACGCCGGATGTCGGGTTCACACAGTTGACGACCCCTTCTCCAAGCATAACCGCCTCAACCGCAACCTGTCTCGTGATTCCCATCAAATCAGCGAGCGGCGCCAGGATTGGAATAAATACAACGGCTTCGCCAGAACCTGAAGAGATGAGAAAATGAAGCAGCGCACTGGCGATATACATGCCGATTGCCCCGGCAATCGGGCTGAATCCGTCCAAAAGTGAAGCCAAAGCATTGACGACAGTATCGAGAAGCTTTCCATTTTCAAGGATAACGGAAATGCTTCGTGCCATCCCGACAATCAGCGCCCCATATACAAGGCTTTGGCAGCCCGTAATGAAGGTTTTGGCAATATCGTTCGCCGCAAGCCCGCCTATTAAACCGGCAAGGACAGAAATAAAAATAAATGTCGCAGCCATTTGGGAATCTGACCAGCCAAGCTTCAAAGCGCCGTATAAAAATCCGACAAGTGAGAGTCCCGCCACAGCCAAAATCAGCTTATGGCGAACGGTAAACGGCACTGACTGATCTTCTTCTTTACCGGCTTCGCCCATTCCTGCCGCAGGGAACCAATCTGTTCCTAACACACTGGCATCTTTTGATTTTTTTAATTTTCTCGTATACAAATAGATATAAATAATAGAAGACAGCAAAAAGCATATGTATATCACAACTCGCAGGCCGATTCCTGAGAAAAGAGGGAGCTCCGCGATTGATTGTGATAAACCGAGCGGTGACGGTGATAATATGGTGGAGTTAAATCCAGCGTAGCAGCCGATGTATATAACAGCGGCTCCCGCGACTGCGTCCCATTTTAAGGATCGTGCCACAATGAGGCCGATGGGGATAAAACCGATAACTGAATTCACGACAATCCCGGTTGTTCCGAGAATGGAGAACAATGCGCCGACAATACAAATAAATAATAATTGCTTTGTGCGGAACTTGCTGATGACATTGTAAATCAGTCCGTTGATGGCTCCCGTTTTTTCTAAAATGGCAATGGTGCCGCCTGTGAATAAAATCAGAAAGATGATGGGTGCTGATCCAACCATTCCATCCTGTAGAGAAGTAAAAAAGCTGATCAAGCTGACCGGAGACTGTTCAATGGAATGATAGCTTCCCGGAACAGCGGTCGTGACATCCCCCTTTGTCATGCGGTCAAATTCACCTGCCGGCACAATATATGAAGCGATTGCGCAAATGAAAGCAATCATAAATAAGAGGACATAGGCGTCAGGCATTTTAAATGTCATACGTTTTTTCTTAGGCTGTGTTTCGGCTGCTGGCATACTCATATTTCGATCCATCCCCTCTGTTTGAAAATATTAATTATTCTGAATAGTAGCAATATGTGCTATATTATATACAGCCTATCTTCCTGTTTCAATATAAATAAAGTAAAGAAGGTAAAAATTCATTCTGATAGAAGGAGGTATTTCTTACCATGCAAAAACTTTCAGAAGACATGAAACAAACCATTATGGACATCTTCGAGCATCTGCACGCGAACCCTGAAGTCAGCTGGAAGGAATATGAGACAACTGTATTTTTGAAACAAAAGCTTGAGGATTTAGGATGCCGGACGCGCACGTTTTCAGACTGCACCGGGGTTGTCGGCGAAATCGGCTCAGGCTCACCTGTTGTAGCGGTACGCGCTGATATTGACGCGCTGTGGCAGGAGGTTAACGGCACATTTCGCGCCAACCATTCCTGCGGACACGATTCACATATGACAATGGCATTGGGCACGTTAATGCTGCTCAAAAAACAACCAGAGCTTCCGAAGGGCACAATCCGTTTTATCTTTCAGCCGGCAGAAGAAAAAGGCGGCGGCGCCTTGAAAATGATAGAAGAAGGCGTGCTTGATGATATCGACTATTTGTATGGCGTTCACGTCCGTCCGATCCAGGAAACACAGAACGGCCGCTGCGCTCCTTCTATTCTGCACGGATCAAGCCAGCACATTGAGGGAACGATCATCGGGGAAGAGGCTCATGGCGCCCGTCCGCACCTCGGGAAAAACAGCATTGAAATTGCGGCATTTCTTGTACACAAGCTCGGACTCATTCATATTGACCCGCAAATCCCGCATACCGTCAAAATGACAAAACTGCAAGCCGGCGGTGAAAGCTCTAACATCATTCCAGGAAAAGCATCGTTCAGCCTTGATTTGCGCGCACAGACCAATGAAGCCATGGAGGCATTAATCGCCGAAACAGAAAGAGCCTGTGAAGCGGCCGCCGCCGCATTCGGCGCCAAAATCGAGCTGCAAAAAGAACACAGCCTTCCTGCGGCAACACAAAATAAAGAAGCTGAAGCGATCATGGCAGAAGCCATTACGGAAATTATCGGGGCTGAGCGGCTTGATGACCCGCTTGTCACCACCGGCGGCGAGGATTTCCATTTTTACGCCGTGAAGGTGCCGAATCTGAAAACAACGATGCTCGGACTAGGCTGCGGGCTCCAGCCGGGGCTCCATCATCCGCACATGACCTTTGACAGAAACGCGATGTTCAATGGCATTCACATTTTAGCGAATGCC
Organism: Bacillus sp. FSL K6-1560; assembly: GCF_038592935.1. Lineage (NCBI taxonomy): Bacteria > Bacillati > Bacillota > Bacilli > Caryophanales > Bacillaceae > Bacillus > Bacillus sp. FSL K6-1560. The sequence continues at coordinate 3,879,252 of NZ_CP151946.1, forward strand.
GTATTAAAAACTTTTCAAAAGGCTGATTCACCCGCTGCCGTTTACGTAAAATAACGCAAAAAAAGCAGCCTGACACAGGCTGCTTTTTTGATTACTTCTTCAAATCTTCAATTGAGTTGACATTTTTCATATATTGAGGAACAACAAGCCCCATCTTCACACCAGTCATACTGGTGCCAATATCATCATATTTGCCTTTATATTTAGCGGCGTATGCTTTATGGGTATTCGGCAGCCATGCGGAAAGGGATGCATCCGCACTTCCCGTCGCAATTGCAGTCCACATCGGCCCAGCCTCTACCTGAGTAAGTGTTACCTCATAGCCCAAGTCTTCTAAGACTTTGCCTATGACGTTTGTACTTGCAATCTCACTGTCCCACGCCACATAGGCGAGGTTGATTTTGTCTCCCTTCACCTTTTGAACGCCTTTTGTCCATTCGGCAATCTGATCCTTGTGTTTATTGACGTACTCAGCAGCAACTTTGGCAGGTTTCTCGCCTTCTTCCACCTTAATCATGATTTCGCCCATTTCGTCTTGTGTCCATTTAAACTGGCTCAGAAGCTTTGCGGCATTCGGCTGCTCTTTGCTGAAGCCTTTGCGTGTGATCGTATGGATTTCCTCTGCGCTGCCATAAGATTGTTTCGGATCATCGAGATATTTCAGCTTATATCTGGAGAACATCCAGTGCGGTGTCCATCCTGTAATGATAATCGGTTTCTTACGGTCGTATGACTTTTTAAGCGTAGCGGTCATCGCAGCACTTGACGCTGAAATCAATGTCCAGTCATTCAGGTCATAATCCTTCATCGCTTTGTCAGTCAGGGACATAATCCCTGAACCGGGGTCAATCCCGATGATGGTCTTATTCACTTGTTCTGCTGCGGATGCATTTTCATCGTTTTCTGAACCGCAAGCCGCAAGTGAGAGCGCCAGCATGGCGGAAACGCCGATGCCGATGATTTTTTTAAGCATCAGGCATTCCCCCTGCTTTTCTTCTTCACTTTAATATTTTGAGTAATACGGTCCAGGGTAATGGCAACGATAACGATGGCGATACCGGCCTCTACTCCGACCCCGGTTTTCAGCTGTGTAACGGCACTGTATACTTCAGAACCAAGTCCCGGTGCACCGACCATTGCGGCGATAACAACCATTGATAACGCAAGCATGATGCTCTGGTTAATTCCGGCCAAAATCGTTTTTGTCGCAAGCGGAAGCTGAACTTTAAATAAACGCTGAGCTGTTGTAGAACCGAATGCCTCAGTCGCTTCAATCAAATCCGCCGGCACTTGTTTAATACCGAGAACAGTCATGCGGATTGTCGGCGGCATCGCGAAGATAACAGATGCAACAACACCCGGCACAACACCGATGTTAAAGAAGAAAATCGCCGGCAATAGATATACGAAAGCAGGCATTGTCTGCATTAAATCAAGAATTGGCGTTACAATACGGCGAACCGTTTCTTTCTGAGACGCCCAAATTCCGATCGGAACCCCGACCACAATCGAAATAATCACAGATGTCAAAACAAGCGCCAATGTTTGCAGCATTGGGTCCCAATATCCTAAATAATCGATCAGGAGGAATCCAATCAACGTAAATAACGCAATTCCCCTTGTACTGATCCACCACGCAAGTGCGGCGAAAATAATCGTTAACAAAATAGATGGAATAAATCCAAGACCCGTGACAATTCCATTTACAAAAGCGGCCAATCCGTTAGCGATTCCGTCGAAGAATCCGCCAAACGTCATCGTAATCCAGTCAACAAAACGGTCAATAATATCTGCTAAAGGTATTCTAGGCAGTCTATCCATCTTATTTCACCTCCTGTGCAGAAGGATCTTGTGTTTGTTCGTTAGTGCCTTCAGCATTGATATACTCGTTATTGCCGGCAAGTGCGCCAATCAGCGCGCCTCTTACGACAATTCCTTTCATTCTTTGCTTCTCATCCACAACCGCAATTGGAATATTCGCATCGGACACAACGTCAAAAATCTCAGTCAGATACGTATTCTCTGGTACAGTCGTAAATTCTGTATTCAAGATGTCTTGAAGTGACAAATCAGACTCAGCCGCTTTTTTCGCATCAGACGCATAGATAACACCTAACAATTTCTTTTGTTTATCCACTGCATAAATTGAAGAAATTCCAAGGTTTTTCATCAGTGTCAATGCTACGCGAGGCCCTTTATCAATCCGCACTGTTTCAGCGCGTTTCATAATGTGGCCTGCTGTGAGGACTTTAGACAAATCAACATCTTCGACGAATTTCTCAACATATTCGTTAGATGGATTCATCAGGATTTCTTCAGGCGTGCCGATTTGAACGATGTTGCCGTCCTTCATTAGGACAATCCTGTCGCCGATCCGCAACGCTTCGTCCAAGTCATGCGTAATAAAGATAATTGTTTTTCCGACATTATCGTGAAGATCAAGAAGCTCATCCTGCATATCTTTACGAATCAGTGGATCGAGCGCACTGAACGCTTCGTCCATCAGAAGGATGTCCGGATCATTTGTCAACGCGCGGGCAAGGCCGACACGCTGCTGCATCCCGCCGGAAAGCTGGTCTGGATATTGGTGTTCAAATCCTTCCAGTCCAACGAGCTTAAGAGACTCAAGCGCTTTTTGCTGCCGCTCTTGTTTGTCTACACCTTGAAGTTCCAGTCCGTATTCTGTGTTTTCAAGTATCGTTCTGTGCGGGAACAGAGCGAACTTTTGGAAGACCATGCTGATTTTCTTCCGGCGGACTTCCCGGAGCTGGTCTTTAGACATATTTGTTATCATGTCACCATCAATGTAAATATTTCCGGCAGTCGGTTCAATAAGCCGGTTTAACATCCGTACTAAAGTTGATTTACCGCTCCCTGATAGACCCATGATGACAAATATCTCACCATCATATACTTCAAAATCTGCCTGATTAACACCAACGGTTGATCCGGTTGCTTTCAGGATCTCTTTTTTTGTCTTTCCGTTGGCAAGCATTTGAACTGCCTTCTTTGTTTGTTTCCCAAAAATCTTAGAGACTTTCTCGACTTTTATCTTAATTGGTTTCTCATCTACACTCATATTTTCCCTCCATATTAAGCAATCTTTATTACCGTAACATTTATGTAACTTCCCACACAAACAGCATATTCTCTTTTATTCTGTACCATTTCTTTATAAACATCCATGTGACCACATGATCTTATTTATGCTTCTAAATGCTCTGTAATCCTCCTATATGATTGTATTTTACGGGTGATTTTTCTCCTATCTTTATTTGAAAACGCTTTTATTGGAATTGAATTCCTCCTTCCTCTTATGACTTCCTGCTCCTTTACTGGAAAAATAAGTTGCTTTTCCAACACCCATTATGTATTATAGTTTCATGACTATGAAACAATCAGATGATCAAATCAGAGCGCAAATTTTTAAAGCACTGTCTGATGAATCAAGGCTTGCCATTATTCGTACGCTTTATGTCAGCGGAAAAGAACTCAGCTGCGGTGAAGTAGGTGAAAAGTGCAATATTGTCAAAACCACGGCATCTTATCATTTTAAAACGCTGCGTGAAGCGGGATTGACGGCAACCCGGAAAGATTCGCGGACAAAATACGTCAGTCTGCGTGAAGACACATTTCAAACATACCTGCCTGGCTTTTTGGAAACCCTCTAACAAAGGGTTTTCTCTATACATATCTGTTTCATAGTTTCAAAGTTATAAAACAATAGGAGTGATAAAATTTGAATCGCATTTGGCTTTTCTTCAGTGTCATGTTTGTCATTGGCACGGATACCTTTTTGCTTTCGCCGCTTCTCCCCCTTTTACAGAATCAGTTTCATGTCTCTACTGATTTGTCAGGCTGGATGGTCAGTGCTTATGCACTCGGTTATGCGCTCTTCGCTTTCATTGCAGGCCCAATCTCAGACCGGCTGAACAGGAAAACAGTCATGCTGTGGGGACTTGCAGGCTTTATCGTATCCACGTTTTTATGCGGCATCGCTCCCTCTTTTGCCGCCATGTGCCTGTTCCGTTTTGCCGCAGGCGTTAGCGCTGCGTTTGTGACGCCTCAAATTTGGGCGTCCATCCCAGTCATTGTCCGGCCTTCTCTGATCATAAAAGGCATGGGGATTGCGACAGCAGGTTTGGCCGCTTCACAAATGCTCGGACTTCCTATTGGAGGGTTTCTCGCTTCCTTTACATGGCATACGCCATTTTTCGTTTTGTCAGCTTGCTCGCTTATTCTACTATTGATCCTGGCGGCGGTCATGCCTGATATCCGGCCTTCTGAACCATTGGCGCGACCATCAATTATCAACCCCTATCGGGAGCTTTTTTCATTGCCGAAAACATCGGTCATTCTGCTTGCCTATTTTCTGTTTCAAACCGGAAACTTCGCTTCGTTCAGCTTTCTGGGTGCTTGGCTTTCCGCGGATTATCATTTAACCGTGTCACAAATTGGCGCAGCTATGCTTGTACTCGGACTGGGAAATATGCTCGGGAGCCTTATCGGCAGCCGGGTTTCAGAAAAGCTGGGCATGTTTAAAACACTGATCAGCGGGATGCTGCTAATGGGCGCTCTCTATTTCGCTCTTCCGTTCTTTCCAAACTTGTTTTTAGTAGAAGCCAGCTTTTTTCTCACGTTTTTTACAGCTGGCATCATCTTTCCGTTAATGATGGGTGTCTTTCAATCCATTGCAGTAAATGCGCGAGGAACCATCGCTTCCCTTTCCAATGCCGCTATGTATGCCGGAACCACTGTCGGTACAAGTATTGCAGGTTTTTTATATCAAAGCACACAGCATTTCGGAGCTGTCACAGGATTTACTGCCATTCTGTTCATACTTTCTATGACGCTCTACCAGACAATTAGTAAAACCGGGAAACGCCAATCCGCAGCCCGGGCGCAAATGTAAAAAAAAGCACCTCATTCAAGAGGTGCCTCAGATTGAAAACCCTTGAAGTCTAGGAAGGACGAGCATAGGAGCGGACATTCACAGGATGTGATGACGACGGCGTTTAGGCAGGACGCCTGAGAATTTAGCCGTTGATCCACTTCGCATTGAGCACCGAAGCGCAGTCCTGACAACGAATGCGAGGGTTTGTCGACACGCTGAAAGCACCTCTTTTAAGAGGTGCTTTTCCTATTCTAGCTCAGTTTGTTTCGTTTCTTTTCCCATAATCAAAATACAAGCAACCGCGAGTAAGATTGCAATGCAAAAGATTGAAAAGATGACCGAAAACGAAATATGACGGGCTGCCAGCGTTCCGACGAGCAAAGGCCCGAAGATGCCGCCGATTCTTCCAAACGCTGCTGTCGTTCCTGAACCTGTTGCTCGAATCGCAGTCGGGTATTGCTCCGGGGTATAAGCATACAGCACTCCCCATGCACCGAGATTGAAAAACGATAACAGCATTCCAGCCGTAAGCAGAAGACTTAAGGAATCCGCCGTTCCGAAGAAATAGGCGCTTCCTGCTGTACCAATCAAGTAAATGACGAGTATCCACTTCCGGCCCGCTTTTTCAATCAGCCATGCGGCAGAGAAATAGCCCGGTAGCTGAGCAAGCGTCATCAGCAGGACATATTCAAAGCTTTGAATCATGCTGAAGCCTTTCAGCAGCATGACACTCGGGAGCCATAGGAACATGCCGTAATAAGAAAACACCACACAGAACCAAACGATCGACAGCATCACCGTCGGCCGTATATACTGTCTTGCCCAGACGCTTTTTACATTCTCCCACACCGACCTCTTTTTGGCAGAAAGCGATTCATATTTCGGCGAATCAGGCAGACTCGTCCGCAGGTACAGCGCATAAAAAGCAGTCAGCGCAGTTAACAGAAGGGCAGCCTGCCAGCCAAAGCTTGGTATCACAAAGTAAGAAATCAAGGCCGCTGCGAGCCAGCCAACGGCCCAAAAGCTTTCCAAAAGCACAATCACTCTGCCCCGCTTTTCAGGCACAACCGCTTCCGAAACGAGTGTTGAAGCGACTGGAAGCTCGCCGCCAAGTCCCATACCAATCACGAAACGAAGGATTAGAAATGCCGATAAGCTCGTCACAAAAGCGGAAATGCCGCTTCCGATGGAAAAGCATAAAAGGGTGATGATGAACACTTTTTTGCGGCCGATTCGATCAGCAAGCAAACCAAACAAAAACGCACCCGCAGCCATGCCGATGGAATTGACGCTTCCGATCCATTTCATTTCTTCGGGCGACAGATTCCACTCTACATGGAGCGCGGCGATAATAAACGATAATATTCCGACATCCATTGCATCAAACAGCCACCCCAAACCGGCGACGCCCAGCAGTTTACGCTGGGATATAGGCTGTTGTTTTCCCATTGCCAACACCTCTGATATGCAAAATGATTACCGTTTAAGTTTACACCTGTCTTTACACGTTGTCATTAACTAAATGATATAATTGAAAAACCCCGCTTATGTTCCACAAGCGGGGTTTTTATTATTGCTGCAATGCTGCTTTTTTAATATTATCCTGAAGCTGTGCAATTCGTCTCGCGCCGTCTTCGCGGAGGCGTTTGTTTTCTTCCTCGATTTGTTTTGTTTCCTGCATGCCGCTGACAATCGTGTTCCAAGACGATTCGATCGTTTCAATATCTATGCTCGGTCTGCCGGCCATTCTGGCAATTTCAACACTTTGGCTCGAGATGTTTTCAGCATTTCGTTTCAGCATCTCGTTTGTCCGGCGGTCAAGCTCGCTCATGGAATCAGCCACAAGCTTTTGCCGCTTTACCGTAACAGCCTGAATAATGCCGTTTTTGAAAATCGGAATGGTAATGATAAACGCGGAGTTGATTTTCCCGATCAGCTTTGCATTTCCTCGCTGCAGGAGACGGATTTGAGGTGCGGTTTGAAGCGCCACCATCCGTGCCATGTCCAGATCATACACCCGTTCCTCAAGCGCCTGAATGCCGTTGCGCAACGTATCGAGCTGCATTTGCGCCAGCTGGTTCCCGCTTGCCGCTTTTTCCTCATATGAAGGAAGGATCGACTGCATCTCTTCCAGTTTCATCTGCCCGGCAACGACGTATTTTTCAAGCTCCATATAGTATTTGATATTGTTTTCATACATTTCATCGAGCGTGTAGTTCGTCTTCGTCATCTCATCTTTGTATTTTGAAATCTCAACGTGGATTTTTTCAATCTCTCCGCCAAGTGTCTGATACTTTTTAAAGATTTTTTCAATCATGCTGCCGCCGCGTTTGAAAATTTTCGCCATTAATCCCTTTGGCTCATCAAAATCATTTTTGTCGAAGCGGTCCATGATTTTCCCAAGCTGAGTCAGCATTGTGCCGGAGTCTGTCACGCTTGTTGTTTTCATCATCCCCAAGATGCGGTCAGAGAACTTGGATATTTCAACGGCCGGCTCCTTGCCGTACTCAAGCAGCTCCATTTGGTTTTTGACGTCAATTTGTTGAGCAAGCCGCTTCACTTCTGGTTCCTGACGGAGCTGAAGACGGATATCGTCAGCTTTTTGCTGGGAAATCTCTTCATTTTTATCGAGAACAAGCGGATTTTGATTTTCTGTTGTCATGCTTTTCTTCTCTCCTTATTTTTGGGTAATGGTTCTGAAGAGCCTTTTCACAAGCGAAGGCTCTTTGTAGTCCTGCTGAAACACCATGTCATCCAGCCAGTGGATATCATACTGATCCTCTTCAATAAACTGCTCAATATCCTGGTGTCCGGGCGGATTATAAATGATGATATCGATTCCGATTTCATTCAGGAACAACAGGGCAGCAGCATCCGAACGCGTGAGTCCGCCGCTCATTTCCGTATGATATAAAACGAGTTTCGGAACGGTTTGCGCATAGTCGAACATTTGAATCAATTTCAGCAGATTAGCAGGCAGGTTTGTTGTTTGTTTAAACAAATAGATTTGAACATCCTTGACTTGTTCCTGATGCAAAGCTTTAAGCCGCGGGTGCCTGCACATTCTCGAAATCGTTTTGGCAATGGCAGTCTGAACGCCCGCCGGCAGCTGTTTGTACTGCCACACATTGCTTGCCATCAGCTTGTCCGGATCAATGTTCCCTTCTTGATCAAGTGCGTGGCTGTAGTGAAATTGATAGTTCGACTTTATTTCTTCTGTAAATGGAAAGCTTCTGACCATTTCTGTTTCCTGATAATCCGCTAGAGTATGAAGCCTGTTCCAATATTCCTTATTGTCTTTCGACACGCCCATAATTTTGGCGAATACATTCGGAATCTCAATGGAATGTTTATCAGCTTTGAAATTCGGCCGAATAAAGGCGCGTTCTTTCGTGATTAAAAACAATTCATCATAGGTCGTTTTCAGCGTAACGGACACCGGTGTGTGATCTCTGAACTGCCACGGCTTATACAGCATGGATTCCTCGTGATTCAGCACATGTTCAATTTCCTTTGTTGAGCGGTAAGCCACTGTTGATTTCCGGTCTGGTTTTTCTTTCGGAAACGGCTGAAGCTCAGAAACATCCGGGAGCTTTTCCGTAAAACCGAGCTCCTGCTTCGGGTCGACAAGCGCCAGCTGATCCGTTCCCGCCGGATGGAACAGTAGTACATCACAGCCGACTAGCATCAGATAATATAAGAAATAGAGCTGGCTTTTCGTCGCATCTCCATACCAAACAATCTTCGGCATCTCCCGCTCTATATCGGTTTTTTCCAGCCAAGGATTCAGATGGTTTAAGGAAAACTTCGAGACATCAAGCAGCACTCTGCGAAAATCAGGATGATTCAGCCCCTTTTCATGACTGTCCGCAAAGGTATGTAAAAGCGTCATCAGCGCTTTTCTTAAATGGCGGTGCATCAGGGGATTTGAGTGCTTCGCAATCAGCTTTTCCCCGTCCAGAAAGGCAACAAAGCGGCTGACTGACAGCCCTTTTTCTTTCTGATTGATGGAATGAATATGCTGAAGCTTTTGAAATGTTTCCGGTTCGATTGTTTTATCAAGCGTTTCACTCAAAATCGTTATGCGGTCGTTTACAGACAGCTCATATAGCTCGTTATAGTAGTCCGTCTCATCAATAGGCGTGCCCAATATCTGACCGGCAAGACGAGAAAAAGAAAGGCCTTGTGCAGTTTCATAGTGATCCCGCTCCGGCAATGGCTGAAACAGCAGGCTTTTCCAATCGCCATCAGCCGGAAGTGCTTTATGAATGGTTAGTTCTTCTTGTCTCATCATATCCTCCTTTCCGGTTTGTCATTGAACGATATTTCGGTAACAAAAAAGGAAGGACATTGAACCTCCCTCCTTGTTTTGTTTTATTCTTCTTTTGAAGCGGCTGTTTGTTCGCGCACCTGCTTTTGTTTATTGATGTAGTGAATGATCAATGTTACCGCAAATGCAGCGATAATGATAATGAAGAATACAGAGTGCGGCATTTCGTAATGGAAAGCGCTCCCCGCCATTTTCAGCGCGATAATGCCGATTAAGACGAATGCTGTGTTTTCCAGCTCAGGAATTTTATCAATCAGCACAAGGAACACTTTTGCCACTGTACGCATCATTAAAATACCAAGCATACCGCCGATCAGAAGCACCCATACTTTTTCAGATACTGCAAACGCGGCCAGGATGCTGTCCACAGAGAAGGCAAGATCCATTAATTCTACTGAAATGACAGTCGCCCAGAAGATCCCAAACGTACGGACCATCCAAGAGTTTTTCTTGATGCCGTCCGCTTCCTCTTCTTTTTCGCCAATCCAGAAGTGCTTAATGACGAGCCAAGCCAGGTAAAGCGCGCCAAGCACCTTGATCCACCAGAATTTAATGAGAAGCATACCGAGCCCGATGAAAATAAACCTGAAAATATAAGCTCCAAACAAACCATACGTTAACGCTTTTTTCCGCTGTTTTTCCGGCAGGTGTTTAACCATGACCGCAAGAACTAGCGCGTTATCGGCCGATAAAAGGCCTTCCAGAACAACAAGGGAACCGATCAAACCCCAAGAAACAGGATCAGTCAGAACTTCCCCCCACATTTTCCAATCGAAAAATGAAGCATACGTAGACAAAATATGATGTAAAAAGTCCAAGTTTTTTCCTCCTATTAATTTGAAACGGTGACTTCTCTATTTGTCACTCGCTTACACTTGCAAACCGTAATTCCGGCACAATGCAGCCAGCCCGCCGGAAAATCCGCTGCCGATCGCATTGAATTTCCACTCGCCGCCGTGTCTGTAAAGCTCACAAACGACAACAGCTGTTTCAATGGAGAAGTCTTCTCCCAAATCGAAGCGAAGAAGCTCATTCTGCGTTTCTTCATCCACAACGCGGACAAATGCATTGGAAACTTGTCCAAAGTTTTGGCTGCGTGCTTCAGCGTCGTGAATGGTCACTGTGATGCCGATTTTCTCAATGTGAGCAGGGATTTTTGAGAAATCAACGATAATCTGCTCATCATCTCCGTCGCCCTCACCCGTGCGGTTGTCACCCGTATGGATGACACCGCCGCTCGGATGTTCAAGGTTATTATAGAAGACGAAATCGAGATCATTTACGCAGTTATCATGCGCATCAACTAAAAAGGCCGAAGCATCCAGGTCAAAATCGTGTCCGCCGGAGTACTTGTTTGTATCCCAGCCTAAGCCGATCACCGCTTTTGTCAGTCCCGGATTTGTTTTTGTTAAATCAATGCGCTGTCCTTTTGATAATTGAATGGCCATACTGCCTCTCTCCTTTCTGCTCTTCGTATTTGTCTTAACCGACTTGCAAACCGTAGTCTGTTGCAATGCGGGCAAGGCCGCCTTGGTAGCCTGAGCCGATTGCTGAGAATTTCCACTCGCCGTTATGTCTGTAAAGCTCCCCTGCAATGATTGCCGTTTCAATAGAGAAATCTTCTGCAAGATCGTAACGGATGAGCTCTTCATTTGTTTCTTCATTTACGATGCGGACAAACGCGTTTGATACTTGTCCAAAGTTTTGGCTGCGCGCTTCTGCATCGTGAATGGTAATAACAAATGAGATTTTATCAATGTTTGCCGGTACAGCGCTGAGATTTACTTTTACATTCTCATCGTCGCCTTCGCCAGCACCAGTCAGGTTGTCGCCTGAATGAACGACTGAACCGTTGCCGCCTTCAAGCTGGTTGTAGAAAATAAAGTCGTTTGGTGACGCGCATTTGCCTGCGGCGTCTAACAGAAACACACTTGAGTCAAGATCAAAGTCGTGTCCGCCGTCATACTTGTTCGTATCCCAGCCTAAACCGACAACAACCTTTGAAAGACCCGGATTTGTTTTTGTTAAATCTACTTTTTGTCCTTTTGCCAATGAAATTGTCATGTTTCATCCACTCCTTTTCTTTTATACGTATCGGCTGATAATATCTTCTAATCTCGTATCGTTTGTGCCTTCACCGATCGCCGCAAACTTCCACTCACTGCCGCTGCGGTAGATTTCTGCTGTAATCAGGCTTGTTCTGCCGGCGTAATTGTCTCTCAAATTGTACTTGAGCATTTCCTCGTGATTAGATTGATCAACTACGCGGATAAACGCATTTTGAATCATGCCGAAATCTTGTTTTCTTCTGACACAATCGTAAATGTTCACTACAAATACAAGCTTATCGATGTTTCCAGGCACTTTATCTAAATCTATCATAATTTGCTCGTCATCGCCCGCACCGTCACCCGTCAGGTTGTCGCCTGTATGCTGTACACCGCTGCAGCGGCTTTTCAGGTTGCCGAAATAAATCAGGTTTTTCTTATCGGTAAATTTTCCGTTTTCCAGCATCAGCACTGAAGCGTCACAGTCGATATTCGGACCGCCTCCGCCAAGCAGTTTGCTGAAGAATCCTCCGCCTGAGGACACTGGGTCCCAGCCGAGACCGACCATCAATTTTGACAGACCGGCTTTTCCTTTTGTTAAATCAATTCGTTGACCTTTTTCTAAAGAAATTGCCACACGATTCACTCCTACTCATCGAAATGTGAAGATAGTCACATTTATTTTTACGCTCACAAGGAAAATAAGCCGTAAATTACTAATATATACGTTTGTTATTATATCAAAGTTTCGTAAAAGTTAAGAATAATTGACGAAAAACCTCGAAAAAAAACTTCCATATTTGATATATGATTTGCAAATGCTATAAAGTGCGCTTCTTAAACAAACCATTTGACGCGGGCAAGTCATTTTGCCTATTCTGGTGTCACCATCTAAAAACAGACAGAAAGGAAGCGGCCTTTTGATTCATTTAAGCATACTTGATCAGGCACCTGTTTCTAAAGGAGAGAGCCCTATGACAACTCTTCAGCATTCGGTTGAGCTTGCCCAATTAAGCGAAGAGTGGGGCTATAAGCGTTATTGGTTTGCCGAGCATCACAGCACGAAAGGACTGGCAAGCACAGCGCCTGAAATCATGATCGCCCGCATCGCAGCACAGACAAACACCATTCGTGTCGGATCAGGCGGCGTGCTTCTGCCCCAATACAGCCCATTTAAAGTGGCTGAAACCTTTCGCCAGCTTGAGGCCCTGTATCCAAACCGGATTGACCTCGGCGTCGGTCGTTCCCCCGGCGGCACGACAAAAACCAGGCTTGCATTAACGGACGGGGTGAAAAAAAGCTTGACCGAATTTAACAGACAGCTGCAGGATGTCTCTTATTTTCTAACAGATTCCCTTCCTCCCGACCATCCGTATGCCGGAATCAAAGCGGCGCCCCTTATTGGTACGGCACCCGAGCTATGGGTGCTCGGTCTTGGTGAAAACAGCGCAAGACGCGCGGCGCACCAGGGGATTGGATATGTATTTGGGCATTTCATTAATCCCGAGCGAGGAGAAAATGCATTCCGCATCTACCGGGAAAGCTTTCGGCCCTCAGCCCATTTTTCGAATCCATCCGCACTGTTTACGATTTTTGTCATTTGCGCAAAAACAGATGAAGAGGCAGAAGAACTCGCATTAAGCCAGGATTTGTGGCTTATTCGCGTCGGAAAAGGCTTGGACAGCCGCGTGCCAAGCATCGAGGAGGCAAAAGCCTATCCCTACACAGCGTCCGATAAAAAACTCATAGAAGAAAACAGAAAGCGGATGGTGATCGGTTCTCCAACCACTGTCAAACAACAGCTGTTAGACCTCACAGGCCGCTACGAAACAAATGAAATCATGGTTCTGTGCAATGTGTTTGATTTTGAGGCGAAAAAAGAATCTTATGAGCGCCTTGCCGGATTGTTTCTATAAAAAAAGCAGTTTTCCCTAGGGAAAACTGCTTTTCATGTTATCGGCTTCTTTTTTTGCGCTGAGCTTCTTTTTTGATAAACGTCCAAACTCCCTGAACTGCAAATCCGATTAATAGCAAAACGATCAATAGCAGGGTAATAGACGGACCTGGCGGCGTCCCGAGCTGATAGGATGATGTCAGTCCCGTAAATACGCTGAATAATGAAATGAGTATGGCTGTAATGAAAACCATGTTAAAGCCTTTTGCAATTCTGATGGCGAAGGCTGCCGGCAATACGAGCAGGGCCGATACAAGAAGGACCCCGATGATCGGAATAATGACTGAAATCGCAAGGCCTGTGACAATACTGAATGACAACGAGAGAACGTTTGTATTGATTCCCGATGTTTTGGCTGTTGCTTCATCAAACGTCAGCAGGTAGAGCGGCCTTCTCAGTACGATAAAATAAAGCAGGATCAGCAGTGTGATAATACTGATAATATAGACCTGCTGCTGGTTTACTGTCACAAGCGATCCAAATAGATATTGATCGATGCTCATATTGGCTGTGCCTTTGGAAAGGCTGATTAAAAACATCGCGAAGGACAAACCAGCTGCCATTAAGATGGCAATGGACACTTCTGAATAAGTCCGATACGCCCGCCGCATGTATTCAATTCCGATCGCGCCGATGGTCACGACGACTATGCTTGCTGCGGTTATATTGGTGCTGAGAAAAAAGCCGATGGCAACACCTGACAATGAGATATGTGAAAGTGTGTCAGCCATTAAGGCCTGTCTTCTGAGAACGAGATACACTCCTAGTATCGGAGCCATGACGGCAATCATGCCGCCTGCTAGAAAAGCTCGTCGCATGAATTCCAAGTCAAACATTTCCATCCGCCTTTTTCTCCTCTCTCTAATCGAATCACTTTATCTAAAAATTGCTGTACTTCGTTTTGTTCGTGAGTAACCATCACAACTGTGCGGTTGTGATTTTTCACAAGGTGATGCATAAATTCGTAAAATCCTTTTCTGCTGTCGTAATCAACAGCTGTCGTCGGTTCGTCCAGCATCAGCAGATCCGGGTTGCTGGCGAGCATTCTGGCGATACAGATTTTCTGTTTCTGTCCGCCTGATAAATCACCGATTTTACGATGGCGGAGCTCCCACATTTCCACCATTTTCAGTGCTTTTTCTACTTCAAGATGATCTTCTTCATTTAAACGTTTAAACCATTTCCCTTTTGTATAGCGGCCTGACTGAACAAGCTCCAGCACCGTGCTCGGAAAGCCGGCATTAAATGAAGAAATTTGCTGCGGGACGTACCCTATGGTCAGGCGTTTCCCTTCTGTATTCCTTTTACTGATCGTCACTGTGCCTTCCCACGGTTTCAGCATGCCGAGCATTACCTTTATGAGCGTCGATTTAGAGGCGCCGTTTGGTCCAGTGATGCCGACGAACTCACCGCTTTCAATATCAAGTGATACTTTATCTAAAACAGGCGTATGGGAATAGCCGAAAACGATATCTTTCAATGAGACGAGATTCATGTTAATCTTCCTTTCTCACAAAGAAATAGTGTGCACCCTCCGGCGCACACTATCTTATGATTTAACCAATAGTGAATCTTTCAGGGCATCGAGGTTTTGTTTCATAATGTCGATATACCCTAAACCTTTATCCTGTTCTTCTTTGCTCAAGCCTTCCAGTGTATTCAGCACTTCTGTCTTCGCGCCGATTTCACTGGCGAGCGTATCTGCGACCTTTGAGGATGCAATTTCTTCAAAGTAAATGACTTTTACATTATGTTCTTTGGCATATGTTTTCAGCTTTGCCAAGCTGGCTGCACTCGGTTCTTGGTCAGGTGACAGCCCTGCAATCGGAACCTGCTTCAAGCCGTATTCTTTTGCCAGATAGCCAAAAGCTGTATGCTGCGTGATAAATTCTTTTTTCTCCGCTTTTTTTGCGGTTGTACGATATAGTTTATCAAGATCCTGCAGTTTTGCAATATATTCTTTACTATTTTTCTCATAGTATTCTTTGTTATCCGGGTCCTGCTTCACGATTTGCGCCGTAATATTTTTAACTTCCTTCTGTGCCAGAACAGGGCTGAGCCATACGTGAGGATCCATTGCATGACTGTGCTCATGCTCCCCATGATCATGCTCTTCGTGTTCTTCTTCAGAGCCTTCCATTAAATCAATACCTTTGCTTGCATTAACGAAAACGGCATGGCCTTGGCCCATGCTTTTTTCAGCTGACGGAACCCATGTCTCCATGTATTCACTATTATAAACGAACAAATCAGCATCCTGAATGTTAGCAATGTCTTTCGGCGTCGGTTCCCAATCATGCGGTTCAACGGAAGATGGGATTAACAGATCCACATCGCCTTTGTCTTTTACAATTTGTTTTGTGAATTCATACATCGGATAGAACGTTGTGACAACGTGCAGTTTATCACCCTTTGAATCCGCCGACCCTTTTGTTGATGAGTTGCCGCATGCTGCAACCAATAAAAAGCACGCTGCAATCACAAACAAACCGCTCCATTTTTTAAACATATCGTATATCCCCTCTTTTTCAGTAACTTTAAATCAAAATGATAACGATTTTGTAATCCTATATCATAATAAACCGAAGTCATTACGTTTTGCAAGAATAAATTTCATTTTCATTTATTCTTCCCGCCTGCAGAGCGAATATATGTACTAAAAAAACCCGGCTAAGAATGCCGGGCTACTTCAATCATTAGTTTGTTTTGTCCAGAAGATAGACCCTGCTCTCATAAGGCCGGAACACCATTTCGTCAGCAAGATCATCGTTGTTATAATTGCTGAGAAGCAGAGAGACCTGAGCTTTGCCGCAGTTCTTGGGCCACTGAAAAACAGCCTGCTCTTTTGAAAAATTATTGACCGACAAAAGCTGCTGTTTACTGTTTTCTCTCATGTATACAAACAACTGCGGATCATCCGGAAGCAAAAGATCAAAGCTCCCTTTCATGAGGTCAGCGTACTGCTTTCTCAGGCTGATCAGCTTTTTGTAATAGATTAAGACAGAATCAGGATCTCCCTGCGCTTCCTCCACATTGATTGCGGTGAAGTTCGGATTGACCTTCAGCCAAGGCGTGCCGTCAGTAAATCCGGCATTTTTGCCGCTGTTCCACTGCATCGGGGTCCGGGCGTGATCCCGGCTTTTGGCTAAGATCGATCTCATCACATCATTTGGATCATAGCCTTTTTTAAACACCCGTTTATGATACATATTGATCGTTTGGATATCTTTGTAGTCTTCAATCCGGGTGAACGGCGCGTTTGTCATCCCGATTTCTTCTCCCTGATAAATATACGGCGTGCCCTTCATAAAATAAAGTACGGCTGCCAGCATTTTCGCTGATGCTTTGCGGTATTCCCCATCGTCTCCGAATCTGGACACAATCCGGGGCTGGTCATGGTTGCACCAAAACAATGTATTCCAGCCTTGATGCTCAAGCTTCTTTTGCCATTTTGTCAAAACCGATTTTAAATCAGAAAGCTCAAGGGGCTTCAAATCCCAATGTTCTTTTCCGGGCTGCTGATCAAGCTCCATATGCTGAAAGTGAAAAATCATATTCAGCTCATGCTTATCTGTTCCCGTATATTTCAGGCCTTCTTCCGGTGTGACACTGCCGACCTCTCCGACAGACATGACATCATATTGGGAAAACACTTCATCTGTCATTTCTTTTAAATAGTCATGGATTCGTTCGCCATTTGGCTGAAAGGGCTTCGGCTCTGCCTGCTGATTGATATAGTCCTCATATGAAGGAAGATATTCTTTCTTAGAAATGAGATGGAGCTGATCAATTCGCAAACCGTCGACCCCTTTATCGAGCCAAAATTTCATCATGTCATACACCGCCTGGCGAACTTCGGGATTTTCCCAGTTTAAATCAGCTTGTTTGACGGCATTCATATGGAGATAGTATTCTCCGGTGTGCTCCTCGTATTGCCAGACCGGGCAGCCATAGTCTGACAGCCAGTCTGTCGGCGGGCCGTTCTTTGTGCCGGGACGCCAATAATAATAGCTGCGGTATTTGCTGTTTTTGTCCAGCTCCGCTTCTTTAAACCACGGATGCTCGACCGAGGTGTGATTTAACACAAAGTCCATCACCAGCTTTAATCCCCGCTGATGCACCTGGTCCAGCAGCTCGTGAAAATCGTCCATTGTTCCGTAAGAATCCATAATCGCCTTATGGTTTGTCACATCATAGCCGTAATCAACATTCGGAGAAGGATAGATCGGGCAAATCCAAATCACATCTGCCCCGAGTTCCTTTATGTAGTCAAGACGGGAAATAATCCCCCTCAAGTCCCCAATTCCGTCTCCATTGCTGTCCTGAAAGCTTCTCGGGTAAATTTGGTACACCACTGCATCCTTCCACCAGTCCGTTTTCATCCCGCAATCCCCCTGTTTTGTGTTCTATTCAAGCTGAGACGGATAAAGTGTCATTCCGCCGTCGACGAAAAGTGTTGCGCCGGTCACATAGCTTGCTTCCTCAGATACGAGCCAAGCTGCTGCTGCCGCCACTTCTTCAGGCTTTCCGAAGGCTTTCATCGGGATTTTTTTCAATTGTTTTTGCCTGCTCTCTTCCTTTTTCGTATCAACATTTGATTCTGTGGCAATGGTGCCGGGCGCTATCGCATTGACGCGGATTCCCTTATCCGCATAATTGAGCGCCAGCGTTTCCGTCATCATCTTGATGCCGCCTTTGGATGTGGAATACTGAACGTTTACAGGGCGCGGAATCTGCTGATGAACACTTGAGATATTCAGCACATTGCCCTTGATATTGTTTTTCATCATGTGGTTAAGTGCTGCTTTCGCTCCCAGAAAGGTTCCGGTAACATTGACATCAATCACTCTCTGCCAATCTTCAAGACTCATCTCATGCGGCATCGCCTCAACGCCGTTAAAACCAGAGTTGTTTACCATCACATCGAGCGTGCCGAAATGCTCTAAAGCTGTGTCCAAGAGCGCCTGAATCCCCTCTTCTTTTGACACGTCCGCCTCAACTGCGACGGCTTTCCCTCCGTTCTGCTTAATGATTTCCAGGGTTTCATCGGCTCCAGACGGGTCGCTGTGGTAGTTTACAACAACATTCATTTTCTCCTGTCCGAACCGTTCCGCAATGGCTTTCCCGATTCCTTTTGAAGACCCTGTCACAATCGCTGTTTTTCCGGTTAAATCTTTGTACATACTTGATATCCTCCTCTGATTTCTCACTATGCAGTGGAAAATACCCTGTTTTTCCGAGTTGAAAACAGCACAAAAAAAGCAGAGAATCTGTAGTTCTCTGCCATTTCCTATTGAAAACGCTGCTCGGCAAGCTTCTTTTTAATATTCATCAGCCTGCGGTAAAAGAAAGCGGCGGACTCGTAATGTTCCAGCTGATTGAAACGTTCCGCTGTATCATGCAGCAGATCTTCGGCGTCTGCAAGAAGCTGCCTGGATTCCAGCAGGTCAAAGCATTCTGTAAGCACGTTCAGGTCACCGTTTCTAAGATACAGCTCATGAATGAGGCGGAATTTCGTCAAGTACATGTCATCCTCCCATTCAGCCGCGCTCTTTATCCCGCGGTCATACGCCTCTACTGCTTTGTCGTATTTTCCCTCTTTACAGTAGATATGGGTCAGTGAAAATACAGCTTGAACAGCTTGCTGAAAGTTGTGCTCCTCAAAAATGGCGGCGGCTGTTTTGAAATAGCCCTCCGCTTCTTTGTAATCACCCAGACTGTACTTACAGTGTCCGACATTATAATAGGCAGCGGCGATCATGTACGCTTCTTCAAGCTGCCTGGCATGATCTAAAGCGCTGCACAAGTGGGTCAGTGCTTTTTCATGATGATACACATCGGTCAAATTTCCGGCGATGATAAATTCACACTGAACCCGGCGGCGACCGTACAGTTCATATTTCGTATAGATATCAAGCGCCTGGCTCGCATAATTCATGGAAAAATACGTTTGTTTAATGTGATAATACACTTCTGCGACTTTAAAAAGAAACTCAGCTTTTTCGATCTCATCCTCGACATACTCGAGCTTTTCCTCGGCATGTTTATAATGGTCAATCGCTAATATGAAATTTTTCTGCTTGAATTCGTACATTCCTCTGAAATAATAAAAGTAATATTCCAATAAGCCCGTGAGTTTTTGCTGATTGCTTTCAATTTCGTTCAGCATATCAGAGAACGGAGGCTTGGTGTCGCTGTCTTTCACCGGCATCAGCTTATCAAGCATGATTCGATGCCGGAATTCCATCAAAGAAAAATATAAAAGCAAGTCCTGGTTCTCTTCCATATCTTCTAAATCGTATTCAATCTCCTGCTTTAACGCTTCTGCTTGATCTGCTTCAAATGCGCGAATGAGCTTGTACCATTCATTCAGCTTTACTGCTACTTCTTCTGATGGAATCTTTGCTCTCATCGGTCTGCCTCCTTCCTCCTGCTACTATTTATGTTATATTTTATCATAGCTGTTCGCTTTTAGAGAGAGTCAATCACTTAAAAGCGTTAACATTCAGCACATCTTGAGAAAGTGAGACCGATATGAAGTTACCCGCAAAAACATTTGTTATCTTATGTATTCTATTTCTTCTAGATCTTTGTTTTAGTTATATTCGGCATGAATGGCATTCTCAAAACGCCTTGCAGGACATGCCTGTCCCCTCGGATCTTCATCCGATTGTGAAGCAGAATGCCGATGCACTCAAAGCCGCTGCAGCGAATAAAGGCATTAACGTCGTCATTACTGAAGGATTCAGGTCCTTTAAGGAACAAGATGAATTATATAAACAGGGACGTACAAAAAAAGGGAATATTGTCACCTATGCAAGAGGAGGGGAATCGTATCATAACTATGGTTTAGCGATTGATTTCGCCCTTCAAAAAAAGGATGGAAGCATCATATGGGATATGGAATATGACGGCAATCAAAACGAAAAATCAGATTGGCTGGAGGTTGTCGAGATCGCTAAGACACTCGGTTTCGAATGGGGCGGGGATTGGAAACGATTCAAGGACTACCCCCACTTGGAGATGATTCCTAACTAGACACCCCTCACAGCCTTTTCTTTTTCCTTATGTGCGCATCAATATAGGAAGGGTAAACCGGCTTATAGACAAGTTTGCAGTGCTGGTCACTGCCTGCAGTAAAGTCAGGCTGCCATTCCAGCTTCACATCAAAAGCGGCTAAAAATGCTTCTCTCGCTTCTTCAGCGGAAACATCCGGCCTGTGATTTATCGCTTCCAATTGTTCAGGTTCAATATCAGGCGCCATAAAAGCGTCAATCAACCCAGTTTCCGGATTGACAATGATGCGGGCAGCGCCGAACCGCAGCGGCACTCCTTTATACCAGACAGAAAAATGGTTGCGGACTCTCCCTCTTTCATCAATTCGGACGGGATTCACCCTGAAAAACTCAGCCGCTCTCGGATAGAGGGCATACAAAAATTGAAGCGCTATCTCTTGGCATTCTTCCGTGGAGCATTGGCGGTTGTTCTGCCGCTCCATAAAAGAAAGCGCTGCTTTTAATTTTCCGGTTCTTTTATCCGTCTTCATTTTGATTGTGTTTTTATTTCTCGTTTCAAAATAGCTTCCTATGCTTAAATCCTTACGCTCCGGCGCAGCGCCCCTGCGCCACGTGCTTCCAATTTGTTCCCCAAAGTCTCTTTCACTGACTTTCTGCATATCAGAGGTAAAACCCAGCAAGGCAAATATATCAACTTCTTCCTTGTTCTGAAGCGGCGGCAGTGGCGCCGTGTTTTCTATTCTTTCATCTGCGATATGCTGGTCGGGCACAATTTCGTCTACATCTGCGGGATAGCTGTATCCCGGGAGAATCGGTTCATAAACAAGCCTTGGTTCCTGTTCGCCATCAATGACATCGTACATCAGCTCAAAAGACATTGTGTTTAAGTAATGGGACACAACCTTCTCTTTTGCTACAAATTCCGTCGGAACTTCGGCTTTATACCCTTCCCCGTAATATAGAAAGTGGACAATCTGACCGTTGCGTGTCATATCAATTAAAAAACCTGAATTGGGAATCTGAAGCCCCAGCTCCATTTTGGTATAGACAAACCGGATGTGCTGCCCCCGTTCTTCCTTGCCTTGAAAATAAAAATTCATAAATGTGCCGGGATGATTGGCAGCGGCAAACTGAAGAGCCGTCAGCTTCAGCTCGGCATCTGGAAGTTGTTTGTCTGTCTCGGAGCGGACAGTTGTTGAAAAGGTGAGCAAAGCGCCGTCATTTCTAAGTTCAACTGTAATGTGCTTTTCCGGATCTTTAGGGTCCTTCCAGATAAAATATGCCTGCCCGTTCTTCTTTTGCTTTTGGTCGTAATCTTCTATCTCAAGCTCATAATGCGTCGGTACATTTCCGATCTCCTGCGCCTTCTTTTTCAGCTGTTTATTAACCAATGAAGTCATCCCTTTCAAAGAGTCTACGACAAAGAGAATCCTGTTTATTATATAAAAAGACCTTTCTTCTTTTAAAGTGAAGAAAGGTCCTTTTCTATTATTGTCATTGTTTTTCGAGATTCTTTCTGTTACTTTCATCACATACTCTCTTCTATATCTGAGGCAATTGCGTGACTTTTGGCTGTTTCACCATATGCTGAAGACAGGCTCTCCTGTATGTGCATCGATAAAACGCGGATACACCGGCTTATAGACGAGCCGGTAGCTGTGTTCTTCATCATCCCCGTACTCTCTTTCCCAGCCAAGCTCAACTTTAAAATGCTGCCAAAAGATAGCCTTGGCTTGTTCAACTGAAATGGCCGGCACAGGATCAATGGTTGCCAGCTCATTTGGGTCAATATCCGGTCCCATATAAACGGTGATATACCCTGTCTGGCGGCTGACACAAATTTTGATCTGCCCAAATCGGATCGGAACTCCGTGACAATGCGCTTCAAATGTAAAAACAGCGACTGCGTTTTCTTCTTCATCCTTTTCATCGTATCTGATCCTAAAATATTGATCGGCATTCGGAAATAAAGCAAACAGAAAGCGAAGCGCGATTTTTTCGCACTCTGCCTCAGTTACTGTCAGCGGCCCTTTTTCCTCCATAAATGACATGACGCCTTCGAGTTTTCCGGTTTCTTTGTTATAGATGGTTTTCAGCACTTGATGAGTCCGTCCCTTAAACCAGCTGTCCATGCTTTTATCCGCCGGCTGATACACAGGGTCATCCGGATTCCGCCAAACGATTCCGATTCTCCCATCTCCCAAATCCGCTTCCCGCTCTTTGACAAACCCATTTTCAATACCAATCATGCTGTCAGGATCGGCCTTTTCGCGGATGCCCTCGAATAAAGGGAGAGGAAAGCTCTCCGGCTCCCTGTAATCATCGTCATCATCAACTCCTCCTTGTTCTTCTTGAACCAAATCCGCAGGTACGGTAATCGCCCTACATTCAGGCTCATACACCAAATGTGGCTGATCATCTCCATTTTTGTAAACAGAACGATGGAGAACCTCAAACAAAAGGTCGAACTCCACGTCCTTTTTGATAAAGGCAAGTGCCTCTTCAACATCCGCGACCCTCTTTGGCTTGATGATGCTGCCTGCTTCGCCGTAATAGCGGAAGTAAACGATCTCACCTGATAAGGAAACATCAGCCATAAATCCGCTCATGGGGAGAGGAAGCCCAGCCTCCATTTGAACATATGAAAATCTCACTTTATCGCCGTATGCACGGTCATTTTCTTCACGAACAAAGGCAGAGAGTGCCCCCGGATGATGAGTCTCGACAAATTGGCGTATGATATCCTCTAGTTTCTCCTCAGACAGCCTTTCTCCGCTTTCAGGCTCAATATCACGGGAAAGGGATTCCAGCTCCCCGTCCGGTCCAAGTTCCACGATAATGCCGATATTCTCATCCTGAGGATCTGTCCAACAAAAACAGACTCTTTTGTCATCACCGCCATAATCTTCAATTTCCAGTTTTAAGTGTGTCGGCACCCGGCCGATTTCCAGTGCTTTTTGTTTCAGTCCCTCTTTCTTCACAAAGGCAGCCCCTTTCATCCTTCTTAAGTTCCCTCCAACTAATCAAAAAGTAATAGTCTAAAATACACAGTTTTCTGAGTTTACCAGTTTTACCAGAACATTTTTCACCAAAAATAGGATGATGAACCTATTCAATATAAAAGCTAATAATCTTAAAATTAATTCCGTTGTAACTTTTTATAGGTCCATTCATGACAAAGGAGGGCGGAGTTTCCAGAAAATCCGGTGAAAACCGTGAGAAAAGAACTGATTTTTTTGGTTATATGATGCTAATCCATTCAAAAAGATCCATTTCTCAAAGACAAAAGACTCCCCTTTCCTAAACCATTTGAGGAGGAAAAATGAATGTTTCAGAAAAAAACGTACGCTGTTTTCCTAATTCTTCTGCTGATGATGTTTACAGCTGCTTGTTCCGGCAGCAAAACAAGCGCGGAGAAGAAAGAATCAGAAACAGAAAAAAGCTCAGATATAGCTCAAGTCAAAATCAAGGATGTCTCTTACACGCTTCCGTCTAAATATGATAAGTCCCCTTCAGATGACCAGCTTGTGTTAAAAGTCAATGTCGCGGTGAAAAACACAGGAAAAGACCCGCTGAATGTAGACAGTATGGATTTCACATTGTATCAAGGTGATACCAAAATGTCTGACACAGACCCTGAAGACTATAGCGAAAAGCTTCAAGGCAGCACGATTAACGCTGACAAATCCGTTGAAGGAAATCTTTTCTTCGTTGTAGATAAAGGCAAGCAATACGAGCTCAACTATACGCCGGAATCTTACGGTGATAAAAAGCCAAAATCAGTTACTTTTAAAATTGACGGAAAAGACAAAAAAATTCTGGCGACGGCAGATAAGCTCCAAGATTCTGCAAAAGCGTTATCAGCTTATGTTGATGTCCTTCTTTTCGGCAAAGATAACGCCGATTTCGAAAAAATCACCGGCGCTAACAAAAATGAAATTGTAAATGATTTTAATGAATCAGCCAAAGACGGTTATCTCTCAGCTTCCGGCCTTTCCAGCACATATGCGGACAGCAAAGCGCTTGATAATATCGTGAACGGCATTAAAGAGGGATTAAGCAAAAACTCTTCCATTCAAGCAAAAACGACTTCAATCTCTAAAGACGAAGCAATTGTTGAAGCCACAGTTAAACCTGTAGATGCATCTTCTCTTTCAGACCGTATCGAAGACAAAGTGAAAGACTACTACAGTAAAAACTCTAGTGCCAGCTATGAAGAGGCAGTGAAATACGCGCTTCAAGTCTACCCTGAGGAATTTAAAAAGCTTGGACCTGCTTCATCTGAAAAAACAGTTGAAGTAAAAATGAAGAAAAATGACATCGACCAATGGCAGCTTGATATGGATGATTACAGAGCAGCAGAATTAGTCGAAGCATTCATCAAAGAATAAAACACCAAAAGGAAATAGCCTCGGAGGCTATTTCCTTTTTTATTTGAAAATGTCGCTGATGAAATTCACTTCATCTTCGGTCAGTTCAATGTTCAAGGTTTTCAGGTTATCCTGTAATTGCTCCGGTCGTTTAGCTCCTGGAATAATGGCATCAATCGCCGGTCTCGTTAACAGCCACGCCAAGGCGACATGTGCCGTATCCGCTTGTTTTTCCTCCGCTACTGCTTTCAGCTTATCTACTTTTTTGAGATTGTGGATAAACGTTTCACCCTGAAATTGAGGTTTATCCTTTCTGAAATCATCAAAGACTGTGTCTTGCGTGAATTTTCCTGTCAGCAGTCCGGACGCAAGCGGAAAGTAAGGAATAAAGGAGATGCCTTGTTTTTCACAGTATGGAAGAAGCTCTTTCTCGGCATCACGCTGTATGAGAGAATATTCGGCCTGGAAGACCTCCAAATAGCCGTCAGCATTAAAATCCTGCAATTGCTGATAATCGAGGTTCGAAGCGCCGATCGCTTTGATTTTCCCCTCATCCTTCAGCTCTTTCAAAGTGCCCGCCACTTCAGCGAGAGGTGTTTTTCCATCCGGAAAGTGAACATAATACAAATCAATGTAATCTGTTTTCAGCCGCTTCAGGCTCTTCTCCACCTCGCTGCGAAGAAACTCCCGGCTATTGTCTAATTCAATGCTGCCGTTCACTTCTTTATGAGCTCCTTTGGTGGCGATGATGAGCTCATTCCGCACGCCGCGTTCCTGTACGACTTCGCCGATTAATTCTTCAGACCGCCCCAATCCATATATAAAGGCGGTATCGATAAAATTGACGCCGCCATCCAATGCCGTGCGCACTAAATCCTTCCCAGTTTCATCATTTAGATTTGGAAATAGATTATGCCCGCCGACCGCATTCGCGCCGAATCCGATCCGCTTCACCTTCAGCTTCGTTTTGCCGAATGTACGTGTTTGATCCATTGTTCCTTCTCCTTTGAAACCAATTTTGATGAAAAATAGTGCAGGGTCACTTTTTGTATTAGATATCCTTTTTCTATTTTCCTTCTTTTTTCAGGATATACAAAAAGGAGAAAGTGTATTTCTCCTTTCGCAAGTTTATTTTGGAAGAACCCATTTGTCTTTCAGGAAGCAGGCTCTGGCTAGTAAAAAGAAGATGGCGATGAGCACGGCGATGGTTCCTGACGTAGACAAAATGGCAGCCGGGTCAACCATCCCGAATAAAAGCTGTTTAAATAACGCATGCAGGTTCAGAAACGGGATGAGAAAGTATGATAAGTCAAATTGGTTCGGTGCCTTGCTGAAGATGAAAAACATCGGGAACACAGGCAGAAAGACGACGAGAGACATATAACTTTGCGCTTCTTTTACCGAGCTGGACATGATGCTGATGAAAAGCTCCATCGCAGATATCAGCAATGCAGAGAGCACAATGATTAAGGCTGAAGCGCCGATTACACTCCACATATGATCTCCCAGCTGGAAGGCCGTTTTTAAATTTTCGGTAAATAACACGGTGGACAAAATCAAAAACACCAAAGCCAATACACCTGAAGCCACGGCAAAAGTGGAAACCGCAAGCCACTTGCCGACCAGCACTTTGTTTCTGCTGACTGGCGTTAATAGCAGCGCCTCGATTGACTTCCGGTCCTTTTCACCGGCCATGATATCAAGAGCGATCGGCATTGCGCCGGAAACAATGGAAGTCAGAATCAGCATGGGCAGAATGGCGGAAAGCATAATAGCGGAAGTCCCTTTCTCCTCATCCGCTTCCTTTTGCTGAATCGTAAACGGCTGGATCACCGATTGATCAATATGCTTATTTGTTAAACGTTGCTGCACAATTTCATTTTTGTACTGATCTAAGGCAGACTGCACAAGCTGCATGGCATTTGACGACCCTTGATCGATTGAATTACCGTAAACATCAATCTTAAAAGGTGTCATGCTGTTGACATATGAGTCGAACTCTTTCGGGACGTTCAGATAGGCATCTGCTTTTCCTTCATCAACTGCCTCTTCAGGCTTTGCAAATGTTTTTACGCTGATTTCGTCAATCTCATTAAGCTTGCTTTCCAGTGCGGGCGGAAGCGAATGGCCGACAGCCAGCGTGTACTGCTCCCCTTTGTCGGACAGCATGCTTTCATAAAAGAAGACAAGTCCAAGCATCATAATCATCGGCACTAAGATTGTGAGTAAAATCGTTTTTCTGTCGCGCAAAGCGTCGATCATTTCTTTTTTATAAATATGGCTCAGCATTTAAGAAATCCCCCTGACAAGCTTAGACATAAAGATGTAATTCAAATCCTCACTGCGCTCGCTCTCGTATAGTGATTCAAGCGCCCCTCGGTAAATCACCTCTCCGCTGTGAATCATGATGACACTGTCACAGAGCGCCTGCACTTCCTCCATAATGTGGCTGGAGAAAAGAATCGTTTTTTGTTCTCTTTTCAGCTGCTGTATAAATTCGCGGAAGATGTTGCTTGACGTAATATCAAGCCCAGTTGTCGGCTCATCAAATAAAATGATGTCCGGATCGTGAATCAGCGCTCTGGCAATGGCGACTTTCTGCCTCATGCCTTTCGAAAACCCGCCCACTCTCCGGTTCATATAATCGCGCATGCCGAACCTTTTCGATAAATCTTCTATTCTTGCTTTGATCTCGTGGCGGTTCAGCCCATACAGCCTGCCGAAGTATTGGAGATTTTCTTTAGCGGTCATCCTGTCGTAAAGCCCGGTTTCTCCTCCGAATAAGACACCGATTCTTTTTTTGACTTCAGCCGGCTGCTTGACCGTGTCAAAGCCGTCTACTGTGATTACACCCTGTGATGGTTCAAGCAAGGAAGCAATCATTCTCAGCATCGTTGTTTTGCCGGCACCGTTTTCTCCGAGAATGCCGACGACTTCTCCTTTTTCAATTGTTAAGCTTACATCTCGCACCGCTTTGACTACTTTTTTCTTATCCTGAAACCTGCGGCTGCAATCGGTCAGTGTAATCATGTCACAATCTCCCTTATCTTTATTTCTAGTAATGACTATATACGAAAAGCTGGATTAGTTGGATAAAGTTGTCGCGAAGAGTTCTTTTTATGTCGCGAAATGGGATAGAATAAAGATGATTCTATGTAACTAGGGGAATGATAATGGTAAAAGTCGGACTTGTAGATGATTATCGAGTAGATTTAGAGAAGCTGGAAGCGATCGTGTCCAGAATGCAGGACGTCGAAATTGTCTTTTCCACCGATTCAGCGAAGGAAGCCTACAGGCGGGTAAAGAACGGAGACATTGATCTGCTGCTTGCCGATATCGAGATGCCCCATATGTCTGGCTACGAGCTTGCTGATTTGATCAAATCCCATTCACTTGATGTGGATGTGATTTTTGTTACCGGCCACGGCGGTTATGCGGTTCACGCCTTTGACCTGAACGTCCATGATTATATTATGAAGCCGTACTATGCCGACCGTCTGGCCGCTTCCTTCGACCGGTACTTGAAAAAGAAAACGGAAACGAGTTTGAATGGGCGTATATTGATAAAGCAAAAGTCTGAAATGCACGTCCTGCAAAAGAAGGATATTATTTTCGCAGAACGGACGGGACGTTCGACGACGATTGTGACAACCGCCGAAGAGGTGCAAACGTATCAAACATTAAATGATATTAAAGGCGACCTGCCCGAAAAGGATTTTCTCCGTTCGCATCGTTCCTTTATTATCAACATTCATTACATAAAGCATTTTTCCGCTTATACCAAGCATTCATTCACAGTTTCCTTTGAGGGAACGTCTAAAAAAGCGATGATCACCAAGCAGCAGCTTGATTATTTTCAAAACTACTACTTTTGAGGAGTTCAGAACGTGATTACCCTTTTTCAATGTCTTTATCTGGTTTTATTTAGTTTCATATGTTATCAGGGAGCTGCTGCTTTTTCACACAGCACAGCCGCCTCTTGGCTCACCGCTGTTTTAGGCGCAGCTGCTGCAGGATTGTACATTTGGAATACGAATCGGGTGTGGAAACTCTGTTCCTCAGGGCTTTGTGCATGGATTGCCGTGATTCAAGTGATGTCGGCGGGAGTGGTGCTGATCGGCACAGACATCATGCAGGCATTATGTGTAATCGTAATATTTGCAGGGTGTGAAGGGCTCCGTATCGGACAGTCTGCTTTGCAGGCAAGGCTTTCTGATCAAATTGATAAGCTGACTCAAGCTGAACAGCACGCCAATCAAATGCTGATTGATGTGAGAAGCCGGAATCATGACACAATGAAACATATCACTGCAATCAAATCAGCTCAGCCCAAGGCAGATACACAAGCATATATTCAAAACTGGGCGGATCAATACAGTCAATATGACCGATTTTTGAAGGGAGAGAACGCGTACGTTGCAGGGGTGCTTTATGATTTTTTAGAAAAAGCCCGCGCCTCGAATGTGAGTGTTTCGCTGCATATTCATACACCGCTTTCTTCCCTTCCGTTTTCGCCTGCTGATCAGGTCAGCTTGGTCGGCAACATATTAGAAAATGCGCTCGACAGCGCGGCGGAGGCCCGAGAAAAAGCAGAGATTAAACTGGAGACTTCACTGCGCAGCGGACTTTATGTACTGACTTGTGAAAACAGCACTCCCGGGATGGACCCAAAAGTGCTCGATACAATCTATCAATCGTTTGGCCGCTCAACGAAAAACGGCGCTCATGAAGGCATGGGCACATATATCATTCAAAAACTGGTGAAGAGCGCTTTTGGCAGGCTGGATTTTACCTACCGCCACCCCATCTTCCGGTTAGAAATCAAAATTCCGTTTCAGAAATAAAAAAACCTTGAAAAGCCCGGCTTTTCAAGGTTTTTTTCATTATGAGGATAACGCTTGTGCAAAACGATCTGCTTCATCTTGCAGCGTGCTTTCAATTTCTTTGTAACGGCTGGAAATCGTTGATGCACTAACTCCGTATTTTTTCGCCAGTTTAGCTTGAGAAACGGACGCGCCGTTGAGAGAAATCGCGTTTACATAATATTCAACTGCCGCCGCAAAAGCTTCCGGCTTTCTGATGACAGGTGATTTTTTCTCGCAGAATGTTTTCCAGATGTCAATAACAGCTGGGATCAATTCAGTCGGATACTCTTCCCCGCTCATGCCTTCTTCAATAGCCGCAGCGGTTTCTTTCTCCAAGTCGTTTGCCCACTCAACAGTGCTTACTTCCGCTTTCTCTGCTTGTGGCTCTTCATCTTTCTCAGCTAACAACGCGAACAGAACGTTGTTGAATTCCTGCTTCATGAAGTCCTCCGGCGTTTTGCCTTCCTTCACAGCGGCATCCGCATATTTCTTCACCTTGCTGATCAGCGCTTCTGTTCTCTTCACCGGGAAGATCGTGAACTGCATGAAGAATTCTGCTTTTTCCGCTTCGTGGATTGGGTATCCAAGAATCAGGCTTCCCACTGGAGGAAGGTCTTGATTGCTGGCGTCCATTTCCACTTCGAATTGTTTTGCCGTAATAACATCTTCAAAGTGGATGATGCCTTCCTTCAGGTCCTTCAGCAGCAATAAAGCAGGCGTCATGCTCTGCCATGATTCTACGATCTCACGCGTTTTATGACGAGTGATCGAATCGCCTTTTTTCTGAAGGTACTCTTCGAAGAT
This sequence comes from Bacillus sp. FSL K6-1560, assembly GCF_038592935.1. Classification (NCBI taxonomy): domain Bacteria; kingdom Bacillati; phylum Bacillota; class Bacilli; order Caryophanales; family Bacillaceae; genus Bacillus; species Bacillus sp. FSL K6-1560. Next base: position 3,909,533 of record NZ_CP151946.1, read on the forward strand.
TGTCTTCTCACCAGCAAGCGGGTGGAAGAAGATTCCCCAGATTCCTAAGTTAAATACGCTGATGTCTTTCGTCTGTCTGTCCATAGCAGAAAGAAAATCATGCTGGTTGATAAAGCCTGAAATGCTTTCTCTATGTACTGTGAAGGCATACTCCACTAAGTCTTCCTGAATTTGTTTCGCTTCTTTTGCCGCTAGTTCCGCCGGGAAGTCGACAACTTTACTTCCGCAGCATTTTTTATATTTCTTGCCGCTGCCGCATGGGCAAGGGGCATTTCGTTTCACTTTTCCCACAATAAACCCTCCGAATTCTGTTGTAACTTTTCTATTTTAACAAAAATAACTTCTGAGGGCTTGGTTTCGGGCTAAAAAAGAATTTGGTAATGTGATAAGCTGGCTGATTATGCCAATTTACCTATGACATTTTCACCAACTTTTGTGATTTAAGGCTTATCACCTATTCCCACTTTAGGCCCTTCTTTTTTACAATCATTAGGTATTTATTTAACATTTTAAGGAGTGTTTCTATTGGAACTAGCTGGTTTCATGCTGCGCGCCTGCGCTCTTGTACTTGATGTAATCATTGCCGCAGCAGTGATTTTGGCAGCCGGATTTACGTTTGGCGATGAGTCCGCCGGTGTCATTATTGTCGCCATATTGATGCTGATTGTGTATCCTTTGCTGATGCCGCTGACAAATTGGAAGGGCACACTGGGCAAAAAAATCATCGGGCTGCAAATCGTGAGGGACGAAACACACGAGAAAATTTCTTTCCTACAGGCGATTGTCCGTTACATCATAGCGTGGGTGCATGTATTCTCCCGCCTGATCTATTTGACTGCCGCATTTACGAAGAAAAAACAAACCGTTCATGATATGGCGGCGAAAACCATTGTGCTGAAAGCAGAATAACCTTGAAGAATAGCATTCTTCAAGGTTTTGTTTTTCATTAATTCGTATTCTGGCCCCCGCCGTTCAGCCCTTCTTTAATCAGGCTGTTGACTTGGCTGCTGTACAGAAGGCCGATGTGTCCAACGCCATGGATTTGAACGTTTCTAGCACCGTCTAATCTTGATAAATAATTCATGACAATCATATCGGCACTGCTGTAAATGGATGTGTATAAAATCTTTTGATTTGGATCTGTTCCCGGAAGCGCCTTACCTGTCGTCAAACGGTTGGCGCCGCCAAGCGTCACGACGTTTTCAACTTTATTTCCGCCGTCCAGATTTTTTATGTAGTAAAGTGTGTTCGCGCCCCCCATACTGTGAGCGACAATATCCACTTTTTTCGCACCCGTTTCATCTAAAACCTTTTGCACAAATCGTGACAATACCGGGCCATTGTTATAATTTGTGCCTGTCTTGTCCCAAAAATCAACTGCATACAGCTTGTCCCGCGACCAGCCCTGAGATACGAGATAGCTCTTAATTCCCGCAAAATTGAATGATGCCCCTCCAATGCCGTGAACCATAACGACTGGATTGTGTTCAGCGGCTTTTACTGACGGCTGCAACGCAAACAGCGATGTAACAGACAGCATCAAAATTGTTACAAGTGCAATAATCCTTCTTTTTACAAATTTCATAATATCCTCCTTTTTTTGTAACAAATTCTCCAATTATATTACGTTACCAAATTAATTAAGTAAAGGGTAATTTTGGCTTATTTTTAAAGAAATTTTAAGATTCAGAGGTCATTATTGGTCCTAAAAAGCCAAAAAAAGAAGGCTTATTCGCCTTCTTTTCTTCAATACTCATTGAAATAAGCTTGGATTTTTTGAGGATCATTTGTTTTGGTAAGCGCAAGCATCAGCAACATCCGTGCTTTTTGGGGGTTTAAAGAGTTCGATGCCAGCAGGTCCTTTTCCGCATAGTCTTGGTTTGGTGTGACGACACCATTTCCCGTGCGGGTAGAGCGCACCACTGTAACGCCTTTTTTGACTGCGCTGTCCGCCCCTTTTTCGGCTGCATCAGATAAAGACCCGTTCCCAGAACCGGCAAATACAATCCCCTTTGCTCCGGCTTTTACAGCAGCGTCAAACAGGTAGCTTCCGTCATTTTGGTATCCATAGATAATGTCAACCTGCGGCAGCTCATCAAGATTAGAAACCGAGAAATCCGTGTCCTTCGTATGCTTACGGGTAATCTCATTATTAAAATAGATATCATCTGCAATTGTTCCGACGAAGCCCATTTCTTCTGATTTAAATGTATCTGTTGTGGTTGTGTTTGTTTTGGTGACATATCGGGCTGAGGCAATCCGGTCGTTAAGAACAACAAGCGTCCCTTTCCCTTTTGCCTCAGGGGCACCTGCCACTTTCACTGCATTGTACAGGTTAGAAGGCCCATCAGCGCTGATGGCTGTGGAAGGTCTCATCGAACCGACAATAACAACCGGTTTATCACTTTTCACGGTAAGATTCAAAAAATAAGCGGTTTCCTCCAATGTATCTGTTCCATGAGTCACGACGATTCCGTCTACATCATCTGAAGCGAGCAAGTGGTTGATGCGTTTCGCCAGCTTCAGCAATATTTTATTATCAATATTTGTGCTGCCGACGTTAACAATCTGCTCGCCGCTGACGTTTGCAATGTCTTTCATTTCTGGAACTGCCTCGATCAGTGATTCAACGCCGACAACACCTGCTTTATATTCAGTCGTTGAGGTTTTCGATTGATCGGCACCAGCTATCGTGCCTCCTGTCGCTAAAATTCTAATGTTTGGCAGACCTTTTTTTTCAGAGGCAGAAGCCGAAGAGACTTTTTGTGTCTGCGTTTTTTCTTTCGGGGATTCTTTTGTTTCAGGAGAATGTGAACATCCGGTAAAAACAAACAATAGTGCGGTAAAAAGTACGAGCATTCGTTGTTTTTTCATCTATTTCTCTCCTTACATCCATATGATGATTAATCATTGAACATTTTATCTATTCAGTCAAAAGATCAGTCAGCTTTTCTCTCAGTATTTTTTGTTGTCATATCCTTCTTTTTTTGTCTTTTCATACAATGAATTTTTCTTGACAATTGATGATTGAATCAAGATAATAGACCAGTCACTATATTTTTGATTGCAATTCAGTAAGGTGGGAATGTTATGAGTTATGGAGATTCCCGTGAGAAAATCCTTTCGGCAGCTACCCGGCTTTTTCAGCTGCAAGGGTATTACGGCACGGGGCTGAACCAGATTATAAAGGAAAGCGGCGCGCCTAAAGGCTCTCTTTACTACCACTTTCCCGGGGGTAAAGAACAGCTTGCGATCGAAGCCGTGAATGAGATGAAGGAGTATATCCGTCAGAAAATCGCGGACTGCATGGAAGCCTGCACCGATCCAGCGGAAGGCATTCAAGCCTTTTTGAAGGAGCTCTCCTGCCAGTTTTCATGTACGGAAGACATTGAAGGCTTGCCTGTGGGCTTGCTAGCGGCTGAGACGTCATTGAAAAGCGAACCGTTGCGCGAAGCCTGTCATGAAGCCTACAAAGAATGGGCCTCTGTATATGAGGAAAAACTGCGGCAGACTGGCTGCAGCGAGAGCCGTGCAAAAGAAGCCAGCACTGTGGTTAACGCGATGATTGAAGGCGGTATTCTTTTATCTTTGACGGCAAAAAACAGTACGCCGCTCCTTCATATCTCCAGCTGCATTCCTGACCTGCTGAAGAGATAAAAAAAACGACATCCTACATGCAGTTGATAGAGAGGGGAAATGATTTTGGAAACAACAGCTAAAGCATCTCAGCAATACAAAGTGATGCCGATTATGATTTCCTTGCTGTTGGCCGGTTTTATCGGCATGTTCAGTGAAACAGCACTGAATATTGCGTTAACCGACCTTATGAAGGAATTGAACATTACAGCGGCAACCGTCCAATGGTTAACGACGGGCTACCTGCTTGTACTCGGTATCCTTGTTCCTGTTTCAGGACTGCTGTTGCAGTGGTTCACAACAAGACAGCTTTTTACCGTGTCACTAATCTTTTCAATTATAGGAACCTTGATCGCAGCACTTGCGCCGAGCTTCTCGTTTTTATTAGCAGCAAGGATCGTTCAGGCACTTGGAACCGGTCTTTTACTGCCCCTAATGTTTAACACAATCTTGGTGATTTTCCCGCCTCATAAACGGGGCGCCGCAATGGGAACGATCGGTCTTGTCATTATGTTCGCGCCCGCCATCGGCCCAACTTTCTCAGGATTGGTTCTGGAGCACCTCAACTGGCACTGGATTTTCTGGATCTCTCTTCCATTCCTTGTGCTGGCGCTTGTGTTCGGTATCGCATATATGCAGAATGTATCTGAAACGACAAAGCCGAAAATCGATGTATTGTCTATCATCCTGTCGACGATTGGCTTCGGCGGCATTGTGTTCGGATTCAGCAACGCGGGTGAAGGCTCCGGGGGATGGTCCAGCCCGACTGTTATCGTGTCACTGATTGTCGGCGTTGTCGGCCTTATCCTATTTTCAATCCGCCAGCTGACAATGAAGCAGCCGATGATGAACCTCCGTGCGTTCAAATACCCGATGTTTATTTTGGGTGTGATCATGGTGTTCATTTGTATGATGGTCATTCTGTCATCTATGCTGCTTCTGCCGATGTATCTGCAAGGCGGCTTAGTCCTGACTGCATTTGCATCTGGTCTTGTTCTCTTGCCGGGCGGTATTTTAAATGGATTTATGTCCCCTGTTACAGGCCGCTTGTTCGATAAATACGGGCCGAAATGGCTTGTCATTCCGGGATTTGTGATTGTCACAGTTGTACTATGGTTCTTCTCAAATGTAACGACCACTTCAACAGCTGTGCTGATTATCATCCTGCACACCTGCTTGATGATCGGGATTTCTATGATCATGATGCCTGCACAGACAAACGGTTTAAACCAACTGCCGCGTGAATTTTATCCAGACGGCACCGCCATTATGAACACGCTGCAGCAAATGGCCGGCGCTATCGGAACAGCGGTTGCGGTCAGCATTATGGCTGCAGGCCAGCATGATTATATGAGTACAGTTAAAAACCCTGCCGATCCGGCAGTCATCCCGCAAGCTTTGACAGCGGGTGTACAGCACGCATTTGTGTTTGCAATGATTGTTGCCATTATCGGTTTAATTGGCGCTTTCTTTATGAAGCGCGTGAAGGTAGATCATTAATATGAAAAGCCCCTGACTAATGTTCAGGGGCTTTTTTATGTTTACTTGTGGATCGTTTTCGCCGCGATTTCATCAATCGCGTGACGCATTTCCTCCTTCGTATTATAAAAATGGGGAGCGAGACGGATAACATTTTCCCGCGGCGCGCAAATCACTTTTTTCTTTTTCAGCAACGCCGCCGTTTCCGATGCCCGCTCATCCCGGATCGCAACCATGCCCGGCTGATCCCCACCTTGTGCCGCCGCCAGCTGCAGGCCTTTTTCAGCGGCATATTGAACTGCATCGGCACAGATCGTTTTCACATGATCCCTGATATGAGAAACCCCAATATGATTCAGCAGCGATAAAGCCGCTGCAGCTGCGTATACGCTGATAAAAGCTGGGGTGCCCGTTTGAAAACGGCGCGCGTCTTTTGCATAAGCCCCATCAAATCCGCTCTCTCTGCCGAACCAAGCTGATGCTTTCGGCTTCAGTGCGTCAGCCAGTTCCTTTCTCACATAAAGAAACGCCACACCCGGTATGCCGAGCAAATACTTCCGGGTGCCTGCTGCCAGCATATCTACGCCCCATTCCTTCACATCAATGGGAATATGCCCGGCTGATTGATAAGCATCTACAAACAATAAAGAGCCCTTTCTCTGAGAAATCTCAGCAATCGCTTTTATATCCTGAACATAGCCGTCACGATAATGAACGTGAGGAACACACGTCAGTACTGTTTCATCCGAAATATGCGTTTCATATTGTTCAAGCGGCAGCACGCCGTCTATTGATGGAATGACGGATACGGTATAATCGGAGTGTGCCTGCCAAACATGAGGCACCGCCGGAAAATCCATATCTGTATATACAACGTGCTTCTTTCCAAATGCAGTTAAGGACGATGCTACAGAAACCAGTGCATCAGAAACTGACGGTACAATCGCCACTTCATCCGGTTCAGCCCCGATCAGCTTTGCAAACTCGTTTCTCGCAAACTCTGTTTTTTCGATCGCTTCTTTCCAGTTCGTCCCCATATACAACAGGCTATCATGATATTCCTGGATCGCCCTTGATACAGGCTCTGCCAATGCGCTCTGAGAACAGCTGGCAAGCATCGTATGCGTCTGCAAGGTTGGGAATAAATGACGATACTGCTGCGGCAAATGCTCCATTATGATTCACTCCTTTACATTATTTTGATGAAAAACCCATAAATAAACAATAGAATAAAAGAAAAAGGAGATGGGAGAATGAGAAAAAAAGTGCTGATCACTGGCTTTGACCCTTTTGACAAAGAAACCGTCAATCCATCATGGGAAGCGGCGAAACGGCTTAATGGCTTCGAGACGGAAGAGGCAATCATTACAGCGGAACAAATTCCTACTGTCTTTAGATCCGCTCTGGACACTCTGCGCCAAGCCATTCAAAAACATCAACCGGATATCGTAATTTGTGTCGGCCAAGCAGGAGGACGGATGCAGATTACACCGGAACGAGTGGCGATCAACCTTGCAGATGCGCGAATCCCCGATAACGAAGGACATCAGCCGATTGATGAAGAAATTTCTCCAGATGGGCCCGCCGCTTACTGGACAGGGCTTCCCGTGAAACGAATGACTGCTAAGATGAAGGAACACGGCATTCCAGCTGCGGTTTCCTACACAGCGGGGACCTTTGTATGCAACTATTTGTTCTACGGGTTAATGGATCACATTAGCCGGACATCCCCGCACATTCGCGGCGGTTTTATTCATATTCCTTACATTCCGGAGCAAACAATCGACAAAACAGCGCCGAGCCTCAGCCTGGACATGATTGTCCGGGCATTGAGAATCGCCGCTGTTACGGCCGCACAATATGATGAGGATGTGAAGTCACCGGGCGGTAAGCTGCACTAAGCGGCCGCCGCTGTTTCTTCCCTCAGCCTCTTTTTATAGACAAACGCCGATAGGGTGACACTCACTTCAAACAGGACAAGAAGCGGGATCATCACGAGAAAATCAGAAATAAAATCAGGCGGCGTAATTAATATAGATACGACAATCAGCAGAAAATAGGACAGCTTTCTCGCTTTGGCCAGTCTGTAAGGATTTAAGATACCCAGCCTTGTTAAAAACATCACTACCAAGGGCATCTCAAACAAGAAGCCGAACGGCAGGCTCAAATTCACCATAAACCTAAAGTAGCGGTCAGCCGTAAACATCGTTTCAAAGTGGCCGGAGGATAAATGAGTCAAAAAGCTGAGCACGATCGGAAACAAGACAAAGTATCCGAAGGAGATGCCCGCCAAAAACAACGCAAATAAACCTGGTATGTACATGAGCGTCACCTTGCGCTCCGTTTTCGTCAGCGCCGGTGCAACGAAACGCCACAGCTGGTACGCGGCAACAGGGATAGAAGCCGCAATGGCACAAATGCCGGAAAGCATCATATACACCCAGAGGATTTCACTCGGCCCAAGCACAGCCAGCTTTCCATCCAAATCCCTGATCAGCCAGTCATAAATGTCCTGTACGAACAAAAAAGCCGTGATGAGAAATAGAAAAAATGCCGCAAGGGTGACGATAATCCGGCGGCGAAGCTCTTCTAAATGCCCGATCAGATGGGTTTCTTTTTTATCCATTCAAAAAAGCCCTCCCTTTCATAAAAAAAGAGGCAGACCCGGTGTCTGCCTCTTCAGCATTCAGCCCGCGTTTTTGTCCTGCTTTACCGCTGTCAGCTCAGCTGATTTCTCTTCTTTTTCATCACCAGACACAAGTGATTTTGTGGCGCTTTTAAATTCCAGCAGTGTCCGTCCGGCAGCACGCCCGATTTCCGGCAGCTTGGAAGGGCCAAAAATAATGAGGGCGATGACAAAGATAAGAATCAAGCCCGGTATTCCAATGTTTGAAAACATAATTTCCACTCCTTAATTCGTGATTTTTGCCCGCTTCTTAATCATTTGTTTTTCGTGGGCTTTGTTGTGCGCAAAGAAACGATCCTCTTCGACCTCATCGGATTGCTTCACCCCGCCTTGGATTGTTGTGGATGATACCTTTCTCAACCCAGTTTGGTCTTTCTGGTAAACGAATGAAGCCCTCGTGGAAATGGATGCGCCCGGCTCGGTCACAAACGGCATCACCCGATAATCGGCTTTCCACTGGTGAGGCGTCACTGTACAGCGGACATATCCGCGATAGTCGTTAAAGAACTTGATGTGCGGATTTTCTTTTAAAATTTGGTCCGTATCCGCTCGCTTATCGGCGCCGTTCCCTCCGGAAGTGATCGAGGTTCCGACAAATTCGGCTCCGAATATTTTTGAACTTGTCTTCTCGAAATCGACATGCAAGTTCGATGCCCAGCTTGCGTGTACATCACCTGTCAGTACGACAACATTATTCAGATTTTTGCTTTTAATGAAATTGATAACCCGTTCGCGCTGAGCCGGGTAGCCGTCCCACGAATCCATGCTGTAGATCGGGCTTGCGCTTGTCCCGAAATTCCACTTGGCAAAGAAAATCTGCTGCGCCAGCACATTCCAGTGGGCTGTCGAACTGCCCAAATTGTTGAAGAGCCACTGCTCCTGTTCTTTTCCAAGCAGGGTCCGATTCGGATTGCGCGATTCATCAGAAGGCGGCTTATTGCCGTCGTTATTGGCTTGGTCGTCCCTGTACTGGCGGGTATCAAGCACATTGAAGGACGCCAGGTTTCCGTACGTAAAGTGCCGGTACAGCTGCATATCTGGGCCATTCGGCAAAGAGGAAATGCGGAGCGGCATATGTTCATAGTATGCCTGGTATGCTGCCGCGCGGCGGAGCACGAATGCTTCAACCGACTGTCCTTTTTCAGGTATTTTATTGGCATAGTTGTTTTCAACTTCATGGTCATCCCAAGTTACAACCCAAGGGAATGCCGCATGTGCAGCTTTAAGATTGGCGTCAGAACGGTATTGAGCGTGACGGTTCCGATAGTCTTGCAGCGTAATGATTTCCGCGCTGTTGTGCGTGCGGACATTGCCTGTTTTTGATACATATTCATTTGGGCCGTATTCATATATGTAATCACCGAGATGGAAGACAAGATCAAGCTTTTCCTTCGCCATATGCTTGTAGGCCGTATAATATCCGTGCTCATATTGCTGACAGGAAGCAAATGCAAAGGTCATTTGCGGCACATTGGCGCCAGGGGCAGGCAGTGTTTTTGTTTTTCCGACAGGGCTTAGTTCATGTCCGGTTTTGAAACGGTAATAGTACACTTTGTTCGGCTCAAGCCCGTCTGCTTCCACATGAATAGAATGGGCAAGACTCGGTTTAGCCATTTCAGTGCCTTTTCTTACGATTTTGCGGAAATGCTCATCCTTTGCGACCTCCCATTTGACAGGCACGGCTTGCTTCGGCATTCCTCCGCCGTTCAGCGGATCTGGTGCCAGGCGCGTCCAGAGCACGACACTGTCAGAAAGCGGATCACCTGACGCTACCCCTAATGTAAACGGATAGCTTGAGAATTTAGGCGCAGCATTTACTTCAAAGGCCCCAACCGACTGGGCAATCGTTAATCCAAGAGAAAGTCCTGCAATCTTCCCCGCTCCTTGAATAAATTTACGGCGGTCAAACGTATTGTTTTGAAAGCTTTCCTCTTTCAGTTTCTGTACCCATTCATCAAAACGACTGTCGTATGCCATTCAAGATCCCCTCTCTCCTCATTGATCGTCTCCATTATAGGAAATCATTGTTAAACGACTGTGAAGAAATGTGAACCGATTGTAAGCGCTGAACATCAAAAACAGGTCTTCCCTCACAAGCCTGCCGCTGAAACATGCCGAAAGCTGGCTGAATGACGCGTTTTTTGCATATCCTGTCGTTTGCAAGCCGCCCATTCGGACTATTTTTCTTCACATGATCTTAAAAAAACAAAAACACCGAGCCATTTCGCAGAATGGCTCAGTGCCTTATCAGTGATTTCGAAAACAATCTGCTGAAAAAGCCCTTCTTTTTCGGCTTTTCAGCAGGAGGCTCTTGTTCTCTTACAATCCCTTTTTCCTTCGCTTCTTTCAGCCAAAATGGAAATTCAGCAAGCAGAGCATCATAAAGCTCATCATCAGAAATGCGGTCAATCTCTTCGATATGCAGGAAATTCGTGTTATCAATGACACGCCCTTCTAACGTATCCAGTTTATTGAGAAAATCAAAGTTTCCGTTTCCGATGCCGACAAACTGCCAGAACACCGGTTTATCAGAAGAAGCTTCAATTATCGGTTTGATTGACTTTTTACAGCCCCCGTCATTGATAAAAACAATAAAAGCAGGATACGAGCTCGGTTCCTCCGCAACATATTTGCGCAGCACGTCCTTCATGACTGGCGGCTCATCATTTCTGCCGAATTTATGCAAGCGGTCATTATTTAAAATTTCACGATCGACATAGCCCGAAAAATCCTTTTCTGAAACTGGCTTTAATCGGGAAAATTCATTATCATACACCCATACATCCAGCAAACCGTTATCATCAAACTGATCAGCCACTGCCAAAATCCGCTCCACCACATTTTGAACCGTCCCGTTTTTGTAGAGCGGTCTCATCGATCCCGTAATATCAAGAACCAGTCCGACACGAGCCGTCACCTTCGTTAACTGCTTTTTCTCCAGTACGATCTTTACACTTTTCTTTTGCAGGTCAATTGTTGCCATTCTGTCATCTCCGTCAGCTCTTTTTTCTTCGATTATCTCACAGGAATATTTTCCATTGCATCTTTTCAAAGAAAAACACCGTTCAACTTGAACGGTGTCCTGTCTCTAAAATGTGTTATATACATTTTCACACGTCTCCGCCGTCGGCTGATAAAAGCAGTGTGACTTAAATCTGGCCACAAACGGCTGGTTATACCACTGGGCTGGACAGTCCCCCTCCGGCCTGAAATACCATAAACTAAATTTTGCAGGCCAGCGCCTTTCACCATTAATTGACCGGCGTGCAAGGGCACGCTCGCTATCCCGCGCTCTTTGATAAAAATATCCATGAGTCACAGCCTCAAACGCGTGTGGCTGATAAATCATCTGCCTGATGGTGCGGAGGCCTTTAAAATCTGAGCAATTCGCCCGCAGCCGATTAATTCCAACGTTGCCGACAAGCAGCATCCCCTGCTTGCCTTCACCTTCCGCTTCCGCTCTGAGCAGCCTTGCCATCAAATCGACATCCGCACTCGTTGCTCTCACGACCGCCATCACGTCACCTCCCCTTGATCTCTTTTCATCATATTTCATTACTTCAGAAGTGATGACGGAGGGACAGGAGAAGTTTTTAAATTTATTCTAAAAACAGCAAACATAATGGGCTGTTGGGCATCAAAGCAGCGTCCGGTGCAGTACAAGCTTCACATTTCCGCTGTCGAAGCGCCGCAGCCTCAATTCCTGGATTCACATCATTGACCCCTCCCCAGCAGATTTGCACCCGCCTCCGAAAAAAAATAAGGTTTAACTTTTTACATTTGAGGAATTATACATAACAAATCAAATGACAAAAGGAGGAATTGTAATGACACATGTGAAAGCGCTCGCTATTAAAGGTATTATGACGATTATTGTGTTGTATCTGGTGCTTGGTCTGGGCTTTGGGTTCACGTTTGGTGATACGCTGCTAATGACGATTGTGTTAGGGGTTATTTCTTATTTGCTGGGCGATCTTTATGTATTGCCGAAATGGAATAATATGATTGCAACTTTGGCTGATTTTGGTTTGGCCTTTCTCGTGATCTGGCTGATGGGCATGCCGCTTTCTATGGGGATGACTGGCGGTGAAGTTGCATTGGCGGCTTTATTCGGCGCGATCGTCATGGCAATCGGTGAATATTGCTTCCATTTCTATATGATGAGCAAAGAGATTGGCAAGAAGCATTATCTTGAAACAAGAACAGACTCATAATGGAAAGGCCGGTGCTGACAGCATCGGCCTTTTATACATATTGGGCGCCTTTGTTTACGCATCCTGCTTGTCCGCATTCCTGATCGCCATGTAGGAAAAGAACAATCCGAATGCCGCTAACGATAACGGGATATACACAACAGATGAAATCGAGAAGCCCGGACTTGTTGAGTTGATGAGCATCACAATTACTACAGATGAAATGATGGTCGCCGGAACCGAGTGTCTACGCATCCCAAAAAAGATGGGAACTAAACTGGTTCCAGCGGCGCCAAAAGCGAAAACCGCCATTTTGACCGCCTGTTGAGAAATGATCTCGGAAGTAAGCTCTCCCGGTATGAAATGGTAGATCGAGTTCAGCCAAAAGAAACCGGCGGCTATGAGTATATTTGAAAGTAAAATCGTGATAAACGTCAGTCCGCCCGCGATCATGAGCTTAGCGGTGAGCAGCTTTTTACGGCTGATCGGGTACGTGAACATCACAAGAATGGTTTTGTTTTTATATTCCGAAATCACCAATTTTACGATCAGCACAGCGCCAAATACGATAAATACCGCTCTGACGAAGGTACCGATGATGAGGAATGCTTCATCCGTACTTTGGAACGAAACCCCGCCATCGGCTTTTTCGGAATAACTGATCAGCCACATAAAACCCATAATGATCACGTTGGCAATAAGGGCACCTCTGATATACCAGCCCATTTTCATTTTTCTTAATTCGATTCTGATCAAATTCATCAACGTGTCTCTCCTCCTTTACGCACTGATGCTATTGCCGTTGATCAATTTGATAAAATAATCCTCCAGCGACGTATACTTTTTGTTCATTGATTCAATGTCTACATCATTTAAAATCAATGCTTTGGATATGGCAGCCTGAGAGGCTTCAGCCTCGTAAATTCGGATTGTTTTCTCATTTAAAATTTTAAAGTTGGTTAATTGCAGCTCTTTCTCAAGAACAAAGCAGGCCTTTGTCTGATTCGATGTAACAAGCTCGATGTATTCAGTGTTCTGGCCCCTGACATCCTCCATTGATACCTCTTCAAGCAGTCTGCCGTCCCGAATGACGCCGATCGTGTCCGCAATTTGTTCGATTTCACTCAGTAAGTGGCTTGAGATCAGCAGTGTCATCCCGTACTCTTTGCTCAGCACTTGAAACAATTGCCTGATCTTTTTAATGCCGATAGGGTCAAGACCATTCACCGGCTCATCCAAAATGAGCAGGTCCGGCTTCGTGAGGATGGCACGCGCAATTCCAAGGCGCTGCTTCATTCCGAGGGAAAAGGTTTTGACGGGTTTTTTGTCGATTTGTTTTAAATTCACCATATCCAGCACTTCTTGTATGGCTTTTTTATTGTGGTATCCCATATATTCACAATGCAGATCTAAATTTTCTTCAGCTGTCAGGTTTTCATAAAAAATCGGATATTCAATCATGCTGCCGATGTTCCCCAGCACCTCATATGACGTGTGGGTGAACTTGTTCCCAAGAATGATGATTTCACCGCTTGTCGGTTTGACAAGGCTCGTCAGCATTTTCATAATGGTTGTTTTCCCCGCGCCGTTCGGGCCGAGAAAGCCGTAGATTTCACCTTTTTTAATATGCATGCTGACATTGGATACGACCTCTTTGCCCTGATACGTTTTGGTCAGCCCGTTTGTTTGTACGATATAAGTCAACTTTGTTTCTCCTTCCCTCTCTTTACCTATTTTCTATTGTAGCGGCGAGCCCTGTCATTTTTATTTCTCAAACCTTAAGAAATTCTTACGATTAATATGTCATGCGTTTCAATGTAATCGTAAATGCAGTCCTTTCGTACGGCTTGCTTTGGACGGATATGGTGCCTCCCATTTTTTCTGTAAGCCGTTTCGTGATGGTTAAACCGAGACCGCTTCCTTGAAATGCTTTATTTCTGGATTCTTCAAGTGTGTACAGCCTCTCAAACACCCGCTGCTGATCGGTTTCACTAATCCCTATTCCGCGATCCCATACGGTGATGGCGATGTTCCTCTCATCATAAGACAGCGTCAGCCCGATTAACTTGCCAGCCGCGCCATATTGAATCGCATTGGACAATAGGTTTTGCAGGATTCTGTCCAGAGCCTCTTCATTCGCCTGCGCATACACCGGCGTATCGGGGATATCGATGGCTGCTTGAAAGCCTTTTGACTGAACAGCGTCATAATAGTGCAGGATATTTCGTTTGCATATGTCGTTCATATGTACTTTGGTGATCGGGATCTCTTTATCTTCAGATTCTAATTTCGCTAAATCAAAAAAGGAGTTGATCATCTGAATGAGTTCATTCGTTTTCTGGCGGAGCTTCCCCAGCAATCTTTCCCGCTCTTCGTCCGGCATGTTCGGGTCACTTTGAATGGCTTCGATATAACCGAGAATGACCGTTAACGGCGTTTTCAGGTCGTGCGACATATTGGTCAGCATCCGCTTCATGGATTGCTCTGTTTTGGCAAATTGGGCGCTGATCTGCTGACGATTCTCAACGATAAGATTGATGTTAACAAGCAAGCCTTTGAGCGCATGATCGTCTGTAGGAAGCAAAATTTGCCCTGCCGAATCCCGGCTGAGCATGTAGCTAAGCTGGTCAGCCGTGTAAGCCAGATTCCCGTCCCGCTTCTTTTTCATTATGAATTGAATCACATTCAGACACGCCAGAGCGATGACAGCGGCCACCCATAGCACTGTCATTCTAAAACTCTCCTAATTTATAACCGATGCCCCATAGCGTTTTAATATATTGAGGGGAGGAGGGGTCATCCTCAATCTTTTCTCTGAGCCGCCGCATATGTACGTTAATGATGTTCTGATCATCAAAGTACTCTTCATTCCAAACGGAACGGTAGATTTGTTCTTTCGTAAACACTTTTTTAGGATTTGATGCGAATAAGCACAGCAGCTGCCATTCTGTTGACGTCAGCTGGAGCGGTTCTCCGTTTTTCAAAACGGAAACATTGTCTATATCTATCGCAAGCTGGTGAATCCGGATCACCTTATTCACAGCCGGCTCCTCTGCCGAATATTGCGTTGCCCGCCGTATCGCGGCTTTTACTCTGGCTGTCAGCTCAATCATAGAAAACGGTTTGGCGATATAATCATCCGCCCCAAAACCCAGTCCCAATGCCTTGTCTACATCTCCGTCTTTTGCCGAAATCATTAAGACCGGTATATTGCTTTTTTCCCGGATGATTTTCAGAAAATCCATTCCGTTCAGCTTCGGGAGCATGATATCAAGGAGGACCAAATCGTATGAATCCTGCTGAAACAGCCGGATGCCCTCTTCTCCGTCGAAAGCATGCACAATTCCAAAGCCTTCTTTTGTTAAATAATGATCCACCATTTCACTGATTGAGTGGTCGTCTTCTACAAGCAATATGCGCTGCATCTTCTCACCTAACCTTTACAAAATCAAAAAACACACACGTAATTACACTTATTGTAATTGAAAAACGTGTGTGTTTTATATAAATTATTCTTTTTTTCCTGTTTTCAGCTTCCTGTATTCCATGCCCGTAATGACAAAGAATACAGCAGTGTATCCAATGACTTGAATAAGCCGAAGCCGTTCACCGAGAAATAAAGCTCCATAGAAAATCGTCAGGATAGGCCCTGCCATTGAAATGGCGGCGGCTCGCTGTGCCCCGATTCGTTTTATGCCCTCAAGCATTAGCACAAATGGAATCACTGTGGTAACGACTGCAATTACCGCGAACAAACCATACATAGAAAGCGGATATGCTGCCATTGACGTATTCATGCCAGCCGCCGATTTTATCCCTGTGTAAAGCATCATGGCAGCTCCAGCAGCTGTCATCCCGTATGCATTGAGACGGATCCCCCCGATTTGATGGACGAGATGCCCGGAAAGGACAAGATAACCAGCATAGACGGCCGAAGATAACAAAATGAATACAGCTCCAATCATATTCGCCTGGAAAAGCTCAGCATTCCAGCCGCCCAGCGCCAAGAAAAGCCCAAACATGACCGCCAGAACTGCGAAAAGGTCCTGAATTGAGGACATTTTCCGGTCACGACACGCGGCGAATCCAAACACAAACAACGGATAGCTCATCAGCAATATACGTTCAACCATTGCGGATACATGGTTCAGCCCGATAAAATCAAGCAAGGGAGACAGAAAAAAACAAAACACTCCCGCGCCACAAGCCTTCCATAGGTCTCCTTTTTTCTTACCGTCTGGCATTGGAGGACGGTATATTAAAAAAATCAGCCAAAACAGCGGAACAGCCAGCAGCTGCCTGTATAGCAGCACGGCATCTGGCTCAGCACCCATTTGGTATGCCCATTTTATCCAAATCGATTTAGACGCAAAACAAACTGTTCCGATCAGCAAAAAAATTGTACCTGCTGCGGCCTCACGAATCTTACTCTGCTCTTCTGCTCTCATCTCAGCTCAGCTTTTCTCCTTTACTTATTCAAATGCTTTTGGATAAAATCCAGAAGCGTATATCCTTGAGCAGTCAGAATAACACCTTTTCCGCTGCAGGCCGGGCAAGGTGTTCCTTCGATTTCTCCCGCTCTTTCACATTTAGGACATGCGACCTCAAGATCATCAGTTGCAATGACCATTTGATATCCTCCTTTCTAACTCATCTGCTATGCCACCACCAGCCATCGTCCATTGGCCGTCACCTCCTTTAAGAAACACAAAAAACCCCCGTCCTATGCAAAGGACGAGGGTCTCGCGGTACCACCTTTATTAACAGCTATACAGCCGTTCACTCTAAGTACAGAAAACCTATGTTTCGATACTCCTCTCTTGGTAACGGGGAGAGAAACCCGGCATCGCCTACTATCCGTTCAGCAAAGCAATTCAGAAGCCCATTCGGCATCAGGGAAGGATCGGTTCACACCTGCCACCGACTCTCTGAACCTCCATTCTGATGCGTACTTGCTCTTCCTCACGATTGTTGATCCGTTCTATTATTTGTAGAGTTTATAATACTCGGTTCATGAAACGAAGTCAATTCTTAATCCGATGTTACACCGAGTGCTTCCAGCGCCATATTGACGTGCTCCTCCTGCTGTGTTTGCAGAGCGAATTTAGCTATTTCCAACGGGTATGCCGCTTGCATCTCTGAGATGTGTTCCTGCATTTTTGCCCATTTCCGGCCGCCTGCTTGATCATAGTATTCAAGCAAACGGGCAGTTTCTTTTTCTCCGAAAATGGTTTGATAAAGAACAAAATCCTTAGCTGGGTCAGCAACCTTCGCTTCTGTCCAATCCAGAAGTCCTGTGACACGTCCATTTTGATCGATAAGGATATGCGGCGGGTGGAGATCGCCGTGTATCAAAGAAGAGAAACCCGGCCAGTATGCATCATCATTTATCCACTTTTGCCATCTTTCCCAAAGCGTCGTAGATACGCCAAGCTTATTCTTCACATCAACCATAGAGTCTGCTGTCATTTGCCTGAAATCTTCTGGCCTTATCACTTCTATTCCGGATTGCCCAGCAGATATTTGATCCGTGCCATGTAATTCAGCCAGTATGTCGGCAAGTGTGCGGACAAAGTCGTCTGACGGCGGCTGATGATCCATATTCCATACATATTGCTTTTGTTCCAAGTCAATTCCAGCAGCCGGCGTTCCTTTTAACATTGGGTAAGCGATCAATTCCGGTGTATGAATTCTCCAATCCGGCACATCAGCAGTCAGATTCGCGCGGAGAAAGGCAAGCGTTATGCCTTCTGCAGATGCTCTTTCCACAACATCACTTCGCCGCGGTTTTCGCAGCACCCATGGCATACCTGTGTCGTCCTTGGCAAATACAACTTGAAAGTCCATTCCGGTTTCATTCAATTGCGCGTTCTCAGAATGAACCGTCAAACCTTGGCTGCGTGCAAGCCCGACAATCTCAGTGATAAGCTGTTTTTTGTTAAGGTTTGTCATCCCATTTCCCCTTTCTCATGCTCCGGCCTGCAGTAGAGAGAAGGGATGCTTGAAGGCACAAAAAAGGGCAGGCACGCCACCCTCTTTTTTGATAACCTTTTAAGGGCTCATACATAGGCGGATTCATCCCGATTCTCCCGCTTTCAGCCGAGAGTTGTTCACTATTGAATTCGTGTCACTCGGAATCTAATGAATGCCATGCTGTAACCCCTCCGTTTCCTATACGCTGATTTTCATTTTACAGCATATTCCATATCCCCGCTATAAAAACATGAATCAAGTCACTGGAGCAGGATTAAACAAGCACAAATCATTATGAAGACCCCAACGGTCTGCCCACGTTTGTTTGCGGCCGCTTGCCACATCCAAAATCGTCCTGAAGATTTCCCAGCCTACGTCTTCGATACTGGCCTCTCCTGTCGCGATTCGGCCGGCATTGATATCGATTAAATCAGCCCAATGCTCTGATAAGGAATGCCGAGTCGATACTTTCAGCACCGGCGCAGCAGCCAGGCCATATGGTGTTCCTCTCCCTGTCGTAAACACCTGCAAATTCATGCCCGCAGCCAGCTGCAGGGTGCCGCACACAAAATCGCTTGCCGGTGTCGCCGCGAACAGCAGGCCTTTTTGCTTTGCTCTTTCACCAGGGCCGAGCACGCCGGAGATGGGGCTTGTGCCTGATTTCGCTACCGAGCCTAACGCTTTTTCCACCACATTGGATAATCCGCCTTTTTTATTGCCTGGTGACGGGTTTGCGCTACGGTCTGCGTCTCCCCGCCGAAGATAGCTGTCATACCACTTCATCTCTTTGATCAGTGATTGTCCGACCTCTTCACTGACAGCCCGCGGCGTTAATAAATGAATGGCATCCCGCACCTCTGTCACTTCAGAAAACAAAACCGTTGCACCTGCGCGAACCAATAAATCAGCCGCATACCCCACGGCAGGGTTCGCCGTCACGCCGGAAAACGCATCACTGCCGCCGCATTGCAGGCCGATAACCAGATCCGAAACAGGGCATGACACCCGGGTTCTGCTGTTCAGCCTGATTAACCGTTCCTCCGCCATTTCCAAAATGGATTGGATCATCGCCGCAAAACCTCGGTGATCCTGGAGCGATAGAATGTCATCATCATTTTCGGAGGCAATTCTTTCCGGGAGGAGCTTTTCACATCCCAATCCGATTACCATTACTTCACCGCCGAAGTTCGGATGCCTCGCAAGATTTTGAATCGTGCGGATCGGAATGACAGCGTCGGGCGCATTGATCGCCACGCCGCATCCGTATTGATGATGCAGCGGCACAACGTCATCGACATTTGGGTATTTCGGCAGCAGCTCTTCTTTTATTCGTTTGACTGCATAATCCAAAACGCCAACAACACATTGAACACTTGTCGTGATGCCGAGAATATTTTTTGTCCCCGCACTGCCATCCGCATTTCGATATCCTTCAAACGTATAGCCTTCAAGAGACGGCCGCGGCTGCGGCACCCTGTTTGCGAGAGGAAGATCGTCTAACGCCGGAGGAGCGGGCATTCTCACGAGGGCTTCCCGTATCCAGCTCCCGCGTTTGATCGTCTCATCAGCAAATCCGATCACCTCTCCGTAACGCACGATCTCGTCCCCTTGATTGAGATCGGTGAGGGCCACCTTATGGCCTTGAGGAACATCCTCTTCAAGTACGAGCCCGCATGAGAAAACAGTGCCCTTTGGCAGTCCTCCATCATTTACAATAATCGCGGTGTTATCTATTTCATGCACTTTGATGTAAAGGGGGGCTTGGTTCTTCCTGAGGTTCATCGCCATATGAAAATCACTCCTCATATTTTAGTAAGCGTTTTCTAAATTGGTTTAAAAAAACCGCAGCTCTTACGTTTCAACTGCGGTTGCTCACCATTATTTTTCATCCATTCCTTTTAGAA
This sequence comes from Bacillus sp. FSL K6-1560, assembly GCF_038592935.1. Classification (NCBI taxonomy): domain Bacteria; kingdom Bacillati; phylum Bacillota; class Bacilli; order Caryophanales; family Bacillaceae; genus Bacillus; species Bacillus sp. FSL K6-1560. The sequence goes on from NZ_CP151946.1 coordinate 3,929,404, forward strand.
TTTTGTCACGGACAAATTTCAGATGCTCATACATGTGGTAATGTGCTTTGTACGGATCTCTTTTGGCAAGGGCGTCGTAGATTTTTTTGTGATATTCGACCGTTACATCTCTCTCCCTGTACGGAATTTGGCTGTCAATTTTCGCATGGGTGATCAGCAGGGACTGAATCATCCCTTCAACGACGGGGTTATTGGCGCTTAACGCAATAATTCGATGGAACTCTTTATCCGCTTCACCATAAAGATTGTCAGTGCTGTTGGCAATATCGTCGATCGTCTTCTGCAAACGCTGAAGCTCTTCCTCATTGATTTTTTCCGCGGCAATTGTCACGAGTCCGAGTTCTAGCGCCATCCGCGCTTCAATGATAGCCGGAAGATTATCAGTGGCCAAGGCAAGCATGACGGAAAACGGCTGCATGCCGATTTTATCGTTGAAATATGTGCCCCCTCGTGTTTTTCTCGTAATGACGCCCAGCGTTTCAAGTGAACTGAGTGCTTCCCGAAGCACAGGCCTGCTGACATGCAAAATGTCCATCAGTTCCATTTCTGTCGGCAATTTGTCTCCGGCCCTCAACTGTCCGCTCGATAATAAATGGACAATCCGTTCGATGACCTGCTTGGCTAATGTTTTCCGATTGACTGTATCGACTTTCAAATCCTCTAAACCTTCGTACACGAACAACTCTCCCTTCAGTTGTTCAATTGTAAGACAAAATAGCGGATATGACAATATTTACAATCAAACTTATCGCACAAGACACGGGCGCTTCCGGTCAAATTCCCAGTTGCGGATCAGGAACTGCATTGGGATCGCGTCATTCCGTGCGCCTAAATTCATTTTCCGATAGATCTCATGCGCTTTTTCCACTTGTTCCATATCAATATCGACGCCTAGTCCAGGCTTATCCGGCACCTTGACACAGCCAGAAGAAATCTCAAAAGGCTGTTTCGTTAATCGCTGCCCGTCCTGCCAGATCCAATGGGTATCAATCGCCGTGATCCGCCCCGGAGCCGCTGCTGCCACATGGGTAAACATCGCAAGGGAAATATCAAAGTGGTTGTTGGAGTGCGAGCCCCATGTCAAACCCCAATCATGGCACATTTGCGCAACCCGCACCGACCCTTGCATCGTCCAAAAATGCGGATCAGCCAGCGGTATATCGACCGCATGGAGCTGAATCGCGTGACCCATTTCCCGCCAGTCAGTCGCAATCATATTTGTCGCAGTCGGAAGCCCTGTCGCGCGGCGGAATTCAGCCATTACTTCACGAGCGGAGTAGCCATTCTCATCCCCGCACGGATCTTCCGCATACGCGAGCACATCTTGCTTTCCTTTGCATAATGCAATAGCTTCCTCTAATGACCATGCCCCGTTCGGATCAAGAGTGATCCTTGCCTCTGGAAAACGTTTCGATAATGCGGTAACAGCTTCGATTTCCTCTTCTCCCCGCAGCACCCCGCCTTTCAACTTGAAATCCTGAAAGCCATAGCGCTCCTGTGCGGATTCGGCAAGACGCACAATGGCCTCCGGCGTCAGCGCTTCCTCATGGCGCAGACGGAACCACGCACAATCTGACTGCTCATCGCTTTGATACGGCAAGGTCGTCCGCTTTCGGTCGCCGATATAAAAGAGGTAACCGAGCATTTCTACTTCATCACGCTGCTTCCCTTCGCCCAGCAAAGCCGCGACCGGTTCCTGAAGAAACTTTCCAAGCAAATCTAACAAAGCCGCTTCCAGTGCGGTGACGGCGTGCACAGTGGTGCGCAAATCAAACGTCTGGTTTCCTCGCCCTCCCCTGTCCTGATCGCCAAACTGCTTTCTGACCGTTTGCAATATCGCTTGGTACGCACCGATAGATTTTCCGACAACAAGCGGCTCTGACAGCTCCAGTGTGCGGCGAATATGCTCTCCGCCAGGCACCTCGCCGACTCCCTGATTTCCGCTGCTGTCCGTTAAGATTACGATATTCCGGGTAAAAAACGGGCTGTGTGCTCCGCTTAGATTCAGCAGCATGCTGTCATGTCCCGCAACAGGAATCACCTTCATCTCAGTAATTGAGGGAATATTCGATCTTTTCTCTTTTTGAACCTGCTCTTGTATCGGTGAACTCATGCATTTTCCTCCCTTTATAAAGCGCTTTCATAAATATTAGACAGGCAACGATTGATCGGGGTCTTGCTCTTGTTTCTTTAACACGACCCGTTTGATCGGCCCGACCAGCAGCAAATAGCTGAGGATCGCCGCAATCGCGTTAGCGCCGACAAACACAAGCGCGCCATTAAAAGATCCAGTGGCATTAACAATGTATCCGATAATAATCGGTGTTGTAATCGAGGCAATATTGCCGAAAGTGTTGAACAAACCGCCGCTTAATCCTGCACATTCTTTCGGAGACGTGTCCGACACGACAGCCCAGCCCAATGCGCCGAAGCCTTTTCCGAAAAACGCGAGCGACATAATAACAACGACAAGCCACGCTGAATCTGTATAGTTGCAGACAATCATACTGCAAGACAGCAGCATGCCGGCAATGATTGGCACTTTTCTTGCAAAGGTCAGTGAACGGCCTTTTTTGAGCAAGATGTCTGACACAATGCCCCCAAGGACGCCGCCGGCAAATCCGCACAGCGCCGGCAGGGAAGCGACAAACCCAGCTTCAAGAATAGACATGCCGCGTGCCTGAACCAAATATACCGGAAACCATGTGAGAAAGAAATAGGTGAGAGTCGTAATACAGTATTGCGCGATGTACACACCAATCAGCATGCGGTTCGTTAACAGCTGTTTGATATACGGCCATTTCGATTCTGTTTCTTGTTTGCTTTTACTGTCATCCATGGAAATCAGCCCGCCGCCCTGTTCGATGTACGCAAGCTCAGCTTCATTAACCTTCGGATGTTTTTTCGGTTCATACACCGTTTTTAGCCAGATGACAGCCAGAAGAATGCCTGCAATACCCATGACAACGAAAACGGAATGCCAGCCGAAAGAGTGGGTAAGCCAGCCCATTAAAGGAGAAAAAATGACGATTGCGAAGTATTGTGCTGAATTAAAAAAGGCTGAAGCTGTCCCGCGCTCGGAGCTTGGAAACCATGAGGCAACAACTCTGCCGTTTCCGGGAAATGAAGGCGCTTCTGATAAACCAACCAGAAAACGCAGTGCAAACAGCAGGATAATCGCTGTGCCGGCGGAGAAAAAGCCAATCGCCCCTTGCAGCAGCGTAAAAAACGACCAAAAAAAGATGCTTAACGCAATGATAGTCTTTGAACCAAAACGGTCCAGCAGCCAGCCGCCCGGAAGCTGTCCGATGACATAGGCCCAGCCAAAGGCAGAAAAGACATATCCCATGGCGACCGAGTCCAATCCCAAATCATGCTGGACGGAATCTCCGGTGATGGAAAGCGTCGCTCGATCCGCGTAGTTAATAGAGGTCACAAGAAACAGCATAAACACGATGAACCAGCGCACGGACGTTTTTTTGCCCGCCGGTGTAACACTCGCAAAGTCTTTTTTCATAGTATCTTCTCCTTTTCAAAGTAGAGAATCATATGCTGGCTGTGATAAAGCTGGGAAAGAGACGCATGCCTCTTTCCAGCACCATTACGGCTTCACAAAAACGGTTTTGATCGCTGTGAAAAAGTCCTTCGCTGCCTCACCCTGTTCTCGGGAGTGGGAGCTCGACTGCTTCATGCCGCCAAAAGGCGCCTGCAGCTCAACACCTGCGCTTTCTGCATTGATCCGAACCAGTCCGGCATCGATTTCATCAATGAAAGAAAGCATTCGGCCGATGTTTTCCGTGAAGATGGATGCACTTAAACCGAACTTCACATCATTGGCAATGTTCAGCGCCTCCTCCATCGAGTCCACCTTGATCAAGGCGATCACCGGACCGAAGATTTCCTCCTGGGCAATTGTCATCTCAGATGTCACATTGTCAAAGATGGCAGGCTGAACATAATAGCCGTTTTGATACTTTCCGTTCTCCAGCTTTTCTCCTCCTATTAAAAGGGAAGCCCCCTCCTGTTTGCCTTTCTCAATGTATGACAGGCAGTTATCTAACTGATTCTTGCTGGCTATCGGTCCCATCCAGACATCCTCTTTTAAGCTGTCTCCGATTGTAATATCTTTTGTGCGCTGGAGCAGTTTTTCTTTAAAGCGCTCATAAATTCCGCTTTGTACAATGACACGGCTTGTCGCGGTGCATTTCTGGCCGGTTGAACGGAAGGCCCCCGTTATGACAGCTTCAGCCGCAGCTTCAAGGTCAGCGTCATCAGCTACGATAACAGGGTTTTTGCCGCCCATCTCAAGCTGGTACTTAGCTCCCCTCGCTAAAGCGGCTTGCCCGATGATTTTTCCGACTTGATTTGAACCGGTAAACGTAACGGCGTTTACACCGTCATGCTCAGCAAGCCCCTGCCCGACAACAGAACCCGGGCCTGTCACCAAATTGATGACCCCTGCCGGGAGCCCCGCTTCCTCAAAGCAGGCAATGATCTTTGCGCATGTCACAGCTGTTTCTGTCGCCGGTTTGATGACAACGGTATTGCCGTATACCAATGCCGGCGCCATTTTCCAAATCGGAATCGCCACTGGGAAGTTCCACGGAGAAATCACGCCGACCACACCGAGCGGAACACGGGTGGTAAACATGAGCGCGTCTTTGTCAGTAGACGGAATGACGTCACCCGTTTTTCGCATGCCCTCTCCGGCATAATAGCGCAGAATGGCAATCCCCCGGGCTGTTTCTCCCTTCGCTTCCGGCAATGTTTTACCCATTTCACGCGTTGCACAGGCGGCGATTTCCTCCAAGCGCTGCTCCATGATATCCGCTGTTTTGTATAAGTATTGGCCGCGCTCGGCACCCGTCAGCTTTCTCCAAGCCGTTTTGGCTTCATTGGCGGCGGCGACGGCACGTTCCACATCTTCAGCCGTTGAATTCTGTACATATCCGACAATATCATTCACATCGGCAGGGTTTTCGACCTTGACCATATCGCCTGATTGAGACTTAACCCACTCTCCGTTAATAAAGTTGAGGTACGTGTTTTGTTCCGTGATCACAGACATGCCCATTGCCCCTTTCGTGTTTTTTCTGGTCAAACCGTCGCGGCTTTTTTCGGAAAACGGTCAGCCGCCTGCTTCAAAATTGCTTCCAATTGCTGATAATGATCTTTTTCAACCGGGCCGACAGGCGGTCTGGCTGTATTCCTTACATTCAAACCCATGATTTCCATACCGGCTTTAATCAAGGATACGGCGTAGCCTTTTCGTTGTTTGCGAATGTCGTTGATCGGCAGAATCACATGCCGATAGAGTTCCTTCACAAGCTCGTCATTTCCGTTTTTCAATGCATCATAGAACATTCGCGAAATATGCGGGATATAATTTGAAATCGCTGAAGAGTAAGAGTGGAACCCGATCGGCAGATAAGCCGGCATCGTCACTTCAGCCATCGGCATTCCGTTGAGCCATCCCAAGCGGTCGCCGATCGTATAGACGAGGTTGATATTCAAATCCATATTTCCTACCCCGTCTTTGACACCGACAAGCTGTTCACATTCGGTCAGACGTTTGATCTGTTCAACAGAGAGAACGGCGTTATCGCGCTGATAAAGAATCGCGTTCAAGTCAGTGCTTTCAATAATCGTTTTCGCATACTGGTACAGCCCCTCCTGTTCGCCATGCACCAAATACGGAGGCAGGATCAAGTAGCCGTCGGCGCCTTTTTTCTCCGACAGCTGCGCCCAATCAAGCGCTGTGCTGAGGTTGCCGCCCACCCCCGTGTAGACCGGCACCTTTCCTCCGGCTGCCGAGACTGCGACTTCCACCATTTGCTCATATTCCTTCTGGCTGAGAGATTGGAATTCACCAGACCCGCAAGCGATAAAAATCGCTTCCAAGCCCTCATTCAGCAAAAACTCAATGTTTTGAAAAAGAGCTTCTTCCTCCAGTTTTCCTTGTGTGTTAAAAGGAGCAACCGGAAAACCTAAAATTCCAGCGGGTGCTTTTCTGATACGGCTCATCAACATAACCTCCTGTTATTTGTGTATACAGCCTCTATCTGTAAGCGCTTTTATTAATTTTTCTTTCACATCCGCTCCTTCCCCATATATCCTTTTGTTTAATTGTAAGACAAATAAACAATAAGTCAATATCTTTATTTTCTGATATTTTATAAAAAAGCGGTAAATCACTGTCCGGCCGGGATTCTGCGCAGCAAAAAAACAGCCTGGTCAGCCGGCTGTTTGGTTTATATCCTTCTTTGTTTCATCGTCTCATGCAAAAGCTTTGCTTCCAAAAAAAACACGTGGATGAATTTTTTCATATTTATTCTAGCAGGTGCAAGGGGTTTTGCATCCTTGGATTGGAGTTCTTTCATTTTCTGGCTGACAACCGGAAAATCAAAGAATTTCGATGCATAGGTTTCAAATTTTGGATTCGAAAAATCAGTTGTGCCCAATGAAGCAAAATGGTGCAGCGAATGAATAATCGCTCTGCGGATACGCTGCTCCGAGGCTTTCATTTCGCGATTGACTTCCGTCTGTGAGGCCCCTGTCCCCAGCTTCCGTACCGCTACTTGGGTGAATATTTGTTTTAGCGAAGGGCTTTGTTTTTCGTGCGGCTCGGATTGCTCGTGTTCTGCTAAATACTGCAGGACCGCCATGAGATCATGTGCGCCGCCTTCTCCCATCATGCCCAGCTCGGACAACAGGAATGTTCCTGCCTCTTTTAAACCGCTGTCACTCTTCTGCTGGGGACGCGCTTTCCGTTCAGTCCGATTGACAAGCCGGCTTAGAGAATGCTGAATGGCTCCAATCGAGTGTTCAAGCTCGATCCGCTCCTTCACCTTTTGGAGAACCGTGACAATTTCAATGCGGTTAATCGGCTTATGGATAAAATATTCGATGCCGAGCGAGTACGCTTCCCCGACCATTTCCTTCGCCTCCACTTGAGAGATCATTACGATTTTGCCGGAGTACGTATTCTGGATCTGACGAATCGTCTCAATGCCGTCTCTTCCGGGCATTAACAGATCGATTAATAAAATATCAATCTGCTTAAATTGCAGCATATGCCCTTCCACTTGGCTTCCGTCGTCAGCTTCACCAGCAGCTTCCCCGAGATCTTCGTCCTCAATGATCTGCCTTAAAATTGACCGCACCGCACGGTCATCATCTGCAATAAAAAAACGCATAGCTTTCGGTTCACCCTTTCTGAATCAAATGCCGGACAGGCAGCCTGATGTCAAACACCACTCCCCGCTGCTGATTATCAAACGTGATATCCCCTTCTAGCTCAGTCACGATTTCCTTTACGTAGGAAAGTCCGATACCCGTAGAAGGCGTGCCAAATTCGTCATATTTTGAAGTAAAGCCCGGGTCAAACACAATGTCTCCGATTTTCTCGGAAATCCCGGGGCCATTGTCTTCCACCTGGAATTCTACCATACTCTCATTTGGCTTACGGAGCCTCAGGCTGACCATTCCCTCTTCATCCATAGCCTCTACCGCATTTGCTGTTAGATTATTAATGATCGAAAGCACGATAAATACGTGATATTCGTCATGCTCTCCCTCGATCGAGCAGTAAAAATCAATCTGCTTCCCTAGTGCTTCAGCGTACTTTTCATTCATTCGAATCACGAGCTGCAGCAAATCAGAAGCCTTCATATAATCTCTCAAACTCTCATTCGAAATCAGTTTTGAAAGCCCTGCGAATATCCGCTGGTTGTCCTTTTTCACTTCATGAATCTCTCCGGCCAGTCTCAGGATTCTGCCGCTCAGCTGAACATCCTTGCCCTTCATTTCCCGATAGAGCTGATACGAATCGTTTGTCACTTTCTCTGTCGTTTTCAATGTCTTTTTTAGGTGCACCGTTTCTTCATATAAATTGGAAACGATCATCAGCATGTGCTCGTGCTGCTGCCTTGTCTGTTTTTCTCTCGATTGTGTTTCATACAGCTTCAGCACACTATAAAAGCTCATCACAATAAATGTGTGAGAAATCGCAATCACCGCAATGTCAGTGATTTTCTCAGGCGTGACAACCGTATGAAAAATGAGAAATTGCACAGTTAGCTCGACACAATCTGACACAACTTCAATCATAAACCCAATGAAACCGAGCATAATCGGCCGTTCACGGAAACGATTGGCCTTTAATATGGAAAACAGACAGGCGTAAGTCATATAAAAGAAAAAGCCAGACGCTTGATCATACAGAATCGGAGTCAGCCCATTGTGTCCTCCGCCCCATAATTCCAGAAAGACGCGAAAGATGAAAACAGCCGCTCCAGTCAGAAAACCCGGCAGCACAGCGGGCACATGCCGCAACAATGATAAAAAGAAGAAAAAAACCGGTGCCCCAAAGCTGACCCGGAATTCTTCATTGAGGGGATAAAATTTCAGTTCACCGGCCAGCGGCACCGTAATCAGCATGAGGGCCAATATATATCCGTCTTTTTCAATAAACCGTTCCAGTTTTATGTTGATCACATCCTCGCTTTTAATTTTGGGGAATCGGGAGAAAACCTGCAAATTGCTTTTGACCCAGAACATGAGGTTTTTATAAATCTTACTGCTTATTTTCAAAATGTTTTTGTCGTATTTTGTATGATTCTGTAGTCTCCATTATACAGTAATTATACCTTCCGCTATTATGAAAGCGTTTAACGCCCCTTTAGCCTTCGTTTTGATACACCTCAGTCCTTTAAGAAAAAAATCAGTGAGGAGGAATTCGATGAAAGAATTGATAAAAGAGCACCAGAAAGACATAAACACGGCGTTACAGCTTCATGATTGGGTTGAATACTATCGCCCTTTTGCCGCCAATGGACAAAGCGCAAACTATATCCCCGCTTTAGGAAAAGTCAATGATTCACAGCTCGGCATCTGTGTATTGGAGCCTGATGGAACGATGATACACGCCGGCGACTGGAACGTCTCTTTTACCCTGCAAAGCATTTCAAAAGTGATTAGCTTTATTGCCGCCTGCATGAGCCGCGGCATTCCCTATGTGCTTGACCGCGTAGATGTCGAGCCGACAGGTGACGCCTTTAATTCAATTATTCGGCTCGAAATCAACAAGCCGGGAAAGCCCTTCAATCCCATGATCAACGCGGGTGCCCTCACCATCGCTTCGATCCTTCCCGGAGAATCGGCATACGAAAAGCTCGAGTTTCTTTACTCGGTGATGGAAACTTTGATAGGAAAACGGCCGAGAATTCATGAGGAAGTATTCCGTTCTGAATGGGAAACCGCCCACCGCAACAGAGCGCTGGCCTACTATTTAAAAGAAACAAACTTTTTAGAAGCTGACGTAGAAGAAACACTTGAGGTGTACTTGAAGCAATGCGCTATGGAGAGCACCACAGAAGACATTGCGTTGATCGGCCTGATCCTTGCTCATGACGGGTATCATCCGATTCGACGCGAGCAGGTGATTCCAAAAGATGTGGCAAAATTGGCCAAGGCATTAATGCTGACGTGCGGCATGTACAACGCTTCAGGCAAATATGCGGCGTTTGTCGGCGTGCCGGCCAAAAGCGGCGTCTCCGGTGGCATCATGGCGCTGGTTCCTCCAAGTGCTAGAAGAGAACAGCCTTTTCAATCCGGATGCGGCATCGGCATTTACGGGCCTGCCATTGATGAATACGGCAACAGCCTCACTGGCGGTATGCTGCTGAAGCATATGGCGCAGGAGTGGGAGCTCAGCATTTTTTAAACATGAAAAAAGAGGTGATTGTATGCAGCAAATCCTGGAACATATCGTCGGTATTGCAAATGATCTTTTGTGGTCAAAGCTATTAATTGTTTTGCTCCTTTCTCTGGGAATCTATTTTACGTTCAGGCTTAAGTTTTTACAGGTTCGCATGCTGAAAGAAATGGTCAGGGTATTAAGAGAAGGTGCTGCTTCCCGGTCAAAAAACAGCATTTCTCCGTTTCAAGCCTTTTGCATCAGCATGGCGGCCCGTGTCGGAACGGGAAATATTACGGGTATTGCCATCGCCATTGCACTCGGCGGGCCCGGTGCAATCTTCTGGATGTGGATTATCGCTATTATCGGATCAGCATCCAGCTTTGTGGAAAGCACACTGGCTCAGATTTATAAAGTAAAAGATGTAAACGGCTTCCGCGGCGGGCCGGCGTATTACATGGAAAAAGGGCTGAACAAAAGGTGGATGGGCGCGCTGTTCGCTGTGTTAATCACCTTATCGTTCGGTATCGTCTTCAACTCGGTTCAATCCAATACAGTCAGCCTTGCCTTTGAAAACGCGTTTGGCACAAACCGCCTGACATTGGGACTCATTTTAATTGCTGTATTCGGCACGATTATTTTTGGCGGAGTCAAGCGCATTGCAAAGCTGGCTGAATCCATTGTCGTCGTATTGGCTGTCCTGTATATCGGAGTTGCGTTTTTCGTTATTTTCACCAACATTACGCAGCTGCCAGGTGTGCTTGCGCTAATCGTGAAAAATGCGTTTGGTTTTGACCAGGCCGCCGGCGGGGCTTTGGGCGCGGCACTCATGCAAGGCGTCAGACGGGGAATCTTTTCAAACGAAGCGGGAATGGGAAGCGCACCGAATGCCGCTGCCACCGCCACAACAAGCCATCCCGTCAAACAGGGGCTGATCCAAGCTTTTGGTGTACTGACAGATACACTGGTCATTTGTACAAGCACCGCCTTTATCATCCTGTTTTCGGATGCCTATCATACTCCGGGTCTGAGCGGAATCGCCTTGACACAAGCCTCTCTCAGCTCCCATGTCGGATCATGGGCATCAGGCTTTCTCGCCATTCTGATTTTGTTATTCGGATTCTGTGCTTTAATCGGAAACTATTATTATGGCGAAACCAATATCGGCTTTTTGAACAAAAGCAAAAAACTGATTTTTGTCTACCGTATCGGCGTGCTGGCAATGATCGTGTTTGGCTGTGTTGCCAAAGTCCAGCTCGTCTGGGATCTTGCTGATTTGTTCATGGGTTTGATGGTCGTCGTGAATTTAATCGCGATTTTCTTACTATCAAAAGTTGTTTTTACGGCGCTGAAAGACTATACACGCCAGAAAAAAGCAGGCAAAGATCCGGTCTTTTATAAAAATGTGCTCAAAAACCACAATGGCATTGAGTGCTGGCCGGTTTCAGACACAAAGACTGACACGCACAACAAACAAATATCATAAGAAAAGGTGTTCAGACATATGGGCTGAACACCTTTCTCTTTTTGCGTTTATTGACAAACACGTAAGCCTCCATTACGATTTTCATATCTTTTTCAAAAAAATCTGAAAGAAGGCATCGGTACATTCTATGAATCCTATCCAACACATACTAGATACATACCCGCTTATTGTGCTAGACGGCGCCATGGCGACCGAGCTTGAACGCAAGGGCTGTAATTTGAATGACAGTCTGTGGTCGGCAAAAATCCTGATGGAAGAGCCAAATCTGATTAAACAAGTACATACTGATTATTTCGCGGCAGGCGCCGATTGTGCAATCACTGCCAGCTATCAGTCTACATTTGAAGGCTTTGCCGCACGCGGGCTGAGCGAAGCGGAAGCACGCCGGCTCATCGAGTTGTCCGTCAGCATAGCAGCTGAAGCACGCGATGAATTTTGGTCGCTTGAAGAGAACCGTTTGAATCGGCCAAAACCGATCATTGCGGCTTCTATAGGCCCTTATGGCGCTTATCTTGCAGACGGGTCTGAGTATCGCGGCAACTACGCAATATCAGAAGATGAACTGATTGAATTTCATCGCCCCCGGATGAAGGCGCTGATTGAAGCCGGAGCTGATGTTTTGGCATGCGAAACGATTCCGTGTCTGACTGAAGCCAAAGCGATTGTTCGGCTGTTGAAGGAATTTCCTGAAACGTATGCATGGATCAGCTTCAGTGCTAAAGACGGCCTGCATATCAGTGACGGAACACCTGCAGCTGACTGCGCATCATGGCTTGATGAACACCGCCAAATTGCAGCACTCGGCATCAACTGCACGCCGCTTCAGCATATCCCTTCCTTGATAGAGGAGTTAAAAAAGAACACGTCAAAACCGATCATTGTCTACCCGAATTCAGGTGAGCAATATGATCCGGAAACAAAAACGTGGAACGGCGCAGCATGCGCAGAATCTTACGGGGCGAGCGCCCGCACCTGGCATGAAAAAGGAGCGAGGCTGATTGGCGGCTGCTGCCGGACAAAACCCGAAAATATTCAAGAAATTGCGGCTTGGGCCCGCTCTTTAAAAACAACTTGACTTATCGGAATAGTTTGTATATTCTAACTTAAAGCCGGTTCGCCGGAGTCTCGTGTCACTTTCTGACATGAGATTTTTTATTAGGAGGAAATAAATCGCCGATAGAAAGTTGGAAAAAGATGAACTCTGCCCACAACAAGAATGAGACAAACTTTCAGAGAAGTATGAAAAGCCGGCACCTCTTTATGCTTTCCTTGGGAGGTGTCATCGGAACCGGGCTGTTTTTAAGCTCTGCTTATACCATTCAGCAAGCAGGCCCGGCCGGAACGATACTTGCCTACTTAGTCGGGGCCGGCATCGTCTACCTTGTCATGCTATGCCTCGGTGAACTGTCAGTCGCCATGCCTGTGACCGGCGCCTTTCACACCTATGCAGCCAAATACATAGGGCCGGGCACCGGATTTACGGTCGCTTGGCTGTATTGGCTGACATGGACCGTGGCATTGGGATCAGAATTCACAGCAGCCGGCCTGTTAATGCAGCGCTGGTTCCCCCATACATCGGTTTGGATGTGGAGTGCCGTCTTTGCGCTGTTCATTTTCTTGCTTAACGCATTTTCGGTCAAGTTTTTCGCTGAATCAGAATTTTGGTTTTCCAGCATCAAAGTATTAGCCATTGTATTATTTATTCTTTTAGGCGCCTCTGCCATGTTCGGCATCATTCCGATCAAAGGCGGAGAAGCCGCTCCGATGCTGTCCAACTTCACCGCGGAAGGCGGGCTTTTTCCAAATGGATTTGTCCCGATTTTGATGACGATGCTGTCCGTCAATTTTGCCTTTTCGGGAACGGAACTAATCGGAATCGCAGCCGGTGAAAGCGTTGATCCTGACAAGACGATACCAAAAGCGATTAAAACAACGGTCTGGCGTCTCTCACTCTTCTTTGTCGGAACAATTTTTGTGCTGTCAGGGCTGATTCCGATTCAAGATGCAGGTGTCATCAAAAGCCCGTTTGTCGCTGTCTTTGACAGAGTCGGTGTACCATACGCAGCCGATATCATGAACTTTGTTATCCTGACAGCGATCCTGTCAGCGGCTAATTCCGGACTCTACGCTTCTTCCCGGATGCTGTGGTCTTTATCAAAAGAAAAAACGCTTCATCCGACATTTGCAAAGCTGACGTCAAAAGGAACCCCTTTTAACGCGCTGGTGTTCAGCATGATCGGCGGCATTCTGTCGTTGCTGTCCAGCGTTTTTGCGCCAGACACTGTATACGTTGTGCTCGTGTCGATTTCCGGTTTTGCCGTCGTTGTCGTGTGGATGGGTATCGCTGCTTCTCAATTCATGTTCAGAAAACGTTATATCGAAGCGGGAAACAAGGTTACTGATTTGAAATACAGAACCCCTTTGTATCCGTTCGTGCCGATTGCCACGCTCCTGTTATGCCTGGCTTCCGTTGTTGGCATTGCCTTTGATCCGAATCAAAGAATCGCACTCTATTGCGGCGTTCCATTTATGGCCATTTGCTATGCAATATATTATGTAAAAAACCACAAAAGCCAGCCGGCTGCTGATATGACTCATTCAAAATAAAAAGAACCTGCCTCCGGGCAGGTTCTTTTTCAGTTTTCACACTTCCACTGACCAGTTAAACGGGCCCTTCACCTTGCCAAGCTGAATATCTGTTATCGTTTCATACAGCTTTTTCGAGAGGTCCCCGATTTGCCCGTCGCCTACAATCACCGTTTTTCCATGAATATTGAGTTCACCGACAGGCGTAACGACGGCTGCCGTGCCTGTGCCGAAGACCTCTGTCAATTCTCCGCGTGCAGAGGCCGCATACACCTCATCAATCGATATTCTCTCTTCACGAACCGGAATGCCCCAGCTTCGAATCAGTTCAATCGCAGACGCACGTGTAACCCCGCTTAAAATGCTTCCGCTTAAAGCAGGTGTGACAGCTTCCCCGTTTATGACGAAAAAGATGTTCATGCTCCCTACTTCTTCCACATATTTCTTTTCAATGGCGTCCAGCCACAACACCTGGTCATAGCCCAGCTCATTCGCTTTCCGCTGTGCCTGAAGACTGGCGGCATAGTTTCCAGCCGTTTTTGCAAACCCGACTCCTCCGTTGACCGCCCGCACATACTCATCTTCGACATAGATTCTAACCGGCTTCAGCTGATCGTCGCCATAATAGGAGCCGACAGGCGAAAGCACGATCATAAATGTATAGCTCCTGGATGCCTTCACACCGAGACTCGGTTCTGTGGCAATGACAAAAGGACGAATATACAGTGACGTTCCTTTTTTCTTTGGAACCCAATCTTTCTCAAGTTCAACTAATTGCGTCAATGCCTCAAGCACCAGCTCTTCGTCTAAAGGGGGCATGCTCATGCGCTCACACGATCTGTTCAGCCGTTTGATATTTTGATCCGGACGGAACAGGAGCACCCTGCCATCCTCTGTTCTGTATGCTTTTAACCCTTCAAAAACAGCCTGGCCGTAATGAAAAACAGATGAAGACGGATCAAGCGTAAGCGGTGCGTACGGCGCAATTCTCGGATGATGCCATCCAATCCCCTCTTCGTAGTCCATCACAAACATATAATCTGTAAAATATTGTCCAAACCCCAAGGAAGACGGGTCGGGCTTTTCCTTATAATATACAGTTTTTTCTCGTTCAATAAGCTTATTCAATCTAATCAGCACACCTTTCACATAATTGTTTAAATATTCAGTCTTTTTAAAGCTGCAAAAAGTATACAGCCTTTCCTTTAATAATACGCCGCTTCACACCTATAAATTTCAGAATATTCTTTAGGATCATCAGCTATTATACACCACATTCATTGTCAGATGAAGCTAAAATTAAAGAAAAACAGCCAGTTTTATTCTGGCTGTTTGATTTAGACCGCTAAACAAAGGACGACAATGTGGCAAATCAGCAAAATATACACTGCGAACACTAATTGCCAATTGATCTTCCGCGCCCATGCAAACACCACCATCAAAATAGGCAGCATCACAGTCCCCGCCAGCTTGTTAACCGTCAGATTCGGACTGTTCGCAACATCATAATGAATCGGCATCTGCGTCGGCAGAGAAGGGTAAAATACAATTGAAAGGATGAATGCAGCAATCACTGCTCCCCACAGCACTTTTCCATTCGTCAATAAAAACATAGAACCACCATTCCCTTCTTAAAACACATTGCTTTATGAATGATATGACTGTTCTACGGTGAATTTCGTTCGGTCTCCCCGGGTAATAATTTGCGCATATTCCACCACTTCTTCATTTTTATCATAGGTAAGGGATTCTGATAAAAACGCAGGCGCTCCGACATTGGTTAATAAGTGGCCGCTGATCGTTTCATCCGTTAAAATCGGTTCGATCGATTCCGTGCCCCTGCTGATTTCAATATTGTATTTTGTCCTTAACAATTCAAACAGCGAGCCGGTGCATTCCTCCTGCGCCAGCCCCGGTGCCGCCTTCCAGGGAATATATGAGGTATGATACTGCAAAGGTTCCCCCTCGGCGTATCTGACTCTGACAAGCTTGTTGACAGGTTCATTCTCTTTCATTTTCAAAAGCTCGGCAATGGAGTGATCGGCAGGAATCACCACAAGCTCAAGCACTTTTGATTCAGAACGAAGGCCTCTCATTTGTTCTGCAAAGCTCGTAATCTTATGCGGAATCGGCGTTTGTATTTTTGCCGCCGATACAAATGTCCCTTTTCCTTGAATTCTTTTAATATATCCCTCAAGCTCTAGCTGCTGCAGAGCCAGTCTCACAGTTGTTCTGCTGACATCATATTGTTCGCAAAACTCACTCTCCGTCGGCAGCTGATCATTCGCCTGATATTTGCCCGATTTAATTAACTCAATGATCTTAAACTTGATAACAGAATATAAAGCTGTCATTTCATTCTCCCCATTCTGTATGCAATCCGTTCTTTTTCATTGAGACCATAATACCATTTGCCATCCCAATATGAAAGATTTGTATCCTTCTTTTATAACAAATTTTCAGAAATTAATATTGACAGTTTAATAATGGTGGTGCTAAATTCGTAATGACAAGTATTATAAATTGGTCATAACAAATATGGTGCTTGTCTATCTCTTTGAGGGGGTGTCACATGAAGATTCTGATCGCCGAGCACTACGAAGAACTCTGTAAGTTAAGCGCTGCCATTATTAAAGAACAAATACAAGCTAAGAGAGATGCCGTTCTCGGTCTGGCAACAGGGAGCACACCGGTCGGCTTGTATAAGCAGTTGATTTCAGACTATCAGGCAGGCAAAATTGATTTTTCAAAGGTTACTACATTTAATTTGGATGAATACGCTGGTCTCTCTCCATCTCATCCGCAAAGTTATAACCACTTTATGCATGAGCATCTATTTCAGCATATCAATATGCAGCCTGATCATATTCATATCCCGCAAGGAGACAACCCGCAGCTTGAGGCGGAATGCAAAGTATACGAGGATCTCATCCGCCAAGCGGGAGGCATTGATGTCCAAATTCTCGGCATCGGCGCCAATGGCCATATCGGTTTTAATGAACCGGGATCTGATTTTGAAGACCGGACACGTGTTGTGAAGCTCTCGGAAAGCACGATACAGGCAAATGCCAGATTCTTCGGCGGTGATCCGGTGCTGGTGCCGAGACTCGCGATTTCAATGGGCATTAAAACCATCATGGAATTCAGCAAACATATTGTGCTTTTAGCAAGCGGCGAGGAAAAAGCAGACGCTATTCAAAAGATGGCTGAAGGTCCTGTCACGACAGAAGTACCAGCCTCCATTCTTCAAAAACACAATCATGTAACCGTTATCGCCGATTATAAAGCAGCTCAAAAATTAAAGAGTGCATCATTCTCATAACACAATAAAAGGAGACTGTCATGTTTAAAAAGGCATTTCAAATTCTGCAGCAGCTTGGCCGCGCGTTGATGACTCCGGTTGCCGTCCTGCCGGCAGCAGGTCTTTTGCTCCGTTTCGGAGACAAGGATTTACTGAACATTCCTATTATAAAGGATGCGGGCGGCGTTGTATTCGATAATCTCCCGCTGATTTTCGCCGTGGGGGTCGCGATCGGATTAGCCGGCGGAGAAGGTGTAGCCGGACTTGCCGCTGTCATCGGATACTTAATTTTAACCGTCACCCTCGACAATATGGGAAAATTACTCGGCCTTCAGCCTCCGTATGAAGGAGCCGAGCACCTGATTGATATGGGGGTTTTCGGAGGAATCATTATCGGGCTTCTCGCCGCCTATTTATATAAGCGGTTTTCATCAATCGAGCTGCATCCGGTCCTTGGATTTTTCTCTGGAAAACGCTTTGTCCCGATTATTACTTCCGTCAGTTCATTGGTGATCGGCGTCATTTTCTCATTCGTTTGGCCGCTGATCCAAAACGGAATTAACGCAGCCAGCAGTTTAATTGCCGATTCAACAGTCGGACTGTTCTTTTATGCAACGATCTATCGTTTGCTGATTCCTTTTGGCCTGCATCATATTTTTTATACGCCTTTCTATTTTATGATGGGAGAATACACAGACCCATCAACAGGCAACACCGTAACCGGCGACCTGACAAGGTTTTTCGCGGGAGACCCGACAGCCGGGCGCTTTATGATGGGGGATTTCCCTTACATGATTTTCTGTCTGCCGGCCGTTGCTCTTGCCATTATCCATACCGCGCGTCCGGAAAAGAAAAAAATGATCTCCGGCGTGATGATTTCTGCGGCACTCACATCTATGCTGACCGGAATTACAGAGCCGGTTGAGTTTTCTTTCTTGTTCGTTGCGCCCGTGCTCTATTTGATTAACTCTATTCTTGCCGGCGTCATCTTTGTCGTTTGTGATTTATTCCATGTCCGCCACGGCTATACGTTCTCAGGCGGCGGAATTGACTACGTCTTGAACTACGGACTGTCTACAAACGGCTGGGTTGTCATTCCTGTCGGGATCGTGTTTGCTTTCATTTATTATTATTTGTTCCGATTTGCGATTCTGAAATGGAATTTGAAAACGCCCGGCCGTGAGACAGATGAAGACGGTCAGAATGAGGAGAAAGCTCCAGTTGCAAAAGACCAGCTTGCCTTTCACGTGCTGCAGGCCTTGGGCGGACAGCAAAATATCGCTAACCTGGATGCATGTATCACAAGGCTTCGTGTGACCGTTCATCAGCCAAGCCAAGTCAGCAAGGATGAATTAAAACGGCTTGGTGCAGTAGGTGTGCTGGAGGTCAACAACAACTTCCAGGCAATATTCGGAACCAAGTCCGATGCCTTAAAAGACGACATCAAAACAATCATGGCCGGAGGCGTCCCTGCCACCGCCGCCGCGCTGGACACGGTAACTGACAAACCGCTGAAGCCCGATTCCGATGAGACCTTTATTTATCCGATTAAAGGAGAAACAGTCTCTTTAGGGGATGTGCCTGATCAAGTCTTTTCAGAAAAAATGATGGGCGAGGGATTTGCGATTATACCATCAGAAGGAAAAGTCGTTGCCCCTGCGGACGGCGAGATCGTCTCGATTTTTCCGACAAAACACGCCATCGGCTTTATGAGCGCCGGCGGCACTGAAATCCTGATTCATGTCGGCATCGATACCGTCAAACTGAATGGGGAAGGCTTTGAAGCACATGTCACAAGCGGACAAGCCGTCAAACAAGGCGAACTGCTTCTCACCTTTGATCTCAATTACATCAAGCAGCATGCCGATTCAGCCATAACACCGGTTATTTTCACAAATACCTCTGAAGAAGATCTAAAGTACATTCAAATGAAGTAAAAAAGTCCTCCCTGCTGCGGGGGACTTTTTCGCCAACATAATGAAAGCGCTATCAAAATAAAATAACTTGAAAAAAGGTGTTTGCATTTGAATCACGAATGATATGAATATGCCTACATTCTATCGTTCTAAAGGGGGATTCATTTGAAAAAATTAATCGCGTTTCAAATTTTAATCGCTTTGGCTGTCGGCGCGGTGATCGGCCACTTTTTTCCTGATTTCGGGATGGCACTGAGGCCTGTCGGAGATGGATTTATCCGCCTGATTAAAATGATTGTTGTGCCGATTGTGTTTTCTACCATTGTCATTGGAGCCGCAGGAAGCGGAAGCATGAAAAAAATGGGCAGTCTCGGCATCAAGACGATCATTTGGTTCGAAGTGATTACAACGTTGGTATTAGGGCTTGGACTTTTATTAGCGAATGTCTTAAAACCAGGTGTCGGGCTTGACCTCTCCCATTTGGCAAAAAAAGATATTCATGAACTTTCCGGCTACACAGACAAAGTTGTTGATTTCAAGCAAATGGTCCTGGATATTATCCCTACAAACATTATTGATGTCATGGCCAGAAATGATTTGCTTGCCGTTATTTTCTTCGCCATTTTATTTGGTGTCGCCGCAGCTGGTATCGGCAAAGCTTCTGAACCAGTAATGAAGTTTTTTGAATCTACAGCTCAGATTATGTTCAAGCTCACACAAATCGTCATGGTCACTGCTCCTATCGGCGTGTTAGCCCTGATGGCAGCTTCTGTGGGCCAATATGGCATTGAACTCCTCCTCCCTATGTTTAAGCTGGTTGGCACCGTATTCCTTGGCCTGTTCCTGATCCTCTTTGTCCTCTTTCCGCTTGTCGGTCTCATCTTTCAGATTAAGTATTTCGAAGTATTGAAAATGATATGGGATCTGTTTTTAATTGCATTTTCCACCACCAGCACTGAAACCATTCTCCCTCAGCTGATGGATAGAATGGAGAAATACGGCTGTCCCAAACGAGTGGTATCATTTGTCGTTCCCTCCGGCTTGTCATTGAACTGTGACGGCTCCAGCTTATATTTATCGGTTTCTTGTATCTTTCTCGCACAGGCCTTTCAAGTAGACATGACATTGTCCCAGCAGCTGCTCATGATGCTTGTGCTTGTGATGACCAGTAAAGGCATTGCAGCTGTACCCTCAGGATCGCTTGTAGTTCTTCTGGCGACTGCCAATGCTGTAGGTCTGCCGGCTGAAGGCGTTGCCATTATCGCGGGTGTTGACCGCGTCATGGACATGGCGAGAACAGGTGTGAACGTACCGGGACATGCGATCGCCTGTATCGTGGTATCAAAATGGGAAAAGGCCTTCCGCCAAAAAGAATGGGTTTCCGCAAACAGCCAAACTGAAAGCATATAGAAAAAAGAACACCTCAATCCGAGGTGTTCTTTTTTTATTCAGCAGCAGCGTGATCTTTTGTTTCAATCGCTGCCAGTCTTGCGTTTACTTCTTCTTCTGTCATATTATGCTCTTTCACATACAGGTTTCTTGGGTTCGTGCGGCATTCGTGGCTGCAGCTGCGCATATATTTATACTCATTTTCCGGTGTGCATATCATTTTTTTATTGCAAGATGGATTTGCGCAGTTCACATAACGCTCACACGGTTCTCCTGTAAAGTAGTCCTTGCCGACAATCACATGCTCGACACGGTTGACAGGCACGCTGATTCTTTCATCAAATACGTAGCACTGGCCGTCCCAAAGCTTGCCTTGCACCTCAGGATCTTTTCCGTATGTCACGATTCCGCCGTCAAGTTGTGCTACATCTTCAAAGCCTTGCTTCACCAGCCATCCTGAGAACTTTTCACAGCGCACGCCGCCTGTACAGTACGTTAAAATCTTTTTGCCTTCAAGCATATCTTTGTGTTCTTCAATCCATTCAGGTAATTCGCGGAAGGCTTCGATGTCAGGACGGACCGCACCTCTGAAATGGCCAAGGTCATACTCGTAATCGTTACGCGCGTCGATGACAATTGTGTTTGGATCCTGCATCTTCTCATAAAATTCTGCAGGCTTCAAATGCTGACCTGTTGTTTCGTTCGGATCGACATCATCTTCAAGACGAAGCGTTACAAGCTCTTTTTTATGGCGGACGAAGATTTTTTTGAAGGCATGGCCTTCTGCTTCATCAATTTTAAATACCATGTCCGCAAAACGAGGATCAGCTTTCATTGTTTCCATATATTTTTCAGTCTGTTCAACCGTACCTGATACCGTACCGTTAATTCCTTCAGAAGAAACAAGGATACGGCCTAACAAACCAAGCTCCTTACAAAAAGCCAGATGCTGCTCTCTAAACGCCTCTGGATCTTCAATCGGAACATATTTATAGTAAAGTAATACTCTGTATTGTTTTTCCATGTTTTAAACACCCTGTTCAATTATAGTTAGTTGCTATGCACACTCTTACTATATCATACAGGAAAATGCCGCAAAGATGAACAGATCCGCCCAGACTGATAAAAATATCCAAGTTCTTACAAACCTAAGCGGCACAAGGGTTTCTCACAGTAGACAAGTATTTTCCATTCATTTACTAATCAATGTAGTTATCTGAAAACTATCAAACAAAAGGTGCACTCCGCCTGTTATAGCACAGGGGACACCGCTCACTTGATAATGACAGATGGCGTGATATGCTCCAGCCAAATGACACCGTCATATTGTTCCTTAAGGATCATCTGCTCTTCTGTGAATCCCCAATAGAGTGCTGTGCGGGGGGTATACATCCACGAAGTGCCTTTCTTGTTTTTTGTATGGAGAAAATCAACAAAAACAGCCGGTCGGTCCGCCGCTTTCAGCAAAGCTTCAAGGCTCTCAGACGGCGGCGGGCTTGTAACCGGCTTAACAGTCTTATTATCGGAGCTATCAAGACTCGCACCTGAGTAAGCATAAATGCCAATCGTATATGTTTGTTTTTTCAGCTGCTCCGGCAAATAATCACCCATGTTAGGGCCGTTTAGCTGTACCCAGTCCTTTATCATCTTCGTATTCTGTTTGCGTAGATGATAATTGTGGCCCCAGACAATGATTTTCTTTTTCGGATAAAGGGTGTCAGCTACCCACTGAAATTGTTCAGCCATCATGCGGTCTCTCATAAAGAATGAAAAATCCTCAATATTCTCCGGATACTCCTCTAGTTTTTCTTTCATTTCTTCCAGCATATACGTTTCCATTACGTCAATTCTCAGTTGAAGAGAATGCATAAACATCTCATAAGCTTTCGGCTCTTTTGGAAGGTTTTCTTTTAGCTCTGAAGCATGTGTTTTAGTGAAATTGATCAGCTTCTGATAGTTTTTCACAAGCTCTTCCTTCTTTTGCGAAAATTCATCAAACGTATTGCTGTCTGTCACTAATGTTGAAAAATCATTTTCTGATTGGGAGAGCAACTCTGCTTTCTCAGGGTCCACCGCTTTTACCCATTGAGTCGCAGCATCCTTGAATGAATTCTTCATGCTTTGAATATCAAAACCGGTAAGGATCAGCGGATCGCCTTTCTCTTTTTGCTCTTTCATGTAATCAAACAATTCAACGACATCTTCTGTGTGCCATACAGCGTAAATGGAGTTTTTCATCGTGCTTTTAGGGGTTAATTGGTCCATATTAAGGTAGGATGCATTTGTATCAGCAAAACCGGACTCAAAGGCCAATACATCGTATCCCAGCTCTTCGTGGAGATATTTGATCATTCTGACCTTTGTGGCGTTGATTTCACCAGCGCCGTGTGTGGTTTCTCCTAACTGAACGATTCGTTTTCCCTTCAGCACCTTCTTCAGAAAGCGAAGGTCTTTGTTTGAAGCATTGGAAGCATCCAGCGGCTGTGCATGTCGTTCAATCCATGAACCCCAATATTTTTCTTCAGAAGCAGCACGGGCAGAGGCTGAAAAAGAAGAAAACGCCAGACAAACGATCAGCAGCGGCAGGGTCATTCTCACTATCATTCGTTTCAATTCTATCTCTCCTTTTCTGCTAGGTTCTCTAGTCATTACGAGATAGATATAGAAAAAGTTTCCTTTTCCTGCCAACAAAAAAAGCTTCTCTGTTGAAAGAAGCTTTAGCTGGATTCTCTCATCACCTGATGAAAGTAAAACCGATACGTATTTCGTAAAAATGTCTCAACCGGAAGCTGCACATCCGCTTGGTATTTGCTGATGATGAATGGAAACCGCTCGATTCCTTTTTCGCGCAAATTGTTCGCTTGTTCATCATCTATTGCCTTCTCTTGCAAAACCGCTTCAACGATCGGCCAGCACACTTCTCGCACTTGCCGCAGGACGGCTTCATCTCCGGTGTTCTGATAATCTGTAATCCAGCTGATGATTTGTTTCTCCATAAGTCTCACCTTTCTTCAAAAAAAGAGGCGCTGCGTTTATGCAAGCTCCTCTTTTTACTCTTCATAACCTATCAGTTCTCCGACTTGAACTTCTTGGCCTTCTGCTAAATGGGCGGACGGCTGGAACGCGTCTTTTTCAAAAATCAAAATGACGGTTGACCCGAATGAAAAGTATCCCAGCTCTTCGCCGATCTCCAATTCAGCACGGGTGCTCGTCTGCACGATAGAATTAATATTCATCGCGCCGACAGGAATCATCAGGACATTTCGGCTGCCGCTATTCAGCTCGTACACAAACCGATAATTTTTCGACAGCACATCTTTCCCGTATTTTAAGCCTAGTTGATTTACCGGGTATGAGCGATTTCCGAGCTCGGCCAGCTTTTGATACCTGCAGCTGATCGGAGAATGGAAACGGTGATAATGCCTCGGGCTTAGATACAGCACGACGAAGTATCCGCCGTTGTATTGATGGTCTGCGCTTTTACAGCCGGTGAGTTCAGCGAATGAGTAATCTTTTCCCTTCACCGTAAAGGTTTGATTCGGGTTGATGATTCCTACCGTCTGAACCACACCGTCAACAGGGCTGACCACCGCATGCGCCTCTTTTGACACAGGACGCCGCTCCAGATTTATTTGTCGAATGAACAATTCGGACAGCGATCCGTAATCAGCAGCCGTACCATCCACATCATCCCAATTCAGCCGAAAATGTTTTGAGAAAAGCGGAATGACCGGTTTGCTGATTTTTGACTCGCAAAATCCTTTAATCAGATAGGATGACAGACGATGATTCGTCAGCTCTATCAATGATCGATACAGAATCTTTACAGCCGTATTAAACATGAATAATCCCTATAACCCTTCCGATTGTAATAAAAACAAAGCACCATAAAAAGGCGCCGATTGCCGCAAACGCAACATACGTTTTCAGATCCATTTTGCCGATCCCCGAAAAGTAGCACGTCACATGTCTGACGCCGGGAATAAAATAACCTAAAATAAGAGAATATGGACCGTATTTCTTCATCCATTTTTCCACTTTCATCATTCTTTTTTCTTTTAAGCCGACCCACTTGCCGTACTTGTCGATAAACGGGCGTCCGGCTTTTCTGCCAATCATGTAGCTGATCAGCATACCTAACAAAGCCCCGACAAAACTAATCAATATCGAAAGCTCATAATTCAATACATCGGTATGCGTGAAATAGCCAACAACGGTCATCATCACTTCATCTGGAATCGGCAATCCTACAATTCCTAATACCAGCATCAAAAAAATAGCGAGATAACCGTAATCCGCTATGAGCTGCTGAACTAATTCCATCTCCCGGACTCCAGGTTTTCTGCCGCATGTTTTTTAAAATGAGGGAATTTTATTTTACTCACCATTAAATATGAAAGTCCGCAAGTGCCGATTGCCAGAAGGATCGGGTTATAGGTGAAGCTTAGAATAACGAGACACATGCCCGCAAACGGAATCGGCATACCGATAAACGTCGGGAGCTTGCTTTGTTCAATGTTAAATTTAGAGAGGCGAAGCATTCCGCAAATGCTGTACATCAATGCGCATAAGATCCCGATAAATGGCAGGGTATACAACGCGACACTGTAAGCAAGCATAGCAGGAGCCACCCCAAACGTAACCAGATCGGCAAACGAATCCAGTTCTCTCCCCATATCAGAAACGGCATTCAGCTTACGAGCAGCCATCCCGTCAAAGAAATCAAGGAACATGCCTGTAAAAATAAAAAGCACTGCTGAATGAATGTTGTGATATAGCAAGGAATGAATCGCCAGCAATCCGCAAATGAAGTTTCCTATCGTAATCATACAGGGGATGTAATTCACAGTGTAACCAAACCTCCAATTGTAAAACCATCTATATTATTTGACGATAGTGATCGAATAGCGTTACAGGAAAAATTTTTCTCCAATAAGCATGATAACATAGAATGCTCCCAAAAAAAGCAGCATTCAAATTCTATTATTATACAACATTTGTTACCTTTTGAAAAATGAATGCCAATCTTTTCATGTTCCTTACTATTTTATCCCCCCGCATAAAAAGGACAAGACGCGTTGATTGACGTACTCTGGCTGCTCCAGAGATAACAGATGTCCGGCGTTCTTTACGATTTCAGCCTGAATTCCCGGCACCAATACCGAAGCCCGCTCAAAGGCCATTTGCTGATGGTACATGACCTCGTGCTCACCGAACATCAGCAGTACCGGGACTTGTATCGATTTCAATTCCCGGTCTGTGAACACGTACGGAAAGCCGTTTTCTGTCGGCTTCAGGCTCCTTTGTTCATCCTTCCATTCCACGCCCGCCACAATTTGTCTTTGCAGTAAAGGATGCAGATCATAACTGTCGCCTGTGATCCACTTGATATATGATTCAGCTCCTCTTGCCCCTGTAAGCTCTGCAGCGTATTTATAGACATCCGGATGAAATGAAATAAACGCTTCAGCGGGACTCATAACAACCGCCCGCTCTACTCTTTCAGGCGCGCGGAGTAAGAAATTCACGATATGGGACCCGCCAAGCGAAAGGCCGGCCAGGTGTGCCGTCTCTAGTCCAAGAGAATCAAAGACATCTTTCATCCATTCTGCAAAATCAGCTCTCGTTTCCATGGCTGCTGATGGTATACTTTTATTTTTGTCTCCTATTATATCGACCGCATATGTACGAAATTGACTGCTCCACGCTGCGATATTCGGATACCACATCGCAGAGCTGAAAAGGCCTCCGTGAAGCAAAATGAGCGAAGGTGCGTCCTTTGGCCCACTTGCAATGATATGTGTTTTTCCAAAACGAGTAGAAACATAGAATGCTTCCGACTCAATCGGCCACAAAGAAAGGCTTTGATCATATGCCTGGTAAAAGCGCAGACCACTTTCAACCGCGGCAAACTGCATTGAATCTTGTATCATCTTCTTCTTTTTCCTCCGGGTTTGATTAATATAAAATAAAGGATAACGCCCCTTTTGTCTCGTAAGAAAAAATACCTATTTCTTATTATCTCACATAATAAATTTCCAGTATATAGTTTGGTTTCCTGCAATAAATAAAAAAGGCAGTTCCCTTAAAATCAAGGAAACTGCTATTCTTTGAAGACTAATGGAATGGCATGATCTTTTTTATCCTCTGTTAACGAGATGTGATGGGTTACTGATGTTTCACCCTTCGTCAACGCGACTGAGTAATCGCCTTTTCTGCCGGTATCCCATTTGATATCTCCGTTTTTGTCTGTTTTACCGAGTATCTCGCCAATCTCTGTACTCGGCTCCTCATCTGAAGAGGGCGCTTTGACAATCGTCACTTGAACCCCTTCGACCGGCAGCCCCTTAGCATCCTCCACATGAAGAGTGACAGGAATAGTCGTTTCTTTTGGAGAAGAATGCGTCTGCGAACTGCACCCGCATAAAAACAAAATAGACATGAATATGGCTAGTTTGCTGTATTTATTGATTTGCCCAATATTGAATATTGTTGAATACATCGTTCGTCACCCTTGTTCCCAAGTTATATGACGATCCTCCGTTCGTGTGAATGGCAATAGCTGTCTGCCCTGTATCACTGTAGTTTCGATAAACAGGCGAGCCGCTTTGGCAGCCGTACGTATCGGTTGTATAGGTCAGCTTATACGTTTCAGCGGAGCGAATCGGCTTTGTATCAGACCACATCGTGCCAAAGGTTTTGTCACACGGGAATCCTGTCACTGACGAGGAAAGGCCCACGGGACTGCTGCTGTTTGTAGTCCGGTAGCCGTACCAGCCAACCGTGTTTCCAGGAGAACCGTTTAATTTAATAGCTCCGTAATCATAATTGGTGTCTTTGCTTTCCGTCCATCCTTTAACGGAGTAAAACATCGTGCCTGAATAAGTACCGTACGGATATGACGAACCATTGCGGCCCGGCGCGGCGGTTATCGTCGAAGCCCATCCATGATCCTGGCTGTACACACAATGTCCAGCTGTGACGACTGTATTTGGATTGACTAAAAATCCGGTACATCCATAAGTGCTTGAAGTGTTGGGATACTTGATTGACAGTTGAACAGTTGCTCTATATGGAAAAGATGTCGTACTGGAGATTCTGGTGCGTTCATCAGTTCCGATAATGCTCGAAGGCTGTAAGGTTTGAATGTTTTTCTCCAGTTCCGTTTGGCCGCCGTATAACGATTTACTTGTTTTTCCGGTTCCCTCATAAGGGGCGGAAACCTGTTCTGCTTTTGACGTTTGGTTTTTCGTAGCATCAGCTTCTTGACCGGTATTCGATACAGAAGTTTGCGGGTTCTCTGCCGCTTTTGCCGGTACGCCAAAAGAAACCGCTGCTGCCAAAGCCAAACACAAAACCGTTAAGTAAGCGAACCATTGTTTTCTGAATCTTGGAACTAATTTCATTTTGTCATCTCCCTCCTTTAGTGTCAACCACCCGCATTGATGGAAGACTTTTACATTATAATCAGGTTTCTGATTCTTATGATAAAACTTTTACGGAGAAAGAAAAAAAACAGGCCTTGTACCATGACAAGACCTGCTCAAACTCTATTTTATCGTTAGCTGTTCCAACGCTTTCTTTGCATTCTCTCTTGCCGTTTCAACTGAATCAGCAGCAGAGAGCGCAACTGCCATACGACGTCCGGCTTTCGTTATCGGCTTTCCAAAGACGCGCATTTGAGTCTTTGGGACTGCCAGTGCGTTTTCCAATCCTTCAACAGTGTAATCCGCTAATTCTTCCGGCGCTTTGAGGGGCCTGCTGGCGCCAGGAGAAAGCTGTGTGATTTCTGTAATCGGAAAGCCGAGAATCGCCCGGACATGCAGCGCAAATTCTGACAAATTTTGCGTCACCAGCGTGACAAGACCAGTATCATGCGGACGGGGAGATACCTCACTGAAATATACCCTATCTTTCGCAAGGAACAGCTCAACACCAAACAGGCCGTATCCGCCAAGCTCATCCGTGATCGTTTTCGCAATATGCTTCGCTTCTTCTATTTGCTGCTCTGTCATATCATGCGGCTGCCATGATTCGATATAATCCCCGTCCTTTTGCACATGACCGATCGGCTCGCAAAATGCCGTACCGTTAACCGCACGTACGGTTAAGAGTGTGATTTCTGATTCGAATGGGATAAACTCCTCAACGATCACGCGGCCGTTTTTCACCCGTCCGCCTTCCATCGCCGTCTCCCAGCAGCTCTCTAAATCCGCTTCAGAGCGGCAGATGCTTTGGCCTTTTCCAGAAGAACTCATCAATGGTTTAACGACACAAGGAAAACCGATCTGTGCTGCCGCTTGTATAAATTCATCATATGTATTCGCAAATTCATAGCCAGCCGTCGCAAGTCCAAGCGTTTCCGCCGCAAGCCGTCTGATGCCTTCCCGATCCATCGTCAGCTTGGCCGCACGGGCATTCGGGATGACGTGAAATCCTTCCTCTTCAAGCTTCAGCAATTCATCCGTCGCGATCGCCTCAACCTCAGGCACAATCAAATCCGGCTTTTCTTTCTCAATAATGGTTCTGATCTGCTCTGGGTCCAGCATATCAACGACATAACTGTTATGCGCGACCTGCATCGCCGGAGCATGCTCGTAACTGTCAACTGCCACCGTCTGTACCCCAAGACGCTGGGCTTCAATCACTACCTCTTTACCTAATTCACCTGAACCTAACAATAAAACCTTCTTTGATTGATACATCTTTGCCCCTCCTATCTGTTCCAAACCATTATAACTGAAATATTTGAAAAATAAATTTTTATTAAAAAAGATAAAATAAGAATTCATCACGAGTTGCATGATTAGAAGGCTTTCCACAAAAAAATGGCTGGCGAACTCCGCACATACCGTACAGTACCACCTGAAATCTTCAATATAAAAACTGTGATCTGGAAGCCACCAAGAATGGGTACGACAGCTGATTCCAGTAGATTTTATATCTGCGAGTAAAATGAATAATTAGAATCAGTAAAAAAGTACTGTTTTTCCTTGATTTCTCAGTTTGCGCTCCTTTCCTAAATTCACCATGGTACCATATTTACAGGAAAATTCAGGCGAAAGGACATGTATTAAATGAAGATTCTTGAAGTAAGTACGATTTTAGAAACTGCCGAAACGCGCCTTAAAGCCTACCAAACATTGAGAGAGCACATGGCTACATTGAAAAAACAGTTCAAAAAGATGGCAAACTTGGATGATGCCATGACAGGCAAAGGAGCTAACGCAATTAAAGCCTTCTATAAGGAACAAGCGACAGGGGCGGATCTGTGGCTGGACCTCATTGACATGAGAATCGCTTTTTTCAAAAATATTCCATCCGCTATTGAAGCAGCAACATTTGATGACGATGCATATATCGAGGAATCTTATCTCGATAACGAACTGTATAATGGTCTAGTCAAAGCAGACGGTATTATAGAGGCACAGCAAAAAGAAATTAAATCAATTCTGAATTCTATTGATGACATTTTACCGCTTTCCCTCTTTGACAATTCCACAGTCACCGATAAACTGGATAAAGCAGATAAAAAACGAAAAAAAACGATTACACATCTGCATAACCTTGATGAGAAACTGAACAGTGATTACGAGGCCTCCGAAGTTGTAGAACATGAGGTTCGGGCATTTTTCGAAGCGCTGACCGGTGCCACCAGCAAAGGCGGAAGTACCAACCCAATAAGTTTTAATGCAAAAGCCTTTCACGAAACAGATGTTTATCAAAACAAAGCGGATATACACAAACAAGCTCAGCAGTTCATCAAAGCAAAAAAACAGGAAGAAATCGAGTATCTCAAGAAAAAACTCGACAAAACTACTGATCCTGATGAATACCTGAAAGTTGCAGAAAAGATTGGCACTGACAACCTGAGCGCTGAGCAATTACAATATTATTCAAGCATCGTTCAAATGAAAGCACAGCAGCAAACAGGAAAAATGCTTGTCGAAGGAGGAAAAGGTGTAATTGTCGGGCTTTGGGATGCCGGAAAGGATATCGTTACCGGTGCATGCGACCTCGCAGTCGGTGCTTACGATCTTGCTATATGGTCGTATAGAGCACAGGGCAAGATGGGCATCGAAGAACAAGTCAAAGCCGGACAGGAACTCCAAAATATCATTTATAGCGCTCCCGAAACTTTTGAATACATGGTCGATTCATTTAAAAAATCTTGGAACGACAATATGGTTCATGGTGATGTCTATAGCCGCTCCCACTACATCACCTACGCAGTTGCTTCCCTTTTTGGCGCCAAGGGACTCGGAAAAGTGGCATCTGCAACAAAAGCAGGGAAATTCGTGACAAAGGAAACAAAGGCTTTTGTGAACGATCATAAATCTATAGCAAAGAACATTACTGAAAAAGCAAAACCTTATTTCAAATTGCCAAGTAACAATCAACTAGAATCTGCAATACAAGGAGTTGGGAACATTGAAAGCCCTATTCCGAAACTAGAGAAGGGTTTTGATAAGAAACTTGAAAACTTTGTCCAGATTAATAGCAGCGACCATAGCAAATCAGGTGGCGTAGGACCAAATGAAAATTCTAAAATTACACGTGATATTAAAACCGTAGAGGAAGCACACCAATGGGGGAGCAAGTATTATGACGATTGGATTAAATCATTAACCCCAAGTGAACAAGAAGCAATTAAGCAATATACTGGTGATGATTATAAAAAAATAAATGATTATCTAAGAGGAATTAGTGATTCTTTAGATGGCATTGATTTAGATACAATCTATAATATAAAGAATGGGTTGGATAAAGCGCGAGTTCCACACAATTTACAAGTTTATAGAGGAACAGACCTAAGACCTTTAGAGTCATTAATTGAAATTAACAAATATGGAGACATTAATGCTGAATCATTAATTGGAAAGATTTTCAGAGACAATGGTTTTGTTAGTACAGCAATTGTTAAGGAATCATCCTTTGATCACATGGAAGTCTCATGGGAAATAAATGTTCCAGCAGGAACCAATGCAGCCTATCTCGGAAAGATAAGCCACTTTCCTAATGAAGCTGAGTTACTTTTAAATTTTGGGCAAGAGATGGTTATTAAAAGCGCACATGTTGATAGCAACAATAAGTTACATATTATTTTAGACTTAATTTAAGTGGGTGAAAAAATGCGAGGCAGAAGAATGATAGATAGATGGGAAGATGACAATAAGAGCTTTCTTAAACTTAATATAAAAAACAAAGTTCTTCCAACAATATACGGTGGCATTATAGGAGATATGTTAGGAGTCCCTGTTGAATTCAAAAAAAGAGGAGATTTTCATGTGCAGGATATGGTAGGATACGGCACCTATAATCAACCTCCTGGAACCTGGTCTGACGATACATCTCTGACCTTGTGCCTGATGGAGAATATGATTGAAAAAGGGAACATAAATGATTTAATGCAGAAATTTAAACTGTATCAAGATGAAGGTTACTGGACGCCGTATGGTGAAATGTTTGACATTGGCAGGACGACCGTTGAAGCAATTACCCGATTTAGGAAAGGAGTTCTGCCAGAAAAATGCGGCGGTCAGTCAGAATTTGATAACGGAAATGGAGCATTAATGAGAATTTCACCATTAGTGTTTATTTTGCATAAGGAATTCGATTTTGTGAAAAAAGCAGAGATGATCAAGAAATACACTGAAATAACCCATGCCCATCCGCGTGCTATAGTTGGTTCCATTATTTATGTTGAACTATTACTAAGGCTATATTATAACAATTCAATTGATACATCTTTAAGAGAAGTGAAAGAGCTTTTCGACGAGAATTTCAAAAAAGAACATATATACCATAAAGAGTTAACACATTATAAAAGAATTTTTGAAAAAAGCTTTTTGAATACACCAAGAGAAGAAATTCGATCAGACGGGTATGTCGTTCATACTTTAGAAGCGGCAATTTGGTGTTTCGGCACTACATCTTCATTTACCGAGGCTGTACTAACAGCAGTGAACTTAGGAGAAGATACTGATACTGTAGCATCAATAACAGGATCGATAGCAGGAATGTATTATAAGCTAGATGGGATCCCAGGAGTTTGGTTAGAAAAAATAGCTCGTAAGCAAGATGTTGATAAATTAATAGAAGAATTTTATCAGTATTGTGCAGATAAAGCGATTATCGAGCAATATGGGGATATTTAGATTTACGTTAAAATACTTAATCATACAAGGTAACGAAAGCAGACCAATAACGGTCTGCTTTCTCTATTCCTAAACAGCAACATCATACAAGAAATCTCCCAAAATCATGCTACACTTAATCCAAGACACCACACCGACAGGAGGCATCCCATGCAAAATGAAACCCGCACACTGCAGCTTGACCCACACCTTCATATAGAAGCCTACCGTTTCAAGGGAATTATGCAAAAGTTCCCGAACCACTTTCACGATTATTATGTGATTGGATTTATTGAAAAAGGGCAACGGTATCTGGCCTGTCAGGATCAAGAATATATCATCAATCCAGGTGATCTTCTCCTCTTTAACCCTCGTGACACGCATAGCTGTGAACAGATTGACGGCCGGACGCTTGATTATCGGTGTATCAATGTCATGCCGGATATCATGGAGAAGGCGGTGAAAGAGATTACTGGCTCCGGGCATCTCCCTTATTTCTCCCAGCATGTGTTATTCCGCCATGAGCTGACAGCCAGCCTGCAGGAATTGCATATTTTGATATCCGAGGAAAAACAAGCTTTGCGTAAGGAGGAACTGTTTCTTCATCTATTAGAGGAGCTGATCCGCCATTATTCAGATGTCACGTTCCTTAGCAGCGTTCCAGAACCATCAGACGAAGTCAAAATGGTTTGTGAATTTTTAGAAGAGCATTATGCCGAAAATGTCACACTCAATGATTTGAGTGAATTAACAGGCTGGAGCAAGTATCATTTATTGCGTTCATTTACAAAACAAAAAGGCATTACCCCTAATAGCTACATGGAAACAATCAGGATTAATCAAGCCAAAAAACTCCTTGAACAAGGAGTAAGACCGATTGATGCGGCATTTCAGACAGGATTCAGCGATCAGAGTCATATGACGAAGTTTTTTAAACGGCAGGTGGGGCTGACGCCGAAGCAATACATGAAGATTTTTGAAAAGGAGCTTCACAGATGAACATACAAAGAGAAACTTCGGGGCATATCGCAGCCATTGTGACCATTCTGATTTGGGGGACGACCTTTATTTCGACAAAAGTTCTGCTGGCTGACTTCTCTCCAATGGAAATATTATTTTATCGGTTTTTGATGGGCTTTATCGCTCTTATCCTCGTCCGTCCCAACATGATTCCGTTCAGAAATTGGCGGCAGGAGCTGTTGTTTGCCGGGGCTGGTTTATTTGGCGTAACCTTATACTTTCTATTAGAAAATATAGCTCTCACCTATACATACGCATCCAATGTCGGCATGATCGTGTCCATTATACCGATGATCACTGCGGTTTTGGCCCATTTTCTGCTCGAAGGCGAAAAACTGCGTCTGACTTTTTTGATTGGATTTGTCTCGGCACTGATCGGGCTTTTATTGATTACGTTTAACGGCAATGTGGTACTTCGTCTAAATCCGCTCGGAGACATCATGGCAGCCGGGGCTGCTCTCGTGTTTGGCGGATACTCGATATTCATGAAAAAATTAAGCGCCTACGAATACCACATCATCGAGCTGACACAGAGAGTATTTTTGTATGGCCTATTATTTATGGTTCCTGCTTTATTTTTGTTCGACTTCCATTTTGACCTAAGCCGATTTTCATCTGCTTCAAATATACTCAACATGCTTTTCTTAGGGATTGGCGCTTCGGCCCTGTGCTTCGCCACTTGGAATTACTCAGTCGGCGTGCTCGGAGCCGTCAAATCCAGTGCGTATATATACATGGTCCCGGTTATCACAATCGCCGCTTCCGTCCTGATCCTGCATGAAAACATGACATGGATCGCTCTTCTAGGAGGCGCCCTTACGCTTTTAGGCCTCTACATCTCGGAGATGAAACCGAAAGCGAAGCTGTTGGAGAACGAATGTAAAATGGATGCTTAATGTCTAAATTACAGTTTATGGGTAGACGACAGACATCTCATGCTGCGTTACAAATCAACTATTGTGAAAATATGTTAAATAATCTCAACTTCCCAATAGATGTTTGAGGTTTTACGCTAATATAATCGTTCAGAACGCTTCAAACAAAAATCCGAAAACGCCCGCATAGTCGGTATGATCGACTTCGTATTAGAACAAAAATACAAAAAAAGCATCTCTGAATAATCTCGAAATCAGAGATGCTTTCCCTTTGTCCTCATCACTTGTCTACCACAGCCGCACTGTCACGCGTGACCGCAGCTGGCTCCCTCAGCATCACATTCATTACGCTGGCAAGCACGAGCATTCCAATCGACAAATAAAAAGCCAGTGTATACTCACCCGTTACCGTATAGATGACGCCGGGCACATACGCACCTAGTGCCG
This sequence comes from Bacillus sp. FSL K6-1560, assembly GCF_038592935.1. NCBI lineage: Bacteria > Bacillati > Bacillota > Bacilli > Caryophanales > Bacillaceae > Bacillus > Bacillus sp. FSL K6-1560. Next base: position 3,964,258 of record NZ_CP151946.1, read on the forward strand.
ATCCGATCTGATGGGCGAGTGACAGCCAGCCAATCATGAGGCCGATCGAGTAGTTTTGAAAGTACTGGGTGGCGAGCATTTGAGTCGGTGCTACCGTTGCAAAGTCCACTAATCCAAACAGAATCGCAAAGGCTAAAAGCAAGTAGGGCTCGTGGCTGTAAATAAGAATCACGATCGACAGCGCCCGCACCGCATATAAAAAGCACAGGATTTTCCGGCTGCTCCACCGGTCCGCTACAATTCCGGACAGCAAGATGCCAGCAATATTAAAGCCTGCCAGCAGACTGACAGCAGCACTCGTGACTGTCGTTGAAAAGCCGTGATCATGAGAAAACGGAATCAAATGGGTATCCATCAGCCCCACGGTCGTAAATCCACAGATCAAAAACGGAAAAATCAAGAACCAGAATTGCCTCATACGAAACATCCTGGCCACTGAAAGAGCTGTTGTTTTGGGTGCTGTTTCTTTTTCTGATGCAGCCAGTCCGCCTATCGGCTCTGTATTCTTTTCTGAAGGATTGTTCCGCAGCATCAGCAGCGCAGCCGGAAAGACAATCAAGATTAACAGCAGTCCCAACACCACAACCGTCAGCTTCCAGCTAAACCAATGGATCAACATGAGTGAGCCGGGAACGAGAAGCATTTGCCCCGCGCCAAAGCCTGCTTCCATGATCCCAAAGGCTAGTCCCCGCTTTTTGCTGAACCAATTGACGACCAATACACTTGCCGCCACATTCGATGCTCCGCCCACTCCAAGCGAGACACCCAGCCCATAAAGCAGAAACAGCTGCCAAGGCGAAGTCACTAGGTATGTTAAGAAAATGCTGACTCCTGTCAGTAACGCACTCCATGCCAAAACAGCCCGGGCACCCCATTTGTCCACAAGCCGCCCAATCACAGGCTGTGATATGCCATAAACAATAAAACTCATCGTCGAAATCAGCGAGATGGTGCTTCTATCCATTGAAAACTGCCGTTCCCACGGCTCCACAAACGCACCAAATGACAGCCGCACCCCCTGAACCGCCAATAAGATCAAAAAGGTGACGGAGACGATGATCCACGCATAATGCAGTCTTTTCATGACAGTTCCAAATCCCACCGTTCTTCTGTCAGCTGCTGTCCCCATAATGGCGCTTCTTGTTTTACTTCACTTATCCTGAATCCAAATTTTTTATAGAGCGGACGAGCCTCAGCCATGTTGCTCACCGTCCAAAGGAAAATGCGGTCAAACTTCATGTCTTGGCAGTATGCAACCAGATGCTCCAGCAATTGCGTGCCGAGCCCCCTGCCCCGAAAATCCGCATCAACCAGAAACCATCTGAGCTGGACTGTCTTTTCATCATGCTTGACCAACCCGACAGAGCCAGCAAATTTCCCGCCGCTTTCCGCAATCCATATTTTTTCGATGTCAGCGTCAAATGTCTCCTGAAGATAAGCTAAAAACGTGTCATCCCAACCGTGAGCCTCCGCGTAAAATTGTCTTTGTTTCTCAATAAGGAGTTGAAGATCCTCCGAAAGAAAATAATCTCTAATCGATATCTCTGATGTTCTGGCAGAAAGCGACTGTGAAAGGATCGCTTCAATCTCTGCCATCGCCTCGGCAAGCTTCTGCTGCTCCTTTTGGTTGATTTCCTTCAGCATCAGTTCCACTTGTTCATTGGCTTTCTCCTCCAGCTTTTTATAAATCGTTTTTCCTGTTTCTGTGACAAAAATATAATGGTGGCGAGCGTCATCTTTGCTCCTCTGTTTATAGATCAAATCTTCTTTTTCAAACTGCTTCACAATCCTGCTGATATATCCCCGGTCAAGCCCCAGTTTATCCTGAAGAGCTTTTGCCGTACAATTAGGCGTATTATAAATCTCAAATAAAATCCGTGTTTCTGTTAAGGAAAACGGGCTGTCGTAAATGTGCTCATTAAGGAAACCAAGGACGTTTGTATAAAATCGATTGAACTTTCTGAATTTTAACCCGACAGATGATTCTCTTGTTTTCAAATCAATCCCCACTTTCTAATATTGTTGACTAAGGCAATTATAATCATATATAGTTGCTTTAGTCAACGATATGTTAGAAAGTGAGGTCTTTTTAATTTCCTGATTCCTTCCTTTTCCTTACCACAATCAATGTGATATAGGATAAAGCCAGAGAAACCAAGCTATAGACAACAGCCCATCCCAAAAATGATTCATTAAAAATGGTAAAGGTGAGCACAAGAGAAATCACCAAACTAAGCATTGGCATCAGATACGGGTTTTTACAAATACAGGTCCCGACAATCGATAGCAGCATAATTCCTAACGGTAAAATAAAGAATGCGATATCTAATTCATCCACCTTTAAACAGCCTCCCTCCAGATTTTTATGTTACTAGTAAAAAAACATAACTGCATTTAGTAAAAGGATAATATTCACTTCCCTAAGGCCCAATTTGAAAATTACCCGTTTACATTCGCTCCGGACTATGATAATTTAAGAAAGCGCTATCATGATAAGTTAATAGCTTGGATGGAGATGAGGAGAGCCAGGAATCCAACCCCTTTTGACAAGGGGTGTTTTCTGGCTCTTTTTGTTTTTCGGGAAAGGAGGCACGCCACACATCCAGCACAAACAGCAAAGGGGGATAATTATTAATGCTTAATATATTTAAACCGGCTCCTCATATTGAGAGACTGGATGATTCAAAGATGGATGCGGCATACAAACGGCTCAGACTGCAAGTATTCATTGGTATTTTCATTGGCTACGCAGGCTACTACCTGCTGCGGAAAAACTTTGCCTTTGCCATTCCTTATCTGCAGGAACAGGGATTTTCGAAAACAGAACTGGGTTTGGTGCTGGCCGCTGTGTCCATTGCGTACGGCTTCAGCAAATTCATCATGGGAATGGTGTCTGACCGCTGTAATCCGAGATATTTTCTGGCGACAGGCCTATTTTTATCAGCAATCGTTAATATTCTATTCGTTTCAATGCCTTGGGTGACTTCGAGCGTCACCATCATGTTTATTTTTATGTTTATCAACGGATGGTTTCAAGGAATGGGCTGGCCGCCATGCGGCAGGACGATGGCCCATTGGTTCTCCATAAGTGAACGCGGCACAAAAATGTCGATCTGGAATGTCGCCCATAACATAGGCGGCGGTATTCTTGCTCCGCTTGTCACTCTTGGGATCGCGATGTTCGTCACTTGGAAAAGCGTGTTTTTCTTCCCTGCCATCATCGCCATTATCATTTCATTTTTAATTGTTTTATTGGTTCGTGATACACCTCAATCCTGCGGACTCCCGCCAATTGAAGAGTATCGGAATGACTATCCAAAACACGCTTTTAAAAATCAGGAAAAAGAATTAACAACAAAAGAAATTCTTTTTCAATATGTGCTGAACAACAAATTTCTTTGGTACATCGCTTTTGCCAATGTATTTGTTTATTTCGTGCGATACGGCGTGGTTGACTGGGCGCCTACTTACTTAACAGAAGCCAAAGGCTTTTCTCCTGAAGACTCGCGCTGGTCGTATTTTCTTTACGAATACGCAGGCATACCGGGAACGATCTTGTGCGGCTGGATCAGTGACCGATTCTTCAAAAGCCGCCGGGCACCGGCAGGCGTTTTGTTTATGGCGGGTGTTTTCATTGCCGTATTGGTGTACTGGCTGAATCCGGCCGGCAATCCGCTCGTAGACAATATCGCCTTGATCAGCATTGGCTTCTTAATCTACGGACCTGTTATGCTGATCGGCCTGCAAGCGATTGATCTAGCACCGAAAAAAGCAGCCGGAACTGCAGCCGGTTTGACCGGATTTTTCGGATACATCGGCGGATCCGCTTTCGCAAACGCCATTATGGGCTTTGTCGTTGACCGCTTTAATTGGAACGGCGGCTTTATCATGCTGATCTCTTCCTGCATTCTTGCCATCGTCTTCTTGGCTTTGACGTGGAATACAGGAAAACGGGCAGAGCATGTTTAAGAAAGACACATAAAAGATTAATCATTTTCCAACACGCCGTTTACATCCGTTTTTTAATATGAAAGACAGGTAGTGCTTATCTATAAGGAGGAGAAATCATGAGAAAAAATAGAATACTGGCCTTGTTTGTTCTGTCGCTGGGCTTACTCTCATTTATGGTAACGCCAGTGTCGGCAGCGTCAAAAGGAAACCTGCTGTCACCTGACCGTATCCTGACCGTCGCGCACAGAGGGGCTTCTGGATATGTGCCTGAGCACACGATTCTGTCTTACGAAACCGCTCAGAAAATGAAAGCTGATTATATTGAATTGGATCTGCAAATGACAAAAGACGGGAAATTGATTGTCATGCATGACGAAAAACTGGACCGTACCACAAACGGAACGGGCTGGGTGAAAGACCATACGCTCGCAGACATTAAGAAGCTTGACGCTGGTTCTTGGTTTAATGAAGCCTATCCGGAAAAAGCAAAGCCGCAGTACGTCGGCCTTAAAGTTCCTACATTAGAAGAGGTATTAGACCGTTTCGGAAAGCACGCGAACTACTACATTGAAACAAAATCGCCTGACACCTACCCAGGTATGGAAGAAAAACTAATCGCTTCTTTGCAGAAACATAAATTACTGGGGAAACATTCTAAGCCAGGCCAGGTGATCATTCAATCGTTCAGCAAAGAAAGCCTGATAAAAGTCCATCAATTACAGCCAAACCTGCCGACCGTTCAATTGTTGGAAGCCAAACAAATGGCGTCAATGACAGATGCTGCCCTGGAAGAAATCAAAACATACGCTGTCGGTGCGGGCCCGGATTATAAAGCTTTAAATCAAGAAAACGTTCGTATGATCCGCAGCCACGGCCTCTTGCTTCATCCTTACACAGTCAATAATGAAGCTGATATGCATCGCCTGCTTGATTGGGGCGTAACAGGAGTGTTCACCAACTATCCTGATCTTTTCCACAAAGTAAAAAAGGGTTATTAAAAGCAAAAAACCTTGCGACAACTATCGCAAGGTTTTCTTCATATTTTATTCTTTTCCGGCAGCAGCTTCTGACTGTCCATTAAGCAGCTGAGAATTTATCTCTTTCGCATCCTTTAAGTATTCTGTCTGGTAGCCGCTCTTCAGCGCCCACACATAGAATACAAGTGATACCATCGCAATCAGAACCATATCCCAGCCATAATGAATGACATTCAGGCCGCCGAATTTATCACTGCCCAAATAAGAAATGACCATCATGGCCAGCAGATAAAACACCATCCAGACGCCGGCTTTGAAGTTTCGGCCAAACCCTTTCCATTTCGCCTTCGCCTGATAATAGAAATAAATCGGAAGACCGATCAGGATAATAAACAGAACCTGTCCTGTTAACGGCCAGCGCGCCCAATACAGCACCAGTGACGCAAAGATAAATCCAAGCGGGGCAATCACGTTCAAGCCTTTTAAACGAAGAGGCCTGTACAGGTCTTTCCCCGTCCGTCTCAATGTCATGACTGTGATCGGCCCGGTGATATAAGAAATTAACGTAGCAACGGAAATAATTTCCGCTAATACGCCCCACCCTCTGAACAGGAACAAAAAGATGAACGACACAATCAAGTTAAAGAACATTGCTTGTCGCGGAACGCCGTAAATCGGATGAAGCTTCCCGAATATACTCGGCATGTATTTGTTTTTTTCCATTCCGTAAATCATTCGGGACGTTGTCGCCGTATACGTAATCCCCGTTCCAGACGGTGATACAAATGCATCTGCATATAACACAATAACAAGCCAGTTAATATTCAGCGCAATCGCCAGATCAGCAAAAGGAGAATTAAAATTCAGATGGCTCCAGCCGTGAGCAATATCAGAAGGATTCACCGCTCCGATGAAGGCGATCTGCAGCAGGACATAAATCACTGTCGCAACGAAAAGAGAGCCAACAACCGCAATCGGAATTGATTTCCCCGGATTTTTTGCTTCACCCGCCATATTAATCGGGCTTTGGAAACCGTTAAACGCAAAAACGATACCGGAAGTGGCAACCGCCGTCAGCACACTTGCCCAGCCATTCGGCGCAATGCTTTGACCGCCAGTAAAGTTTTCTCCGTGGAATCCGACAAACAGCAAAGCTCCAATCGTAAGACCCGGAATAATAATTTTAAAAATCGTAATTAATGAATTCGCTTTCGAAAATAGATTGACTGTCCAGTAGTTCAGCAGAAAATAAATGAGAAGCAATACAGAGGCAAATGCTAGTCCTTCCCCAGTCAGCGTTCCATTCTTCACCAAACCGCTTGTCCATTTCGCCCATTCCCAAGGCCAAGAACTCATATATTGAACGGAGGCCACCGCTTCAACCGGAATGACGGACACAATCGCAATCCAGTTGGCCCAGCCCGCAATAAAACCGATAAACGAACCGTGTGAATATTGCGTATATTTTACCATTCCCCCCGCTTCAGGGAACATAGAACCTAGTTCACTATAAGAAAGAGCAATAAATAAAATGACGACCATTCCAATAACCCATGAAATAATAGCAGCTGGTCCTGCTATTTGAGCCGCACGCCAAGCCCCGAACAGCCAGCCTGAACCGATCATCGACCCGAGCCCGACCATCATGAGGGAAAACGTTCCCATTCTTCGATGCAATTGATTCATATCGTAAACACCTTTCATGTATGATGACATTCTCTTGCTAATTATATTATTATTCTGATTACTTTACTTTGTCAATATTTATCGAATTTTGACTGAAACTATAATAAGTCAATGTATATTACCTTCCAATACAGGAATGAAGTCACTAATTTCTTCTTAAATGGAATTTACTGTGAATTACAATGATAAAAACACAATAGGTTTAGCTATTTCCAAAACGGGAATGATACAGGAAACACTATTCTCAAAATAGAAAGGAGTATCACCATGAAACAAAAGCTGTTACTTTCAGGTCTCGCTGTTTCAACTGTCGGCATCACTTCTTATCTATTAAAGGACCCGTCAAATCGCCAAAAGGCAAGAGAATTCATTCACAGCATGAAGATGAAAATAACAAAACAGCCAGACATGGAAACGTTCCCAGTTGATAAAGCCGGCCACCCGGACCCGCAAGATATCGAGGACAACAAAATGGTATCAGAAGGCTCCATGTATCCCGTCCAATACTACGATGAAAAAAAGAAGTAATCAAAAAGCTCTCTTCGATAAAGGAAGAGAGCTTTTTAATTTAACTTTTTCGTCTGATTCCGCTCATTACGAAGCCGCTTTCAGGCAATGACGGCATTCTGGCGAGACTGTAATGCAGTGATTGTTCCGGAACATCGTATTCAATCTGATGGACGAGGAAATCCAGGCTCGCTTTCATGACTTCAATTGTAATGCCTTCCCCTGGACAGCGGTGGCCTTTTTCGGCGTGTCCCCCGCCTTGAGGAATCATATCAAACGGATTTTCTTCCCGCTCCGCAAATCGTTCCGGCCGGAATTCATCGGGATGATCCCATAGACGAGGGTCGTGGTTCGTTCCATATACATCAAGCAGCACCGATGTGCCCTTCTTAAACTCACAGTTATTCCATACAAAATCTTTTTTGACAAGCGCCCCTAAAAACGGGCCGAACGGATAATATCTGCGGACCTCCTGCACAAACATTTCTCTTTCCCGGCTGTTTCCAGACCGCAGCCATTCCTTGTACTTCGGATGCTCATGAAGCGCCAAAGCTGAAAACACAAGAAAGTAAGAAATTGCGACAATAGGCCGGAGTACATTAATCAGCTCAATGGCTGCCATGCGGGAATCCAGCTGGCTTCCATCTTCTTGTGTGTGAAAAGCCATTTCATGCAGCGCTGTTCCGGGAGTCGTTTTCAGCAAGCCGGCACGAGCATCTTCAATCATGACTTCAATCCACTCTTCCGCACGCGGCCTTGCTCTTCTTCCCTTCCAATGCCGCGGTCCCACAGCACCGAACGCGTCGACCATGTCAATGAAGTCATCCGCTCTCTCTTTGACTTCCGTTTCCTTCAACGGAACACCTGCCCAATAGCACGCTACCCGGCACAGGATTTCTTTTGCTTCTTCAAATAACACAACCTCATCTGCCTTCTCCCATCTTGTGACTGCTGCTTTCCACTCCTCTGTCATCAACTCAGCCAAACGTTTTTGATGCGGCGGTGTCATCAATGACAGAAAAAGCATCTTCCGATGGATATGCGCGCTGCCATCCATTCCCTGAATCGCATTAACACCAAACAGCGATTTCTGCACCCTCTTAGGCAAAGCGTTCTGCCGCTGGAATCGATCCGTATCATAAAACACCTTCGCCGCCTCAGCGCCAGTCATGCAAATAAAGTTTTTTCCCAACAAACGGGCCTGAAACAGATCTGAATTGTAGCGCTCTGTTCTGTTTTTAATAAATAAATACCCTTCCTTCAGCAGTGTCAGACTGTTATCGAGACTTTTGTCATGTGGAATCTGCTCATTCATCCGCTTACCCTGCCTTCCTTTTTACCCTCTATTTTCACGTTATCTTCCGACTATAAACCCAGTAACAGTATTTGTTTACAAAACCAAATTTAAGCGCTTTTTGATTATTTTTTAAAGGAAGAACAAACGAAAGAGAGAAAAGGTAGTTAATCAAAACAAAGGGGAGAACAAAATGAAAAAATGGATATATGTTGTGCTTGTGCTGAGTATTGCAGGAATCGGCGGCTTCTCCGTCCACGCAGCGTCATCTGCTCATGAAAAACACTTGAATGTCAGCAGAATGAATGTCGATGATGAATTCAAGGATACGGATGGAACCTTCATTCTTCACGATTTACAAAAGGAGCAGACATTTGTCTATAACAGAAAACGGGCAAATCAAAGACAAACTCCGCAATCCACCTTTAAAGTCGTGAACGCTTTAATCGGTTTGCAGGTCAAAGCTGTAAGAGATGAATACGATGTTAAACGATGGGACGGGGTCAAGCGTGAATTCGAATCATGGAACCGCGACCATACGCTTGGCTCGGCCATGCGCGAATCCGCAATCTGGTATTATCAGGCATTAGCGAGAGATATCGGCGAGGAAAGGATGAAATCATGGCTTCATACACTATCTTACGGCAACGAGGATATCAGCGGGGGAATCGACCAGTTTTGGCTGCAAAGCTCGCTCACAATATCTCCGCTGGAACAAGAAACTTTTTTGGAGAAACTGGCTAAAGAGGAGCTTCCATTTGACAAGCCGGTGATGAAAATCGTCAAGCGCATGATGATTCAAGAGGAAGGCGATCATTTCACGCTCTACGGGAAAACCGGAACTCGCCTGACTGATATGGGATTAGGATGGTTTGTCGGATTCATCAAAACAGAGCATGGCTCTTATGTCTTTGTCACCAATGTCGATGATTCCGGCACAAAAGCCAAAAACATCACCGTGAATATCCTGAAAAAGTATGGCCTGATCACATCCTAAATAAAAGAGCCCTGCACGGCAGGGCTCTAAATCTCATGCTCAAAACAATAATGATTCACAAGCTCTTCAATCAAATCATGATCGGGATATTCCCCGTTAAATTCAAATTCGATTTCTTCCACAAACTCTCCTTGATGGTACACATGGATGGCTCCGTTTTGACGGACAACGCTAAACTCCGGCTGAAATGTATATCCGCTTCGTTCAATTGCTCCCATTTCTTACCCGCCTTTCTCAAAGCAGTAATTCATACACCTCGTTTAATTCCTTGGCCCGTTTTTGATCCTGTTCATTCTGGGCATACTTAATTTCTTTTTCTAATACATGGTTCAAAAAAGACATTTCATTATCATCTAAGTCTTTTACAAATTCCTCTTCATTTGCATAACGCTTCGCCAGCATCTTCTTGCAAATACGCTGGCAGACTTCATTTTCTAGATGATTCGAAAGTGATTCGCGCAAATAACCGAGTGTAACATCCATTTCATGAACACCTTTCCTTCTGCTATCTTTACCCTATAGCTTGCTAAAATAGGAAAAATCCATACGCGAAAAATAAAAAAAGAGACATCCGTGAATGTCTCTTTTTTATCGTTATTCAGCTGCTTGTTCGCTTTTTGTCAAATTGGCCTGCGTGCGTTTGCCAATCCCAAACACATAATAACTAATGACCACAAGCGCTAAGAAAATTACGCCTACAATCAGAGAGATACGAGTATCATCGTTAAACCACATGCCAACCAGAACCATCAGCAAGAAAGCAATCGTCAAATAGTTAGTAAAAGGAGCAAACGGCATTTTGAATGGATGTTTATCTAATGCAGCACCCTTCGCTTTTCTGAATCCGATATGGCTGATCAAAATGATAAACCAAGGAATCATCCCTGGGAGCACGCTTGCGCTGTATACATAGACAAAGATCTTCGGCGGCGCGATATAGTTCAGTACAACACCGACAGCCAAACCGATCAGCACCGCAATTGTGCCATACAGCGGCACACCATTGCGTGAAATCTTCTTAAAGAATTTCGGTGCTTGTCCATTGACACCCAGTGTATACAGCATGCGGCCCGCGCTGAAAATACCGCTGTTACAGCCGGACATTGCCGCAGTAATCACGACAAAGTTAATAATGCCAGCCGCTGCCGTAATCCCGATTTTCGAGAACGTAGACACAAACGGACTTCCGAGTGAGTTGAGCTCATCCCAAGGATACACCGTCACGATCACAAAAATAGCGCCAATGTAGAAAATCAAAATACGCCAGATAATACTTTGAATCGCATTTCTTAGCGTGTTTTGCGGATCCTTTGCTTCACCCGCTGTAATCCCGATCAGCTCAACTCCTTGATAGGCCGCAATGACAAGAGACAGTGCAAAGAAGAAACCTGAGAAACCTCCTGCAAAGAAGCCCCCGTGAGACCACAGGTTCGACAAACCGATCGCATCTCCGCCATTGCCAAAACCGAAGAAAATAATTCCGATTCCCGCAATAATCATCAAGATAATCGTCACGATTTTAATCATCGCAAACCAAAACTCAAATTCCCCAAACGACTTAACAGAAATTAAATTCGCCGCACCAAGAATCACCATTGCCACGATACCAGGTATCCAAGCAGGCAAATCCGGGAACCAATACTTCATATAAGAACCGACAGCGATAATTTCTGACATGCCTACGATAATCCACTGGAACCAGTTGCTCCATGCTGTTATATAACCTGCCATCGGATGAATATATTGATGGCCGAACGTCGCAAAAGAGCCTGTGCTCGGCTCGACATACAGCATTTCACCCATCGCACGCATAATAAAAAAGATAAAAATTCCGCATATTGCATAAGCCAGAAGGACAGATGGGCCAGTCCATGAAATCGTGCTGGCAGAACCCATAAACAAGCCAACACCGATTGTACCGCCCAAGGCGATCATCTGAATATGGCGCGCGCCCAGGCCCCTCTTTAATTCTTTATTTGCCACTCCTCTTCCTCCTCCTAACAAAATACTCATAAATGAGAAAACAGCAGACCTGCTTGCCTTCACATGAATCAGTGATAACAATCAGAAAATTCAAACTTAAAATTGTTATATAATCTCCTAAATTACTTATTTCATCATAATAAATTTCTCTGGAAAATACAATTGTTTTTTTCAGGTAAACACCTTTGTTCAGAGTTTTGAATCGTTCACTTCTTTTAAAATCTTTTATATAAAAAAAATAAAATTATTTGAATATTTAAATTAATACACCCCTTAGATTCTCATAAAAAATAAGCTGTTCTACATGAACAGCTTACCTAATAATTCACACCCGTTTGACGCTTTAATGCTTCAAGCCACCCGGTATCTCCGGTCCCATAGCTCTTGCTTTGTCCCACATCTCTCAGAGATCCATTGCTGTAATCAATTGATAGGATGAAATCCGGAATGGCATTATACCCGGCTTCCGCGATTTTACTGAGCTCTGAACGATAGTAAGATATAGCATAAGAAGCCGTTTGTTTCTGCACTGGATCTTTTTCAAGTTCTTCTTTATAGACGTCTAATAAGTCACGTCCATCAGGCGTGACATACCGCCCATCAATCACTTCTAAATCCTTCAAATGGTAGCCTGTAACTTCATACATCTCACGAGCAGCCTGATACTTTTGATAGGCCTCTTCGGAAAATTGTGTTGAATCACTGCTTTGGCTTTTCATGATGTGCAAAAATAGCTCTTTGCTGTTGTCCCCAGATTGCATTACTTGCTCAATCTGCTTAATCAGTGCCTGATCGTCTGACCCGCTTACCCGCACCTGATAGTCAATCGGTGTGATTGTAAACGTCAGCTCTGTCCCCTCTGGAATATGAATATGGTTTCGATTCAACAGCACTTGCAGCTGCTGGTTAACCTGTCCCCGCTGATACACCTTTTCATTCTCAGCTTCCACTTCCCCATGAAATGTGACATTCCGAAACGCAGCATCCTGGAGGTTATAGTTTTGGGCCTTGCCTTTGAATAGCCATTCTGTTTCATTATCGTATGCGGCCTGTCTTTCTGCAGCTGACAGATCACTTCTGAAATAAGGAGACTTTGAATTTTGGTACTTATCATTAATATAGCCTAAGGGATCAGGCTTTGATTTGTTAATCGCATTCATCCTGCTGTATTTTTCATCTAGTATTTTGATTCTGATATCACTCTCAGATTCATAGGGGTTTTGGCATTGAATCACTGTTTCTTCCCCTGTGTCTGTCACTGTTCGATCATTCGCTGATTGATACACTTTGCTGAACGTCCCGCTGTTTCCCGACACGCTGGTTTTAGAATAATTGAACTGATTGATTCCCCCAGTTGAAGATTGTGACTTAAGCCTGCTGTATGCCTTTTCCAGAACTGCCGCTGGATTTTCAGTCGCATTCTCCCGTTTGGCAGGCGCATTCTTGCTCAATATGTTCTGTGCCATCAGCTGAGTGCGGATAAATTGCCGATTCAGACGCATTGAATTCCCTCCCGAGTATTCTCTCTTATTCTTTTTTATCGGCAAAGATAATGTATATATTAACCTCAAAAAACATTTATTTACACCTAAATCGTTATTATGTATGATGGAAATAAAAGGAGGTTGTTTGCGTGGTGAAAAAATGGCTTATTCCATTCGCTGTTATGCTGTCTGTCTTATTCACCTTTACGTATTCGGCATCAGCTGTCGGAGTCACTGCTATCACAGAAAACAATTCATTTGATACCGCAATGCCGATCGGTTATTGGAAATATAAAAATATCGATACAACAATACTGGAAGCTGGTCAAGATGAAGCCTATTTCACTTTTACGGCTAATAAGGGAGAAAAAGTATACGTGAGGAGTACATACCAAAGCGCGTATACAGGGATGAAAATTGAAATTTATGATAAGAATAGAATACCTGTTTCTCAAGGGACAGAAGTCATTAACCCTAATACGTTTTCTTCTTTTATTTATGCAAATGCAGACGCCCAAAACACGACAGATACCTTTTATGTGAAAGTGTCACGAGGCACCTATACCGGAAACATGTATTTTACACTTTCAATTGAAGACCGAATCAAATCAGGCAGCGGAACGTTCCAATTCAGCGGCGTTGCTGAAAATAAAGGAAATACAAGCCTTAACCCCTCAGGTTCTGACTCCAGCGTGATCAAGGTTGATTTAACAAACCAATCTGGGATACCGCGTGATGCCATTGTAACCAGAGTTCAGACAACCGCCACTCAAACACCAAGCCAGGGAAATACACGCCACCTGATCATGACGAGCGAAAACAACGAATGGCGCCGTGCTCTTGTAAACAGCTCGACTTCAGGGTCTTATGATATCTCTTTGTCAGATCAACTCAGTGTGGCAAAGGTATGGAGTTTTAAATATAATACATTAGCGACAGCCAGATCGACGATGAGCAACGTAAAAGCAAAAATAGACTATGAATACGACGTGACAAAGCAGTTTTAACTTATACCGAGCCGATTATCCGGCTCTTTTTTATTCTCAGTCTAGAAGGTAAACTATAGTCAGTACAACCAAGGGAAGTGCAGACATGGCATTAAAACTTCTAAAAAAACTGCTATTTGACCGCCCTCTAAAGAACGGCGTTATCTTAAATCATCAATACAAAATCGAAGAGTGCCTCGGTATGGGAGGCTACGGTTTGGTTTATTTGTGCACCGATATCCTAACTCAAACACCTTATGTCTTAAAACAGCTTCGGCCGACAAAAGCGAAAAAGGAAAAAGAAAAAGTCCGGTTCCAGCAGGAAATAAAACTGCTCAAAAGCATTCACCACCCGCAAATTCCGGGCTTCATAGATGAGTTCATCATAGACGGACAGGCTTATTATGTCATGCAGTTCATTGAGGGAGAAAATATAGAAGAATTATTATTTTTTCGAAAACAGCCGTTCACAGAGCTTATGGCGTTACAACTGATTTCGCACCTGCTTGAGATTATAGAATACCTACATGATCGCCTTATCTTCCACAGCGACATCAGAACGCCTAATATCATCATCAATGACGGCAGGCTCTGCCTCATCGATTTCGGCCTTGCCAAACAATTGACTCCTGAAGAAATGGAGGAAATAAAGGTACGAAAACAGGATGACTTCTTCGATCTCGGAGAAACGCTGTTATTCCTGCTGTACTCTCAATATAAAGGAAAAAAGAAGAAAAACGGCACTTGGCTGGAGGAATTAACACTGACAAAGGAAGTAACCCTGCTGCTGAAAAGATTATTGGGCATTGAGGAAGAGTATCAGCACACCGCTTCCATTCGCGAGGATCTAAACCGGGCCATTCAATCGGTCACATAAAAAAACCCTTGTCCCAAAAGCGGAACAAGAACTTTTTTTGGATTAACTGCTGCTGTAGCTCCGGCGTTTGTAACGATGACTGCCGCCATAACGGTCGTAGTGTCTTCTTTTGCCCGAGCTGCTGCTGTAGCTGCGATAATGTCTGCGCCGGCTGCTGCTGTAATGCCGGTGTCTGCGATATCGGTCACTAGAACTGCTTGAGAGGTACTTAATCGTTTTGATGATTTTTTTAAACATATGCTGTTCACCCCATTTCTTTCTCCCTATTATATAAATTTTATAGGAGAAAGAAAAACATCAGCAGGGTCACTCTTTTGAAAACAAGAACCCCGTTCCGTTATCATTTGTATGCAGCTCATAAGTAATCGCAAGCAGCCTGCATGTATCCTCAATAATTTTTAACCCAAGTCCCTCACTGCTCTCATTCCGATCAAATCCAATACCGTCATCACGAATAAAAACATCGCCATGTTCAATCGTGACTTCCATCTTTTCAGCTTTTGAATGCTTTAACGTATTTTGAAAAATATTATCAAACAGCCTTTGCATCCATAACGCGTTGCTCATCCATATCACATCTTGATCTGCCGGCTTATAGTGCAGCTCAATCCCACTCATACTGTATAAATAATCCCACTTTTTCACCGCTGTTTCTAATAGCTCGTTTAGATGCACTTCTTCATTTACAATATAAGAGCTTTCCAGCGTCTCAGCGGAATATAGATTGAATTCATTGGTTAATTCCGAGATATATTCGATTTGCTGATACAATGATTCGAATACAGCCTGACCATGACATTGGTCTTCCAAATAAAATAACTGCAGTCTGAGAGCCGTTAAAGGTGTATTAATGTCATGCCGCAGTTTTTGCAAAAGCTCCTTTTTGATTTCCTCCTGCTGTCTCAGCTCCAGTTCACGATATGTCGTCCGTTCAATTAACAAATTGACCGACTTGATCAGTTCCCCGATTTCATCCGCACGCTTCACTTCAATTTTATCGGGCACCCTTTGATCACTCGCCAAATGCCGAATGGTTTGATTTAATAGATTGATTTTATGCAACAGAGAATGAATCGACTTTGAAAATAAAAAAGCTAATAATAAGAGCGATATCAAAAATACAACGATCATTGCCGGGTACGCAAACGACCTGTGAAAGGGCATACCATGATTCATCGTTTTAAACATGCTGTCATAAATCACAGACATCAAAACACTGACCGCCAGCAATAGCATCGGAACACTAATGACGGCCGTAAACAATAACAACTGATATTTTGTCTTGAGCTTCATTTCTTCACAACGGTATTCAGCCGATACCCTTCTCCATATATATTTTCAATCATCTCACCCGCTTGATCATTGATTTTAGCTCTGATTTTTTTAATATGCACATTGACAATATTCGGGTTTCTATCTTCGAGCTGCCATAGATATTCAAAGAAATGTTCTTTTGTCAGGATACTATCTCTATTTTCATATAAATAAAAGAAAATTTTCCGCTCAATCGCAGTAAACAATACCTCATCATGCAGGCTTTCATTGAACACTTTTTTCGTTACCGCATCAATATACAAATGTTTGATTTGCGTAAAGGTGCCATAATGATGCTCAAGCATATTCCGCATTCTTAATAGCAGCTCTCTCGGATCAAAGGGCTTTACCATATAATCCTCGCCGATCTGCAAACCTTGAAGCTTGCTGTCCATATCATTACGGGCCGAGAGAAAAATAACCGGAATGCCCAGCCCCAGCTTTTTGATTTTTGCAGACATTTGATACCCGTCTTCACCCGGCAGCATCACATCCATAATGACCAAATCCACCTTCTGAATCACCGAAAGCACATCCGCTCCATCTGTTTTCCATATCACACGATATCCCTCACGCTGCAAAATCTTTTGCAGCAAATCACCAATCATCACATCGTCTTCAACGATTAAAATATGATAACCCTTCATCCTAGCGAACCTTTCTCATAAACTCCATGGACAGTTTATATATTTGATCAGGCTGATATAAATAAATACTGTGTGTTCCCCTCAGTTCCTTTATATCGGCAGTATTGAATTGAGCCGCAAACGCTTCATAGTCTTTTCGGTTTTGTATAGCATACTTTGAATGTCTATTTTGGTCAGAGACCGCATCTAAAATCAAGACGGGAGTTTCCTTTGGCGCCGGCAGATTCACAGATTTGCTGCCGTTTTGGTAAGACTGTAAAAGCTCATGCTCCATATCTGCATTAAAAAATTGCTTAAAGTTAATGGCTTTATAGATTTCTTTTTCTTCATCAGTTAAAAACGACTGCCGAATCACCTCAGGATTATATACAGCGGAAGGCATAAACCGATGAAAACCAATCGAGGTTAACAGGTGGAACCCTCTCACTTTCAATCTGTCAACTCCGCTCAATTTATACGTGATGTACTGCTGGGGCAATCCAATATCCATCGCAATAATGGCCTTGATTTCCTTAGGATATTTCTGTGCCCAATACATCGCTTCAATCCCGGATATCGAATGAGGCATTAAAATATAAGGAGGCTTATTTCCGCTTTTAATAAGCGCTTTCCTCGTCTGTTCCAATACTGTATCAATATCTCTGTCATCGTAAGACACTTCACTGTATCCATAACCTGCCCGATCTACAACAGCAATCTTATTTTCTTTTGAAAACTTGCTGTACAACCCCTTCATTTCATAAGCAGGCGCTGCAATCCCCGAACCGGACATAAACACAAACGTATCCTTCCCACTTCCCTCTTGATACACATTCATCTTTTTCCCGTCAACATCGACTACTGTGTCTTTACCTTTCAGCAGTGCCGCCTCCTTATTTAGCTGGAAATGGTGATAAATAAATACCGAGACGGATACAAGCAAAACCAATGCAGCCAAGCTGACAAAAACAATTTTTAGGACTTTCCATAATGTTTTCATATGATGCTCCTTTCACTTGATACTGAAAGGATACAATATGAAAATAAATTTCTGATTAACTTTGGAACAGTTTTATTTTCACATTTAACTTTGCCCTTACGGAAAGGTGTACATTTGGAGCATGGAGGTGATCACTCGGCTATCGATCGGTGAATTTTCAAAGATATGCAAAGTATCAACAAAAACACTGCGATACTATGATGAAATCGGACTCTCCACCCAGAAGACATTAATCCTGAAATGGATATCGGAAGGTCTATCCGCAAAGTCCGAGAATTTCTTATACGCAGCCTTCTCCAAGGAGAACGACATTGAGAAGGCTACCGCTTATATCAATCTTTCACAAAACATAATTCAGGGGTATTTAATCTATTTATTCCTATTTATTCACACAACAAAGTCACCACAAAGCTTTTTTCTCTTCTTCCTGCTCGATAAACAGATAATTTTCAGGACGGGCCAAAACAGAAAAAAGTGCCAAAAGCAACTTCCAACCTCGAAGCGGACTTCCGCATCTAAACTTCAACACTTCTCCTTCCGCTAAAGTAAACCTCAAAGTTGGGCTTGTACACCAAGCAATCTTCACTTGAATAACATGCTCACCAGGCGGTAAATCAATTCGCAGCCTTCCTCCATCTTTGATAGTTCCCATCTCAGCCCCATCAATTAGCACTGAATACTCTCTCATTTTGTTGATGTACTGCGATGTCCTGCTCATTTCAATGTACGTCTTTTGATTCACGATGACACATCCTCAAAGTAATGATCTTACAGGCGAGAAGCGCTAGAACCCTTCCGCCATACCGTTATTTCCCTTCCTAGTATATTATAACTTGCTGTGCTTCAGCTCTCCGTCGGCAAAAATCCCTTTCAGCTTCAGTGTGCCTTCTACTTGAGCTTTTTAAAAAAACACCCGCTTGTATAACGAGCGGATGTTAGATCTTTCGAAATTATTGATTGATATCTTTTAGCGCTTGTTTCGGTTGCGAATTGAAAATCAGCAATGATGCAATAATGGCAATCATAACCCCTAACGCACCAACCCAGGTAATCGAGGCCAATGATACGTTTTCCACAAAAACCCCTCCTATTCCTGCGCCGACCGCCATGGCGAATTGCATCATTGACTGATTCATGCTAAGCAAAACACCTGACATTTCCGGTTCTATGGTAGCCAGGTGAAATTGCTGTGTCGGACCGGTGGACCATGCGGCAAACGACCATAATATGAGAATCACCAACACTCCGATATAGGAATGAGTAACAAGTGACAGCAGAATCAGTGTGACGATATGCAACGTCATCCCGCCAACGAGTGTAAAGGGCACTCCCCATTTATCGGTGCTATATCCCCCAAACTTCGATCCAACCAAACTGGCAATTCCAAATATAAGCAAAACACCGCTGAGCAGCTTGCCATTTATACCTGAGATGTTCAAGAGATACGGTGACAAATAAGTGTAAGCAACAGAATATCCCCCGAGCCAGAAGAAAGTGATTGATAATCCCATAGCCACTTTCCGTTTTTTGAAAAGAGCAAGCTGTTGAAGCAAAGGCACAGGCTTATCCCCTTCAGTATGCGGAAGAGTAAAGAAAATAACGACCATTGCGATCAATCCCAACAAAGTAATGGCTCCAAATACAGACTTCCAGCCTAATGCTACTGCTATCATTCTTCCAAGCGGAACACCAATGATTAAAGAAGCGGTAAATCCCATCACGACCGTAGCGATGGCACTTCCCTGCTTCCCTTCCGATGCAATCTTAGCGGCAATCGTTAATGCGGTGACAACCACCACACCTGCTCCCATCGCCATAATGATCCGCGCTGCAATAAACCATCCATAACCAGGCAGTACAAAAGCCAGGACATTACCGAACACAAACAAACCTAGGGCATACATCATCAATTTGCGTCTATCCATACTTGCTGTCAACGCCATAAGTACGGGTGTAGAAAGAGCATATACAAGTGAGAAAATGGTAATAAGCTGGCCCGCGGCAGCTAAAGTGATCCCGAGAGTATGAGCAATTTGATCCAAAATTCCGGAAATGATGTACTCTGAGGTTCCAACTAAAAAGCTGACAATGGCTAAAATATAAATTTTCCAAGTGTTAGACATAAAACATTCACTCCTTAATTATTAATAAACATATCACGAATTATCGATATGTTATTATAAAAAATAAACACATCGTAATATGTCGATATGTATGGTGTAAAAATAAACATCTTTTGATGTTTATTTTTATATCTCTGTTTTAAGAAAGTCAGCAAGTTTCCCAATGGCTTCTTCATCTCTTTTGTAATATGTGTACTTTCCAATACGCTCCGCCTTAATCAAGCCGGCTCTTAAAAGGATGGTAAGATATTGAGAAGCTGTCGATTGCGTCATTTTTAATTTGTCTGTGATTTGACTAACACATACCCCGATTGTGTTCATATCAATCCCTTCATGGGGTGCAAAATGACGATCCGGTTCCTTCAGCCATTGCAAAATTTGCAGCCTTGATTCATTTGATAAGGCTTTGAATACTTCAATTGGTTCCATATCGATTATTATATCGTTATATTTCGATATGTCAATCCGTTTTTTGGATATATTTAATTAAAGCTAATTCCGTGAAATGAAACTGAAGACAGCATATCAATTTTGTTCACCGCTTAAATTTATCATCAAGCTTTACGAAATTGGTCTCATAATCGTGTCACTAAACACTTGGGGGAACCCGGCAGGTGACAAGGATTTTTTCAAATATTGTTCAAGTGACTAATCACCAGCATCAAATTCATGTATTTAAAATAGATGTAAAAAAACATCCGCTCATAACAACAGCGGATGTTAGATCTTTCGACAGGAATAACAAGACAGTATACTATGAATTGACATCTCTTTATGTCCGCTTAGGATATGAATAAAAGTTATCAATGATGCCATAATTGTAAAACAAAAGAATCGGCAGTTCATTATGTTCAATTCACAACAAATTCCATACCGTCAAAACATTTATTTTCTTTAGATTATAAGATCTTTTCCAAATTTTTCTCTAGATCATTACATAATTTAAACACCATCACTCGTTCACCTGTCCGGGAGCTTAAATCAGTATGAAAACTTTTCACTTTTTCTCCGGTTATTTTTAAGATAATATCCTTAAGGCCTTCTATACCTGATTCGACTAACTCCGAACGAGTTTGTTTGATAGATAACATACCCTCTTTTGATCCACAAACTACATATTCAGCTGGTGTTAAAATCCCTTTTAAATTGACGATGATCATGTCCCGCAGTATATCAGTCTTAACAGATACAGACCCCCGCCCAAGATAATCCTTCTCCCATTGAGTAATGGACTTACTGATCTCTGATTCAATAGAACCCTTCGACTTTTTCATATCTAATACATCTCCTGAGCAAAAAAATTGGCATATTCTATTTGTGATTTCATCTCATTAATATTCTCTTACAACATATCCTTCATATACACCTTCAATATCCAAATCAGTTTTACCGTTTCTTGTGACCACTATCATTTTGGATAACATATTTTCTTCCATCATAGAGTGGACATGCAAAAATCGAACGTTTCCTGAATGGGTTTCCTCAACTTCTTCATAAGATTTTAGATGATAAAAATCAATTGCTTTTCTAATTAGTTTTTTCATACATTCCATATTTTCACGATCAAACGAGTTCATTTCCTCGATTGTTTTCGTGACAAAATCAGTTAAATTAGCGCTCATACAATCTCCTTAAACTGCTTTCTCCATATATGGTGTTTAGAAGTTGAACCTGCATTTCATCATGACAAGCAATGATCAGGTATGGCTTGACCTGTTTTAGCATCAGGACCCTCCATAATTGAGGGTTTTCCATCATTATGATGAACGAATAAACCTTTAACTTTAACATATGACGGCACTAGGGGATGACGTCGAATCATATCAACACTTTTTTCAATGGTGTCACTGCTATTTTCATTTAGCCATTCATCGACCGTACCACCTAAAAATTCAGGCTTGCAATTTTGAAAGAGATAATCCAATGTTTGTATTTTATCTTTCATTGTTTCAAGTTGAGTTAGTCCATTACCTGCGGAAGTCTTCTTATCTTTTGGTCCTACTACAAAAATCTCCTCAACATCTTCCTGGTAAATCGCAAAAATAATAGACCTCATGATTTCTCCATAAGGATGTGAAATACTGGCACCATAGCTTTGTATAGTCAACATATTCTCTGCAGAAGTGTTAGTCGCTTCTTGTAAAATAGGCTCCAAACCGTTTTCAATATCCGTCAAAAATAATACTTTTTTATTTTGGTTTACATTCATACAGCACACCTCTTCCTTATGTTTATTATTTTTATTTTGAATAACAAATCCATTTGATAAATGCTTAGATTCATCATTACCAGCTTTCCCAACATCCTTCTGGATCAATATTAGCCAGTCGGACCCATCCATTTTGAACTTTTTGCAGAAATGCTGAGTCATGATTTAATAACCGTTCTACATATTCTCTAGGTGCTTGGATGAGTATCAATAAACGAAGAGGAGAATGATAGGCCTCGTGATCTGATTCCATGACGGATTGCCAAGGCAGTCCGGCTAACAAGTCGCTTGCATTCCCCTGCATAACGCCGAGACCTGCAGTAACGGTTTGAGTTGCTTTATTTCCGCTGCCATAATAATGAGGTGCTACCGTTGATGCGTAATATTGTAAATTAATCCATTGGGCTACAGTTCCAGGTCCTGCAATAATATTTGCTAGGAGTTCACCGCTTTCATCCTGCTTCCAATCATAATTATGGAGAAAGGCTCTGCCTTCCAAATCACAATCCTGAGTTAGTTCACGTTTACCGATAATAAAGGCGGCATTACGAGCCAGTCCCCATTCCGGACGTATCTCACTCCAATCTTCCGCAAATCGGTTTGCCTCAGCCTTCGGATTTTTTAGCTTCGATTGGAAATTCGGTAATTGGGCTAGACGTTCTGCGTTTACATGATGTCTCACTTTCGGCATAACGGCTTCAATTTGTTCAAATGCTTCTTGTGCAGCTTCGGAAAGCTCTGGTACATAAAGCCAATGTAATTCATCCACCGTTGTATTATGTTCAGCTGCCGCAAAAACCGTATCCTCAGGGATTTTAATTCCTTCAGTTAAAAGAACTTCTCGTACCTCTGATAGATTACATAAAGCAGCTAAAACTCTTGCATTGAATCCACCGGCCGCTCCACCGCAGGCACCACAATCAAGGGCTGCAGAATAAGGATTATTAGTACTTTGACTGCCATGCCCGCAAATCACGACCAATGGTGCGATGTTCTCTGTTAACCCCATCATTTTTAATGCTTGGCGAGCATAGTTCACTTTTTCTTCATCAGTAAAACCCACAGGTATTTCTGCCTCTGTAGCATCATGATGAAGCGAGAGTTTTGTATCAGGTTTGCGCAACCAAGCCTCACGGAGATTACGAATGAAACGACCCGCCTTTCTTGGCACAAAGCTACGGGCTGCCATTTGCAGAGTAAGCCAAGGTCCGCTTAGCTCAGGCAGTAGTAAGCTCGAAAGCGCATTCTGCTTCATCGTTTTAAAGGTATGGCTTAAAGAATGAATTGCTTGCTTCCGTTGATTGTATTTTTTGAATACATCCTCATCTGCGAACTCTTTTATTTTATTTTGCGGTTTTTGTATGATCGGCAAGGAAGCATGACTGTGTTTACTGCCAAGTTCACAAGTTGCAATCGGCACCCCGAAGAAACCAGCAATACCAATCGTTTCAAACGGGCCTTCTTTTTCTAGTTGACGACGAAAAGGTTCTGATCGTACATCGATGCAGAATGCTAATTGAGCTAATGCAGATTTTTTACGGCCGGTTTCACGTTGTTTCGAGATAATCTTCTGGCTTAATCGATCAGTGTACGTTTGTTCCCAAGCTTCTAACCAAAGTTTCTTGCGAAGTTTCTCATCAAAGCTGTAGGCAAATGATAGATATTCGTTTTGTTCAATGGCCGTCATCTGTGACCATTCTTCTAATGTAAGCCCACCCCAATGAATCCAAGCTGCTATAAGGGGAGCAATTGAAATTGTTTTCTTAGATCGTTCATTAGTCAAAGGTAAGTATGGCTTTATAAGAGCCCACTCCATGGATATTCGAACCGCTAAATATTCTGTTAGGAGTGCATGTTCGTGGCTCGATTGTTGGGAGCGCCAAAGCATCATCCCTGCCCATCCAGGTAATGAAAGTAAATGACCTTCAAGATAAGTCTGGATTTCTGACTCTGGGATTTCTAGTGCGAATAAAGCTTTCTGTAAAGCCAAATGTGCCTCTTTCGGCCAACCCTTTACCCTTTCTCGCTGCTTTTTGCTAAGTGCTGGATCATATTGAATAAGATGCTGCCAAGCACGATAGAAACCTTCCTCACGATTAGGCATTGTCCAGCCTGCTTGAGAGTCATCAAGATATAATTTACTCCACTTAATGACATGATGATCTAGTATATTGACTAGCCTTTCACCATCTTGATTCTCTATATACGAACTTAGTGGTTGCATAAACACATTCTCGATATGATCCAATCCACTACATTCACCTACTAATTTCTCCAGCTCATGTGATGATAAAAGGTCGGAAGGCAGGGGATCTAACTTTAATGCAGCATGACAAAATCGCTCTGCCACGTCCCGTGGGATGTGATAAGAATGTGAATCAAGCCAACGCTGCAGCCCCATTTCCACAAAATCTTCATCAATCTCACCTTTATTCTTTGCTGAACGGATCATAGACGCACTAGGGTATATATCAACATCGCGAGTGTTTTTCAACCAACTTGCAACCTGATCAAAAGGTTGGTTTTCAAGTCCCATCCACGGATTACGTGCAGCAAATGTAGAAATAGGCCAAAGTGGCGCAATCACTCGGCTGGCAGATGTAATGAAAACGTTAAGATCCCTTTCTTGAACATCAATATCTGTATCTATCTTTTTTACATTATCTTTCGTTAATACGGATGTAATGCCCATCTCAGATTAGCTCCTTATGAAATATATTGTTTAAGGTAGTCTGGGTGACTCTCTACTGACTTTGGTTTTGCTTCACCTAATCGAACTAACCAAAGATAGAGCACCGTGAAAAAAACGGAAGAACGATAACGAGCAACCCATGTACCTAAAGCACTGCCAAATAATAAGAGACATACGACAATCATGATAGCTGACATTGGAGGTTGAACACTTTGAAAAATGGTTGTATGCAGCCACTTATAGAAAAGGTTATGAATGATAAAATATACGAGGGCTGCTCCTCCTAAAACAGTTAAGCCGGCAATTCGGCCAATTCGGCCCTCTCCAAAAGCGACAAGCTGATTCCAAGAAACGGACAATGACCACCCTAGGATCAGCGCACTAATGAATTGATATCCCTCTCCAGGAGCAGCGAGCCAAAAAGCAACGCCTATTACTAAGGATAAAATCCGACCAGCCATGACCCATAAATAGGATGCTCTTTCATTAGTGCGAGCCGATACTTCATGACGCCCTACTGCTGAACCAGCTTGTAGAAACAACGTAGCTTTGAATAAACCATGTAAAATAAGATGAATAATGGCTGCTATATAGGCGCCTAATGCACACTGAATGAGCATAAACCCCATTTGTCCAATCGTGGAGCCTACTAACTGACGTTTATAATCAACCTGGACTAAACTAATTCCAGTTCCAATCAATACAGAAATGCTAGCAAGCAGAAGTAAGATAATCGAAGCGATACCACCATGAAATAGAGGTGAAAATCGAGTTAGTATTATTCCTCCTGCATTTACTAAACCTGCATGCATAATTGCAGAAACAGGGGTTGGAGCAACAATAGACTCAACCAACCATCTTTGGAATGGCCATTGACCTGCAGGAATGATCACAGCCAGTACAATCAATAGCTGAATCCCTGTTCTCTCCCATTCTCCCAGCCCAGCTATACTTTCATTTGTTACAACCAATGATAACTGCCATTGACCTGTGGCATGAAAAAGCCACATCATCGCAAAAAACAAAGAAAACCAACTTAACAAAAATAACCGTCCAGAAATTTTGGCTGCTTCACTAGCCACTTGCCAAGCACTGTTTAACCTAATAAGTAAGGTTAATCCAACAAGAGTCGCACCCCAAAATAGAACCATCAAGCGGAGATCACCACTTAACCATGTCATTGAAGCAGCTCCTGTTGTGAAAGTAAAAAGCGTAAAATATTTTCGATAAGATCGATCCCCCATTAAGTAACGTACAGAAAAACGCTGAATGATGAATCCAATTGCAAGAACAAAGAAAGTCATTAAACAAGCTAAGGAATCTAAGTGCCAAGGGCCAACATTTCCACTCACACCACTATTGGCAAGAATCAGTAAGGAAACCAAAAGTGGTAAAGCCAAGATCCCAATATGAATGCGAACAAAACTCAAGGGTACTCGCGGATGTAAAAACAATAGTCCACTAATCCCAGAAGCCATAAGCATAATAAAAAATAATGTTAATAATGATGACAAACTCAGCGAAACTAACATTCTAAATTCTCCCTTTTTTAAAACTCATTATTGGTCAAAAGACCTTTCAATCAGATCATATTTGTCTATTATTTATTTCAATTTTTATTTATCTCTATTTTTTTCCAACAAAAAAGCCGACAACTTCAAAATTTCAATGATTATGTTAGATCATTGAATCCTGAAAATTGTCGGCTTCACTTCAACTAACTTCAGCGAAGTTTTTTGAAGAGCTACCTTATTATTGGTCTTTACTTTATGCTATGTTTAATTTCCTTTAATATAGTCCTGATTATCAAATAAATCGACTTATGTTTCTCTTCCTTTTTAGTTAGGATGCTTTTTCATCCTATCAATATTTAAAATGAAATATGAAAAGAATGCTAAAGGCCTACATATTTTAAAAGGAAAAATAAACATCGGCATCGATTATTAAGTTACGTATAAGATATGATAAATTTTAAAAGTTGTCAAGTTTATCAGTAAACTGGTCTTTACTTTCCTCTAAAATAATCCAACCCATTATAGATGATTCACTTTCAATGAGGAACATCCATTTCAGATGAAGCTCGCTTTTCCAGATCGAGGAGCAGTGTCTTCATTTCAAATCCGCCCCGATAGCCAGTTAATGAGCCATTCTTTCCTATTACACGATGGCACGGTACAGTAATTAATACCGGATTAGCCCCAATAGCCGCACCTACAGCACGAACAGCTGCTGGTTTATTTATATCATTTGCAATGTCGGAATAGGATTTCGTCTGTCCATAAGGAATTTCACAAAGTGCATTCCAGACGGCTATCTGAAATTGCGTACCGGCGTACTCAACTGGAACAGTAAAGTTTTTCCGCTTTCCTTCTAGATATTGAGTGATTTCAACGGCATAGGGTTCAAGCTTATCATCATCTTCAACAAGAAGACTTCCTGGAAAGCGTTTCTTAGCCCATTCGAACAATTCCTCGATTGGTTTGTTCTGTGAGCCTACAAACACAAGCCCCTTTAAAGTTGAAGCAATATAAAAATTCCAATCCTTGAACATTAATAAAGACCAATAAAGGGTTGCTTTATTCTTTGTTTCCATTGTACGTTTCCTCCATTTTACTCATTTGACGAAATTGTGCTGGTGTCTGTCCAGTTTTCTTTTTAAATAAAGTAATAAAATAAGGCGCGTTAGCCATACCCACACATGTAGCGATATCTCCAATCGCTTTATTTGTCTGAATCAAATACTTTTTAGCCGCGTGTACTCTAACTTGTTGTATATACTCAACCAGTGTAATGCCTTTAATTTTTTTAAATGTTCGATGCAGATGATACGGACTCCCATGACAAATATCTGCTAACGATTCTAGCGTTAATTTTTCTGAGAAATTTTTATCAATATATTCAGTAATTAAATCAACCCACTCGCGATCAGGCATTTTTTCATTAGTGGGCTTGCAACGTTTACAAGGGCGAAAATTTGCGCGGAGAGCTTGTTCTGCGTTTGGAAAAATACATACATTCTCTTTTTTCGGAACACGAGATTTACAGGATGGTTTACAGAATATCCCTGTCGATTTTACAGCGTAGAAAAATTGATTATTGTACGCTGCATCATTATTTATAATTGCTTGCCACTTTTCATCTGTTATCATTTCTGCATCATTCGAAATTCTATGCTCATGGCTCTCTTTATGTCCGTTATTGATACTATCCGGCATTTATCTCACCTCTCCTTACAATGCTCATCTAATTCAGTTTGAATTGAATCCCAATTTAAATTTTCGACACGCGTTTTTTATATCTTGGGCCATTTTTATCTACTCCCGTTTAGCAATCTTGATAACTACACTATAACCTCATAAATAGAAAAAAATAAGGTGGTTAGAATGTAATAGCAAGATAACAAAATGAGTAAAGATGATTATGTGATAAACTAATTTCAACCAGCGTGAGTTTTCTTATAATTATTTAAGATAAGGAGAAAGAAAAAGTGACATGGCATGAAGTCAATGATGTTATTGTCATTACATTACCTGAAATTTTCGACATGAATGCTAACCTTGGCTACCTAACCAGGGAAAAAAATGAATGCATGTATGAAATAGAGAACAATATCATTACAAAAGTTATAGCCATTGGGGAAATTCGGTCCTTAGTGCAGGTAAGCGTAATCAATAATAAACAAATGATTGTTCAATTCCTAAACGATTCTAGACCTGTTGAGCAGTGGAAACGGGAAGAGATTGTAAAATATATTCATGAATGGTTTGATCTTGATAACGATTTAACTCCATTTTATGAAATGGCAAAAGCAGATCCATTACTTAAAATGCCTGCCCGAAAATTTTATGGGTTGCGAGTGATCGGCATTCCCGATTTATTTGAAGCTTTATGTTGGGGAGTTTTAGGGCAACAAATTAACTTAGCCTTCGCGTACTCCTTAAAGAAGCAATTTGTAGAAGCATTTGGCGATTCTATTGAATGGAATGGTAAAAAGTATTGGGTGTTCCCACCGTACGAGCGAATTGCACGGTTAACCCCTACCGACCTGGCAGATATTAAAATGACGGTAAAAAAAAGTGAATATATCATTGGAATAGCCAGATTAATGGCAAGTGGAGAATTATCGAGGGAAAAATTAATGAAAATGAACTTTAAAGATGCTGAAAAAAACTTAATTAAAATACGAGGAATCGGTCCTTGGACAGCCAATTATGTTCTAATGCGCTGCCTTAGGTTCCCGACAGCTTTTCCAATCGATGATGTGGGTCTTATTCATTCGATAAAAATATTACGTAATATGAACCGAAAGCCTACGAAAGATGAAATCTTAGAAATATCGGTTCCATGGAAAGAATGGCAATCATACGCTACCTTTTATTTATGGCGTGTCCTTTACTGAATCATTTCAACTTTAACCGGAATGTACTCAATAAAAAAAGAATGAACTTTAAAACCTAATCCCACAAGTACATTGTAAGTGCGACTTCTAGAATTCTTTGCCCTTTATTAATTGTCAATAAAAAAACACGTTATCATTCCAATAGGCTCTCCGGTTTTCGGATTTCTAGCATGCTAAATTCCAACTGCTATCAAAAGCGTATCTTAATGAGGAACTGCTCTCTTATATCTGTATTAACATTAGAAAACTCAGTTAGGCAAAAGCAGTTTCTCTCCAAGTTTTAATGCCTTTTAACCTGATTGACCGATCTAATGAGGAAAC
Source organism: Bacillus sp. FSL K6-1560 (assembly GCF_038592935.1). NCBI lineage: Bacteria > Bacillati > Bacillota > Bacilli > Caryophanales > Bacillaceae > Bacillus > Bacillus sp. FSL K6-1560. The sequence goes on from NZ_CP151946.1 coordinate 3,993,684, forward strand.
ATCTTAAATCTATAGCCATGGTCGATCGATAGTCGGGTCCTGTACCATCAACTTCTTTAATCCATTTTTCCACTGTAGACGTTCTTTCGCTTTTGGACATAAAAACACCCCTTTAGATAATCTTATCCAAAGGGGTTAAACATTTATTACTCCACAGTAACACTCTTCGCAAGGTTACGAGGTTTATCCACATCACAGCCGCGATGCAGTGCAGCATAGTAAGCGATCAGCTGCAATGGAACAACAGATACCAACGGAGCAAGCGCTGGGTTTACTTCCGGCAATACGAATCTGTCATCCGCATCGTCTAGGCCTTTCAGTGAGATGATGCATGTGTTTGCTCCGCGAGCGGCAACTTCTTTGACGTTTCCGCGGATGCTTAGGTTTACATGCTCTTGAGTTGCCAGTGCGAATACTGGTGTTCCTTGTTCGATCAAGGCAATCGTTCCGTGCTTTAGCTCACCGCCGGCAAAACCTTCTGCCTGGATGTAAGAAATCTCTTTCAGCTTCAGTGCGCCTTCGACACATACGAAGTAGTCAAGGCCGCGTCCGATGAAGAAAGCGTTTCTGGATACAGTCAGGTATTCACGGGCGATCATTTCCATTTCGTCTTTCTGGTCGCATAGAGCTTCCATTGCGTTTGCAGCGATACCGAGTTCTTTGACGAGGTCAAATCCGATATCGATGCCGTTTTTGTCAGCAGCCACAGAAGCAAGAACCGCAAGAACTGCGATTTGTGCAGTGTATGCTTTCGTTGACGCAACAGCGATCTCAGGGCCTGCATGAAGCAGCAATGTATAGTCAGCTTCACGAGAAAGCGTTGATCCAGGTACGTTTGTGATTGTCAGGGCTTTGTGTCCGAGCGCTTTGACTTGAACGAGTACCGCGCGGCTGTCTGCTGTTTCTCCGCTTTGAGAAAGGAAAATGAAGAGCGGTTTCTTAGACAGAAGCGGCATGTTGTAGGAGAATTCACTCGCTACATGCACTTCAACCGGGACGTTTGCCCACATTTCAATATATTGTTTACCGACAAGTCCTGCATGGTAGCTTGTTCCGCAGCCAATGATATAGATGCGGTCCGCTTCCGCTACAGCGGCAGCGATATCGCCAGGCACAGACAGCTTGCCGTTTTCATCTTGATACGTTTGGATGATTTTGCGCATAACAACAGGCTGCTCATCCGTTTCTTTCAACATGTAGTGAGGGTACGTGCCTTTTTCGATATCACTGGCATCAAGCTCAGCAATATAAGACGCACGTGTAATCACGTCACCATCAAGGTTTTTGATGACAACTTGGTCATCAGTGACGATAACCATTTCTTTATCCATCAGCTCTACGTATTCGTTGGTTACTTGAAGCATCGCCATCGCATCAGATGCTACGACGTTGAATGTATCTCCAAGACCTACTAATAGAGGGCTTTTGTTTTTCGCTACAAAAATCGTTTCTCTGTTGTCGTTATCGAATAAAGCAATTGCATAAGAGCCTTTTAACAGTGTAAGTGTTTTGCGGAACGCTTCTTCTGTCTCAAGTCCTCCATTGACGAATTGCTCGATTACTTGAACGACTACTTCTGTATCGGTGTCACTTTTGAGCTCTACATCTTGCAAATACTCTTGCTTCAGCTGAACATAGTTCTCGATCACGCCGTTGTGAACAAGTGTAAAGCGGCCCAGTGCGCTTTGATGCGGGTGAGCGTTCAGATAGCTTGGTTCGCCGTGTGTAGCCCAGCGAGTATGCCCAATTCCGGCTTTCGCTTCTACATTGGCATCCACAACTTCACGAAGATCTGCAATGCGTCCTTTTTCTTTGAACACATGGATTCCCTGTTCGTTGGCAACAGCAATACCAGCAGAGTCATAGCCGCGATACTCAAGCTTTTCTAACCCTTTTAACAAAATTTCCTTCGCATCAAGCTGACCGATATAACCTACGATTCCACACATATTTTTCTTCCTCCTAAGATTGTAAAAGGAGACGAAGAAAGTCAAATTTCAAGGGGACTTTCAATCGTCCCCTCCTACATGTTTTTTGGAAGATCATGTGATTTCTCTTTGTTCAAGGAGTCACCCCCTTGGTTTGAAGAAATCCTTACGGCTGTGATCTGCATACTCAGCCGGGAGGCATCCGCCGAAAATTCGATAACCTCCATCCTCGTCAACTAAGCCTTTTTCCGGGCGCTTAGTTCGGGCGCTATAATTATAGGTAAAGCAATAATCCCGTCTTCTGTTCCTATTGAGAAAATAAGAACAAGACAAGCTTGATTTTACAACATGTGGCATAAACGGTCAATTGTTTTTTAAACAACTTTGCCGTATGTCTCACAATTATCTTATGTAAACCTCGCTTGTCTTGTTCACTCTCTGATAATAGACTTCGTTACTCTAATCCCATTTCTGACCGGACGACTTCAACAATGCGATTGACATACTCATCGCACAGCTCTTTCGTCTTCGCTTCAGCCATGACACGGACGAGCGGTTCAGTTCCTGAAGGGCGCACCAAAATCCGGCCGTCGCCGTTCATTTCTTTTTCAACTTCAGAAATAATTGCTTTTACTTTTTCATTTTCTTCAACTTTATATTTATCAGTCACTCTCACATTGACTAACAGTTGCGGGAACTTCTGCATTTCAACTGCAAGCTCTGACAGCGGCTTGCCTGTTGCTTTCAAAGTGTTCATCAGCATAATAGCAGACAATAATCCGTCCCCTGTCGTGTTGTAATCAAGGAAAATAAGATGTCCTGACTGCTCTCCGCCGACGTTATAGCCGTCTTTTTTCATTGCTTCTACTACGTAGCGGTCGCCGACAGCTGTCTGTACGCTTTTGATGCCTTCTTTTTCGAGCGCCTTATAGAAGCCGAGGTTGCTCATCACGGTTGAAACCACTGTATCATCCTTTAAACGGCCCTCTGATTTCAGATGTTTTGAGCATATGTACATGATTTGGTCGCCGTCTACAATATTTCCTTTTTCATCGACAGCAATCAGGCGGTCGCCGTCACCGTCGAACGCAAGACCGAGATCCGCGTTTTTCTCTTTGACAAACGCGCTGAGCGCTTCGGGATGAGTCGAACCGACGCCGTCATTAATGTTTAATCCGTTCGGGGAAGTCCCCATTGTAGAAACATCTGCATCTAAATCAGCAAACAGGTGTGTCGCCAAGGATGACGTTGCGCCATGGGCACAGTCCAATGCCACATGAATGCCTGTGAAATCTTCATCAGCTGTCTGTTTTAAGAATTGCAGATATTTTTGTCCGCCTTCAAAATAATCGTTTACAAGTCCAAGGTCTGCTCCGACAGGTCTTGGCAGCTTATCCTCAGGTTCGTCCATCAGGCGCTCAATTTCAGCCTCCTGTTCATCAGAAAGCTTAAATCCATCTCCCCCAAAGAATTTGATGCCGTTATCCTGCACTGGGTTATGAGAAGCGGAAATCATGACGCCCGCCTCTGCATCCATCGCTTTTGTCAAATAAGATACACCTGGTGTAGAAATGACACCTAGGCGCATGACTTCTGCGCCAATGGATAAAAGTCCGGCGACAAGGGCTCCCTCCAGCATATGGCCGGAGATGCGTGTATCGCGGCCTATCAGCACTTTTGGACGTTGTTTGTCTTTTGTCAGCACATAACCGCCGAAACGTCCGACTTTAAAGGCCAGCTCAGGTGTAAGCTCACTATTGGCGACACCTCTTACACCGTCTGTTCCAAAATACTTGCCCATTTTATAATCGCTCCTTTTTTATTCCGATGAGGATGAATTCGCAGTGGATTCATCCTCATCCTGATCTTGGTTTTGATCTTTATTTTCGTCTTGGTTTTGATCGTTGCTGTTTTTATCAGTGTTCTTTGTATCTTCTTGCTGATTGTTCTTTTGATCATTTGTTTGTTTATCTGTGTGATCCTGGTTCCCTGATGTATTGCTGCTGTTATCATTCGTTGATGTATTGCTTTTCTTAGACGTCAGCTTGATTTTGGCGTTTTTCCGCCCCAAGGACCAAGTTACATTCTGTGGCCCGTTCACTTCAAGCTTCACGCTATGCTCCCCGTCCTCTAAATCTGAAACATTCACATACAATTCAATATCTGATTTTTTCAGTTTATTTATATTCGTGGGAGAGCCTTTAGCCGTTACATCTATCGCTTGTGATTCAGGATCAAGAAATTCAATGTTTTGTGAGCTGCTCAGCCCTACAGTCTTGATAGGGACATTCTCGAACTTCTGATCCGCTTCACTATCGACTTCTATATGCAAAGTCACCTTTGACGGTGAGATTTTTTTGACACCGTCAGGAAGCGGAATATCTGCCTCGATATCGGAATCCTTGTTAATTTTACTTAAATCTAAGCTGACGCCGTCAATAAATTCAAGAGAATCCAACACATCCTGTGAGCCGTAAACCGTTACCTCACTGGGGCTGGATTCAATATTCGCTATGCTGACACCGTCAGGAAGGCTTCCTGTCCGTTCAATTTTAAAGGGCACTTTTTTACTCGGGCTTGTCACCGGAACCGTAATCTTGATGACCGAGGGCTCCACGTCGACAGGAAGCGCGTTTCCGTCTTTATCATAGACAGTCACTTTCGCTTCCTTTTCAATCGTTTCATCTGCGTTTTCCAAATTCACTGAAGCTTTTACAAGAGAAATATTATCGATGACATTTTTCGATCCGGTAATCTGCACATTTTTCGGACTGACAATCGGCTGCTCCGGAGAATAGCCTTTTTTCATCTTGCTTTTGTTGTAGTACTCCACTTCTACGGGAAAACTTTTGGTCGTCCGTTCCTGAATGGTCACTGTCGTAACAGACGGATTAATTGAGATTGTCAGCCCATCCGACACGTTTTTGGCCTTAAGCTCAACCTTATGTGTGCCGGTTTTCAAATGTTCCATATCAGCATATATTTCAAAGTTTTTGGTCTGCCGAGCCTTTTTCACGGCGCTTGTCGAGCCTTTTATCGTGACATTAACCGTTTGCGGAACACCCGTCACGACGTAATTTTCATCATCATAATACGCTTTAACCGGAATATCAGTCAGAGTTGCTTCATCAGTTGTTGATGTCGGAAAGAAAGATTCACCCGGTTTTTTGGGAGTCGGTGCTTGGTTGCTGTTAACCGCCACATAAAGCAAGAGCGCGAAAAGCAGAGCAATGATTTTCACAGCCCAGCGGTTGTTTAAGAATTTATCCATTTTTCTTGCCCCTCCAATACCAGCGGTTAGAAGAAGTGTCTCTGGTGTTTTTCTTAAACTCGGCTTCAAGCATTTCTTTCAGCGCTTCTTCTGTAAGCTCTCTGTGAAGGTCGCCGTTCTTTGCCACACTGACGCCGCCGGTCTCTTCAGACACAATAATCGTCAAACTGTCTGTTACTTCACTGATACCGACAGCCGCTCTGTGCCGCGTGCCCAGTTCTTTTGAAATAAACGGGCTCTCAGAAAGCGGCAGATAACAGGCGGCCGCGGCAATTTCATTATTTTTCATAATCACCGCACCGTCATGAAGCGGGGTGTTTGGGATAAAAATATTGATCAGCAGCTCAGAGCTGACTTTGGCATTTAGTGGTATGCCAGTCTCAATATAATCCCCCATTCCAGTATCCCGCTCAATGGTCAGCAGGGCGCCTATACGGCGTTTCGCCATATAATTGATTGCTTTTGTAATGGCCTCAATCGTTTTCTGCTGCGCTTCTTCAACAGGCGTGCCGCTCCTCGAAAAAAAGCGGCCGCGGCCTAACTGTTCAAGCGCTCTTCTCAGCTCAGGCTGAAAAATAATAATAATTGCTAAAAATCCCCATGTTATCGCTTGGTCCATCAGCCATTGAAGTGTGCTGAGGCCCAAATATTGGCTGGCCATACGAACAAGCACGATGACTACAATTCCTTTTAACAGCTGAACCGCTTTCGTGCCGCGTATCACCATAATCAATTTATATATCACATACCAAACAAGGAGAATATCAACGGCATTGCCGAGGTACTGCAAAAAAGGGATATCCTCAAAAGCCATTTCCTCGTCCTCCAAGATTTCAGTCATTTCGTATTTTGTGTTTTACGTGTTACGCATATGTACTTTACATAGCGAGCCCATTATACCACATTTCGATTTAGCAAGTGAAATGTGCCAGCCCTCTCAGCCCGCAAAAAAAGAGCAAAGCGGCTAACGCGCTTTACTCTTCTCCCTTCGGACTGAATGCATCGAGTACACTTTTCCCCGCAGACTTCATCTTGTACCATGTCCAATCGAATAATTGATTGATTTCTTCAATCTGACCGGTGACTTGTCCAGCAGAGGCCATATACTTTTCGCCGTTTACGACGGTTACATCCCCGTCTATTTTGCCTTTAATAATCAGCTTGCCGTTTTTAACAGTGACATCACCTTTGACCGTCTCACCTTCTGGCACGGTCACAGTATGGTTATGAACCACAAGATTCGGCTGCTTGGACACGCTGAAATTGTGGTCATTATGCCAGCTGTTAAAAAAACCCCCGCCCATCAAAATGATGAATACCGCAGCAGCTGCGATAACGGGATGGGATCTGAACCATCTTTTTACAGAAGCTCTTTTCTTCTCCTTAGGCAATTTTGCCATGACATTAGCGGTAAAATCCGCGGGGGCTTCGACATGCGATGTGCTCCGTACGAGCGCTATGGATTTCTCCATCTCGTAAAAATGCTTTCTGCATTTCTCGCATGTCTCCAGATGTTTATTTAATACGTGTTCATCTTTTGGAAGGATATCTCCATCAAGATGCATATGCATAAGCTGCACAATTTGTTCAGGACAGCTCATTTCATCACCCCACTTAAAGATCCCTTAATTGTTTTCTAAGAGCCTCTCTGCCTCTGTGAATCCGCGTTTTCACAGTCCCCACAGGAATATTTAGAATCTCCCCGATTTCAATTAATGAGAGTTCGTCAATATACTTTAATACGATGACTGTTCTGTATTTGTCAGGAAGCTTTAAAATTTTCTGCTGTATCGTGTTTGAGAGCTCCAGCGACACAACTGCATCTTCAGGCAAAACACCATCTGCGGCGATTTGAGAATACATGGTCAAGCCTTCCGTACCAGCCACCTCTGCATCGAGGTAATAATCCGGCTTCTTTTTGCGAATGCGGTCAATGGTCAAATTGGTCGCGATTCGATAAAGCCAAGTTGAAAATTTCCGGTTAATATCAAAACTGTCGATATTAACGTACGCTCTGATGAAAGCTTCCTGTGCAATATCCTCCGCCTCATGCACATTGCCAAGCATACGGTAGCAAAGCTGATAAATTTTATCTTTGTAAATATCTACGATGTCCGCAAATGCATTCTGGTCGCCTTTTTTGACTTGTTTAATTCTTTTTTTAATCATCATTTCCATATTTATCTAACCTCTGCCTTCACCGGTCTGTATGTATACGAGCTTCGTTTCAAAAGGTTTCAATTTTTTTATAAAATAAGTTTATCAAATTTTTGGCAGGGTGTAGATGGTAATTCGTGAATAAACTACCTTAACATATTTTTAAAATTATTATACAGACTGAACAGTTAGAAGTTGGAATGATTTTTCCGAAAAGAAAAAAGACACCTTTTGATCAAAGGTGTCTGTGACTGGGCTAGCTGGATTCGAACCAACGCATGACGGAGTCAAAGTCCGTTGCCTTACCGCTTGGCTATAGCCCAATAATGGTGGAGGGGGGCAGATTCGAACTGCCGAACCCTGAGGGAGCGGATTTACAGTCCGCCGCGTTTAGCCACTTCGCTACCCCTCCACATAAAATTTTGAAAAAACAGTGCCGGCAAGAGGACTTGAACCCCCAACCTACTGATTACAAGTCAGTTGCTCTACCAATTGAGCTACACCGGCAAGATGGTGGAGGATGACGGGCTCGAACCGCCGACCCTCTGCTTGTAAGGCAGATGCTCTCCCAGCTGAGCTAATCCTCCAAATGGTGACCCGTACGGGATTCGAACCCGTGTTACCGCCGTGAAAGGGCGGTGTCTTAACCGCTTGACCAACGGGCCGTTGTGTTCTCGTCGAGCTGACAAAAGTTATTATATACAGGTCACCCCCTGTTTGTAAAGAGAAAAATTAAATTTTTTATTTTCAAACTTTTTAACTCCTTTTTTAACTGAAAAAGCCTCCCAACTAAAGCCATTTATTTTATGATAGAGACAAGCAAAGCAAGAGAGGAGAAACCAATATGATACTAGTCAGTTCTTGCCTTGGAGGCATTGAATGCAGATATAACGGCTCTCACGCAGCGTCGGAGAAAATCAGAAAACTAGTCGATGAAAAGAAAGCAGTCATGGCTTGCCCTGAACTTCTCGGCGGCTTCTCTACCCCACGCGAACCCGCAGAAATCATAGGAGGCACTGGCGAGGATGTCCTCAATGGAACAGCGAAAATCGTGACAGCTTCAGGAGAAGACGTCACAGAACTATATATGGAAGGCGCCGCGAAAACATTGGCTTACGCAAAAGAAATCAACGCTTCTGCCGTCATATTAAAAGAAAACAGTCCATCTTGCGGAAGCGGTTTTATCTATAACGGCACATTCTCTGGCAAAAAAATCACCGGCAGCGGAGTAACCGCCGCACTGTTAAAACAAGCGGGCTACCGCGTCATTTCGGAAAACGAGCTTAACGACATATTGTAAGGAGGCCACCCCATGACTCAAGACATTTCTTTATCCTTCTATAAGCCTGAACACTTGCCCGAGCTCCAATCATTCACGCTCACCAACGATGACAAACGCTTTACCTCCCTCCCGAAAGAGGTGCTGTCTCAGGCTCTGGGCATACAGGACCGATACCCGGTTGTCATCTTAAAAGACGACCTTCCAGTCGGTTTTTTCATTTTACATGCATCAAAAGAAACGCTTGCTTCCTATTCTAACAATCCATTTGCTTTACTGCTCAGCTCCCTGTCTTTAAACGCTGTGCATCACGGAAAAGGCTATGCGAAAAAAGCCATGCTTTTGCTTCCCGCTTTTGTGAGCGGATATTTTCCATGGTGCGACGAAATCATCTTGGCCGTCAATCATCTGAACATACGCGCAAAACACCTTTATATGAAAAGCGGGTTCCTTGATAAAGGACGGCGAAGAATCGGGCCGCTTGGAGAACAGTTGATCCTTCATCATTTCTTATAGTCTTAAGTGAAATAAAATTTCAAAAATTTAAAAACATAGTTGAAATATCATAACAGAAATGAATATACTGAATATTGAGATATATCATTTTAAAACAGGGGGCATCCTCATGTCAGAACCATTAAACCTTCACCGTCTCACAACGGAATCACGCAATAGCCAAACAGTTGAAATCCACAAAGCAAACACTCTCGGCATCCTTAAAATGATCAACAACGAAGATATGAAAGTCGCTGCAGCCGTTCAGGAGGTTCTCCCCGACATCAAAACAGCTGTAGACTGCGCATATGAATCGTTTCAAAATGGAGGCCGGCTCATATATACAGGCGCCGGCACAAGCGGCAGACTCGGCGTCATGGATGCTGTTGAATGTCCTCCCACCTACAGCGTAAGCCCAGATCAGGTCATCGGAATCATGGCTGGAGGCCCCGAAGCCTTTTTACAGGCAGCAGAGGGCATTGAAGACAGTGAAGAAGCAGGAGCTGAAGATTTAAGAAACATACAGCTCACTTCAAATGACACCGTCATTGCCATCGCAGCAAGCGGCCGCACACCCTACGCCGCAGGCGCCCTAAGATACGCCCGCAAAGTCGGAGCACACACCATCGCCCTTACTTGCAATGAAAATTCCGCCATCAGCAAGGATGCGGATCACAGCATTGAGGTTGTCGTCGGACCTGAGGCCATTACAGGATCAACACGTATGAAAGCCGCAACCGCTCATAAAATGATTCTAAACATGATATCTACCGCTGTAATGGTCAAAATCGGCAAGGTTTACGAAAACTTGATGGTAGACGTCAACGTCAGCAACAAAAAACTAAAAGAACGCGCCATCAGCATCATCCAAAGCCTTACAAACGCTTCATACGACACAGCCAGATACACTCTGGAACAAGCCGATCATCACGTTAAAACAGCAATCGTCATGCTCAAAACAAGCACAGATCAGAAACAAGCAAAGACATTACTCGATGAAGCAAACGGTTTCATTGACAAAGCAATCGAACATTACCATCCATGATAAGGAGAGAACTAGAATGGCCACAGGCGGTTTAGCGATCATCCAATCAATGAAGCATAAGCTCCCTCCATCCGAGCGCAAACTTGCAGATTATATCCTAGCCCATCCCCACAAAGCAATCGAAAGCACGGTCAACGAAATCAGCGCCTTAGCCAATTCAAGTGACGCTGCCGTCATCAGGCTCTGCAAATCACTCGGTTTAAAAGGATTTCAAGATTTAAAAATGAGAGTAGCAGGCGATCTGGCAAAGCCTACGTTTCAGGGCTACCGGGATATTGTTCCCCACGAGCCGCTGCCCTCCATTTCCGAAAAAACGGCCGGCAATGCCATTCAAGCCATTCAGGATACTTCAGACCTGATGGACTACAAAGAGCTTGAACGAGCGGTTTCTCTGCTTCTCAAAGCTCATACTGTGCATTTTATCGGCCTCGGGGCTTCCGGCATTGTCGCCAAGGACGCCCAGCAAAAGTGGCTTCGCATTCATAAACAAGCAACTGCGTTTACAGACACTCATCTTGTGGCATCTTTAATCGCAAATGCAGATAAAGACGACATCGTATTCGCCATTTCGTTTTCAGGAGAGACACAAGAAATCGTTGAACTGTTCGCCATGGCTAAGGAAAAAGGCATTACAACGATCAGCATCACACAATTCAGTCAGACATCCGTCTCCGCACTGGCTGATGTCCCTTTGTATACAGCCCATTCCAATGAAGCCTTGATTCGAAGTGCGGCCACTTCCTCCCGCCTCGCCCAGCTTTTTATAATTGATGTTTTGTTTTTAGGCATGGCGGCTGAGCAGTATGAAACGACAACCGGTTATATCGATAAAACGAGAGCAGCCATCCAATCTATGAGAAAAAAATAAGGCATCTTGAAGGGGAGGGGTTTTAATGAGCAAAGAAAATAACTACCATCATCTCGCACAGAAAATCCTTGAGCTATGCGGAGGAAAATCCAATATTTCTTCATATACGCATTGCATGACACGCCTGCGCATTACGCCTTACGATGAAAGCAAAGCAGATGCTCAGGGTTTAAGAAAGCTTGACGGCGTATTGGGGGTCGTTGAAGCTGAAACGTTACAAATTATCCTCGGCACAGGAGTCGTCAATCATGTTACAGCTGCTTTCTCAAAGCTCGTGTCAGCAGAAGAAGGTGCCGATGTCAAAGAAGCAGCGGCCAAAAAGAAAGCCGATATCAATCGAAAAAACGCCACTCCTTTTAAACTTTTCTTACGTAAAATTGCCAGCATTTTTATCCCTCTTATTCCCGCTCTAGTCGCTTCCGGTTTAATTACTGGGATTACCAAAGCAATTATTCAAGCAGGCTGGCTCTCTGCAGACTCACAAATTGCGGTTATCCTGACAGTCATCGGATCAGGGCTGTTCACTTATCTCGGCATTCTCGTCGGTATTAACGCTTCGAAAGAATTTGGCGGGACACCCGCACTTGGGGCTTTGGCCGGGATCTTGATTATCAATCCGGAGATCGCAAAAATCAGTTTATTTGGAGAAGAGCTTCTCCCAGGCAGGGGAGGTCTGATCGGCGTCCTTTTCGCAGCCATATTCATTGCTTACACCGAACAATTTATTCGCCGTTTTATCCCTCAATCACTCGATATCATTGTCACACCCACCGTTTCACTGTTAATCACCGGAATCGTAACGTATGTCGTATTTATGCCTTTAGGCGGATTCATTTCTGATGCCATTACATCCGGCCTTCTGTCCATCCTGGACATCGGCGGCATCGCTGCGGGCTTTATTCTGGGCGCAACCTTCCTTCCTCTCGTAGTAACCGGACTGCATCAAGGCTTGACGCCTGTGCACATGGAACTGATCAATTCAATTGGCAATGATCCTCTGCTCCCTATTTTGGCTATGGGAGGTGCAGGACAGGTAGGCGCGGCCTTTGCCATTTTCGTGAAGACGAAAAAAACAACACTGAGGAAAGCAATCGCCGGCGGGCTTCCATCGGGACTGCTCGGCATTGGTGAACCGCTTATTTTCGGAGTCACGCTGCCGCTTGGCCGTCCGTTTTTAACAGCATGTTTAGGAGCTGGAATCGGCGGCGCCTTTCAAGCTTATTTTCAAGTAGCCACCATTGCGATTGGTGTCTCCGGACTGCCGCTTTCTTTTCTAGTCCTGCCTTCGCAAATCATCCTGTATATCGTTGGGCTCTTTATTTCCTACGCGGCCGGCTTTTTATTGACCTATGCATTCGGATATAAAGATGAAATGGCTTCTCAGTTCGATTAAATTGTTTCTGTATTAGGGATAGTAAACGGGATAGAAGCACAGAAAGGGGCTAGCCTGTGAAAACAAAGACACTGTTCATATTCAGTGCCATTTTAACCCTATCGATATTCGCGCCAAATGAAACCTTCGCACAAACAGCAGACAACTTGGTTGAGCCGAAAACCATAAATGCAGAAACTGCACAATTCTCCACGAAGAAGCTAAGGAAGGTAGATCAGATGATAGAACGGGATATTGCAGCAGGATTTCCAGGCGCCGTTCTTGTGGTGGTGAAGGATGGACGCATCATAAAAAAAGCAGCATACGGCTACAGTAAAAAGTACGAAGGATCAGAACTGCTGCGCCGTCCGGCCAAAATGAAAACCCGCACGATGTTTGACTTAGCCTCAAATACAAAAATGTACGCAACAAATTTTGCATTGCAGCGCTTAGTCAGCCAAGGAAAACTTGACGTCTATGAAAAAGTTTCTGCATATTTGCCGGGTTTCAAGGATCAGCCGGGTGACCTCATAAAAGGAAAAGACAAGATACGTGTCATCGATGTCCTCCAGCACCAATCAGGGCTCCCATCAAGCTTTTACTTTTACACGCCGGAAAAAGCCGGCAAGTACTATTCCCAGGAACGGGACAAAACGATTGAATATTTGACGAAAATTCCGCTCGATTACCAAACTGGGACAAAGCACGTATACAGTGACATTGGATATATGCTACTCGGATGTATTGTCGAAAAACTCACCGGCAAACCGCTTGATGTCTACACGGAGCAAGAGCTCTACAAACCGCTCAGGCTGAAGCATACCTTGTACAATCCGCTGCAAAAGGGCTTTAAACCGAAACAGTTCGCAGCTACTGAACGCATGGGCAATACACGTGACGGCGTTATTCAATTCCCTAACATCCGCACAAACACGCTGCAAGGAGAGGTGCATGACGAAAAAGCGTTTTACTCAATGGATGGCGTGTCTGGGCATGCCGGATTGTTCTCAAATGCAGATGATATGGCCATACTGCTGCAAGTCATGTTAAACAAAGGTTCATACCGAAACATTTCTTTATTTGATCAGAAAACAGCCGACCTGTTTAAAGCACCTTCAGCAACAGACCCGACATTCGCTCTTGGCTGGAGGCGGAACGGAAGTAAAAGCATGGAATGGATGTTTGGCCCTCATGCCAGTGAAAATGCTTACGGGCATACCGGCTGGACAGGGACAGTTACAATTATTGATCCAGCATACAATTTAGGCATCGCATTGTTAACAAATAAAAAGCATACACCAGTTATTGATCCGGAAGAAAATCCAAACGTCTTTGAGGGTGATCAATTTGCAACAGGCAGTTATGGAAGTGTCATAACCGCGATTTATGAAGCGATGGAGTGAATGATTAGACGATAGGAGGAAGTTTCTATGAGACCTGTCTTTCCGCTTATCCTTTCAGCCGTTCTCTTTCTTTCATGCTTTTTCGGGGCCAGACAGACAGAAGCCTCTGCATCAAAACGTTCAATCGATGCCAATCAGATTGTCAATCGTATGTCGTTAGATGAAAAACTCGGCCAGATGCTGATGCCTGATTTTAGAAATTGGCAAAAGGAAGGCGAGTCCTCTCCGCAAGCCCTTACAGAAATGAATGATGAAGTCGCCAGCCTCGTCAAGAAATATCAATTCGGAGGCATCATCCTTTTTGCAGAAAATGTAAAAACAACAAAACAAACTGTCCAACTGACAGACGATTACCAAAAGGCAAGTCCAAAAATCCCGCTCATGCTGAGTATTGATCAGGAAGGCGGCATTGTAACGAGGTTAGGGGAGGGCACTAATTTCCCAGGGAATATGGCACTGGGCGCAGCCAGAAGCAGAATCAATGCGTATCAGACCGGCAGCATCATCGGGAAAGAGCTCTCTGCCTTAGGCATCAATACAGATTTCAGCCCTGTCGTGGACATTAACAATAATCCCGATAATCCTGTAATCGGCGTACGGTCATTCAGCTCCAATCGAGAACTGACATCACGCCTCGGTTTATATACGATGAAAGGGTTGCAGCGGCAGGATATCGCCTCTGCCCTCAAACATTTCCCGGGACATGGAGACACGGACGTTGACAGCCATTATGGACTGCCGCTCGTTTCCCATGGCCAAGAACGGCTTCGTGAGGTCGAGCTTTATCCTTTCCAAAAAGCAATTGATGCTGGTGCTGATATGGTGATGACAGCCCATGTTCAATTCCCTGCCTTCGACGACACCATATACAAAAGCAAACTCGATGGATCGGACATTTTGGTTCCAGCTACACTTTCAAAAAAAGTGATGACAGGTCTTCTTCGTCAGGAAATGGGCTTTAATGGTGTGATCGTTACCGATGCACTCAATATGAAGGCAATCGCAGATCATTTCGGACAGGAAGAGGCTGTGGTCATGGCCGTAAAAGCTGGTGTCGATATTGCATTAATGCCAGCCTCAGTCACTTCATTGAAAGAAGAGCAGAAATTCGCACGTGTTATTCAAGCTTTGAAAGAAGCCGTGAAAAACGGGGATATTCCTGAACAACAAATCAACAATTCAGTTGAAAGAATCATTTCCCTGAAAATAAAACGCGGCATGTATCCAGCGCGAAACAGCGACAGTACAAAAGAAAAAATAGCCAAAGCCCAAAAAATCGTAGGAAGCAAGCAGCACCTGAAAGCAGAGAAAAAAATAGCTGAAAAAGCAGTAACTGTATTAAAAAATGAACAGCACACTTTGCCGTTCAAGCCTAAAAAAGGCAGCCGAATCTTAATTGTGGCACCTTACGAAGAACAAACTGCTTCAATCGAACAAACCATTCACGATCTCATCAAGCGGAAGAAAATCAAACCCGTATCCCTCAGCAAAATGAACTTTGCCAACCAAGTATTTAAGGCCGAGCATGAAAAACAAGTAAAAGAGGCTGATTATATCATTACCGGCTCCTATGTCGTCAAAAATGACCCTGTCGTCAACGACGGTGTCATCGACGACACAATATCAGATTCAAGCAAATGGGCCACCGTGTTTCCGAGAGCTGTCATGAAAGCCGCACTGCAGCACAACAAACCATTTGTCTTAATGAGCCTGCGCAACCCCTATGACGCAGCCAATTTCGAAGAAGCAAAGGCACTGATTGCAGTCTATGGCTTTAAAGGATACGCAAATGGCCGTTATCTTCAACCTAATATTCCGGCCGGAGTGATGGCGATATTCGGTCAGGCAAAACCTAAAGGCACACTTCCAGTTGACATTCCGTCAGTCACGAAACCAGGGAACACCCTTTACCCATTTGGCTACGGATTAAATATCAAAACGGGAAGACCGCTTTAATAAGGAGGGACACATGAGAAAAACAATATTCGCTTTTCTGACAGGGCTCATGATATTCGGAACGATAACCGCTGCCTCTGCTTCACCCGATTCAAAGAATCAAACGGCTAAAAAACCTAAAGTCCAGACTGGGATAGACACGCTCTTGCCAGACTATAAAAAACAGCTCAAGGGAAAACGCATCGGACTGATCACCAATCCAACCGGAGTAAACGCATCTCTGAAAAGCAGTGTCGATATTCTTTACGAGAACCCAGATATCAAACTGACAGCTTTATTCGGCCCTGAACACGGCGTCCGCGGTGACGCCCAGGCTGGAGACGAAGTAGGCTCTTACATTGACGAAAAAACCGGGGTTCCCGTATACAGCCTCTACGGAAAAACGAAAAAACCGACTCCAGAAATGCTGAAAAATGTCGATATTCTAATGTTTGACATTCAGGATGTCGGGACCCGTTTCTACACGTACATTTATACAATGGCATACGCAATGGAAGCCGCTAAAGAAAACGGCATTCCATTTATGGTGCTGGACCGTCCGAATCCTCAAGGAGGGAATCATATTGAAGGACCAATCTTAGAACCTGAATACGCCTCATTTGTCGGATTGTATCCCATTCCATTGAAGCATGGGATGACGATAGGCGAATTGGCTTTACTGTTCAACAAAGAATTTAGTATTAATGCCGATCTTACAGTGGTAAAAATGAAACACTGGAAGCGAAAACTGGATTTTGACGATACCCGATTGCCTTTCGTCCTCCCTTCGCCTAACATGCCGACGGTGGAAAGCACATTTGTTTATCCTGCAACCGGGCTGATTGAAGGAACAAATATATCCGAAGGGCGAGGGACAACAAAGCCATTCGAATTGATCGGAGCTCCCTTTATCAAAAGCACAGAACTTGAAGAAACATTAAACAGCCTCCATTTGCCGGGCGTTACATTTAGGGCAGCATCCTTCACACCGACGTTTTCTAAACATCAAGGAACGCTTTGCCACGGTGTGCAGCTCTATGTGACAGACAGAGATAAGTTTGAAGCCGTTAAAACGGGTCTTTCAGTCATTAAAACCATACACGATCTCTATCCTGAGGATTTTGAGTTCCTGTCAACAGGTTCATTCGATAAACTGGCAGGCAACGGCTGGATCAGGACAAAAATTAAAAATGGAACTTCGATTGAGAACATCATAAACAGCTATGAAAAAACACTCCAACAATTCAGCAAAACAAGAAAAAAATATCTCATTTATTAGAACGTAAGCATCGTATGTTACACGTGTAACATATTCTTACCGAACGAAAGACCCTTACTTTTACACATGTGTAAGGGTTTTTTTCATTCTAAAAACCCACCAGCTTTATATAGGAAAACTTTCATTTATTTGGTACAATTTTTATTGAAAATGATTATCAGTTGAAAGTTTCTGAAAAGGTGGTCTACTCGTGCAAAAAGCAGTGATTTATCAACCGATACAAATTAAATATCTAAAAAAGACAAGTGATCTCTTCTCAGAACAGCAATTAGCCGATTCATTCGTGCTGATTTTTCATTTAAAAGGAAATGGCTATATTTCGATCGGAACAAACACCAATCCTCTGCAAAAAAAGACACTTTATGTTTGTCCGCCTAACGAGACCTTTGGCTTTACGCCGGCAGCCGATGGACATATAGATGCCTGTATGATCAGGCTTCAAAGCTATATCAAGGAAACCGGGCAAGATATTTTCACACCGTGCACAGAATCGGAATTAGCCAAACTGAAGCTTATGAATGTTTCACATATCGAAAATCTTGCCGTCCGGCTTCAAGAGCTTGCCGCACTATGGAATGAATCGTCTCAGCTTTCTCAGCTAAAATGTGTAATTGAAGTACAAAGCCTGATTTATGACCTTTTTACTGCCAGTTTATCTGATCAAACGGATACACATTCAGCAATCGAAAAAACAAAACACTATATCGAAACCCATGCCGATACAAAAATCACGCTTGCCCAGCTGTCGCAAATGGCAGGAATCAGTGCCAAACACTACAGTGAAAGCTTTAAAAAATGGACAGGACAGAGCGTAACAGAATTTATTACGAAAACACGAATCACAAAGGCAAAACGGCTCATGGCAAAATCAAACTGCAAATTGAAAGAAATTGCACACCAAACCGGTTATCAAGATGAATTTTATTTCAGCAGAATCTTTAAAAAACATACAGGCTGTTCACCTACAAGCTATATGAAAAAACGCCGAAAGAAAATCGCCGCATACGGAAGGGGCACAATGGGCCATCTCATCCCTCTTCACCACATACCTTTTGCGGCCGCTCTGCATCCGAAATGGACGTCTTACTACTATCAGCATTATTCGACAGATATACCCGTCCAGCTCAGTGCATACCGGTTTAATGAAAAGTGGGAAGAAAACCTGTACACGTTATCACAGGCAGAACCAGATGTGATTGTCAGCATGGATTCTATTTCCCCAGAAGAACAAGATCGCCTGAATCGCATCGCAGAAGTCATGTACCTTCCTTCAGAAGAAAGCTGGAGAACCCACTTTCTGCAAACTGCCTCATTTTTAAAGGAGGAGTCCGAAGCAGAAAAGTGGCTAGCGGATTATGACCAGCAGACAACAGCCGCCAATAAAACACTTCAGCACGTTCAAGGGCTGCGTTTTCTCTTTTTGAGGCTGCATAAGCAAAACTTCTATTTGGCTCATAACCGAAGCGTTCGTGAAGTTTTCTTTGGGGATTTAGGATTCAGCTCGGCAACAACGGCTGACACACCTTCAGAACAAGCGATTTCGTTAGAAAATATCGCAAATTACCAAGCTGACTGTATGATGCTTTTTCTTTTTAAAGAGCCGGAGACCATAGCTTACTACCAGCAATTACAGCAGACAGAAGCATGGCAAAACCTAAGCGCGGTACGGAATAACCGTGTTTATCTTCTATCCCTTGATCCGTGGAATGAATACTCAGCTTGCGGGCACGAACGCATCGTTCAGCAAACTGTTTCTTTATTTTCCGGAGATTGTCCATGATAAATCAGGAATTTGTCCATGGTGTTATATCTGTTCATTCTCTATAATTCCAATTGATAATAGTTATCAATTGAACAGGAGGCTCTATAGATGAAAAAGATATCTCTTACCTTATTAATCTTGCTTCTCGCGCTGACAGCGGCAGCTTGCGGCAGCAAAAATGAATCAACTGCCAGCAAGGCAAGCGGCACAGCATCTGAGAAGAAGAAAATTGAATACCTTGATAAAACATATGAAGTAACTGTACCGACAGACAAAATCGCCATTACGGGAAGCGTTGAATCAATGGAAGACGCGAAATTGCTTGACGTTCATCCGCAAGGCGCAATTTCATTCTCCGGCAAATTCCCTGATATGTTCAAAGACATCACTGATAAAGCCGAACCAACCGGAGAAAAAATGGAGCCAAATATTGAAAAGATTCTTGAAATGAAGCCAGATGTTATCCTAGCTTCAACAAAGTTTCCGGAAAAAACGCTGCAAAAAATCAGCACAGCAGGCACGACGATCCCAGTTTCTCATATCTCTTCAAACTGGAAGGAAAACATGATGCTGCTTGCCCAGTTGACTGGAAAAGAAAAAAAAGCAAAGAAAATTATTGCAGACTATGAACAGGATCTAAAAGAAACAAAAACAAAAATCAACGATAAAGCGAAAGATTCAAAAGCGCTTGTCATCAGAATCAGACAAGGCAACATTTACATTTACCCTGAACAGGTGTATTTCAACTCCACACTATACGGTGATTTAGGCCTTAAGGCGCCGAACGAAGTAAAAGCTGCAAAAGCGCAAGAGCTGATTTCATTAGAAAAATTAAGTGAAATGAACCCGGACCATATTTTCGTCCAATTTTCTGATGATGAAAATGCAGACAAACCTGATGCCTTAAAAGATTTAGAGAAAAATCCAATCTGGAAAAGCCTTAAAGCAGTCAAAGAAGACCATGTGTATGTCAACTCAGTGGACCCTCTCGCACAAGGCGGCACAGCTTGGAGCAAAGTCCGTTTCCTGAAAGCGGCTGCTGAAAAATTGACACAAAACTAATTCAGAGTAGGTTTTTGTATGTATTCAAAACAGTGGACACGTATCATATTGATTACTTCTCCATTTGCTATAACGCTGTCGCTTTTGCTTTCAATCCTTTATGGGGCAAAGCATCTTAGCACAGATATTGTTTTTACATCTCTTATTCATTTCGATCCGGGAAACACAGACCATCAAATTATATGGCACTCCCGGATTCCAAGGGCTGCCGGCGCTCTGCTCATAGGGGCAGCCCTTGCTGTTTCTGGAGCGCTTATGCAGGGCATCACGCGCAATTATTTAGCTTCGCCATCCATTATGGGTGTTTCAGATGGTTCAGCGTTTATCATTACGCTTTGCATGGTTCTGCTCCCGCAATCATCTTCGATTGAAATGATGATATACTCTTTTATCGGCTCAGCGTTAGGAGCGGTGTTAGTATTCGGCCTTGCCGCCATGATGCCAAACGGATTTACCCCCGTGCAGCTCGCCATCATCGGCACAGTCACAAGCATGCTGCTCAGCAGCTTATCAGCGGCCATGTCGATTTATTTTCAAATTTCTCAGGATCTCAGTTTCTGGTACAGTGCCAGACTTCATCAAATGAATCCGGATTTCCTGAAGCTTGCCGCTCCGTTTTTCCTGATTGGCATTATAATGGCCATTTCTCTCAGCAAAAAGGTAACCGCTGTATCATTAGGGGACGACATTTCTAAAAGCCTGGGGCAAAAGAAAAAAACCATTAAAATCATGGCGATGCTTTCCGTCATCATTCTAACCGGCAGTGCCGTAGCGCTGGCCGGAAAAATTGCGTTTGTCGGGTTGGTTGTTCCGCATATCACGAGATTTCTCGTCGGCTCTGATTACAGCAGGCTGATTCCGTGCTCCTGTATTTTGGGCGGAATCTTTTTAACCCTGTGTGATCTCGCAAGCAGATTTATCAACTATCCGTTTGAAACACCGATTGAGGTCGTAACATCCATTATCGGCGTACCTTTCTTCCTTTATTTAATTAAACGAAAAGGAGGGGAGCAAAATGGCTAAAAAATATGCATTGTTCATCGCTTTGATTCTAGTTGTCAGTTATTTCAGCTTAACGAGCGGATCATTTTCTGTTCGTCCTGCTGAGCTGCTCTCCACTCTTTTTCAAATCTACCCGAATCCGCAGTATGAAATTTTGCTGTTCGATTTAAGGCTGCCGCGGGTTGTCATGGCTGCTATTATTGGACTCGGTCTTGGCATTGCAGGCGCTGTTATCCAGGCCATCACGAGAAACGGGCTTGCTGACCCTGGAATTCTCGGAATCAACGCAGGGGCAGGAGCCGGCATTGTAGCGTTTATGCTCTTATTCCAAGGCCAGAAGGAAGTGACATCCATAGCTGCAGCGATGGGAATGCCGCTCTTCGGATTGATAGGCGGGCTCATCGCGGCGATCCTGATTTACATATTTGCATGGCACAGAGGCAATTTAGATTCAGGAAGAATTATTCTGGTAGGGATTGCGATCAATTCAGGATTCAGCGCCCTGTCTTTGTTTTTATCTTTAAAAATGGACCCGCAAGACTATCAAATGGCCATGGTGTGGAAAAACGGAAGCATCTGGTCTGCCAACTGGACGTATATCACAGCCGTACTCCCATGGATGCTGCTGTTTATACCGATTCTTATCGGCAAATCCCGCCTGCTCGACACCATTCGTTTTGATGAAGACACAGTCAGAAGCCTCGGCATTTCATCAAATAAAGAAAAAACCATCCTGCTCGTAGCCTGTGTAGCAATCATCAGCGCCTGTGTCTCCGTAGCGGGAAGCATGGCGTTTGTCGGCTTAATTGCTCCCCATATCTCACGGAGACTGGCTGGCGTCGAACATCGCTATATCCTGCCACTGAGCGGTTTAATCGGGATGCTTCTTGTGATAAGCGCAGACTTTGCCGGAAAACTGTTTTTTCAGCCCGCAGAAGTTCCCGCAGGCATCATTTTGGCGATCCTCGGAGTTCCTTATTTCTTATATCTGCTTTTCAAGCAAAAAAAGGGGGAGAATGCTTGAAAGGATCTCTTTCAGAACACAAAGCCGGCAACAGGAGGTTCACGCTGTACCTCCCTCCTTCCTACAGCACAAACAGCTGGGGATTTCCTGCTGTTTATGTGCAAGATGGCAGTTCTTTGTTTCACGACGAAATTGAATTTTTAGAAAGCATGTTTCAACAGCAAAGGCTCCCTGAACTCGTGCTGATCGGTATCGAACCCAAAAACCGGCTAAATGAATACACACCTTGGCCGGCTGCATCACTCAGTGATCGGTTCACGGACTTCGGCGGAATGGGATATCACTATCTGTCTGATATAACGAACCAGTTCATTCCGCTAATCGAAGAAAACTGGAACGTCACCAGGGAACCGCAGTCAAGAGGAATGATCGGTGCCTCATTAGGCGGGCTCATCTCAATGTTCGCCTTATTAAAATATCCGTCAATGTTCGGGAAAATAGGCTCTATATCAGGTTCATACTGGTACGAGAACGCAGCGGAAACCATTCATATATCTTCTTTAAAGCCTGGCACTGCACGTGTTTTCATGTCTGTCGGGAGTGAAGAAGGCCGTGAAAAACAATCCATTCAGCGAAATATGCTGAAAAAAACAAAGCAAGTTCATCAAAGTCTAAAAGAAAAAGGCTTCACTGAAGACCAGTTGTGTCTTTCAATTGAAAAAGGAGCGGTGCACCACCGCAAGTATTTCTGCAAACAGTTCATCAACGCGCTCGAATGGCTATACGGAAAAAACCGCTCAACCCTATGAGCGGTTTTTTATACTTTCTGCAACATTGGTTTTAATTCAAAACGATTCAGCATATAGCCAAACAAAGCAGCCAATATCTGCTGAAACAGCATGCCAATCACAACAGGAACGGCAACCTGAGACGGGAAGAACGTAACGGCAAGAACTGCGCCGGCACTAATATTCCTCATGCCTCCCGTAAATATAAGAGAGACTATTTCCTCTTGCCGCCTTTTCATCATTTTTCCGATCAGCCAAGCAGCGGCATAACCTGTTAACGCGATAAAGAATACCGTTACAGCTATTCCTGCAAATCTCAAATCAATGGATTTGAAATAAGGAGCAATGGCTGAACTGTTAATCGCAATCACTGCCATCAAGCAAAGCTTTGAAAAAGGCGACAGCGCACTGCTCAAAGACGAAGTTCTTTCTGGAGATGACATCTGATTAAACAGCATGCCCAGAAAAGAAGGAATCACGACCATTACAATCAGACCTTTCATCATTCCCCACACATCCATATGAACCTGAGCGCCGGCCAGCAATGAAAGACTCAGCGGTACGATTAGCGGTGACAGCACAGTATCAATTAAAATAATCGAAAGTGTCAAACCGACATTCCCTTTGTACATCGCTGCCCAAATCAAGCTTGTAATCCCCGTAGGAATTACGACAGCCAACGTTAAACCAGTGATCGTTAAAGGGTCGCCTTTAAAGATAAGATGGCCGCTGCCCCAAGCAAAAAGCGGCATAAAAATATGAAGAACAAATAGTGCAAGAATCATAGGGAGAGGGTGAGATAATGCATGTCTCAAAGATTGAAAGTTCGCGCTTAAACTGCCTGCAAACGTAATAAACGCAAAGATCCAAGGCACTGCGCTTTCATATCCATTTAAAAATTGAGACAGCAGCACACCCAACACCACACTAGTCGGGGTTAAAAGCGGCATCACCCTCCCCAATACACGGTTCAGCTTCTGAAGCATCATATGCAAGTCCCCTATTTTAAATTTCTCTTCTCTCTATTATATCAATGCTGCTTAACCGTATGTTATATAAAAAAGCCCAGATCTCGTTAATCTGGGCTTTCCTATTTTATGCCATCTGTTTCATTAGAGACTTACTCGCTTTATTCAAACCTTTCAACTCGGCTTCAATGCCTTGTTCTTTAAACTTCGCAACAATCTTATCAAGTGCGGCCGCTCCAGAATCGTCCCATACGTGAGCTTCAGTTAAGTCAATCACGACCCGCTCAATATCCTCTTGATAAATAAACGCATTTGCAAGATCCGTCACTGACGCAAAAAAGATTTGCCCCTTCACTTGATACGTTCTAAGCTTTTGATCCTCTGCATGAGAAACGATTTTCAGCTTCGAGATTTTTGCCACAAAGAACACGGCACTTAAAAGAACACCGACAAATACACCCTTAGATAAGTCATCCGTCACAACAACCGTAACCACAGTCACAACCATGACAATCGAGTCCGTGAGCGGCGCTTTTTTGAGACCTTTTAAGGAAGACCAATCAAAAGTGCCGACAGACACCATAACCATTACAGCTACTAACGCCGCCATTGGGATTTTCACCACGACATGACTTAACACCGCAATTAAAAACATCAGAAAAGCACCGGCAACAAATGCTGACAAACGTCCGCGACCGCCCGCTTTTGTATTAATGACAGATTGTCCGATCATAGCGCAGCCTGCCATTCCGCCAAAGAATCCAGTCACGATATTCGCAATTCCCTGTCCGCGGCTCTCTTTATTTTTATCACTGTCCGTATCCGTCATTTCATCAATAATCTGCGCTGTCAGCAAAGATTCAAGCAACCCGACAAACGCTAAAGCAATTGAATAAGGAAAAATAATTTGCAGTGTTTCAAAGGTAAACGGAACATCAGGGATTAAGAAATGAGGCAATGAACTAGAAATATTGCCCATATCACCAACCGTCCGCACATCCACATGGAAAGTGACCGCAATAATTGTCATCACAATAATCGCCACAAGCGGAGACGGAACAGCAGTCGTAAACCTTGGCAGCACATAAATGATAACCAACGACCCGGCAAGCATCGCATACATGCTCCAAGAAGCACCTTCAAACTGGGGAAGCTGCGCAGAGAAAATAAGGATCGCCAGCGCATTCACAAACCCGATCATCACAGAACGCGGGATGAATTTCATTAATCTTGCAATTTTACTGATACCTAAAATCACCTGAATAATGCCTGTCAAAATCGTAGCCGCAAATAAATACTGAAGCCCATGATCAGCAACCAGCGACACCATAACGACTGCCATTGAGCCTGTCGCAGCTGAAATCATGCCAGGTCTGCCGCCAAAAATAGAAATAATAATGGCTATACAAAATGACGCATAAAGACCGACCATCGGATCCACGCCGGCTATAATAGAAAAGCCAATCGCTTCAGGTATTAACGCTAACGCAACTAAAATGCCAGCAAGAATGTCTTTTCGGATATTCCCGAACCATTGCTGTTTTAATGTAAAACTATTATTCAAATATAACGACTCCTTTTTAGTAAAAATTTATCCGCACCATATCTATTGTATTGGGAGCTTTTTTTATTTTACGGGAGAAAATGAAAAGAAAAACGACCGGAGAAAACGGGGAAACGTTGAGTATATTGTATTGAGGCAAGGAGTTGTCATACAAAGAGTATCATAATAAATTTTTATCAATTACGCAAGATGAATGCTGAAGAAAAAAATGGCTCAAATATAGTCTGAGACATTTTATCATATCCGGATGAAACCAAGAATCGTTTTAATGACAGTAATATCTTTTCTCCCATTTGGCAACCCGAGCCGGTTTCCGAACAAACGACAGGCATGCTGCTCGCTGCCAATGGATTGGCGGCTCTATCCTGCCAATCGCAGTCGGATGGAGTCTGGATGAGTCTCCCGTACAACCTGCATTTTGATTATTTATGACTCTCATGTTGATCATGCTGGTGATTGTATTGGGATTCAAAAATATTAGAAAACTTAAAAAGCAGAAGCTTGATAAAATGGATACTGACGAAAGCAAATCGGCACAGATATAAAATAAAAAACCCAGCTCAATGAGCTGGGTTTAAGCTTGCTTGGCGGCGTCCTACTCTCACAGGGGGAAACCCCCGACTACCATCGGCGCTGAAGAGCTTAACTTCCGTGTTCGGTATGGGAACGGGTGTGACCTCTTCGCTATCGCCACCAAACAAATTGAGAGTGTTCTCTCAAAACTAGATAACAGGTGTGACATCATTCAAAATATGGTTAAGTCCTCGATCGATTAGTATCTGTCAGCTCCATGTGTCGCCACACTTCCACCTCAGACCTATCAACCTGATCATCTTTCAGGGATCTTACTTCCTTGCGGAATGGGAAATCTCATCTTGAGGGGGGCTTCATGCTTAGATGCTTTCAGCACTTATCCCGTCCGCACATAGCTACCCAGCGATGCCCTTGGCAGAACAACTGGTACACCAGCGGTGCGTCCATCCCGGTCCTCTCGTACTAAGGACAGCTCCTCTCAAATTTCCTGCGCCCGCGACGGATAGGGACCGAACTGTCTCACGACGTTCTGAACCCAGCTCGCGTACCGCTTTAATGGGCGAACAGCCCAACCCTTGGGACCGACTACAGCCCCAGGATGCGATGAGCCGACATCGAGGTGCCAAACCTCCCCGTCGATGTGGACTCTTGGGGGAGATAAGCCTGTTATCCCCGGGGTAGCTTTTATCCGTTGAGCGATGGCCCTTCCATGCGGAACCACCGGATCACTAAGCCCGACTTTCGTCCCTGCTCGACTTGTAGGTCTCGCAGTCAAGCTCCCTTGTGCCTTTACACTCTGCGAATGATTTCCAACCATTCTGAGGGAACCTTTGGGCGCCTCCGTTACCTTTTAGGAGGCGACCGCCCCAGTCAAACTGCCCACCTGACACTGTCTCCCCGCCCGATAAGGGCGGCGGGTTAGAAGGTCAATACAGCCAGGGTAGTATCCCACCGATGCCTCCACCGAAGCTGGCGCTCCGGTTTCCAAGGCTCCTACCTATCCTGTACAAGCTGTACCAACATTCAATATCAGGCTGCAGTAAAGCTCCACGGGGTCTTTCCGTCCTGTCGCGGGTAACCTGCATCTTCACAGGTACTATAATTTCACCGAGTCTCTCGTTGAGACAGTGCCCAGATCGTTGCGCCTTTCGTGCGGGTCGGAACTTACCCGACAAGGAATTTCGCTACCTTAGGACCGTTATAGTTACGGCCGCCGTTTACTGGGGCTTCAATTCGCACCTTCGCTTACGCTAAGCGCTCCTCTTAACCTTCCAGCACCGGGCAGGCGTCAGCCCCTATACTTCGCCTTACGGCTTCGCAGAGACCTGTGTTTTTGCTAAACAGTCGCCTGGGCCTATTCACTGCGGCTCTCTCGGGCTTGCACCCTAACAGAGCACCCCTTCTCCCGAAGTTACGGGGTCATTTTGCCGAGTTCCTTAACGAGAGTTCTCTCGATCACCTTAGGATTCTCTCCTCGCCTACCTGTGTCGGTTTGCGGTACGGGCACCTCTCACCTCGCTAGAGGCTTTTCTTGGCAGTGTGGAATCAGGAACTTCGCTACTATATTTCGCTCGCCATCACAGCTCAGCCTTATGGGAAACGGATTTGCCTATTTCCCAGCCTAACTGCTTGGACGCGGATATCCAATACCGCGCTTACCCTATCCTCCTGCGTCCCCCCATTGCTCAAATGGTGAGGAGGTGGTACAGGAATATCAACCTGTTGTCCATCGCCTACGCCTTTCGGCCTCGGCTTAGGTCCCGACTAACCCTGAGCGGACGAGCCTTCCTCAGGAAACCTTAGGCATTCGGTGGAGGGGATTCTCACCCCTCTTTCGCTACTCATACCGGCATTCTCACTTCTAAGCGCTCCACCAGTCCTTCCGGTCTGGCTTCACAGCCCTTAGAACGCTCTCCTACCACTGTTCGAAGAACAGTCCGCAGCTTCGGTGATACGTTTAGCCCCGGTACATTTTCGGCGCAGAGTCACTCGACCAGTGAGCTATTACGCACTCTTTAAATGGTGGCTGCTTCTAAGCCAACATCCTGGTTGTCTAAGCAACTCCACATCCTTTTCCACTTAACGTATACTTTGGGACCTTAGCTGGCGGTCTGGGCTGTTTCCCTTTCGACTACGGATCTTATCACTCGCAGTCTGACTCCCAAGGATAAGTCATTGGCATTCGGAGTTTGACTGAATTCGGTAACCCGGTAGGGGCCCCTAGTCCAATCAGTGCTCTACCTCCAAGACTCTTACCTTGAGGCTAGCCCTAAAGCTATTTCGGAGAGAACCAGCTATCTCCAGGTTCGATTGGCATTTCACCCCTACCCACACCTCATCCCCGCACTTTTCAACGTGCGTGGGTTCGGGCCTCCATTCAGTGTTACCTGAACTTCACCCTGGACATGGGTAGATCACCTGGTTTCGGGTCTACGACCACGTACTCATGCGCCCTATTCAGACTCGCTTTCGCTGCGGCTCCGCATCTTCTGCTTAACCTTGCACGGGATCGTAACTCGCCGGTTCATTCTACAAAAGGCACGCCATCACCCGTTAACGGGCTCTGACTACTTGTAGGCACACGGTTTCAGGATCTCTTTCACTCCCCTTCCGGGGTGCTTTTCACCTTTCCCTCACGGTACTGGTTCACTATCGGTCACTAGGGAGTATTTAGCCTTGGGAGATGGTCCTCCCGGATTCCGACGGAATTTCACGTGTTCCGCCGTACTCAGGATCCACTCAGGAGAGAACGAAGTTTTGACTACAGGGCTGTTACCTCCTATGGCGGGCCTTTCCAGACCTCTTCATCTACCTCGTTCTTTTGTAACTCCGTACAGAGTGTCCTACAACCCCAAGAGGCAAGCCTCTTGGTTTGGGCTAATCCCGTTTCGCTCGCCGCTACTCAGGGAATCGCATTTGCTTTCTCTTCCTCCGGGTACTTAGATGTTTCAGTTCCCCGGGTCTGCCTTCTCATATCCTATGAATTCAGATATGGATACCACTCCATTACGAGTGGTGGGTTTCCCCATTCGGAAATCTCCGGATCAAAGCTTGCTTACAGCTCCCCGAAGCATATCGGTGTTCGTCCCGTCCTTCATCGGCTCCTAGTGCCAAGGCATCCACCGTGCGCCCTTTCTAACTTAACCGTTAAAAAGAATCACTATGTGATATCTTGTATTACTAATTGAATGTGATGTCTACTGTTATCTAGTTTTCAAAGAACACGTTTCGAAGGAATGATCCTTCAAAACTAAACAAGACAGGGAACGTTCTGTTTATAAGACCCAAGGTCTTATATTCCGTATAATATCCTTAGAAAGGAGGTGATCCAGCCGCACCTTCCGATACGGCTACCTTGTTACGACTTCACCCCAATCATCTGTCCCACCTTCGGCGGCTGGCTCCTAAAAGGTTACCTCACCGACTTCGGGTGTTACAAACTCTCGTGGTGTGACGGGCGGTGTGTACAAGGCCCGGGAACGTATTCACCGCGGCATGCTGATCCGCGATTACTAGCGATTCCAGCTTCACGCAGTCGAGTTGCAGACTGCGATCCGAACTGAGAACAGATTTGTGGGATTGGCTTAACCTCGCGGTTTCGCTGCCCTTTGTTCTGTCCATTGTAGCACGTGTGTAGCCCAGGTCATAAGGGGCATGATGATTTGACGTCATCCCCACCTTCCTCCGGTTTGTCACCGGCAGTCACCTTAGAGTGCCCAACTGAATGCTGGCAACTAAGATCAAGGGTTGCGCTCGTTGCGGGACTTAACCCAACATCTCACGACACGAGCTGACGACAACCATGCACCACCTGTCACTCTGCCCCCGAAGGGGACGTCCTATCTCTAGGATTGTCAGAGGATGTCAAGACCTGGTAAGGTTCTTCGCGTTGCTTCGAATTAAACCACATGCTCCACCGCTTGTGCGGGCCCCCGTCAATTCCTTTGAGTTTCAGTCTTGCGACCGTACTCCCCAGGCGGAGTGCTTAATGCGTTAGCTGCAGCACTAAGGGGCGGAAACCCCCTAACACTTAGCACTCATCGTTTACGGCGTGGACTACCAGGGTATCTAATCCTGTTCGCTCCCCACGCTTTCGCTCCTCAGCGTCAGTTACAGACCAGAGAGTCGCCTTCGCCACTGGTGTTCCTCCACATCTCTACGCATTTCACCGCTACACGTGGAATTCCACTCTCCTCTTCTGCACTCAAGTTCCCCAGTTTCCAATGACCCTCCCCGGTTGAGCCGGGGGCTTTCACATCAGACTTAAGAAACCGCCTGCGAGCCCTTTACGCCCAATAATTCCGGACAACGCTTGCCACCTACGTATTACCGCGGCTGCTGGCACGTAGTTAGCCGTGGCTTTCTGGTTAGGTACCGTCAAGGTACCGCCCTATTCGAACGGTACTTGTTCTTCCCTAACAACAGAGCTTTACGATCCGAAAACCTTCATCACTCACGCGGCGTTGCTCCGTCAGACTTTCGTCCATTGCGGAAGATTCCCTACTGCTGCCTCCCGTAGGAGTCTGGGCCGTGTCTCAGTCCCAGTGTGGCCGATCACCCTCTCAGGTCGGCTACGCATCGTCGCCTTGGTGAGCCGTTACCTCACCAACTAGCTAATGCGCCGCGGGTCCATCTGTAAGTGGTAGCCGAAGCCACCTTTTATGTTTGAACCATGCGGTTCAAACAACCATCCGGTATTAGCCCCGGTTTCCCGGAGTTATCCCAGTCTTACAGGCAGGTTACCCACGTGTTACTCACCCGTCCGCCGCTAACATCAGGGAGCAAGCTCCCATCTGTCCGCTCGACTTGCATGTATTAGGCACGCCGCCAGCGTTCGTCCTGAGCCAGGATCAAACTCTCCGATAAAGTAGTTTGACTGACTACGCACATCGCTGTGCGATTTTTAAAAACTGAATTAACAGGTACGTTTTGTCTTGTTTAGTTTTCAAAGATCATTTTGTTTGTCCGCTTTGTTAAAGCAACTTTATTAGTATACAACGTCACTTCTTCAAAGTCAACAACTTTTTTAAAAAATTACACTAACGTGCAATTGCTTGGCGGCCTCCTACTCTCACAGGGGGAAACCCCCGACTACCATCGGCGCTGAAGAGCTTAACTTCCGTGTTCGGTATGGGAACGGGTGTGACCTCTTCGCTATCGCCACCAAACAAATTGAGAGTGTTCTCTCAAAACTAGATAACAGGTGTGACATCATTCAAAATATGGTTAAGTCCTCGATCGATTAGTATCTGTCAGCTCCATGTGTCGCCACACTTCCACCTCAGACCTATCAACCTGATCATCTTTCAGGGATCTTACTTCCTTGCGGAATGGGAAATCTCATCTTGAGGGGGGCTTCATGCTTAGATGCTTTCAGCACTTATCCCGTCCGCACATAGCTACCCAGCGATGCCCTTGGCAGAACAACTGGTACACCAGCGGTGCGTCCATCCCGGTCCTCTCGTACTAAGGACAGCTCCTCTCAAATTTCCTGCGCCCGCGACGGATAGGGACCGAACTGTCTCACGACGTTCTGAACCCAGCTCGCGTACCGCTTTAATGGGCGAACAGCCCAACCCTTGGGACCGACTACAGCCCCAGGATGCGATGAGCCGACATCGAGGTGCCAAACCTCCCCGTCGATGTGGACTCTTGGGGGAGATAAGCCTGTTATCCCCGGGGTAGCTTTTATCCGTTGAGCGATGGCCCTTCCATGCGGAACCACCGGATCACTAAGCCCGACTTTCGTCCCTGCTCGACTTGTAGGTCTCGCAGTCAAGCTCCCTTGTGCCTTTACACTCTGCGAATGATTTCCAACCATTCTGAGGGAACCTTTGGGCGCCTCCGTTACCTTTTAGGAGGCGACCGCCCCAGTCAAACTGCCCACCTGACACTGTCTCCCCGCCCGATAAGGGCGGCGGGTTAGAAGGTCAATACAGCCAGGGTAGTATCCCACCGATGCCTCCACCGAAGCTGGCGCTCCGGTTTCCAAGGCTCCTACCTATCCTGTACAAGCTGTACCAACATTCAATATCAGGCTGCAGTAAAGCTCCACGGGGTCTTTCCGTCCTGTCGCGGGTAACCTGCATCTTCACAGGTACTATAATTTCACCGAGTCTCTCGTTGAGACAGTGCCCAGATCGTTGCGCCTTTCGTGCGGGTCGGAACTTACCCGACAAGGAATTTCGCTACCTTAGGACCGTTATAGTTACGGCCGCCGTTTACTGGGGCTTCAATTCGCACCTTCGCTTACGCTAAGCGCTCCTCTTAACCTTCCAGCACCGGGCAGGCGTCAGCCCCTATACTTCGCCTTACGGCTTCGCAGAGACCTGTGTTTTTGCTAAACAGTCGCCTGGGCCTATTCACTGCGGCTCTCTCGGGCTTGCACCCTAACAGAGCACCCCTTCTCCCGAAGTTACGGGGTCATTTTGCCGAGTTCCTTAACGAGAGTTCTCTCGATCACCTTAGGATTCTCTCCTCGCCTACCTGTGTCGGTTTGCGGTACGGGCACCTCTCACCTCGCTAGAGGCTTTTCTTGGCAGTGTGGAATCAGGAACTTCGCTACTATATTTCGCTCGCCATCACAGCTCAGCCTTATGGGAAACGGATTTGCCTATTTCCCAGCCTAACTGCTTGGACGCGGATATCCAATACCGCGCTTACCCTATCCTCCTGCGTCCCCCCATTGCTCAAATGGTGAGGAGGTGGTACAGGAATATCAACCTGTTGTCCATCGCCTACGCCTTTCGGCCTCGGCTTAGGTCCCGACTAACCCTGAGCGGACGAGCCTTCCTCAGGAAACCTTAGGCATTCGGTGGAGGGGATTCTCACCCCTCTTTCGCTACTCATACCGGCATTCTCACTTCTAAGCGCTCCACCAGTCCTTCCGGTCTGGCTTCACAGCCCTTAGAACGCTCTCCTACCACTGTTCGAAGAACAGTCCGCAGCTTCGGTGATACGTTTAGCCCCGGTACATTTTCGGCGCAGAGTCACTCGACCAGTGAGCTATTACGCACTCTTTAAATGGTGGCTGCTTCTAAGCCAACATCCTGGTTGTCTAAGCAACTCCACATCCTTTTCCACTTAACGTATACTTTGGGACCTTAGCTGGCGGTCTGGGCTGTTTCCCTTTCGACTACGGATCTTATCACTCGCAGTCTGACTCCCAAGGATAAGTCATTGGCATTCGGAGTTTGACTGAATTCGGTAACCCGGTAGGGGCCCCTAGTCCAATCAGTGCTCTACCTCCAAGACTCTTACCTTGAGGCTAGCCCTAAAGCTATTTCGGAGAGAACCAGCTATCTCCAGGTTCGATTGGCATTTCACCCCTACCCACACCTCATCCCCGCACTTTTCAACGTGCGTGGGTTCGGGCCTCCATTCAGTGTTACCTGAACTTCACCCTGGACATGGGTAGATCACCTGGTTTCGGGTCTACGACCACGTACTCATGCGCCCTATTCAGACTCGCTTTCGCTGCGGCTCCGCATCTTCTGCTTAACCTTGCACGGGATCGTAACTCGCCGGTTCATTCTACAAAAGGCACGCCATCACCCGTTAACGGGCTCTGACTACTTGTAGGCACACGGTTTCAGGATCTCTTTCACTCCCCTTCCGGGGTGCTTTTCACCTTTCCCTCACGGTACTGGTTCACTATCGGTCACTAGGGAGTATTTAGCCTTGGGAGATGGTCCTCCCGGATTCCGACGGAATTTCACGTGTTCCGCCGTACTCAGGATCCACTCAGGAGAGAACGAAGTTTTGACTACAGGGCTGTTACCTCCTATGGCGGGCCTTTCCAGACCTCTTCATCTACCTCGTTCTTTTGTAACTCCGTACAGAGTGTCCTACAACCCCAAGAGGCAAGCCTCTTGGTTTGGGCTAATCCCGTTTCGCTCGCCGCTACTCAGGGAATCGCATTTGCTTTCTCTTCCTCCGGGTACTTAGATGTTTCAGTTCCCCGGGTCTGCCTTCTCATATCCTATGAATTCAGATATGGATACCACTCCATTACGAGTGGTGGGTTTCCCCATTCGGAAATCTCCGGATCAAAGCTTGCTTACAGCTCCCCGAAGCATATCGGTGTTCGTCCCGTCCTTCATCGGCTCCTAGTGCCAAGGCATCCACCGTGCGCCCTTTCTAACTTAACCGTTAAAAAGAATCACTATGTGATATCTTGTATTACTAATTGAATGTGATGTCTACTGTTATCTAGTTTTCAAAGAACACGTTTCGAAGGAATGATCCTTCAAAACTAAACAAGACAGGGAACGTTCTGTTTATAAGACCCAAGGTCTTATATTCCGTATAATATCCTTAGAAAGGAGGTGATCCAGCCGCACCTTCCGATACGGCTACCTTGTTACGACTTCACCCCAATCATCTGTCCCACCTTCGGCGGCTGGCTCCTAAAAGGTTACCTCACCGACTTCGGGTGTTACAAACTCTCGTGGTGTGACGGGCGGTGTGTACAAGGCCCGGGAACGTATTCACCGCGGCATGCTGATCCGCGATTACTAGCGATTCCAGCTTCACGCAGTCGAGTTGCAGACTGCGATCCGAACTGAGAACAGATTTGTGGGATTGGCTTAACCTCGCGGTTTCGCTGCCCTTTGTTCTGTCCATTGTAGCACGTGTGTAGCCCAGGTCATAAGGGGCATGATGATTTGACGTCATCCCCACCTTCCTCCGGTTTGTCACCGGCAGTCACCTTAGAGTGCCCAACTGAATGCTGGCAACTAAGATCAAGGGTTGCGCTCGTTGCGGGACTTAACCCAACATCTCACGACACGAGCTGACGACAACCATGCACCACCTGTCACTCTGCCCCCGAAGGGGACGTCCTATCTCTAGGATTGTCAGAGGATGTCAAGACCTGGTAAGGTTCTTCGCGTTGCTTCGAATTAAACCACATGCTCCACCGCTTGTGCGGGCCCCCGTCAATTCCTTTGAGTTTCAGTCTTGCGACCGTACTCCCCAGGCGGAGTGCTTAATGCGTTAGCTGCAGCACTAAGGGGCGGAAACCCCCTAACACTTAGCACTCATCGTTTACGGCGTGGACTACCAGGGTATCTAATCCTGTTCGCTCCCCACGCTTTCGCTCCTCAGCGTCAGTTACAGACCAGAGAGTCGCCTTCGCCACTGGTGTTCCTCCACATCTCTACGCATTTCACCGCTACACGTGGAATTCCACTCTCCTCTTCTGCACTCAAGTTCCCCAGTTTCCAATGACCCTCCCCGGTTGAGCCGGGGGCTTTCACATCAGACTTAAGAAACCGCCTGCGAGCCCTTTACGCCCAATAATTCCGGACAACGCTTGCCACCTACGTATTACCGCGGCTGCTGGCACGTAGTTAGCCGTGGCTTTCTGGTTAGGTACCGTCAAGGTACCGCCCTATTCGAACGGTACTTGTTCTTCCCTAACAACAGAGCTTTACGATCCGAAAACCTTCATCACTCACGCGGCGTTGCTCCGTCAGACTTTCGTCCATTGCGGAAGATTCCCTACTGCTGCCTCCCGTAGGAGTCTGGGCCGTGTCTCAGTCCCAGTGTGGCCGATCACCCTCTCAGGTCGGCTACGCATCGTTGCCTTGGTGAGCCGTTACCTCACCAACTAGCTAATGCGCCGCGGGTCCATCTGTAAGTGGTAGCCGAAGCCACCTTTTATGTTTGAACCATGCGGTTCAAACAACCATCCGGTATTAGCCCCGGTTTCCCGGAGTTATCCCAGTCTTACAGGCAGGTTACCCACGTGTTACTCACCCGTCCGCCGCTAACATCAGGGAGCAAGCTCCCATCTGTCCGCTCGACTTGCATGTATTAGGCACGCCGCCAGCGTTCGTCCTGAGCCAGGATCAAACTCTCCGATAAAGTAGTTTGACTGACTACGCACATCGCTGTGCGATTTTTAAAAACTGAATTAACAGGTACGTTTTGTCTTGTTTAGTTTTCAAAGATCATTTTGTTTGTCCGCTTTGTTAAAGCAACTTTATTAGTATACAACGTCACTTCTTCAAAGTCAACAACTTTTTTTAAAAAACTTTTGGTGGAGCCTAGCGGGATCGAACCGCTGACCTCCTGCGTGCAAAGCAGGCGCTCTCCCAGCTGAGCTAAGGCCCCATAAAAAATGGTCGGGAAGACAGGATTCGAACCTGCGACCCCATGGTCCCAAACCATGTGCTCTACCAAGCTGAGCTACTTCCCGATTCCCTATCTATTCTATTAAAAGATATGGCGCGCCCGAGAGGAGTCGAACCCCTAACCTTTTGATCCGTAGTCAAACGCTCTATCCAATTGAGCTACGGGCGCAATTCAATTTACAATATCCCGTTGGGATAAATGGAGCGGAAGACGGGATTCGAACCCGCGACCCCCACCTTGGCAAGGTGGTGTTCTACCACTGAACTACTTCCGCATATCGCAATAAAAAAAGCTTTCTCCTTATGAGAAACCTTGGTAATAATACATTTAATAAAGCTTCCAAGCGGGCTCGAACCGCTGACCTCTTCCTTACCATGGAAGAGCATCTTGAAAGTTTAAATCCGGTTTCTTAGGACAAAGGTAATTATAGCAGGGTTTTGATAAATGTCAATACGGTTTAGACAAATTTAGAAAGGTGGCGAATAATCGTGTTTGCCACCTTTCTGCCACCCTGGGTGGCGGACACCTGAAATTAACCCCGTACAAATAATTCATTAAATGAGTGCAAAATAAAAAACCATCTATTATAAGATGGTTTTCATTTAACAACTTTCAAGGTTCTTGGTAATCCTTCTTCCCAAGTTACATATTCTTTTCTTCTTAATGCATCCAAAAGGCCTTTTACTGAGCTTGTTGATTTCAAACTTAATTCTTTCATTAGTTCTCTATATGATGGAGGAAACCCCTTATCCTTTATATGTTTTTCAATTGCCTTCAACGCTTCTAATTGTCTCTCTGTGATTTTACGCATAATTCCTGACCCCTCTTTTAGTAGTTGCAGGAGAAACAGCAAGGATATTTTCGATAGTAAACGTCTTTGTTTGTCGGCTGGTGAAACAATAAGCTCGAATGTAACTCTGATTAATTTGCCGAACAATAATTGATCTCTTTGTGATAAGGCCGTCATTTCTCATATAAATCATATCTAATGCGGTTTTCTCAGTTAATGAACGTTTTAAAATCGATTCCATGCTTTCCTCCTCCTTCTTTACCATTATTTTATACGAACGTTAGTTCTATTTCAAATTGAAAAGCGAATGTTTGTTCTGGTATTATTTACTTAAGGAGTGATGAACATGTTTGAAGTAATTTATGATAAGCGGTGGGAACAAAAATTTATTCTGCCCGAACATAGAGAAGCATTATTACATAGAAAGATCGAAACCAAAAAAATCGAGAAGCCTGTTCTCGATGAATACCAGCTCGAAGAAATGGCGCGGGTTATTTCTGAAGCAATGGAGTTCAATTCTGCACTAAACATAAGCTATTACAGAAGTGGCTTCATTGAAGAGGTAATCGGACATGTTCATTACATAAATGAAATTAAACAACAGTTACATGTGAAGGATTTAAAAGGGGATACTAATATTATCGCGTTCGACTCACTAACATCTGTTAAAACAGAATAACCCTCTCATGTAAGAGAGGGTCTAATATAGGTCAAGTCTGTAATCTGATTCCTGCCATTTGCATTTCAGTATTAGTCGTATGGGCCTCAATATGCTGGTCGGATTGCTCAGGAGCTGCAGTAAACGCAAATAAACCAGTGGTTACAATAACAGCAGAGAGAAATACGCAAACACCTTTTTTAATACTCATATAAACAGTCACCTCGCTGAATTTGAAGCTGCGCTTCAACCATTTTATCATAGAAAAAACTGGATTCTTCAAATTCTCCGCCTTCTCTATAATATTCTGCAGTTAGCAGCGTTATGTGTTCCGTAAATGAGAACATGTGACTTTCATTAAGATTATTCAATATATTGAGGATACCCTGTTTATCAACAGACTCAATATATAGGGCATTAAGAAACTGATTCATCGATAAGAAAAGTTCATCATTAAATTTTTGTGCTGTTTCGATCCCTTGCTGCAAAACCTTCTGTCCTTCATTAAACTTTTCTTGCTTGAATAAAACTGTGGCCAACGAATGGAGCGTATGAGGAAGTGTCCTTAAATTTGCTTTTTCTGCAACCTCAGCTGCTTCTTTCAAATATCCTTCGGCTTTACTTGGTTGTCCCATGTAATGATAACATTCACCTAAATTATACAAAGCAGAACTTATTAGTCTGTCGTGCCCTAATTCCTTAGAAAGCTTCAGGGCTTCTTCAAGATGTTTTAACCCTTTTTCATAATGTTTAAAATCGAGATAGTTACCTACGATTACAAACAAGCTTTGAATTTTCCTTACAGTATACAGCGGATTCTGATCATAAATCTCTAATGCCTTTAAAATGTGATGCATGGAAACGTGAGTTTGTTTCATGTTGTAATAAGCTTCTGCTACCTTAAAATGAAATTCAGCTTGTTCGATTTCATCAGTAACAGCATAAAGTTCTTTTTCAGCTTTACGGTAATAGTTAATAGCTTCCACGAATTCTTGCTGATCAAATTCATACATACCGCGGAAAAATAGTGAGTAATATTTCAGGAGACCGGTTAATTTCTTTTGGGGAGCTTCAATTTTTTCAAGTAATTCTGAGATGGTTGGACGTGCTGTTCTATACTTTTTTTCTGGCTCTAAGTAGTCGAGCATAAGTTGGTGTCGAAAGCTCATGAGTGAGTAATAAATTAGTAAATACTCATCCTCTTCCATCTGTTTAATTTCTCTTTCAACTTCTGCTTTTAAAATTTCAGCATCCGGAACACTAAACTGACGTATCATCTTATACCATTCGGTAATCTTAACCCCTACATGTGAGGAAGGTAAAACCGGATTCACAGGATCCCTCCTTTTTGTTTCTTTTTATGTAATATTCTAACATTTCCAAAAAGTGTTTGAACCGCAAAAAAACCGCAAACTATTTCTTCGGTTCATTTCGTTGATTGATCACATTTCAAATAAAAAGATATTTTGTATTTCTCCTTTCTTTTTATGGTAAAATTTTGTTAGTTATTGAACCACAAAGCTAACAAGAAAGGATATGATCATGAAGGTATTTGAAGCTAAATCATTGCTTTCTGAAGCTGAAAACCGTGCAAAGGAATACAAAGATACAAGGAACCAAATGGTCAAATTAAAGAATGCCTTCAAATCAGTGGCTGATCTTGATGACAGTGAGTTTTCAGGTAAAGGCGCCAATAACATAAAGGCATTTTATGTAGATCAAGCAGGGATCGCTGACCAGTGGATTGATTTGATCGACATGAAAATTGCATTTCTCACGAGTATTATTGGCATCCTGGAAGACGCAAGCTTATCCGATGCCTACATAGAAGAATCTTTTTTAGAACACGAGCTGGCCAACGCTTATACTAAATCAAAATCCATCATGTCAGAACAGAAAAAAGCAATAAAAGACATTCTAAATGACATCAACGACATACTACCACTAGATTTATTCTCCACAAAAACTTTTAAAGACGAACTCTCTTCAGCCGACAACAAACGTACCAAGGCCATCAAAAAAATTCATGAAGTCGATGAAAATTTAACATCTGAATATGCACTCTCAGAAGCAAATGAACAAATGATTCAGGCTGATTATCAAGCACTCATGAACGCTACAGCAAAAGGTAAAAACGCCTCCCCTATCCACTATAATGCAAAAGCTTATAGAGACAGTGAAATTCATAAGATGACCGAGGATGTAAAAAAACAAACTACTGACTATATTTCCTTTAAAGATCAGCAGGCCGAACAAAGAAGAATTGCGAAGGAACAAGAGGAGCTCGCAAATAGGCCATGGTATGAAAAGACCTGGGATGTCGTTTGTAATTTTACGGGGGAAGTCTCCGGATATTATGATTATAAGAGAGCTGCTGATGGCGTCGATCCAGTCACCGGTGAAAAATTAACTGATGGACAACGGGTGGCAGCTGGCGCAATGGCTGCGGCAGGATACATCCCTATAGTTGGCTGGGCCGGGAAATTAGCCAAAGGCGGAAAAGCTGTTTACTCAACGAGCAAAGCCATCTATAGGGCAGACAAAGCGCTTGATATCTATAAAACTTCTAAGACATTCCCTGCCCTTCAAAACTCCAGTAAAGGACTCTACGGTCTTGCGTCAGCGAATGGTTTTAGTGAAGCAATAACCGGCCGCGATATGTTTGGGAATAAGATTTCCGAGGAGAGACGTGAAAACAGCTTAAACAGTGCGCTTGCCTCAATTGCTCCGATAGGAATGATTGGTGCAGTTAAAGCATTAAAAATAAATTCCGGCGCAGGTAAACCTTCCAACTTATTCAGAGGAGAAGATTTCCCTTATGCAACAAAAAGACCAAATGGTATCGGTAAATCTCATATTTCACCTGAGACC
The DNA here is from genome assembly GCF_038592935.1 of Bacillus sp. FSL K6-1560. Classification (NCBI taxonomy): domain Bacteria; kingdom Bacillati; phylum Bacillota; class Bacilli; order Caryophanales; family Bacillaceae; genus Bacillus; species Bacillus sp. FSL K6-1560. Next base: position 4,033,819 of record NZ_CP151946.1, read on the forward strand.
GGGAACCTTGTCCCCGCAAACAAAAGTGGAATGTATCAAGGCCGTCAGGTAACTGTTACGGAACATATTTTAGGAGGGTATAGGAAAGGTGGAAAATCCAATAGTCCATATACCAGTTTTACAATTAACAAAAAGATAGCAAAAGGTTACGGAGAATATACTATTGAATTAAATATATCAGCTCTACGAAAAGCCATACGTTCTGGAGAACTAAAAGGAGTTGCTATCCTAAACCCAAAACAAATTGAGAGACTTATAAAAAACGACACGAGACAAACAGAAAACTGGAAGAAAAAAGCTCTAAAATGGACTAGTAGAGATACAGAGTATTTTGTTAAGGGTGAGATACCAAAAGAATACTTCAAAATGTTTCCTAAGGAGTGAAGAGAATGTTTCTTTATTATCAAAATGAGTGCTTAGGTGAAATAGATGGAGCAACAATAGAAGGACCTTGGGCTTATGGAAAAATCAAACCTAATGACAATATGGAAAAATTCAAAGATTTTTTTAGAGCAGTGGTGGATGAAGATGATCCCTCTGCAATCGAGAAGTTTGATGATGCTCTACTAGATGATGATAATTGGTTTATCATCGATGATGAGCAAAAAAAAGTAGGGATTTCTTTACCAGGAATCTACGAAGAAGATAACGAAATAAACTGGAGATGGAGATAAAAACAAAAAGGCCCCCTCATAAAGAGGCAGGGCCTTTTTCATTTCAATTTCTCTTCAATTTTCGCTTTTGTCTTAGGTCCATAAACGCCATCAGCAGTCAGACCACTTACTGACTGGAATCGTTTGACTGCATTTGCTGTTTTCGGCCCATAAACGCCATCAATGCCGTTATTTTTCGCCCCTTTATCCGGGTAAAAATAAAGAGCAGCAAGAGCATTTTGAACTTGTCTGACATTTGTCCCTTTCGTCATCGGACTTGTCACTTTAATAATTCCGGAAGGAAGCGGGTATGATGTCTTTTTGCCGCTTGTTTTAGTGCTGCTGGATGAACTGGATCCTTTTAGTTTCAACTTTTTTCCAACTGTAATTTTATTCGGATCTTTAATGTTATTCCAGCTCTGAAGATTTGCCACACTCACTCCGTGCTCTTTTGCTATTGCAGAAAGAGTATCACCTTTTTTCACTGTATATGTTGTTCCGGATTCTGAAGAGCCGCCTGAAGACGCTGAGCTTTTGCCTCCGATTTTGCTTAATTCATCAGCAATAGCGGCTTTTACTTCATCCCATCTACCCTCTGACAAAATCCGGTGAGGACAGTATTTCCCGTTCCAGTCCTGATGTTTGCGGACTCGATCAACACCCCAGCCGCGTTCTTTAAGCAGTTGTGCAACAAACTTGATAGCCAGCTTTTCAGCAGCGTAGTATTTAGCGCCTCCTGACTTGCTGTAGCAGATTTCAACGCCGATAGACTTACGGTTCCCAGTGCCGTTTGTACCGTCGCCTGTATGCCAAGCATTACGATTTAACGGCAGTCCTTGAATAACCTCTTTATCATCCACTGCAAAATGAAAGCTTGTAGAGCTCGTGTTATTCTTCATGAATGAAATTTCATTTTTTGCTGAAGCATCGTTTGCTGTATTGTGAATAGTGATATATTCCGGAACCATAGGATTCGGACATTTCAAAGTGTATTTTTCTTGAGAAACTAGATTTTTTACCACTTTAATGGCCATGATATTTCCTCTCCTATTCTTTTAAAGGTTAAAAAAGGCTGCCAGCCGGCAACCTCATTTAGTTAGATTGTTTTGTTTCAGAACTGCTTTCTGTTGGTGACCTTTGTCTGTCACATAGTTATTTTTGAACCAAGCTGCCAGTGTCGTGCCGATAGTAAGGATCACAGAGCCGACAGTGTATAGCGCATCCGCCAGTTGGTTCACTTGTGCATCAGTAATATCCAAGGGTGATTTACCAAACATCAGCATAGTTTGGTTGATAAGTGCAATTAAAAGAAGCACTGTCCGAATGACCGTGCCTTTGTCATATTTTTTCATATTCGTAATTCCTCCTTATTTTTGCAACAGATTATAAAGAATTGCGATTGCTCCCCCTATAATCCCTGTGCAAACTGCTGTAATAATAGCGCCCGTGATTGTGCGTTTGATCCAGGTTGTATTCTCGTCGATTTTGTTTAATTTTTCGTTCAGCGTCATGATTTGCTGGTCCTGTCGGTCAGACACGCGCTCTAATGCGGAAACTCTCTGTTCAAGCGCTTTGTGCTCACCTTTCATGTCTGCTAAATCCTGCTGAAAAATATTCACATCAGGTACCTCCGTCGGTTGTGACATCAGTACGCCCCCCTTTTATTTCATCTTCTTCACCTCCTTCGAGGCAAAATAAAAGGACAGCCGGATTTTATGAGACGGCCGTCCCTCTTACTGAAAAGTTTCCATTCGTCAAAGATTTTAGTTCCATCACAATTTCTTTAAAACCAGTAATATCAAAAGACCAGGCTTCTGATTTACCTTTTGTGCTAGTGGCAAACGTGCCATCGTCCACTTTTTGCCCTCTTAGGGCTCGTTTTGTTCCAGATAAGGATTTACCCCAGAATATTAATTCGCTTGTCTCAGCTGTCCCATAAACCTCAATAAGCAACGTTTTAAATGATCCAACAGTGAACGGGGTACCTTCCCCCACTGTTTCTGTTTTATCATGAAAAACAACATCCATTGTTTTTGCTTGAGTGTCCAATGAGCTAATATTCAAGCCTTCAGTCTGAACTTTTAAGCGGCCATCATCGGTTAAGCCGCTCTTATCTATTTGCATAGTGAGCGGAGCAGCTGTCGTAATTGGAACAGCTTGTCTAATATTTATATCTTCTTCCCCAGCGCCAAGCGACTGATAAAGCAAGAAATCGGACTGTTGCAAGTTACCGTTTGCATACCTAAAGCGGAAATATCGTTGTTTTAAGTGGATCCAGTCAGTCTCACCGAGCGTTCCCGCTTTTAAAACTAATGAAGAAACTGTGGTCCACGTATTCATATCATTACTTTCTTCGATGAATAAGGTCCCTTCACGATCAGAATAAGCGTGACCTTTTACTTTTGAAATTAAAACCTGACCTAATCGATCTTGGCCATACTGTGTATACACTTCAGTTGCTTTTAAGACTTTGTTTGTCAGCAGCTCTGCATTACCCGAAATGGCAGCCGTCGGCACCACAAAATCTCTGTTTCCTTCTCTGTAAGGCTTGGCCGCTCCCGGCTTACCCGCTGCATCTGTTGGAAATTGAAAACTATACTTCACCATTTGAAATCCTCCTTGCTATTGTTGATCTTTAGCGGTCAATCATAGCCTTTACATCGTGCCCACCCCCTTTCAGGCAAAATAAAAAAGCCCTAAATGGCTTCTCCAGTGATCTCTTTATACTGCTCTGCAGTGATTAGATTTTTTTCTATTCCTTCCTGTAAATCTTCAGCTGAGCAATCTTTATAGTGGATTGCTTGCTTTACCATTTCAGGGGTAGCCCAGTTATAATACAAAGCCAATACCCAATAATTCATACGTTATCCTCTCCTTGTAAGGAAAGCAGCTGCAGTTTTACTTCAGACAGCTTATTTCCTAATGTCTGGTTTAATTCTTCAAGCTGTTTGCGAGCCAGCTTTTCTTGCGACAATTCTTGTGCAAGCAACGCGACCTGATCAGGAGGCTCATATGGTGGATTGCTTTTTGATTCTTCCCACCAAGCTTGTAATTCTTCCTGTGTCGGTATCGGAGCCCTGATGTTCCATTCCGCTATATAGGACGGAGATCCATCACCATTATTTTGAACGATAAAGTCCTTTGTGGGATCCGCTGTCGGGTACTTATAAAGGATAGCTTCGCCTATATTCATTGTTACCTCCTAAAATCTTGGATAATTGCGGCCTCCAAGTTCTTGAATATCAAAAAAGTTGAAAACACCGTTTTTATCATCTACTGCTCTTTTTAGTGTTTCATCTCCACCATAGTTACAATAACACCAGATCTCAACATAATCTCCTTTATTCATTGGTACAGTGGCATTCCCATTTAGGCCGAGATTCATTCCGTTATCCTTTTCAGTAAAGTCTCCCCTCATATGATGAAGCGTCTTATACTCTTTCCCATTTAAGTACACTTTCAGATGAAAATTTATATATGAGGTGTAGTTTACTGTGTATATTCCGGCCCCAATCAAATACATTCCGTCATTCGGCGCAATAAATCGGTTATTTGTTGTGTCAAAAGCATTGTGACTGTCCTTGATTTTCCTATTAAAAGCGATTTTAGTGTGGTCAATCTTTTTCAAATATTGAATACCTGTAGTTCCTATGTTTGCATGCGCAAATCCTGAAATTTTATCCCACGGAGTCCAGCCGGAACCGCTCCACCAATGCCTAACCCATACACCAGTGCTATCAAGATAAGTCCCTGACTCATTACCTGTGCCGTAAAAGTATTGTGTGAAGCGGGAATTATTATATTTCTCGTTTTTTACAATTCCGTATCGCAAAGGGTATCCAGTTGTGTTACCTTGGCCAATATCCATAAGAGTAAGGCCGAGTGGATATGATTCTCCACTTGTTCTCGCATCCTGAATTGCGTTTGTTCCTGTAAGAACGGTCAGTTTTTGATTAGTAAAGTTTTCTTGAACATAGGCTTTTGCATCTGAAAGAGCCTTATCAGCTTTCTCTTGTGATGCTATTTCTGTCTCAAGCTTCTTCCACCCCTGCCAATTCGTTGTGCTGCCGTCATAGTAGTTTGTAAAGACATTATTCTTGTAATCTGTAGCGTAAACCCAACCATACATACCTTTCCCATCAGAAGAAAGGCCCGTAAGATGAAATATCCCTCTTGTTGAAAATATTGAAGGAGAATTAACAGCTTTTCCATGGGCGTAGAAAGTACCCATTGTCCGGCCCTGATCAACTATTTTTTGGAGTATGTCCTCTCCTTCATTTGCGGCGATTGACACACCGCCATGATCTGCTGTAATTTTTGATAATTGTGCACCATTCCATTTGTCTTTATCACTCTTAGTAACATGGATATCTGTTTTATTGGCATGCGCATCGACTTTCTTTTGAGCTCCCTCTTCGGTTTCCATCTCAATCCAAGGTGTCCATGTTTCCCAGTCGTTTTTACGGATTCGATTGAAGGATTTCAAACCATTCGTAGCATCATACGCAGTTTGAACGAGCGTATTTCCATAGCTCATAACAAGGAGAAAGCATTGGGTCAAGCCTGGCCCGTTTAATCCGGCATTGTATATCAGATACATCCCAGTGTCAGTAAGTTCATTGTAATCCGTTGTTTCACTGCTGGTTTTATAAAATACCCTGCCATTATCTTGCGTTAGTTTATAGAGCTGTCCTGCATTCCATTTGTCTTTCTCATTTTTTGAGACATGGCGCTCATTGTTAAAATTATGTTGTCGAAACTCATAATAATCAGCCTGTTTGACGTCATCAACATTCCCCAATCCCAATTGTTCCTTTGTCAAATTGTGAGGGTTGTTCATGTCATTTTTATGTGCTGCTAAATCTTTATGCGCGTCTTGAATACCTTTCTCCCAACGGTTTACATCATCCTCATTGATCGGATCATCCGGCAGCCAGTCTGTTTTTGCTTCATATGCCATTTATTACACCACCTCAAAAGTAAATCTAAAGTCCAGCGTTCTATTGTTACTTACATCTAAATCTGTTGTTCTTTCCGTAATCACGTTGTTCTGTTCATCAAGAATCTGAACACTTTCAATGTGTTTGATATCTTCTTCCCGATGGGTAAGCACTGTAACAACTGCGCCCTGAATGGTTATTTCCACAATCTTTGTTTCCTTCCCATTCAGCAGCACTTTCGATATTCTACTTTTCAAATCTGCAGCTGTACGCTCTCTATAAACTTGCGTAATCATGGTAATACCACCTCGTTATTATTGAGCGTGACGGAATAGCCCACCATCAGCTCACTTACCTTTCGATATCGTCTGTTATTCAAAATGACAGTATCTTTTATCTGGAGTGGCTCATTTAAAGCAGCTCGCAAGGTATACGCCAAGTGAGCCGGTTTCATGTTCTCCAGTGTCTCTATGAGCTCGCTCATATGCTGCATATCATCTATATCAATATCAACATTAAAGCGGTACTCACCAGGAAGTAGCCGGACCTGTGCGGATGGATTCTTCAGAAATCGGTTCAATGCATGTTCAATGGCCCTATATGTTGCGGGCGGTATATTGGACATTTTCGAGATCAGCCGCAGTCGGCGGATTTCGTACGTATCACCGGACTCTCGAGGCACGTTCAATATTTTTTCCCACCGTTCAAGTCCCCAGGTTGCTGTTGTGACAAACAACTGATCTGTCAGATCAAAGATGCTATTATTTTGCTTTTCAAATTCCGGAGCTTCTGCCTGAAGAAGTTCCGCCATTTCTTTCAATTTGGTAAGGAACGGCGGCAGGTAAGCAGTCATTTCATCGAGTTTGCTCAATGATGTTCACCTGCCCCAATTTAGGGATTTCCACGTCACTCAGAACCAAATTTTCGGCCACGCCGTTGATTTTGATATCTGCATAATCACTTACTGAGGGCGAATTATAGACAATATTATTGATCTGCGATAAGCGGATGACATTGTCTTCGAACGCCATCTTTTTAAAGAGGTTTAATACACCTGATTCGATTTCTTTCTTCACCTGCTCAATAGAGCTATTGACCTCAGGAAGCACCTCAGCTGATATCTCAATCTCTTTCCAAACCGCACTCTCCACCGTGACAAAGGCACCAATAGGCGCCTGTCCTTCGCCTTGTCCCGGTTCAGGATCAATATAGTTCTTGACCTTGGATATTAAAATATCGGATGCAGGTTCCAAGTTGGCGTTGGTCACGACAATTTTGACCGTTCCGTCCCCATTCCAAAGCGGAAAGATTTTTGCCTTACCGACTCCGTCAACTTCTTCCGCCCACTGCTTATAATGCTCTTTATTTGCACTAACAGCTTCCCGGCGTACGCGGGTAAAATATCTCGCTCTTAAACTGTCATCATCCTCTTCTTCGCGTCCAGGAATCAGGATCTCTTTCACAATTGCTTTTTGAAGTCCTGGAATGGTATCCAATGACAATAGATTCTGGCCGGAAATATTCGCGTTCCCCGCTTCTCCGGCTGTTTCACATTCCAACGTCCCGTCAGCTGTGTATTGAAAATACAGATTATCAACAAAAAAGCGGGAACCCACTGGAATGGTTATTCTTTCAGTAAACTCCGCTGCCCTGACTGCTTTCGTGGCAGCCGTTCGCTCGATGCCGGCTTCAGTAGCCCGACGATCTAAAAATTCCCCTTGTGCTGTGTCCGAGAAGACAAGTTCCAGCACCGTATCGAGCCAAATATAAGACTTGGCCAATTCTGCAGCTGCAGGAGCTAACGCGTTATAAATCACGCTTCCTTCCCTTGTATCAATGTCAGCTGAAATTCTGTTCAGCATCCGGTCCATAATTTCTTCAAAAGTTTGATCTTCAAACATCTTCACCGAGCACCTCCTCGATCTCTAATGTTCCCTCGTCAGTTTCGACTGTAAAGGAAACATGGAACGAATCGCCTTGTTTTTCTATTTCAAAATCTGACACAGAAGAAACACGATCGTCATAGATCAGTGCCTCCTCTATCAGCCGCGGAATCTCCATTTTCTTATATGCGTCTGTTGTTTCATTATCTGCCAGGACGTCTTGAAGCTCATTTCCAATGTCATGACTGAAAACAGAATAGGCGTATCGCTCAGTATGGAGGGATAAATATACAAACTGCTTGATGGCTTCAAGGCCTGTGATCATTTCATTTGTGATACGGCCATTTTCAAAATCTATTTTGTAGGTTTGCGAGGTCTCTATGACTTCGCTGTCATCTTCAATATCATCAAATTCAATTTCTGGCGAAAGGGCCAACCCGGGCACCCCCTATATTTTGTCGAGAATAAAAAATGATTGTCCGCCTTTTAAGGAGACAACCATCACATTCTCATTCATCTTTAGTTCTTCATCTCCTCCAGCGCGCAGCCGCTTAGGAATAATAATCAAATCAGACGGAATAATTAGCTTTTCATTTTCGTAGAGTTTAATTCCAACAGGAGAAACGGAAACCACTTCAGCCGGCATAATATCCACCGGTGACTCAGAATCAACTGCACCGACAGCCAAATGTTTGATTGCTTCACTTAATCTCATGAGGAAACACCATCAGGGATAGAATTTTTCTCAACCACATCAATGGTCATCGTGTGTGTCGATCCTTTAAATTCGTGTTTATCTGTATCGATCCAGTATGTTTTCTTAACCCCAACTTCCGGAATTGAGATATAGACAGGCAAGCCGCTCTGAAGATCCGGAATCCCAATCGCTTGAATACTCTTGAGTTCTTTTTTAACACCTTTTTTCTGTGCTTGTTTGACTTTCGCACGCTCCTGAAGCTGAGCCTGGTTAATGTTATCAGAAACCGTTTCGACATACTGAAGCACACCATATTTACTGATGCCTGAGCTGTCACTTGCGGTGGCTGTGTATGTTTTATTGTCTTTCTGCCGGCGGAGCTTTACTTTTGTGGCCGTGTCATTAATTGAAGTGCTGTATTGATAGCCGGTAATGTTCACACCCGTCTCCAGCACCCATACTTCCGACGGATCAGGCCAAGCGCGAAGGCCAAGCTTTCCCTTCGCAGAATATAATTGATAATTCCTTCCGGTTTGGCTTTTCGTTTGTTTCAAGGCTTTCAGAATCATGTCATAAAGGCTCGTATCGTCTTTGAACACAAGTGATTTAATTGTATGACCTGTGTTTGCAATAGACGTTGTGGGAATCTGAAAGTCTCTTGCCAGACGTTTTATGATCTCGTCTGCACGCTTATTAGAGAAAACATAAACATCCTTGTTTTTGACCAGATATTGCAGCATATCATAAGCCGTAAAGGTCAGCCCGTGTTCTTCCGGATTGCGAGAAAACACAATGCCCCGGAACAGTTCTTTGCCCTTCCACTTAAATAAAACTGTATCCCCTTCAGATACGCTGTAATATGAGTGGGTTCCCTGTTTTGTAATGATCTTGGCCGTGATCGATCGCGGCGCCTGATACCGTTGCCCTTCGAGGGAAACACTTTCAGTTACCAGCTCAAGCCATTCCGTTTCTTTAATGACGAAAAGTTCTATCATGTCATCACCTGCTTATTGCGGTATCTTTAATTTTTGACCAGGAAAGATCCAATGTCCTGGCTGCCTGATATTCCGTTTGCTTCGTTTGATCATCGCCTTTTTATTGACGTTCCAAATCTTGCGCCATTTTGTGCTGTCCCCATAAAATTTGCCGGCAAGGTCCCACAAGGTATCCCCTTTTTTAACCGTGTATGTTTTAGGAGCTGATTTAGACGGCCGTTTTTTCTTCGTCTTTTTCTTTTGCTTGATCTTCCGCGGCGCAGCGGTTTTGTATTCCTTCAATTTGATTTCATAATCACGATCACCTATGTCTTTTTGACCCTCACTATAAGAAAAGCCCTCAATGCTGCAGGTGAAGTTTATTTTCGTGCCAGTAATCAAAAATTGAACCGGCTTTTTCGCTTTTGCCCATTTCTCAATCTTAGCGATAGCATTTTCAGGAGAAGGAAATCCCTTATACTCAGCAAGCGGACTGTGTTTCTTTGGAAAAAAAGAAGAGAACGAAATCTCTATCGCTCCCGGTTTATCTATAAAAGTGATCTCCCCAAAACTGGCCACTTTTACTGATTCATTTTGAATTGTGTTGGATATATCAATTTGTTCAGGAAGGACAGGAAGCCGCAGCTTGTCCTTCCCTTGTGAAATCCAGAATTCATAAACAGATCTAGTCAAACGCGACGACTCCCTTCGTACCGATGTTAATATCCTGTTCAAGCTCAGCGACAAGGGCCTGCTTAATTTTTGAGACCAGACTGTTCACGTCTTGATCATTGTAAAAATGTTGGTCGCCGTTAATCTGAATAACGACCTCTTTACCTCCTGCAGCAGTAACAGTTGTTTGTTGGCTGCTTGTCGTGGCAGCAGTTACCTGGCCAGATGATAATTCAGTTTGGCCTTTTTGTGCAGGATCCGTGACTTCCATTCCGAGAGCTTTAGCTGCTTGAGCCAACAGATAGCGGCCACGTATGCCCCGCTCCTCCGGAATGATCCATTCACGTTTATTTCCTTCACCAACACGTGCAATCTGCTCTTTGGTAATGAGTCCGCCGTTAGCGTAACCAACATACGGTCCACCGCGTCTCATGCTTTTAATACCAGGTACATTGTCAATAGAGCCATATCTGCTTTTGATGTAGCCGATTGCGGCAGCAGCGTTATGAATCGGGTTTCTAATGTTACCCATGCCTGGCGCTTTATGTGCGTTAAAAGTGGTTGGTACTGTCTGCATGAGCCCTTGGGATGGATTGCCTGCCTTCGCGTTACTATCCCACAGGTTAATGGCGTTAGGGTTGCCTCCTGATTCAAACTTTGCAATTGTCATCAATCCTGGAAGCCAACTTAATGGTGTTTTTGTGGCCATCATTGCAGCCATAAGCCACTGTTTCACGTTTCCGCCTACTGCACCCATTCCGGAATAAGCAGCTGCCAGTGATCCTGCTTGTTTTTCAGCATATTTTTTCACATCGACAGAATCCAGACCTTTTACAACACCAACAGAGGCAAAACGCCCCAAGCTCATCATGACACGTGAAGGTGAATGAATATCTAACTCTTCACGGAAAGCTTTCTCGACTTTTTTTGCTAGTTCCTTGGCTGCCTCATGGACCTCACTGCCCTTTGAAGTCATACCTGTAACAAAATTACCGATCATACCGCTTCCCCAACCGTTTGATGATTCTTTAGAGCGGATAAACGGTTTATTCACATGTGTATTTACATACTGATCAGTGCCAGTTTGTGAACTATTTTGACCGGAAGCAAACCCTTTGATCGTACCAGTTCCCCATGAAGAGGATTTATTCACAGTGCTCTGGAATGGTGTTTTAACTTTCGTCTGTAGGAAGCCATCTGTTCCGGTTGCTGTACTGTTCTGGCCGTTAGCATAACCATTGACCACTTGCTTTCCGTAATTCGGAGAGTAGGAGATCAAATTTTTCATAGGTTGGCCAACGTTTTTCAGTTTCCAAGCGTCCATTGAAACGACATTATCGCCAATACCTTGATCAAAGCCTTGCGTGAACTGTTGACCAAAAGAAGCAGCCTGTTCATTAAGGCTCGAGGTGTCAACGGTAGGAGATACTGTAGCGGAAACTGTTGATCCGCCGGCTAATGGAGAAACAGCAGCTTCTCCACCTGCAGAGGAAGCAGAAGCCATGTCATCAACAACGCTCATCCCTAGTTTAGAAGCGGCCTGTGAAAGAAGCATTTTACCGCGACCCTTGTTGTTATCAACAGGGATCACAAACTCCTTACCTGCTTCACCAATCCAAGAAATAGTTGGTTTCGTAATATAGCCGCCCGTAGCATTCCTTTCAAGAACGCTTTTTTGTTTAGGAAAAATACTTGTTGGCGCTGATGACTGAGACTGAGCAAGGCCAATTCCTCCACCACCGCTAGAATTTTTACCCGATGAGGATTTACCGGATTTCTTTTGATGAAGACCTGTTGCATCTTCACCTCTCCCTATGATATTGCCTATGATCTCCCCTCCAGCGTCAGCTAATCCTTTTAGCTTAATGACCCACCAGAAGGTATCTTCAAACTTCTTCTTAATTCCGTCAGCAATTTCACCTAATGGATCACCCACATTTTTAGTGAACCAAGTTTTAACGCCTTTCCATGCGTCTGTCACTGCAGTTTTTGCTGACTCAAATTTTTCTGAAATGGATTTTTTGGCATCTTCTACTTTTGAGACAATTGGATTCCAAACATTTTCACTGAACCATGTCGAGACTGCACTCCACTTGTCAGAAATCCACGTCCATGCTTCGTTAAGCTTTGTCCAGATCCAGTTTGCTGCATTAGTGACAGCGTCACTTACCGGCGTCCACACATTTTCCATAAACCAAGTTGAGACTGTAGACCATAATTCTGAAATAAAAGTCCATGCTTCGTTGATCTTCGTCCAAATCCAATTTGCTACGTTACTAACAGCTGTACTGATTGGGTTCCAGACATTGTCATAAAACCAAGTTGCCACCTGAAGCCATTTTAATTGGATCCAGATTCGCGCATAATCAATATGTGCTTGGATCCATCCGGCAACAGTTGCCACTGCATTACTAATAGGATTCCAGACATTATCCATGAACCAAGTTGAGACAGTGGACCAAGTGTCTGAGATCCAAGTCCAAGCGTCATTTATTTTTGTCCAAATCCAATCAGCAGCATCAGTGACACCGTCAACTAATGGATTCCAGACATTATCCATGAACCAAGTTGAAACAATCTTCCAAAGAGCTTGGATACCATCCCAGGCAAATAAAAAGGCACCTACTACTAAATTTATGATCGGAACTGCAGTGTTATAAATAGGAGTCCACACGTTATCCACAAACCAGGATGACACGTCATTCCAGGTATCAGTCAGCCATTTCTTAGCATCCTCAAATTTATCGGTGATCTTATCAATCTTGTCTCCGGCCCAATCACTAACAGGGGTCCAAACGTTATCCATAAACCAATCTGAGAAATCAGACCAAGTATCCTTGATCCAATCAACGGCGTTTCCTGCACCGTCCTGAATTCCATCCCATGCTTTAGAAGCGCCGCCATCATCAAACCATTTGCCAATGGATGATCCTAAATCTGAACCCCCGATGCCGCCTGCAATACTACCGACAACGCCGCCGACAGCAGTGCCAACAACAGGGACGACAGAACCAATGGCTGCACCCGCGGCTCCTCCTGCAGCTGCTCCGCCAAGATTCCCCGCAAAGGAACCAACTTTTTCACCTGCATTTTCCTTGTTCATACCCAGCAAATCGGTTGCCGCTAATGCAGTTCCCAAAAGAGGGATACCTTTTGCAAATTTACCCACGCTTTTTAGTGGACTTAAAACTTTCCCAAATTTTGAGGTTCCGCCTGTTGCTCGGCCTGCTGCACGAAGTTCTGATCTGGTGGTGTTTACTGAAGCTCTCGAACCGCCCCCTGCGTTCGCTGCCGTTCTTCCTGAACGACGTCTTTCCAGCTGTTCGGATGATACAGTGATAGATCTATTAGAAGGGTTCACACTGGTTGGATTACCACGTCGGCCAGAAGCATTTTTCCCTCTTCCTTTACGGTTGCGGTCACTTCCGCCGATACCGCTACAGCAACAACATGTTAAGCTACCGCTCCGTGGTAGACTTGTTGGACTCGAAGCAGATCCGGAACTTCCGCCCCTTCCCCCTGAACCACGAGCAGCCTTTCCATTACGTCTGCCGCTTCGTGTATTAGGGTCACCGCTGGGAGTACGATTGGGAATCAACTTCCGAATTACTCCCGCTGCATCACTTCCGACAGTTCCAATTCCTTTTAAGAGCGGCCGTAGGATTTTCAAATATGCAATCAATCCAATTAAAGAAGGAATCACAACTTTAAAGGCTGTTTTTAAATCGTCCCAATGATTCACCGTCCACTCAATGGCCACATTCAGCTTGTCACCTATGGCCTCGCCAAGATCAGTAATATCCTTTTTGATCTCTTTGAGTTTTTCTTGACCTTCCTTGCTGTTTAGGAACGAGTCGATCTTGTCAAAGGCTGGGCCTAAACCGGTAAGCAGTGAAGTTCCCATATCCTTAGATATGCTTTCAAAATCCCGCATGGCGTCATTAATCGGTGTCATCGGGTTATTATCCCGAAGCTGAGAAAAGCTGCGTTCCAGTTCGCCTGTTGTTTTTGCACTTGTCCCAATGCCTTCAGCCATATCTAAAATCGGCTGCTTCAGGTCTTCATATTGCGTTCCTATTAGCTCCGTGGCGATAGATGCCCGCTTAGTCTTGTCTTTGACTTTTGATAAGGCATCAGCAACCTTAAATAAACTTTCTTGACCACTGATTGAGCCATCTTTAAACCCTTTGAACATCTTCTCTGTTTCTTTGGCACCGAACAGCGATTTGAACGCGTCCACTTGACTATCAGACATTTCAGTACGGCGAATGTTAAATTCACGCATACTGTCAGCGAGGTTGTCGAAGTTTCTCGCCCCGCCCTTTGTTCCTTTAATCATGGCATTAGCGATCTGGCCGCCTGTGAGTTTCATGTCTTTAAAAGTGGAACTGTATTCATTCATCGTGTCCAGCAAATCGTCGGCCTGGTCACCGGCGTTCCGGTACACATACGCGATTAAATCCCCACTGTCTTTCCCGGACATTTTCAAGTTGTTATACATTGAGCTGAAGGCCCGGTCCACTTCCGCCTGATCAGCATTCATGAGCTGTGCGATCTTGCTAGATGACTCAGTCAATTCAGCTAGGGCTTTTTTAGATGCCCCTGTCTGTTGTGACAAGGTTCTCAGAGATAAGCTGACTTCTTCCCGGGATCCTCCTGCTTTGTTGTCATAATAGATCTGGTCTGTCATTCTAGCAGCGTCTTTTTTGCTGACTTTCGAAGTCGCTGAAACATAAGCGTCTTGGGACATAGCGCTTTTCCCGCTACCCATAATTGCACCAGCCGACAGTCCGCCGCCAACAGCCAGGGTGACAGTAGCGTTTTTCAGGCCGTCTAATTTTGCCTCAATTGCATCCAGAACCGCTGAAGCCTTGTCCTTAATAGAAACAGTAGGCTCAGCATGTTCGCTGTCTACATCGGACACATGGCGCCGGATCTCATCTAATTGGTTTGACGCATGATCACGAACTGAAACAGTAGGTTCAGCGTGCGAGCGATTCAAATCAGAGAGACCTCCACGAATTAAGCGAAACCGTGGTGTAGCTTGATCATTAACGGAAACCGTCACCTCATGGCTACCCTCAGTAAGATCCTCTGTTTGCTGACGTATAGAACGCAAACCATTTGAAACCCTATCATCTAAACCGACTTCAATTGATCGAGCCCGCCCAGTCAAGCGGCTTGCTGATCGGTCAATTCGTCTCATAACCCGCTCTGTTCGATCTTCAGCATCAAAAATAAGAGGGCCATTAGCGGCCCTCTGAAGTCTCTCTGCATTCCCTTGTATCTTTCGTAGCTTTCGGGTGATCTTATCTTGTAAATCAAACGTAGCTGTTAGTTTAGCCATAGTTAATTACCTCCCTTCTTCGCTTCCTTTTCTAACAGCTCAAGCTTGTAACTGATCAAACCATATAAGAGCGCCTTGAATTCTCTCGGCGCCTCATATAGTTCTTGTAATTCTGACGGGGCATATTTGAGCTCGTGCATAGCGTAATAAAGATACACGGTCTCTTTATCCCCGCCCTTTATTAGTTTTTTGCTGCTTCTTCAAGGTCTTCGGGATCATCCTCAAAACCGTTGATCTCAATCGCTTTGTTCAGCCAGTTTGCATATTCACCGCCGACCGAAAGAACACGTTTTGCAACTTCCACCGGATCTTCTGTTTTGTAAGCTTCGCGCAGCTCTTTAGATTTAAAGTTCGGGTAAACAGTCGTTTCTACGGCAATACGAGCATAGAAGCGTTGGCTGTCCAAATCTTTTACACGGCCGCGTCCTTTTACATTTTTGTAAGTGGTGTTTTCTTTCTCAAGCTCGTCAATGCGTTCTGTCGTGATCGCTTTGAAAATAAATGGTACGATATTTCCTTTTTTATCAACAAAACGTTTAGAAATCGGCACTTCTACTTCTTCCGCTTCGATTGTTTGTCCTGGCATAAAGAATGAAAGATCATATACTTTTTCGTTTTGTTTTTCGCTCATGTTAATTAGCTCCTTTTGTTTTGGTTGTCTTTAGGCAATAAAAAAACACTCTCGGAGTTTGAGAGTGTTATGGTACAATATGGTTTAAGTACAAATGATTCGGCTTTCAAGGTGGGCGGCTACACCCTTCAGAAAGGGGGTGTTGCCATGACAACTTATCAAGCGATTTACTTAATGATTGCTTTCGGTATGTTCACCGTGAGCCTTCTGACGTTCATCGTTGCCTTGTTGTCGCTACTAAAGAAAAAATAGACCCACCCTTGAGAGCCCGCTAAAGTTCTAAGGGATTGGTCTATTCGAAAATCCTTCAATGAGCTGCCCATTGGGCCTCATTCATTTGTACCGACCCGGTGGCCGCCGGGTCTTTTTTTATTTTATGCATTTCAACAAAAAGAAATACATTGAAGCTTATCTAGTTACTATCAGTAGTATCGATACTATCAATACTATTCCCGTTGGAAGTGATTATAACACATTTATATAATTATTTGTGTCATCTGTAACCTTTTTCTGTTACTTTATTTATCTAAAAATTAGAATGTTGATTTCAACTGTTCAGGAAGATCAAAGTCCTCGAAGGTAAACGGTACTTCCTCTTCTAATGCTTCGGAATCCACATCCAGTCCCGCAATCTTTGCAGAATCAAAGTTCACATCATAGAGAGTAACCCGCTCAGTCCCACGGCCAGATGATTTATCATCAAGCACCGCTTGCAGAGTGAAATACGGATCTTCACCTTTTTTCACATAATTAAGCATCAGCTGCACAAAGCGGGATGTGACTTTATAAAATGTCGCTGTTCCTGTACCGTTTGCGCCTGTCGTTTTATGACCGGTCATGCGGCGCCCCATAACGTTGACTTCCGATTTATTTTTCTCCACATTCGCTTCAAATGTTTTGATAAACGCCAGTTCCTCACCGTCCAAGAAAAGGCGTCCCTCTTTACCAGATATCGTATTCTGTGCTTTAAAAGCCACCTTACTTCACCTCCACATTAAAGTAGAATTTCTCAGCTGCATCAACTGGCTGCACAGCAAG
This sequence comes from Bacillus sp. FSL K6-1560, assembly GCF_038592935.1. Taxonomy (NCBI): domain Bacteria; kingdom Bacillati; phylum Bacillota; class Bacilli; order Caryophanales; family Bacillaceae; genus Bacillus; species Bacillus sp. FSL K6-1560. The sequence continues at coordinate 4,050,654 of NZ_CP151946.1, forward strand.
ATCAATCAGGAAACCGTCACGATCGCTATTCAGGGCAATTGTGATGTCATTCTCTGAATCAAAATTGGTAATGCCCCCGTTATCTTGAAGAACACTCAAGTATTGAGTAATCAATGTTTTCACGAATTGAAGACCGTCATTTGTAGCAGGAACGTCGCTGCCGCTCGCTTTACGGGACTTAATCAATGCTTTCAATTGTGATGTCAGGTCATTATTGATTGCATCCAGCACCCGCACAATTTTGTTTTTCTGGAACATCTTATTCTTCTCAGCTGTAAGACTTGTGAGAGAATTAATATCCTTCTCAACAGAAACAGATTTGTCTCGAGAATCATAAGTAAACAGGAATTCCCCGTTCGCCAGCCGCTGAATTACCTGGTCGTTATCCAGTCGAGTAAGGACGTCCACCGCTCCCGCATATTCTACGAACGTAAGCGACTGATTGAACGTCGCTCCCGCGCTGGCGCCGGCAACCCAAGCAGTGGCTTTTTCCGGAGTGATCTCCGTTCCATCTTCAAGCAGAACCCCACCTGTGACATTAATAATACCTTCGTGATCGCCTTTGTAATTAGAGAGTACGCCTTGAACCTTTAAGCCTTGATTATCTCTCAGCCGTTTGATGAATGCGACAAACGTCGCTTTCAATTGCTCGTTATCCTCAACAGGTAGCGCGATTGTGTCAAAGTATTCAGTTTCAGCCGCTTCCAAGAAAGCTGTGTAATCAGCATTTGTCGGTGTCTTGTCTGTTCCACCTGACAAGCGGATTCCGGAAGATGACGGAAGGTCCCCGCTGACATCCTCCGGAGCTGTTCCTGTTAGGGGAATCGAAACTGTTAGATCCCCTTTGCCTGTAAATTCGACAAGTTTATTTGCTTTCAGTTCCTCGGCTTTAGATACCGTTTGCTTATCGACTTCTGACTGATCAAGATAGGTTGTGACATCAACTTTTGAAGAATCAATAACGTTTTCTGTAATTCTGATAATGATGTCATTTCCTTTAGTTCCGCCATAAAGAGCGGTTGCCTTTACGCCTTCACTAATGTCTGCTTGAGCACGCAGCCCCTCCGTCAAACGGTAAAGTAAGACTGTACTTGCCTTCTTCATTGCCTCACGAAGAAGCAACAATGAAGGATCATCAATGTTTAATCCCACTTTTTTATTCAAGTCCTCGATTGAAGAGATAGAAATGAATTTCTTAACCTCTCCCCAGCTGGATGCTATCGGCAGCGCAACTGTTCCGCGTTCGCCTACTGATACACGATCTTCTGCGGTCGTTTTAAAGTTAAAATAAATACCAGCACGCTCTTTTTCCTTGCCGACTGTAAATGTTCCGCCGTTCATTTATTTGACCTCCTTCTGAAGAAACTGATCAATCAGCTTCTTCGCTTCTGATTTAGTGATTCTGTTTTTTTCTGTATGAAAAAGAGCACCGTCAAACACCTCGGGCCTTACCCCAAAGAGCTCTCGACTGTGCTCTCGCAAATCCTTAATATAAAAAGCATTTTCTGTTCTTTCCTTTTTCGTGGCCATCATTTCACCCCGCTTGTAAATTCAAAGTTTTCAAGAGAGGGATGCTGTTCTCGTTCATACCAATAGCGACTCATCCAATTTAGAACGATGCTCGCATAATCATCTGAGATCCGGGTTTCTATACGTGATAAGCGAATAAAATCCCCCGTATCTTCACCAGATTCCCGCATGAGCGGAATTAACCCCCTCTTACCCCTAAGTGTATCCGCGATCCTTTCCGCTTCGTTATGAGCCTCCTGCGCGTTCTTATGGAAGAGTTTCACGTTTAGAACATAGGATTTTTGAAACGTTGATACTGTGTCCACCCCATCGACTGTGGAAGCCGGTGGAATGTAAAGAGATGGGACAACAAAGTCCTGCGGTATTTCTTCACTATACACTTGTACAGGATACAGTTTGTATAGGTAGCCCATAATTGAGCCCACTTCTTGATTCATGGCAGCACCGCCTTAAAATTCTTCATCGATCCACTGCTGAAGCTTCCGCTCAAGACTTCTCTCAAACATTAGTTCAAAGATGGCCATAGCATTATCCCAAAAGCCGGACCCGTCAACCCATTGGAATTTAAGCAGCATTCCGGTTTTGGTAGCGGGATCATATTCGAACCGTTCACCCTTCCAGCGTCCGGGGACCCACCGGCGATCCTGATTTTTAGACGGATCAACTGTAAAGTGCCCGTCATTCACATAGGAGGCGTATTCCAGATTTGTTCCGACATCCAGTTTTAAGCTGCCTGATGTCATTGAAAAAATATTGTCCTGGTCACCGCGTTGAAAGGAATTTAGCAAGCGGCGAGTATCTACTGTTTTTGTCCTGATGATTTCGTCTTGTACGATATCAATAAATTCATAACCCATAGCTTCAAGCCACTGCTCATATTTCCTTTGTAGCCCTCCTCGAGATGCCCGGTTTAATGACTGTATGAACTGATCAAGTCCCTTTATTTTCACAAGTATTCCACCTCCCGGACTGCCGTCACTTCCCAATGATGATTCCTGATCTTGCGCGGCTTTTGTAATTTATAAGCTGTACCTTCCCAAATAACCCTGTCGTTCAAGCGAATATCTGCAGAAGCTGGGAAATGGACCAGAAATGATTGATATATGGCCGTGTTCGGTTCCTGCTGCACAATGGATTGGTTCTTTTCTGTGAAGTAACACGGTTGTCCCGCTACATCTGGAACTTCAGGATATGAAAATGCCGGCTGAACATCTTCAACCGGCACTCCATAAGATTGTTTTTTGTTTTCTGCTTTCTCCTGCAGGTGATAAACGTCGCATCGATGAGTTAATAAAGATCGATAGCTCATATGGACCTCATCCGCATTTTTACTTCTGTACCTTCCAAACTTGGCTCAGATGATACAACATAATCTTTAATGAGTGTGTAGACGTCTGGTTTTTGAATAGAGCTGCCGTTTCCAAGAGAATATGAATAGTCTCCGATCTTCTCGGTTGTATATCCTTTGGTGATTGACTCATCAGAATTAATTAACGCGAAATACTGCGCCATTTTTAATAAAGCCAGCCGAACCGTTTCAGGGAGCGGATCATATTCTGGGCCAGAAAAATCATGGCCAACTTGATAGGTTATTTCAGCTATACCTTCTATGATGTCCTGAGTAAGAAGGGAATCAGACCGATCCTTTACAGAATCAAAAACAGTGTAATTCTTAAGGTCAGCAGGAGTGATTAACACGCCGCTCACTCCCCGCTGTTTTCTTGCTGATTAAGGATGAAGGCAATTCTTTCGTCTGCGTTTTTGAAGTGAGACGGATTGCCACCAAGATTAGAAATAATGGTTTCATGATCCGGTTTGTGCATACCTTTCAATTGATCTTCTGTATAATGTGTCGGCTCTTCTCTGCCATTTTTCTTGTCTTGCACCTCATTTACTTCAAAGGCTTCGTTTTGCTTCAAGTAAAGATACAATTTTCTTGAAACCGGCTGTTCTTCTCCGATTTTAAAGACTTTGTCCATCACGTGATAGTTCTTGCCTTTAATGAGTTTAGCTTTATACATATCTCCTCACCTACTCTTTCACTTTCACGATTTTAGCCACAGCATCTTCCTCTTCGAATTTGCTGTCCAGCTTAGCTGTCAGGACAATGATAAATTTACGTGCTCTAATATCTTTGTCTACTTCAATTCTGATATTACGAGAGAAGCCGAGAATGATATTCTTCGGATGGGTTAGGATAATGTCAGAAACGTCAGTTGTCGCATCCGCTTCACCAATCGTATAAGGCTGCATGTTCGCAATTCCTTTGACCGGAACACCAAAAGCTGAAGAAAGACCACCTTGAACAGCTGCATCCCCTAAGCTCGTTTGTCGATCAGCAACACGATCTTTCCACTCAACTTCAATACCAGGAGAAGTATAGAAGCGGAACTCCTGCGGAATACGCAAATATTTAGGCGGAACAGCTTTGTATCCACGTTTAAATATCTGACGTGACAGTTCTTCGCCCGCCGCGTCAACAATATGGGAAGCGGCTTGTTTACGGATACCGTTTATCTGAGCCAGAAACGGATCTGATGAAGATGTATCTCCATTAACAATCAACTCTTCAATATCAACGGCGGCCCGCTCCGCTAGAATTTGCATGATTGTATCCTGGAGACCTTCTCCTTCAATGTTATTTTCGAGAGTGTCATAAGTGATATCAATCTCTGCAATTACTTCTTTTGTGCTGAGGTTGACGGTACTTGTTGTCGGTACTGCCTTTTGATCATCAGCCAGAGCCTTTCCTTCTTGGGCTGCTCTTAAAATACGTTGGCCAAACCCGATTTTTTCGATTTTCTGAGTGTCGTGATCCATTTGAATAACACGAGAATCCTTCAGGATAGTTGGTGTATTTTGAACCATTCGAATAAATGCACGTGCCTGTGTAGGATTCATTAAACCGCCGCTTTTTAAGCTGGACAGCGTCATTTCTGCTTTTCTAATTGCCTCTTGGTTTGTCACTTCATTTCCTCCTTATAAAAAGAGTCAGGGTTTAAAGGAGCCCTGACCAGATTGATTTATTAACTTGTGTTTCAGTTTCGGAAGTTGTTTCATCTTGTTTAGAGATTCCACGGCTTTTTTCAATCGCTCCAATACGATCAGCGAGCGGTTGAACAGCATCAGTAATAGCTTTTTTCAACTTCTTCTCAGCTTCTTTTTCAGCCTCTTCATCCTCAGCCGTTTTTTCTTCGTCTTTCTTCTTTTTAGGATCTTCATCCTTTTCTAATTCCGTGAGCCGCTTCTGAATTGGCTCTAATGCTTCTTCGATGGATTTTGCTACATCCTCTGCGTTCATTTCTTCTTCCTCTCCTTCCGTCTCCACCTGACTCAACAAATTGCCGAGAGCGGTATGAGCGCTTTTAATTTCTTGTAAGTTTGAAGCCGAAAACTTCCGGCCGGCTTTTTGCAGTTCTTCAGGCTTTGATCCGATAGTTTTTAAAATGTCATTAGAGATCAACACTTCCTGGGCGATATTCACAAAGTCTTGCAGGGCTTCTCTGATTTTTTCGGGATCCGTCTCCATACCTTCGGAGTAATCCCATTTGAATAAAGCAGAGTTTAACGCATCTTGTGCCGCCCAAAACTCACGGCGTTTACGTCCTTCATCATACTTGTCCTGTACAGTGCCTTTAGAAAGGCTGATATTCCCGGCAAAGAAGTTTTTGAGAAAATTAAAAAGCCCTTTCTCGTCTGGAGAAACAGGCTCTTCTTGTTTTGCTATATCAGCTACACCGGCCATGGAATAACCGGTGATCTCGCCTTTCTTAATTTCCTCCCATACTTCCTCGGAGGCTTTTGTCACAAGGACCCAGGATCCTTTTTTAATGGTTTCCCCATTCATTTCAAAGTCAGCGGGTGCAACATAGGACTCTACCACTTCACCAACGCCGCCCTGAAAGTCATGTTGCTTGTCAATTTCACGAGCATCTTTCAGAAATCCATGAGCGGCTTTTTCTATTTCTGCAGCTGTCATGAAATCCCCGTGGGCGTCCACTGTATCAGGCTCATATACAATACCGTACACAAGTTTTTGCTCGTCCGCTTCTTTTGCAATGACCTTGACTTCCTTTTGAAAGTCTGGCTGTTTTTCTGACTTCATAAAAAAGAACTGCTTTTGATTAGCAGCCTTGTCGACATATGAAACATGTGTGATTTTTGCGTTCACCAATTCTCTTGGCATGTTGTTCACCTCCTTTCAAGCGAAGGTAATGCGTGTCTCAGCTTTTATCTCTTTTAGCTTGTCTACTGCATTAATGCAACCTTCATAATATTGGAGCACCATAAAATAATTAATTTTTTTTGCGTTATGAAGTTCAGATATCTCATTTAAGCTATAAAGTGCTTTAGCTAAATCCTTTGTAATTATACTGTTATAGAGTAAAGTTTCGATAATGTCTTTATCGTCTTTTTCGACATGTTCATAAGCTCCATATTTAAGTAATATGTCGACTAACTCAGACCTCACCAAACTCCATGTATATTCAATAGCTAAACCAGGAGATTCCTTTGCTAGATGTCTTACAGTAGTGAAATGTTTTCTTTTATAATTATAATTCTCTTTTGAATCTTTAATGTGGTATGGTATTGCCTCTGTCTCTTTTTCAACATGAGCATCGTGACTCTTTTCCTCGTCCTTTTCAGTTGAATTACTTGCATCAGCATTTTCAGCCAAATCGCTCGCTTCGACGTTTTCTGTTTCGCTCTTTGATCCATCATCCCCAGATTCTAGACCCTTTGCAGCTTCTTTTAGCAGTTGGTCGAAAATAATTTCCACGTTCCCTACTTTAAAACTAAACAGCCTATTTTCTATTACAGCCTTTAGACTTTTTCTAATAGCAAAAACTATTACTACTGCAGCCAACGGCCAAGAAGTTAAGATTGTTTTTAGAAGATCAAAAACTTTGCCCCATTCCATAGCTAATTCTCCATTTCCTAATTTGATATGGAGATTATACTATTTTATTCCATGTTTGCTAAGACTTCTCTGCGAATCTCTTCTTTTTCCTCAGCTGACAATCCTAAAATCTCGTCATCTACCACAGGCGACAAAACACAATGGCAATGAACTCGCTCTCCTGCTGACAGTTTAGGATCCCTCGGAAACATGCAGGTTTCGCTACTGCCTGGTATCTGAAATTCTTCATCTACTCCAATGACTGTACCGTCAAGATCGATGTGATTTTCACGTGGGTTGTTCTTCTTCCCTCCGCTGTGCCGCCATTTCTTTTTCTTTACTGCCGGCGATTGTGCATATGATTCATGCTGCGCGGCGGAGGAAGCCGCAAGAACTTCAGTGATGGCCGTTGTCCGGGCCCGCTCCCTATCAAACTGCGGCATGTCTTTGAGAGTCAATTCAATGTCCTGGATAGATGCCCCGTTCTCAATAGCATCCGTCAGCACGTTTTCCACTGCTTCATGAGTATTCAGCTTCATGATCTCGGCCAGCTTTTCAGACCAACCTTTGATCCAATCCGCCGCCCTGGTTGATAAAGCTTCAAATGGAACATCCGGATCCAATGAATCCATGATTACTTCAGCGAGCTCCTCGACGGTCTGCTGCAGAAATCCCTCGGTAAGCTCCTGAAATTCCTCCTCAAAGTCATCCTCTGCAAATAGGTTCTGGGTAAAAAACACCAGAAGGGCTTCCAGCGTCTCTTTTGAGTCTTTGCCTATAAAACCATTCAGACCATCTAAAAACTTCTTACGCTGGCGTCTGAGCAATCTGGCGATGCCTTTTTCATATTCTTCGACAAAATCGGGTATCTTAGACAGGCCGGGGAAATCAGGTACGACCTCCACGATCTTCTCTCTCTCATCTTCCTCGGCTTTTTGAATAAAAGCAGTTAAGCTTTCCAGCAGCTTATCCGTTTTGTTCATCGCTTCATATCCTCCAGAACATCCCGCATATCTTTTAGTATCCCAATTACATTAGGAGTCCCGCTTTTCGACTTAAAGAGCGCAGCCAACGGATCAGAAGCGGGCGCGGCGGTATTTTTACCTATCGGCCTGCTGTACTCTTCCTCTGGCCATTCTTCAAGTGTTTTACCAAGAATACGTCCAGCAAGATCACGCAGATCATTCGGTGAGACTGCGCCAGCATTAATAAAAGGAGTCAGAACCTTTGCTATCTCAATAGGATCCCGGAAATCCGGTCCTTTTAACTGCAGCTCGACCTTATGAATTTCAAGATCATTTAAGAATAAAGCATTCAGCTTACCTGTGATTAATTTTCTTTCTGGCTGAAATACTTGTTCCTCAGTGATCTTTCTGGCCGTGTCAGCTGTCGCCTTGTTATAGTCCTGGGCTTCGCCAGTATAGAGCGGCGGCAACCGGAAGGCGGAGCGGAGTTTGTCCCTGCTCTTTTGATCGTATTCAAGAAATAATGCGTCTTGCTGAAGGATTTCAGCCAGTGACTTGATTTCCACTTTAACTGGCGTTATTTCCTCATCACCTTGAATGTTTTTCCCCTTGGCTATCCCTTCCGCTTCAAGCAAAAGGAACTTATGAGCGTTTTCCACACCTTCAAGACCGTTCATATAGTCCTGCAGTTGCTTATATGAGTCTTCAGACAGCATTCCATTTTCAATGGTTATAGCAGCGGGAACGTGCCGGCCCTGTTTGAAGTACATGAAATTCAACTCTTCAGCCTTACGCGCACCGTATAAATTAACAATGTGGCCAATCCAACGCGGCTTCCCATATGCTCCGCTCCCTATTTTAAAATGCACAACCTCATTGGCCTGTTTATCAAAAGGAGTCTTTTCATCATATTCTCCTGTTTCGGAATTCAAGATCCGAGGGTCTCCGTATTCTTTGAAAAACACCCTTTTTCCATTGATGATCTGCACATATTTCCGGAAGCGCTTTTGACGCTGGATCTTCTTTAATGTACCTGACTCAAAATAATTGTATGGAACCTCAATAGGTTCTGATAATGAGCAAACTCGGACATACTCAGATGCCATATGTTCAATGCCAGCCGGTTTCCCGGCTCCGTCTCGGATCACTTCTATATATCCGTTGCCGGTCTTTTCCCGGTCTTCTATGCTAAAGCCGAGTAATGTTTCAGCTGATTCATCAAAATGAATATACTTGATGAATTCTTCAAGCTGCTGCCATTCTTTATCCGCTGCCGTTTTTTCTGCAGAATCCACTTCATCAGAATTGATATCCTTTGAGTATTTCATCTCGAAGCCGAAGCCTACTATATTGGTTTTGTACGCATCCACACACTGCTGTAAGATCGTCGAATACTCTGCGATGTGTTTAAGCTCTTTCAGGTTATACGGCGGGGTTATGATATTCTCTCCGTACATTTCCGCAAATTCATCTTCATAAATCTGCTTTGTTGTTTCATTAGGCGGAGCAGCTTTAAATACTCGCGCTTTAACTGTAGATTTACTCATTCACTTCCCCCCTTTCTCTGCTTCGTGGTCTTGACCGTTTAGGTCTTCCTTTTGATTCTTCTTTCAGATCGGTTACCTCGTAATCATCAAGCGCGTACCATATTGCTGAAAGTGTATGCGGGTCTATGGTGAACTCATCTTCTATGATGTGGCCCAACTTATCCTTGGCATAGGTGAGCGGCTTCAGTTCATAGACCGTATTCTCGCATCGATCAGAACATATGATTTTCTTGAACCGCTTAATCTTCTTTGTATATTGAAGGCGGGATCCTTTGTATTTGTGAGCACCCACCATGTTGAGTCCTTGCCGTTGAAAATAACGGATCGTTTTGGGCTCTGCAGAATCGGCTTTGATTAATTCCTTAGTCTCAACAAATTCATTGAGTTCTTCAGCCGTCTGATCGTCCGTCATTTTGTTTTTGTAGTACTCCCAATAGATATAGAGGTATTTCTTTTCATGATCCACAGCAAGCCTAACAACGGCGTTATATGAGTCTTCAAAACCAAAGTCCATGCCTACTCGTTTAAGTGGTCGGTTAATATTAGCGATTGCTGTCATAACCTCTTCATGCGGCCACTCTTCAAACTGCGGCAGCACGCGAACCCCATTCACGCCAAAATGACCTTTCCTCGCAATTCGGTAAAGGTCTGGATCGTATTCTTTCATTTCATCGAGCTGCTTCACATAGCTTTTCGGAAGAAATAAATTATCGTCCGCTGTTGAGTGATGATAATAGGTGTCGTTAATTACGACAGTCCGCTTTTCGTATAGCTCTTTATCGTCGAGCACAAACCGTTTTTGGCGGTCATCTTTGAAGAAATGCTTATATGTCCAGTTATCTTCTCCGACCGGGTTTGTTGAAAGAATCATATGAAGCGGCAATGTCGGGTGACGCAGACGTCCAAGCAGCTCCTTGAACCCCTCATACTTCACCTCAGAACATTCCTCAATCCATATGAGAGAAACGTTATTGATCGATTTCAGCTTGGCCGGCTTGTCCAGGCCTTTAAATATGATCCGGCCGCCGTTCGGAAAGCGGATCTGCATTGGTGAAGAAACGCATCTAACAATATGATCGATCTCAAGGTCATTGATAATTTCATCAAAGAGGGAAAAGGTTGAGTCCCTATGCGTGTCGTATACTTCCCTCACGACAAGAACGGTCCGCTTCTCTTCCAGTAATTTAAGAACAATCTTGAGTGCCACATGATAACTCTTCGAGGATCCATAACCGCCGACTAGAAACTGAAACTTTTGATTCCAATCAAAAAGAAAATCCTCAAAGTGCGGATTTACTGGCTTTACCTTTTCAATCATTTGTCCTCATCCTTACGCTTGCGCTTTATCGTTATGTGAACTGAATTATCAACCGGGCGAGCTGTGAGTCGTTCAAGCTCTGCTTGCTTCGTCTCATTTGTCAGATAAATGCCGCGCAGCTTTAATTCATGTTCATCCATGGATCGAATCATTTCGTATTTCTGGCGGATTGCTTTTAACCGCTTATCAGTGACGCGAGTCATCGCTTCTTCCAAACGAAGAATCTTATCTACACTCGGCTCAGATACCTCTTCAATTTCAGTAACGACAAGGCGCTCATTCATAAGTGCCTGGTGCTTTACTAAACCTGTTTTCTGGTCCTTGGTCGGAACGATGTCTTTTACCTTTCGCAATTGCTGAAGGACACGGCGTTGCGTTTCATTCAAGCCATTCTCTATGCGGCTTATTCTCTGCATCATCCGCCGCTCCCGAAGGCTCAGCTCCCTTATTGTTAGATCAATTTGATAGAGTGGGTCTGTTTCGATCTGGCCAAACAGCTCTTTTTCTGTATCATCCATAAAATCAAATAAGATTGATTCATACTCACCAGTACGGACAGAGTTTTTATTTCCTTTTGGGGCTGCGCCGCCTCTATTCCCTTTTGCGTTTTGATTGCCAGGCGGCGCTTTTCCTCCCTTATTCCCTTTGGCGTTCTTACTTCCTTTTGGAGCGCCAGGGCGTTTAGTAACGTTACCATTGGGTTTATCATTTTGTTTAGTAACGTTACCATTTAATTTTTCTTCCCAATGATCTTGGTTTTTCCACTTACGAATAAGTGACGGGGAGCAACCGAGCTCCTCAGCAATATCTTTTAGCAAGCGGGTTCCGCCGCTTTCTTCCCACAGACGGAACGCTTCATCTCGTTTAGGATCTCGCGGTCTCGGCATTACATTTCACCCACCTCCGGACCTCATAATTAAGTTTGAGTTTGTTTTATATAAATTTGCAGATAAAAAAGGATTTTTGTATTTTCTTGACGAATAACATTTATTGTAAACAAAATTACAATTTAAGGAGATGAAATTCATTGAAAAAGATTTTTTCTTTAGTGATCCTACTTATGTTATCGTTAGGTCTTTTATCTTCCACAGCTGAAGCTGCAACCCTTGCCAGTGTTACAGCAGTACGAGATGGACAATTCCACTCTACAACTTTCACAGGGAATGGTAAGTACATGCGGATTAAATGTGTTCACAACCAAGCCCCTACCCCTAGTCTATATCTTGCGGCTGAATGTAAGCTCACAACAACCAAAATAACTGGAGAGCCTCCTCTTGTTGATTGGTCCATAAGTGATCCAAACTATAAGGCAACTGATGTTTTCCTCAGTAAAGGAGTACAATATCGTCTGGAAACTTATGTGGTCCCTTATAGTCCAGCAGGAACTACTGTAACAGCTACTATATTCGACAAATAAAAATCACAAGTTAAATTTCTTCATCTTTCTGAAGCTCTATGTCAAGCTCTATGAGTTTTTTTAAGTCGTCCACAGTGTTCACCTTAATATGGCCACTTTGAAAATCTTTGACCCACTGGGCGATACCTGCCTGAATGATTTTTCGGTATTTCTCTTTTGATTGACTGATGTTCTCTAACAACTCGGCACTATGCAGGAGAAGGAGATTCTCTTTTTCATCATCAGAAAGGGAACATATGTTTCTATTTTCTATTGCCATCCTCCCTGTCCTCCATTACAATATGAGATGAGAGCGTGATGTTTTCCCACAACGCGGCCGCGTCTTGATCACGCTCTTTGACAGGGAGATTCTCTCTGTTTAGAAAGGGAGGGTGTTAGCGCACCCTCTTTTCTCATTAAAAAACCGCCTTATTGATAAAGACGGTTTGTTCTAACTATTCCTCTGTTTGTTGCTTCTCTTCTGATTGCAATTCATCTGATTGTAGTTCAGACTCTTGGAAACCTTTAAATCGATACACTCGTTTGCTAATTTTACGACCAGAACCAGAGGCCCCTATGTTCAGATTTGATTCCTTATATTGAACTCCTGCAGCCCCATCACCTTGCGTATCATAATACTCCTCAATTTCTACTTCATGAGCTTGTGCAATCCTATTGGCTATAGCGAGTTCTTGAAAGGCTTTAGCCTCTGCCTCTGATATTCTATTAGCAAGCTCCTTCCGCAATACTTGTTCTTCTAGTTCATTTAAATTTTTTGATTTATCGCTTATCTTCTCTGCCCGCTCATCAAAATACTTAATTATTTCAAGCGTAGGTCCCACCGGGAACATGACGCTAGCCATAGCAGCTGTTGCAAATTTCACAACATTTTTTGTACTATTTTTTTCAGTTTCCATGATATTTACTCCCTTAATATAATTTGTTTAATTTCACTGTAATACTTTAATTGACAAATTTCCACTAAAGATTGGATACTATGAAAACCATTGTTTGTGAATCTGCTCCGCTATCCCCTTCATCATTAAAGGCGGCACACTCATACCACAAACATACTGCACTGAAGCGTCCATAAAATCATAATCGAGAGGAAATGATTGCATCAAAATAATGTCTCGTTCAGAGATGTAATAAGGCTCGTCATATCGTACAAAGACAGAACCGCTTGCAAGAGTAGGCGGCACAAGACTGTTTTTCACTAAAATCGTATTGAAATTAGATTCTTTCCCTTCTGTCCTTTTCGTTATGTCACCTATGTTGCTATCTGACGGCCTTCTCTTCACCCATCTCCTATACAATTTTGATGCCTCTTTCAATCTGGATCCACGCCCGCTCCTAAACTCTTTATAAGGGATAGGCCGCTCTTTAAATGAGAGCTTTAACTGAGGCAGGTTCAGATCTTTTCTCCGACCAATAAAAAAGACCCGCTCTCTTCTTTGCGGGACTCCCATTGTGGCAGCATTCAACAAAAACACCTGAACGTCATATCCGATTTCTTTCGCTCTTTCTATAACAAGCTTCACATATCCTTTCGCTTTGCCAATGATCATGCCTTTCACATTCTCGGCTACAAAAGTTTTTGGTTTCAGTCTTTCAACTGCATCCAGGTAATCGAAGAACAAATCATCAAGCGACTGCTTGACCTGTCCTTCTCTGAAAGCTTTTTCCTTCCCCCAAGCATCCTCACGATCACCTGCCATTGAAAATACGCTGCATGGAGGGGATCCATCGAAAATATCCAAATCGAATAATTCCTCCGGCAGATCGTCCAATTTGTTGAATTTCCTGATATCCATTAAAAACGAGTATTTAGGATTGTGATTCTTCCTATAGATTTTCATCATTTGCGGATCAATTTCACAGTTTCCGAGAAGGTTATATCCAGCAAGCTTATAACCCATGGAGGAACCTCCGCCACATGAAAACGTACTAAAAACCTTCAATCCGTTCTGCTCAACATTTTTCAGATCAGACAGATACCATCTATAACTGTTCATTGTTGCTCACCTACTCATTGAAAGAGAACCCACATTTAGGACAGGTATGTTCAAATTGGTCCTCCTCGTAATCATCAAGATCAATCTCATGATTATCGGTAACTTTCCCGCCGTTCCCTGCATGTTCTGTCAGATCTTCTAAAATACTTTCTAGTTCGCCTTCAGAAAAGCCAGTGAAGGACAGGTCAAAATTATTTTCTTCCAACTCTCTTAAAACTTGTTCGAGCTTGTACTCATCCCAATCGCCGCCTGTTTTGTTTAGTGCAATATTTAAGGCTTTTTCCTCGTTATCATCGAGATTTACCACCGAAACAGTAAGCTCTGCAGGGTTATTCTCCATATGTATTTTGAACCTCTGATGGCCACCTACAAGGTTTCCTGTTCTTTCGTTCCAAACAAGCGGCTCGACATTTCCGAACCGTTCAATAGATGCTTTTATTCTTTCATAATCGGGATCACCTGGCTGAAGATCAATCCGGGGATTGTAGGGAGCGGGGTTAATCTTTTCTACTGGTATAGTTCTAATATCCATGATGTTTCGCCTCCAATAAAAAAACACCTTATTCATTAAGGTGTCTGGTGCTTGTTTATACTCTTCTTCTAAAATGTCTTTTATCTGGCATTTCATCTAAACACTCTTGTAATAATCTTTTATAACCGCTTAATTTCCCAAACCCTGCAAACTCTACTCTTGATAGAATAAACCATGCTGTTCCAGCAATAAAACAGATATAGAGAATCACAAAAGAAGCTACTTCTAAATCAAAACCATTCTCTTTTATAATACCTAGAAGGAAACTCATTGTACCTCCTATTACTAAAGATACAATTGCAAAGAATGCAGTAACTAAATGACTTGTGGCTTTTTTAATTTCAATCTTGTCTTCAAGCTTTCCCAAGAACACTTGTATTTGCTTCTTATCATGCCGCTTTTTGATTTCTTTTTTGAATTCAATTTGTTCGGATAAGCTTTTGTTATGTACTCCCTTTTTAACTTCTTCTAAATATACGAGGACGCTCTTAATCTCACCAAACTCTTTTATTTCTTTACTTTTACTCATAAAAATCACCTCCTAGTCTATATCGGAGGTGATTTTTCAAAATTTAGGAACTAAAGATGTAGCACTTACTTAATATAAAATTCGTCAGTATAGAATGTTCCTTCTGTTTTGACGGGATCTCCTTTGGAATTATAGCGCTCAACTTCAACTTTAAAGCGATATGTTCCTTTTTTGTTATCGAACATCTCCTTGATGCCCCAATCATCATAATCCTTCTCATCGGGCTTAAGTGGGTTTGGAGAATTCGAGTTAAGAGTCTTCCACTTCCCGCTCTCTTTCCGCTGAGGAATAAGGTTAGGACCTGCCATATAGTCATTGTCATTTTTGACTGCGACCTTAACGACCTTATCCTCTCCTAAAATATGATTCTGTTTTGTTGGATTGGCGCTAACTCCCTTTAATGAAGCCATTCCGATTTCCTCCCTTATTTTGTTTTTGTGCTCCTATCCCTCTCCAAAGCACCGGCAGCCATACTCCCGATATATGACGGCTGTTCCCATCATTTCACTTTCTCCGGATCCGGCCGCCTACACGTCTGAAGGTGTCACGTCTTGTTCCCATGATTTCTTCCCAATCCCTTCTCGTCAAAGGTTCATTTGCCTTTGTTGGGGGACTTAACACTTTTTTAAGCTGCTGTTTCGTGTCAGCAGATAAAACGTCTCTCATCTTCATTTTTCATTACTCCTTGCCGAATAAGCACCGCCTTACGCTATTCGCTTTGATTTATTTGTAGCCCGCCGATTTCCCCCAGGAGGTAAGCAAAGAAAATGGAGAGCCGGTTTAAAGACTTTCCTTGCAATCGGGATCTCACCGCTTGCGTTCCCCGTGACTATCGCGCGCAATACTGCATAGACTCCAGCCGCTCCTCCTGTGAAGCTAACGACCTTCATAGTCATTCGATACATCCGAGTGCACACTTGATAAAGGAAAGGTGCGTCTCCTGGTATGGCCATAAAAAAAACGGCCACTAATCAGCTGTACAAATTCCCATGTACAAAAGATCAGCGTCCGTAGGTATCTCCTTTTTGGACTGTTATTCACGTTCGTTTTCTTGTTTCTATCGTATGACAAAACGCGATTGAAAAAAGTACCCATTTTATCCCCCATTTTGTCGGGTTTTTGTCGGCATTTTATCTGTTTTTACAGCAATAAAAAAACACTCTTTATAGAGTGTCTATTATCATAGAAAAATCGGTTTTTAAAGCATCTATGTCATTTATTAAAGTAACATAGTCTTTAATGTTTCTTATGTGAATTTTGATATAATCTTTTTTAATTGGTTGCTGAGTGACAATTCTAAATTCTCTTTGATATTGATATGTTTTACGTTTATTAAAAAAGGCTTTAGCTATGTCTTTTTCAAATTCTTTATAATCTAGTGGTGTCTCACTACGTGGATCAAAGTAATTAACCTTTCCATACTTAAAACCTAAGTTAATTTTTTGTGCACTTTCTTTTAATGCTCCAATAAAACCCTCAGGATTATGAATGATTATAACCGCACGATCCTTAAATTCTCTTTTAAGCTCTTCAATAACACTATTTTTGAAGAAAAATGTTTTATTATCTTCACTTATAAAATCTTCCAAATCAGGAGCAACAAAACAGGTTAATTGAAAGTCTTTAACTGATTCATATTTTTTAGTTGAATAACCACTTTCAAACTCTATTGGTATTCTTTTTCCTTCGTATTCAATAAATAAACTGTGCCTCTTAGGGTCGAAATGTAAAAAATGTGTTCCCTCATATTTATCGCCAAATATTGTATCTCCGTATTTTTCCTCCAGATCAATAAAATATCCAGTATTCTTAAAAAATAAGTTTCCATCATTTATGAAATCCGATAAATTTTCTTTGTCAATAAATTTAAATAATAAAGTTGGTACTGTTGTTTCCATTTATCTCCCCCCTGATCTAAATATTATAACCTGTTTTATGCTTAACTGGTTAATAAAAACAGCCCTCAGATTATTCCGAGCGCTGTCGCGATGTTGTATATAGCCTGTCTTTTCACCTGATAGAACTTATCTCTTTTGAGGCCCAGTTCAATCATGATTTCAAGATCCTTTATTTTTTCTGGAGACAAATATTTTTTTTCTATGATGCTGTATTCATCTTGATCAAGGCAGTGCTTTAGCGCTCTATCCATCTGCTTGACCTTCAGCTCATTATATTCGGAGCTTTTCCGCAGCTGCGGGAATAACCCAATGACTCCCTTTTCCTTTTGCTCTCTCCTATTCTCCGCTTGAATTTTTAGTGATCTATAAGTTTTCAGTTCTTTAATGACAATGTTTCGCACTTCCTTTTCGTTTAATTCTGGCAGGAATGTCAATTGTCTAATTACTTGCATAGATACTCTCCTTTATAAATAAAATAGACACTTGATGATTATCAAATGTCCATGATCATTTATTTTTATATAAATTATATATTCTAAATGCCTTTTCGATTGTATCATGAAAATCAGGAACACAATCTTCTGGGTCTATCCCACTTATTTTATCTTTTTCCACCCACCGTATTTCCGAATGATTTTTCTCATTAAGAGTAAGATTATCCACATTCAGTATTTCAGCAACAAATAAAATTCCAGGCACAACTCTGTCTTCTTCATCTATAAATACATTATACGTCTTAACTGGTAAAGGATCCTTTTCAATAAAATCTAGATCTGCATTAAAGTCTTTTTTATAATTCTCTTCTAAACATTTTTTTATAGATTGATTTATAGTTAGCTGGCCACAGCCAAATTCCCATAGATTAGCTAGCCGTTTCTTTTTTTCAGAACGTCTGGCAAGTAATACTCGATTTTTATTATCTAAGCAGACCACTGCACAATGGATTTCAGCTAATCTTTCTTCCGGTACATTATAGGTTACTTCTCGATTTCTTTCCTCTGCTTTACTATTTTCAATGTCTTGCATTATATCTTCTAGTTCTTTTGTTTTGTTTAAATCAGATATTATTTTCCCGATTTTATTTATATCTTGATATTTATTGTTTACCACATTCATGACTAAAGGAGATTCAATATGTTCGTCATAATCATACTCTTCTTTACTCCAACTATCACCATACCATATAATTGGGTAACGTCGATTATTCCAAATCCCTTTTAAAATTTCATAAGATATTATCTTATACGAGTCATCAATTACCATTCTGTCTTCTCTTTCGTAAGATTCAATGTCTCCTTTTTTTCTATTTAGTATGTAAGCTAGGTTTGCACTAATGAGGACTTTTGATTTTTGAGCGAATTTAGAGAGTCTGAATCCCAAATCAATATCTGGCCCTAAAAAATCAACCTGAAGTCCATCCATCCAGCTAGGACTATTCCCTACAAAAAAAACAATATTTTTCGCTTTCTCTTCAACAGGACTAACTCCTGTTGGCACTTTAGGATTTTGAAAAGTAACATCTGCCATCCAAATAGTACTTTTTATAAATATTATTTTTTTAGAGTCTGGATAGTCCTTGTATAATTGTTGAATTACTTCTCTTACAACCTTGCTACAAACAGGTGCACATTTATACAGTTGGTCAAAATTTGTGACCTTAAGAAATAATAACACTTCATCTCCAATATATTTCCAAAGTCTAATTTCTTTAAATTCTTTTTTCAGCATAGTTTCAATAAGTTCATAAAACCTTTTGAATACCTCTTGCCAAATATTCGAAGATTTAAAAATGGTTGAATTGACTAGGTCAAAAGAAAAGAATAGGTAAACACCGTTATATTCACTATTATCGAGATCTTTTACTTTAACTAAATTTGGCACTAAATCCTGAAAACTTGCTCTAATCTTTTCATGTAATTCTCTAATTGATTGAATTTCCATTCATATCACCCCCAGCTAAAAATGCCTAACCATCGCCCTCTATTTGTTGCAGCTTCTTCTGAAACATCAAAAGCCTGAGCTATATTTGTAATATTGAATAGCCCATCCTCTAAATTAGCACGAGCTACTTCTAAAAACTTCTGTTCTGGCATCAGAATTGCAGCAGCAAATTCATTAGCTTCATATTCTTCTGCACTATGTCCAAGTCTATAATACACAGAGTCTCTGTAATCACCAACTGACTCCCAAAGTTCATCATCAATTAAATATCCCATATGCAAAAACAGATGTCCAAGTTCGTGTGCAATTGAAAATCTCCTTCTATTTAAAGAACTTTTAGGAGATATTTGAATTGTAAAACTCTCTTCTACCTTATAAATCATTGCCTCTAACCTATCATCATCAAAATCCTGATAAGTCAATCTACCTCCTAACATTTGAGGAACTCTTTCAATTTCCACTGGTATTTCCAAATTTAATGCATCCATGATTGAAGTTGCAATATCATTTATTGCCCTTCTTTTTGTTGCGTTCAAATTCCACACCTACTTTTAAAAAGTCAAATAAGCTCTAATACAATATATAAGAGGACAATTAAAATTGTTATCAAGCTACTAACGCTAAAAAATTTATTTTTCCTTCTTATAAGAGCCCCAATAGAAATAACTTGTGTTGCTAAGTCATATGAATAGTTATCATTATAGGAAATATCCAAACCGTATCTTTCATTTAGGCCTTTAATAAGAGACTGTTGATTTAGATTTTCTACATTCTTATAAAACAATAAGTTATTAAGATGATTCTGATTCATGCAATTACAATTGTTTTTAAATTTTACGCCTTTAGAGGGTATAAATGAGTAAAGATTTATTAATAGGTTTATTATTAGTATTATTAAACAAGTTTTTAACCCTAAAGACATCTTTCCATGTAATTGTTGAACATATTCTGTCGCACCAAATAATAAAGCTCCATTAAAAGTTAATAATCCAGCATTTTTTGCTTCTGAAAACTTTAACCATTCGTTAAAGTCTTGGTAAAGTTCTTTTAGATAAATAATATCATTACTTCTAGGCAAGTTAACATCTCCTCCATGAATAAAGAATACCTTTACATTCTGGAAAGTCAATTACCCATCCTAAAAATTCACAAAAAAAGTTCCTTTAAGAATAAATAACATTTTCACGGCTTATATCCATAGTCAAAATGGATTCTTGTATATTCATTGTCTCTGGTATGCACGTTTGTAATGCCGTACTCAGGTGTATCTGCTAAATATGCGCAGCCATCCTTACCGTCAAGAATAACTAGCTTTATTTTGTTTCGTTCAATCAAGTCTCCAACGGAAAGTTGGTGTAAGTTTTCAAGTTCAATAGGCCGGTTCATTTTTCAGCACTCCCCGTGTTATAATTAATTGTCGAGATTAACTAAACCGGGGCCTTGTGCTGCGGTTTTTTATATATCTTCTTCCTCCTCGCTCTCTTCTTCTTCCCAAGCCATCTCAAAAGCAGATTCTAAAAATCTCAATTGCTTTTCAAGTTCTTCATCTGTCATCTGGGAAAAGTCAGGTCCGTGTCCTGGAACCATCCTGAAATCTTCCGTAAGACGTTTTATAAGATACTCTCTCCTTGAGGCCACCAATAACCCTCCATCCAATTTTAAGCCGCTGGAGCAGCTCGTATTTTCTCAAAGGCTCATAGAGGTGGACAGCTCGTCCATCCTCCATGCGAAACAGCAAGTACCAACGCCGCTGCCTTTTAACCATTAAGCCGCTCCGTGTTCGCCCTCATTCTGGTTGTCTTCTTCTTTTTCATCTGAGGAGGACGGATCAGTTTCATTGTTTTGATCTATAGGAACAGGGGGCGCTTCTTTTTCCAAAGGTTCCGCTTCTGCAGCTTGATCTTGTTTCCAATCCCACCAAGCTTCAGCAATTGGAGCAATTTCTTTTCTGTACTCATTAATGAGGTCTATAGTGGCACTTGGAGACATTCCAAGCTCATCTGCAAGCCTGCGGTATGATTCCCCTTCAATACGGCGTTTTGCAATTTCATCAATATTTTCAGGAAAACCATCACGAACTGGAGGCGTACCTTCAGTGATGAAAGTATCAACAATTTCCCGATCTATCTCCATTGGTTTTTCTTCAATTCTTGGTTTTTCTTCTGAAAGCCCCAACTCTGCCTCGAGTTGTTCCGGTTCAGGATCCGCAACATTAACAATTCCTCTTCGATCAACCGTGTAATTTGTAATTGGTTTCTCAGTTTTCGCATTTATTTCTAAGACATATTGAACTGTTTCTGATTCCAGCTGAGCTTGTACTTCTTTATCAATCATTTCAGAAAGACGTGATATCCTAGATCCACCTAATTCTTTTGTGCTGACCTCCAAAACGATTTCAGTAATACCTTTTGGCTTCATATTCACCTTTTTAACGAGAGATTTTAGATTAATGAAAGACATAACTGCTCCTCCTCTTGTGATAATGGCTTTACCTGTATTTCGATTCTTGGATTTTGGCTATAATACTTACTGACATGAAGGTCTACAATTTGGCTGTCATCATACCAGATGACTTTATTTAGTCCGTCCTTAATACCTTTTATATAGTTATCAACATCTGGCTTTTTGCTTGGCCTCAACAACCCTTGTTCTGCTTCTGCAACTTTTTTCTTACTGAAGCTTTTCAAAGTGGATTTATAAACCCTTACTGACAATTCAAGTGGTCCTTCTAGCAATTTAGATGGGCGATAATCTGAAGCAGCCAGCTTTACATATTGCTTAAAGTCTCTTGATTTTTTTGGATCATATAGCCTGGTCATCCCATTAACCGTGGTGGCTCTCGGTCTCCCTTGGGCTACTGGCTCACCGTAAATTGTAAAACTAATCAATGCTGTTACCTCCCGTCAGCTGCTTCCAGCTGCTCTATTTCAGTCATTATTAAATCCGCGTTCATGATTATGAATGTTAAGGAGCGGAGCGTGCCGAGCATCAATCTCCCTCCTCGAAGGACATTTCACGGCCAAACTTACATTTAACGTTAATATGTAGCCGCTCCAGTTCCGGCAAAGGCAGTTCATACAGCTGTTGCCCGTCCTCCGATTCATACTGGCCATACTTGATAAGCTCATTCGTTAAAAATTCCCGCCGCTCGTCTGTGGCAGTCTGTGTTATATCTGAAGGCATAATATGTGCTCCTTTCTTTTAAGCGAGCTTCGCTTCCATTTGTCTATCAAGGTTTAAGAATCGGCCGTACTCTTTAATAAAGGCAGCCATGACAGTGCCAACCGAGCCGTTTCTTTGTTTTGCAAATATGATTTCCACTATGTTTTTTAGGTTGCTTTGCTTATCGTAATAGTCATCCCTATAGAGAAAACTAACGATATCGGCATCTTGCTCAATGCTGCCTGAATCTCGAAGATCAGACATCATCGGCCGCTTATCTTGCCGTTGCTCAACACCACGAGAAAGTTGAGAAAGTAGAATGATTGGAACATTGAAGGTCCGGGCTATGTTCTTCAATTCGCCTGTTATGCTTGCGACCTCTAAGTTTTTCGTTTCAAATTTTCCAATAGGTCGGATTAATTGAAGATAATCAATCACAACCAAATGCTTTTGATCCGGATGGTCCTTTGTGGTCTTCCGAATGGCAGAACGAATATCAGCCACTGACTGTGACGGTTTGTCGTGAATATAGATGTCTAATTTTTCATATTCACCGATGGCCCGATTCGCGTTTTCATAATCTTTTTCACTGAAATACTTGTGCGGGTTTCTCCATTTTGTACCTTCGATTGAACCTAAATTGCTGAGCATCCGGTTCACGAGTTGACGGTCGGACATCTCCAAAGAAAAAACATCCACAACCCCACCTTTTAGCGCCGCATTCTGCGCCAAATTTAGAGCGAAAGCTGTCTTTCCCATGGAAGGCCGGGCAGCTACGATAATTAAATCACTATCCTGCCAACCTCCGGTCATAGCGTCTAGATCAGCTAGCCCAGTTTCCACTCCTGTTATTTCGCCTTTCTCTTGATACATGTCGTTGTATATTTCAGTTAAAACATCCATCTTGGTTCGATGTTTTTTAATTCCAATCTCCTGCAGCTCCACGGTCTTCTGATAGACTTGCAAAATACCCTCATCGCTTGGATTGTTTGCAAAATCAAGCGCGGTCTTTTGCATATCTCGAAGTTTAAAAGCTTCATAGATTAATGTTTGATAGGTTTCAAAATTAATAACGGAAGGAACCGCACTTGCTAGATCTACAAGATAAGAGGTGCCGCCGATCGCTTCGACTGTATCTCCTAACTCTGTAACCACTGTCACCATTTCAACAGGCTGTCCGGAGGAATCAACATCACGCATAGCCTTAAAAATCCGTTTATGCCGCTCATCTGCAAAATGCTTTGGTTCCAAAGTGGTTTCCTTAATCAGCTCGCCTTCAATAAGGATACAGCCCAACAGGCTCTCTTCTGCTTCAAGGTTTTTTAGCATGTTTTGCATTTCGTTCCCACTCTTTCTGTTGCTCTAAAAATTCATTTTTCTCTGGTTGTTTGACGCTAATCTCCGAAATTGTTGGAGGGAATGGTTTATTTGCAATATGCTCATTTATCTTTATTTTTGCGGCTTCGAACGGCATTTTTTGAAGATGGTCCATCCACAATTCAATTCGCTCTTTCCCAACATCGCCGCTTAAATCAAAACGCGGATATGCTGCGGAAAGCCGCAACAATAATTTCATTGCTTCTGCTTTTTCCAAAGTAATCACCTTCCTAATTCACCTTAATGCCGTTCTCTCTAGCATAATCCTCGAGAGCAGCAAAGCTTTTTTCTTGTATCGATCCTCGCGGCCTAAATTCTGAGACATTAGAAGGCTGTTTTTCGCTTTGTTTAGCAACCCATCTATCACGAATAATTGGTTCACAGTAAGAAAAAGAATTTATCTTGTCACCTGGATATTTAGGTTTATATTGATCAAAAATTTCATCTATCCAAGTCAAAACATCATCGATAGGTATCTCTGCCTCTATGACCCTTTTAATTGCCGCTGTATCTATAGCAGATAAAAATATAGAGCCTTTTCTCGAAGTAAATTTATCTTCGATTTTTTGGAAAGAAGTCGAGCCCTCGTCCTTCAGCTGAGGTGCTCTTGGCTTGTCTTTAGCCTTACTTTCATATGCAGGTACTTCAGCAGCACCTTGGAATTTCGAATAATTTAATACGGTCCAAAGCATTCCGTATTCAGTTTCCTCTGCAGTAATCATTCCTTTTGCCTGAAGCCTTTCAGCTGCAGCCTTTACTGCGGCTCTTGTGAATTTTGTTAAACCTCTGCCCTTTTTAATCGCTAAGTCATCACATAGTTTTGAATATGAGCGGATATACTGACCTTTTTTCAGCTCATAATCATTAATTTTCATACCGTCCTGAAACGCAGCTTTTGTAATTAAAAAAGTGAACAACCTAAAGCCGACATTATCTGTAAAAATCTCATGATCGACCATTGACTTATATAGTCTCACCCATCCAGCCAAGGGCTCCGCCTCCTTTCCATCGCTATTTCTTTCTGCAGATAGCTTTTAACCCTTTGATTGTCACAAGAGTAAGATCAGGTTCATATTTTCGAAAATAGGTTGAAACGTACATTAATAGAGTGTCCTTACGCATATCTGGGGCCACTGTCTTGGCCAACGACACATAACAATAAGGGTACGGAACCGCAATTAAGTCATTGTCAGTCATGGTATATAAACAACCTTTCCAGTCAATTTCATGATGTCTTCTCTAAAAAGCTCCTCGTCGCTGTTTGATTCAGAAAGATGTAGCAGCCAAATTTCCTGAACCCTGCTCAAGTCATTTGCCTTCAAAAACTCTTTTACGTTTTCTAAACTGAAGTGCGACTGTAAGAGTCGTCTTTTCATAAATGGCGGTGTACGGCCGCTTTCGATGTTTTCGTTCAGTATTTCATTCGAGTAATTGCATTCCACCATAATGTGAGTGAGTCCTGGAAACTTATATTTGATGTAATAGGTATCAGTGGCAAACAGAAGCTTGTCACCATCCTCATTAGCCAACAGAAAGCCATACGGCTCCGCCACATCGTGCTGCACGTCAAAGGGCATAATAGACCAAGAACCAACTTTAAACGGCTGTTTAGCGTGCACAGGCTTTATTCTGTGATGAGAAATGCCAATTGCTCTGGCCGTCCCAGGAGACATGTAACAATCAATGCCGGCTTTCAGAACATCCTTAATTGCTTTGCAGTGATCCCCATGCTCATGAGAAACAAGGCAGCCAGCGAATTGAGACATTTTATACTGAAACCCCTTCTGCATTTGTTTAAAGTTGATGCCGCATTCCAAAAGAAGTGGGGTCTTACCATCGGTGACCCGATAGCAATTCCCCTTACTACTCGATGACAGGGCTGTAATTTCAATCAAAAATCTGGTCCGTCCGATTCAAAGACTGAGGGCTTCTCATCTTTTTTTGTTGGTTGGGACTCTGGCTGTTCTGTTTGTGGATCCGGAATAGGCTCGATATCGATAACCTCTGTATTTGCGTTTTCCTCAATTTGCTTCTGTACTTCGGCTGGAGTTACATCTACACGTTCGTTGTCATATTCATTTTCTGTTGAATTATTAATCGCCTGTACAAGTAAATCGCTGTCATCACTTGTGTTTATAAAAGATTTTGCGGCACGATTGATAACAGTTCTTTTGGCCATTTCCTGAGGAAACTTGTTTTGAACGCTCTTTGTTTTCGCTTGAGTCCATGAAGTTTCAATTTCTTTACGCGTCATAACAGTTAATATTTCTTCATCTTCTATTGTTTTTATAACTGCATAAGCCCCTAAAATTTCGTTGTCTCTGTTCTGGAATTTGGTTTCATGCTTAAGTAGCTTTTCGCGCCCGCCCACAATCTCGTAATCGAATACATCACCATCAAAAATTACGTTTGACCAAATATCCTTGACATTGGTCAGCCGTTTAAGCACAGCTTGTGTTCCAAAATAAGAACGGTTAAGTTGTAGTTGGTTTCCATAAACTATGAAGTAGCACTGTGTCTTTGCTGGACTTAAACCTTGAACAACCATATCTAACAAAGAGTTAGCTATTGATTCCCTAGAACACACTTCTAATGCTGGCTTTCCGTTTTTATCTCTTACTTCTTGCAGTTTAAAAAAAGCACTTTTTAAAGCATTACTTGCGTTGTAGTTAGAAGGCAGAACTAAACCATCGTCCTGCAATCTGGTTAAACTTTTGTTCACATCATCGGTTATATCTTTTTGAATAATTGCCAATTGATTCTGGCTATTCATTTGAATCCCCCTCTTGTGGCGCAGTCAATAATAGTTGCTTCTCCCTTGGAGTACATGCTTCTTTGACACTTACATGAGTTTCAACTTTGATTTCACTGTCAAACTCGTCATAATAGCCACGTTCAAGACATCTGTAAGCATCCTGTGCGCTGTCAGCAACAATTAACGATTTAGTAGTTTTGGTCTCAACATGTTCGATAATGTAATAGGCTCCCATTAGATTGCCTCCTGAACGAGTTCGTCTTGAAACTCAACACGAAGCTGTTTATCTTTCTCGGAAACAATCAGACTGAGGATCTGTGAATTTGTGTTGATCAATTTCGTCACCGCTTCAGAGTTATCAACGAAAATAGGAGCAGTGATTCCGTAGTAATCATTAAGGGTATTAATGATGTCTAACCCAACGTTAATACGTGCAGCATTGTTTAAGCCGGACGAATACGGCACACCTTCATAAAGGGTTTCACATGTCTCTTCCAGTCCCCCGTTGATCTGGTCCTTGAAGAGCTTGAAACGAGCATATTTAAACTTACTGTTTATCTTCTCTTCGAGGAGATGCACCTTAGTGCGAACAAATTCTTCAGTCAAAAAGAGTTGATGTTGTAGCTGTTCATATTGTTCTGCTAACTCTTTTTGTTCCTGCTCAAGCTGCCTTACCCGATCATTAACATGCCTTGCGTGATCAATTTTCGCTTGATCTTTTTGAAGCAGCAAAATCTCTTGTTTTCTACTGTTGATATCATCCTTAATCAATTGAACGGCTTGATCTATGGAAGATTCTAAATGCTGAATTTCATTCCGTACGACCTCAATTTCAGCTTGTTTATTTTGATAAATTGGATCCGCTGAAATATCTGATCTATTGCTTTGCGCGCCCTCTAATTCTTTTTCAAGTGATAATAAAGTCTCTTCTTCACTCTTATAGGCATCCTGCAAATTAGATATTGCAGCTTCTAATTCCTGAATAGCATCCTCAGACTTTTCTTTTTGACTTTTAACCGACTTGCCTTTTTCATTGATTTCAGCTAAAGCTTGGCTTTTATGAAAATTGAATTTTTCAATGGCTTGATCAATTTTTTCTTTCGGTAATTCTTGGCCGCATGTAGGGCATTCAGTTTGATGTTGATCAAACGTCTCCTCATTCTTGTCGCACCAACTCTGGCGCAGCGACTCGATTTCCGTATTTAATCGATCCAAATTGTCTTTTTCAAGTGATAACTGCCGCTGATTCGACTTAATCTCCATTAAAATTTTATCAATCTTGCTTTTCACAGGGTATAGCTGCTCTTTAATCTCATTGATCTTTTTGTATTCTTTTTCCTGATGATCATTTTTGATTTCCTGAAGATCATTCTGCAGCTGGAGAATTACTTTCCTCTTCTCAGAAATAGCTTCACCATTACGAGCTGAACGAAGTTTCTCCTCCAATGACTCAACTTCTTTTTGAAGAAAATTTATCTCGTCATGTAATTCTTGTTCATCTAGACCAGATGTATCTTCGACTGTGCGCTGGACTTCATCGATTCTTACCGGTATTGCATCGAGCTGTTTATTTATTTCACGCTGTTTTCCCGCGATCACCTTTCTATGCTCTTCAAGCGACCGTTTCTTTAAGATGCTTTCCAGGGCAGCCACAGAAGGGTTTTTACTGAATACTTCCTCGGCTGTTACATCGCCGCTAATCTCAAGTAGAATCTTCCGTCTGTCTTGCCATTTCAATTGCTCATTGAAGAATGATGGAGAAGTAATGAGTTTAAATTTGTCTTCTGCAATAATTGAGCTGACACGATCATTAAACTCTTTTTTCTTTGATGGCACTTCGTTAATAAAATAGTCAGTGGTATGTCCAGAGAATACTGCTTCAGCACTACTCCGCTTTCTTGTCCACTTCTCGGAGTACACCTTTTTCAGAGACAATTCAGCTCCATCGATCAAAAACAAGCCGCTAACTTCATGATCCAGTCCGCTAATAGGCTTGTTTTCTTTTGTTAGAGTTTTAATCTGAAAATCTTTTTTGTTTTGGCTGTCCTTATCGAATAAGAGCCAAATAAAAGCATCAAACAATGTTGTTTTTCCTGTTGCATTATCACCGAAGACCTTGACGTTCTCGCCTTGAGTATCAAGAGTAAAATGTTTAATCCCCTTAAAATTACGCAGTTCTAATTTGAGCAGTTTAATTTCCTTTTTCATTTGGCTTCACGTCCTTTCTCTTTAAACTTGCGAGAAAGATACTCATTTCGCGCCTCAGCTGTCGGGAAGTGAAAACATGGATTCCCCTTAAGATCATAGGAAATTGATCCGCCTACAGTGGTAAGATTAATTTGATCGCGACGATGATCACTAAACGGCTCAGTGTAAAAAACTTCATTCATTTGTCAAAGACCTCCAAAGATTTGATTTTTGGAAGGTGATACAGTACACTATCAATACCAAAGTTTGTAACACCTTCTACGGCTCGCTCTGCAAAGCGAGCTTTTTTTATTTCACTTTTTGAAGTAGTTCCTGAACACTATCAGGAATTTTGTGTTCACATTTGCTGCAATAAATTTTGTAAGATCGTTCTTCGACCTTTCCGCAATTAGGGCACTTCCTTGGCGGAATAACCAGGTAAAACACCGAAAATCCTCCTTTCTGATGCTTGTGCGCATCGTCAGACCAGAGAGAGGATGGTGGTAAAATAAAGGGGGTTTAGGATGGATAAAAAAGATCTCCCCCTGGCCTGACGACAAGAACAAGCTTGCCGTGCTCAATAAAGAGCGATATAATACTTTCATAACGTTTTATATTTTCCTTAAGCAGTGAGTGTAGGAGCTTGCTGCTTTTTTATATTTTCAATAGCCTTCTTCGCCTCGGCATTCACCAGAAGAATCTGTGCTGGATTCCTCTTTACTTCCCGACAATGATTCACAACCTCAGAAGCTTTCATTAACCGGCTTGCAGATAATACAAATTTCATTCAAATCATCCCCTCTAACTTTTTTTCAAAAAAATCTTTTGACGGAATAACTTCAACAATGCGATCGAAGTCTCGCTTGGATTTTATGTACTGATCTAGTTGTTTTACAGATTTGCGAAGTTCATTAACCGTTTCATTCGCCTTTTTCATATCTCCGTTAGCAACAGCTTTGATCAAGAGCTTTGAGTATTCCTCTATAAAAATTTGTTCTCGCCTTGCTGAATTAAAGTGTTTTTTCAAAACCTTGTCCTCAAGAAGCACCTTTGATTAACCCCCTCGTTAAAAGCTTCATTTTATGCTTGCCCCACATCTTCACCCATGAAATCGAGTATTCCTTACAGAGAACAACGATTAGTTGAGTTAAAGCTGTTATGACGTCTAAACATTCCTGAATCGATTTCTCAATCATTTTTGTATCTGACAATGTTTTGGGATTGACTGAAATATGTTCAACTGAATTTTGTAGAGCGTCCATGGCTTCTGTCATTTGTATCTTGGATTGAACAAGAAGATTCACCCTATGCAAATCCGCTGTTTCCCCATCCAAGATTAAGGGTCCCCAGCCTGTATAATCAGAAGCAGCTTCAAGGGCAGCCCGTGGATCATTATGTTTCTCAGCAAAATACTGGGCCACCTCCGGCTGAACTTTGTGGCGGCCGCATTCCTGATGAGATACAGATTCACGTGAAAGAAATAATTCATCGTCCATAGATAACTGCTGTTGTGTAAGTTCCGCCTCTTTACGAGCGCTTTTTAATGCTTTCGGTGCTCTACCAAATTTCACTTTGAACCTCTCCTTTTTCTACCAAATTTTTAACCGTATATTGGTAAACTTTAGTTAAAAGATATTAAGCAGAATCATCAACACTGTTCTGTTCTAATTGGCTTATCCAAGCATTTAGGGTTTCAGGTCGGAAAAATATTTTCTTTCCAATTCTGAAATGCGGAATTTCCTTATTTCTAACCAAGGAATAAATGGTTTCTTTATGAACCCTCAGTAAACTAGCAGCTTCCTGAGGGCTTAATGGTTTGTTGCTCATAATGAAATCCTCCTAAGCACTGTTCGTTTCTAAATCAGAAACGTTTTCAGCAAAAAAATCTGTGATTTTGCATTTTAAATGTTGCGCTAAGGTTGGCAATTGATCTGCTTTAAATGCATAAACACCCTGCTCATACTTTAAATAACTTGAACCAGTTTTTAATCCTAGCTTTATTGCTAGATCTCGCTGAGAAATTTTTAATTCGATTCGTCTTTTCTTGATAAAAACCAAATCGAGTTTCTGCATATCTTTCACTCCTTTCGTTTCTGTTTCAGAAACTTTGTAACCACATAATACAGTTCTAAAATAGAAATGTCAATAAGTTTTGTTTACAATTTAGAAACTTTTTTTATTTCCATAATGGAAACATGTTATCATTTGTCTTACTTAGAAAGTGGTGAAAACAATGAATATAGGTGATCGGATAGTTTTATTAAGAGAAAGAAAAGGTTGGTCCCAAAGGGAACTAGCCCGCCGTGTAGACCTAAATTATGCTGTTATGAACCGTATAGAAAAAGGCACTCGACCTATTACTGATTCAGAAATAATCAAGTTAGCTGAGGTCTTGGATGTCACAACAGACTATCTGTTAAAGGGAAATTCAAACGACTCTCAAATAGATGAACTTTTAAATGATCCTGAAACCCTAATTGCTGGTCGTGATGGAAAAATCACTAAAGAACAAGCAAAAGAACTTTTGGATTATCTTTTGAAAAAAGGGTTCGATGAACAGTAGCAGCTATTCTTTATTCTTAATTCTTTAATTCTTCTTCTGGTAAAACATTTGTTAAACATTTGTTTAACAAAAAGAAACCTAAGTGTTAAATAAAACTTTTTGCACTCCCTGAAAACATAGATATATCAAGGGTTTTTCATGGATGCGTGCTGTAAAACAAACTGTTTAACATTCATTGAGTTAAATGAAAGATAAAGAAAACTTAACTGGAGTAAAAAGGGGAACTAAAATGTTTAAAAAATTGGGGACTTTACTATTAATCACTTCACTGATATTGCTCGCAGCATGCAAGAATAGTGAAGAGTCTTCTTCGTCTTCTGAAGACACAAACAATGCAACTGATACCAACACATCAGAAAGCCAAGACATCTCTTCTAATGGACCTGAAAAAGTTGGGGATGTATATGAAATTGAGAGCGGTACAGCCAAAGTAATGGCCATCAGCAATAAAGAAGCCACTGCGAAAACTGGCCCGATGCAAGTAACTGTAAAAAAAGTAATTGCCGCTGTAGCCAACGAACAAACACCTTATATTGAGGTTCAACTTGAAGCGGAAAACACATCAGATAAAGTTGTTTATTTCGGCCTAGATGATTCAAAATTAGCAACAAGCACTGGGGTACAAATCGATGAGCCATCTACTAAC
Source organism: Bacillus sp. FSL K6-1560 (assembly GCF_038592935.1). NCBI lineage: Bacteria > Bacillati > Bacillota > Bacilli > Caryophanales > Bacillaceae > Bacillus > Bacillus sp. FSL K6-1560. The sequence continues at coordinate 4,081,915 of NZ_CP151946.1, forward strand.
GAAAATGAAAAGTTTCTTGGAGAGTATGTGGGAAAAGTAAACGATAGTGGATCCGTATTTTTTATTTTTGAAAACGAAGAGGATATAAAAGACTTAGATTCAATTCGGCTAAGAATCTCCCTTCCGGTTGATGAGGACGCAAATGCTTTAGGTGACGATCTAGATTTAAAAATTAACTTAGAGCATTAGAAACAAGCCCTATTTTGGGGCTTTTCTTTAGAAAACAAAACCGAACATAAGTTTGTACTTCGTTAGCAGGAGGCTTTATCTTGTATCATTTATCACTTCTTGAGGAAAGAATACAGACAATTTACACCGGCATCGGTATTACAGAGCCTGGTTCATGGGACTTGGAACTAATTGCAGATAGGTTAAAAATAATAGTCCATTATAAAAACCGTTCATCTGTAGCAGTAAAACTGCTGGGAATGGCTTGCATTATTCTTGATTCGCGATTATCCAAAAAAAAGCAATGGGAAGACTTCTCCCATGAACTGTGCCATCACATAAATCATGTGGGTGTTCAATACAAATTACCCTCACTTTTTAGAGAATTACAGGAGAATCAGGCAAATGCCTTTATGTATCACTTTGCTGTACCTAGCTTTATGCTGAAAAACATCAGATTACCTGCAACCAAGCGGGAATCTATAAGTCTCATATCTGATCTATTCCAAGTTACTTATCCTTTTGCAGAAAAAAGACTAGATATGTACCTTCGTAAGCTAATCAGCTTTAAATATCAATCATTCATGATTAAAAAAAATCAAGAAAGGGAGAAAATCTTATATGCCAACAATTGAAAAAAGAGGCGAAAAGTCATTTCGATTAGTTGTTGATATTGGTACAAAGAGTAAGCGTAAAAGAAAGGTCAAAACAATTAGAATAGAGGATTCCGCTTTATTAAAAACCACTAAAAAGCTGCGCAATTACCTAGAAAGCGAATGGTATAAATTCAAAACAGAAGTTGAAGCCGGCGCTTATATCACACCGCACAAACGCACATTCAATATGTTTATAGAGGATTGGGAGAAAAAATATGCCCTGGACCATCTCGATGATAAAACTCGTGAAACTTATGAATATATTATGGGGAAAGAAATACAGCCCTATTTTGGAGACATGTACTTAGACGAGATTCAGCCTATTCACATATTAAATTTCTTAGAAGAATACCAAAGGGAAAATGATGTCTCAACATCAAGCATTCATGCAAGATATCGAATCATTAGAGATATCTTAGGAAGAGCAGCTGAGTGGAAAATTATAAAAGAAAACCCTGCAGAAAACGTAAAGCGGCCAAAACAAAAATACAATGAATACGAAATTTATACTGAAGAAGAAATAAAGGAAATTTTTAAGCTATTAGATGAACACGCTCCATTGAGGAACAGAGTTATGATTAAATTTGCTTTTACTGGTGGATTTCGTAGAGGTGAACTATTAGCAATCGATGAAACAGATTTATTTTTTGATACTAATGAAGTCAGAATTGATGAGTCTTTACAATATACAAAGAAGAAAGGTTATCGGTTTAAAGATCCTAAAAGTAACTCTTTCCGAAAAGTTACGATGCCACCTGATGTAATGCAAGAAGCATCTATTTTGCTACGAGAGATCAAGAAAAATAAATTACTGTTGGGTGAACTGTGGAGAGGAACAGATAAGCTTTTGTTATTTGGTGGGGATATGGGGCAACCCCAGTATCCTACCTCACCTAATACTTGGTGGCAGAGATTCACTAAGAGGCACAATATCAAGCCAGGACGTCTTCATGATATGAGACACTCTCACGCAACAATGTTAATAAATCAAATTGGGAAAGTACCTGGATTAAACATTAAAGCTATTTCTCAGAGGCTTGGCCATGCTAACGTCCAAACCACGTTGAATATTTACACTCACGCTAATCGTGAATCAGATATTTTAGTCGCTGATGCAATCAATAATATATTAAAAACGGGGACATTTTAGAGAAATTCTCTAATTTGCCACCCGTATGACACCCAACTATTTTAGACAAAAAAAATAACAGTTCCATATTTCGCGGAAACTGCATAAGATCAACGTATTTTAGATAAGCTTCCAAGCGGGCTCGAACCGCTGACCTCTTCCTTACCATGGAAGTGCTCTACCTGCTGAGCTATGGAAGCAATGGCTCCGCAGGTAGGATTCGAACCTACGACCGATCGGTTAACAGCCGATAGCTCTACCACTGAGCTACTGCGGAATAATATAAAGCTTCATAAACAAACATGGTAGAATTAATAAATCTGCTTGGCGGCGTCCTACTCTCACAGGGGGAAACCCCCGACTACCATCGGCGCTGAAGAGCTTAACTTCCGTGTTCGGTATGGGAACGGGTGTGACCTCTTCGCTATCGCCACCAAACAAATTGAGAGTGTTCTCTCAAAACTAGATAACAGGTGTGACATCATTCAAAATATGGTTAAGTCCTCGATCGATTAGTATCTGTCAGCTCCATGTGTCGCCACACTTCCACCTCAGACCTATCAACCTGATCATCTTTCAGGGATCTTACTTCCTTGCGGAATGGGAAATCTCATCTTGAGGGGGGCTTCATGCTTAGATGCTTTCAGCACTTATCCCGTCCGCACATAGCTACCCAGCGATGCCCTTGGCAGAACAACTGGTACACCAGCGGTGCGTCCATCCCGGTCCTCTCGTACTAAGGACAGCTCCTCTCAAATTTCCTGCGCCCGCGACGGATAGGGACCGAACTGTCTCACGACGTTCTGAACCCAGCTCGCGTACCGCTTTAATGGGCGAACAGCCCAACCCTTGGGACCGACTACAGCCCCAGGATGCGATGAGCCGACATCGAGGTGCCAAACCTCCCCGTCGATGTGGACTCTTGGGGGAGATAAGCCTGTTATCCCCGGGGTAGCTTTTATCCGTTGAGCGATGGCCCTTCCATGCGGAACCACCGGATCACTAAGCCCGACTTTCGTCCCTGCTCGACTTGTAGGTCTCGCAGTCAAGCTCCCTTGTGCCTTTACACTCTGCGAATGATTTCCAACCATTCTGAGGGAACCTTTGGGCGCCTCCGTTACCTTTTAGGAGGCGACCGCCCCAGTCAAACTGCCCACCTGACACTGTCTCCCCGCCCGATAAGGGCGGCGGGTTAGAAGGTCAATACAGCCAGGGTAGTATCCCACCGATGCCTCCACCGAAGCTGGCGCTCCGGTTTCCAAGGCTCCTACCTATCCTGTACAAGCTGTACCAACATTCAATATCAGGCTGCAGTAAAGCTCCACGGGGTCTTTCCGTCCTGTCGCGGGTAACCTGCATCTTCACAGGTACTATAATTTCACCGAGTCTCTCGTTGAGACAGTGCCCAGATCGTTGCGCCTTTCGTGCGGGTCGGAACTTACCCGACAAGGAATTTCGCTACCTTAGGACCGTTATAGTTACGGCCGCCGTTTACTGGGGCTTCAATTCGCACCTTCGCTTACGCTAAGCGCTCCTCTTAACCTTCCAGCACCGGGCAGGCGTCAGCCCCTATACTTCGCCTTACGGCTTCGCAGAGACCTGTGTTTTTGCTAAACAGTCGCCTGGGCCTATTCACTGCGGCTCTCTCGGGCTTGCACCCTAACAGAGCACCCCTTCTCCCGAAGTTACGGGGTCATTTTGCCGAGTTCCTTAACGAGAGTTCTCTCGATCACCTTAGGATTCTCTCCTCGCCTACCTGTGTCGGTTTGCGGTACGGGCACCTCTCACCTCGCTAGAGGCTTTTCTTGGCAGTGTGGAATCAGGAACTTCGCTACTATATTTCGCTCGCCATCACAGCTCAGCCTTATGGGAAACGGATTTGCCTATTTCCCAGCCTAACTGCTTGGACGCGGATATCCAATACCGCGCTTACCCTATCCTCCTGCGTCCCCCCATTGCTCAAATGGTGAGGAGGTGGTACAGGAATATCAACCTGTTGTCCATCGCCTACGCCTTTCGGCCTCGGCTTAGGTCCCGACTAACCCTGAGCGGACGAGCCTTCCTCAGGAAACCTTAGGCATTCGGTGGAGGGGATTCTCACCCCTCTTTCGCTACTCATACCGGCATTCTCACTTCTAAGCGCTCCACCAGTCCTTCCGGTCTGGCTTCACAGCCCTTAGAACGCTCTCCTACCACTGTTCGAAGAACAGTCCGCAGCTTCGGTGATACGTTTAGCCCCGGTACATTTTCGGCGCAGAGTCACTCGACCAGTGAGCTATTACGCACTCTTTAAATGGTGGCTGCTTCTAAGCCAACATCCTGGTTGTCTAAGCAACTCCACATCCTTTTCCACTTAACGTATACTTTGGGACCTTAGCTGGCGGTCTGGGCTGTTTCCCTTTCGACTACGGATCTTATCACTCGCAGTCTGACTCCCAAGGATAAGTCATTGGCATTCGGAGTTTGACTGAATTCGGTAACCCGGTAGGGGCCCCTAGTCCAATCAGTGCTCTACCTCCAAGACTCTTACCTTGAGGCTAGCCCTAAAGCTATTTCGGAGAGAACCAGCTATCTCCAGGTTCGATTGGCATTTCACCCCTACCCACACCTCATCCCCGCACTTTTCAACGTGCGTGGGTTCGGGCCTCCATTCAGTGTTACCTGAACTTCACCCTGGACATGGGTAGATCACCTGGTTTCGGGTCTACGACCACGTACTCATGCGCCCTATTCAGACTCGCTTTCGCTGCGGCTCCGCATCTTCTGCTTAACCTTGCACGGGATCGTAACTCGCCGGTTCATTCTACAAAAGGCACGCCATCACCCGTTAACGGGCTCTGACTACTTGTAGGCACACGGTTTCAGGATCTCTTTCACTCCCCTTCCGGGGTGCTTTTCACCTTTCCCTCACGGTACTGGTTCACTATCGGTCACTAGGGAGTATTTAGCCTTGGGAGATGGTCCTCCCGGATTCCGACGGAATTTCACGTGTTCCGCCGTACTCAGGATCCACTCAGGAGAGAACGAAGTTTTGACTACAGGGCTGTTACCTCCTATGGCGGGCCTTTCCAGACCTCTTCATCTACCTCGTTCTTTTGTAACTCCGTACAGAGTGTCCTACAACCCCAAGAGGCAAGCCTCTTGGTTTGGGCTAATCCCGTTTCGCTCGCCGCTACTCAGGGAATCGCATTTGCTTTCTCTTCCTCCGGGTACTTAGATGTTTCAGTTCCCCGGGTCTGCCTTCTCATATCCTATGAATTCAGATATGGATACCACTCCATTACGAGTGGTGGGTTTCCCCATTCGGAAATCTCCGGATCAAAGCTTGCTTACAGCTCCCCGAAGCATATCGGTGTTCGTCCCGTCCTTCATCGGCTCCTAGTGCCAAGGCATCCACCGTGCGCCCTTTCTAACTTAACCGTTAAAAAGAATCACTATGTGATATCTTGTATTACTAATTGAATGTGATGTCTACTGTTATCTAGTTTTCAAAGAACACGTTTCGAAGGAATGATCCTTCAAAACTAAACAAGACAGGGAACGTTCTGTTTATAAGACCCAAGGTCTTATATTCCGTATAATATCCTTAGAAAGGAGGTGATCCAGCCGCACCTTCCGATACGGCTACCTTGTTACGACTTCACCCCAATCATCTGTCCCACCTTCGGCGGCTGGCTCCTAAAAGGTTACCTCACCGACTTCGGGTGTTACAAACTCTCGTGGTGTGACGGGCGGTGTGTACAAGGCCCGGGAACGTATTCACCGCGGCATGCTGATCCGCGATTACTAGCGATTCCAGCTTCACGCAGTCGAGTTGCAGACTGCGATCCGAACTGAGAACAGATTTGTGGGATTGGCTTAACCTCGCGGTTTCGCTGCCCTTTGTTCTGTCCATTGTAGCACGTGTGTAGCCCAGGTCATAAGGGGCATGATGATTTGACGTCATCCCCACCTTCCTCCGGTTTGTCACCGGCAGTCACCTTAGAGTGCCCAACTGAATGCTGGCAACTAAGATCAAGGGTTGCGCTCGTTGCGGGACTTAACCCAACATCTCACGACACGAGCTGACGACAACCATGCACCACCTGTCACTCTGCCCCCGAAGGGGACGTCCTATCTCTAGGATTGTCAGAGGATGTCAAGACCTGGTAAGGTTCTTCGCGTTGCTTCGAATTAAACCACATGCTCCACCGCTTGTGCGGGCCCCCGTCAATTCCTTTGAGTTTCAGTCTTGCGACCGTACTCCCCAGGCGGAGTGCTTAATGCGTTAGCTGCAGCACTAAGGGGCGGAAACCCCCTAACACTTAGCACTCATCGTTTACGGCGTGGACTACCAGGGTATCTAATCCTGTTCGCTCCCCACGCTTTCGCTCCTCAGCGTCAGTTACAGACCAGAGAGTCGCCTTCGCCACTGGTGTTCCTCCACATCTCTACGCATTTCACCGCTACACGTGGAATTCCACTCTCCTCTTCTGCACTCAAGTTCCCCAGTTTCCAATGACCCTCCCCGGTTGAGCCGGGGGCTTTCACATCAGACTTAAGAAACCGCCTGCGAGCCCTTTACGCCCAATAATTCCGGACAACGCTTGCCACCTACGTATTACCGCGGCTGCTGGCACGTAGTTAGCCGTGGCTTTCTGGTTAGGTACCGTCAAGGTACCGCCCTATTCGAACGGTACTTGTTCTTCCCTAACAACAGAGCTTTACGATCCGAAAACCTTCATCACTCACGCGGCGTTGCTCCGTCAGACTTTCGTCCATTGCGGAAGATTCCCTACTGCTGCCTCCCGTAGGAGTCTGGGCCGTGTCTCAGTCCCAGTGTGGCCGATCACCCTCTCAGGTCGGCTACGCATCGTTGCCTTGGTGAGCCGTTACCTCACCAACTAGCTAATGCGCCGCGGGTCCATCTGTAAGTGGTAGCCGAAGCCACCTTTTATGTTTGAACCATGCGGTTCAAACAACCATCCGGTATTAGCCCCGGTTTCCCGGAGTTATCCCAGTCTTACAGGCAGGTTACCCACGTGTTACTCACCCGTCCGCCGCTAACATCAGGGAGCAAGCTCCCATCTGTCCGCTCGACTTGCATGTATTAGGCACGCCGCCAGCGTTCGTCCTGAGCCAGGATCAAACTCTCCGATAAAGTAGTTTGACTGACTACGCACATCGCTGTGCGATTTTTAAAAACTGAATTAACAGGTACGTTTTGTCTTGTTTAGTTTTCAAAGATCATTACCGCCGCTTAACGAAGCAGCTTTATTACTATAACATTTAGCTTCTTTTAAGTCAATAATTTTTTTCAAAGTATTTAATGAAGCTTTTAGTTGATGTCAGCTGTTTATCAGCGACGAATAATAATATATCACGGATATTATCAAAAGGTCAACACCTAATTTAGGCTATGTGAAGAGACATTTTATCGGTTATATTCAATTGTCCATGCTCATAAGATGTAAAACAAGAATGATGGACAAGATAAGGAGGCATCATCAGTGAATCACTTCTATGTGTGGCACATTAAACGGGTAAAACAATTAATTATTATACTTATCGCCGCATTTGCAGCTGCCAGCTTTTTTTATATCCAAAGAGCTGTCCCGCTTCCCGTGTTTTCAACTGACACCGGACCTAAAGCCATTTATAAAGGAGAAACAGACTCTAAAGATATTTCACTTACTTTCGATATCAGCTGGGGTGATGAGAGAGCAGAACCGATACTTAATACTCTGAAAGCAAACGGGATTAAAAATGCAACGTTTTTTCTTTCCGCTTCTTGGGCAGAACGCCATCCCGACACAGTGGCCCGTATCGTAAAGGACGGACATCAAATCGGGAGCATGGGCTACGCTTATAAAAACTATGCCAATTTAGAGAGCAGCGAAATAAAAAAGGACATGAACCGTGCGCAAACAGCCTTTGAAAAGTTAGGGGTCAAAGACATACAGCTATTAAGACCCCCTACCGGCCAATTCAATAAGAATGTTCTAAAGGTCGCAAAGCAATACAATTATACAGTCGTTCATTACAGTGTGAACTCTCAAGACTGGACAAATCCCGGAGTTGAAAAAATCATCGACAATGTGACCAAGCAAGTTTCCGGTGGAGACATTATTCTTTTACATGCCTCCGATTCGGCAAAACAAACAGAAGAAGCATTGCCTGATATCATCCATCAGCTGAAAGAAAAAGGATTAAAAAATGTAACCGTGGGTGATCTCATCGCAAATTCTGATGCCAGATCCGCAGAGGTAAAGTAATTACTTTGCTGCAAACTTCGGCAGCATAAGCAATTGGAAGGCATTACATGCCATTAACGGAAAAAGCATTAAATAAAGCCAGTCCTCATCATTTACTCTTAATGCAGGGAACCATTCTAATGCGGTAATCACAACCATCAAAAACAACGATGACACAAATGTTTTCTTAGAGGACTGCTTTTGCTTTATATAAGCTGTAATCACTCCAAAGATCAATAAAAACACCGGTAACCACGCATACCCAGCCAGCGATTCTCCGCTCTCTCCAAAAAATAAAAAACGCACGTACATTAAATCAAAAGCAACAAACAGGATGAAAAACAACTGCAGCAAATTCCACAAAGAGGAGGACCTTAATATCTCAAGCGCAAACCGATGGACTGTTAAAAACACGAAAAAACCCATTTGGCTGATCACACTGAAAATCATGCCTACACCGATAAACCAAAATAAAACAGAGAAAATCTGTCCCGCTTCAAATGTCAGAAACAGCCCTCTATATTCTCCCCATTTTAAAGCAAAACCCACAATACTCGTGATAAGCGCCCCGACAGCTAAAATAGAAAAGAAAAAACGAACTAAACCACGGCTTTTCATTTCTTTATTCATCCCCTCAAAAATCGCGAACAGCGATATTTTGTTATGTATAATTCCAAACAGATGAATCATATTAAAGGTAAGACAAGTATGTGAAAGGAGCTTAAGCATGTCAAAAGCCAAAACGCTATTGATGAGCTGTTTTTTAATATTATCTGTAACAGCTTGCGCTCCAAAAGACCAAGCAGCGGATATGGACTATGATCAGACCAAAAAAATGGTTGTTGATATATTAAAAACTGATGATGGAAAGAAAGCTATTAAGGAATTATTAAATGATGATGCCATGAATGAAGCGCTGGTGATTGACCAAGATGCAATTAAAGGAACAATAGAAAAAACACTCACATCTAAAAAAGGTGAAGAATTTTGGAAAAACATCTTTGAAGACACTGATTTTGCTGAGGGCTTTGCCAAAACTCTTCAAACAGAGCATGAAAAAGTGATTAAAAAGCTGATGAAGGATCCAGATTACCAGAAGATGCTGATGAGCGTTATGCAGGATCCCGGCATGGATAAAAAGTACAGCCAGCTGGCAAAAAGCCAAGAATTCCGCAGTTATTTAGAAGAGGTTATTAACGAAACACTTTCTAGTCCGCTTTACAAAAAACAGTTCGAAGATGAACTGAAAAAAGCAGCAAAAGACACGGCCAAAGAAAGTGAATAAAGGGAAAGCCGGGATCTGGAATCCCGGTTCACCTTTTATACCTGCACTGACATTTTTGCATCTATTTTTTTTGCGATGTCCTGATATATTTCTCCGATTGGATGATTTTCGTCATAAACAGACGGAGCAAATTGGTCCTTATCCCAATCGGGCTGTTTCAATGGGATTCTGCCGAGTAAAGGCACGTTTAGTTCCTCAGCCAGTTTATCTCCTCCGCCTTTTCCAAACACATATTCTCTTTCCCCTGTCTTTGCACTTTCATAATAAGCCATGTTCTCTATAACACCCACGACCTCATGATCGGTTTTAATCGCCATAGAGCCCGCTCTGGCCGCGACAAAAGCAGCTGTCGGATGTGGCGTAGATACGATAATTTCTTTGCAGCTCGGAAGCATTGTATGTACATCGAGAGCAACGTCCCCTGTACCAGGCGGAAGATCAAGAACAATATAGTCTACTTCTCCCCACTCTACTTCATGGAAAAAGTTATTCAGCATTTTGCCGAGCATCGGCCCTCTCCATACGACCGGGGCATTTTCTTCTACGAAAAAGCCCATTGACATGACCTTTACTCCAAAGCGTTCAACAGGAAGAAGTTTCTCTCCTTCAATTGTTGGACGCACAGTGATACCCATCATGTCCGGCACACTGAACCCATAAATATCCGCATCAATTAAACCAACCTTTTTCCCTAGACGAGCCAGAGAAATAGCTAGGTTTACTGACACAGTTGACTTGCCTACGCCGCCTTTTCCACTTGCTACAGCAAGAAAGACTGGCGGGTTATCCATATTTAATAATGTTTTTTTCTCAGCTGACGGCTCCCGGAATTTAGCAACCGTTTCTTCAGGCAGCTCTTCAAATCGAAGGCCGACTGTCTCAGCTCCTGCCCCTTTTAATACGTTTACGATCTCTTGCTGAATCTGCATTTGTTCTGCAGTTCCTGTTTTTGCAAGAGCGACTTTTACACTGATATGCCGTTTTTCAGGCTTTATTTTAATTTCCTTAACGGCATCCAATTCTCCCAGAGGTCTTTGAAGAAAAGGTTCGCGCATTTCTCCGACTAGTTTTCTTACTTCATCTTCTCTTATCATCGAACCTCACCCTTTTGTGTATTCGTTTACAATTATTATTATATCATACATAAATGGCGGGTGTCTTATGCTTAGAACCACAAGAAAACCCTCCATTACTCCGGAGGGTCTCCTTTTTCTGTGAAATATCGCAAAATGCCTTTATATATGGAAGATGCCACCTTGTCTTGATATTTCGGTTTACCGAGCAGCGTTGCTTCGTTTGGATTGGATAAAAATCCGACTTCTATAAGCGCCCCCGGTTTGGTGACGTTTTGCATTAAGTAGATACCATGAATCCGCTTTGCTTTCCGGGTTGTGTTTTCCAGATTTCTTCTCAGCTCATCCTGGATGTATTTTGCGACTTTCTCATTTTCCGCATATTTCCCGTAATAAAAGCTTTGGGCTCCGCTCCATTTTTGTGACGGAATCGCATTAAGATGAATGCTGATATAGAGCTCCGCCTCTGAATGGTTTATTAATTTGACTCGTTGTCTTAGATCCTCAGCTTTTCGTCGACTATAGCCTTTTGTTCCTTCCGGAGCGAGATCAGTATCACTTTCTCTGGTCATGATAACAAGCGCTCCTTGTTCTTGAAGATAATCCCTGACTCTAAAGGCCACTTCCAGGGTAACATCCTTCTCTAACAGCTTTCCGCCGACTGCTCCGCCGTCAGGCCCGCCATGACCTGGATCTAGATAAATGATTTTACCGCTCAAGGGCAGGCTCCACGGCTTCCAAGAGTCGTTATTGCTGAACTGATATTTGAACAGAAATAGTAATACGATGAAGCCTAGCAAAAAACTGAGCCATTTAAGCTTTTTCCTCATCCCTTCCCCTCCCGCTTGTCCGTTATTACATAACTATGGGACAGGGCCGGGAAATATGATTATCGCATGCGAAGCTTACACTGTTTTTCTCTTTGAACAAACCCCGCTGTCCACCAATCTTTAATGAACTTGCGTGCCGCTTCATAAACCGTGTTTTTATCAAATGTTGCGTATTGCTCGTGTATCCAATTATAGAGATAATCAAAAAACTCCATACGTAGCTCTTCTTCTTCTCTTGCAGAGCGGGCACTGATACTTTGCATGGATTCTCCGTAATAGCCGAATATCCCAAAACGCCCGCCTAACAAATAAGCTTCAATCGCAAAATCAATACAGCCTTCAGTAATAATATCTCGTTCATCATGTAAAAATGGAAATAATGGTTCCAAACAATCCTTAACAGACTGGATAATTTGTCTCAGAGAGAGTTCTTTGAGCAAGTTCTTTTCTAATTCAAAATCCTTTTGGCGTTTCACATCCATAAAAGACAGTACTTCTGCCATATAAATTCACTCTCCTTTTATCGATTATTTTGAGGTTTGGATAATGAAACAATGCCCGAATTCGGTTGGAAATTCGCCCAAATGAAGGTGTAAAATCGATAAAAAATCAACTTTCTGCAGGGTCAGGAACAAACGTTCTGTAATTAGTTATAAAAAAAGCAGCCCCTCTAACAGGTCGCTGCTTTTCATACTTTCACGCTTCTTGTTGCAGAATATGTATGGATATATTGGTCTAATACAAACCCGCCTTTATCTTCATAAAAACCAGTAACGATAAAACCAGCATCAATTTGGCCTTTGATTTGGTCTTCTAAGGAATGGCCGAATTCCAGAGCCTCATTATTTTCGATCAGTTTTTTCACTCTATGTTTCGGAAGATCTTCTGGGTCAGCATATGGAATGGAGTGTTTTACTTTTAAAACACCTTGCTGTTCTAATTCTGTATCAAACAGAAATACAACAGGATTGACAAAACCCGAGATTAGAACACCGTTCCTTTTCAACACACGGTGCGCTTCCTTCCATACCGGGAGGACATTCTCAACAAAAACATTGGCAACAGGATGTACAATGACATCAAATGATTCATCATTAAATACACTTAAATCGTCCATGCTTCCTTTGACAGTGTGTATCGTGAGACCATCTCGCTCAGCAACCATTCTATCCTGATTCAGCTGTTTTTCTGAGTTATCTAATACGGTGACATCCGCACCTGCGGCTGCCAAAACTGGACCCTGCTGGCCACCGCCTGAGGCTAAACAGAGTACTTTCAGACCTTTGATAGGCGGAAACCAATCCTTCGGCACATCTTTCATTGGCGTTACCCTTATATCCCAATTACCTTTTTTTGCTTGTTCGATAACCTGCTGCTCAGCAGCAACAGTCCATTCATTGCCTGTTTCTACTTTTTTATCCCAGGCTTTGCTATTATGAGCTACTAACGCATTCATGAATCTTCTCCTTACTTTAATGTATAGAGTATAACAAATATTTCTAGATTGATATCGCTTTCCCTTTGTATATTTAGAAAAAAGTTCATAAAAACGCAAAAAAATCACAAAGGAGATATGTGATTTATATCATCAGATTTACTTTTACTTCGTTACATAAAGCCATTAGCAATGAGAGCTATTGTTCTCCGGGTTAATCAGCAGTGAACTTTAACGGATGAGATACAGTGGTTAAATGGAGCTGGGCTGTCGACATAACGATAATAAACATTGACCGAACTTCCAATTGAATAAAAATGAAAGCTATCTGATTTTTACAGTAAGACCGTTTATAAACAAACAAATTGTTTAACCCCGTCAAGCGTCCATTCAGTGTTATTTTGATGCGGAGCTGGCCACGTTATATTAAAAGAAAAAAGCTCCCAACCCAAGGTCGAGAGCTTTTTGAAAACGTAAAATTAACGTTTTGAGAACTGAGGTGCACGACGAGCGCCTTTAAGACCGTATTTTTTACGTTCTTTCATCAAGGGATTATTTAAGGGTTTTTATCTTCACTTAGAGACCGGTATATCAACGTTTTTGAAAAACGCATACCGTAATCTTTTTTTACTTTATTTACTTTTGTGGGTGTCTTTGTGGGTGCCCACATTCAAGCAGTATAAGTTATAATAAAATCACCAACTAGAAAGGGACGAGGAAAAATGAACATTAATAAAATCAGATCAGCTTTATACAAGTCGGCTAAAATTTTAGGTGACGTAAATGCTGCTAAAAACGGCACTCTCGGGAAACGACTTGCTCGCCGTGCCGCAGGCAAAACAACCAATAAACTTATGAGAAACTTATTCAAATAAAGGAGATGAGATTTTTGAAGAAAGACAAACTTGATCCTCCAGTTGGTACATACTATGATCCTCCTGTCGGAATGTCTTGTGAATAAAATCGGGTGGTAACGCAGATGGTCATGACAGATTTTGAACGTAAGTTATACCGGATCATAGTGAACATGCACTTATATGGAAAGAATCCAACTTTGAACGATATAAAAAGGAAAACAGGAAAGGATGAAGAGGATATTCGTGCAGCTGTGAAAAGCCTTTTGATGAAAGGCGAATTGAAATGGGATAAATTGCAGAAAAAGTGGATAATATAAAAAGCCCTACTGATGGGCTTTTTGCTCTTGATCTTGAATCATCTTTATGATGTTCATAGTTGGTAAAATGACCGGTTGTTCACTACCTTTACCAGTTACATCAGATACCAACGACCTTAAGTAAGGATATAAAATAGCAACACCATTAATTCTATAATAGTCTATTTTATCTCCCTCATCTAGTTCGTTAGCTGCTTCTATTATAAATTCACCTTTGACTTTACAATTTACGTAAATTGAATTCTTCTCTAAATTACGATCGCCTAATTCAATCCCTAACTGTAAATTTGCTTGTTCTTTGTTTTCGTCAGCAAATTCTAACTCAAACGAGAAATCTGGTTTTAAATCAGCTTCATCTTCTATAAAAGATGGATCATACAGATATTCTATATTTGTTACATGGTAATCAATAAACTGTAGTACTGCTTTCATAATATTATGCCGCTCCAGAAAGATTATTTTTTGCAAATGATATATCAACTTTTGATATCACAAAATGAGATGTTTCATCCATAGTAACATGTACATCTTTTAAAACATTACTTTCTTTGATGCCGTTACTGGAGTCTGGAAAAATATCCTCCATCGATAGTGGTTTTTCTTTTCCGTCCTTTACAGTGAAAACTCCTGGATTAGATGAATTAAGTTCTACCTCTCCACCCAATCTTTTTATATTGTTAATAATTCTGTCTTTGTCGAATTCGAATTTCATATTAATCACTCCTTATTAGAAAAGATTCTCTTTTTTCTTCTTTTCTTGGTGTTTTTACTTACAATAGGAGGAATGTAATTAACAACTCCACAGATATTAGTCTGTTTAAAGTCAATCAGACTTTTATCCCTTACACAGACTTGAACTCCATGAAGAACTAAATCAATCTCTTTTAAATCACCATTAAAATAACCTTCACCAGGAAAAGTTCTTTGTATTACCTTTATTTCTTGAGGTAATTCATCGCATATAGTGCACCTAAAGACATTAGGATCTGCAGATAACTTAATTTTATTTTCAGTACAATACTTCACAAATTCTTTTTTGAATTCAGTAAAGAATATTAAATCATCTCTAGCATCAAGGTTTAATACAGAAGATTTATCTACTTTTAATATTGTTTTTAGTATAGCTCCATTTTCTTTTTGTCGCTTTACTTTGGTCAAAGCCCATGCTTTGGCTTGATGATAGTCTTCTCTAAAAAAATATATTCCCTGACCGAGCCAATGATCTTTTCGATATTCACTGAATTCGAATTTTTTATCGGCTATAATCTTTTTCGCCTTCTCTAATAACGTTCCATGAAATCCAATAATTGTTACATCGAATTTTACATCTTCTGCCCTTAACATACTGTACCCCATCACTTTATTCTATACACACAATTGAACTTTTTTCTGTTATGGTGATTTCTGTATTGAAAAATTTCCCTGTCAATCTATATATTTCTCATATTAGACTACTTTTTTGATGAAAACAATATTTTTGATTGATTTATTTCAATAAATATTGTATAATCCATATCTTGATTTTTCAGACCGGGTAATCATCTATATATAGTGTTTCGTTTTCTCTCTAAAACAGAACAAATCACTATATATAGATAAAACGCTTGATTTTAGGTCATCTAATCAATATATAGTATTACAATTTAGATCATAATCTTTTTTTATAGGTGGCATTCGTATTACAAATTATTACATGAAAATCCCTTCTGAATTTGCAGAAGGGTTTCATTCATCATACGGCCGGTACTTCTTCCGGCCGGCTTCTAATTCTTTTTTAAGAGCTTGTACATGTCCAAGCAAAAACAATGCGACTGTCCCAACCTTTTTAACCGGCTCGAGCTTTCCGGAAGTCACAAGCGTACTTAAACGTTGCCGAGTGACTCCAAGCAGCTCCCCCGCTTCCGCTGCAGTCAAAACTTCTTCCTTGATAAACTTAATTTTTTCGCTTTCTTTCATGTCGGCTTTCTCTCCACATCATAATGAATCCTTTTAACAAGGTAATAACAACAGCTATCATCAATACAGTATGCGCAATCTTTCCAGACATACCCTCATCGGTTAGATCAATTGCAACGATCCCGGCAACCAATATGAGCAAAACGGCAAAGTCACCTGTGCTGTACTGCTTAAAATATTTTTTCATACTATCGTGGACGTGATATAATGTATGAGCAAGGGGATTTCTCCCCTTGTCTCACTAGTATCAGCGCTTCTTGCTTGTCCGGCGGGAGCGCTTTTTCTTTTTCTTGCTATGCTTTTCGCTTTCCTTTTGCCATATGTCGTAGATGTGTTTAATGATGGTCACGATACCAGCGATAGCAAGAATCCAGTTTCTCACCTCGTCCACTTCAGCACCTCCTTTCTATACCTTAATTATACAATATCTATTTACGATCGTCAATAGATATAACAAAAAAACATACTCTCTCTTAATCAAAAAATGCTAATAATTTGAAGTATTTAACCGATAGTAACAATAACAGGACATGAGCAAGTAATTAGGAGGAAGTAAATTGATACCGTCATCCAAAGCAGAATTGGACAAAATAAAAAAAGATTGCCTAAAAATGGTTAACAAACGAGCAACCGCTTCTGGTCTCGCTGGAGCAATACCGGTACCAGGTGTTGACGTAGGAACTGACGTAGCTATTATGATGGAGTTAATTCCGAAAATTAATAGAAAATTTGGTTTAAGTGAAGAACAGATTGAACAATTAGATGTCGAGTCTAAAAAAATGATACTCGTTTTAGCAACATCCATTGGCAGTGAAATGATTGGGAAAATGATTTCTAAAAAAACAATTACAACCTTACTCAAAAAGATTGGGTTGAAAAAAATTGCAACTAAAAGCACAGCCAAGTTTATCCCTGTTGTAGGTCAAGTCGCATCTGGATCAATTAGTTTTTTCGCAATGAAAAGCCTTGGAAAATCTCACATTGAAGACTGTTATAATGTATGTCTAAATTATATAAATCAAAAAGAATTAAGTTTGTAAGAGCCCTAATTCCAGGGCTCTTCTTTTTTATTTTAATTTCGCTTCGATTTTCGCTTTCGTTTCCGGTCCGTAAATGCCATCAGGATTTAGTCCATTCATCAACTGGAACCGTCTGATGGCATCAGCTGTTTTCGGTCCGTAATAACTATCTATCCCGAAGTTTTTAGCTTTTTTATCCGGATAGAAATGTAAAGCCGCCAGCGCTGTTTGAATCTGCTCAACAGCAGCACTGTGCATCAATGGGCTTTTCACTTTAAAGATGCCAGAGGGCAGATTAAAGGATGATTTCTTTTTGCTTGAGCTTGGTTTTTTCACTGCCTTGGACGAAGTTGTTTTCTTGCTCGATGTTTTGCCGCCAAGTGCTTTTAATTCAGCATCAATAGCCGCTTTAACCTCATTCCAGCGTCCCTCGTCTAAAATACGATGCGGGCAATACTTTCCGCTCCAATCTTGATGCTTTCGCACACGATCAATACCCCAGCCGCGTTCTTTAAGCAGCTGCGCCACAAACTTGATTGCCAACTTTTCAGCAGCATAGTATTTAGGCCCTCCTGACTTGCTGTAGCAGATTTCTACGCCAATAGACTTACGGTTCCCGGGACCATTTGTGCCGTCTCCTGTATGCCATGCATTGCGATTTGTAGGGATACCCTGCCGCACCTCTTTATCATCGACTGCAAAGTGAAAGCTTGTCGAGCTTGTATTCCCGATCATATAGCTGATCTCGTTAGCAGCTGACGCATCGTTGGCTGTATTGTGGATGGTAATGTATTCAGCGTCCATGTGATTAGGGCATTTCAAACCGTATTTTGCTTCTGATACAAAATTCTTTTTCACTGTGATTGTCATAAATGTTCTCTCCTTTATTTTTGATATAGAAAAGGCCGCCGGTTTTATCCAGCAGCCTGTTCGTCTTTATCATTTGTTTGTTCGTTGTCATTTTCGATTACGTGAAGCCGATCAGTAATGGCCGCTGGAATCTTAACGCCGATCTGTGCCAGGTTCTCCGTAATGGAAAGCCCTTCATTGGCGATATAAAAAAGAACGGTTCCAAATGTCAGGACACCGTTCAGATTGAGGATTGTATCTACGATATTTGCCACAATGACCACCAAAAAACTGAGCATCTTACGTACATAACCGAACCAAGCGCTCCGGCTGCGGAGCTCCTTAAACTTCCACGCTTTCACCACACCGGTAAGGATATCAATGATGTTTAGCACCAGCATTAAATCAAGATATTTCACACCCCCAAACAGATAAACTCTCGCTAAATCCAATGTTTCAAAATTAATAAACACCGTTGTCTCCTCCATTTCTTGTTATCACCTCCTTAGAGGCAAAAATAAAAACGCCTATTAAGCGTTTATCCTTCTTTATTTAGCCCCAGCAGGTTCGCTAGTTTCCCCAGAAGGGGCGTCGCTGGGAGTCGGGTAATCTTTTCCCGTTACTTCTTTGTATTGATCTGTCGTAATCCATCCAATATCAACATACTTTTTTATGTCATCGTCTGTGTAGCATTCCCATTTATAGAATTGCTTGATATCTTCTAAATCCGGATAAAGAGACATTTAACTCTCCCCTTTCAGATCATTAATTGCCTGCTGCAGTTGTGCTATTATAAGTGCCTGTTCAGCCTCTCTTTTTCGTCGATCAGCATTTTCCTTTTCTGCTGCAGCTATTTGCAATGTTAGCTTTGCATTTTGGATTTTAAGAATATCAATCGGAGACTGTTCCCGTTCACTGGCTGCCTTTTCATATAGTTGAGCAATCTCTTCTTTTGTAGCTTCTTCTGTCCACGCCTGATCTTCTGGGTGATACTTTGGTTTAACAAACGATGGGGGCTGAATGGTTGTGCAATTTTCAGGAACACTATAAATTCCTTCTTCATCCGGCTCAATTGTTAGAGGAACCGTAAAAAAGAAGTTTTCATCATATCCATAAACCTGTTTCATGACACACTTCCCTCCTGAAATCCTATTACAGCGTCAATATAGTAACCACCTACAAACTTACTTGGGTCTACAGGATTAGAATATTTAATTTTAAGATCACCATTTTCATAAATAACAAGGTTAGCCGTTCCGCCAGTTCCGCTGAGTGCTACCGAAGCCACTGCGCCACCGACAGGTACAGACGAAGCAGGAATTGAGCCAAAAATGATCTCAGGTTCTGTTTTGATATGACCACGAATCAACAATAAAGGTCCCCACCGCGCATAAATTGCTGTTCGTGTGCCAACTGTAGCACCGTTTTTCAAAGTGATATTCGCATAAGTAACAGCTCCATTCCATTTCGCTCGTTCGGCTGCGGATGTATGTCGTTCCTGATTGTAATTGTGTTGTCTAAACTCTACTAAAGAAGCTTGCTGCACATTGTCTACATTCCCTAGTCCTACTTGCTCCTTTGTTACTTCATGTGGGTTGTCTTTTCTGCCTTCGTGTGTGTCTGTATATGCTCTTGCATTGGTTTCAGCAGAGTTCCATTTGTTTCTTTCAGTAGTTGTCACATGCCTTACTACATCCTCTGTGTGTAAATCAAATTCTTTTTTTGTAGCCTGTTTTTCATTTAGGACATTCTCAAGTCCCACTTGATCTTTCGTCACTTTGTGTGGATTAGATGTATCAATAATGTGTGTGTCTGTATATGTCTTTGCATTCGTTAACGCTTCGTCAGCCTTCGCTTGAGCGCCTTCCTTTGTCTCAATCTTCTCTAAGTCCTCAAATTTCTTCCGTAAATCTTCAATAGTTTGGATAGTTTCATCATATAGCTTATTAATCATCACTTTTAGCTTTTCAAATTCATCAATGTAATACTCAGCTACCGGAACAATATCTCGATCAACTAAATTTCTTACAATCTCGAATGTAAATTCATGGGCTGATAACGCTTGTTTGTTCACATAATAGAGATTTAAAACAGCCTCCACTTTCCCATAGTGCTTGATCTCATCATTGGACAAAACATATTCAGCTATGCCGTTAATCTTGTCCACGATTGATAGGGAACGATCAGAACGGCTGCCGTCTGAAAAAAACATGGTGAGAACAAGATTGACACCCGACAAAGGCAATGAGACGCCATTTTTAGTGAGCTTGAAAATGAGTTTGGCCGTTCCTTTATCCTGTGTAGACATTTGAATATTTGTTCGAATAACGGCTTGAGAATAAGATGTAATATCAAAGTTCAATGTAGACTGTCTAAAAATCATGAACCCATCACCGTTTTTTCTTCTGTCATTTGCTGCATTTTTTCCGTAAGCTCTTTAAGCTGCTGTTTCAAGTCTGCAAGTTCTTCATCTGTGTTCGGCTTGACTTGAAATTCAACTCGTTCACCCTGTTCATTCTCAAGCCACACGTTTTCAAAATTCACACCCTCAAGTAGAATCACTCTGCTGCCGTCCTCTCGGAAGCCAGAGACACTTTTCCTATCTTCTGATAAAAAGGCAGAGGCAACCTCCACTCGATCTTTTCCCATTACAATAAACATCTGCAGCCCTCCTTAATAAACGTCTTTCGCATCTGTTTTTGAATCAGATGAATTATCTACAATACCGCTGATTGTCCAATTTCCGCGACAGTCATTACCGAAGCGAACAACTTCTCTCACTGAGCTTGTAATATAAATACCGGCTCTGGCTAAATTCGTGATTGTCGAAATAGAGCGACACGTATTGTTTGATACTTTGATCCGTTTTGATCCGTTTGCGATTCGAATTGCTTCATATTCACCATGTTTACTGTTACCGGCACCCGTAATCAAATTCCCCTCCACAATAGAAAAATAGACATGAGACTGTTCAATCCCATATCTGGCAGGTCTTCGTATAATATTGTTTGAGGTGATAAGATCAGAGCACCCACCGAATGCCGCAATTCCATCACGGCCAACAAAACTAATGATATTTGCTCCCGATGTATTAATTCCTATGCAGTCATTTAAGCGCACGCCATCACCGGAGATATCTGAAATAAGATTTCCTGTTATGACTCCACCACGAATGGCATCCAACCTAATTCCGGCCTGATATGAACCACCGACACCATCAATGAGATTCCCCGTAATGACAACATTGCGGCCAATCCCTTCATCATTGATAAAGCCTCTAACATAAATAGCTTCATTCTTTACTGTGTCATAGATTTTATTGCCTGATATCGTAATATCATAAAAATCTTGAGACTTAGACAGCTGTTCGAATTTATCATTTTTTGTATGCCCTTCATTAGTTGGATCAATTGCACTTATAGTGATTCCATAGTGACATTTCCTTAGGGTGTTTCCTGTGACGCTTGAGTGCTTCCAGTTGTACCCTCTTATGGCCCATCCGGTTGTCCCATCGAAAGTGTTGTCTCTAACAGTGATATTCTCATGCCAATACCCAATCGTAGATGAATGAGAACCGACACCCCGCGGCCACGCCTGAGTACCAGGCGTTCCAGATGCCCCAAAATAGCAGCCTGTCACTTTGCCGTCTCGGCACACTGTGAAATCATATTCACCAAACGCACCAAACACTCCTGAACGTTGCGCTAAGTCAACTTGAATGGCTTCTGAAAACGAACGCGTGCCGTCTGGATCAAAGAATCCTAGAAAATCGCTATCAATACACCCGAAACGCTCACATGCGTTAAATTCAATGCCGTGATAACTTCGAACATCTTTGATAATCACATTCTTCACATAAATATTGCGACCATGGCCGAATGAAAATGCGTTAGTTCCACGTTGAATATGCAGCCCACGACAATCCCAAACCCCGCCCTCAATAATGATATTTCCGTTACCCTCGTAACCGTGATAATTTACAGTACCATCACCATTGACACCCATATATTGCCCGTAATAATTGAGCATTTTGGCTCCGTGAGCGCTAACTTTCGTATTTGCCCAAAAAATTAGAGGTGCTTCAAGCTTAAATGTGCAGCCGTTCGGTATATAAATGTGAACTCCATCACCATTCTTAGCTAAATCAAGAGCCTTCTGAATCATTGGGGCTGAATCAATTTCGCCGGTGGGGTCTGCCCCAAATTCCAACACATTCACTTGCGGCAGCATGTCCAGTCGTCTATTTAAGCGCCGGAAGTCATAATCTACCCGGTCTTTTGCGGTTTCATGAACCGTCGCATCTTCGGCCACTCTTAATGCAATCAGTTCTTTGATATTTGTCCCGTCTGCCTCCGTGATAATGTTAGCCAAGGTGTTCCTCAAGTTTTTGAGCATGTTCTCGACTGTTGTTAAATCATGCGTGATTTGATCAGAACGGTGTGCCTTGCTATCTCTTTTATGTAAAGATAGTTTTTGGTCAAGCCCATTAATAGCAAGTTCTGAAAGCCTCGCATTTTCATTAAGAGTATCCACTAGGCCGGAGGCTGGGTCCAATGTATGGTTTTTATCTAAATAAATCGCCACTTATTTCACTCCTCCATGAATCCGTTAATCAAAACCGTGACTTTAGAGTTATCGGGTAATACATACGGGTTAACTTGCTGTCCATTTTGATAAAAAGTCACAATAAATTGATCTGTCGTTTTCTCTTTGTAATCCACTGACACAGCGATCCCGTTTTGTTTCAATAACGATGAAGGCTCAGAAGAAACGTATTTGATATTGATTTCATCATCAGTATTGAGCGCAATCTCTTTTTCTAATGTGGTTGTAACCCCACCGCCAGAAGGTACTGACCATACTCCCCCCACATATTGCAGAGTATATGGGAAGGTTTGAGCGTAATTACTTTGCTGGCTGTTTAAAATAGCTTGCTGCAACTCATTTTTCACTGCTGAAATCTGTGCAGAATACTCATTTTTTATCGCCCTTAACGACCGTTCTGTCTCTTTGGCACGCCTTCTTTCTTCGGCAATTCGATCCTCAGGTGTTTTCCTCCCACCGTTAATCGTTAAGCTTGGCGCTTGTGTTAAATCATTCGGATTGTATGAAACGGCTGTAATTCTTATTGAATCCTCAAATGTAACGCCGTTTAAAGCAGTCTCAGCAAAAACCTCTATTGTATCGCCTTTTTCTACTGGTTCTTCAATTTCAAGAAGCTCAAAAACCTCATTGTAGTTAACTGAATAGCTTGTTTCAGCGTAAGGATTCACCTTGGTTTTCAAAACCTTGATCATGTCCGCTTCTTTTGTGATGGAATCGTCTGTGTAATTAGGAGCCCATGAAGGCTTACCCTCGATCAAATACTTTTTTTCATCCGGGTGAATGTAGATGACCGGAGGGAAAACGTATTCCTCATTTTCATTCTTGAATGAACGATAGATTGTAAAAATATCCCCGCGTAACAGGTACATGACCGGCGCTGCACCTTTTGTACCCTTGGTATTAGGATTTTTACTGTCTTTTCCTTTGAATGTCGCTACGACCTTATGAGTTTTGCTATCTAAGCCGCGAATTACATCGAATGTTTTTTCTTTTGGATCAGAATCACTATAGGCCGAGATTGTTTTGGTTTGGTCATCTATTTTAAATTCCCATTTACCTCCGAGTTTGGAGACAAGTGTTTTGAATTTGAATCCTGTCCCTGTAAACGAAAAAGTGAAGGTAGCGCCTATTTTTTTGGTGTAATCTGCTTTCAACGTTGAATCATAAGACCATTCACCTGTTTTAGATTCATAAGATATAGACTCATCACCGAGAATGTCTTTTTCTTCTTTCTTCTTGCCGTACCCTTTTATTCTGGTATAGGTGTTATCCTCTGAGGTTGTGATTTGTAAGGACGTCAGATTGACACCCGAATGCAGCTTTTTCTTTAATTTCTTTCCGATTTTTGAATAGACGTAAATGGTTGTATTATCAACATCCAATTCCACTGAATAAGTTGAAATGATATCGTTCATCAATTCCAACGAATATTTATTCCCAAAACCCTCAAGTTTCTGAGAAGAAATATTTTCAGCATCTTTCATAATTACATGAGTAAATCCGCTGTCCCTCAAGGCGAATTTTAAGGCTTCATCTAGAGACTTTTCGCCGCTGATTGCTCCGCTTATATAGTGCTTTCCAAGCCGAAAGACATATATATGAGTTGCTGTTATGTCCTTTGCCAGCTGCTCACCTTCTTGTCTGAGAGTCGGAGCATTAATAAAATACCGTTGGCTTTTGTGCTTAATTTCATCAACCAGAATAAAGTTTCTGCCCACTAAGGCATTGAATGGAATTACATTGTTTGGAGTGAGAGTGATTGAAAACGTCAAATCCTTTGTCCCGTCAATACTATCAGTCAATACCGCGTCCACATCAGGAATTAAATACGGTGTATTGTTCATCTTGTCCATAACATACATAACGCTCATAAGGCTCACCCCCTATTTGTAATAAAAATGAGTTATAAACTTGAATTGACTATAAGTTGCATTAACAATTTTAAATTTGTTTTTTCCTGGAACTAATGATGGAAAAGAAGAGCCTTTTGTTGTAATAATTGACGAGCCTTTTAATACGTAATGTTTAAGTATAGTCAGCTTATTCTTTTTAGATTGGCTTCCAACTATGGTAAAGCTTTGGCCTGTAGTCTCGTTCAAAATTTGTATGTCTTTTCCCTCTAGATACATTTCAACGTTATATTTGTGTTCAATAGGAGATATCTCTGTATCTCCAAAGTTGTATACTTCAAAACTTGATTTGTTTTTGAAGGTAAATACAGGCTTATCAATTAGCCCCATATTCATGCCGAGACTCCAATTGCCAATTTTAAAAGGCACCGACGTATCATAAAGTGATTCTGCCAGCCCTTGAATATCAGTCAGTGTGATTTCTTGCTCTTTCCACGTTTTGTTAGAGTCTTGTTCTAAAGTAAAACCATCATCCCCCGTTACAAGCCACCTTTTGTTAGGTTGGTACGTGTAACCGATATAAAAAGGGTCTTCCCTTGTGAAAAGTCTGGACAGATCATCCCTGATCAAGTGAAAATGCTGCGAATTTCGCGCATCTATAAGCAGTTTCACAACAACTTTACGCTCCGCATACCGCCCCTTATTTCCTTTTCTCGGCATCAAAAGACCGTTCCGCAACGGATGGGTGTTAGATGTATTTCTTTCGAATCTCGCTGATTCCGGCTTAAAAGAAAGAAGTGAGACACCCGGCAGGCGCTCACTTATATATGTTCCATCTGGCAATATTAAATCTAGTTCTTTCATTGGCTTATAATGCTCCTTGCAGAAGGATTTTCTGATTCACAATTCTTTCAGACCTCATCCCTATTGCATCCCCCAAGGTATTCACATCGACAACCGCTGTAATTCCGCCTTTGACCGAATTTACAATGGTTTTGAGGAAACTGTTTTGCTCCTGCAGTAATGCAATTTGAGCGTCTTGGCGCTGCGTAATCGGTTCAATTGAAGGGATTTCCGGAACAGTTTGTGATAAAACGCCAAGTTCCGCCCCGGCTCTAGCCCAAATTCCGATACCGCGCTCACGATATTTAGGATCAGTCGTGATAATATGCTCGTCGTAACCTCGCTCATTCAATGCAGCAAGCTTTGTACCGCCGGTTCCCGGAGACGTCCCGCCCATGGCATAGCCCACATATGGACCGCCCTTTGACATAGAAACGAGCCCCGGATGGTTTAAGATGCCGCCATATCTTCTATTGAGGTAGTTGATTGCAGCCAACACCTGATCCACCGGATTTTTGATATTTCCGTGCCCCGGCTCCTTGTAGGCGTTGAAAGTGCTCGGAATAAATTGCATAAGCCCCTGTGATGGGTGCCCAGCCTTCCAGTTTGAATCCCATGTATTTACGACATTCGGGTTGCCTCCTGATTCTTTCATGGCAATTGTCTCTAGTGCAGAAGCATATTGAGTCCCAAGCCCTTTTATAGATAGAGCCTCCGCAACCCACTTTTTCACGGCAGCAGAGCCGCCCCCGCCGCCAGTAAAGAATGAACCAATAGAGCCCATAAGGTTATCAACGCCGATACGCGCCAGCTTGCCAATGGCTTTTAATGGGCTTCCGCTGTTTTTGGTGAACCAGCTGGGAATTAACTTGTCTGCAATGCCGAACATGCCAGAAGCTTTGTCCCATAAATATTCCGAGCCTTTCATGATCCAGTCAAAATATTTACCGATACCGCCCTCATACCCCGGAAAACCGTAATTTTTCAAGAGTCGTTCCGTGTGTTTATTTGGAAGAACAGAAGTACCCGGGCGAAGATTCCGCAATTCCGGCCCGT
The DNA here is from genome assembly GCF_038592935.1 of Bacillus sp. FSL K6-1560. NCBI lineage: Bacteria > Bacillati > Bacillota > Bacilli > Caryophanales > Bacillaceae > Bacillus > Bacillus sp. FSL K6-1560. The sequence goes on from NZ_CP151946.1 coordinate 4,108,076, forward strand.
TATCGCCTGATAGATAAGTACCAACTCCCGGCTCATGAATCAACTCGCGCCCTTTTTCACTTGTGATAGCAAGGCCGCCCGGATGCCCGGAGGCTGACGTTCCTTTGGCGTATGCTCCTATCTGGTTGCCGCCTAATGACCGGCCGGCAGTTTTTGGCGCTGACTTTTTCTTGGATTCTTTAGGCTTTGATTTCTTATCGTCGCCTGAGAATAGACCTTTGATCCAGCTCCAAGCGCTGTCAACTTTGTCCATCATCTTGTCCCAGCCGTTTTTTACGTCGCCCGTTTCTGTGTCGATCTCGTCAGCGTGCTCCCCGGCTTGCGCCTTGGCTTCCTTGACAACTTTTTTGTGCATTTTCTCTGCAGCGTCAATCGAATCTGTTTTCTGGCGCTTTGCCTCTTTGATCATCTTGTCCGCTTGTTCAACACTGATAGAGCCGGTGACATCCCGCTCATATTCGATTGCCTTTTTCGTCTCTTTGTATTTCTTTTTCGCTTCTTTGACAGAGCCGTCACGGGCTTTTATGCTGTTTTTGATTGTGTCTGCAGCTTGCCGCGCTGTGATATTGGATGACTCGTTTTTGAGCCGGCCGAGAATCATTTTTTGTTCAGCTTCGTTCTTACTCATTGTTTTAACAGCAGTATTCATCATGGTCTTTTGAATAGAATTGATTTTTTCTTGTTCTGACTTCGTCAAAGACCGCTTTTCATTGCTGGCTTTGGTTAAAATCGCTTTGATTTGATTTTGTGCATCGTTGACCTTTTTCGTTTGGTCATCCTGCTTTTTCTTCACATTATCAAGAATGGCTTGCTGCTCTTTATTGCTCAAAGTCTTACTGCTGGAAAGGAATTTGCTAAGGGATTGATAGCTCTCATTTCCTTTCGTCTGGATAGTCGTTTTGATTTTATCGCCCATCTGACTAAAATTCTTGCTGATATTGTCCGCAGCTTCTTTCGAAACCTTTTGCCCTGACCAATTCAGCTGATTCAATTGAGCAGTAGCCTTATCGTTTAAGTTTTTGTAACCCAAAACAGCTTTTGTCGTGGATTTTGAGACGCTATCCCCGAAACTATCAAGCGTCGGGATTGTTTCCTCTTTCATATGCTTATAGAGCTTGTATCCGCCTTCTGCAAGCAAGGAAACCCCTGTGATAGTCAAGCCCACAGGACCGCCCAAAGCACTGAAACCAAGGCGCGCAACGCCGGCAACACGGGCAACACTTCCGAAGCTTTTCACAAGGCCCAACGCTTTGCCGCCTAATCCGGCCAGTTTCCCGGTTGTTTGTGCTGCCCCGGTACTTAATGTGGTAGCCGCGGTGCTCGCTGTCTTTGCTTTTCCTCCAAAGCCGAGAAGTCCTGTTCCAGCAGAGGCAGCGTTTTTCCCGAAGCCAAGAAGTCCTTTTCCGCCCTTTAAAATCTCAGGGAGAAACATAGTAGCGATGCTGAGGACATTGCCCCATTTCCCGCCGTATGCAGACATAGCCCCGGAAGCCGCCACAGTCGCGGTATTCATTCCTCTCATGCCCCGAGTGGTCCGGGTAACTGCAGCGTTACCTTTTGCCAAGCTCACAGAGGCAGCAGTGTTTGCCGCTGCCAGCTGAGCTGTAGAAGTACGTGTCAATGCTGCCTCTGCACGATAACGACCAAACGCAGCCGCGCCTCGTCCCATAGCGCCTACAAGGGTGCTGACACTTGAAACAACCGCGCCTAATGCAATGACAACTGGAGGGAATGCCGCAGCCACCAGACCGGCTATAACAACGGTATTCTGCATGGACGGTGAAAGATTCTGAAACCACTCAGTAAAATCGCCAATCATTTCACCTGTCTTTTGCAAAGCCGGTTCAATCTTATCCAGCAGGATTTCACCAACTGGAATCAGGTTAGTTTGTAACTCGCGCATGTCCTTTGTCACACGGTCACCGAAGTTGTCTTTTAATGACTGACTGGCCTTTTTCGTGGCTCCGTCTACGTTGTCGAAACTGTTCTTTACATTCGCAAGCGCAGAGACGCCTTTTTGTCCTAAGTCCTCAAATTGAGTACCCATAATAGACTGACCGATCACATAGGCTTCGCTTTTGTTTTTCATGCCGTCAATGTCTTTCATAACAGCAGAAAAAACCTCATCGCCGCCTTTGCCGGTCTTTTTGAATTCGGCGTACAACTCTTGTGTGCGTTTGGACAGTTTCCCCATAGCGTCATCCGCCGTCCCATCGGACAAACGGATATTCATTTCCTTGATTAAATCGCCAACCTTATCCAGCTGAAAGGCTCCGGATTCTGCGCCAGCCTCGAAAATAGAAAACATCTGCTCAACTGAAAAGCCTGCAGCAGAGAATTGATTCGAATATTCATTGATAGAATCTAGAAACTCGTCAGAATAGTTTAAGCCCTTCTGGAAACCGGAGGTAATCAAGTCCATAGATTTATCAACGGACAGATTATCAAAAGAGTTTTGCATGGCGTTGACTGACTTTGTGATGTCATTGCCCTCCTGGTCAAACGACTCAGCAATTGTCATCGTGTCTTTCGTCACTCTTTGAACAGTCTCGCTCGATGCATCACCCAATGATTCAATGTTTCTGCGGACGATGCTAATTACGTTTGTAACGTCGCCAACGTCCTCGCCGAAACCCTCTTTCCATAGATTTGTTGCTGCTTTTGTGGCTTCCTCAGCTTCTTGTTTTGTGAGCCCCATTTGCGCTTGAATTGATCCCTGCGCTTTTTTTACGTCTGAGGCTGATTTAATTGCCATAAGCCCCAGCGCTCCCATCGGTGCCGTAATTCCGGCAAAACCAACGGTCCCGATTGTTTTCATTCGATTGGCCTGTTTTTCTAAATCTTCGCCGTATTCCTTTAAAGTCTTTCCGGCTTTTGTCCAAGCAGAGTTTTGTGTATTGATTTCAACCGTAGTACGCTCTAAGGCTTGACCAAGTCGATTATAATTAGCGACTTCTTGGTTGATTTTCTCAGCAAGATCAAGGGCTGCTTTTGTGTTTTCACCTTTCTCGGCCGCCAGTTGATCATATTTTTTCTTGAGTTGCTCAATCTTTGAACCCTGTAATTGATACAGTTTTGAAAGCCCGTCTTGTTTCTGACGTAACTTATCAGAAGCATCACCTAACTGACCAAATTGGGAGGCGGAGGCTTTCATTTCACTTCGTACGAGCTTCATTTTCTCAGTGATATTTTCCATGCTGCTCGATACGCCGTTGTCATCGACACCGAGACGCATAATCATATTTCCTAGATTTTCGGTAGCCATTCCCTCACCTCCCCGTTAGAATACATGGTCAATCGGTACTACTTGGGCTTGTTCCCAAGATTTTTTTCGCTGTTCTACCGGATCATTCTTTTTCGCTTGATGCTCAAGCAGCTCAACATAAAAAGGATAGTCGCTGTTATCAATGTCATGCAGCGTCCATCCTTGCTTTAATAAATCCAAATATATGTCTTTAATTCGGTCTATTGCTTCGTCGAGGGTGACTGTTGGTTTTCCTCCATTATTTTTTCCAGAAGCTTTCCCAAGTCTAGGTCCTCTTTTTCCTTTTCAATCTCTTCCCGTGATTTATAACCTAAAATACCAACGCCGATAATGTCGTAAATCACTTCATTATGACCAATAGCATTCAAGCCATTTTCAAGCTGCTTTAACGTGAATTTCTTTTCAAAAATCTCAACGATCAGGTTAAAATGTCTTTTTTCAACTTCTTCAATATCCGGCTTTTCTTCTTGAATGAACTTTTCAATTTCAAGTGCTTTTCTTTTGATCTTAAACGGAACAAATTCCTGCGTAAAGGTACGGAATTCACCATCAATTCTTAGTGTAATCTCTAAAGGCTTGCTCATTATTCAGTCACCCCCGCTGCATCAGTATTTGATTCATTCTTTTCAAGGGAGGCAGCTGTCGCGCCAGTTTCGTCTAATTTGCTTAAATCAAACACCTGATCAAAGAATGTATCTTTATATTCCTCAAAACCTTCCACGCTGCTATCACCTGTGATTTTAAAGACTTTATCCGCCCGCTGTACGAATGTGCCCTCGATCTCTTCCGTCTGCCCGTCAATCTTCTCTTCTTTCGTTTTCCAGTCAGCTGAAGGGATTCCGAATCTCCCTTTTGTCAGCCATACATGCCGCACATTGCCGTCCTCTTTCGTTCCTGTAAAACCGAAAGCCACATAAGGAGCAACGGCATCCTGACGCCAAGCAATAACACCCTTCACCATTTTTTGACCTGTAATATCTGACAAGACTTCTTGAGGAATCTCAGTAGTGCTGAAATTCAGCTTTGTTTCCCCGATACTTGATAAAACGATAATTGGGCCGTTATCAGCGTAAATTGTTGAATTTTCGGATGATGTATCTACTTTTGCTTGAATGGCCGGAGCAAACGGTTTGACTTCACCATATTGAATATTTCCCTTTTCATCTTTAATCAATTTTGCATAGACCGCATTCTCTAAACCTACGATGACGCTCATTTGTTTTCCTCCTCTAATTTAACTATGGTTCTATATAAAAAAGCCTTTCTGAACGCGCCTCTTTCGCTCTCATTGAAAGAGGAAACTGTGATTCGTTTACAATTAAGAGACTTCATTTTGTTATCAACTGCCGTTTGTAACGGGCCTATGTTATCGTCAGCCTTGACCCAGATATTCACCTGAATATCTATTTCTGACGCTCGGGCCTTATTGTCTGTATAGCTCACATCAACGTTGTCCATCTCGGCAACAAGAATGTGAGGATACTGACTGGAAAATTCGCTCGGAAACTCCCCCGCATATACCCGGCCGCCCGTTAATTGATTGATTGTTTCATCTTCATATAGTTCAGTTGCAATGACCGGCTCATAGTTGATCATAAAATCACCTCATTGCCTTTTGATACTCTCGCGCAATGGCTTGCACTATTTGTTCTTTCTTAATACGAAAAGCGCGGACGGCAAACGGATTGCCCCGGACGAATCGGCCGTTAGCAGCCACGAATCCGTCATGAACAAACCGCGCTCTCCACGCTGTTTCCTTACCGGGTCCAATATCAAAGGTGATAACATCAGGCATCGGCCGGTCTTTCTTAGGCGTCTGTCTGACTTTAATGTCATCCCTTATATGCACATGATCAATGTCAGAGACAGGAACCTCGTCTTTCATGCCTTGAGCAAGGACACGTCCGCCGGCTCTCAGTGCTTTGGGTGTTACTTTCTGCATGTCCTTTCCCTTTCTCTCCAATTGACTGATCATATCGTCTAAACCCTCAATATCAAGTGATACTCTCATTGTCCCACCCCTCGCATTGGAGCGTCATGAGTCCTTTATTTTGTAAATCCGGAATCACTTCTTTTATTTTGTAAGGCTGCCCTTTATAAACGACACGCATTTCTCCTGCTTCTATACCTTCTCGGTGCCGTATCCGGAACCAGACCGTTGTTTCTTGATGCTCTGCAGCTGCTTGGATGATCCAGCGATCCTTTGGCTGCATAATCTCAGCCCATGATTTTGCAAATAGAGTCCAGACATGTTTCGGCTTTCGAGTAACCGGATCTTGCCCGGGCTCCCGTTTCTCAATTCTAATTCGATGTTTCAGATCCCCCGGATTCACTCCCACTGTCCTCACCCCTCATTTCCGCCGAGATGATTAACGGTGTTAAAGCATCGACAGCAAGGGCCATGCTTTTCTCTGTCACCCTGTATTCATAAAAAATACCGGCAAGCAAAATAATCAGATGATCATTCTCGTACCCTGTGGCGGCTTTGATATAATTCGTGGCCGACTCCAAATAAAAAGACAGCAAAGATTCTTCTTCGCTGTCATCTAGTTTCAAATGCTCTATTAACCTGTCATTAAGCCGATGTAGTGCCATCTGTTAACTCCAATTTGAATACAGTCGGCTCATACGGTCCATAGACCAATTGACCATCATTCAAATGCCAGATTTTAAAGCCTACTTGGTTTGTGTCACTGTATTTCTCAAGAAGTTTGCTCACTTCCATTGAATTAATGACATCCTGAATACGGAAGGAACTAAAATCACCAAAGTAAAGGCGTGGGGTATCTGGCGTGCCGCCGTCAACATAATCAGTTACATCCACTGGATAACCCAGAATTCTATAACCGAATGTACCTTCGATATATGCTTCTCGTAACAGTGGATTTCCGTTTTTGTCTTTGATTGTTTCAACTGCTGTTAATGCTGCTCTGTTCATCATCCAACGAGAGTTTTTGAGTTTCGATGTTGGTACGGTATTTTTCAAACGAACAAGTTTGTCATAGACTTCCATGTCAGCCGGTGTAAACGCAACTGCCTTTTGAATCAGAGAGCCCGGGTTGTCAGTAGAGTTAAAGAAAAAGTTTGCTTCTTGATCAACATACGCTTTTTTCAATTCCTCAATAACCGTCTGTTCCACAGGCATATCAGTCATGGCAAGTAATTTTTTCGTAACAAGCACGAGTGCATCAGTTTCAGTAGGATTTAGTTTTACTTCATCGAAGTCAATGTCTGTTTGCGGAATAGGATTGTCTTGCGTTCTCTCGGTTTTAATCCTCTGCGCTTTGGCCTTCTTAACAAGAATAGGATATCCCTGTGTACCTTTTGTTCTAATCACAGTTCCATATTTACGCAGCAAGTTTTCTTCTTGAGCGTATGTGATAATTTCCTTTGCTAACGTCTCAGGGATTAATACTTTCCCGTTTGTTGTTTCAACACCCATTGCACGGGCCTCAGATTCACTAATGCGCCCGACAAGGTAGTTTGCAAAGGCTTTGCGCTGTTCGCCTTCTTTCGCCTTTGTACGGCTTTCAGAGGACAATGAACGCATAATATTATTAACAAGTGCATTTCTTTTCTCCGGATCAATGCCGCTGCGATTTTCATTTGGTTCAGGATCATCCCCTGTACGCCCTTCTTCGCCGCCTGCTGGTGCCTCCGGTTCATCTTCCGGATCTTCGTCGTCCTCTGGATTTTCTAACGCTTTTTTGATTTCTTCCAACTCTGCAGCTAAATCATCAACTTCCTTTTGTAGCTGTTCCACCGCAGAAGCTTCTGTTTTATCGCCTTCCAGATCAGCCCGGATTTCGTTCATTCGTGCTTCGATTGCTGCTTTACGTCTCATAAGAATCTTTTTCATTTTTTTGTAGCCTCCTGAATTTTATTAATGATCTGTTGTTTCTTCATCCGTAATTCGTGTTCTTTTTTCGCCCGTTTGTAAATATCACCGGAACGGAGAACCGCTTCAGTTTCCTCATAAGCCGGGAACGCCACCACGCTAATTTCAAAAAGCTCAACCTCTTGAATTGTCCGTGTCACCGGCTCAGTTTCATAGTTCCATTCATCCTTAATGACGTTGAAACCGAAAGAGCACTGATTAATGTCACCGCGTTCCATGCTGCTGCGTAAATCGCTGGCCCATGACGTTGCCGGAGGCGTAACCGTGAATTTGAGCCCCTTGTCATCCTCTTCTAACGTTAAGGTGCCGCTGCGTGTCCGACCGAGTACATAATCCCAATTGTGATTAAACAAAGCCCTTACATCTGACTGATTCGCAAGGGCTCTCGAAAAGGCACCCGGCGCAATAATCTCAGTGAACATCCCTCCGATGTTTGCCGGGCTATTAAAAACCGCGCCGTAACCGGTTATTTGTGGCGTTTCCTTCTGTTCTTCAAGGTTTCTAATTTCCAATCCGCTAATACTAAACGTCCGTTGCTCCTTATCCATCATCCTCACCACCTTTCAGCGAACTGTCTAAACTATCCTCAAGTCGATCAAGGCCCACGAGGTCTTTACTGATATAAAGCTTGCTTGATTCTTCTGTATCCAACCGTTTGAAGCCCAACATTTCCCGGGCATCATCCGGAACAGCAATAGAGGTCCGCACCAAGTTGTAAGCAATATCGGTTTTTGTTTTCATACCGACATAATCTAAAAGATTGTGTCGCAGCTTGAGACGCAGCCCACTGTTTTTACCGAATAGCAAAATGGACAGATGTTCTTCTATATTGCGAAAGATAGGTTTTAGGCAGCTGGTGTAAAGTTTCATCATGGCTTGTTCCATGTCTTTCTCTTCGAGCTTATCCAGCAAATCCTTATCAAGTCCAAAGAATTTACCTAAATCCTTTTTATAAACACTCAGGTATTTCAACGTTTTTTCATCATCAACTGGCGACTCAAGCGCTTCAATTTCGTACCCTTTACCTAATGGAATTAGCTTCACTTTGCCGGAATCTTCAATGTCCTCAAGTTGATCAAGAATTGCATTAACGGTTTTATTTTGTGTTTTGTTCGCCGGAGACAAATGAGCATCTAATTTAAGAAGAAAAGCCATAAGCCCGCCTTTTTTGTATTTCTCCGTCAATGCTTTTTCTGCGTTCATTACACCTTCCAGCGTCTCTTTTGCCAATTCTAAGAGGCCAACACCTTCTAAATGACTGAGCCCGATATTTTTTATGTGCCTGACCATATTTCCCGGTACTACTTCGCCGGCAACTGTGATTTTTTCAATACCGGAATTAGTCAACTCTGAATAAGCATTATTTAAAATGTGCAGCTGGCGCCCATCATAAAATGGGTAAACGTCGCCACGGAGCAAATACACATTTGTCAGCAGCTTTTTAAATTCGAAACCGGTTAAATAATCATTCGGGCATGATAAAACCCGCAAAGCATGAGCAGCCCGCGGGTCGTTAGATTTCTTTCCTGATACTATGTCCTCAACATCAAATTCAGCTAAGGCAACTTGATCACTAATCAACTTCATTAAGTTGAAAGTATCACTGGATTTTAATATATTTTCATCATTTACGTATGAACCATAATTAAAATAAGAGCTCCCGATGAAATCAAAACTTCTTTTGGTGAATCGGTCTAACATGCTGCGAATAATCCCCACGATTTCACCCCCTATCTATACAATTGTTGAAGCATTTCGTCATAATCATCCTCGTCGAAATCAACGAGCATCATCATTGTTTCTTTATGGGCGTTTAAAAACGCCACAAAGCCGTCAATCTTCGCTTTACTTTGCTTTTTAGATGGCCGTTTAAGCCCCTGAAAGTTCTTATCAGCAACAACGTTCTCTGTGCAATAGACAAAAAGGGGATTATCCGTCTTGATCCGCTCTTCAAACATTAAAACCTCAGCATCATCGAACGGAGCGTTAAGCACAGATGAATACTGCTTCACCTCTACACAATGTAAACCCTCTGCCTCAAGCGCCTCTATTACTTTCTGAGAGAGTGCCGGATCATAATTCACCTGTTCAACGCTATAGATTCTTGAGCATTCCACAATGTACTCCACAACCATGTCGTAATCAATCGTTTTTCCAGGACACAACGTCAAAAAACCCGCCTCAGCTAAGTGCCGGTAAGAGATATTCTCTAATTTTTCACGTCCTTCGAGGTTATGATCAGGTATAAAGTACATTTGCTTAACTTTCAGCATAGACTTACCCTCGTCATTGTGAGAAGGAATATTGATAGAGACACAGGTCAAGTCTGTTGTACGGGAAAGGTCAAGACCAATGACAGCTTGTTCCCCCGACAGGTCTCCTAAATCCTTAATAATCTCACCGTTTTTATCTTCAATCATTCTTTGAACAATGTCTTTATCAAAATAGGTTCCGGTACTTCGGACGAAAATGTTTAGATACTTTGCCAAAAACTCGTCCTTTCGTTCCGCGCTCATTTGCGCAGTTTTAAATTCACTTTCTAAAAAGTCTGGTTGGACACTGACGCCCCAGTTTGGGTTTACTTTTTTCCAAACTTTTCGGTCATCCCATTTGTCTCCCTTATCGGGCTCAGTAATAAACGTGAAGTATGAAATATCTTCTTCTTTTTCATTCTTATTGTTCAATAAGCCCCGAGCATAATCATATATTTGCAAGCCAACAGATGTTGTTCCCTTTCCAGCTGTAGAAATGATAAACATTAAAGGCTGCAGCCGGGCACCCATGCCAGATTTTAAAACATCGTACATATCGGCGTTATTTTGGGCGTGCACTTCATCTAGTAATACAAAGTGAGGGTTTTTCCCGTCAAGCCCTTGAGTGTTTTTGGACAAAGGCAAGATGCTATTTTCAAACTTTGTACCGCCTATGGTGTAACGGTAAATAATTGCGTTTATGTGCCCCTTAGCACCCTTATAAATCTGAGTGCGGGAATTTAAATCAGGGCTATTTTGAATAGTTGCCGCGATTTGTTTTGCTGCGATGTTAGCTTGTTCAGAATCGGTTGCAGCTGTAAAACATTCTGCGCCCTTCTCTCCATCAGCGTACATTGCATAAGTAGCAGCGCCAGCAGCCAAAACAGTTTTCCCGTTTTTCCGTGGGATTTGAACATAAACAGTTCTCACAGCCCTGACAGTCCTGCCTTTATCGTCTTTTTTATAAAAGCCATATATGTTGGTGAAGATGAATTTTTGCCATAGTTCTAATGTGATAGGCTGCCCGGCAAGTTCCCCTTTTGAGTGCTTGCAGAACGTCTCAATAAAATCCATGACTTTATTCGCCTCGTTCACATCTAACCAGACGTCTTTCCTTTTTTTCATCCTTTTGTATCGTTCAACGACTTTTATTACTGATTTACAGTGGTCTTTCTTATTCTTCAATACGTGGTCAGCATATAAATCAGCATAGTTCACACCCGGTTCTATCACTTGTCTGCCCCCCATTTTGAATTAAAATTCTGGAAGGCGTCTGTTGTAGAATTCGGTTGGCCACCGACTTGTTTTTGAAGCTTCGGAGTAAGTCCAAGCTGCTCTAACAACTTGCTTTTTTTCGAATTCCAATCTGCTACTTGCTGAGCTAATGGGTGCTTCATTTCATTGGTGTGCCCTTGTTTATTCGTATGCATCCGAGTGGCCGGAAACCCTTCATCTCGCCACTTTTCGTACATATGTGTATAAACAACATGAGCATCTAAATATGTCTCGATTAGAGGTGTGAGTGTTTCGGAATAGGTGCCGGATTCTTTTAACCAAGCATGAATTTCAGTTTCTTCCTCTTTTCGAATTTTGTTTAATTTCCTCGTTTGTGCAGCACGCTGTTGTGGTGTAATTTCTTCCAATTTTCGCTCACACCCCCCTTCAAAATTTCATTTTTGTATATACGTGACTCCCCCTATCCTATCCCCAAACTAAAAGTATTTTTGGAAAATGGTAGGGGGGGATTTCTTTTTATTTTTGTTTTCTTCTTCGGCGTGACACTTCGGACAATACAGAATCAAATTCTCTTCATCTAGCTTTAAGTCTGGACGTTCTGAAATCGGCTCGATGTGATGGACGTGTGCATCTCGACCAAATACGAATTTGCCACAACACTGACATACGCCTTTATCACGTTGATAGACATATGCTCTCATGTCTTTCCATTCATCTGTCCTATAAAATGATTTATTTGCAGACTGAAAGCCGTCACGCTTTCTTTTCCTTGGCTTATGGTCAGTACAATAGTAAGTACCTTCCTCGACTAATGAGGTGCAGCCGTTAGAAATACAGTACCTCATTCGCCGTCAGTCGTTTCTTCTTTCTTTGCTGCAGGTTTGGTTTTGGTCTGCTTTGGCTTTTCCTCTGCCTTATCTGCTGCAGGTTCTTCCGTTGTGCCTTGCTCCTTCTCAAGCTTGGCAGCCTCATCGTTTGTCAGCAGGTATGATCGTTTCTCCTCTGTGTCCCATACCATTACGCCGTGAGCTGTTTTATTGATAATTTGTTTAGCCATTGTTATTCCTCCTTATATTCTTTCTAAACTGCCACCGCACTCAAGCTGTTAACCGCCAATAGTCTATCCTGAGATTTACCGGAAGCAGTTTACAAAAAATATCTCCCGATACCAAAGTCGCAAGACTAGCGCGATCCAGCTCAGAATGATCACTCATTCCTCAACGCTTTAATTTGAGTATCCGAATTCGCCTTGATAAGGGATAGGCGCTTTTCCCGTGCTATGAAGTTGTTCTTGATATTTTTTAAAATCCACACTCCCTTGAAGTTGATAAGAAAAGTTTATCGAGATTTCAAACATAAATAGTCCCCCTTTTTGTCCCCTAAAATGTCCCCTGTTTTATCGGAAATTTGTCGACAAAAAAAGCACTCAGATAATTCCGAGTGCTGTAGCAATGCGCAAAATGGCACGATGTTTTATTTCATAATAGGTGTCCTTTTTCATGCCAAGTTCCATATAGATATGAATGTCTTTTGTTTGGCTGGCTGTTAAGTATTTTTTCTCAATGATCATCCGTTCTTCATCGTCCAGGCTGTTTTCTAACGCCCTTTCCATCTGTTTGACCTTCAATTCATTTAATATGAAAGAATCTCTGATAGAAGGAAACGGGCTGATGCCAGCGTCAACCGATTCCTTTTTATTCTCAAGCTGTACTTTCAAAGCACGATAATCTTTGAGTTCTTTGATCACGATTTTTCGGACTGCCTTCAAATCCACAGGATGAAGGAATGAAAGTTGTTCTGTCACACCCGTCCTCCTTTCCTCTATTTTTCGCGTTCCCATTTTTGTATTCGTCGTTCAGTTAAGCAAACCCACACAATGAGGGCAAATGAGTTCAACATGAAGAGAGCAGCTATAATAGAGATAATCACTCCGCGCCCTCCTTAACTTCTCCTGTACCCTTGCATTCTTCGCATGGGACTGTAGGGTCATGATGCCAGTGTTCTCCTTCATCAAAAAACAGCCTTTCCAACCCCTCACCTTTACACGATGGACATTTCATCACTCCGCACCCTCCAAAAGCTCAGGATCTTCATAAATGTTTCCTATGACTTCAAATCTTTCTCCACAAAATAGGGAATCACGTAGTGGATGGGTCCGTAAATCTCCCAAATATCCAATTACACAGAAACAGCCATCATCAAAAACTACTTCTGCAGAGTTCTCGCGTCCATCAACTACAATATCCCCTTCATAAATCTCTCGGCCGTTCTTGTCTTTCAATCCAGTGTATTGCATGATGCTATAAGGTCTTTGATCCGGAGTAGATATAAATAACTCGTTAAAAGGAGCGTCCCACAAATCTTCATGTGTAAGCATCTTTTTCCAAACGATATCCCAGACCCGAAATTTAATTTCTCGCATTCTCCGTTTGCCTCCCACCATTATTTTTCTTTAGTCCACATTCCAACGCATACAAAATGGCTTTAAACTTGCTATTCTCATAGGGACCGTATATTTTATTTTTCATAACTAAAACGAACTCACGTTCGGTTCCGATGCATGCAAAATCCCCTAATATAAAGTTTCTGACTACCCCCAATTATTTCACCCTCGATAGACGCTGCACATCAGAAATGCTCATTTGGTGATCAGCTTCACGTACTGCCTCGGCAAATGTTTCAATGCCTGTATCCCATAAACCGTGGCGCTCGATAATTTCAGAAAATTCCTCAACGTCATGCTCGCGGATTCCCCAGCTGTCTGGGTCAGTGGCAGCGCCGTAAAAGGGAAACCTCATTCGTTTACATATTGGCTTCAGCGGAAATAGAAGAAGACATGCAGGACCAAAGGAGGGCCATCTTATGAGTTTCGAAACGTTAAACAAAAGTTTTATCAACGGAAAATGGACTGAGGGAGAAAGCGGACGTACGGAGGACATTTTGAATCCGTATGACCAGTCTGTGATCACAGCAGCATCTTTGGCAACGGGCAAACAGCTGGAGGATGCGTTTGACATTGCACAGAAAGCCCAAAAAGAGTGGGCCAAGAGCACAACGGAAGACCGAAAAGCCGTCCTGCAAAAAGCGCGCGGCTATTTACAGGAAAACCGTGAAGACATCATTATGATGATCGCCCGCGAAACTGGCGGAACGATCATTAAATCAACAATCGAGCTGGAACAAACGATTGCGATTTTAGATGAAGCCATGACGTATACTGGTGAGTTAGGCGGCGTCAAAGAGGTGCCATCCGACATTGAAGGGAAAACCAATAAGATTTACCGCCTTCCGCTAGGTGTCATTTCATCGATTTCTCCATTTAATTTTCCAATGAATTTATCTATGAGATCCATTGCGCCCGCAATTGCGCTGGGTAACAGTGTTGTTCACAAGCCTGATATCCAAACTGCTATTTCCGGCGGGACCATCATTGCGAAAGCGTTTGAACACGCCGGTCTTCCTGCCGGTGTCCTTAACGTCATGCTGACGGATGTAAAGGAAATCGGGGACGGCATGCTCACCAATCCAATCCCGAGATTAATCAGCTTTACGGGATCAACAGCAGTCGGGCGCCACATCGGTGAAATCGCCGGGCGTGCCTTCAAACGAATGGCACTTGAGCTCGGCGGCAACAATCCATTTGCCGTTCTTTCAGATGCGGATGTCGATCGTGCTGTGGATGCCGCGATTTTCGGAAAATTTATTCACCAGGGACAAATCTGTATGATTATCAACAGGATCATCGTTCATCAAGATGTATACGATGAGTTTGTAGAAAAGTTCACCTCCCGTGTCAAACAGCTTCCGTACGGCGATCAAACCGATCCGAAAACCGTTGTCGGCCCGCTGATCAACGAGCGCCAAATCGAGAAAGCGCTGGAGATCATTGAGCAGGCAAAGGCAGACGGCATTGAGCTTGCGGTTGAAGGAAAACGCGTCGGAAACGTGCTGACGCCGTACGTCTTTGTGGGTGCGGACAACAACAGCAAAATTGCCCAAACGGAGCTGTTTGCCCCAATCGCAACCATTATTAAAGCTGCCAGCGACCAGGAAGCGATTGACATGGCAAATGATACTGAATACGGCCTCAGCTCTGCGGTTTTCACTTCTGATTTAGAAAAAGGCGAAAAGTTCGCCCTGCAAATTGACAGCGGCATGACCCATGTCAACGACCAGTCAGTCAATGATTCGCCGAATATTGCCTTTGGCGGAAACAAAGCAAGCGGTGTCGGCCGTTTCGGCAATCCGTGGGTCGTCGAGGAATTTACCGTGACCAAATGGATTTCGATACAGAAGCAATACCGCAAATATCCGTTCTAAATGAAAAAATCCCTCTGCTTCAAGTACAGAGGGATTTTTCTTTATTTAGATATATCCACAAACCCTTCGCCAAACACGTCGCGTACATCATGAACGATCACAAACGCTTTTTTGTCGCAGCTTCTAATGATTTTTTTCAGCATAGACAGCTCCTGTTTGTTAATGACGATATACAAAATCTCTTTTGATTGGCCCGTATAATTTCCCTTCCCTGATAAAATCGTCACGCCCCGATCCATCAAGGTATTTACCTGCTCTGCAATCTCACTCTTATTTTCTGAAATGACCGTAATGGCTTTTTTCGTATTCAAACCTTCAATAATGAAGTCCATCACCTTGGTACCGATATACAGCATCACGATCGTAAACATCATTTTTTCTGCACCAATAATAAAATAAGAGCTAAATACTACGATTAAATCAAAAAACAAGAGTGCATAGCTGATATTCCAGTCTAAATATTTATTGGCAATTCTGGCCAGAATCGCGGAACCAGCCGTCGTCCCGCCGACCCGGATAATCATGCCGATCCCGACTCCGGCAAATACACCTGCGAAAATCGTATTAATGATCAATTCATCAGACGGAATGCTCCACCCATGTGTCAGATGCAGAAAAAGCGAATTTGCCGCAACCGCAACGATCGTATAAATCGTTGTTTTTCCATCAAGAAACTTGTAGCCGATTAAAAGCAAAAACGCATTTAAGATAAAGTTCGTGACACCAGGAGACCATTGAAACAGATAATACAAAATCAGCGTAATCCCAGTGACTCCGCCTTCCCCAAGATCATTGGGAATCGCAAATAAATTAACCGCAAGCGCGAAGAAAAAAGCGCCAATCACAAGCATAAGTACATCCAGCATTCTCTTTTTCATCACGAAAACACTCCTTTTCATTGTTCTGTTCTAGCAAATAAAAAAACCCAGGAGAACGCTCTCGAAAAAGAGCAGAAACTCCTGGGCTTTTATCCCACCGTGTCATAACAGCCAAGCTGCTATGTGTTTTCTCTCGGTCACAGTCCAATTTGCATTGCGGAACCCTAGAAAACCACTGTTTTTATCATATCCTTTTCACTTTCCAATATTAGCATTATAAGGGACGGTTCGAATTGGTTCAAGGGGTATTTGCGGAGTTTTCGTCGGTAAATTAATAGGAATAAAAAAGATGACTGCTGTTAATAAATGAAAAATTTGACCGATATGATACAAAGTACCTTTTTTAAGAAAAAACCAAAATAATATTTCTGATTTATCATTGACTACACATAAATATATAGGCAAAATAGAATATATATTAAACATTTAATTACATAGGAGGAAATATTATGTCAGGTAAACTAACACACTGTAAAGCTTGCGGTCAAGAGATTGCAAAGGGTGTTAAAAAATGTCCGAACTGCGGTAAAGACCAACGTAATTTTTTTATGAGACATAAAATCATTACGATCATTCTAGCGATAGTACTCATTATCATTATTGCAAACATTGGAAACAGTGGAGATTCCCAAGCTTCTACTACAACAACCAGCTCCGATTCTAAAAAGTCGACAAAAACAGTACAAAAGACTGATATAGAAAAACTTTATACCAATGCCGATCAATTTAAAAATTATAAAGTTGATCTGTATGTAAAGGTTTTTGACGTTGAACAAGACGATGATGGTACATATCTTCAAGGCTACAACAATCCAGAAAAGTTAAGCAAAAATACGCTTATAATGAGCGACGACTCTGATTTAGACATTAAAGATGACGACATTATTCATGTAGTCGGTACGGTGAAAGACAAATATGATGGTGAAAACGCTTTGGGCGGTTCCGTTTCAGCACCGAGAATCATTGCCGATTCCATCGAAAAAAGCGACTATGCAACAGCTTTTGCTCCAGCTCAAAAAACAATTAATGTGAATAAAACACAGAATCAACACGGATTTGCACTCACGCTTCAAAAAGTGGAACTTGCTGAAAAAGAAACTCGCCTTTATGTAAAGATAGAAAACAAATCACAAGATGAAATCAGCTTTTATGACTTCAATGCCAAAATTACAGCTGATAATAAACAGATTGAGCCTAAATCCGACCTATCAGAATATCCTGAAATTCAAAGCGAAATCTTACCTGGGGTTAAAACTGAAGGGGTTATTGTTTTCCCTAAAATCGACAGCGAAACGGCAAACATTATTTTAGAAGGATCTTCCGAAAACTATGATATTACAATCAATCCATTTACATTTGAAATAAACTTAGATAAATAAAGAGAAGGGCTAGGGAAAAACCCTGCCCTTCTTTTTATGATTTTACACTCTTATACCCATTCACATTAGAAGACTGCCATCTCCAGGAATCAGCACACATTTCCTCAAGGCCGCGTTTCGCTTCCCAACCCAGTTCCCGCTTGGCTTTCGCAGGATCTGCAAAGCATGTGGCGATGTCTCCCGGACGGCGGTCCGCAAAACGGTACGGAACCTCTTTCCCTGACACTTTTTCAAAGGCTTTGACCATTTCAAGCACGCTGTAGCCTGTGCCTGTTCCAAGGTTGTATGCATCGGCTCCTGTAGAGTTCAATACTTTTTCCAGCGCCTTGACGTGGCCTTCTGCGAGATCAACGACGTGAATATAATCGCGTACGCCTGTCCCGTCTTTTGTCGGATAGTCATTTCCGAATACGCTTAATTGCTCGAGCTTCCCGACTGCTACCTGTGCCACATACGGCATAAGGTTATTTGGGATTCCGTTCGGGTCTTCACCGATCCGTCCGCTTGGATGCGCGCCGAACGGGTTAAAGTAACGAAGCAGTGCAACGCTCCACTCATTGTCGGCTCTATGCAAATCACGCAATATTTGTTCAAGCATGAGCTTCGTCTGCCCATAAGGATTTGTCGCGCCTAATGGAAAGTCTTCCGTAATCGGCGATGTTTCCGGAACGCCGTACACTGTCGCAGATGAACTGAATACGATTTTCTTGACGCCGAATTTCTCCATGGCCTCGCATAAAATAAACGTTCCTGTCAGATTGTTATGATAATATTTGAGCGGAATCGCAACAGACTCACCGACTGCTTTTAACCCCGCAAAATGAATCACAGCTTCGATTTCATTTTCAGCAAAAACGGAATCTACCGCTTCCCGGTCCAATAAATCCGCTTCGTAGAACGTTAAATCTTTTCCTGTAATCTCCTTGACACGGTTCAGCGCTTCAGCTGAACTGTTGGACAGATTATCAAGAACAACAATCTCGTAGCCGCTGTTCAATAGTTCAACACATGTGTGGCTGCCAATGTACCCGGCACCGCCAGTAACAAGTATTGCCATGATGTAACCCTCCTAAAAAATGACCTGTTTTCATTATATAGTGTTTAAAACCGGTCCACATCCATTTTTAAGAAGTTTAATCGTTTATTAATAGTTTTTTCATATTTTTTAGCTTAAACCCTTGCCAGCAATTCGATAGAGGCTTCAGCAAGAATGTGCTCTTTCATTTCTTGATAGAGCTCGTTCAAGTAAAAGCCCGGCTGAAGATTCAGCTCAGCATCTAAAGCATAGACCGTCAATGTATACGCATGATCCTTGTCAGGCGGTGTCGGCCCGCAATACTGGTGAATCACCTTTGGATCGTTGCTTCCCGCAAGCGGTGAAGCAAAGCTGTTTTGCCCTTGTATCATCAAGTCCTGTCTTTCCTCACTCGCATGTTCAGGAAGCTCTCCGATGTAAGCCGGAATATTAGCCGCTGTCCAGTGAATCCAGCTGAATCCGCATACGGGAATGGCGTCATGATCGATGAAAGTAAGTGCGAGCGTCTTTGCTCCGGACGGGATGTCATCAAAATGAATCGGAAAGGATACAAATGGGTTTCCTTCTCTCTTATATTTTTCATCCGCGTATTTTGAATACTTGTCATGTAAATATGGATTTGCTTCTACGTATATGTTCATATGAATCCCTCTCTCTATTTTCTCGTTCTATAGGTATACTAAACGAATGGATGTATAATCAGTGATAAACAAATGCGCATGTAAACGTAACAATTTGTTATGGATAACTTGCAGTGAAGGAGATATTTCATGGATTTAAAGTGGCTGCAAACCTTTATTGCCGCAGCGGAATCAGAGAGCTTCAGGAAGACGGCTGAGCGTCTGTATCTCACACAGCCTGCCGTTTCTCAGCATATGAGGAAATTGGAAGATGAACTGGGCATGAGGTTGTTTTTGCATAGCGGAAGACGAGTCGTACTGACTGACGAAGGCAGGCTCTTTTTGCCTTATGCCAAAGAAATGATCCATGTTTACCAAGCTGGAAAGCAGAAAGTCAGCCAATGGAAACAGGGGTACAGCCGATCACTCACGCTGGCCGTACACCCCTACATTGCGTCCTATATCTTGCCTCGATTTCTGCCAGCCTATATCCAAAAACATCCGAATGTCGAGCTTTCAACTCATGTGGCTGGATCTGACGCTATTAAACAAGCGGTGGAACACAATGAAGCTGATATTGGTTTGTCGCGGAAAGACCCGAACACCAACACTCTTTATTATCAGCACATATGCGAAGGTACGCTTTGTCTGGCGGCTCCTTTCCAAGAAAGCAGGCCGGATGCTGCATCCGTCTTAACCCGCTATCGGCTGCTAACGCATGATCATCCGTCATATGGGGATGCCTTTTTAGATAACATCCGATCACATTACCCGTCTCTTCAAATGATGGCTGTCGGGCAGACGGATACGGCTGTCCACATGATGAAAGCGGGAATGGGGGCATCTTTCCTCCCTACCTACATTATCAAACAGGAAGAAGCCGAAAAAAAGCTGATGGCTGTCAGCACGCCTGCACATCTAGAATTGCCTGCGTCCCAAACGTTTATGATGTGGAAAAGAAACAGCGAAGACATTCAGCATTTTCACGCCATGTTACATGACTTTATGCAGCGCGAACAAGTATAGCTGCTGAAAAATCAATCTGCCGGTTGACGTTTTCCTTTCCCTTTTTCGCTATGCTTAATGCAGAAAGGATTTGATGACATGGCGATGAGCCCATATATTTTTATTGTATTGATTCTTATTATTTTATCGATGTACCGAGAGAAAGCTGTCAGACCCGGGAAGTTGCTGATCATTCCGCTGCTGCTCTTATGGGGCGTATCAGCATCGTTTCAGCCGGCGTATTTTCATTCCGTATTACATGTGGCGATCAGCGGCATTTTATTATTGATCGGGCTGGCCTGCGGGTTTGGCATTGGGAAGATGGTAAATGTGCGGATTCACCCGGAAACCGGAAAGGTCACTTCACGCGGCTCACTTGGGAGTGTTATCCTCATTCTAGTGATACTTTCTTTGCGCATGGCCGCGAGAACATGGCTGCCTGAGAGCAACGAGATGTTTATTGCCATTATTCATTCTATGTTCTTCGTTCCCCTCGGCACCATCACAGCCCGCAACATCATGCTTTACAAAGCATACAGACGGCTGACCGCCGGCAAAGTATCCATTCAATAACCGAAAGAAGGACCAGCATGAACGGACAAACTCCGGCTCGGCACTACTACAAGAAGCTTGTGCCGAGCCTTATTCTCATTTTGAATTGCATACAATTTTTATCTCATCCAACTAAGGCTGATCCCATTTTGTTAGCATTTGTATTTGCGGTATACTTAGCATTCATTTGGATCATTCCCTATGTGGCATCCACCGCTGTTAGTTTGAGCATATTCGTCGGGCTTTGGATCCTGACCGTTTTTCTTTGGGCTGTTTCCGGCCAAGAGCAGGGAGCCGCCTTTTTTTTACTCGTATTTTTAATGGTTTATGCAGCCATAAAGCTTCCTGCACGGCTGTCTTTGATCCTTACAGTGTGCCTAATTGGGGGCAATGCTTTCTTTTTGTATTCTGTTTTTGACAGCAGCTGGGACGATATCATCAGCAACATCTCGATCATGATCGGACTCTACGTCTTCTTCTCCTCCATGCGTTTCAGACGAGAAGCGAGAAAGGAGGCTGAACGGAATCATGCTGAATTGGCAAAAATGCATGTGCAGCTGGAGCATGCTCATAAAGAACTCCAGAAAGCGCATGCAGAGCTGCAGGAGGCTTCTGTTCTTTCATTAAGGTACGCGGTCCTTGAGGAACGTACAAGAATCGCCCGCGACATTCATGACAGTATCGGTCACGAGCTGACTTCTGTGATTGTTCAGCTTCAATCTCTTCCCTATATCCTCAAAAGCAGCAAGGAGGATTCAGAAAAAGTCATTCAAAATGTACTGAGTGTCGCCAGGGAATGTCTTCAAGAAGTACGGTCTGTCGTTCACCAAATGGGCCGTAGTGAATCGATGGTGGGGCTTACCGCTTTGCGGGGGCTCATTCATCAAGTGGAGGAACGGAGCGGCTTGCACGTTTCTTTAGATACTGCCGGACTGTCAGAAAAGTCTTGGCCTCCAAACGTGAGCGAAACGATCTACCGCATCTTGCAGGAAGCGCTGACCAATATCATTCGTCACGCTGACGCTTCTCATGCGGCGGCCGTCATTTCTAACGACAAGTCCCATCTCTATATCACAATCACCGACGACGGACAATTCACCGGCAGCCTTACTTATGGATTTGGCCTGACAGGAATGAAAGAGCGCACAGAAAAAGCAGGCGGTTCCCTTACTTTCAGTGCCGTACAGCCGAGCGGCCTGAAAATTGAGCTGTCATTGCCGCTCATGACAACGCATAAGGAGCAAAAAGATGAACAAAGATAAAATACACGTCGCGCTTGCCGATGATCAGCCGCTTGTGCGTGAAGGCTTCCGCTACGTCATCAACGCACAGCCGGATATGACGGTTTCTGGTGAGGCCGGCGACGGTTGCGATATTATAGCACTCGCAAAACAAACAAAACCCGATGTCATCCTCATGGATGTCCAGATGCCGCATTGCTCAGGCATCGAAGCGGCGAAAGACATCATGTCCGCCCTTCCAGATACAAAGATTGTCATTTTAACGACCTTTGACACGGAGGAATACGTATTTGAAGGCATCCGTGCGGGCGCAGTCGGCTATCTGCTGAAGGATACACTTCCTGAAGAGTTGATAGATGCGATTCGCGCTGCGGCCAGAGGCGAGGCGATTTTCCGTACAGTCACAGCTGCTAAAATTATCAGTGAGACATTTCGGGCGAAGCAACAGCCCCATCCAGAAGAACTGGCAGAGCCGTTCACCAAAAGAGAGCTTGAGGTTCTTCAGCAAATGGCCTACGGACTGAGAAATGAGGATATTGCTGAAAAGCTTTTCGTCAGTGAAAGCACTGTGAAAACCCACGTGCACCGCATCCTGCAAAAATGCAATGCCCAAGACCGGACACAGGCAGTCGTTTTTGCCATTCGAAACGGTATTGTGCAATAGAAATCTCTCATCCCGCCATGCTAAAATAAGACAAAGGAGATGATTGGAAATGAAAGAAGAAATCATTGAACGGTTTACTACATATGTAAAAGTCGACACACAGTCCGATGAATCCGTTGACACTTGTCCTTCCACACCCGGCCAATTGACATTAGGAAACATGCTCGTTGATGAATTGAAGTCCATCGGCATGCAGGATGCAGCCATTGATGAAAACGGCTATGTCATGGCAACTCTTCCCTCCAATACTGAAAAAGACGTGCCGACAATCGGTTTTCTCGCTCACGTCGACACCGCTACAGACTTTACCGGCAAAAACGTGAATCCGCAAATCATCGAAAGCTATGATGGAAAAGACATCGTTCTTAACGAAAAGCTGCAGGTCACCCTGTCACCTGATCAATTTCCTGAGCTGTCCGGCTATAAGGGCCATACACTCATCACCACAGACGGCACCACCCTTCTCGGCGCAGACAATAAGGCCGGTATCACTGAAATCATGACAGCCATGGATTACCTCATCAAACACCCTGAAATCAAGCACGGCACAATCAGAGTCGCCTTTACGCCTGATGAAGAAATCGGAAGAGGGCCGCACAAATTTGATGTGAAACGGTTCAATGCATCCTTTGCCTACACGGTTGACGGCGGGCCGCTCGGCGAGCTTGAATATGAAAGCTTCAATGCCGCTGCCGCAAAAATTACGATTAAAGGCAACAACGTACATCCCGGAACAGCTAAAGGAAAAATGATCAACTCTGCGAAAATCGCGATGAAGCTGAACAGCCTGCTGCCGGCAGACGAAGCGCCTGAATATACGGAAGGCTATGAAGGCTTCTACCACCTGCTGTCGATTCAAGGAGACGTAGAGGAAACAAAGCTCCACTACATTATCAGAGACTTTGACAAAGAGAATTTCCAAAACAGAAAAGAAACAATGAAGCGTGCCGTTGAAGAACTTCAAAACGAATACGGGCAAGACCGGATTCTGCTGGATATGAACGACCAATACTACAACATGAGAGAGAAAATTGAACCTGTCATCGAAATCGTCAACATTGCCAAGCAAGCGATGGAAAACCTCGGCATCGAACCGAAGATTTCTCCCATCCGCGGCGGCACCGACGGATCGCAGCTGTCCTACATGGGGCTTCCGACGCCAAACATCTTTACAGGCGGGGAAAACTTCCACGGCAAATTTGAATACATCTCAGTTGATAATATGGTCAAAGCCGTAAATGTCATCGTTGAGATTGCAAAGCAGTTTGAAGCGCAAGCATAACGCCAAAAGCCAGTCCAAATAAGGACTGGCTTTTTTGTGTGAAAATGAAACATTTTAAACGCGTCCTCCGTAAAACAAGTATTAACAAATGAGGAGGAAAAACAATGACAAAACATGCAATCGCTGCAAAGAGTCTCTTGAAAAAATGGATCATTTCCAGGCCGCTTAACATGCAAAAGAAATCCAGCCCATTTCAAAAAATCAGAAAAATGTTCAAACGCTTCTTCAAATAAAACATTCAAATCCCCTAAATACAATCCGTATTCACCCGTACCGCCCAAATGCTCCGTAATTTGGGTTTTTTGTGTTCAATTCCGCAAAATAGGGTATAAACCAAACAAGCAAGAATACAGCACCCAAAAACAGGCAATTCGAATTACGCAAACTTAGGTTAAAAGTTATATAAAGGAATTTATTTTATCGTCGATAGTAACTATAGAACCAATCATCAACAAGAGCAAACAGCGTGATTCAAGACTATTTTCAGGTCATCAGGTTATACTGTTTTAGAGGGACAGTTTCTTGTTATTTATTGATTTAGAATTTTTTGAATACTTTTTGACTTTTTATCCGTACAATAGAGAGTACCAAAACTTTTTTTGGGAGGTATGTAATATGATCCTATTTATTATCATCGCATTATGCGGCTATCTTCTTTTTTCTTTCAGCAAGGACAATCGCCGCAAACCGCAAAAGACAAGCCCTCTGCCAGCAGCCGCACCTCATCACAACAACCTAATCGACCTTGACGCCATCCGCCAAAAACGCCGGATGCATCTTTCCTAATTCTATATTTCAAACGAAAAGGCTGCTGAATCACGCAGCCTTTTAAAATTGTTTTGATTTAGAGCCTGAAACCTTTTCGCCACCTATCCGTAATTTCATACAAGGCAAATCCAAAGGAGACTTCAGCAATGATCGAGTTATTTATGAAACAAAAAATGTTCTCATTTAAAGATGCATTTCACATTTATGACCGGGATGAACAAGAAACATTCAAGGTGGAGGGGCGTTTTTTCTCGTTAGGAGACTCATTACAAATGACAGACTCATCTGGGAAAACGCTCGTTTCCATAGAACAAAAACTAATGTCTTTATTGCCGCGCTATGAGATTTCAATTGGCGGGAAAACAATTTGTGAGGTAACGAAGAAAGTAACGTTTTTCAAACCGAAATTTGTGATTTCCGGGCTTAACTGGGAAATCGATGGTGATTTATGGAGGGATGAATTCCAGCTGACGGACGGGGAAAATGTCCGGATGTCAGTGAGCAAAAAGTGGCTCAGCTGGGGTGATTCCTATCACTTGCAGATTGCAAACGAGGAAGATGTTCTGATTTGCACTGCCATCGCTATCGTGCTTGACATGGTTTTATATAACGATGAAGATGAAAGTATTTTCTAAAAAGCATTGACAATTGATCCAAAAGTAATAATATTAAGATAATTGAAATCTGAATATGAAGTTGTACCTTATCAAGAGAGGTGGAGGGACTGGCCCTATGATACCCGGCAACCGCTGTTTCAAACAGAATGGTGCTAAATCCTTAAGAACATTGCGTTCTTGCAGATGAGGCGGAGATTTGATCGTTCAAGCTCTTCCTTGCACAAAGGAAGAGCTTTTTACATGCTCAATATTTCAGAAAAGAGGCGAATAACATGGCTCAACAAACGAATGTTGCAGGACAAAAAACAGAAAAACAACGCAAAGCACCTTTCCGCGCCGATCATGTCGGCAGTTTGCTTCGTTCCGTTCCGGTGAAGGAAGCCCGGCAAAAAAAAGCGGCTGGTGAGATGACAGCGGAACAGCTTCGTGATATCGAAAATCAAGAGATCACCCGCATCGTGGAAAAACAAAAAGAAATCGGTCTCGATGTGGTAACAGACGGGGAATTCCGGCGTTCCTGGTGGCATTATGACTTCCTGGAAGGGCTTGACGGTGTGGAACCGTTCATCCCGGCTGAGGGGATTCAGTTCCATAACACAAAAACGAAAGCGCGCAGCATCAAAGTGACGGGAAAACTCGATTTTACGAGCCACCCAGCGCTTGCTGATTATCAATTTTTACATGAGATTGCCGGTAACGCGACGCCAAAATTGACCATTCCCAGCCCAAATATGCTGTTTTTTGGCGAAAAGGCGGATAAAGGGATTTATGACGATCAAGAGGAATACTTTCATGATCTGGCCCAAGCGTACAAAAAAGCAATCAAAGCCTTCTATGATGCTGGCTGCCGTTATCTCCAGCTTGATGATACGTCATGGTCTCTCTTCTTTGAGGACAAAGGCAGAGAGGTTGTCCGGGCGCTCGGCGGTGATCCAGAAACATTGCCAGCCATATTTGCCAAAACAATTAACGATGCCGTCGCAGACCGGCCTGACGATTTAACGATCACAATGCACATTTGCCGCGGCAACTTCCGCTCAACCTGGGCGGCATCAGGAGGGTACGACGCTGTAGCGGAAACGATTTTGGACGGCTTAAACCTTGACGGCCTTTTCTTGGAATACGATGATGACCGCTCCGGAAACTTTGATCCGCTCCGTTTTGTGAAGCGCAAGGATCTGCAAATTGTGCTCGGCTTGATCACATCGAAATACGGCGAGCTTGAAAATC
This sequence comes from Bacillus sp. FSL K6-1560, assembly GCF_038592935.1. Lineage (NCBI taxonomy): Bacteria > Bacillati > Bacillota > Bacilli > Caryophanales > Bacillaceae > Bacillus > Bacillus sp. FSL K6-1560. Next base: position 4,134,319 of record NZ_CP151946.1, read on the forward strand.
CTGAGGATGTGAAACGCCGTATCAATGAAGCCGCGCGTTTTGTCAGCTTGGACCAGCTATGCCTGAGCCCGCAGTGCGGTTTCGCCTCTACAGAAGAAGGCAACCTTCTGACAGAGGAGCAGCAATGGGCAAAGCTTCGCCATGTCATCGACATTGCCAACGATGTGTGGAGATAATCTATCATTGACAGAAATAGAAAATGTGTGAATAATAGATACTATCAGAAAATTTCATAAAAAGGTTTTCCTTATCAAGAGAGGTGGAGGGACTGGCCCTGCGATACCCGGCAACCGCTGTTTAACAGAATGGTGCTAAATCCTTTAGAGCAATGATTGCTCTTGAAGATAAGGTTGAGATTGTCACGCAAGCTCTTCCTTATCCAAAGGAAGAGCTTTTTTACATTTGAATGGAAAGAAGGAATGGACAACATGTCACAACAAACAACACCCGCAGAACAAAAATCACTTCAAAGAAAAAAACCGCCGTTTCGCGCGGATCAAGTCGGAAGCCTGCTAAGATCTGAGCCCGTCAAAAAAGCGCGGCTGCAAAAAGCGGCCGGCGAAATGACCGCAGAGCAGCTTCGCCAAATTGAAAACGATGAAATCATCCGCATTGTGGAAAAACAGAAGGAAACCGGCCTGAACGTCGTGACAGACGGTGAATTCCGCAGAGCATGGTGGCACTTTGATTTCCTGGAAAACTTAGATGGCGTTGAGCCGTTTACTCCTGAGCAAGGCATTCAATTCCATAACGTACAGACAAAAGCACGCGGCATTAAAGTCACAGGCGATATCGACTTTTCAACTCACCCAATGCTTGAAGATTACTCATTTCTCCATAGCATTGCCGGTGACGCGACGCCAAAGATGACCATTCCAAGCCCGAATATGCTGTTTTTCCGCGGGAAATTGGAAAAAGGTGCATACAAAAACGACTATCACCTTTTCCAGCATGATGTATCCAAAGCATATAAAAAAGCGATTCAAGCGTTTTATGACAGAGGCTGCCGCTACCTCCAGCTTGATGATACAGCGTGGGCCGTTTTCTTATCAGAAAAAGGCTTAAAACAAATCGAAGCGTTCGGAACAACGCCTGATGAGCTTCGCCAGCTGTTTGCGAAATCGATTAACGACGCGATTGCAGACCGCCCGGATGACTTGACGGTAACCATGCATATTTGCCGCGGCAACTTCCAGTCCACTTGGACAGCGGAAGGCGGCTATGACGCAGCAGCCGAAACCATTTTTGACGGCTTGAATCTTGACGGACTTTTCTTAGAGTATGATGATTCACGCTCAGGCGGATTTGAGCCGCTCCGTTATGTAAAACGGTCTGATCTTCAGCTTGTTCTTGGCTTAGTGACATCTAAATTCGGTGAGCTTGAAAATCCGGATGACGTGAAACGCCGTATCGAAGAAGCGTCCCGTTATGTAAGCTTAGACCAGCTTTGCCTCAGCCCTCAATGCGGATTTGCTTCAACTGAGGAAGGCAACAAGCTGACTGAAGAAGAGCAATGGGCGAAGCTCCGCCATGTGGTTGAGATCGCTAATGATGTTTGGAAATAAGCAAAGAAAAAACACACTTGATTCCCTAGCGGAGCAAGTGTGTTTTTTTTTTTATGTCACTGTGCGGTGTAGCCCCCATCAAGGACGACAGCCTGCCCAGTGACGCCCTTCGCCTTCTCGCTTGCCAAAAACACGGCATAATCCGCAATTTCCTTGACGGAAAGCAGTCGCTTTTGCGGCACAAGCGGAAAAATGACTTGTTCAAGTACAGAGTCGTAAGGGACATTTCTAGTTTTCGATAGTTCGCTAAGCTGATTGCGTACAAGCTGGGTATCGACATAACCCGGGCAGAGCGCATTGACTGTAATGCCGTGGGGCGCGCCTTCCAGCGCCCCTACTTTTGTGAGTCCAATGACGCCGTGCTTGGCGCTATTATAAGCGGATTTCCCTGCAAAGCCGACTAATCCATTAACAGACGCGATATTAATGATTCTGCCAAACTGCTGTTTTTTCATGATCGGAAAAACATGCTTCATTGCAATAAAGGGGGCCGTCAGCATGACCTTGATCAGCTGTTCAAAGGTGTCTGTCGGAAACTCTTCAATCGGAGCGACGTGCTGAATACCGGCATTGTTCACCAGAATATCCAAGCGGCCGTATTGTTTTTGGATGACGTTCACCGTATCAGCAACTTGCGCTTCCTTTGTCACATCATACGGAATGGCCGCCGCGTCAAAGCCTTCTTCTGCAAGCTTGGAGGCTGCTTTTTCACATGCTTCCGGACGGAGGTCTGAAACGATGACGCTGGCACCTTCCCGGGCGAATTCTCTTGCCATTTCGAATCCAATTCCGCCGGCAGCCCCTGTCACCAAGGCGACTTGTTTTCTCATGTCAAACACCTTCCCATTAAGAATTGAGTACAGACTGGCTTACAGCGAAATCAGCTTCTGTTTTTTCATAAACCTCTTCAATTGTGACACCATCCTGAAGCTCCGTCAGTGTCATGCGGCCGTTCACAAAATCAAATACAGCCAAATCCGTAATCAGCCTGTGTACGACTTTCTGGCCTGTCAGCGGAAGGGAGCATGTTTTTTTCACCTTTGATTCACCATGCTTATTGACGTGCTCCATGATGACAACGATCCGTTTCGCCCCGTTGACGAGATCCATAGCGCCGCCCATCCCTTTTACCATTTTGCCCGGGATCATCCAATTGGCCAAATCACCCTGCTCCGAAACCTCCATTCCACCAAGAATAGCCAAATCGATATGCCCGCCTCTTATCATCGCGAATGACTCAGCGCTGTCAAAATAAGAGGCGCCCGTCACTTCAGTGATCGTTTCCTTTCCCGCATTGATCAAATCCGCGTCTTCCGTTCCTTCCAGAGGATAGGGGCCAATTCCGAGCAAGCCGTTTTCCGACTGAAGCATGACGTGAACGCCATCGGGTATCTCATTTGCGACAAGCGTCGGCATTCCAATCCCGAGATTCACATTCATGCCGTCCTTGATTTCTTGTACAGCCCGTTTGACCATTCGTTTTCTCGCTTCCTTCACTTGGCCTCACCCTTTCCCGATGCTTGCTGAACTGTTCGTTTTTCAATCCGTTTTTCTTGGCTCGCGCCAAGCACGACATGCTGTACGTAAATTCCCGGCGTATGGATGTGATCTGGATCGAGCTCTCCTGCTTCCACGATTTCTTCCGCCTCGGCAATCGTGATCTTGCCTGCCATGGCGGCAATGGGATTGAAATTTCTCGCCGTTTTCCTAAAAACCAAATTGCCCATGGTGTCCGCTTTCCACGCTTTGACGATCGCCACATCGCCGGTAATGCCTCGCTCCAGCACATAAGTCCGGCCGCCGAATGTTTTATGTTCTTTTCCCTCGGCTATGGAGGTGCCGACGCCTGTCGCCGTATAAAATCCCGGTATGCCTGCACCGCCTGCACGAATTCTCTCAGCGAGCGTTCCTTGGGGAACAAGCTCGACCTCAAGCTCTCCGCTTAAAAACTGCCGCTCAAAAATTTTATTTTCACCGACATAGGAAGCAATCATTTTCTTGATTTGCTTGTTAGCCAGAAGCAAACCAAGCCCCCAGTCATCGACTCCGCAGTTATTGCTGACAACGGTTAAATCCTTTACTCCCTGATCTCTTATAGACAAAATGAGCTGTTCAGGGATGCCGCACAGCCCAAACCCTCCCGCGATCAGCGTATCCCCATCATGAATCAGTTTCGCAGCTTCCTTGCTTGATGACAGCACTTTTCCCATATTGATGCTCCTTTCGTTTTCTTCTACACTAGACCAGTCAGGCTGTAAATCGCGATCACAGCAAATACGGCAGCCGTTTTAATGAGCGTGATCGCAAAAATATCGCGATAGGATTGCCGGTGGGTCAAACCCGTCACGGCCAGAAGCGTGATAACGGCGCCATTATGCGGCAGTGTATCCATCCCGCCTGATGCCATTGAAATGACCCGATGCATCACCTCTGGCGGAATATTGTAAGCCTGAATCGCCTGTAAGTATTGTTCTGACATCGCGCTTAACGCAATGCCCATTCCTCCTGAAGCCGAGCCGGTGATTCCCGCCAGCGCAGTTGTCGTAACGGCGCCATTTACAAGCGGATCGGTAAAAGTATGTGAAATTCCGCTGCTCAGCTTATGAAACCCCGGCAGCGCGGCGATAATGCCGCCGAACCCGTACTCGGCACCCGTATTCATAGATGCCAGCAAGGCGCCGCCGATCCCTTCATTCAGCCCTTCCTTCATTTGGGCAAACACACTTCTCCAATCAAATAAAATCGTTGTGATGATGCCAATCACTAAAGCAATCTCCACCGACCAAATAGCAGCCGCTGAAGAAATATCAAGCCTGCCGAACTCCTTTAATCCTATGGAAGAAAAATCAAATCCATTCGGATACCACTTTGGCAGGTAAATGGTGAAATATTTATTCACTGCACCGACGAGAATAAGCGGGACAAAGGCAAGCGCGTGCCGAATCGGACTTTTGTCCGGTTCAGCCGCGGACTCAATCGATTCAGGAGCAGGAGCATTCTGCGAATCAAAACCGCCATAGCCTTCGCCAGATGCCTGCGCTTTCTTCCGCCTTGATTCCAAATAGAGCATCCCAGCTGCCAGCACAATCACTGCGCCCATCAAGCCCAGCCAAGGGGCGGCATAAATGTCTGTTTTGAAAAACGACGTCGGGATGACATTTTGGATTTGCGGCGTTCCCGGAAGTGCGTCCATCGTAAACGTAAAAGCCCCTAAAGCAATCGTTCCCGGGATGAGGCGTTTTGGTATGTTTGCTTCTTGGAACATGTTTTTCGCAAAAGGATATACGGCAAATACGACAACAAACAGGCTGACGCCGCTGTACGTCAAGACAGCGCCCATCAGCACAATGGCAAGTATCGCTCTTTTTGCCCCGACAAGCCGGACAATTGTTTTCGCGATTGATGCCGCAAGCCCGGCCATTTCAACGACCTTTCCAAAAATGGCACCGAGCAAAAACACTGGGAAATACAATTTAATAAAACCAGCCATCTTCTCCATAAAAATTGATGAGAAAAAAGGAAGCACATGGCTTGGATCTGTCAGCAGCACCGCGAATAACGCGCAAATCGGCGCAAACAATATGACAGAAAATCCCCGATACGCCGTAAACATCAGCAAACCTAACGCCAATAGAATGATGATCAGTTCCACACACACATCCCCCGTTTCCGCGAACTAGAAAGCGTTTACAAAAACCTGTCCGCATCGGCTGTTTCCGTCCCCTTTCCATATGTACGAGAAGCGTGGGCCAACTATTCCGATTAAAAAAGGAAAGCTCCTTTTTTCGGAGCTTTCCTCTGCCATTCATTTCATTCCTACTAGGATATCAACATCAACCGTAATATCGGCTGATTTCATCTCTTTCAGCACGCTGACTCGGTCTTTCGGCGCCGACCAGGCAAGCGGCGTCATCTTGAGAAGCCAGTGGATCGCCTGCTGGTCAAGTGATTTTACATAGCGCAGCCTGACAGGATGGCTGTGCGCCGCATGTGCTGTAAAACGCTCAACAGCTGCCGCATTGGAATACGTGCGCCTTGGTGAATCAGTATATAAAAATTGCCTTAATTCTATTAAATAGTCGCTTCGCGGCACTACTTTTACGAGCATGCCATCATTCTTCAGCAGTCTATGAAACTCTGCATAATTGGACGGGGAAAAAATAGACAGCACAACATCAAATTGGCGATCATGAAAAGGAGCACGCGCCACATTGGCAACCGCCCACATCTGATCTTTGAATGCCTTAGAAGCTTTTAAAATCCCATCCTTCGAAAGATCGATGCCGGTTCCTATCGCTGCTATCCCTGCATAATCAAACCCGCAAAGCGCATTCAAATGAGAACCCTCACCGCAACCGCTGTCCAGGATGGTGAATGCCTCATGACCAGATTTGGGATGACTGATGAGTTCTGCAATCGCATCATGGAGCGGGTCAAAAAAACCACATTCTCCAATCAGCCTGCTCCTCGCTTCAAAAAGCTCAGCACCGTAACTGGTTTTGACCGGCTTGGTCAGAAAGTTCACGTAGCCGTGCCGAGATAGATCAAATGTATGTCCTCGTTCTGTACAAATCAAGCTTTTCCCTGATGCCGCATCCATAGAAGAATCACAGAGCGGGCATCGAAACATGCTGAAGTCAACTGTTTGCTTCATGATAAAAAACACCCCATTCATTCATTTTTAGATAAATGAAAAAGGCATAGACAAATAAACCTAGGCCTATCTCAAAAATTGGCCAGGCTGGCAGTTTGTCTACACCTGTCATTATCTATAACGAATGAATTGGATAATCATGAAAAAAACTCCCTTTCTGCTGTATGGGTTTCCCCATTTCCATCATACAACAAATCTCCAGGAGCTGGAATCTTATGGTGAGGAAAAATCAGTACTGACATGCTGGTATCCCGCCAACATCATATCAGCATAGCAATCCAGCATATTTTTCCTTTATTTTCTCATTTCAGAATATAAATTTTATTATTGTGAAAATAGTTAAAAAGGTTGATTTTCAAAAAGTGAAAGGATAAAATACTGCTATCATCTTAGAAAAAGACATTCTTGTATATGATCAGTAATATGGTCTGATTGTTTCTACCTAGTAACCGTAAAAAACTAGACTACAAGAAAGTTTGAATAAATTTGAACGAGTTGAAAAGGACAAGTTCTTTTCTGTTTGCTCTTATTTTTCACACTTTCTGCACTTCCAGAATTTGTGAAGGATAAGAGCTTTTTTTGTTTCCATAATAACCCTCATAGGAGTTGCTATCATGTACTTTTTACTAAACCTTGTCGGTCTCATTGTGATTATGGCAGTTGTATTCCTATGTTCTCCGCAGAAAAAGAAAATCAAGTGGCGCCCGATCATTACGTTAATTGTTCTGGAATTGCTGATTACTTGGTTTATGCTGGGAACAAAAGTCGGAAGCTGGGCCATCGGTAAAATCGGTGATTTCTTCACTTGGCTGATTGCTTGCGCCAGTGACGGTATCGCGTTTGCCTTTCCGTCAGTGATGGCGAATGAAACAGTAGACTTTTTCTTTAGTGCGCTTCTTCCAATTATCTTTATCGTCACATTCTTTGATATTTTAACGTATTTCGGCATTTTGCCTTGGCTGATTGATAAAATCGGATGGGTGATTTCAAAGGCTTCCCGCTTGCCGAAATTAGAAAGCTTTTTCTCTATTCAAATGATGTTTCTTGGAAATACCGAAGCACTTGCGGTTATCCGCCAGCAGCTAACGGTTTTAAGCAACAACCGCCTGCTCACATTCGGCTTAATGAGCATGAGCAGCATCAGCGGCTCCATTATCGGATCTTATCTTTCAATGGTGCCTGCGACATACGTGTTTACAGCCATTCCTTTGAACTGCTTAAACGCGCTGATTATCGCAAACCTGTTGAATCCTGTTCACGTGCCGGAGGATGAAGATATCATCTATACACCGCCTAAAGAAGAGAAGAAAGACTTTTTCTCTACGATTTCTAACAGTATGCTTGTCGGCATGAACATGGTGATCGTTATTTTGGCAATGGTGATCGGATATGTCGCATTAACGTCAGCAGTTAATGGCATTCTTGGCGTTTTCGTACACGGCCTGACCATCCAGACGATTTTTGCTTATCTGTTCAGTCCGTTCGCATTCCTGCTTGGGCTGCCAGTCCACGATGCGATGTATGTTGCTCAGCTGATGGGCATGAAATTAGCAACGAACGAGTTTGTTGCTATGCTTGACTTGAAAAACAATCTCAAATCCCTCCCGCCTCACACCGTTGCGGTGGCGACAACATTCCTGACGTCCTTTGCAAACTTCAGTACGGTCGGCATGATTTACGGCACGTACAATTCGATCCTTGACGGAGAAAAGTCAACGGTCATCGGGAGAAACGTGTGGAAACTGCTCGTCAGCGGAATTGCGGTATCTTTATTAAGTGCTGCGATTGTCGGCCTGTTTGTGTGGTAGAAACATTGAGCCATATCCCTTTTCGGATATGGCTCTTTTCATTATTGATAAATAGAGGCTGGCACCTGCACATCCCGGATTCCCGCTGCATAAGGCCCCAAGTCATACTGACCAAAGACGATGGCGATCCCGTTTGCCGTAAAGTAAAACATTGTGTCTTTATTTAGGGTTATATCCTCTTTCTTAACATCAGGGAAAAACAGCTCATCGTGTTTTTTGATATAGCTATATAGGTAATCTCTCGTTTTGCTGACTTTTGTTTTGGTGTTCAAAATCTGATCCAGCGTCACCCGCTTTTGTGCTTTCAAGTCATAGTTGAAGGACTGGACAGACGTTAAACCGTGGGCGCCGCCTGAATAGATATAATTGAGTGTTTGAATGCTGAGCTTGCCTGCCGCATTGTATTTGACGCTGAAGGATGTTTGATATTCCGTTTTAAAGCCCTGCTGTTCGCCTGCTTTTTTGTTTTTCAGGTATTCCTGATACGATTGTTCAATGTAGGCTTCCAGCTCTTGATTGATTTTCTTTTCAAACACGGCATTCCCGATGTGATGCACTTGTGGATACGTTAACTCCTTGATCTTTTTGTACGTATGAGTGCTGACAGTTGGTGTTTTCGTTTGAACTGCTTTTAAAGATGGGGCCGCATATGCAACTACGGAAAAAAGCAAGACTGCAATCCCCGCTGCTTTCAGCATGTTATTCCATTTCATACGCTCTCCTCCTTTGATGTCGTTGTTTAACATTCCCTTATTTAAGCAATACACACTTTTATAGACTGATTAGATCGAAAGAAGTTTCTAGGTCTAACAGCATGATTTTTCCAATAAAAAAAGAGACACAGGATGTCTCTTTTTTTACTGTTTGCGCCCAGAAATCGCTTCATGAACGGCCTGTGCCAAATCTGTATTTCCGAACATCTCTAATACCGCAATGACAGTCTGGTCCGGAATGTGCTCTGCTTCGTGTTTTGGCACGACCAGATCGTCCATGGTTTTTTTCAAGCTTTCATTCAGCTTTTGCTGCGGATACGCTTTGGCGTACAGCTCCATCGGATCAAGATCATGGTTCACGCACCATTGGGCAAACACCAAAATCATCATATTTTCATCGCGTTCGTAAGCTTCAGCTAGCTGTTTTTCGTTCATTTGCCATGCTCCTTATGAAAAGTATCTTCCTTAAAGATACAGGAGCAGGTCAAATTCGTCTATCCCAATGGCGATGAGCAGCAACAGCATCGATAAATGCCTTGCTGAAAGCGGTGTAGTCAGGTTCATCTTTAGCCGTTACGATGCCTGGCCCCTCTGTTGTCCCGACAGAGGATTGAAGAAGGCCAATTCCTTCATTTGCCGCACCGATCGCCTTGTAGTGATTGTAAGCTTCTCTGATAAACGCCATCGCTTGTTTGTTGTCTTTTAACTCCAGCCCTCCTGCGGCATAGACGGCATCATACAGAACAGAATCAACCGTCAGGAACGTGCCGCTGGCCTCAAGCTGCTGTCCGCTGCCGCTTGTCATATACCCCAGATTTTGACTGATGATATCCACTGTGATTCCTTCTTGCTTTAAGGCTTCCAGCACTGTTTGCAGCTCTTTTTCATGAAATCCGTTTCCGGCGAGTACAGCGACTTTTCTTGTTGACGCAGTTTTCACTGTACGGGCTTGGCTTAACGCAGGCGAAGTAAGAATTTCTTTAGATGCTTTACGCTTCGCGGGCGTCGCCACGCCTACTCCTTTGGCGATTTCTTCTGCTAAATCTGCATCGACATTGCTGAAGACATCAACGACCTGCCGCTGTACGTCTTTGCTTTTGACCTTCCCGACCTCGAAGCAGAAAGCAGAAATGATGTGCTGTTTCTCCACAGGAGACATGCTGTTCCAGAAAAGCTTCGCCTGTGAGTAATAATCGTTGAAGCTGTCGCTTCGCTGGCGGATTTTTTTGCCCTCGACTTTTTCCTGATAGTGGACGTAGCCGCCTTCTTCAGCTGTCGCTGGCGACGGATCATTGTTTTGCAGTGAGTTTTTATGATAAGCGACAGGTCCCTTATTGATCGTCATCCGGTGATAGCCGTCATATTGATTGTTATGGAATGGACATACCGGCCGGTTAATCGGAAGCTCATGGAAGTTCGGACCGCCAAGACGAATCAGCTGTGTATCCGTATAAGAGAAAAGTCGCCCCTGCAATAGCGGGTCATTGGTAAAATCGATGCCCGGCACGACATTTCCCGGGTGGAATGCGACTTGTTCTGTTTCCGCAAACACATTATCCTGGTTGCGGTTCAGCGTCATTTTCCCAATGATCTTCACCGGCACAAGCTCTTCCGGCCACAGCTTAGTCGGATCAAGAATATCAAAATCAAACTTGAATTCATCTTCCTCATCAATCATCTGCACGCCGAGCTCGTATTCAACCTTGCCGCCGTTTTCAATTGTTTCCAACAGGTCACGGCGATGGAAATCCGGATCTTTCCCGGCAATTTTTTGCGCTTCATCCCATACGAGAGAATGCACGCCCAGCACCGGCTTCCAGTGAAATTTCACGAAACGTGCCTTTCCTTGTTCATTGACAAAACGGAACGTGTGCACGCCGAAGCCCTCCATCATTCTGTAGCTGCGGGGGATGCCTCTGTCAGACATCGTCCACATCACCATGTGGGCAGACTCAGGGTTATTGGCGACAAAATCCCAAAACGTATCATGGGCAGTCGCGGCCTGAGGCATTTCATTGTGAGGCTCAGGCTTAAACGCGTGAACCAAATCCGGAAATTTGATTGCGTCCTGAATGAAAAACACCGGAATGTTATTTCCCACAAGGTCATAGTTTCCTTCTTCAGTATAAAATTTTGTCGCAAAGCCTCTGGCATCCCGCACCGTGTCTGCGGAGCCTTTAGAACCCGCAACCGTAGAGAAACGGACAAATACCGGTGTCTTCACCGAAGGGTCCTGAAGAAATTTGGCCCGTGTATATTCCGTCATCGGCTCGTAAACCTGAAAAAAGCCATGCACGCCAAATCCGCGCGCATGCACAACGCGCTCTGGAATCCTCTCATGGTCAAAGTGCGTCATTTTCTCCCGGAAGTGAAAATCCTCCATCAGCGTCGGGCCGCGAACCCCGGCTTTTAACGAATGCTCATCCTCTGACACCCGCAAGCCTTGGTTTGTCGTCATTTTCTTCCCGCTGTTATCGGTCCTGTACTGCTCAAGCTGCTCGTCCTTTGAGTGTTCATTTACACGTTTGTTTTGGTCATCACTCATGTCTGTTCCCCCTTTTTAAAACGAAACATTCTACAGCACATTTACCCGTGGCGTTCTTCATATAAACTGCTAATCCGCTCATTAGGATTTTTGGTCTACATATAAATATGCGGTCATACACATTTGAAATAAGCCTTCTTCACAGAAAGAAAGGATGGAAGCGCTTACCAAAAAAAGCTGTTGAATAGGGGAGGTCATATCATGCTTGCCATACTCGGTTTTGTGATGATGATTGTCTTTATGTACCTTATTATGTCTAACCGGCTTTCCGCTCTTATTGCTTTGATTGTCGTTCCTATTGTGTTCGCCCTGATCAGCGGATTTGGCAAAGATCTCGGCGAGATGATGATTCAGGGCGTTACAGACCTCGCCCCTACCGGTATCATGCTGTTATTCGCCATCCTGTATTTCGGCATTATGATTGACTCAGGCCTGTTTGATCCTCTCATTGCCAAAATCTTATCGTTTGTCAAAGGAGATCCGTTAAAAATCGCCGTAGGCACAGCGGTTCTGACCATGACCATTTCGCTGGACGGAGATGGGACAACAACCTATATGATTACCATTGCAGCGATGCTGCCTCTCTACAAACGGCTCGGCATGAACCGTTTGGTGTTAGCGGGAATAGCGATGCTCGGTTCGGGGGTTATGAATATTATCCCGTGGGGCGGGCCGACTGCGAGGGTTTTGGCTTCCTTAAAATTGGACACGTCAGAGGTCTTCACGCCGCTGATTCCCGCTATGATCGCCGGCATTCTCTGGGTGATCGCCGTTGCTTATATCCTCGGAAAGAAAGAGCGGAAGCGGCTCGGCGTCATTTCGATTGATCACGCACCGTCTTCCGATCCGGAGGCCGCACCGCTCAAGCGTCCTGCTCTTCAATGGTTTAACCTGCTGCTGACTGTCGCTCTGATGGCCGCACTGATCACCAGCCTGCTGCCGCTTCCTGTTCTTTTTATGACTGCGTTCGCCGTGGCCTTGATGGTTAACTATCCAAATGTCAAAGAGCAGCAGAAACGAATCTCGGCGCATGCGGGTAATGCGTTAAACGTTGTCTCCATGGTGTTTGCTGCGGGCATATTCACAGGCATTCTCTCCGGCACAAAAATGGTGGATGCCATGGCGCATTCTCTCGTTTCACTCATCCCTGATGCCATGGGCCCGCACCTGCCGTTGATCACTGCGATCGTCAGCATGCCCTTCACCTTTTTCATGTCGAATGACGCCTTTTACTTCGGTGTCCTTCCCATCATCGCCGAAGCCGCTTCCGCTTACGGAATAGACGCCGCTGAAATCGGGAGGGCCTCCTTGCTGGGGCAGCCTGTGCATCTGCTCAGCCCACTTGTGCCTTCCACCTATCTATTGGTAGGAATGGCAGGCGTCAGCTTTGGCGACCATCAAAAATTCACTATTAAATGGGCCGTGGGAACAACGATTGTGATGACCATTGCGGCGCTTTTGATTGGGATTATTTCTTTCTAAATGTATGAGCTTGATCGTAGCATTGAGTGAGTACGTGATTTACAGAGGGGAGAAGATCAAATAGGATATTATGAGTGAATAGAAGATTCATGCCAACAACTCCTCATTACAATCATAAGAGCCTGCTATATTGCAGCAGGCTCTTTCACATTTGGCATTATTTTTTTGTATAGCGCACCCAGTCATAATGAGCGTATAGCGGATTTACACCATTGTAGGAGCCAAGCCATTCATCGACACCCGTGCCATTCCACAAGTTCATCATGATCTTTCCAGGTGTTGTCGGAATTTGGTTTGTTGCAGTATGTTTTAATTGCCCGTCGACATACCATTTAATAGAGTTTGGCTGCCAATCGAATGCATACGTATGATAGGCATTGGCTGCATCAAACCCGAGATCAACAATCTTCTCATGGTTTCCTGCACCATTTGTATAATAGTTAAATTGAACCTTCGTTGTGTCTTTTCCTAAAAATTCGATATCAATCTCATCCCAAGGAGTTCCATCTGTTGGACCTGTGTAAGTGAAGAACGATGAAACGATCCCTGTGTTTTTAGCTGGTTTCATTCTGACTTCATAAAGTCCATAGCCATATGTTTGAACAGAACGGTTTTCCCCGCAGTCAAACTTGTTATAAGCTGGGCTTGTTAGCGCTAAACGCATTTCACCCAATGACGTCACTGATACGTTATTAGCCCGCCACGTGCAGTTGAACATATTTCCATTCGAATAACCATCTGCTTTTTGCCAAAAACCGGAGTTATAGCCGTTAAAAGGGTCAAAAAACGATCCACCTGTTTGAGCTGAGGCAGTAGAAGTGACTGCAAACAAACTCATAAACAATCCAGTGACAAGAAGCAGCAACACTCGTTTCAGATAAGGCATATTGGCATTCCCCTTTCATTGAAAGCGTTTTCTATGTTGATCTTACATGATTCTTTTAAAAGGGAACATCGGTCAAAATAATGATAATATCGAATCTTACTAACTTGAATCCTGTAACTATCATCATCTTCCCTCTGAAAAAAATAAAAACCTAAATTACCATCAGCACAGACAGAGATGATCCGCACTCATTGTAATTTAGGTTTTGCCTGCTTTATCAGTAACAATCCTAGCATTTTCATATGTGAATGTAAGAAAAAGTGAACACAAGGAAACACAAATGTCAGCGCTCTCATTATGCTTGTTTAACTACCCTTTCTATGTGAATGGTTAAATACAGCAGCTCGTCACTTGTGAGCTTGTGCTCATACTCCCGCTCAATGTAGGTTTGGATTTTCTTCGTGCATTCATACGCGCGATGATACTTTTCTTTCACTGTATCCAGCAAAAAATCGTCCTGGCTTTCCATGTGAGTGCCGTTAAATAGACGCTGCGCGAAAAACTTTAAGTGGGTGACGAACCGATAATAGTGAAGCGATTCTTCGTTGAATTCAATCTTAAAATGGTATTTTACAATACTCAAAATCTCTTGCATGACTTTTGTAATGTTGATAATATTGGGCATCTCTTCATTCAGCTCGGCATTTACAATATGCAGAGCAATAAAGCCTGCTTCATCCTCTGGCAGAGACACACCAGTCTTGTTTTTTACCATAACCAACGCTTCTTTGCCGATCGCAAATTCGTCTTTGTAGAGCCGTTTTGTTTCCCACAGCAAGGCGTTTTTGATATCAAGCCCTTTCTGGTTGCGCTGGATGGCAAAGTTAATATGGTCGGTCAGCGACACATAGATGCTGTCGTTGAGCTTTTTGCCGAGCTGTAATTTTGCGTAGCTGATAATCTCTTCGGATACTTCCATACACTCGATCGGTATATCATACAAAAGGGTTTTGAACTTTTCTGATACATCCTTGTTATCGAGCGTGAACACTTTCTCAATGCGGGCTTCATCGACATCATCGCCGGACTTTTTCTGAAACGCGAGCCCCCTGCCCATGACGACCAATTCTTTCCCCTGTTCATTGACCACGCTGATCACATTATTGTTGATCACCTTCGCAATTTTCATGGCATGTCCCTCCAAATCTACTAAGAACAGACTATATCTTGATTGTACATTCTTTTTGTACTAGGTCAATATCATCAGGGAAAGACGGAAGCTGGTCAGTACAATTCACCCCGTACCTGCTGCCCGGGCTGTTTTTGAAGCAGCGCCTCCAGATGGCGTTCAAATGATGCCTTGTCAGCTTTCTGCTTTTTGACAATGCTGTTCATGATTTTAATGCTTTCAGCACTGTATTGTGTATATTGTTTTTTCAGCTGATCCAGCTGCTGTCTTGTCTTCTTCGCGTTTTTCGGTGTGACTTGGTTGATGAGTTTGATCATACTGTCTGCGGTCTCAAAAAAACCGGCTCTATTTTCTGTCAGCTGCTGAATTTCGATGCGGCTCATATCTTGATTACGCGTTTTTTGAAGCAAGGCAACCGCCTCGCTGTTTTATTTTTTGAGCGATTTGTTCTCAAGCTTAATCGATTCGAGATTCTCCTTCGCAATGTCTGCTTCTTCTTCAGTCATGCTGATTCGCACGAAGTATTCTGGATTGCCGATTCCATAATCAAATGCTTCGCTCACTTGTATCATGGAACTGAACACAATGGCCAGCTGACTGTCGCTTGCGAGGGCTTGGAAATCCTGCTTTTTCTTACTGTTCATCGGTTTGGCTGCGGTTTGTTTTACTGTCTTTTGATCACAGTCTGCGAACATCTGAGCCTCACCTTCACTTTCGCATGCGCTCATCACAAGAACTGTGACCAGCAGGCTTATACACAAGCCTATTCGCCTCATGCTCTGTCTCCTCTCTGCTGAATCCCTTCTGGAAAATACCATAAAATATAGTTAAATGGTACCAGATACACCTAACCCCAGCAATAAATCAAAAGTATGATTTGAAGCGAAAAAACATAAATATTTTGTAAAAATTGACGTGCATTCCATTCTTTTCAGGCCCATTTCTCGTACAATAGAAGTATCGTTACCGGAGAGGGGCTCTGATGATGAAACGTTTTACGAAACAAGAAAACAGCTGGGTATTATATGACTGGGCAAATTCTGCTTACTCAATTGTCGTGACCACCGCGGTATTTCCGTTATTTTATAAATCAGCAGCTGCGGAAAGCGGTGTCAGCGCCGCTCAATCGACTGCCTATCTGGGCTATACCATTGCGATTTCAACGTTTATTCTTGCGATGCTCGGCCCTATTTTAGGCACAATCGCCGACTATGAAGGGTGCAAGAAAAAGTTCTTCGGTTTCTTTGTGTCAGCCGGTGTCGCCAGCACCGCGATGCTCGCCTTTATCCCAAGTGAGCATTGGCTGCTATTGCTGCTGTTTTATACGATATCGGCTATCGGTTTTTCCGGCGCCAATGTGTTTTATGATGCCTTTCTCGTGGACGTCACGCCTGAGAAGCGGATGAATCTCGTCTCGGCACGGGGTTTTGGCTTAGGATACATTGGCAGCACGATTCCATTTATCATCAGTATTGCTGTCATCCTGCTCGCACAAGCAGAGACTATTCCAGTGTCTGTATCGGCCGCAAGCCAGCTGTCCTTTTTCATAACGGCTGCCTGGTGGGGGCTGTTCACCATCCCAATGATTAAACATGTCCATCAACGCTATTACATCAAAAAAGAACCTCATATTGTCATCAACAGCTTTAAGCGGCTCGGCCAAACGATGAAACGGATCAGGCAATACCGGGCACTTTTCCTCTTCTTGCTCGCTTATTTCTTTTATATCGACGGAGTCGGCACGATTATTACGATGTCGACATCCTATGGATCAGATTTAGGGATCGGCTCCTCAAGCCTTCTGATCATCCTATTTGTCACCCAGGTAGTCGCCGCGCCGTTTTCGATTGTATACGGAAAACTGGCAGAACGCTTCACGGGGAAGACCATGCTGTACGTCGGGATCGTCATTTATATGATCGTTTGCGTGTATGCCTATTTTATGAAGACAACGCTTGATTTCTGGATACTGGCTATGCTTGTCGCCACCTCGCAGGGCGGTATTCAAGCCCTAAGCCGTTCCTATTTCGCCAAGCTTGTGCCAAAGCGCCACGCTAATGAATTCTTCGGTTTTTACAACATTTTTGGAAAATTCGCCTCAATTATGGGGCCGCTGCTCATTGCCGTTACCGCCCAGCTGACCGGGAAATCCTCGACTGCCGTGTTCAGCCTAATCATTTTGTTTGTGATTGGTATTGTGATTCTTGCCTTTGTTCCTGAGGAAACCAGCACAGATGTCAGCCAGCAGCAAAATGACCTGCCCCTTTAACTGGGAGCAGGTCATTCATCATTTATTCGCTTTATTCACCTTCAGCTGTTTCCCTTTGACGGTTGTGTTCTTCATCACTTTGAGAACATGAGGGCCTTTACCATTTAAAATCTCAACGTATGAGGCGTTATCCATGATCGTGATAATGCCGATGTCGTCAGCTGACACACCGTCAATTTTGGCAATCGTTCCTACAAAATCAACGGCTCTGATTTTCTTTTTCTTTCCGCCGTTAAAATACAGCTTCATAATGTCTTTATTCAGCTCTTCGCTTTTGTCCTTTTTGCTTTCCGGACGGTCATTCAGTTTAGCTAGAAATTCTGGTTTCTTCCTTGCCACTTCCTCTTGAGAAGGTGCTTCTATTTTTTGGATTTCAAATCCGATATATTCTTCAATGTCGGCTAAAAACCGTTTTTCGAAGGCCGTGACAAACGAAATGGCCTTTCCTTTGTTCCCTGCGCGTCCCGTTCGGCCCGTGCGGTGGACATAGCTTTCTTTTTCAAGCGGCAGATCATAGTTGATGACAAGGGAGATATTTTCAATATCAATCCCGCGCGCGGCGACATCCGTCGCCACTAAGTAACGGTACTCGCCACGTTTAAATTCATTCATGACGTCGAATCGGTCTTCCTGAATCATTCCGCCGTGAATTTTATCGCATGGATATCCCAAGTCATCCAATTCATCGGTCAGCTGATTGACGTGCTCCTTCGTTCGGCAGAAAATGATGCAGCTGTCGGGATTCTCCGTCATCAGCACATCTTTCAGCAATGAAAACTTATTCTCTTCTCTTACTTGAATCACCGCATGTTCAATATTTCTTGTGGTTAGGCCGGCCGCTTTGACCTCGATATGCTCGGGGTTTTGCATATATTGACGGCTCAGCTTCTCGATATCCTGCGGAAGCGTCGCTGAAAACAGCATCGTCGTGCGCTCAGTCGGCAGATGCTTGATAATCGCCTCCACCTGCTCAATGAAGCCCATATTCAGCATCTCATCCGCTTCATCAATGACCAAATAAGAGAGACGATCCAACGGAAGCGTGCCTTTTTCGATATGATCCAGAACACGTCCCGGCGTGCCGACAACAATGTGGCTTTTTTGCTTAAGCTCAGCTTTTTGTTTATCAAAGGAGGATTTTCCAAATACGGCTGTCGCTTTGATTCGTTTAAATCGTCCGATGTTCGTGATATCTTCCTTTACTTGCACCGCGAGCTCACGGGTTGGAGTTAAAATAAGCGCCTGCGGCTTGTTTTCATCCCAATCCGCCAGCTCACAGAGAGGAATCCCGAACGAAGCCGTTTTCCCGCTTCCCGTCTGTGATTTGACGACAAGATCCTTTCGTTCAAGGGCAGCGGGGATCACACTCTCCTGCACCTTGGTCGGTTCTGTATATCCCAGTCCTTCCAATGCTCGTAAAATGTCATGACTGATTTGATAGTTTTTAAAATGACTCATGTATAAACTCCTGTCTCTTGCAGATGTTCTCATTATACTCTAATTGACCAAGGCATATGTGTTTTGTCGAAAAATGATGTATTAAAAGCCAGCGATTCCCTGGCGTTTTAGCTCCTGAACAGCCAATCGCGCCAGTGCGTCGGCCCCCGCGCGATTCGGGTGCAGCGTATCTCCATCCATATAAAGCCCGAGTGTTCTTTCCGGACCGATCGATGTAAAGTATGCCGAGCTGAGGACATTTAAGTCAATGAGATATGTTTTTTCCTCTTCGGCCAAAGCTAAAATAGAGGCCCTGTACCATCTGTTTACAGACGAATGGATGCCTTCAGAAGTAAAATCGGTTGCCCGGCCCTGAGGCGTTGATAGGATGACGTCCGCTCCTTTCGCTTTTACCTGACGAATCATATCACGCATCATCTCTTTAAATTCCGCTTCAGATTCATTATGCTTCGGATTTGTGTCATTAATGCCAAGCTGCAAGATAAAATAATCCCCCGGCTTGATGTACTTCAGGATCGCCTCAAGCTGTCCATCATTTCTGAACCCTCTCGCGATCTGCCCGCCAGACGCCATGTTTCTCACTTGAAAGGTATGTTTATCGATATAGTGAGGCAGCATCTGCCCCCAGCCCGCCTGCTTGCTGCTGTTGAGCGGATAATAATTGCACACCGTCGAGTCGCCGCCGACATAAATGGTTCGGTTCGTCACCGGCTGATCAGACAATTTCTTTATTTTCAAGGCGCTAAGCGTAAAAGCGGTGCCAACTTTCCCCTCTGTCACCAGCAGATTCAGCTGCCCGTCGGTGACGGGAATTTGGAACGTATCCTCCGCGCCATCCCCTGTCAAATTAATGACCTGAAACACGCCCTCCGCCGCCACACTGGCCCTTGCCGTATTACCAAGCGTCACCTTCACCTCATAAAGCCCATTCGGGAGATCCACATTAAACGTGTTATTGCTTTTCGTCCCATACGCTAAAAACTGAACCGCATCCCTCTTCACACCAGTCCCGGATGCCGCCACATCCCTCATATTCTCCGGTGTTTGAAAACCGTAGCCCTTTGACCGGTCATACCGATCAGACGCCCTGACACCAATATAACCAGGCTCCACCGAACCGCTTCCAAAGTCAAATTGATACACCTTCGGCTCCGCCGCCTTCACTTTCTCAATCCCTCCAAAACCCAGCATCAACATCATCACAAAAACCGCTGCCATCCATTTTATCATCAAGACTCCCCCTCTATGAAAACGAATACATTAATGCATACTCGGTGATTGTTTCTTTATGATGACAGAAGGGAGAAAAAAATTGCGTTGACAAACAAAAAGGAAGATTTTATTATATCAATAAGTGATATATCATTAGTTGATATAAGAAATGAGGTGACCGCTTGCCAAAGCAGCGTCCGCAGGAAATGGATCAGCTTACCGATCCAGCCTATTATATTGTGTTAACCTTGCTGGAGCCAAAACACGGATATTCGATCATGCAGGAGATTGAGGACATGACCGATGACTCCTTTACGATCGGCCCGGCTACCTTATATACATTGTTAAAGAAATTACTGCAAGAAGAAATCATTAAGCTTGTCAACAATGACAACCCACGGCGCAAAGTGTACCAAACCACCTTGCACGGCCAAGAACTACTCAAAAAAGAAATTCAGCGCAGAAAAGTGATGGCTGAACACGGTCAACGTGCTTTTCAACAATTGAAAGGGGATTAGTCATGAAACAGAAAAAATTTATGATGTCTGAAGGATTGGCCTTTTCAGAAGAAAAGGATATGAAGAGACTAAGTGATATGGCCAGCAAAGGCTGGGTACTCGATTCTTTTGCGTTTATGGGGTATAAGCTTAGAAAAACTGAGCCGCGGAAATTGATCTACAGCTTAGACTATCGTGCCGTCGATAATGACAACATAGATGAGTACCTTGAAATATTCGAAAATGCCGGATGGGAGCATGTTTGTTCTGAATACACCACACATATCTTTGCCGCCGCACCCGGAACGAAGCCGATTTACTCCGACCGTTCAACCATGATTGATAAATACAAACAAAGTGAATATACCCTCCGCTATATCACATTGTTCATGTTCTGTCTTACTGCGGTTTTCACTGTCATCAGGAGTATGTTTATTTCTGCTGAAGCTTCCATACTTAATAACACCATACACATCCTTTTTGTCTTTCTCATCGCCATCACTATTCCGGCTACCCTCACTTACGCAGCCGCTGTCTTCAAAATTTGGCGAGTCAAACGCAGAAACCCCAACCTTGAGTGAAGGCTGGGGTTTTTTAAATTAAAGAAATGTATGAAAAATCTAGTTAGAATTAGTACCTTTTAATAATACTTGCAGTACAAACAGTTCAGTTTGGCAAGTATACAATAAATGAAAATTCATTTTGTACAAAATAATACTGACTAAACATTAAGACAATCTAAATTTATATAATAAATCCTCCTATAACATTTTCATAATTCATTCTTTATTATTTCCTCCATTGTAATTCCATTAAAGTATTTATAGAGAATAGATTCTATACTCAAATGCCCAAAAATACCCAGCGGATTGAAGATTTTTCTCCCATCCTTCTCATCTAATTCTACTAATTGATCTTCTGATGCAAATGAATCTCCCTCACTCATGAGATATTTTCCTTCTTCATAAATAATAAATTTAAGTTGAGAACTATCAGTTTTCTCTATTAGGTATTGAGGCATTTTTGAAATTACCTTCCAGTCACCTTGTAACAGGCCAGTATATCCAGTATTAGCCACAAAAAGTTCCCTTTCTTCTTTCATCGAACTAATGACTTCACCTCTGCTTAATTCTTTATCAGTACAAATATCATAATACTGAATAAGAATATCATCGTCTTTATTCTTCGATAGATCCCCCTTAATTACCCAAGCATACGTATACTTGTCGATTTTCTTTAAAGGTATTTGAATGATTGCTCCCGGTATGACTTTAGCTGTTGATTTGACTTTTTTAGTAATGGTCTTTAAATCCACTACTTGTTTATCACTTAATTCCGGAAAATAAGAATCTCCGTTTGTATTCATTACAATAAGTAATGTTTTAAGAAATTCTTCTAGAGTCGGTCCTCTGTCTAAATGCTCTTTATACATATTGTGAAATTCTTCTATCAATTCGAAACAAATATCTAATCCTTCATCACCGACTATAATTTTCTTGTTTTTATGATCTTCTTCCCAAAATCCCACAGAATGGTCTCCTTTCTCTACCTATAAAATCTTCTTGAGGAACTCATATAATATTTATATTTCTTATTTTTACGACTTATTGGTCTAATTTTATTCCTAAGTTTTTTCTTACCGCCATATTTTAAATAATATCGATGCTCTAATCCTCTTGCTTGCGCATATGTTAATCCTCCTCTTTTTTTTACCATTCGCGCATCTGGATGGTTTTTTTTATGGACGGCAGCTCTTCTTTTCAAATTTTTGGTTCTTCCGACATAAACAACTTTCTTTCCTTTTTTTAATACATAAACAGAATGTGCCGCTTTATACAATCGACTTGCTGCTTTTATTCTTGCTCCACCAACAAAACCTAGAGCAGCAGCACCTACTACATGTTTCCAGCCCTTTCCTGACTTGTATGCCTTATATCCGTCATAAGCTGCAAAGCCAGCATTTATAGCTAACCAGACTAGATGCCCATCAGGATCAACATTCATCACTGGGTTATTATTTCCATAAGCATACCCATTCTGATCCAATGAGTCGCCGTCGCTGCCCGGGTCTGGGTCGAGCGATAGGAACACGCCGTTTCTTGGCTCGTAGTAGCGGGCCATGAGGTAGTACAGGCCGGTTTCTTCGTCGTATTGGTAGCCTGCGTAGCGGTAACGGTTATCTTTCACTTCATCGCTTGCTTCGGTTTTTGTTGGATTTCCCCACGCATCGTATTGATATTTTGCAACCGTTTTTCCGGTGCTGTCTGAGATCGCGATGATGTCGCCGTGAGCGTTGTAGTGATAGAAATATTTCTTACCATTTTCTGTGTAGGATAACAGCTGGCCGCTGTCTCCGTACGTGTATGATTTTGTGACGTTGTTGTCCGCGTCTGTTTCATACAGGACGTTCAAGCTGTCTCCGTCGTAGAAGTAGTTCGTGACTTTTCCGTTGACGGTTTTTTGGATTCTGTTTCCTTTTTCGTCATACTTATATGTTGCGAATGGCTTGTCTTCGCCTTTTTTGGTAACGGCGGTCAGGTTATCTTCTGCATCCCACGTATATGTGAATTTGCCGTCGGATGTGCGGTTGCCGTTTTTATCGTAGGAGATGCTTTCATCATTGACTTTTGTCAGCTGGTTCATGATGTTGAAGGAAGCGTTCACCGTTTTGCTTGAGCCGTCTTTTACAGTTGTAACGGTTTTCCGGTTCCCGAATCCATCATATGTGTATTCAATGACAGTACCGTCTTCATGGGTTTCTTTGACAAGCTGATTCAGCTTCCCATACTCATATTGCACCTTGCCGCTTGCTGAGCTGTTTATCGTTGTGCGATTGCCGTTGGCATCATATTCATAGCTTTCCGTCAGAATGCTTCCGCCGTTTTTGTCACCGATATGCAGCGAGCTTACAAGGTTTCTTTCGTCATATGAAAAACTTGTTCCGCCGCCGTTGCCCGTAATAAAGGTTTGGACGTTGCCATTTTCATCATAATCAAATGAATATGAAGATGTACTGTCTTTCATCTCAATCATTTGATCCAGCTTGTTATACGTAAATTGATTCGTTCCTTTTTGGTCCCCATGAGTCCACGAGAAGGTTTTCAGCTTATCGGAGTCACTAGGATATGTCCAAGTTTGACTGCCGCCGCGGTCAGTCAATTCGGTTAAACGGTTTTTATTGTCAAATGTCCGTTTCTTTGTGGTGTTCTGCTCTTTATTAACGACCGACGTTTCATTTTCATTTTTGTCATACGTGAAATTGTACTTTTCTATACCGTTATACGACTTTGATTTCACCCGGTCTGTTCCATCATAAGAAAGAGATACTTCGTTGCCATTCGGTGAAATGGTTTTGGTCAGATTGCTGTTGGCATCATATTCGCTTGCTAGCACATTGCCGAGAGGGTCAGTTGTTTTGACAAGCTTGCCCATGACATCATATTCATATTTATAGGTTTGATCTGCTCCCGCCCGGATGGTTTTGCTTACCTCATTGCCTTCCTTATCATAGCTGTGAAGGATAGACGTGCCGTTGGAGAGCGTCATGTTTGTCAATTGGTCTGCCTGATCATACGTATAGGTTGTTTTTTCACCTTTTGCATCCGTTTCAGACGTTTTCTTACCAGTTTCATCATAATCAGTTGAAGTAGAGTATCCTAGTTCATCTTCTTCCTTGGTCACATAGTTTCCATTGCTGTCATACGTGCTTTTTGTTAGAAGGCTTCCTTCAATCAGACGGATATCATCAAACCACGCTGTTCCTGTTGCGCTCTTTTGGAACAGTATGCTGATATCGACTTTATTAATCGGCTTTGTTTTTGGTATAACCACAGCTGCGCGGTTCCATTCCTGTGTTCCAGAAGGGAATTTCGCATTGTATACGCCTGTGCTGCCGTCCGAGTAAGTGACATTAGCCTGCAGAGAATAGTCTTTTTCATCTGTAAATTTGACGCTGCTTGCTTTCGACATGCCTGTCAGTGTGAGATAAACTGGTTTGTCGTTTGCGCTTTGCCCTAAGACAACGGTTTGTTTTGTTACTGATCCGGCTTGGGACGCACTGGTCCGGGCAGCTTTTAATGATACATCATCATTAAAGCCTTCTTCAGAATCAACGGATGCCCCGCTTACATTCCAGCTTTCCGTTGCTGTTGTGAAACTGCTGTTTTGAACTGGGTTATAGCTTGACGATACTTCGCCTTTTTCCAGCTGGACTTCATCGAACCATGCTTTTCCTTTGCCATCTTTATCTTTATGATCAACTTCCATATACACAACAGCTTTTCCTGCATTTGCTGGAGTCGTAAAAGTGATTTGCCGTTTTGTCCAGTCATTTTTTCCGGCTAATGCACTGTATTCATTGTGAATCCATTGAATCCGTTTTTGATCTTTGTCTCGCAAATCAATGTTAAAGTAGGCTCTTGATTTCGCAAGATCTGTTTTGATTTTCCCGCTTAATGTATAGGTTGTATTCGGCTCCAGCTCAACTGTTTGTGTTGCTGACGAATACCCATGATCTGTTCCGGCAGACGTTGATTGGCTCAAGACTTCCAATGCCTTTGATCCGGAAAGAACCCCGCTTTTATCGGTGATAATTGAGATTTTGCCGCTGTCTTTAGAAGCAGTCAGATTCCAGCCGGATTTTTGCGCTTCAAAGCTTCCATCTTTCAAAATATTAGTTGAAGCTGATAAATCTTTGCTGGATTGAATCTGATTTCCGTATTTATCATAAACGGCTGCTGACGATGATTTTCCACTCTGATCGGTTTCGGATACAGCATCCAGTCCGTCATAAGCAATATCCGTGACATTGCCCTCGGTATCCTTCATTTTTGTGACATCGTTGTTTTTGTTGTATTCGTATGTCTCAGTTCCATATGCGTCTTTAACAGACGTAACGTTGCCATCTTTGTCATATTGATAGCTTTCCGTTGCTTTTCCGGTGCCGACGTCGTTTGGATCGACATCTTCTACAACATTGTTGCCTTCATACTTTGTATTCGTTGTAATTTTTAACCCTTCCGCATCATCAATGACCTGAATCGGATTTCCCGCTTCATTATAGCCGTACTGTACTTTCCGGCCATTCGGCTGTGTCATGAGAAGCGTCTTTTTATCAGCATCATAGCTATAGACATATGTTTCTTTCTTAGCGTTAATCGCTTTATCAAGACGGTGTCCATTATACTGATATTCGGTAAAGACAGGCTTTGCTTCGGTACTGTTGGCTGAATACTGTTTGACAAGGCGCCCTTCGCTATCGTAGTCA
Organism: Bacillus sp. FSL K6-1560; assembly: GCF_038592935.1. Classification (NCBI taxonomy): domain Bacteria; kingdom Bacillati; phylum Bacillota; class Bacilli; order Caryophanales; family Bacillaceae; genus Bacillus; species Bacillus sp. FSL K6-1560. The sequence continues at coordinate 4,159,803 of NZ_CP151946.1, forward strand.
TAGCTTGTGACAGTCCCGTCTGTATCTGTAACCTTCTTCAGCAAATCATTCTCATATGAGTAGGTGACTTTCTTATTCTTAGGTCCGGTGATGGACGTCACATGGCCGTTTTCATCATAGGTAAATGTAAGCTTGCGGCCTGATGCATCTGTAATGGCGGTCAGTTGATTTTTGTCATTGTAAGTATAGACAGTTGCATTGTTGTGGCCATCCACTACCTTTTGGAGTTTGCCGCCTTTTTTATTGAAATAAGCGTTGGTTTGATCCTTTGTTTTTAATATGAACTGATCAGTTGTTTCTGTTAATTCAAGATATACACCGGTCGGCGGCTGATACGTGCCATCGGCTTTTTTCGTGAATCGATGTGTCGTAGCGTCTTCATCGATATACATTGCCCCGCCATCCGTTGAGATGACAGATGTTTCTGCATCAGCATACCAGCCTTGCCCAAATAAATGATCAGAGCTGTCAAGACTGTTGTAGGTTCTCGATAAGCCAAGTCCCGGACCGCGTCCGTCAATTGACAAATCTTCTTCATTCACAATGACATTGCCTGTCGCACCATTTAACTGGCCGCTTGGGATATCAATGATAGACCAGTACTCTTCTGTACCTAGGAATTCTGCGCCTTCATGGAACGTTGGGTTAAAGGGCGCCGTTGGAATCGTTTCACCATTCGCATCATAGGCGACAAGCGTGAAAGAATAATTCTTCTTCCCTTTGTAATTCCCATTTGCATTGTTATAGACAGGTGATGGATCGAGGGCTAATTCCCCGCCTTTTCCATCTGTATGAAGCTTATAGCTTCCGGCTTTGATTTCCTCAGAAGTCGGCCAGATGTTTTTATTTTGGGTTGTCCAATGATCAGCATCACCAACATCAAAGGACTGATATTCTTTACCGTTGTAAATGTTAACTTTATAGCCCTTCGCATTTTGAACCTTTTCCCATATCAAATTCACATAACCCGTTTGACTCGATTTTGTATTTGTATACAAATAGCCAGTTACATTCTTTGGCCTAGCGATATCAGGAAGTGCCGGGTTAGCAGCCGGGGATGCAATGGCTTCGCCGTCTTTGTTGTATGCGATAATTTTAAACGAGTAATTTTTTTTGGCTCCATCTCCCCCGGCGTTTTTATAGGTTGGTCCAGGATTGATCGGCAGCTCTGCTCCGCTTCCGTCCTTTAGGTGAAGAGCATATTTTCCCGCCTTGATTTCTGCACTTGTCGGCCAGATCTTTTTCCCTTTTGTGGTCCAAGACGTCTGATTTCCGAGATCAAGTGTCTCAAAGCCTTTCCCATTGAACACCTGAACCTTATAGCCGGTTGCACCGGATACAGCTTTCCAAGAAAGGTCGAAGTATCCTGTGGCATTCCCATTATTGTAGCCCTTTGCTGATGGTGCTTGTGCTTTTCCTACATTAGGGATAACGGGCTTTGCCGGTGCGGACATCGCTCCTTCACCTTGGTCAAATATTGCACTGACGCCAATCCAATAGTTTTTGCTTGTGGCATAGCTTCCGCCGGAGTTCTTATAGACCGGGGATGGGTCTAGTGCCAATTCGGCTCCGTCCTTGCCGTCCAGATGCAGTTTATATCTCTTGGAAGCAATTTCTGCGCTCGTAGGCCAGATTTTTTTCCCTTTTGTGCTCCACGACGTGACGTTGCCTGTAGAAATCGCTTGATATTCTTTACCATTGTAAATCCATACCTTATACCCTTTCGCACCTTCAACCTTTTTCCAGCTGATATCGAAATAACCAGTGGAATCACCATTGTGATAGGCTTTAATTGTAGGGGTGTTTCCCTTTGGTATGGTATACGTCACTTCAATATACGGTTTATTGGCGGAGTTCGCTGAAGAAATTAGTTTTTTCCAGTATTCCTTACCGTTTCCGTTTGTATGAAGCTTAAATCCATAGTTGGCCCCGCCGGTGTTCCATGACTTTACAGCAGCGGTCACATCATAACTCGCCCACTGTCCTTTATGGACGTCGGCTTTTCCGATATTTTTAGATGCCGGTTTGGTGTTCCATGTCACTTTTGCATTATCATAATTGCTGTTGACCGTATCCAGCCAAAGCCCGGTTGCCTTTGTTCCATAATAGGAATGGGCTACGTATGTTTTTAATGTAGCTTTAGTGACAGTCATATTTTGAATTGGCTTTAGGTTGTTAAATTTCATGAACGCATAGTTTGTGCCTGTTGTTTTGTCATAATAGCCCGTTTTCAGTACATAGGCCTTTAAATTAGCATCCCATTTTTGTGAGGAGGCCGAATAGTTCGTCGTCGGGTAGGCACTCATGACAAACGTATCCGATGAAACAGATAAAGAAGTTGACGGGTCGATAGATACTGGATATACGCGTTCTGGGTCTTTCAGCCAGTTCTCGTCAGCCGTAAGATGAAGCAAATACCCTTCTTCATTCTTTTCCAGCTTATAGCTGACTTTGTCTGACCGTTCAACCTCGCCGGAAAGCTCATCTAGTTTTGAATCCGTCATAAAAGGCTTAGGCACAGAAAAAACAACTTTTCCTTTTTCATCAGAAAAATCAATGGATCCATCCTCTTGTTCTTTAGCCTGCAAATCGGTTTTTAACTGAAATGTAAATGTGTTGTATCCATTATACTGATGAAGGACTAAATCTTCTTTTATGTTTTCATTGAATGTGAAAGTCTGAAGAGCAATATTCGGAAACACATCCGGATACACAATCTCATTACTGTCAGTCTTATAATCTGCTGAGGTATCTTTCGGAGTAAGTGAAGTTTTATTCGGGCCTTTCGCTTCTACAAGTGAATATGTAACCTTATGGTCATTATGCTCAAAAGTCGCGTAAAGCCCGTTCTTCATTTGCTTTTGAAAATCTGAATTCAAAATGGCGTTCTCTGTCTCGACTTGTTTGCTTGTCGACTCTTTTAACTCAGGAGAAATGTCTTCCCAGTCGGCATCAGGTGTTTCCTTTGTATGAATAGGATCAAGATATACTTCCTGTTTATAGACACCGTCACCTTCATAATAGAGTTTTGTATTTTCTGTTCTTTCAGAGGTGATCTCACCCTCTTTGTTTATATCTTTTGGATCAAAAGGTACAGCTTCCTCAGTTTGTTCTTTCTGAAGAGTTTCTTCTGGATCATCGGCAGCAATACGATTTCCATTCTCTTCTTCTGTGGATTTTGCTAGTACATCGGCTGGCACTAATGAAATGATTAAAGCCAACACTAAAAATGCTGCTATGAACCTTTTAAAGTTTCGCCTCTTTCTTTTTTTCATTTTCTCTCTCCTTTTGTAATAAAAGTAATATTCACTCAATAATCTTAACTAGACTGAAATATTATTACAATATTTTTCTAGAAAATTTATCTTATTTTAAGGATTAGCGAGAGTCAATTGACCTAAAACAAAAAAAGGCCCCATAGGCCTTTTTACATTTTCCATTATTGCATTTGTTCAATATCCGTACCCTCAGCTGCCACATTCGCCTTCCCCTGCCTCCTGACAAGCGTCAAGGCCATACCCGCAAAGATCAGCATGATGCCAAGCGTTTGATAGAGGTCAGGGCGGAAGCCTGTGAAGACGGTATCTAGCACGATCGCGACAGCGGGGTCGAGAAATACAATGATTGAAATAAATTTCGTTGATAAAAATCGCAAACTGTCAAAAAACAACAAATATACAATACCCGTATGGATGATGCCGGTAGATACCACCATAATCCAGTTTCCCTGAGATAGGTCAGCAAAAGCGCCAAAGTGAATAAACGGAATCAGGATGATAACCCCTAAACCCGTCTGCAAGAAGGTGGTCGTGTAAGGACTGAGATTGTGAATGCCTTTTCCCAATAAAGTGGTGAACGCATAAAACAGTGCGGCGAGAACTGCCCATATGATCCCTGATCCCATCAGCTGTGTCAATGAAGTGCTGCCGTTAATCCCGGAAATCAGCGCAGTTCCCAGAAAGCAGATGATAATGGAGCTGACGGAGATCACATTTAATTTCTCTCTGTAGAGGAAGCTACCCAGAAGAAGAACAAGCACCGGCGCTAGATGATAAACGGAGATGGCAATTGTAACGGACGTTTCTTCAAAAGACTTAAATAAGAACACCCAGTTGAATACAAGAAAGAAACCGCACGCCAATGTTTGCAGCACGTCTCTCTTGCTCCATTTTTCAGTTTTATACTGGCCGGACGCCAGCCAGCAAAGGCCTAAAAACAGCGTCGCGCAAAGGCAGCGGACAAAGACCAATTCAAATGACGGCAGATTGGTATGCTCTGAGAAAAAGCCGATGGAGCCGAAAATCACCATAGAGATGACCATTTTGATTACGGCTGTTGATTTTTGTTTTGGTGTGATTGAGAGATCTTGCTGCATCAAGCGTATTCTACCTCCAATTATGTATAGGGAAAAGCACCCCAACTGCAAGGTGCTTTTCCTTTTTTTATAGTTTCTTGCCGGCCGTCCAGCCGCCGTCTATGACAAAGTTTGAACCTGTAATAAAGTGCGCCTCATCAGAAGCCAAATACTTCATACAGGAAACGATATCACTCGGCTGCCCCCACGTATGAAGGGCATGGTTATCCTTGATCAGCTGAACCATTTCATCGTCTTGAAAATACTCTTCCGTTAATTCTGTTTGGATCACGCCCGGTGAAATGCTATTCACCCTGATCCCCTTTGATCCGAATTCCATAGCGAGCTGCTTCGTCATTCCGATGACCGCATGCTTGGAAGACACATAGGCAGCCCGCGCAGGCTCTGCCATCAGCCCGGACACAGAGGCGATGTTGATTATACAGCCTTGTTTCCCCAGCTTTGACCACAGCCTTGCCGCGTCCCGAGAAAGAATAAAGGCGGCCGTGAGGTTAATGTCTATGACCTTTTTGAATGATTCTGCCGATAATTCAAGAACAGGGGTGATTTCCCTTATCCCTGCTGCATTGATTAAGATGTCCGGAATCAATTGGCTTTGTTCAAGCTTTGGCATCAAAGATTCCGCCTGCCGGACATCAGACAAGTCTGCTTTATCCATGTAAAAGTCACTGTTTACTATAAATTCTGACATTTTATTCGTTTGAATATCCACTCCAACGACTCGAAAGCCTTCTGTTAGAAATTGCTTTACCGCCGCAAAGCCGATTCCGCTATTTGCCCCAGTTATCATTATATTCTTTTTCTTCATCATTTTACATTCTGCCTTTTTTCATTTTGGTAATTTGTAATAATCTGAATATTATTATTTGACAATATATTACAAATAATTTAGCATTGCACTACATCCTCTATTTTCCACATTTTCTATCATACAGGAAATTACTAAAAAAATCATCTACTTTTTAAGGAGAGATTCATATGGTTCAAGTTTCAAACGTACAAAAAGAGTTGACATCCGATATTTCTAAATATGCTTCTTTTTTAAAGGAAAACGGCTATTCGTATATCCCAGCAGATTTCTATCAGCAGAAAACAACGGACGCTGCAGTCCGCGAACTACAGCTTACATATGATGATTTGAAAGCTGATCCTAAAGGAGGCGGCCGTTACAGAGCGCATTCCCGCTACATTTTGGCTCCTCACTCCGACACTCTTGAATTAGATCCGGATAATGGATATTTCCAATCAAAAGAATATAATTATGATGATGGCGGTATCGTCAGACAATTTGAAAAAATATCAGATGAGTTTCTACAGCATCCTGTAACGCGGCACATGATACATTCAAATGTAGAAATGGCTCGCCAAACCGATTTTGTAGATTGGGAGAAAGAAGTGATCGTCGGGCTTCACCAAGTCAGATATCAAGTGACACCTGACGCGCCTTCATACAGCTCACCCATTTGGCTGCATCGTGACGATGAACCGCTTGTTTTCGTCCATCTATTTCAGCTGAGCGAAGATGCTATCGGAGGAGATAACTTAATTGCTCCGTCTGTTAAGCAAATTGATAAAGTGCTGCGGCTGACAGACCCGCTTGAGACACTTGCTCTCGGGCAAAAGGTCTTTCATGCGGTTACACCGGTCGGCACTGCCAATGCAGATGGCGCGCATCGAGATATATTATTAGTTACATTTTCTAATAGATAAAAAAAAGCGCCCTTGGGCGCTTTTTTTACAAATCTATCGAACAATCAAAACCGGGCATGTTGATAATTGAGACACTTTATGGCTGACGCTTCCAAGCATCATTTCTTTCAGGCCGCTGATGCCACGGCTGCCGACTACGATCAGGCTGACGCCTTTCTCTTTTGCGTGATTTAGTATCTCATGCGCCGGCTCGCCATTCGCGTAAATGGTTTCAGCTTGAACGCCTTTTTCGGCTGCTTTTTCTTTTGCATTTTCAAGGATTTTCAGGCCCTCTTTTTTAACCTCGTTCCTGATTTCATCAATAAAGTGTTCAGGCACATAGACAATTCCCGTCAGAGAAGAAGTCGTGACGACGGCTTCTCTCCCCACATGAAGAATGCTTAGTTCCGCTTGCTGCTCTTTTGCCAAATGCACTGCGGCATCAAGCGCTTTTGCACTCATGTCTGATCCGTCAATCGCTACTAACATTTTGTTAAACATGCTCTTCCCGCCTTTCGGACTGTGGGTGGTTCATCTTTCTCTTTTATTGTCCGTCTGCATTTCGTTATTGTCAATTGAAGTGCATGAGTTTTCAAAAATTTGTCAGAGACTCTCTCCGTTTGTGGCGATAACCTGCTGATACCAGTTGAAGCTTTTTTTCTTGATGCGGTTAAATGTTCCATTTCCTTCATTGTCCCTGTCCACATAAATGAAACCGTAGCGTTTTTTCATTTCCGCAGTAGATGCGCTGACAAGGTCAATTGGCCCCCATGATGTGTATCCGATTAATTCAACGCCGTCCGCAATGGCTTCGCGCGCTTCAAATAAATGATCACGCAGATAGTTGATTCTGTAATCGTCCTGAATCGTGCCGTCCTCTTCAACCTTGTCTACAGCGCCAAGGCCGTTTTCAACGATGAACAGCGGCTTCTGATAACGGTCGTATAAGGTGTTGAGCGTGATGCGCAAGCCTTTTGGATCAATTTGCCAGCCCCATTCTGATGATTTGAGGTAAGGGTTTTTGACTCCGCCCAGCAGGTTGCCCCCTGATTTTGCAAGCTCTTCCGGATCTGTGCTCGCCGCCATCGACATGTAGTAGCTGAATCCAATATAATCCACAGTATGTTCTTTCAAGAGCTCTTCATCGCCTTCAGCCATTTCAATTTCAATATTGTTTTCTGCCAGATAGCGTTTCATATATCCCGGGTATGCGCCTCTTGCCTGAACATCTGAGAAGAAAAGTGTTTTGCGCTCATTCTCCATTGCCGCGAAGACATCCTCCGGCTTAGAAGTCATCGGATAGGTTGTCGTTGCCGCTATCATACAGCCGATTTTCGAATCAGGAATGATGTCGTGACCCGCTTTGACAGCAAGAGCACTGGCCACAAATTGGTGGTGTGCCGCCTGGTACATCGCGTTTAATTTGTTTTCTCCTTCTTCAAAAACAAGACCGCCTCCGGTAAATGGCGCATGGAGCACTACGTTAATTTCATTAAACGTCATCCAATACTTCACTTTGTGTTGATAGCGTTTGAAAACCGTTTTGGCATAGCGTTCATAAAACTCTATGACTTTGCGATTCTTCCAGCCGCCATAATTTTTCACTAAACCGAGCGGCATTTCATAATGAGAGATGGTTACGACAGGCTCAATATGATGCTTTAACAGCTCATCAAACAGATCATCATAAAATCTGAGACCGTCTTCATTGGGCTCCTCTTCATCGCCATTCGGAAAAATTCTCGTCCACGCAATCGATGTGCGGAACGCCTTAAATCCCATTTCTGCAAATAAGGCGATATCCTCTTTATAACGATGATAAAAGTCAATCCCGTTGTGATACAGATTCAAGGAAGTCATTGATTCATCAAATGGAGACATGATCCCGTTCGGCGATACGTCAGCTGTCGAAAGCCCCTTACCACCCTCGTTATAAGCACCCTCCACTTGGTTGGCAGCAACTGCGCCGCCCCATAAAAATCCTTCTGGAAATTGTTTTGCATTTGAACTCATATTGATCACCCCATCAGTTTTTTAAGATAAAGCAAGCAGCGCTTCTTTTGGCTGCACTTTACCGATCTCTTTCACCGGCGAAAACGAATATTGGTCTGTGTTGGTCACAATCACCGGGGTAATGACGTCATATCCCGCGGCTTTGATTTGCTCCAGATCAAAGGACACGAGCGGATCTCCCGGTGCGACCTTGTCGCCTTCTTTGACGTGAGCCGTGAACCATTGTCCCTCCAGCTTTACCGTGTCCAATCCAATGTGTATGAGTATTTCAGCTCCCTGATCACTCGTAATGCCAATTGCGTGTTTTGTTTTAAAAACGGTGGTAACGCTTCCACGAACAGGCGACACAACTTCTCCTTCTTCAGGCTCAATGGCAAATCCTTTTCCCATGATCCCGGCAGAAAACACTCCGTCTTTGACTTCACTTAAGGCTTTCACTTCTCCCTTAATCGGGCTGTGAATGATCTCTCTGCTGCCCTCATGCACTGCCGGCTGCTGGCTGCCGTCAGAAGACACATCCTCGAATCCAAGCAAATACGCAGCTGCTGTTCCCGCCGCAAACGCAATCACAAGGCCGATCATCGCGTAAATAAACGTTGGGCCGATAAAGACAGGGATGCTCGGGAGACCTGCATTCCCCCCGACGATATAGGAAGCAACACCCGTCATGCCGTAAAACGCGCCACCGGCTGCACCGCCAATCAAAGCGGCCGCAAACGGCTTTTTCAATCGCATATTCACGCCGTACATCGCAGGTTCTGTAATCCCCATCAGCGCCGTGATGCTTGTGGTAAGCGCAAGTGATTTAAATTTTTTGTTTCTGGAGCGAAGGAAGACGGCAAATGATGCTCCCGCCTGCCCCATATTCGCCAAAAACATAGCCGGCAGTAAATAATCGTGGCCGTTTTGAGCGATGTTGTTGATCATGATCGGCACAAAGGCATAGTGCATGCCCGTCATAATGATTAAAGAGAATGTACCCGCCAGCAAAATCATCGCCACAAGCCCTGCATGATCAAACAAATAATTGACCCCAGAAGACAAGTATTCTCCTAAAATAGCGCCAAGCGGACCGACTGTAATCAATGTCAGCGGCACGACAATCAATAGCGTGAATGTCGGAACCACAATCAATTTGAGAGATGCGTGTGTAAAACGGTCAATCCATTTTTCTACGTACGAAGCAATCCAAATCGCCAGCAAAATCGGGATGACCGTTGACGAATAAGTGGCAGCGGTTACAGGAAGCCCGATAAAGGAAATCGGTTTCCCCGCACCGAGCAGGGCTGTCAAATCCGGATGCAGGATCGCCGCCGCAATGGCAGCCGCGACGTACGGGTTGCTTCCGAATGTTCTCGCCGCACTCATCGCTAGCAGGAGCGGCAGGAAGTAGAACGCGCCGTCACCGACAGCCGTCAAAATGACATGAACCTGGCTCTTCTCCGCCATCCAGCCAAACGTAACTGCCAGCGCAACAAGCCCTTTGATGATCCCCGCTCCCGCAATCGCAGGCAGAATCGGGGTAAACACACCAGAAATCACATCAAAGACCGCACTCAGCACATTCTTTTTCTGAGAGGATGAACCAGCGCTCTTTTCATCACTGAGATTGCTGTGCCGCACAATCGCCTGATACACCTTCGGCACATCGTTTCCGATAATGATTTGAAACTGCTCGCCGCTGATATTGGTGCCCATCACTCCAGGCAACTGCTCCAGCTGACTGCGATCCGCCTTCGCGTTGTCATGAAGATTAAAACGCAGCCTCGTCATGCAGTGGATCACGCGCTGAACGTTGTCTTCACCGCCTACGAGTTGTAATATGTCCTTCGATAATTTATCATAATCCATGTGTATACCTCCTTTTTATGGGGGACTGCTGGATGAAAGGTGGCCGCCTTTCACCAGCTTTTTTTCTATCAAATGCTGCATCACCTCCTAAAAGAGAATAAAAAAAACCTAAATGACACAGATTGCGAGAGTCTCCTCCTGCACCTGCACCATTTAGGTTTTGCCTGCTTTCGCAGTAACAATCCTGACGGGTCGCTGTATTTGTTTGTAGGTATGCTTTAGCACTAGATTCTCGGGATGTCAACGCTTTCATTTTTGGTGTTGACTAAGGTGATTGCTCAATAAGGACTATTTTTTATAACGGTAAGCCATTTTGTATATTTTGTTTTTTCCTTACTAAAAAATCTTGAAATTGCATAATCTATTTATATTTTTTTCATAGGAATGTAAATGCGAGTTACACCCGTTATTAAAAGGATGATAATGAATAAAACCCGCCATATCTTCAGGGTAATTCATATCTGCATAAACTTCCGCAAGCTTGCTCAAAAGTTCAATTCCATGATCACTATACTTTGATTTTACTTCAAGAAGAATAACATATCTCCATTTTCTTTTTTCAATAGCATAGAAACTATTTTCTTCAACTCGTAATATATTCAAAATGGCTTCTTCAATATCATCCTTGTCTCCCCAAGCCAGTTCTAGAATTTCTTCTTGTTGTACACCGGGATGGTTCATCAAATATTCAACAGCATAATTCATTACTTCAATTTTGTTTATCCACCCTTGCTTCAACCCAACGTAAAGAGTTTTCCAATCGTCATTTACATGATGTACTTTGAAAGTATTTAAAGCGATTTTTAATTTCTAACATCCTTGCTTTCATATATGTCATTAAACAAAAATAATTCCAAGTTGCTTTTTAAATATAACCTTTACCTTTGGTTCGTTATGAATATATATAAATAGATCAGAATTACATCTCTTTAATTGAGTAACATTTATAAACTTAGATTCAAAAACAAGCAACTCATTGAAGGTGAGACTTAGATTGCACTCCAAAGCGTATACATCCATTGTCAGAATCAGTTTAAAGCCTTTCATATCTTGGATAGAGTACATGAATATTTCTGCAAGGGGATCACTCACCACGCTTATTGGCTCACTTTCAAATAGTTCTAATAAATCATATTCATTGTAAGTAGTGAACATTTTTAAACTGCCCCTTAACTTTTTATTTGTTGTTGCTAGAAAAAGATGATAATTGTCAAAAACCTTGAAAGGTTCACCCTTCAAGGTTTTTCTTTTATTATTATTTTAATGCCTGTTCTAATATGTTGATTTCATTATCTCCTACATCGTTTATAATGACACCACAAATATTGTCATCACAATCCAAACAAAATAATACGTGATTATTTTCTATAAGAGATTCTATCTCATGAGCTGAAAATTGAATATAAACTGTCTTATCTGTTATATATACGTTTAATATTCCTTTTTCATCGATATACGTTTCATTCTGTTGTCGGTCTACGCTAAGAACAGGAACTCCTTTTATTGGTTCAATGTTTTCAATATTCCATTCTTTAGATTTATAAACACTTTCACACAGATTTAATGTAATAGAACGAATTTCTCCTGTTTTTTGTGCAAATCCTATTTCGATTAATGATTTTTTAAAATCTCCGGTTCTCCAGTATACCGTTTTATCTTCTGATATATCCTAATTTCCAAATTTTATATTAATTGGTGTATAGACATCAAATTCTACTTTCATAGGCTTTTTATCTCTACATTCTAATGTTTTTAACATAATTTCAAATGACCTTCTAATAATAGTTTCAAACCCTATTCCCGGATGACTTTCTTGAATAGATTTTTTTCAACCCAATGGCTCTTAGACTGTACGTTCACGTATTAGAAACTTATTGATATCCGTCTAAATCATTTAATTTTTTTATAAGTATTCTTTTCCTAAATATATAAATACCTAAAGGGAACAAAAAGAAAAATACACCATATGAAAAACCAGCAATTACATATAACTCTATATCGTTAACTTGATTGGTATTTGCTAACCATATTGTCGTGATAGTTAGAACTATTCCTGCTAGGGGCAAAACAATCTGAATGATTAATAATGATTCATTTATTTTTCTCAATAAAAATTTCTCATCTATCTTCTTCACTCTCTACAATCACCTTATGTATTTCTTCAGCTATTATTTATGGCAGTGTCAATCAAGGTTTCCTTCATAATTTTTTCTGATTATGTCCAAGAACAAAGCCTTCTCATAAAAAAATTTAAGTTTCCATTTTTATAATCATTTTACTTTTTATATTTAAACAGCCTCCCTTAAAAATTCTATACTTATCCTGTCAACCTTCATCTCAACATTTTTCCCAATTAAATAAGGATATTCAGAAAAATACTCATCTTCATCAGTAAGAACGATTCCAGCATCAATTGAATCCTCTTGCAAAATTCCCCTAATATAATATTGATATCCTAAACCAATTTGTTCTAATTCTTTTGTTTTTTCTATACTTTCACGAATAACTAACTCATCCAAAATCGTAAAACCAACTAACACAGGATATTTTTTCCCTACTTCAATTTCATAAGGACAGACAGAAGAAAAACCTGTAAATTCTATCCCTTCTATTTCGAGAATCACTTCCTCTTCTATATGTGAATCAAGCCCTTTAACAAATGCATTATATATCATAGGAGAACCTCTTTGTTTTTTATTATATTGAATACAGCTTAACACCTTGAAAGGGGGTGTTGCCAATCAAGGTTTTATTATTGCTAAGACTCAAAAGCCGTTTTTTCTGGAAATACAACCTCTTCTCTTTCTAAACAAACTGCTAATCTTTGTACAGCTAGATCAAAATAAAATGTTGACGGGAGATCTTTATCAGGAATTTCTTCTAACTCTGAAAACTTCCTAATTATTTTATTTAATTTCATTTTGCCCATAGTATTTTCATGAGGCCCCAATTTGTAAACCACAGTTTCATTATCTTCATATTCTTTTAGTAATAAAATGTATACCGCCACTGTTTATTCCTCAATTAGTAAAATTCAATTCACTCCACTTTTCTTTTATCCAACCTATTCTTTCATCAGCTTCTTCTGCTGATAGAACGCCTCTTTTGTTTTTGTACTTAATACTTTCTTTTGCCCAGATTAAAATGATCTTGGTATATTCCACCGTCTCTATTGTGCATATACAATCTCCTTCATCTTCATCTGCGAAAATATCTTCAATCACTGTTTTATGTTTATCAGAACTAATTAAATTTAAATTCCCGCCACTTTCGAATATTGGTAATTCCCCAGACAATACTTTTAATAATTGATCAATTTCTTCCTTTATGCTATCGAAATCACTAAATATATCAGATCCTAACGAATTACTAATAAGGTAACCATTTTTAAGTATTTTCTCTTTTTCCAAATCCAAAATGACTTCATCATAATCATCTATATATTCAATTGCATATTTATATTTGAGCAATATACTATCTCCGTTATTTCTTATTCACCGGTAGATGGTGTGAATTAACACAAGCAATATAATGAGTATTTCCCAAACATAATAGGTGCTGTGTTTCCAACCTAAAAGAACCTTGAAAGGTTTTAACCAATTTCAAGGTCCCAATTTAAAATTTGTTAATTTAATTATCGCTTTTCCACACTCTTTGACCATCAGTTAATAAAACTGTACTTGGTGGATCATCATAGAGAGAGATTTCAACCAATGAACTTTTTTCTTGTCTCAACCAATTATATACATTGCCTTCATTCTGAATCGGTTTGGATAATATTTTATTTACTTTAAATGCAGCTGCATCATATTCTGTATAATTATTATCATCTTCGTCCAATCCATTGTCTGTTTCAAAAACAGTATCTAGTTTTCCAATAATCCTTAACCCACTTGTCCATTCTAGTATCAAGTCATTATTTTCATATTTTATTAAAGTTTCAATTAAAGAATCATAGCCCATACGATCCCTCTTTTCTTATTTTTATGGCCTAGATGGTACTATATGCGCTCCGTCTTTTCCATAATGTATTAATCCTTTAGTAGTCTCAACATATTCACCAGTATTACGATCATAATATTTTCCTATTGGTTTTCCAAAGTCTACTCTTTCCCTGCCATTTTTTAAGAAATCGCCTTTTCCTGCAAACTTATCAAGCAATTCCTGTGCTGTTTTATTATCACCATAGAAAACACTCTTGTTTTTACCATTTGCTATTTCTTGTTTGTAATTTGGCGTATTAGGAATATGTTTCTCTTGAGCACCTGGCTTTACTTTAACTGGGAATCCATGTACTTCTCTGTAAGGTCCTTTAGGTACTGACTTCTTTCCATAAGAAGGTACACCATTACCCGTATCCTTAGCAACGTTTTTAACTTCCGAAGCCTTCTTAGCCTTTTTCCCATCATTAATAAGTTTATTAATATCTATTAACTTTTCTAACTTAGCTATTTTGGCAAATGGTACTGAGTTTATGGAGGCAACAACACGGTCTTTCCCAGTGACTTTTTCGCCTGATACCGGATCTCTGCCCGTGGCTGCCTTAAAAAGATCATACACGCCGGTAAGTTCTACAGCTGTCTCTAAAATTTTCACATATCCATTCTCATCCACTTTAATGTCCGAAAGCGAGACGACAGGTTCAAGCTTCATGTCATTACCAGATATGTATACATTGTAAAGTGTATCATTATAAACGACTTGCTTAACCTCTGCATTTGAGAAATCAGTTTTTATATGTTCTCTATGTTCACTCGTATTATACACTTTACCATTGATAACGATGATATTTTTACTTACCTTTTTAGAATGACCCGTTTTGACAACTGAATCCACTTTAGACTTTTCATTCTCGGCTAATTTCTTCAACATCATCTCCATCGGAGAATCATCCGCCTGCTTCATTTGCGGGTTAATGGCGCCGAAGGTTTGGTTGATGTTTTCTTCCTCCTGCGATTTCAAGATGGAGCCGCTTTTGTAGCCTGTGATTTCAATTTTCGGACCGGTGTACATGGTTTCAAGCTGGTCTATATATTTTTTCATCGTTTGAAAATCTGATTTTGCGGTTTCTAGTGCTTGGGTTTGCTGGCCGTCAAATTGAAAGAGCTTATTCAGGGTGTCCGAAATCAGTCGCTCAGCCTGTTCTGTTTCCATCCGAAAAAAGGAATCATTGACTGTCGGCAGGCTGACGATGTGATCAATGGCTGATGTCTGGCGATTCACTGCGTCTGTGAGCTGCTCTGTCACTTCTCGTGCATGCTTGACCCCGTGTCTTGCATCGTGTGAGAGAAAAGCCTCTGCAATCATGCCATGGGAGTCAGATTCTACAGAGGAAATCGCATGCTGTGTTTGTTTCAGCACTTTTTTGTATTCGTCGATAAACATGCCAAAGAAAAGGAGAAAAGGCTTGTGGCACTCCTCGTAAAAGGTCCGGATGGCATCTCCGCCTTTTCCTTTCAGCGCATCCTTCATGCCTGCCAGATGCTCAACGCTTTTTTCCAGCTTCTCCAGCTGTTGTTTTTGCTTGTCCAGTTTCTCAATCGTATGCTGAATGCCCTCGTGAAGAGCGTGGACATCTAATGTTTTCAATCCCTTGTCCTCCCGTGCTTTATTTCATGGAAGATGATATGTTTTCGTCCGTTTCCTTCATGGCGTTTACCGCGCTTTCCGTTTGTGCGATATGCTTGGCCAGAACAGACGCATATGCTTCAGTGAGCTCTTTGATGTCCTTATTTAATTGCTCGATGGACTTCACAACATTCAAATGGTTTCTGCCTGAGAGATGGCCGGGTAAGGAGGACTTGAGTTCAGCTGAATTCTTGAGCTGAGAAAGCCCTTTCTTCACTGTGCCATACACCATTTTAATTTCCTGTGCCATTTGTGCTCACCTCACTTTTTATGTTTTTCCTTCTCTATTTCATGCTCTATCCTCGTAATTTGGCGTCTTATGGAATAGACATCGCCCTCTAATGAGTGGATTTTTCCTTCTATGCTTTCGATGATTCCGCTGACTTGATCGCTTTTGATTTGCTGATATGCTTTGTTCATTCCTTCACGAATATCTTCAAACCGCTGAGCATGTGTTCCTCTCCATGCCTCCCGGTTAAGATGAGGCCGGTGAATGAGATGCTGGGCCTCGGAGAATTCGTGTTTGATTTGCCTGATTTCGTGCAGCACTCGTTTTAATTGATGGATCTGTTCCTGCTTTTCATGTAAGTCGGCTTTGACCGAATGTAACAACATTTCACTATGCATGCCGCAACACCTCGTGTTTCTATCAAACTGTGTAAATTCTTTACAATACAGACTATTTTCATATTACATGATGGGTCATATTGGATAAATAGGTAAAAAGGATTGTCTTGAGGAGCTTTATCCCGGTTCTAAATAGCTAAAAATTCAATTTCATAACTTTGTAAGAGGGAGAATCATCATGATGGGGACTTTTCGTTTAGGTCTTGAACCCCGCTATCACTTCTGTTTTTTCTCTCGCTCAACCATTTCTTATAGTCAATAAAGCTCATAAAAAAGCGCCTTCTCTAGAAGGCGCCTTCTCCATCTTATTTAGATCCCCATACAGCCTCACCGCTGCCATTTAACACACTAAACGTCATCACGTTCTTCTCTCTCACCGAATCCCACTGGCGTAAAAATACCCCGTTATACTTCTTGCCCGCTAACGTGATGTCGGCTGTATTTTTTCCGGTTTTCTTCCATGTTCCGGTCATTTCCCCGGAAATGGTGTAGTTTTTGTTGAGCTTGATGTTGATGGTTTTTTTGATGTCGGCTGAGATGTCTTTTCCGTGCTGGATGAGTTTGTATGTTCCTGTGATGTCTTTTTGTTTTACTTCTTTCAGTGTTTCACCTGCGTAACGATATGGCGCTGCTACCGGCCAGCCGTCTTTGTTCATGAACAATTGGTGGACTCTGACTTCGTGTTCTTCACCCCTGCCCGGGAAGCGGGTGTGGAAGATTAAATAGGAACGCCCGGTTTTTTCGTCATAGTATGCGGAGTTGTGGCCTGGTGAAACGTACCCGGTGCCTTTTTCATTTTCTGTTTCAAAAGTGTAGCTGCCCATGAGTTTGACGCCGTATGGTTCGATGGAACGGTCGTCGAAGAATGTGCCTTCTTTGCCGCGGACATCAAGCATTGGATTGCCTTCTGCATCATAATAAGGGCCGTCTGGTTTCTTGGAGCGGGCCACACGGATGTTATAGCCGCCTGTTGCATCAAGACCGCCATATGATAGGTATAAGTAGTAGTATTGGGTGTCTGGATTGTAGAGAACATACGGGCCTTCGATTCTGCTATGGTTGCCGCCAAGCAGTTTTTTCCCGTATCCCTGTCCAGGAAGCGGGAAGCCCGTTTTCGGATTCATTTCAAGTATGAAAATGCCGCCTGAGTATGATCCATACACCATCCACAGCTTGCCGTCTTTATCAAAGAAGGTATGCGGGTCGACGACATTCGGATGTTTTGTTGCGTCATACGGTGTTCCATCGTTGCTTGTGCCTTCCATTCCTGATTTCAAAAAGATGCCTTTGTTTTTGTATGGCCCTTCGATGTTGTCAGCGACGGCAACACCCATGGCGGATCTTGGTGAGTCGCCGCGGCAGGCGTTGTAGTACATGTAGTATTTGCCGTCCGCCAGCTGCGTGACGTCAGCCGCCCAAAGAGTATCCGATTGGGCCCATTCGAAGGTTTCTTTTAATTCTTCATAGACATTCGGAATAAGTGGGTTGTCATTGCTTACGCTGTTGGTCAGCTGCTGCCATTGCATAAGGTCATTTGTTTTTGCTGAAGCGAGATGAGATCCAAAAACATAAAAGGTGCCGTTTGTTTCAATGATGGAAGGGTCATGGACGCTGACTTCTTTAAATACAGGTTTTTGTGCATAGACGGAGTTTGGTAGGGTGAAGGTCATGATAAGAGCTGCAAGAAAACATACACGGAACAATCGGTTGAACATCTAAACAATTCGCCTCTCTTTTTTATTAAATTTTAAACGCTTACATTTCCCTATGAAGATACCCCGGCCTATTAAAACAGCCGAATGTTTTCATATTCAAACAGATAGGTGATTTCTCACTGTTCTCTTCCATAGTCAGACTGATGTCTGGCTGTTTTGCGCAGAACTGCTGCTTGCATATCCTCTCCTTCATAGTTCAACTCTTTTGCTGTTTCTCCTTCTTTCATCACTCTGTTTTTCATTCGCGTACATGTAATAACTGCTTTGTCAGGTTTTGCATCGACTGTGATACAGCCATTTCGTTGTCGGCGGTTTTTAAGATGATGCCTGATTGCCCGTCAACACCGGAGTCATTCGGCTGGCTCTTTATAAAACGCCTTACGAAAAATGCGACTTTGTAAACGCATATTGAGAGTTAGACAGCGGCGCTTGCCTCCTTGTCTGGATATCGTGTGCAATCGCTGAAAAAACCTGTTCTGCTTTCTGCGTCACGCTATTACAATAGCAATCTAACTTGTTAAAGACTGTAAAAAACCTTTTGACTTCTGCTGCTGAACCAATTAATATAATACTCAGTTAATAGTTATCAGAATTTTTAGGAATTGAGTGATTCATATGACACTGCATAAAGAGCGTCGGATCGGACGGCTGTCTGTTCTCCTGCTGCTGAATGAGGCTGAAGAGAGTACGCAGGTTGAGGAGCTGGAGCGAGACGGATGGAAGGTCTGTCTTGGCAAGGTAGGATCAATGGACGCGCATAAAGTAGTAGCCGCAATTGAAACCGCTTCCAAAAAGAGCGGTGTCATTCAATCTGAGGGTTATCGGGAGTCACATGCGCTTTATCATGCGACGATGGAGGCTTTGCATGGCGTGACCAGAGGTGAAATGCTGCTGGGATCGCTGCTTCGGACGGTGGGCTTGAGGTTTGCCGTTTTGAGGGGAAATCCTTATGAAAGTGAAGCGGAAGGCGATTGGATTGCTGTCTCGCTTTACGGAACAATCGGGGCGCCGATTAAAGGTCTTGAGCACGAGACATTCGGTGTTGGAATTAATCACATATGAAACAGCCCATAGATCTTAGACGATAGGGGGCTATGCGTGAAAACAGATGTTCACAGCATAGCTCCTTTTTGTATGGGCGCTTTACCAAAGTAAAGAAAAAGGAGTTGGGCTTATGGTGACTTTAGACGGTTCTTCATTGACAACAGCCGACGTCGCTCGTGTGCTGTTTGATTTTGAGGAGGCAGCGGCTTCCGAGGAAAGTATGGAGCGCGTGAAAAAAAGCAGAGCGGCAGTGGAACGGATTGTACGCGACGAAAAGACAATCTACGGCATCAACACCGGATTTGGCAAATTCAGCGATGTCCTGATTCAGAAAGAAGACTCGGCGGCGCTGCAGCTGAATTTAATCCTTTCTCATGCCTGCGGAGTCGGCGACCCTTTTCCTGAGTGCGTTTCTAGGGCAATGCTGCTTTTGCGTGCCAATGCGCTGTTAAAAGGCTTTTCCGGTGTACGCGCTGAGCTGATCGAACAGTTGCTTGCTTTTTTAAATAAACGCGTCCATCCTGTCATCCCCCAGCAGGGATCACTTGGCGCAAGCGGAGATCTGGCGCCGCTTTCCCACCTGGCGCTTGCGCTGATCGGACAAGGAGAGGTCTTTTTTGAGGGGGAAAGAATGCCGGCAATGACAGGCTTGAAAAAAGCAGGTATTCAACCGGTAACGCTGACATCCAAGGAAGGGCTTGCCTTGATTAACGGGACTCAGGCCATGACTGCAATGGGGGTGGTCGCCTACATTGAAGCTGAGAAACTAGCCTATCAAACAGAACGCATTGCCAGCTTAACGATTGAGGGGTTGCGGGGAATTATCGATGCATTTGACGAGGATATTCACTCAGCCCGCGGCTATCAGGAGCAGATCGATGTCGCAGAACGAATTCGCTTTTATCTATCTGACAGCGGCCTGACAACTTCCCAGGGAGAACTGCGGGTCCAGGATGCCTATTCATTGCGCTGTATTCCGCAAGTACACGGTGCGACTTGGCAGACACTAGGCTATGTCAAAGAGAAATTAGAGATTGAAATGAACGCAGCTACAGACAATCCTCTCATTTTCAATGACGGTGACAAAGTGATTTCCGGCGGAAACTTTCACGGACAGCCGATCGCCTTTGCCATGGATTTTCTGAAAATCGCAATATCAGAGCTTGCGAATGTCGCAGAGCGCCGGATCGAACGACTTGTGAATCCGCAGCTGAATGACCTGCCGCCGTTCCTGAGCCCTCATCCCGGTCTGCAATCCGGTGCAATGATCATGCAGTACGCCGCGGCCTCACTCGTTTCTGAAAATAAAACACTGGCCCATCCGGCAAGTGTGGATTCCATTCCGTCATCCGCCAACCAAGAGGACCATGTCAGCATGGGAACCATCGCCGCTCGGCATGCTTATCAGGTGATCGCAAATACAAGGAGAGTCATTGCGATCGAAGCCATTTGCGCATTGCAGGCTGTTGAATACAGAGGCATAGAACATGCTGCGTCCTATACGAAACAGCTTTTTCAAGAAATGAGAAAAGTCGTGCCGTCCATTCAGCAGGACCGTGTTTTTTCCTATGACATTGAACGCTTGACTGACTGGCTGAAGAAGGAATCTTTAATACCTGATCATCAGAATAAAGAACTAAGGGGGATGAACATATGACTGATGTAAAAAAATCAATCCGTGCCAACAGAGGAACAGAGCTTGAATGCTTAGGATGGGAGCAAGAGGCAGTGCTTCGGATGCTTCGAAACAACCTTGATCCAGAAGTCGCCGAGAAGCCGGAGGACCTCATCGTATATGGCGGGATTGGCAAAGCCGCACGAGATTGGGACGCTTTTCACGCCATTGAGCATTCCTTGAAAACACTAAAAAATGATGAAACATTGCTCGTGCAATCCGGAAAGCCCGTTGGCATGTTCCGTACACACCCGCAGGCCCCGCGCGTGCTCTTAGCAAATTCTGTTCTTGTTCCGAAGTGGGCAGACTGGGAGCATTTCCACGAACTTGAGAAAAAAGGGTTGATGATGTACGGACAGATGACGGCTGGCAGCTGGATTTACATTGGCTCACAAGGCATATTGCAAGGAACCTATGAAACCTTCGCTGAGCTGGCGCAACAGCACTTCGGGGGCAGCTTAAAAGGAACGTTGACGCTGACAGCGGGTCTCGGCGGAATGGGAGGCGCCCAGCCGCTGTCAGTCACGATGAATGAAGGCGTCGTGATTGCCGTCGAGGTTGACGAGAAACGCATCGACAAGCGGATCGAAACAAAATACTGCGATCGAAAAACAGCATCGATTGAGGAAGCCTTAGCTTGGGCTGAAGAGGCAAAGCGGGCAGGAAAACCTTTGTCCATTGCACTTCTCGGAAACGCAGCTGAGGTGCATCACACACTTTTGAACCGAGGCGTCAAAATTGATATTGTGACAGATCAGACATCTGCCCATGACCCTTTAATCGGTTATGTTCCCGAGGGCTATTCCCTTGATGAAGCTGACCGTTTGCGTCAAGACACTCCAGAGCTTTACGTGCGCCTTGCGAAGCAAAGCATGAAAAAACATGTCGAAGCCATGCTGGCCTTTCAGCAAAAGGGCTCTATTGTATTTGACTACGGCAACAATATCCGGCAAGTCGCAAAGGATGAAGGGCTGGAGAATGCCTTCGATTTTCCGGGGTTTGTCCCTGCCTACATCCGCCCCTTATTCTGTGAAGGAAAAGGGCCGTTCCGTTGGGCGGCGCTTTCCGGAGATCCGGCAGATATTTACCGTACGGATGCGTTATTAAAAGAGCTGTTCCCGACAAATAAAGCCCTTCACCGCTGGATTGATATGGCACAGGAAAAAGTCACCTTCCAAGGCTTGCCGTCCCGTATCTGCTGGCTTGGATATGGAGAACGAAAAAAGATGGGCCTCGCCATTAACGAGCTGGTTAGAACCGGGGAGCTAAAAGCGCCTGTCGTTATTGGGAGAGATCATTTGGACTGCGGGTCTGTCGCCTCTCCAAACCGGGAAACAGAAGCGATGAAGGATGGAAGTGACGCTGTCGGTGATTGGGCTGTGCTAAATGCGCTTGTCAACACGGCGGCGGGTGCAAGCTGGGTTTCCTTCCACCATGGCGGCGGCGTCGGAATGGGCTATTCCCTTCATGCCGGCATGGTCGCAGTGGCCGATGGAAGTGAGCTGGCTGACGAGCGGCTCGCGCGGGTCTTAACGAGCGACCCAGGAATGGGCATTATCCGTCATGCGGATGCGGGTTATGAACGTGCCGTTGAAGTAGCGAAGGAACAGGACATTATCGTGCCGATGCAAAAATAAAGGAGTGATGACATGCCAAAGCAAATTGATACGATTCTCATCAACATCGGTCAGCTTTTGACGATGGAAAGCAGCGGCCCGCGGGCAGGCAAAAGCATGCAGGATCTTCATGTGATCGAAGACGCTGTTGTCGGCATCCATGAACAGAAAATTGTGTTCGCCGGACAAAAAGGGGCTGAAGCCGGTTACGAGGCAGATGAAATCATTGACTGTTCGGGACGCCTTGTAACGCCTGGCCTCGTTGATCCGCACACCCATCTTGTATTTGGCGGATCTCGTGAAAAGGAGATGAACCTTAAGCTTCAGGGCATTTCATATTTGGATATTCTGGCGCAGGGCGGCGGGATTCTGTCTACAGTCAAGGATACCAGGGCGGCTTCAGAAGAAGAGCTGCTGCAAAAAGCCCATTTTCATCTGCAAAGAATGCTGTCCTACGGCACAACCACAGCAGAAGTGAAAAGTGGCTACGGCTTGGAAAAAGAGACAGAGCTCAAACAGTTGCGTGTCGCAAAGAAACTGCATGAAAGCCAGCCTGTTGACCTTGTTTCCACATTTATGGGAGCCCATGCGATTCCTCCCGAATATCAAAACGATCCAGATGAATTTCTGGATCAAATGCTTTCCCTTTTGCCGGAAATCAAAGAGCAGGAGCTCGCCAGCTTTGCTGATATTTTTACAGAAACAGGCGTTTTTACAGTCAGCCAATCCCGCCGTTATTTACAAAAAGCAGCTGAGGCAGGCTTCGGATTAAAAATACACGCAGATGAAATCGATCCGCTTGGAGGCGCTGAATTAGCAGGTGAGCTAAAGGCCTTCTCAGCCGACCATTTGGTAGGTGCATCGGACGAAGGCATAAAGAAATTGGCTGAGGCAGGAACGATCGCCGTCCTCTTGCCGGGCACGACATTTTATCTTGGCAAAAGCACATACGCCAGGGCTAGAGCTATGATTGATGAAGGTGTATGTGTCAGCTTGGCAACGGATTTTAATCCTGGCAGCTCGCCGACTGAAAATATCCAGCTGATCATGTCGATTGCCGCGCTTCATCTGAAAATGACTGCAGAAGAAATTTGGCATGCGGTCACAGTCAATGCCGCATATGCCATAGGGAAAGGAGAAGAAGCCGGTCAGCTCAAAGTCGGCCGCTCAGCTGATCTAGTCATTTGGCAAGCCTCGAACTATATGTATATTCCGTATCACTACGGGGTCAATCATGTACATCAAGTCATGAAAAACGGAACAATTGTTGTCAACAGGGAGGGAGCCATTCTTGGATAAGTACCCTTTTCTCAAAGAGGCCGGATCTTCGTTTAAAGACCGGGATGTCACAAAAATGAGCGACCTGATCGCAACATGGGACGGTCAGGACATTAAGGGACCGGCGTTGATAGGTGTCCCCCTATCAAAATCCTCCATCAGTCATTCAGGCGCTTCCTTTGCACCCGGAACAATACGCCAGGCTCTGAAACATTCATCAGCCTATTCTGCTGAGCTTGGAGAGCACGTCGTATCAGAGCTTCTATATGATCTGGGGGATATCGATATTCATGTCACTGATATCGCAAAGTCACATCATCACATTTTCCAAACCATGCACGCTTTGCTTTCGGACCATCCGGATTGGGTGCCGCTCATTCTCGGGGGAGATAACTCTATCAGCTACTCCACCATAAAAGCGATAGCACAAACAAAAGGAACGACAGCGGTGATTCAATTTGATGCCCATCACGATGTTCGCAATACGGAGGACGGGGGGCCGACAAACGGCACCCCCTTCCGCCGCCTTTTGGATGAAGAGATCATTGAAGGTCAACATTTGATCCAGCTGGGTATCAGAGAATTCAGCAACAGCCAGGCCTATGAAGCATATGCAAAAAAACATAACGTGAACATTCACACGATGGACATGATCCGGGAAAAAGGGCTCATCTCCACGATAAAAGAGGTTTTGCCAGCCGTTCAAAATAGAACAGATTTCATTTTTATTTCTGTTGACATGGATGTCTTAGACCAGTCCCATGCACCCGGCTGTCCAGCGATTGGCCCGGGCGGCCTCTATACAGACGAATTGCTTGAAGCAGTTAAGTACATCGCACAACAGCCCAATGTTGCCGGGATTGAAATTGTTGAAGTCGACCCTACCCTCGATTTTCGAGATATGACAAGCAGAGCTGCAGCTCATGTTCTGTTACACGCATTAAAAGGAATGAAACTCTCCACATTCAAGTGATCTTCTGGCAGGTTGTATTTTGGGTATAAGAAACTCATCTGCCTTAGGAATGGCAGCTAAAAGGAGGGCGAGACAGTGAATCTTCAGGAGAACAGCAGCCAACAGCTAAAACGCACAATGAAAAGCAGGCACCTATTTATGATCTCATTGGGAGGCGTCATAGGCACAGGACTTTTCCTCAGTACGGGCTATACGCTACATCAAGCCGGACCCGGCGGTACGATACTCGCTTATGTAATCGGCGGGTTGATGATGTACCTCGTCATGCAATGTCTCGGCGAATTGTCGGTTGCAATGCCGGTAACCGGCTCTTTTCAAAAATATGCTACAACATTTATCGGTCCATCTACCGGTTTTATGGTCGGCATCATGTACTGGATCAATTGGGTGGTGACGGTAGGCTCTGAGTTTACCGCATCCGGTATTCTCATGCAGCGCTGGTTCCCTGACAGCAGTGTATGGATGTGGAGTGCGATTTTTGCAGCCCTTCTTTTTATATGCAACGCATTTTCAGTTAAGTTATTTGCGGAAACTGAATTTTGGTTTTCCAGCGTAAAGATTGTCACCATTATTTTATTTATCATTTTAGGAGGAGCCGCCATGTTTGGCCTGATCTCTTTAAACGGAACGGCGGATGCTCCTATGTTGTCAAACTTCACGGACCATGGCGGATTGTTTCCGAATGGCTTTCTCGCCGTTTTTATCGCAATGATATCTGTGAGTTTTGCCTTTTCTGGTACAGAGTTAATCGGCGTTACAGCAGGAGAATCAGCAAATCCTCAAAAGGATATTCCGCGATCCATCCGTAATGTCGCATGGAGAACCGTGATTTTTTTCATTGGCGCTGTCTTCATATTATCCGGGTTGATTTCGTGGAAGGACGCAGGCGTGATTGAAAGCCCGTTTGTAGCCGTATTTGCGGAGATCGGAATCCCTTACGCTGCTGATATTATGAATTTCGTGATATTAACAGCCTTGCTGTCTGTCGCCAACTCAGGCTTATATGCTTCGACCCGTATGATGTGGTCGTTAGCAAATGAAAACATGATCAGCTCCCGTTTTAAGAAAGTCACATCTAAAGGCATTCCTTTAAATGCCTTAATGATCAGTATGGCTGTATCTTGTTTATCTCTCGTTTCCAGTATCGTGGCCCCTGGAACTGTCTATGTGGTGATGGTCGCAATTGCTGGATTTGCAGGAGTCGTGGTCTGGATGAGCATTGCCTTGTCCCAACTCTTGTTTCGAAAGAGATTTCTGAAAAAAGGGGGGAATGTAAAAGATCTGACATTTCGCACGCCGCTTTATCCTCTTATGCCTATAGCCGCTCTCTTATTATGTTCTGCTTCTTGTATCGGTCTTGCTTTTGATCCCAATCAAAGAATCGCACTTTTCTGCGGAGTTCCTTGTATCATCCTTTGCTATCTCATCTACCATTTCAAAAGAAATGTTACAAAAGCGAAAAAAATCAGCCAAGAGGAATATCCAGCCGATCACATCCTATAATTAAAAAAGCACACCCCGCTCAGCATGGGATGTGCTTTATTTTTTATTCTGTAATTAACGTATGAATCAGCTTCGGCACCTTCGCTTCCGCTGCGATGCGGATGTTGTCATAGACTTTTGCGATGACTTCATCGACGTTTTCTCGGTTGGCGTAAAGCGTTACGAGCGGTTCCCCTTTTTCTACTTTGTCGCCGACCTTTTTGCGGAGCATGATGCCGACGGCTAAATCGATTTCGTCTTCTTTTGTGGCGCGGCCGGCACCTAACAGCATCGCCGCGACGCCGATTTCGTCCGCGACGATTTCAGAGACGACACCCGCTTCTTTGGCAGGCACATCAATTTGATATGCGGCTTGCGGAAGCTTAGACGGATCGTCAACAATTGAGCTGTCGCCGCCTTGGTTTTTCAGGAAATCCTTGAATTTCTCAAGCGCTTTGCCGTTTTTCATGACTTCTTCCAGCTTCGCTCTTGCTTCGTCCAATGTATCGGCTTTTTTCGCAAGCACAACCATCTGGCTGCCGAGCGTTAAGACAAGCTCATGAAGATCCTCAGGTCCCTCGCCTTTGAGTGTGTCGATCGCTTCTTTGACTTCAAGCGCATTTCCGATCGCAAAGCCGAGCGGCTGGGACATGTCTGAAATGACAGCCATTGTTTGACGGCCGACGTTATTTCCGATCCGTACCATCGCTTTGGCAAGTTCAGCAGCGTCTTCTTCTGTTTTCATGAAGGCGCCCGCTCCCGTTTTTACGTCAAGCACGATGGCGTCCGCCCCGGCAGCGATTTTTTTGCTCATAATCGAGCTTGCAATGAGCGGAATGGAATTGACCGTTCCCGTTACATCACGAAGCGCGTACAGTTTTTTATCAGCCGGCGTTAAATTGCCGCTTTGGCCGATGACCGCAACCTTGTCGCGGTTCACAAGTTTAATAAATTCATCCTTCGTCAGTTCCACGTGGAAGCCGTCGATTGCCTCTAACTTATCAATCGTGCCGCCCGTATGGCCGAGGCCGCGGCCGGACATTTTGGCAACCGGTACGTCAAGAGCCGCAACAAGCGGAGCGAGAACGAGTGTTGTCGTGTCGCCGACGCCGCCGGTGGAGTGTTTATCCACTTTAATTCCTTCAATGGCAGAAAGATCAATCGTTTCACCGGAGTTCACCATAGCCATCGTCAAGTCCGCGCGTTCACGGTCACTCATATCCTGGAAGAAAATCGCCATAGCAAGCGCGCTTGCCTGATAATCAGGAATGCTTCCGTCTGTGTAGCCGTTCACGAAAAATTGAATTTCTTCAGTGGTGAGTTCTTTTCCGTTTTGTTTTTTGATGATGATATCTACCATTCTCATGTTTGGTCACCGATCCTTTTCGATTAAGTTCAGTAAATCAAGCCCACAATTGCTGCTGATAAAAAGCTGACAAGCGTAGCACCGTATAATAATTTCAAGCCGAAACGAGCGACGACATTTCCTTGCTTTTCATTCAGTCCTTTTACGGCACCGGCAATGATTCCGATTGAGGAGAAGTTCGCAAAGGACACAAGGAATACCGATACGATCGCTGTTGTACGGCCGCTGAAATGGAAACCGTTTTGCGTAAGCGACGTCATGGCGACAAATTCATTCGATACCATTTTTGTTGCCATAATGCTTCCCGCATTAACAGCTTCATTCCATGGGATACCCACAAGAAAAGCGAATGGAGCAAACACATATCCAAGAATGCCTTGGAACGAAATACCGAATACTGCATTAAAAATGCCATTGATCAAGGCAATAATCGCGACAAATCCAATCAGCATCGCAGCGACGACAACCGCTACTTTGAAACCGTCAAGGATGTATTCTCCGAGCACTTCGAAGAAGGATTGTTTTTCCTCTTCCTCAACACGAAGCATATCCTCTTCTTTTGCAACCTCGTACGGATTAATAATAGAAGCAATTATGAAACCGCCAAATAAGTTCAAAACCAGCGCTGTTACAACATATTCCGGTTTCAGCATGGTCATATACGCGCCGACAATCGACATTGACACAGTTGACATCGCAGATGCGC
This sequence comes from Bacillus sp. FSL K6-1560, assembly GCF_038592935.1. Lineage (NCBI taxonomy): Bacteria > Bacillati > Bacillota > Bacilli > Caryophanales > Bacillaceae > Bacillus > Bacillus sp. FSL K6-1560. The sequence goes on from NZ_CP151946.1 coordinate 4,187,841, forward strand.
AAAGCGTGTACAAGCGCTGCTGATTTAAAAGACCGAGTTCTTTCTTCAAGGAGATAAATACTTCTGACTGCCCTAAAATCGCAGAAGCCACTGCGTTATACGATTCCAATCTTCCCATACCGTTTACCTTGCTGAGGGCAAGGCCGATATATCTAATGATAAACGGGAGGACTTTCCACTTTTGCAGAATCCCGATCAGAGCGGAAATAAACACGATTGGCAAGAGAACATTCATAAAGAATGTCGTTTGGTCCGCATTCACCAAGCCGCCAAACACAAAGTTAATTCCCTCAGCCGCGTATTCAAGCAGATAACCGAATCCTTTTGCAAATCCTCCCACGAGGAAATTCCCTATTCCGGTATTGAGGAGAATGTAGCCAAGAATAAATTGCAAAATGAGCATAACAACAATTGGGCGGATCTTAATTCTTTTTTTGCCGCTGCTCGCGATCCACGCGAGGCCTAAAAACACGATTAAACCGATAATCCCAATCAAATACTTCATATGTGTTTCTCCTTTATTTGTATTCGCTTACAATTACTGTTTCCTCAGAAAACGGAAAGCAGTCTGCCTTCCGTCAGCTCTTAATAGTTGTCTCCGCCTGATGCATTTTCTCCTTTTACGATAGAAACGCCTGCGCTGGCGCCAATTCGGCTTGCTCCGGCCTCTACCATTGTGTCTACATCTTCTTTCGTTCTGATTCCGCCAGATGCTTTCACGCCGATATCAGGTCCTACTGTTTTGCGCATTAAGGCGATATCTTCCTTCGTTGCGCCGCCTGTAGAAAAGCCTGTTGATGTTTTTACGAAATCCGCTCCCGCAGACACCGCTAAACGGCATGCACGTTCTTTTTCTTCATCAGTCAGAAGGCACGTTTCGATAATGACTTTGACAAGCGCTTTTCCGGCTGCAGCTTCCACTACACCGCGGATATCAGCTTCCACCACATCGTCTTCCTTGTCTTTTAAAGCGGCAATATTAATGACCATATCCACTTCAGTGGCGCCTTTTGAAATGGCGTCTTTTGTCTCGAACGCTTTTGTTTCAGTTGTATTGGCACCGAGCGGGAAGCCGATGACCGTACAAACGTCGACTCCAGTTCCCTTAAGCTCTTTTGCAGCAAGCTCCACCCATGTCGGATTGACACATACTGAAGCAAATTTGTATGTTTTCGCTTCTTCAATTAGTTTTAGAATGTCCGCTTTTTGTGTATGCGGTTTCAAAGCTGTATGATCAATTATGTTGGCTAATGACATCCTTCGCACACTTCCTTTTTTGTTAAGATATTTTTTAGCATAACCGACTTTTGAACATATGTAAATTGGTAATTGAAATTTTGTTCAATGAAAGGTTTGAACGTGTCACAAATCATTAACAAGCGCCCTCGCGGTATGCTGGTCAATGATTAAAACGTTGGCATATTTTCCGGTTAATGCTCCGTGAATGGAAGATACTTTTCTGCTTCCGCCGGCAACTAAAATGGAGCGTTCCTTCAGTCTAAGGTCTTGAAGCTCAACACCGATGGTCCGGTCATTGATGGCGCTGCTGCAAATATTCCCTTTCGCATCAAAAAAGCGTGAACAAATATCCCCCACGGCCTGTTTTTTCAGCAGGGCTTTCTCTTCTTCGTTAAAATATCCGAGTCGGAACAACAGCGCTTCATCACGGACAGTCCCCACCGTGAAGAGAGCGATATTCGCCTGCTTTCCCATCTCGATGATCCGCTCAATATGACGGTCTTTCTCCACCATTCGCTTCACATCCGCATTATCAAACACGACGGGAAGCGGGAGATAGCGCGGCATCGTTTGAAAAGCCTCTGCAAACAGCTGAATCGTTTCAGCCGAATACGTGTTTACCCGGGAATGGCTGATGCCGCCTTTTAGCTGGACGACCTCGACGCCTTTTACCTGCTTCGGCTGCATGTTTTGCGCGATTTGATACATGGTGGTTCCCCAGCTGACGCCGACAATGTCGCCGTCTTTTACCGTTTCATGCATATATTCTGCACCATAGCGGCTTAGGTCATGTGTAATTCCTGCATAATCGGGTGTCGGGGAAAACACAACATGCGCCTCAAGGAGCCCGTATTTCTCTTCAAGTATGGAACCGAGCGCATCCAAATCCTCAAAAGGGTCCATGACGCGAATCTGGACATACCCTTTTTCCTTTGCATATTGCAGCAGCCGGGAAACGGTTGGCCTTGAAATGTTGAGCTGCTCAGCAATTTGCTGCTGACTGTAGTCAGACTGATAGTAAAGCCTTGCCGCTTCTATGCTTAATTGTTGTTTTTCCCGATCCATTCTGCACCTCCCTGTGGATCAGTCCTGATAAAACTGCTTTTGATTTGCTTTTATTATACAGGCTGGCGCCGACTTTCATCCACCTGATTTCTAAGAAACTGAAAAACGCTCTGGGCGCGGACCTGCCCAGAGCTTACTTCTCCCAGGTCATATGCTGATAAATGCCTTTCATAATGGCGTACATTCCATATAGGATCAGGCCTAATGCCAATATAGATAGAATCAATTTGCCATGCGGCTGCTGCGCGAGTTCGGCGAGCGCACCGTCAAAGCCTCTTGTGTCGTCAGGATCAGCGGTCATGGCTGTCTTGATGAGAAAATAGCCGATGGCTGAGAAAATAATGGCGCGGGCGATATTGCCTGCGCGCCCGGTGTTTTTCGTGATGCATATCATCTGTTTGTTCATTTTTGATGTATCGAATTCTTTCATAAAAGCAGCCCGAACGCCTTTCATAAATTGAACAATCGCAAATACGATAAAACCCGCACCCGTAAGCCCTGTGAGCCATTGGCCGAATGGCTGCGCCAATACATAAGCGGACCACGTCTGTTCTGAAGTGCCGCCGTCCCCTTGGCCAAACACAAATCGCAAGGCATTCCAAGCGATGGATGTATAAACGGCGGCACTGAAAAAGTTTCCTATTCTCCGTGACAGGCCTCGCCTGCTATTTCCGTGCCCCTCCGTGTCCTTGATCGCGCTTAACACCATCCAGATCACATAGCCGATAAGGCCAATACCTATTAAAAAAAGCAATAGTGACCCATACGGCATGCGTGATAGCGTTTGGAGAGCTCCGCTCGAATCTTTCGCGCGGCCTGCCCCGGCAGCCGTCATAAAGGCCAAAACCCCAAGCAGAATAAAAACGCCGCCGAATGCAAAATAACCAAGCCTCCCGAATCGTTTGATCCAAGGCTTGGTTTCCTGTTTTATTTTTGACATGTACCGGTCTTTCACCGCCATGTGTCCAACCCTCTTTCACAGAAATCTTTACTGTAACATTCCCGATTGGACAAAGTTGAAACAGCTTCTGCCTCAGCTATGGCCGGCTGAGATACGTTTTTGCTGATTAGCTGATTGTGCAGGTGTCATCCAAGCAGCCGCTGCGGCAGCTGTGACTCCGCCTGCTAATTTCCCAATGATCATGGCCGCCGCCATTTCTTTTTTCATTCCAGCCACAAAACCGAGGTGGCTGCCGAGTACAAAAGCGCCGCTGACCGCAAACGCGACATTGATGACCTTTCCTCTCGGCGTCATATCCTTTAATGAAGCCAGCATTGGGATATGGTGCGCCAAAGAGGTCACCAAGCCTGCAGTTGCTGTCTCATCTAAATGAAGGCATTTCCCCAGAGCCTGTAGCGGTTTTTTAAAGGTTTTTGTAATAAAAGCCGTCATCGGAAACGCCCCTGCCAGAGCAATGGCAATGGTCCCTGTCGTTTGTATCCCTGTCTCGACATTCTCCATTCCCGGAATCAGCACAATGCCTGTCAGCGTTTCAACGGAGACAGCCGCAAGCCCGATAATCGCAACAACACTGACCGCTTTCCCGAAGAGATGAAACAACCGAATCATACTGTCGGTATACCGCCATAATCCAAAAGCGATCACAGCAGATAACAGACTCGGGATCAGAAGGTTTTTACCTATCATGCCGATGTCAAAGCCCGCGCATAATCCGCCGATGAAACAACCGATCGGCACTGTGCACAGCCCGATTAATATGCCTTTCGCAAAATACGGATGATCCTCTATTTCGATGATGCCAAGAGCGACGGGAATCGTGAAGACGATTGCCGGTCCCATCATTGTTCCTAAAAACACCCATGAAAACAGCCCGGCCTGCGGATCTTTCGCCATTTCTCCAGCCAGCGCATATCCTCCCATATCAATCGCCAAAATGGTGTTCGCAAAGGAAGAAGGGTCCGCGCCAATCGCTGTGTAAAACGGAGCAACAATGGGAATCAGGATTGCTGCCAGCACGGGCGCCAGCGACACAATTCCGATCATGGACAGCGCCAGCGGCCCCATAGCCTTAAAGCCGGCCGCAAACCGCTCGCCTAGCCCACATCTGTTTCCCAAACAATAATCCGCCGCTCCCCATAGTAAAAAGGCAGCCAAAATGAATACAACCGCGTCATTCACCGTCATGGTTTTCTCCTTTTTCAAACGTATAATTGGTTTTATCATATCATCTGAAATCACCGAATAGAGTTGATCTTATTCAATATGAGCTAAAAATTCTTTTATATCGGCTTTTTCAACGGCTGTTATGATGCTCCGCGCTTTTTCTTGCGGGACCGTTAATGTCAATTTTTCTTTTATGTCTTCTTCAGACAGCTCATTTCCTGGCGCCCCTTTTGGGCAGTCCACACGCGCTTCGCAAATCCGGCCGTCTGATAAATAGGCCCGGACAATCGTGAAACGGCCTTTTGGAACGGCATGAGGAGCCGGCTGAATAGCATTGTCATATACGCGCTGAATATGCCTTATTGTCGTTTGAACGCCGTTTGGGATCGGCTGGCTGTTGAAATGTTCAACGGTCAGGCCGTGTCCATGCAAAGCAAGAGCAATCACATATTCAACGCTGAAACGGCCTTCCTCTCCAGTTTTTGGAGATCTTTCCGTCAATGCAGCATCTCCGCCTGGCGGAAATATCACTTCAATACGTTCGGTATTGGCAGCAGAAATGGTTTCTTCGGAGATAAGCTGTCGTACCGCATCTGCAGCATGGTGTGCCGCGGAACAAAATGGATAGATTTTAAACCATAGACCCGGCTGCACAATTCTCCACGGTGCCCCCCAATCGTTTAGCAAAGTATGTTGTGCTTTTTCAACGTCACCGTACAGACTGAAGAAACCAGTTTCTCCATCAAGTGCCGTGCGGGACCCGCCAAATTCTGATTGGGCCAGCTTAACGGCCAGCAAGCCAGCCTGAGCCGCCAAACCGGCGTGCAGTGGTTTCATTTCTGTTCCAAATTGCACCCTCATCCCAGCAGATTGTGTAGCCGCAAAACCAATTGCTTTTTCCAGCTCTTCCTGAGTCAGCGCCTCAGCATAACCTACGGCGCAGGCAGCAGCGATGGCACCAAGCGTTCCTGTATTATGCCAGCCCTTTTCATAGTGGCGGCTGCCAATTGATTCTCCCAGCCGTGCCATCACTTCAACACCAACAATATAAGCGCCAAGAAGCCGCTCGTCATGTCCGCGAGCGGCAGATGCAATAAGGGCCGGTACGATGACGGCACTGGGGTGTCCTCTTACATCGGAGTGGACATCATCAAAATCCAATGCATGGGCGATAAATCCATTCAGCATCACGGATTGTAATGGCGCGGCCTTTTTGCCCTGTCCGATAATAGGAACAAGGGGCCGGCCTCCTTCATCCTCTATCAGACGGAGGAGCTTTTGAATTCCTTTATCTTCTCTTCCTGCGAATGAAGCGGCAGTAAAATCAAGTAATCCTTTTTTTGCTTCGCGAATCGCGTCAACTGAATGCTCAGGTTGTGATGTTCTCACAGCCGCTGCAAGACCTGCTGTCAGCCCTTGTTTGCTCATTTGATGGTCTCCAATACAATAACCGCCAGCTCCGCAAAGTATTGAGAGGCAACCGTAAGGGCTTCTTCATCCAGTGTAAAGGCCGGATGATGCCACTCCTCCGTCCCGTTCGTTCCCATCCAGACAAAAAATCCCGGAATCTTCTCTTGATACAGAGCGAAGTCTTCTCCGCCCGGAGACTGCTCAGCGTGAACGGTTTGATAGCCAAGCCGTGCCGCAGCTTCGGATGCCGCATTCAAAAATGTGCCGTCATTCTGAACGGAAGGCAAATAAGGAAACCACTTGAATTCTGCTTGTGCCCCATAGCCCGCTGCAATTCCTTCAGCCACTCGTCTCATATGCTCCGGAACAGCCTGCCGCGCTTCTTTTTGAAAGGTTCGTACCGTCCCCTCCATTTCAGCTTGGTCTGGAATTACGTTCCACGAGGTGCCCGCCTGTACTCTTGTGATACTGACGACTGCGTTTTGCAGTGAGCTGATATTGCGGCTGACCACAGATTGCAGCCCGCTGATGATTTGTCCGACTGCAGCGATTGGATCAATACTGTTATTTGGGATGCCGGCGTGTCCGCCTTTCCCTTTGATGACGATCTCAAACCGGTCAACACTTGCCATAAGCGGACCTTCCTTTACACCAATGGTCCCGACAGGCAGATCCGGCTTATTGTGCATGCCGAAAATCGCAGAAACGTCATTAAGTACGCCAGCTTCTAGAACCTTTCTTGCTCCTGCGGCAATTTCTTCGGCCGGCTGAAAGATAAAGCGGACTGTACCTTTCAGCTCGGCCTTTCTTTGATTCAGCAACATCGCTGTGCCAATAATAGAAGCAGTATGAAAATCGTGTCCACATGCATGCATTGTGCCATCAACCTTAGATGCAAATGGGAGATTCGTCTTTTCTTGGATCGGGAGCGCGTCAATATCCGCTCGTATTGCTATCACGGGGCCGTCTTCCCGTCCTTTGATTTCTGCAATCACGCCAGTCTCCAATTGAGGAACATCAAGTATTTCGATTTGCTCCTCCTCAAGCCAGCGGCGGATTTTTTTCGTCGTTTCAATCTCTTGAAATGACAGCTCAGGATGTTCATGAAGATCACGCCGCATATTGATTAAACGGGTATGAAACGTTTTGTCGGCCATTGTTCTTCTCTCCTTCTTATATAAGCTCTGCAGGCTCTCCCACCTGCTTGATAAATCGTTTCGTCCGTTCGTTTTTCGGATGGTCAAACAATTCCTCTGGCGTTCCCTGCTCGATAATATGGCCGTCTGCCATAAAAATCACTTGATCAGCAACCTCTTTTGCAAACGCCATTTCGTGTGTAACAATGATCATCGTTGTTTGTTTTTCCGCAATGGACTTGATGACCTGAAGCACCCCTGTGACGAGCTCAGGGTCAAGCGCTGACGTTGGTTCATCCAGCAAAATCGCATGCGGATTGACCGCAAGCGCCCGCGCGATGCCGATTCGCTGCTGCTGGCCGCCGGACATTGTGATCGGATAGCTGTCAGCCTTATGCTCCAGACCGACTTGTTTCAGAATCTCCATTCCAATACGTTTCGCTTCGTCGCGTGGTTTATGTTGAGCCACGATTAAAGCTTCTGTAATGTTTTGCAGAGCCGTTTTATTTTTAAACAGATTGTAGTTTTGAAAGACCATGGCCGTTTGCTGGCGAAGCCGATGTGCTTCCTTGCGTGTAAACTTTTCCGCGTTCAGTTTGGCTTCTCCGATTTCAATAAGGCCTTGATCCGGACGCTCTAATAGATTTAAGCACCGGAGAAGCGTTGATTTTCCGGAACCGGACGGACCGATGATTGCCACCACTTCTCCGCGTTTCACTTCTAGATCGATTCCGTCGAGCACGACGAGATCTTTAAACGCTTTGCGAATATTTTTTACTGTTATCAACTGATTTCACCTCTAAGTCCGGTATGGCTTGCTCATGGCACGTTCAAACAAGTCCTGCAACATGCTGTAGATCATGGTAAGAACCCAATAGACGATCGCAACCGCCAAGTACGTCTCAAAATATTTGAGGTTTCCTGAAGCGTACATCTTCCCTTGGGCGAACATCTCCATGACCCCTAATGTAAAGGCCAGTGACGTTTCTTTCAGGAGCCCGATAAATGTATTGCCCGTTGCCGGGATCGCATTTCGGATCGCTTGCGGCAAAATAATCCGTCTGTATGCCTGAAATTTTGTCATACCGACAGACAGGCACGCCTCCAGCTGCCCGTCATCAACAGAATTGAGGGCAGCCCGGAAGATTTCTGCCAAATATGCTGCATTTTTTAAGCTTAACCCGATGATAGCGGCTGTGAGAGCTGTCATTTTGCTCATCTCTGGAAACAGCTGCGGCAGCCCATAATAGATTAAGAACAGCTGTACAAGTGTCGGCACGCCTCGGAAAAAGGATATATACAGCTTTGACAGCTGATGAAGCACTGGAATTTTGTTTTTTGTAATGAGTGCGAGAATAAGTCCTCCGATAATGGCAAAGATCATAGCTGCTATGGCCATAAACAAGGTGATCGGAAGGGCCTGAATTAAAGTCGGGAACGCTGATATCATGAATTCCCAATCAATCGTGTTCATTCTGGTGAGTCACCGCCGTTTCTTAATGCTTCTGTTCTACTGTGATATCTTCATTAAAGTATTTTTCAGAGAGTTTTTTCAGTGTTCCGTCTTTACGCAATTCATCTAGCGCCTTATTGACTTTTTTGCGGAGCTTGTCGTGCGCATCGTCCTTGGCAAATGGGAATGCAACCTGTTCGTAAACAATCGGATCTCCTGCAAGCTTTAATGGCAAACCGGTCTTCTTGATTTGCGCGATCAATACAGTTCGGCTGTTGACATAAGCGTCTACACGGCCGTACGCAACATCCTTCAGCGTACCCTCTTGTGTTTCGTACGTTTTGATATTGATTTTTTTATCAGGATCTTTGCTTTCAAGGTTTTTCGCGTGGTTTGAACCGAGAACGGCTGCGACTGTCTTGCCTTTTAAATCGTCTACTGATTTGATGTCTGTATTGTCTTTTTTGACGACAATCTGTGTTCCCGCATAAGCGTATGGTTTCGTAAAGTTATACGTTTCCTTACGTTCGTCTGTCACAGCTACCTGGTTGGAAATGGTGTCAAGCTTGCCTGTTTGAAGCTCTCCCATCAGCCCGCTGAATTCAAGCAGCTTCCAGTCCAGTTTCATGTCAATTTTCTTAGCGACTGCTTCCATCACTTCCACGTCAAAGCCTGTCAGCTTTCCGTTTTCTTTATAAGCAAATGGGTAACTTTGTCCTGTCGCACCGACATGAAGCACATTGTCATCCGCTTTACTGCTGCTGTTTCCATTGCCGCAAGCTGAGAGCACCGCTAATAATGCAGCAACGACCAGCACTGTCCATTTTTTCATCTTCATTTGATTTTCCCGCCTTTTCTATTTTTATAGATCATGTCGCAATTGTTTTTTCATATAGACTGTGATATGCCCTTTTCCAAGGTCTTGTTCACCTGAGCGGACATATCCTTTTCGTTCGTACATCTCAATCAGCCACGGATGCTTATCCGCTGTTCCGAGTGAGACAAACGGAACCTTTAACGTATCGCGAAGGATTGTTTCCTCCAGCCATTGAAGCAGCTTTGTTCCGATTCCTTTTTTTCCGGTGTCGGGGTCCACAGCAAACCACCAGATATGCGGAACGCCATACGGTCCCGGCTGTTTTCCCCAAGGCATTCTCAAGGTGATGGTCGCGATGATCCGCCCGTCTTCTTCCATGACGTAGCAAGCATTTTCCCGAATATTTTTCAGCACCAAATCCAAATCCGCATGAGCGGCAGCAAAACGAATGCCGAGCTTTCGAATCGGTTCATAAGCCCGCAATGTCAGCTCGAGAAGCTGTTCGGCATCACGTTCAACTGCAAGGCGGTATCGTGGCTTCATCTAGCGTTCCTCCTTACTTTGCATAGCGGTTTACCGGCTTTTCCAAACCGAAGTGCTCTCGTAATGTTGTGCCTTCATATTCTTTTCTGAACACGCCGCGCTCCTGTAAAATCGGAACCACTTGATCAACAAACACTTCAATTCCTTCTGGAAGAAGCGGAGGCATGATGTTAAACCCGTCACACGCTTTCGTATCCACCCATTCCTGCATCTTGTCGGCGAGCTGCTCCGGCGTGCCGACGAAGATATGGTGGCCTCTGGAGCCTGCAACGTATTTGTAAAGCTCTCGTATCGTCATATTGTCACGTTCAGCCATCTCCTGAACAAGCTTGAAGCGGCTCTTCACCGCATTGGAAGCTTCGGCGTCAAGCTTCGGCAGCGGCCCATCAAGCGGATATACCGACAAATCAATTCCGCCTAAGTAATTTTGGAGAATTTGCAGACCGACAGATGGGATAATCAGATCTTGAAGCTCCTTGTATTTGGCTTGCGCTGCTTCTTCTGTATCGGCAATGATTGGGAAAATACCCGGCATGATGGCAATTTTTTCTGGATCACGTCCGAATTCCGCAACCTGTTCTTTAATGGATTGATAAAATTCTTGAGCTGATTCCAGGTGGTTTTGTGCTGTGAAGATCACTTCGGCTGTTTTGGCAGCCAGCGCTTTTCCGTCTCCTGATGATCCTGCCTGGATAATGACCGGCTGGCCCTGCGGCGTTCTTGAAACGTTCAGAGGTCCGCGAACCGAGAAATATTCTCCTTTGTGGTTCAGCTCGTGCATTTTTTCTTTGTCAAAGAATTCACCCGTTTCTTTATTACGGATAAAGGCGTCCTCTTCCCATGAATCCCAAAGCCCCTTTACAACCTCGACAAATTCCTCTGCCCGCTGATAGCGCAAATGGTGTTCAAGGTGCTTTTCACCGCTGAAATTCAGCGCTGTGGATTCAATAGATGAAGTGACGACGTTCCATCCGGCACGGCCATTGGACAAATGATCCAATGAAGCAAACTGTCTGGCAATATGGAATGGCTCGCTGTATGTAGTGGAGGCTGTTGCTGTCAGTCCGATTTTTGATGTGACCTGCGCCAAAGCAGAGAGCAGGGTGAATGGCTCAAACCTTGTTAATACATTTGGATGTGATTTGCTGTCAATAGAAAGGCTGTCCGCTAAAAACAGCATATCCAGCTTGCCCCGCTCCGCTGTTTTCGCAAGCTCTTTAAAATAATCCAAATTCATGCTCGCATCTGACGGCGCGTCCGGGTGCCGCCAAGACGCAACATGATGGCCTGTACCTGCTAAAAATACCCCTAATTTGATTTGTTTCTTTTTGCTTGTCATGACGATACTCCTTTTATCATGTTTTTAGGCTGAATAATCCGAAAAATAAACTCCTATATTCCTAGTCGTTTAATATGAATAAATCAAAATGTACCTTTGTCTTGGACGTTTGTCAATGAGTTAAGATTAAATTTTTCTTTTTAAGCTGAAAAGAATTTCGCAGTATCATGGGACGGCATTTGTGCAACCTGTATACTGGCAAAACCAGTCTGATGCTGAACCTCGTTTTGATCCAAGTTTTATATAAATGTAGCTTGTACCTTATCTCTACATCCGACCATACGCATTTTGCCGTCGCTTTTGCTCTTTGCTAATAAACGCGCGTGTCGCCGTCGTAGAACGGTCCATTTTCCAACTCATTCAGAAGCTGAGACATCACATAAAAAAATAAGCTGATCCCGGATTCATACCGAAATCAGCTAATTGAATCTTAATTAAGTTCTAGAATACTTTCTTCTGCTTTAGCGGAAAACACTTTAGGCTCCAAACAGTCAAGGTCTTCATGAAATAAATTTACTTTTTGGATTTGCCGATTGTCATAGTGGTGGAAATAGTAGTTTCCAGTTTCGTTGCACATCACGGAAGTATATTGCGTATAATGAATCTCGTCTTCTTCCGTTATCACTGCGCCCTTTGGTATCGTCATATTTGCCAAAATGTGAAAAGCGGCTGTTACACCTTTCGTTTCATCGGCCGCCGGCTCTAGATGTTCTTTCAAATAAACAGCTCTGACAAACCGGGAAGGCGGTGTATAATCCCCCGGCAGACCAACAGTTCCTAAGCCTTGGCCAAAAGCAGAAAGGGCTAATCCGCCCATCTCTTTGCTCTCTAATTGCTTCGGTCTGATTCCTGTATATTGCTGCAGATTGGTTACATGCCATATAAAGTCGGGGCTGTTCGTCATGACACCAGGTTGATTGTCATAGAGTTTGAAGCCGTCTGCTCTTGGTTCTATCGTCAGGCTTCGGCCCGTCCGGTCTGACAATATCCAGTGAAGCGGTAAAACTGTATCCAATAGATCTAATTTTTTCTCTACAATCGTTAAAGATCGAATCTTTTCTTTTACGTCTTCCAAAGACTGACAGACTGACAGCACCCATGTCACAAACTCATGCGGGGCAATGTGAACGGTATCTTCCCGTATCGTTTTTTCGTACTCCGCATAGCCAGGAAAATAAAGTGCAGCACATGATAAACCGCTTTCATTAACACCGTCGGCAAATAATATATTTCCAAGTTTTCTCCCCATACCGATAAACGCGTACTGTGTCTGATGGGCCTTTCCGTCAGCTTCACTCTTCCAGCTGTAACGGCGCGGATAGAGAATGACCTCCGTCCCCAGCTGAAATGCAAAATCCATTGTTCTCGCTAATACATGTTTACGGTCAGCAGTTTCCAATGTAAGACTTGTGCACATTTGATCAGTCCCCTTTTCAATTCAGATTAATATCATACATATTGTGAACGAATTGGTTTTATCAGCATAACGAAAGTCAAATCGGTTCGTCAAAGAATTGACATTACATCAAATAAAACGAAAAAATCCAGCCTTTAGAAGGCTGGATTTTTTATTATTTAGCCAAAACAAGCTCGTGAATCGCATGCGCAACACCATGTTCATTATTGGAGCGTGTTTGAAAGTTTGCGGCTTCCAATACTTCTGGGATGGCGTTTGCCATGGCAACCCCGCAGCCCGCCCATTCGATCATTGTCAGGTCGTTCCCATTGTCGCCTATGCACATGACTTCCGCCTGTTCAATTCCAAGCAGCTGAGCCAGCTGGCGTACAGCATTTCCTTTGCTGGCTTCCGAGTGCAGAATTTCATAAAAGAAAGGCGCGCTTCTGACCATTGTATATTTTTCTCTCACGTCTTTTGGAATCGATGTAATGACGCGGCTTAAGTTCTCCGGTTTATCAATAAACATCACTTTCGGGATGAGGATATCTTTTGGCACCTCGTCAATCTTGCGGAAATGAAGCGGCACCTGTGTCACATAGGATTCGTATACGGTAAATTCGCTAATATCCCGGTTAGGCGTATACAAATTAGATGAGTCAAAGAAATGCATCGGCGTCTTCAGCTCTAAGCTCAGGTCATATAATGAAGTCAAATCATCATAACCGAGAGACAGCTCTGAGACCACTTCATTTGTATGCGTATTTTGAACAAGTGCTCCATTATACGCAATAACATAGTCGCCTTCTTCAATTAAATTCAGTTCATCTAAATATCTCTGCACACCCCCGATAGGCCGGCCGGTGCAAAGCACAATTTTGACACCTTCCGCTTTTGCCGCGTGAAGGGCGTCGCGGACCTCCTCTGTTACTTCATGATGATCATTTAAAAGTGTTCCATCCATATCAATTGCAATTAGTTTGTACATCCTGCATCTCCTTCATGTCGTTTTCAGGCTATAGTCCCATCATATCGTTTTTTCTTTTTGATATTCAACCGGAAGAGATGTTTTTCTCCGGATTCTGTTTAGACGCCGCCCTTGTCTTCGGATACGCAAGCGCGGTTTCCGCTTTCTTTCTGCCTTGACGCCGTTTTCTGCTTTTTTCTGTTTCATCAGCAGAAAGCCGGCAGCTAGAAAAGGAATGCCGGTTATATTCAAGATGGCAAGCTTCACACCCGCCGCGATGAAAAAGAACCCCCATGAAGATGATGGATTCCGTCTGATCATGACGTAAGCCGCCATTTCCAGAACGATCAGGATGGCATGAAGCACTATGCCATAAATCAGCAATACAAGGGCAAAAAACAAAACATAATTCACGATTGCCCCTGAGTACATCATAGCGCGCATCATTTGTATAAACGATAAGGACTGCATGGAGCCGCTGATTACATTAGGGTTATAGATCGTATAGTCACTAAATAAATGTTTGACTTTGAGAAAAGCCCATAATATAAATATCCATTGAATGATATGTAAAACAAGCCCCGCTGCCACCAGTCTTTCAGCTTTTTGATTTCTCATCTTTCTCCTCCCTGCCGGTCTTTGATTCGATTCTTGTCATCGTTTTTGTCTGGCCATTTTGCTCCCATATCAATGTCCCGTTTTCTCCTCTTTTCAGCGTGCTTTTGAGCGGATAATAGGGGCCGAGGTACTGAATCTCGATAGACCCGTCAGTGCTTTGGGAAATCACCTTGTATGCCATAAAAGGCAGCTGTACCTCTCCTCTTCCTTCCATCACTTCCGTTTCCACAACCTCGTCTTCGGTAAATGTGACTGTTGCTGATTTCACGCCGTCCGTTGGCCCGGGGGCAAGCCCCTCATCCCACGTTCCGTAATAAAACGGCGTCTCTTCTTTTTGCTGCTGGCAGCCCGATACCATGATGCATACAGCAATTAAAAACAAAATGCCATATTTGTTTCTCAAGGGGATCACCATCCTTTCCTCCTCTTTTTGGGCGAATGCCGTGCCACTGTGCCAATGACTACATAAGTTATAAGGAATTCACCCACAAGGAGATTGATCATAATGAACCCTTATCAATATTACAGCCCTCAGCTGCCTCAGCAGGAACCTTACTATAGCCACTATGAGTACAATCCTTATCCGCAGCAGGATGTATACGATCCATACCAAATGGACAGACAGCCGGCATTGGAAAGAAGAATCGCAGCACTTGAACGGCAAAATGAACAGCAGTCAAGAGAATTAACCCGTCTGACAAACGAAGACCGCCGTCAAAATCGGGAAATTGCACGGATTGCCGAACAGGTCAATCAGCTAAGCCAGGCTGTTGAACGCCATACACGCCGCTTAAACCGGCTCAATCAGCGCCTCCGTACAGTAGAAAACCGGCTGAATATCCCATTTACTGCAGGGGAAGGCGGTTTCTGAGCGAAACAAAGAAAAAAAGCGGAATACGATTCTCCCATCTCAGGGTTTCGTTTTCCGCCATTCTTATATGTTAAAACGGAACATTTACATAAAAAGGGTTTGTACCCAGTATACAATCTTTACCGTTTTCATTCAAAGACAGAGGGGCTGAGGAAAATAATTGTAGTTCCTCATTTGCAGAATTTCTTTTCAATCAGGTTGCATGATAATACCGACTCACGTCAATCGATACATGGAGGGATCATTCATGCATAATACACAACACGGCTTGCAGCAGCTGAATCAATGCCGCCAGACTGCTCAGCAGCTCATTCAGCAAACACAGCAAAGCAGCCAGCAATATCGCCACATGCTTCATCAGGAACAGCAAAACATCCAAATGCTGCAGCAGATTCTAAACCACGAACAACAAGCTGCACATACCATTCAGCAAGCACTGCACGGGCATGACATGGCGATTCAAAAGTGCCAGCAGGTTGTCAACATGTGCAACCAAATGCAACAGGAACTTACTGGACAATCCAGCGTCATGAATACGAATGTGTCTACACTTCCATTCGGCCAAAACACGACATTTCAGCAGCAATCCTATCAGCAGTAACATATAAAAAGCTCAACACAATGCGAGTGTTGAGCTTTTTTTCTTACTGTTCTTTGCGAATATGTATATCCTGAATAGACTGTTTCGGTGCATGAAATCTGCTCTCGGCTTCACTTCTTGCCTCGGCAAAAGCCCGCGCCTCCACATGATCTTTGTAGACATCCAGCTGAATCAAATACAGCGGGCGCACTTTAAATCCATGAATAATGGTCACCGCCCATAACGGGACCACAATAAAAACACCGGGCAGATCGGGCAAAACAAAACCAAACGCAAAAATGAAAAAATAAATGATGCCGTACATGATCCACTTTCTATTTCTAACCTTGATGCCAATAAATAAAAAGGCAAAAAAACTGGTAATGGCAAAAGGCATGAAAATAAACAGCATCCACCAGCTATGCAGCCATTCCCAAGCGGAACCTCTTTTTGTAATTCCCATATTTTTCTCCTCCTATTTACCTATAATAATCGATTAGGCATACCGCGTCACCCATAAACGGGAAAAACTTTCTCCCTTAAAAATAGTGATAGACGGAGAACAGGTTTCTTGCTATATTATTAATTGATAATGATAATCATTACTAATCTATTGAGATACATAGTGGGAGGGTTCTTGATGAAAAAGAACATATTGCTCGTGGGCATGCTTGTGCTGCTTCTCATGTTTGTCAGCGCTTGCAGCGGCACGGCTTCTAAAGGGAGCTCAAGCGATTCTGCTTCCGAAAAAATAGAAATGAGAACATACAAATCACCAAAAGGGAACGTCAACATTCCTGCACATCCGAAACGCATCGTCACTGATTTTTATGCCGGTGAATTGCTGTCTGTCGGGGCCAATGTGGTCGGCTCAGGCTCATGGTCATTTGATAATCCGTTTTTAAAATCAAAGCTGAAAAATGTGAAGGATGTCGGTGATCCAATCAGCGTTGAAAAAGTGATGGAGCTTCAGCCTGACTTAATTGTTGTCATGAATGAAGAGAATGTTGATAAATTAAAGAAAATCGCTCCGACTGTTGTCATACCTTATAACACAGCGAAAAACGTAGAGGACACAGTCAGCATGTTCGGAGATATCGCCGGAGCGAAAGACAAAGCAAAATCCTTTATGGATGACTTTAACAAAAAAGCGGAAGCAGCTAAGAAGAAAATTGCCGGCATCATCGACAAAGATGCGACCTTCGGCATTTATGAAAACACAGACAAGGGCGAATTCTGGGTGTTCAATGACAATGGCGGACGCGGCGGCCAAGCTGTATACAATGCACTTGGGTTAAAAGCGCCTGAAAAAATTGAGCAAGATGTCATCAAAAAAGGAGAGATGAAACAGCTCTCTCAAGAGGTTATTCCTGAGTATGCCGCAGATTATATGTTCATTACGGATTACAACCCGAAAGGCGAAAGCAAAACACTCGACAAGCTGGAGAATTCCTCTATTTGGAAGAACCTTGACGCTGTTAAACATAATCGCGTGTTTATCAATGACTTTGACACGTTCTACCCGTACGACCCGATTTCTGTCAGCAAACAGGTGGATATCATCACCGACATGCTGATCAAACGGGCCGAAGAAAATAAAAAATAAAAAAACGGCACAGTCATGACGCTGTGCCGTTTTTTATGAATCACTTTAATTTTGACTGTACGGAGTCCGGCATATCTTCAAACTTGACTTCTTCCCAAGTCTCGACATACTTTCCTTTCGCCTTCACCTTCAAATACGCGTTCTTCCGAAGCTCTTTGCCGGCGAAAAAGGTCACTTCTTCTTTTTTCCCGGATGCATTATATCCGTCTAATGTATATTCAGTACCGCCCGGGCTAAGATGTCTGCCATCTCGATCAATCTGAACATAGACATCTTGCTGGTGAATAAACGGATTAAATCTGTCTGTAACATCGTTATGAAAAAAGAGAAGCCCGCATATTACGGCAGCAGCCGCCAAGACGGCCAGGATTGCCATTGCTTTTTTCATCTTTGCACTCCCCTTACTTGTTCATTTTTTTCAAATAGCTTGACCGCACCGCGAGGAAGAATAGAAGCTGAAAAATGAAAAACCCTCCGATGGTAAGACTGAGCGGCCCCGCGACATCAGAATAGCCTTCCACAGCCAATGTTCTCAAGGCAAACAGTGTATGCATGACGGCAATGACAAATGGAAAGAAGAAAAGAATCGCCAATTGTATTGTCACGCTTTGTGCCATTTCACGCTCACTCAGGCCGATTTTGGCCAGTGAACGGTAGCGCTCCCGGTCTTCATCTAAATCAGTGAACAGCCTGAAATATAAGAAACTTGCTGCCGCGACAAAGAATACAATTGCGATAAACAGGCCGATAAATAAACTCAGGCTCGGCAGCTGCACCGTATCATAGTAAGTCCCGGCTTTTGAAGCAAAGTCAGAATGCACGTCGATATAATTGCCGTAAATCTCATTTTGCAAGGATTGGCTGATCTCAAGACTGTCTTTCCAATGATCATAGCTGTAGCCGTATAATGACGCTTTATCACCGAGTGATTTCAGCTGATCAAAGGTTTGATCATTCACCGCGATGATGGCATTCAATGAGATCAGCGGTTTTTTGACTTCTTTTACCGACAGTTTTTGATCAGACAGCTCCCCTTTTTGGTTCAGCAGCTTCAGCTGATCCGGCGCTTCGTTTTTGAAATTGCGGTCATACGTGCCCGGGAAATAGACAGCCTCGTCTTCTTTCAGGCTGTTCACTTTGACATGGAAGTATTTTGCCGCATCCGATTCACTGATCATGTAAACAGGGGGAACAGTTTCTCCTTCCTGATAGCGAACATAGGAAACATCTATTTTGTCTTTCTTATACGTAAAGCCGTGTGTTTTCAGTTCATGGTCAATATCTTTCAAATGAGTCTGTTCTTTTGGATTATTGCTGTAAGATAAATACTCCATTTCATAAGCGGACTCTTCCGCTCCGACGGTCGATTTGTACATGGCGAGCACGCCTGTCGCAGTAAACGCAACCGCGGAAATAATGCTGACAATAAAGAACAGGCGGGCGTTGTCTTTTAGACGATAGACAAGGTCAGAAACCCAAATGACATTTTTCCCGCGCAGATAAAAGGTTTTCCACTTCTTCAGCGCTCGCAGAATCCATATGCTGCTTTGGCTGAAAAAGAAATATGTTCCGATGACGGTGAGCAGTAAAATGATAAACGGTTCGGCCCCGTGGACATTGCCTTTCAGAACCATGCCGTACCCGCCGCACAGACAGGCGATGCCGAATAAGGACAGAAGCACGGACGGCTTAGGCTCCGGCTTAACCTTGCCAGTGCCCTTTATTAATTTGATAACCGTATTTGATCTGACAAAAAGGATCGTAAACTGCGATAAAAAGAAAAATAAGAGCAGAAATCCGCAGGCCGTAATACCGAGCGCTTTCCAAGGCATATACAAAGGCAGCGCGTCCATTTCTAAAATATAAGCGCCGACCGTAAAGAACGTCTTTGAAAAAATGAATCCTCCGATAATGCCGGCTGCAATTGACATGACGCCGATGATCATATTTTCCGCCGTAATGAGCTTTCTCAGCTGACCCGGCGTGATGCCCTGCATGAGCAGAATGCCGAATTCTTTATTTCTCGATTTCAAAAATGCGTTAACCGAATACAGAACAAATAAGAAAGAAAAAACAAAGATCATCCATTCCGCAGCGGTTAAGCCTTTTTTGGCGATGTTATTCAGGTAGCCTTCCTTTAATGCCGGATGAAACAAGAACATCGCAAAGGTAAAGAAAATCAAAACGGAAAAGGCGCTGCTTAAAAAGAATGCAAGATAGGCCCTTTTGTTTCTCGTGACGTTTTTATAAGCGAACTGAAGAAAGGTCATTTGCGTTTCCCCCCAGCATAGACAGCACATCGAGAATTTGTTCATAAAATACTTGGCGGTTTTCCCCGCGGTAAATCTCATTAAACAGTTCGCCGTCTTTTATAAAGATGACGCGGCGGCAGTAGCTTGCCGCAACAGGATCGTGGGTCACCATCAAAGCCGTGACATGATCATCCTGATTTAGGCTCTGCATCGTTTCCATGACGTCTTTTGACGCTTTGGAATCAAGGTTGCCCGTCGGTTCATCGGCCAGGATGAGTGACGGCTTATGAATGACCGCTCTTGCGATGGCGGCACGCTGGCGCTGTCCTCCGGATACTTCAAACGTCCGTTTGTTGAGCAGGTTTTCGATTCCGAGCTTTGCCGCGATGCCGTGCAGTTTTTCTTCCATGACAGACGGCGCTTCTTTTTCAAGCGTTAACGGCAGCATGATATTTTCACCGATCGTCAGCGTGTCCAGAAGGTTGAAATCCTGAAACACAAATCCGAGCTGCTTGCGGCGGAAATGAGCGAGCTTTGTCCGCTTCAGGCGATGCGGGTTTTCTCCGTGAATCAGGATATCGCCTGAATCTGGACGGTCAATCGTTGAAATGATATTCAAAAGCGTTGTTTTTCCGGACCCGGACGGCCCCATCACCGCCGTGAACTCGCCTTCTTCTATTGAAAATGAAATTTGCTTTAAGGCTTGATAGGATACTTGTCCTTTATAGGTTTTATTTATATGTTTGACTTCAAGCATATTCGCCATGAAAATCCTCCTTATGGTTTTATTCTTGTTGATCTGGGCTGCTTTCATGTAGTGCCGGGACGTTCAACATAAAAATCCCCTTGACATAAATCCATGTTATCAAGGGGAAACAAAGCGGGCTATGTTGTTTTCTTAACGCAGCCTTACATTTTTGTAAGAAATGAAAATCGAACTGACGTCCCTTCACCGGGAGACGAGCTGATGTCCACCGTATGATTGAGCTTACCTGTAATTTCTTTGACGAGATGGAGGCCGATTCCCGTAGATTCTTGGAAACGCCGCCCGTTTTCACCGGTGTAATAAGGGTCAAACACCCGCTTGATGTCTTGTGAGGGAATCCCGACACCGTAATCTTTAACTTCAAGCACCGTCCTGTCTTCATCGCGGAAGACATTCAGCTCAAGTCTGTCACTCTTGCCTGCTGAATACTTGACCGCATTTGTGACCACTTGGCCGATCGCAAATTTGAGCCATTTGGCATCGGTGTAAATCTGATGATCATCGCAAACGTTCATTTTCGGATAAACGCGATATTGAATAAAAAATCGTTTATAGCTTTGAATAACTGATTGGAGAAGCTCGGACAGGGAAACCGCTTCAATTTTAAAATCCCTTTCAAACAGGTCGAGCCTTGAAGAATAAAGAAGCGTCTCCAGCCCGAATTCAATCTGCCGGACTTCTTTTTTGATTTGTTCAAAAACGGGCTCATCCTCTTCTTGAATGATTAAATTAATGACCGACAGCGGCGTCTTTACTTGGTGCACCCATTGATTCATATACGTCACCCGCGCGTCCAGCTTGGCTTCGGTCTCATGGAGCTTCTGGTGCTGCAGCCGGATCAGCTCCATCTGCTTTTCATACAGCTCTGAACAGAACACTGAGGAACCGAGATACGGGATATCCGTCCCTTCCTGCCCCGAGCTGAGCCAATGATACACGCCGCGGTCTTTGTACCAGCGATAGGCAAGATAGCCCGCCAAAATAAGAAGCTGCACGCCCAATATGTAAAACAAGTGAGAAAAAGAATGAAGACCCGCAAACCAGTAATAAAAGAAGACAAACAGCCCTTGAAGGAGAAAAAGCAGAATCAGCACTGCATGAGACCGGAGAAACAGCTTCATGACTGCGCCCTCAGCTGGTAGCCTTCGCCCCGCACCGCTTCAATAGAAACAGGCGCATTCAGCTCCCGCAGTTTTTTTCTGAGCCGCGTGATATACACGTTAAGTGTATTATCATCGATGAATATGTCGGTGTCCCACGTCTTTTCCATGAGACGGTCCCGACTCGTCACCTTTTCTCCCCGCTCAAGCAGCACTTCCAAAAGCTTGCTTTCTTTTTTAGAAAGCTCGCTTTTTTCATCCTGAAAACGCAGTTCAAACCGTTCCACAAAGAGCTGAACGCCAGCATATTCAACCACTTTCTCTCCCTGCTTTGCGGCGTACTCCCCGTACGCCCTCCGGATCTGGCTTTTGATTTTCGCAAGCACAATATCATAAGAAAACGGTTTTTCGATATAATCGTCTCCCCCATTTTCAATCGCCATCACCTGATCCATTTCCCCGCTTCTGGCAGAAATAAAGATGATCGGGCTTGTGGAGTGCTGGCGGATCTGCCGGCACCAATAATATCCGTCATATGCCGGCAAATTGATATCAAGCAGCACCACATCGGGCTTTTCCCGCAAAAAGACATCAAGAACAGCTGTAAAATCCGCGGCGACCACTGTTTGATATCCGTATTTTTCAAGGTAATTCTGCAATAGTCCGCGAATGTCTTCACTGTCTTCCACAATCATGATTTTATTCAAACTGAACCACTCCCGTTTCTTACACTGCTGCCATCATCATAATCGTTTTGGGCATATGGACGCAACACCGCACAAAAAAACCGCCATCTCGGCGGTTTCTGGTCTCTTTAGCCGACCTGCTGCTTAGCTGCTTTACCGGCTGATCCGAACTCTCTCATTTTGCTTCGCACTGTCTCTTCCACGGCTTCAATGCCGGGTGTCAAATAGCCGCGCGGTTCGTACAGATCGCTGTTTTCCTGGAACATGCGGCGTGTTTCGTCTGTCCACGCTACCATACATTCCGTATTGATATTGATCTTCGCGTGGCCGAGCGTGATGGCTTTTTTGATCTGATCCTGCGGAATCCCGGATGCCCCGTGAAGAACGAGGGGAATATCAGTCATGCAGGAGATAGCCTCCATTTCCTTAAATCCGAGATTCGGCTCACCCTGATATTTGCCGTGTACAGAGCCGAGGGCGGCGGCCAGCGCGTCGATATTGGTTTCTTTGACGATCCGCTCACATTCCGTGATATCGGCATAGCAGACCCCGCCGACAAGTCCGTCTTCCATTCCGCCGACCGTGCCGACTTCGGCTTCTACTGATACGCCGTGTTTTGCGGCATAATCGGTGACTTCTTTTGTCATTGCGATATTCTCGTCAATCGGCTGATGGGAGCCGTCAATCATCACTGAGCTGAATCCGGCATCAATGGCCTGTCTGCAGCGTTCCGCACTACTGCCGTGATCGAGATGAAGCACGACCGGAACGGTAATTGCCATGTCCTCTATTAACGCCCCTACCATGGCGGCAATCGTTTTAAATCCGCCTAAATAGTCGACCAGGCGATCGGAAGCCGCGGCGATGACCGGTGATTGCTCCTTTTGCGCCGCCTGCAAAATCGCCTTCGTCCATTGCAGGCCGTTGATATTAAACTGGCCAATTGCATATTGCTCCCGCTTTGCATCTTCAAGAAGCTCTTTCATCGATACAAAAGCCATGTCCACCCCTCCTTTATCCATTACATGCTGAAGTATTTTGATACGACGTCCACTGTTGTTTTTTTCGCTGTTTGAATGGCTTCCTCAGCAGTCAGCTTATAGTATTCAGGCCGGAAGAGCTCAACCGATACAACATCAGAGAAGCCGATTTCCTTCAGTGCTGATAAGTGGGCATCTAAGTCAATTGCCCCTTGTCCCGGCCATACACGATCCTCATCTGTTAAAAAGCCGATTGGGAAATCTTCTGTATCATCAATATGATAGATGAAGATTTTCTTTCCGTCCGCCTGCTTTAAGCTCTCAATATTTGAACCCATTGCATGGAAGTGAAAACTGTCAAGGACAAGCCCGACATTGTCACGGTTAACTGTGTTTACGATCTCATACGCCTGTTCAAACGTATTGACCGTACATTGCGGATGGCCGACAAATTCAAGTGCGATTTTTACGCCGTACGGCTCCGCGATATCTGACAGCTCAGTCAGCACGTCTACACTGCTCTTTTTGATCTCTTCTTTTACAATCTTCTGCTCTGTCACAAGCGGAACGGCCACCACATATTTCACACCGAGGGTTTTGCATGTTTCCATCATGCCTTTAAATTCAGTGATGATCTCGTTGTGGCCCTTTTCATCACGGTTGTTGAAGAAAACAAGCGCGTTTAAAGCAAGCGGTTTGATGTGATGGGTTTGAAAATATTCCGCAAGATCTGCCAATGAATGATCTTTTAAGTACTCCGGCAGCTTATCCATTGTGCGGATTTCAATATAATCATAGCCGTGCTTTTCGCATAGTTCTAAATCCTGTTTAAGGTTTGAGTTTTCCAATGTTGTCGCTTCATTAAAACAAAGTTTCATGCCAGACTCCCCCATCTGCGTTTTAGATATGAAGGGAGTTCGGCAGGAAGGCTGTCGCCATATCCCGCCGAACTCCATGCTCAGCTTATGCCAGACCTAATTCTTCTTTTATTTTCTTAAGCATAAATCGGCTTGATTCATCCGCTCTTTCATCGACCCAAGCAAATACGGCATTCGTCGCAATTCCGTCGAACTTCATCTCTCTCAGTTTTCTGAAAATCGTATCAAAATCAACCTCGCCTTGACCAATGTCCAAATGCTGGTGAACCGTTACTTTCGCGTCAGGCGGATTGACGATATAGCGAAGACCATGAGCCGCTTTATGATTATAGGTATCTGCAAATAAAACATGTGTGAGGCGGTCGCCGGCTTCGTCAAACATGGTCTCGATGTCGCCTTTGCCGTCATCATAGAAGAACGTATGCGCAGTCGAGTAGACAAGATTGATCCAATCCTTGTCAAGCGCGCGGATCATATCCATCGCACCTTTGTGCGTTTCGATAAAATCGTATGGGTGGGCTTGAAGATTAAGTTTAATACCTTCTTTTTCAAAGACTGGCAGAAGCTCATCCATGGATTTGATAAATTTTTCTTCACTTGTTAAAGGATCATATTTTGAACCGCTGAATTCGCTGTTCATCAAATCCACTTCAAGTTCAACCGCAATTTCGATTGCCCGTTTCCAATTGCGCACCGCTGCCTGCCGGCGGTCTTCATCAGGACCCGCCCAGTGGTAAAGAGGAAGAAGCGATGAAAGCTTAACACCTGTATCTCTTAAAAGGCGCTTTAATTGTTTGATCTTTGCTGAATCGACTTTCGGATATTTATAAAACGGGCAAAAATCCTCGCGCGGAGACAATTCGATATATTCATAGCCAAGCTCCGCCGTTTTATAGACCGTTTCCTCTAAAGTTAAATCATCACGATACATGGATGGATCCAATGCTAACTTCATATTTTCACTCCTCTGTTTTTTAGTTTTGAACTGTTGTAAAAGATTGATAGAATTCCGGTTTTTCCTTCAATTCAACCTTTTCTTTTTGTCCAGATTCCTGGGCTTTTACACACGCGTCAGTCGTGACAGCAGCAATATAGCCGTCCCATGCCGTCGGTCCGCTGACCTCGCCTTTCTTTTGAATCGAATCAATAAAGTCTTGGATTTCCACATCGTACGCAGCAACAAAGCGTCTCTGCCAATCCATCAAAATATCAGTGCTGAATTTGCCTTCTTTTCTCAAGCTGATGCTTGATGGCTCGGGAAGCTTGATGATGCCGTCTTCTCCGACGATTTCGCATTGAATGTCATAGCCGTATTTACAGTTCACATAGATTTCAGCATTGATGACGATGCCGCCTTTTGTTTCAATC
The DNA here is from genome assembly GCF_038592935.1 of Bacillus sp. FSL K6-1560. NCBI lineage: Bacteria > Bacillati > Bacillota > Bacilli > Caryophanales > Bacillaceae > Bacillus > Bacillus sp. FSL K6-1560. Next base: position 4,213,036 of record NZ_CP151946.1, read on the forward strand.
ACCACGATTTGCGGATCTTTTAAATGCGGAAGCGCGTTTTTTGATTTTTTCGGATAGATGACTTGAACGGACTCGTAGTCATCATTGACGAGCCAGTGCAGCACATCAATTTCATGAACAAGCGTGTCAACTACGGCCATATCCGTTGTATAGTTATCTCCTACAGTCGGGTTGCGGTGCGCGCAATGAATCATAAGCGGCTCGCCGATGACATGATTGTCGAGTGCTTCCTTCAGCTGTACGTAACCGCTGTCATAACGGCGCATGAAGCCGACTTGAACAAGGCGTTTGCCCACTTTGATTTCTTCTTCGACAATGCGCATGCATCCTTCAGCCGTTGTCGCGAGCGGTTTTTCACAGAACACATATTTCTGGGCTTTAATGGCTTTCAGCACGCTTGACTCATGCGCAGGCCCCCAGCTTGTCACTAAAACAGCGTCTACATTTTCGTCTGCAAGCAAGCTGTCATCATTCGGATAAACCGTCGCGTTTAATTGGTATTGCTCAACGACCTTTTGTGCAGCTTCTTGATTAACATCCGTTACAGCTACAATTTCTGCGCCGGACAGCTTGTTCGTGATGCGGTTAATATGTTCTTTTCCGATTGCTCCAGTTCCAATTACGCCAATACGTAAACTCATTGACAGCCACTCCTTCTGTTGGTTACATCATTTTGCTTTCTGTTCCTTGCTTTACTTGGCTCTGAGGAGATCCGTAGAGTTCCTCTTGAATTTGTTCAAGCGACTTGCCAGACGTATTCGGCGCAAAGAGCAGCCCGATGATCATACTGGCCGTCACACATCCGAGAAGAATTGCAGCCATCGTTCCAATGCCGAAATTGGTGATAATCATTGGGACAAACAGACTCCAAATCCCTATTGAAATACGGACAAGGAAAAACATCAGTCCTTGTGCGGAAGCACGATATTGCGTAGGAAAGATTTCACTGGCCCATAACTGATAGTTCGCTTGCTGCCCTGCTCCGTTATTGATGCCGATCACGACAATAAACAGGAGCAGAATCGGCAGGCCTTCAACTGGCAGCAGAAACAGTGTCCACCCGATCACCGCCATGAAAGCGGCGATTCCAAATACGGTTTTTCTATATTTGTCGGCAAAGGGCATGAAGATCAAGGCGACCCCCAATCCTGTGAAGATAAACAGCCCCATTTGCAAAAGGTTGGCCATGTTGGCAGATACACCACCGACCTGCTGATAAATGTATGGCATAAAGAAGCCCATGACCCCGGCGGCTAAGTTCCAAACCAAGTACACACCCATCAAAAACAATATACTTTTGAGATACATAGGCTTGAGCAAATCAAAATATGATGTCTTATTCAGTACAGCCGGCTTCTCTGCCTGAGCATCCTCCGGCTGATTTTTTGTCTGCCAGGCGTCTGATTCCGGAAGCCTGATTCTCAGGATGTACGTAATCAGCGCAATCACAAGCAGATGGGCAAATACGATTTTATTCCCCAGGAGTCCCAAGTCACCGGCCAGTACGGAGAGGAGCAGTACAACGACAGCGCCCGCGGCCCAAGCGACTTGTGCTACGCCACAATGCCTGGCCCGATTCTTCTTTGGCGCATTTTCCGCAATAATGGTCCATGACGCGGTTATATCAGCTCCTACTGATAAACCGATAATGATGTAACCGCTTAACAACATGGGGAAATTAACCCCGAACAAAACCAAACAAATCCCTAGTGCATAAACCAGCATACTATTGGTATAAACAGCCTTCCGTCCGACTTTATCAGCCAGAAACCCGCCAAGCAGCGCGCCGACAGCGGCAGAAATCGCATTTGCGCTCAGCGCGCCGAGCAGCCCGATTTGTGTATCGGATAGCTTAAGGTAACTGACCCATAATGATAAACCGGCGGAGCCTGCCACAATTGAACCGGCATCAATATAGTTGGCCAATGCTGCCGCGATTGTCCGTTTATTGAAGGCTGAATCTCCATTGGTATTGCCCATATGTTCATTCCCCATTAAGCCAGATCCAACAACTGCTGATCAATATAGTTTCTCGCAATCAATGCATACTCCAGCGGGTTTGCAACATCGGGGTCCTGTTCAGCTTCAATGACAATCCATCCGGAATAACTGTGCTTCAACAGCAGCTGATATACTTCTCTAAAGTCAATGCAGCCGTCACCGGGAACCGTAAACATGCCTTTTAAAAATGATTGCCGGAACGATTGTCCTTCGAGCCTGCATTGTTCCATGACATTCAGGCGGGCATCCTTAAAGTGCACATGCTTAATGCGGCCGATATGCTTCTCAAGCATCCCCATGTAATCGCCGTCAGAAATATACGCATGGCCTGTATCATAGAGGAGGTGTACATGCGCAGGGTCTGTTCCTGCCATCAGGCGGTCCACTTCTTCCGCTGTTTGGACACCAGTGCCGAGATGATGATGATAGACAAGCTTCAAGCCATGCTGAGCGGCAATTTCGCCAAGGTGATTCAGCCCTTCGCAAAGCCGCTCCCATTCATCATCCGTAAAGTGCGGCTTCTCTGTGAACACGTTTTTCTCCAAGCCTTGCACGCTGTACGTTTGTTCAGAGACAACTGCGACATCCGCGTTTACTTGCTGCAAATACTCACAATGCAGGGTAAATGCCTTTGCCGCTTCACCAAGTCCGTCACGCAAAATAAAACTGCTGAACCATTTTCCTGCAATGCGTAAATTCCGAAGCTTCAGCTCTTTGTTCAGGATGGCAGGTTCGGGGAAAAAGCCCCCGACCTCCGTGCCTTGAAAACGTGCGACAACGATATCACTTAACAAATGCTGAAGTGTATTTCCCGCTCCAATTTCAGGCATGTCATCATTCCGCCACCCAATGGGAGCGATTCCCCACAGGATTTCATTTTTGCCCATCTTGGTGCCTCCCCTCTAATACTGCTTCGCAGATTCCAGCTTTTTCTCTTTTGCTTCGTATGCCTTCTGAACGCTTTCTTGTTCAGATACCTCTGCCACCCCGACATGCCACCAGCTGTCATAGCCGTCCGTCATTGTTTTAGGCAGCACCTTCATTTCAATTAATGTTGATACATCCTGTTTCTTCGCATCCTCTAACGCCGCTTTTAATTCTTCTACTGTGTTTGCGCGGTAGGTTTTCGCGCCGTATCCCTCAGCGACTTTCGCGTAATCGACATTCAGGATTTGGTTGTCATCTGTGCGGAACTCGCAATAGTAGCTGCCGCTGCCGTGATCCATTTGCAGGTTGTTGATGCATCCGAATCCTGAGTTGTCAAAGAGCAGCACATTGATTTTCTTGTTGTACTGAATCGCCGTGATCAATTCAGAATGAAGCATCAGGAAGCTGCCGTCTCCGACGATTGAATACACTTCTCTGTCAGGGTGGGCCAGTTTAAGACCGAGTGTCCCGGACACTTCATAGCCCATGCAAGAATATCCATACTCCAGGTGATACGTATTCGGAACATTAGAATGCCACAGACGCTGCAAATCTCCTGGGAGTGAGCCTGCTGAACAGATGATGACGCTGTCTTCAGGAATCGTCTCGTTGATTGTCAGCAATGCCGTTGTTTGCGGAAGCTCCGTATTCAACGCGTCAGCATATTCATTCAGGACCTCTTGAGAAAAGTGATTTTTGATTTCCGGATCAAATGCTTCCCGCTTAAACGTCACTTTGCTGAGACGCTCGCGTTCAGCTAGCCATTCGTCCTTCAGCTCCCGGATCGTTGTGCCGAACTCGCTCTCATAGCCTTCAAGCAAGCCATGCAGTTTGCCAAGCGTCACTTTCGCATCCGCCACCACTTGGAATGCATCAAGTTTATACGCCTGCATTCGGCTGACGTTAATGTTCAAAAACTTCGCTTTATCAAAATCAAAAGCGGTCTTAGAGGATGTCGCAAAATCTGTATACCTTGTGCCGATGCCGATAATCAAATCAGCTTGGCGGGCCGCTTTGTTTGCCGCAAGTGTACCTGTGATGCCCATTCCGCCAAGGTTGTTTGCAAAATCTGCCTCAACGGTAGACTTTCCTGCCTGCGTTTCAACTAACGGAATGTTATAGGCTTCAGAAATAGCAACCAATTCATCGCGCGCACCGGAATATTTTGCGCCTCCGCCGACGAGAATCACAGGTTTTTTGCTGGATTTAATCAGCTCCGCCGCACCTTGAAGCTCGCGCTCGCTCGGCTGCATGCGATCAATATAGTGAACCCGTTTGACGAAGAAACTTTCATCAAAATCGTATGCTTCCCCTTCAACATCCTGAGAAATACAAATCGTTGCCGGACCTGCTTTTGCCGGATCAGTCATGACTTCAAACGCGCGCAGCAAACTGCTCATCAGCTGTTCAGGGCGCGTAATGCGGTCCCAGTATCTCGATACAGGTTTCAATGCATCGTTTGTCGTAATCGCCGCGCTGTATTCTTGCTCCATTTGCTGCAGTACAGGGTCTGGCTGTCTTGTCGCAAATGTGTCTGCCGGAATCAAGAGAACTGGGATATTGTTTGCCAATGCAGTGCCGGCTGCCGCCACCAAGTTAGCCGCTCCCGGTCCGACGGATGTAGACACTGCATATATTTTTCTTCTCAGCATTTGCTTGCTGTACGCCATGGCCGCATGCGCCATTCCTTGTTCATTTTTCCCTTGATAGACTTTCAAATGGCCTGCATCCTGCTCAAGCGCTTGCCCGATCCCTAATACGTTTCCATGACCGAAAATTGTGAAAATCCCTTCGACAAAAGGCTCTTCCTTTCCATCAACATGGATGTACTGCTGGTTTAAGAATTTAATCAGCGCCTGCGCTGTTGTTAAGCGAATTTTCTTGCCCACAAACGATCCCACCTTTACTCGATCTTTTTCAATTATGACTGTGCTTCAATAAGCTGTACGATTTCTTCCGCAGTCGGCATCGCTTCTGACGAACTGTGCTTGCTCACCACAATGGAAGCTGAAGCACTGCCGTATTTCAATGCCGTTTCAATGTCTTTTCCGCTGACAAGGCCATAGATAAAAGCTGACGCATAGGAGTCACCAGCTCCAAAAGTTTTCAGCACTTTTGTCTTGTACGCTTGGGCGCGGAATACCTCGCCGGATTTGCTGTATGCGTAAGAGCCTTCGACGCCGTGTTTGATGACAACGAGGTCGGCTGAATGGCCAAATAAATGATTGACGGATTCTTCATTGCTTCCGCCTGTGCGGTTTTCCATCACATCAAATTCATCGCGTGTGCCGATGACGATATCAGACTGCTCGGCAACCAAAGAATAATAAACGGCTGTTTCATCTGATGACTGCCACGTATACGGGCGGTAATCCAGTTCGAACACCACTTTAACCTGATGCTTCTTCGCGTATTGAACAGCTTTTAATACCGCTTCCCGTGACGGGCTTTTGGCGAGCGCTGTCCCGGAAACAAGCAGCATTTTCGCATTTGCGATATAGTCCTCGCTTACCTCTGAAGGCTCAAGATAAAGATCCGCCACATCATCGCGATACATTAAAATGCTGCATTCTTCAGGGCTGAGGATTTCTGTAAATGCAAGGCCTGCTTTGTGTCCATCTTGATCAACAACCATCTGTGTTGTATCAACGCCGGTCTTTCTCATATAGGACTCTATGAATCTTCCATGCTGGTCATCCGGAATTTTGCCGATGAAGCCCGCTTTTAAGCCAAGCTTCGCGCTGCCGATCGCGATATTCGCAGGTGAACCGCCGACGTATTTGGAAAATGTCATCGTCTCTTCCATTGGGCGGTTGTATTCCACTGCGTTCAGGTCAATACATGCCCGGCCGATGGCAATAATGTCAAAAGCCTTCTCTTCATTGAATGTATACTTCATCGTAAACAGCCACTCCTCACTTGTTAGCGTTCTAAAATCCACTCATGCACCGGGTCGTTATGAAACTTCCATTTTCGCGTCGGCCCTGCCATGACATTTAAATAGTAGGATGTGTATCCGTCCGGAACGCCTACCGGGTGGTATCCCGCAGGAACGATGACAACGTTTTCATTTTCCACAGTCATTGTCTCGTCAATAGAACGGTCATCTGTGTATACGCGCTGAAATACAAAGCCCTGTCCCGGGTCTAACTCATGGTAGTACGTTTCTTCTAAGAAAGATTCTTCCGGCAAGTTGTCTTGATCATGTTTGTGAGGCGGGTAGCTGGACCAGTTGCCGCTGTCTGTATAGACTTCAACTACTAATAGACTGTTAGCTGAAGGGTCTGAATCCGGAAGAATGTTATGAACAGTACGTTTGTTTGAAAATTGCCCGCGATGTTCAATTCCGTTGTCTTCCGCTTTGATCAGCTTTGTCGGAAGCTGCTTTTCCGATGGAGAATAGCAAAGCGCCACTCTTGCGTTGCTGACCGCTGTGATCTCAAATGCACGGTCATTTGATATATAGACGCTGTCTGTCGGTTTTCGTTCAAATACACTTTCACGCGTGCCGATATTCTCAAAAGTCGACTCATAATCTGTCACTGTAATTTTTCCCGTTACCGCCACAATACAGATTTCTTGTTTTTTCAATTCTTCTGTATAGCTTGAACCTGATGCAAGATCTAACACTTTAAACTCTACATAAGTGAGATCAGAGTTGGATGTCGTTACTTCGTGCACGAGTTTGACCCCATTAGACACTTCATGCGACTGCGGCTTACGCAACAAATAACTCATAGTGAAGCCCTCCTCTTTCTATTGGCAGAATGAGTCCGAACAGCGCACATGGACGCCGTTCGGCTGTTCGTCGTTTAGTTGAAATCAGGTGCCGGATATCTTGCCGTTACCACTTTTTTACGTGTATAGAAGTCGACGCTGTCTTTTCCGTTCGCATGCAGCGTTCCAAAGAATGAAGATTTCCAGCCTGAGAATGGGAAGAACGCCATTGGAGCCGGCACCCCAAGGTTGATTCCTAGCATTCCCGCATCAATGTTTTCACGGAAGTAGCGGATTGCGTTTGAGTTGGATGTGAACAAGCAGGCGCCGTTCGCAAACTCAGACTTATTGGCGATTTCAATCGCTTCTTTCAGGTTTTTCACACGAATGACAGATAAGACCGGAGCGAAAATTTCATCTTTCCAGATCGTCATCTCTGTTGTGACATTGTCAAAGATCGTCGGGCCGACAAAGTAGCCGTCGTCTGACACATTTTCACGTCCGTCACATACGAGTCTGGCACCTTCTTCAAGACCTTTTTCGATATAGCTGAGCGTGCGCTTCTTGTTGTCTTCGCGAATCACCGGTCCTAAGAACACGCCGTCATCAAGGCCATTACCGATTTTAATGTCCGCCACTTTTTCCTGCAGCTTCGCCATAAATTCATCGGCGATTCCTTCTTCAACTGTCACAACCGCACAAGCCATGCAGCGTTCACCGGCAGAACCGAAGGCAGCTCCGACGATGTTTGTGACCGTGTCTTCAAGATTCGCATCGTTCAAGACAATCGTATGGTTTTTCGCGCCAGTCAGAGATTGAACGCGTTTTAAGTTTTCGCTTCCTTTTTTGTAGACGTATTCGCCTACTGGCTTGGAGCCTACAAATGAAATTGCTTTAATTTCGGGATGCTCAAGGATGCCGTTCACAACGTCATGCGCACCGTATACGACGTTGAACACCCCTTTCGGAAGGCCCGCTTTTTCAAAAAGCTCAACCAATTTCTCTGTTAACAGCGGAGTCCGCTCAGATGGCTTTAAAATAAATGTGTTGCCGAGCGCGATCGCCATCGGGAACATCCAGCAAGGAACCATCATCGGGAAGTTGAATGGCGCGATTCCGCCGACAACTCCGATTGGGTAACGGTAGTTCGCCGCTTCAACGTCCGTTGCGATGGAAGCAAGTGAGTCACCCATCATCAGGGAAGGTGCTCCAGCGGCGAACTCTACGTTTTCAATCCCGCGTCCCACTTCACCTAAAGCTTCTTTCGTGTTTTTTCCGTTTTCAATGGTAATTAGATGAGCAAGTTCTTCTTTATGCTGAGACAGCAGCTGCTGGAAGTTAAATAGAATTCTGGCACGGCGCGGAACCGCCACCTTTGACCATGTTTTAAATGCTTCAGCAGCCGTTTGCGCTGCGTAATCAATATCCTCTTGTGTAGAAATCGGCACTTGGCATAGTACTTCTTTCGTCGCCGGATTGACGACATCTTCATATTGATCTGTTTTGCTTTCAACCCATTCACCGTTGATGTAGTTTTTTAATTTTCTGATTTCTGCCATTCTTATTGCCTCCTTCATTAGTAAACACATACACTTGTATGGATGGTTCCGGATAGATTCATATCAATATCCACTTTTCAGCAAGCCAAGAATTAAACGCTTTCAAAAAAAACAAAAAAATAAATGGCGGATGCATATTTACATACAAGCAACCATTTCATGCACAACAGGTTACTTTTTGGTCATTTCTTGGTTATATTCTAATCGTATAATACCCATAAGTCAATCATAAACACTAAATTTTTTCATTATTTTTATTATATTAATCTTTTAATCAAGTAAGAGAGGTAAGAGAAGCCCGTCGAACCTTGCAAAAGATATACACCGATGTTATCATTTTTTAAGCAACTATTGATTAACTTTTGGTTTTTATTATATATTTATGTTACGTAAAGATTCAAGAAGGAGTTTTTAATATGAAACTGATGCGGATTCAGGAAATGGAGGAGTACATTTTATCGCATGGCACTGTTTCCTTAGATGAGCTGTGCCAGGTGTTCAATGTCTCCAAAAACACAGTCAGACGTGATATCAACAAGCTTACAGAAAAGGGTGCGATTGAAAAAGTATACGGCGGCGTAACATCTATTGAAAAAACCGCATTAGTTCCTTTTGAAAATCGCACCATTCAGCACCAGGATGAAAAAACAAAAATCGCCCATTATGCTTCCCGATTTATTGAAGATCACGATTTGGTCTTCATTGATTCAGGAACGACGACAAAGTCTATTCTTGATACGCTTGATCCAGCCAAAAATGTCACCATCTTAACCAACAGTTTAGACATTATCAATGCGGCGTCAGCTTTGAAGAATATCAACTTAATCATTATCGGAAACAACTATAAGAGAAAAACCCGCTCCTTTGTCGGTATGGACGACCCGGCTATGCTTGATAAGTACAATATCAACAAAGCCTTTATGTCTGCTACCGGAACGACGCTGACACATGGATTGACCAACTCGGATCTGCTGGAGTATGAAATTAAAAAGAGGATTTCGGAAAAAGCAAAAGAAGTGTATCTATTGGCTGACCATTCTAAATTCGGAAAATCAACGCTTCTGACATATGCGCCGTTTGACAGGCTGCATTGCATTGTGACCTCTCAGCCATTAGACGACGAGTACACGCAGTACTGCAATGAGCATCAAATCGGCATTCATCTGGCCGAACGTTTACAATAGTGTTGAGAGTCTATCATCCATTTTATTCTAGGAGGCAGATCATGAAAAAAGCGAAGCTCGGAAAATCAGACTTGCAGGTATTCCCTATCGGATTAGGAACAAATGCTGTCGGAGGACATAACCTCTACCCGAACCTAAATGAAGAAACCGGAAAAGAATTGGTGCGCGAGGCGATCCGTAATGGCGTGACAATGTTAGACACCGCTTACATTTACGGGATCGGCCGTTCCGAAGAATTAATTGGTGAAGTGCTGCGTGAATTCAACCGTGAAGATGTTGTCATCGCGACAAAAGCCGCTCACAGAAAACAAGGCAATGATTTTGTCTTTGATAATTCACCAGAATTTCTTAAAAAATCAGTTGATGAAAGCCTGAAGCGCTTGAATACCGATTATATCGATTTGTTCTACATTCACTTCCCTGACGAACATACGCCTAAGGATGAAGCCGTTAACGCGCTGAATGAGATGAAGAAAGCCGGAAAAATCCGCTCCATCGGTGTATCCAACTTCTCTTTAGAGCAATTGAAAGAAGCAAACAAAGACGGTTTGGTAGATGTATTGCAAGGCGAATACAACCTGTTAAACCGTGAAGCGGAAAAAACATTCTTCCCGTATACAAAGGAGCATAATATTTCATTTATCCCTTACTTCCCTCTCGTATCAGGTTTATTGGCAGGAAAGTATACAGAAGATACAACGTTCCCAGAAGGCGACCTGCGAAACGAACAGGAACACTTCAAGGGCGAGCGTTTCAAAGAAAATATCAGAAAGGTCAACAAGCTTGCGCCGATTGCCGAAAAACACAACGTGGATATCCCTCACATCGTATTGGCCTGGTATTTAGCAAGACCGGAAATTGATATTTTAATCCCGGGAGCAAAACGTGCCGATCAGCTGATTGATAACATCAAAACAGCCGACGTGACGCTTTCTCAAGAGGATATTTCATTTATTGATAAGCTGTTCGCATAAGAAGAAAACAGCCTTCTCCAATGGAGAAGGCTGTTTTTTTGTGCGATAAATTCCTAAATAACTGATTTTGAAGCAAAACCTTACAAAATGAGCCATAAATCCGATAAAATAAAGGTAGTTTATCTCAGAAAGAAAGTGATTGAGAAAGCAAAAGTATGAAACGTTCATATCATCTAGCTCATATGAAATAAAGCTGACCCAGCTTCTTTTATTTGCTGGTCAGAATAGCGGACCGTTTCGATGGTCTATGGAGGAAACAGAATGAAACTTAAATATGTAAAAGCCTTAGTTGCAGTAACCGTTGCTTTAGGTGTACTGCTGCCATCAACGATTTCTCATGCAAAGAGCTTTAGCGGCCGCTCATCATCTAGTTACAGCAGCCGAAGTTCAAGCTCGTCATACAGCGGAAGCTATAAATCAAGCCCGAAATCAAGCTACAGCTCAGGATCAAGCTCTTCTAGCAAAAAATCCAAGACGTCTGACGATTCATCATCATCGATTTCGCTTAAAAAGAAGCCTTCGGAAAAGGCAAGTTCATCAAGCTCTAAAAAATCGTCAGGCACCTTTTCCGGCGCTACATCAAAAGTAACCGGAAAGACATACAGCGGAAAAACGTCTAAAGCCTATGTTGGCGGACGATATGTTTCAGTCAATCATTACTATCACGCAGGTTTCGCGCCATCAGGATGGTTTGGATATTATAGCGGATTTACAATGGGTATGTTCATGATCAGCATGATGCACCCATGGGGTTACACCTATCATCCAGTCGGAGGCCCCGGTTATGTTTCTTATGGCGCTTCACCCATTGCCTGGATCGTTGATATCATCGCTTTGATTATTATTTTAATCATTGTCATCGCATTGATTCGCGCATTTAAAGCACCAAAGACGTACAGAAGGAGATTTTAGGCAATGAGATTAATATTAAATGAGCAAGAAATTGTAGACGGAATTTGCGTGTATATTTCCAATGAAGAAGATATCTACCCTGAAGACGTTGAAGTAAAGGAGCTATCTTATAACAAGCGTACAGGGTTCTTCGCTGAAGCTACATTTGGCCTGCACCACAAGCAGCTTATGTCAGATGACATTTCAGAAGGCATTATTCAGTTCTTAGAGGAATACCACAACTTCAATCCGGACGTTACCGTCGTTGAATTGCAATTTGATAAGAAAAAAGGCTTCTCCGCCTTGGTTTTTGTCAACGAGGACGAATAAAAACCAAAACCTTACTCCGGGTGAGTAAGGTTTTTTATAATGGTTTTCCAGTAGACAGGTAGAGCATCTCCCCTTTAATCAGCAGACCGCCTGAGAGATAACATGCAAAACCTCCTTTTACTCATATCCTTGCGTCAAAAAGGTTTTGGCGCTTACAATGATTTTGAAAGGAATGATCACAATGGCAAATGCTCAATTCCCTCTTATCACACAAAACCTTTCTCTCGATCTCGTGAATACTGAAATTGTAAGCTATGATAAACGGCACGATCTCATCCAGTCAGAAAAAGATCTGATGGCATGGTTTGAAATAATGGGAGAAACTGCTCCTTTTCTCAATTCTTTGACGCTACAGGAAGTCCGAGGACAATTGCAGCGGATTCATCAATTCCGGGCTGAGCTGAGAAAACACTTTGAGCGTATCGTCGAAGGCAGCGAACCTTCCCCAGCTTTTATCTCTTTCCTGCAAGACCAAATCACCGCCGCTCCTTTTTCTTATCAAATCATAGATGACAAACTTGCCCGCATTCCGAATGGAAAACCAGATGATTCCATTTTATCGCTTATCGCTTACGATGCGTTGTGGCTGATTCACACAAAAGAAATCCAACAGCTGAAACGGTGCGCAAACGAAAAGTGCATTTTGCTTTTTCTTGATAAAACAGGAAGACGAAAATGGTGCTCGATGAAGATATGCGGCAACAGACATAAGGTCTCACGCCATCAGAAAAAAATAAATCATGAGTAAGAATCCGTTCCCCAGCGAACGGTTTTTTTATTGTTTTGATAAATTAACCCCTAAAAATTAAATTGACAGGTTAGTATTTACCTATTATTCTATACATACTGGAGGGATAAATTTGGAAAACAACTTCTTTTTAAAAATGAAAGGGACAGGAAAAACGCCTTTACGGGTAAACGGCAAAGACGCTGTTACAGGGCTTATCGGAGGATTTATGACTATATTAACACTGGCTTCGTTGACCGCTTATACATCAAGCTTATGGTTAATGGCGCCTTTTGGGGCAAGCTGTGTGCTCGTCTTCAGCGCTTGGAATGCTCCATTATCACAACCGAGAAATGTGATTGGCGGCCATTTTATTTCCGCGCTTACCGGGATTGTTGTCCTTCACATATTCGGCGCCCATCCATGGACCTTTGCATTGGGGACAGGGCTTGCCATTTGCTTGATGATGCTGACCAAAACCACTCATCCTCCTGCCGGCGCCGACCCGATTGTTGTCATTCAAGGGGCATATGCTTGGAGTTATTTAGTATTTCCCGTGCTCATTGGGTCTGTCATCATCGTGATCATTGCTCTCATTATTAATAACTTACGAAAAAATCGCCAATACCCCGCCTTTTGGCTATAAAGTTTCCGTTTTTTCAAAACAAATGTTTCAAATGAGATAGGAAATGGGTACTAATCTATTAACTTTGTTACATATTTTTAGATACTCATTGGCTCAACAACTGAGGAGGAGACATTTGTGAAGAAAGACACAAGGAAATATATGATCTACTTTTTCGGCGCTTTAGGGGGACTGCTATATGGTTACGATACAGGCGTTATCTCCGGGGCACTCCTGTTTATCAATAACGATATTCCTTTAACGACATTGACAGAAGGATTGGTTGTCAGCATGCTGCTCCTTGGCGCGATTTTCGGTTCGGCCTTGAGCGGCACATGCTCAGACCGCTGGGGCAGGAGAAAGGTTGTATTTGTCCTTTCCATCATTTTTATTATCGGTGCGCTCGCTTGCGCGTTTTCTCAAACAATCGGCATGCTGATTGCATCTAGGGTGATACTCGGGTTGGCCGTCGGCGGTTCAACGGCACTTGTGCCCGTGTATCTTTCCGAAATGGCACCGACGAAAATTCGCGGGACACTCGGCACAATGAACAACTTAATGATTGTCACCGGGATTTTGCTCGCCTATATCGTTAACTATCTGTTCACACCGTTTGAAGCGTGGCGCTGGATGGTCGGTCTGGCCGCAGTGCCTGCCGTGCTTTTATTAATCGGCATCGCGTTCATGCCAGAATCGCCAAGATGGCTCGTGAAGCGCGGCCGTGAAGAAGAAGCGAGACGAATCATGAACATCACTCATGATCCAAAAGACATCGAAATGGAATTGGCAGAGATGAAGCAAGGAGAAGCAGAGAAAAAAGAAACGACACTCAGCGTCCTAAAAGCCAAATGGATTCGCCCCATGCTTCTGATTGGCGTCGGCCTTGCCATTTTCCAGCAGGCGGTCGGCATTAACACGGTCATCTACTACGCGCCAACCATTTTTACGAAGGCAGGTCTTGGCACATCAGCTTCGGCGCTCGGCACAATGGGGATCGGCATCCTCAACGTCATCATGTGTATCACTGCCATGATCTTAATTGACCGTGTCGGACGCAAAAAACTTCTGATCTGGGGAAGTGTCGGCATCACACTGAGCCTTGCTGCTTTATCAGGCGTGCTCCTGACACTGGGGCTTTCCGCATCAACAGCGTGGATGACAGTAGTCTTTCTCGGCGTCTATATCGTCTTTTACCAGGCGACATGGGGTCCGGTAGTGTGGGTGCTCATGCCTGAGCTCTTCCCGTCCAAAGCGCGCGGTGCCGCGACAGGGTTCACGACTTTGGTGTTATCGGCAGCCAACCTGATCGTGTCGCTCGTCTTCCCGCTGATGCTAAGCGCAATGGGAATCGCATGGGTCTTTATGGTTTTCTCAGTCATTTGTCTTCTCTCATTTTTCTTCGCTTTCTACATGGTGCCGGAAACCAAAGGGCGAAGCTTGGAGGAAATTGAAGCAAGCCTGAAAAACCGGTTTAAAAAGAAGAAAAGCACCCAAAACCAAATGCTGAATGAGCGTACATTATAAAAAAAAGGAATCGTCTCCTTATGGGACGATTCCTTTTTCTGTTTACACCATGACCTTGCAAATATTGTTCGTAAATTCCACGGGGTCCTGAATCGGCAGGCCTTCGATGAGAAGCGCCTGATTGTACAGAAGGTTTGTGTACAGGCTCAGCTTCTCTTTATCTTGTTCAAACGCGTCCTGCAGCGTTTGGAATACCTCGTGATTTGGGTTGATTTCCAGCACTTTTTCCGCCTTCACATTTTGGCTGTCAGGCATCGCGTTTAAGATTTTTTCCATCTCAATTGTCACTTCGCCGTCAGCAGCAAGGCAGACTGGATGTGATTTAAGCCGTTTTGAGACTCTGACGTTTTTCACTTTGTCTGACAGAATGTTTTTCATTTCCTCAAACAGATCCTTATACTTGCTTTCCTCTTCCTCGGACTGCTTTTGATCCTCATCCGTGTCTATGCCAAGGTCTCCGCTTGATACGGACTTGAATTCTTTTTCCTGATAAGAAGCCAGCATTTTAATTGCAAACTCATCGATGTCCTCAGTAAAGTAGAGGATTTCATAGCCTTTGTCCGCCACCATTTCCGTTTGCGGCAGTTTCTCAATGCGGTCGTAAGAATCACCGGTCGCGTAATAAATGTATTTCTGCTCCTCTGGCATTCTGGAAACATACTCGTCTAAGCTGACCAGTTTTTTCTCTTTTGAAGAGTAGAATAATAGGAGATCCTTCAATTGATCCTTATTCGCGCCAAAATCATTGTACACGCCGAATTTCAGCTGTCTGCCGAACGACTTGTAGAACGTCTCGTATTTCTCGCGGTCTTTTTTCAACAGGCTTTGCAGCTCGCTTTTGATTTTCTTGCTGATGTTTTTCGCGATCAGCTTCAGCTGGCGGTCATGCTGCAGCATTTCTCTGGAAATATTCAGCGACAGATCCTCAGAATCGACCATGCCCTTCACAAAGCTGAAGTGGTCCGGTAGCAGGTCTGCGCACTTATTCATGATCAGCACGCCATTGGAATACAGCTCCAAGCCTTTCTCATATTCCTTGGAATAGTAGTCAAACGGCATGTTTTCAGGGACGAATAGAATCGCGTTGTAGCGAACGGCTCCATCCACACTAATATGAACGTGTGTCAGCGGTTTATCAAACCCGTAATGCTTTTCAGCATAGAATTTTTCATAATCCTCATCTGTCAGCTCGCTTTTGTTTTTTCTCCAGATCGGCACCATGCTGTTGACCGTCTGCTCTTCCTGCACCTCTTCAAATTCATTTTCGCTGCCTTCCTTCGGCTTATTAATGGTTGTATCCATTTTGATCGGGTAGCGAATGAAGTCGGAGTACTTCTTGATGATCGCTTTTAAACGATATTCCTCTAAAAACTCGTCATAGCTATCATCTTCTGTGTTCTCTTTGATTTTCAGGATAATGTCTGTACCGACAGAATCCTTTTCACACGGCTCAATCGTATAGCCGTCTGCACCCGCAGACTCCCATTTATAAGCCTCTTCGCTGCCAAGCGCTTTACTGATGACTGTCACGACATCGGCAACCATAAATGCCGCGTAAAAACCGACACCGAACTGCCCGATAATGTCATGTCCGTCTTTCAGCTCGTTTTCCTTTTTAAACGCGAGGGAACCGCTTTTTGCAATTGTTCCAAGATGCTGTTCAAGCTCATCCTTTGTCATTCCGATCCCCGTATCAGAGATGGTTAATGTTCTCGCATCTTTGTCAGCTGCGACCTTTATGTAGTAACTGTCTTTATCAAACGTAAGCGCATCGTCCGTAAGCGCTTTGTAATAGATTTTGTCAATCGCATCACTCGAATTGGAGATTAACTCGCGCAGGAAAATTTCTTTTTGGGTATAAATGGAGTTAATCATCATATCCAGCAAGCGTTTAGACTCTGCTTTAAACTCTTTTTTCGCCACTCTTGATCGCTCCTTTACCATTATGTAAACCCTTTTCAGCATCTATTTATCACATAAGATGACAATTGTCAATTAGATTGATAGATGCATATATATGTAAATTTAACATTAGTTGGATTTGTTTTCACTCTTTTTCTCACTCATTCTCATAAAAAAGAGAGGCTTCATCATCCTCTCTTTTTTTCTGTGTCATTCCAGCGGCCAAACTCCCGCTTCATCCATATATGCACCGGGTAGAAAAACAAACCGAACGGTATCAAAAACAAAAGATTATGCCATGAAGCATTCAGAAATGCGCTTGCAGTCACCGGAAACGTAATCTCTTGCAATAAAAAAGAGATGACAGTCAGCACAACAAATGCAGATGGAATGGTCACGATGCAATAAAACTTGAGCTCCTTCTTATGCTGTACCTTCAAACATACAAACCTCCCAACAATTTCTAATTCATCTTAACATATGCTGGCCTTTCTTTTCTCGCATGTTTATCACTGCATATAGCGGGAAGACAAATAGAAAAAGGAGGTCTCGTATCATGGGAAGACTCGAAAACAAAACAGCAGTGATCACAGGCGCCGCGACAGGCATTGGGCAAGCGACGGCAGAGGTTTTTGCCAATGAAGGCGCGCGTGTGATCATCGGAGATATCAATAAAGATCAAATGGAAGAAACAGTTGACGCAATCAGAAAAAACGGAGGACAGGCCGAATCCTTTCACCTCGATGTGTCAGATGAAAACAGTGTGAAAGCATTTGCTGATCAAATCAAGGATGCATGCGGAACGATTGATATTCTGTTTAATAATGCCGGCGTTGATCAGGAAGGCGGAAAGGTGCACGAATATCCGGTTGACCTGTTTGACCGCATTATCGCTGTCGACCTGCGCGGCACATTCCTTTGCAGCAAATATCTGATTCCGCTCATGCTCGAAAATGGAGGCTCCATCATCAACACCTCCTCCATGTCAGGCCGTGCCGCGGACCTTGACCGCTCGGGCTACAACGCAGCAAAAGGCGGCATCACCAACCTGACAAAAGCGATGGCGATCGACTACGCACGGAACGGCATCCGCGTCAATTCCATTTCACCGGGTACGATCGAAACCCCGCTGATTGACAAATTAGCAGGCACCAAAGAACAGGAAATGGGTGAAAAATTCCGCGAAGCCAACAAATGGGTCACGCCGCTCGGCCGCCTCGGCCAGCCGAAGGAAATGGCGACAGTGGCCCTGTTCCTCGCGTCAGACGACAGCTCATACGTCACAGGAGAGGACATCACCGCAGACGGCGGCATCATGGCCTACACATGGCCAGGGAAAATGCTGATTGATGAGAAATGGAAGAAAGAAACGAAATAAGAGAGGGGATGTCCCTCTCTTTTTGTCTTTCAAAGCAATACAACCTTATACTTTTTCACATCCAAAAACTGCAAAAATTCCCTCGCCAGCACTTCAGGCGGATGCGCCTTTCCTTCATCCAGCCGATACAAAAGCAACCCAATAATCATTGCGGATACATAATGGGCATAAAGCTTTTTCTCTGCGTGAATATCAGTTTGCTGATGCAGATAAAACGATTCCAGCGCTTTGAACATATCAGGTATCACATGAGGAACACCCCATTCCCGATTGAGAAAATAGACAATGGGCATGTTTGACAAAGCAGAAAGCAGACTGGCGAGCGCCTTCTCCGCTTCCTTTAAGGAAAATTCATTCGGGCTGGAGGCAATCGTCAGGTGATCAATGATCTCCGCACATGATCGCTGTATCATGGTTTGGAGCAATTCCTCCTTATTGGCATAGTGATCATAAAAGGTTGCACGGCGGATATTGCTTTTCCGGGTAATATCCGAAATTGTGATGGCTGCGTAGTCTTTTTTCTCCGCCAGCACGTCCAGAAATGCCTTCTGGAGCGCCTCTCTCGTTCGAACCACACGCCTGTCGATTTGCTTGTCCTTCTCTCGCTCTCCTGGCACAGCTTGTCCAAACAGCCAATAAAATCTCTTTTGAGAAACAAGCTCCCATACCTTTTGGCTGATAGCTTCCGGAGTCGCGGCCGCATCCTCATTCAGCCAATACAGGATAATCGCGTACGTGTACAAGGCCCGGTAATGTCCGTAAATTTCCCGTTCGATCGGCGTCAAATTCACATGGACCGGAGTCAGCAGCACATCCTGCTGAAACACATCCCTAAAAAAACGATGGAAATGTCCTCTGTTCATCATCACAGAAAAAAAGGATCGATGCTCATGAACAAAGGACAGCGTCGGATGCACCGTTTGCCGTTTTTTGTTCAAATGAAGGGTATCCATATGACTGAAGGCGTCAAAAAGCGCTTTGCCCAGTCCTTCCTTCATGTCTTCGATCACATCCTCAATGATTGAAAACTTATCCTCATAATAAAGGTAGAGCGATCCGCGGCTCACTTTGGCCTTCTCAGCGATTTCTTTCATTGTGATGTGTTGAATATCTCTTTCTTTCAATAAAGCCAGCAGCGCCTCTTTCACTTGAGCTTCGGCAGATTCCGGCACAAAAGACACCTCCAATCATTAGACAGATCTTAGATATATGTACGGTAACGTATAGATGGTTCACCGTTGTCTTTCTTACAGAAAAGGTACCACCTTATAATAGGTCCGAGAAAAGAAGAAAGCAAATGAGGGGGATTTTACAATGGAACAGCAAGTAAAGGACGACATCCAGCGTGTCTTTCAGCTTCAGAAAAAACATCAAAAAGCATTGCGCGCTTCAACAGCAGAACAGCGGAGAGAAAAGCTTCAACGCTTTTTAGATTCCGTCATCGCCCATGAAGAAGAAATCATCAAAGCGATCCGCAAAGACGTCCGCAAACCATATCACGAAGTCAAAAAAGCGGAAATCGAAGGAACAAAAAAAGCGATCAGAGATAATATGAATAACCTGGAACAATGGATGGCGCCTAAAGAAGTCGGTTCATCGTTAAGCCCTGACGCAAACGGAATTCTTATGTACGAGCCTAAAGGCGTCACACTCATCCTCGGCCCGTGGAACTATCCGTTTATGCTGACGATGGCGCCGCTTGCCGCTTCTCTCGCAGCCGGAAACAGCGCGATTGTGAAGCTGTCCGATTTCACGATGAACACGAGCAACATTGCCGCTAAAGTGATAAGAGACGCTTTTGATGAAAAAGAAGTCGCGATTTTTGAAGGAGAGGTTGAGGTGGCAACCGAACTACTTGATCAGCCGTTCGACCACATTTTCTTCACTGGAAGCACAAATGTCGGGAAAATCGTCATGACAGCGGCTGCCAAACACTTGGCATCTGTCACACTTGAGCTTGGCGGCAAGAGCCCGACGATTATCGACAGTGAATACGATCTGATGGACGCAGCGAAAAAGATCGCCGTCGGGAAATTCGTAAACGCCGGCCAAACCTGCATCGCACCTGATTACCTGTTCATTAAAAAAGACGTTCAGGACCGGTTCGCGGGGATTTTACAAACAGTCGTCAACGCTGGATTTATGGAGGATGATCATAACCCAGACCGCAGCAAATTTACGCAGATCGTCAATGACCGCAACTTCAACCGCGTCAAAGATCTGTTCGACGATGCCATCGAAAAAGGGGCGGAAGTGGTGTTCGGCGGCGTATTCGATGCCAGCGACCGCACGATCTCGCCAACAGTTTTGAAAAACGTCACGCCTGACATGAAAATCATGCAGGAGGAAATCTTCGCACCGATCCTGCCAATGATGAACTATGAAGACATCGACGAGGTCATCGATTACGTAAATGACCGCGATAAACCGCTTGCACTTTATGTGTTCAGCAAAAACCAAGACCTGATTGACAACGTCCTTCAGCACACGACATCAGGAAATGCGGCCATCAATGATGTCGTCGTCCATTTTAGTGACGTCAACCTGCCATTCGGCGGCGTCAACACAAGCGGAATCGGCTCCTATCATGGGGTATACGGATTCAAAGAGTTTTCTCATGAGAAGGGTGTATTTATTCAAGCCTCTAAATAATCGTAATGAAGAGAATCTGCATCATCTTGCAGGTTCTTTTTTTTTCTTTATATCACCTAAATAAAGAGATTAAAAGTGATAAAATACCATTTTTACTACGAGACCAAACCCTGCAGCCTCTAACGTATAATATCCCAGAAAACTTCAAAGGAGTAAAATGATACATGGAAAAACCAGCTGGATTTTGGATTCGGGCAGCCGCCTCTATTATTGATGTATTTATTATAGCTATATTCTCTTTCATTATGATTTTATTAACACCTTCATTGTGTTGCCACTCATTGATGAAGCAGGTACACACATGTCAGAAGCCCGATATGAGTTTTTCATGTTGATCATTGGCACAATCCCTGTTTTGGCCATCATATTTATTTTCGCTATTCTTTACTATAGCTTGCTGACTTCCTCAAACATGCAAGCAACATTGGGAAAAAAACTCATGGGCATCATCGTTGTCAATCAGTATAGCGAGCGTATTTCTTTTTGGCACAGCTTCGGCCGTTTCTTCGCTTACACATTATTTAAGATCTTATATATCGGTTTTATCATGGCGGCCTTTCCCTCTAAACTGGCATTACACGATTATATTTGCGGGACAAAAGTTGTCTATAAAAATAAATATCTTGATTGATCAAAAAACAGGCTGCCGAGTTAACCTCGCCAGCCTGTTTTACTATTTCCCAAAAGCCATCAGCTTCGTATAACTTCCTATATAAAGCGTTCCGTCCTCAGCGAGCTGAGGAGAAGACACGACGTTGCTGTCGGTTTGATAGCTCCATAATTCATTGCCGTTTGCGTCTGCCGCATAAACCTTCATATCATCTGACCCGAAATAAACCGTTCCCTTCGCGTCAATCAGCGGCGCCGTTCTGACAGGGCCGTCTGTGTAGAATGACCAGTTCATATCCCCGTTTTTGCTGATGGAAAACAGCTCGCCGCTTCCTGAGCCGATGTAGATATTGCCATTATGATCAATCGCAGGAGATGAGCTGGAGAACCCGTTTAGCGGGAATGTCCATTTCAAACTGCCTGTTGATGTATAAGCATACAGCTGTCCATCTTGGTTGCCGGCATAAATGTTTCCATCCTTATCAATCACCGGATATCCTTTAAACGCATTTGACGTCGTTCTGGACCATTTCACCTGTCCGGTTCCGGAGTTGATCGCATAAAACACGTCATTATATGTGCCGACATACACGGTGCCGTTTTTGGCAAGCACCGGCACAGAGCTGACGACACCATTTGTTTTCAACTTCCAGCGCTCTGTCCAGGTTGATTTTGACGTCGGTTTGATCGCGTGAACATAATTATCAAGTGTTGAGAAATACAGCGTCCCGTCTGAACCGATCACCGTTTCAGAGCTTGGCCCGCCGCTTAACGGAACCGTTGTTAAAATTTCTCCCGTTTCTTTGTCAATAAAATAAATCTTTTTGTCATAGGATGCCAAATAGATAACGCCGTTGGTCCCAAGTACAGGAGATTGCGTATATGTTTTTCCAAGATTGCCCGTCACCCATTTGACTGAGCCGTCTGGATTAAAGGCTTTCATTTCCCCGTCTCTGGAATGAAGATATACTGTGCCGTCTCCGTCAATCACAGCCCCCGCTCCATTTTGCGGAGTCGTTCTGATGTCGTTTTGCCATTTCAGCGTCCCGTCTGTATTTCCGGCGAACCGGCTTTCGCGTGACCAGTTAAACATGGCAGGTGCCATCGCTTGTACATCATATCTTCCTGTCAAAAAGCCAGATGCTCCATTATTTTGAGAAAACACCGTTTCCGCCGCATAAGCAGCTGTCGGCTGAAGCACTTTGGCAGCGGGCACATCAGAAACAGCGCCGGCCGAAACAGCCGCCGCCACCGCAGCTCCCGCAATCAAAGCTTTCATACGAAATGACTTGACCATCATTGAGACCCCCATTATATGTAACTTCTAATTTGTGACCATCATAACATATTCATCCATTTTATAAATCTATTTCACAAAAACATCACAAACTAGAAAACTATGTAAGAGTATTCACGGACGTTTTTTCAGCACCCGATCGAAATGCAGCCACAAACCAAATGACGTTGACAGCAGCCGCAGCGAGACTAACTCCCAAAACAAAGATCACCTCAGAAAGCAGATGGTCACTAAAGAAACTAAACATCAAGATAAAACCGGCCGAAGACAAATGAATCAAAAGCCCGAAGCCGCAAAGCACCGCCATGACATACCTCATTGCATCGACTCCGAGCATATAAACGAGAAATGGAATGAAATACAAGACAAGGATCATACCGACAGCTGACCACATGCCAGCTGAATTAAACTGATTGGCCGCCGCTCCCGTTCCGGCCAGCGGCGAAAGTGAAGCCGCCACAATCACGGCGCAAAAAAGAAACGCAGAAATGGTTGTCATGATCGCCACGCTATTTTTTTTTGACATCAAACTCCTCCTTTAATAGAAATATTAACCTTTTTTATTATAAGTAAGTTGAATGTTATATTCATTATATTTTTTAAAAAAATCCAGAACATACAGAAATGATATGATTATTTCTAGTATATTCATATAGTAAAAAACAAAGGATAAAAGACTCATTTTTCTGTAATATCAGGATTTTATCACCATACTATATTGCATGTACTTGTTTTTCAAAGTATACTATTCCAGATTAATTCAGAGGAGAGAGAAAAATACATGGAAAAACCAGCAGGATTTTGGATTCGTTTTTTAGCTTATTTTATTGATGGCATTATTGTATCTGTTCCTAGTTATATTATTCTATTTGTAATCAATTCTGTTTTTGTAGCTGGGGCTGTGGCAACAAACCCTTACATGACGGAAGAAGAGTATTTAGTGAAATACATGACGCTTGCATTTTTGCCTACTATGCTGATCATGATCGTCATCAGCGTGTTATATTACGGGCTGCTCACAGCTTCTAAAATGCAAGGCACACTTGGCAAAAAAATTCTTGGCCTGAAAGTGGTCAATGAACAAGGCGAACGGGTTTCTGTCGGACAGGCAATTGGCCGTTACTTTGCCTATATCTTATCTGGAATCATCTTTTATATCGGGTTTATCATGATCGCCTTTGGAGAGAAAAAAGGCCTGCATGACATCATTTGCAAAACACGTGTCGTGTATAAATAATAGAAAAAAGTCTAGACGCCAATAGGCGTCTAGACTTTTGTTTTCTTTACAATAGGCTGCCACGACAGATACGTAGCGCTTCTCCACAGCCACTCAAACGGCCCCATCCGAAATACACGAAGCCAAAGGTGGCTGAAGACCATTTGAACGGCACAAACCGTAATTGTAATGAGCACACCGGCAGCAGGGTACACTTTTCCATACAGGCCCAAGCCGTAATGATAAAAAATCCAAGTACATACAATAGACTGCATCAGATAATTGGTAAATGCCATCCTCCCAACAGCGGAGAATGATTGCAGCACTGTTCTCACTCTTGTTTTATGATAAAGATAGACAACCGTTGTAACATAGAAAAACATGAGGAAAGGCGCGCCAATCAGCAAACATATTTCTTTATCCGTTACATTGTACAGCACCTGGGCGCCGATGCCGATGACAAGCCCAGCCATCCATAATCGTTTTAATCCTTTGCGATGCTTTTCCGGCTCTTGCAAGTACCGAGATTTCGCCGCAGCAGCTCCCAGCAAAAACATACTGAAATAAGGAATGGATGCAAAGAAGAAGTTGAGCGGATTATACGTAAGCATGCCATTCGAAGACATATAAACAAGACGGTCATGGATCCGCTGTTCTGCAATGTCCTTCAGGCTGCCGCTTCCATAAACATGAATCGCTTGTTTTGCCTGCTGTGTTACCGCTTGTACCCATTCCTGTCCGTTTGATTGATCAAAACTTGTCAACATGAACGGAATGGAAAACAGAAGATACAAAGAGACCGCCCATATCAGCAATGTTTTCGGCTTTGCTTTTCGAAACAAGAGCAGGACAAATCCGAGCAGGGCATATTCTGTTAAAATATCCCCGTCCCATATCAAAAAGGCATGAATCGTTCCAAACAAGAGAAGCGCCATTAACCTTCTCACATATAACGGAACAAACCGTTTCCCTTTGTTTTCTGCTCTCTCCATCATGACAACCATGCCAAATCCAAATAAAAAGGAAAACAATAAAATACATTTTGTTTGAATGAAGAATTTCAGTATATCTGCGGCGGCAAAATCAGCTTCAGACCACTTATCCATGAAAAAATTCTCTTTTCCAAGCATAGACAAATACATATCCGGATAACTGAAATGTGCCAGATTGACAAATAAGATGCCGAAAATCGCCATTCCTCTCAGCACATCAAGCACACCGATCCGCTCATTTGTTAAAGTCGGCTGTAATGAAGACATAGCCATCACGCTCCTTTTTTCTGTACCTTAAGGGTATGAAAAAATGAAGCGCGGAAACATCGATTTAGGTGTCAGGCCGGCATGAAAACCTTACAATCTTGTCATCTTTATGGTTTCATCACCTTTAAATCTAATGCTTCGATATTCTGCAAAACGCGATCAAAACGCAAAGCCTGAGGCTCACATGGGAAGATGTGGCCTTCATACGGGTCGCCCAACGTCCGGAAAAACGGTTCAAATAAACCAGGAACCAATACGCCCACCATCTTAGTATAGTGAGAATCAAGGCGATAGGAGTGAACGGTATTTGCAGGGACATGCAGGAAATCTCCCGGATTCAGCTGAATTTCCTGGCCATCTGCCCACATCGTCATCTGGCCTTCAAGGCAATAAAATGTTTCTGTATGATGTTCATGGTAGTGATCAACGATTCGGTCACCTTTAGGGCCTTCAGAGGATACGACGATAAACTGGCCATCTGTATTTTTTTGTGCAGCCACAATGCGGTGAAGCTGATCTCCCGTCAACAGGCGATCTCCTTCTCCAGATTCAAGAACGTATGGAACGGCTCCATCTGGGAGCTCTGTAAGTTCCGCTAATTTGGCCGAACATGCAGGCTTTTCTTCATCTAGAAATACAATGTCCGCTACAGCGGCTGCTTCTGCAAACCGCTCGTTTGAGACTTCTTCGCTTGCGTACGGCGGATGTTCAGCGTGATCATACGGATTCCCAATAACGGAATACAAGTGCGCTACGTTTCCTTTCATCGTGTAAGACACCAGTCTTGTTCTGTGGCTCTGCATCCGGTAGCTGTGCGGTGTTCCCGCCGGAATGTTGGCATAATCACCTGATATTAATAAATAGCGTTCACCATCAAGTGTCAGTTCCAGTTTCCCGTCCAAAACGAGAATTCCTTCATGTGTGTCCTTGTGGACGTGAAGCGGAAAGGCATCTCCTTTTCCCCCGGAAAGAAGCACGATCTCAAACAAATCACCTGTGCTCCTCCCATTCGCCATCACCGTGGCAACCTGTCTGCCGAACAGATAGCGCTCGCCTTCTCCGCTCCGGAGCAAATAAGGCATTTTTTCTTTAGGCAATGAATGTGTACATAATGTTTTCATATTATCGCTTCCTCCAATTTAGACCAGTCTATATATTATCATTTATTTGTCTAGACCGTTCTATATAATTGTAGGAGAAAGGATAACAAAATGCTACCCTTTTTTTCTCACCAGCACTGGTATTTGTTCGGCAATGAGAAGAAGAGGCGTTTTGTCTTTATTCGTTAACGAAAGCATGATGCCGCCCTCAATCATCGAATTAATCAGCGTTCCAAGCTGATTTGCTTCTTCTTCTGCAAATCCGTTTTCCATTAATTTTCTGGCAAAAACCGCTTCCCAGCTTTTAAACACCTTCATGCAAACCGTCCGCAGCGGTTCACTGATTAACGCTGTCTCACTCGCCAGCAAACCGACTGGAATACCTTTAATGCTTTCTGTGTTATCAAATTGGCTGGCTGTTTTTTTGATAAAAAGCTGAATCGCTTCAACAGGATCAGAGGATTCATCCATGCTTTTCTGTATCAGATGTTCAACGATCTTACCTGTATATGTAACCGCTTCAATTGCTAGTTCTTCTTTGCCCTTCGGAAAAAAGTGATAAAGCGATCCCTTAGGAGCACCGCTTTCTTTTACAATCTGGTTCAAACCTGTCGCGTGATATCCTTGCAGCTGGAACAGACGTGACGCCGTGTGAAGGATTTTTTCACGTGAATCTCCTCTGCTAGTCATTAAAACATTCCCTCCTAGGTATGGTAGAGCGACTTATATAATATAAAAAAGAACCCTGTGATTGTCAAAAGGGGTAAGACCCTTCCGGATGGGGTAATGTACAAAAACAGCGTCTAGGAGGGATCTCTCAATGACAATCGATCATTCAGTCACGAATACAGAACAGCTTGAACGACAAAACCCCGCCATAAAAACAAAGCTCAAACTGAAAAAGCTTAAGGATCAGGTGATCGTCATTACCGGCGCTTCAAGCGGTATCGGACTTGTCACGGCGAGAATGGCAGCTGAAAAAGGCGCAAAGGTCGTGGCAGCAGCGCGAAATGAAGAGGCGCTGAAGGAGCTCACTGATGAACTTAAGGAAAAAGGGCACGACGCCATATGGGTAAAGGCGGATGTCGGAAAAGAAGAGGACGTCAACCGCATCGCAGAAACCGCGATCAGCACATTCGGCCACTTTGACACATGGGTCAACAATGCGGCCGTCTCGACTTTCGGACATGCCATGGACGTCACCGTCGAAGACATGAAGCGCATGTTCGACACAAATTTCTGGGGACCTGTTTACGGAACAAGAGCGGCTGTCAAACACTACACCGGCAGAGGTGTGCCGGGCGCACTCATTAATGTAGGAAGCCTGTTCGGAGACAGGGGAACGGTCATTCAATCCACATATGCGTCTGCCAAATTTGCGCTTCACGGCTGGACGGAAAGCATCCGAATGGAGCTCGAAAAGGAACAGGCGCCCGTCTCGGTAACGCTCATCCACCCGGGCAGAATTGACACACCTTATAACGAGCATGCGCACAGCTACCTCGACAAACAGCCGGCTCATTACCGCTCCATGATCTATCCACCGGAAGCAGTCGCCGAAGCTATCCTGTTTGCCGCCGAACACCCTAAGCGCGACATGTACATCGGCTCACAGGCCAAAGCCATCGCCATGCTGGGCGCGCTTTTCCCTCGTCTGACCGACAGACTGATGGAAAAAATCATGTATCACAGCCAGCATGCCGAAAGACCGTCCAAACCGCGAGAAGAAAGCGCTCTTTATGATGCGGGCTGCGGTATGCATGACAGAGGCACAAATAAAGGATGGATGAGGTCAAGAAGCTACTACACAAAAGCGACGAAGCGCCCCATTGTATCGGCGGCTGTTGTTGCCGGACTAGTGGCTTGGGCTGCCGCCAAACGATGCAGATAATCTCTGACCATAAGAAAAACCCATGCTGTTCCAGCGAACCATGGGTTTTTCAGCAGTTAATCGATAAAAGCCTTGTTCATACGCTGCAGCAGCTCGCCAAACATCTCTTTTTCCTGTGTTGACCATTCTTTCAGCATCTGTTCATAACGTTCAAGGCGCTTTTGCTGATCGGCTTTTAATAGTTGTTTGCCGAGTTTTGTAATGGTAAACAGGCTGACTCTCCCATCAGACGGGTCTGAGAAACGATAGATGAGCTCCTTTGCCTCTAATGCAGCTGCTTGTCTTGAAAGAGTAGAAATATCAAGCTTAAACGATTCAGCCAATTTCTTAACACGAGCAGGCCCAAACTCATCCAATTGTCTCAGTAATAAGTACGAAGATCTCTCCAAATTCCCTGTTCTTTTCTCCGATTGATCCAGATAAACAGCTCTCCTGATAAAAGTCGTCAGCTCATATTCAATTAATTCAACTGGATTTTGATTTTGCAATCGCTCTCGCTCCCTATTCCAATCTCCGGCATTGACAACATCATATATACTTGTATAATACAAATGTACATTAACTGAATAAATACAAGTCGTTATATGAATAAATCAATCATTATACTTGTATAGTACAATCATATAAAAAGAAAGTAAAGCGATTCCTCAGAACCATCCTAGAAGCAAGCACCAGAAAGGAGGAAGCTGTTCTGATTGGAGAGCAGCACTTGATGTGAAAGTCATACGAATTATCTTGCAAGTGTTGATATTATATGTATTTTTTATGATCGGGGAAGCCATTCAGCATCTGTTTCATTTACCCGTGTCAGGAAGCATCGTTGGATTGGTATTGCTTCTGATCTGCTTGGGCCTCCGTATTGTTCCCGTCTCCATCATTGAAGACGGAGCAGGGTTTTTATTATCCTTCCTTCCATTGTTGTTCATCCCGGCAATGACAGGAGTGATAAACTATCCGTCTCTCATTTCATTCAATGGCCTGATGCTGCTGATTACAGTCGTTCTGAGCACCATCGTCACGATCATTGCGGCTGGATTCGCCAGCCAGCTATTAGAGAAAAAAGCTAAAAAACGGGAGGAGAAAGAGAAATGCAGCAAGCATGTATCGCGATCATTATAATTCTTTTAACAGTTGCCGCTTATTTAGCGATGGTCAAACTCTATAAGCGATTCCCGCTTCCATTTCTGATCCCTGTTCTGACAACGACCATTTTGATTGTAGCGGTTTTGATGATGTTCCATGTTTCCTATGAAGGCTATATGATCGGGGGGAAATGGATCAATTCTTTGCTTGGGCCGGCTGTCGTGGCACTGGCCTATCCGCTTTATAAACAATGGCATATCATTGTCAAACATTGTGTTCCCATTTTAGGCGGCGTCCTGGTCGGATTATGCATGGGAATGATCAGCGGGCTGATCTTCGCAGAAGCATTCGGGATTGATCATGATCTCTTATTATCCATTCTGCCAAAGTCGATCACAACCCCTGTCGCTATTCAGATCGCCGCCGGTCTTGGCGGCGTCCCTTCCATGACAGTCGTATTTGTCATGATTGCGGGCTTTTCAGGCGTCATCCTCGGGCCTCTTTTCCTAAAATGGCTTCGCATACGCAGTTCCCTTGGACAAGGCATTGCATTAGGCAGCGCCTCCCATGCACTGGGTACCTCCAAAGCGTTGGAATATGGGGAATTGGCCGTATCCATGAGTTCCGTCTCCATGACGCTTTGTGCGGTGCTCGGCTCATTCTTCGGCCCGCTCGTCGTCTGGCTGTTTCATATTTAACAAAGAAAGACTGCCCCGGGGGAGGGCAGTCTTTTTCGTTTAAGAAGCAAAAAAATCAATCAGCGGCTGAAAGTCCTTAGATAAATCAACGTCATTCGGTTCTGCTTGAAGCAGGCGGTCAATCATACGCTCCAGCTCCTCAACATCATTCTTATCCGTATATTCAATGAAGTTTAAGCTTTCAAGCCAATCCCGATATGAATGTTTGGCTTTGCCATAGCTGTTTCCAAAGACAAGGCAAGGTGTTTTGGTGATAATCGAGAAAATCATCGCGTGAAGGCGGTCGGTAATCACCAATTTACTGGAGCCGATGCGGTCCAGCATCTCCATAAAATGCTTTTCACGATCAGCGTAATCGATGGTGTCTACCGTATCCAGCACCGTATCGGTACGCTCTGTGTAAGTTGTTTTTTCTGCCCATTGCTTCATCTGTGAAATAAAATCTTCGTCAGTCACTTTCTCCTTATCCGCTCTTAAAATAAAGAGAACGCCGTCCCGCTCGAGCTCTCGCGGCACAATATCCAAGGAAAGCACCATGTCTGGTGTAAAGATCACATTGGAGTTGAAGGTCTCTTTCACAACATCCAGTGTTTGCGTCTCACGCGCAGCAATCGTTAAGTTTGTATTTTGATGGTACGCATCCTGTGTTTTTTTCTTTTCCTTCTGTCCTTCCTCTGTATCCTCAAAATAAACGGATTGTGGCAGAGAAATTGATTTGTAGTCTTTAAACGCCGAAAAGACCTTTCTTCTGTCTTCCTCAATATCAAGATAAAGGTTTCCTAAATTCCCTCCGCCTGTAAAGCAGACAATATCGTCTTCACGAATGATCTCCTTCACCAGTTCAATGCCCTCATCCGTCGCATAATCCATAATCTCAATGTATTCATAATACGGAAAATGATTTTTGATAAATTTCTCTTCCGCATACGCAATCGCTTGGTCGCCAATGTTTGTGTAGCTAGGGGAACCAAACAAAAATACTTTTCGTTTATCATTTAACAGAGCTTCCGGCTCCACATTTGGCGCAATGCCTTTTACTAGTTTTTTGCCTTTGATTTCTTGTACAGTCATATCTGCGTCCTCCTTCTGGGATGAATTCCTCATTGTGTGTTAACTGTCTCTACCCAAAAAGAAGGATGGCTATGCATTGGCATGTGCATCGGCTATATCAGAAACATCGTTTTCGCCAATTTGATAGACGCTGCAATGTCCCGCGCCGTTCTTTCCATATATTCCGCGGCATGTTCAAACGCGTCTTCTAGTGGCACGGCTCCGGGGACGATGCTGAAAAGCGCATCGATTCCGTGTTGATAGACGGCATCACTGTCTCGTGATACTGATCCCGCAATACCGATGACGGGCACATCATATGATTTAGCCGCCTTGGCTACGCCGATCGGCGTTTTTCCATGAACCGTTTGGCTGTCGATCCGTCCCTCGCCGGTAATCACAAGATCTGCATCCTGAACGATATTTTCAAAATCAACCGCTTCAAGGATAATATCAATGCCTTTTTTCAGGTCAGCCTGAAGATAAGTCAGCAGGCTCCATCCAAGACCGCCCGCTGCACCGGCGCCCTCTGTATCTCGGAAGGTTGATCCGAGCTCTTTTTCTGCCATATCAGCGAAATGGCTTACGTTCTGGTCTAGTACATCTATCATTTCGGCCGTCGCGCCTTTTTGCGGCCCGAAAACAGCCGTAGCACCCTTTGGTCCTGTTAACGGATTGTCCACGTCACAGGCAACTTCCAGTTTGACATTCCGCAATCTGGAATCAAGCCCGCTAACATCTATTGATGCAAGCTGAGATAACGCGCCGCCCCCTGGGCCAATCTCGCGGCCTGAGTTATCAAGAAGCCTTACGCCCAATGCCTGAATCATCCCGGCTCCTCCGTCGTTCGTGGCGCTTCCGCCGATTCCGATGATCAATCGCTCCGCTCCCGCATCAAGAGCTGCTCCGATTAATTCTCCCGTTCCCCTTGTTGTAGTGATGAGCGGATTTCGCTTATAAACAGGCACCAGATGCAGCCCTGAAGCAGCAGCCATTTCAATCACAGCTGTTCTCCCATCTCCCATCATGCCAAAGAAAGCTTTCACCGGTTCCCCCAGCGGCCCTGTGACAACTTGCTCTATGATCCTTCCGTTGGTCGCATCGACCAGAGATTGAACGGTTCCCTCGCCGCCGTCCGCCACCGGCAATTTTCTGTAATCAGCACCCGGAAAGACCGATTTGAAACCTCTTTCTATCGCTTCGGCTGCCTCCAGAGCTGATAAGCTTTCCTTAAAAGAATCAGGTGCAATGATGATTTTCATCCAAATCGCCTCTTTCAAAACATGATTCACTTATGCTAGTTATCTCCAATGTACCATATTCCATTTAGAAATAAATACCATAATGATTGGGAAAAATTTTATTAAAAATTAGAAATGAAAGTGTTTGCATAAAAGAAATATTCACGTTATCATACTTGTATACAAGTATACTTCTTGAGTGAGGAAGGTGAGTGTATGCTAGACTCCAAAGACCTGTTGTATCCCGCAAAATGGCTCTCAAAAGCGTCAACCGGAGTTCGTGTCGCATACGAGCTGAGAATGCGGATCGTTTCAGGTCTGATTGAAAGCGGTACCATTTTATCAGAAAATACAATCGCCGCCGAGTTTTCAGTAAGCCGTTCGCCGGTTCGCGAAGCGCTAAAAATACTCGCATCCGAAAAAATCATCCGCTTAGAACGAATGGGAGCGGTCGTAATTGGTTTAACTGAGAAGAAAATCGCGGAAATTTATGATGTGCGGTTACTATTAGAAACATTTGTCTTTGAACGGCTTGTCAAAATAGACATTGAGCCTTTAGTTAAGGATCTCAGCAAAATTCTTGAAATGATGAAAGTCTCAATCAAATATGAGGATGCTGACGAATTTTCATTTCAAGATGTGCTGTTCCATGAAACGATTATCCGAGCGATTGATCATTCATACATTCAGATGATCTGGAACAATCTAAAACCCGTCATGGAAAGCTTTATTCTTTTATCGATGCGGGTACGGTTAAAGGAAAAGTATGAAGACTTCACAAGGATTTTAGATAACCACGAGCTTTATATTCAAGCCATCAAAACAAAGGATAGGGCGCTGATGATTCAGTCTCTTCACCAAAACTTTGATGATGTGCAGGATAAGGTAGAAGACCTATGGCTCTCACAACAAATGCTGGCAAAAGGAGCTGAATACAGCAATGACTAGTTATATGTTAGGAATCGATATCGGCACGACAAGCACAAAAGCTGTGCTGTTCAGTGAAAACGGGGATGTGGTACAGAAAGAAAGCATCGGCTACCCGCTCTATACACCGGACATCTCAACAGCAGAACAAAACCCGGAAGAGATTTTTCAGGCAGTCATCCATACAACAGCGAAAATTACAAAACAGCATCCCGAAAAACAGATCTCTTTCATTTCATTCAGCAGCGCCATGCACAGCGTCATTGCAATCGACGAAAATGACAAGCCGCTGACGCCATGCATTACATGGGCCGACAACAGAAGTGAAGGCTGGGCGCATAAGATCAAAGAGGAATTGAACGGACATGAGGTGTACAAACGGACGGGAACACCGATTCATCCGATGGCACCGTTAAGTAAAATTGCCTGGATCACGAATGAAAGAAAAGAAATCGCTTCCAAGGCAAAAAAATATATCGGCATCAAAGAATACATTTTTAAACAGCTGTTCAATGAGTATGTCATCGATTACTCCTTGGCATCAGCGACAGGCATGATGAACCTGAAAGGCTTGGATTGGGACGAAGAGGCACTGCGCATCGCAGGCATCACGCCGGATCACTTATCCAAACTCGTGCCGACAACCCAGATCTTTCAGCACTGCAGCCCGGAAATAGCGATCCAAATGGGAATCGATCCGGAAACGCCTTTTGTCATCGGCGCCAGCGACGGCGTGCTGTCCAACCTCGGCGTCAACGCCATTAAAAAGGGCGAAATCGCAGTCACCATCGGAACAAGTGGTGCCATCCGGACGATTATAGACAAACCGCAAACCGATGAAAAAGGGAGAATTTTCTGCTATGCCTTGACGGACAAGCATTGGGTTATTGGGGGACCTGTGAACAATGGGGGCATCGTCCTTCGCTGGATCAGAGACGAGTTTGCCTCCTCCGAAATCGAAACAGCGACACGGCTGGGCATTGATCCATATGACGTGCTGACGAAAATTGCCCAACGCGTCAGACCCGGTTCTGACGGTCTGCTGTTCCACCCATATCTCGCCGGAGAACGCGCTCCGTTGTGGAATCCGGATGTACGCGGCTCATTTTTTGGCCTGACCATGTCGCATAAGAAAGAGCATATGATACGCGCGGCATTGGAAGGCGTCATTTACAACCTGTACACGGTGTTCTTGGCGTTAACTGAATGCATGGATGGCCCGGTAACCCGCATCCAAGCGACAGGGGGTTTTGCAAGGTCGGAGGTTTGGCGCCAAATGATGTCGGATATCTTCGAATCAGAGGTTGTCGTTCCGGAAAGCTACGAAAGCTCATGTCTCGGCGCCTGCATTTTAGGCCTGTATGCAACAGGAAAAATTGACTCTTTCGACGCCGTGTCCGACATGATCGGCAGCACATACAGACATACGCCGATCGAAGACTCAGCCAAGGAATACAGAACATTAATGCCGATTTTCATCAATCTATCAAGATTATTAGAAAATCAATATACACAAATTGCAGATTATCAGAGGGGCTTAATCACACACAAATAGTACATGACATGAAGGGGAGGGCATTACCATGCCGTTAATCATCGTTGCACTTGGGATCTTAGCATTACTATTTCTGATTATGGGCTTAAAATTAAACACATTTATTTCCCTGCTGGTCGTATCGTTCGGCGTGGCACTGGCACTCGGGATGCCGTTCGATAAGGTTGTCAGCTCCATCGAAGCAGGGATAGGGGGGACTCTTGGCCACATCGCGCTCATCTTCGGACTCGGTGCGATGCTGGGCAAGCTGATCGCGGATTCAGGAGGCGCACAGCGCATTGCGATGACGCTCGTCAACAAATTCGGCGAGAAAAATATTCAATGGGCCGTTGTCATTGCCTCATTTATTATTGGGATTGCGTTATTTTTTGAAGTAGGACTGGTTCTATTAATTCCGATTGTCTTTGCGATTTCAAGAGAATTGAAGATTTCTATTTTATTTCTCGGAATCCCGATGGTCGCGGCACTATCCGTCACACACGGTTTCCTGCCGCCGCACCCGGGACCTACGGCGATCGCCGGTGAGTATGGCGCAAACATTGGAGAAGTGCTGCTGTACGGCTTTATCGTTGCTGTTCCGACAGTGCTCATCGCAGGGCCGTTATTTACAAAGTTCGCGAAAAAAATCGTTCCTGCATCATTTGCGAAAAACGGCAATATTGCATCACTCGGCACACAAAAAACGTTTAACCTTGAAGAAACACCCGGCTTTGGAATCAGTGTCTTTACTGCAATGCTCCCGATTATCATCATGTCGGTCGCGACCATTATCGACCTGCTTCAAGAAACAATCGGGTTTGCAGATAACGGAGTTTTAGCTTTTATCAGATTGATTGGAAACGCATCGACTGCTATGATTATTTCGTTATTGGTCGCAGTCTATACAATGGGCATCAAGCGCAACATTCCAGTCAAAACCGTGATGGATTCTTGTTCAACTGCCATTTCACAAATCGGCATGATGCTTTTGATCATCGGAGGAGGCGGCGCCTTCAAACAAGTGCTGATCAACGGCGGTGTCGGCGATTACGTAGCAGACTTATTCAAAGGAACGGCATTATCGCCAATCATTCTGGCATGGCTCATCGCGGCGATCCTGCGCATTTCTCTAGGATCAGCGACTGTTGCCGCACTAAGCACAACAGGTCTGGTCATCCCGTTATTGGGCCATTCTGATGTTAACCTGGCGTTAGTCGTGCTCGCAACAGGCGCCGGAAGTGTCATCGCTTCACACGTCAATGACGCCGGCTTCTGGATGTTCAAGGAATACTTCGGATTAAGCATGAAAGAAACATTCGCCACATGGACATTGCTGGAAACCATTATTTCCGTTGCTGGACTGGGATTCATTTTATTGTTAAGTTTAGTTGTATGAAATTAAGAAGGAGCTGTAACACATGTTCAATACGATTGGTGTCATAGGCTTAGGCGTAATGGGAAGCAACATCGCCTTAAACATGGCAAATAAAGGTGAAAACGTCGCTGTCTATAATTACACCAGAGATTTAACGGACCAGCTTGTCCAAAAGCTGGATGGACAATCTCTCAGCCCGTATTACGAGCTTGAGGACTTTGTTCAATCAATAGAAAAACCAAGAAAAATCTTTTTGATGGTCACAGCGGGAAAACCCGTAGATTCCGTCATCCAATCATTAAAGCCTTTGCTTGAAGAAGGCGACGTCATCATGGACGGAGGAAACTCCCACTATGAAGACACTGAAAGAAGATATGACGAGCTGAAGGAAAAAGGGATCGGCTACCTGGGAGTCGGCATTTCCGGCGGTGAAGTCGGCGCATTAACAGGACCTTCCATCATGCCGGGCGGAGATCGCGACGTCTATGAGAAAGCCGCTCCTATCCTGACAAAAATCGCAGCCCAAGTTGGAGATGACCCTTGCTGTGTCTATATCGGACCAAAAGGGGCAGGGCACTTTACAAAAATGGTGCACAACGGCATTGAATATGCCGACATGCAGCTGATTGCAGAAGCGTATACGTTTCTAAGAGAAACGCTTCGTCTGCCGCTCGATGAAATTGCATCTATTTTTGAAACATGGAATCAAGGTGAGCTGAAAAGCTATTTAATAGAGATTACAGCTGAGATTTTACGCAAAAAAGACGAAAAAACAGGGCAGCCTCTGATCGATGTCATTCTTGATAAAACCGGACAAAAAGGCACTGGGAAATGGACGAGCATGCAGGCGATTGATAACGGTATCCCGTCCACGATCATCACAGAGTCCTTGTTCGCCCGCTACTTGTCATCCTTAAAAGAAGAACGGATGGCAGCTCAAGACGTATTAGCAGGCCCGGAAGCCGAAGAAAAACACTTGGATAAAGACACCTGGATTGAATACGTCAGACAGGCTCTTTACATGGGGAAAGTATGCGCCTATGCACAAGGCTTTGCCCAATATAAGATGTCATCTGAGCTTTACGGCTGGAATCTGCCGCTCAAAGACATTGCCTTGATTTTCCGAGGCGGCTGCATCATCCGCGCTGATTTCCTTAACGTGATCAGCGAAGCATTCAGTGAGCAGCCAAATCTGGCAAACCTGCTGATCGCGCCTTATTTCACAGATAAGCTCCATGCCTATCAAACAGGCCTGCGAAAAGTCGTTTGCGAGGGAATCAGCACTGGAATCTCCTTCCCATGCTTAACTACCGCGCTCTCTTATTACGACGGCTACCGCACAGGGCGTTCCAATGCGAACCTCTTACAGGCGCAGCGCGATTACTTTGGCGCTCATACGTACGAACGGACTGATATGGACGGCGTCTTCCATACGAATTGGTCTGAATAACCTGTCATCAAAAACACGGTCAGTTTTCAACTGAACCGTGTTTTTTTCTTCTATCCCAAACAACAGAAGACATAAGTTATGTTTTAAATATCATAAACAGTGATACAATAATAGCTAGAAACAATCCCCAAGATCATCATGTGACAGCAGCTTGCTGTTCCGTTCTATTCTGCTTTTGGCCATTGTCCTTTGCCCTTGACCATGGTGTCATAAAATGTTCAAATGCCAAAACGGCCTGTCATTCTGATTTACAAAAGTCCCTGAAAACCTTGTCTAATTGAGAATCAGCCTCTCATTTGTTATAAAAGAAATGCATAAATCCTACCTGTCACACCTTTAGTAAGATGAAAAAAAGTAGGTTATGGCTTGACAAAAAATATATATTAATTAATAATTCATATATAATTAGAATTATTATTGAAAGCGAATATGCTTTCTAATACATTTTTAGGAGGAATATACATTATGTCTTTAATCGGTAAAGAAGTACTTCCATTCGAAGCAAAAGCATTCAAAAACGGTGAATTCATCGATGTAACAAACGAAGATTTGAAAGGCCAATGGAGCGTATTCTGCTTCTACCCAGCAGATTTCTCTTTCGTATGCCCAACTGAGCTTGAAGATCTTCAAGAACAATATGCTGCTCTTAAAGAATTAGGTGTTGAAGTATACTCTGTTTCTACAGATACTCACTTCGTACACAAAGGCTGGCATGACAGCTCTGAAAAAATCAGCAAAATCACTTACGCAATGATCGGTGACCCATCTCAAACGATCTCTCGCAACTTCGATGTTCTTGACGAAGAAACTGGCCTTGCTGACCGCGGAACATTCATCATCGATCCAGACGGCGTTATCCAAACTGTTGAAATCAATGCAGGCGGTATCGGCCGTGACGCAAGCAACCTTGTAAACAAAGTAAAAGCAGCTCAATACGTTCGTCAAAACCCAGGTGAAGTTTGCCCGGCTAAATGGGAAGAAGGCGGCGAAACTCTTACACCTAGCCTTGATCTAGTAGGTAAAATCTAAGGAGTGCATTCAATTGGTACTTGATGCAAACATCAAAGCACAATTAAATCAATATATGCAGCTAATTGAGAATGACATTGTTCTCAAAGTTAGCGCAGGCGAAGATGACACTTCTAAGGACATGCTGGCTCTCGTTGATGAGCTGGCTTCCATGTCATCGAAAATTTCAGTTGAAAAAGCTGAATTAAACAGAACGCCAAGCTTCAGTGTCAATCGTGTCGGAGAAGACACTGGCGTAACTTTCGCTGGTATCCCTCTGGGCCACGAGTTCACATCATTAGTGTTGGCGTTGCTCCAAGTGAGCGGCAGACCGCCTAAGGTAGACCAAAAAGTCATTGATCAGGTGAAGAAGATCAGCGGTGAATACCACTTCGAATCTTATATCAGCCTGACATGCCACAACTGTCCTGATGTTGTACAAGCTTTAAACATGATGAGCGTGCTGAACCCGAACATTACGCACACGATGATTGACGGTGCAGCATACAAAGCAGAAGTTGAAAGCAAAAACATCATGGCAGTGCCGACCGTTTACCTGAATGGCGAATCCTTCGGAAGCGGCCGTATGACGCTTGAAGAAATTCTTGCGAAAATGGGCAGCGGCACAGATGCATCTGAGTTTGCTGACAAAGAGCCGTTTGACGTTCTTGTGGTCGGAGGCGGACCTGCTGGTGCAAGTGCAGCGATCTACACTGCACGTAAAGGCATCCGCACTGGTGTTGTCGCTGAGCGCTTCGGCGGACAGGTTCTCGACACCATGAGCATCGAAAACTTCATCAGCGTCAAAGCGACGGAAGGACCGAAGTTAGCGGCAAGTCTTGAAGAGCATGTGAAGGAATATGATATTGATGTCATGAACCTTCAGCGTGCGAAACGCCTTGAGAAGAAAGATCTGTTCGAACTTGAACTCGAAAACGGCGCTGTCCTGAAAAGTAAAACAGTGATCCTTTCAACAGGTGCACGCTGGCGAAATGTCAACGTACCTGGTGAACAAGAGTTCAAAAACAAAGGTGTCGCATACTGCCCGCACTGTGATGGGCCATTGTTTGAAGGCAAAGACGTTGCGGTAATCGGCGGCGGAAACTCTGGTATCGAAGCAGCGATTGATCTTGCAGGTATTGTCAATCACGTTACTGTGCTAGAATTCGCGCCGGAACTGAAAGCAGACGAAGTCCTGCAAAAACGTCTCTACAGCCTGCCTAACGTCACTGTCGTGAAAAACGCACAAACAAAAGAAATCACAGGTGATCAGAGCGTTAACGGCATCACATATGTAGACCGCGAAACAGGCGAAGAAAAACACGTTGAACTTCAAGGTGTATTCGTCCAAATCGGTCTCGTGCCAAACACAGAATGGTTAGAAGGAACGGTTGAACGCAACCGCATGGGCGAAATTATTGTCGACAAACACGGCGCAACAAGCGTACCAGGCTTATTTGCTGCCGGCGACTGCACAGACAGTGCGTACAACCAAATTATTATTTCTATGGGATCAGGTGCAACTGCCGCTCTCGGCGCGTTTGATTACCTAATCCGTAACTAATATAAGAAAGCCGCAATATTGCCAGATTGGCAGGATAGCGGCTTTTTCTTTTTCTACAGAAAAAACCCGAACCAGGCACTACGGTAAAAGTGCTCGATTCGGGCCAGCTTCTCATAGTTCCTCGCCGTTCGTTTGAATGACGTTTTTGTACCACTCAAAGGAATCTTTCTTATACCGCTTCATGGATCCGTTTCCTTCATTGTCACGATCAACATAGATCATGCCGTAGCGTTTTTTCATTTCGCCAGTTGTGAAGGAGACAATATCAATAATGCCCCACGGCGTGTAGCCAATTAAATCAACACCATCGTACGTGACCGCTTTTTTCAATGCTTCAATATGCGATTTTAAATATTGAATGCGTTCCGGATCATGAACCTTGCCGTCCTCCTCCAGCGTATCCACTGCGCCAAAGCCATTTTCAACGATGAATAACGGGATTTGGTATCGGTCATAAAAACGATTTAACGTATATCTCAGCCCGGTTGGATCAATCGCCCATCCCCAGTCACTCGAAGTGATGTACGGATTTTCGACACCATTCGGCAAGCCGCCATTTACAATATCGCCA
The DNA here is from genome assembly GCF_038592935.1 of Bacillus sp. FSL K6-1560. Taxonomy (NCBI): domain Bacteria; kingdom Bacillati; phylum Bacillota; class Bacilli; order Caryophanales; family Bacillaceae; genus Bacillus; species Bacillus sp. FSL K6-1560. The sequence goes on from NZ_CP151946.1 coordinate 4,253,300, forward strand.
GTGTTATCATTTTTCACATCGCTTTTCACAGTTGTTGACATGTAATAGCTGAAGCCTAAGTAATCGACGGTTCCGTTTCTTAAAATCTCATCATCGCCGTCTTCGAATGTGATGTTGTAGCCTTCGCGTTCAAATTCCTTCAACGCGTAGCTTGGATAATAACCGCGAACCTGCACATCAGGGAAGAAATAGCGCTGCCTCATTTCTTCTTCAGCCAGCATCACATCTTTAGGATTGGAGGAGAAAGGATAAATCGGCACGTGTGATACCATGGCCCCGATCTGGAACTCTGGATTGATGTCTTTTCCTTTTGCCACTGCTAATGCGCTCGCCACTAATTCGTGGTGCGCCGTTTGATACATGACTTCCTTGGCGTTTTCGTTTTCGCCAACCACAACACCTGAATTCGTCCATAGGAACAACGGATTGTTCACATCCATTTGGTTGTTGATCTCGTTAAATGTCATCCAGTACTTCACTTTCTCTTTGTAACGGGTAAAGCAAGCATCTGCAAAGTTGACGAAGAAGTCCACGACTTTCCGGTTTCTGAAGCCGCCATATTCTCTTGCCAGGTGCAGCGGCATTTCAAAGTGAGACAGCGTAATGACCGGCTCGATCCCATGCTTCAGCAATTCATCAAACACATCATCATAAAACTGCAAACCCACTTCGTTCGGTTCAGCCTCATCGCCTTTCGGAAAAATCCGGCTCCAGCCGATGGACGTCCGCAGACATTTTAATCCCATTTCCGCAAACAAAGCGATATCTTCCTTGTATCTGTGATAGAAATCAATGGCTTCATGGTTTGGATAAAATTCGTTTTCTTCAATCGTATCCGTGATTTTTCTCGGCACGCCGTGCGCACCCGCTGTCATCACATCGACGACACTCGGCCCTTTACCGCCTTGATTCCATCCGCCTTCAAATTGGTGGGCAGCTAAAGCACCGCCCCATAAAAAATCCTTTGGCATGTTTCCCATGTTTAATTCCTCCTCAGCTTACGACTGTAAATATTTTTTGATGTAATGCACTTTCCTCAATCTCTTCAATGAAAGCTTTATCAAACTCAACAAGCACTTCGCCTTCTTTTACCTTCAAGGAAAAAGGCCTGCCGTCTAATGTCACCGTATCCAGCCCGATGTGCGCAAGCAATTCGACGCCGGACGCTGAACGCAGCTTTGTAGGCGCCACCATGACAACCGTAATGACGCCGGGATGGTGGCATCAATTTCACGATATCCTTCGCTTTAGGGGTAGACCGCTTCAGCACCAATCGAAGTCTGGTAGCGCAGCGAGAAGCCCCAATCACATTCTCTCCCCCGCCTACGGCCTCTAAAATGTCTTTTGCTAGTCTCGTATAATCTCTCACTTTCCCCGACATTTTCACCCACCCCTTCGTTTTGGTTACGCTTTCATTATAATTGTACCGGTATAATTTATCAATGCCGAAACAAAATATTTACGCACTTACTATAATTGCAAGCGGTTTATGCTATAATTTTGACAAGTGAACTAAACGAATAAATGAGGAATGCGTATGTTAAAATACCAGCAAATCGCAGCGGAAATTGAAACATATATAGAAGAACACCAGCTTCAGCAGGGAGACAAACTGCCAGTCCTAGAAACCCTCATGGCCCAGTTTGAAGTCAGCAAAAGCACAATCACAAAGTCCCTCGAGCTATTAGAGCAAAAAGGCGCGATCTTTCAGGTCAGAGGAAGCGGCATTTTCGTCAGAAAACATAAACGAAAAGGTTATATCAGCCTTCTGTCGAATCAGGGATTTAAAAAAGACCTCGAGGATTTCAACGTCACCTCAAAAGTTATCGAACTAGACGTGAGAAAGCCAACTCCGGAAGCGGCGGAAAACCTGAACATCGGAATAAACGAGGACATCTACTATGTCAAAAGGGTCCGCTACATCAACGGCCAGACCCTTTGCTACGAAGAATCCTATTACAACAAATTGATCGTGACGTATTTAAACAACGAAATCGTCTCCCACTCCATCTTCCATTACATCCGGGAAGGACTGGGGCTGAAAATTGGTTTTTCTGATTTGTTTCTGCACGTGGACCAGCTTAATGAGGAGGAAGCGGAATATTTAGGATTAGAGGCTGGACTGCCGAAGCTGTATATAGAAAGTATTTTTCACCTGACGAATGGGCAGCCGTTTGATTACTCGAAGATTTCGTATAATTATAAGCAGTCGCAGTTTGTGGTGCAGGCTAATAGTTTTTTATTATAGGGCTCTTCACTACGGAAGGTGGTCGACATGTACAAAATCATCATTCCTGCCATACTAGCCATCTTTTCGCTCTGGATACTCTTACAGATTTCACTAGAGATGAGCATCGTTAAGAATCCAATGAACTACTTTATCGTATTCATTATCTTTTTCCTTTTTATAAAGATGGTGAAAGAAAAACAATAATAGTTTGGGCGATGCAAACAGAAAAACATCCTTCCCTTAACAAACTCAGCCAGTCACATGCATTAATCTTGATGTTAATGATATATAGGTGCACATAAAAAGCTACTTCATTGTGAAGTAGCTTCCTTTATTAAATGCCCATTTTGATCCATCTAGTTTTAGAAAAGCGAAGGATAATCGCATTTATGATAATAATTGAAACTAAATACAAAATAATAAATAAAACATCATTACTCCCAAGTGTCATGTTATCAGATTGCAGCACTCTTTCTATTCGGGGATACATAGTGTTACCTGCCTCAAAAGGAGCAATGAAACCAAACGTTTTATTGCTTATAGCTACTAAGATAACAGAAGTCATCCAATAAACGATACTGACACCTATACTAATTAATATATTAGGACATAACATGCTTATAGTTCCGATAATTAGAATATACTGCAGTATAACTGCAGAAAATAAAAAAAGTAATAATGCAAAATGCGAAAAATCATGGTACATCAACGATATGATTAGCAGGCCTAGCGCTATAAATGCAAAACATTCTAAAAATAAAACAGCTATCTTTTTATAAAAGAAAGTATAGATGTTCTCTCCAATTAATTTGTAAAAGAGAATATTTTTGTTTGAATACTCTCTATTAATAAAGAAAGCTATAACAAATGAAAATAACATCAAACCAAACTGGGTCGCAACAGTATAGGAGCTAAAGAAAAACATTTCAGGTGTAACATTGCTGACTTTATCAATTCCAACAAGTAAAAAATAACCCAGCAAGAATAAAAATACAAACATTGCTCCTAAAATAATGATAACTTTGTTGCTAATACTCTTTTTAAACTCTAATTTCATCTCAAGCCCCCACTGTTTTATTACTCATTTATATACACTTCAATTAATTTATCCACTGAATGATATTGTTGAATTTCTTGGTGATTAAATATATAATAATCCCCTTCTATCGCCTTTAAATCAGACAAATCATGTGTAATGTTGATGATAATCTTCTCGGGATTCTCCTGAATATACTTGTTTAAGAAGCCATGAATCTCTATAACCGTTTTTTTGTCTAATGAATTCGTTATTTCATCTAAAACAATAATATTTTTATCCTCTAATAAGAAACTGAGCAATTTTAATTTTTGCTTTTGTCCATCACTCAAATTTTTGATCAGAACTTTTCCATCAATATTATCCAGATTAAGTAAATGTGCGATTTTATCTATCATTTCTGCATCAAATTTTTTACTCAAAAAGTGTAATAAAAAGTCCTTAGAAACATCATTAGGTATATTCGAAGAGCTGGATATTAAAGAAACATTTTGACGAATAACTCTGCCGATTCTTTTACTATTATTCAACAAAAAGTCTTTAGCAAGCTGTGATTTACCGACTCCATTTTTTCCGACAACGTGATTAATTTTCCCGCTCGAAAAATGCAAGTCGGTGTCCTGAAGTAACGTTTTGCCTTTCACTTTTAAAGTGTAATTCGCTATATTCATATACATACTCCTAGGAAATATTTGTATTTTCGAGGCACCTCTTTCGTTTCCGGTTTGGAACTGTAAGAAATGTTTTTCGATGATTAATCTGGATATCTTTTACTCTAGTTTATAATATATAACACTCAATTTACAACAACGGCAGTTTCCTCAAGGCAATTCCTTACAAGATAACTGACAAACAAGCTAAATAAATGGATCGTCAATACCATATCAATGCATATTGATAACAACAATAAGGAGGATACTGAACCTTTTAGCCTAAGTCCTTGACTAAATAACCTCCTCCGTAGATTCTGCTGAAAGGTTTTTCAGCTCTAGCTGCCTTAATCTTTCACTCGTTTTAATTGTCTCTAAAAGCAGTTATGCGGTACTATCATATAAAGGTCCAATGTTTAAAAATAATGTCATACTTTTAATTTCACCTTATCATGCACATGATCATATATAGGGGTTTATTCTAAAAAGGGGATGGACGATTTTGGAAAGCAAGTACCTAGATCTACTCGCACAAAAATACGATTGTGAAGAAAAAGTGGTAACAGAAATCATCAATTTGAAAGCGATATTGAACCTGCCAAAGGGCACTGAGCATTTTGTCAGTGATTTGCACGGGGAGTATCAAGCATTTCAGCACGTGCTGCGTAATGGTTCAGGACGAGTCAAAGAGAAGATACGCGACATCTTCAGCGGTGTCATTTACGATAGAGAAATTGATGAATTAGCAGCATTGGTCTACTATCCGGAAGACAAACTGAAGTTAATCAAACATGACTTTGATGCGAAAGAAGCGTTAAACGAGTGGTATAAAGAAACGATTCATCGAATGATTAAGCTCGTTTCATATTGCTCCTCCAAGTATACCCGCTCCAAATTACGCAAAGCACTGCCTGCCCAATTTGCTTATATTACGGAGGAGCTGCTATACAAAACAGAACAAGCTGGCAACAAGGAGCAATATTACTCCGAAATCATTGATCAGATCATTGAGCTTGGCCAAGCCGATAAGCTGATCACCGGCCTTGCTTACAGCGTTCAGCGATTGGTGGTCGACCATCTGCATGTGGTCGGCGATATTTACGACCGCGGACCGCAGCCGGATAGAATTATGGAAGAACTGATCAACTATCATTCTGTCGATATTCAGTGGGGAAATCACGATGTCCTTTGGATCGGCGCCTATTCCGGTTCCAAAGTGTGCCTGGCCAATATTATCCGCATTTGTGCCCGATATGACAACCTGGATATTATTGAAGACGTATATGGCATCAATCTAAGACCGCTGCTGAACCTGGCCGAAAAATATTATGATGATAATCCAGCGTTCCGTCCAAAAGCAGACGAAAACAGGCCAGAGGATGAGATTAAGCAAATCACAAAAATCCATCAAGCGATTGCCATGATCCAATTCAAGCTTGAGAGCCCGATTATCAAGAGACGGCCGAACTTTAATATGGAAGAGAGGCTGTTATTAGAGAAAATAGATTATGACAAAAATGAAATCACGCTGAATGGAAAAACATATCAGCTGGAAAACGCCTGCTTTGCGACAATTAATCCCGAACAGCCAGATCAGCTATTAGAAGAAGAAGAAGAAGTCATAGACAAGCTGCTATTCTCTGTCCAGCATTCCGAAAAGCTGGGCCGCCATATGAATTTTATGATGAAAAAAGGCAGCCTTTATTTAAAATATAACGGTAACCTGTTAATTCACGGCTGTATTCCTGTCGATGAAAACGGCAATATGGAAACGATGATGATTGAGGATAAACCGTATGCGGGCCGTGAGCTGCTCGATGTATTTGAACGATTCTTACGAGAAGCCTTTGCCCATCCGGAAGAAACCGATGACCTAGCGACAGATATGGCCTGGTATTTATGGACAGGCGAGTACTCCTCCCTATTCGGAAAACGCGCCATGACCACATTTGAGCGGTATTTCATCAAAGAGAAGGAAACGCATAAAGAGAAGAAAAACCCGTATTACTATTTACGTGAAGACGAGGAAACCTGCCGAAACATCCTGGCAGAATTCGGCCTCAATCCAGATCACGGCCATATCATCAACGGCCATACGCCGGTAAAAGAAATCGAAGGAGAAGACCCAATCAAAGCAAACGGAAAAATGATCGTCATCGACGGCGGCTTCTCCAAAGCCTACCAATCCACAACAGGCATCGCAGGCTACACGCTGCTATACAACTCCTACGGCATGCAGCTCGTCGCCCATAAACACTTCAACTCCAAGGCAGAAGTCCTAAGCACCGGAACCGATGTCTTAACCGTGAAACGCTTAGTGGACAAAGAGCTTGAGCGGAAGAAAGTGAAGGAAACCAATGTCGGTGAGGAATTGCTGCAGGAAGTTGCGATTTTGGAGAGTTTGCGGGAGTATCGGTATATGAAGTGAGGGATGTGGGGTTCAGGGATGACTTTCTCTGGGCTCTTTTTCTCGATGATTTCTCTTTTGTATAGCAAATTGCTAACAAGGCCTGGTTATTTGCCTTTCACAAGTACGTTAAATATACCAATTGAATTCAATTTTAATTTTACAAGATCAATATATCCAAGACCTTTTCACTTATACACAAGCTATATCGTGAAACGGATAACGATGATATATTCACAGCTATCCGCTTCAGACATAAACTAAACCACTTTCAGTTATAACTTTTTTGTCTCTACTTATGATAAGGCTCCCCACGATTAATCCGAAAAGCCCGATAAATTTGCTCCACCAGAATAAGACGCATCAACTGATGGGGAAACGTCATCTTCGAGAACGACAGCTTTTCGTCCGCTCGCTTCATCACCGCGTCACTCAATCCGAGTGATCCGCCGATGACGAAGGTGATTTTGCTTTTTCCATATGTAGCCAGCTTATCTATTGTATCGGCTAGTTCTTCGGATGTTTTCATTTTTCCTTCGATGGCGAGGGCGATGACGTGGGCGTCGGGGCTGATTTTTGATAGGATGCGGTCGCCTTCTTTGTCTTTTATGATTTTCATGTCCTGGTCGCTTAGGTTTTCCGGCGCTTTTTCGTCCGGGAGTTCGATGATGTCGATTTTTGCGTAGGCCGAAAGTCGTTTCGTGTATTCTTCAATGCCTTGCTTGAGGTATTTTTCTTTTAGTTTTCCGATTGTCACAATATTGATATTCACAGGTCATCCCCACTTTAAAAACAAGTTATTCATATAGGTTATCCACAATTGTGGATATCTTTTCTGTATTTTGTGTAAGATCATTCGTTCCCCACTATATATACTGCGGGGTCTCCACATAATTCACAGGCTGTGGATAAACTGTTAGTATGTTCGATTTTTCTGATTTCGGGCGGCAGCTCGTGATCGTCTATGTACATATCCAGCACCGTTTCGATGTGTTCTTCACAGGAATAATACGCTTGTTTCATGTTCAAATCCTCCGATGTTTTCTTCCATTTTTACAAATGTTCTCTTCTCAATATAACCTATTTATTCACATGTTAGTAGTGCTTCGGGCTGAGTTTTATCCACAATTCGACAAACAAGCTGTTGATGACTCTACTTCGCTCGTGTGTTAGTTTGGATGTAACCGATGTATGGGGAGGTCTGCATTTGCGCTTTAGATGGGTTTGGCTTTTTGTGATCATATTGTTGCTTGCTGGGTGTCAGCCGTCTTATTGGGTGTTAGGCAAAAATGGTCGTGGTATCTCTTTGGAAGCAGCGAGAAAGATAAGAAGCTTGAAGTATCAGACGTCAAATACTCACCTGTAACTATGAAAACGAAAATCTGCCTCAAAGGCAAATGAGAACAATCCTTATATTTTGATTGGACTATTGAAGGGGCGTTAATCGTACAGGATGAAAAGGAAAATCGCTCTGAAGAAACAAATTATCACCAAAAAAGCCGGCATTCTGGGTGGGATGCTCCCGAAAAGATAGACAGATGAAATAAAAACCAATCTGTTTGCTTTGAGGGAGTTTTTTCTTGGCTGAAAAATGTTTTCAAAAAAAGAAAATTTAAATAATATGATACCGCAAGTCATTTGGTGAAAGAGGTTGCGAAAAAATGGTGTTCACGCCGAAACAATTCATGAATGGAGAACATCGTACGACATAGCCAGCGTGGAGAGCCTGGATCGTGATAACACCATAAGTTCTACTCTGCGAAACTGAAACATGCTGCCGTGAATGACTTCTTATCCGGACGATACTCACAGAGAGAAATCACAAGAAAAAATGAGTTTTCATTAAATCCGTGCTGGTTGGATGGGTTGAACCTTATAATGGTCATAAAGCGTTAAAAGAAGAGGAAGGAATTGTATTAGAACAAACGAAAGAACGGTTCATTAGAAGACCGGATTGAGATTTCTAAGGATTGTCTGGCTCACGGAAAGGATTACCCAGAACGATGGACATTTATCAAATCTCCTGTCATCAGGTTTATCAGTGGGTAAAAAGCTATGAAGAAGGGAAGAAAATGCCTTAAGGCAAAAAGGGAAAACGAAAAACAGAAAATGAATGATTCTAAACAAATTAGAAATTTTGAATAATAATCCCGCTTCTAATATTTTGGATTGGTAGATCAAAAAAGCCTCTGACTCATTTAAATGAGTATTCATATGTTTTAAAGTAGTGAACTGATACGTAGAACTTTATAAAGTTCTACACTATTATCAGATTAGTCAACAAAATGAGTATTTTTCAACACAGGACTCGTACCCTTTGCTAGTTTTATTTCTAATTCAGCAGCTGTAAATTCTTCTTTTCTATTATGTAATCTCCCTTTTTCTATATCTTTGTTTTCCCATTTACTGTATAACTAACAGTATACTTAAATGATCTTTACTCATTTCCCATTTTTAAGAAATCAGTTCATTCTACGATACTTGCCATATATTATTCTCTCCTATCAAAAAAATAGATAAGGGTGATAGGTGGGTCACCCTCATCTTAATTGACTACTTGTTATTTCCTTTGCTCTCATTTATAAAGATTTTTTATTTTTCCATTTCGATTAATACCAAAATACCGTTAACAAATATTATGGATCATTATATATAATCTAGCATTATATTATAAAATTAAAAATTCCTGGACTAACTTTACTTGGATATATGTAAATGTTGCAACTCCCCCATAATTGAGGATCCAATGATTAATGAAAAAGCACCCGCTATTGCAGTGTTAATCGAGCATTGAGAGTTCTCATCTACAAATACAAAAATTAAAATCGAAGTGTTTCTCGAAAAAGGCGAGGATTAAAAAGTGGTTTGCAATTCATGTTATTGAAAGTATAGCCTAATATGAGTACAATTAAATAATGACATTTAAAATCGAATTAAGACAACCACTAGTGCTTAACAAACACTTTACTTTCAATGGGAGCTAATGTTTGGTATTATGGTAATAGTTTATTAGGGGTAAAAGGAGTTTTAGAAAATGACACAAGAAATAAAAGCTATCAGTTTATTTTCGGGTGCTGGTGGATTTGATATTGGAAGCCATATGGCTAATATACCTGTTGTTTTTAGCGTTGATATTGAAAAAGATTGTGTTGAAACACTAAAACTTAATGATATATTTATAGACACTAAGAAAGTTCATGGTGATTTATTTCAAATTAGTAGCGATGAAATCAAAGAGACGCTAGGTAAGGATTATAAGGATACATTTATCTTAATTGGAGGTGCCCCGTGTCAGCCTTTTTCTAAAAATGGCTATTGGGTTACTAATAAAGTAAGAAAAGGAATTGATGATCCTAGAGCTCAACTTGTAAACGAGTATCTTAGGGTGTTAGTAGATATAAAACCAGATGGGTTTGTATTTGAAAATGTAGAGAGTTTATTACATCCAACAAATAAAGTTATTGTTGATTCATTTATAGAAATTGCTGAATCAGAAGGATTTAAAACTAAAATTATAAGAGCAAATGCACTAGACTACGGGGTTCCTCAGAAAAGAAAACGATTATTTATAATTGGAACTAAAGGGACGTTCAAAACAGAAGAACCTATCAAAACACATTTTCCACCTGAAATAGCAAGTAAAGAAAATCTCAAACCTTATGTCAATGTTGGTGAGGTTATGAACGAATATGATACGGATGAGTTTTTTGAGGAGCAGGAATTAACAGATGGCGGAACTTATCATGAAGAATTAAAAGAAGTTCCTCCAGGAATGAACTATAAAGCTTTAACTGCATGGGCCGGACATCCTAACCCAAAATTTGTAGCAGATAAACGATTTTGGAATTTCTTATTAAAGTTGCACCCAGAACAACCTTCTTGGACTATTACTGCCCAACCAGGACCGTGGGTTGGACCTTTTCACTGGAATTCTAGAAGGTTAAGGGTTCCTGAGATTGCTGCCATACAAACTTTCCCTAAAAATTATGTTTTTTATGGAAGTAGAAGATCGATTCAAAAACAAATAGGCAATGCTGTACCACCACTTATGGCAAAAGCCATGATTAGTTTTCTTAAGGAGAGTTTGATATAAATGGTAAATGTTATAAGCGTGTTCTCTGGTGGCGGCGGAATTGATCTAGGCTTTAAAAAAGCTGGATTCGATATATTATACTCTACTGATTTTTTTAAAGAAGCTTGTGAAACTCTTGAACATAATAAAATAGGGGAGATTGTTGAATGCAAAGATATAAGAGAAGTTGATTTTAAAGGATTATTTTCAAGGTTAAACATTGATAAAGTTGATTTATTTGTAGGTGGTCCACCATGTCCTGCATATTCAAAATCAAGGTTTTACCGAACAGAAAAAAAGAGAGCACTTGAAGATGAAAATTCATTTACTCTATTTGAATATTTTAGAGGTATTGAAGAATTAAGTCCTAAGGTATTCTTTTTTGAAAATGTACATGGCTTTATATATAAACCACACCAAGCAGCTTTTAATTATTTGGTTGAAAAATCTGAAGAACTTGGTTACACCATATCTTGGAAAGTGATAAACACTGCAGAATATGGGGTGCCTCAAACTAGAGAAAGGTTTATATGTATCGGGGTTAAAAAAGAGGAGGGATTAAAATTTGTTTTTCCAGAAAAAACTCATTATATCCCAGAAAAGTTTGACCCAATAAAAGATAAAAATAAGAAACCATGGGTAACGTGCGGTGATGTTCTTAGTGACTTAGACTACGATTTACCTGAAGATGAAAAAATGCAAGCAGGTTCCAAACATAAAGATTTACTAAAAGAGGTACCACCAGGAGATAATTATTTATACTTTACTGAGGAGAGAGGATATCCCAACCCTATATTTAAATGGAGATCAAGATATTGGTCGTTCCTCTTAAAACTGTCACCAGATAGACCTTCTTGGACAATACAGGCTAGTTTTTCAAATAACATGGGACCTTTTCATTGGAAGAATAGATTTCTAAGGATTTCTGAAATTAAAAGAATACAAACCTTTGATGATGACTACGAGTTTTCTGGGGACATGAAGACGCAATGGAGACAAATTGGTAACGCGGTTCCACCACTTTTAGTTAAGGTAATAGCAGAAGAAATTAAGAACCAATATTTTTCAGCTGGTAAAAATGGTTACAGAAAAGGTCAAGATGAACAATTGACTTTAGATAGTGTTCTAGAAAGCAACCCAGTTTAATAGCAGGGTTGCTTTTTATAATACTAATAGAACGTTTACTTCTAATAATTGAACAAGAATTTTGGGAAGTGTCAGAAGTACGAAAAACATATGACTAAGAAGTTAAGTTGTATGACTGTCCAAATGGCGAAAAAGGACAGGAGATGATTACAAAAAGTTACGATAAAAGTAGAATTGAGTAGGACATGGCATAATTGGGTTAATATAATCAGGAGTAGGAGACTGCTTTTGCTAGTAGTGGTAATGTACAACAGTTTAGATGTAAAATAGTTAATATAAGATGAATTGTTGGAGGGATTACTTTGGCAGAATATGAATGGATATTAGAAAATGGAGAGTTACGAGCAGCATCGGTTTCACAAAGCTATTATCAATTAGATGATGATAATTTATTGTCCCTATTAACAAATGCGATGAATCAGATACATAATAATAGTAGAGTTGAAAAATTAGAGGAAAATATATTTTTGGTGGAGACTTCTAATGTGAATAGTGTTTCTATGAAAACGTTGTTTTGCATGAAAGGTGTCACACCTGGTGGGAGAGCAGATAAATACCCAAAAGAATTTCGTATTCAACAAAAACCTTCTCGATGGGATAGAACGTTAGAGATTGCTAGGACAGAAAATATAAAAGGGGTACTAATTGGTATATATAAAACAGAGGATTTAACTGAACCAATTTTTTGTGCTTGGAAACTACAGTCGTCAGGTACAAAAAAAGATTCCCCGCTATCTAAACAAATTAGAGCTGAAACAATCTCCGAAGCTATAACAAATGGATTTGCACAATCAAGAACAAAAAATGAATATGTATGTGCATTTAGAAAAGAGTTTATTTTCTTCTATTTACAACATTCAACTTGGATGCATGATATTTATTTAACAGAATTACAAAGTGTTACAGGAAATGAAAGTGTTGAACAAATAAGAGATCCTAATGAGGATTATCATGTCGCTCACACCTTAAATCAATCGGGGGTTAATCGAATTTACTTCGGGGCTCCAGGTACAGGGAAATCTTATGGAATTAAGGAATTTATACAAGAAAACGGAATCGAGGATTATGATGAGAGGTCTTCCCATCCGAATGTATTTCGAACTACTTTACATCCAGAATATGGTTATCATGATTTTGTGGGGCAAGTTATGCCAGCTGTAAAGAAAGATGAAGAAAGTGGTTCATCTGTTATTGAATATAAATTTACTCCACAAATTTTTACTAAAGCGTTAGAAAGAGCTTTTAAGGTTAGAACTGACGAGGAACCTGTATTTTTAATTTTAGAAGAAATGAGCCGTGCCAACGTATCATCTGTTTTTGGTGATTTATTCCAATTACTAGATCGAGATGAATATGGGGTTAGCGAATATAAAATTGATAACTCCCTTATTGCTGAATCAATTTTTGGGAAAGAGCGAATGGATGATAAAATATATTTACCAGAAAATATATTTATTTTAGGAACGGTTAATACTAATGACCAAAATGTGTATGTCATGGATACAGCATTTAAACGACGGTTTGAATTTGAATATATCCCTACTGATGAGATCGTAGCTCATTTAAATGATTATACATTTACATTAAATGTAAATGGTGAATCTCAAGAATTCACTTGGCTAAGTTTAGTCCCAAAATTAAATGCCTTTATCATTAAGAGTGAAGAACAAGGTGGATTAGGATTAAATGAAGACAAACAATTAGGGCAATTTTTCATTAAATTTAAAAAAGCAAAACCTGATGAAACAGATGAAAAAGTAAAAAAACAAATAGAAGAATATAATTATAATCAAATAAAAGGGAAACTTTTACAGTATCTTTGGCATGATGTGAAAGAAGCATCTTATTCCTCACATCATTTGTTTAGTGAAGAAGTTACTAGTTATAGTAAATTATACAGTTTAGCTAAAAATCGAGAGAACTTTTTCTCAAAACAATTTTTAATCTCATTGGAATAATCCTTTTTACCGAAGGGGTGAAACTAATTGTTAAAGAGCGAGTGGTTTATCATTCAAGAGGGGAATATTTTACCTGAAGGAACATATAAGCTTTTTAAAGATGACTTTGAAATAGGAGACATAGGCTTAAAAAAAAATAATGTTTATATTTCAAAGTTTGTTGGTTTTATTTTAAAGAAAGATAAGTGTCTGATTAGTTTCCCTAAGCATTACTTTTCTCCATCTATTTTGCAGAAGTATCAACCTGTAGATGATGATGATAAACTTTCTTTGAATAACGATATAAAGCTTTTATTTCGTGTCATTAAAAAAACTGCTGTCAAAAAGTCTGCTAGAAGCATAGGGATACATAATGATATAAATTCGAGTTATCCTCTTTACCATTTTTTTGAGGTTTACCATTATTTTTTAAATTATGGTTTATATACAAACGAACGTGAAGTAAAAATAGCTGGATATTCAGGGAAAATCGATTGGAAAAACACAATGTTAAAATCACCATTAATCGTTAGTAATAATAATTTACTTTATATGCCTATGATTATGAAGAGAAAAATAAATGAACATGCTTTTATTAGTAAGTGCATGGCCTATGTCATTGATTCTACAGCAGATTTTCTTTCGTTGCTTATTAATATTAAACGTACCAATTTAGAATTTAGGGATATCAATTGGAATAGTAATAATATTATTATTCGATACTTAAGACAAATTAGGCAAACAATATTTAAAGACAAACAAAAGAAACTAGTAGATAGTCTCATTAAGTTTTTTGAAAATGAAAAAAAGGGTAGCCATTCCGTTTTCATTAAAACCCGTAATTTTGATTTGATTTGGGAAGAAATGATTGAGTTTTACCTTCAACATTATTTTGAAAGAATAAATGAAAATGGCTATATTCAATTTTCAAACGACAAAAATGGTGAGATTAAACCATTTAAAAAAAGAACATTCTATCCAGATATAGAAAAGAGTAAAGGCAGAAGTATTGAACCAGATTATTATTTGTTGGAAGAAAATGCGAGGTACATTTTTGATGGTAAGTACTATAATGAAGTAACAGAGTTAAATTATAAGCAAATTGCGTATTATTTTTTACTTAAACATCATGAGAATAATAAAAATGATGGTGAACTTATTATGACGTACAATATTTTAATTTTACCAACGCATAGGGACACAAATGATGAGAATAACTATGTTAGGCATTTTCAATTAAATCCACTTTTCAATAAGGATGAAACAAATTTTAATGTAAAAGAACAATATTGTAACATGAAAAATATTATGCAAAGTTACTTAAATTAATTTTTAATACTAAATATATTAGTTGGATTAAAGACAAGTGCAGACAACTCTGCTCCTTTAACTGAAAAGTTGTTGAAATGTGAATGGGTCATACTAAACCTTAATACAATGCAATGGGGATTATAAGTGATTGTGTAACATTTATAAGTGTATAAAAACATTATTTAATAATGTTTCAGATTGTATACAGCTCCCAAAAGCCAATTTTTCCTATAGTATATTCTGCATTTTTAGGCCGGACATGGTCCTCGCCATGTCCAGTTTTCCAATTTCCTTAAGATTCATAGCAGCGAACGTTAGCATCGGATGCTAAGGTCGCCCAACGCATGCCATGCTTTTTTTGCGTCCGCAAAGACTCGTTCAATCGTTTCTTTGCGTTTCGCTTTAGTGTTTTATTTAGTTCTGTATGCCTCAAATGTTCAACTTCCTCTATGTAATCCTACCATACATGACGATGAATCATTTTAAGTATGATTCCTACTTTGTATACAACGTTCTAATAGAGGACAGTCTTTACATTCCAAAGGATTTGAATCGTGCTGTTTGTATCCGTCCCTTGTCGTTGTGCAATACGGAAGAGCATGTCCAACATCGGATTATCGTGAACAATTCCACGGGAATCACTTGCCGTATGAAAAGAATACGCTTACATCTTTTCACGTTCATTTATTAATAATACCCACTTTCAGGATCTGTCGTACTTACCTTTATGTCTATTGATTTTTCTTTGTTCTGTGGGAAAGGGCTTTTTTTCGTGGTCCTCACGGTCTGATGTTTTCGACTAACTGAGCCTTATACGTTCGGGTTTCTACTCGGGCTATTTTCTTTTCAAATTTCTTCTTATTCGTGTTCGCTTTTACATGGGTAGAATCAATGAACGCAAAGGATGATCCAGTAATTCTTTAGTCATCTCTTCTTTCAAGATGCGGTAGAAGAGCTGTTCAAAAAGATCTGTATCATGGGAGAATCTAAAATAGTTTTTACTGAAGGTTGAAAATTGTAGGATTTTCTCTGTGAATCCATACCCAATAAACTCGGTGATAAGCCACGTCGGTTAATATTGAAAGGCACAGACACAATGTCGCCCTTTTTGATAAATTCAACATCACGCCCCGTTTCAATGACCTCACCAGTAATTTCATGCCCGAGCACCAAGCCTTCAGGCGCCGTTGTGCGGCCTCTGACCATATGCTGGTCGCTTCCGCAAATGTTGGTTGTAATGACTTTGAGAATAACCCCATGCTCACATTTTCGATTCACATTCGCCTTCGGGACGCCGGGCCCGTCCCTCAAGATTAACTCCGGATAACCGATATCCTCCACCGCTACAGTCCCTTTGCCTTTGTACACAACCGCTTTGTTTCCTGTCAACGCCATTCCTCCCATTCATGTGTTTGGACTCTTCGTCCTTGCACATGACTTCGGTTTGGCATGACCCTTTCCCTTTCTCACGACTGTTTTTTCTGTATTCTTACAACAACAAATATGCCAAGAAAGCAGCCAATAATGGTTCCGGCTATGTCTAAAAAGTCGACTTTACACCCATTTAACAGGAACACAGTAATGGCCGAAACCAGGCTGATCATTACTGCCAGAAGAATAACCCGTTTGGTGCGCATGTAATTCCTCCTTTGGATTCGTTTCTAAAACATACCCAAAATCTCTGCAAACTTCGGTTCAACAAAAAAAGAGACTTCATACCAGTCTCTTCATAATTTGAGATCACTCAAAAAATTTCCTGAGAAATAATGTGACAATACTGGTTACCAACGCAATCGCCGTATACATAACAACCCAAAACATGAATGAGCTATTGCCCGAAGCTAACGTAAATAACAATATCAAGCTCGCGATAAGGACGATGAGCGGTGCCACCCAAAACCTCTTAAATAAAAAATGACCCGCTATACCAAATACACCTGCGATGATCGGAAAACCAAAAACGATAAATAAAACGGCGATGGCTCCCATACTAACCTCCTTGCCTTAAAACCTCTTCATCACCTCAACATCATACAGCTTCAAATGACTCTTCGGCGTCACGACATCCTTTACCTTCCCAATCTCTTTTTCTTTCATTTTCTTTCCGGTTTTCAGATTGTACTGTTCAATGTAGGCAGGCTTGTGATACGTGTATGTGAAGAAATAGAGGCTGCTGCCTTTTTGGGTGATTTCTTTGAAATCGGCTTTCATTTTGTCCGGGGAAAGGGTGAAGGCGATGCTTGTTTTTCCTGTCTTGGCATCGATTTTGTGTACCTTTCCGAAGCCGTCAATGAAATACAGGTTCCCGTCATAAGGGAAAAAGCTGTTTTTAAAGCTGAAGGGCATGGAGCTGTATATCGTTTGTTCGTCGTTTTTGTATTCGGCGATATCGTGCAGCTCTACTTTGCCGCTTTTTTTGTTGATCTTGACCATTTGATAGAGATTGTGGGCTTTTTGGCCGCGAACCATAACATAAACAGCTTGGTCGTCCACAGCAAGCTGGGATTCGACTGAGGCTCCTTCCCGGTACTGCCATTCCGTTAATTTGTGATAAGTGAGCTTCTTTTGATCTGCTTGAATCTGAAGGAGCTGATAGCCTTTTCCGTCAGCTGTCGGGACGAGTGCGTAAATGGCGCCATCATGAAAACCGGAGGCTCGGATGTAGTAGGGGATGACGTCTTTTTTCCACTCTCCGTCCATTTGGCGGTACAGCTCTGAGCGGTATCCTTCTTTCTTTTTGTCGTAGCCGGAGTTGTATAAGGTGTAAAAGCCGTCCGTGTTTTGCAGAAAGCCTGCGCTGTCCCCTGTGTGCTGATAGGTTCTTTTATGAGATCTCAGGCCGTCTTTAATCGTATAAATCGTGTTTTTGTCCTCCAGCATCACGCTGTCGCCGTGAACCTTGGCTGATCCCAGCTCAAGGCCCTTCATCTGAAATGAAGACAGCGACCCATCCTGGCTGATAAACAGGGCGTAGCTTTTCCCGCCGCCAAATGCATCTTGATCTGCAGAGGATGAGAAATACAGCAGGACTTCTTTGTCATCCAGGAAATCGGGGTTTCTGAGATCCTGCTGACTCACGGTTTTATGGCTTTTGAGAGGAGAAATGAAGACAAATAGTGCGATTCCTGCGAGAATCAGCATGGCGATGGTAATCATCCACTTTTTCATATCCTTCTCCTTAGTAAATGGTCATAATGGTTGTCGTATAAGAAGAACTAGTGATGTCGCGCGGATACACGCCTAAGCCTCCGTTGCTGTCTATATCAATGCCTGCTTTCAGCAAAAAGGCAGACCATAGGAGCTTTGAACAGTTTTTGGCGCCGTCATGGCCGGTATTTCTGTTATTGACGAAGTTAAATGAGTATGGGTCGCCCACTTTTGATACCGCCCAGTCGGCAGCAGCTGTTTTTTGAGATGAGGATACGCTGACGGTTTGCACAATGGAGTTGTCTTCCACGTCTCTGGCATTATAAGCGATCTGCCTGACGCCGTCGCCCGGGACAGATTCAACAATTTTGTCAGCAGCGGAGTACATGCCGACGTGGCCATGATTGTAGTAGGCTGTGTAGGAGTTCGTGTAATAGATATTGCCTTTCGCGCTTGTCGGGAGTTTTTTCGTGCCGGACGACCCGCCCATGATAGACATGCCGCTTTCCTTGGCGAGCCGGTCTCCTTCTGCTTTATCAGCCGTGATTTCCTTATAGAACTGTTTTAGGATAACGTCCTGCTTTACGTGCTGCTGTTTGGCAATCTGGCTGGCAGATTTCATGATTTCTTCCGGTGTCGTGCCTGGCTGCAGTGCGGCGATTTCTTCAGCATAATTTGTGGTCTTTACGGCTTTGGCGGGAGAAACAAACAGGCCGCCACACATTGTAAGCGCTACCAAAAACATCGACACTCGTTTCTTCAACTTCATTACATCTCCTCTTTTCTTGTGAGTGTAGGAAAGGTAATTTCCTCACCCACATTATATTAGGAAAATAAGGAAAGTAACTAGGTTATTTACAGAATTTTTAGAAATCATTTACAGAAAAAGGCCTTTATCAGGCCCTTTTCGTTAAAGCTTCTTGCTCATCACTACGTCTGTTTCTTGAAATCCGGTTTGCTCATATAGCTTTCGCGCCGTCTGATTATGGGCAAAGACATGAAGGGACAGCTTGCGGATTCCCATGCTGCGTGCCGTTTGATCTAATGCCGCCAATGCTTGCTTTGCGTAGCCCTTTCCCCGATACGGTTCATATAACCCGAAATCATAAATAAACGCTTCCTGCTGCGGATGCTCCGGTTCAGCATGTATCCAGAGCCAGCCAACGGTATCCTTTTCATTCAGCTTGAGGCTCCACAAATGGTGATGGGGTGTTTCCAGCCCTCTCGGAAGCAGATCAGTAAACGCCTGCTTAGACAAAAGCTGTGCATCTTCAGGCAGCCATGTTCCCGCTTTTATCTTTTCTTCCGCGTAATGCTTTGTTGTGTATGTGAGATAAGACCGAAATTCTTCTGTCTGCATAGGGCTCAGCATAATTGTCATATCATCTCTCCTTCATATATTGACTAGAGGATTTTACATAAAATAGAAAGAGGTGTTACTATCAGAATAAGCAACTGAGATTGATAAGTCACTAGAGAAAGGAGTTTCACATGAATAAGATCGCACCCGCAGAAATCGCTAGCATGCTCAACGATTGGTACCTTGCCATCAAGAAACATGAAGTTGAAGAATCCTCCCGTTTATTTGAAGAAGTGAAGCCTTTATTGGATGACATGGAAGAGGATCAGGAGGTGCTTGCCTACTTCTCCTTATTGGAACTGCGCCACAAGGTTTTGCTTCACGAGGCGAGAGGACAGGGCTTTCAGCATGAGGAGCCTTCTCATATGAATGCTACGTCTGACATGCTGAAATATTACTTTTTTCTGTTTGAAGGCATGTATGAGGCCTATAAAAATAATTATGACATTGCCATTGGGCTGTATAAAGATGCAGAGCAGTATCTCGACAACATTCCCGATCCGATTGAGAAAGCTGAATTTCACCTGAAGGTCGGAAAGCTCTATTATAAGCTGGGACAAAATATTGTGTCCCTCAATCATACACGGCAAGCGGTCAAAACGTTCAGGGAAGAAACTGATTATAAAAAGAAGCTGGCTTCAGCCCTGATTACCATGTCAGGCAATTTTACAGAGATGAGCCAGTTTGAAGAAGCTGAGGCTTATTTGGACGAAGCAATTCGGATCACGAGTGAATTAGAGGATCATTTTTTTGAAGCCCAGCTTTTGCATAACTTCGGCCTTCTTCATGCGCAAAGCGGCAAATCAGAAGAAGCGGTTTCGAAATTAGAGGAGGCTCTACGGAACGATGAGTATGCCCGCTCCGCCTATTATTATCATTCTGCCTACTTGCTGATACGAGAACTGTTTAAGATCAAAAAGAAAGAACAGGCCTTATCTTATTACCAAGACGTGAAGGAAAAATTGACTGCTGAGCCGAATAGAATATGTGAGGCAAAAATAGACATTTTATATGCCATTTATGCAGAAGGGGGTCATGCGGAAACGTTTCACTTATGCAAACAACATATGGATGACTTGTTGTCCGAGAAAGAGTATGACAGTGTAAGAGAACTTTCCATTTTGGCTGGCGAACGGTATAGGGAACTTGAGCTTTACAAAGAAGCTGCCCACTTTTTTTATGAAGCATTACAGATTGAAGAACTGATTAAACGAACGGAGGTTATATAAATGAAAAGATTTCTGATTGGCGCAGGCGTCGCAGCGGTGATTTTATCAGGTTGGTTTATTGCGGACCATCAAACCCATTCACAGGAAATGAAAGTCGCTGAGAAAATGATTGGATAAATGAAAAACCCCCGCGGTGCGGGGGTTCAATTTAACGAAAGAATCCTAAAACGGTTTGTAGTTTTAGGATTCTTTCATCTTTTCAGCGTGATTGAAAACCCTTGAAGTCTAGGAAGAACGAGCATTGGAGCGCAGCGAATGTTTGGAATTCGTGAGCACCGAAGCGCAGGCCTGACAACGAATGCGAGGGTTTGTCGACACGCTGAAACCCCCGCGGGTGCGGGGGTTTTCTTATTACAGCAGCTTCTTCCCTAACAGGGATTCTACCAGCTCTACTGCTGTTTTGCCCGTTTTGTTTTTGTGATCAAGGATCGGGTTAACCTCAACGAATTCTGCTGAGGTAATGATGCCTGCGTCATACAGCATTTCCATAGCCAGATGGCTCTCCCGGTAACTGATGCCGCCGACGACAGGGGTTCCGACACCCGGTGCGTCGTTCGGATCAAGCCCGTCCAGGTCAAGGCTCAGATGGACGCCATCACATGCTGATAAATAATCAAGGGTTTCTTCAATGACCTTTGTCATGCCAAGACGGTCGATTTCGTGCATTGTGTACACCTTCATGCCGCTTTCCTTAATGTACTTGCGCTCCCCTTCATCAAGTGACCGGGCGCCAATGATGACGACGTTTTCCGGTTTGATTTTAGGCGCGTAGCCTTCAAGGTTAACCAGTGACTCGTGGCCAATGCCGAGGCTGACCGCGAGCGGCATGCCGTGAATATTGCCCGATGGTGAAGTTTCAAGTGTATTCAAATCGCCGTGCGCGTCATACCAGATGACGCCGAGATTATCGTAATGCTTCGCTGTGCCTGCAAGCGTGCCGATCGCAATACTGTGGTCACCGCCCAGGACAAGCGGGAATTTTTTCTCTTCAATGACTTTGTTGACCTTTTGCGCGAGTTTTTCATTTCCCGCCAAAACGGAATTCAGGTTTTTCAGTTCCTCGTCATTTTTGATTTTTTCGCGATTGATCGGAATGTCACCGAGATCTTCAACCGTATACCCCATGTCTGACAGCCTCTCGATCAGATGAGCGTACCGGATGGCACTCGGGCCCATATCCACTCCGCGTCGTGCTTGTCCTAAATCCATTGGCATTCCAATAACCGAAATCGTTTTATCCATCTGTGATTCCACCTCAACATTTAAGATAATGTCCTATGCGGGTTATAACAAAGATGACTTGCGGACAACGTTTTAAAGCTCTAGCTGACGATTCGCCTGCTGGCGTTTTTTAATGACGACATGATAAATGATGTAGCAAATGATCATAAACGGTACGCCGCAATACAGCGCGATACGCTGCTCCGGATCAAATGCAAGACTGATGAGCACGACCGTATTTAACGTTAGGCCGATCAGCGGAAGCACCGGGTACAGCGGTGTTTTAAATTTCAAATCTTCTATCTTCCCGCCCTCACGGATATATTTGCGTCTGAACATGATTTGGGAAAGCGAAATTGTAATCCAGCCGACCTGCGCGCTCATGCCCGCCAAAGATAACAGTACCATATATACAGTTTCAGCCTGCGCAAACTTTGTCAGAAGGGATAGGCAGGCCACAGCCATCGTTACGATTAACGAGTACATCGGCACACCGCGCTGATTTGTTTTGCCGAGCGCTTTGAAGGCTTGTCCTTCATTCGCCATCGCATACAGAATACGTGTCGATGCGTATAAACCTGAATTCGCAACAGATAACAGCGCGATTAAAATAACAAAGTTCATGATATCAGCTGCATATGGGATTCCGATTTGCTCAAATACGGCAACAAATGGACTTTCCACGACACCCGCCTGTTTCCACGGAATCATGCCGGCAATGACAATGATGGAAAGCACAAAGAAGACAAGCGTTCTCCATACTGTCTGTTTGATTGACCGTGGAATCGTTTTTTCAGGGTCTTCACTTTCTCCGGCTGCAACCCCGATCAGCTCAGTCCCCTGAAACGCAAAGTTCACGGTAATCATCGTAATCAGCATTGCCTTTATGCCGTTCGGAAATAACCCGTCTTCATAAAAATGTGTCAAAAACGGCGCCTGCTCTCCGCCCTTCAGATCAATCAGGCCAAACATGGCAGCTCCGCCGAGAATAATAAATAAAAGGATAATCAAAATTTTAATGCCCGAGAACCAGAATTCAGATTCCGCAAAGGCTTTTGTGGTGATCGCATTTAAAATAAACATCAGTGCCGCAAAGACCAGACACCAGATCCACACGTCTATATGCGGAAACCAGCGTTGCATCAGCTGCCCCGCTGATAAAAATTCAATGGCGCATGTAACCGCCCAGCCGAGCCAGTACAGCCAGCCGAACGCAAACCCGAAAGCCGGGCTGATAAATTTTGTCGCATAGGTCTGGAAGGACCCCGACACAGGAAAGGCGACTGCCAGCTCTCCTAAGCAGAGCATCGTCAAAAACATGATAAAGCCGCCCACTAAATAGGACAGAACCGCGCCGAGCGGTCCCGCTTGGTTAATGGTAAACCCGGTTCCAAGGAAGAAACCGGTTCCGATCACTCCGCCCAATGAAATCATGAACAAGTGGCGTGATTTCATTGTCCGCTGGAGCTGATTTCCGTTATCTTGGTTTGTATTCACATTCTGCACCCCTTCAGCAACTTGTATTGGATCTAAGCTGGAACATCTGCATGGTGCTATCCCAGTTTGCTGTCCAAAGAGTCTCTATCTATTTAATATAAAATTCACTTCTTCTCATAAAGATACATTATACTAAAATACTGTAGCTGAGCAAATAGGGAGTGCTGATTTTTCTGTTGTAAATTTATACAAACGAAGTGAATATCCCTTCATGGTGCGGGTTTATGCGTTTTGCAGTACATTCTTGATTTTCTCTATCGCCCAATCCAAATCCTTTTTGGAAATGATTAATGGCGGCGCAAAACGAATAACCGTATCATGCGTTTCCTTGCATAAAAGCCCTTCTTCCTTCAAACGCTCACAATACGGACGTGCCGCTTCAGTCAATTCCACACCGATAAACAGCCCTCTGCCGCGGACTTCTTTAATGACAGGGCTGTCAATGCTCTCAAGCTCGCTTTTAAAGTATTCACCAAGCTCAAGAGAACGATCCGCCAGCTTTTCATCCTCCAGCACTTCTAATGAAGCGATAGACACTGCACATGCAAGCGGGTTTCCGCCAAATGTTGAGCCGTGTGAGCCAGGGTTAAACACGCCTAGGATCTCGCGGTCCGCCGCAATGCATGAGATCGGGAACACACCGCCGCCAAGCGCTTTGCCCAAGATATACATATCCGGAACAATGCCGTCCCAGTCACAGGCAAACGTCTTGCCTGTACGTCCGAGACCCGTCTGAATTTCATCCGCAATAAACAAGACATTCTCTTCCTTACAAATCGCCGCCGCTTCCTGTAAAAATCCTTCAGGCGGAATCACAATGCCCGCTTCGCCTTGAATTGGTTCAAACAAGAATGCCGCTGTATTCGGCGTAATGGCCTGTCGAAGCGCTTCCACATCGCCGTAAGGAATGAGTTTGATTCCCGGAAGCATCGGGCCGAATCCTCGTTTATATTCCTCTTCAGAAGAAAGAGATACCGCCAGCATCGTGCGGCCGTGGAAGTTTCCGACACATGCGATAATTTCCGCTTGATTGTCAGCTACGCCCTTCACTTCATACGCCCAGCGTCTCGCCGCTTTCACCGCAGATTCAACCGCTTCGGCTCCTGTATTCATCGGCAGAATCATCTCTTTGCCTGTCAGTTTAGCTGTTTTTTCGTAAAACGGCCCAAGCTGATCGTTATGAAACGCGCGTGACGTGAGGGTGATTTTATCAGCCTGATCCTTCAATGCCTGAATGATTTTCGGGTGTCTGTGCCCCTGGTTTACCGCAGAGTAAGCACTCAGCATATCCATATATTCATTGCCTTCCGGGTCCTTTACCCAAGCACCCAGCGCTTCAGAAATAACAATCGGGAGCGGGTGATAATTGTTGGCTCCGTAATGAGACGTCTGATCAATAATTTCTTTGGATTTAGATAAAGCTGTCATATTTGAATTCCCCCTTGTTTTCTGTTTCAACATGTTATCCTGCTTTCCCTTTATATAAATGCAAGTTCTGTGCCAAATCAAGAATTCGTGTGTTTTCTACAATTTTCGAGGACAAGGTGCAAAAACATTCTGATATTTCGAGCAAAAATTCCAGCAAGTGCAAAATTCTTTTGCATATCCTCTCCATTTTTTTATAAAATAGAAGCAATATTAAGAAAATAATTGAGGGAGGTTCATACAGTGGTCAAAGACAGCGAATTCCTCACATTGGTTTTTCAGAGTATTTTAGATGAAATCGATGTTGGCCTGCACGTGGTAGACGAGCATGGAAACACAATCGTTTATAACAATAAAATGATGCAGATTGAAGATATGGAGAAGCATGACGTCTTGAATAAAAACCTGATGGATGTGTTTATGTTTTCAAAGCAGCAGGACAGCACACTGGTACAGGCTCTTCAGGAAGGCAAGACGATTAAAAACGTCAAACAGAGCTATTTCAATAATAAAGGCCAGGAAATTACGACGATCAATCATACATATCCCATTGTCCAAGACGGCAAAATCAGGGGCGCCGTTGAAATTGCCAAGGATGTGACAAAGCTGGAACGGCTGATCAGGGAGAATATGAACAAAAAAGGCAGCACAACCTATACGTTTGACAGTATTCTCGGCACCAGTCCGGCCATTCAAGACGTCATCGAAAACGCCAAGCGGGCAACCCGTACGTCATCATCTGTCCTTCTCGCAGGCGAAACCGGCACAGGAAAAGAACTGTTCGCGCAAAGTATCCATAATGGAAGCGATCGTTCTGGCGGCCCGTTTATTTCGCAAAACTGTGCGGCACTGCCAGACAGCCTTGTGGAAAGCATTTTGTTTGGGACGAAAAAAGGCGCGTTTACCGGCGCTGTCGACCAGCCCGGCCTGTTTGAACAAGCCCATGGCGGCACACTGCTGTTAGATGAAATCAACTCGCTGAATCTCAGCCTTCAGGCGAAGCTGCTGCGCGCCCTTCAAGAACGGAAAATCAGGCGCATCGGTTCGACAAAGGATACACCGATAGACGTACGTATTATTGCCACGATGAATGAAGACCCAATTGATGCAATTGCAGGCGAACGAATGCGGAAGGACTTGTATTACAGGCTGAGTGTCGTCACACTGATCATCCCGCCGCTTCGGGAACGAAAAGAAGACATTTTGCTTCTCGCGTCGGAGTTCATCCAGAAAAACAACCATCTGTTCCAAATGAATGTTGAACACATCAGCGATGACGTGAAGCAATTTTTCCTTTCTTATGACTGGCCGGGAAATATTCGCGAGCTTGAGCATATGATCGAAGGCGCAATGAATTTCATGACGGACGAGCACACGATTACGGCTTCCCATCTGCCCTATCAATATCGCATGAAAATCAAGCCGGCTGACATCCCAGAGCCTGAAACACCAAGACACCAGCCGGCCGCGGACTTAAAAGAAAAAATGGAAAGCTTCGAAAAATATGTGATAGAGAACGTGTTAAGAAAACACGGCCATAACATCTCGAAAGCTGCTCAGGAGCTTGGCATCAGCAGACAAAGCCTCCAATATCGGCTGAAGAAATTTTCTCACTCGTCTAACGAATAATCCGGGGCAGGAAGCCTGATCAGAAAAACAGTTCCTTTGCCTATTTTACTTTTCACGTCAATCGACCCATTGTGGCTGTCGATAATCGATTTCGTTATGGCAAGGCCTAATCCCGACCCTCCATATTTTCGGGAGAATGCTGAAAATGAAGGTATTTGCTATTTGCTGTTTCACGTGTAACAACCATCTTGTATTTTTCTTCATATTCGATATATCCTTTTCAACTGAACGGGCGTGACCCCTGTTCAGTTTTTTTTTTGCATATCAAAACAGCCTGGCAACGATGCCAGACTGCTTTTATTAACTGCCTAATTGGTCTGCGGACGACAGCTTGATGTCAACAGATTTTTCTTTTCCGCCGCGGTAAAACTTCACCTTCACCCGGTCACCGACTTTTTTCTGATAAAGCCGTTTTCGCAGGTCAACAATATCATTTACTTTGTATCCGTCAAATTCCGTGATGACATCCAGTTCCTTCAGCCCCGCTTTTCCGGCAGGTGAAAAGGCGTCTACACCCATCACAACCGCTCCATTGGTGACGTTCTTAGGAAGCTTTAATGTTTCATCCCAATGATAGCTTGCGATGTCACTTAGCGATTTCATCTCAATGCCAAGGAACGGGCGTTTGACCTTTCCGTATCTCTCTAAATCCTCTATCACAGGGATCACGAGCTTAGATGGAATCGACAGGCCAATCCCTTCAACCGCCGACTCGGCAATTTTCATTGAATTGATGCCAATGACCTTCCCATCCATATTTAACAAAGCACCGCCGCTGTTCCCAGGGTTAATGGCCGCATCTGTTTGCAGGACTTCTGCGTTCCAGTCAGGCTGTCCATCACCGTTTGAATCCACTGGGATCGCCCTCTCCGTACCTGAGATGACGCCTTGTGTGACAGAGCCTGCAAACTCAAGGCCTAACGGATTCCCGATCGCAATAACCGGCTCGCCAGACTTCACTTTATCTGAATTTCCGAAATCTGCGACTGCTTTAATTTTATTGCTTTTCACCCGTAAAACGGCAAGGTCCATCAGCTGGTCGCTGCCGACAAGTTCAGCTGATATGCGTGAACCGTCTTTCAAGCTGATTTCAATTTGGGAAGCGCCTTCGATGACATGATGGTTGGTCACGACATAAGCGGAATGGTCATTTTTCTTATAGATGACGCCAGAGCCGCTCCCAGCCTCGCCGCTCTCTCCCCAAATATCTGATTTTTGGATGTTCACAACACCGACAACGGCGGGCGACACATTGCTGACAATCTTGGTGACGGCATTGTTGACACTGACATTCACCGTCCTGATTGATTCCCGGCCATTGTTGTTTTGCTGCTGATCTAAGGCGCCTGTATCCAGCCCTTCATTTGAAAGGTACGGCATGATAAACGCCATTAATACGGCACCGACAATCACGCCAATCAGACTCGAAAGAAAATATCCTTTTTTGCTTCTCTTTGGCTGTTCAGGAGTAGTATGTTCTTCCTCACGTTCGTAATCCACCATATTCCATCCTTTCCAAGAACGTTAATATGGTTATATTGTGGGTTAGAAACTCCTAGAATAGTCATGATTTACATAGAAAAATTATACAGCGCAAAGCGGAGTGGCCTTCTTCGGATCGGTGTCGTATAAGTCAAATGTCTCACCCGTCACAAATCCTTTAGAAGCCAATGTCTGCTGCACAGACATTCTTGCCAGCTCCTTCATGTTGTTGTCCTGGCTCAAATGCGCCAGGTAAATACGAGACGTCTCATCGCCAATGACATCCGTCATCGCCAAGGCAGCATCTTCATTTGACACGTGCCCGACGTCACTTAAAATCCGCCGCTTAATGCTCCATGGGTATCTTCCCATTTGCAGCATACCGACATCGTGATTGCTTTCAAACACAAATACATTCGCTGAACGGATAATGCCTTTCATCCGGTCGCTGACATATCCCGTATCTGTCATTAACGCGAGCTTTCGGCCGCTATAATGGAATACATAAAACATCGGTTCCGCCGCATCGTGGGAAACGCCAAACGATTCAACATCAAGTCCGCCGAACGACTTCACCGTCTCCATTGGAAATACAAACTTTTGATCGGTGTCAATTTTGCCGATTTGATTCTCCATCGCTTTCCAAGTCTTCTCATTCGCATAGATCGGAAGCTTGTACTTTCTGGCGACGACACCAAGGCCCTTAATATGGTCACTATGCTCATGCGTCACAAAAATGCCGTCTACATCATCCAGCTTACGCCCGATCTGCGCCATCAGCCCATCCATGGCTTTTCCGCTCAAACCGGCGTCCACTAAAAATGCGTGATCCTCTGTTTCGAGGTAAAACGCATTTCCCGTACTCCCGCTCGCAAGTACGCTAAATTGCAAGCTCATGTTTGTCTCACTCCATTATTTTCATTGATCTGTATCTAAAATCGTACTCTCCAAAGCATTCACAGTAAAATACTCTTGTACTGTCTTTTTCTCACCGTTCACTTTTTTCTCGTACTCGACCGTAATTCTCCATACCGGCGCCAGCACCTGCGTACTTGTCAGCGGATATTGTGCTACATAGCCGAATTTACAGCTCTTCACAGTGCTGTATTCTTTTAATTGATTTTGATAGTACAATAGCTCAACCGCATCCATTTCAGTAATTAAGCTTTCTTTCTGGATTTGCTTGAAGGTCTCAAGCGTAGTCTGGTCGTATGACACAACCTCGTTTTTACCGTTTAAGTGCAATACCACTTGCCCGATCATATTAGCGGGATTATCAGTCTTTTGGTAAATATAATGGCCTTCGTACGTTTGGAAGAAAATAATTTCTTTCTTCGATTTATTAACCTTCCAAAGCTTATATTTTTCGCCATCTTGAATCTTTGAAGAAACAAGTGCCTGGGCATCGTCCTCGATATCCTTCTTAGATAGGGCGATGGGATTTGCAAACTTCATTTTCAGGCTCGTTACTTTATGATCATCACTAGGCATGTCCATCAAAGGCTTTTGATCCTTCAGCGCCTCAATTTCCTCCTTGGAGAAAGACTTTTGATTTGCCGTGATCCGATAACCTTCTGTCGCTTCCTTATTCAAACCTTCATACGTGATATGATCGGCCTTCATGTCATGCTCGACATCATTTTTAATGACTTCATATTCTTTGCCGGTAGCCTGCCATTTTTGAAAAAACTGATAGCCTAAGAAAATATCTAAAATGAGGAAGGCAACGATGAAGATTGATTTTGTCTTATTCCACTCCACTGTTAGCCCCCTCCTTCCTCAATAAGTCCTTTGTAATCGGCACAATTTTTCCATTTACTTTCATCGCCCAAACCGGTTCCAGTTCAACGAGAGGATCATCGTTGGTTGATGTTGATACCAATTGATAAGCAAGGAAGATCTGATCAATTTTGTCCGTATCATAAGCGGTTTGTTTCGAAAGCAGCATCTTCACTTCGCTACCGCTCATGAGCTCTGTTTCACTTGTTTTAATCGGATTCGTTCCGAGACTGTAATTCGGCCGCTTATAGCTGAGAATATCATCATTCGCCCATTGCACCGTAATCGCCGATGTCGCTCCGAAAGGTTTGGCGGTGCTGTTAATGACCGGGATCTGATCCATAAAGATATAGAAGCTCAGCTGCTGGCTGTCATTGATACTGAAAAATTGATAGTGATCCGTCCAGCTTCCGGTATCCTCAAGGTATTTTTGGCTCTTTTTGATTAACTCACCTGTTTGATAGGATGTGCTCTGCACCAAATTGCGCTGCTGGAATTGCACCTGTCGCTGGCTTAGATTCACATCTAAACGGCTGATCCCATCTGTCAGCACATTTCTGTTGTTGTAATTCGAATCTTCTCTTACAATGCTCGGATCACTAAACAAAGCCTGCTTAAAGGTATTTGTTTTAATCGATTCTGTGACAAATTCTTTTTTGTCCATCGTAAGCGGTTTGTTCGGCAGCAAGAACTCTTTCTTTGAGCCAATGGAGAACAAACTGAACGCCGGCATATTTGATTGCCTGTTTTTCAAGTCGTTCATAATGTTCCGGTAGTTTGCCGATTCAACCGTCACTTCAAGAATGAGCTGTTTGCTGTAAGACACCAAATAGATTTTCTTGTTTGCTTTTGTTTCATTGAACGGGATCAGAATATGGTCAAACGAACTGTATTCAAACGACTGATTAGACCATTTAAACAGCGTTTGGAAAATATCAATCGGAATCGTATCGCTGAATTGCAAGTCAAGCTTGGCTTCAGAACCGCCTATTCCATAAAACCAGCTCTTGAATCCAGCCTTGTCATACTGATCCGAAATATCTTTAATTCCTTTCACATCCCAATGCGGCAAGTCAGACCAAATTTCTTCATAGAGGGCATTGTCATCCACTTTGTAATGAGCGCCGTCATCATGGATAAACATGTCCCTTGGCCTTACCGTTTCAGACAGCTTTTGGGTGGTTTTTTCGATTTTATGTTTCACACGAACAGTAGACTCTGTTGAGGATGAGCCTTCAGAAAAGTTTGGCTGGAACGTCCATATCCCCCATGTAAAAACAAGACTGATGACGACGAGTACCGTAAGTAATATCGTTTTTATATTTTCACGCTTCATCCCAATCATCCTCTTGTTCCTCTTTATATGGAAGAGTAAATGTAATCGTCGTGCCTTTTCCTTCTATGCTGTCCGCCCAAATATCTCCACCGTGCGCCTGTACCATTTCCTTGGCAATCGCCAATCCCAGACCGGTGCCGCCAAGCTTTCTCGTTCTCGCTTTATCCACCCTGTAGAAGCGGTCAAAGACTTTTTCGACATCTTTTTTCGGAATGCCGATCCCTTCATCCTTCACGCTGATATAGAGAAGTTCTTCCTCTTCATTGACATCAATCGAGAACGTGACATGTCCGCCTTCCGGTGAATATTTTAAAGCGTTAGAAATAATATTATCGAGCACCTGCGTTATTTTATCCTGGTCAATCTCGACATACAGATCTCTGTCCGGCAGATTGCGGATAAACTCCACATGCTGCTCTTTTGTCATTTCAAAACGGTCAATAATAAGTGACATAAACCGGACAATCTGAATCCATTCCCGGTTAAATTGATAATCTTTACTGTCAAATTTCGACAGCTGAAGCAGATCATTGACAAGCCGGATCATACGCTCTGTTTCATTTTGCGTCACCATTAAGAAGCGCGGAGCAATGTCTTTATTTTCCCACGCGCCTTCAGCTAACGCTTCTAAATAGCTGCGCATTGTCGTAAGCGGCGTCCGCAGCTCATGTGATACATTCGCAACGAATTCTCTGCGTTCCTGATCCATTTTCTCTTGTTCGGTTACATCGTAAATGACAGCGATTAAACCATCAATTTTGCCGTGTTCCCTTTGAATCACAGAGAAATTCACGCGAAGCACCGTTAATTCATCATCGCGCTCAATTTCAAGCAGCATAGAATCCTGCTGCTCCACTAAATCTTCAAAAGTATAATTCTCTTGAAGCCCCAGCAAACTCGTAATCGGCATTTCTAAGGCTGTTTCACGTGAAACGTTCAACAGCTCCAGCGCCGGGCTGTTTAAGAGAATAATCGCTCCGTTTCGGTTTGTGGCGATTACGCCGTCTGTCATATAGGCAATGACAGAGGCTAGCTTTCTGCGTTCTCCTTCAGTCATCGCCTGGGCATCTTCAAGCTCTCTCGTTAAGTGGTTAAACGTTGTGGCCAGCTGCCCAATTTCATCATGTCCATACTTTTTAACCTTCCTCGAGAAATTCCCTTTCGCAAGCTCCATCGCCTGCTTTCGCATATCTGAAAGCGGGTGGGTAATGGTTCTTGCCAGAAAAATACCGAGAAGAGCCGTCAAAACAAGTGCCAAACCTGTGCCGGACGCCAGTATCGTGTTGATCGTCTTCATTTGATTAAAGACATCTTCCATACTCGCGACAACATAGATCGCGCCCACAACCTCTTGGTTTTCAGTCATGACGGGCTTCGCGGAAATAAGAACTCTGATTTTGCTTTTCGGGTCATAATATTTTCTTAAATACGACTGTTTGGTAGAAAAAATTCTTTTGAAAATCAGATCGGTCGTTTGTTTCCCAGCCACTTCCTCACCGTACGGCTTTGAAGAACCGACCACTTCATAGCTTTTATCTACAAAGCTAATTTCCCGAACCTCATCACTTTTCGTGAAGTCATTCAAAATACGGCTGACGTCATCCTTTATGACGGTACTGTCGTTATCGCTCTTATATTCTTGTTCGATATAATAAGAAAGGTTGTCGATTCGCTGATTCAGCGATTGTTCATAAGAGCTGATCAGCGACTTCTCTACCTGATTGACAAAATACACACCAATGATTTGCATGGCAATGATAATCAAAAGCACATATATCAAGGTAATCTTAAATTGGATCGACCGAAAAAAACCAACCTTATTCATATGGGCATTAGTCCTGTTCTGGGTTTCTCAAGTAATAACCTACACCACGGCGTGTGACGATCCAATTTGGATGGCTCGGGTTGTCCTCGATTTTTTCACGAAGCCGGCGGACTGTTACGTCAACCGTTCTGACATCGCCGAAGTAATCATAGCCCCAAACGGTTTGAAGCAAATGTTCACGGGTCATCACTTGTCCGATATGTTTTGCTAAATAATGAAGCAATTCGAACTCACGATGAGTCAATTCGATTGTTTCGTCTCGTTTTGATACAACGTACGCGTCAGGGAAGATGACGAGAGAGCCGATATGAATCTCGTTAGAGGAAGGCTCTTCCTCCGCAGGCGCTGTTGTCAGCTGGCGGCGCAGGTTCGCTTTTACACGTGCCAAGAGCTCGCGTGTGCTGAATGGTTTTGTGACATAGTCATCAGCACCGATTTCAAGCCCGATAACCTTGTCAATTTCTGAATCCTTAGCCGTCAGCATAATGATTGGCATATCGTATTTCTTTCTGACTTCACGGCATACTTCAACGCCGTCTTTATTCGGAAGCATAATATCTAAAAGAATTAAATCAGGCTGAAGCTCTTCTACCATTTCAACGGCTTCGTTTCCGTCGTGGGCACAGTGCACTTCATAGCCTTCTTTTCTTAAGTTAAATTCCAATATATCTGCAATCGGTTTTTCATCATCTACTACAAGGATCTTTTTATCCATCATTTTGATTTTCCTCCTGCCGAATGACTTCATTTCATCTATATAACATTCGTTTCATCACTTATGGCCCATGTAAAGAATGGGTCCTTGTCTATTATAACGGTTTAAGGTCAAAAGATAAAAAAAATAAAGGTTTAGAAAAAAAACACATGTTTCACCTTTATCGCCAGTTGTTTATCTATTGTCATGCTGGTCAACTTTTTTTAAAAAAGATAACTTTATTGAAACCTCCCCTCACCGGAGTGCGTCTTTATCAATGACGTCTTCTTCTTTGAACCGGCCGCAGGGCCGGTTCTCCCTTTTTCTTCTATTATAACACTCCTCATGTTTGCCTTTTTCCTAAAAGAAAAAACGCACCTACGATTGCAGATGCGTTTGGTAAGTGGCTCGGGACGGAATCGAACCGCCGACACACGGATTTTCAGTCCGTTGCTCTACCAACTGAGCTACCGAGCCAAATGTTTTATTTTTCTCTACTAAGTAAAGTAAAATGGCGGTCCGGACGGGACTCGAACCCGCGACCTCCTGCGTGACAGGCAGGCATTCTAACCAACTGAACTACCGGACCTTACAGTAATTGCCCGGAGAGCTGTCGTGTCAGCTCTCACAGACAAATAAGGAATTTAGCAATAACGCTAAAGTAAATCAATGACCCGTACGGGATTCGAACCCGTGTTACCGCCGTGAAAGGGCGGTGTCTTAACCGCTTGACCAACGGGCCTTCACGAAATGGTGAGCCATGAAGGACTCGAACCTTCGACCCTCTGATTAAAAGTCAGATGCTCTACCAACTGAGCTAATGGCTCTTAAAGATGTCGGAATTTCTATAGAGCAAACGACTTAAATCTAGTTCTCATCTTGTACTCTATTGAAGCAGTTTCCGTAACAACGAGATTTATAATATCACGAACAAATAGAAGTGGCAATAACTTTTTTGGTTTTTTTTCATATTTTTTTCTCAGACCAACTTATATGCGGCTTTCAAACAAAAAACAAGCCCCTTAAATAGGGGCTTGCAGACATATTCTATTTAGTTCGCACGGTACACACTGCGAAGGACATTTGTTTGTGAGCGGTCTGGACCGACAGAGAAAATAGAAAGCGGAATGCCTGTCAGCTGAGACACACGCTCAAGATAATGGCGCGCATTCTCCGGAAGCTCGCTCAAGCTCTTCGCACCTGTAATATCCTCAGTCCAGCCTGGCATTTCTTCATATACCGGCTCACATTCAGCAAGTGCCTTAAGACTTGCTGGGAATTCTTCAATGATTTCGCCTTTGTAGCGGTATGCCACACAGATTTTCAACGTTTCAATTCCTGTTAGGACGTCAATTGAGTTCAGAGAAAGATCTGTAATTCCGCTCACACGGCGGGCGTGGCGGACAACAACGCTGTCAAACCAGCCGACACGGCGCGGGCGGCCTGTTGTTGTTCCATATTCGCGTCCGACTTCACGGATTTGATCGCCGATTTCATCTTTCAGCTCAGTCGGGAAAGGACCGTCGCCGACACGAGTCGTATATGCTTTTGATACACCGACAACGTGCTTGATTTTGGTCGGGCCGACACCAGAACCGATCGTGACACCGCCGGCAACCGGGTTAGATGACGTAACAAACGGGTATGTTCCTTGGTCGATATCGAGCATAACCCCTTGTGCGCCTTCAAATAATACACGGCGCCCTTCATCAAGAGCATCGTTCAAGACAACAGATGTATCGCAAACATATTTTTTAATCTGCTGGCCGTACTCATAATATTCGTCTAAGATATCCTCAAGTTTAAACCCTTCTGTCTCGTACATTTTCTCGAGAAGACGGTTTTTTTCTTCAAGATTGCGCTCAAGCTTTTCCGCAAACGCGTCACGGTCTAACAGATCCGCGATGCGAATTCCGATGCGGGCTGCTTTATCCATGTAAGCAGGACCGATTCCTTTTTTCGTTGTGCCGATCTTGTTAGCCCCTTTACGCTCTTCTTCCACTTCATCCAATTTCAAATGATACGGCAGAATGACGTGAGCTCTGTTGCTGATTCTCAGGTTATCTGTACTCACGTTGCGCTCATGAAGATACGCAAGCTCTGTGACTAATGCTTTCGGATCTACAACCATTCCGTTTCCGATTACACACGTTTTATCCTTATAGAAAATTCCAGACGGGATTAAGTGAAGCTTATATGTAATTCCGTCAAACTTGATTGTATGCCCTGCGTTATTTCCGCCTTGATAACGGGCGATCACTTCTGCATTTTCTGATAGGAAATCTGTAATTTTACCTTTTCCTTCATCGCCCCATTGCGTACCTACTACAACTACTGAAGACATGTCCGTGCACCTCCGTTAACCTTT
The DNA here is from genome assembly GCF_038592935.1 of Bacillus sp. FSL K6-1560. Classification (NCBI taxonomy): domain Bacteria; kingdom Bacillati; phylum Bacillota; class Bacilli; order Caryophanales; family Bacillaceae; genus Bacillus; species Bacillus sp. FSL K6-1560. Next base: position 4,289,081 of record NZ_CP151946.1, read on the forward strand.
CAAAACGATTCTATTCAAACAAATCAAGTTTATCAGTGAAGAAACAGAAAGTCAATTGTAAATCCGAACATTAAATTATTGTAAATCTATATTCGTTCGCTTCCATTCGTTTTATAAGCGTTTTCTCACTGCTTTGTCATAAAAAGCTTGTGAAACTTTCATCCTTTAGCACAAGAAAGAATCATTTGTCTGATATCCCTTTTGAATTCTTAAAAACGACCCGCCAGCCGTCCGGGTCCTCTATCGTCACGCCGCCATTGCTCCAGTACGGGTTCTCTGATTCGACCTCTTGATAGCCCATGTGTTTTAGCTTTGAAGTGATCGCTGCCAGTTCATCTGCATTCGGCACATAAAAAACAAGAAGGCTGTCGGGATGGGGAACGGGGGCAGCGCTTCCCCCTTCATACTGGGTGAATTCTAAATGATAATCGGCATGAGGAAGGCCGAACATGACACCGTCATACCCGTTATGCTTTGAAAATTCTCCTATTCGTTTCAAACACAGTCCCTCTTCGTAAAAACGAATAATCTCATCAAGCTGGCCCGTAGGACGCGCAATTCGGATTTGTGCTGCTTGAAAAGACGAAAAACGTTTTCCCATATTGTTACCATCTCCTTTTTGCACCATTTTATTAAAACGCTTTCAATTTTTCATCCGCTGAGCGAACGGTATTTCTTCCATCTTTCGAATGAAAAAAACCCCAAGAGCAGCTCTTGGGGCTTATGCGCCGGGCGGAACGCCTGCGTCGTCAAAACGCCGTTCCAGGTTGACGAATTTGTTGTATTCTTTTACGAACGCAAGAGACACGGTTCCTACCGGGCCGTTACGCTGTTTGGCGATAATAATTTCGATAATATTTTTATTCTCGGTTTCTTTGTCATAGTAGTCATCACGATAAAGGAACGCGACAATATCCGCGTCCTGCTCGATACTTCCTGATTCCCGGATATCAGACATCATCGGACGTTTATCCTGACGCTGCTCAACACCCCTGGAAAGCTGAGAAAGCGCGATAACAGGGACTTGCAGCTCCCTGGCAATCGACTTCAGTTCACGGGAAATTTCAGATACTTCCTGCTGACGGTTGTCCTTTGAACGACCGCTTCCCTGAATCAATTGCAGGTAATCGATCAAAATCATGCCCAGCCCGCTTTCCTGCTTCAAGCGGCGGCACTTGGCACGGATTTCACTCACTCGAATACCCGGTGTATCGTCGATGTAAATCCCGCTGTTCGACAGGCTTCCCATTGCCATCGTCAGCTTACCCCAATCCTCTTCGGTCAGGTTACCTGTACGGAGATTCTGGGCATTGATATTTCCCTCGGCACAGAGCATACGCATAACGAGCTGCTCTGCACCCATCTCAAGACTGAAAATCGCTACGCTCTCATCGGTCTTTGTCGCCACGTTTTGTGCGATGTTCAGGGCAAAGGCTGTTTTCCCTACTGAAGGACGGGCAGCCACAATGATCAAGTCGTTGCGCTGGAAACCCGCAGTCATCCGGTCAAGCTCCGTAAACCCTGTTGGAATTCCCGTGATATCACCTTTTCGATTGTGAAGCTGTTCGATATTATCATAGGTCTGGACAAGGACGTCCTTAATATTTTGGAAGGCACTCGTGTTTTTGCGCTGTGCCACTTCCATAATCGTTTTTTCCGCTTCACTGAGTAAATCCTCGACCTCATCCTCACGGGTATACCCGTCTTGAGCAATCGTTGTCGCAGTTCTGATTAATCGGCGAAGAATCGATTTTTCCTCAACGATTTTCGCGTAATATTCTATGTTAGCCGCTGTCGGCACCGAGTTTGCGATATCTGTCAAATATGAAATGCCGCCTACTTCTTCCAGCAGGTCTGTGTTCGCAAGCTCTGATGTTACTGTCACCAGATCAACCGGTTCACCTCGGTCACCGAGCACCAGCATCGCATTATAGATTTTTTGGTGGGACATTCTATAGAAATCATCTGGAATCAATACTTCTGAAGCCAGTGTTAAAGCAGACGGCTGTAAAAAAATAGCGCCTAACACGGCTTGTTCGGCTTCTATATTTTGCGGAGGAAGCCGGTCATTCAGAAGGTCTGTCATGCTAAGCACCGTCCTCTCATTAAAAAATCTCCAACCTCCATTCTACCATTTCTACAGAAAAAAAATAGAAAAATTGTCTGTTTCCTGTTTTTTTCAGTTAGCAGATTGGATCGTTTCGGACAGTAACAAGGCGGGAAAAATGCAATAAAACATGAGGGAGGAATGAAAGATGATAAAGAAATATGCGATTACGCCTAATGTTGATGCGGACGGCTGGTTTATTGAGGTGGAGAATGTAGCGCCGACAGCTTTGTATACGTCTAAAGACGCCGCTATTGAAAAGGCCAAACAGGTGGCTAAGGAAAACAGTCCGTCTAAGCTTGTAATTTATGACCAGTTTAAAAATGTGGAAGAAGAACACTCATTTTAATGAATGAAAGCCTTCGCTGCAGCGAGGGTTTTTTAGCGGTTATCGGTTTATTTCATCCATTGGATGCCTATGTGCATCATCAAATCTGCCGCTTTTTGATACAGATCCCACTCCCCGATCGAAGCAAATTTCCCCATCAGCTCCTGAAGCTTTAACCTCATTGCTATATATTCTTCGAAAGTGACAGCTTTTTCAGTGTCTATTTGGTGTTCCTTCAGCATTTGTTTTAATAAGGATAACGGTGCGTGCATAAGAACCCTCCTTACCTCTTTTATAACGGTCATTTTCCGATTGCTCTATTCCTTTGTGACATCTTCTTACATTTCACATCTGATTCTTGTACAATGGACAGAAGAGAGGAGGGATCTTTTATGAGACCTTTGCAAATTTCTGCCGAAACTGCACAAAAGCTTGCAGAGTCCTTGAATCTGCCGCTTGAACAGATCATGCATATGCCTCAGCATATTCTGCTTGCCAAAATGGCTGAACTGCAAAAAGAGGACAAATCATAGCCTTCATTCACATACTTGCTTACCTGTTTCGGGATAATATCATGTATATGTTAGAAAAGAGGAGTAACTGCTTTGCCACATCCACATAATAAAAAAATCCAATCATTTTGGCTGATCACCGGCATTATCTTTATCGCCTTTAACTTACGGCCCGCGATCACTTCAGTCGGTCCGGTCATTAGCTCTATCCGGGCAGAGCTGCACATGTCCAATGGGGCAGCCGGTTTTTTGACCGCACTGCCGCTGCTTTCGTTTGCAGTTCTTTCTCCACTTGCACCTAAGCTTGGACAGCGCCTCGGTAATGAGCGAACTTTATGGCTAGGTCTCGTGATACTGCTGATCGGTGTTCTGACTCGTTCTACCGGCTATACTGCCGCTTTGTTTTTCGGAACGGCACTTATCGGCGTCGGGATTGCGATTGGTAACGTACTTTTGCCAAGCTTAATCAAACATAAATACCCTGAAAAGCCAGGGATCATGATCAGCCTGTATACGACATCAATGAATATATTCGCAGCTTTAGCATCGGGTGTCAGCGTTCCTTTAGCGACCCAGATGAATGGCGGATGGAAACAAGCCTTTCTCTTATGGGGCGGGCTGGCTTTGCTTGCATTGCTGATCTGGATACCTCAGCTGCGCCATCGAGATACGGCAAACCAGACAATGAAGCTGCAATCCAGTTCCATTTGGGCTTCCAAAATGGCATGGTATGTCACCATCTTTATGGGCCTGCAATCGTTTTTATTTTACAGCAGCATCGCTTGGTTTCCTGAAATTCTCCGTTCACACGGGATTGATACGGCAACAGCCGGATGGATGGTATCACTCATGCAATTTGCGAGTCTGCCTTCCACTTTTCTGACGCCAGTTTTAGCTGACCGTGTGAAACAGCAGCGCGGTATCGTTGCGGCGCTGGCCTCAGTTTATCTGATCGGCCTCTGCGGATTATTAGCGGGCGGAAGCCATACATTGCTTGCCATCTGGATGATCATTATCGGTATCGGGCAAGGCTCCAGCATTAGTCTGGCCCTTACTTTGATTGGTCTCCGCAGTGAAAATGCCCAACAGGCCGCTGCGCTGTCAGGCATGTCTCAGTCATTCGGCTACCTGCTGGCAGCAGTCGGGCCAATCTTTGTCGGCTATCTCTTTGACCAGACGCATTCTTGGACGATGCCGATTGTGCTTCTCATTGCTGCCCTGATCGTAATGGGAGCAGCTGGACAGGGAGCCGGACGAGATCGATACATTTTTCAGTCAGAAAAACAAAGAAATTCAGCATAAAAGCGGGGAAAATATCTCCGCTTTTTTCTTTGAATATTTATGGTTTATTCATAAGTTTTTCATATTTGTTTTTTACAATTAGACACCATAAAGAGGTGAAAAACGATGAAAACCAAACGATTCGACGCAGCCCTTATTTTTATTTTGCTGGGAGCAGCTTTTTTGAATACGTATCACATTTGGCAGGAGGACACAGCGAACCAGTACTATTTGGCGGCTGTAAAAAGCATGACGCAAAGCTTCCATAATTTCTTTTATGCGTCATTTGACCCTTCTGGATTTGTGACAGTAGATAAGCCTCCTGTCGTGTTATGGATTCAAACGATTTTCGCACTGATTTTCGGTGTTCACACGTGGAGTGTCATCATTCCCCAGGCTCTTGCCGGAGTTGGGTCTGTATTCCTTCTCTACAGAATGATTAAGCCGACTTTTGGAATTGGAGCGGCCCGCATTGCCGCACTTGTCATGGCACTGACCCCTATCGCAGTAGCTGTCAGCCGGACAAACAATATCGACAGCATGCTTGTTTTTACCTTATTGCTCGGTTCAGCTTGTCTGCTTAGGGCAGTAAAACAAGGCAAGCTGGTTTGGCTGCTGATGGCATTTGCCCTAATTGGGCTCGCCTTTAATATGAAGATGATGCAAGCGTTTATGGTATTGCCTGCATTTGTGTTATTCTACCTAGTTGCATCTCGGGTTTCTCTAAAGAAAAAAATCGGGTCCCTGCTTCTGTCTCTTGTCCTTCTGACAGGCCTTTCACTCTCATGGGCGATTGCAGTGGATTCAGCCTCTTCCTCAAGCCGGCCTTATGTAGGAAGCAGCCAGACTAACTCAGTGCTAGAACTGGCCTTTGGCTACAACGGCACAGAGCGTCTGCTTGGGCAAACTACGGGCCTTGCAAAGGGTGATATGAATGCTGCTGGCGGAGGGAACATGCAGAATCAAGACAACATGCAAGCGCCAAATGGCAACGGTTCATCTTTTTCTCAGAACGGAAATCAATCATTCGGAAACCATTCACAGGCGCCTCAGCCGCCTAACGGACAAACCGGCGCTCTCAATGGAGGCGGAGGCACACCTCCCACAGGTGGCAACGGGCCTGGAAATGGAGGGCCTGGCGGCGGAAAAAGCATGAATATGTTCGGCACCGGTGATCCTGGCCCGCTTCGTCTTTTCCAATCAGCACTTTCCGGCCAAATCAGCTGGATGCTTCCATTCTCATTGATCGGATTACTGGGCGCAATCGTCAGCTGGTACCGTGATCGCCGCGGACATGCTGCTAAAATGAAAGAAACGCTATTCTGGGCGGCTTGGCTTGTTCCCGTGGCTGGTTTCTTCAGCATCGCAGGATTCTTCCACCAGTATTATTTGATTATGCTGGCACCGCCGATTGCCGCCCTTTCTGGTATCGGATGGTATACGATGCACCGCTTATACAAAAATAATAAAGACTGGTCCAGCTATCTTCTGCCGGCAGCCGTCTTGATCACAGCCGTGTTTCAGATATATATTCTGAGCGCTTATACAAGCCAAATCGGCAGTGTATGGATGTATGTCCTGGGGCTCTTAGGACTGGGCATCACCCTTGCACTTCTGATGCTTAAACGCAGCCATCCGTTCAGTAAGCTGCTGACCATCATCAGCTTGTGCGTTCTGCTTCTCACACCAGTTTACTGGTCAGCAACGCCGCTTCTATACGGTGGCAACAGCGTCCTTCCTGAATCCGGCCCGCAGCTCAAAGGCTCAGCAAACGGCGGGAACATGTTCTCTTCAGAGGTCGACAGCGGGCTCCTGTCCTATCTGAGAAAACACAATACCGGCGAAGAATATTTATTTGCTACTTTGACAACCGTAACAGCTGCGCCATACATCATTTACGAAAATGAATCTGTTATGGCAATGGGCGGGTTTAACGGCACGGATCCCATTCTGACTGTGTCGGAACTGAAAAAACTGATCAAAGAAGGCAAAGTGAAATACTTCCTTCTGTCAGAAAACAACTCAGGCAACAGCGAACTTGTTTCCTGGATTAAGAAAAACGGAAAAGAAATAACATCTGACGAGTACAGCGGTTCCTCCAGCAGCACAAACAGCGTGCAGGGAATGCGAAGAGGACCTGGCGGAGAAAGCCAGCAAACTCTTTATCTCGTGGAATAAAAAAAGAGGCTTGGATGAATCCAAGCCTCTTTTCTATTAAGCTTCTTCTTTTACATGTACCTTTAACACAGCCTGCACTTCAGGATGCAGCTTCACAGGCACGTTTGTATATCCTAATGCACGAATGCCGTCCGGCAGTTCAAGCTTCCGCTTATCTACTTTAATGTTATGGTCTTTTTGGAGCTGTTCAGTGATTTGCTTGCTTGTCACTGAACCAAATAAACGGCCGCCCTCACCTGATTTTGCGCTAAGCTCAACAGTCAGTTTTTCTAATGTCTCTTTCAAGCTCTTAGCCTGCTCAAGCTCAGCAATGGCTTCTTTTTTCTCTTTCTGCTTTTGTCCGTTTAGCGCGCTGATGTTTGACGCGTTCGCTTCAACCGCGAGGCCTTTTTTAATTAGAAAGTTATGCGCATAACCGTCTGCTACGTTTTTGACTTCGCCTTTTTTTCCTTTTCCTTTTACATCTTGTAAGAAAATAACCTTCATCTCTGTACGCCTCCCTCAAAATACTCATCTATGGCGTGCTTCAGCCGTTCCAGCGCTTCAGAAACTGAAATGCCGGACAACTGAGTCGCCGCATTTGTTAAATGCCCTCCGCCTTCCAGGGCCTCCATGATGATCTGAACATTTACCTCGCCAAGCGACCGCGCACTGATACAAACCGTTTGTTCATCCCGTCTCGCCACCGCAAATGAAGCCTCAACCTCACTCATCGACAGCAGCGAATCGGCAGCCTGCGCAATCAGCACTTGATCGAAGTATTCCTCTTCATTTTCAGGAAGAGAAGCAATCGCAATGTTATCTTTATAGAGGACCGTATGCTGGATCAGCTTCGCCCGTTTAATATAGGAATCAACGGTTTCTTTCAGGAACTTCTGCACCAGCACCGTGTCGGCGCCTTTTGCCCTTAAATAAGAAGCCGCATCAAAAGTCCGCGAGCCCGTGCGGAGAGAAAAGCTCTTTGTATCCACTATTATACCAGCTAATAGGGCTGTTGCTTCAATCATATTGATTTTTAAGCGCTTCGGCTGATATTCAAGCAGCTCTGTCACCAATTCCGCTGTGGAAGAAGCGTATGGTTCCATATAAACGAGCAGCGGATCTCTGATAAACTCCTCACCTCTGCGGTGATGGTCGATGACCACGATATGTTCAATTTTATTGACCAGCCGTTCCTCCATGACGAGTGACGGCTTATGTGTATCAACGATCACAAGCAGTGTGTCATCATTGGAAATTTCCATTGCTTCTTCAGGCGTAATAAATCTTGACCACAGTTCTTCATATTTTTTGATTTCCCCAATCAAACGCTGCACACTTGATCCGATTTGGTTTGGGTCAATCACGATAAAACCATCTTTGTTATTTGCCTGAGCCACCTTTAAAATCCCGATCGCTGCGCCGATAGAATCCATGTCGGGGAATTTATGCCCCATGATAATCACATTGCTGCTTTCGGTGACGATTTCCTTTAAGGCGTGAGAAATCACGCGGGCCCGCACCCTTGTTCGTTTCTCCATTGGGTTTGTTTTACCGCCGTAAAACTTCACCTTGCCGTTTGGCAGCTTAATGGCTACCTGGTCTCCGCCGCGTCCCAGTGCTAAGTCCAAGCTGGATTGCGCCAAATCGCCAAGTTCTTTCAGGGAAGAGACTGAAGCCCCGACACCGACGCTTAACGTCAGCGCTACACCGTCAAATGAGGTTTTTTCCCGCACTTCATCAAGAATCGAAAACTTCGAATTTTCGAGTTCAGTTAAGATGTGTTCATTAAGTACAGCGATAAAGCGTTCTGAAGACGTCCTTTTCAAGAAGATCCCGTACTCCTGCGCCCAAGCGTTCAGCAAAGATGTCACCTGGCTGTTCATCGTGCTTCTCGTCTGGTCATCCAATCCTTGTGTCACATCATCATAGTTATCAAGGAAAATATATGCCAAGACGGTTCTTTCGTTTTCATATAGCTTTTCAATCTGAATTTGTTCTGTTACATCAAAGAAATATAACAGACGCTCATCCCGTTTGATGACAACCCTAAACTTGCGGTCATTCAATGTAACCGTTTCCGATTCCACCTCTTGTTTGATAAGCGGCACTACCGATTCACAAGTATCGTAAAGTGATCTCCCCACTAAAGTGCTTTCATTAAAACAAGAGGAAAGAAACGGATTTGCCCATTCTATATAATATTGGTCATTAAAAAGCATGATTCCAATCGGCATTTCCATCAATGCCTCTTCACCGACTTTTTTCAACCTGTAGGACAACGTAGAAATATAAGCATCAATCTCTTGTCGAATAAGAGAATCAGCACGCTTAATAAAAAACAAAATAACTGCCAGCAGCAGCACTTCGACGGTTCCTAATATCCAGTTAAAATAAAAGCTGATGAGGATTGTAATAATTGACAGAGCAATCAATGCATAGATGGGATACCGAAACAGCGGTTTTTCATAAAAGCTTGGCATTTCTATCACTCCCCACCATGTGAGTAAAACTCATGTTCACTTCACCTTATTCCTTATATGAAAGCCCATATCTAAAACGCCTAAAATGCGAATGGCTGCCATGAAGACCGGATGCACAAATCCAAGTATGACAGCAATCACAGCCGCAGCCTTTGGATATTGTTTCTTATGGCAATAGAAAAAGATAAATGATAACCCTTGGATGAAAATCAGAAACCCGAGTATAAACTCCCCATTTAAAGCGATAGAGTACAGCATTTGGCCTTTTTCTAAAGGCAAAAATGAAAGCATGACAATAATCAAATACAGTACTACAACACTTTGCGGAAACTTCAACTCTCTAAAAGGCTTTAGATTAGGAATATCGGGGGAGAATCGCCTTAAGAGCGGCTTAGCGATAAGGTAACTGAGGAAAGAAAAAATAACTCCTACCATCACAATAGCTGTTGGAAAAAGATATTGAACGATACCCAATTGTTCTTCCATCAGTTTTAATTGCTTCTCAAACTGCCCAGCATTGCCCGACTGCTTCGCTACAGTTTCTACAATATCAAGAGATTGCCGGTATTGTGTCATTGCCTCATCAATGATATTGATACCCAAAAACTGAATGCTTATCACAAAATAGAAGACAATACTAAGCATATAAATAAGAGCGCCCGAAATAATGGCGTGCCCGGGCTCTTTCCTTTTGAAAAAATGTCCCATGGCAATGCCGGCGCAAGCTGACATAAAAGCTACAATAAGCCCGTTAAAGGACCCGACAATAAAAACAACCGGAAGACTGACAGCGCCCATCCATATCCCTAGCTTCAATCCATGTCTGATCGTATACAAGATCATTGGCAGCGGCAGTGCAAATAACAGAATTGTTCCAATCACAGGAACATAAACGACCAGAAGCGTAATGATCGCAAACAGACTGATTAAAATAGCACCTTCCATTAAAGCTCTCGTTTGTTTCACTTAGTCACCTCGTATCATCCTGAACATACGAATAGAAAAGAGCAGCATAAACGACTGCTCTTTTTTTCATCGCTGCAACATGCTTTGCACCGAATGTTTTTATATCAACTCTAAATTTTACTTTTATATTTTAACATAAGTCCAAATCGCAAGTAAAATGACGCTAATGTTTCATGTGAAACATGAAAAAGGAAAAGACATTCTTTGAAAAGAATGCCCATCACAATTAATGTTTATCATCCATAAAGCCAGAAGATTCCTTGTTTTTCTTTTTCGTTTTTCTGACATACATAAAAATTAAGATCACCAGTAAAAGGGTTGTTGCTTGCAGAACGCCGCTGCTAAACAAGAAAAAGTTCTTTATCATGTCCCACATTGTGTTTCACCTCTTTGTTCATGTTCTCAACCCGTATCCTATATAAGGTGAATTTCCCTTTTTAAAAACTTCAAAACATCATGAACAACATTGAGCGTTGGGCATATGCTGATATGGAATCTGATCGATAAAGGAGAATTTTCACATGGATGAACGCAGAACATTGGCTTGGCATGAAACATTAGAAATGCACGAGCTGGTTGCTTTTCAATCAAACGGACTCATTAAACTGAAGAAAATGATAAGAGAAGTAAAAGACCCTCAGCTCAGACAGCTTTATAACGTGTCTATTCAGGGTGTTGAGCAAAATTTGAGAGAGCTTCTTCCGTTCTTTCCACAGGCTCCGCACAGAGAGGATGAGGAAGAAGAACGCGCAGATAACCCATTTTACAGCGGTGACCTGCTCGGTTTTGCCAAAACATCTGTCCGCAGCTATGCCATCGCAATTACAGAAACAGCAACACCTCAATTAAGAAACGTACTGGTCAAACAGCTGAATGCTGCCATCCAGCTGCACGCCCAAGTTTATCGATACATGTATCAGCATGGATATTATCCGTCTTACAACCTTTCTGAACTGTTGAAAAACGATGTCAGAAACGCCAACAGAGCCATTTCAATGAAATAAAACAAGCAGCAAAGGAGTTCCCTTTGCTGCTATTTCTGCTGATCCTTCACTAAGCCGTTCGAACGATAAGATTCCAGCACGTCTCTGTTGGATTCTCCCCATTCTTTCATTTGCAAAACAATCGGTTCAAGCGTGCGCCCAAATTCCGTCAGAGAGTACTCTACCTTGGGCGGCACCTGGTGATAAACCTCACGGTGCACGATGCCGTCCGCTTCCAGCTCCCTCAGCTGGAGAGTAAGCATTCTTTGAGTAATACTCGGGCAGATTCGCCGAAACTCATTAAATCGTTTCTTGCCATCTATCATGTGATAAAAAAGAATTCCTTTCCACTTTCCGCCAATGACATCTAGAGTGAATTCAACTGGACAGCCTTCTTTGTTCGGGTATATATTCTTTTTTTCACTCATTCTTGACCCTCCAATAGTACCTTTTTTGATACTACATTACATTTTGCAACTAAGCTACCCAGTATTTTACACAGCTTTTCTTCTCAGCTCAAAGAAAATGCTTCTTATTCACATCAATTTTTAAGGGTTTGCATGATTACACCTGCAGCAAGACGTGTTAAACTATATAAAGATTACACTACTTAAAAAAGGATAGGAGCTATCATGGAAAAGATACTTATTTTCGGACACCAAAACCCAGATACAGATACGATTTGTTCTGCGATTGCTTATGCTGATTTGAAAAACAAACTCGGCTTCAATGCTGAGCCTGTCCGCCTCGGACAAGTCAACGGCGAAACACAATACGCGCTTGACTATTTCAAACAAGAAAGCCCGCGTCTTGTTGAAACAGCTGCAAACGAAGTAAACGGCGTTATCCTGGTTGACCATAACGAACGCCAGCAAAGCATCAAAGACATTGAAGAGGTTCAGGTTTTAGAGGTTATCGACCATCACCGCATCGCTAACTTTGAAACAGCTGAGCCGCTTTACTATCGTGCTGAGCCTGTAGGCTGTACGGCTACCATCTTAAACAAAATGTACAAAGAGAATAACGTGAAAATCGAGAAAGAAATTGCCGGCCTTATGCTGTCTGCGATCATTTCTGATTCCCTGTTATTTAAATCTCCAACTTGCACGGACCAAGACGTAGCAGCAGCAAAAGAGCTTGCGGAGATCGCTGGAGTAAATGCTGAAGAATACGGCTTGAACATGTTGAAAGCAGGCGCTGATCTAAGCAAAAAAACAGTGGAAGAGCTCATTTCTCTTGATGCGAAAGAATTTACACTCGGCAGCAAGAAAGTCGAAATCGCACAAGTAAACACAGTGAACATTGAAGATGTAAAAAAACGCCAAGCTGAATTAGAAGCTGTGATCTCAAAAGTTGTGGCTGAGAAGAATCTTGATCTGTTCCTTCTCGTTATCACAGATATCTTAGAAAATGATTCACTTGCTCTTGCAATCGGTAACGAAGCAGCGAAAGTGGAAAAAGCGTTCAACGTTACATTAGAAAACAACACAGCCCTCTTAAAAGGCGTTGTTTCCCGTAAAAAACAAGTCGTTCCTGTCTTAACAGACGCAATGGCTGAATAAGCAAAAAGCATCCCGCGTCGGGATGCTTTTTCTTATTCACCCAGCTTCTCAATTTGTCCCATCACATCAGTAATTTGCTTTGCGTTTTGGACCAGGTCTGACTGCTCCAATTCTTTAAGCGATACCTTGCCTTCCTCGGCTTGTTTCAACACATCTTCAGCGCTTTTCTGCAAGGTTTTGTTATGTTCCTGAATGGTTTGATGAATCTCCGCTGCGGCATCAGGCGGCGTTAATTCATTAAAATCAGCGGCAGCCTTCTGAATCGACTCAAGCTGCGCTTCAAGTTTTTCTTTCGCCTCGGTGTCATTTACAGCTTTCTCAGCCAATTCAGGCGCTTCCTCTGCAAATGTCTTCACCTTCTCCACATAACCAGCTGCTTCACTCGTATAGTTCAATCCGTCGTTCACCTGATCAAGCATGCCGCATCCGCCTGCACTCAAAAGTCCCACTCCGGCAAGTACTGTCAAAATGATCTTCATCTTCAGCCCCCTCATCGTTTCTTTTTCATTTTTTCTTTTAAGATCGGAATCAATTTCTCTTTCGCTAACGGCAGCCCTTTCCTCACCAATTCACGCTTCAGCCACTTTTTCAGCTTAGACATTCTGATGCTCCTCTCCCTTTTTGATAAAAATGAAAAAACTCCACCAATTTGGTGAAGTTCCTGAAACAAAAAGACCTTCACCAAATCAGATTTGGCAAAGGTCTCGCTAACAATGAGATTGCCAGCAAAGCCGAGGACACCTTGTCCCGTAATGACGACTTTACTGTGAAAGCTACTCCCCTTTGGAGTGTTCATTTTTATTACTTTCATTCTAAAGCACCGATCTGTTCCAGTCAAATTCCTGCCGTTTATATAAAAGCGCGCTGTGGTATTTAAAATTTGAATGGTTTTTCTATCAGGAGATCATGCTATGACAGAGGAGGTTTTCATCATGAGTCAAGAGCGCTTGAAACGGCCTGGGCATACCAGATGGTACATATCTTCGTTACTTAGCGGCATTATTATTCTTAATTATTTTGACCGAGTGGCCATCTCGGTAGCGGCCCCTGCGATACAAGATTCGTTTCACCTTACTGCAACTGAACTCGGCATCGTGTTTTCCATTTACACCTATTCCTATACACTGATGCAGCTGCCTGTCGGAAGTTTGCTGGACCGTTTTGGGGTCGCATGGGTCACGAGGGTTGGAATGACAATATGGAGCTTTTTAACGATCCTTCTTGCTTTTTTGCAAGGAAAATTGCTGTTGTATCTGTTCCGGTTTCTCATTGGGCTGACGAGCGCCTCTGCGTTCCCTGCTGCCTCTAAGGCAACCGCTCTCTGGTTTCCTCCAAGTGAGCGGGGATTGGCAAACTCACTGTTCGATTCGGCCGCCAAGTTTTCAAATGTAATCGGCGCGCCATTGGTCGCCTTTCTTGTCACAACATTTGACTGGCGTGTCGCTTTTTTGACGATTGGATGCATCAATGTGCTGTTTACGATCTTTTTCTGGCAGTATTATGAACAGCCTGAACGGCACAAACGCATTTCTAAAAGTGAACTAAACTATATTCAAAAACACAATGCCATTACAACAGAGCAAATCCCTTACAAAACGGGCCCGCTTTTAAAAAAGCTTTTCACCAATCGAAAAGTATGGGGCTTAATGATCGGATTTACAGGGTACGGGTATACATTCAACCTGCTGCTCACCTGGCTTCCGACTTTCTTTAAACATACATACGGTATGGATCTCATGTCGTCCGGTTTATTTACAGCAGTGCCGTGGCTGATCTCAACCATTTCCGGAATTGCCGTCGGCGGCTGGCTCGTCGATTATTTTATTAAGAAAGGCTATCCTAACACCAAGGTGTACCGAACCGTCATCATAGTCGGAATGAGCTTTGGCTTTTTCTTTTTAGGATCCATTCTGACGAACAATATTACCGTAGCCATTATTTGCATTTCCATCGGACTCGCTGGAATTTCCGCAACCGCTCCGGTCGGCTGGTCCATCTCCGCAGAACTCGCGCCGATCGGTTCCGTATCCATGCTGAGCTCCATGGTGAATCTCGCAAACAACCTGTTCGGAGGCATTATTGCTGCGTCACTGACAGGGTATTTGTTTGATGTGACAGGCTCCTTTACCCTCAGCTTTCTGGTAGCTGGTTTTGTGCTGTTGCTGGGATTGGTTTTTTATGTGTTTGTATTAGGGGATGTAAAACGAATTAAACTGGAATGAAGAGTGCTTACTGAAAAGCACTCTTTTCTTTGAATCCGCCAGGTGTTATTTTCTTTCTCCCAACATTCACTAGGCTGTTCTCAGACGAAAACACCACCATTTTATCCTTGACTCCAACCAAAGGTAAGGCCTCATAGTGAAAGAAGAAAGGAGGAGTCAGATGGTGAAATTAACAGTAAAAGAACTATCCAATATTGCGAATGTCACAATCAAAACGCTTTATCATTACCACAAAATCGGCTTGCTAGCCCCAAAGGAAATAAGCGAAGCCGGATATCGGTACTATGGTGTTGAAGAACTAAAAAGACTGCAGGAAATCCTTTTTTACAAAGAATTAGATATTCCTTTGTCAGAAATCAAAACATTACTAAAAGAGGATGCTGAAAGAACAAGTACATTAGAAAAACAAAAAAAGCTGTTTGAAAAGAAAATTGAAAAGTATCAGCGTCTCATTCAAACAGTCAACACATCTTTAGAATACACGAGAAAAGGCGAAAACATGGATCATAAGGTAATGTTTAAAGGATTTGAAAGCGCTGAAGAATGGAAACAATCTTTAGCAGAACAAAATGGGTATTTAAAAGAGCGTTACGATTTTGAATTGGATACACATACAATCAATGTCGATGAAATGAACAAAATGGCAATAGAGGCTAAACATTTTCTTGATAGGATGGCTGATTTTTTAAGAAATGGTGTAACGTATCATGACCCTTCCGTGCAAGAGCATGTCATGAATCATCTTAAGTTCCTAAATCAGAACGGGCATCCGACAAGTAAAGAAGATTACGTAAAACAAACACGTTTTTTTATGCAAGATGATTTCCATAGAGGAATGTTAGAAGAGCAGCAAGCCGGTTTATCTTATTATTTGGTTGTCGTTGCAGAACACCTGTAGTGTTTTGTCACCCTTTATAGGGTGACAGCCATCAGGATTACAAGACAGCACCGCCAACAATCGAAACATTCTGCCGGTCAACGACAAAACGCCGTCCGTTCCATTTTAATACGGTTTGAACATATCCCAATGAGTCGGCGTTATACCTTCCCGCTATCCGCTGGTACGCCAAAAATTCGTATACGCCGTCTCTGTCAAAATCAACCGGATACAAGCCCGATAAAGGATTCACCCATCCTTCTATCGGCATTTTTAACACACCTTGGCTGTTATAAATCTCATTCAAATATTCCCTGCCTTTGTAAGTAAGGTCGAGGATATACATTTCGTTTTGCTGATGACTGATGACGCTCGCTTTATATTGATTTTGATACCTCACACTGTACTTTAATTCATCATTCAATACATCTGAATTGAAAATTCGCCGAAACTGCCTGTTTAGATAGGCAAACACGTATGCATAAATAGCACCGCCGCTTCCCCCTGTATCTATTACCACTGCCACATCCTCAATCTTGTCGCCTGTCATATCCCCCAGAAAAAGTGACGGATTGTATCCCATATTGTTTTGAAGCTGAATCTGCTGCTCCTGATGGGTTCTGCCATCACGGATCACCAATGTGATATTTCTCCATAACGGGCTGCCGGGCATTTGATTTCCAGTTAGAAAGACCTCGTCAATAACACCGTCTCCCGTTACATCGCCGCGAGTAGATGCAATGATTGCACGTGAGGAGACAGGCTGCCGAAATACGTATGGATGTTGAACAAGTCCTCTGCTTTCATAAAACCAATAAGGAGCCATTCTGATGTCATACACATTCAATTGTGTCACCTTCCCTAATCAGCTGAATGAATCATTATATGCAGGAATGGCACATCAAAGACATATCTTACACACCAATTAAATCCGTACCATATGAGTTATCGATTACACAAAGCCACTCGCCTTGCGCATTCTTCTTAAATACATAGGTCGCCCTTCTTTCCATCGCATACTCGGAGTCCTTTTTATCCGAATCAAGCAGTGTCTGAGAAAGGACGAGTACCGTGTCACCTGCTTCCAGCATGATCATTTCCCCTTGTGTCGGGACAATATGATGATTGAAATAGTTCGCAATCGTGATAAACGCTTTTTTGATTTCTTCTTTGCCTCGCGCGATTATGCCCGGCTTCACAACTAAAACGGCATCTTCCGAATAATAATTCATCAGTGTATCAAAATCTTCATTTTGGATTGCCAAATCACACGCAGAGATGATGTCTTTCAATTGCTGTTCCAAATGAATTCCCCCAATCATCATGATTGGATATATTATACATTGCTAGACCACTGAAACCGTGAAAACAAAATGAAAAGTATCCTTTTTTCCTATATAATCAAATAGATATATTTAACAAAGTACCCAAGTGAAGGGGGTGAACATTATTGTCTGCGGAAGTAACGTTACATGACAATATACATCATGATTTAAGTGCGGATTGCCAGCACTGTTTTGGCCTGTGCTGTGTCGCCTTGCCTTATGCGAAGTCGGCAGATTTTGCTTTTGATAAAGACGGGGACACGCCTTGCCGCAACTTACAATCAAACTATCAATGTTCTATACATAAAGATCTCAGAGAAAAAGGATTTCGAGGCTGCTCTGCATATGAATGCTTTGGCGCCGGCCAAAAAGTATCCCAAATCACTTATGAGGGAAAGGATTGGCGAAGCAGCCCCGAAACGGCCAACCAGATGTTTGACGTTTTTCCTATCATGCAGCAGCTGCACGAAATACTCTGGTATTTACATGAAGCTCTTTCTATAGATATAGCCAAGCCGATTCATCCCGAACTGAGAACCAGTTTCGAAAAAATAGAAAAGCTCACCAGACTCAGCAAAGAACGCCTGCTGACACTGCAGGTGGACGAGCATCGAGCTGAGGTCAATGAATGGCTGTTAAAAACAAGTGAGCTGGTGCGTGCCCAAGCCCGCCATCCAAAACTCCCGAAAAAGGTCAGCCGAGGAAGTGTCCTGATCGGCGCGAAACTGAAAGGGCTTGATCTGCGAGGAGCAAACCTAAGAGGGGCGCTGCTCATAGCCGCCGATCTGAGAAATGCCGATTTGAGAATGACAGACTTTATCGGTGCAGATATGAGAGACGCTGATCTCAGCGGCGCCGACCTGACCGGGAGCATCTTTCTGACACAGGCACAGGTGAACGCCGCCAACGGCGATTCGAACACAAAGCTGCCGCCGTCTTTACGAATCCCTGCCCATTGGAATTAAAAAAGGACCTGCTAACGGTCCTTTTTTACTGATCAATTCAATCCTTTTTCGTTCCTTTTATCCGGCATTTTCACACTTCTTGCCAAGTATCCCGACAGCCATAACGCAACCAGCAGCATGAAGGTGATCATACCGACAACGCCCAGCCAGTGAAAAGCAGACCAGAATAGCCCTCCGATTGTTCCGAAAACACTTGAACCGGCGTAATAAAAGAACAAATACAGCGATGAAGCCTGTGCTTTGTTGAGAAGGGCTCTCCTGCCCACCCAGCTGCTGGCAACTGAATGCCCTCCGAAAAAACCGAATGTAAAGAGGGCAATCCCCAGAATTTTCACTGCCAGCATATTGTTTATCGTAAATAACGCACCTGCAATGACGATGAAAATATTCATCACCAATATTTTTGGATAGCCATATTGATCAACCATTCTTCCAATGAAAGACGAGCTGAAAATGCCTACAATCATCACAATAAATATCCAGCTGGCAAATGCTTTATTAAGCGAATACGGCGGGCCCAACAGCACATACACAATGTAATTAAACAATGCAACATTGCTTCCGAGCAGCAAAAAACCAATGAGAAACAAGCTGAATAATTTACGGTCCCTCAAGTGGCCGATCAGAGACATTCCCAATTTCCCGAGCTTCAATTTTCTTGGCGTAAAATGCCTGGATGGCGGCAAATTCATAAAAAATATAATACTAGCAATCAAACTAATGACACCAATTGATCCCATCGCTATATGCCAATTCAAGTACTCGCTCAGGAGCCCGGAAACGATCCTTCCGAAAACGGCGCCGATTGCATTTCCACTGATATATAGCCCCATCGCTGATCCAAGACTTCCGGGTTCAATTTCTTCCCCAAGATAAGCCATCGCAATCGACGGAAGGCCTGCGAGCGCAACGCCTTGAACGGTTCTCAATACGAGCAGTGTATGAAAGTTCGGACTGAAGGCCGATGCCAGACAGAGAACCGATGCGGCCAGCATGGAAATACCCATAATCGGCTTGCGCCCCCACACCTCGGATAATGAACCAAAGACAAGCATGCACACAGCTAACAGCATTGTGGTAACAGATAAAGAAAGACTCGCCGCAGTAGGCGTTACATGAAATTCCCGCGTGAATTCCTCCATGAGCGGCTGTACGCAATATAGAATCGCAAATGTATTGAAACCCGCAGCGAAGAAAGCAAACGTAATTTTTCGAAAAACCGGTGTGCCTTTTCGAATGTATGTCATCGGGACTTTATCGGTCCCTCATCATGTTGTGGAGCACTGCCATTCATAAACAATCATCCTTTATTTCTTCCGAATTCAAACATCCTCGAGTCTGTTTATATTATTATCTTAGCACCGTTGATATATGTTGTATAATGCATATAAAATATCGTTTTCATGCTTACATGTAATAAAGGAGGGATGATAATTGGAATGGGAACAACTTGAATATTTTCAAACACTGGCCCGGATGCAGCACGTCACGAAAGCCGCAAAAAGCCTCTCCATCACACAGCCTGCGCTTTCACGCTCTATCGCCAGGCTAGAAAATCATTTGGGCGTCCCGCTATTTGACAGGCAAGGACGATCCATTAGCTTAAATCAATACGGACACATTTTTTTGCGGCGGGTTCAGGCGATGATGAAGGAGTACACTGAAGGAAAAGAAGAAATCCAAGCCTTATTAAAGCCAGACCAAGGCGTAGTCTCTCTCGGTTTTTTACATACATTAGGCACCACGCTCGTGCCCGATCTCATCGGCTCCTTTCAGCAGGAATACCCCAACATTGCCTTCCAGCTGAAGCAAAACCACTCTTATTGGCTGCTTGAACGATTAAAATCCGGGGATCTGGACCTCTGTCTCCTCGCTTCGATTTTGCCTGAAGATCCGATCCAATGGATCAAGCTGTGGAGTGAAGAACTCTTTGTATTTGTGCCAAATGATCACCCATTAGCCAGTCGCGAAAGCATTACCCTGAATGAGATTTCCGGGGAGCGTTTTATTTTATTGAAAAAAGGCTATGCGCTTCGGATGACGGTCGATGAGCTGTTTGAGAAGGCCAATATACAGCCGAACATTATGTTTGAAGGAGAAGAAGCAGCTACTGCCGCAGGTTTTGTGGCAGCCGGTCTGGGCATATCTATTCTCCCAGACCTGAAAGGCTTAGACCAAAGCAAAATCACCAAAATCCGCGTCAGCTGGCCGGAATGTCAGCGTGTCATAGGAATTGCCTGGATAAAAGGCAGGTTTTTATCACCGGTTGCTGAGACCTTTAAACAATATGTGATCAGCCATTTTTCTGAGTAGGGAGGATTCAAGCATGAATGTCAAAAAAATCACGTCAGAACAGGATTTACATACAGCGTTTGAAATCAGAAAGGCAGTATTTGTAGAGGAACAAGGCTGTCCCATTTCGGATGAATTCGATGAGTTCGATACACTCCACGGTGACTGCCAGCACATCCTGGCTTATCATCAGAATGTACCTGTGGGCACTGCACGTGTCCGTATCGTTGGCCACACGGGGAAACTGGAACGAATCTGCATTCTGAAGCCTTACCGCAAATTCGGTTTGGGAAAAGTGATCGTCGATGCATTAGAACGTATTGTGAAAGAACAAAGCATTTCTGCCTTCAAACTGCACGGCCAGACACAGGCGGCAGGCTTTTATGAAAAGCTCGGCTATCAGACTGCATCAGAAGAATTTATGCTGGACGGCATTCCGCATGTGCTGATGACAAAACAAGACGATTCTGCTTTATAGATTGTTCACAAATTTGTCACTTATGAGCATGAACGGTTCATTGGTATACTAATCACCGATTATGGAGAGAAGGAATGATTGTATGCCAGCAAATAAAAAAGAAGGCCTTATATTTGGCGTGATGATGTGCTTTGGAATGGTTTGCGTCATGTCGATTTACAATGCCATCATCAACGGAGCCATCCACGATTTTTCACTGATGACCGTTTTTGAAATGGTCATCGGTTTTATGGTCGCCCTCCTGTTAGATTTACTGTTAGTGGGCCCCCTCGCCAAGAAGATTGCATTCCGCATGCCGTTCGACAAGACTAAAAAAATTTATGTCATCCTTGCCATGTCAACTTGTATGGTGATTGGCATGGTACTTTGTATGTCTGTGTTCGGTTTAGTGACAGCGGTTCTAGCAAATGGGCTGAACGGGGACAGCCTCTTCAGTGCTTATCTTATGATTGTGTTGAAAAATTTCATCCTGGCCTATCCATTGCAATTACTGATTATGGGCCCATTAGTCAGAGGGATTTTCATGAAATTTGTAAAACCAAAGCTCACAGCCGCAATTTAAATAGAATAGGAGTGAGCCTGACACTCACTCCTTTTGCTCATGAATCGAATGTATAACAAGCTCCGCAAAAGCCTCTGCAGCAGGCAGCTGCCATTTTTTCTTTTTGGGTGTGAGTAAATCGGATCGAGGGCTTCAACATGCTGGAGATTTTTCAGCTTATGTTTTTCACTTCCATTAATCCCTATACCTTACCACATAGTTTTTATACAATTCTTCGTTATAAAGAATTTCTTCGCCATGTGAAGAGCAAATGAGCGTTGGTTTGATTTGATCTATGATTGAGCCGCTATCGATGTTCTCATTTATATCAACACTGAATCTTCTTATAGGTGGGTGTAAATCCTCCTTACTTGTGATAAAAAGGTCGCCCGTTAATAGCGTACGATCGATTTTATGATAATACACGACATGCCCCGGCGAATGGCCAGGTGTTAAATAGTATTTCAGAGGCAGGTGAGCAAGCGTTTGCTCCGTCAGCGGCTGGACAATATGGGCTACCCCTGTGTTCTCCACTTCATTTTTGTTCGGATATGGCTCTTCCCCATTGATGTACTTTAGTTCTTTCTGGTGCGCAAAAATCGGAATATCAAATCTCTCTAACCATTTTGATGCACCTCCGATATGATCACTGTGGCCATGGGTAAGCAAAATGGCTTTTGGATTGCCGATCGCTAACGCTGCCCTAATTTGAGCATCAGCAAAACGTTCTATTCCCGTATCAACAATATAAACATCATCACCATCTTTGATAAACCAGGTATGAACCGGAATACGAAGAGGCACATCAAGCTCAAATTCACATTGATAGACATGTTCTGATAGTTGTCTCAAGTTCACGCAAACCACTCCCTTTGGAGATTTTTGATAGTTCAAAAGAAAACAGAAGTGAACGGACTATTTTCAAGACAGATTATCTTGAAAATGGTCCCACACTCCAGCGGACTGGATTCTTGAGAAGGAGACGCCGATTTTCGCCAGCATCAGCTCGACTTGTTAACGTTGTCCATTAATAATCCCTTTTGTTCCCCTTCTTCACATATTCCCAATCACGTTCTATATTCTTCCTCACTCTATGAAGGAGTGCAGAAATGGTTTCCTTTTCCTCTGAAGTAAAACCGGACAAGGCCACTTCCGTGGAATGTTCTCCTTCTCTTCTTAACAATGGATATACCTTTTTCCCTTTCTCAGTCGGGAACAGTTTTTTTATTTTTTTATTTTGCTCATCCGGCAGTTTTTGAATAAATCCCTGCATTTCCAGCTTCTTAATGGCCCGCGCGGCCGTTGTCCGATCCACTTTTATCATTTCCGCCAATTTTTCTTGAATAATTCCCGGATTTTCGTATATACGTACGAGATAGAGATACTGCCCTCTTGTTAAGTCTAAATCTTTAAATTCGATGTTGCTTATGGAATCCAACGCTCTTGCTATCATGCCGATCTCACGCAAAATATCATTCATTCCTAAAACTCCTCACGTATTTTTGTTGTATTTACAACAAAAATGTTTTAACCTTACTATTATAAGACCACATGCATGCTGTACAGTCCAGACTAATATCAGAAAAGGATTGATTCATAATGAATATAAAAAGAATAACAACTGAAGCTGATTTACATGCAGCTTTGAATATTAGAAAGACGGTTTTCATTGAGGAGCAACATGTATCTGAATCCGAAGAGTTTGATGAATTTGATACGCTCCAGGAACAATGCCAGCATGTCTTGGTATATCATGAGAGTCAGCCTGTCGGCACGGGCCGTGTGCGTATCGTTGACCATACAGCAAAGCTGGAAAGAATCTGCATCCTAAAACCTTACCGTAAGTATGGATTGGGGAAAGTCATCGTAAGCGGGTTAGAAGAAATCATAAAAGAAAAAGGACTGACTGCATGTAAGTTGCATGGTCAAACACAAGCAGCAGGCTTTTATCAAAAACTGGGCTACCAGATTTCTTCACAGAAATTTATGGAAGACGGCATCCCTCACGTCCTGATGACAAAAGAAATATCGCGGAATATAACATGAAATATATTTTTTACGGATTAGGCATACTCATATTAAGTTTGGGCATTTCCTTAACCATACAATCAGGGCTGGGCACATCCCCCTTCGATGCCCTTTTGGTTGGTCTGTCAAAAGAAGTCGGACTTACCGTAGGAAGCTGGGAGGTCCTTATTTCTGTGATCCTCTTAATCTGCAACGCTATATTAACGAGAAAAAAACCTATTTTGCTGGGCTTGATTACAGCATTCATTACTGGAATAGGCATTGACCTATGGTTGTTTGTTGTAAAAAACACCCTCTATCTAAACGCGTTGTTAAGCAAACTGATTTGTTTCGGAATTGGTTTGGTGCTCATCGGTCTTGGAACAGCCATCTATCTTCAGACGAAATTCGCATCAACACCAATCGATCATTTAACACTCATTATCCGAGATCTCTCCAAAAGAACAATCTTGTTTTCAAGAACATTGGTATACGCTCTTTTCTTAGTATTAGCCATCGTCTTTAAAGGCCCTATCGGCATCGGAACCCTATTAACCGTCTGTTTGGGAGGAATGCTCCTTCACGTTTTTATGCCTATTGTGGAAAAACAATTCTTATCAAAGAATAGAAGGGGTTAAAAAACCTCTTCTTTGAAAAAACGAAACGCAAAACAAGCTACGTTTCGTTCAATAATTTTATGATAAATTAAAATTTATAGTACCAAAAAATCGCAATTTCATTTGCTGTTGGAAGATTGGAATAAAGCATCGTATCAACTGCACCTATTATAAATTGATGTTTGGCATAAAAATGACAAGCTGAAACATTAATATCTTGTGTTTCAAGCATAAGACCACAAAAGCGATTCTCCTTTGCCCACTCAATTGCTTTATGTAATAATGCTGTTCCAACGCCTTTTTGTCTATAGTCTTTTGCAACGGCAATGTCCTCTATTAGTGCATACCCATTCCAGTTAGAACGAATCTTAATCCGGCCGATGCAGTTGTTTTCAACATAATATAAAAAAACCGCTTTTCCCTCTTCTTCAACATAACTAACAGCCATTTCATCATCTTCATATTGTTTAAAATAAGGTTTAGAAAATCGTTCCTCAGTATATGTCCAAACACCGTTTTCAAAAGCAGGTATCATTCTCCCAAAAACAACGAGAGGTTCATTTGGTTTATTGAAATCTTTCATATTCAATTTAGTCATTTTAATGATCATATCAATCCCCGCCAATCGAGATAATATTTAGTAAACTCGTTTCGATACGATTCAACAACAGTTTCCAAAAGTGTACTCTATAAGAGAACAGCATTAGCATCCATTACCTTATATATTTCTCTATCTTAATGAGGTATTTCAACAAAGGCGTGTGGTACAGTAAATAGGAATAGAAACAAGAGAAAAGAAGATGACCCTATGCCCACTAACAATAAACTCAATGAGAAATATCATACTTCCTTCAACTCGCCCACAACCCTGTTGACTAGTACCCATGGAGAGAGGAAGCTTTGACACAGCTTCTGCCATTGGGGACATCTCTATTGAAGCATCCAAAGGACAACCAAGGATCGCTCTTTGACTTTTCCAAGAAGAAAGTAGAGTGAATAAAGGAGTGATTGAGTATGTTAACAAGAGAAGATATCTTTAAACACGTCAAAGAAAAATACGGTACATCGCCTGATTACCCGTGGGAGAAATACCCAAACTATGCTTCTTTGAGACATACATCAAACAAAAAATGGTACGGTCTTATCATGAATGTTCTCCCAGAAAAATTAGGCTTGGATGGTTATGGCGAAATAGATATTCTAAATCTAAAATGTCCCCCTGAAATAAGTGATAGCTTAAGAAACGGGGAAAATATCTTACCCGGATATCATATGGATAAGGAACATTGGATTTCAATTGTTTTAGAACGGACAGATCCAGGAGGCGAAATCTATATCTTAATCGAGCAGAGCTTTCATTTAACCAAGTGAAGATAAAGAGTGTTCCGGCTAATCAAGCTGCGAAGAGTAGTGGGCACTTTCATTTTAGGATACTGTTCTTCACTCTGTCCACAAACGCAACTTAGTTCATCTGGTGCGAGAGCGGGAGAAGAATTTCAACCAACTTCTTATGGAAAAGGATGAATAGTTATGACAAATAACTTAAAACAGAGAAGAATCATTTTAGATTTAGCAGTTACTTTAGATGGTTTTATTGAAGGGAAAAATGGAGAAGTTGATTGGTGTATTATGGACCCTGATATGGGGTTTACTGATTTTTTAAATCAAATTGATACTATTTTATATGGTAGAAAAAGCTACGATTTATGGGGACAATACATTCCAAAAAATGAAGACCCTGATACAGAAAAGGAACTTTGGAAATTGGTTCATAGTAAAAAGAAATATGTTTTTTCCAGAACACAAAATGAGATTGATAATCAAGCCATATTTATAAATGATAATATTCTTGAAGAAGTAAATAAATTGAAGAAAAATCCTGGTAAAGACATCTGGCTATATGGTGGAGCGAGTCTCATTACAACTTTTATAAATTTGGGGCTTGTTGATGAATTTAGATTATCTATTCACCCTGTTGTTTTGGGAGAAGGAAAACCGTTGTTTATTGATGTAAAACAGAGGATAAATTTAAAAATGGTGAATACAAGAACATTTTCCTCTGGCGTTGTGCAAATCGTTTATCATTGGAATGGCTAACATTGTAAAGTAACACTCGACAGTAATCCTTCTTATTGAACTAAAGGGGAATCCATAAATAATGGGTTCCCCTTAATATACTATGGAATTATCAATATCAAATTTTCTGTAATAAAAGAGGATTGAAAAGGACGATGTCTCCTCCATTAACATCATTAAGCATTATAGTATATTTTCTTCTCCCTCTTTTAAGTAATCGGCTAAGTTTTGTATTTATAAAAAAACGAAAGAAGGTGATCCAATGCCTACTAACAATAAACCCAATAGATTAATCGCTGAGAAATCTACTTATTTTACTTCAACATGCTCATAACCCTGTGGACTGGTTCCCTTGGGGAGAAGAAGCATATGAAAAAGCGAAACGCGAAAACAAGCCGGTTCTGGTCAGCATCGGTAGTTCGACATGTCATTGGTGCCATGTCTATTAGAATAACCATAATAGATCTTTTATGACTCTATATTATCTATAGTTTTATAAACAATTTGATCTTTCCTAAGTATTATTTTCAAACCGAATTTTTATTATCTATCTCTCCTACTTATTTTTAATATCCTGATACACTTTCTCAAAAGTCTCGATTGGTAGCGAAAACTTAGTTGTTTTCTCGTTACGATAATTGATCACTATATCAATTTGATTACCTTTTTGCTCAAACTCAATAAATGCATTCTCCCATTTATCTCTGATTGATATTATACGATTGCCATTTTTCTTTTCCTTATAGATGTAATCCATTTTAACTCTCCTTCCAGAATCAATAACAAAACCTTATGTTATTAAAAGTCTACATTATCGACCGACAAAAGGTTTCGAAATAAGCAATCCTCAAAAAAGGAAGTAAATCATGACTTGCGTTTGGTGGCCCGGATAATCAAATCGTGCGGAACTCCATTAAAAGATAACAAAAGCCATTTTAAACGATAATACTATTTGTTCAAACAATACAGTTTACCTTTTATGTCATTCATTTTCTAAAAACTGCAATCCGTAACCATGCGGTAGCAGGTTTTTTTATTTGCTTGACTTAGAGTTAACTCTAAATTGTAAACTAACTTTAATTAAATGAGAGGGATGATGTTGTTGTATTCCATTAGTAAAGCTGCTGAGAAGACTAGTATTAGTTCGTATACATTAAGATATTACGAAAAGATTGGGTTACTTCCACCACCAAAACGAAAAAACAGTGGAAGGCGTTTTTATACGGAGACTGATATTCAGTTCATGTTATTCCTGAAAAGTTTAAAGGAAACAGGTATGTCTTTGGAGGATATTAATGAGTTTGTCAAAGACGGATGCATTTTGGAAAAAATCAATTCGGATGTTAAATCGGCACAACTCTCCCCATCTATAAATAAACGTATTGAGATTTTAACCAAGCACTTAGAGAAAATGGAAATTAAAAAAAGGGAGCTAGAAGAAGTCATTTCTACGACAAAAGGAAAACTGGATACATATTATTCAATTTTGAAAGAGGAAGTGGAAAACAAATGAAACATTTAAATATATACCTGATGTTACTTGGCTTCTCTATTTTTACAGGAGCTACTTTTAATCTTGCAAAATATACGGTTGGATATTTTTCTCCATCGTCTTCTGCGGCATGGCGTTTCGGTTTAGCTGCTGCGGTGATGCTCATCATTTTGATTTTTACTGAAGGTATAAAGAAGAGTCAATTACGGAAAAACGCCGTTCCATACATTGTTCTTGGAATTATAGGAATCTTTGGCTTTAATGCCTTGTTTTTTGTTGGTTTAAAATATACATCTCCCGTTAACGGAGCATTAATAATGGGGCTGAATCCTTTATTAACAGCAATTCTCGCTCGAATTATCTTAAAGGACAACATGACAAAAAAACAAGTACTCGGCATACTCTTTGCTTTCATTGGTGTATTGCTAGTCATTACACAAGGTTCTATCGAAACCATTAAAACCTTATCAATTTCAGGAGGAGACTTAATAATCTTTACAGGTAACGTTTGTTGGGCACTTTATGGTGTACTTGGACGTCGGTTTGTAAAGGATGGAACTCCGCTATCTACAACCACTTATACGATGGCTATCGGTGCTGTTAGTTTAATAATAGTTTCCTTATTTACATCCAAACCTGTTTCTTTATCGAACATCCCGATTGGAGTTTGGGGGGCAATTGCTTTTATGGCTTTCTTTACAAGTGTTTTGGGTTACCTATGGTGGAATCAGGGGATTAAAGAGATGGGGGCTAGTAAAACATCTTTATTTTTCAACCTTGTTCCCGTTGTAACGATGATTATTTCATTTGCCTTTGGAACACCAATAAAGGTATTTCAAGTTATTGGGGCTGTGTTAGTTATATTAGGCGTTTTAACCGCTTCGGGGGTAATACATATTCCTAAGTACAATACTAAAGAACAGTCAGCTATATAAAGAAATAGGGAGTATTTTTGAGAAAATGTGTTAAGTTAAATATACACTAATTATAGGAAGAAGGTGATCCCATGCCAAACAAAAGTAAACCCAATAGATTAATCAATGAGAAATCACCATACTTACTCCAACACGCCCACAACCCTGTGGACTGGTACCCTTGGGGAGAAGAAGCATTTGAAAAAGCAACACGCGAAAACAAGCCGGTTCTGGTCAGCATCGGTTATTCGACTTGTCATTGGTGCCACGTCTATTAGAATAGCCATAATATAGTATGCTTACTTGCATTGGTTATCATAATCGTCACTAGTGGCATAATAGTTAAAGTAGCCAAAAAATACATTCAGATTTCCACTGCTATGCACTTACAACTAGAAAATAATTTGACCCATTTCTGATTTTGAACTGACGTATTAAAAACTAGACTTATATATACTGATTAATAATTGAAGGTTATAATATCTTGATTATTGTTAATCTATAAAAATATCCCCTACGCTAAAATAGAGGGGATACTTATACTAAAAAAAATCATCTAGTAACAGATTCATTTCTTGATGCTCATGTTCTAATTTCTCTAATACACTCAGACCTATTTTTATCCTAAGTTCAACAAATTTTAAAATACTGAGAACTTCTTGTTTCGCTTCGTAACAGCCATTCTGCATTAATATGTTTATATTTAGTGTAATTGATCGTCGAGCATTTTTTTGATTTTGGTCTTTACTATGTTCAAAAAATTCAATTATACCTTTAATTTGTTTGTCGATTCGTTCGTCGTAATTTAATTTTTGAAGAAAGGAATTAAGTTCATCCAAACTTTGAACTTCTTTAATCCACATCATATTTCTATATTGGTTATACAGTTCTTTAATCACTTGATAATATTCGGGAAATATAGAATATTTATTTTTTAAAAATTGTAACAAAGGAAATGACACAGATTCCCCCATGGGATAACCAGGTGATAAATAAAATGTTCCATCAGACTTTTTTGAAATGTCTAGCATTACATGTTTAAGCCTTCCAATAATATAATCACTCATTCCTACGGCGAATACTTGCTCCTGCATCTCATTAAGTACTGGAATAAATAATTGTCTTTCGACCATTGTTCTGTTTAAGTCAAATAATATCTTTAGAACTTGGTCACTGTTTATGGAACGACTTTTCAAATTAAGTAATCCATATAATAATTTTTTCTGTTGCTCTCCAGGTTGTCTGTTTATATAAGTGGCAGTAAAGTATTCTTGAAATGAGCGATGCTGATAAGAATATTTCAAACCATCAATTATTAATATACACACAACTTCAATCAAGTCATCAATATAATATTGAGAATTAAATTCTAATCTTTCTAATACTTTTGCTTTATTTATATAACTAGTTAGTTCTTGAGTTGAAAATGATAATTTATTTTCAAAATAGCTTAAAGCAGAAATTGTCTCGAGTATCTTAGAAAAACCATCAGATCCTAAATTAAAAACGTCAGTTTTTTTCTTTCTTTTAAAACCAGGCTTAGTGGCGTCATGCCTTCGGTCTAGAACATCGTATGCTTGACCATAAAAAACATGCATTCTATCAGGAATTTCTGCAAACTCTTCAAATGTCAGTAACATTAAGGTTAATAACAAAGGGTTAGAGCAAAAATCTTTTTGCTTTTTGTATAGCGATTTATCTAATGTTTTTAAAAACCTTGACTTAACCTCTTCATCATAGTAGGGAAGCTTTTCAATTAATTTAATAGACTTTTCTTTACTAAGAGGTAGCATTTTAAACTCAATAAAACCATCCCATCCCACTGATAAACTATCTGATTCTCTTGATGACACCAAAAAACTATTTTGATGGTACTTATCCATTAATACTTCAATCTCTTTAATTAGTTTCTGTTGTTTGCTGTCTTCTACTTCATCAAATCCATCGAATAAGAATATATATATACCTGTATCAAGAGATTCCAAAAAATATTTTTTTTCTAAGGTGAAGCCTAAACTATTAATTGTCTCGTACATACAATCAATTAGAGATTTCTCTGAATCATTTACATTCCTAAGAGGTAGAAAAATGGGTATTTTATCAGAAGTATATAAAGCGCTTATAAATAAATGTTTAAAAAGTGTTGACTTTCCGGTTCCACCAGTTCCTAAGACCATACTAGAATTACTAACTTGTAAAATCCCATTTATATTTTCAGTAGAAATAATACTGTCTTCACACTTTAAATCTGTATGGACATAAAAATCATATAAATTAATGGGAATACTTTTGTGAATAAGTGTCTTTACCTTTCCATATTTGTCAGCTGCTCTGTTTAAGTATCCTTGGTAAGCATTTTGTGTTTTAATTTGATAATCGGCAACTTTATCTTTACTGAAGCCAAAAACCCTTTTGCAGATAGTCTCTAAGTTTTTTTGAACAACATCTACTATAATCTTACTTGGATCTATTGGTGTTTGCTCCATAATTCTGCCCCTTTACATTTTACAACTTCTTAATAAAAAAGAAATATTAACCTATAATATAATTATATTACATTTGAAGGTGATATAGTATGGAACTTAAGGAAAGGATTAAACGAGTCGCCATATACCTCAGAAAATCACGCAATAACGAAGGTGAAGAGACTGAAGAAACCTTAGCAAAACACAGAAAACGCTTGTTAGATATTGCAGAAAAAAACAACTGGGAGTTCAAATTGTTTCAAGAAGTTGGCAGTTCAATGGATGAAAATCGACCAGAGTATCAAAAAATGATCTGCGAAATTAAAGAAAACCTTTTTGATGCTGTTTTATCTGTTAACCTTGCACGTGTTACTAGAGACGATGCTGAAACACCTAAATTTATGAGTTTATTAAGACAAGAAGATGTCCTCTTTGTTACAGATAGTGAGCGTATATATGACTTAGAAATCCAAGAAGATTGGCAAGCATTAAAGTTCACTGGGTTCGTAAATAACTGGGAGTATGAAAATATAAAGGCGCAGCTAAGGAAGGGAAAAAAGGATAGTGCAAAGTTAGGCAGGTGGTCAAACGGAACACCGCCATTTGGTTATATTTATAACCCTTTACAAAAAAGAGTGGATATTGATAAAGAACGGGCAAAGGGTGTCAAGTTGGCTTTTCAGTTGGTTTTAGATGGAATGGGTGTCGATAATATTGCTATAAATCTAAACCAGTTAGGTTATCGAACTAAAAGAGGGAATTTATTTAGTAGAAAAAGCATTGAAAGAATGATCCGTTCTGAAATTTACAAAGGATGGATAGTGTCCAACCGACTAAAAGGAAGGAATACTCACCAAGGAAAAATAAGACCTAAAGAACAATGGATTATTGTTAAAGATGCAATAAAACCTTGCATTATTGATGAAGAAACGTGGGACCTAGCCAATGAAAAATTGACCCTTAAAGCCTTGCCCCAAGAGCAAGACAACGAAGACACGGTTTATCAAATGATTAAATGTGCCTTATGCAGAAGAACTCACTCAGTGACCATTAGAAAAGATCGAAAACAGAAAAAGGAACTTAAACCTTGCAATAGGAAAGACCCTTTAGGCAACAGTTGCTATAACAGAGGCTTAAATTATAATTCTATGATGGATCTCATAATAACCAGAATTAAAATTATGCGAGAAGAAATAATTGCTGAACTCAAAAATTTAAAAGCGGAATCCCAGCCTTTCGATTCTAAGGCAATCAAAATACAATTGATTGAAGAACGAATGAAGAAAGTTGAAAAAGCACTGAAAATGCTTCAAATACAATTAGAGGAAGACTTAATTAGTTTAGAAGAATTTAAAGAAAGAAAAAAAATACGACGAGAATTAGATAAGCTTCAATTAGAATTACAAGAAACAGAAAACATAACACAAGAAGATGAGATAAGGGCAAAAGAATCCCTCGTTGAGCGACTAGATCACTTTCTTAACAATTGGAAACAGCTCGATGATACGAAACTAAATGAAGGATTAACATCATTTATAAGTAAAGTGATATGGCATTATCCCAAAGGTAGCAATAAACCACCATCATTAAATATAGAATGGATAGATTAACGTTGCAAAGATTACTCCAAAATTATATACACAAAAAAAGAGGAGTAAACACACATGGACTACTCAACAATATCTTGACTGTGACTGTAATCAATTAAGAAGGAGAAAACATATATGTCTACTATGTTTTCTCCTTTATTTTAAGGTTTTTTATAATTTAGGTCTTGATAATTTAAACCTGTTTGTATTTCTGTTTTTAAAACAATTAGAAACAATTATTAACAACGTCACCTAAACTAAAGAATTCTAGTACAGCTTTTTGTGTTTCACCTGGTAGTGCTTTAGTAGATACTTTTACGGCTTTTTTTATAGCATTTGTTCTAGAAAGTCCTAGGTTTCTTTGATGTTTATAAGCTCTGATAATTGTTTTTGTCATGGAATTTAGTCCGCCCATTAATTTTGCGGCTTTTTTAACCTTTAAGATCTTTGCCCATGGGATAGCATTTACTGCTATAGCTTTAGCAGCACTAGAAATGCAACTCCATGCATTCAATACTATAAATGGTCCGATATTATCCTGTACGGTTTTAACAGCAGTCAGGTTTTCTCCATCGGCAACAAATTCATAACCTTCAAATTCGTTACCTTTATGTACGTTTAACCATTCAACACCGGAGTTTATTCCTTGTTCAGCAATATCCTCTGGCATTTGATCAATTAATTCTAATAGAGGTTCAAGAGTTCTTTTCATGTTCTGAGCTTCTACATTAACTTGCTCAGAAGAAACTTCATTAGAATTTTCTTTTGCGTTAGCTATTGGTATTGTTATAGTGGTGAAAATTAGAGAGAAACAGATTACAATAACCAATTGTTTAATGCTTTTCTTCACGATAAAACTCCTTTACAATATTTTTATAGAATTATTTTCCGATGAAAATAATAACATATTTTTTAAAAAATAGGAGTGTGTTTATGAAAAAAAGTTTATATTTTTTGATACTATTGATCGTTGCAGGCTCGTTTATTGTTAATATTTTTGTAGATAGTGAATCTATTTCAACAATAGTTAATATTATTGGACTAATTGCAATTATTATTATGGGCATTGGTTTAAGAATTAGTTTTGGTAACTCTTCTGAAAAGTAATCCTTTTTAAGACCAGAGGAAAAAAGTATCCTCAATTTTAGAATGCTTTTTTTCAGTAAATTTTATTGGAAATTTACTTATAGAAAAACTTTCTCGCTATTAGACACAATATGCAAAGATTTAAGTATAGATTACCCTCAGGAAAGTTATCGTTGGAATTACGTTATAAAATTAGGAAGATCACACATAATAGATTAAATAATAATTTTTACTACGAAAGAAGGTGATCCCATGCCAAACAAAAGTAAATCCAATAGATTAATCAATGAGAAATCACCATACTTGCTCCAACACGCCCACAACCCTGTGGACTGGTTCCCGTGGGGGGAAGAAGCATTTGAAAAAGCAACACGCGAAAACAAGCCGGTTCTGGTCAGCATCGGTTATTCGACTTGTCATTGGTGCCACGTGATGGCTCACGAAAGCTTTGAAGACGAAGAAATCGCGCGTCTTCTCAATGAACGGTTTGTGGCGATTAAAGTCGACCGGGAAGAGCGGCCTGATGTGGATTCTGTTTATATGAGAATCTGCCAGCTGATGACCGGGCAGGGCGGCTGGCCGCTGAATGTGTTTATTACGCCTGATCAAAAGCCGTTTTACGCGGGTACATATTTTCCAAAGACGAGCAAATTCAATCGTCCTGGTTTTGTTGATGTGCTTGAGCATCTGTCTGAGACGTTTGCGAACGACCGCGAGCATGTCGAGGATATTGCGGAGAACGCCGCTAAACATTTACAGACCAAAACAGCCGCCAAATCAGGCGAAGGCCTTAGCGAGTCAGCGATTCACCGGACATTCCAGCAGCTTGCCAGCGGGTTTGATACGATCTACGGCGGTTTCGGGCAGGCACCGAAATTTCCGATGCCCCATATGCTGATGTATTTGCTTCGTTATCATCACAATACGGGGCAGGAGAACGCTTTATACAACGTGACGAAAACGCTGGACAGCATGGCGAATGGCGGCATTTACGATCATATCGGCTATGGGTTCGCCCGCTATTCGACCGATGACAAGTGGCTCGTTCCCCACTTTGAAAAAATGCTGTACGACAATGCGCTGCTGCTGACCGCTTATACCGAAGCCTACCAGGTCACGCAAAACAGCCGCTATAAAGAGATTTGTGAGCAGATCATTACGTTCATTCAGCGGGAAATGGCCCATGAAGACGGAAGCTTTTTCTCTGCTTTAGACGCGGATACAGAAGGAGAAGAAGGAAAGTACTACGTGTGGTCAAAGGAAGAGATTCTGAAAACGCTCGGGGACGATCTCGGAACGCTGTATTGCCAAGTGTATGACATCACTGAAGAAGGAAACTTTGAAGGCAAAAATATTCCTAACCTCATTCACACAAAGCGAGAACAAATCAAAGAGGATGCCGGGTTAACCGAAAAAGAGCTCAGCCTCAAACTCGAAGACGCAAGACAGCAGCTCTTGAAGACACGCGAGGAAAGAACCTATCCGCATGTCGATGATAAAGTGCTGACCTCATGGAACGCGCTGATGATCGCGGGTCTTGCGAAAGCGGCAAAGGTATACCAGGAGCCGAAATATCTCAGCCTAGCGAAAGACGCCATCACATTTATTGAAAACAAATTAATCATCGACGGCCGTGTGATGGTCCGATATCGTGATGGCGAAGTGAAAAACAAAGGCTTTATCGACGATTACGCTTTTCTCCTATGGGCTTATCTGGATCTCTATGAAGCTTCGTTTGATCTTTCTTATTTACAAAAAGCGAAGAAACTGACAGACGATATGATCAGCTTATTTTGGGATGAGGAGCATGGCGGATTCTACTTCACCGGACACGATGCAGAAGCCTTAATCGTACGGGAAAAAGAAGTGTACGACGGCGCCGTGCCTTCCGGAAACAGTGTGGCAGCAGTTCAGCTGCTGCGTCTCGGGCAAGTCACAGGCGACTTATCACTGATCGAAAAAGCGGAAACAATGTTTTCCGTGTTCAAGCCAGACATAGACGCGTATCCAAGCGGCCATGCTTTCTTTATGCAAAGTGTGTTAAGGCATCTAATGCCTAAAAAAGAAATCGTGATTTTTGGCAGCGCAGACGATCCAGCCAGAAAACAAATCATAACAGAGCTCCAAAAAGCCTTTAAGCCTAACGACTCCATTCTGGTAGCAGAGCATCCTGATCAATGCAAAGACATTGCGCCATTCGCTGCAGACTACCGCATCATAGACGGCAAAACAACCGTGTATATTTGTGAAAACTTCGCCTGCCAGCAGCCGACAACAAATATCGAAGAAGCGATCCACACATTAATAAGCAGCAGGGATTAAGACCCTTGCTGCTTACTTTTTGATTTCTTATGGTACCATAAAGCGATCCCCGCAAACACAAGGTTGACCGCTATCGTAAAGAAAGCCTCCCACATCGGGTTCCCCCGCGTAACGGTAAACAGAGAAGGAATTCCTCCATACACACTGTTTTTTTCTGTAATAAACATACACAAAAACATATTATTCGCGGCATGGGCGCCAAGTGATATTTCGATGCTTCCAGTTTTAATCGTGTAATAGGTCCACACAAAACCAAATGTTAAATACTCAATTCCTGCCCAGACAGCGCCGTTGTTCATTTCTGGATTCGCAAAATGCAATACGCCAAACAATCCTCCGACAATCAGTGTCAAAAATAGAGGATTTTTCGTCAATCTCCCGAAAGCTTGAAGCAAAAATCCCCTGAAAAACAGTTCCTCAGCTGATGTCTGAATCGGAACCAAAATGAGGGCAGCCGCTAGCAGCCAGATAAATCGTGATGCATCAAAGGCTTGCATTGAATAATTGTCTGGATGAATCACAAAATCAATCAATTGTACGGCGATCATCAGCAAGAAATAAGCAATAAAACCAAAGGAAATTCTCCGCCAATTCATCTTTGAATTTGGTGTAATCACAGTTCGGAAAGGCCGCTTCAAAATAAAGCGCACAGCCAGCCAAACTCCCGGAATGGCGAATAAATAAATCACATGGGACAAATAAAGATCTACGAGGGGATCACTCAGCACAGCTTCATCCAAATCAAACGTGATATTGGGATTCACAATAACCGTGAACAATATAGCGAAAAGGTAAGCTATATTCCCGAATACATATAACCCTACCATCACCAAAAAAGCGAAAAAATATCTCCACAACGTATTGTTTCCTTCTATAGGACGGATAAATGAATTCATTCCTTCTATGTCTCTTCCTTTCAATGAGAATATTACTATATATTTGCATAAATTGGTCTATGAATCTACTGTTTTGGAAATCTTTTAAGCAAAATTAAAATATAAAGTGTGAATTTAGTTCTTCCATCTAGTGATTTGAACTCTGTTGCCAATGAACCAAGATACTTATAATAGTCCCAAGAGGGGAATTTTCAGTCTTTTCTTACTACTCAAAAGGGGGTTTTTTATGAATACGATCTTCAAACAAAAGAATACACATCCTTTCTCAAACGCAGCGAATCGTTTAGACCGCCTTCCGATTTCACGCGTTCATTTCCAAGTGTTAACCGCTCTCGGCATTGTTTATTTCTTTGATCTCGCAGATTTATTTACCCTCAGCAATGTAGCGCCGGCACTGATCGAGCATTGGGGCATCCCGCTTTCAACTATTGCTAACGTAACGGCTGCTTCGTTTTTAGGCATGTTTTTAGGCGCTTCACTGGGCGGACGGCTGTCCGATCGAATCGGCCGCAAAAAAGCCTTAAATCTATTTGTCTTTGTTTTCTCAATCGCATCGCTATGCAATGCTGCGGCATGGGACATTCCATCTTTAATGACATTCCGTTTCCTCACCGGATTTGGCGTTGCAGCCGCCATGGTCATTACGAATAGCTATTTGGCGGAATTTTTCCCTTCAAGTGTACGTGGAAAATATATTTCTTTTTGTGCCATGATTGGATTGATTGGGGTTCCGATCACCAACATTGTGTCTGCCTTTGTCATTCCTCTTGGTTCATGGGGATGGAGGCTAGTATTTGTATGGGGTGCCGTCGGCCTTATTTATTTTTTCTTCATCCGCCGTCTGGAAGAGTCACCTCGCTGGCACGAAAATCGCGGGGAATATACGAAAGCCGATGCGATCCTCACCCGAATTGAAGAACAGGTTGAAAAGGAGAAAGGCCCGCTTCCGGCAGCATCCCAGCCTAAAGTAAGCGAAACTGTTAAGCAGAATGCAGGTTACGCAGGCTTATTGAAAGGCAGAAACCTCAAAATCACCATCGTATTATCTGCTGTATGGATTTTTGAAACGTTTGGGTTTTACGGATTTGCTTCATGGGTTCCAAGCCTGCTAAAAAGTAATGGCGTAACCATGGAAAATACATTATGGTATAACGTATTGCATTCCGTCGGCGCTCCGCTTGGCGCACTGCTCGGCTCCATGATTTCCGAAAGATTTCAAAGAAAATGGATTTTAGCTGCGAGTGCGTTTCTGACGGCCATCGCCGGGCTCTTATATGGTATGACTTTTATTCCCATCATGATCATTGTATTTGGTTTTATCGTAAATATCACAGAACGGGTCTTTACCTCGAACTTATACGCCTATACATCTGAACCTTATCCGACTGAATACCGCTCGTCTGGCAGCGGTTTAGCCTATGGTCTTGGCCGTTTTTCAAACATTTTTGGCTCATTGCTTGTCGGATTTATTGCCGTTCAGCTCGGCTATATCAGCGTCTTCTTATTTATTGGGGGCTGTTGGCTCGCTTGCTCCTTGCTGTTAATCTTCTTCGGTCCTAATACGAATGCAAAACAGATTTAAAAAAGTCAGTGCGGATCTGCCGCACTGATCTCATTACAATTGCTTCAAAATCCTTGCGGGGTTTCCGCCTACAACAGTATTAGCGGGTACATCCTTAGTGACAACAGATCCAGAAGCAATCACTGCGTTATCACCGATTGTCACTCCCGGGTTAATCACCGCCCGGCCTCCAATCCAAACTTGATCTCCAATTGTCACAGGCTTACCGAACTCCTTCCCGGATTTCCTTTCGATCGGATCAAGAGGATGACCGGCCGTGTAGATATGTACACCTGGCGCAATCAAACAATGACGGCCGATACGCACCTCACACACATCTAAAATGACACAGTCAAAATTAACAAATGTATGATCTCCGATATGAATATGATAGCCATAATCACAGCGGAATGTCGGCAAAATCGTGACTTGATCCCCAACCGAACCGAGCAGCTCCTTCAAAAGCTCTGTCCGCACTATATCATCTTCCGGTGTTTCGTTATATTGTCTAATCAGCTGTCTCGCATGCTTGCGTTCTAGTAATAGTTGTTGATCTTCCGAATTGTATAATTCTCCGGCTGCCATTTTTTCTTTTTCTGTCCTCAGCATTTAAGTCACTCCAGATGTCAGATTGTAATCTCGATCAAATTTCCTTCATCATCCTCAATCACGCTTTCATAGTAGCCGTCTCCTGTTGTCCTCGGGCCGTTTACTACTGCGAAACCATCCGCCTTCAATCGATCAGTCAGTTCGTCAACTTTCTCCCGGCTCCCAACGGAAAAGGCAATATGTGCCCAGCCTGTCATTGTTTGTGAGGGCGGATCGGTCACATTCCCTTTTTTCATAATTTCCAGCCTTGCTCCGGAATCAAACGTAATAAAATAAGACTTAAAATCTTTTTTCTCATTATGATACAAATCATTCGCTTCGCCATTAAAATACGATTCATAAAAAGACTTCATTCGCTCTAAATCATTGACCCAGACCGCTGTATGTTCAATCTGCATTTCTTCCTCCTCCTTCGCCTTCAATGAAGTTATAAGGTATGAAATGCATTTCAGTTCAAGCTTTTTTCTTAAATTTATGCTGAATTTTGATATCAGCGGGTTCATCCTGCAAAAATAGAGAAAATGCTGCGATGCCGAGCTGCTCAAGATTCAAATCAAGCGACGGAAAACCAAGAACACGGCTGATAGAAGTATTTCCCTCGCCTATGATTTCAACATCCCAATTATTCTTTTTGGCAAATAGATGAATTCCAGCTGCCACTTCATCACTATTTGCATAAATAGCAGTCGGAACCCGCCCGCTCATATAAAAATGTTCAGCTGCCAGCTCACCATCATTCATATCGTTGCATCCGGACAGCATATGGCGGTCTTCCAACCTTCCGCAGACAGCTTTATAGGCCGCAGCTTTATCAGCCGTGCTCGGGCTCCTATCAGCTTCTCTGACACACGTAAAAGCAATATTCTCATGCCCGCGGCTCTTTAAATAGCGAAAACTCTCTGCATAAGCAGTTTTTCTGTCATTAAAAGCACAAGGGACATCAATGTCTCCGGTATCCTCACAAGCGATGACCGGCCCATATTCCTGATAAGCTAAAATGCTGTCCCAATGATTGGCGCGGGAAGTAATGATGAGACCGTCTATTTTCTTCGTTCTTAACAGCTCTAAATATTTGATTTCAATATCGGGGTTATAATTGGTGGGGAGAAGGGTCGTTGCATACTCATGCTGAAAAGCCGCCTTGGTGATTCCGTTAACGATTTTATCAAAGCAGGGATGATCGCTATAAGGCAGAATCACACCGACCGTATGGGTTTTCCCGCGAATGAGATCGATTGCGGTTCGATTTGGTGTATAATCCAAATCCTTCATGACTTGATGAACAAGCTTTCT
Organism: Bacillus sp. FSL K6-1560; assembly: GCF_038592935.1. Lineage (NCBI taxonomy): Bacteria > Bacillati > Bacillota > Bacilli > Caryophanales > Bacillaceae > Bacillus > Bacillus sp. FSL K6-1560. The sequence goes on from NZ_CP151946.1 coordinate 4,329,087, forward strand.
CTTTTCTTCAGATACATACGGATGATGATTCAATACACGCGAGACAGTCGAAACAGATACATTTGCCAGTCTTGCGATCTCTTTTATATTTGCCATCTCTTTCTCCTTTTCATATAAAAAAAAGCAGTAAGTGTAAAATCCTTACTGCTATCTCATCATATATTGATGATAAGTTCAACAGGACAATGGTCGGAACCCATGACATCCGCTGATATGCTGGCATCTTCAATCTGTTCCTTAAGGCTTTCAGAAACAACAAAATAATCAATCCGCCATCCAATATTTCTGTCCCGGGCGCCGGCACGATACGACCACCAGGAATAAGCGCCTTCAAGATCAGGATAAACATGACGGAAAGAATCAACAAAGCCAGCTTCTAAGAAACGAGTGAATGCCTCTCTTTCTTGATCTGAAAATCCAGCATTATTCCGGTTCGCCTTTGGATTTTTCAAATCAATCTCCTGATGGGCTACATTCAAATCACCGCATAAAATCACTGGTTTTTTCTGATCCAATTCAAGAATATAAGACAATAAAGCCTCTTCCCATTGCATGCGGTAATCAATCCGCTCTAATCCCCTTCTGGAATTGGGCGTGTAAACAGTCATCACAAACACGTTTTCAAATTCCAGCGTAATCACTCTGCCTTCTTGGTCATGCTCTTCTACTCCGATACCGTAGATGACCTGCAGCGGTTCTTGCTTAGAAAAAACAGCTGTGCCGGAATATCCTTTTTTCACTGCATAATTCCAGTACACATGATAGTCTTCAGGCTGGAGATCAACCTGGCCGTCCTGTATCTTCGTTTCCTGAAGACATATAATATCTGCATCCTCTTCTTTCAAATAAGAGAGGAAATCCATTTTTCTCATCACAGCCCGCAGGCCGTTTACATTCCATGAAATCAACTTCATGTTTCATCCTCCCCCCTATAAAAAAGAGCAAGAACCCGAAGGTCCTTGCTCTTTACATATCAGCTTACTCACCGCTTACGTATGGAAGTAAAGCCATTTGACGTGCGCGTTTGATCGCTGCAGTCAATTTACGTTGGTATTTAGCGTTTGTTCCAGTTACACGACGTGGTAAAATTTTACCGCGCTCAGAAACAAACTTTTTAAGAAGATCTACATCTTTGTAGTCGATGTGCGTGATACCGTTAGAAGTGAAATAACACACTTTACGGCGTTTCGCACGACCGCCTCTGCGTCCTCCTGCCATTGTCATTTCCCTCCTTTCTTTTTCATTTTAGGCGATAATCACATTAGAATGGAAGATCATCATCCGAGATGTCAATCGGTTTGCCGTCGTTGGCAAATGGGTCATCATTAAAGCTGTTCCCCTGATTGCGTCTCTGGTTGTTTTGATTTCCCCCAAATGGATTATCATTTTGGCCTCCGCCAAAGTACTGGCCTCCGCCGCTGTTTCCTTCGTTGTATCCACCTGAACCAGAACCGCCGCCGTTTTTCGGCTCAAGAAATTGAACACTTTCAGCTTGGACCTCTGTCACGAAGACACGCTGTCCTTGCTGGTTTTCATAATTTCTTGTTTGTAAACGGCCATCTACGCCTGCAAGGCTTCCTTTTTTCAAGAAGTTTGCAACGTTTTCGGCTTGTCTTCTCCAAGTGACACAATTAATGAAATCGGCCTCACGTTCTCCGGACTGGTTCGTAAATGTACGATTCACAGCAAGAGTAAACGTAGCAACAGCCGCACCGTTTGGCGTATAACGAAGCTCTGGGTCTTTTGTCAGTCTTCCGACTAATACAACTCGGTTAAGCATAAGAAAGACCACCTTTTACCATTATATATTTCAAAATTGCTTATTCTTCTTCTTTAACAACAATGTGGCGAATGATATCGTCACTGATCTTAGCTAGACGGTCAAATTCTTGAACTGCCGCAGCGTCAGATTGAACGTTTACGATTTGGTAGAAACCGTCGCGGAAATCGTTGATTTCGTAAGCAAGACGACGTTTACCCCAATCCTTTGTTCCAGTGATCTCCGCACCGTTAGAAGTCAGAACGTTGTTGAAACGCTCGATAACTGCTTTTTTAGACTCTTCGTCAATGTTTGGGCGGATAATGTACATAACTTCGTACTTTCTCATCTGTTTGCACCTCCTTTTGGACTAAGCGGCCCATAATGGGCAAGGAGCAATAATTCTATTACTCACAATTTTATATTATACCAAAGCTCTTGTCCCTTTACAACTGCATCCTATACATTAAATCGGAAATGAATAACATCTCCGTCTTGGACCACATATTCTTTCCCTTCAAGGCGGACTTTTCCTGCCTCTTTAGCTCCTGCCATACCGCCGCCCGCAAGAAGATCCTCATAAGCAACTGTCTCAGCACGAATGAAGCCCCGCTCAAAGTCACTATGAATAATTCCTGCACACTCAGGGGCTTTCATGCCTTTTTTGAATGTCCAAGCTCTGACTTCCTGTTCTCCGGCTGTGAAATATGTTGCGAGGCCGAGAAGAGAGTAAGACGCTTTGATCAGCTGATCAAGACCTGATTCTTGAATGCCCAGCTCTTCCAAGAACATTTGCTTTTCTTCGCCTTCAAGCTCAGCGATTTCAGATTCGATTTTTGCACATACAACGATAACTTCTGCATTTTCGCCGGCAGCGTACTCGCGAATCTTCGCTACATTTTCATTGCCAGATGGATCAGCAACTTCATCTTCACTTAAGTTGGCCACGTACAAAATAGGCTTCGAAGTCAGTAAATGGAGCTGCTTCACAAGCTTTTGCTGCTCTTCAGTGAATTCTACAGATCGAGCAGGCTTTTCACTCTCAAACGCTTCTTTCAGTTTAGATAAAATCTCAAACTCAAATACAGCGTCTTTATCTTTTTGCTTCGCAAGCTTGCTGACGCGTGTAATCCGCTTTTCAACCGTTTCCATATCAGCGAGGATCAGCTCAAGGTTGATCGTTTCAATGTCATCAATCGGATCAACCTTTCCGGAAACGTGTGTAATGTTGTCATCGGAAAAAGCACGGACAACGTGGCAAATCGCGTCAACTTGGCGAATATGAGATAGGAACTTGTTGCCGAGTCCTTCTCCTTTAGATGCGCCCTTTACAATCCCTGCAATATCAGTGAATTCAAAAGCAGTCGGCACAGTCTTCTTCGGGTTGACCAGCTCAGTCAGCTTTTGCAGACGATCATCCGGTACCTCTACAATTCCCACGTTCGGATCAATTGTACAGAACGGGTAGTTGGCTGATTCGGCACCGGCCTGTGTAATTGCGTTAAATAGTGTTGATTTTCCGACGTTCGGCAAACCAACAATTCCAGCTGTTAAAGCCATTCTTTCATCTCCTCTATATAAAACCGTCATTGTATGAACGTATTTTGAACCTAGAGCAATTATAAGGAGGTTCACTTGAAAAGACAAGCTGACAAAAAAGCATTTTCAGCCTGCCAATCCCTTTGATTATGCTTTTTTCAAGCCTACTAAACAGTCAAAAAGCGTACTTCCCATTCCATTATCAGAATTTGTATCATTTGTCAGTGCATTGACTGACCCTCCAAAAGCCGCCCACATGCCTTCATCTATATTAATCGTCTTCGCATGAGCCTGTTTCATCAATTTCACCTTGCCCTTCAAGCGTCCGCGGTCATTAAAGATGACAACCTCGTCTCCATCCTGAAGATCCTGCTCAGCCGCTATATCTGGAGAAATATCGACCTGAACGTGCTGAAGCTTTTCAATAAATGGCACATGCTGTGAATGGTTGGAACGCTGCGGATGAATGGATAACAGCGTATAAGGGTACTTTTCAGCTAACTCCTCATTATGGAAAACAGATTCTTCGGGCACATTTAATTGAAGCGAGCCGCTAAATCCCTTTTGCTCAGCTAGCGACGAAGTAAATTCAAATTTTCCACTCGGCGTCAAAAACTGATAATCATCCCACGGCACCTGTTTTACTGGAAGAGGGAGGTGGCCTTTTTCTTTTAAACGCTCGAGTGTCACACCCTCTGCTTCCAATGAAGAAAGCCCCATCTCTAAAAATTCTTGAGTGCTGTATTCAAACAGCTCGCCAAATCCAAGGCGTTTTGCAAGCTCTGACCAGATCCAGCTGTCCGACTTCGCTTCACCCTGCGGCTCCACAAGCTTCTTCCCGTACTGAACATAATGATGATACATACTGGAATAGTAGATATCTTCTTCTTCAAAAACAGTGGCAGTCGGCAAAACATAATCACACAGCTTTGCGGTATCTGTCATAATGGAATCAATCGCAACCGTCATGGGAACCTTTTCAAAAGCTTGTCTCACCTTATTTGTATTCGGCACCTGAGTCAGCGGATTTCCGCACGTCACAATAATCATCTCAATCGCAGGATCAGCAGCGGTCAACACTTCTTCAGCCTGCGTCATCATTGAAAAAGAACGTGATGTTGTTTTTAATTCCGGCAACGTCAGCTTTGTTTTTGCAAAGCTCTCGCCAATCTGGACATTTCCGAAATTCGCGCCGCCGCCCTTAATTCCGACATTTCCGCTTGCCGCAACGAGTGCATCAATCCAACGAATCGTTCCGCCGCCGTTTTTATATCGCTGCATGCCAAGCCCCATAAAAGTAGACACCGGACCATCAGCATACAAACCTGCCAAATACTCCAGCTCCTCCATAGAAGTTTCTGTTTTCACAATAAACTCTTCCAGAGAAACGGTCTTCAAAAGCTCTTTCACATCATCAAAACCGACAGAATGCTCAGAAATAAACGTTTCATCCGTTCTTCCCATCTCAATCAGAACCTTCAAAACGGCTGCCGCAAGCCAGCCGTCCATTCCAGGCTTTACAGAGATATAGCGGTCGGCAAGCTTAGCAGTCGGGTTGAAGATCGGATCAATCACCGTAATCGTGGCGCCCTTCTTTTTCACCTGCTGCAAGTGATGATATAAGTGCATATTTGTTCTTGATACATTTCTTCCCCACACAACAACATGCTTGCTGTTGTAAATATCAAGCGGTCCGTGACCGTACGAACGGCCAAAATCCCAGCTTTGCGCCTCGATACCGGAGCCCCAGCATATGCTTCCGACGATTTCGGTCACGCCGCCATATCCATTAAAAAAACGCTGATCAAGCGCTTTTAACAGACCGTTATTCGCATAATCATGGCTGTGCAAAACAGCAGTCGTCTCCGACGTTTCCTTGATTTCCCGAAGTTTATCGGCAATTTCATCAAGTGCCTGCTCCCAAGAAATCCGCACAAACTCGCCATTTTGTTTTTTCATTGGATAGCGAAGCCGATCAGGCGAATTTGTTTTTGTCTCAAGCATTCTGCCGCGGCCGCAGATTTTACCTTCCGTAATCGGATGGTTTGGATCTCCGTCCACTTTTGTTACCTTTCCATCATCAACAGTCACCAAAAAGCCGCAGCTGTCCCAACAATTCAGCGGACATGCCGACTGATGCACTTTGCTCATCGCCGTCTTCTCCTTACCTTCTATATGAAAAAGCATGAGTGTCGGCCTATTTATGAAGTAGGCTCCTCATGCTTGACTAGTACTTTTTTTAGTTTTCTTTCAAATTCTCTTCTCGGAATCATAACACTGTGAGAGCATCCCTCACACTTAATTCGAATATCCATTCCCATGCGTATAATTTTCCAGCTGTTCGCTCCGCATGGATGCGGTTTTTTCATTTCTACGATATCATTCAGGCCAAAGTCTTTATCCGCCAAGACCCTTCACCTCTTTTCCTAAACTGCTGTATCTATTGTACAAAAAAACTGATCATAAGAGCAATCAAGATACCCGAAAAGAAATACATCCTCTTATTTCCATTTACTCAAAATAGGATATAAGAGCAGACAAACTAACAAATACAAATTGAGCATCCCATATATCGGATACAAGAACGCGATCAAATCAGAAAATCCGAAAGAAGTAAAAGGTACCATTAACACTAACAAAATCAACACAATCATCCATCTCGGCATATGAATAAACGCCATCAGCCGGCTGGACAGCCCCAGCAAACCAGCTACCGTCGTCGTGTAAATCGCCAGGCACAGCACCGCCGTCATACATAAAAAAAGGAAATAAGGCGCACCCTCCAGAACGGCAAACAGCGGTATTTCAAACTGAGAAAGGGAGCCCGCCAGCTCCACCAACGTTTCATTATAAACAAATGAGATCACGCCAAAAATAAGACCGCTTGCCACACTTGCGATTTTTGCTTCTCCGAGCCCTTTCATCTCTTTCCCAACAGAGGATAAAATCGCAACAACTGAAAGGATGTTTAAAGAGGTAAACGTAATGCTCGCAGGCCAGTTATACTGCTGGGACAAATCAATCGTCCACGTATGGTGATGTGTGCTCTGAAAGGAGATCAGCGCATATAAAAGCCCCGCTACTAACACAGGAATCAAAATACTATTTATAGATAATATTCCTTTCACATCCCAAAAAAACAAGCACACTGTCACGATGCAAATCAGCGTGATTCCCCACCAGAAAGGAAGCTTGTACATTTGCAGGGTCACACCGCCTCCGGCAATCATCACCATAGTCGTCGAAAACAAATAAAAAATGATGAGGACATCATAAATTTTCGCCAGCCATGGCCCCATTAAATGCTCCAGAACCGGCAGAAAATGAGTGGATTGAACCTTAAAACTGATTTTCATCACAATATAAGACGAGAAAATGAACATAATTGTAAACAGCACAATAGCAAGTCCGCTTTCCGCCCCAAAAAACTGCCATATCTCCTGACCGCTCGCATATCCGGCCCCGATCAGGCTCCCTAATATGAGCAGCATCCACTTCATTCCGGCTCTCCACAACACTATCACCTCATAGACAAAGTTCAGCTTGTTCCCGTTATTGTTACTATATAAATAAAGGAAAGCAAAAATGCCATATTTTCATAGACATTTGAACACAAGCTGAAATTATCATACGAAATACACATAAAAAAAGACTGCTAATACGGCAGTCTAAAAAGAGATATTTATTTGTTTGTCCGCGGAATGAAGAAGTGAACTTCACTCTTCACTTTTTTCTAACCATTCCTACCTATTCAAGTGTTTCATAAGCAGACCATTGCTTGATCATGATCGAGGCAATGGGGGACAATACTTGTAATCGCCCACTAACCATTCATATCATGCCCTCTACTTTTTTAAAATCTCCGGTGTCATACACAAAGCATAAAAAACCGTACTGCTGGATATACTGTAAACAACCTTACATAACTACTCACACCCATAGCAATTCTGTTACCTACTATAACAAGGAAGTGAAACCCATGAATCGAAAAGGCGGGCTTTTTTCCTCTCAGGAACGAGTAAAGCAATATGTTTCACATACAGATGCTGCAGCGGCAAAACAAATCCAAACCATCCTTTCTTCATCCTTACGTAAAGCTGCTGGCAAACCAATTGTCGTGGTTTGTATCGGAACAGACCGTTCAACCGGTGACTCATTAGGCCCGCTCGTAGGAATGAAACTCAAACAGATGCAGCTCACCAGATTCCATGTCTACGGAACCTTATCTGACCCCGTCCATGCTGTGAACATGAAGGATAAAATCAATGATATTCATAAATTACATAAAAACCCATTTGTTATAGCAGTGGATGCATGCTTAGGCCGCGTTAAGAGTGTGGGTTCATTTCAAATCGGGGACGGGCCATTAAAGCCCGGAGCCGGTGTACAAAAAGACCTTTCTGAAGTGGGAGATCTTCATATTAACGGAATCGTGAATGTTAGCGGTTTTATGGAATATTTTGTATTGCAAAATACTAGACTCAACTTGGTCATGAATATGGCAAATGTTCTAGCGGAAGGTTTGAGTTTAACAGATCGGACAGAGTGGAGGCAAGAACGCATTAACCCGCTGCAAAGGCTCACTGGGCGCATATAAAACAAAAACCATCTTCGTTTGAAAGATGGTTTTTTCATTTATGATTCTCGTTCAGACAAAAGCTCTAAAATCCGGTCAAGGTCTTCATTAGAGAAAAATTCAATTTCGATTTTGCCTTTTTTCTTCTGTCTTTTAATATTAACTGTTGTTCCAAAATAATTTTGGAGATAGGATTCCCGTTCTTTTAGAACCGCATCTTTCACAGGTTCTTTTTTCTTTGTTTCACGTGGAACATTCTGATTCAACTGCTGAATCAGCTGCTCAAGCTGGCGAACATTGAGCTGCTCCGCAATCACTTTTTGTACCAGCGGTTCAAGCTTATTTTTGTTTTTTAAGCCAAGAAGCGTGCGTCCATGTCCCATAGAAAGCGTACCTTCGGCAATAAGCTGCTGAATATTTTCTGGCAGTGTCAGCAGTCTTAAATGATTCGCAATATGCGGTCTGCTTTTTCCAAGACGTTTGGCAAGCTGCTCTTGCGTGAGATCTAAGTGTTTCAGCAAGGAGTCATATGCCTGAGCCTCTTCAAGCGGAGATAGATCTTCACGCTGAAGGTTTTCTAATAAAGCAATTTCCCTCATTAACGCCTCTGATAATTCACGGACAATGGCCGGAACTGTATCTAAACCTGCCAGCTTTGCCGCTCGAAAACGCCGTTCACCCGCAACAATATCATAGCCTTTTAAAGATTTTCTGACGATAAGCGGCTGAAGAATGCCATGCTGCAACACAGATTCTTTTAGTTCAGCTAATGCCTCGTCATCAAAGTGTTTTCTTGGCTGATAAGGATTAGGGCGTAAATCGGCAATTTTAATTTCTTCAACTGTCTCTTCAGACAAATCTACCTGATTAAATAACGCATTAATCCCTTTTCCAAGGCCTTTAGCCATTCGCAGCCACTTCCTTTGCTAAATCTAAATATACTTCCGCACCTCTTGACCGCGGATCGTATAAAATGATGGGTTTTCCGTGACTCGGTGCCTCACTCAGACGGACATTACGCGGAATAACTGTCTTATATACTTTATCCCTAAAATACTTTTTAACCTCTTCAATCACTTGAATGCCAAGGTTTGTCCGGGCATCAAGCATTGTCAGCAATACACCTTCAATCATTAAATCAGTATTCAAATGCTTTTGCACAAGACGTACTGTATTTAATAACTGGCTGAGACCCTCCAAGGCATAATATTCGCACTGTACAGGAATCACAACGGAATCCGAGGCTGTAAGGGCGTTAATCGTCAGCAAGCCCAATGACGGCGGACAATCAATGATAATATAATCATAATTTTGCTTTACTGCTTCAAGCGCTCTCTTCAATCTCACTTCTCTTGATATTGTAGGAACCAGCTCGATCTCAGCCCCTGCAAGCTGAATCGTCGCAGGAATCACATCCAAGTTCTCTACTGTCGTTGCTTTAATAATATCTATTACATCTGCATCATCTACTAAAATATCGTACACACACTGCTCTACATCGGCTTTTTCAATCCCTAATCCGCTTGTCGCATTTCCCTGCGGATCAATATCTACCAGCAGAACCCTTTTCCCTATGTAAGCCAAACATGCCCCAAGGTTGACAGACGTCGTTGTTTTGCCGACCCCGCCTTTTTGGTTCGTAATTGCTATGATTTTTCCCACGATGTCACCTACTTTCACATGAACATGTACTATCTTGCTTCTATTCTATCAAAAAAAGATTAAAGCGTTTCATTTTTTTCATCATTTTGTTCCGAATCAGAAGGGAAATAATTGAAAATTCAAGCACGCTTTATGCTTTCTCTTATAAATTCTGCAATTTCTATGTTTTTTTGACTTAAAAAAGGAATTTCTTAAAGAAAAAAAGAAGAAGTCACAGTACAGAACGTGGAAACAGGATGGTGAGAAAATGGTTTATCAAACGAAGAGAGATGTACCCGTTACGCTGATGATTGTGTTTCTCATATTACTGATACAAGCAGATGCCATTGTTCCTTTTGTGCTGGGAAATATGAGAGTTTCCGGCTGGATCATTTTTATTCTGCTGACTCTTTTAAATGGACTCATCATTTGGAGCTTTATTGACCTAAAATATGTATTGAAGGAACACCATCTGATCATTAAAGCCGGATTGATCAAACATCAAATTCCTTATGAAAACATCGATAAAGTCGTTCAAAAAAAGAAACTGTGGTCCGGTTTTCGTCTGATCGGCTCTCGCCATGCCATCACAATATATTATCAGGGGGGATGGGGACATGCAGTGATATCACCGCAAAAATCTGAAGAATTTATCCACAAGCTCAAAGAAAAGAATTCTAATATAATAATATTCACTAAAAGTAAGTGATTACCTTTTATTTAAAATATAAAAAGCTCTCCTGCTTTTCAGGAGAGCTTCTATTTTGGTATGCGAATCGTTAATTGAATATATTCTTCAAATTCTTCTTCTTCCGTATTCAATTTTACACCGCTGTCTTCCACCATTGATAGTGACTGGCGAATCGTGTTCATCGCAATTCTTGTATCTCTGCTGAATGCTTTGCGTCTCGGCTTTGGCTTTCTCTTGCCTTGCTCCAGCATTTTCACCACGCGGTCTTCCGTCTGCTTTACATTTAAACTTTTCTCAATAATCTCTGTGAGCAGTGTGACTTGGAGCTCAGGCTGTTTCAGCGGAATTAGCGCTCTGGCATGGCGCTCGGTGATTTTCTTCTCCATAATTGCCTCTTGGACCGGCTGAGGCAGCTTTAATAACCGAAGCTTATTCGCGATTGTAGACTGCCCTTTTCCTAAGCGCTGTGCGAGTGCCTCCTGTGTTAAATCATGCAGCTCAAGCAGCCTAGCATAAGCATGCGCTTCCTCAATAGAAGACAGTTCTTCCCGCTGCAAGTTTTCGATTAACGCCACAGAAGCGGTTTCCGTGTCGGAAAAATCCTTAATAATTGCCGGAATCTTTTCCCACTCAAGCGATTGCACCGCTCTCCAGCGTCTTTCACCTGCAATGAGTTCGTATTGGCCTTCTTCTTCTGTATGCCTAACAACAATCGGCTGAATAATGCCGTGTGTATGAATGGTCATTGCTAACTCTTTGATTTTTTCATCTGAGAAAATGGTGCGTGGCTGAAAACGGTTGGGAACGATAGCATTTACCGGTATTTCCAGAATCTCTTCTTTGTTTGTATCATGTTCAGCAATCTCCGGCTCCTGTTCCTTCTCACCAAGCCCGAAGAAACGAGAGAATGAATGCTTCATGTACCTACACCACCTTTAAAAACTGCCATTTTTATAATTCTATTTTCTCATGGTTTTTCCTGCTGTACATCCATCAATTTTGATGAAAATATGATGGTATTGTCATATCAGGCTGTCTAAATTACCCTTCAATTGGCGATTTATTAGGAGTTCCCGGTTTTCTTGGATACTTCTTAGGCGTATTTTTTATTTTGCGTATCACCATAATATTACGATCGCTTTCTTCAATAGGCAGCTTAAAAGAATGGATATTCTCAAGTTCTCCTCCAAGCGTCGTGATTGCTTTTTTGCCTGCATTCAGTTCTTCTTCAGCTGATGCGGCTTTTAAAGCAACAAATAAACCGTTTTTCTTCACCAGAGGCAAGCAAAGCTCACTCAAAACAGATAATCTCGCAACTGCTCGTGCCGTCACAATATCATAGCTTTCACGCACGTCTTTCCGTTGCCCGAACGTTTCAGCTCTGTCATGGCAGAATGTTGTATTCTCCAATTGCAAAGCCTCAGATAGCTTTTCTAAAAACGTGATCCGTTTATTCAGTGAATCTACGATTGTGACATTGAGGTGCGGAAAGCATATTTTTATCGGCAGACTTGGAAAACCCGCTCCCGCTCCGACATCACAAATCGTGTTCACCTGATTGAAGTCGACATAAAAAGCAGCTGTAATGGAATCATAAAAATGCTTTAAATACACTTCTTTTTTCTCTGTTATTGAAGTCAGATTGATTTTTTCGTTCCATTCAACCAGCATGTCGTAATACAGCTCAAATTGCTCTAGCTGACGGGGAGAAAGGGAGATCCCTTTTTCCGCCAAACCAGAAGTAAATTCTTCAATATTCATGCCGTCATCCTTTCTATTCGGCTATCTTCGCAATGCGTCCCTGCTCTAAATACACCAATAGAATTGAAATGTCCGCCGGGTTTACACCGGAAATGCGGGAAGCTTGGGCAACAGACAAAGGCCGTACATTTTTCAGTTTTTGACGCGCCTCGGTCGCAATCCCCTTAATTGCGTCATAATCAATTCGATCTGGAATTTTTTTATTTTCCATCTTCTTCAGTTTTTCCACTTGCTGAAGAGATTTTTCAATATATCCTTCATATTTCACTTGGATTTCTACTTGTTCTGCCACGTCTTGAGGAACCGGCACTTCTGGCGGCGCCAGTTTTGTGACTGTTTCATAGTTCATTTCAGGACGCTTCATCAAGTCTGTGCCGCGAACTCCATCTTTCAATTCGCTTCCGCCAAGAGAACGGATATATTCTTGATTTTCCGGAGACGGCTTGATAATTACAGAATGAAGACGTTTTTTCTCCGCCTCGATCGCCGCTTTTTTCTTCTCAAAAGCCGCATAGCGCTCATCAGAAATCAATCCAATGCGGTGTCCGATTTCTGTCAGACGCAAATCAGCATTGTCATGGCGAAGCAGCAATCTGTATTCCGCACGTGATGTCAAAAGACGATATGGCTCATTGGTACCTTTTGTCACAAGGTCATCAATCAGAACACCAATATAGGCGTCAGAACGGCTTAAAATCACTTCTTCTTTTCCAAGCGCTTTTCGTCCTGCATTGATTCCCGCCATAATCCCTTGTCCCGCAGCTTCTTCATAACCGGAAGTTCCGTTAATTTGGCCTGCAGTGTAAAGGTTTGTGATTTTTTTTGTTTCAAGTGTCGGCCAGAGCTGTGTCGGTACGATTGCATCATACTCGATCGCATAGCCGGCTCTCATCATTTGCACGTTTTCAAGTCCAGGAATCGTTGCAAGCATTCTTTGCTGTACGTCTTCTGGAAGACTTGTAGATAAACCTTGGACATAGACTTCCTGTGTATTTCTGCCTTCCGGCTCAAGGAAGATCTGGTGACGCGGTTTATCATTAAATCGTACAACTTTATCTTCAATGGATGGGCAGTATCTTGGGCCCGTACCTTTGATCATACCGGAATACATCGGTGAACGGTGCAGGTTGCTGTCAATAATCTCATGTGTCTCAGGGCTTGTATATGTCAGCCAGCAAGGGAGCTGATCTGTGATATATTCCACTGTTTCATATGAGAAAGCGCGAGGCACATCGTCACCAGGCTGAATTTCCGTTTTGCTGTAATCAATCGTGTCGCTTTTAACGCGAGGCGGCGTACCTGTTTTAAAACGAACAAGGTCAAAACCGAGTTCCTCCAAATGCTCAGAAAGCTTAATAGAAGGCTGCTGGTTATTCGGGCCGCTTGAGTAAGACAGATCGCCAAGAATGATACGTCCTCTTAAATATGTCCCTGTTGTCATGACAACTGCTTTCGCACGATAATGTGCGCCTGTTTGTGTAATAACGCCTCGGCATTCGCCGTCTTCAACGATCAGCCGCTCCACAATTCCTTGCAGCAATGTTAAGTTTGGTTCCTTTTCAAGCGTATTTTTCATTTCGTGCTGATATTGGAATTTGTCTGCTTGCGCACGCAAAGCACGAACCGCAGGACCTTTTCCTGTATTCAGCATTCTCATTTGAATATGCGTTTTATCGATGTTTCTTCCCATTTCTCCGCCGAGCGCGTCAATTTCGCGGACGACAATCCCTTTTGCGGGGCCGCCGACAGACGGATTACATGGCATAAATGCAACCATATCTAGGTTGATGGTCAAGACAAGCGTTTTGGCGCCTTGGCGTGCAGATGCGAGGGCAGCCTCAACACCGGCATGCCCGGCGCCAATCACAATCACATCGTATTGGCCTGCTTCATACCCCATGATTCTAGTTCCTCCTTTAATTATTTTCCTAAACAGAATTGAGAAAAGAGCTGATCAATTAAGCTTTCGTGGACAGAATCTCCAATGATTTCCCCTAAAAGCTCCCAGCATCTTGTAAGGTCAATTTGCACCATGTCGATCGGGACATCCTGTTCGATGCCGCTAAGCGCATCTTCAATGGCGCGTTTTGCTTGCTGTAAAATAGAGATGTGACGCGTGTTGCTGACATAAGTCAGATCCCCGCTTTCAATAGCACCCGTGTAGAACAGCGATTGAATTGCTTCTTCCAGATCATTAATGCCTTCCTCTTTTAAAAGAGAAGTCGTAACAACTGGACGTCCATTGGCAAGCTCACGGACACGTTCAGTGTCAATCTTCGCCTCAAGGTCAGTCTTATTCAAAATCACGATAACATCCATGCCCTCAACGGCTTCAAAAAGCTTCACGTCTTCTTCAGAAAGCTCTTCACTATAATTAAGCACAAGTAAAATCAGGTCCGCTTCCTTTAGAACCTGGCGAGAACGTTCAACACCGATTCGCTCAACAATATCCTCTGTTTCACGAATACCTGCTGTATCAACCAGACGAAGCGGGACGCCCCTTACATTCACGTATTCCTCAATCACATCCCGTGTCGTTCCGGGAATATCAGTTACAATGGCTTTTGCCTCATGAACGAGGCTGTTCAGAAGAGATGATTTTCCTACGTTTGGCCGGCCGATAATGACGGTAGAAAGACCTTCACGCAAGATTTTTCCTTGCTCAGAAGTCCTCAGCAGCGCCTCAATTTCCTTTTTCACGGCGGTTGCCTTTTCGACTAAAATCTGATGCGTCATTTCCTCTACATCATCATACTCCGGATAATCGATATTCACCTCAACATGGGCCAGTGTTTCTAAAATCTCACTGCGCAAACGGCGCACCAAAGCAGAAAGACGCCCTTCCATTTGATTCATAGCAACGTTCATTGCCCGGTCCGTTTTCGCTCTGATTAAGTCCATAACCGCTTCCGCCTGTGAAAGATCGATTCGGCCGTTTAAAAACGCACGTTTCGTAAATTCACCAGGCTCTGATAGTCTCGCTCCCTCTCTCAATGCGAGCTGAAGCACTTGGTTCACAGTCACAATTCCCCCGTGACAGTTTATCTCGATAACATCTTCCCGTGTAAAAGTTCTCGGCGCTTTTAACACTGATACCATTACTTCCTCAACGACACGATCCGAAGTTCTGTCTACGATATGACCATAATGAATCGTATGTGATTCGACCGAGCTGAGTGTTTTCCCCTTTGGTCCCTTATAAATTCTATCTGCGATTTGAATGGCTTCTGGTCCGCTCAACCGTACAATCGCAATCGCGCCTTCTCCCATCGGTGTGGAAATTGCCGCAATTGTATCCATGTTGTTCACCTCTCTTTACTTATACTTCATCTATATAAAAAAATTTTATTATGCCAAAACTAAAAGATAACATAGTTTGGTTCGAAGTGGAAGATTTGTTATCCACAGAAATAGAAATTCGTCCCTTATTACTTTAACTTATCCACATGTGAATAACAATTAATTTTATTTCCTGAACTTCCTTTTTATCAACAGGATACACCTAAAAAGAAAAAACTTAAACGGCAAAACCTTGATATTACTAGGAAAAGTAGATTTTTCAGATACAAAAAAACCGAAATCCAATTTTTATCGGACTTCGGTTTTATGCTATCTTTTATGGGAAATAACGAGATGACGATTTTCGCCTTCACCCATTGAATATGTTTTGATCTGATGGTTTGCATATCCAGAAAGAGTATCGTGAATAATTTTTCTTTCGCTGGACGGCATAGGCTCAAGCTGGATGGATTTTTTCGTTTTCAAAACCTGGTCAGCAAGCTTGATGGCCAGCTGGCTCAGTGTTTCTTTTCTTTTCAAACGATAGTTTTCTGCATCCACCGTCACATTTTTATATTGGCCTGGATAACGGTTAAGGGCAAGCTGTGTCAAAGTTTCAAGGGCGTTTAAGGTTTGTCCTCTTTTCCCAATCAACAATGCTGCCTTTTCACCTGTTATATGATATCTCACTGTCTTTTTACTTTCTTGAACAGTCACATCAGACTTCCCGGCAATGGCTTCGGCAATCGTTTGAAGATATAACTTCGCTTGCTGAATCGGATCAATCTTTTCAACCAGCTTTACGATCGCAGGCTTTTTACCGAAAATACCGAGAAACCCTTTGTTTCCCTCTTCAATAACAGTAATTTCTACCTTATCCTTCGTTAATCCCAACTCTTGCAATCCGGACTGTACTGCTTCATCGACATTTCGCCCTGCAGCAGTCACATTCCTCACTTTTTCTTTCCTCCGGCTTTTTGCGGCTCAGGATTTTTTTTTATATCAGGTCCTTTAATGAGGAAAGTTTGCGCAATCATAAACAAGTTACCAACTACCCAATAAAGAGAAAGAGCCGCCGGGAAGTTGATCGCAAATACGATAATCATAATTGGCATAATCCAAAGCATCATCGCCATTTGCGGATTTTGCTGCGCATTGCCAGCCATCATCAGTTTTTGCTGAACAAATGTAGCGACACCGGCAACGATAGGAAGGATATAGTAAGGATCTTTTTCTCCTAAGTCAAACCATAAGAAGCTGTGCTCTGAAATCGCCTGGGTTCTCATGATCGCATGATAGAATCCAATTAAAATCGGCATCTGGATCAAAATCGGGAAACATCCCGCCAATGGATTGACACCATGCTTTTGGAATAAAGCCATTGTTTCCTGCTGAAGCTTTTGCTGCGTTTTTTGATCCTTTGAGCTGTATTTTTCTTTAAGCTTTTGCATTTCCGGCTGTAAAGCCTGCATCGCTTTCGAACTTCTCAGCTGCTTAATCATCAGCGGTAAAATTAATAAACGAATTAAAATGGTAACTAGAATTATTGAAAGCCCGTAGTTATCTCCCGTCAATTTCGCTACATACGTAATGAGCTCAGACAATGGATATACTACGTACTTGTCCCAGAAATGCGGACTATCTGCAGTGATCGGCTCTTTCACACTCGAGCATCCAGCCAAAAGCATGAATACGCCAACCATACTTAATAGCAACCCTATTCTCCTTTTCAACAACATTTCCTCCTATAATTAATCTTTACACTCTTTTATTGCAAAGCATACTTGTATGTATTTTAGCATCTTTCAGTTTTAAATGGTGTCTTTTTCTGATCAACCAGAAAGGAAGCGCTTTTAAAAGTTGTAAGAAATCAGTGGTGATGCCTACTTTGACGAAGATTTCTTATATAATGAAGACTTTCTGAATAGATGCTGCAGACTTTTTTTCGTTTCCTCATATGTCAGCTGGCTCGCCGGTTTTCTGGCAATAATGATGTAATCCTTTTCCTTCAGTCTCTCTTTCTCTTCAAGAAAGGCCTGCCGAATCAAACGTTTGATCCGATTTCGCATCACGGCATTGCCAATTTTTTTGCTGACGGAAAGCCCGACACGCAGTTCATCATTTTCAGGCTGATCAAGCGTATATAAGACAAACTGGCGGTTTGCAACTGATGTCCCATGTTTAAACACTTTTTGAAAATCTTCATTTTTCTTTAAACGATTTCGCTTCTTCAAATGACTCACTCCGATACTGGCTGGCAGAAACTTTTAAAATTTATTATGAACATGAGATGCATCTGAACCAGGAAGCATGCCCCGGTTCATTACGCATCACATCTATCTTTTCCCATAACGTGAAAAAAGACCACTGACATTATTCAGTGGCCTAAGCTGATAATACTTTTCTGCCTTTGCGGCGACGGCGTGCTAAAACTAGACGACCGTTTTTTGAACTCATACGGCTTCTGAAGCCATGAACTTTGCTGCGTTTACGGTTATTCGGTTGGAATGTTCTTTTCATTTATGACACCTCCCTCGAGGAATAGCTGTTAAAGACAGTCTTACTTATTATATTTGCGTTACCTATTCATTGTCAACTTCACTAGTGCTTTTATTTCTTGCAACCATAATAGGATACCATACCTTTTCAACTTTCGAAACCTTATTTTTTAGATTCCTTAATTTTACGGAAAAAAGACAAATTCAAACAATTTGCCCCTAAAATCACGCATGTGGATATCTTTTTCGGCTTTTTTTAGTATCCACAGAGGTTATCGACAACATTTTCACATTACCAACCCCTGTGGACAAGGTTTTTTCAACAGGTTGTCCGCTTTGTGGATAAGATTGTGACAACCATTGCAAGCTCTCGTTTATTTTGGTATTATATTTGTGTTTTAACTCTTGATTACTAATCCTACCTTTCCTCTTTATCCACAAAGTGTGGATAAGTTGTGGATTGATTTCACACAGCTTGTGTAGAAGGTTGTCCACAAGTTGTGAAATTTGTCGAAAAGCTATTTATCTACTATATTATATGTTTTCAACATTTAATGTGTACGAATGGTAAGCGCCATTTGCTCTTTTTTTTGTGTTCTATAACAGAGAAAGACGCCATTTTCTAAGAAAAGGAGGGACGTGCCGGAAG